>CAVYFB010000016.1:0-349037 GCA_963767625.1 uncultured Chloroflexia bacterium
GTACAGTCTGTTTTATCCCGAGTCGCTTTTCCAGATGGGTTAAGTTGAGGTGGTTCGACGTACGTTTGAGCAAGGATCTCTTCCTTCCCTAGTACGATACCTGCTGGTCGTCAAGCAATACCTCGCCTTTTGATAGAGCGATCACACGGTCAAAATTTTCGGCACAAAAGTCAATATCATGAGTAATGGTGATAATGGTCTTGCCGCGTTTTGTAATTCACCTACCACATGGGCAATGCGCTCAATATTGGCCGCATCCTGGCCGGTTGTGGGTTCATCCAGGATCACACAATCGGTATCCATCGAAATGATGGATGCCAGAGCGACCCTTGCGCCAGGTAGTGGATAAATCGTAGGGGTTTGTCTCTTTTTTGTCGCTCAAATCGACAAGTAGGAGGCATCGTTAACATAGTTCTTCTATCTTCTTTGCGTCAATTCCCAAATTATGGGGGCCAAAAGCAACCTCCTCGCCGACTGTCCGGCAAAATAGCTGCTCGTCCGGGTTTTGAAAGACATAACCGACACGCCGTGCTAATTTTGCTACGATACTTTTCTAGTGTCCCAATCACCGATCATAACTGGACCGGATGCAGGCTGAAGTAATCCATTCAAATGCTTTACGAGCGTCTCTTCCAGAACCGTTCTGCCCGACAATGGCAACTTGTTCACCGCTTTGGATCGAAACGGACACGCTGCTAAGTGCAACTACTCCACCGGGGTATGTAAAATCGAGTTCCTTTACTTCAATATTCATCGCACCGATTGTTTAAATCCTTCAATTGCTTCATCCAATGTAACTGGAAGCTGCATGTCTTTTGGCCAAAAGCCGCTTTTTGCGGCCTCCCTCGCTGTAGACGTATAACGAGAAATCCCGAAGCCGCGCCCAATGATCTTTTCCGATGTTAGTACTTCATCGGGTTTGCCATCCATTAATCACTTTCCCCTCATAGAGGGCGACAACCCGATCGGCGAACTGGGCAACCCATTCAATCTTGTGTTCTGCCATTACCACCGTCATGCCGCGCTCGGTCAGAGAGCGGATCACACCAAATACTTCACGTGTGCCGATCGGATCCATTTGGGATGTAGGCTCGTCAAGGACGAGGATTTTGGGCTGCATTACAAGGATTGATGTAAGCGCCACCCGTTGTTGTTGACCACCGGATAAGGAATATGGTGAGCGATCTGCCAGACCATCGATGCCGGTGAGTATTAAGGCTTGATCGACACGGGATCTGATCTCTTCACGCGCCACACCTAGGTTTTCCAACCCGAACGCGACCTCTTCATAAACGGAATACTTGGCGCCTGAGATCTGATTAAATGGATTTTGAAAAACCAAGCCTACGTTCATAACCCACTCATTGAGGGTGGATGATTTTGTTTCCACACCGGCAACATTAACATTCCCGTCAAGCTGGCCCTTAAAAAATGGGGGATAAAACCTGCCAGTGTATAACAAAGCGTGGATTTACCAGCACCATTAGGACCGATGATCGCAACAAACTCACCTTCCTTGACCTGCAAATCAACGTTTGAGAGTGAAGGCGAAATCTGTAAGGGGATAACTGTACGTTACTTTGTTCAGATTTACGATAACCATAATGTTATAAAGCTCCCGGCACGGAAACTCACTCCGGAGAGGTTATTTAATGATCCACACTTTAGAACGAAAACAACCAACACGATCAGGACGAGGACCGAGCGAAGAATTCTGTCAAAACCGGAATCCTGTATTTCACGTAGAGAGGTCTTTTTATGTGGAGAAGTAAAGCCGCGTGCTTCAATTGCGATCGCACGTTCTTCCACTTCAACCAGCGACCCAAATACCAACGGACTTACAAGCGGCACAAGTGCTCCGATACGTTTGAAAATATTACCTTCCGTTTCCAGGCCTCGCGAACCTTTGTGCTGCAATAATGGTTTGAGCTTTAGCCTGCATTTGAGGGATGATCTGGATCGTTGAAATAATAACATAAGCAAACTGGCTTGGGAGTCCGCGGCGGGTGAGATCGCTCATCAATTCGCTTGGATGAGTTGTGAGCAGCAATAGTGTAAAGGATGAAACCATGGCAAAGATGCGCGATGCGTTTGTAAACGCGTATGAAAGACTCTCCCGTGTTATATGCAGGAATAAAAGCTGGAAAATGAACCGTCTTCCCGACGGGCTGAAAAAGTGCTTGCATGATGAAAAGAAAGGAAGTCGCAGGCAGGATAAGCCGCAGCAACGCATTAATATATTCACGTTGAATTCTGCCGACAAAACTTAATGGAACGATCACGAATAAAATTATATAGACCGGAGTCCAATACCAGGGACTCAAAAAAGCAACAAAAGTCAAACTAAATGCTAATGCAAGCTTGGTTAAAGGGTTCAAGGTATGTAAAAAGCTATCGCGTTTTACGTAAAAAGAAAGTCTTTCGTGCAAAAGATTCTCTCAATCGACGATCCCTCTCTGCGAGAAGAGAGGGATCGTTTTGAAAAAATGTTTAGTGACTGACCAATTTTGCAATCACCAAAACATAAAGAGCAATTACGACAATAACGACAGCCACAGCGATAATGATCTGCGTACGGGTGACGCCACCTTCCACCTGCACATTCTCGGGTCGTGGGAAACGTGCCAGGAACCGCATGGAAAGTCCCTGAACAATCGCAAAGGCTAACAAGCTGGTGGAGATCTTATCAAACGGCTCAACGATGTTATTTGTGATCAATACTGCCGGTAATAGACTTTGTCCAGTTTGAAGCAGATCGTCGGAATGGCCTGGGAAGCCCGTTAGGGATTGAAACTTCAATCTTGGTACGCTGTGCCACAATTTTGTTGGTGTCGGAATGGCCTGGAAAGCCCATTAGGGATTGAAACTCCTTCCTTTCGCTTTGCATCCTCTGCCTCTATCTCCTCGTCGGAATGGCCTGGGAAGCCCGTTAGGGATTGAAACATTCAGGGAGAGACCCTGACGTAAAGTAGTATCCAGTCGGAATGGCCTGGGAAGCCCGTTAGGGATTGAAACCTCTGACCAAGGGCATGCAGCAGCGCTACAGCGCTTGTGTCGGAATGGCCTGGGAAGCCCGTTAGGGATTGAACAACGCTTCATGGGTAGTCAGATAGCCATTCGTCCACGTCGGAATGGCCTGGGAAGCCCGTTAGGGATTGAAACGATTAGACAGGCCATCACCCGTCCTCTGGGGAGAAATGTCGGAATGGCCTGGGAAGCCCGTTAGGGATTGAAACAATGGAGACACTCATGTTTCAAATACTCGTTATCCTTGTCGGAATGGCCTGGGAAGCCCGTTAGGGATTGAAACTGGTTCATCTTCCGGCTCACGAAAAAGAAGGATCGAGGTCGGAATGGCCTGGGAAGCCCATTAGGGATTGAAACACTACATGCTAGCAATTATGGTGAAGGGATAGTCGTGTCGGAATGGCCTGGGAAGCCCGTTAGGGATTGAAACAGACATCAAACATCGTATTGGTACCCGTACTGGCATGTCGGAATGGCCTGGGAAGCCCGTTAGGGATTGAAACCCCTCCTTTCTGAAATGATCGATCATGCGACAGAAGTCGGAATGGCCTGGGAAGCCCGTTAGGGATTGAAACTGGCAGGTACTAGTATACGCTTTCTATGCTACTGAAGTCGGAATGGCCTGGGAAGCCCGTTAGGGATTGAAACGGTTGAAACTGGCATCACCTCCAGGGGCAACCTTCCCTAGTCGGAATGGCCTGGGAAGCCCGTTAGGGATTGAAACAGCCAGCAGGCTTTACCCCCCCGCTGTATCCGATTACGTCGGAATGGCCTGGGAAGCCCGTTAGGGATTGAAACGATCAATGCCTACCATTAAGGAGCTACGTCAGAAGTCGGAATGGCCTGGGAAGCCCGTTAGGGATTGAAACACCTGCATGGCATCATTCAGCGTGGCTTTACAGCTTCGTCGGAATGGCCTGGGAAGCCCGTTAGGGATTGAAACGATCTGCGACTGCTCACGATGAAACAGACGGTCTCCAGTCGGAATGGCCTGGGAAGCCCGTTAGGGATTGAAACATCGATCATTAGGCGCTATCGCCAACATTGTCAGCGTCGGAATGGCCTGGGAAGCCCGTTAGGGATTGAAACATTGGTGTACAGCAACCTCCTCCGCCCGTGCTTCGTGTCGGAATGGCCTGGGAAGCCCGTTAGGGATTGAAACAGGACTATCGATGCTCTTTGCATGACCATACAGATGTGTCGGAATGGCCTGGGAAGCCCGTTAGGGATTGAAACAGCGACACTACTACCAATCTCAGATTGCTTTCACGTCGGAATGGCCTGGGAAGCCCGTTAGGGATTGAAACTCTATCTCGTGTTGGCAGAGCGCGATAGTGCATATGGTCGGAATGGCCTGGGAAGCCCGTTAGGGATTGAAACGAGCAGAAGCGCCGCTCATCCGTGGTGAGTGTTGGCGTCGGAATGGCCTGGGAAGCCCGTTAGGGATTGAAACTGCTCTCCATTGCGCGCCAGTGCTCCTCTATCAGCTGTGTCGGAATGGCCTGGGAAGCCCGTTAGGGATTGAAACTATAACCTCGCTGCCTTCTCCCACGTTGGGATTCTGTCGGAATGGCCTGGGAAGCCCGTTAGGGATTGAAACGGTGTTGCCAGTTGTCGACGACTGCTGCCACTCTGCAGCGTCGGAATGGCCTGGGAAGCCCGTTAGGGATTGAAACCCCTGACAGTAGTCTAACATTAAGGACTGGAAAGGTCGGAATGGCCTGGGAAGCCCGTTAGGGATTGAAACCCCCCTTTGCTTGATCGAAAGTGGCCCTGAGTCGGAATGGCCTGGGAAGCCCGTTAGGGATTGAAACACTTTGAGGCCTCTTTCGCCTGGACCAGCTGGTCGGAATGGCCTGGGAAGCCCGTTAGGGATTGAAACTGCCCAACGTCCAAACTTGTTGATCGTCTGGCGTCGGAATGGCCTGGGAAGCCCGTTAGGGATTGAAACCGCTTACCAGGACTGCCACCTAATGGCGGTCTCAGGTCGGAATGGCCTGGGAAGCCCGTTAGGGATTGAAACATCAGACTCCCATAACTGGGCCGCATGACAATTATGTCGGAATGGCCTGGGAAGCCCGTTAGGGATTGAAACCGCATTACCCGGAGCTGCACCCAAAGGCGATCGTCTCAGGTCGGAATGGCCTGGGAAGCCCGTTAGGGATTGAAACTAGCTCTACGGCGCATCAGGCAAGCCGGATTGCCGTCGTCGGAATGGCCTGGGAAGCCCGTTAGGGATTGAAACCGGCTGCAGATTTCGGTCAAAGGATGCTGCCCTTGATGTCGGAATGGCCTGGGAAGCCCGTTAGGGATTGAAACGACGCAATAAGGCGACTTAAACGTGAGAATCCTTCTGTCGGAATGGCCTGGGAAGCCCGTTAGGGATTGAAACTGTACTCCTGTCTGGCAGATGCAGCTTGAGGTCGGAATGGCCTGGGAAGCCCGTTAGGGATTGAAACGGCTTGCACAAAGCTATCTACGGAAAGCCACGTCTAGCGTCGGAATGGCCTGGGAAGCCCGTTAGGGATTGAAACCGCAGGATCGAGAGCCTGGCATGTGCTCATTGCCGTTGTCGGAATGGCCTGGGAAGCCCGTTAGGGATTGAAACAGCCACTGAGTTATTTGTCACGCGCCTATAGGCTGGTTCGTCGGAATGGCCTGGGAAGCCCGTTAGGGATTGAAACCCTCGGATTGCCGTTCTGATCGAGAATATCTGCCATGTCGGAATGGCCTGGGAAGCCCGTTAGGGATTGAAACCAGCATCATGTCAGCAACTCATCGAATGAGCGAATTGGATGTCGGAATGGCCTGGGAAGCCCGTTAGGGATTGAAACCAGCATCGGTGCGGTGCTTATCCTTCGCTGACAAGTGTCGGAATGGCCTGGGAAGCCCGTTAGGGATTGAAACACAATGGTTCCGTTGCGGTATACGGCGGCCAGCAGGCGTCGGAATGGCCTGGGAAGCCCGTTAGGGATTGAAACTCAGTCTATGGCCGATTATACCAAGTTTAGCAGCATCGGTCGGAATGGCCTGGGAAGCCCGTTAGGGATTGAAACGTCAAATGGACATGTGCCAGCGAAAACTGCAATTGATGGTCGGAATGGCCTGGGAAGCCCGTTAGGGATTGAAACCAGCATCTGAGCCGTCACTATATCAGTTTGGTATTACGGGGTCGGAATGGCCTGGGAAGCCCGTTAGGGATTGAAACCTCCCCATGCCGCGGCGCCGTTCACCATGTGCTGTCGGAATGGCCTGGGAAGCCCGTTAGGGATTGAAACGATCGGCAAAAGACGGCATACAGTCTGCATGAGTGTCGGAATGGCCTGGGAAGCCCGTTAGGGATTGAAACTGACCGATTGCTGCGAATAGACCATTGTCACTGTGTCGGAATGGCCTGGGAAGCCCGTTAGGGATTGAAACAGTCTGAGAGCGTGACAATAATCCAGCGTCGGAATGGCCTGGGAAGCCCGTTAGGGATTGAAACAGTGCTCACGATGGAAATTCTTGCCGCTAGTAAATGCTTCATCGGTCGGAATGGCCTGGGAAGCCCGTTAGGGATTGAAACGCCACATCGGTCAGCAAACACCTGTGATGCTGTCGGAATGGCCTGGGAAGCCCGTTAGGGATTGAAACGGCCAGGTCGAGGTTCGCGCTCCGATTGCAACTCGTCGGAATGGCCTGGGAAGCCCGTTAGGGATTGAAACACCTTGACTGGCTGGGCTCGGACTCTGTGGACATTGATCGTCGGAATGGCCTGGGAAGCCCGTTAGGGATTGAAACAGAAAGAAGAGCCTATCATCACAATACGCTTGTTAATGGCGTCGGAATGGCCTGGGAAGCCCGTTAGGGATTGAAACTGACATATGGACCAGTACCTTCTCCGCGTGAGGGTCTCGTCGGAATGGCCTGGGAAGCCCGTTAGGGATTGAAACCTTCAAGAGCGCGAGAACATCAGGTAAGCAATGATGCTGTCGGAATGGCCTGGGAAGCCCGTTAGGGATTGAAACAGTTAGATTAGCAACATTGATCAATGTCACAATTCAGGTCGGAATGGCCTGGGAAGCCCGTTAGGGATTGAAACCTCAAGCAGACCACAACATCACACCCTCCATATGGAGTGTCGGAATGGCCTGGGAAGCCCGTTAGGGATTGAAACTGTCTCATACGCTTGGGGTTAAGCTTGAGCGAACTGTGTCGGAATGGCCTGGGAAGCCCGTTAGGGATTGAAACCTCCCACTTCTAAACTTGCTAGCATCGTCAGCAACTGGTCGGAATGGCCTGGGAAGCCCGTTAGGGATTGAAACGACTTATTCCTCATCCATATGCGCTTATTAAGGTCGGAATGGCCTGGGAAGCCCGTTAGGGATTGAAACTGCATGAGTTTGCCTTGCCGCCAGCAGACGTTGAGGTCGGAATGGCCTGGGAAGCCCGTTAGGGATTGAAACAATCTATAGCAAGGGGAACGCCAGGTACTGAGAGGGTCGGAATGGCCTGGGAAGCCCGTTAGGGATTGAAACAGAGATCTGAAACAAGTGCGAGTCGGAACGGCCTGGGAAGCCCGTTAGGGATTGAAACAATTCTAGTTTTACAGTTATCGAAGAGAACACGCGTCGGAATGGCCTGGGAAGCCCGTTAGGGATTGAAACAATACGACGGACAGCATCTCTACCAGCGCAAGGAATTGTCGGAATGGCCTGGGAAGCCCGTTAGGGATTGAAACCGGTCCTATGCTTCTTATAGGACCGCTTGCTAATCTCTGTCGGAATGGCCTGGGAAGCCCGTTAGGGATTGAAACGTTCCTGCTCCGCTGTCGTGGCGTTTTGGGACGGCAAGGGTCGGAATGGCCTGGGAAGCCCGTTAGGGATTGAAACACCTCCTGGTCACGCTCCCAGAGGACATGGATGGCGTCGGAATGGCCTGGGAAGCCCGTTAGGGATTGAAACGCCTGCTGCCGCTTGCGCTCTTTCTCTCAATGCTCTGTCGGAATGGCCTGGGAAGCCCGTTAGGGATTGAAACACGTTCTTGTAGAATGTGCGGGCCTGGTGGTGTGATCGTCGGAATGGCCTGGGAAGCCCGTTAGGGATTGAAACACAAAGCCAAGCTGGGCTTATAGGAGGCGAACAGGGGTCGGAATGGCCTGGGAAGCCCGTTAGGGATTGAAACAGAACACTTATAGCACAGTCCGCTTTTGCTTGCTGTCGTCGGAATGGCCTGGGAAGCCCGTTAGGGATTGAAACCAGGTGAGACAAGAGGCGGACCCCTCCCCTGAGCCAGCGTCGGAATGGCCTGGGAAGCCCGTTAGGGATTGAAACGGCAATATGACATGCCATCAACAAGAAAGCGTCGGAATGGCCTGGGAAGCCCGTTAGGGATTGAAACACTGATTTAGGCAAATGCCCATGTCCCATGTCAGGGTCGGAATGGCCTGGGAAGCCCGTTAGGGATTGAAACTTGTCAATGTGATGGCACACCGTCCTAGGAGGCACGGTCGGAATGGCCTGGGAAGCCCGTTAGGGATTGAAACAAATCTACTAGCGCAAGGGGGCACCTGCCACTGTAGTCGGAATGGCCTGGGAAGCCCGTTAGGGATTGAAACAGCAATCTCCTGGGAAATCGTAACGTGATCGTCGTCGGAATGGCCTGGGAAGCCCGTTAGGGATTGAAACATAATCTAGTTCAGCGTGACATGGATGTACCATGTGGTTGCGTCGGAATGGCCTGGGAAGCCCGTTAGGGATTGAAACTTCACGATTAGATTGCGTGATTGTCATCGCAATCGTCGGAATGGCCTGGGAAGCCCGTTAGGGATTGAAACAGTCCACTGGCAGTGGTATGAGCGATTGGAACATTCGGTCGGAATGGCCTGGGAAGCCCGTTAGGGATTGAAACCTTACATCTGGATATGGAGGCTATCTGTCATGCTGGTCGGAATGGCCTGGGAAGCCCGTTAGGGATTGAAACTATCACGGCGTTCTCCTCCACAACGGGACAATCAGGTGTCGGAATGGCCTGGGAAGCCCGTTAGGGATTGAAACGACGCCATCAAAAGCTGTGCAAATCACCTGCAACGTCGGAATGGCCTGGGAAGCCCGTTAGGGATTGAAACCGCTGGATGAGGACTCGTGATAACAAGGTTGTCTTGCGTCGGAATGGCCTGGGAAGCCCGTTAGGGATTGAAACAATGCCTCACTTCCCGCATTCGGCACTGGCAATGGAGTCGGAATGGCCTGGGAAGCCCGTTAGGGATTGAAACATGCTGAGAAGAGAAGCAAGCATCTCGTGATGATGTGTCGGAATGGCCTGGGAAGCCCGTTAGGGATTGAAACTATGCTAAGAGGCACAGCAGGACACAGCATCGAATGAGGTCGGAATGGCCTGGGAAGCCCGTTAGGGATTGAAACCATCATTGCAGCAGCAATATCCTACGTGTCTATTCAGTGTCGGAATGGCCTGGGAAGCCCGTTAGGGATTGAAACATATCAAGCCGTTCGCAATCCGCCGCGCCAAATCGCCCGTCGGAATGGCCTGGGAAGCCCGTTAGGGATTGAAACCGCTCCAGTTCCAGGTTCTGTGGATACGATTTAAGGGTCGGAATGGCCTGGGAAGCCCGTTAGGGATTGAAACGCGATAGTGACAGGCGTTGAGCCTGCCATAGCGCAGGTCGGAATGGCCTGGGAAGCCCGTTAGGGATTGAAACACCTATGATCGTCATGGCGGGCTTATAGCTCATCGGGGTCGGAATGGCCTGGGAAGCCCGTTAGGGATTGAAACCACAAACAAGTTGACTTACGCACATCAGGATTGTCGGAATGGCCTGGGAAGCCCGTTAGGGATTGAAACTCGCCATCGAGCTAATGCCACAGCATCTGGTCGGAATGGCCTGGGAAGCCCGTTAGGGATTGAAACCGTCAATACTTGCCTGTCAATATTGGCACCACAGACGTGAGTCGGAATGGCCTGGGAAGCCCGTTAGGGATTGAAACCTGACCTCAGATGCCCGGTACTCTATCTCGATGAGCTTGTCGGAATGGCCTGGGAAGCCCGTTAGGGATTGAAACTCATATCAGCGTCGTTAGCTTGTGACCG
The DNA here is from genome assembly GCA_963767625.1 of uncultured Chloroflexia bacterium. Classification (GTDB taxonomy): domain Bacteria; phylum Chloroflexota; class Ktedonobacteria; order Ktedonobacterales; family Ktedonobacteraceae; genus CAVYFB01. The sequence goes on from CAVYFB010000016.1 coordinate 10,114, forward strand.
TCTCGATAACGTTCTTGTCGAAATGGCCTGGGAAGCCCGTTAGGGATTGAAACATCCAAGAGCGTCCTATTGTCGTCAATGTTGGGTCGGAATGGCCTGGGAAGCCCGTTAGGGATTGAAACTAGCTAGTCTCGAGGGGAGACGTAGATAGGCCACTGTCGGAATGGCCTGGGAAGCCCGTTCGGGATTGAAACTGGATGAGGAAGTAGATCACCAGCTGCAGGTAGGAGGTCGGAATGGCCTGGGAAGCCCGTTCGGGATCGAAACGCAAATAATCAGTGGATGGTCAATGATGTCTAACCATGTCGGAATGGCCTGGGAAGCCCGTTCGGGATCGAAACGAGCAGGACGGGAGGCATACCATCCCTGACAGCGCCTCCCGTCGAAATGGCCTGGGAAGCCCGTTCGGGATTGAAACTCCGCAGTTGGTACTGGTAGTCCTAAGTTAGTGCCAGTCGGAATGGCCTGGGAAGCCCGTTCGGGATTGAAGGGCAAAAAAGAACCCACGAGGCTTTCTCGTGGGCCTTCTATTTTTTCTCAACCAGCGAACTTCTCACTCTCCTTTTGGCCTCACAGCACCGCATCACGCCGCCTTTTATCTCTTGATCGGCGAGTTGATCTTCCGCCGGCATTTTCCGCACTGCGGTGTGATCTACTTTCGCCTCAAGAACACACAAGACCTGTCAGAAAAACTGCGGTGGCTACTCGCCTCGCCGCCGGCGAAGCATGTGCGAAGCGGTTCAATAACCTTTTAGTCCCACATGGCTTGTACCCCTCCTTCACATCGATTAAAGTACAGTCAGGCAGAACATCACAGAGCCATGAGTTTGTTCATCTCCTAGGAAACGTATTATGACCAAAAAATTCTGGGTATCAGTAGCAATGCTCACGCTGAGCACATTGCTCGTTTCCTCCAGTGCTCCCCTTGTCGTATCGGTGAGCGTGACGACCAATAACAAAAGGCCCGAAGGAAGTCATCTCCGTTCCCATCAGTTTCCTCGACCACAACCGGTGACACTTCAGCCACAGAAGGCTCCTCCACCCCCAACACCCGTTCCGCAGAGCACTACTTCCTCACATGGACGCGTCCCCCCACCGCCTCCCACTACAGGGAAAGCGCAGGTGATGGCTTGGATTTACCCAGGGCCACCTGGTTGTCACGCAGCACAGGAGTATACAGACGGACGCGGCATTGATACCCTCAAACCACAATACTATACCCTTGCGGATACTGGTGTTTTGGAGCTTTTGACGGTCACAAATAGTGGCTGTAATGCGTATTCTCTCGCCAATGCGAAGGCATATAAAGCAGTTCTCAACCCATCAATACGTGACGGTTTCAGGCAATACCACCAGTGTGCAGGCGCTTTTGAGTGACCCAACGTTAGAAACACACGCCATTCAGACCCTGCTTACCTTTTTGCAGACCGTCCAGTTTACCGGTGTTGAACTGGACTTTGAAGGATATGCGCAGTGGACTGCTCAGCAGTATAGCGGCTATAAACAGTTCCTGAGGCAGCTTGGCAACACCTTGCATCACCATGGCTACAAGCTGATGGTTGATGGTCCGGCAGTCATCGCCTCTCGCGGTTCTTCGTTGGTGTGGAATTATGCAGATTTTAATACTCTTCCTGTTGATTATATTGTGGTTTTGGCGTATGACTGGCAATTCGACTTTGGTGCAGGGACACCGGTGGCTCCCTTCTCACGGGAAGTAGCTGTGACGAACGACGTGAGAGGAAAAATAACTGACATTAACAAAATAGTGATCGGTATTCCCTCCTATGGCTATCATGGAGCGACAGGGAGCACGGATATCACAGAGGATACCCATGCACAGTCTCAGACCTACCCTGGCTATACCACGGCCACCAGAGACAACTCATCGGGAGAAATGATGTGGACCCATGCAGGGATTTCCTATGACTATGCTGATGCTGAAACGCTGGCTGCAAAACGTGTGACCATTGAGAGGCTTGGGATACACTACATATCTGTGTGGTCATTAGGAGGAAACCTCTGGTTTACCGGTAGCGCAGGACCGTCTTCTTAGTTGCCTTTGTCGTTCATGGGATGATGGTCGATCCCGCAGAGACAAGACTGGAAAATTGAGCGTTCTCGTTGTTCTGAGGAGGAAAAAACCGATGTCTCTCAGTATTCAAACCAAACAGCTCACCAAAAGCTACGGCAGGAGCCGGGGCATTACCGATGTGACCTTCGGCATTCAGGAGGGCGAAGTCTTCGGCTTCCTGGGTCCCAATGGTGCAGGCAAAACCACGACCATGCGCGTCTTAATGGGCCTGCTGCACGCGAGCAGCGGCAGTGCCACCATCGGCGGGCTGGACTGCTGGAAAGCGTCCACCGAGGTCAAAAAGATGGTCGGCTACTTGCCCGGCGAATTCAGCTTCGATCCAGGTCTGCGCGGTGCGCAAATCATCGAGTACCTGGGCCATTTGCGCGGCGGGGTGGACCAGGCCTATGTGCGTGCGCTCGTTGAACGCCTGGGTCTGGACCCCAGCAAACGGTTCCGCGAGTACTCGCATGGCAACAAACAAAAGGTGGGGCTGGTACAGGCCTTTATGCATAAGCCACGCCTGCTCATCCTGGATGAACCCACATCAGGACTGGACCCACTCAACCAGCAGGAATTCTATCACATGGTCGCCGAGGTGCGCACTGAGGGAAGGACGGTCTTCCTCTCCTCGCACATCCTGCCAGAGGTCGAGCATACGTGCGACCGTGTGGCGATCATTCGCGAAGGGCGGCTGGTCAAAATTGACCACGTTTCCTCGCTCAAAGAGATCCACCAGCACGATGTAGAGATCAGCTTTCCTGGTCCAGCCTCGATAGCGTGGTTCAAAAATGTCGCAGGCGTGACCAGCGTGGCGCAGGGAGCAGATGAGCGCACCCTCCAATTGAACGTCCAGGGGACATTGATGGAGATCATTCACCTCGCGAGCCAGCACGACGCGACGAACATTGCGACACGCGAGCCAACGCTGGAAGAAGTCTTCCTGCGCTTCTATGAACCGGTACATGAGCCTGCCAGGCTCGCCAGATAGGAGGTGTACGATGTTTCGCAGCATATGGAGCAAATCGCTCAGCGATTACCGGGTAGCCATTCTCGCCTGGGGCCTCGGGTTGGCATTGTTCGGGGCCATCGATTTTGCAGAGAGCACACCAACGACGCTTGCCGTCTTTGGCAGCCTCGCGCAACTCTTCCGTTTTCTCGGCGACCCCTACCAGATTCAGACTCCTGAGGGGTTCATTACCTGGCGTATCATGGAGCTCTTCGTGCCACTCGCCATCAGCTTCTGGCCCATCCTGGCCGGAGCCCGCCTGGTGCGCGGGGAAGAGGAACTCGGCAGCATGGAGGTGCTGCTGGCTACACCGCGGTCACGCACGCGCCTGCTGCTCTCGAAGCTGAGTGCGCTCTTGATCGCGCTGGTCCTGATCGGGCTGCTGTTTGCTCTGGGTCTACTGGCTGGTCAAGCCCGCCTTGAGGGGCATACCGATGTGGTCAGGGCACTGCTCGCAGGGTTAAACCTGAGCCTGTTGGCCTTCTTCTTTGGTTGTCTTGCGCTGCTGTTCTCGCAATTCACGACCAGCCGTGCCGTGTCAGCAGGCTGGGTCAGTGGCCTGCTGCTACTCTCCGTGCTCCTGGATAGCACCGGACGCTTACTGAATGGGAGTTGGGTGCAGTACCTCTCGCCGTTCTATTACTACAATCTCAACCGCCCGCTCATCCCCAGCTTCCCTGACCAGCCTCTGGCGGCTGTGCTTCTGGTGAGTCTCGCTGTGCTCTGTGCGGGGGTGAGTCTCATCCTCTTCGCCAGGCGCGATATCGGCGGGGTGGCGTTCTTGTGGCCGGGCAAGCAGGAACCCGGCAACCATCACGCGCTGCGCAGTCTGAGCCAGGCTGAGCGTGCCCTGTCCACGCGCAACGTGAGCCTGTCTACCTTGCGCCGGGATGGGTGGCCTACCTTCTGGTGGGGGCTTAGCGTCCTATTCGTCTGCACCTACTGTCTGGTGATTGCTCTGAGCACCCAGCAGGTGTTCTACAAACTCGTGCAAGAGACACCCTTGCTGCAACAGCTCTTTTTCGACACACCCACCAACACCAACGCCGCGCTGCTGGGCACCTTTCTCTTCACGTTCATGCCCGCTCTCGTCGTGGCCGAGGCCCTGACCCTGGCCTTGAAGTGGTCCGCAGACCTGGAAAACGGGCGTCTGGAAGTGCTGTTCAGCACCCCGCAATCGCGATTTAAGGTCATGCTCTCGCGCTTGGGGGCCAACGTCCTGGTGATCCTGGTGGCTCCGCTGCTGACCTGGCTCGCGATCCTGATGGGGGCACAACTCTCCCATCTCGCCGTTGACCAGGGCAGGATCTTCGCTGCCAGCTTCAACATGTTCCCTATGGCGCTGATTACCATCGGTCTGGTCTACGCGCTGGCCGGACGCCTGCGCTATGCCGCACTGGTCAGCTTGCTCTCTGCATACATCGTCCTGTCCTACATGGAGGAATTATTCGAGGGGGTCATTCCGATGCCTGCCTGGCTCATGAATCTCTCAATCTTCCACCTGTACGGCAACCCGGTCTTCCTCGGTGTCAACTGGACGAACTTCCTGGGCATGACAGGCGTAGCCCTGGTGCTGCTGCTCATCGGCCTGATCCAGTTCCGCGCTGCCGACATCAAGCTCGGCTGAACCTGTCCTTGAGAAGGGAGAGATCAGATCTCCTCGCACGGCAAGCGTGTCATGCCTTTTCATCATGGAGGAGAATCATGAATAGATCAGACAACGACAAGAGACCAGGCAACAACCGACAAGAGACAAGAGGGATGGTGACGGGGACCATCCTGGGGCTGTCACGGGTAGGTTTTTGGAGCGTGCCCATCGAGTCCGTAGGGGCGAGCGGGGTGTGGAGTGGATGGGTGGGCCTTTATGGTCGCCCGCCGTGCCTGGTATCCAAACCCCTTCCCAGGCGGCTTACCCAAAAACCTACCTATGCAAGCCATCCTGGGGTGGGTGTACCGCTTACTGCTTCCTAAAATGTAGTAAAACGTGTGTAACCACACTTCAGTACTTGCTTCAACGGGCGTCGTTTCACCTGACGTGTCAGGCCAGAGCGGTCCACCCTCCACAAGCGAATTTTCGTCCCGACGAAGCCACTACCGGGACGCCTACCGCTCATGCGGTAGGTTTACACGTACTTGTATTGTAGCACACATTTGACCATATTTCCATACAAAATTAAGCAGTGTTCTTTGCTCCTGCGACTCCTGAGGAGAGACAACCGACAAAGCACCACAGCGAGAGTGACGGGAGCCACGGAAGGCCGGAGGAACACCGTCGTGGCTTGTCTTGGAGCCAGCGCTACCGTGGCAATAGGTAGCTACGACTGGATAAGAGACTTGGAGCAGCGGCAAAGCCTCGCGTCTTTCCGTTTTTTCCGGTTCGCAGAGGGGGGCGATCTCGCCTACAACGGGCTTGGGCGCCTGCCCGACGTGATTAACTGCCATCCGGACTACGTGATCATTCTTCTTGGCGACAACGATGTGCTGGCGTTGATTTCAAAGAAACACTACCGGTTTATGCGACTCTGGAAGCATCTTCCAAGGAAGCCCTCACCGCAGTGGTACCGCGAGACGATGCAAGCCATTGTGCGTCGCCTGAAGAGCGACACCTCGGCACGAATAGCCCTCTGCTCGCTGATTCCCATTGGGGAAGATCCAGGCGAGGCTTTCCCCTTCCAGGCCGAAGCCAACCGGCGCATTGAGGAGTACAGTACCATCCTCAAGGACATCGCGCGAGAGGAAGCGGTGAGCTATCTTCCTCTCTACGAGCGGATGCACGAGCTCATCCTCGCATCCCCCGGCCGCGCCTTCACAAGCTTCAACTTTCTCCCGTTCTATCGCGATGTGTTCAGGCAGTTTGTCTTGCACAAGAGTCATGACGAGATTGGGCAGCTCAACGGCTGGCGTTTTCATCGCGACGGCATTCACTTGAACAGCCGGAGTGGCAAAATCCTGGCCGATCTCGTGCAAGAGTTTCTCAGCACGGGAACAGGCGTGGACAGCCACACGTGAGAGCGAGCGCTCTCACGTGTGGTCTGGCGCAAGAGCCACGAAATCGAGTGAGCGTGAGACCATGAGAATATACACATCTATTTCCAATGATTCTCATAATTTGGGGACGTAAAATCATGGTGTACCCCGTTAGAGGGGACGTAACTACCCAGCAGGGGGTGCAGGGGGACGCAGTCCCCTTGCCGGAGCGCGAGGTGTCCTCGCACCTTCCCCACTCCGTCGCCTTCGACAGCGCAAGAACAAGCAGACCTGAATAGTTACGAGGGGACAAAGATAATGAATAAGAGCGTTTATGAGATAAACCACTACCATTCAGTTGAATCCATCCTAGAAGTTCCCACGAATCTCGGATACTATTAATAAGAAATATGTGATAAATAGACAACGATAGTACTGAGATACATAATCTCAAGCCTACATCAAATATACATTCTTTCTGATCAACAATTGTGATATAAAAGGAGACTTACTCAACAATGGTTACAACCGTTTCAACGACAGCAATGAGCGATACTATACATGATCATGATCTTCTAGAACAGGTATTCAGCGAGGTATTCGAGGCTATCGAGGCCTTGCAGGGCAAGATACTCGTGATCAAACTGGGAGGGAGCACGCTGGAACACCAGCGGACCGTCTTGCAAGATATCATCTGGCTGCGCAACCTGGGAGCATATCCCCTTCTGGTCCATGGCGGCGGTCCTTACATCAACGAATGGCTCAAGAAGCTCAGCATCCCGGCGCGCTTCGAGCATGGGCTGCGTGTGACAGACACCCAGACCTTAGAGATTGTGCGCATGGTGCTGCTGGGGCTACTCAATCCACAACTTGTCCTGATGACATCGCAAATGGGCGGCAAGGCCATTGGGCTCAGTGGCACCGATGGTGGTATGGTGCGTGCGCACATCGCTGATGAGCGACTGGGCTTTGTGGGCGAGATTGATCGTGTTGACCCGACACCGCTACGCAACCTGATCGCGGCGGGCTACATTCCCATCGTCGCACCACTGGGTGCGGCCCCGGATGGCACCTGCTTGAACATCAACGCCGACCTGGTGGCGTCCCATCTCGCCGGGGCCCTGGGTGCTGACAAGCTTCTCTTCTTGAGCGACGTGCCGGGCATCTGCCACTCGAATGGCAAGCTGATCTCAGAAGTGACCGAAGCCCAGGCGCGCTGGCTCATTGAGGACGGCGTCATTACCGGGGGCATGCTCCCCAAGGTGCAGGCCTGCCTGGATGCACTGGCAAGCGTTCCATGCGTGCACATCCTCGATGGACGTGAGCCGCATGCACTCCGGCAAGCATTGTTCACCAAGCAGGGTACCATGGTCGTTCGATAGGTAGAGGAGATATCCTATGTCAACTTCAGCATTACTTACCGAAGCTTATTCTTCTCCTGTGTTCGAACCGGCTGTCTGGGAAGTGACCCCTCTTCCATCAAGAACATGTCAGTTGCGCGTTTTTACCATGCGTGATTATGAACAGGTCATTGATCTCTGGCTGAGAACTGGGATTAGCGTTGGTCCCACTGATAGCCGCGTAGGTATCCTGCATACCCTCTAGCGTAATCCCGACCTGTTTCTGATCGCAGAGAACGGGGAGCGTGTCGTTGGTACCGTGATAGGCACGTTTGATGGTCGGTGTGGCTGGGCGAACCATGTCGCTGTTGATCCACAATGGCAAGGTGTGGGCTTGGGAGCGGCCTTGATGCGCGAATTGGAAAATCGGCTATGCGCGTGCGGATGTGCCATAATTGATCTGACGGTGACACGTGCAAATGCTCAGGTGCAGGGCTTTCTATGAGCGACTCGGTTTTAATCCGAGAGATGTGATTGTTATGCAGAAATGCCTCTAGATTAGCGTGAATTTTTAGAGTGGTAAAAACAGACAACGATAGTACTGAGATACATGATCTCAAGCCTACAAAAAACATACGCTCTTACTTCCTACTCATCTAAGCGATACATGATTTGAAAGGAATCTCTCATGTCTAGACCACAGACGAACTCAATGATACCAGGTCTCTTTCTCATATTAATCCCATATACACATTCATCAAAAAACCAGTCAAGTACATGTCTAACTTCTTTGAGCAGACATGTTTACGCTATCCCGATAACATTGCCGTCATCTGCGGTTCCTCTCAGCTCACCTACCTGCAGCTTGATCGCCGCGCCAACCGGCTCGCCCGTCTCCTTCTGCAGTACGGTTTACAGGAAAGTCAGACCGTTGGCATTTACATGGAGCGATCAGTCAATACCTACATTGCGCTGCTCGCCGTACTCAAGGCCGGCGGGGCCTTCGTTCCTCTCGACCCATCGTTTCCGGCTGATCGTGTCGCGTTTATCGCTGAAGATGCCAGCCTGCAATTCCTGCTGACCACCTCGACCATGCGTGAGAAAACCCAGGGGCTGCCCTGCCTCTTGCTCGAACTTGACCAGGCGAAGGATGCGCTGGCGGCTCAGCCCTCAACCGATCCCTACATCCGTGTCAGTCCGACGGCACTCTGCTATATCATCTACACCTCGGGCACCACGGGCCGCCCCAAGGGCGTTGCCATTTCCCATGCCAACATCGCCAATTTCCTGCGCGTCATCCCGTCGATCTACGGCGTCAAGAGCACCGACCGCGTCTACCAGGGCATGTCCACCGCCTTCGACTTCTCCGTTGAGGAGATCTGGCCGACCTGGATTGCCGGCGCCACGCTGGTCGCGGGCCCCACGGACTCGCGGCGCCTTGGTCAGGGACTGATGAGTTTCTCATCGAACACAAGGTCACCGTCTTCTACTGCGTGCCGACCTTGCTGGCTACGATCGAGCAGGATATCCCCAGCGTGCGCACCCTGCTCGTCGGCGGCGAGGCCTGCCCCCCCGACCTCGTCCGCCGCTGGTATCGCCCAGAACGCCGCATCCTCAACACCTACGGCCCCACCGAGACGACGGTGACCGCGACCTGGTGCGAACTCTTCCCTGATCGACCCGTCACCATCGGCGTCCCGCTGCCGACCTATCAGGTCTACATTCTGGACGAGCAACTCCGCCCCGTTGAGCGTGGAGAGAGCGGCGAAATCTGCATCGGTGGTCCTGGGGTCGGCCTGGGCTACATCAATCGCCCCGATCTTACACAGAGCAAGTTTATCGACAATCCCATCATTCGTGCGCGGGCAGTGGCGCCGCGCCTCTACCGCTCAGGCGACTTGGCCCGCTTCACTCCTTCGGGTGAGATTGAGTACCTGGGTCGCATCGATACACAGGTCAAGATCCGCGGCTATCGCATCGAACTCTCAGAGATCGAGGCCGTCATCCGCGAGGACAAGGCCGTGGAGAACGCGGTCGTCGTGGCCACTGCTGCAAGACGGGGTCGCCCAGGACCTGGCAGCGTATGTAACGCTGAACCAGCGCGGGGCGAAGACCGCACGTGTCTGACCTGCGTGATCGCCTCTACGCGTCTCTGCGCACTCGTCTCCCGGTGTACATGGTTCCCATCCTACATCGAAGTGCTCGACAGCTTCCCCTTGCTGGCAGCCGATAAGGTGAACCGCGCCGCCTTACCTGCGCCTACCTCTCCGCGGCTGGGCATACGCTCTGGGTCGTATGTCGCACCCACCACCAGGCTGCAGAGCCAGCTAACCGCAGTCTGGGGGCAGGTGCTGGGTCAGCAGCGCATCTCGGTGGATGCCGACTTCTTCACCGAACTGGGCGCCAACTCGCTGCTGATGGCACGCTTCTGCGCCCGGGTCAGGGAGCGGGGGGATCTGCCCTCCGTGTCGATAAAGGACGTGTACCTGCACCCCACGATTAGAAGCCTGGCGGCAGCCCTCGAGGACACGGCGCCCGCCCCTGCCCAGTCGTCGGTTCCGGCTCGCAGCACGGCCGTGGCGCCGGCCAGCACGAGTCAGTACATCCTCTGCGGAACACTGCAATTCCTGTTGTTCCTGGGATACCTCACCCTCATCGCCTTCGCGCTGGACGGAGGTTACGCGTGGATCTCCGCCGGCACCGGCTTGATCGACATGGTCGTGCGCTCGCTCGTCTTCGGCTTCGCGGTCTTTCTGGGTCTATGCACCATTCCAATTCTGGCCAAGTGGCTGCTCGTCGGTCGCTGGAAACCCCAGGAGATCCCCATCTGGAGCCTGGCATACGTCCGCTTCTGGTTTGTGAAGACGCTGGTCAAGTTGAACCCTCTAGTCCTGTCCATCGGTTCGCCGCTCTACATACTCTACCTGAGAGCGCTGGGCGCAAGGATTGGCCGAGGCGTTGCGATCTTCTCTCAGAATGTGCCCATATGCACCGACCTGCTCACCATCGGCGACGGCACGGTCATCCTCAAGGACTCGTCCTTCAACTGCTACCGAGCCCATGCTGGCCTGATCCAGACGGGGGCGGTGACACTGGGGAAGAACGCGTTCGTCGGTGTGGAGACGATGCTCGACATTGGGACCTCGCTGGGTGACGGAGCGCAACTGGGTCACACCTCCTCTCTGCATGCCGGACAGGCCGTGCCCGACGGCCAGCACTGGCACGGGTCCCCCGCTCAGCGGACCAACGTGGACTACCAGGCGGTCGAGCCGACCCACTGCGGCACCCTGAGGAGGGTCTCCTACAGCGCCCTGCAGCTCCTGGGTGTACTGGTCGTGTTCGTGCTGGGATTCGGCGTCTCGGCCTTACTGCTCAGTGAGATCCCGCTGCTCAATAAGGTCCCGCTGCTCGCCGGGCTCCTGGGGCCCCTGGCTTTCACGAGCTGGACATTCTACGGCTACGCGCTGGTCATCTCCTTTGTGCTGTTCTTTGGCTCCCTGCTCGCCGGACTCGCCCTGGTGGCCATCGTCCCGCGCGTGCTGAGCCTCGCCCTCAGGCCGGACAAGGTCTATCCCTTGTACGGCTTCCACTACTGGGTCCAGCGGACGATCGCACGCCTAACCAACCTGGAGTTCTTCATGCACCTCTTCGGCGACGGCTTCCACATCGTCCCCTACCTGCGCATCCTCGGATACGACCTTTCGCGGGTCGTGTGGACGGGGTCAAACTTCGGTGGCGCGTTAAAGCATGAGATGCCGTCCCTGATCTCCATCGGCGCCGACACGATGATCTCCGACGGGCTCTCGATCATCAATGCCGACTTCTCGAGCACATCCTTCCGCGTATCACGAGCCTCGATTGGGTCGCACTGCTACCTCGGGAATGTCATCGCCTACCCCTCGGGTGGCAGAATAGGCGACAACTGCCTTCTGGCCAGCAAGGTTATGGTCCCGCTCGACGGGGACGTCCGGGAAGGGGTCGGACTGCTGGGCTCGCCGTGCTTCGAGATTCCGCGGTCGGTGCAGTACGACAGCAGGTTTGACTACCTGAAGAGCGGGGAGGAGCTGCGCCGCCGCATCGCCGCCAAGAACAGATACAACACCGCTAGCATGGGGCTGTTCCTGCTCGAGCGGTGGCTCCAGTTCTTCGGCGTCTTCCTGCTCGCCATGGCCACCGCGGACCTCTACTTCTATAACGGGTTCAGCGGGTGGGTGATCGTGCTAGACATGCTCCTCACCCTCGTGTTCACCATCAGTTCTTCCGTGCTAGTCGATCGCGCCGCCACGGGATTTCGGGCCTTGAGCCCGCAGTTCTGCTCGATTTACGAGCCCTACTTCTGGTGGCAAGAACGCTTGTGGATGTTGGGCTCATCGGCACTGTTCAACGGCACCCCGTTCAGGAACGTGATCTGGCGGCTGCTGGGCGTTCGGATCGGCCGCAGGGTCTTCGACGACGGCTGCATTATAGTGGATAAGACCCTCACCACCATCGGGAACGACTGCACGCTCAACGCGGGGAGCATAATCCAGTGCCACTCGATGGAGGACGGCATCTACAAGTCCGACCGCACCACGATCGGCGCCGGCTGCACCATCGGGACCAAGGCCTACATCCACTATGGCGTGACAATGGGCGACGGTGCCGTGCTCGACGCCGACTCCTTTCTCATGAAGGGCGAGGAGATCGGGCCGCATGCACAATGGCGGGGAAACCCGGCCAGGGAGCTTCGGAACGTGTGACCTGATTAAATTTAACGGCTGTTACCACAGGTGGTATGGGTCTTAACGGGGAGCCCGTACCGTCCTGTGGAAAACTCAGATTGCAGGAACCCACTTCGTGATAGGAAGTTGTTTGTTACAGGAAGTTAATGAATATTGTTATTTCCGCTCATTTTGATCTGGCCCGTCCGGTCATGTCCATAAAAATGGATAATCAAAAACTCCTGGGATTAGTAGATAATTTTGCCGGACTTTTTGTAGCGTATCAAGTTTCCCGCAAAATCGGCACAACTGTTTATTATACCAATTATGAAGAATTAGAATATGATGGAGCAATTGATGTAGCTAAATCATTAGATAAATCAAACACACTTATCATAGTTATTGATACAATACTTGAAAAAGACATAAAAGGCAAGTCGGTATCAATAACCAATGCTTACGGTATTGGCACAAAAGAGCTTAAAAAAAAATTTAAAGATAAAGTAGATTTTATTGATGGATATTTTGAAGATGAAGAAGATGAAACATATATTTATGGTAAGAAATATAAATTTAAAACATTTTATTTAGGTATTCCAATTCCCAAAGACTACCATGTGACTGATAACAGTATTTTGCTCTCAAATATAGATAAAGCAACAGAAATTACAATAGAAATTATTAAGTGGCTTGAAGAGTCATACAGTTAAAAACCGATTGTCTTGGTGGTCACGATCGGCGTCCCGCTGCTGACCTATCGCATCTACATTCTGGACGATCAACTCCGCCCCGTCAAGCATGGGCAGAGCGGGGAAATCTGCATCGGCGGTCCTGGGGTCGGCCTGGGCTACATCAATCGTCCCGATCTCACACAGAGCAAGTTCATCGACAACCCCATCCCCACTGAGCTGGGAGGTCACTCCCTGGCTGCCGCACGCGTCGTCTCTCAGCTGCGCCAGGAACCTAGCCTGCAAGGGCTTTCCATCGGCGATCTCTATACCAATCCCACGATCCGTCGTCTTGCCCAGTTCATTGAAGCGAACATGCTTCACGCTGCGGCGGAGCATGCGAAAGCGCCCAGGGCGGACGAGGCCTGCGCCGCAAAAGCACTCAAACTGGCGGGTGCTCGGCTGCGGCCTCGCACAGTTACTGGCAGAGTATGGGATGGCGCTGCTGCTCAGCATCCCCATCCTGGGACTGCCCATGGCGTTGCACTCCTGGAATATCGCGTTCCTGCTCATCATCGCATCATTCTTGTTCCTGAGTGCAAGCAGCCTGCTGCTGCCCGTGGTTGCTGGCCGAGTGCTCCTGGGCAATGTACGTCCGGGGACTTACCCACTCTGGGGTGCGACCTACCTGCGCTGGTGGCTCTACCGCAAACTCCTGGCCCTCTCGCCGGTCGGTTTGCTGACCGGCACGCCGTGGCTTTCACCCTACCTGCGCCTGCTGGGTGCCAAAGTCGGCCGGGACTGCCATTTCGCCTCTGGCATCGTCAACCTGCCCATGTTCCTCTCGATTGAGGACGGCGTGAGTATTGGCTATGGCGTGCAGTTGCAGCCCTACGCTGTTGAGGGAGGTCGGCTGCGTATTGCTCCCATTCACATTGGCTCCAGATGTCTTCGTGGGCACCAACAGCGTGTCCTGGCCGGGGCAAGCATCGGCAGCGGTGCTGCTATCGCCGAGCAGTCGCTGGTGCCTGCCGATCAGGTCATCCCCAGCAACAAGTACTGGGGTGGCTCGTCGGCCAAGCGTGGCTCAGCGCGCAGCTTGCTGAAGGCCATGGCCGCCAGTGTCGATCATCGCCCTGGCCTTTCTCTGTGCTGGCTGGCTTCCTTGCCGGAATGATCTTGCCTGCTGCTGTTGCCCGTCTTGATGGTGGCACCTGCCATCGCGCTGGTCGGCCTGGTGACCGTGTACGCTTGGCCTGGGGTGGGGCCTGGTAAGCACGATCGTGGCTGGACCGCTCTTCGTCTGCACCGTCTGCGCTCTGGTCCTGGTGAGCAAGCGCCTGGTCATGCCAACGGTTCAGCCCGGGCATCTACCCTATGCGCAGTGGCTTTGGCGTGCGCAAGTGGATCAGTGATCAGATCATGGCTCTGAGCCTGGGACTGACCAACACCCTCTACGCGACCCTGTACCTGGTTCCCTTCCTGCGTCTGCTTGGCGCGCGCATCGGTCGCTGGTCTGAGATCTCGACCGTGGGACACCTTGATCCTGACATGCTCATACTTGGACGATGAGAGCTTCGTGGCCGACATCGCGGTCATTGGACCGGCCATCTTTCATCATGGACTACGTGGCCGTGCGCCTGTCGCGGTGGGATGCCGCAGCTTCGTGGGCAACGGCGCGTTGGTCCCCTGCAACTCCAGCATGGGTGACAACAGTCTGCTCGGCGTGCATTCGGTGCCGGCCGGTCAGCAGATCGAGCCCAGGACCTCGTGGCTCGGCTCACCGGCCATCTTCTTGCCGCGTCGGCAGGAAAGCCAGAAGTTTGGGGAAGAGCTCACCTATCGCCCGCGTCCCAGCCTGGTCGCCTGGCGCTATATCATCGAGTACTTCCGCATGACCCTGCCGATGACCATCACCGCCCTCGCGGTGCTGGGAGCCGCGGTGCTCACGGTGAAGATGGCCACACGTGCTTTCTCCGCTAGCCCTCCTGTTACTCCTGCCACTGTTGCTCATCGGGATCGGCATAGCCTCGACGTTGCTCGTTGTGCTCCTCAAGTGGTTGATCGTCGGGAAGTACCGCACACGCGTAGAGCCGCTCTGGAGTGTGTTCGTACGGCGCTCAGAGCTTATCACGGGACTGTACGAGACCGTCGCTGTGCCAGCCTTACTGGGCTTGCTCACGGGTACCCCGTGGATCGCTCCGGTCATGCGCCTGCTGGGTGTCAAGATTGGCAAGCGGGTGTGGATGGACACCACCTTCATAACCGAGTTCGACCTGGTGGAAATTGGCGATGATGCGGCCATCGGTGCATCGACGTCCTTGCAGACGCATCTCTTCGAGGACCGCGTCATGAAGATGTCCACGGTCAAGATCGGTGCCGGTGCGAGCATTGGGTCACGCTCGGTGGTTCTCTACGACGCCGAGGTAGGCGCTGGAGCCAGCCTGGACGCCCTCTCGCTGGTCATGAAAGGGGAGAGCTTACCAGCAGGAAGCCGGTGGCGAGGCGTTCCCGCCCGCGCCTTCTAATACTTTCAGGATTGCCCCTATTTCCTCCTCGATCGTAAGGCAGTTGGGGTGATCGTGCTTGCAACATACACAAACGGTACAATCGCTGCGCTTGTGGCATCCTACGGGAAAGGGAAAGTGGGCGTCTCGGGGCCGCATCCTGAAGCGACAGACTGAATGGTACAGGGCCTACAACCTCGCCAATTCAGACGGAATGGATGCTGATCTCGGTTACGATCTGATCGACACCCTCATGCAGTAACATCGGTATGGTATCCTTTTACAGTGGTTCTGCCCCTGGTGGCGTCGATGTATGTATTGGGCCGAGAAGAACCTCCCAAGTCTCACGTGAAAGATGTTTCAGTTCACACTTTCAGCGGAGCGCGAGCTTCCTGCACATTTTCGTCAAAATCTTAGGCCCCATTCTACCTGGATCGTTTGGCCGCGATCACGTCCATTTTGTGTCCATCCTTGATTGATCTTGATATGTAGATGCCCATCATATGTCAAAGCACATCACCAATTTTGGCTATTCACCAAGCTGTATCAACGAAACTTAACGTGTATTTTATACCTCCTCAGCTACACTTGCGATTAGATACCTGGTCAGAGGTTGGTATATACCTGTCGGCTCTTCTCTCTGGTGGTTTTGCACTGCGCCGTTTCCGCCAACCGCAACGACCAATATGTCTATAGCGAGCCTTGACCAAGTGTGTCAAGCGAAGACAACAAAAGCGTTATTATACGGCCCACATTCTGCAGTATTTGCGCGAACTTAGGTAGGTAGTCACTGTATATTGTAGAGATATATAAAAGCTCTACCTTGGTAATGCGCTCTACAAGCGAATTTGCAAATTGCGGAATGTGGGCACGAGGGGGTAAAATGAAACTAACTGGGAATCTCTCGAAAATCGTCTCTGTAGGCAAGACCTATGTGCTGCGTTTTGCGCTATTGCTGTTTGCATGCATGGCCCTTCTTTGGGGCGCCACAGCATTGCCAACACATGCAGCCGCTGCAGCATGTGCTCTGCCGTCATCGCAAGCTTCGTTGACAATTAAGAATAATCGTCATAGATCGGCCTCGACAGGCACGAAGGTTACCGTATCGGGTTCTAACATAACGGACACTGGGAGCACTGACACTACGTGTCCTCTCCTGACTGGTGGTACAGTCAGTTTTGGAATCGGTACGAACGGCTGCAGCTCGCCTTCTTCGGTGACGGCGAACTCAGCTCCAAAGTGGTATGCGCCGGGTGCATTTCGTACTACGTTCAACTGGCCATCATCACCGGCGGGCGTCTATACGATGTGTGCCACGATCACAGCCAGCGATGGGAGTAGTCAAACGCTGACCAGTAGCAACACCTTCCAGGTCACAGCCGATCCACCTAACTGGCACAAAGGAAAAGGCCATGGCAGCAACACTTTCCAGGTCACAGCCGATCCAACTACGGGAGGGTCATCGATTACGAGCAGTCCTACATCGGGCCTGGCAGGCACAACGATCACTGTGACCGGTTCGAACATAACGCCGGCCAGTGGTACAGTACCAGTCAATTTTGGATACAGCCCTGATATTACCGACGCCACCTGCAACCCGTTTACTTCAGTGAGCCCCACAACTGAAACGGTCACGAACGGGACCTTCTCTGGCACGTTCAGCTGGCCATCGGGACTGACAGTTGGCACTACGTATATGGTGTGTGCCCAAATCAATGGTGGTAATGCGCAGGCTGCCAGCGAGTTCCAGGTCACAAACGATCCACCGACGGGCGGGTCGTCGATTACGAGTACTCCTACATCGGGCCTGGCAGGGACAACGATCACCGTGGCCGGTTCGAACATAACACCGGCCAGTGGTACAGTACCCGTCACTTTTGGATACAGCACTGATATTACCGACGCCACCTGCAACCCGTTTAGTTCAGTGAGCCCCACAACTGAAACGGTGACGAACGGGACCTTCTCTGGCACGTTCAGCTGGCCATCGGGACTGACAGTTGGCACTACGTATATGGTGTGTGCCCAAATCAATGGTGGTAGTGCGCAGGCTGCCAGCGAGTTCCAGGTCACAAACGATCCACCGACGGGCGGGGCATCGATTACGAGTACTCCTACATCGGGCTCGACAGGTACGGCGATCAGCGTGACCGGTTCGAACATCCCGGTGTCCAGTGGTTCAAGCACCTCAGTCGTGTATGGATACGCGACGGACTCCGCCTGCAGCACGTTTCAGGCTGTCACCGATGCCATAACTGAAACGGTCACCAACGGGACCATCATTGACACCTTCAACTGGCCATCGGGAACCACAACGGGGACAACCTATTACGTGTGTGCGCAAGTCAGTGGTGTTGGGACGCTGGTTGGCAACACCTTCCAGGTCACAGCGGCGGACCCCCAATGGCAACCCGGTACTTCATCTCAGCAAACTTGCTCCAACCATTCTTCGCGGCGGCGGAGGCATAATGGGTGCGGCGACCCGCCTGCACACCAGCCGCATGGGCACCACTGGAGAAACTGGGGTAGGCATGGGGCAGGTATGCCATACTAGGCCGGCCATCGCACCTGCACTAGGCGCATAGCATACTCTCATCGCCGGTGTGGACATCCACACCGGCGATGATATTGGAAGTTGCTATTGCCCGTTGTGCCTGCTGTACGCTAACTCGGATTCCAGGCAGCAAAATAGGCACTTCTAGTAATACTGCACCTGCTCCTCGCATTCAACTTGGAGAATAGTTCCGACCCTCCCGTTCGGGATTGAAACTTTTCAGCGGTACCCCACTGCTGTCGTGCGTCCGTGGTCGGGGGGTATAGTGATATCTGGTGCATTTTTGACAACAGGCAAGCGACGATACGGAACGGTAGCAAGCAGATCGGTCGGTAAAGCAAACGAGCGGCGATAAACTGGCAAGCCGAACCGTAATTCAGTAGATCAGGCTTACTTCCCACTACATCATCCTCATTCATCTGAAGCAGACCCAGCATGGTAGCAGCAGCCTCATCATCTTCCTGAGCATCCAGCATCTGGCTCTGCCGTGGTAGCTGCTTTTGATCAGAACTGAAACATGCTCCACCTGACCCACGTTTCATATGCACCTCCTCTCGTCTTCCTATGAATGGCATATGCATTCACACCTATCTTGCATTTTTCAGCCCCTGTGATACACTTCTATCCGTTATCTCATCTGATACAACACTACAACCATGCCGCGATTGTGCGTCTACTATTAGAGGCTGTCAGGGGTAGGTTTTTTGGATTGTGCCCATCGAGTCCGTAGGGGCGAGCGGGGGGTGGAGTGGATGGGTGGGCCTTTATGGACGCAGTCTGGGGGACTGTGTGGCCCGCCGTGCCTGGTATCCAAGCCCCTTCCCAGGCGGCTTACCCAAAAGACCTACCTTTGCAAGACTATTAGAGGAGGCTCCATGCAGTACCATCTTGTGCTCCCACCTGACCTGGACCTGGAACCCGCTGATTTCGTCGCCACCTGGAATGACGAGAACGAAACTCGTCATGTGGCAGAGGCTCGTCTCTCTCCAGCATCGAGTCGCCGCTTCGACCCTACGCTGGTGACAGTAGCCATTGAATTAGCGATCGGGGTGAGTTCTGGTGTTGCCAGCGCGGGCATCTACGATCTGATCAAGAGGGTCGTGGCGAAAAAAGGGGTGCAGAAACATACCCAGATTGTGGAGTTGGACCAGCCCGATGGCTCGAAGATGCTGATCATGAACATCGATGAGCAATGAGCAGACTCTGTCGAGATCGTGGAAGGAGCAGTGGACATGACGGTGATACGCATTCGTGAGCAATCGGGAAGCCAAAATGGCTCCAATGCTACGGTGAGCTTCGATGATGGCGGGGACTATGCTATTACTATCCAGGACCCTTTCTCAGAGAAAGAAGAGAAGCAACTGCAATGGTACTTCGAGGAGCACCTGGATTACCCCTTCCTTAATCAAGTCGAGGCCCAGAAAATTGCTAACAGTATCACCACCTATGGGGAGATACTGTTCAAGCACGTTTTTAACGACTCAGAAATCTTATGCTGCGTATAAGAGTGCGCAAACGTCTGGCTTCCATAGCCTGCAGTTTGAGATTGTGGGCTCACCAGGATTTCATGCTCTGCACTGGGAAGCGCTCAAAGACCCCAAATTGCCTCACCCGCTCATGTTGCAAGCCTCCATGGTCCGTAAAAGCCAGAAGCCCCAGGTGATGCCGGCAAAGGTCCACTCCTCGCCGACGATCAAGGTGCTGATCGTCACGGCTCGACCATTTGGGAAGCGCGATGTAGGATACCGCACGATCTCACGTCCCCTGGTCGAAGGGTTGCGTCAGATTGACGTGCCCGTCGAGATTGAGATCCTGCGTCCAGGCACCTACCGAGCCCTGGTCGAGCACCTCGAGGAAGTCAAGTCGCGCCAGACGAAGGGCGAGACAGGTGGCTACTATCATGTGATCCATTTCGATGTACACGGTGCACTGCTCACGCATGCGCAAGTGCAGCAGGGGCGCAAGGCAAACCGCTACCTGTTCCAGGCTCGTTATGGTCGTGGCGATATTGCCTCCTACGATGGGCATAAAGCGTTTCTGTTTTTGGAGGGCGAAAAAGATGAACAGGCTGACCTGGTCGAGGCTGCAGAACTGTCCAACCTGTTACTCGCCTACCAGATTCCCATCGCCATTCTCAATGCCTGTCAATCAGGCATGCAGGTGGGGAAAGAAGTGGATGCAAGTGAGACGAGCCTGGGTAGTCGGCTGATGCAAGCCGGTGTGCAGCAGGTGCTGGCGATGTGCTATTCGGTGACGGTTACTGCCGCCGAGATCGTGATGAGCATGCTCTACAAGCACCTTTTTGCCGGACAGGATGTTTCGACCGCGATTTGTCGTGCCAGGCAGGAACTCTACAATCGGAAAGGGAGACAGGCATCCTTCGACCAGGTCATCGACCTGGAAGACTGGCTCTTGCCCGTGGTCTATCAGAACCACGCGCAACGTTTGCAGGTGCGCGAGTTCACGCCAGAAGAAAGCAAAGCCTTCTTCGAAGGGCAAGCCCAGAGCTATGCGCCTCCGCAACCGAGCTACGGCTTTGTGGGGCGGGACCTGGACATCTTGCAGCTTGAGAAGCGCTTGCTCATGAGGCGCAACATTGTGCTGGTGCGAGGCATGGGAGGCGCGGGCAAGACAACGCTGCTGCAGCACCTGGGGAACTGGTGGCAAACGACGGGATTGGTCAAGCAGGTCTTCTACTTTGGCTACGACGAGAAAGCCTGGACGCGCCAGCAACTCTTGCACAGTATCGCCCAGCGCCTCCTCAGTCCTGTGGAGTACGTGAGAGACTTCCAGCCGCTGGGCCTGGATGCACAACAGGTGATGCTGACCAGGCGACTGCGTGCGCAGCCGCATCTCGTGATCCTGGATAACCTGGAATCGATCACGGGGGAACACCTGGCGATCCAACATACCTTGCCGCAGGAAGAACAGGACGCGCTGCGCCGCTTCCTCGTTGACCTGGCCGGAGGTCATACCCTGATTCTCCTGGGTTCACGGAGTGGCGAGGAATGGTTGGCAAAAGGGACGTTTGACAAGAACGTCTACGAACTCCCCGGACTGGACCACGAAGCCGCTTCCACCCTGGCTGAGCGTATCCTGGAGCGACATAACGCGACCAGGTACCGCCAGGATGCGGATCTGCTCAAGCTGCTCAAGCTGCTGGATGGCTTCCCACTGGCCCTGGAAGTCGTGCTGGCCAACCTGGCGCGACAGACGCCGACAGAGGTGCTCTCAGCCTTGCAGGCAGGTGACGTTTCTCTGGATAAGGGCAACGCTCAAGAGAAGACGGAGAGCATCCTGCGCTGTATTGACTACTCCCACAGCAACCTCTCGCCCGAGGCGCAGCAATTGCTGCTCTACCTGGCTCCCTTTACCTCAGTGTTTGATCTGGGGCTGCTTGAACCATATACTACCTTACTACGAAAACAGCCTGCCCTGACCGCGCTGCCCGTTGAGCGTTGGATGGAGGTGCTGCAGGAGGCTGCCAACTGGGGCTTGCTCAGTCCAGACCCCAACATCTCCTCGATACCTGCACTTGCAACCGGTCCTGCCTTACTTCCTGCGCAGCCGTCTGTATGCTCCAGAGCAGGAAAAGGTGCGAACGGCTGTGGAGACGGCGTACCGTGAGCTGTATGACCAGTTAGGTGCGGCACTAGCTGATTTGTCCAATTCGAAAGAGCCACAGAAACGGCAGCTGGGCCAGGTGTTGACGCACCTGGAGTACGAAAACCTGGTGACCGCGCTGAACCTGGCACTGACAGCCCAGGTTTCGATTGCCGGTCCTTACAATGCACTGCTAGAATACTTTGATGCCACGCAGGAGAAGCGTCGCGGACTGGAAGTATATCAGACGATCCTCGACCGTTACGAAGAGTATCCAGCTGAGCAGTTGGTTGGCCCGTTGGGTGTTGAGTTAGCGAGCATCATCGGCACCATTGCGAATTGGCAGCGCGACCTCAAGGAGTATACAGCAGCAGAAGCATCCTATCAAAAGCTGCTCAAGCGAGTGGTCCAATTAGAGCACGTGGATGAAACGGTAAAGAAACAGTTGCAAGCCAGCACCTACCACAACTTGGGCATGGTGGCAGAGGAGCAGCGCAAGTGGGAGCAGGCCGAGCAGTACTACCAGCAGGCCTTGCAGATCAAGATCGAGTACAACGACCGCTACAGCCAGGCCAGCACCTACCATCAGTTGGGCATGGTGGCGAGGAGCAGCGCAAGTTGGAGCAGGCCGAGCAGTACTACCAGCAGGCCTTGCAGATCGACATCGAATACAACAACCGCTACAGCCAGGCCAGCACCTACCATCAGTTGGGCACCGTGGCCCAGGAGCAGCGGCAGTGGGAGCAGGCCGAGCAGTACTACCAGCAGGCCTTGCAGATCTACATCGAGTACAACAACCGCTACGAGCAGGCCAGCACCTACCATCAGTTGGGCACCGTGGCCCAGGAGCAGCGGCAGTGGGAGCAGGCCGAGCAGTACTACCAGCAGGCCTTGCAGATCTTCATCGAGTCCAACGACCGCTACAGCCAGGCCAGCACCTACCATCAGTTGGGCCGGGTGGCAGAGGAGCAGCGGCAGTGGGACAAGGCACGGGAGTATTTCCTGCGTGCCTTGGAGACCTATGTCACCTACCAAGATAGCTATAACGGCCGCATTGTGGTGCGCAGTCTGGCTCGGTTGGGGCAGACTAGTGGCGATACAGGCCTGCCCACAGTTCTTGCTCCTGTCCTGGGTATGACTCCTCCTGAGGCAGAAGCGTTGTTACGCAGTCTACGGGACAAGGAGCCTGGTCTATCAAGCGGTTAACCACTACGTATCCCGAGGAACGAAGCGAGCGCCTCCTCCAGCTTAGCCAGCATCGCCTGACTGGGCTTGCGTCGACCAGAGAGAACCTTGGAAAGTTCCCTGCATCAACACCTATCTGCTCGGTATATTGTAGGAGGCGGTTCTCCATCCTTCAGGATACTGCTGGCGAATTAAAATATCGAGCTTGGAATCTCGGTATGGAAGTTCCGGATCACGCTCAGTTTTGCAATTCGCCAGCAGTATCCTTCAGGGTGAAACGAGCGAAAAATGGCAGAGGATCGTTCGTACGGGCGTGATAAATCACGCCCCGCCTGCCTTGTCGAGCGGCCCACAGGGCGTGATGATGGACATTAACGAAATACCCAGGACACCATAAAAGGGGACAAAACGCCTGTAGGGGCCGATTTATCGGCCCCCGGCAAACCCAATGGCATGTCCGCATTAATTTGTCAATTTGCATAATCACGCCCGTACAAATCGCTTTCACCCGCAAGGATGTAGACCCTAGGAGGCCCATCTGCTGACAGTGTTGTTGCATTGCATCCAGAACAGAGCGCTATCTCAGCCTACTTCGGATTGCCGGAACCCCTGCCTTCGAGGGTGTATGAACTACTTGTTGGCAATCAAGCGAGCGGAGGACAAGTGTAGGGGCCGATTATGGACATTAACGAAATACCCGGACACCGTGAATAGGGACAAAGCGCCTGTAGGGGCCGATTTATCGTGCCCACCGCCGATTTATCGGCCAACGGCAAACCCAGGCATGTCCGCATTAATTTGTCAATATGCATCATCGTGCCCATCGCCGATTTATCGGCCCATGATTCTTCACTTGCTGACCAGAAGGGATATTCCCCTGGAACCAACCACCGGGGGCCGATAAATCGGCGATGGGCACGGTAAACCGGCCCCTACGTCGCTCGCTTGCCTACACCGAGTTCATACACCCACACAACTCCCATACATCTTGCGTTGCTTCGCTCAATAAGCTAAACTAAAGAACCATTAGAGCTATCCTGAAAGACATCTCTTTACAACCACTCTAGCAAGGGCAGCGCAGGCATGAGTGAAGCAGCGTTACGTCAATACCTCGATAAGATCGAAAAGTACTATAGGGCAGGCATTGCCACCGAGCACACGTATCGTGGTGCGCTCCAGGAACTTCTAGAAACTGTAGGAACACATATTTCTGCAACCAATGAACCCAAGCGTGTCAAGTGCGGCGCGCCAGACTACGTGGTAGAGCGCAGCACTGGTAGTACCAACCTGACTATCGGCTATGTTGAGGCGAAAGACATCGGAATATCCCTGGATAAGATCGAAGGCGATGAACAGTTAACCCGGTACCGTCGCGCACTTGATAACCTCGTCCTCACAGACTACCTGGAATTCCGATGGTATGTGCAGGGCGAAAAGCGCATGACTGCACGTCTCACAACTCCACGATCTGATAAACACCTCCCGTTAGACAAGCATCATGCCACCCAGGTTCTACAGTTGCTTCAAAGCTTCCTTGAACACTCTCCAGAAGCTATCCGCAAGCCGCAAGAATTGGCCAAACGTATGGCCCGTCTTGCTCATATGATACGAGACGTGATTATCCAGGCATTGGAGAAGAAAGAAGCCTCTGATACCCTGCGTGGCCTCATGAAGGCATTTGAAACCGTGCTGCTTCCTGGCCTCTCTGAAGCAGAGTTCGCCGATATGTTTGCCCAGACCCTTGCCTATGGCCTCTTTGCCGCTCGCTATAACCATCACGGGAACAAGCCCTTTAATCGCTACGATGCCTCCCGTGAGATTCCCCGCACGAACCCATTTCTACGCAGGCTCTTTGGCACGGTGACCGGACCAGAACTGGATGATGAGCCATTTATCGGCTTTGTCGATGAACTGGTACAGATGCTTGCCATTACCGATATCGACGAGGTACTGGCCGATTTTGGCAAGCGTACACGCCAGGAAGATCCCATCGTGCATTTCTACGAAACCTTCCTCGCCCAGTACGATCCAAAGCTGCGCGAGCTGCGTGGCGTGTACTACACACCTGAACCGGTTGTCTCCTATATTGTGCGCTCCGTCGATCACTTGCTACGTACGCACTTCGATTGTCCAGGAGGCCTGGCCGATACCTCTACAGTCTCTTATACATTCACCGGCGAGGATGGAAAGCAGCGGACCGAACGTGCGCCACGTGTTCTGATCCTTGATCCGGCCTGTGGCACCGGGACATTCCTGTACACAGTAATTGACCAGATTCGCGAAACCTACCGGCAAAGCGGCAATACTGGCATGTGGTCTGGCTATGTCCGCCAGCACCTGCTGCCTCGCCTCTTTGGTTTCGAGCTTCTGATGGCTTCTTATGCTATGGCGCATCTCAAGCTCGGTATGCAACTGGCTGCCCTCGATCTACCCAAAGAAGAACGCAATGATTGGGCTTACGACTTCTGGACCGATGAACGCCTGGGTGTGTACTTAACCAACTCCCTGGAAGAAGTGCTAGGCCGTACCGAAATTGCCTTGGGACAATATATCTCTGATGAGGCAAACGAAGCCGCCAGAGTAAAACAAAACTATCCAGTGATGGTTGTACTTGGTAATCCTCCATATTCGGGACATTCTGCCAACAAGGGACAGTGGATCACTAATCTGCTGCATGGTCAAGATTCCAAGAGTGAGAAGGAGTCAGGAAACTATTTTGAGGTTGACGGTAAATCCCTTGGTGAACGCAACCCAAAATATCTCAATGACGACTACGTAAAGTTTATCCGCTTTGCACAGTGGCGCATTGAGCAGACAGGCTATGGCATTCTCGCTTTTATTACTAATCACGGATACCTGGACAATCCAACTTTTCGCGGCATGCGCCAATGCCTTATAAAGAGCTTCGATGAGATTTATGTCCTTGATTTGCACGGTAACAGCAAGAAAAAAGAGCGTGCTCCCGATGGCTCAAAGGATGAGAATGTGTTCGACATTCAACAAGGCGTTGCTATTGGCATCTTCGTAAAGCGACGAAGAGAAGCTGATACATCTCTTACGACTACAGTTCAACATGCAGACCTATGGGGATCACGTGAGGTATATCAGAAGGTAGGGCAAATGCAGCGCCTTGTCGGTGGCAAGTACCACTGGCTAGCTGAGCATGAAGTGACTACAACACAATGGACAACACTTGAACCGCAATCTCCGTTCTACCTCCTCAAACCGCAAGACAGTCATGTAGAAGCAGAATATGAGCAGGCTTGGAAGGTTACCACAATATTTACTTCTAGTGCCAACGGCTTCAAAACTCATCGAGATCATTTTGCAGTGGCATTTCATGCAAACGAACTTCGTGCACGACTGCAACAACTAATAAATTCAGATGAGAGCGAGGAGCAGCTAGCTGAACAATTCGGTTTGGCTAATACGGGAGACTGGAAGCTACAAAATGTAAGGAAAACATTGAGAGGCCTTGAAGACTGGACAAAGCCAATAGTTCCGTGCTTGTATCGTCCACTAGACATTCGTTACTGCTACTATGGGTCTTACTTGATGGATAGGCCTCGTGAAACTGAATTTTGGCACATGCGCTTTCCTAACGTCTGTTTTGCCACAGGGAGGCAAGGACAAGTAGTTGGAGGTGAGGAATGGGATTTAGCTACTGTAGGGAGAGAAGTGGCAGATACAAATCTCTTTTATCGAGGTGGTATCCAATATTTCCCACTCTACCTCTATCCTGACCCAAACAAAAAAGGACTATTTGACACCAACGTCACTTCCAATGCTCCCAGCGGTCGTTATCCCAACCTCTCGCCGACCTTCATCACGGACATCTCGGACAAGCTCAACATAACCTTCATTTCTGATTGTAAAGGCGACCTGCAACACACCTTCGGCCCTGAAGACATTTTCGACTACATGTATGCCGTCTTCCACTCGCCAACCTACCGTGAGCGTTATGCCGAGTTCCTCAAGATCGACTTTCCGCGCCTGCCGCTGACATCCAATATCGATCTCTTCCGCGAACTGTGCAGGCTCGGTGAACGTCTGGTTGGACTGCACTTGATGGAGCAGTTCGGCCAGGCCATGCCAATCTTTCGATTAAGGGAACAATGTGGTTGAGAAGGTCGGTACCTGGATCCACGTGAACAACCGGAGCAAGGAAGAGTCTATATCAACAAGACGCAGTACTTTGAGGGCGTGCCACCAGAAGTGTGGAACTTCCATATCGGTGGCTATCAGGTCTGTCAGAAGTGGCTCAAGGACCGTAAAGGGCGGGATTGTCGTATGAGGACATGGAGCATTACCAGCGCATTGTGGCGGCCCTGACGGAGACGATACAGTTGATGGAAGAGATTGACGAGGTGATTGATGAGCATGGAGGATGGCCGATTAAGTAATATGGTGGCATTTAGCGGTGTTACTAAGTCAGTGGAGACGAGCATGATAGAACAAGCAGAGTTTCACATCCCAGCGATTCAAGAGATTGAAGCTGCACGCATAACTTTTGAGGAGCATGAGCCGCGTGATCTCTTCTATCGTACAGCAACGGAGCTAGTAGATCTTGCTATCTCTGGAAAAACTTCGTTAAACCTGGCTGAAGCGTTAGCAGTGCTATTGATTACATGGAACAGGAAGCTACTATATGCTTCCACATTGAACTTACGGAATGACCATCTCGGAACGCCCTTGTCATTTGGTTCCGAGGTATAGCAGGTTATCTTCTCAATCACCTAAGCGTACACAAGCAGGGCCGGAATGGTCTCCATATAGTGCTATACTACTGATAATCTCACCAGTATGATGTCGTACTAGCAAGGGGAGGTGATGGCGATATGCCCTATCAACCCTATGATTACTCGAGCATAGATTACCGCGCGTGGCCACCTCTCCAGCGCTTCTTTAGAAGGATCTTCGTCTTTCTCTTTCGCTTGCTCATCCAGTTGGAAGTGGAAGGCCTCGAGAACATCCCGAGGACAGGGGCGCTCTTGCTGGCCGCCAACCACCTCGATCTCCTTGATGCTCCTTTGGGGCTGATCTTCGTTCCCAGGCGCATGGTCGGCTTTGTCAAAACGAAGTGGCGAAGACCACCCATTAACTGGCTGCTGGAGGCTATAAGCGATGTCATCTATGTCGATGTCGGCAAGCCTGATCGCTCTGCCCTGCAAGAAACTCTCAAGGTGCTCCAGGCGGGAGGCGTGGTAGCCGTGTTGCCGGAAGGCACGCGCAGTCCATCTGGTGGGTTGGGCCAGGGACATAGCGGCCTGGCTCTCCTGGCGACACGCGCGCCTGCCCCTATCTTGCCTGTGGGCTTCTACGGTCAGGAGCAGGCTATGAAGTATTGGAAACGGTTGAAGCGCGTGCCAATCCATGCCCGCATCGGCACATT
The DNA here is from genome assembly GCA_963767625.1 of uncultured Chloroflexia bacterium. GTDB lineage: Bacteria > Chloroflexota > Ktedonobacteria > Ktedonobacterales > Ktedonobacteraceae > CAVYFB01. Next base: position 38,110 of record CAVYFB010000016.1, read on the forward strand.
GATTGAACTGCCGGCCGGCAAAGCGACCAAAAAGCAACTGCAGGCATATACCGACCAGGTCATGATCGCCATAGCCCGCCTGTTACCGCCAGAGTATCGAGGCGTGTATGCGCAGCTGGCTTGGAGCAGCGATCAAGACGAGGTGCTCAGCTGAATTTCGACCCTACGACAGATGCCAGTACAGGCCGCTCTCCCAGGGAAGATGTGCTTTGCCAAATGCTGATGGTGGGCACAATCTACTGTTGCACATGGGTCAACCGGCTTCGTAAGCCGCAGCGCATTTGCAATTGGATCTGATCTTTTCCTCAAATCAGCGAACTTGCGCAATACACCTTGCCTTAGAGAATGTTTCTGAAAGAAGCCACGCTTGACCGCATAATCCAGCACGGCCATTGGATCGAGGAGGCGGGGACCGCTCCAGTGGACGCGGATGGTGATGGGCGCACTGTCAGTGGGCAGGTGGAGGGTGCGCTCGCCATCGAGGGCGAGCGTGCAGGGGTGGCAGTTGATGGGAATGGTCTCACCGATCGGCAGCACACGCCAGGCGCGAACCCGCGCTGGGCGGATGAGTCCGGGCGCGATGGGCGCCAGCACCGTCACCACGTCATTGGCCATACCGTCCGGATCCAGCTCGAGCGCCAGCGCTTCATCCGCCGCGGGCGACAGGGGGTGCAGGTGCGCGCCGATCGCCGCCAGCCCCAGGCAGCCAGGGACCGCCTGCGTCAGCCAGAGCTGGCGCAAGGTAGTGAGATCGGTGATAGCCCGCGCCCCCAGGAACACCTCGGTGGAGATGGCGATATCCACCAGTGCGCTCTCAATTATCTCGTTCGCGCGGACGATCTCCAGGCGCTTGGTGCGCCGGATGGGCGCCGGATCGGGCACCAGGCCACGGGCAAAGATGCCGGCCGCCAGCCCCGCGATGGTGCCCTCGATGGCGCTGGGAATGACATTGTTGGTGCCCGTGGAAATCGGCAGGAGCGGTGTCTTGCCACTGCCCTTGGCCACCGCGCGATTAGTGCCGTCGCCCCCTAGCGTCACAATGCAGGCGCAACCCGCCGCCACCATTTGCTCGGCCGCGCGCGTCGAGTCTGTCTCGTTGTTGGCGCATGGCAGAGGCAGCTCATGCATCGATAGATGCAACTCGCTTGTATCGGCGGCATGCTGGCCCAGCCGGTAGTGATCGGGCATCACCAGCACCTCGTCAATGCCAACGGCTTGCAACCCAAGCAGAATGCGCCGGATGATGCGGATCTTCTCCTGATTATCCACGCCCGACCCATACCCGCTGATCCGGCGCACATCGTGCGCCGCGGCGGGGTTGGCGATGATTCCAACCCGTGCCACTCTCAGTACGCTCCTTCATAGGTAGCCGGCGACTCAACCAGCCGCTTGATGGTCTGGAGAAAGGCCGCGGCCGGAGCGCCATCCACGGCGCGATGGTCGAAGGTGAGGCTCAAGACCATCAGATGGCCCAGTGCTGGCTGGCCATTCCGGGGCACGATAGCCTCGCGTATGCGACCCACACCCAGGATACCGACCTCGGGCGGATTCAGAATAGGGGTGAATGCGTCGATATCATAGGCGCCGAGATTCGTCAATGAAAAGGTGCTGCCGCTCAGCTCGCCCGGCGCGGCGGCGCCACTGCGGGCCCGCTCAATAAGCGCGCGCGACTGCGCGGCGATCTGCGCGAGTGTCAGTTGGTCGGCATCGCGGAGCACCGGCACGAGCAGACCATCCTCCACGGCAACGGCGAGCCCCAGATGAATCGCCTCATGACGGCGCAGGCGATCGCCCTCTAGCGTCGCGTTGAGCGCGGGATGCTGCATGAGCGCCCGCACGATGATCCAGGCGAGGAGATCATTGTAGCTGACTTCCATGCGGGCCTGGCACCGTGCGTGCGCCGCCACGAGGGCAGCGGCATCTACCTCGGTAGTGAGCGTGAGCTGAGCCGACTGCTGTATGCTCCGCAGCATACGCTCGGCAATTATTTTGCGGCGCCCGGTGAGTGGCTCGCCGGGGGCGATGGTCGCAACGCCGGCGGTAGCAGGCGCGCCAGTGGCGAGGTAGCGGCGCACATCCTCCTCAGTGATGCGCCGCCCATCCGCAGGGGTTACCCGCGCCAGGTCTACCCCCCGCTCGCGCGCGAGACGGCGGGCGGCAGGCGATGCGGGCGTAAATTCGGCACTGGCGCCAGGTGGCACTGCTGCCATCTCGCTGGCCAGGGCGATCTCGGCGACCACGGCTCCCGGCTTTACCACATCGCCACGCTTGATGAACACCTTCTGAACCACGCCATCCCGTGGCGCGGTAATCTCAATGGTTGCCTTCTCGACCATCAACTCGCCCAGCACTTGCCCCGCGCGAACCGCGTCACCGCTACGCACGAACCAGTTGGCGATGTAGCCTTCTTCAACGTTAGTCTCGGTCCATGGTTGGATAACGACCTGGATGGTCATGGATTTTGCTCCGGTTCGCTCTTAGCCGCTCAACCCCCTCTCCCTTTGGAGAAGGTATGCCCTGAGGGCTTCTCGTTATGCCCCTTGGATCAGTTCGCGCGCGGCTGCCGCGATCTTCGCGGCGTTCGGGAGTACGAACTGCTCCAGCGGGCGGCTGTAAGGGATGGGCACGTCAGGCACGGCGATGCGGCGCGCGGGGGCATCAAGGTAGTCGAGCGCCGATTCGGCGACGGTCGCGATGATCTCGCCGCTCATGCCGAAGCTGCGATAGTCCTCATCCACCACCAGCAAGCGATGGGTCTTCCGCACCGACTGCACGATAGCATCGCGATCCAGCGGCACCAGCGTGCGCAGGTCCAGCACCTCGGCGGAGATACCCTCGCCAGCCAGCGTTTGCGCGGCTTCGAGCGCGCGGTGTACCATCATGCCGATGGTCACAATGGTGATATCCGTGCCCTCGCGCTTTACATCCGCCACCCCAAAGGGGATGGTGTAGGGCTCCTCGGGGACCGGCCCGGCTGCGGCTGCGAGCATCGTCATCCAGCCAAGGCCCATCACGCCCTTGTGCATGAAGTAGATCACGGGATTGTCGTCGCGGATGGCCTGGATCAACAGGCCCTTGGCGTCATAGGGTGTGGCGGGAACGACCACTTTCATGCCCGGAAGGTGCGCGAACACGCCGTACAGTGACTGCGAGTGCTGGGCCGCATCATTGTAGCCGGCGCCAAAGGCGGTAATGAGCGTGACCGGCAGGTGCAGGTTGCCGCCCGACATGTAGGTGTTCTTGGCCAGATGGTTATAGATCTGGTCCATACAGACCCCGAAAAAGTCAACGAACATCAACTCAACGATTGGGCGCATGCCTTCGAGCGCCGCGCCGATCGCGGCGCCAATGAAGGCCGTCTCGGAAATGGGGGTGTCACGAACGCGGTCTTCGCCAAATTGGTCGAGCAGCCCCTGTGTGGCGCCAAAGATGCCGCCATACCTGGCGATGTCTTCCCCCATCACAAAGATACGTGGGTCACGTGCCATCTCCTGGGCGATCGCCTCTGAAATAGCGCGAGCCGTGGTAATTTCACGTACATGTACAGCCATGAGCATTTCCTTCCGACCAGCTTTGGTCAACCAACGGTGACAAATACGTCTTCAAGCGCTTCCTCCGGCGCGGGGAATGGGCTCTGGCGGGCAAACTCGATGGCCTCGTCCACCGTTGCTTCTGCCGTCCGCTGTATCTCCGCGTCCTGTTCGGGCGTGAGCCATCCCTGCTCCAGCAGTTGCTGGCGTAACCGCACAATGGGATCGTGTTGCTTGAGGTGTGGCACCTCCTGGGGGTCGCGATAGAGTTCTGGGTCGCCCTGGAAATGCCCAAAGTAACGGTCAGTATGCACTTCCAGGAGCGATGGGCCATCCCCGCGACGCGCGCGACTCACCGCCTCACCCGCAGCCTCGTAAACGGCGATGACGTCATTCTCGTTCACGGAGATGCCTGGGATGCCGTAGCTTTGCGCGCGATCGGCATTCCGCGCGATGGCGGTAGACCGCCCCTTGGGCACCGAGATCGCGTAGCTATTGTCCTCGCAGACAAAGACAACGGGAAGCTTCCAGAGGGCGGCGAGATTGAGCGACTCATGGAAAGCGCCCTGATTGGCCGCGCCTTCCCCGAAGAAGGACACTGCGATGTCATCGCGATGCTGCATCTTGGCGGCGAGGGCGGCGCCAACGGCGACCGGCAGGCCTGCGGCGACGATGCCGGAACAGCCAAATTTTACCGCCGGATCGAAGAGATGCATGTGGCCGCCCTTGCCTTTGCCCAGGCCTGTCTCTTTGCCAAAGATCTCCGCCGCCATCTTCTTCAGGTCAACGCCTTTGGCAATGGCGAAGTGATGGGCGCGATGCGGGCCGGTTACGGCGTCGGAAGAGCGCAGGTGGGCACATACGCCAACGGCCACGGGCTCCTGGCCGGCGGCCAGGTGCATCTCCCCGGGCACCGTACCCCCGCCAATGTCGAAAACGGGCGTTTTGCCTTCCATATACACCTGCGCCATGGTCTCTTCAAAGTTACAAATCACCAGCATCTGCTGGTATAGCGAGAGAGCCGTCTTTTGATCTACCGGCATAGCTGATCTCCTCCTTGGGGTCACAATATTATTTGGGGCTAAACATATGTTTAGCCCCAAATAATATTGTGACCCCAACAACTAATCTTCTTCGCATAAAGTATATCATTTTGGTATCTCAATGCACTCACAGAACAAGTATGAAAGATCACAAGGAGATCACAAAGCTTGATTTGCGTGCCGAAATTAGTCAAAACGTCAAATCCAAAGAAGATAATGAGAAACCCGTCGGGCTTTACTAGTATGTTAACATTAGTTGAGGCGCGATTTCACACGAAGCTCTTCGCCACTTCATGCCCAGGAGAACCACCAGAACATTGAAAATAGTGCGATTTGATGATGCGTTTCGTTCAATTTGACTTTATACTGGAAACAATGCTGAAGAGAAGGGGTTCGTACGGTTCACGCGCCACCTTCCCTCAACTCGAGCAGAGGGTTCGCATGCTGGAATGGCGAACACATACAAGCTGAGGGATCAGGAAAGAAGAGAGTCCCATGCTACTTGCCTCATTTGCTCTTACCTGCCTGATTACAGGTTAACAAAGGAGCGAAAAAGTATGCTACATACTATCCTCTGGGCAATTATCATACTTCTCGTCGTTTTCTGGCTCCTGGAGCTTTTTCTTTCGTGTTGGAAGATTCTTTATCCATAGACTGATTGTCGTGGCCGTAGTGATACTACTCGTCAACCTCTTTTCACTATTGCTTCGTGCATCTTAAAGTTCACCCCAAAGCCTTTTCGGACAGTCTCTACCGATCTCGGCAATGGGAACAGCCAAGGGGGCTCGTTATAATGGATGCGTTTCTCTATGCACTACCGGAAGGGCTTCTCTTTACTCTCATTGTCGGCGTTCCAGTAGGGTTGGCTTGGGCAGGGACAGTGCTGCTACGTCGCACAACAACAAAACCGCTGGATGAGAAGCAAAATGAGGTAGCTGGCTTCATTTTCGCTACGGTGGGAGTCATCTACGCGGTACTGCTCGCGTTTACTGTCATCATTGTCTGGGAACAGTATCTTGCAGCCGAAAGTGCTGTGTCACAAGAAGCCGCGGCTCTGATTTCGGTCGCTCATGATACCTCCTCGTTTCCTGAACCGGCGCGCGGCCAAGTCCATGACCTGCTTCGTGCCTATGCTCAGTATGTGATCAATGATGAATGGAGAACAATGGACGAAGGCACGCTGGAGCATGAGGAGAGTACGGGCGCCTTAGCCGCGATCAACTCTGTGTGGAGCATCTACCGAAGCCTCCCTCCAAGCCAGGTGGACCCTCATACCACTGTCAGTTTGGACAATCTGAGTGCCCAACGGGCTATGCGTCTTGAGTCCAATGGGGCAGCCTTACCTGGGGTCCTTTGGATTGGGCTGGTGCTTGGGGCAGGGGTGACGATCTGCTTCTGCCTGTTCTTACATATGGAGAACATCAAGCTCCATGCAGCTTTGACGGCCCTGCTGACTGGCCTGATCGCCATAAGCCTCTGGATGATCGTGGCGATCAATCATCCCTTCGCCGGTAGTGTGCACGTATCCACCGACGCCTTTCTGCATGCCATTCATGAGATCGATAGCTTATCACGGTGATGCTCAGCCTCCCCATGGCTTCTGAGTTCATATTCGTTTTCTCTCAAGTTTGTATAGACATGCTTCCGGCTCATGCTCAGATGATGTTGAGTCTCGGTAGGTCGTGCCGGGTGTATCTTTCCAAAGTCTCAGAAAATCGTACCTGATGGTCGCAACTGGTAGCGGCTCTGATTCTCCAGCATGAACGAGCAGCTTAGCGAGCTAGATTGCACACCAGGGGCTGTCGAAAACCGACCTGATGGGCGAACTCGGACATCTGCTCGCTCTATCCGCGCATCAACTCACCCTGGCGTTGACTCATGAGGCGTGGCGCCAGCTTGAGTATACTCACGTCTTGACCGGTACGACTTCCTGAGACTTTCCCTGAGAAGGGAGGGTACGACATACCGAGACTCTACAAAACCTTGTACGACGCGGGAGAACCAGCGATCCGCACCAGTTGAGGCTAACTCACCTGCGGCAACTATCCTATAACTGGTAAAATCCCCCTGGTTTCACCTGGTGCTTTTTACGTCCTTATAGTTTATGCCATTCTTTCCTCCAGATGAGCAAAGAACAACACCAGCCAAAGACGGGAAGTGATACCACACAGTTGACGACAAGACCTATACCCACTACTCTTACTACTCCTACTACTCTCACTACTTCCCCTGGTTTGCCGACTGCTTCCTCGTGTGCGGCCAGCACAGCAGGGACCGGAACCGACCTGACTTTCACTTTCCCTGGAACAGCGCCATGCCATATGAGCGTAGTCAGAAACAATGCTTGTGGTGTGAGTTCTAATACATATTCGTTCATCGTCCTTGGGACAGTGAATGGCACGTCGTACACCTTCATTCTCATCACTGCCGCCTATACCGGTCCGCGCACCTACACCGCGAACTGGGTGGTCGTGCTTCATGTGGGTGACGCCACTGCGCCTGGGAACGGATGGAGTGCTCGTACAGGGACGGTAACGGTCAATGGCGATGAAATGAGCGGAAGCGTCGATGCACTTCTGAACAACAACGACAACCTTCCCCAATATCCCTAATTTGCCACCTACGGTATACTACCACTGAAGGGAGAAACACTCTTTTCTCCCTCGTCTCACCACACAACCTACATCAACCATCGTCACCTCCCATTCAATAAAAGGACCCACCACATGAAACCCAAAACCCTCAAACAGGCCATCATGCAGGAAGAAGAACGCGAGCAGCACATCGAGGCCCTCGGCCGCCTCTCCGAAGAATTGCACAACAGTGGAGCCAGCCAACAATCCATCGACAACGCCCTCAGAGCCTACAACAAAAAATTGCAGGCCACCAGCAAATTTCAAGATCCACAGCAATCCTACCTCGACTCGATAACTCCCAGCCTTCTCAACCAGGCCACCGGCACTCTACTCTCCCTCATACCCACCCAACAAACCGAGTGGCTTTGGCAACAACGCATCCCCCTCGGCCACCTCACCCTCCTCCAAGGCCAACCCGGCATCGGCACATCTTTACTCGCCACCACCATCGCCGCCTTCGTTACAACCGGACAACCCATGCCCGGCGACACCCCCGCCAAACCAGGCAACGTCATCCTCATCACCCCCCACGACAACGCGGGCAGCACCATCAAACCTCGACTCCAGGCCGCCGGAGGCGACCCGTCCCACATCCTCCTCCTCATGTCCGTCGAACACATCGACACCAAAAACGGCAAACTGGATTACCGACCCTTCTCCTTCCCAGACGACATCGGCTCCCTGGAAACAAACATCACACGCGCCAAAGCCACCCTCGTCATCATCGACCCCTTCACCGCCGCACTCACTCACCACAGCAGCGCCTCTCGCCACACCGTCCTCTCCAGCTTAGCGCACCTCGCCCAGCGCACCAACTGCGCCATCCTCCTCATCCATCCCCTCAACAACGGGCGCGCTTCCACCCTGCACACCGTCAGCGCCGGCCCTCTAGACCTCATCTCCGCCGTCTGCAGCCAACTCCTCATCATCCACAACCCCAACGACGAACAACAGCGCCTCCTCATCACCACCAAACACAGCCTCGGTCCCCAACCCAGCACCCTTGCCTACGACATCATCCCCCAAAACCAGGACCAAAGCATCCCCACCATCCTCTGGCTTGGCGAACACAATTACCCCACCTCGAACTCCGGCACCCTCCTCTCAGCCCGGCGACAACTCATCCTCGACATCTTGCACAAGAGCAACACCCCACTGGACGCCAGAACCCTTACCAAAGAGTCCTTCCAGGACTACGAATCCATCCGTAAAATGCTCCAGCGCATGCATCATGCTGGCGAACTCGTTTCCCCATCCCGCGGACTGTATACCACCCCCGGTCATCCCTGTCTGGCCCAGCACACCTTAGATACCAACGCCGTCCCACCAGACCCCCCTGTCCCAACTGTCCCAACTGTCCCAAACCTCTCTACTAAGGTAACCACCCATTTGGCTGAAACCCTGCTTCAGGTGAGATGTCTGCCCCCGTGATTCTGTGGGGTACAATCTAAGTAGCTGCTAACTTTGTTCCAATATCAAATATGGAGACAAGAAGAAACTTGAGAACTAACCTGGATATCCACGTCTTTTTCACACCCGCCGAGATCATCAATATCTCGCGCAAGGGACATGCGAATGATGTTTATATCGCCGTGGACGTCATCCGCGCCACGACCACGCTCTCTGTCATGTTTGACCGGGGAGCATCTCGTGTCTTCGCAGCAGAAAATGTCGAGCAGGCACGGGAAGCCGCTCACCTATTCCCCAGACGCCTGCTGTGCGGAAGAACGCAACGCGCGCCCCTTACCGGGCTTCGACTACGGCAACTCCCCCAGCGAATTCTCACGGCTTGACCTGACAGGTCGCGAACTGATCCTTGCCACCACCAACGGCACACGCGCCTTCTACGCCTGCCCTGAGGAAGCAACCCGCCTTGCGGGAAGCTTTTACAACGCTCAAGCTGTGACTGCACGCGCACTAGCAGTGGCACAGGAGCGAGGCGGCAACATAGCCATCGTGTGCGCCGGTGAACTCGGCTACTTCGCCATTGAAGATGCTGCGTGTGCAGGCTACCTGGTCCTTGAGTTGCAGCGGCAGCATGCAGAGAGCTCGCAAGGCAGACCTTTGAATTTGTGGGGGAGCGCGCAGGCCGCTGTTTCGATTTACGAGAAGCATGGACCGCCCAACGGAGTGGCGTATTGGCATGCTGTGCAAGCGGTAATACAGGCTGGTCTTTATGATGATCCCAGCTTTTGTGTGCAGATGAGCGTAAGTACGAGTGTGCCTGTGGTGATGGGAAAGGAGGAACGGACGGGATTGCTGGTGGTGGAAAGGGCGTGATTTGCACTGATTCTACATGGCGGGGGCAAGCCCCGCCACTACTATACACGGATTGGCGGCCCCAACGTAGTATAGTGGCGGGGCTTGCCCCCGCCATGCTTTCTGTTGAGTTTGCTCTACCTAAGCAAAACGCTTATACTTTTACCATGGAAAAAGTCTACAAGGCGGGAAGTCTTTGATGCAGAGCAAACAGAAAAAAATCCTGGTGGTTGACGATGAGCCCGATATTTTAGAGTTCGTTCAGGTTATCTTAGAAGATGAAGGCTACACCGTCGCGATTGCTGACAAAGGCGAATACCTGGAAAAGCTTCAAGACGACGGACTTCCCGACCTCATCTTACTGGACGTGTTGCTCTCAGGCAAGGACGGACGGAAGATTGTCCAATTCCTCAAAAGTCATGAGGAGACCAAACATATTCCCATCATTATGTTCTCGGCGCACCCGAGTGCCGAGGAAACAGCACAACAGGCAGGCGCTGAAGATTTTATCGCCAAACCCTTTAGTATCGATGTCTTGCTGAGCAAAGTAGCGCACCATCTCTGACGACTTCACCACCAACCTTCCACCCTGTCATGCTGAGCGCAGCGAAGCATCTCGCTGCCGATCGAGACAGACCCTTCGCTGCGTGGAGGCGTGACAATCGGGACTGTCATCCTGCGGGACTGTCATCCTGAGCGAAGCGAAGGATCTCAGGGTGACACGATGTGACTGTTCACACTGTCAAGGACTCTTCTTCACATTTGAACCTTGCCTAAGGGTAAAAAAGGTAAGAGCGCAGGTTGAACAAACAGTCCGATACTGCTATACTACAGCATACCGAAATAGATCACAGTGAATAGCTATTCACTAGGAGGAACATAGGCTTCGTCAAGAACCACACGCCTGAAGGCGGGGGCTTGCATCTCAGCACGTACGCTGGATACTATAGGCAGCTTGACTGGCTACCTGAAAGGGAAAACGCAAACACTTTTACCGAGAACGCAATTCTGTTCTCGAACCCGTGTGTTTAGTTGTACAGGTGCAAAACGCCGTAAACCGTTGCTTCTCAAGCAAGAAGTGCCTAAAGGCGTAGCTACTGATGTATACGGACAAAGGGAAGAAAAGTTGCAACTGCGGTTGCCCTTTCTTTCCTCCCCCTGGCTGAAGCCAGGGGTCTCTCGAAAGGATTTCTGATGAAGGTTTACAGGGCGGAACAGATTCGCAATGTGGCATTGATTTCCCATGTTGGAGCAGGTAAAACATCGTTCGTAGACGCAGCTCTGTACGATAGTGGTGCTGTCACTCGGCAGGGCAAAGTAGATGAAGGTAGCTCAATCTCCGACTACGATCCCGATGAATTGAAACGACACATGTCGCTCAATGTAAAAGTGCTACCCGTCGAATGGAAAAATCACAAAATCAACTTTATCGACACCCCTGGCTACGCCGACTTCGCCGGTGAAGTCAAAGCCGGACTGCGCGTCGCCAATTCAGCACTCGTCGTCGTGACAGCCGAGAAAGGTGTCGAGGTCGGCACCGAACTTACCTGGCGATATGCTGATGAACGTCACCTGCCACGCGTGGTACTCGTCAACAAACTTGATCGAGAGAATACCTCGTTCGACCAGGCACTGGAATCACTACGCAAGCACTTCGGCCTCAAGGTCGTGCCGCTACAACTTCCTATCGGCGAACAAGCGGCTTTCCGAGGTGTAGTAGACCTCGTATCGCAGAAAGCCTACACCTTTGAAGGCGGCAACAAAGTACAGGAAATCGCTGTTCCAGCTGATCTCAAAGAGCGCATCAGCACCTATCGCACGCAGCTTATCGAGTCAGCAGTTGAGAGCGACGACACATTGATGGAGAAGTTTCTCGAGGACGAGGAACTCAGCGATGAAGAGATTGTATCCGTCGTCAAAAAGGGCACACGCAGCGGCCAACTTATACCTGTGTTGTGCGCGGCGGGCAGTAAAAACATCGGTGTGCAGACCGCACTCGATGCCATCGTCGATTACCTGCCCAGCCCGGTTGAGACCTTACCCGAAGATGCACGGGACTTTGGCGACACCCTCTCACTCTTCGTCTTCAAAGCCGCTGCCGCTCAGGTAGGCACCATCTCCACCTTCCGCGTCTACAGTGGAACGCTCAAGTCAGACACCCATGTCTACAACGTGCGCACCCGGGCCGATGAACGCATGGCGCAACTGGTTACACCACGCGGCAAAACGCAAGAGTCGGCTGCTGAAATCCCCGCCGGCGATATCGGTGCGGTGGCAAAGCTTTCGAACACTCACGCGGGCGACACACTCGCCGGCAGCAAAGACGTCACCACGTCCCTGGCACCCATCAACTTCCCTGGCCCATGCTACACGGTGGCAGTCTTCCCTAAGAGCCAGGCCGACCTCGATAAGATGAGCAATGCTCTCTCCCGTGCGGCTGAGGAAGATCGCACCCTGCGAGTGACACGTGACCCAGAAACCGCCGAGGTCCTGATGTCAGGCATGGGCGAGTCGCATATCCAGATCGTCATCGAGGGCATCAAACGCAAGTATGGTGTCGACCTGGAGGTTCGTGACCCGCGCATCTCCTACCGCGAGACGATCCGCAAGAAAGCCCGCGCAAACGGTCGCCATAAGCGGCAAAGCGGCGGACATGGCCAGTTTGGCGACGTCTGGCTAGAGATCGAACCACTGCCCAGGGAGAGCGAAGAGACGTTCGTCTTCGAGGACAAGATCGTTGGTGGCGTGGTACCGGGCCAGTATATCCCAGGCGTCGAAAAAGGCGTGCGTGAGTCGCTTAAGCGCGGCTTCATTTCGGGTAATCCAATGGTTTACGTCAAAGTAGCATTGGTCGATGGCAAGTATCACCCTGTTGACTCATCGGCACAATCGTTTGAAATCGCAGCCTCGCTCGGCATGCAGGAGGCTGTGCCCCAGGCAAGCGCAACAATTCTGGAACCGATTATGACCGTCACCATCACCGTTCCCGAGAACAACATGGGTGATGTGATGAGCGATATTAACACCAAGCGCGGGCGCGTGCTGGGTATGGCTTCCTTAGGTAATGGGATGCAGCAAATCACCGCCAACGTACCCCAGGCCGAAATGCTGCACTATGCCACCGACTTGCGCTCGATCACCCAGGGACGCGGCTCCTTCACGACGGAGTTCTACCAGTACGAGGAGGTGCCTTCTAACCTCCAGCAGGAACTCATCGCCCAACACAAGAAGGCCGAGTCGGAGAAATAGCTGATTTCCACAAGGAGGCTTTTTTGCTGCAGGCATTGCAGCCTGCAGCAAAAAACATATTTGAACAGAGATCAAGTCGTATTTCCCAAACCGTGGCTTCAGGCAAGCGGGATTTTCTGTCTCGCTCTGCTCGTGCGTGTGATTTATAATAATACAGTCGCTCATAATTATTACCCCCTGCATGACTCGCGCTTCTACCAGGTTATCGGATTCAATTTGTTAAAGGAACACTGTTTCTGCCTGCAGCCGCATATCTCTACAGTCGGTCGTGCCCCACTTTGGCCAGCTATCATCGCTGTGATTGCTTTCTTTCTAGGTCCGAGCGACTATTTTGCGCGCCTCTTTTTTTGTGGTATCGGCTCAGGAACGTGCGTTTTGCTATATCTGTTTGCAAGGGATGTGTTCGGTAGACCCTTTGGTCTGCTGGCAGGCATCATAGCTGCGATATACCCCGAACTGTATATTTATGACGGCTGGCTCTATACAGAGTCGCTGTACACGTTTCTGCTGCTTGCTCTTTGTTATGGACTCTATCGTTTACAACGCTCCCAAGAAGGAAACAGGTGGTGGCAATGGATTGGCTATGGGATATTGCTTGGCCTCCTATCACTGACACGGCCAAACGGGCTGATCGTTCTTGGCGTGTTGCTCATTTGGGCCATTGTGATGGTTTGGGTTAAGAGTATGTCATGGCGGGCAACCGCCAGAGGCGTCGCAACTACGACGCTGCTTGCACTTGCTCTAATTGCGCCCTGGACACTGCGGAACTACCTTGTCTCTCATACATTCATTCCTGTCGCGACAGGAGATGGCATAGTATTGCTTGGCGCATACAATGATGAGGTTTTGAAAAGGCCAGGATATGCAGTGTCATGGATTAATCCGCTCGAATCCAGCCCGGCAGTGACCAGGCCTTTCCCCCTATTCACCTGCACTGCATCCTGTGAAGTTGCGCAGGATGCAAGCTATAGAGAGCACGTCGAGCAATGGATACAGGAGCATATCACGTCCATGCCCTACTTGCTTGGATTCCACTTCCTTAATATGTGGCAACCTGATACGCATGAGGCAGACCTGCCTACCGATCGTTTCCCTCAGCAGCTTTCGTCACGCATTGTTTTAGCGATGATGAGGACCTTTCCCTTACCCATATTCATACTGGCTGCGCTTGGGCTGCTCGTCACTTTCAGGCACTGGCGTGAACTTTTGTTTGTCTACTTCATGATTCTGCTGACGATTGCGGAATGCCTGGTTTTCTACGGCAGTGCGCGTTTCCGTGCGCCTATCGAACCTATGCTCATTCTTCTGGCGGTTGGAGCAATGCGGTGGTTGACTCAGCGCCTACGCCTGGCAAAACCCGGTCACGTTTGAGATCGTACAGCAGCAGCAGCATGGCGGGGGCTTGCCCCCGCCATGCTCTCTGCCCATCGAGACAGACCCTTCGCGGAGTTTACCCTTGAGCGAAGGGCTCAGGGTGACAATGGGTCAGCTATCTCCTGTGCCAACTCAGCAGGACGCTGCAAAGGGATATCGTAAATCGTATCAGGCATGTGCACAATACGAATTTCGGGACGCAGTTCCTTAATGCGGGCAAGGCCTTCAAGCCGCATGCGTAAAAACATCTCTTGTGCTTCACTCGCAGGTTTTTGTTCAGCGAGAATGAGCTTCGTAGGACAACGTATTTGCTGATAAAGGTCATAGGTAGGCTGATCCCACATTGCGCCAATTACCTGGAGATGATTCTCGAAATCCAGGCGCGGTGCTACAGTATCGTCATCGCGTAGTTGCACAATATGCAGCATGATATCCTCAAGCTGAGGTGTCCACTGCTGACAAAGTGGACCACTGCGGATGTAGGAGAGGAATGTATCGCGTGGGGTGCCTGCAAAGCGTGGCGGGGCAAGGTCTTTCATGGCCTGTTCACGCGTCCAGCCAGGACGCAGCGAAAGTTGACCCATGCCTCCATCGACCATGACCAGGGCTGTTGTTTGCTCGGGATGTACGGCGGCATATTGTAGGGCAACTAAAGCACCCCAGGAATGCCCAACGAGGATAGGACGTTCAATATTCAGCGCCTGTACCGCGGCGGTATCATCTGCGATGATGGTAGCAAAGTCATAACCGGTATTCGGTTTGTCGCTTTCGCCATGACCACGCTGATCCAGGGCAGTGACAACATGACCGCGAGCTGCCAGGAAGGATGCAACAAGGTCCCAGATGCGCGCTGCCGAGGCCAGGCCATGCAACAATAAGATCGGAGTCCGTAGGGGCGAGTGTGGCGGGGAGTGGCGGGGTGGGCCTTTATGGTCGCCCGCCGTACCCCCTCCAGGTTCAGGGGGAGACCAGCAACGGTAATGAAGTTGGAGTTCATTTGCGGAGATATAACCGTCGACGGGTGAGATGGACATAGGGGAAATGCTCCTTTGCCTTAATCCTCCTGATACCCACAAGGGGCACCACTACATTGCACCCTTCAGCGTAATGTAGTGGTGCCCCTTGCAGGCACCATACCCCTTGTGGGTACCCTGTCTGGGGGACATGTAACCATGCCCCTCATCTGTACCAGGGGCGAGGCTAATGTATATATCAAGCAGACCCTGACCAGCTATTTATTCGCCGTCAAGGTCATCAGGTTCAAACTCGTCTTCTTCCTCCAAATCCTCATCATCATCGTAATCGTCCAAGTAACTCAGATCGTCGTAGCTCCCCGATTTATCGAGGGAGAGCGACTGCGACTCCTTGCGGATTTGAATGGTCGGTTGGATGGTCGGAAAAGGCTTTAGCCCTCCCGGCGCAGCCGGACCTTCCATCTGCGGTTCGTAAATTGGTGCCCCTTCACGCACCAGCACCTCATCTTCCCATGCCATCGACTCAAAGCCCAGGCGGCGCAGGTCTGTGACCATACCAGGCCAGGTGTCTTCAGCATCGACTGCCCACCACTCGCGTCCCATTACACGTACAGGTCGAACACGCAAAGGTTGGTTGAAATCACCCAGATTAGCCAGCAACAACGGTCGTTTCCGCTCGGCCTTCTTCATGGCTTAGAACCTCCCTTTCTCTATCATGACTATACGACATTGCTTTTCTTCTGCCTGCTGAATTCAGACCAGCAGAAGGAGGTCCAATGCTTATATATACCATACCACATATGTCATCCATCTGCCAGTATTAAAGAACAGGTATACAGCGGGCATATTCTGAACCAACTCCGATGGTTTGCGAGAGATTTGGTTGCTGTGGGATGTGCAGCCTGCGGCTGCACATCCCACAGCAACCAGGCTGGAAGAAGAGCAGGCAGTAGGTTTTAAAGAATAGGAGGTTGTCGACGGCAGGCAAGCACAACGCGCACATCCCATAGCAACAAACCTAGAACACTCTCAGGTAGCGCTCGATCTCCCAGGCATGTACCTGTTTGCGGTACTCTGTCCACTCGATGGTTTTAGCTTCAACAAAGCCTTCATAGATCGAATCACCGAGGGTTTCACGTATGAGGATATCCTCGCGTAGCCCATCCAGGGCCTCGCCGAGCGTTGCTGGGAGCAGTTGCGAACGACGATGCGCACGTTCGCCTTCGTCATGCAGGAAAAGGCTCTCCTCCATAGCTGCTGGCAGCGGTAGCTTCCGCTTAACACCGTCCAGGCCTGTTCTCAACATGACCGCCAGGGCAAGATACGGATTACAACTGGGGTCACAGGAGCGCAGTTCGATCCGCGCCGACGATTGGCGGTCGGTGGTGGGACGAGGCACTCTGATGAGCGCTTCACGGTTCACACGTCCCCAATTGACAAAGACGGGTGCCTCGTATCCAGGTACCAGGCGCTTATAGGAGTTGACCAGGGGAGCAATGATCGCGCACATGGCACGCGCATGCGCCAGTTGGCCGGCGATGAAGTAGCGTCCAACCTGAGAAAGCCCATACTCATCCTGTGCATCGACGAAGGCATTCTGCCCTGTTGATAGGCTCATCAACTGCTGATGGGTATGCAGCCCGGAACCATTGACGCCATAGAACGGCTTGGGCAGAAAGGTGGCATACAGGCCATGCTGTGCAGCAATTGCTTTGAGGACATATTTTGCCGTCATCAGTCCATCGGCAATGTGTAGAGCATCCTTCATTTCAAAATCGAGTTCGTGCTGCCCTGCAGCAATTTCATGATGGCTGGATTCGATCATAATACCCATTTGCTGGAGTGCCTGTGCCATCTGCCGACGCACCGCAGCCGCCAGGTCAGTTGAAAGATCAAAGTAGCCGCCACGATCATGTGGGAGGGGCGTAGGTATGTTATCCTCGTAGCGTAACAGGAAGAACTCTAGTTCGGGGGCTGCCAGAAAGCTATACCCCATCGAGCTGGCGACGTCCAATGCATGCACCAGGGTGGCACGCGGGTCGCCATCGAAGCGTTCACCATCAGGCGAACGCACATCACAAATCACACGCGCGACTCTATCGTCACCGCTTGCCTGGTCAGGGACTTCCTGGCGCGCAGGAGCGGAACGCAGTGGAGCGCGTATCAATTCGTCCGACTGCGCCTGTAGACGTACCCCTGATGGCAGCACCGCAAAGGTATTGATATCAGGAAATAGGTACATGTCGCTTTCTGCAACACGTGCAAATCCTTCTAGTGCGGAACCATCAAACCATTTACCGTGAGCGAGACAATCGGGAAATTGTTCGATAGGGATAGTCACACATTTTGCCATGCCAACTACATCGGTAAATTCCAGGTTGATAAAGCGAATATGCTTTGCTTCGATCGTTGCCAGGACACGATCTTTCGCAGCTTGATCCTGATCTTGCTGTTGCGACATACGTACTCACCTCACTTCATCGAGAAGTATCTACCAGCCTCCCTTTGGGACACGAAGTGCTTGCTGACATGCCCCTGGCATGTCAGCAAGGGTTTCATTTCGTTGTAATAAGGTAGCTGTTCAAGTTCCTGACTCCTCGCCGCCTCTGGTGACTCACATCCGCAGCAAAGCTGTCATCCTGAGCGCAGCGAAGGATCTCTGCGTCCGTCGAGCCAGACCCTTCGCTGCGCTCAGGGTGACAGGCATTATCTCCTGAGGAGTCCTCAATAGTTACGTAAGAGATTTGCAGGTAAAGACTATTATAGCAGATGCTGCTTGTTTCTGTTTATGTGGACAGGAGCATCCTTCAATGCTACAATATGAGCATAGTAGGGGCGTGAGCTTGCCTCCGCCCTCTAGAGAAACGGCAGGAGCAAGATGAAGATAGTACACTGGACATCTAAAGACCTGGAAATACTGCCAGAGGACGATGGCACGCGGTACGAGATCATTGACGGAGAACTGTACGTGTCAAGACAGCCGCATAAATATCACCAACTGGTTTGTACCCGCATTTGGACCATTTTACAAACGTGGAGCATTCAAACAGACAATGGAGAAGCGGTTGCCGCGCCAGGACTGATCTTTACAGACGATAATGATGTTGCCCCAGATGTTACATGGATGAGCAATGAACGCCTTGCCACTACCTATCAGGGAGATGGAAAATATCATGGCGCACCTGATCTTGCTGTCGAAGTCCTCTCACCAGGCACCACGAATGAACAGCGCGACCGTGAATTCAAGCTGTGGTTATACTCACGCCGCGGCGTCTTAGAATATTGGATTGTCATCTGGATGGAGCGACGCGTCGAAATCTATCGACGTGATGACGCGCAACTCAAGCTATACGGCACGCTCTACCAAAATGATACGATACAGTCTCCGCATCTCCCTGGCTTTAGCTGTCAAGTCAAGGAACTTTTCTTCGACATAACGAGAAAACTTCCTGGTGCGTCTCAAAACCAATGAGCCAAAGCGCACTGCTCTACTTTTGGGCACTCGGCGACTTGCACTATCGCGCCCGTGATCAGTGGCATGCAATGCACTCACAACGTCTGGCCCCTATGTTTGAAGACTTGCGCACGCTCTGGCGCGATGAAGGTTCCCCCGCCTTTTATGTCTCACCTGGCGACATTGTAGACACAGGAGCGCCTGAAAACTATAAGTTGGCAAAACAGGACCTGGCAGCACAACTGGGCGACATACCTTTCTACCCAGGCCTCGGCAATCACGAATTCCACCCGGAGAGCAGAACAGATATGCTACATACGGCCGCAGAGAAGATTTCAGGATTTTGCCAGGCCTGGGATAAACCTGTGCGCTACTGGTGGATAGAAGACAAAGTCCTCTGCATCATGCTCGACCAACCCAATCCCTACGAGCCTGACCCTCATCGAGAAAATCCACGGGTGATCTTCTCGCAAGAGTCCTTGACATTCCTGGATACTACATTGGCACAACACTCGGAACACCCCGCCATCATCTTTGCTCATTGCCCGCTACGTGATACTGTGCTGGATCGTGACCCGCAGCGTAACCTCGATGATGACTCGCAGGACCCCTTCTTCTACGTCGAAAACTCGCTTGAAGTAAGGAGTATCCTGGCGCAGCATCGTAACGCGGCACTCTACATCAGTGGGCATACCCACTCTGGCTGGGGATCGCCTCAACTCGTATTCACTGAAACGTTAGGTGATCACCCTGTCACCCATGTCAATTTAATGTGTCCCTGGTACACAGGGAGGCGCCGTGGCCCACATCTGAAAGCTGATCGCTCAATGCTGGAGTATCTGCCTGATACGCCCGATGTGTTGGCCACTTTCTCCGTGCACATATATCCCGACTATGCTCTAATTCGAGCACGCGATCACCGCGCCAGGCAATGGTTGGCGCAATGGACGGTCCCTCTGTAGGGACGTGAGCTTGCCTCCGTCCACCCCCAGCAGACGCGACTCTTGTGGCTCATGGAGAATTCACAAAAACTAGCTTGACAACTAATAGTTCGGTTACCGTATAATAACACCACGAAATATCAGCCGCACACTATACTAATGAGGAATAAGGGTATCAGCGATGACGCATGAAAACAACGAGGCCGACGAAAACCATAACCAGGACGATCGCATCGCTCTCCATTTGGAGGAATTTGGTCTTTCTGCCTTCGGGGGTAGCGATATGCTCAAGAGTACCATGCTCAAAAGCCTCCTGCATTACTATCCAGAGATAGACCTCGGCGCCATCCGTATTGCTCGAGAATTGAGCTTCACCCAGGCCTTGATGATGTCCTGGACGGAGGAGCATCTGCGGCCCAGCGGCCTTTCCTGGTCCAAACTGTTTATTCTGCTCTGGCTGCGAGCTATGCAGGATGCAGGGGAAAAAGGATTAAATCCCTCAACCCTGAGCGAACACTTGTCGGTAACGCGCAATACGGTCAGTACCCTGCTCGGTGGCCTGGAGCGTCAGGGATATGTTACCCGTGAACTAGACCCAGAGGACAAACGCCGCTTCGTCATCCGTCTGACACCTGCTGGTTTGGATGCTGTGGAGAAGTGTTCAGAGCCATTGTTTAGGCATCTGCAATTACTTCTCGGCTCAATGAATTCCGAGCAGCGGGTTGCGCTTGTTCATGGTCTGATGGAGTTTCAGCGAGCTATCATCCAGGACCGGCCTGAACTGGCAGCACGCTGTATCCCATCCGCACTCCATAGCATTGAAGAGTAAAACTTCCCGTAGGGGCGAGGGTGGTGAGGAGTGGCTGGGTGGGCCTTTATGGACGCAGTCTGGGGGACTGTGTGGCCCGCCGTCCCCCTACAGGATGGAGATCCAAATAGCTCTTAGAGCGTATCCCCCACCAGTGTATCGCGATCCAATGGCCCGATGGCGGCAACGGTGAGTGGATTGAGCAGTGAGAAGCGGCGTAGGACATCCAATACCTGCTCCCGCGTCACTGCATCTATCGACTCTTTTACCTCCTGGATAGTGCGAATCTTGCGTTCATACCACCAGGAGCGAGCAATGGCTCCCATACGTGCGCCGGAACCTTCGCTCCGCATGACATTTTCGCTCTTCAGTTGCACTTTGGTGCGAGCCAGTTCATCGTCAGTTATGCCATCCTGCTCGAGCTTGCGTAGTTCGTCAACGATGACCTTCAGGCATTCACGCGCTTTCTCAGGAGTGGTACCTGCATAGGCGGTCATAGCCCCAATCTGCTTATTACTTGTCAGCCCTGAAGAAACACCGTAGACAAGGCCACGTTTCTCACGTACTTCCACAAACAGGCGTGAGGTCATGCTTCCACCCAACACCTCACTTATTACCAGAGCGGCAAAGTAGTCGGGGTCAGTATAGTTAGGGAAAGGGCACATCAGGCCCAGATGTTCTTGTTTCCCTTCCTGATGTTCCAGTGCTATATTGGGAGCAGGATGAGGGTGTTGTTTCGGCGATGGCTCCGCCTGTCCCTGCCAGTTGCCAAACAGAGCTTGCATGCGCTCAACCACGTGCTCCCAATCGAATTTCCCTGCAATCGAGAAAAGCACATTATTGGGCTGATAGCGAGCCGTCCAGAAATCCTGCAAATCCTGTTGGCGCAGCCTGCCGACACTTTCCGTTGTGCCAAGACGGAGGCGGCCAAAGGAGGTACCGTGATAAAAGTTCGCTCGTGCCAGGTCAAAAATGCGGCTCATTGGCTCATCATCGCGCTTGCGAATTTCCTGCAGAACGACGCTGCGCATTTGCTCCAATTCATCCTTGGGAAAGGTGGGCATAAGCAGGAGTTCGTGCACAAGTTCAAAGGTAGCATCGAATTTAGTGTTGACAATCTGCGCCCAAATCTGTGCAGTCTCCAGACCTGTACTGGCACCTTTGTGTGCTCCTAACGATTCAAATGCTTCGTTGAGTGCCCGCGCGTCCCTGCGCTGCGTTCCCTGGAAAAGCATATATTCAAACAGGTGCGCCAGGCCTAGTTTCTCTTCTGGTTCGTTGATTACCGCGGCATTAAGCTGAAAGCCAAACGTGATAGAACTGAGGCTGGGCATATACTGCCCGATCATTTCAATCCCGTTGGGCAATCGATGGTAAAAATAATTAGCCGCTAGCGGCAAGCTCTGCTGATCCTTCATTTATGTTAGAAATCTTCCTTTCACAGGTCTGTAGTCCCCCGTAGCTCCCCGATTTATCGTGGGAGAACGCAGTGGAGCGCGTATAGATACTTCGTGGGGAATTCATTTAAAAACCGGCGCGGGAAGTCCCATCCCTTTCGAGGGGATTGGGATGAGAGCGCCGTTCCTTATTTGGGGCAAGGGAGGGGCAGAACCCCTTCCCAGGCCAAAACGCTTGACATTGATACGTATCTCTGATACACTTGTTCCAGTAGGGTTGAGTGCGCTCGTAGGTACGGTCGAGAGTCCGTTGGCCTGCTCCCTCAGTACACCCGCATACACGGTTCGACAAACCGCAAACTTTCGCCTCGTTCCTGTTGGTGAACGGAAAAGGCAATTCTCTCGTACCAACGTATCTACCAGCTGTTCCCGCAAGGGTCTGGACACGGGATAAACAATCGTGACCAGTCGAAAGAAACGGCCTGTAGTAGTCGCCCCGGACGCGGGCCTGAGAGCTGGTGCTCTCTGTTATCTGAGTTTGGTTGGTTGTGCAGCCACCCACCTGTTCGTGGGGTTCCTGCGGGAACATGGTCATCGGTCCTCCGTAGCTCAGAAGCCTATCCCGTTCTACGGGATTGGGAGCGTCACAAACAAGCTTAGTATACCACACGATGAGAACACGAATTGCTGGGGAAGGCTATTATTAACGGACGTTAATAATAGCCTTCCCCGCTCAGGCAGGTATGCTACAATATGTACATGATCGATCGTCTCACCCGATGTATCTATACGTGCTCCACTGCGTTGCGCACATCACAAGGAGGTCAGCTTGGACTTCACCCTCTCCGACGAACAAAAGATGATTCAGCAGACTGTACGCCGTTTTGTTGAACGTGAACTGATGCCACTTGAAAACGAGATGCTGCAAAGCGAAGGCAAATACTCCACAGGCATAGAACCAACAGTCTTTCATTCCCTCCGCATGAAAGCCAAAGAAATGGGGTTCTGGGGCATCAACACCCCGGAGGAATACGGCGGTGCGAACCTGGGAGCAGTCATGACCGCCCTCATGGCGATGGAGTTGGGGCGAACGCTGGTCCCCTTTAGTTTCGGCGGTGGGGCAGACAACATCCTCTACCTTGGCAACGAACAGCAAAAGAAAGAGTATCTCATTCCCACTATAGAGGGGACGCGTCACTCCTGTTTCGCACTCACCGAGCCGGGTGCCGGTTCTGACCCTTCTGCCATTCGCACGACCGCGGTGAAAGATGGCAATCACTGGGTCATCAACGGGCAGAAAGTCTTTATCACGGGAGGAAATGAAGCCGATTTCACGATGGTATTCGCCGTTACAGATCGCAACAAGCCGCCCCAGAACGGAGGTGTGACCTGCTTCCTGGTGGACCGTGAAATGGGTTGGACCTCACGGCCTGTGCCTACGATGGGTGGATGGTCGCCCGCCGAACTGTTTTTCGAGAACGTACGCGTGCCGGAAGATCACATCCTGGGCGAGGTAGGAAAGGGATTCTCGCTCGGTATGCAGTGGATTGGCCAGGGACGCTGGCTCATTGCTGCCCGCTGCGTCGGTACGGCAGAGCGCTTGCTGCAGATGGCGGTAGACTATGCCAAGCAGCGTGTGACCTTCGGTCAACCGATCGCCGATCGCCAGGCCATCCAGTGGATGCTTGCCGACTCCAAAGTGGAGATAGAGGCGACAAAGTGGCTGGCACTCCATGCCGCCTGGAAAGCTGATCAGAAGATGGATAACCATCACGAGGCAAGCATTGCCAAGTTATACGGCTCAGGCATGGCCAACCGCGTCGTTGATCGTGTAATGCAGATTCACGGCGGCATGGGCTACACCCGTGAGTTGCCCATCGAACGCTGGTATCGCGACTTGCGCGTGACACGCATTTACGAGGGCACCGACGAGATCCAGCACTTCATCATCGCCCGCGATCTACTCAAGGGATACGTGAAAATCGGCGAGTGGGAGTAGCCTATATTGTTCGCCGCAACAGTTCCTGATACTTTAGTCCTACTACAGGTTCGCTGATCCAAAAATGTGATATCCTGGACACGAAGTGCTTGCGCCCGACATGCCGGGGGCATGTCAGCAAGGTTCTTTCCTAATCAAAACCATGTCGCCTATCGTGTTTGGGCGACATATACGTACAACTTCGGTGAACATGTAAAACACGAAGTGCTTGCGCCCGACATGCGCGAAGCGATTGCGCCCGACAGCCCGGGGGCGCGTACGCGAAGCGATTGCCAGATCAGCCTGGGGGGCTGTCAGCAATGCATGGCCCGCGAAGCGTCTGCGCCCGAGCGTCCGGGGGACGCTCAGCAGTGTCAGCAATGGGGCATGTCAGCAAGGTATTTAGTTTCGAAAGGAAGATATCCATCAATGCAACTGCATAGCATGCGCGAACACTCACAAAGAATTACGCGCTTTGTGACAGTTCAGCTTATCGCCCTGGTTGGCTGGATCATTGTGCAATCGTCCTTCTCTCTTTCTCCCCTTGGCCGCGCAATCCCGTTTGCACTCACGTTGGTGATCGAAACGATTTGGTGGATTGCAACCCTTGTGATTATGTTTTGGCTGTTCAGACAAGAATATGACCACTTCGTCCAAACTGTTCTCGAGTTGGAGGATGCGAATAGGCGACTGAGGAAGGCGACGAACGACATCCTATTAGAGCGAAGAAACCAATCGGAATAGTTTCTCAGGCATGTTCGATCAGCTTAATGTTCAGACTGTTTACGCATGTGTCAATGGACTACTCATACACGACAGGCCAGAGACTGGCAATCGGAATTTCCCAGCCGGGAAAGAGGTCTGGAATGGTAAGGGCATCTCCATCTCGTAGAGTTGTTCCCTGGGGGATAGACTCTCCGGTGTCGGCATTTTTACTCAGCCCACCGGAGCGGTAGGTGCGGACGGTACGCGTATCAGGATCAATGAGAATGCCTACCTGTACACCTTGACTTAAAAATAGGGCTATTTTCTCTTCAAGCCCACGAATACGGTCCCGGCTAGATTTAATCTCGACTATGAATTCAGGAATCACGGAGAGATAGGTGCGGGGATTTTGCTTGAGCCGCTCTCGTGAAACAAACGAGACATCTGGAGAGAGCAGATCGCCATTGGGCATACGGAAACCAGTGCTCGAATCCAGTATTCGCCCTAAGTTATGGTTATAAACCCAGGTGCCTAATAGCGTACTGAATCGGATTGCGATTTCGCCAGACACACTGTCCGATGGACTCATAATAATAAGTTTCCCTTCCCTCAATTCGATCTGGTAGTCGGGGTAGAGAGACTGCAGTTTTTCGACTTCGTGCCAGCTAATAGACATGGTAGGTACTCCTTCACTAACGTCGTCCTCAAAGGTTCGACGTTGCGGGTATGTTGTCATCTTTTCACTTCTTTAGATAGAGCATAACACATGGTTAACCATCGTTCCTTTCTGGATGCCCGCCTCATGTCCTCACACGGCGGACGCCTGTACCCCGAGGAAAGACGCGAAGCGCTTGCGCCCGACATGCCGGGGGCATGCCAGCAAGGCATCCGCAGATGGATTTCCTTCCTCTTGCACGTTTTGTACATTTGTGCTACAATCTGCGTGTAGGCTCAGGCACTCTGCTTCGGTAGAGAGAGACAGTTCGCCTACGGGACACCTTTCCAACTGAACATAGGGCGTTCTGGGAGAGAACCCACTCCCAGGTAAAATGTTCGTGGTCGAAGCAACGTTCATCATCCGGCAAGCCTGGGTGATGACGGGCCACTTGTCAGATGGCCCAGTGAAGTGGCAACACTCCCATGATGTTGCGGTCTGTGAAGCCAAAGCGGAAGGGTCTCCTTTCGAGTCGCGGTCGAGACTAGTAACAAGCTCATCCCGTTCTACGGGGTTGAGTCTCTGACAAAACTTCTACGCTTCAGCCTCTATCACCTCTGCCAAATCCTGGTACACATGATCGGGCTGGATATGCAATTTCGCAATGTCCGTACGCGTGCTACGGCCGGTCAGCACCAGGAGCGTGTGCGTACCGGCGGCCTTGCCCCCCTGGATATCTACGTCCAGGCCATCGCCTACCATCACGGTCTCATCTGGTTGGCTATTCAGCATGCGCATTGCTTCCAGCAATAGCATTGGCTCCGGTTTACCGACCACCAACGGTGTGATGCCGCTGCCAGCCTCAATGGCCGCCGCCAGCGTGCCACAACCGGGCAAAAAGCCACCTTCAACAGGCAGCAGCGCGTCGCGGTTGATCGTGATAAAGAAAGCGCCTGAGCGTACAGCACGAATGGCACAGTTCAGCTTGGCGTAATCGAAACTGCGGTCGAGGCCTACCAGGACCGCGTCGGCCTTTTCCGCATCGACGCTGGCCACCGTCAACTGTTGCGACCTTACTAGATCGATTAAGGGCTGCTCACCAACGACATAGACAACGCCACCAGGGAAGCGACGGGCGATATACTGCGCCGCTGCCTGGCCGGCACTCAGCAGGTGCGTGGCGTCAGCAGGTATGCCAAGGCGCGCAAGTTTTGCCAGAATCTGCGCTTCTGTGGCGAAGGAGTTGTTGGTCAGGAAGAGGTACTTCTTATTGTGAGCCTCAAGCCAGGCCAGGAACTCTATTGCGCCTGGTACGAGCTCATTCCCGCGGTAGATGACGCCGTCTAAATCGATCAGGTAGGTTGTGTATGGTAGCATGGTGTCTCCCCACCCAGGGCGAAGATTGAAACGCGCTGCGCAAGCTCCGCTCCATGTACACGCGCAGCGATTGCGCCCGACCGTCCGGGGGATGGTCAGCAATCCGATTTATCGAGCACGTGCCCGTACGCACCTGGATTATTCTCGCAGTAGCTGTTCGCGAATGGCGATGATTTCGCGACGCAATGTCGGGTTGATGTTCACAGCCTGGTCGATCTTTTCACATGCGTGCATAACGGTGCTGTGGTCACGCCCACCAAAGAGTTGGCCAATTTCAAAGAGGGAGGCTTGCGTCTCCTGGCGCATCAGATACATGGCAACCTGGCGTGGCATGACGATGTGTTTGTCACGTTGCTTGCCGCACATGTCCTCCAACGGGATGTGGTAGTACTCTGCCACCGCCTGGGCAATCTGCCGGATGTTGAGGTTTGACTCTCTGCTATCGTTCCCAAGTGATGACATGGCAGCACGCGCTACGTCTATGGTCAGATCGGCTCGGTGCAACTGCTGATAGGCCATCAGTCGATTCAAGCACCCTTCTAACTCACGGATATTGGTCTGCACCCGGCCGGCAATGTAGGTGATGACGTCATAGGGAACTCGGTAACGCAGCAGATCAGCTTTGACTCGCAGAATAGCCATACGTGTCTCCAGGTCCGGTGGCTGGATATCAGCGATCAATCCCCATTCAAAACGCGAACGCAGTCGTTCTTCCAGGCTCACAATAGCCTTGGGCGGTCGGTCACTACAGATCACGATCTGTTTGCTCATCTCGTGCAGGCTGTTGAAGGTGTGAAAAAACTCTTCCTCGGTCGATTCTTTGCCGGCGATGAATTGAATGTCGTCCACTAACAGGATATCGACAGAGCGATACTTAGCGCGAAACTCCTCGGTTGTGCGGTAACGAATAGCATTGACAATTTCATTGGTGAATTGCTCTGACGAGACGTAAAGCACCGCCAACCCCGTCTGCACGCCTTGATGCCCAATAGCGTGCAGCAGATGCGTTTTGCCCAATCCCACACCGCCATAGAGAAAAAGAGGGTTGTACGATTCACCGGGAGCCTCTGCTACAGCCAGAGAAGCAGCATGAGCCAGGCGGTTACTATTGCCGACAATAAACGCATCGAAGGTATAGCGGGAGTTGAGGCGATTCTGCATCAGAATGTTGGCTCGCTGCTCATTATCCCATTCATCTGATGAGTCGAAGATCACGGTGGACGCTCCTCCATTTACCCGTTTTCAATGAGGGCAACACACTCAATCTCGACGAGAGCTTTGCGCGGCAATTCTGCCACAGCTACCGTCGAACGAGCCGGGGCCACGCCTGTGAAATAGCTGGCATAGATAGCATTCATGGCCTGAAAATCACTCATATGCGCCAGGAAAACCGTCGTTTTCAAGACACTTGCGAGTGAGGAGCCTGCACTGGTAAGCACAGCCTGTAGATTTTGCAAGACGCGATGTGTCTGTGCCTGGACATCTGCTCCAACCAGTTCTCCGCTACTTGGATCAAGCGCAATCTGGCCGGAGGTATAGACGAACTGGCCGCAGCGAATAGCTTGACTATATGGGCCAATGGCCGCAGGAGCATGGGGTGTACTGATTTGTGAATGTTGCATAGATATAATTCCTAATAACTTTCTGCTGAGCTATTACTGTCACATCCGTTGGTGTTGCTCCACCAGCGCGTCGGCGCGAGTGACTGATACACAGACGCCATCCTGAGGGACGCTATCTGGGGGGCAGTGTGGGTGTGCCCCAGACCGCATCCCTGCTCCGCAAGCTCCGCTGACGACCCCCTACGGGATGCGTTCGAGTGGGAGCGGCTAGCCCGGCTCAGGTGTACCAGGCGGGACATTCTGAGGAGGCACTGGAACAGGTGTCCTGCGTGCGGCCAGGGATAGCTCCCTGGCACAGGTGCGTAACGCCTGTTGCATTTCGGCTGCCGAGCCGTAGCGATTCTCAGGTTCTTTCTCCAACGCTCGTTGCACAATCTGCTCAACGGCTGGTGGCACTGTTACATTAAACTGGCGCAAAGGTGGTGGGACCACCGAGGCATGCTGCATGGCGATAGAGACTGCCGTAGGACCAATAAAAGGCGGACGACCTGCCAACATTTCAAACATGACAACACCAAGGGAATAGAGATCAGATGAAGCCGTTAGTTTCTCGCCCCGTGCCTGCTCAGGAGAGAGATAATCAGCAGTGCCAAGGACGATACCGCTGTTGGTCAGCCCTTGATCCTCAACCACGCGTACAATGCCAAAATCGGTGAGTTTCACTAGCACGCTCCCACCCCCAATTCCAGTGCCTACGGCTGCCGTAGTACGCGCTAACATGATATTCTGTGGCTTTATATCACGATGAATAAAGCCCTGTGCGTGAGCTACTTGCAGGACAGCACAGACTTGTGCAGCAATCTCCAACACCTCACGCGGTTGCAACTGGCGACGCTGTGCGATAAGTTGCTTCAAGGTGGGACCATGAATATACTCCATAACGAGGAAATACTGTCCCCTCTCCTCGACAAAATCGTAGATGGTGACGGCGTTAGGATGGGTAAGTGCAGCAGCAGCACGAGCCTCGCGCCGGAATCGCTCGACGGCCCGCAGATCATTCTTGTCCAGTGACCGCAAAACCTTCATCGCCACCATCCGCTCCACACGATGATCCCAGGTTTTGAAGACGCTGGCCATACCACCGGTGGCGATATGCTCGAGAATCTCATAGCGTCCAGCAATTAGTGTACCTTCAAACTGGTTCAAGGTTTACCTCAAGTAGCACAGGGAAACAGAGTACCATGACAAACATCGTCGAGGGCTAGTATATCATCTATCAGGCTACGTCGTCCAGCAAGGACGTGAGTCCGCATCAACTCCACCGTCAGTGAGTTGCATCGGACTTCCTTTCATATGATATACGCCCGTTTTTGTATCCAGACTCACATTCACCAGCCAGATATCGAATGTTTGGTTGTTATAGGACAGATAGGCGATCTGCTTCCCGTCAGGCGACCAGACCGGTTGGCTTATAAATTCCCCTGTTAAGATCAGTGAGGATTGCTTGTAGGGCTCCAGAGCTTGCTGGGCAACAGCAGGGTTGTTCGGGTCACTGGTGACCCCCTCCGGCACGGGCATCACATACAGCCCCATTTGATCAGAGCCTTGACGTCGCACATAGGCAATAGAGTTCCCGTCGGGCGAAAAGGCCGGTTGTATGTTCTGATCTTGAGGAGGGGTAATGGCTACCCCTGGGTCAAAGCCTGGTTCTCCTGGATGGTAATGCCCTCTAGGATACCTGGATATCGCGTTGGCATCCTCTAAAAATATCTGGATGACCTGCTGTGTCTGCGTAACATCATACGCATAATGGGTGTAGACAATTTGATCGGGATGTCCAGGGCGATAGCTTGGATCTCTATCACCGCCATCACCGAAGTAGGCATAGGCAACGTCCTGCACTTGCGTGGGGTCGTTGAGTGGAATTGAAAACACTTGTAGATCGAGTAGAGGAGAGTTAGGCGTGTAGGCATACCAATCCTCTTTTTCAAAGTCACTCAGGAAGAGCAAATGCGTACTATCTTGCGACCATGCCGGCTGCGATTGCCAGGTATAAGAGGAGTGGATAAACGGTCCATTATAGTAGTACTTTCCCTGACCGGAACGCAATATATTTATTTTTCCTCCGGTAATCGGCATGTAGGCCAGGTCGGCATAGTTCGTGTAACGCACGACAAATGCGATCCACTTGTGGTCAGGCGAAACTGCCGGGTCTCGCACGGCCATCCCACTGCGTGTCAAGTGATGCGGCGTGCGTGTCCCATCCAGTACCCACAGAGTTCGGTTGATAGTAAAGTAGAGCTTCCCCTGGAAAACAGCCTGGTTGTTGATGCCTAACTGTTGACCACTACCAGTGCTGGTACGATTAAAGTTTCCGTTGCTGCTGCCACCAAAGTTCAGGCACCCCTGCAAACTCAACGCTAGCAGCAGCAACAAGCATGAGCGCCAGCGCCAGTTCAAAAGCGTCTTCATCATTCTTCCCCAAACAGATGTTTAAACTTGCAAAGCTTCAGGTGACTCAAACACGATGAGAAACAGTAGATCGAGGAGGCTGTGTATACCCAACAGGTCGTAGCCTTTGCCCCCGTTCAGACTCATTGCACTGACATTGGCCATCTGGCTCGCCGTTTGCAACGCGCCGCTGCCGACCGCCTGTGACACGGGTGATGTCTGAGATGTGAATCCTGGGGAGGCAGTATTACTAGTAGCGGCGGTAATATTACACCTTGCGTCAGCAGTTGAACCGAATACTTTCTCAATTTCCGGCACGATCAGGTCGCAGTGCGGAAAGACAACCGAAACCCCTTTGGGCGTCGTACCCGAATTCGAGTACGGTGGACCCAGAGTGATCTGGTTTATCTTGCTCGTATCAACGCTGCGAGCATAACGCAACAGGCTAAAGATATCGGTCAACTGCATATCCGTTTTGACGTAACCGGCCAGGTCATTGGCCAGCTCCTGGAACTTCTCAACGATGCCCGGGTTGTTCAGTTTATTTTTCAGTTGCTTCAGTACCTGCTGCTGGCGAGCCGAACGGCCAAAATCGCCCACCAGGTCGGCATGGCGCGAGCGCACATACTCAAGAGCTTCTACGCCACCCAGATGTTGTGGCCCAGGCGCCAGGTACAGGCGTTTGTACCTATAAATATCCTTGGTATTGTTGCCCACATCATCTGGATATTGATCATCCGTGATAGGATGAATGACATCTATATCAACACCACCCACTGTATCGATGACTTTGACGAAGCCATCCAGTCCAACCCAGGCATAGTAGTTGATGCGAATACCAAAATCCTGGAAAATTGTTAGACGACTGAGGGCGATGCCACCCAGTGCATAGGCCTCGTCAAGCTTATGCATGCCAAAGCCAGGAACGTCGACCCAGAAGTCCCGCGGGATTGAGAACATGGTTACGTCATTAGTCGCGGGATCAACGCTGACGACTATATCGGTTTGGGCCAGATAGGTATCTGTACCATCGGCATTGATGAGCTTGAACTTCTCATCGGTATCACTGCCTAACAGGAGAATATTGATACGGCCGCCGGTCAAGACGCTACCACCACTGCCACGCAGTTGGTTGGGATCCTCGTCGCCAGGCAGGCGTTGCACCTGCTGGTTCAGAATAGTATTGATCGGAGCGGACAGTGTATAGTAATAGTAGCCCCCTATGCTGCCCCCGACAAGCAGGAGCAGAACCACTACCCCCAGGACGATACGTATCCCCATAGACGCACGCTTCTTCTTTTTGCGTGGGACTGCTCCAGGTCGGACCGCAGGTCGGAAGCCTTGTGCCGTGAACATCGGTGCGGGCATCGCCGGGCGCGGGCCGTACTGATACCACTCTGGTTGTGCAGGGGCCGGTCTTGTCCCCGGCATGGGCACGAGCGGCTGGAGTTGTGGATACGGTCCGACCGCAGCAGCTTGCTGCGGTTGCATGCCTTGAGTGGGTAGTGGTACGAACATTGCAGACGGCGGAGCAGTACCCAGTTGAGGTGCCTGCCCGGAGAAACCATTCGTCCCGTTACCAGGATAGTGCGCAGGACCTGTTACCGGCATACCGACTGCTTCATGCTCCAATGTTTCTTGGTCTGTCAAAGAATTCAGCTCTGCGTTTGCCGTAAGAGCAGCAGAGCGCGCTGCATTTGCTTTCCAATTCGAGAGTAGCCCGGTGCCGGGGGGACGTGACGCTGGCGTCGGTGAAGGGAATGTATTTTGAGGCTGTGCTGGTGGAACTCCTCGCTGAGCATCTGCTGAGGGTTGCTCGGCAGATGGTGGGACTGGCTCTAGGCGAAAGCCATTGCCCCTCAAAGGGTTCGTCTGCTTAAATTGGTCTCGATTCAAAATAATTACCTACCTCTAGAAGAAAGAACGGGAAAGAGATATAGGTTGTTTCAACCGATATAACGAATCAGGTAGTAAAACTTCACGCTCTTGCCTTCCAAAGTACCCCTGATAGGACTTTCGGCGCGCTACCAGTGCTATTTATCCTTTTCGGCTTCCTCGCGGCGCGCTTGTAAGAATGAAAGGATCAGCGAGCCGATCAACACTGCTAGTAGCACGATCTCCATCGTGCTGAAGGTTTTCTTTTTCTGCATGTCGTTACCTCCGATCTTTTGTCGTTCTCCATGTTATCTCACCCACAACTCCTCTCCAGGTCCATAGCTATGGAGGAGGTGAAAGTGTTGAGCAACCCAAGCATGAAACCCGGCCACATTGGGCAGGTAGAAGCGCGAAGTGAAAAAAAGCACAGCATGCACTCGCGGCTGTGAGGTCTCATCGATGAGCTGCTGTAGCGTTAAAGAACCATCGTTAATACGCACTGTCGATGTATCTACCAGTGCTGGTGGGGTACTACGATCTGCCAACCCAGCTATAAATTGTGCATCGGTCACCACCAACTGGTCCGGTGCAATAGCCTGCTGCAGGTCAGCAGCGATGCGCCTCTGTAGTTGGTTCGATGCATTCGCACTATTCATGCTCATAGTGCTGTAGTACGAGGCATCTTGCAGCATGTTAAAGGTTGTCGTGAAAAGTATGAGCAGAATGGCAAGCGGGGTTGCCCATTTTGCGAACCTGGCGGGAAAATCCCCCATAATCAAAGGTCTATCACTCACACCGATCACCGCTAACGCTATCAGCGGAGTTGTCAGTGCGACCAGGTGATGAGGGAGCAGAGGTGCCAGGCGCCAGAGAAAAATGGTCGTCGCAAGTAACCAGGCCAGTAAGGGAATGACGCGCCAATCGCGCCGCAGGAGCGCGGCTAACGTCCCATAGAGTGCTGTGGCACCCAAGACTGAGACCAATACGCTCCTGATCATGCTGCTATTCTCGACCCGACTGAAGACATACACAGATTGGACATGATAACCAACCACTTCTTGCAGCACACTCTGATACGAACCCAGGAAGGGCAGGAGTACGAGGAGCAGCGTCACCACACAAGTTGCTATGCCAAGCAGGATCGGACGGAAGCTGACAAGGCTGGTCCCCGGCTGCTTCTGCCAGATTTGCCACAGGCGAGCGAGCACCAGCAGAGCAACAGGTACCAGGCTGACGGCACCCAATAATTTACACAGAATGCTTAGAGCGAGTGCGATACCTGTGAGTGCTGCCCAGCACAGACCGGATACTCCTTCTGGCTGTTCCCACCACAGGTATGCCAGCCCCACCGCCAGTAATGAAAAGGCGACAGATGATGACTCAGCCTGGATGGTTTGCGACTCTAAGAGGATGTACGGGTTGACGACGAGCAAGAGGAGACACAGAACCGCTCCAGGCCGTCCGCTGAGTGCTTTGCCCAATAGAACCGCACCTAGCAGCCCGAATAAAGAGACCAGTGCAATACCGAATCGTGCAGACCAGAGCGTGCTGCCAAAAAGCATGTAGCTTGGGAAGAGCGAGAGCAGGAAGAAGGGTGGTTGCGAGTAGAAAATCTGTTGATAGAGGGAATGTCCGGCACGCATAGCCAGCAGGGATTGCCAGTAGACACCTTCGTCGTAGCCATCACGGTCAAAGCGGAGCCCCAGGTCATACAGGCGCATACCAACGGCAACGACCAATAGGGCAAAAACGCTTCCCCACATGAAGACAGTTTGCCAGCGTGGATAACGGCTTCGCGCTGCCTCGTCTGTTGTCGTGCTACTGATGATTGTGCCGGTTGACATAAGATTTCTCTCTTGTGTGTAAATAAGGAATTAATCAGAATTAGAAGCTGTGAGCCCAGGCTCACAGCTTCTAATTCTGATTAATTCCTGAACATCCTTCACTCGTCCATTAAAAACAGTGGTCCCTCGTCCGTCGGCGGAACTTGCATATCGCTCGTCTGGGCCTGCGCATCGGAGAACGGCTGCGGCTGCGCATCAATTTTCGGAGCATCGATCAAGTGGCCATTGTCAGTGCTGCCGTTGCTCCTCCCACCGCTCAGTGTATAGCCACCATTCTTCCCGTTGCCATGACCATTGCCCAGGATCGGCTCAAAGTCGCTGACGACCACCCTGGTCACACGCCGTGCATCGGCCTCCTTAATCAACTGCTCGATCTCTTCCGCCACCAATTCATCACGCTCGATCAAACCCTCAGCAACTGCCATAACAGCCTCGCTATGTTCTTGGAACAGCCGCTTGACCGCCTTGAACTGTGATTGGAGCACAGCCTCAACACGGTCAGCAAGCTTGGGCAAACTCATTGCACTGCTACCGAGAGCAGAGGAGTAGGCGAGATATGAGATAATCGTGCCGTCCATACCATACGCACCCACATAGGCTGTTGCAAGTTGCGTCGCACTAGCAAAGTCGGCAGTGACCCCATTCAATTGCACGTCAAGGAACAACTCTTCAGCAGCGCGGGAAGCTAGCGATACCTGGATACGAGCGAGGATATCTTCCTTATTCGAGGTTATGATTGTCTCTTTTTGACGCCAGGCAGCAAATGCCGCTGCACCTTCCAGATCACCATGCTGATGCAACGTAACAAAAGCTGGGAAGTAGCGGTCCATCAGGTAGTAGCAGGCCACAGCATGCCCTGCCTCATGATAAGCAAGACGCCGCCGTTCGATGGGTGTTAACTCAGCGAGCTGGCGCAAGCCAAATTCGTGTACATCCTGTGCCTCCACCAGGTCTTTGTACGTCACCGTATCACGACCATCGAAATGAGCGAGGATGACAGCCTCATTGACAACATGTTTGATCGCTACCGGAGTGTAGTTTACTAAGCGTGCTACCAGTGTAGGTATCGAGATCTTCGGATCATGCTTGACCTTAACCAGGTAGTACTCAATCACCTCACCACGATACCTGTCGGTTGGCGGAGCAACATGGATCTTGCGGTCGAAGCGGCCAGGGCGCAGCAGTGCCGGGTCTAGCGCCTCAGGAACGTTGGTTGCACCAACGGTCAGAACTGGCTCATTCTGGACACGGCTATGTATCAAACCTAGCGTGCGGAGAATCTTTCTAAACCAGCCGGTCTCAATGTTCGGTGGATCCATCTCCATCAGCAATTGGTTGAGACCACCGGTACCCATCATGCCGCCGAAGATCCCACCGCCCATTGCCATGGTGCCACCGCCACGTGAACGGGAGGCCCCGATGGCATCAATTTCGTCCATGAAGACGACACAGGCACCATACTCGCGAGCCAGGCGACGTGCCTTCGTGTAGAGTCTCCTGATCATCAGCACATCCATGCCGATAAACATGGCACGGAAGCTGGCAGCACTGGCATAGGCGAAAGGCACACCGGCCTCGGTACTCATACATTGAGCGAGATAGCTTTTACCAGTCCCTGGATCTCCCGTGAGCAGGAGGCCACGCACAGGTTGACCACCCATTTCCCTAAACTCCGGGACGCCTTGCAGCAAGCGCACAATGCGCCGTGCAGACTCAAGCACCTCTGGATTGCCCTTGTAATCCTTGAAGGTAACACCCGTCTCATTAGGCATCACCCAGTACAATCGCGGGCGTCCCAGGAACCAGAAGATGGCGACGAACTGCAAGATGGCAACGGCGAGGAGCACGAGAACTTGAGCCAAAGTACCCAGAAGCGAAACGGCGGTCTGCAGGCCAAGGAAGGTTACAGCCAGCGCCGGGATCGCAATTATAAGGACGACTATCAACCAGGCTCGTTTCGTGAAGCGACCAAACTGATCCATGCCAAGATCGATGGATCTATCCAGGTCTTCTCGTTTCGTCTTTTCCTTTTTTGACATGGCAGTTTATCCCTTCTGCTCTATGGATCGATAAGCTACGCTACTTGTATAGCTGAGCGAGGAGTCGTTACATCAATGGAGAAGATACGCCCTCCTACTGCAGGAACGGTGGTAAAATGTATGAGCAAAATACTATTGATAGTACTTCCCCCAGGAGCCGACAGGTCTACCTCCACAAAACTGTCTAAACCCTGATCTACGCCATTATGTACACCGGCGACCTCGATAGACACCCAGGTCTCGCCGGTCTGCGGTTGACCATACTGATTGACAAGACTTTGAGCATCAGGTTGTATAGTCGTCTGCAGCATAGTGGCTTGTATTGCAGCCAATTGAGCAGCATTGCCATTACGCAACGCACCTAGCCAGGCTTTGATATTATTGGCGCTGCCTTGATCACGCACGGCAATGGCATGGAGCGGGTCAAAACCTTGCGTCTCATAATAAGCGGTTGCATATGAACTCACTCCTACCAGCAGGAGCAGGATGACCGCCAGGAAAAAATGCTTTCGGATCCACGTGATCAGGTAATACATCGCCCTGATGATAGGTCTGAAAAAATTCTTGGCTCTGCGGGCACCAGGACTCTGGCCTGGCCTTATTTTGACAGATGTAGTGCTAGCTTTCTTCTGCTCAGCTTGTGGCGCTGGCGGTTGTTGAGTTGGTGAAGGGCTGACCATGGGTCTTGCATCTCAACTTTCTCAGGCTTCTATCGCAAAGTATCATTCTATAGCCTCATTACTAACAGACACAAATAAATACGTGTCCCTTTGGTATGCTACACATCCCCTATTAGGGCTGATTATAACACTTTTTCGGCAAGCTAACCATACCCTAAGATCGTCCTTTTGGCAAGATGCTACACTCTGATATAATACTGTACGTATCTGGTTACGCGAAGATCACA
This sequence comes from uncultured Chloroflexia bacterium, assembly GCA_963767625.1. GTDB lineage: Bacteria > Chloroflexota > Ktedonobacteria > Ktedonobacterales > Ktedonobacteraceae > CAVYFB01. The sequence goes on from CAVYFB010000016.1 coordinate 75,168, forward strand.
GCGTGACTTCTTTTAAGTCCTCTTGGCAACTGAACTCAACATTTGTTAGGAACCGAGCAGAAGGTAGGTGAGCGACTTATGAATAATATGACCAATAAGCCTGGCGGGGAAGGGGAAACCGGTGAGTCCCCACACATCTGGTTACGCTATGCTACGCAGTTCACAACCGGTGGACGTACACACACCATCGAGATGGGTATTCCCGTACCGCTAGGCGCAAGTGCAGAGATGCGAGCAAAGTTGATTCGCGAGGCTCAGGCAGGTATGGACCAGCTCTCCAGCCATGTTGAGAGCCGTGTGACCCAGATGCTACAGCGCAATCAACGACCCCAAAGTACTACCTCTGCTCCTCCTCTACCATCGGCATCCTCAGCGTCCAAACTACCCGGAGCAGTACCTCCTGCGAGCCCTTCCCTGGGAGGACAGGCGACGCACATCGGGGGATCGACGCCACTACAACAGGCAGCTCAACGAGTGAGCAATGAAGAGGCGCAAAAGGACACTGGGGTAGTTGTACCGCCAACACGCATGCAGGTGGGGGCAAGTATGCCTCTTGCCCCTGGACTGCCGGGAGACGCTAACAGCATCTTGTCACTGACACAGTTCCTGCGCGTGATCAAGGGATCGTGGGGATTATCCCATCAGCAGGCTAAGGACCTCTTGCAGGTCAGGACCCTCGATGGTATGAATCTACGCGATGCTCTGGAGCGTTTGCAACTCCTGATGATGCAAAAGCCTGCCGGTTCAGCAGCCGTCAGTCAGAAGCCTCAAGAGGCCGGTCAGCTTAAACCAGTGCAGAGGCCTTCATCGCCTCCTCCACCCGCGCCAAAGCCGCTAGCAACACCATCGGCTCGCCCAGGATCGATCCCAGCACCCAACCCGATTCTCAGCCGACCACCGAGTCCAGTTCCGATACCTATACCGGCAAAACCCCCACCTACTTCACCCGCACCTGGTCCATCCATGGCACCGACCTCTGCCAGACCTCCCATTGATCTTAGCACGCGTGGCACAGTGAGCGATAAGCATCCTCCATACAGGTTCGATGAAGAGGATGATCTGGAGGAGGACGAGGATTTAGCATTCGACAATGAAGACGAGTCTGAAGCACGACCAGAGTTATCAGCCGAGGAACTGTTGAAAGCCAGGAATATTATCAGCAAGATGAAGGATGTACATGGTTCCTCGACTGCCAGCCAGGGACGCTTGACTGTGTTGCAGAACGTCGTCGGTTCGCAAATCAGCCAGGAGCAACTACAAGAATTGTTGCAAGCTTTCTGGGGCACCACAACGCCGAAGAAATTGAAGGCTGACCAGGTGGAGGAGCTGATTTCCTGGGCAAAAGAAGATGAGTTTGTCGAAGAGGCGGAAGCTGTGTTAACCCTTCTTGAAGAGGAGTAACCTATGCCAATACGTGTGGTAGCTGGTGAAGCCAAGGGGCGCCGCCTGAAAACGCCCAAGATGACGGGTACACGGCCCATTATCGACCGTGTCAAGACGGCTCTCTTCGACATTCTTTCTGTTCGGGTGGAAGATGCGCGCTTCCTCGACCTCTTCGCAGGCACAGGCAGCGTCGGTATCGAGGCGCTGAGTCGTGGTGCTGCCAGCGCGACATTTATCGAGCTGAACGCTGCTGCCCTGAAGCTGGTGCGTGAAAACCTGCAGATTACGTGCTTGGTAGACCGAGCGGAGACCGTGCATGCTGATGCATTCAAGTTTTTACAGGCATATACCGTTGATACAGAGGACTATCCTGGCGGGGTGACCTGGCACCCACAAGGGCCCCCCACATCCACCCAGCCACCCCGTGCCACTACATTTTGGGGAACCGCCCCACCACCGGAGGGCGGTGTGATGCCCACGGGGAGGGGGGCCAGGCGACATGTAGTGGCACGGGGTGAGGTTGGGAGTGGAGGAGCCCTTGCGGGTGCCAGGTTTGCCGGTCCCAGGCAATATGATATTATCTATGTAGCCCCGCCACAGTATAAGGGTATGGCAGCGCGGGCACTAGCATTGCTCGATAATTCATCACTCGTACCCGATACAGGGTTGGTCATCGTGCAGATACACCCCAAGGAGCGATTAGAGGTAGCAGCAGTTCCGCTCGCTCGCCTGACACTGGTTGACGAGCGACGCTACGGCAGTACGCTGCTGATGTTTTATGAAGTCAATAAAGTCAACACGGTGAATTAAAGAGGTGGAGAAGCCATGGTAAGCAAGCCAGGAGGTGGACGCTTCGCCTTTATCGACGCAGGCGAAGCAGCGCGGCAATTGGGGATTGATCGTGTGACGCTCGATCAGTGGGTACGCGATGGCCGCATTAAGCCCTACCGGGGTGTCGGGAAAGATGCATTCTTCCGCGCCTCAGATGTCGAGGCTCTTAACAACGAACTGCATCCATCATCCGACCTGGAGGAGGCTGTCGCTGCTGACGAGCGTGAAAGTGCGGGTGAGGAGGAGAAGGAGAAAGGTCCTGCACGCAAGAAGCAGGACCCGCAGATGCGCGTTTACCTGCGCTTACAGGCCGATGCCAAATGGTACGACATCTCGGAAGAGGATATACGCACCTGGTTCCAACAGCTCGCCCCCGATGGTTACGAGCGCAATAAACGCAATGCGGAACATTCTATCAAGAAACTACAGTTTCTGGTGAGTCTGATCGAGGAGGCGCAGAAACGGGGATAGAGGTATGCAAGTGAAAGCGCACCCACGTTCGATGGTTGTGTTGCAAAAATGATGCCGTTCCTGTAAACTTGGGGTTATTCTGGTCTCATTTCAACACTTTTAATGCCTTGAGGCCAGCCGCCATAGCAGGCTCCTGCACGGCCTGAACGAAGAGTGACCAGCGACGAGCGGTCTGGACCGGACCTTCGCTTCCCAGTGGCGGAATCTCGCGTCCCTCTGCCAGTAGTCTCTCGGCGCGCCGCAGTCCAAGCAGAGCTGCGCCAAAGGCTCCGTTGAACTGGCCTAATCCCTGCGACGGCAGGTTCAATGGAGCATCGAGCTTCGCCGCAATAGCTGCCACCATGGCGGCATTCTGCGTCATGCCACCTGCAAGCGCGAAATCTTGCTCGAGACCGACACGCTTCATCAATTGCACAGCACGACCGGCGAGCGCACTAATCGCGCCCTGCATGATGTCTTCCGGCGCAACCCCGGTGGAGAGATGGTTGATGACCTCTGATTCCGCGAATACCGCACACACACTGCTGACCTCGACCGGTTTCGTGGAGCGGAGAGCATATGGCCCAATATCGCCTGTCTTCAGACCGAGATAGCGCGCGGTCTTCTCCAGGAACGCGCCTGTGCCCGCCGCGCACTTGTCGTTCAACCGGAACGCGCGCACGCGCCCGCTCTCATCCATGCGGATGGCCTTGATATCCTGGCCGCCGATATCGAGGATGGTGCGCACCTGCGGGAAATGGTAGACCATCGCCAGGGCATGGCAGGTCAGTTCGGTGATCTGCGTGTGGCGGAACGGAACCATATAGCGCCCATAGCCGGATGTGGCGATATAGGTCACTTCTTCACGCGCGACGCCTGCATTTGCGAGGAGTTCCTCGTACACTGCCGCCGCCGCTGCCGCGGGTTTGTAGCCACTGCGACGGATGGCGGTGGTGCGCACACTCCTTGTCTCGTCCATCATGACCGCCTTCGTGTAGGTGGATCCGATATCGATGCCAACAACGAGAATCATCGCACTGCCTCCTCTCTATGCTGTGGTGGGTGACCCGCGTGTGCATGGTCGAGCGCGTAGAGTCCGGCGCCGATAGCACCCATGAACTGCGCTTGCGCGCTCACATTGAGCGGCGTAGCAAGCACCTCCTGGAGCAATGCCACCATTGCAGGGTTTCGCGAGACACCTCCGGTAAACGTTATTTCAGGAGCCAGTCCAACACGGCGCACAAGTGAGGCGCAGCGCGTGGCAATGGAGTGATGCATCCCCATAAGCACATCCTCAGGACGGTATCCCTTGGCCAGGTGCCCGATGATTTCCGACTCGGCAAAAACTGTGCAGGTGGTGGTGATCTTGACGGGTTTTGTTGACTTCAGCGCCAGTGGCCCAAGCTCGGACAGCGGCAATTCAAGCGCGAACGACGCGGCGCCCAGGAAGCGCCCGGTTCCGGCGGCGCACTTGTCATTCATGGCAAAGTCTTTGACTTCGCCGGTATCTCCAATACGAATGGCCTTCGTGTCCTGGCCCCCGATATCCAGCACGGTGCGGGTGTCAGGGAACTCCGCCACGGCTCCGCGCGCGTGGCAACTAATTTCAGTGACCTGGAGATCACCAAAGGTCACTCGATAACGACCATAGCCGGTGGCAACCGTGAACGCAATGTCGGCGGCGCTCAATTTCGCTTCTGCAAGCACGCGCTGGAAGACCGTTTCTGCCGCAGTACTCATGTTGGTCTCCATGTCGAGGAGAGCCTGAGCAACCACAGCGCCCCGCTCGTCGAGAATCACCCCTTTGGCCTGGGTTGAGCCTACGTCGATACCTGCTACATAGATCATCTTATCGGCCCTCCAACCGCGCTCGTTGCTCCAGCACCTCGAAGAATGCATCAACGCGGTTCTTGATCTGTGCGTCCGACCAGTAGCGCGGATCGATAAGATCGGACTCGATATAGAGCGTGGGCATGCCATGCCTTGTCGTGACATACTCGCGGTTATCAGCCATACTTGTCGCGACGGTGCGGCAGCTCTTGATGCCGTGGTAGACGATGCCATCTGCCGCAAAGTCCTTCATCTGCTGCGCCAGGGCGTGGTGCGAGAAGAAGTGATTCGAGAGTCCCATCTGCGAGGCAAGGGTCGTAACCTCTGCCAGGCTCTCAAGCGGTCGCGCGGTATCATAGAAGAGGCCCGCGCTATCCAGGCCGCCCGCGGCATACGTGAGGTAGTCTGAGGCAGCAAAGACACCGCCGTGGCTCTCGAAGAGTTCGATCAAGCGGCGCATATTCACATAACAGGGCGTGCCACTGAAGACAAGGCGGAAACGCTCATGAGGAACGCGACCCTCCCCGCGCGTGACCTTGCCCGCAATCTCAGCATGGAGCAGGCGCATGTACTCGACGCCTTCGGGGGTGCCACGCCAGGCGTTCAGCACCCCCATATAGGTGAGGCCATCGAGCATCGAGTTATAGGGAGCCGGTCGAGCCTGATTGAAGGCGAGAATCTCGATCCACAGGCGGATCATTTCGTTCACATTGGCCTCGACCTCTGCCAGGCGATCACTGTCGAATTTTTTGCCGGTGATCTGCTCGCAGCGAGCGATAAGGTCGCGAAACTGACCTTCCACCCAGCGCGCATCGGCCAGGTGCTGGGGACTGCCAGCAGGCGATTTCCACGCGGCAAAACGCTTGCCGGGGATATCCAGGACGAACGCGGGCGTGCCAAAGCGCCGCTCCCAGATTTCGGCCCACTTGATGTAGACATTGCAGAGGCTTGAGGCGATGGCAAGATCGGGCACCGGCATCTGCACGCCGGATGGATGCTGCATATTGCTGAGCATCAAGCCTACATCCGCCTTGACATAACTGCATACATCCGGCGAGAAGCCGAAGTCTTCCGCCTTCGCAATGAAGTCTGGCGCGGCCTTACGCACGCCGGTCTGCAAGGAATTAATTTCCGGGAAAGCCATCTCGAAGCCGAATGCGCGCAAAATCTCGATGGCGTTGCCCATGACGAAGACATAGGCGACGGGTTGACCGCGTTCGCGCGCGGTCCCAAGGGACGCCAGCCACTGGTTGACGAGGCGCTGGCCGGCGGTACGCGCGTCCAGACCTTCCGTTATAGCGCTCACAACAACCTCCTTTAATTTTCATAAGCATTCAGAAACGCCGCTTTCGCGGCTAGTGCTCCACACTCATCTGAATGCAAGGAAGTATCTAGCGGAAGAGGAGCGATTCGGCGAAGGTCTCCACCTGCATCGCCATCTGCTCAAAACTCGTCATCTTCTCTTCAAACTCAAGCACAAGATGCGGCATCTTCTCGGCATCGAGCCGGTGCGAAAGCGCGAGTTGATCGTCGAGGCCGGGTTCGCAGAACTTGGCGGCGGTAATGATGGCTGCCTCGGCTCGCGCATCCCTCAACATGCGCATCAGCATCTCTTCCTTCGGCTTGCGTGCGTCGTACTGCACCGGGCTTGACGCTGAATGCTCGACATAACTCTCTGCCAGCGCCCACACAGGGTCGCCATCATCCGCAGCGATGTCCTCAGTAATCCACCGCTGGCCAATCAGCAGGTCATCATCGACGATGAAGCAGGCATCCTCAATGGTCTCGATCATCTCGAGCGGAGGCTGCTCGCAGAAGCCTCCCAGGAAGATAACCCTGGGCTTATCGCGCGGGCGCACCGGTCGCTCGGCCAGCAGGTGCAGGGCATCGCGCAGCAGCACGTTATGCTCCTCGCGGCGAATGCGCGTCCCGGCACGAACGAGCAAGTATGTCTCCACAGTTGAGAGCCGCGCAGGATCATCGCGCCTCATGCGGTACAGCTCACGCTGCAACCGGCGATTCTCGTTGTAGATACGCAGGCTGGCGCGAATCGCCTCGTCTGGAATAGTATGCTCTACCTGTGAAGCCAGCACGCTGCGCAGTCGCTGATATTCATCGTAGACGTAGCGTACCGAGGCAGAAGAGTTGACATTCTGGGGCAGCGCGAGTATTTGCGACGGTTGAGCGGGAAAGTTGCGTCCCCAGATGCCGGCCATGTGCTTGGCAGCATCGCAGATGGGCTGCGTAAAAAAGCCCTTCATACCATGCAATGTCCCATTAAGGCCCTGCTCTGTCGTGCTGCGGCAGATCGAGCAGACGAAGGAGCCAATGCGCGCATCCGCCAGGCGCACTTCGAGCTTATTGCCGCCGCCAAGCAGCGCATGGGGTCTAAGCCCGGCAGCATGCACGATTTCCTCCGGGAAATAGACGGGAAAGTATCCGATGACGCCGGGCTGCTCGTCATCCGCTACCCCGATACGCATTGCCAGTTCAAAGCAGCGCTCCAACACATCCATCAGTGTTATAGCGGTGTCTGTGCCACCCGTAGTGATCTCAACATTATCGATCATAGGTCGCCTCCTGGGTGGATATCGCATGGCAATAAAAAGATGTCTATGTGGACGCGATACATCGCGTCCCTACGTATCGCTCCAAACGGGTTGACGTTTCTCGATAAAAGCTTGCACGCCCTCGCGGGCATCTGTTGTAGCCATCAAATCTTGAAGATAGAGGTCTTCGATCCTGGGCAGAGCGTGTGTCACTCCCAGATCAGCGCCGTAAAGCAGCGCGCGTTTTGTCATGTGTAAAGCCGCCGCGCTCATTCCTCGGAACTGCGTGAGTAGCCGCTCCAGCGCTGTCTCCAGCTCTTCATCTGTCGCTACATAGGTGACTAATCCCAACTGCGCAGCCTCGCCAGCAGTGATCGTTTCGCCACTAAAGAGCAGACGAGCTGCCTGCTGATAACCGATCAGATGTGGAAAGAGCGCAGCGGCAATCGGCGGAAAGACGCCCAGTTTGATTTCCGGCTGGCCGAAGCGGGCTGATGTCGCCGCCAGCACCATATCACAGGCAACCGCTAACTCTGTGCCCCCGCCAAGCGCCGCACCCTGCACGACTGCAATGGTCGGCACGGGCAAGGTTCGCAGGCGAGTGAAGAGTGCGCAAAATTCCCTGATCATCGGTTCAGTGCGATCAGGTGTGTGATCGGCGACATCTACTCCGGCGCAGAAGGCTTTGCCGCTTGCTGCCAGCACCATCGCTTTGATCCAGGTGTGCTGAGCTACCGTATCGAGCGCTTTGGCAAGTCGACGTATCATTGCCAGTGTCAGGATATTGAGCGGTGGCCGATTAAGCGTCAATCTTGCGACGCCTTCTGTGACATCCAATGTAGTAGCAGCCGACGATGGTATACTCATAAACTTCCTCCAAAGTAACCGGACGCCCACAAGGGGCATCCCTACATTTCCATCATGACCACGGAGCGAATGCCCTGGCTGTGTCGTAGAGCGTCAAGCCCCTCGTTGATGTCTGCCAGCGGGAAACGAGCTGTGACCAGAGGGACTACCTGGATGCGACCGGTACGCACCAGTTCGATCACGCGCGGATAATCAACCGGGCGGCAGCCGAGACTGCCGCGGATCTCCATCTCACGGTACATAATGCGGCCTGCATTAAGGGCAACCTCGCGATCGCTATAGCCTACGACAACCAGCCGGCCGCCTGGATGGAGCGAGCTGAAGGCTTCCTGTATGGTGGCGGGATTGCCGATGACCTCCAGGGCGATATCAGCGCCGCCGCCCGTCAATTGCCGTATCTTGCGGGCAACGCTGCCCTCTATTGCCCGGGATTCACGGTCAGGCTGGCCCCAAGTCGGCGCGCCCATTCCAGTCTCTCCTCTACAATGTCTACAGCGATGACGATGCTGCCGGCCAGGTGAGCAAACTGGACAACATTGAGACCCACCCCACCGCAGCCAAAGACGACAACACTATCTCCAGGCCGCACCTCGGCACGATTCTTGACTGCGTGATAGGGCGTGGTCACCGCGTCAGCGATGATGCAGCCCTCTACCAGTGGAATTTCAGGGGGCAGGATGAAGATATCTTTGGCAGGGGCTTTCACGTACTCGGCATAGGCCCCATCGACATCGTTGCCGAACATGCGCATGTTCTGGCAGATATTCTCCCGCCCGTAACGACAGGCAGTACAGCGACCGCAGGTGAGGATGGCCGGCAACAGCACGCGATCCCCCTCCTTGATGATACCCACGGCAGGGCCGGTCAATACGACAGTACCGGCGGCCTCATGTCCAAGAATCACGGGCGGCGTTTTGACGGTTGGCACACCGTGATCAATATAGTGCAGGTCGGTGTGACAGAGGCCGCAGGCGACCACTTTCACCAGCACCTCGCCTGCGTCTAAGGCAGGCACGGGTACATCCTCAACACGCAGCGGCATATTTGGCCCATAGAAGACGGCAGCGCGCATCGTTTCATTCCTCCATGCTTGATAGTTCACGGCCCTACCTTACCTGAAGTTCTGTGCCGCACCGGCCACAGAAAGTGAACTGTGCTGGAATGCCCTTAGCGCCGCATGCCAGGCAGGTCTGCGCATATGGCCCCCAGAGAAACTCGCTTGACTCTTCTGTCACCGCCCGCTGGCGTACGCCCAGATGGTCTGGTCGCCGCTTCTCGACGAAGGCATTCATGCCTTCATACGGTTCCAAGGAGGTATAGTGCAGGGCGAGCCAATCGCGAGCGTGACCGATGGTCTGGTGCCATGCGAAGTCTTTCCAGAAATTTGTTTGCTGCTTGGTGTAGCGCATGCATTCAGGGAATTTGTCTACCAGTTTGGCAGCCATCGTAGCAACAGCGTCATCAAGCTCGGCATAGGGGACAACCTGGTTGACCAGGCCCCAGTCGAGGGCGGTTGGGGCATCGATCCATTCACACAGCCACAACATCTCGCGCGCTCTCCGGTCTCCAACCATCATCGGCAGCCATTGCGTGGCGCCACCTGCGGCGACGCTGCCCACCTCGGTGCCGACCTGGCGAATGCGCACATGATCGGCAGCGATAGCCAGGTCACAGGCCATGTTGAACTCATTTCCACCTCCGACAACCATGCCGTTGAGCCGGGCAATCGTGGGCTTGCCAATGTTGCGCAGGATATCAATGCAGTCCGTGAAAAGTCCCATCCACTTCCAGTAATCATGTGGGCGCTGCGTGTACTCGGAGGCATATTCCTTGACATCGCCTCCAGTGCCGAATGCCTTGTCACCCGCGCCGGTCAGCACAACGACGGCGATATGGTCATCCCAGGAAGCGTCGCGGAATGCCCGCGTCATCTCTTGCAGCGTGCGCCAGGTATAGGCGTTATAGCTCTCCGGGCGGTTGATGGTGACAGTTGCCACCCAGCCACGTTTGCTATACACGATCTCCTCAAAGCCAAAGCTCTCAGGGTCTTTCCCGCTAAAATTCGGCATAATCTTCCTCCTTCAAAGCAATGTCCACCCCCTGGTAGAGGGGACTCCGATTATCATGAACATTCATCAGCATCGACTATCCTACGAGGCCGGGTGTAAATGGTGCGTGCCAGGGTAGTGACGATACAGTGCTCGCATCCCTCTGCACCTAGATAGATGTTCCTCATCCAGTTCCGCTGGCTCCAGCAAGGTCTCGAATCCAAGTTGACAATACAGTTCCACGGCTTCGCTTAACCGCCGTCCCATGGGCAGTGAAACGCCGGGTCCAGCCCTGCTCTTGTAGTTGGATGCCGCGCCCCTGTGGTATGCCGGTACTCATCACTATTACACTCATCCTTGCGGGTGACTTGGCTGTTTAGTCAATCCGCCGCTCCAACGGAATGGTCGAAGCTAACACAAAACCAAGCGAATGAAAAGCTTTGAGCAGGGTCCAGTTATCCCAATTCACCAACGTGTAGACAGCCGCCGCTCCCTGAAGTGTACCCTGCTTGATAAAGCTTTCGATCAATTGCCGACCAATGCCATGCTGTTGGTAGCCTGGATGAACTGCAATGGAATCAAGAATAGCAGTCACCTGCGTAAGGCCAAACTCCCCGTACGCCAGCGTACCCAACACAAAGCCAATGACCGTACCCTGATAGTCGGCTACTAAAAAAATTATGCGCGCTTCAGCATCTGTCCCATTGAGGGCGGCAAGCCGCCGCTCAAAATAGGCTGATCGCACATCCCCAAAGACCAGGGTATCCAGTTCGACGACAACTGCCAGGTCCGCGCGCTCCATTGCACGAATGGACACATCATAACGGCTAAAGTTTGCAGTCGTTGGGTACTGATCGTCCATGACCCATTTCCTTCCCTGATAGTAGAAAAGAACCCCTACGTTGAGCGGTTTCATCGGACACTTGGTAAAGAATGCCTGGAAGTCCTGCGGCCTGGCACGGAGGAGGAAGTGCGCGAAATCACCGACACTTTCTTGCTCCACTACAACACGGAGCGCCCCAACCAGGCGATCTCCCGTGGCAACCGTCCACCCCGCGTAGCCTACCCGGAGTTGCCCACGCTGCCCGCGCTCCCAGAATTCGTAAAGGAGTGTCGAGTGTTCCCGCCTGGCTCCTCCTCTCAGCGCAAACAAGCTGGCATCGTCCCAGCGGTGGATCTCTGTTTGCCTCAGGGCGTACCGCACTCTGGCTGCGTCGGCTGCACTGTCTTGTGAGAAGCAACCCGGAAGATCGGAAATGCCGCGGCCACCTTTTCGAATTCCGCAATCGGTGCATCCTTGTTCACGGGCACGTGGGGTCGCGCTCCCGGTGCTCGCTGCAGGTAAGCTCTCAAGATGGGTGCGCGCTGGTCGGCGGGAACCTCTTCGAGGTGGACCTCCTCACGACCGCCGCTCCGGAGAACCGCTCTTCCACCGGCTGCACGGACGTTGTGGACCCAGTGCACGTTCTCTCCCAGCATCGACACCAAGTACCGCTGCCCATCGACGACGGCCACCACCACCGGCAGCGAGACAGTCCGCCCTGACTTTCGTCCGGTCACTTCCAATGTCACCAGGTAGGTGGACGCGACGCCCGACGAGGCTACAGCAGCCCACGCTCTATTCACTATCCTCACGATCCAGTTGGGTCGCTGCCCACGGTACAACCATCGCTTGAAGTCGCCTCGAGTCATCTCAGCCTCAGTACCTTCTCTCTCTTGAACATTTGATGTGAGAGAACACCAGCGTGTTACTCTTCCAATTTATACGGGGTATGACAACAATTCGTGAAATTTGGGCCATTTGTGCTACTTATACAGCTTTTGCTTCTTAAGTATCACATACTTGTTTCTCATCATCAAAGGAACTTCATTGAGTGTGACAGGGCACTTCAGAGTCACAGGGCCTGACCATACAGCAATGTTGACATCGGCTACCATGTTTATGGCCCTCGCCTTACGCAGGTTCTATTGTCGATGATACCGTACATTTGTTTAGATTGTTCGCGAAGAATTGTATGGTTTTTGTAAAGCTGAAATTAGTATGCTCGCTTGCTTATTCTTGACGTGCAAGTATGAATACGATATAGTGTTAATCACTGGAATTGTTTTGTAGCGTTGAAGCTTGCGACTGTCTGCTTGTTTTTCGGGCTGGTCAAGTTCGCTGTCAGGCGAACAGAGAGGCTCCCGTCATGTCAACGCGAGTGGATGTTTCGCTCCCCCTTGTCCTTGTGGCCCACCATGCGCGGGATACAGTCGAGTTACTGAAAGCCTTGTTGGAACGTGAAGGCTTCACAACCCTATGTGCCTATCATGGTCGTTCTGCTTTACAATACGCCCACCAGCACCACCCGGCCCTGCTGCTCCTCGATCAGGCTCTGCCCCTGATTGATGGCGTTGAACTCTGTCGCACGATACGGCAAGAGGGTGATATCGCTGCGATCTTTATTCTCAACGACCACCCCGATGAGCTCGGGAACCTGCTGGCCTTTGCTGTCGGCGCAGATGATTGTCTTACGCTACCTTTCCATCCGCGAGAACTTCTAGCGCGCATCAAGGCAGTTCTACGGAGAACAGAACCGCAAGCTTCCAGTCCACGCCGCCTGCTGCACTGCGGCCCACTAGAACTAGATGAGGAGCAACGGGAGGTACGTGTTGCTGGAGAAATAATCGGACTGACAAGCCTGGAATACGAGTTACTGTATCTGCTGCTACGCTATCCCGGCCGCGCCTTCTCACGTGCACAATTGCTCGAACTCATCCCTGGTTTCCAGCATCACTCTCCAATTGATCGCGCTGTGGATATACATATTAGTAACCTGCGGCGTAAACTGAGCCAGGCAATGGGAACGGACACGCTCATTGAAACCGTGCGTGGGGTAGGCTACCGCCTGAATATGCCGACAACTGCAACTGTTGCCGAACCAGCGTCACCTGGTCCAGGACCCGCGCAGCTGGCGCTGGCAGCTTTTGAACGCGCCCCCGTCCCTCTTTTAGTGCTCGCGGCTGATCGCACCGTTGTCCTCTATAATGAGGCGTCCAGGCGTCTCTGTGGCTGGTCTGCTGATCAGGTGGTTGGTCAGGCGAAATGCTACAGCCTGCTCTCCTGCCATCTGGCAAACGGCACAATGCTCTGTCGCGAACAGTGTGTGATGAATGCCATCACGCTCAATCGGCTGAGTGATCAAACGGCCTGTTACTCAATCACGCTCAAAGACGGGCGCGAAGTGTCGGTTACGGCGCATTATAGCAGTCTCGACGAGCCTGGAACACACAGTGGCTACACAATGCTGATGCTCGCACCTGACTTTGCCGGAACGCACCTTCCTTAAAATGCGTAAAGCTGAACAGGTGGGGGTCGGTATTGTATACTGTATTACACTGGAAAGCGGTCGAAAACCCGCGTTGAGAAACTCTGCCAGGGGAGATGCACATGGCCTTCAAGCATGCTACGAGCGATCAACCGAACAGCCAGGACGTTGCGCGTTACCGCGCGAACTATCTTTCTGAGCAAGAAGGGGTCTATCTGTATAGCAAGCTCGCCGAAACCGAGCGCGATACACACCTGGCCGAACTCTACCAGCGCCTTGCCGGTATAGAGCAGCGCCACGCCGACCTCTGGAAGGACTATCTGAGCAGGGCGGGTGCAACGAGTCCGGCCTATGTGCCTACCTGGCGCATCCGGGCGCTGCTGTGGCTAGCCAGGCGGCTTGGAACTGGTGCCGTGCTCTCCACCGTCTCCTTGATGGAACAGCAGGCGGTGAGCGAGTACGATACCCAGCCCGAGGCGGTCCAGGCGGGTCTGCCAGCCGATGAACGCTCGCACTCCCGCCTGTTCAGCTCTCTCCTCTCCTCAGCGAGGGGCGGGATCGCGGGGCCGCTGCTCGCCCAGTTTGAGGGTCAACACCGCAGCGCCGGGGGCAATGAACTGCGCGCCGCCGTGCTGGGAGCGAGCGACGGGCTCACCTCGAACCTCAGCCTGATCATGGGAGTCGCGGGAGCCACCCTCACCGGCCATGCGGTCCTGATCGCCGGCCTGGCCGGGTTGCTGGCGGGGGCCTTCTCGATGTCCATCGGCGAGTGGGTCTCCGTGCAGAGTGCGCGTGAACTCAACCAGCACCAGATCGCCATCGAGCGCCAGGAGTTGCAAGAGGCGCCCAAAGAGGAACAGGAAGAGCTGGCGCTGATTTATCAATCGAAGGGGCTCGACGAGCACACGGCCAGGGAGTTGGCGGCCAATCTGATGCAGCAGGGTACGACGGCACTGGATACGCTGGCACGAGAAGAGCTGGGCATCGATCCCAAGGATCTCGGCGGGTCCGCCTGGGGAGCCGCCATCACTTCGTTTTTCCTGTTCGCTCTCGGGGCTATCATCCCGGTGTTTCCGTTCATCTTTACCAATGGACTCGTCGCTGTCGGCATCAGTCTCGCGCTCAGCGTGTTGGGTCTATTCGGCATCGGCGCAGGTGTGAGCCTGACCGCCGGCTCTCCCCTCTGGAAAGCGGGTGCGCGACAGGTGCTCCTTGGCCTGTTGGCAGCCGGGATTACGTTTGGACTGGGCAAGCTCATCGGGAGAGCTGTGGGGTAGGAGCCACACGATCAGGAGGAGCAGGTCCGGGTGGTCCTCGCGACGCTCGTCGTCACATTTCTTGCCAAGCTGCTGCTGACGCGTACAACCACGCTAACTGGTGGTCAAGCTCAGACAGGCAAGCAATTCAAGCTCAATTTATGAGGTCTCCACCAGATAATGTGGCTGTACCTATAAGGCCACAGCGACGACAATATGCCCCCCCAGAAATTCTGTTACGTCGATCATTTACTCCCGTTCTATTTGAAGGAAGGGCAATCATTCATCGTCATAGAAAGATCGCAGATGGACAATTCAAACCAATCTAAAACAGCAAATCAAGCAAGCACTTCAGTTGAAACAACCCCGTTATCATGGGGCAAATCGTATCTCATGTGTCCGCCCGATTACTTCGGGGTATTCTACGAGATCAATCCCTGGATGCATCGAGAAAATCGTCCTGATTTCGAGCTTGCTATTGAACAGTGGCACAACCTTGTGGCCAACCTCCGGCACGCTGGGGCAAAAGTCGAAATTATCGAGCCGGTGAAAGAGCTGCCTGATATGGTCTACGTCGCCAATGCGGGCCTTGTTGATGGTCAGCGTCTGATCTTGAGCAGATTTCGCCATCCTGAGCGGCAGCCCGAATCAATCCACGCCTCGCAGTGGTTCCAGGCTCGTGGCCGTGAAGTAGCAGAACTGGCTGGCGAAGGTGATATCTGCTTTGAGGGTTGTGGTGATGCCTTCCCATTTCGCGGCAGCTTGCTGGCTGGTTATGGATTCCGTTCGGACCTTTCCTCTCATGCTGTCCTTTCTCGGCTGCTTGGAGTCCCGGTGCAGTCGGTCAAGCTCATTGATCCGCGTTTCTACCATTTCGACATCAGCTTCTCTCCGCTAGATAATCGACATGCCATCATTAACCCGGCCGCATGGGATCGTGCGAGTAACGCAATCATTGAACAACTCGTGCCCGAGCCGCTCGTGCTCGAGCTGGATGAAGCGCTTACCTTCTGTGCGAACTCTGTGGTTGTAGGCAAGGTCATCGTTATGCCGGCATGCCCTCCTCGTGTCGGTCGCATCCTCGAGCGTTGGGGATATGATGTTTGCGTGTCGCCAGTGAGCGAGTTTCTTAAGGCTGGAGGGGCGGTGCGCTGTTTGACTTTGCCACTGGATATGACTATTTCGGAATTCTGCTATGAACCATAAAGTTGTGGACTCCAGCAAAGTCCAGCAATTGATGGTTGGGATATTGTTCTGAAATCAGGCCTGAAGCACCACTGCTTTGATCTACCTTTGAATCGAAAGCCTTCCTCTGCAGTTGAGACCGCTTACCACCGAAGACAGCGAATGGGTACGGCAGGGTATCATCGAACACTGGGGCGATACTATTGTCGTCGCTCACGGCAAGGTCTATCATCCACATACGCTGCCCGGCTTCGTCGCCATCCTGAAAGGTAACAGGGTAGGACTGCTCACGTACTCTCTTGAAGATGAGAATTGTGAGATCGTGACTATCGTCAGCACAAAGCCGGGGATCGGTATAGGCACGCTGCTGATCAAGGCAGTCACGCAGGCGGCACGAGAAGCAGGCTGCAAGCGGCTCTGGCTGATCACAACGAATGATAATCTCCATGCGTTGCGCTTCTTTCAAAAACGCGGCTTCACGCTCGTCACCGTTCATCGCAATGCGGTCGATGCCGCCCGCCAACTGAAGCCGCGCATTCCCTTGATCGGCAACGACCAGATTCCCTTACATGATGAGATCGAACTTGAGATGATGTTAGAGCGATAGCACCGCTCGGCCGTGTGTCAACGAATACCGTCTGTGAACGCTATCTAGGGAGCGTGCGCCGGTAGTGTCTTGACCACTTTCTGATCCTCCATGTGAAGCAGCTCCATCGTCTCCCCAAGGCGTATGTTGCATACTTCAATCAGGCACGACCACATCAGGGGATCCAGCAGCAGATTCCAGAACCATCTCTGTCGTCCGCTTCCTCGCATGACCAGTGTGTCAATGTGACCTCCGCTTCAGTCTTGGGTGGGCGACGCCATGACTATCGAAGGGCGGCGTAAACGTGAGGAGGCGCGTTGAGCAATGAATGGATGAAGCCTATTGAGCGTATCACAGGAATTGCACCAAGATCAATCCTTGACCGCAAATTACAAGGATCATGAAGCAATACTGGGGACGAACCAGGGCTTCGGCAGGCCGTCCAGCAAGAAGTAGCTGAGACCGAGGAGTCCCGCGCCTAGTGCTGCTAGTGGCGCTAGCCTCTCGACGAGCCGGAAGCCAGACACCAACATCGCTGCGCTCCTGCCGCCTCTTGAGCGTTCGACCAGTGGGCGCAGAATCCTGTATTTCCTTCTCTGGATTCCCTGATATTCCTTGAGGTCTGGAGTGAATGCGAAGTCAGGGGAGATACTGCTCAGTAGAGGCATGAAAATTGCCGTAACCTCCGGCGGATCTCTATGTGATCGAGTTCATTATTGTTCTTTACGCGATGCTTCACAGCTATCAAGCAGCAGGAGCTCCGCTCCCTCGCCTAGCTGTTGGATGACGTCCCGGCGGATTGTTGCCGGGTCACCAGTCCCACCGCTTCGTCTGCATAGATATAGGCGAGGTCGTAGTTCTTGCTGGCAATCGCCTCTACAAGCTGTTGACGCGCTTCGTTAGCTTGTGAGAGCGCATCGATGTGAGCGTGCCACTGATCGGTAAAGCGATTGCGCAGGGCTCGACCCGGATACTGCGGAGGTCAGGCAAGTCCTTGTGCGACATCGAAGGCACGGGTGAGAATGGTGTCTGTTTCCTGAGCCTGCACGATCCGTGCCCGGACCTGCTCCGTGTTCTCACATTCAGGCGAGGCAAGCAAAGCAGATCCGACCCAGACCCCTTCGGCACCGGCAGCCAGGGCCGCAGCCACCCCTCTTGGAGACGCGATGCCGCCTGCAGCGAGTACGGGCACCTGAACAGCGTCCAGTACGGCTTGCAGCAGTGGAAGCGCACTCACCTGCCCTGTGACGTGTCCTCCGGCTTCCGTTCCCTGCACCACGACGAGATCGACGCCATCTTGCGCTGCCTATATGGCTTCGGCGCGCGTATTGACTTGCGCGGCAAGCAAGATACCGTGCTGGTGCAGCCTCTCAACATAGGGAGCAGGAGAACCAAACGAAATGGAGATGAGGGAAGGGTTGGCCTCTATCGCCACGTCAAGCAGATCGGGGCGCTTTTCAATGGCCCAGGCATGCATGCCGATGCCAAAACGTCCCTGGTCTGTTCCACGGGCGATGGCAGCTTCTCGCGCGAGGAAGTCGACCGACTCGGTACTGCCAATGCCGATCATGCCCAGTCCCCCGGCTTATGAGACTGCGTGAGCCAGGCGTCCTCGTCCGATATAGGCCATTGGAGCGCTGATAATGGGATAGTGCAAGTGCCAGGATGTGGTGAGATAGGTACGAAGCATAATATACTCCTTTGCTGCAAGCTCGTTGATCAGTAAATGTGCAGAATTCATTCTGATGGCGGAATCTGCACAATTATTTGGTGGATGAGCTGTCTCACTCGCTCATCAACAGCGGACCAGATGCGTTCTGAGACAGGAAGCCAGAGCCTGCTGTAGTGATCGTCTCGTCACCAGTACCCATTAAATATCGTTCATGCTGCCATGGCGCCCATGTCCTTCCGCGAAGCGGCGGGCACCAGCCTGTGCCTCGCCTGATTGCAGTACCTCACGCCCATGGCGGAATTCGTTGCGCAGAGCCTCATCCAGCGAGAGCTGCCATTGCTCGTACATTGAGAGACGATCAGAGCGAAGGCATCCCTGGGGGAAGTGAGCAAGATCATATGCCAGGGCAAGCGCAACTTGCAATGCCTCTCCCGGCGGCACAAGCCGGTTGGACAGCCCCATAGTGAGCGCTTCCTGTCCTGACACCCCGCGCCCGGTGAGGATCAGATCGAGCGCGTGGCTCTGTCCGATGAGACGCGGCAGCCGAATAGTCCCGCCATCTATAAGTGGGATTCCCCAACGACGATTATAGACGCCAAAAATGGCATTCTCGGCAGCCACGCGCAAATCACACCACAGCGCTAATTCGAGTCCGCCGGCAACGGCATATCCTTCTACTGCCGCGATCACCGGCTTACTGAGGAGCATACGCGTGATGCCCAGAGGACCATCACCGTCCTCGGCGATGCGCAATCCACGCGCCTCATCCGCCATGGCGGTGAGATCAAAACCGGAGCAGAATGTGCCTCCTGCTCCCGTGAGCACCGCGACGGATAGTGTAGGGTCTGCATCGAAGGCACGAAAGGCCTGTACCAGCGCGGCAGCTGTTGGGCCATCGACGCCATTGCGCACTTCCGGCCGGTCAATGGTCACAATGAGCACCGCGCCGGCATGCTCTGTGTTTACATTGCTCATCCTGGTATTCAAGATCGGTTTCTCCTCTTGCATGGCATTACTCTTGCGATTACACTCTACAAAGTAGAACTTTTCCCGGTGAAAAGCGACTTGCCAGCTAACACCGGGAAGCAAAAACGGTCGCCGCAGCAATGATCGATAATCGGCACACGACAGCTTTGTTGTGCGAGTCCGCGATTTTATGCTTCATAGTCTCTTAGGCCAGAACGTACTTTTGTTGCAGGCGGACCACTCAGGGAGAGGGAAGGCTATCAGGCTTCCCGACCAACTGGATAAGGGTGATGAGCGCTACTGCGCACCGTTTCTCCTCACCGTCTCTCCTCACGGAAACGTCCGACTGGCAAACCGTCAGCGTTCGTCCTGGTTTGATCACATGGCCGCGCGCGATCAGCAACGCTCCATTTCCCGGAGCCAGCAGGTTGAGTTTGAACTCAACAGTGAGAACGGTCGCATCTGCGTCCATCAACGAATAGGCTGCGTAGCCCGCGGCGTTGTCCGCGATGGTACCGATGGTACCAGCGTGAAAAAAGCCGTGCTGCTGGCTTAGCTCTTCCTTGTAAGGGAGGTGGATCTCACAATAGCCCGGACGCACAGCTATCAATTGGGCACCGAGAAAATCCATAAAGCGCTGCCAGGCGAAACTGGTCCTTACCCGATCTTCATAGTGGGGATCAGACGGCTGAAATGACATGAGTCGAGCCTTTCATGAATGAGCCAGCCATCGCTGAATCTCCTCCTCATTCCATTCCAGACCGCTGCCGGGACGGTCGGGCATCAGGGCATGCCCATCCTTGATGCGCACCGGCTCCGTCAGAATGGGGCCGACATGGTTCAGATACTCGAGCCAATGACAGGTTGGCGTGACGCCGAGCAGATGGGCGCTGAACTCGGGGAAGGTATGGCTTGACGCTGGCAGGCCCCAAGACTCGGCGAGGGCCGCTGCGCGCAGCCAGCCGGTGACGCCGCCCAGCTTCATGACGTCGAGCATGACGTGATCGGAGGCGTGTGCCGTGATGCTCTTGGCCATGTCGTGCGGTCCCCACCAATTCTCGCCGAGCTGGATCGCCGTTCTGGCCGCTGCCGCGATGCGGGCGTGCCCCTCGAAGTCATCGGCGCGGGTGGGCTCCTCGATCCAGAAGAGATTCTCCTCGTCGAGCACACGCACCCGGTCGATCGCCTCAGCCACCGAGAGGCTCTGATTATAATCGACCATCAGCTTGATCCCCTCGCCAGCGGCTCGCCGCACAGCACGAATCGTTGCAAGATCCGCCGCGAGGTTGCCACGTCCGATCTTGACTTTGAGCGCGGTGAAGCCAAGGGTGAGCACCTCTTCAGCTTCTGCAGCAGCCTCCTTGGGACTCATCATGTGGAGGCTGGCATAGGCCGGGATCGGCTTCGGCTCGCCACCCAGCAAGGTCACGAGCGGCACGCCACACGCCCTGGCGCGCGCATCCCAGAGGGCCATGTCTATGCCCGCCATGGCTATGCCCGTCAAGCCTTGCGGACCCAGGAGACGAAAGTGCCCCTGGAGCTTGTGTTCGACAACGGCTGGGGCTGCAGCCTCGCCTGTGAGTAATCCCTCGAGATTGGAGACAAGCTGAATAAGGGGCTGGAGTGCTACCGGCGTGAAGCACCACACATAACTGCGGCCGGTAATGCCCTCCTCGGTCGAGAGATCGATCAGCACCAGCGGCGCGGTGCGCATAACGCCGCTCGCCGTTTCGACTGGACGATGGAACGCCAGGTTGAGTCCGCGCGCACGGATGGCTCGGATGGTCAGTCGGGGATGGATGTCCATGATAACCTCCTCCTTCTAGGACAGGGCGATCGCAAGCCCCGCCGTTGCTCATCGCTCTGTTGCGGGCTGTGTTCAATCGAGTCGAAAGACACGACGAGCATTGCCACCCAAAAACTTCGTCTGGATCTCCTCCGGCAAGTTCATCGCCTGGACCTGTTGGACACACTTCTCCCAAGACAGTTGTGGGAAGTTGGTTCCAAAGAGCACTTTGTCTTGCCCATAGGTTTTGAGATAATGCACTAGCTGCGGAGGATAGTAGCGTGGCGCATGGGCAGAGGTGTCGATGATCTGCCTGCTGGAAGCGTTTGCCATGGTGATGGCTCCTTTCAGAAAAGACAAGAGACGAATCGGTGTCTTTCACGAGTATAGGAGAAAAATGGGACAAACGGAACGTTGCTAGCTAACAGGTCATTGGAGGGCCAGCAGACCGCTCCCTTTCGGCCTCTCGGCTTGTGTCCTCACTCTCCAGGTCGGGAACCGGAGGGTCCGTCAAGCCAAACGTCAAGAACCACAAGAGGCGCACGAGCCGCTGGATTACCCGGTCGTTCCCTGTTGTGGGATGGGTATGTGCATACCATCCACCAAAGAGGAGCGTGCTTGCAACGGCAATGCACCACGCCACTCCTACTGCCACAACAGCTATCTGCAACCAGAATAACACATGTGCTTGTTGCAGAAGAGTGGTGAGGGAAGAGACCAAACCGGCCTGGGGCATGTGCAACCAGAATGGTAGTATAGTTCTGCCTTCAACTCGTGTGAAAGTTAGAGACTTCATGCCATCTCTCCTTTCCCTTAGAGACTAATGAGAGATCTCATGGTTTCCATCTTTCTTTCTCCTACGTATCATTTCTACCAGTCAACAGGAGGATATGATGATCAGTTGCTCGATCAAATTCTCTGTTACTCCGCTTTCTTTCGCGATGACACACTATCTCTCTTTCAGTATAAAGACTTGACACCATGAATGCAAATGAATGAAAATGATGATATGCATTATTGAAAATGATGGAGGAATTTATGGAGTTACGACAACTGGCTATCTTCCGGGCAGTAGCCACGATGCTGAATTTTACCAAGGCAGCGACGAGCTTGAACTATGTGCAATCGAATGTCACGGCGCAGATTCACGCGCTGGAGGAGGAGCTAGGCGTTCCCTTGTTCGACCGTCTCGGAGGCAAACAAGTCGTCCTGACAGATGCCGGGCACCAACTCCTAGAGTACGCAGAGCGATTGCTGGACTTAGCAGAAGAAGCTCGGGTAACGGTCTCGACGAGAGGTGAACCGCACGGGACGCTGAAGATTGGAGCAACGCCGACACTCTGTATCTATCGCCTTCCCTCGCTGCTACGTACCTTTCGGAAGCGCTATCCACGTGTTCACCTGATCTTCCGTCCCAGTCATGGGAGCGAACTCCGTTCCCTCGTCCGTACAGGCAGTATTGATGTGGCCTTTGTCTTCGAGGAGGCAGATCATAGGGGAGGGCCGGGTGACGAGCCCCTCACACGAGAGCCGATCTGGGTCCTCGTCGCCCCTGACCACGCGCTCGTGGGACGAGAGGGAGTACGGCCATCCGATCTGGCGAAGATGGATTTACTTCTGAATGAGGCAGGTTGCTGCTATCGGAGTCTCTTTGAGCGGGTCTTGAGTCGGGCAAGCGTCTATCCGGCAACGACATTCGAGTTTAACAGTATTGAGGCGGTCAAGCAATGTGTGATGGCTGGCTTGGGACTGACGATCTTGCCAGCCATAGCCGTCGCGGCAGAACTATCCCAAGGTCGGCTCCTCAAGCTGCCCTGGATGGGTCCCGATCTCACGGTCGTTACACACATGGTCTGGCATAAGGATAAATGGCTCTCTCCTGCTCTTGATGCCTTCCTCTCCCTCACGCGAGAGATGCTTGCGACCGCAGAGAGCGAGGAGATACAGCATGAAGGCCTATGAGTTCTTTATGGGTTCCACCACAAATCAGGGGTAGACGCTGTTTCTGCTGCGAAAGGGAATCATACCTGAGTCCCATCTTATAACCAACGAACGCGCCCGTTGAAAAAGGAAGCATCCGGCCCCACTCCATCTTTCATCTCCTGCACCAGTCCTGAGTGGATGTCAGTGTGGCCACTTGACAATGGGGGCATTTGAAGATAATATATTACCAATATGGAAATATTTGGAAGGGGACCAGGAATTGAGGAGAGAGTAATGGCAGCCATGGGGAGTGGACTCAACCCTGAACAAACCCGTGCTGTTCAGGACTTCATGATGTTTCTGGGCGAACGCATGGGTCAAACCAACTACCAGTTTGAGCATACCATGCATTGTTCCCCAGAAGAGGTGAGAGTGCTCTATATCCTTGCGGAACGCAGTCCCCTGATGGTCAAGGAGATCGCGCAAGGTCTCCAGGGCGTAGGCATGAGTAAACTCACCCGCCTCCTTGATCAACTGGAAGAACAAGGCTATATCAGCCGCTCGCTCAACCTGGAGGATCGGCGCAGCTTCCATGTGAGCCTTACGGAGCAGGGAAAGGTGCTCTGTGAGCGTCTCGAGCAGCAAATGGCGGCTCTGGCCGAGAACATCATGCGTGCACTTACCCCCATCGAACGGCTGCTGCTGGTAGAATTGTTCGCCAAAGTACGCGCGAACTGGGGCGCAGAGAGCGTCGAGCAGTGGACGGTGCAACGGGATTGATGCGTCTCTCCTGCTTCCCAGGATGTGTCTGACCGCGGCTTTTTTGGCGCACTGATAGTTCTACTCTAGAAATATCTTGTTGGTGAAAATTGATCTCTTCACCGCACTTTTGAGCTTTCTCATCTTGAGGTATCCCTGACAAATCTTTTAAGGAGAGAGTTGCTTCCGAAAAGAAGGTTTGCATTGAGCAAGGAGAAGACCCAGATATGACCCAGGCGCGAGAAGACTTCGCGAGGCCCGCGTCCGAAGAGACCATCCAGCGAGTCGCCCAGCGGATGCGGGAGCGCAACATCGAGGTGGTGGTCGTCGACGACGGCGACCAGGCGCGCAAGGTGGTGCTGGAGCGACTGCCGGAGGGAGCGGAGGTCCACTCCGGCAAGTCGAAGACCCTCCTGGACGCCGGGATCTTCGACGCCATTCATGATGCGAGCCGCTATGACGCCCTGCGGCCTCGCATCTTCAAGATGGATCGCCAGACCCAGGCGCGCGAGATCCGCAAGCTCATCTCCGGCCCCGACTTCATGCTGGGAAGCGTTAACGCGATCACGGAGGATGGCATTCTGGTGGCAGCGTCCGCCTCGGCGAGTCAGCTCGGCCCGTACGCCAGCACGGCCGGCAAGGTGATTCTGGTCGTGGGCAGTCAAAAGATCGTGCCCGACCTGGAGACGGCGCTCAGGCGCATCCGCCAATACGTCCTGCCCTGGGAGGATGCCCAGGTCCGCAAGGCCATGAACATCGGATCGTTTGTGGGCAAGCTCCTGATTGTGGAGCGGGAGTGGGTAGACGGTCGGATGACCGTGATCCTGGTCCGACAGCCGATCGGCATCTAGGGGAGCTTCTGTCAGCGAGCGTTGAGCGGACGTGGACGCACTTTTTAGCATCACCGTTCCCTTTGGCACGGGCGGCGCTCAGGAGGAAATTGCGCAGGGCCATGAGCCAGTGACGCTCATGAAATCTCCCTTGATGGGGAAAAGGTGGCTCGTCACGCGCTGCGGCACTGTGCCTCATTGGGGCAGCAGCATCGTTGCTGCGCGGCAAGCGTGTTGTCTACGAGCAAGAGAAACACTGAGCGCACAAAAGCTGCTCACCAGACGTCAAAGAATCGGGCAAAACGAGCCATGGAGGTACGTCCGCCGATGGTTTCCTGGTGAGTGCTCACGCACTCGTTGCATACGACGCGTATCTGGTGGAAACAGAAAGGAGAAGTCGTTGTCTGATACTCACACACATTCACAGATGGCCCTCTTAGTGATGGATGTTCAGGCAGGAATTGTCACTCGGTTCGCACAAACGGGCGACTTCCTTACGCCCATAAACACGGCCATCACTGCTGCTCGTGCCGCATCGATCCCAGTGATCTATGTGATGGTGGCCTTTCGTCCGGGCTACCCCGAAATTAGTCCGAACAATAAGTCCTTCTCTGCCATCAAACAGCAGCGCTCTCCCTTGCAAGCGACCATGACTGCAACGGAAATTCATCCTGCCATTGCCCCACAGCCGACGGATATTGTCGTCACGAAACGTCGTGTCAGTGCGTTTAGTGGGAGTGATTTGGAAGTGGTGCTCAGAGCACAAGGCATTTCGCATCTGGTGCTCTGTGGGATAGCGACCAGTGGGGTGGTCTTATCAACACTGCGGGAAGCAGCTGATAAGGATTACCAGCTGACGGTCTTATCCGATTGCTGTGTTGACAGCGATGAAGAAGTCCAGCGCGTGCTGCTGTCCAAAGTCTTTCCACGTCAGGCTGAAGTAGTCCAGGCTTCAGCGTGGAGTACGAGGCTTCAACAGTAGGGGCTCCGGTGGCAGTCAGACAGCCAACAACGTTGAGGACTGGCTGCGTCGGATCAGCAACAACCGTTGCTGATCGCTGAGCACGAAAAAGTGGAGCCACAGCGGTTGAAACCATCAAACACCGTGAAGCATGACTTGTACCAGCAGCACTGTGCATCCACTTTACAGGCCAATGGAGAGCTTTAACGTTGGAACATGCCCATCTGCTACGGGAACCCCTATAAGGCCCTCTAGCCCAGAAGGTCTGCTGGCTACTTGGGACATCTATTCCAAAATAGAGCGCTAACGATGGCTCAACCGGTTCTTTTTCTTTACAATTTATGCATCAGTAGGTGACGTAAAGGTTTCCTGTAGAAGTCGCCGACCAGTTCGTTTAAACGCTTTTGTGGCGGACTTCGTACCGTACGAGTACGTTCTCTGAGTCATCCCACTTGCGCATGTCGATGAGCCGAAGCGAAACTCCCGGCTGGCTGTCGAATAGTGGCGTGCCTGCGCCTACTATGACTGGGCCGATCATCAGGTGGAGTTCGTCAACCAGATCATGAGCCAGCAGATCGTTCCAGAGTATGTGGCTGCCGAACATCAAGATGTCTTTGCCGGTTTGGCGTTTGAGTTCGGCAATCTGGGCGTTCGCATCTGCACGCCTGATGATGCGAGTGGTATTCTGCCACGGTTCCGTCTGTTCTCTTGTCATGCTGTCTGATATGACTACTTTATCTATGGCGTTATCGAGTCGTGATATCTCCCGATGGATGGGCCTCCATTGAGGGGAGGGATCATCCGCTATGGACGGCCAGAAACCCCTGAACCCATCGTATGAAACACGTCCCAGTAGCAGCGTATCGGCTGCGCGCAGCCGTTCGGCGTTATAGGCGTCGAAGGCTTCATCCATCGGCAGGACCATGACATTGTTACCTGGCCCCGTGTAATAGCCATCCAGTGACATCATGTTGCAGACGATGAGTTTACGCATTCCATACCTCCTTTGTTACGTTGGTCACACAGCTTTTGCAACCGTGCGAGCCACCAGTGCAATGTAGTGGCATTTCTATTTTTTGAGATTGAATTTGAACCCTACCGTTCATCCTGCTTATAGAAGCTTTGTCCAGGCTGTCTCAGCTCTGGCGGGAACTCCTGCAGTAGCCACGAATTGCCATCGGGGTCGCTGAAGCCGGCATACTTCACACCTTTAAGATCTGTGATCTCGCCGACTTCAAGTCCACGTTTCACGAGTGCCGAACGCGCTGTGTCTATGTCCGCTACGACCAGGTGCAGCCCCTTCACCGATCCAGGCTTCATAGCAGAAATTTCGCCCATACCGCTCCCGAAGACAATGGTACAAGCCGACCCGGGTGGCGTGAACTGGACAACCCTCATCGTGTCGGTAGGCCGCGTATCAACTTCTAATTGAAAGCCAGCCTTCTCATAGAAGGCCTTGGCGCGGTCAACATCAGAAACCGGCACCGGCACCAGCTCAAGTTTCATATCAGGCATGGTCATGTTAGCCTTGTTGTTATCTGCCATACTCTACTCTTCCTCCTTCATATAGGATACTGAATAAATTCTCCTTTGGTTTATGGTCACCAATCACCTGGCTCCGGGTATGGGCGCGTCGAGGAACGGCGCAACGACGGCCGCCAGCGTAGGAGACGAGTAGATGTTGTAATGTGTCGTGCTGGGCAGAATGGCGAGCCGGGCATTGGACATTCCGGACCCATCCCAACCGGCATCGACCTTGCCTCCGCCAAGCAGTTCGAAGAACGCCACGGCATGCGCGGTGCGGACGCTGTCGGCATCTCCCACCACAATCAGGGTGGGCGCCTTGATCGCAGCCACCTCATTGGACCAGTCATAGTCCTGCCGGAGCAGCTCGCCGAGCTTGGTGAGCTGCACTGGCCAATCTTCCGGCTTCGGCACGATGCTGGCATAATGCTGGTACATCGGGGTCTGCTTACCCTTAGCGTCCTTGTTCGTCGCTTTTGTATTGACTTTGTTCTTTGCCATCATGATTTCTCCTTCTAAAACAGCGAGTGATCCGATGAACCGTCTTGCCTACCTGACCATCGTATACGTTAGATCCAAATCGTGTTCCCAATTTACACCATCACTCGACTTCTCCCAGCGGGTAGTGATGGTATTACCATCATCGCTGAACGTACCCATGAAGCGCTGCGAGAAGCCCGGCGCTTCTCTCCACATCTTCCAGGCACCATCCTCTAGACTCATCTCATATATTATGGAAACGCCACGCGAGTCGAAGTAGTCAAATGTACTCCCTTGATTGGGCAGCAACAGCCCCAGATGAAGCTTCTGGTCTACCCTTCGCTCCCTCCCGTACAGCGAAACGCTGTGATTACAACCTGCTCCCTTCCTACAGCCAACCGACGCCCGGTGCAGGCGCCTCAACCGTTAGCACCTGGCCCGTTCGTGCTCCGTCTGCCATGCTCGTAGTACCATGCCACTCGGTTGCTATCATGAACAGTGTACTCTTGTTGGCGCCTCCTAGTGCGCAAGCGAAGCACCCACGGTCAAGGTCGATCGTCTGCAGCACCTCACCGCCTTCGCGAACGCGCACGCAACGCTTGTTGGGGACGTCCGCGTACCAGACGGCGTTTTCCGCGTCGAGGCAAATGCCGTCTGGGGCGCCGCCGTCGAGGTCGGCCCACACCCGCCGGTTCGATAGGCTGCCGTCAGCCGCGATATCGAAGGCTGTGAGTTTCTTGCCATAGGACTCGGCCACAATCAGGGTCGAGTTGTCGGGCGTCACCACCATGCCATTTGGGAATGCGACGCCATCCGCTACCTGCCGGGCCGAGCCATCAGGGGTGACCAAAGCGATGATGCCGGGGGCGAACTCGCCGCCTGGAAAGTCAAAGCCGATGTTGTTGATGTAGGCGTTGCCCCTACCATCCACGACGATCTCGTTCCAGGGGTGATCAGAGAGGCCAGTCAGGTCAGCATATGTCACCAACGACCCATCGGGCTCCCTGCGCAGGAGCAGTCGATCGCGCGCCGAGACGACAAGCAGGCGCCCATTTGGCAGAAAGTCGATACACATTGGAAATGACGGAAACTGGACGCGGACGATGACCTCGCTCTTGCCCTCCAGATCGACGGCAATGACTTCCTGGGCGCCCCAGTCAGAGAACCAAAGACGGTCATCGTGCCACCGTGGCGACTCGCCGAACGCGATGCCGGTCATCAGGGTTTGTAGTTCAGGGGTCTTTTTCATCGTTTTTTTCCTTTCTAAAATGTGGCCAATGGATTACTCGAGTATTCGTGCCTTGAAAGATCGCGCCCCCGCTTCATGAGGTTCAGAGCTGGTGTGGTTTATTGCCTGTGCCGCCTCTTCAGTAAAGAATTCCACCAGCACCAGAGCAAGGACTTTCGGGTCCACATCATGCCTTTGACCCTCCAGAGTGCAGAGTTGCGCATGAGGCATCGCCTTGCTAAGCGCTCTCGCCGTCTCATACATAAAGGCATAGCTCTCGCCGCCATTCATAACGAGCGTAGGCACGATGACGCTTGCTGCCCGTTTGGAGGGTACCGAACCGTCTTCACCTAAGATGGCGCAGTGGTCATAAGCAAGCGTCGGCGCTATAGCTTCAAACACTGGCCACATCGGTGCATGCCGCATCCCCTCAATCTGGTCGACCGGCATCCCAGTCAACTTCATAAACAGCGCTACGGCATCACCTCGGCGATTTGCTGCCAAGAGGTTTGTAAGCTGATTGGTGTATTCCTTCCATGCATGCTTGGCTTCGTCATCATCGTTGTAAGGGGCCTCGTACATGGCAAGCTTCTTGACTTTACCGCCAAGCTTTATTGCCGCTTCAAGGGCAAGGACCGCACCGGAGGAATGACCGTATAGGTATGCCGCCCCGCCAGCTCTATCAATAAGCGCCTCAATATCCTCCACTTCACGCTCGACTGCATAGGGCTTGGTGTCCCCACTGTCGCCTCGTCCTCGACGGTCATAGTTGTATAGCGTAAAGTGTGGTGCGAGGAGCTTGACTAGTTCAGGGAGGGAGCCAAATGAACGGTAACAGAGTGCGCCGTAGACGAAGAGAACTGCTGGCCCTTCACCCTGCTGGTCGTACGCAATTTTTGTACCGTCTTTTGAAGTTACTGTGTTCACATATCTCCTTTATGTATGCTCTATCTTTCTGTAAATGTTTAAAATCCGCTGGTGGAAATCTGTACAATAATCCGGGTTCGCAAGCAACCTGAAAAAATCTGTTTCATGAGGCGGTTGAAGCCTCATGCAAGCTCTTCCTATTTTTCATCCCCTTTTGCTACTGGCTCGTAGGAAAGAACAACGACGCCTGAAGCGAACGTCTTTGTCTCGACAAGTTTCAGTGTTTTCTTCTCGCTCCCGTCTCTGAAGACGCGCTTTCCGCTCCCCAGAACAAGAGGAAAGACCATGAGCCGATATTCATCGATGAGGTCCAGTTGTGTCAGCGTGTAAACAAGCTCGCAACTACCGAAAACCAGAATGTCCTGACCGCCCTCGTGTTTGAGTCTGGACACCTCTTCCGCGAGATCGCCCTTGATCAGGCTGGCATTCCACTCCATCTGGGTGAGGGTCGTTGAAGCAACATACTTGGGCATGCTATTTATGCGCTCACCATATTCCCCGGTCCCTTTCATTGTAGGCCAGGCGGCGGCAAAGCCTTGATAGGTCACTCGTCCCAGGAGAAGAGCGTCGCACGCAAAGAGTTCATCGAATTTATACTTCTCCTGTTCTTCGCTCCCGAATTGAAAGGTCCACGCGGGGTTTTCCGCGACACCGTCCAATGACACGAACTCTGATACAATAACTTTTCTCATGGTGGTTCTCCTTCTGTGTGAACACAATTTGCTTGCAATTTGCAAATGCAGACACGCTCCCATTCTTAAACCAGGGTGAAGAATTGGAAGTGCTCTCCTGCTTCTGATGAGTAGAGTATAGCCGAAAAGTGGAGGAGTGGACATCACCTGTGTTCGTGATTGGACAGGTGATTGCTGGTCAGTGATGGGGAGATCCTGCTGCCTGCCGCGCTATCTCCCCATCAGGAATAGGCTCTGAGCGGACCTCTTTAGAGGAGATGCAAACGTTGGGTAGCCGCGATAGCTTCTAGGAGCATTCTTCCACGGGGGTAGAGCCACACTAACTGATGGTCGAGCATAAGACCCCCTTGCGAAGACGAACCAAAGGCTGAGAGCACGATCGGAAGCTCTGACATTTGGTTGGCATAACAGTTTGCTCTACCTGCTTTTTTGGTCGTCCCCGTCGTTTCGGTTCGACCCACGGCGATCGAGGAGAATAACCATGCTCATGGGAACAGCTTCCGTTCAGACAGTCGGTCTTCATCTAGGGCCTGCTTGAGGTATTCCCACGTGCTGCGCTGCTCCTGCTCGTCACCTTCGCGCCAGGATCTCAGCAACTGGATTAAAGCGCGATTCGTTTGGGATTGTGCTGCGCTCTGAGGAAGTTCCTTGTTCTCGATCTCGCTTTGAGACGTGGTGCGGGACGGTTCAAGCGATCCATCTCCTGCATTAAAACTTCTTGTCCTATCGGCACCTCACGCTCAACGATTCGGTCAAGATCAAAAATGATGGCTCCGTGCCCTCCATCCGCATCTGATTGAGGATCACCCAAGGTGATAATCAGGATATTTTCAGCATTCAAATGGATCTCTTCTCGTAAAAGAAACCCCGGCCCTGAGCGGAAGACTGCTCCCTACCAATCGTCAAGCGATTTAGGTGGCCCTGGCTGCAGGGCTCGCCACGCTCGCGGGGACTGCGCTCTCGTCTCATCGCTGGTACTGGGCCGTCCTCACCGCCTTTGTCATTTTTACCGGAACGGCTTCTCGCGGTGAAACGCTCGTGAAGGCCTGGCAGCGGGTGGTGGGGACCCTGGCAGGAGTGGTCATAGGCGTAGTGCTTGCCGCGCTCGTTGGCGGCAACGTCGTGGTCTCGGTTGTCTTCATCTTTGTCGCCCTGTTCATGACGTTCTATTGGTCGCAGGCAAACTACAGCATGATGGTGCTCTTCCTGACGACGATGCTGGCCATGCTCTACGGGTTGCTTGGCGAATTCAGCATCGGGCTGTTGCTCACGCGGCTTGAGGAAACGGCCATAGGCGCGGCGATCGGCATCCTCGTGGCACTGTTTGTGCTGCCTACCCACACCGGTGAAACCGTTCGTGAGAGCATGCAGGCCTATCTTGCCAGCCTGGATGACCTCGTGAACGCGAGTATCGAACGCCTCACCGGCACGCCTGGAAATGCCGATCTGGTAGCGCAGAGTGAGGCCTTGCAGCAGCGTTTCCAGCAACTGCGAGGAAAGGCGAAACCATTGACGCGAGGGGTTGCAGGCATCGGTGCCCATCGTAACGTGCAGCGCATGATGATCGGTCTGATGGCTTGCACCTACTCCATGCGCCAGCTGACGCGCCTTGTTGAACAGATGAATCCGTCTCCCCTTCACGAACTCTTACGCAGAACGCTCAAGCGCGATCTCGCGTTCCATGTATGGTCGGGGCAGTTTTCCCTTCCTCCGCCAGCGGGTTTTGAAAGCGGCTTAGCAGCACGGAAAATTGGAAGAGCCAAACGACTTGACAGACTCATAACTGGTGTCAGACCTCGTTTATGTATAATAAAAGTAGCTTTGTCACGTAAGGAACCTAAGGAGGAGCTATGCAATCAAAACTGAACCCATACCTCAACTTTCAAGACAACACCCGCGAAGCTATGGAATTTTATCGCACTGTCTTTGGCGGCAAACTTGAGTTGCACACCTCCAAAGAATATCACGCCTCTCAAGATCCAAGCGAAGACAACAAGATTATGCACTCCTTGTTGGAAGTGGATAATGGTATTACGTTTATGGCCGCTGACACCCCGAACAGCGTGGAATATCGCGCCGGGACGAACATGAGCATGTCACTGAGCGGTGACAACGAAGCAGAATTAACAGCGTACTTCGAGAAGCTTTCGGCCGATGGCATGGTAGCATGCCACTGGAAAAAGCCCCATGGGGCGACTCGTTTGGGATGTGTACAGACAAGTTCGGCGTTCATTGGATGGTGAACATCGCGGGCCAAAAGGCGTAGCGCTGGAGAAAAATTTTCTGCGCAAATGAACCAAGAAAAAGCTCACGGCATACGTGGGCTTTTTCTTGGTGACCCATGCCCCAAAAAGTGAGCATCCATACTCGAAGCATTCAAGAGATGGCGAATACTACTGGTGAAGCCATTCCAGCAACATCAATCAAAGAGACGCTTGGAGGCGCTATGTGTAAATGTGATCACTGGCTCTTCCGCGAAGGTGATGAAGAATACTGATTGGTTGCTTGAAGGGGAGGACTTTGATGCCTTTTTTCTTGCCAGCGGAGCCGATTTCCTGTTCCTCTCTCCAGAGACGCGAGTGGCTAGAGAAGCGTCTTCTGGAAGGAGTATCCCGATGGCAAGTGAAGCTCACTCACCTTTGCTCGCCTTCTCCGACCTGTTTACACCTGACGCATCTGCAAGCTTCCCCTGGAGTGATTACTGCTGTGATGACCACAACGGCAAAAGAAGCATCCTGTCCTGTGTGCAAGTCGCCTTCGGACAAAGTGCATTCCCGCTATTTTGCGCTGCCAGTTCGGGCAAGTTCCTTCGTAGAATACAGATGGGGAATCTCAAACAAAATGAGTCGTCGCGTCGCCCCGCCTCGTCCGGATGCGCGGCTCGTGATTGACCGATCACATCCCCAAAGCTCCCAAATCCCTCGTGCTCTTCCACGCCCCATCGCCTGATCCGCTTCTCGCCCTGGCGCCCGCCGCATCCCGGCATTCACAAAGCGAACATCCGAACACGGCGTGGCAGCGAGCGTCCCGCCCACCGCGTCATGCGGCGCGCTGATGATCAGCGAGGACTTCAGCGATGGCGCGGCGAGCAATGCCGGCGAGGACGGGGTTGGTGCTCTGGTAGTAGGGCAGGGCGATCAGCCCGACGGACAGGGCCCAGCCGCGACCTCGCGCCCATGTCGCGTCATCGACCGGCAGCGCTGCGCGGAAGACGTCCCGGGTGTCGGAGCAGAGGAGATTCCACGCGACTTGCAACTCGCAGGCGGGATCGCCCACGCCCAGACACCCGAAGTCGATGACGGCGCTGAGCCGGCCCCGTTCGACCAGCAGGTTCAGAGGTGACAGGTCTCCGTGGATCCAGACGGGCGGGCCGTGCCACGCAGGTGCCTGAAGGGCTGCGTCCCACGCCGCGGTCACTGCGCCGGTATCGAGCATGCCATCCAGGGAGTCGATTGCGGCGCGGGTTTTTCAGCATCTCGCGTGGAGAGCGGCACGCCGCGGAAGGAGTTGTGCGCCCCAGGGGCAAGCATTCCCTCGTGTTCATTGGGCTGCTGTTGGGGGTGCAGGCGCTGGCGGTATTCTTGTTCCAGTCGTTGTGGATTCTTCAAGCAGTCGGCAGACCTCTTGCCAGACCGCTGTATCAGCCTGGTCCATGCGTAGCTCCTTATTCCAACACACGCGCTCGAAGCCCTGCCGAGGGATATTCATCGCTCCCCCACAACGATAATACGCATTCCGCGCATCGTTGGTTCGACCACAATAAGCATAGCCACACTTCGCACAGACGAGCAAGCCCTGCAATAAGTAGCGAGAGCCTTTCTCAGGAATGCGTGCTCGCCGCCGGTTCTCTTCCAATTGCTCTTGCACAGCGTCGAACAAGGCTGCATCAACCAACGCAGGCACAGGAATGGTGATCCACTCTTCCTTTGGGGCATCGTTTCCCGCATACCCACGTCGCGATTGGGCCGGTCTGCCTCGCGGAGCCCGCAAGCGAGGTTTGACCGGAGTCCAGCGGGTTTTGCCAAAAGCGGCTTCGCCTTTGTATGCCGGATTTTTCAACATATCCCAAATCGTCTTGTGATCCCAGTGTTCTTTGCCGGTCTGCGTGCGAATGCCAGCTTGATGCAGACGACGACACACCTCATTAATGATGCAGCGTTCTTGCCCGACCCAGGCAAATACCTGCTGCACGATCCGTGCTTCGTCAAAGACGATGTCAAAGCGGGCTTGCCCACCCCCCTCCTGCTTATTCACATAGCGGTAGCCATAAGGCGCATGGCAGAGGATACCCACTCGTCCCTCCTGTGCGGCATGGCGTTTGCCTCGTCGGCTCCGTTCGAGAAATTTTGCCCGCTCGTATTCGGCAATCACGCCTTGCACATGGCCCCCAACAATTGATCTTCGGAGTCTGCCCAAAGGTCGATTAAGAAAGATGACCTCCACCCCTCGCTGATTCAATTCATCCAGCAAGAGCACCTGATACGCGTAGTTGCGAGCAAATCGGTCGGGACAATGCACATAGAGCCGATCTATGCCACCTGCCGCAGCCACATCCCGTAAGCGCTCCAGGGCTGGTCGAACCAGCGTTGAACCGCTGTATCCCTCATCCACAAATTCGAGTACGCTGTTCTGCTCAAACCCATCAGCGGTGATTCTGCGCACGGATGTCTGCCAACTGACTTTCAATCGTTTTGGCCTCTGCTTGCTGTTCCGAAGAAACACGAGCGTAGAGGGCCACTTGTTTCGTATTCATGCTATCTTCCTTTCTGCGCCTCTCGGGCGACTGGACATGACGAACTCGTGACGACCGCTTTCCTGAAGAAAGGCGTCGTCGGGACGGAGGCGATGAGTCAATCGTGTCCAAAAGGTGCTTGAGGATGCCAACATCAAGCTCACATCGGTGGTCACCGATATCATGGGGATGACCGGGCACGCGATTGTGACCGCACTGGTCAAGGGCGAGGTCGATCCAGAGCGTCTGGCTCATCTGGCACGCGGGAGTCTAATCAAGAAACAGGACCAGTTGAAGGCAGCCTCGACATCGGGAAGCTGACCCCTCATCACCGGGTTTTGCTGGAAGAACTGCTCCAGTTAATCGCTACCTCGAATTGCTCGATTGCGCGTTTTGACCGGGAGATCGCCGAACGTTTACGCCCACATGATGCCCTGATTTCGCGGATCGATGAGGTCACCGGACTCTCACGACGCAGCATTGAAGTGTTGCTGGGCGAACTGGGCTGGGACATGAGCCACTTTCCCGATGCCGCCCATGCGGCTTCTTGGGTCGAGATCTGTCCAGGCCATCGTGAAACCGGAGGCAAACGACTCAGTGGTCGCATCCGTCAGGGCAATCGCTGGGCCAAAACGGTGCTGGTGCAGGCAGCCCATGCGGCGGGTCACACGCAGAGCTATCTGGGTGAACAATACCGTCGGATCAGTGCGCGGCGCGGGGCCAAGAGAGCCGCCGTCGCTGTTGGTCACAGTATTCTGGTGATTTTCTATCACATGGTCACGACAGGTGAATCTTATCAGGAGAAAGGAGCTGATTACTTTACTACCGTGAAGAAAGAGGAGATTCAACAACGGCTGGTTCGCCAATTGGAACGTCTAGGCAATAGGGTCATCTTGCAGCCCAAAGCAGAGACGACCCTCGCCTGAACGCTCTCATCTAGCTGAACATTTAAAAGGTATGTTCAGGTCTTTAGGGGAGATTTTTATCTTCTGTCCCAAGTTTTCAGAGGAAAGGATGGAGATCCGGCTTAATTTGGGGCTTGACTACATGCTACATAGCATGGTATCTTACTTCTGTTACTAATAGCGTTCTGTAACAAAAGGTCTAGGCATCTCAGACAAAATGTCTGCCTTGGTTCTGAGACCGCTAAAGCCAGTCATGAGGCGGCGTAGCTCAGTCGGTAGAGCAAGGGACTCATAAGCCCTGTGTCACAGGTTCGAATCCTGTCGCCGCTACCTCTTCCTAGCTCCGCTTTACAAGCTCACTCATGTCGATGGGCTTGTATTTTTATTTTGTGAAAGTCTCTGTGTCCTTGTGATGGGAGGAGATCTCGTCAGGTAGCCTCTCTTTTTTTAGCCCAGAGAACAGCGCCATCGCTGGCTCGGAGTGCTACTCTACTCCCATTGGGAGCAGCAAGATACACCACATTGTTATCCACTCGTAACAGCTGAGAAGACGGGGCAGCAGAGTGTTGCCAGAGCAAGTACAAATACTTATGCCGCGTCCACAGGGCTCTCAGCAGTCCATCCTGATCGAGGAAGTAGATGACTTGATGAACCACCACCATCTGCACATGACGGGGTGAGGCCATATGTGATGCCGTGAAACTCTGTCCAGTGGAGGCTTGTTCCAGATGGGAAGCTCCAGTCACGTGCCACGGACTCAGCAGAAGCAAGGAAAAAAGCGCGACCCCAAGTATCGTGAACAGAGCCATCCACAGGCGTGCCCGCAACGAGAGCCGTTGACCGTCTACCCACCGGTTGAAGATTTGGCTGCTCTTCGTTGGTGGATCGAGGTCCGTGATCTCAACTTCAGCTTCAAGGGCTTCTTCCCGTTCAAGTTCCTGCAAGACGCACCTCCTTTGCAGTCGTTCTTTGCTTCAGCAGCAAGCAGCATCCAACTGGATTACCCCCTTCATTCCTCTTCTCTCAGTGCCGCAAAAACACGCTCAGGCGTCATCGGTATCTGCGTCATACGCACGCCGACCGCCTCTCTGATAGCATTGGCGATAGCTGCAGCCACTGGGACCACGGGCGGCTCGCCCACCCCCTTGGCACCGAACGGGCCAAGCTCAGACGGCACCTCAACCAGCAGCGGCGTGATGGGCGGCACATCCTGGCTCTGCGGCAGCGCATAGTCCATCAGCGTCGAAGTGAGCAACTGCCCTTGCTCATCGTAGGCCATCCCCTTAAACAGCGCCCAACCGATGCCCTGGACCACCCCACCGTGAATTTGGCCTTCCACCTCTGCCGGATTAATGGCACGGCCAACGTCCTGGGCTGCAATGTAGTCGAGCACACGCACCTCGCCTGTTTCAGGATCGACGGCGACTTTCGCCAGGTGCACAGCGAACATCGGCGATGAGACGCGGTTGGCCGAGCGGCCACGACCATAGACCGGCTCGTAGGGAGCGCCAAAGCGCATTGAGTTCGCGGCAATCTGCTGCAACGTGACATACTTATCAGACACCCCCTTGACCATCACCTTCCCATCCCGCAGTTCCATGTCCTCGGCAGATGCCTCCAGCATTTCAGCCGCAACAGCGAAAACCTGGTTGCGTGCGTCACGCGCCGCCGCTAGCACCGCTGATCCCACCGTATAGGTCGTCTTGCTACCAGCAGAAAGACCGCTATAGGGCATCGCATCGGTGTTATCATGGGTCACGTATACAGCTTCGGCCGGCAGGCTCAACTCCTCCGCAGCAATAAGAGTTAGCGATGCGTCTGAGCCGGAAAGATCGACGCTGCCCACCACCACGGTAAATGTGCCATCTTGCTCCAGCCTGCAGAGGGCAGCGGCAGGCTCAGTTCCACCCGGCCAGCCTCCGACGGCGACGCCTATCCCAATCTTCCAGCCCCTCAATTCCTCCAGCGCTTCCTGTCTGGCCTGCTCGCGCTGCACCCACAACGGATGCTGCTGGATCTGCTCAATACACTCCAGCAGGCCGATGCGCGGCCACTGACCACGCATGATATTCGGGTCACCCTCTCTGAGGGCATTGATCTTACGGAACTCAAGCGGGTTCAGCCCAAGTTGCTGGCAGAGTTCCTGCACTGTCGATTTAAGTGCGAAATACGCCTGCGGACCAGCAGGTGCGCGATAGGCGCTGGTACCCGGCTTGTTGGTCAGAACTACATAGCAACGGATATCCATGT
This sequence comes from uncultured Chloroflexia bacterium, assembly GCA_963767625.1. Classification (GTDB taxonomy): domain Bacteria; phylum Chloroflexota; class Ktedonobacteria; order Ktedonobacterales; family Ktedonobacteraceae; genus CAVYFB01. Next base: position 113,096 of record CAVYFB010000016.1, read on the forward strand.
TGGGACAGCGATAGACGCCGGCGAAATGGAAGCCACTAAAGCCTGCTAGAGGATTGGGATAAGCTCCCGAATCAAGAATCATCCTGACCTGAATGGCAGTGAGAGTGCCATCCCTCTTGGCGCCGAGTTTGACAGTAATCACTGTTTGTGGTGCGGGGTTACCAGCAAGGAGATCTTCCTGGCGCGTGTAAATCAACTGTACCGGCTTGCGGAGGCGGGACGCCACAGCGGCCACCAGCGGCTCAAGCAGGGTCTCCTTCCCACCAAACCCTCCCCCGATATACACTGGCTCGACGCGAATTTGTCGTTCAGGCATCGTGAGCGCTTTGGCGACTGCCGAGCGTACATTGAACAATCCCTGTGTGCTGGGCCAGATCACCAGGTGATGACCAGAGGAGCTTGGTGCGACGGTGACCGACTGTGGCTCCAAATAGGACTGGTGTACAGGATGGGTGCGATAGCGGTATTCGACCACCACCTCAGCCTCGCGCAGACCAACCTCGATATCACCTATCCGCAGAGGGGGTATCTGGCTGGCATTCTGCGAAAGTTCCTCTTCCCCGGCTAGTGCTCCCTCTTGAACGATGGCAGCGTGCTCGCTGCCTGCGGCGGCTTCGCTCTCACTGCGAGATCGGGCCAGGGGCGACTCTGGCCGCATGGCTGCCTCAGGGTCAATGACCACTGGCAGCGGGTCGTAATCGACTTCCACGGCGTCGGCTCCATCCTCAGCGCTGGCCTCTGTCTCGCCGATCACGATAGCTACTGGATGTCCGCACCACAACACTTCTTGCTGTGCCAATGGGGATTGTGAACGGGAAAGCGGATCTGCCTGGGCCATTCTCAGCGTTTCGGCGGTAAAAACAGCCACTACTCCAGGCACGGACAGAGCAGCCGACGTATCGATATTCAGAATACGTGCATGGCCATACGGGCTGAGGACCAGACGCGCATACAGCATACCTGGCAACGCCTGATCACCTGCATAGCGCGCCCGCCCAGTCACTTTGTCAGGTCCGTCCTGGCGGGGGAGAGACGTGCCAACGAGAACAGGTTGCGCTTGCTGTTGCGTTCCTTGCATCATAGGGAAATTTCCTCTCTGCATACATACGAGTATTATACATTGACCTGGGTAAGCAACATCTGAATCATTCAACAATTTCTTGGTCGCTCAAGTCAAGTTAAGCTACATTCCCTTGCCCTAGGGGCATCCCAGTTGCTTTGCCTGCTGTTGCAGAGAGGCGATGTCCTGGCGTTTCCCTGCTATCTGTGTATCAATTTGAGCTTTCTTTGTAGGATCGCTTGTGTTCGCTTTCTGTCTTTGCAGAGCCTGAATTTGGGAATTATCTGTTGCAATCATCGCGCGAATCGGTTTACAACCTTTATTCGCGCCTGAAGTTGGTATAGCTGTTCCCCCTCCACAGGCCGCGAGAATGGCGCTCCCTGCTACGGCTGCCGCGCCTGTCAAGAATTGGCGACGGCTATAGAATGTCTTGTCACCGATGACCATACTGCTCACCCTCCTGTGACTTTGCACTCGCTGTGTGTTCAGTTTATAGGCTATTCAGGCAGCCTTTGCTGGGTGTTCTGCACGACATTATAGCCTATTTTCCGCTTTGGCTCCCTTGTACTGTATTACCATACTATAACCTGTTTTAGGTAATTTCATTTTATGAGAAGGATGTGACAAGAAGCCCTTCTCACCTGAGATTGAAATTCAGAGGTACTATTAGGTATACTGTGTACAAGGGAGGCCGGTAGGGCTTCTTGTCCAATGTTGAAACATGCCCAAAAAGATTTGCGAACTCAAGGCTATGTTACGCAAAGCTGGCTTCTCCCCGCGACCAGGTAAGGGAAGCCACACGGTGTGGGGTCATCCAGCTTTGACTGACAAGGTTGCGCTTTCTGGAGCTGATGGTGATGATGCTCAAAGTTACCAGATGAAGGATGTACAGGCTATCCTCAAGAAGTTAAGAGAGGTGCAAAAGTGAGCAAGAAGTACGAACATTACTCAATGGTGATTTAATGGAGTGAAGAAGACCAGGTGTTCATCGTCACGGTACCTGAACTTCCTGGACTGAAGACGCATGGCAAGACCTACGAGGAAGCTGCCCGAAATGGGCAAGAGGTTATTGAACTATGGATCGATGCAAGCATTGAATGGGGCCACCCAATACCTCCTCCAAAAGTCTTGGTGAGTGAAACAGCATCTTGACAAGCACGCTCGCACCCTATAGACTATAGTCAACACAACTGCACAACTTACGAGACGATGAGCAGGAGGAGTAGGTACGCACCCCGTTAAGAGAGGGAAGATCGACGGGCTGGAAGCCTTCCCCGCATAGGGCGTATCGAACGTAGCCTGGGAGTCTGGATGAACACAATCTCCACGGGAGCGCCCGTTAACGCGCCACATGAGGATCAATCGAATCTTTTTTCGAGTTGATCGAAACAAGGTGGTACCACGAGCGCAATAACACAACTTTCGCGTGTTCGCCCTTTCTCGTCCTTGACGGGGAAGGGCTTTTTTCATTTGATACATCTTTCACAGGAGACATCGGAGACATTGGAGACATCGGAGACAAGTGTCCCAACGGAGACATCGGAGACATTGGAGACATTGGAGACATGATCGAACAAAACAAAGAGCAGAGGACGCAATCCCTTTCGTCCTTACCAAAAACGTATGACCCACAGGCCGTCGAAGGCAAGTGGTATCGCTTCTGGGAAGAAGGCGGCTACTTCAAACCAAGCGGGGATACAACCAAACCTACATTCGTCATTAGCATGCCGCCACCCAACGTGACCGGCGCGCTGCACCTGGGCCATGCCATCACCGCTACGGTGGAAGACATCCTCATTCGCTATCATCGCATGCTGGGCGACGACACACTATGGGTGCCGGGCGAAGACCATGCGGGTATCGCCACCCAGGCAGTCGTTGAACGCCTGCTGGCAAGCGAGGGCATAGACCGGCATAAGATAGGTCGCCAGGCGTTCGTGGAGCGTGTCTGGCAGTGGGTGCATCAATACAAGAGCCGCATCCAGGATCAGCATCGTCGCCTTGGGGCATCCTGTGACTGGTCGCGGGAACGTTTCACCCTCGATGAAGGGCTATCGATGGCCGTGCGCGAAGTGTTCGTGCGTCTCTATGAGGAAGGACTCGTTTATCGTGGAGAACGCATCATCAACTGGTGCCCGCGCGACATGAGCGCACTCTCTGACCTGGAAGTCAACCACGTCGATACCCTGGGCAAGCTCACCTACGTGCGTTACCCGCTCAAGCCATTGGCAGGACACGAGGCCGAGGCTACGGAGTACATCAGCGTCGCCACCACACGCCCGGAGACCATTCTGGGTGATACAGCAGTGGCCGTCAGCCCCAAGGATGCACGCTATAAAGATATGGTTGGGCGAGTGGCGATCTTGCCTGTCATCGGACGCGAAATTCCGATCATCACAGACGAGGCTGTGGATGCCTCCTTCGGCACGGGTGCGGTCAAAGTGACGCCTGCTCATGATCCCACCGACTTTGAGATTGGCATGCGCCACAACCTCCCGCGTGTGCAAGTGATCGGCTTCGACGCGAAGATGACTGCAGAGGCTGGCCCCTATGCCGGTCAGGACCGCTACGAAGCACGTAAGAACCTGGTGGAGGAACTTGAGCGACTCGGCCTGATCGTCAAGGTCGAGGACTACATCGTGCCGCTGGGTCATTGCCAGCGTTGCGATACCGTGGTTGAGCCGCTGATCTCAAAACAATGGTTCGTCAAGATGACGCCTCTCGCCACGCCCGCCATCGGCGCGGTCAAGTATGGCTTGATACGCATCGTGCCGGAACGCTTCAACAAAGTCTACCTGGACTGGATGGAGAATATCCATGATTGGTGCATCTCACGCCAACTATGGTGGGGGCATCGTATCCCCGTCTGGTATTGTGACACCTGCGGCCAGATGACAGTCAGCCGCGAGGACATCACCACCTGTTCCCATTGCGATAGCAGCGATATCCACCAGGACGAGGATGTGCTGGATACCTGGTTCAGCTCATGGTTGTGGCCCTTCAGCACGCTCGGATGGCCCGAATCGACCCCCGACCTGCGCCGCTACTATCCAACCACCGTGATGGAGACCGGCTACGACATCATCTTCTTCTGGGTGGCGCGCATGGTCATGGCGGGCATCCATTTCCTGGGTGTTGTGCCATTCTATACCATCTACCTGCATGGCCTGGTGCGCGACTCCAGAGGCGAGAAGATGAGCAAGTCCAAGAATAACGTCGTTGACCCATTGGACGTGATGGACCAGTATGGCACCGATGCGCTGCGTTTCACGCTGGCAACGAGTAGCTCGCCTGGCAACGACATGAAGCTCGTGCCGGAGCGTATCATCGGCAATCGCAACTTCGCCAATAAAATCTGGAACGCATCGCGCTTTGTGTTGATGACAACCGGCGAAATTGGGGACGGGGTTCCCGCAATAGACGAGGTGCAGCCAAGGACGCTGGCCGATCGCTGGATTCTCAGCAGCCTGGCGAAGTTGACGAATGAGGTCACGCGACTGATCGACGAGTTCCAGCTTGGTGAGGCCGGTCGCCAGATCAACGATTTCTTCTGGTCGGACTATTGCGACTGGTACGTGGAGATCGCAAAGGTGCAGATGCAGGGCGACGAGCAGGCACATCATGCCACAGCTGGTATCCTGCGAGCAGTGCTTGATCAGAGCATGCGCCTGCTGCACCCTTTCATGCCCTTCGTCACCGAAGAACTCTGGCAGCACCTCTATCGCACCAGCGAGCCAAACCAGGCGCTCTGGCCCGCCTCGGCCCTGATTGTTGCGCCCTGGCCGCAAGCCAATACCCAGGCGATTGACGACGAAGCAGAGCGAGAGTTTGGTCTGCTACAAGAGATCATTGTGCGTATCCGCGATGCTCGCAACCAGGTGGATGTGGAGCCAGCACGGCGCATTCCGGTGATTATGGCTGCTGGCAACCTGGTGGCAATGTTAGAGGCGCAGTCCCCACTCATCCAGTTCCTGGCGCGCACAGAGCCACCACAATTGCATGAGCAGCTTGCACAGAAGCCAGAGCAGTCGATGAGTCTGCTGGCCGGTTCGGTGGAGATCTACCTCCCGCTAGCTGGTATGCTCGATATCGGCAAGGAGTTGGAGCGGCTCGACAAGGAGATTGCGCTGGCGCAGCAGGAGATTGCTCGCATCTACGGCAAACTGGCGAACGAGGCTTTTGTGACGAGGGCGAAGCCGGAGGTTGTCGAGAAGGAACGCGAGAAGTTGGTTGCTCAGGAGGAGCGTATCGGGAAGCTGCTGGAGAGGAGAGGGGAGTTGGGAGGGTAGGCCCCCTTGGCCAACTTTTTATGGTAGCAGCATATAAATTAGCCAGGCGGCCGCTAAGGCAGCCTGGTCGGGAAGGAAAGTTGGGAATTTCCCAAAGTTAGGGCAGGGCTGTTGCAAGTTCGGGAAGAAGCAAGGGTCCAGGGGGCGGCAGCCTCCTGGCGGAGCGCGAGGTGTCCTCGCTCCCTTCTATCTCTCCTCCGCCAAAAGCGGCACACGGGGACTTTGCAACAGCCCTGAAAGTTAGGGGGGTTGTACTTGACTTCTGGCACTATTTGAGATCTGATTCATACAGAAGATAGCTCATCTACCATGTGTAGAAGGAGTAACAGTGCCGTCCCAAAAGGGCGGCACTAGCCTTTTTCTCAGGTTATAAGCAGATATCAGTCGTATGGTACCAGATCTCTCTGCATTTCCGCTATTGCAAATTTCAAAGACATTCACTATAATCTCTTCATTAAACTCACTTATAACGTCATATCGTATGTAGGAGCTTTTAGTTTATGCCCATAATGGATAAGTCTAAATCTGATGCAGCTAATAATTATGCCTTTATCGATAGCCAGAATGTGAATTTAGCGATTAAAGACCTGGGTTGGTCCTTAGATTTCAGCAGATTTAGAATATACCTCAAAGACAGGTATCATGTCACTCAGGCTTATTTATTCCTAGGGTGGCTTGCTGAAAACCAAAAACTATATACTTTTCTAGAAAAAGCAGGCTACAAACTCATCTTTAAACCAACATTTAGAGGCGTTGATGGGAAAGTTAAAGGGAACTGTGATGCAGAACTCGTGTTACACACAATGATAGAATATCCAAACTATGATAAGGCTGTAGCCGTTACAGGTGATGGTGACTTTTTCTGTCTAGTTGAGTACTTAAGGAAGCAGGATAAGTTGGAGCGTCTACTCATCCCTAATGAAAGGAAATACTCATCACTACTTAATAAAGTAGCCCCTGGGAAAATGATCTTTCTCAATAGATCAAAAAAGAAGTTGGAGAGAATTTGAGGCTTAAAAAACTAAAAGGTACGGCTTAGGCACAAAATCCTAAGAAGTACCTCTCTATCGTGATTAACCATAGTATAAACTAAAATAGCTTGTTTGTCAAACTGAACAGCAGGCTCGGGTGCGTTTCATTTTTTTGCACAAAGGCGGGAGGTGGTAAACTAGGGGAAAAAGCGAGGAGAAAGAGAAGTGAGCATGAAAGCCAAGAAGAACAAACGGGAGCGCAGTGAGCAGATGCAACAGGTGAGTGCAGGACTGCGAGATGTGCTGGGGATGACCCAATGGCGCAAAGAGCACCCGCACGCGACGTGGGCCGAGATCGAAGCGGCAGTGGATGAGCAGATCAACCAGTTGCGGGCCCAACTGATCCAGGACTTGGTGCAGCCGGGTGAGGACTGGAGTAAGCTCTCGCAGGAGGAGCGTCCCAGGTGTGCGACCTGCGGCCAGCCGTTGTGGGCACGTGGGGAGCAGACGCGCTACATCCAAACGACCGGAGGAGAAGCGGTCAAGTTGACGCGCACCTATGGCACCTGCCCGACCTGTGGGGTGGGCTTTTTTCCCCCTGGATGAGCAGTTAGGACTGCTGGCGGGAGGGCTGACGCCGCGTGGGGAGGAAACCCTGGTGCGGCTGGCCTGCTGGATGTCTTTTGAGGCTGCGCAGGAGTTGCTGCAAGACCTGCTGGGCGTGCGGGTGAGCAAGGCGACGGCCCACCGAGCCACCCTGGCGAGCGGGGAGGCAGCACTGGCGGTGTGTGAGCGTGAGGAGGAGCGCCTCAAGCAGCAGGCGCCCCAAGCGCCTGCGGGAGCGGAGAAACAAGCGATGAGTGGGGATGGAGCGATGGTGCATCTGGTCGGAGGCGAGTGGGCCGAAGTCAAGACGCTGGCCATCGGGGAGGTCACGCGCAACTCGCGAGGGGAGGTCTGCACACAGCACCTCTCGTACTGCTCGCGCCTCTGTGATGCAGCGAGTTTTGAGCAAGCAACGCTGGTCGAAACGCATCGACGAGGACTGGAACGGGCCACTGAGGTGTGCGCGGTGCAAGATGGCGCGGAGTGGCTGCAAGGACTGGTGGATTACCACCGTGCGGATGCGGTCCGCATTCTCGATTTTGCGCATGCCGCCGAATATATCAACGACATCGGGCAGGCGGTGCAGGCAGCAGGAGGCCGATTGCCTGCTCACTGGCTGGAGGGAGTGCTGCACCGGCTCAAGCACCAGGGCCCAGCACGAGTGCTCACCCACCTGGCCTGGTTGGCCACTCGCTATCCCAGGGTCGGTGCAAAAAAACAGGCTCTTCGACAGGGCTGACCCAGGCAGAACTCGCCAGACGCTTAGGCGTTTCCCAGGCACAAGTGGCCCGTATTGAGAAGTGTGGCTACGATGCGTATACCCTCAATATGCTGTGACGCTATGTCCAAGCATTGGGCAGGACACTTGAAGTTGTGGTCTGAAACAAGTCCTCATTACATCGTCGTCCAATCCACCATGGCGCCTCCATCATGGGTCAAATGGAGCCAGGGAGTGTTAGAGGGTTCGGCTCCGGTCGCCCAGCCAGTGGATGCGTTGAGGAAGCTTAACCCGCCTTTGTCTCCGCCCAGTGGTAGCCCGCCCGGTGTAGTCTCGATAGGCGGATTAGTACTTGAGGCTTTTGTCCACGTCTGTCCGCTGTCGGTTGTGTGGTAGACAGCAACCGCTTCCGAGCCTGCTCCTGCCCCCAGAGCGACGAGCATCCAGCCATCTTCGGCATTAATGAAGGTTATTTGGGCTCCAAAGGTACAAAGTACCTGATTCCTTGCGTTTTGAGGCCTGGATGCTTATACTGTATGTTGTTATGTTGTGTATCTGAATATTTTGGGATTGGGGCTACCTTGGATAGAAACCCGGCAGAAGCACAGGGCAGATCAGAAAGGGAGGAGAAGCAGTCTGTGCAGGGATACATTGCAATTAAGGGTACACGTAACGGCTTGCTTTTAACCCTCGAACCGGAAACCCCTTTTGGCGAATTGCTGAACGCGCTTTCTGAACGGCTTGCGGAAGCGCCTGGCTTTTTCCGTGGTGCTGCGCTGGCTGTTGATACCAGTTATCGAACGCTGCGAGTAAGCGAACGTACACAGCTCGAAGACCTGCTCGCACATTATCAAATGTCGGTCATGCCATGGGAACAAGTTGTAGAGGTGCAAAAGGAGAGTGAAATCGAGGCTCTTCCCTCTATTGACATGAGTAGCACAAATGATACGGTGCAGGTTCAGCGCGACCCGCGAGAGTCAGATGATACCCTGTTCTTGCGGCGTACCGTGCGTTCTGGTCAAGCTATACAGCATAGGAGTAATGTCGTTGTGCTGGGTGATGTCAACCCTGGGGCAGAGATTGTCGCCGGTGGGGATATCATCGTATGGGGAGCCTTACGCGGTTTGGTGCATGCCGGTTACCCCGATAATGAGCATGCCCTGGTGTGTTCGCTCCACCTGGCCCCAGTTCAGTTACGTATCGCCCACCTGCTCTCGCGACCACCGGAAGGCTCCGATGTCCAACCCCGACCGGAGGTTGCTGCCATCAAGCAGGGGCAGATCGTTGTTGAGGCCTGGATCAATCGCCGCGCACCACGAAAATAGAATAGGCGAACTATTGGTTTTGCGGAAGTGTGAGGACTTGGCGTGAGCGGGATCTGGCAGGGGCAAGCCCGCCAATATATCCCGCACGATGTTTATAGATGGCAACAGAAATGTAGTAGCGGGGCTTGCCCCCGCCAGGTTATGGAGAGAGCGTATATGGACAGCCGAGTGATCACTATCACGTCAGGGAAGGGTGGCGTTGGCAAGACGACGACGACAGCGAACCTGGGTACTGCTTTGGCGATGCAAGGCAAGAAAGTCGCTGTCGTGGACTCAGATATCGGCCTGCGAAACCTCGATGCCGTCCTGGGGTTAGAGAATCGCATCGTGTATGACATCGTCGATGTTGTGGAGGGACAGTGTCGCCTACGACAAGCGTTGATCAAGGATAAGCGTCTGCCGGAACTTTACCTGCTTCCGGCAGCCCAGACACGCGACAAGAATGCCATCAACAGTGTCCAAATGGAACAACTCTGCCAACAACTGCGTCGAGAGTTCGAGTTCGTGGTGATCGACTCTCCTGCCGGTATTGAGCAAGGGTTCCGCAATGCCATCGTTGGTGCAGATGAGATAATCATCGTGGTGAACCCAGAGATGGCCTCGGTACGTGATGCTGATCGCATCATCGGTCTGGTGGAGGCGGCGGGTAAGCCAGAGCCGCGCCTGATCGTGAACCGCCTGCGTCCTGAAATGGTGAGACGTCGTGATATGATGGATGTGACGGATGTATTGGAGGTTTTGGGTGTTGACCTGCTCGGCATTGTTCCTGAAGACGATCTGATCATAATTGCTACTAATAAAGGCGAACCGGTCGTCTATGACAAACGCTCACGCTCTGGGCGGGCATTCATCAATGCAGCACATCGCATTATGGGCGATGAGGTTCCCCTCGACGAGGTAGCAGAAGCACCAACGCTGGTGGAGCGGCTGCGGAGATTGATGGGATTTGGTCCAGCGCTGGCTGAGAGACGTGTACGTTCTTAGCCATCCTGAAAAGGGGTCAACAATTATGGGTGTTTTCGAGTTTATATCCGGTCGCAAGAAGCAGGCACCAGGGCAACTGGCAAAAGAACGGTTGAAGGTGGTGCTGGTGCAGGACCGCATCAAGCTGAGTCCAGAGTTGCTCGAACTGATTAAGGCTGACTTGCTTACGGCGATTTCGCGCCGCCTGGAGGTGGATGAGCAGAATGTGCAGATCAGCATGGCGCGTGAGAACCGCTGGGACAGGCTACAAGCGGATATGCCCATCAAGCGGCAGAAAGTAAGTTTCGAGTGGGACCCACCCGCTCATACCACTGCAGCAAATGTCTTGCGTGGCAAGGTACAGGTCGAGATAGAGAGGGAAGAACAAGAGCACTCGTGAGCATTTCCAAAGACCTCCCACCCCAACACTCCTTGGGTGAGAGGTAACTACTCAGCAGGGGGTGAATGGGTTACCCACATCGTACCCTCTGGAGGAGAGCCGCTGCTGCACCTACAAGGGATACGATGTACGTACACAGCGAGGGTCACGAGGTTGGTACTCCATACAGGGGGTGCAGGGGGACGCAGTCCCCTTGCCGGAGCGCGAGGTGCCCTCGCACCTTCCCCACTCCGTCGCCTTCGACAGCGCAAGAACAAGCAGACCTGAATAGTTATGGTGGGAGATCTTTGGAAATGCTCACCTATATATCGATAGATAAATGTATCTATAAAGAGGTTAAGAATTCAATAATGAATTTCCCCTTTCTTAACCAAATCTCCATGCTTTCTTAACCTGGATCATATGATACCGGATTATGATAGAAGTGTAAGAACAAATCGAGATTTGGTACCGTTGCCTTGTCGCGGTAGTGAAGTGCCGGTGTGCGGACACCTTGTAGAACAGTACGTCTGTCAAGCGCTATGTTCTGCGAGAGGTGAGTGTGCGGGGTGGGGTTGGCAACTGCGTATAAGCCGTTGATGTGTGGAATGTGAGGCTATGTGGTCGGTGTATATGCAGTGGGTGGAAAGTGTTGGGAGTGCGCTCTTTGTTCCATGTCGGATACTGAAGTGCGGCCATTTCGTGCCGGCACTTCAGTGTCGCGAGAAGTTTTCTGGGACCTTCGGGTGATTTCGTTGACCTGCTCTCTGTTGCTGTGTATGATGTACCTCGAAATGTCATTGCCCTTACGGGCAAGCGTGGATATCCGTATGGACCGATTATGAACGTTAACGAAATACTGCGGACATGATGGCCAAGCCGTAGGGGCCGATTTATCGGCCTACGTACAACCCACTTCATACCCCCATTATTTTGTGAAAATTTCGCTATCGGTCCACAAAGGCTATCGGAAAGGCAGAGAGCGATGACTGAGCAGCAGATTCAGAAGGTGAAAGTCGAGCGATTGGCACATATCGGTTTATGGACGACGGATGTAGCAGCACAGGCACGATTTTACCGCCAGGTTATGGGATTTGATTTGCTGGCCGCTGAACCTGGTACATCTGGCCAGGAGCTTGAATTTGAAAATGCAAATGTATTTCTGTCGCTAGGCGATGAAGGGCCCTGCCTGGGTTTATTCAATGATACACGACCAGGCACGAGTAATATGCGCGTTCCAACACCACGCACGCGCCTTCACCACATGGCTTTCGAGGTTGGCACGAATGCCGAGCTTGCTGCCTTTGCTGCTCGTCTCAAACAGTCTGGTGTCGAGCTGACATTAGGGGAACGTGATGACTATGGCAAGATGAGCAATACGCTCTGGTTTAATGATCCCGATGGCAACCGTATTGGCATATCTGTCGCTCCCGATGATGCTCTCGCACCGTTGCCTGCTACGAGCAGAGGACGACGCACACTTCAGCGTCCGCGACGTCTGCAACATCTCGCGCTGCAAACGACGCGCCTGGAAGCGATGGTCGAGTTTTACACAGAAGCGCTCGGTTTCGATATCTCTGATTGGCTGCTGCGTGAATGTGTCTGGCTGCGCTGCAATGACGACCATCACACGATCATGCTCATAAAGGGTAACCAGGATGTCGATCACATCGGCTACAGCATCGCTCCAGGGCCAGAAGTGCTGGCATGGGCTGATTACCTGGCTCATGAGCAGACGCCGATCCTTTGGGGACCAGGCCGTCATGGTGCTGGTAATGACCTTTTTTTGCGCTTCGCGGATGCAGAAGGCGCGCATATCGAGCTATCCTCTGAACTGCAACCATACCACGACCGCGAAGCGACGACGCCTCCGCGTCTCTGGCATTCACGCCCGGGGGCCCTCAACCTCTGGGGCGTCATGCCCTCCTGGATCCGTGAAGAGGTCCGGGTCTAATCCTGCATCTATCAGAGCAGCATGACCGATCTGAAAGCAGTCATGCTGTTCTGGACTACCTCTTGTTGCTCTGATAGGCTTCGCCCTGGATGTTCACACGCACAAACGGGTCCTCTACCTTTTGCTCTACCAGCAAGCCATAGCGATGCGGCTTCCTGAAGGCATTGCCCCACGATTCGCGCGCTCGGTACTCCCGTATCGCATCCAGATCAAAGGATGCCAGGTAGACTCCTTCGTGTTCACCGGCTTCAATGATAAGGCTATCACGAGAACCTTTCTCGGTAAAGGCTATCGGATCAAAGGCGATGGAATGCCCATTGGCATCAGGAATGGCATAGTTGGTCAAGGCAACAGCAACCATATTCTCGATGGCCCTGGCACGCACCTGGCCCAAGCGATTGAGCTCCATCTCGCAAACGTTAGGAATTAGAATCAACTCTGCTCCTCCGAGCATCAGGATACGTGCGCTCTCTGGAAACTCCCGGTCATAGCAAATCATGGCACCAACCTTCACTGGTCCTTGCTTCGTATCCAGCGTACACACCAGAAACCGGTCTCCCGGCGTACACGTCCCTTCGACCGGATCGAAGTCGCACGTATGGACCTTCGCGTAGGTCAACACCATCTCTCCATACCGATCAATCAGCAACACCGTATTGCGTGGTCCTCCTGGCCATCGTTCCAGGTAAGTGAGGGCGATGGCCATCTGCAATTCCTGTGCTAACCGCTGAAAGTGCGTTATATACGGATCATCTCTGCCTATCGCCTGGGCATGCCAGCGTTGAATCCCCTCGGCAAACTCTTGGTCTGGATGCCGCTCTACTTTGCTCCACCGGTTCTTTCCCCTCCAGATCTCGTACTCGTTACTCCAGGAGGGGTCGACGAAATGATGGGAACCAAGGTACCACAATTCGGGAAAGAGCGCGATATCCGCTCCCATCGCTGCTGCTCTACGGCAATACGCTTCTCCCTTGGCCTGGAGATCTTGCTTCCGGGGACCACAGTCGGCCATCTGTAATAACCCAACACGAATCTGCATCTTTCTCAATCCTTTCGTTGAACATGGATCATAAAACGTTGTGGATACGGTGCGATGACAAAATTCGGTGGAGCTCGGCTGTGGGGGAAAATGAAGTTCTGTCCTAGGGGAGAAGCCGTCAGAACACCACAAAACGCCTCATCTCTGTAAATGAGTTGATGACACCTAACGTCTTCATTTGTCGTGCAATCGCGTCAATATCGATGTCTCAAGTTTTCGTGTATTCCTCTTCGTGTACGCTCCCTCACCAGATGATATCCACAAGCAGCATCCATTGTCAAGCAGCGACAAACTGTTGCGATAAAGTAATTTCATCTTCGCAAGAAGTATACTTTCATCATCTCACACCGCCTGCCACACCTGCACGGTCTTATCAACGCTCCCCGAGGCGATGCGCCTGCCATCAGGCGACCACGCTACCGCATTTACATCACTAGAATGCCCACGATAGGTGAGTAGGACAGCCCCTGTGGCCGCGTCCCACACTTGCACCGTGTTATCCAACGAGCCGGAAGCGATGCGCCTGCCATCGGGCAACCACGCCACTGTATGCACCATATCGGCATGGCCACAATAGGTGAGCAGGGCGGCTCCCGTGGCTGCATCCCACACCTGCACCGTCTGATCATAACTCCCCGAGGCGATGCGCCTGCCATTAGGTGACCATTCCATTGCCCACACCCTATCGGAATGGCCAAGATATGTGAGCAGTGTCGCTCCCGAGCCAGTATTCCAGACCTGGACCGTCCCATTCCTAGAAGAAACAATACGCCGACCATCAGGAGACCATGCTAATGAAGATACCAAAAGTGAATTATAGTGGAGCAATTCCTGGCCTGTTGCTGCATCCCACAGGTATACTGTATCGTAGCCTGCTGAGGCTAAGCGTGTGCCATCAGGAGACCATGCTAGGGGCTTTGGCAATACTACTATTACATCATCGTACATATCACTACAAGTAAGCAGATTCTGTCCTGTAGCTGCGTTCCATACCTGCACATAGCTGGATTTTTCCAACAGAGAGATAGAGGCAATACGTGAGCCATCAGGCGACCATGTTACTAACCCAGCTGAACCACCCGAGTAGGTAAGAATGAGATGCCCCGTCACAGCCTCCCAGACCTGGACGATCCCATCTAGAGCGCCGGAGGCGATATGCCTACCATCCGGCGACCACGCCACTGCCCATACCTTATCAGAATGGCCTCGATAGGTGAGCAAAGTGGTTCCTGCCGACGGTTTTGGTGGTTTCGGCTGATACGCCTGTTCCAATGCCCTGGCGAAGGCTGCAATGTTCGCGAAACGCTCCTTTGGGTCTTTAGCCAGCGCCGTCAGCACCACGCGCTCTACGTCAGCCGAGATCGCTGGCACCTTCTCTCGTATGGACGATGGGGGTGTAGACATATGCTGAGAAATTATCTCCCAGTTTGTACCATTAAATGGACGTGAGCCGCAGAGCCATTCGTAGACTATGATACCCAGCGCATACTGGTCGCTGGCCGGGCGCGGCTTGCCCTGAATTTGCTCCGGGGCCATGTAGGGAACGGTTCCCCCGGATTGTTCGGTGTTGAGCGAGCGCGTACTATGGGCCACGGCAGCGATGCCAAAGTCGCTGAGCCAGACCTCGTTGTTGGGACCCAGCAGATGTTCTCCGGCTTAACATCACGATGGATCAGCCGCTCATCATGGGCATGTTGCAAGGCGGCTACAATCGGATTGACATAGGCGATGATCGTCTCCAGGGGAAGGCGTGTCCCTTTGGGATGTCGTTGGCGCAGTGTGCCGTTGGGGGCATAGGCCATCGCCAGGAACGGGGTATTGTCGGGACCAAGGCCAAAGTCCAGCAATTGCACAATGTTGGGGTGTTGCAGGCGAAACGTCGTGCTGGCCTCGTTAATAAACTCCTTCAGGTCCTCGGGCGTCAATCGTGCCTGCAACAGCTTGACCCCCGCTAGGGTTTGCTTATGCCCATGCTCCCCCAGGTAGACTTCACCAAAGCTCCCATGTCCCAGAAAACGGATCAGCCGGTACTGCCCAAACTGCTGCCCGATGTGGTCCGCCATCGACCAACTCCCCCTTTGCTCCCTCTACTTAGAGCTTAAAGCTCTTCCCATTCGCCTCTGTCAATTTTTGCCTGCTTCAATATTCTGATGAGAAACCCCTCACCAATGTCCCCTTGATGCGGATTAGGTATCCACAAGGTCGTAGTTCCTCTGATCATAAACTGATGTCTTCTCCCGGCATAAGGACCTTCAAAGCCTAACCGCCTTAAAAAAGTAGATCAAGTCTTTCCGCTTAATTGGACCGAGAGGTGGCATCAGGCTACTTCCTTGATCGTTAGATCTAAGCCATCAACAGCAGGCAGTGGGAGATGTTTGAAAACCCGTAACAAGATCCACTCCTCCAACACTTCTTCCAACATATCCCGGCATCCTTCAAGGGTATCTGCATTCGCATACACCCCATCGAAGCCAGGAATCTCTCCATAGAACGTGCCATCATCGGGCAAAATCTCATATTGTGCTTTCCTCAGAGCTGCCCGCATATATTCCGTTAGCATAGCAATTTCCTTCCCTTGCTGTATTTTCCTCTCCTTCAATTTTACCTTAAAATGTCAGATGTTGAAATAGCCTAGTGGCAATCAGGCGGACCCAACCACCGCATTCCTCAACACCCCCACCCCTTTCGACCTCCGCCTCCATCACATCGCCCGGCTTAAGAAATTCGGGTGGTGTGCGTGCAAAACCAACCCCGCTGGGCGTGCCCGTTGCAATGATATCACCCGGCTCCAGCGTCATACCGCAGGACAGCTCAGCAATGATCTGGCGCACCGAGAAGATCATCGTACTCGTATTAGACTCTTGCTTGGTCACACCATTCACGCGCAGGCGCAAGTCCAGTTGCTGCGGATTGGCAATCTCATCGGCAGTAATAATCCACGGCCCCATCGGGCAGTAGCCATCGATACTCTTGCCCTTAAAATACTGCCTATGCCGGTTTTGAAGATCACGGGCCGTAACATCATTGATAACCGTATAACCAAAAACATATGAGAGTGCATCCTCCTCGCGGATATTCTTGCCCGTTTTGCCGATAATCACGCCCAGCTCAACTTCCCAATCAACCTCTAGCGAGACCGCTGGATCAATGACGATATTGCCGTAAGGGGCATTGACAGTCGTAGGTGCCTTGGTGAAGAAGATGGGATATTCCGGTAGTGCCGAACTCCGTCCACGCGCCGCTGCCGACTCTTTCTCATGCTCGGCATAGTTCAAGCCCAGGCACATGATGTTTTTGCGTGGTCGCGGTATGGGGGCGAGGAGGTGCACATCAGCGAGTCTATGCGCCGCGCCAATCTCGCTGAACGTCTTTACCTCGGTGAAGCGACAACCCTCCGCTTTGTTCAGAATCTGGTGCAGTTCGTACATGCCCTGTTGCTGGAGGTCGAGCAACTCAAGCATCGAATCGGGCGGGATCAGATTGAGCGCCCGCGCTGCCAGGTCAACATCGACAATCTCATCATCCTGTACAAGCCCTAAGCCCGGAGTTGGGATAGACGGGGTAGAAAAGGTTGCAAGTTTCATGTGGAGTCTCCTTTCTATAAAGGATACAGTGTTATCTGGGCCTACTGTACCATAAGAGCAAATGTGCGTAAAGAGCAAGAAAGCCAGGTAGCGTATCCTTTGCTAAGGGTGCAGTTTTTTATGGTTCATAATTGAGCTTGAAATCTGATCCAACGAATTCGACCCTTAGCAAAGGATACGCTACCGAAAGCCATTAGGGATTGACAAGTGGCAATCAGGTATGGTTTCTTGTAGGTATATTCGTGTTCTAACTATACCCGTGCCCTCGATATGAAAGGCAAGGCCACTATGACAACAACATCTGAGAAACCGCCAATGATTACCCTCGCTGATTGGGTTCCAGGCCCCAGGCAAGGAGAATGGACCTACAGCGACTATAGAGCCATTCCAGTGGATGGCAGGCGATATGAAATTGTGAATGGAGTGCTGCTTCTTATGCCATCACCGAGTAGATCACATCAAAAGACAGTTGGTGAGCTTTTCGCGTACCTGCGAACTCACATCCAAACTTCTGGCCTGGGAGAGGTGTACATGGCTCCATTCGATGTCGAATTGGCACCAGATACAGTGTTCCAGCCTGATGTCCTAGTGGTGCTGAATGCAGGGCTTGAGAAAGTGACGGAGGACGGCGTGATTGGTGCTCCTGACCTAGTCGTAGAGGTTGCTTCGCCGGGCACCGCACCTTATGATCGGTTAAGCAAGTATGAGAAATATGCTCGTGCGAGGGTACCCGAGTATTGGATCGTCAATCCTGAGAAACGCAGCATTGAGGTGTTGGTGTTAGAGGGTAGTAGCACATATCATTCGCTCGGTGTCTTTCGGGGGCAAGTGACATTGCCTTCGCGGGTAGTACCAGGACTACCAGTACGTGTCGAGCAGTTCTTCGCTTCTCTCTAATGAGAAGGTACTTGCAGAGGAGAAAAACGTAATGCCGGTTCAGCCCAGATTAGCCTCGGCGGTCATGTTACTGCGCGACCATGCTTCAGGGCATGCCCTGGAAGTATTTATGGTACGACGGGTCATCCAGAGTGATTTTATGCCAGATGTGTACGTCTTTCCGGGTGGCTCCATCTCGGTGGATGATTGCAAGACAGAGGAGACGGAAGACATCTGTACCCCTGTTGCGCCATCTGCAGCAGACCCGGAAGGTTGTACTGCCCTTGGCACTGGAACGAGAACTGCAGCGATCCGCGAGCTCTTTGAGGAGGCAGGCGTGCTGCTTGCCTACCGGGTGTCGGTCATGCTCACCTTCACTGAGGAGAACCTTGCATGCTTTAATGCATATCGGCAGGCCTTCAACCAGCGCAAAGGCTCACTGGTCGAGATGGCACACGCTGAACAGTTGACGTTGGCCACCGACCACCTGGGTTACTTCGCACACTGGATTACGCCCGAGGTCATGCCCAAGCGCTACGACACACACTTCTTCCTCACAACAGCTCCTGTAGAGCAGGAGGCTGCATATGATCGCCTGGAGACGAGCGCGGGTGTGTGGATTTAGCCAGCTGAAGCATTGGCACGCTACCAGAGCGGCGACTTTCCACTCGTCTTTGCCACTATTCACCAGTTGCGCGACCTGGCAAAATTTACCAATGTGAAAGAGGCGCTCGAGTCCACCGTCACGCGCTATGTGTCAACCAGGATGCCAGTGGTGATAACGGAGGATGGCAAGCCGCGTGTGTACCTGCCCGACGACCCCAACTCTGGTTGGGATGTTCCAGACAATATCGTCAGAATGCAGTAGGGTCCCGATTTATCGTGGACCTGCCCACGTGCTCGATAAATCGGCACTCTACCGGGTACCAGGAGCACAATCCATGCCAAATCCGTACACAATCATCCTGGCCCCTAATCCATCGATCATGACGGGGCCGGGCACAAATACTATTCTGCTGGGTAGTGGGGTTGATGGCGCAATTGTCATTGATCCGGCGGTTGATCACGCAGCCTATCTCGATGCTCTCGTACAAGAAGGTGCGCGCCGGGGCGGTATTCGCCGCATCCTTATCACCCATGGGCACCACGACCACATAGATGGAGCTGTTGCGCTACGGGAACGTACAGGCGCACCCGTCTATGCCTTCAGTCGGAAGGGCGTGCCGATGACTGATGAGGAAATTGCCGACGGCGCAACATTTCCCATAGGTGATGATACGTTACGTGCCATTCACACCCCTGGCCATCGTTTCGACCATCTCTGCTACCTGCTTGAAAAAACAAAAACGCTCTTCGCCGGAGATGTCATCGCCGGCGTGGGTACTGTGGTCATCAAACCGCCGGAAGGTGATATGGAGGTTTACCTCAACACGCTCAAGCGTTTACAAGAGATAGATATAGCCGAGATCGTTCCTGCTCATGGGCCGACCATTGGGGATGCACAAGCAAAATTGGCTGAGTACATCGCCCATCGTCTGCAGCGTGAGCAGCAGGTATTGCAGGCGTTAGAGGTGCTGCCACCTGGCGCGACTATCCCCCAACTGGTGCAGCAAATCTATACCGACGTTGATCCACGCCTACATGGAGTGGCAGCATGGTCGGTGGAGGCTCATCTTCTCAAGTTGGAGCGCGAAGGTCTGGTTGAGCGTCTGGAAGATGGTGGGTGGACCCTGGTCCGACCAACAGCGTAGGGGGACCGATAAATCGACGATGGGCACGATCATGGACATTAACGAAATACCCCGGACACCGTGTAGGGCCGATTACGTGCCCACGCCGATTTATCGGCCACCGGCAAACCCACCGGCAAATCCAATGGCATGTCCGTATTAATTTGTCAATGTGCATAATCGGCCCCTACTCACCATCGTCCTTTCAGGAGGCCCCTGCATTCTATGCATTGGGAGGAATGAGAGGCTGGCCGCAGCCAGTATTCAATTGTTGAGTACTCGAAACGTTAATATTCAATCAAAGTCTAGACTCCCCTGATATACTAAAGGTGCTTAGGCACTCCCTGGAAGCGGGGAGCAACGGCTTGCACCTGAACAGTAACATATGGGTTTCAGCAACTAATGGCTTTGCTGTGTAAAAATGTTAAGCCAGCTTCCAACGGGCCGTGAAGTCAAGCGGCCTATTGCGGGGCCTGAGAACTGCCGGAATAATCGTCAGTTCGGTGAAGGGCTATCTGCAAGCCCCTGCATTCTATGCATGGGGTACTTGACATGTATCCCCACACGCTCCAGCAATTCCCGACTGATCTCGGCGCGATGCTTCACAGGCATGCGACCGGGAAGGCTGTGCGAGTCGGAGCCCGTGCTGAGCAGCAAGTCGTGCTTATGTACATATTCCAGGTAAGTTGCAACCATCTCGGGCTTGTGGTAGGGGTGGTAAACTTCGATGCCGTCAAGAGGAATCTCGCTACGTACCTGATCCAGTAATGTCAGGTCATAGAAGGTGAACCCATGCTCCTGACGCCCAGGGTGGGCGATTAGACAGACAGCGCCGCTGCGGTGAGCTGCATCGACAGTTTCTGCCATATCTGCCAAAACAGAGTGAAAGCCTGCCTCGCGAATCATTTGCAAGCCTGTTCGCCCATCGGCAGCATACCCATGTTCATGCAAGAGGCGAATGTTGTCAGACGGCCGGAACAGCTTACCGCCACTCTGAGCCAGGACCTCCTCCTGGCGTGGGAAGGTATAGCCTTTGCGCTGGAGTTCTTCGTTGACCTGGTGGGTGTTCTCCAACTGGAGGCGTTCAACGGAGCTAGCAACTTCGCTCAGATAGTTATGCTCCGGGTCAAAGCCGTAGCAAAGCACATGACCCATCTTGCCATTCCACTCTGTACTCATCTCTACACCGGCGAGTACAGGCAGGTTCTGTTTAGCGGCCAATTGCTGAATACCGGCAACTGTATCGACAAGGTCATGGTCAGTGACTGCGACCAGGGCGAAGCCTTCGGCAACCAGGTAGTTGATGAGTTGTTCGGCAGGCCAGTGTCCATCGCTATAGTTCGTATGCATGTGAAGATCGATTGAGGCGTCAGGGGCAAGTACGAGATTGGTGGTTACGGATGTCAAAAAGGGCTCCTTTAATATACATTGTTTAACATATGTTGTTACTCATTATAATATCACACGAGGTTTGCTCACCATCGGAAAACGTAACCAACGCCGCGCACGGTTTGGATCAAGCGTGGATTGGCCGGGTCCTCCTCAAGCTTCTCGCGCAGCCAGCGAATATGGACATCGACGGTGCGTGTATCACCGGCATAGTCGTAGCCCCACACGTTATAGAGCACCTGGTCACGGGTCAATACGGTCCCACGATTGCGGACCAGATAGACGAGCAATTCAAACTGCTTAGGCTGCAAGTCTAATTCTTGTCCCCGGCAATAGACGCGCCTGCCGGCCAGGTCAATCCGTAGAGGACCGGCCACCAGTTCGTTATTCTTGCGCGCAGCGTCTTCAGTTGTACCTTGTGAAGCATGGTGTTCTTCAGTCGAAGCAGGATAGTCGGCACGGCGCAGCAAGGCACGCACCCGCGCCAGCAACTCACGACGGCCAAAGGGCTTGGTGACATAGTCATCAGCCCCAACTTCCAGGCCGACCACTTTATCAATTTCCTCACTTTTGGCCGTGAGCATCATGATGGGTGTGGTAGCGGTGTTGCTCTCGCGGCGTAACAGGCGACACACCTCCAAGCCGTCCATTTCGGGCAGCATGATATCCAGGATGACCAGGTCCGGTGTCTCTCGGCGCGCTGCCTCCAAGGCACTGGCCCCATCGATCGCTGTCGTCACCTGATAGCCTGCCTGTTCCAGGTTATAGGCCATCGTCTCGACCAGCACAGGTTCATCGTCCACGACCAGAATCTTACGTCCCACAGCTTTGCTCCGAGGTATCATCAACCACATAGTCCACGACTCGTAGCGTGGACCTATTGGTCAGGATTTTCATTCGATCTCCTCACTATTATATCTTACCTGAGGAGGGACCATTTATTCTTCGGATTACGAGAGGATGCAGACACATCCCATTATCATCACATCCATACCGTAACATGCAGGCATTAACCATACTTTATGCATATGTTAACCTCTGTTAAATCACGTAACTCTTGAGGACTTCTCACCACCTTCGGTGGTTCGCAAGAGGGTTTTTTGCAGTGGGCTGCCCAGCCCACTGCAAAAAGAAACGAGCAGCCGGAGGCGACGAGGAAACAGGCACTAGAAGAGTTAACCCAGGTGATACAATAGGACTATGGAACGATCTAGAAGGACAGTATCATTCATGACACATCTTTACCTCATCCGCCATGCCGAGGCTATAGCTGCTGTGCAGGATATGATAGGAGACACGGGTCTCACTCCCTTTGGTATCACTCAAGCTGAACACCTGCGAGACCGTTTGGCGGCTACTCACGAGATCGCTGCCGATGTACTGATCGCCAGCACCTTTCTCCGTGCTAAACAAACTGCTGAGATCATTGCTCCTGCCCTGGGTCTGCCCATTGTGTGGGACAATGAAGTACAGGAATTACGTCCCGGTGAAGCGGACGGCATGCATGCACAAGAAGTGCGGGAAAAGTTTGGTGATGTCGATTTCGAGCAGAACCCCTTCCAACAAGTAGCTCCTGGCGGTGAAAACTGGGGTCAGTTTATGCTGCGGGTAGGCACCGCCCTGGATCGTATCATTCGTCAACATGAGGGAAAGACAATAGTAGTTGTTTGCCACGGTGGCGTGATTGATGGCTCGTTTCTTCACTTTTTCAAGATGGGAACGTTGCATGTGCCACCAATACGTTTCTACACGCACAACACCTCGATCACTCACTGGCAGAAAGAGGCGTTTTTCGGTCGACCTCCCCATTGGCGTCTCATCAAGTACAACGATGACATGCACATGCGTGATTTAGGTTCCCAGGCTCGCATTCCCTGGGAGGAAATATATGCAAGACCGCGGACAGGTGCTGATCAGCCGCAGGCTCCATTACCGACTGAGTAGCATATGCAAATTACCGTCTTCACGCTGCCTGAACCAACTCAACGTGGCACTTTTGCAGAGCAGCGATATGATACACTATGCTGAAACGACCCTTCAGTGGAAAGAGGAGAGCCATGAGTGGAGAAAAGATCTTGCAACTCTCTCTTGCTGTCATTGCCGATATTCACGGGAATCGCTGGGCACTGGAAGCGGTCTTGCAGGATATTGATCGCAGAGGCATCCAACAGATCGTCAATCTGGGAGATCACCTGACCGGTCCGCTTGATCCAGCAGGCACGGCTGATCTCCTGATCGAGCGCGGCATGCTAAGCGTTTGCGGCAACGACGATCGCGTGTTGTTCTCTTCCCTGGAGGAACTTTCCTCTTCCCAGAGGTACACACGAGACCAGCTCACCGAGGCTCACCTGAATTGGTTGCGTACCTTGCCGGCAACCGTCGTGGTCGCAGATGAACTATTTGTCTGCCACGGGGATTTATTCGACTCGCCGTACTTGCTCGAACAGGTTGAAGCTTCCGGCGTCTTGTTGAGAAGCACTTGTGCTATCGAAGCCAGTGTGGCCGCTATTGCTCAACCGGTCATCCTCTGCGGGCATAGCCATCTGCCGCGAACGGTCTATCTTCCGCAAGGAAAGCTGATCGTGAATCCTGGCAGCGTCGGTTTGCCAGCCTACACGATGGAGACGCCCGTTCCATATGCGATGGAGTCGGGAAGTCCTCACGCTCGCTATGCTCTTCTGAGCAGGATGCTCCACTCCTGGCAGGTGGAGCATGTGCAGGTTCCTTATAACTGGGAATATGCGGCCGAGGTAGCACGCGGCAATCAGCGATCTGATTGGGCTGAGTGGCTCACCACTGGCAGGGTACACTAATCACGAGAGGCTTTGTTCAACATTTCCCCAGAACAAGAGGGAAACGCTGCTCTAGCGTACTACAACGATCTTTCCATTGGCGCCATTTGATTCCATCAGGCGATGGGCATCAGGAATGTGTTCAAATGGGAAGACTTTCACTGGCCGAGCCTTATAGGTTCCGTCAGTCACTCGATCAACGATCTTTTGCATGGGAATGTCGGAGTGCGGAAAGTCCTTCGTTCCAAACAGCAAGCTCGCAAAAGCACCCACATCGACGCCAAACGGCATGTTTGCCAGCCAATTGAATGAGACAGGCTCACTGCCTCCGAGAAATCCTGCAACACACACACGGCCACCTTTCCTTGCCATTCGCAGCGAATTGAGCAGCGTGCTATTGCCGATGAGGTCCAAAACGCCATCAATGCCGTCTGGAGAGAAAGCTCGGACCTCCTCGCTGAGCTTGCCGTTCTCAAGCAGGACGCGTGTAGCACCGAGCTCGGTGAGCAACATTACTTTGCTTTCGCTCCTGGTTGAGGTGAAGACCGTCACTCCTTCCTGTTTGGCAATACTGATGGCGGCCTGTCCAAGAGCTGATGTTCCGCCGCGCACAAAGAGCACCTGGCCGGCCGTTATATGCAAATTGGCAAAGAGACAACTCCAGGCTGTCGCGTAGGATTTTGGGATGGCAGCCAGGGTTGCCCAGTCCAGGTCGGTTTGGAGAGGAAAGACGTTCTGTAAAGGCACGCAGGTATATTCGGCATAGCTGCCGTTTCTCGTGCGGCCCATTCCCCCCGTAATCGTGGCCACCGTCTGACCGTGTTGCAGAGTCCCGGTTGGATCTTCTTCCACTTGTCCTACGCATTCGATCCCACTCACTGGAGTGACCTCCCCAAAGAGGCCCTTGCGCATGTATATTTCCGCGCGATTGATGCCCAAGGCGCGTACTTTGATTAAGACTTCGCCGTTCTGTGGAACGGGCGTAGGAATGTCCGTAAGCACTAACTGTTCTGGACCACCGTACTGGTTGAAGACCATTGCTTGCATTGATAGCTCCTTCTTCTGTTCGCTTTAGCTTTATATGTTAGTTTATACTAACAATATTAGTATTATAGAAGGCAAAAAGCGTTTTGTCAAGGGTTAGAAGTAGACAAAAGGGGGAATGTATAGAGAGAGTTTGCGCCAAGAAGGGAGCTTTGTGGAAGGTTATTCTGGTGTCAGGTGGTTGGTCGCCGTCCCAGTAGTCCGGTAGCCAATCCACGTGAGCACCGCAGTGCGAAAGAAGGCAACAGGATCATTGAGAAAGAACGGGAGATGACCAAAGACTTCCAATGCGATCACCCCTTGGAGAAAGGCATAGCATTCCATGAACAGAGCGACCACCGTGAGTGCGTAGCCATGCTCACGACACCACGCGAGAAATTCGTCATTGAAGGTATCCGAAGCGATTTCAGGTGAACTCAGTTGGGAAGGCAACAGGCATTCATCCCAGGCACGTTGCAAGAGATCCAACAACACTTTGAGGGAGCGGCGTGCCAGGGGAAGCGTCTGTTCGATCGGAGCCACATAGCCAGGGATAGGAGTGCCTGCAATAAGGGCAAACTCCGTCGGATGCTCCACTGCCCATTGCCGGTAGGCAAGCAGGGTCGCGAGCAGGCATGCAATGGTCTCTTGAGTCTGACAGGACGCGCTGGCCTGTTCCAGCATTTCCGCCTGATGCCTATAGCTGTCGACGAGCAGGTCAGTCACCAGGTCATCGCGACTGGCATAGTAATTGTACAAGGACGGGGCGCGCATTCCCATCTCAGCGGCGATCCCGCGGAGCGAAAGCGAGGCCGTGCCCTGCTGTGCCATTTGGTGGCGGGCGATCTGCTTGATTTCCTGGCGCGTCTGCTCATGTCTGCGTTCTCGTCTGCTCAAAGCCATAATGTTCTCTCTCTCCTGTCTGCGTGTAAGAAAATACTAACAGTGTTAGTATTCTTTGTCAACAGAGGTAGAGGTGCTGTCTATCAGGCATCCCTTGCAGAGGTGCTTCATAAGCTGTATCATAAACAAGGTAAGAGAAACCGAGAGGAGATAATGTATCCATGGACATCATCGACTTCTTTCGCCTGGAGCAGAAACGCCTACATACCTGGATGCGAGCGAGCGTTAGTGAACTGACACCCGACGAGTGGCATCATCTGGAAGAGGGCAATGGCAATAGCATCGCTTTTCTGGTCTGGCATTGTGTGCGCACCGAGGACAATATTTTGCGTTTTATCTTGCAGGATCGACCACCCATCTGGAATGAAGGTAACTGGCACGAGCGACTGGGCTTGCCTCCACGAGCACAGGGAACCGGTATGGCAACGGAGGAGGCGCGCAAATTTCACATTGCGGACCCGGCCCTCTTTATGCAGTATGTGGAGGAGGTGTGGCGAGAATTTGAGTCTTATCTTGCCGGGATTAGCGATGGAGGCGCAGAACTCTCCGAGCGAGTCGTGACGGTCAAACCGATTGGGAACATGCCAGCGGTCCAGGCCATTGGGCAAGCCTGCATTTCACATCTCTTCATACATTATGGTGAGATTTCCCTGCTGCGCGGTACGCTGGACAAACGAGGTATGCCGGTCTAGGCCCAACACATGCGCCATACCCGCACGGTCGCATCACTTGCAGAAGCGATACACTTCCCATCCGGTGACCACGCCAGGGCACGCACCCAGTTAGTATGCTCGCTAGCGGTGGCGATATGCTTTCCTGTGATAGCTTCCCACACTTGCACCGTCGTGTCATCACCGCCGGATGCTATGTATTTGCCGTCCGCAGACCACGCAACGGCTTTCACAGGTAGTGTGTGACCGCGATAAATATGTAGGAGTACCCCTTGCGGGTACGCTGTTCGCCCTTGCTCTGCATGCCACACCTGCACCGTCGCGTCATGTCCGGCAGAAGCGATATACCTCCCACCAGGGGCCCACGCCACAGCATAGACCGGGCCGGTGTGACCACGATAGATGTATGATTTACCACCGCCATTCCATGGCCACACCTGGACTGTGCCATCAAAGCTGCCAGAGGAGATATACCTGCCATCGGGGGACCAAACCACGGCAAAAATCCGGTATTGGCTGCTATGGGTATAGATATGGTTTCCGCTGCAAGCCTCCCATACCTGGACCGTGTTGTCGCCATAGTCGCCCCCGGAGGCGATGTACTTCCCGTCATGGGACCATGCGATGCTGCGCACAAAGCGGGTATGGCCGCGATAGGTGACGAGGGTTACCTGTTCCTCAAATGGGTTTTCTGCGCAGGGTGCCCCTACATTCCAGACATGCGCGATACCCTCGGTATCTCCGGATGCGATGTACCGGCCATCAGGAGACCAGGCCACGGAAAGTACACAACTGTGGTGACCGCGATAGATGTAGTGATCTTCGCCGGTGGCGGCATTCCACACCCGCACGGTTGTATCCCGCGAACCGGAGGCAACAGATACGCCATCTGGGTTCCATGACACGGCGAAGACGTTGTCGCTGTGACCGCAATAGATTGTGCTGGACATAGGTTAGTGTTCCCGCGGCCCTTCAGTCAACAGATTGATAGCATGCGGTAAAACAGGCAGGATATACTCAAGGCACTCCTTTACGGCCTTTGGGCTGCCTGGCAGATTGATGATCAGTGTGCGCCCGCGTGTGCCAACTACCCCGCGTGAGAGCATGCCGAAGGGGGTTTTTTGCAGGCTGATCGCTCGCATAGCCTCGGCTATACCAGGAGCCTCGCGCTCGATCACCGCCCTTGTCCCTTCTGGCGTAACATCGCGCGGAGCCAGCCCGGTGCCGCCTGTGGTCAGGATGAGGTTTAGCTGCTTGTCATCGCTCCATTCACGCAGAATAGCCTCGATGCGGGCACGTTCGTCGGGGATGATCGCACCTGCACTGATGACGGCGTGGGGTAGTTGTGTCACCAAAGCGCGAATAATCTCGCCGCTGGTGTCCTCTCGTTCACCCTTTGCTCCACTATCGCTGATCGTCAGTACACCGATGGTAATCAAAATGTGACCTCCTCTACCCTCGAGGTGCCAGTTCTCGCATGAGGGCACCAATCTGGCGGCGCGAGCCATAGAGCCAGACGGTATATTCACCTGCAGGTGACTCTACCTCTATCTGGCACCCCATTTCTGAGGCGAGCTTGCGTGCAATGGTGAGTAGTTGCCCACGTTCAGCATCGTTGCGACTATGTGTGCTCAAGGCAAGCCGCCCGAGCCGTTCTTCCTGGCTGAGTGTCGTGTTGATCAGCTCATTGAGTTGATCTGAGCCAAAGACAACTTGCAATGGCGGTACCTCTGTCTCCTGTTGCTGATGTGCCTGGAGATGTTCGGTGGTACCATTTCGTTTCACTTTTTCCAAAGCATGATTACTCTTTTGCCCATTGCCAACATGCTGCTCGAAACCAGCAGAACGACCATCGACAATATCCACGTAGACAGTGCGCAGCCTCTCCAGGATAAGTAATCGTGCTTCTTCAGGAACATCAGAGCGTGGGTGAACATAGACAAGCAAATGGCGGGCCGGGTCAGAGTAGATGAGCGGACGAGCGATGGCAGCGCGACGCCCACACGAAGGACAGGTAGAGACATTCACCAGGCCAGCCAATACGGTGTATTGTAACTGTGGGTCCTTCGCCACATTAATATAGTCAAAAATTGGACTGCTGAACACCTCTCCACATGGACAGGTGAGCGTGCAGTTCATAGAGCGAGACATAATAATGATTTTTTCAAGGTTACACAAAGTAGAGGCACCTCTTGCAGGCACCTGCTCCCTGAAACAAGTATAACATATAACGTTACCCTCACGATGGGAGCAATCTTTTAAGGATGTGTTTCATTTCTTTCACGGGGAATCCTGGACTATGGGGGTTGGGGTGACCTGGCTTACCTGGTGTCTGGGATTCTCCCCGGCAAATCACTCATAGCCAACTTGAAACCTCCTGGAAAAGCGCGTAGACTCTCGCGCACGATCCTACCTGGCGACTGTTGCTCAATCCACTCCTGGACCTGCTTGCTCCACATCATCTTCTGAGCGTGCATAGAACGATTTGAGTGAATAGTATGTTCCATTGTGGTATGCTAGTATCCACAGCGTTTTGTATAATTGGGTCTCTTCCGACATAAACCACGTCCCTTTGCAAGTTATTTGCCCGCTTATTGCCTGGATATGAAGTTAATGGCTTCCACTGTCATCTGATCATCCGTATATCGTAAAAGCCCTCGATTTTGATATCGTCGTATGGCAGCGTGCTCAACGCTGTTATCCTGTCAACACGCTTGTCCCCCGCAGGTTTGTCAAAAATGTACCGAACATAAGTATAGCATATTTTGTAGCTTTTTAGTAATTATTCATCTGAATGTACTTTATGAGTAAGTATCCAGACCGCTAAACTGAGTTCATGAAAGAAGAGTTTCCAATTCCAGAACCTCCCGGCTACCTTTCCGTAAAACAGGCAGCGAAGATACTCCATGTTTCAGAACGGCGAGTACATCAATACGTCGAAGCAGGACGCCTAAAAGCGTACCAGCCTGGACGGGATATTATGCTGCCGGTCGAAGCGGTGGAGCAGTTCAGGCCCAGGCTGACCGGACGCCCGCGCAAAAAGACACCAGGCTGGCGTGGATCCCTTGATACCAGCCCCTTGCTCATTACATACATTCGGGTTCAGATGCGCCCCGGTCAGCAGACGAAACTCTTAGAGAAGTTACAGACGATCAAGCGCGAGGGGCGGTATTTCTTCCCCGGTACGGTGGCGCGCTACGTCAGCCTGGACGATGCATCTCCCACTACGGTGACGATACAACTGGTCTGGAAGAACGGTGAGATGCCGGATGAGGCAACTCGCAAGCAAGCTTTTAGGGACTTCGAGGAGGAGTTAGCTGATGTGCTGGATTGGGAGACGGCAGAATATAGAACGGAGAAGGTGGTGATTCATACGTGAGAGCCAGCATCTGTCGTTCAATTCGCCTAAGAGTTAATTGGCTACTCGGGTGGTAGCAGTGTAAGTTATTGACAATAGAGAAGCGCCCATGAATGAGGAAACAAGACAAAGACCTGTCCTGCAACGGCTTCTCTATATTTTGTTCGGCTACAGATCTGGGCACTCTACAGAACAAAAAAGTCAGCCACAGATTTCGTCGCAATGCCCTGCAACCGACGACCCTGATGCCTGGCGTAATTACTGGCGAACACAGAAACAGCCGTGGCGCATCCAGCCAGAGATTAATATTAAGCGCCAGGCTGAACTCGACAAGTGTCACCTTACCACGCCTAACATCAAACAGAGTATCTATCCTTTCACAGGTATGAAACTAAATCGTGCAGATGTCGAATGGCTGCTGGCAATACACGAAAATGGACATGGACCAGTGGACTGGAGTGATACAAACCAACATGAACGACAGGGGCTAGATCTTCGTGGTGCTGATTTGAAAGGAGTGGACCTGAGTGGCTTGCCACTAGCAAGGATACTTGGAGGACTGACTGGAGGAAATTGGACTAACATAACCCTAGAGCAACGTGACCTGGCAGCAGTACACTTGGAAGGAGCTTATCTTAAAGAAGCACACCTTGAGGGTGCAATTCTTGGCAGGGCTCATTTAGAACAGGCCTATCTTGGCGATGCATATTTGGAGCAGGCCTACCTCAGAGCAGCACATCTTGAAGGTGCTGATCTTGGTAGGGCTCATTTGGAAGGAACTGACCTTGGTAGAGCCCACTTAGATTGGGCCTACCTTAGAGAAGCGCACTTGGAAGGGGCCAACCTTGCAGAGGTCCACTTGGAGGGTGCCAGCCTCAGAGAGGCCCATTTGGAAGGAAGGTCTCTGCGGAAAGGGAATAAGGATTTTTTGGCTATCCTGTATCCCGCAGATATGCGAGGCGCCTACTTTGATACTGCAACTAACCTTGAAGGTATTAAATTGGGCAATAATGAGCACGGGTTTGTCCCGCTGGCTGATGTACGCTGGGATAGTGTCAACCTCGCAGTCGTAGATTGGACACAGGTAAAGATGCTGGGAGATGAATACTCAGCAAGGCAGAAGAAAAAGCGTGATGGAAATCTCAAGAATAAAGAAGAGCGGTTAAACGAGCACAGAGCAGCAATTCGAGCCAATCGCCAACTTGCAGTCGTATTGCGAGATCAAGGGCTTAATGAGGAAGCTGCCCGCTTCGCTTATCGCGCTCAGGTGCTTGAGCGGAAGGTCCTGTGGTGGCAGCGAAAACCATTGGCATACCTTTTTTCGTGGTTTCTCTTCCTACTCGCAGGCTATGGCTATAGACCGATACGAAGCATCATCACCTATCTGCTCGTAATAGGGCTGTTCGCAGTGGCCTATTTTGCTCTTGGGCGGACAGTAGGACCCCACCTCTCACCATTGGGCGCGCTCACTTTCAGCATAACTTCTTTTCATGGGCGAGGTTTTTTCCCTGGCGGGAGTCCAGGTGGTAGTATCACCCTGGATGATCCATTGACAGTGTTAGCTGCTTTCGAGGCAGTTGTTGGTCTAATTATTGAGATTAGCTTCATTGCAACGTTCACCCAACGCTTCTTTGGAAAATGATAAGGTTTTGACTTTATGAAGACATATGATAAGCTATAGTTATTACTTCAATCGTCATCAAAGCCGGGAAGCATTGAGGAGAATGGTTTGGTTATAGAGTTTCTAAATCAACAGGCTTGTGAGTCTCAAATACGCGAAGCATCTTGTACTGCAAAAAATGTCAAAATTCTGACAATCAGGGGAGAAAAGTACTTTGTCAGTTCCAGAAGCTTGCTTTATGATTTATACTCATCAAAGCGAACAAAGGCATCTACTATAGAGGTGTTAGTGCTTTCACCTGAATCTCAGCATATTACAGAGAATCTCGCCAGAGAATTGGGACACCATTCAGCGGAAGAAATCAGGAGAAAGATGCATATCACACTTAATTATCTGAAGCATATTGCAGAACAAAACAAAAACTTTAAGGTGAAATATTATGACGAAACACCTAATTTCAAAATACTCCTATTCGATGATGTGATGTTTGTAAGTTCTTTCGCTGGTGGAGGCCCGAAAAATGATTATAATGTTAAAATGTTGCAAATAATAGCGAGACGGAAATCCACCCTTTACGGGCCTTGAAAGATACTTTGACGACTTATGGGAACGAAGCGCTCCTCTACATTAATATATAGATCAGCAGTGGTCATGTCTGTAGAAACAATAGAGAAACTTATATGAAAACTGAAAAACTGATCGAATATGTGCAAGGACATTTCCACCAGAAAGACCTTGAACTCATTAAGCGGTCATGTGTTTTTGCCGAAGACCACTATGCTACTATAGTCCACCCGATAGGTAAACCCTACATCCAGTATGCTTCTGAGGTAGCCATAATACTAGCCAACCTTCGTGCTAACGCACTTGCCATTTCGGCTGCCTTGATCTATCCCCCGCCTCTTGTCTCTAGAACGGTTCTCAATACCTTCAGGCAAAAATTCAAAAGTGAGCATGAATTAGTAACACTTTTAGAAGGGATACTCCACTTTGACCAGCTTGAATGGAATGTCTGGCCAACAACACAAGAACACACTGAATCCAGGGAACGAAAAGAAATTTTGCGAAAGATATATCTGTTAGCAATTGATGAAACGAAAAGTGAAGATCAGGAACAAAATTCCCTGATGGCAGTTCATTTCCAGAAGAGAGAAAAACAGGTCGAGAATTTGATCAGAATGTTCCTTGCTGCAACAACTGACATTCGCGCTCTTATTATTAAGCTAGCTGATAGGCTGCTCTTCATAAGACTTCTTAAAGATGTGTCGCAAACCCAGAAGGAGTCACTTAACTATGCGCTACTCGCAAAAATAACATTAGCAGTGTATGCTCCTCTTGCTGATCGCTTAGGCATGGGACAGCTCAAATCAGAGCTTGAAGATATGTCCTTTCGGCTGCTTGAGCCGGATAAGTATAAGGCGATAGCCGGGCAACTAGTTGGTAGGAAGCAAGAGCGGGAAGATTATATCGCTCATATTATCCCTATCGTTCTAGATAAGCTGAAGGAATGGGACATAGAAAAAGCAGAGATTTCTGGCAGAGCAAAACACATCTACAGCATTTACCAGAAAATGGAGGCCAAACAACTCACCTTTGAGCAAATTAATGATCTTCTTGGTATCCGCATCATCGTAGACACACCTCAGGATTGCTATGATGTTCAGGGCATTCTTCATGAATACTGGTCACCTATGACCATTGTATACGACGGCAAAGCTGGTAGAGATTGGATAGCAGAACCAAAGGCAAATCAATACCAGTCCCTTCACACGACCATACGCATTGAAGATAAAGCAGTAGAAGTCCAGATTCGCACGCATAAAATGCATGAAATAGCAGAATACGGGGCGGCTGCGGAACACTGGCGCTATAAGGATAGCAAAACCTATAGAAAAGGCAAAACGCCGCGAGTGACCAAATTGAAAGACCAGATTTGGAGTGAGCAGTTAGCTGAAGTGCGCAGGAACTTGGCAGATGAGCAGAGATCTGTCACCTCAAAGCGAAGAGGACTTTTGAAACACTGGATTTTTGTCATAACACCAGAAGGCCATGTCATTGATCTCGCTGCGGGGGCAACACCACTGGATTTCGCCTACCGTATTCACACTGAACTGGGGCATGGATATGCAGGAGCAAAGGTTGGTGGTCGGCTTGTGCACTTAGACTACGAGTTGAAGAATGGTGAGATCGTTGAGCTTCTACCTGCTCGCACAAGAAAGGGTCCGGGTCCAGAGTGGCTTGACATAAGCAAAGATCAGGACAACAGGGGTTACTACCTGTTCACACGTACACGCCAGGCAAGAAGAAAGATTTACAGTTGGTTTAACAAACAGAAGTCCAAAGAGCAATCGTAAGCCGCACTATCTTCTCCTCCCCTTACTCAGCGACTTCGTCGAAAAGGTAAACTTCAGCCCCTGCCGTTCGATAAACTCCTGGAACTGCGCGTAGAACTCGGCGCGGTCCTGCATCGTGATTACTGACACGGCATCTGCTGACTCGATGGCGTAGGGATAGCCATTGCCCGCGATAATCTCGGCCCGTACCACGTCCAGTACTGGCTCCAACACACCGTCATCGAGCATCCAACGCGGAAACTCCAGGCGAGCGGGTGGGCGCGTGGACGATGTTTGCAGGTAGCAGAAGGCCACACTTTCGCGATAGACTCCGTAGCCTTGCAGGATGTCACCACGAGCGCAGATCATTGCAGGCGTGCGATCCCCCCAGTGCAAACGTCCCTGCCAGAGCAGAGCATCGTGAATCTTTTTCGTTTCGCGTAGCACAGGCTGAGGTTGCATTGCATCCAGGCGGCGCAGCATCGTAATGATGTCACGCGCATAACTCGTATCGATATAGCCGATCAGTGGCACGCGATACTGTTCCGAGGCTTGCAAGAGGGAGATGGCTGCATCGATATAGCGTTCGCGATAGGGGCTGGGCATAGTCAGAGCAAACGAGACCACGAGTGAGCCATCGAAGAAGACGACCGGACTGTGTGCAGGGTCGTCTCTGCGGCGCGCGCGAGCATACTGCTCAATCTGCTTACAGATGGTCTCGACTTCTAAGGTATAGCGACGCAGCGTCACCTGTAACTCAGAATAAGGGTAACTATCGGGGTCGATGGTCTCACTTTTGGACTCCTCGATGATTTCGTCGGGGGAAAGCACCTCTATATGCACATCCTTGGTATATGGACGTCCTTGCATATGCGGATTGGCGAAGAAGCCGACCTGGATCAGGGCCACAGGAATGGAGGCGTCGCGCCAGGGCTGTAACTGGCTGCCATCGACGGCCAGCGTGGTGATGCCTTCGATGCACTCAGCCCACTGGCGTGCCTGTTCGTGATTGGCGAACTCACGCCCAAAGGGAAAAAGTGGACCATGGTAACTGCTGGAGGTAGCATTGACCAACCAGCGATCGAATTCAATGCTGGGTCGAGCACCCGCGGGCGGCATGCCAGGGTTATCCGGCGGCAGCAGATCCTCCAATTGTGCGCTTGATGGGTAACGTCGATAGAGCGTTTCGAGCGCATACCGGTAAGCGTCCAGTTGGTCGCTGAATGAGCTATCATAGCTGCTGAACATACCTCGCTTGGCATTGAGAGCGGCCTGAAGTTTGCCTTTATGAAGCATAATGATATTCTTTCTGTCTGATGATAGAACAAGCGTAGGGGCCGATTTATCGTGCCCATCGCCGATTTATCGGCCCCTATACTCGCGTTTTCATACACACTATCGTGGCTCACGACGGCACAAATGTAGTGGCGGGGGACCCTGTCTGGGGGACAGGTAATGCCCCCGCCAGGCCCCCTTCTTCTTTCATTACTTCATCCCCAACCATTTGGCGCGTCTCCCCATCCACTTTGCGCAGGCGGATCAGGCTGTCAAGCCCCTGTTCAAATGTGTCATCGTGGCTGATGACGATGAGTTGGTCGAAGCCACGCACACGACGAATTTGCTCTGCGAGATTCATGCGACGCAATTCATCCATGTTTTGGGTTGGCTCATCAAAAAAAGCAATATTGAGGTTTGATAGCTTTTTAAGCAATGCCAGGCGGACTGAGAGCGCGGCACTCATTTGTTCACCACCGCTCAATTGCGCAAAGCTGCGGTTCACTCCCTGGCGACGCAGAATGATCTCATAGTCATTTTGCCAGGAGAGTTGCGCGCTGCGGTCACCCATGATCTCGCCAAAGATACGGTTTGCCTCGGCAGAGATGTCGGCTAGCATGGCCTTGAGCACATGTGGTCCAGCCTCTTTTATCAGCTTGCGGAACTGCTCCATCATTGCATTGAGTTCTTCGAGCGTGTGTAACTCCTGTTGGGCCGCCTGCAGTTCGACAAGTTGCGCCTCAGCCTGCTGAATCTGCTGCTCAAGCTCATTGATCTTGACCTGCAGGTTGCTCATAGCTTCCGCTAACTTTCCCAGGTCCTCACGCAACTGATTTATCTGCTTGCCGGTGGCTTCAAGTTCCTCTTGACGGTGCGCGGCTTTCGCCTTCAGGTAGTCCTGTTCAGCTAGCTGAAGAGCCTCTCGCGCCTTCTCTGCGCTACCAAGCATGTCTCGGTATGCCTGCTCCCGTTCGGGCAGAAGGCGTGCTGTCTGCTCATTTTGCAGGTAGGTTTGGTAGCCGGCGCGGCTGCGCTGAAGTGTGGCGTCTTGCTCATTGATAGAGGCATCAAGGTCAGCGTAAACCATGAGTTGCTGCTCCAACGATTGCAACTGTTGCACAATCTGCTGCTGGTTCTGCTGTTGGGTGCGGAGTTGCTGCTGATAGGTCGGTTCCTGCTTGATGATCTCTTGTTGAGCCTTGCTGCGGGAACGCGGATCATCGAGTGCTTGAAGCTGCGCTTCGACCTGTGCGAGTTGATCGGCACTTCCGCGCAGAGTATCGGCGAGAAGCTGACGCTCATGCAGGTCTGCTGTGGATTGCTGAATCTGCTCTTGTAGTTGCTGCGATTGCTTGTCCAGGCCATCCAGTTCGCGCACCTGCCGGTCAGCCTCTTTACTCTCGTTATGCGCCTTCTCCGCCTGGGCAATCTGTTGGTCGATTAGCTTGAGCGCTTCCAGTTCTTGCGCCAGGCTCGTCTCCTCGCGCTCCAGGCGGGTAATATCCAGAGCCAGGCGTCGCACCTGTTCAGCGAAACGATCGCCCTGTTCGACGAACTGACCCAGTTTGCCAAGCGCGTCAGCATACGGCTTGACCACTTCAATTCGACTCTTGATGATGCCAAATTGCTGGCTGGTGCCGCTCAACTGCGCATATTCTTCCTCTAGCAGGCCATCGAAATAGGATTCGAGACTGATCAGTCCTTTTTGCTTGATATTGAGGCATGGCTCGTGTAGCAAGGGACACTGCCCGCCGGCGGACTGTTTGCGGGACTTCTTGTAGCCTGAGATATTACCTTCCAGGCGTTGCTGCTGCCCAAAAAGTAGCTCATATTGCTCTAGCAAGGCTGGTAGTTCCTCGGCCTCCTGGCGATGTTCCTCAATGCTTGCGATCTGAGTCTCTGCCTCCCGTAAACGAGCGACCGTCTTCTCACGTTCGGCGCGCTTCTCATTTAATTGGTCGCGTTTCTCGCGTAACTGTTGACGCCTTGCCGGGCGTGCATTTCCCTGCACACGTAAGTTCGTCAACGTCTCAAAGCGCTCGTTTAACAGTGCCGCCAGTGGCTCCAACGGCTTAATTTCGGCGATGCGTTGCTGAACGGCTTCTTGCTTTTGCAGATACTTCGCACGTTGCGCAGTCAATTGTTTGCATTCGCTTGGTCAGGCCCTCATAGCGGGTGACCTGTCGCGCCAGCTCGTCACGTTGCTTCTCCAGTTCATATTGCTGTTCGACCAACGGTAACAACTCCACTACGTGTTGACGAGCGGCATTGACCTCGGCGAGTCTCCCCTGCAAGTTGGTAACATTGGCCTCAACGGTTGCCAGGGTGTTACGCATACTTGACTGTCGCTGGCGCAGCATATCGCGTTGTTTTTCATCGCGGCGTAGTTTCTTCAGGGCTTCATCGGCTCGCTGGTAGTGTTGGTAGTCGGTGTTACTGTCCTCAACAGCTTTGTGTGCTGCACGCGCAAGCTGTAACCCTTGCTGACGATCACTCAAACGCTGTTGAGCATCTTCGTCCCTGGCCTTGCTTTGCTCA
Organism: uncultured Chloroflexia bacterium; assembly: GCA_963767625.1. Taxonomy (GTDB): domain Bacteria; phylum Chloroflexota; class Ktedonobacteria; order Ktedonobacterales; family Ktedonobacteraceae; genus CAVYFB01. The sequence goes on from CAVYFB010000016.1 coordinate 150,493, forward strand.
TAACGATGAAGGAGTTGTTCCAATTGTTCGCGTCGCTGGGTCAGAACATTATAGCGCTCTTCGTGCTGTGCCAGTTGCTGCGTCCAGCGCACATTGTGCTCTTTCTGCTGCTGATCGAGGAGACGCGCTTCTTTGAGTGCAATACGCCAGCTCTCCAGGTAACGCGTCTCATAGGTGAGGCGCTGTATCTCCTGCTGTTGCGTCTGCATTTGCTCTTTATAGTACTTCTGTACTTCCAGCAAATAGTCGGCGGCTGTTTTATAGTCCTCTATCTGGAGCAGGGCATCGAACGTACGCTTGCGAACGCTGGCACTCTGCAAGAAAATAGCAGTAAAGGTTCCCTGCGGCACACCCAGCGCATCTTTGAAGAGGGTATCGAGTGGTCGCTCGCGATCAATGCCGAAGAGTTCGTGGAGTTTGTCCAGTACATCGGTGTTCTGCTCAATGCGATAATTTGCCTCCTGGTCATACACAGACCAGCGGCTACCGGCTCCGCAGCGTCGCTCGACCGTGTATGGGCGATCATCATTGCCAATCAGCTGAACAACGACATGGCCAAATTTCTCGCCCTCGCGCACAAACTGCCCCTGGTTATAGGGGAGTGAATTGAAAAGAGCAAAGCCGATGGCTTCAACGAGCGTTGTTTTACCCGCCCCATTCGCTCCGCCGATGGCGGTTGTGCCGCGCCGAAAATCGACAGCAAGCTGACGATAACTCTTGATGTTCTCCAATTCAACACGCGTAATGAGCATGATTGTGTGTCCTTCCCCGTTACGATCCCTCTTCTTTAATTCTCTGTTGGTGGTTTGAATATGGAAATCCCCAGGCGCATTATACCATGGTTCAGAAGAACAAAACATCTAGTATAGGCCCAGAATGGTAGGGTATACAACTTCTCAACGCGGGAACAGACCTTCTGAGGTAGAAGACAGGCTCTACCAACATCTGCCCCCACGAAACTACAAGCCCCGCTAAAACGTTTCCCTACATAGACCTACATGTCACATGCTATAAAGGAGTTTGTTCATGAAGATCTACAAGCGCTTCTACTTCCTGCTGGCACTCTTACCGGCGTTGCTGCTCATAAGTGCCTGCAGTCCATCAGTGGGCATAGGTACTGGCAGCAGTTCTGTGACTGTCTTGCAGTTGCTACAGAACAGTGCAAAAGCGATGAAGAGTCTCAAGTCGGCCCATGTTGAGACGAAAACCAACGGCATGTTGCAGACGATCAATACGTCAGCGACCCCACCTTCTAGCCAAGTGACGTTCAGCGTCACAGGCAACGGCGATGAGGCACTACCAACCCAGGAATCGCTACAGATTAGCGTGAACCAGGGGAAGAATAGTCAACCATCCAATCTTGCGGAGATCGTCCAAGGAGACAAGGTCTACATCCAGAACGCGAAGGGGCAGTGGTATGTCCTGGACAAAAGCACGTTCGAACAGTACACAGGCAATCCCTTCTCCAGCATTAATGGGCTTGATCCGAGCAATTTACTCGGCCTGCTACAGAATACCCAGATCACCGATCACGGTGATAAATCGCTGAACGGGCAGAGCCTGCGTCACATCACCATAGCCTTCGACAAGGAGGCATTCAGAAATATTGTCACTAACGATCCGCAGTTGGGCAATCTGTTTGGGCAGCAGAACATCAACACGCTGCTCAACAGCACAAAAAAGTTTAATACAACCCTCGATCTATGGATAGATGAATCCACCTTCTACGTCCATCGCACAGAGCTGAAGTTCAACCTGAACGAGGACGTTAGTTCGTTGAGTCAATCGCTAACGCCTGTAGTGACGTTTCCGTTGCCGGCAGGGGTGATCACCAGCTTCGACTCGACCCTTGATCTTAGCAACTTCAACGCCCCCGTGACGATTACTCCACCGACGGGTGCCATTCCCACTGACAACCCGCTCACCATTTTTGGCTGAGTATTCTGGTTGAGAACAGTTTGTCTGACGATCACACGTTCTTACCCTCAATAGTGTCTCCACACCGGATAATTTGTATATGACCGGTGTGGAGAACGAGTGATAGCGTGTATAGACCCTAGGATTGGCCGCGGGATACAGGCTCACCAGTCGCGGGGTCGAGGAAGAGGCTTCTATTAAAAGGGTGAGAGAAATCGAATAGGTTGGACAAACTCCCTGATGTTGCATCAAATGATTGGTCACCGATACGTCCAAGATTCCAGTTGTCCTCAATGAAGCGCAGTATAGAGGCCTGATTTGTGACCGAGTGGTCTACAAAGTTGCTTTTGGCGAACGGCGAAATGACCAGTAGTGGTAGCCTTGGACCATATCCACAGCGATCCTCGTAGGCTCCAGTCTTGGCGGTACCACACATACCCGGATCAGAGAGTGCGTCATGCGCAGGATCATTGGATTGGCTTATGATGGGACCTATGACATGATCGTACCAACCATCAGAGTCATCGTAGGCGATGATGACCGCAGTATCCCTCCAGGTAGGCAGTTTCTCCAGGCGATTGATGGTGTTGACGAGAAAGTTCTGCTCATCGAGCGGATCGGAGTAGCCTGCGTGACCATCTTGGTAAGCTGCTGCCTTGAGGAAACTTACCTCCGGCATATTCCCAGCCTGAACGGCGTCCCAAAAGTCTTGCAGATCATACTGGTGATTGGCCTGGTCGGTTTTGCCGATCATAGACACAGACGTAGGCGGAAGATGATGCGGATTGGAGGTGGATTGGTAGTACTGGAACGGCTCGTGATGGGGAATATAGTCGGTAACTGTTGCTCCAGCAATGTTTTGGTGAGCGGTGGCACAAACTGCCGTACCATTAGTCACCGAGGAAGGTTTGAACCCCCCCTGGAACCAGCCCCACGTAACATTCTTCGCATTTAACAGGTTACCAACGTTCTGGCCGCTCATTGACGCTCTGGAACTGCTAGAACAATCATCGAATGACGGATCGATATCACCTATGAAGGTTCCATTAGACGTAACCGAGCTTGGACTGGCTCCGTGAGTCTGACCGGCGATGAGATTGAGTGCTCCTGGAGTGGAGGGGCCGAATGTAGTGCCGAAGGAGTTGTCACTCATCGCGAAATTTTGTGCATAGTTCCACTCCGCCGTGACGGTGTTGCCGTCATAGTAGTCCATCACAATGCTTTTGTCCGTGCAACTACTACCGGCTACAGACTGAACGAACTTGTCCATAAGGCCATGGTTGAAGGCCTTCTGTTCATCAGTATAGTTGTGATCCTGGTCACACGTCACTGCCTGAGAGCGGTCGAGCCGGGTTGGATTGTCGCTATTGGGGTTACTTGTGAGTAAGGCCTCGCTCAAGCCATTGACCGAAGGCGTATCGGGAGTTGCTCCGAAGGGTGGTTCCCCCGCCGGGTTCTGCGCATTCGGATAAGTACCAAAATAATGGTCGAACGAGACGTTCTCCTGGAAAATGACGACGAGGTGTTGAATTGGTGTGGTGGTGTCAGATACTGTTGATGGGCTAAGGGATGCTGCTGATGCCGTCCCCACCAGCAGAGTCCCCAGCGCCAATACTGTTACAATCGCACTAAAAAACTTCTTTACAACAAAATCCTTTACAAGCGCGCTAAAAGAACTCATTACAAGGTCCTCCATGTTTTGATCAAGGCATGCCCTTCATTAGGGGCTTTCTTGTCGATTGCAGTTTAGCATTGATAAGTTAAATAGAAGTTAAGGAATATTTAAATTCTTCACCCTTCCCTTTGAGGCTACTTTATGGGGGAAGATCTCCCCTTGACAAGCATGCCATCTACGCCAGATACTATTTTCACGACAAAATGTTGTGCTAGGTGTGAACCACCATTTGAAAGGCAGTACAAGCATGTTTGATACAAGCAAGGTCGGCCACAGTTTTCCCCCCTTCACTATCGAGGTCGAGCGTTGCAAGATTCATGAATTGGCCCTTGCCATTGGCGATGACAACCCGATTTACCATAGTCGTGAAGCAGCACAGGCGGCTGGCTATGCCGACGTGCCCTTCTTTCCCACTGCCCCCACCATGTTCACCTTTTGGGGGAATACTAAATTCGTCAGTAACCTCGTCAACCTGGGCGTTAACCCGATGGCCATTTTGCACGGTGAAGAAGAGTTCGAGTATCTTGCACCCATCAACCCTGGCGATACACTGACCGGCATGACAACGCTGGTCGATGGCAAAACACGCAAGGGCCAGGCAGGATCGATGGATATATTGAAGTTGGAGACCCGCTATACAAATCAACACGACCAGGCTGTGCTGGTTGCTCGTACTGTAGCTATCGTGCGCGGATAAGGATAAGGAGATACAACCATGACGACGAGCGCTCAAGTGCCAACGAAAGTCTATTTTGAAGATGTACAGGTTGGGGATGCCATTCCCAGGCTGATCAAATCATCGGTGACACATCTGCAACTGGTGCGCTACGCAGGGGCTTCCGGCGACTTCAATCCACTGCATACCGATCCCAAGATTGGCGAAATGCTCGGCCTCGGCGGGATTATCAGCCACGGCATGCTGATTATGGGTTTCGTGGGGCAGATGGTGAGTGACTATGTTGGGCCGACCGCGCTACGCAAATTCGGTGTGCGTTTCAAGGGTATGACGCACCTGGACGATGTGATTACCTGCACCGGCACGGTCACCGAAAAATTCGAGGCAGACGGTGAGGCGCGCATCAGCGGGAAGGTGCAGGCCGCCGACCAAAACGGCGATGTGAAGGTTACCGGCACGTTTGTGGCTGCATTACCACGACGCAATGCAGCACAATAAAGCAAAGCAAGGAGTGAAAGACCTATCATGGGTATGCTTGATGGCAAAGTAGCTATTTTAACCGGTTCTGGACGTGGCATTGGGGCGGCAGCCGCCAAATTGTTTGCATCAGAAGGGGCGTCGGTCGTCGTCAGTGATCTTGATCCCGCTCCTGCGGAAGAGACTGCGGCTGCCATTCGCAACGCAGGTGGCAAAGCGATTGTCGTTGCTGGCGATGTGACCGATCCTGCCTTCCCGGCCCAACTGGTGAAAGCGACGCTCGATGCGTTTGGCGACATCGACATTATCGTCAATAACGCTGGCTACACCTGGGATGCTGTGATTCAGAACATGACGGAGAAGCAATGGTACGCGATGATCGACGTGCATACGACCGCACCCTTCCGCATCCTGCGCGAGGCATCAAACTTCATTCGCGAAGCAGCGAAAAACGAGCAGGCTGCCACTGGTCGCGCCAAGGCTCGCAAGGTGGTTAATGTCTCCTCGGTCTCCGGCGTTCATGGCAATGCTGGGCAAGTGAACTACTCTACCGCCAAGGCTGGCATTACCGGACTAACGAAGGCGCTTGCGAAAGAGTGGGGACGCTACAACGTCCAGGTCAACTGCGTCTGCTATGGCTTCATCGAGACACGCTTGACAGCAGCAAAAGAGAGTGCCGAGACGGTACAGCGAGGCGGCGAGGAGGTAACCCTGGGTGTGCCCGATCAGTTGCGCCAGATGGCTCCCTTTCTCATCCCTTTGGGACGCCCAGGCACGCCGGAGGAAGCGGCAGGGCCGATGCTCTTCCTGGCCTCACCGCTCTCCAATTATGTGTCCGGCATTGTGCTTGAGGTGACGGGCGGAAGAGCGGTGTAGGGCCCCGATTTATCGCGTCCAATACACATCAACCTAACGAAAAGCCCATCAACATCCGTAGGGGCGAGGGAGGCTGGGAGGGCTTTCAGGTATAGGTTTTTTGGTGTAGTCAAGCAGCAGCCCGTGCTCGTGCTCGTGCCCGACGTTTCTGCGCCCGTTTGCGTTCACGCTCACGGAGTTGGGAAGGTCGGGGCAGTTTGCTGGGAGCCGAGATGGTCTGAGGCCAGGCCTCAGGCACCAGCCTCCCGCACGGCAAGACCTCAGCGTTGAACAGCGCGGCCACCAATCCCAGGCGTCCACGCACGACGCAACTCAATCGACGTTCCGGCGGCTGATCGGCAGGCCGTGTGCGTCGACGACGAGCAATATGCGTGACTGGCAGGTCTGCGCCTGGGCCTTTTTGCTCTTGCTCCTGCTCTGCTTGGCAGCCGAGGCTCACCGTCCAGACTTGGGCCACCGCCATCGCCAACCAGAGCCGCTCCACACGACCAGCTTCCTGCATTTTGCTGTGGTGCCAGCCCCACAGGCCGCGTTTGAAGTCTTTGTAGCCGGTTTCGATCCAGGTGCGCATCCCGTACCAACTCACCTCGGCTTGCGGCTACGGTCCAGATCGGTGAGCACGGCCCAGGGATGCTCATAGCCGGCCTCCTAATGCATTAGCAAGGTACACCTCAAGCGGCTGGCTTTCCCAGCAAAGCACTCTACCTCACCTTTCCAATGAGCCAATCGTTCTGAGGAATACAGCAGGAGAATTGGCACGATATCTTTCAGAATATATTTGATTGTATTTAGGGAGTCTGGTGCATATGCTTATTGAACGTGGTTCTGAGGGAAACGATCACGAGCAGGGCCGTGTATATCAGGACAGTTGGAGCGATGCCGAGTGTTTGGAGCAGGGTTCCGGTGACCATCGATCCCAGTGGTGGGCCAAGAAAAGCGACCAGGCGGAAGACACTGTTGACACGCCCCTGCAACGCATCTGGTATCAGCGAGAGACGGAAGCTGAACTGCGCAACCGTGTAGACCGAGCCGAGCGTAAAGGTGAGCGCAGTGATCAAGCCCAGCACAAGCGTATTAGAGGCGAAGAGATAGAGGGGCAGAAGGAGCGACCAGAACCAGTATGTACCAATCATCAGTTGCCCAAAGCGAAAGTATTTCTGCATGGGAGCGGCCAGCAGCGTACCCACGATGCCGCCAACACCGGCAATAGCGTAGATCAAGCCAATAGCCGAAGCTTTAGCATGAAGCTTCGTTGCTATGACGATGACGAGCAAGACCGTACCAAAATCCATAAACATTCCCATGAAACTGAGGAATGCGACGAAGCGCAGAACTGGATGTCGCCAAAGCCAAAGGAGCCCCTCGTGTATCTCAGCCCAGACATTCCGCGTCGGTTCGGTTCGCTGCTCCTGGAATTCCTTCTTGATGAAGAAGAGCGAAACGACTGAAATCATGTACGAAACGGCATCAAAGAGGAATGGCAAAGCCCGCCCGATACCGAAGAGGATGCCGCCCAGAAAGGGGCCGAGTGTGTACGAAATGTTATCCGTTGTTTCATGCAGCAATGCTGCCGCCTTTAACTGCTCCTTTGCTACCACACGAGGCAAGCAGGCGACTTCGGCAACATTGAAGAAGACAAAGCAAGTGCCTTCGAGCAGAGATACCAGGCAGAGTTGAAGAATGGAGAGGGAGCCGGTTAAGGCAGCTATGGGAATGCTCATCAGACAGATTGCGCGCACGCTATCACAGACGAGCATGATCCATTTGCGATTGCAACGATCCACCAGCGCACCAGCCGGGAGGCTCAGGAACAGGTATGGTATGGTCCTAAGCCCACCAGCCACGCCTGCCCAGACAGGAGAGTCGGTTAAGGCTAAGACGAAGAGTGGAAGGGCAAATTGTGAAAGCTGCGAACCGATGGAAGAAATGGCCTGGCCGGACCATAGGAGCAGATAATCCCAGTTACGCCACAACGGTACGATATGGTGAAGCGGGGAGGTCTGCTGGTTATTTTTGCTGACAGACATGGGTTCCTTCCTATGTATGAGCGACAGTTGTGAGGGTTGTTGCTACGCGATGGGGTCGATTTCCAGTTGCAAATATCCTTGGAGGAACTTCCAGACATTGGGCAGCATCTCTTTGCGCAGGCTGTATCCTTTGTCTGCGTCTGACACACGCACCAGACCGGCAGTGCGCAAGGTGGCAAGATGATGATGGGCCGTTGATTTTGTCACTTCAACCGTATCGGCGACCTCTTGCAGGGAAATATGATCTCGCTGAACAAGCAGCCTGAGAATGCGTAAGCGCCGTTCATCCGCCAGTGCCCGGTATATTCTCACCAGTTTGGCCGGTGGGAAGATGGCCTTGCTGCACAATCTCGTCAGCGATGGGATAGTAGAAGATTTTCACGTCGAGGTACTCGGTCGTGATGATCCAGGGCCGGAGCGTGAAACTCGGAATGAGTAGCACCTTGCGGTTACCCGGCTCAGGGATAAACTCAAGGCCGTTGGTTGCTGTCTCTATCAGATGCTCGCTCGACATGGTGGGTACCAGTTCGCGTTTCATCTGGGCATCACGCATGAGCAGCGGAACAACCTGACTCTCCAGGTTACGAAACACGTCCACGTACCAACGCGTAAGGAGAGAGACAAATCTGCTCTTCAGCTCAGCCGCGTCAGCGACAAAGAGCACGCGAACGATCTCCTGCCACGCTGGCGAAGTAGCGCAGAGCTGCTCCTGCGCCTCGCTATTTCCCTGGGCTGCTTGCAGAATGAGATCGGGGAGGACCAGGCGACGGGCACCACGCAGGTAATAGCCTGAGAGGATCAGCAGCAGTTCGAGGGGAGTCAGCGCTTTCACCTGCTCAATGAACGTGGAGATGTCGCGCGGGGCGGGACAGGAATAGGCTAGCCCGGTCAGGTTCGACCAGACCTTATGTCCACCAAAAGCCCCAAAGTCCAAGGCATCCAGTTCCCTCATCGCTGCACGCAGATCGGCTGATACCTTCGAGCGCAGAGCAGCAAACCATGCTTTCCCTGCATCATACGTTTCGTCGCCGTGATAGGTATCATACACAATATCCAGGCTGATCAAAAATTCGTAGATCGGGCAAGCATCAATTTCTACCGTGAACAATGGAGAATATCCAGGTTGCACTTTTCCCATACGTTTGATACCCATCAAATTTCATAATGATGAATTGTTCGACAAACATGATATAGAGAAGTATACAGAGATTGTCACTCGGTGTCAAGAGTCTTAGAAGAGATTTCGGAGTCCTCGCTCCTATTTCTCCTTCCTTTCCTAATAAACCTATACTTGAAAGGGGTGTGGCCGTCCTGAACGATGCAGGATTGACGAACGGCGTTGCCCCGCCCCACCCCGCGGACGCGAGGGATTGAAACGCGCTCCGCAAGCTTCGCTGAGGGTCCCTACGCTCATCCGTGGCGGAGTAACTTGTTGAACCACATAATCACGGTGTGAGCCGCGTCAAATCCCGTGGGAAAGTCGTTGCAAGCTTGATATTAGGGATACCCGTAAGCTGCATCAGTAAACGTTCCAGGCCGATGGCGAACCCTCCATGAGGCGGCATACCGTACTTAAACGCCTCCAGGTACGACTCGAATGGCTCCAGGGAAGGTTCGCCTTCTCCAAGGCGGCCAGGTAGTCGCCGTAGCGGTGCAGGCGCTGCCCACCGGTGACCAACTCGGTCCCGCGGAAAAGCAGATCGAAGGAGTTGGAGTACTCTGGTCGCTCAGGATCGGGATGAGTGTAGAACGGTCGCTTGCGCATCGGGAAGCCCGTGACGAAAAGGAAATCGCTGCCGAACTCCTGCTGCGCCCATTCTCCCAGCCAGCGCTCATCTTGTGGCGAGAGGTCAGGTTCGCCACGCACGTCCGTACCATAGCATCGAAAGATCAGCTCCTGGGCATCACTGAAGTGAATATGTGGCACCTCTTGCGCAATGGCCGGCACCTGGACCTGCAAAAGCTCCAGTTCTGCAGTGTAGTGTTCGCTGAAGGTAGTCAAAATGCCAGCGATCACGTCCCTCAGGAGGGCCATAACGGTAAAGTGGTTTTCAATGAAGCCGAACTCGACGTCCAGGCTGACATACTCGTTGAGGTGGCGCGCGGTGTCATGCGGCTCGGCGCGGAAGACCGGGCCGACCTCGAAGACACGCTCGAAGACGCCTACCATAATCTGCTTGTAAAACTGCGGACTCTGTGCCAGGTACGCAGGTCGCCCGAAGTAGTCGAGTTTGAAAACGGTAGCACCGCTCTCGGTGGCGGAGGCGACGATCTTCGGCGTTTGTATCTCGGTAAATCCCCTGGCGACCAGTGTGCTGCGAAAGCCCGCCATGGCACCAGCGCCGAGCCGCAAGATGGCGCGTCGCGTTGGATGACGGTTCGTTACTACGGCGTGGTCGAGCACCGTGGTGATGTTTGCAGTGATCTTGCGCTTGTTCAAGGACACTGGTGGCACCTCGGTCACTAGCGTAATGACTTCTATGTGCAGGTCGTGCAGTTCGATGCCTCCTGGTGCCTGGGGCTCGCTGACAATCCGTCCTTCGACGGCTACTACGCTCTCGACACCGGCCTCGCGCTCGCGCAGTGGAGCCAGTTCAGCCTCGGTCTCGGCCACTGCCTGCACAATGCTCCAGCCATCACGGATGACCAGAAAATTGATGCCGCCGAGTTGGCGCAGTGAGTGGAGCCAGCCCATGACGCGGACACGTTCGCCTACGTGTGAGCTAACTTCGGTTGTAGGAATGCGCTGCATGTGTGATTCTCTCCATTTCTTGTGTGTTTGGGCTTGCCCTCGTTGCAGTAGGGAAGTGCGCCTGGGCAAGCCCCAATAACACTCAAAATCACATTTAGACGCCTTCCCACAGGTCGTTGTCGTCTCTGTCGTTGTCCATAAGCTCTCCTTCTGTATGTGCTATTGTCCCGGCTATGCAGCGGGTTTCCGAAGGCCGATAAATCGGCGGTGGGCGCGATAAATCGGCCCCTACAGAGCCTTTGCGCACAATAAAAAGCCCTCATCCTTTTTGGAGGACGAGGGCTTATACGCCCATCGTGGTGCCACCGCCATTTTTTCAATCCCTCTTTCAATCCCGCACGGGAAAGAAACTCTATTGCGCTGTAACGGACGCATCCGAAACTGGCTTTGCAATTCCACGATAAGAGTCACACAATTGGTTCACCAGTCGGCTCAGGGGTGTCATTGGGTGGTACCGGCGGCGGCGCTTGCAGCAGCTGCGTCGCTCTCTGGGTCGCCGGTGAGGCTCCCAATATGTCCCCATCATTGCCGTTTTGTCTGTTTGTTTTCATCCTCACCCAACCCGGAGGCTGGATGCTACTTGAGACTATAGCATGGCTTACGGTGGAAGTCAAGCACAGCGACTACCCCACACAGTCCCGCCGCTTGACATTGTTCCACAATCGTCTCAAAGAAGCGACGAAAGACCTCCACCCCATAGCGCGTGCGAATGCGGGTCAGGCTCGAATGGTCGGGAAGTGGCTCGTCCAGGTCATAGCCAATATTTCTTACCATCTTATCTTCCGTTGTTCAACATGCTGTTATCAAAATTGTGCGAACCGGCGTGTTATCTTTCATGGCTTTACTCGTTTACGCTTACAGGAGAGGTTGGGCAATGTTCCCCATCGCTATCACACTCGTAACTTGGTTGACAGACCTTCACCTTATTCCGTGATTGGGTACGTTTCCTTCACTCAACACGGCCTGATCTTGTAATCAGGCATAGTTATAGATGGCAGTATGTACGTACGAGGAGCAAACGAGCAGTCTCAGGAGGATGTATGCAGGAAGAACAACAGAACACGATATCCCAGATGGTAGAGGACGTTCGTGCAGGAAGGATGCCTCGCCGCAGGTTTATCAAGACGCTTACTACGATGGGTATTTCTGCTGCTGGCGTTGGCGCCATCGTTGCAGCCGCCTCATCACCATCCGTCTCAACGAGAGCCGGTCATGTGCATGCCCATGAAAGCACGGCAAAACATATTGAGCTTCATAACCAGCATATCATGCACCAGTCCAACGGCAATATCGGCGCACTGCAAACCGACTATGCTGAAACGGCCGTGGTTGAAGATAGTCTGCACAGAGAGGTGTTTGTCGGCCGCGATGCAATTATAGCCCGCGAAGAGATGATTATGGCTGCCACTTCCGACGCAAGTATCACCGTGACGAACCGCCTGGCGCATGGGAACATAGTAGTTGCCGAATGGGTTGCTACGGGCAGACATACTGGTGATCTCCCCGGCCTGCCCGCCTCCGGTCGTTCCTTCACTATTCCCGGAGTGACCGTGGTGATCCGTGAACACGGCAAGATTGTCCGTGAAACCCTCTACTTTGATGTCGCTGAACTGCATCACCAGCTTGGGCACGCACGGTAAGCGCGTAACTGCAGCATTTGTGGATGATGCGAGAGTTTCGGTTTTAGCAGTTAATTCGCGACCCTGACTGTGTAACAAAGTCAAATTGCATGCTGTCCCTAGATAAGGTACAATAGAAGGCGACTGGCGAAATTATTCTGCGCCACTCCCTTGAGGATGTCCCCGGACCTAGTAGATGTAGCAACGTACGTGTACAACGTTACTGGTGGAACCGATGTCACTGAGTACTTAGGAGGATATATGCAGGTCAAGGAATACACGATCCCTCAGATGGTTGAGGACGTTCGTGCAGGAAAAAAGTCTCGTAGTCAACTTGTACAAACGCTGACAGCGATGGGTATTTCTCCCTCTGGTGCCAATATCATCGCAGCAGCATCACATACAACCCCTGCAACGCCAATCCCTCTGATGGATGCCCATGCGGATGAAGCACTCCAGCTTCAGCTTCATGATCGGCATCTGGAAGTTCGGAATGCACGGGATGTGATTGCCCTGCAAGACGACTATGCTGAGGATGCAGTCGTCAAGGGGAGTATGTTCTCTGAGCCTTTTGTTGGTCGTGCTGCAATAGCAGCACACTTAGGTGCAGAGACGGTTGCTTTCCCCGACTTGCACGTTAAGATGACCAACCGCGTCGTGCATGGGAATCAGGTCACCGTCGAGTGGGTGGCGACTGGCACGCACGCTGGTGATTTTCCTGGCTTCCCCGACTCTGGTCGTTCCTTCACTATTCCTGGGGTGACCGTGGTGATCCGTGAACACGGCAAGATTGTGCGCGAGTCGCACTATTACGATATGGAAGTCGTTCTGCAGCAGTTTGGGCAGTAGCATTGCTCTTCAAACCGTCGCCCTGCCCTTCATGGGTAAAAACAGCAAGTCGTCTTAACCTCTCAGAAGGTATGGCTATCGTCGCTGGACTGACGGCAAAACACCTGAGTCTCTGATGACCCAGGTGTTTTTGTTCCTTGAAGGAGGTTCACCACAAATACAACTGCTCTGTAGCTCCTTGCGTAGATTGCTCCATAACTGCATGGTTTCCTTCTTGCTTAACCACATTTTTCAATGAGATACCCTTTTTATATCCCTCAAAAAGAATAAGCTATAATAGAACAGAACATCTGCCCATACTATATCATGAGGAGAGAAACCTATGTGTGGCCGTTTTACGCTCAAAACCGACATGACTACCATCGCTCAAGTATTCGGAGTGGAGCCTTCCCTGGCAGAGCCACCACGCTACAACATCGCACCGACACAGGAAGTAGTATCTATCCTGCGCAATGGCACAGCCCATCTCGATCAACTACGCTGGGGACTCATCCCCTCCTGGGCCAAGGACGAAGCAATTGGCAATAAGATGATCAACGCCAGGGCAGAGACACTGGCAGAGAAGCCAAGCTTTAAGCGCTTGTTGCGCTCAAGGCGCTGCCTGGTGCTCGCCGACGGCTTCTACGAGTGGCGGCAGGAAGCAGGGTCTAAAACCAAGACCCCCATGTATATTACGCTGAAAGACGGCATGCCTTTTGCCTTTGCGGGCCTGTGGGACCTTTGGAATAGCCCCGACGGCCAGCAGATACGCAGTTGCACGATTGTCACGACGGAGCCAAACCAACTGATGGCGTCCATCCACAATCGCATGCCGGTCATTCTCTTGCCCGATGCGCGTGAGCAGTGGCTTGATACCTCGCTCCACGATGAACATGCCTTGACGCATCTGCTCGTCCCTTACCCTGCCGGAGAGATGACAGCACGGCCTGTTTCCCGCCTGGTGAACGACCCGCGACGTGAAGGCGCTGAATTGATCGCGTAATGCCGTTTGACCTGGCAGGACGGGTATGTTTCATTTTTTGCCCTGGGGGGTCGGGGTGGTCTGGCTCGACGCAAAAATCTGAACCTCACCCTTGTGGGTACCAGGTTCCTCCATTACACCAGGTCTGCCAACGCCGGCACGGCTACATCCAGCGTATTTTTCGCCGCCTGTCCACCTTTGAGCACCAGTTTTACGTTGGCAGGATCACCTATCTTCCGGATATCGCTCAGTATGTCAGCGTCTACGATGATCACATCGGCGAGTTTGCCCACCTCTAGCGTGCCCAGGGTCTGATCCAGGTGCAGAAGTCGGGCCGCGGAAGAAGTACTTGCCACAATAGCCTGCATAGAGGTCATACCATTTTCGACCATCAGCACCAGTTCCTGGCCATTATCTCCGTGACGACCTACGCCCGAATCTGTGCCCATCGCTACTTTGACACCTGCCTCCACTGCCCGGCGGAAACTCCGCTGGTGATCCTCTACCACGCTCAGTGCCTTAGCTGCCATTACCGGCGGTAGCAGTTCGGGATGCTCTTGCGAAAATTTTATTACCGCGAGCGGGGCGACCAGCGTTGGCACCAGGTAGACATCTTTTTTGAGCATCAGGTCAATTAACTCGTCGGTCAGGTAGACGCCGTGTTCGACAGAGGCGACTCCGGCCAGAAGCGCATTTTTAATGCCCTGCGTACCCTGCGCGTGCGCCATACAGCGTTTCCCCTGCGCGGCAGCCTCATAGACTGCTGTGGCAATCTCCTCGAGGGTAAATTGTGATGACGTTGGAGCATCTGCCGGGGAGAGTACTCCACCGGTGGTCGCCAGTTTAATCCAATCAGCCCCGGCTCGTAAGATCTCACGTACGCCCTTGCGCATCTCTTCGATCCCGTCAACAACGCCGTCAGGGACATCATAAAAGCGGCCTACCAAACCAATGTCCACGCAGCAGGGATAATAGTGGTCGCCATGGCCTCCGGTCTGGGAGAGAATGGTGATGGCAACCTGCATACGTGGTCCAGCGACCATGCCGCGCTCAACGGCCATCTTTAAGCCCGCTGGCGAGCCGCCCGCGTCACGTACAGTCGTAACGCCTGCCTCCAGCGTTGCACGCATGCGCGGGATGGTCTGGAGCAGGCGCAGGGAAGGTGGCGTAAGTAGCCCGCGCAGCATGTCGGGATACTCGAGGAGAAAATGGACGTGGGTATCAATCAGGCCAGGCAAGATGCTGCCACCTGCCGCATCAATCACTGTTGCGTCACGCGGAATGTTCACATGGCTCCGCGAACCGACTGCGGTAATGCGTTCACCTTCGATGAGTATGGTGGCCTCCGTCAGGGGATCGTTGCCGCGTCCGTCAATGACGATGCCGTTTGTAATTGCCAGTGTCATTGCCAATGCTCCTCTCGTTCGTAGTTGTTTTATGCTCCACAGTACAATGTCTGCATTGCAACATATGCGGAAGTTATGTTACTCTTGATTATAGCTCCCGCGCCTGGCACCCACAAGGGCCCATCCGCTCCCTACCTTACCCCGTGCCACTACATTTCGCCTGACCCCGCCCCGCTCTCGTGCTCACCACGTCAGCGTCCGGAGGCGGGGCAGTATCCTGATATGTAGTGGCACGGGGCGGCAGGGTTGGGCGGTGGGCCCTTGCGGGTGCCAGGCCTCACGACATGAGTTAGTAGCCCTCGCCATTTTCGATGAAACAGTTGGAAGGCTCAAAGACAAGATGAGATGCGGCAATTCCTTCCCACGCCCGAAGGTAGGGGAGGAATTGCCGCATCTCATGGTAAGGTCTCGAACCCCCTCAGCATAGGAATTACCTGAAGGGAACGAGTGCCTCAGCAGCCAGGAGTGCTACTACTGCTTCTGTGCAATTGGGTTCTCAAGGCGCTCGCGCATCTGTTCGTATGTGACCGCGTCGATCTCGCCACGTGCATAACGCTGGCGCAATATCTCTAATGCGGAAGGCTGAACTGGCGGCATGCCAAAATTGTATGCCGGCGTGTGCCTGCCTCTAGAAATGAGCCAACGGATCGCAGCCACGACCAGTACAGCCAGGATGACGAGCCAGAAGAGCCGACCCAGGAGCAATAGTGGCAGAAGGAACCATATAGCGTGTCCAAATCCCCAGAACATGGGAATCCTCTCTTTCTCTCAGTTTACTTTCATTTTTGCTAACGCAACTTTGCGATATATCGCTTTCGCAATGTAGAACAATGCGACATATCGTTACATTCTTATATACGATATATCGCGTCGCCAGTTGCAGAAACTGGCACATCACTTTTTCATACATCCCGTTAGCCAGGGCTGTTGCAAAGATTCCTATTCCCTGGAGATCAGGACAACCACGCTGTGTTTTGTCACATGGCATGTGTTGCCAGAAACCTCGCTTTCCTGGCCGGGTTCGACAATATCCATAGGGGACGGTAAAGCCGTATCGATCACTTTCAGCCATTGTCGATTTGTCAGGGGAGGAATTTCAAAATCGAGATCCGACCACTCCATATTGAGTATGACGTGGATGTCATCATCTTGCGATCGGCCCCAGATGGTAAACGCCAGCACGCGGGAACTGGGATCATTCCAACCGGGACTGTACAGCTTGACCCCGTGCCAGTCGATATCCTTCTGTCCCTGTGCATCTGGTTCACCAGTAAAGAATTGTCCACTGTACAGGTTAGGATGGCTCTTGCGGAACGCAATCATGTGTTTGAAGAAACTGAACAGGCCTTTGTTCTGTTCTACCAGCTTCCAATCGAACCAGCTGACTTCGTTGTCCTGGCAATAGGCGTTGTTGTTTCCTTGCTGGGTCCGCCTGACTTCATCTCCGGCCAGGAGCATGGGGACGCCCCGCGAGAGGAGGAGAATCGCAGCAAAGTTCTTGATCTCCAGCGCGCGAAGCGCCTCAATGTCGGGATTGGTCGTCACTCCCTCAGTCCCGCAATTCCAGCTTAGATTGTCGTTGATGCCGTCCCGGTTGTCCTCGCCGTTACCCTCATTGTGTTTGGCATTGTAGGATACCAGGTCATTGAGGGTGAATCCATCGTGGCAGGTGATGAAGTTGATGCTGTTGATCGGCAGGCGCCCCTTGACCTGGTAGAGGTCTGAACTGCCTGCGATACGCGAGGCAACCGCGCCGACCAACCCCGGGTCCCCCTTGACAAAGCGGCGCATATCGTCGCGGAAGCGCCCATTCCATTCCGCCCAGCGCTCCCCAGGGAAGTTGCCGACATCGTAGAGTCCGCCGGCATCCCACGCTTCAGCGATGACTTTCGTATCAGCAAGGGTTTCATCCAGTGAAATATTCCACACGACAGGGGGATAGGCCATAGGGTTGCCATCTTCGTCACGGGCCAGGATGGACGCCTCGTCGAAGCGGAATCCATCCACGTGCATCTCCTTGACCCAGAATTCCAGGCATTCCGCGATCAGCTTGCCAACGACAGGATGATTACACTTGAAGGTGTTGCCGCAGCCAGTATAGTCGAGATAATACTGTTTATCTTCTTTGCTGAGCATATAATAGACACTATTGTCCAGGCCTCTGAAATTGATGGTCGGACCCTGCTGATTGCCCTCGCCGGTGTGGTTGAAGACCACATCCAGAATGACCTCGATACCCGCTTTGTGCAAGGCTTTGACCATCTCGCGAAAGTCCCAGATGTGGCTCCCCTCTCCAGGTAAAAGGCAGTAAGCGGGGTGCGGCGCGAAGTGGGTGACGGGGTTGTATCCCCAGAAATCCGTCAGGGGTTTGCCGTCTACGGGGTTGAGCCGGCTGGCACCCTGCTCATCAAATGCGAAGATGGGCAGCAGTTCAACGGCGGTGATGCCAAGTTCCTGGAGGTAAAGCATCTTCTCGACGATGCCTTCAAAGGTGCCCGGATGATGGCAGTCAGAGGAAGGCGACCTGGTAAAGCCACCTGTATGCATCTCGTAAATGATGGTCTCACTCATCGGCCTGTGGAGCGGTTGATCACCCTCCCAGTCATACTTCGAAGTATCGATGACCACGCAGCGCATCGAGGTGTGCACATTGTCGTCCGGTGTACAAGCATCTGTGCGACTCCAGAGCGCGGTGGTGATGCCCCTGGTGTATGGATCAAGCACGACCTTGTTCTTGTTGAAGCGGTCACCCTCCCCGTGTAGATCCTGTGGACCATCGAGTCGGTAGGCATAGTGCATACCTGGCCGCAGTCCCCTGACATAGACATGCCAGAAATGGAAGGTGTGGTTTGTAACCGGGTCTAATTGAATGGTCTGCAATGGATCAGGGTCGTTATGCTCAGCAAACAAAAGGAGTTTAACAGAGGTCGCATGCTCTGAAAAGAGCGAGAAGTTCACTCCCTGTTCGTCGGGAACCGCGCCCAAAGGATGGGTGGCTCCCGGTTCTACCTGGTACATTTGTGTCGCCATCTCTCTTCGCCTCGCTTTTTCTCACTAGTTAGTAAGGTTGTGTTGCAAAAACCCGGAGAGGAACTCCATGGGCAGGAAGCTCCCCTCCGGGTTTTTGCAACACAACCAGTCTAGGACCTCAGGAAGGACAGCAGGTCGGCGTTGAACTGATCCTTGTGCGTGCTGGTGAGGCCGTGTGGCGCGCCCGGATAGATCTTCAGGGTCGCGTCCTGTAACTATTCAGATTGCCCCTTAAAGCCAGTATACAGGAAGTTCCAAATGTTGATTAACATCAATTTATACTGCAACTATTTTTGATCAACCCGCTCCAAGAGCAACGCAGCGGATTCTAAGGTACCTGAATAGTTACCCTTTGCACGTGAATCGTTAGCACTCGACGCTTGCGTTTGCGAGCTGCAGGTGCTATGATAAGGTACACTCCTCCACACTGGTGGAGTTCCTTTGCACATTCAAAGTTCGTCGATCAACTCGCTCGCCCAAATCACGTGGACGAGCGACCAATCGCTTTAGACATAGTAAAAGGAGCAAAGATGGGCTCGCTTTTTAATCCCAACGATCCTAAATGGATCAAAGAATCTCGCGAAATCCTGGAACCGAGGGGTATTCAGATTCCCAAGGCTGCCGGGAGATCATCGTATAACAATCCTCCGCTCAGGGACCTTAATGACGTGTATGCGCACCTGTTGAAGGATCGCATCGTCTTCATTCGCACGCCGATTAACGACATTGCCGCAAACTACTACGTGGGAATGATGCTGTACCTGCAGAGTGAGGATGCTGAAAAAGATATCAATGTATACATCAATTCCCCCGGCTCAGGCGGAAGCTTCTACGTGGGCTTAGGCATCTACGACACGATACAGTGGCTCAAGCCGGATGTTTCTACCGTGTGCGTGGGTACGGCAATGGGGGTGGCCTCAGTCTTGATGGCGGCTGGCACCAAGGGCAAGCGCTTCTGCCTGCCCAACTCTACAATGATTATCCACCAACCACTCAGTGGCATAAAGGGACAGGCCAGTGACATCGAAATTCGCGCTCGTGAACTGATGCGCCAGCGCCATACCCTCTTTGAGATTCTCGCTCGCCATACAGGTCAGACCATCGAGCGCATTACCGAAGACTCGGATCGCGTCAACTATCTCTCTGCACCGCAAGCGGTTGAATATGGCCTTGCTGATGAGATAATCACGCCTGAAGAGATAGCCACTGCACATTAGCCGACAATATAAGGAGCAAAAATGAGCGCTATATTCAACCCAAGAGATCCTAAGTGGATCAAAGAATCTCAAGAAATTTTGGTGCCGCGGGGTGTCACGCCCAATATTATCAGTCCTCGTGCTGAGCGCTATGGGGGCGAGTATCGTGAAACACCCATGACCATCGAGGCACGATTATTAAAGGATCGCATCATCTTCATTGGCGCTGAGATTGATGATGAGCTGGCCAATCTGACCGTAGCACTGTTGCTGTACTTGCAGAGTGAGGATCCAACCAAGGATATCAACCTGTACATCAACTCCCCTGGCGGCAGCGTTTACGCCGGCCTGGCCATCTACGACACAATGCAATGGCTCAAGCCGGACGTCTCTACTGTGTGCATGGGCATGGCAATGAGCATGGGGTCATTCCTGCTTGCCTCTGGCACCAAGGGCAAGCGCTTCTGCCTGCCCAACTCGACGGTGCTGATCCATCAACCCCTTGGTGGAGTCGAGGGTCAGGCAAGTGACCTTGAAATCCAGGCGCGCGAGATCCTGCGTATACGCCGCATCCTGTATGAAATCATGGCCAAGCACACCGGTCAAACAATTGAGCGCATCGCTCTGGATTCGGATCGCGACAACTACTTCTCCGCACAACAGGCGGTCGAGTATGGCCTTGTCGATGAAATCCTTACCCCTGAAGAGAAAGCCTCCAAGAGGTAAGCAACTGGAGTGTGAAAACCAACAGGGCGTGGAAGGGAACCTGGCGACCACAAGGGTCGCCAGGCTAACTCGATACACTCGGAGGTACCCCCGCAGTGACCCCTCGGTTCCGTCAATGGCTATTCGAAACCCTGTATAAGAACCAATACCTCTATCGCTTTGCCAGCACGGTGCCATTCGCAGGACAGTGGCGTGTCTGGCAGCGCCTGGTGTTGACGCGCCTGCATGGCTATGATGTGCTGGAACTGGGCTGTGGGCTGGGCGACCTGCTGGTAGATATGATCAAGGCAGGCTACAACTGCCGGGCCATTGAGCACTCTCCGCAAATGGTAAAAGCTGCGCGCGACACACTGCAACGTCACGAGGTTGGCGAAAAAACCTGGGTGATTCAGGGTGCTGCGCAGCATTTGCCCTTTGCCGACGCCTCGTTTGATACCGTGGTGAGCACTTTCCCCAGCGAATATATCTACGACCCTGACACTATCGCCGAGGTCGAACGGGTCTTGCGTCCCGGTGGGCGTCTGATCGTAGTAGAAGGCGCAAACCTCCTGCCCACAGGCTTTCTACAATCATTGCTGGTCCTGATGCAAGTACTGGTGTATGGTCCGGCTGCCGTCTTCGGCCCGCGCAAAAGCCGTAATCTGGACGAAGAAGTGGCCCGCAGTCGCGAGCGCGGAGAAGGGTCGCCAGTAGACAGAGTCTTGCACACAAACCGTGATACCGGTACAGGCATCACCACCGACGTGTTGCCCGACGCCTGGTTCGGGCAATATATCCCTTTGGAAAGTCAGGGCTTGCGTCGCCGCTCTGAACGAGTACGCAGTCGCCGCTGGGAAGTGTATATCACGATTGGGGAGAAGGTGTGACGTCTAGCATTTCATAACAGCTTCCCCTGTGAGCACTACCGCTCCATTCTGATTCGTGCAATCGGTACGTAGAGTGACGATACGCTTCTCCTCGCGTACTGCGATCACCTCAACGCTGGCGGTGATCGTATCGCCGATGCGAACGGGTGCGAGAAACTTCAACGTCTGACCTAGATAGATAGCTCCGGGCCCCGGCAAATCGTTGCCGAGCACTGCGGAGATGAACGCCGCCGAGAGTATGCCGTGTGCGATGCGTCCACCGAAGGGAGTGCGTGCTGCATACTCTGCGTCCAGGTGAACGGGATTGTGGTCACCGCTTACTTCGGCGAAGCGCTCGATGTCGTCCTCTGTGATGGTGCGCGTGTACTCGGCCCTTCTCCCAATCTGCGGAAGTGGCTTTGCTCCTTCGTTCTTCTCACTCATGCTGTTTACCTTTCTGCTTTACACGTGGTTGTATGCAGGCGTTTGAAAATGGACCTGCCAGGTTTTTGTTTATTATACAGCATTTGCGATATCTTAATAAGCTTGACACCGATTTATCCCACATGTTACCATGCAAACTGTACGGCGTTTAGTACATATGACCCAGGTTAAGAATATGCTTTCTGCCACGCTTTTCTGTGATACATGCGGAGTAGGCAATCGAGCGCAGGCGATATTTTGCATCGCCTGTGGACGGCGGCTGCATGCTCCTCAGGCAGGGTCGGTGAGTAGAGTAAGCAATTCACTCACCGGTTTGCTGCTTCAGCATCATACGCTCAAGCAGCGCTACCGTATTATCAGCCAGGTTGGGAAAGGCGGTTTTGGCGCTGTCTACAAAGCGGCGGACACCCAGTTTGGCAACCGCCTGGTAGCCATCAAAGAGATGAGCCAGAGTGGGCTCGGCACACAGGAACTGCTCGATGCTACTGAGGCCTTCAAACGCGAAGCTCTCCTGCTGGCGAGTTTGACGCACCCTAACCTGCCGCGCATCTATGAGCAATTCACTGATGCGGGACGCTGGTATCTCGTGATGGATTTCATCGAAGGCCAGACCCTGGAGGAGAGACTCAGCCAGGCAAACGGAGGATGCCTGCCGATTGAACAGATCCTCGAAATCGGCATCCAACTCTGCACGGTGCTGGATTACCTGCACACGCGCCAGCCAGCGATTATTTTTCGCGACCTCAAGCCTGCTAACGTCATGCTGACCTCCAATGAACATGTCTACCTGATTGACTTTGGCATCGCACGCCACTTCAAGCCTGGGCAGGCGAAAGATACCGTTGCCTTCGGTTCGCCGGGGTATGCTGCACCCGAGCAGTATGGCAGAGTGCAGACAACTCCACGCTCCGACATTTATTGTTTGGGGTCAACACTTCACCAGATGCTCACCGGCGATGATCCGTCGCACACTCCCTTCCACTTTGCGCCTCTCCAGTTGAATGACCGATGGGCGCAATCAATCGGGCCTCTACTCATGCAGATGGTGGAGATGGACGCAAGCAAAAGGCCGGATAGCATGGCTGTGGTCAAGCAAGAACTACAAGGCATCGCTGCCAACCGGATGGCGCTCCAGGGTAATGGATCACTACTGGTGCCCCTTGCGGGAACCCTGTCTGGGGGACAGGTAACCAGCCAAACGAATCCCCCACAAGTCACTTCTACAGCGGCTGCCCCCGCCGTACTATCGCAGTCTCTGGGAACCACCTTTTGGGTGTGTTGTGGTCACTCCACTCGCGTAACTTCCGTCGCATGGTCACCTGACAGCACACGTATCGCTTCTGCAAGCTTTGATAAGACGGTGCAGATATGGGACGCCGCCACCGGCAGACACATCCTCACCTACAAGGGTCATTCCGACAGGGTGCTTTGCGTGGCATGGTCGCCCGATGGGAAGCGTATCGCCTCTGCCAGCGCTGATCACACAGTGCAGGTATGGGATGCCACCAGCGGCAAGACTATTTTCACTCACGCCGGTCATACTACCTTTGCAGTGAATGCTGTTGCGTGGAACCCTGTCTGGGAGACAGGTATGCCTGGCGGGAAACTCCTTGCTTCTGCGAGTGATGATAAGACAGTACAGGTGTGGGGCCTTACCACTGGCAGCCGTATCTATACCTATCGCGAGCATACGGATGGTGTGACCGCGCTAGCCTGGTCGCCCGATGGCAAGCATATCGCTTCCGGTGGCAATGATAAAAAGGTACAGGTGTGGGAGCCGGGAAAAGATACCAGGCTGAATATCTTCACCTACCTACTCTCGCCGAATCGTGGCAATTTCAGCTATTCTGGCCATAGTGGTAAGATAAAAGCTGTGGCATGGTTGTCCGATAGCAAACGCATCGCCTCTGCCAGCGCAGATAAAACGGTACGAGTGTGGGACGCTAGTACTGGACGCCCATTTCTCGTCTCTGCTAAGCGCTCCTCCGTGGTGAACGTAGTGGGGTTATCACCTGATGGGAAGCGTGTCGCCTCCGGTGGCAATGATAAAACAGTGCAGGTCTGGAACACGCTTGACGGCGGCCATATCTTTACCTATCGCGATCACCTTGGTTATGTCACTGCTTTAGCCTGGTCGCCTGATGGCAAACGTATCGCCTCCGCAGGCGTTGATCGCACTGTGCGCGTTTGGAAAGCGATGTAGAGGCCTGGCTGAGAGCCCCCCAGGCTCTCTTGCCACACAAGGGCCCAGCCGCCCACAACCCAACCCCGTGCTTGATGTCGCCCCCAGCGACCTCGCTACATTTTGCATGGCCCTCTGCAAAACCTCGCCACGCATGGTGGGTCCAGACATTTAGAGATAAGGAAAGGAGGTGATAGACTAAAGGAAGTTCCAAATGTCTGGCGTATGTGTGCTATACTTGACATGATAGCTCTCGTGATGGTTTTCTTATCGAGAAAGAATGGACAAGATCATGTTCAATGAGTATCTCGACAAAGCGATGCAACACGCTTACTATGAGCAAATCGAGGACGGAACCTCTTTTGGCCGCATTCCTGGCTTCAAGGGTGTCTGGGCAAACGCACCGACTGAACAGCAATGCCGCGAGGAATTGCGTGAGGTTCTGGAAGGCTGGATACTCCTCAACATTGCTGATCACACCCCCTTACCCATAGTCGATGGGATGACGTTGGAAGTAGGCAAATTAGTCTAATGGCCAAACTTTGACCGATCAAACGCAAGGATCTCATTAGCTTCTTACGCCAACTTGATTTTACTGGTCCTTATGCTGGTGGTAAACATGAGTATATGCAGCGCGGTCGACTCAAATTACATATCCCTAATCCTCATCAGGGTGATATTAGCATCGGATTGCTCAAACGAATTCTTGAAGAAGCAGATGTTTCCTTGCAGGAATGGGAACAACTATGAGATGAGGTTAATTCGTCTCTTTTGCCACTGGCTTGAGTAAAGATGATGCCGCCGTCCGTGCAGGGGTGAACTTGCCTCGGAGCAATGGACCGACCGAGTGGCTGCGTCGGCGGATGCTAACGGCGTAGCGGAACGGGTTCATATGCTACATGCTCCTTTCCTGCGAGAGATCCCTCCTTGGATCAACGCTTTCGGACGCAGTTGGCATGATCGTTCCACAAAGAAACATACCTCTTATCGGAAGACGGCGAATTTATCGGTTGCCCGGACGAGTTCTTGGGTGAGGCCTGGGTTGTCGGCGGCATGACCTGCATTGTCAACAATCACCAACTCGGCACGTGGCCACACACGGTTGAGCTCCCACGCGTATGCAATGGGGGCTTGAAAGTCAAAGCGACCATTCACCAGGATCCCTGGGATGTCGTCCAGAACATCGACGTCACGAAGTAAGCTCCCATCCTCTAGCCACACATTGTGGTACATGTAGTGGGTCACGATGCGCGCAAACGCCAACGCGTATGTGGGATTGGTGAATTGCTCAGCGAGTCTCGTTGACGGGGGCCACGCAAGTGTCGTGGACTCCCACAGGCACCAGGCTTCAGCAGCTCGTTGGCGGACGGTGAGATTGGCATCGTTGAGCCGTCGATAGTATGCCTCGACGATATCGCCATCGCGTTCGGCGACCGGCAACACAGTACGGAGACGTTCCCATTGCTCGGGGAAGAAGATCGCCACACCACCACGGAAGAACCAGTCAATTTCCTTGTGTCGTCCGGTCGTGATCCCGAATAAGATCATTTCCGTGACCCGCTCCGGATACCTTTCTGCGAAGGCGAGCGCCAGGG
Source organism: uncultured Chloroflexia bacterium (assembly GCA_963767625.1). Taxonomy (GTDB): domain Bacteria; phylum Chloroflexota; class Ktedonobacteria; order Ktedonobacterales; family Ktedonobacteraceae; genus CAVYFB01. The sequence goes on from CAVYFB010000016.1 coordinate 175,746, forward strand.
TGCTACCCCATGAACCGCCGAACACCAACCAGCGGTCGACATCCAGATGCTGTCGCAGCTGTTCCATGTCGGCGATCAGATTCGCGGTGGTGTTGCTCGTCAGGTCGGAATCGAGGGCACTGGCGTGTGGCGTGCTCCGCCCACAGTTCCGCTGATCGAAGAGCACGAGGCGGTAGGCGCTGGGGTCAAAAAGCCTGCGGTGCCAGGGAGAACATCCCGAACCAGGGCCGCCGTGCAAGACGACGGCTGGCTTCCCATGTGGATTGCCACAGGTCTCCCAGTAGACGAGATTGCCGCCATCCACCTCCAAGACGCCCTGCTCGTACGGCTCGATCTCCGGATACAAATCGGTCATGACTCACCTGCTTCTCGTTCCTCAACTGTGCAGAACGCTATGTCTATGCGATGCACGTCGTTGTCGGTACTGGCCACAGCAACGATGATTACACCGCGAGCGTCGCATCAGCGGATCAGCTCAGTTCCCCACCTTCTCGTGAATCAGGATCGCCTTTTCCCATGCGGCAACCAGTATATCACACAAACTGCCATCATCGAAAGTGGCACAGATCCCGGGTAGCGTATCCTTTGCTAAGGGTGCAGTTTTTTATGGTTCATAATTGAGCTTGAAATCTGATCCAACGAATTCGACCCTTAGCAAAGGATACGCTACCAGATCCCGCATAGTTTACAAATCTAGGCAGCGACCCTGAAATCTAGAACGTGTAAGGGCCTTCTCATTTCAAGGGGATTAATCCCGCGGGTAATGGTTGGTTTGTGAGCCAGGCGCGGGTGACCGCGTTGAACAGATCAGGCCGGTGCAGGTTCCAGGAATGCTCCTCTGCTGCACGTTTGCTGAATGCGACCAGGTACCCCTGTCCAGCGGGTAACGTCGTCGCGAGATCACGAGCGGATCGGCGCATGATTGGGAATTCGTGCTGGCCAGCAATGATGAGAGCTGGCACCTGCACCTGATCCAATCCTGGTGGAATGCGGAAGCGTTGATTTTCCAGGATCATATGGGTAAAAGAAGCGGTCGTCATCCGCCTGGTGTCCTCGCGCACCTGGGGAAAATACTGTTCTGGAATGGCGTTCCCGTAACGCATATTGAGGCGAACATATGCGTCAGAGCCTTGAAAGGGGGCAGCGAAGAGGGTAAAAGTCAGCGCAAGGGCACGAGGGCCAAGAAGACCAACACCAGGCAACGGATGCACCAGGGCACTGCTGATGATGGCGTGATCCACCACCTCAGGCGCGCTGCCGAGAAGTTGCACCGCGACCTGAGCTCCTTCAGAAAGACCTATCACATGGGCACGCCCTCCATGTGCCCGCTCACGGATCAATGCTGCCATACGACGAGCGGTATCCGCGATGGTAAACGGCCGGATCGCGGCGCTCAGTCCATGTTCGGGCATATCGGGGATCAGGCAATGATAGGCGTCCTGCAAGGCCTCGACCTGCGGGCGCCACATCCAGCCACTGACCCCTCCGCCGTGCAGGAAGCAAATCGTTGGCGCGGTAATTGGCCCGCATTCGTGGACACTCAAGTCAGCGACGGTCACCGGTGGGAGTGTCTCAAACAAAGTCTATCCTGCCTTTCAAAACGTGTGAAAACGTGTTGATTTCCGTATTGCCGCTCTCGATGCACCTCAGTAGTGCTACGACCTAGATTAGCTTTACGGCACATCGCACCTCGTAAGAGGTGTATGGCTCTAGCCGAGCAAGAGACCGTGAACGTGATCTCGACTTTCAGCAGGTTCCTTTTCTTGAGAACAGTTCTTTCAACCAATTCCCGTGAACCCGCTTGTACCTTGGTTCGCACGCTAGTGCTTTTACCCGCGGGAACGATTTACCGCGGAACCCAGAAACACTATTCCCTTGTCAAGGTGCTCTTTGCATAGTACCATAACATGCGGTACAATGCAAGGATGATGAAGAAAAAGACAAGTATTCGCTATAGTGCTGAAGCAAAGGTCCTCCTAGAGAAGCTAGCAAAGAAAATGGGCATTAGCCAGTCTGCTGTTTTAGAGCTTGCTATTCGGGCATTAGCAAAACAGGAAGGTATCGCAGAGTAGACGTACATGGGTGTCGCATGCATATGTTTACACACATGTCACCCCATTTTCAATCACTGTTACTATCCTCCTCTGCTGTGCCATGCTCTGCGGTAGAAGTGTACCACACCGTAAGCGAGCAGGCCAACGCAGAGCCACCCAGGACCACCCAACACTCCCGTCCATCCACTGGTCACGAGCAGCACCAGGCATCCGCCGAACGCGAGTGGGAGCACGACCCGTGGAGCGGGAGTACGAAACGCTGGTGGCGGCCCACCTCGACGGCGGAGGATCACCAGTGCAATCAGCGTGAAGAGGAAGTGCAGCACGTACAAGAAGCCTCCCACGGATGCCACCAGCACCACCGAACCGGTGAGGGCGACGAGAGCCAGCAAGACCCCATTGAGTACCACAGCTACCCAGGGCACACCCGTCGTGGGGTGGACTCGGGCTACCGGACCAGGGAGCAATCCATCACGGGCCATGGCAAAGGCAACCCGCGACGTGACCACGAGCACCGCGTTGCCCGTTGCAGCGGTGGTCAGAATCGCTGCCGCCGCTGTGAGCTGCCGGCCGGTGGAACCGAGAAACTGCGTTGCCGCTGCGGAGAGGGGGGCAGATGATCTTCCCAGTTCGTTCCATGGAAGCGTCCCAAGCGCGACAAAGGTAACCAGCAGGTAGAGACCAAGGACAACGAGCAGCGTCAGCAGGATTGCCCTGGGCAGGTTGCGCTCAGGAGAGGCGACCTCTTCTCCAGCTGCTGCGACCATGTCGAAGCCGCCGAAGGCCAGAAAGGCCAGCAGAGTCGCTACGGCGACGCCACCGAGTCCAAATGGCAGAAACGGTGTGAACTGTTCAACGTGGACGTGTGGCAAACCCAACACGCTGAAGCCAAGTAGCGCAACTATTGCTACTCCAATCACCAGGCTCTGCACCATGCCGGAGAACCGGACGCCGATGAGATTGATTGCAGTGCTAATCCCGATCAGAGCGAGCGCGCCCAAGACAGTAGGTAGGCCCGTCAATGCATGGAGGTAGCCTCCAAACCCCAGAGTCACGTATCCACTGATAAAGATGTACGCTCCCCAATAGCCCCAGCCCATCAAGAAGCCCCAGTGCTCACCAAGGAGTGCTCGTACGAAGGCATAACCACCACCGGCCAGGGGATAGCGGCAGGCGAGTTCAGCATAGGGCAGTGCAATCAACAAGGACACGCCAAAGGCGAGCACAAAGGCCAGCAGCGCTCCCGGCCCGGCTCGTCCCGCCGCTGCGCCGACCAGCACGAAGATCCCGCCGCCAATCGTGCCACCAACGCCAAGTGCAACCGCTTCACGGAGGGAGAGCACGCGGCGAAGTTGGTGCGACCCCTGCTCAGGAGGAACGCCGGGGCTGTTATGTTCCACGTCATGCATCCTTCCTGCCCCTCCGTCGTTTGCTTGTCCGGGTTGTGCGGCCTCTCTTATTCACCTGCCCGAGGAGGAGAAAATTCGGAAAGTCCGCCGCTCTGCCAATGAAGTTTCCCGAGTGCGATATTCCCGCATCTTCTACCAGCAGCGTTTTCATCTGAAGAGAGGACAGATGCTTCCGCAGTTTCTTGAGATCGGTCCCGTAGTGCAGGTCACCAAAGGCTTCAGGGGTCCAATGATACCTGTGCGTATGTGCATCGACGATGAGCACATAGCCGCCCGGGCGCACCACGCGACGCAGTTCTTCAAGGGCGGTTCGAGGACTAACAACGTGGTGCAGCAGCATATGACACATCGCGACATCCACGGAATCCGTCGCGAGGGGGAGTTGCTCGGCCATTCCCTCGCGGAAGGAGACATGCTGGTACCCGGCCTGAGCCATCTTCTCCCCGGCCCGTGTGAGCATGCCAGGTGCACAATCCACGCCAATCACGTTACCCACAAGCGGAGCCATCATGCCTGCGAGGTAGCCCGTGCCTGTTCCGGCATCAAGTACTGTCATTTCCTGGTGCCAGGGAAGGAGCCTGGTGAGCCGTTCCTGGAGTTCGGCCTCGTAAGCGCTCGCCACATAGTCATCCCAGGTAGGGGCGATGCGCTCAAAATAGTCTCGTTCGTGCGTTTCGATATGCTGCAACTGCTCCTCAGGCGAGGCTGTCAGATTGAACCGGATCAAGGCATCGAGATGCTCGAAGATCTCTTCGTCGGCGGGCAGAAGGTCCTTGAACCGCCGTCGCAGGTATTCTTTTTGCAGGAGCTTGCGTGCCCGCCACAGCTCGGTTGAGAGCACGGGTTCCGTTGCTCCCGTACGCAGAGCGATCTCCTGGAGGGGCAACCGCTCAATTTCACGCCAGAAGAGCAAATGCTGGTACTTCTCGGGCAAGGCGTGGAACGTCTCTACGATGACTTGCAGTATATCTTTGCGTTCGAGCAGGGTCTTGAAGGTCGTGGAGTCGCTGGCGAGCTTCGCCAACTCCTGTGAATCGAAGGGAAGATTCGCCTCTGACGCTGTTTGTTGATGACGGTAGGTATCGATCAACAGGTTTTTGGCCACGCGCATTAACCATCGCTGTGGATGTTGAAGCTGTGTGCCTGATGCGAGCGTAATGAGGAGACGCACAAACACTTCATGGCAGAGATCCCAGGCAGCCTCTCGGTCTGCAAGATGCTCCGCAAAGAAACGCACGATATCTTTGTGATACAGGGTATACAGCTCTTCGACAGAATTGGTGAGCGTATCCATCATCCAGTTCACCTCCTTCATTTATACGTAGTAATAGACGTTTTGATCTGATGCATCTCAACATGAAATCGGGCTAGAAAAAAGCAGGCAAGCAAAAGGCCCACCACCCCAGGGCGCAGGCAAGCTGACGCCCCTACTAACCGCGACACCCTACAGTTGTGCCGACCGTAGGGTGGAACGACACTTGTCTCCGTTGTCTCCAATGTCTCCGATGTCTCCAATGTCTCCGATATCTCCGATGTATCTGATGTGTCTGATGTGTCTGATGTTTCCGTGCTCAAAAAACCTATCTGTAAAAAACCCGCCACCCCAGGGCGCAGGTGGATGCGATAAATCGGGTCCCTACGCGCCCCTACTAACCACGGCGCACGATGGTTGTATCGATCGAAGGGTGGAACGACACTTGTCTCTGATGTCTCCAATGTCTCCGATGTCTCCGATGTCTCTGATGTGTCTGATGTTTCCGTGCTCAAAAAACCTATCTGTAAAAGACCTGCCACCCCAGGGCGCAGGCTCACGCGATAAATCGGGTCCCTACGCGCCCCTACTAACCACGACGCACGATGGTTGTATCGATCGAAGGGGTGTCAGCTTGCCTGCGCCCTGGGAGGGGCAATACATATCGGAGGTTCTCCGTCTTTCCGGGAGAAAGTGGGAGTGTTTCTAACACTTTACCATTTTTCTGTTTTAGATGGGACATTTGAGACATGGGACACTCGTTTCTTTGAAGGCCTCTGTGAGGAAACCCTGGTAGTGGAAGGCAAACCTGATGGGTTGGGACAATTGGGACATTCATTTCTGTGTGAGGACCTCTCTATGGGGGAGGTGAATCTGGTGGATTGGGACAATTGGGACATGGGACACTCTATCTGTGAGGAAACCCTGGTATTCGGAAGGCGAACCTGAGGGATTGGGACAATTGGGACATGGGTTGTGATTTTTGGTGAGACAGAGAGGGGCTGCTCACGAGAATATGTGAAGCATTAGTTGCTTGCTTCATAGAAAGTATACCAGGTTGCTTGATCTGAGTCAAGTGAGGCTACATCCTCGGGTACGGTTCATTTTTTTGCATGGCTGGGCTTGCCCCAGCCATGCTCACTTCGTGCTCAATGCAAAAAATGAACCGCACCCTACATCCTCCATTTTGACAGGTGCCGAGCGTTATTTTACAATAACAGCAGACTCATCCTCTTAATGCATTTCGATATGCATATGTTCTTTACTGCAACGAGACACACAGGAGGGACCCACCCATGCAGGAGTCAGTTGATGCTTCGCTCGTGCGTATTCGCACGACGGATGGGCGCGTGGTAGGCGCGGGCTTTCTGGTGGGGGAACGACAGGTCCTCACCTGTGCCCACGTCGTGAGCCAGGCACTTGGTCTGGTGAACCATCCGCTTGATCCACCACAAGGACTCGTCTCGCTGGACTTCCCACTCATTCCTCCGCGCACCCTCCTCACTGCGAAGGTGGTCTTGTGGTGCCCTCCCTTGTCTGATGGCAGAGGTGACATTGCAGGCCTGGAACTGCACCGTGAGCCGCCAGCAGGAGCCGAGGTGGTGCGTTTTGCCCCGGCTGAGGATATGTGGGAGCATCCCTTCCGTGTCTTCGGCTTTCCAGCGGGCTACGACGACGGCGTGTGGGCCACCGGACGCCTGCTAGGACAGCAAGCCACTGACTGGATCATGATCGAGGATGTCAAGGCCCAGGGCTTCGGCGTCGCACCCGGCTTCAGCGGGACACCTGTCTGGGACACGCAGTTGCAGGGGGTGGTGGGCATGGTTGTCGCGGCGAGCCGACCGGCGGACACGAAAACCGCCTTCGTCATCCCCCTGGACGTGCTTGTGGCAGCCTGGCCGCTCATCGAACCCATCACCCGCCAGCGCGTCTTCCTCTCGGCTGCTCCCGCCGATGCCGCCTTCGCTGACCGTCTTCGTACCGACCTCGCAGCGCGTGACATCGTCGTCTGGACCGAGCAGCACACGCCTGGTGAGGGTCATGTCGGGCAGGAGGAGCGTGTGCGACAGGCTGTTCGCGCCGCTCAGGCCGTGGTACTGGTCGTCTCCTCCCAGACCCGCGCCTCGCGCACGGTCAGGGAGCACCTGCGCCTGGCGGACCTGTATCGGCGACAGCTGATCCTGGTGTGGGTCGGCGACGATGAGCACGCGCTGCCACCTCCAGGATGGCAGGAGACCGTCTGGGTCGATGCACGCGACAGCCGGTACGAGGCAGCCCTCGAGACCATTGAAGCTAGCTTGAACCAGCGCAGGCCCATCTCGGGGCTGCTCGGTCCTTCCCACGCGGCAGCAGAGGAAGCAGCCCACCAACCCCGCAATCCGTACAAGGGGCTGCGTGCCTTCACTGCCGACGACGCAGGCGATTTCTTTGGGCGTGAACGCCTGGTCGACACGTTGGTCCAGGATGTGGCAGGAATCATAACAAGCGAGCAGTCTGCAAGCGAAGGCGGACGGCTGCTGACCATCATCGGCCCAAGTGGCTCCGGCAAGTCGAGTGTGGTCATGGCAGGCCTCTTGCCACGCCTCCGGCGCGGAGCACTGCCAGGGAGTGACGAATGGATCTACCTGGAGCCAATGGTACCCGGCAAACACCCCATCGAAGCCCTTGGCCTCACGCTGAAACCCCACTTTCCCGATACCAGCCTCAAGACCCTGCGGGAAGACCTGGAGGACGATGCCACCCGTGGGCTGCATGTGCTGGCAGCGCAATTGGTGAAACGACGAGATGGCAAAGTTGTATTGCTGGTGGACCAGCTCGAGGAACTTTTTACGCAAACGGAGGATGAAGACGAGCGACGTCGTTTCATCGACCTGCTGCTGACCGCCGTCACCGAGCAGCGTGGCCCGCTCATTGTGCTCCTGACCTTGCGTGCCGACTTCTCTGATCGGCCGATGCAGTATCCCAACCTGGGTCAACTGATCGAGATGCACCGCCGACCGGTGTTCCCATTAGAGCTAGACGACCTGCGAGCGACGATCGAGCAACCAGCGGCGCTGCCTGATGTCAAGCTCAGCTTTGAGGGCCACCTGGTGGGCGACCTACTCTTCGAGATGCAGGGACAGGTGGGAGCCTTGCCACTATTGCAATTCACGCTGGAGCAGTTGTTTGAGCGGCGCAGTGACCATCGCCTGACCCTCGCAGCCTATCGCCAGATCGGTGGGGTGAAGGGTGCCCTCTCACAGCACGCCGAGCGGACCTACGCGGCGTTGCCTTCCGAGGAGCATCGCAAGCAGACACGTGCGCTGTTTCTGCGCTTGATCGACCCCGGAGCCTCCGAGCAGGACACCACCCGCCGCCGTGCAGCACTCGCGGAGTTCTCGCTCGCCGATGAGACCACGACCCGCGTGTTACGCGAGACTGCTGATGCCTTCATTACGGCCCGTCTGTTGACAACCAGCGAGGTGGCCGGAACAACCACTATTGAACTGAGCCACGAGGCCGTGATCCGCGTGTGGAAACGCCTCGTTGACTGGATACGCGAGGCACATGAGGACCTGCACCTCTTGAAGGTGATTCGGGAAGACGCCGCCGAGTGGAGACGCTATGGGCGTTCGGTTGACCGGCTCTATCGAGGTACGCAACTGGCCGAAGCCCTCGCATGGCGGGAGCGCTCCCTGCTCAGCCTCGACGAGGAAGCGTTCCTCGAGGCCAGTATCAGCGAGCAAGCGCGGCAGGAAGCCATCGTCGCAGAACGCCAGCAGCAGGAGGCATTGCGACGATGGCATCTTCGGCGGTACTTTGAATGGATTGCAAACGTCGCAGAACGCCAGCAGCAGGAGGAGGTATTGCAATGGAAGCGTTATACACGGCGGACCGTTTTGGTGGGCCTGGCAGGATTGGGGCTGACCGTGGGCACTGCCGCCGCCATCAGATTCCTGCTCTTAAGGAGCGAATCGCCTCCAAAGCCATTTTCTCTACTTTATACCTATCGAGGGCATACTGATGTTGTGAGGAGTGTGGCGTGGTCGCCCGATGGCAGGCGCCTCGCCTCCGCAAGCTTCGACCACACCGTACAGGTGTGGGATGCCAGCACCGGCAGCCCCTCCTTCACCTACCGTGGACATACTGACCGAGTGGAGAGTGTGGCGTGGTCGCCCGATGGCAAGCGCCTCGCCTCCGCAAGCAATGACAGGACCGTACAGGTGTGGGATGTCAGCAGCGGACACACCCTGCTCACCTACACCGGGCATACTGACCGAGTGGAGAGCGTGGCGTGGTCGCCCGATAGCAAGCGCCTCGCCTCCGCAAGCGACGATCAGACCGTACGGGTATGGGATGCCAGCAGCGGGCAGATGCTACTCACCTACAAAGGGCATACTGATGTTGTGAGGAGTGTGGCGTGGTCGCCCGATGGCAATTATCTTGCCTCGGCAGGTAACGACAAGATCGTGCGGGTATGGGAGGTCAGCAGCGGGCAGACCTTGCTCACCTATGGGGAGCATACTGACCGAGTGGAGAGCGTGGCGTGGTCGCCCGATGGCAAGCGCCTCGCCTCCGCAAGCGACGATCAGACCGTGCAGGTGTGGGTTGCCAGCAGTGGATACTCCCTGCTCACCTACACCGGGCATACTGGCAACGTGGAGAGTGTGGCGTGGTCGCCCGATGGCCAGCATCTCGCCTCCGCAAGCGACGATCAGATCGTGCAGGTGTGGGTTGCCAACAACGGGCAGACGGCTCTCACCTACACCGGCCATACTGCTGCTGTGAACAGCGTGGCGTGGTCCCCTGATGGCAAGCGCCTCGCCTCGGCCAGCCGGGATAAGACAGTGCAGGTGTGGCTATGGGTAACAAGCTAGAGGGCGGGAACGGGGAGTGCGCAGAAGACAGGGAGATGAGGGAAGAAACATATGGCGGTGAACATACTGAGCGGCATTGTCCGTATCGTGAGCGGTAGGCACATCGGGACCGGCTTTGTGGTCACCGCCGATGGCCTCATCCTCACCTGTGCCCATGTCCTGGGATCATCCATGCCGGAAAAAGCACGGGTCGTGTTTCAGGGCAGCGGTGAAGAGCGCGAGGCGACGGTGCTTGCCGAGGGATGGCACCCCGTTGACGCCGAGGACGTGGCGGTGCTGCGCGTCTGCAGGGCGTTGCCACAAGGCGTCCAACCCCTGCCGCTCGGGTCTTCACAGGGCATAGAGGGCCACGCGATGGTCACCTTCGGCTATCCTGAGACGGGCGAAGTCGAGGGCATACGCGGGACAGGGACCATTCTAGGACATGGAACAAGGACGAAAGCAGGACAAGCGCTGCTCCAGGTGCGTTCAAGTGAGATCACGAAGGGGTTAAGCGGCGCTCCCGTGTGGGACGAGGTGCGCAGGCGCGTTGTGGGCATGGTCGTCATCGCCGTTGAAATGGACGAGCTTGGGAAGATGGGCAGCACCGCTTTCGCGACACCCATGGAAACGCTGCGAGCGATGTGGCCCGCTTTACAGATGTCTGATCTCTGCCCCTACCGCAACCTGGAGGCCTTCACCGAGGCTGATGCGGCCTTGTTTTTCGGGCGCCAGCGCGTCGTTGATACGCTCGTGGATAATCTGCAGAACGAACCCCGTTTCCTGGCCGTGTTTGGGGCCTCGGGCAGTGGCAAGTCGTCGGTCGTGCAGGCGGGATTGATTCCTCAGCTACGCAACGGCGCGCTGCCTGGAAGCGATCGCTGGGAGATCACCGTGACACGTCCGATGGATTCCTCGTTCAAGCAACTCCTGACACACCTGAACCAGGCTCCTACACCCACAGCACTTGTGATTGATCAGTTTGAAGAACTTTTTGTGTCCTGCGACGAGGCCGCGTGCGCAGAGGTGATCACACAACTGGCAGGGCTGCTGGAACGTTCAGCACACGTCACGCTCATTATCGTGATGCGAGATGACTTCTACAGTCTTTTCATGCAGCACGAGGCCCTGGCACTGTGGCTGAAAGGTCGCGTCGTCAACGTGTGGTCAACCTTGAAGAGAGAAGAAGTGGAAGCCATCGTCCGAGAGCCCGCCACCGCTGTCGGGTGGCAATTCGAGGACGGCCTGGTTGAGACGATCGTCAACGACGCGCTGGAGACAGCAACGAAAGGTCGCAAGAAAACCGGTAGCAGCACCATCCTGCCCCTGCTTGAATTCGCCCTGACCGAATTATGGGAGCGACGCCAGGATGGCGTGTTGACCCGCGATGCCTACCGTCGCGTCGGTGGTGTCACGGGAGGACTCACCCAGTGGGCAAACGAAGCCTACAGTACATTTGACGAGAGACTGCGCCCGCTGGTGCGCCGGGTCTTCACGGACCTGGTCCATCTTGGCAATGAAGAGGAGCACATTGCCGATAGTCGCAGACGCAGGGAACTCTCCTCGCTTATCCACCCAGAGGCAGAACGGGCGGACATCCAGCAGGTGGTTCAACGCCTGGTTGCAGTCCGCCTGCTGGTCGCGAGCCAGGACAGCGAGAGCCAGCAAGAGACGATCGAGATCATCCACGACGCGCTGCTGTGGGAGTGGGGGCTGCTCCGCCAGTGGGTGGAGGAGGACCGGCGCTTTTTGTTGTGGCGTCAGGAGCTGGAGAGGCGCGTGCGAGCATGGGTCGAAACCAATAGCAGTGATCCTGCCGGGCGCGATCCTTACAAGTTATTTGGCGGCTCCGATTTAACAGAGGCTCTCGAGTGGGTGGAGACGCGTGCGTCAGACCTGAGCCAGGGCGAACGCGAGTTCATCCAGGCCAGTCGAGAGCGACAGGAGCAGGAAGAACAGAGCCGGAAGCGGTACACACGGAGAACAGTGCTGGTGGGTCTGGCGGGATTGGGGTTGACAGCGGCCGCGCTCGGAGCGAGTGCTCTTCTGCCCCGAGCGCAACCGCGAGTGATCATCCCGCCACTGCCAACAGTAACCCTTCCCCATACTTACCAAGGGCATACTGCTGGTGTGGACAGCGTGGCCTGGTCGCCCGATGGGAAGCGCCTCGCCTCCGCAAGTGCCGATAAGGCCGCGCAGGTATGGGATGGAAGTCTCGGGCAGACCCTACTCACCTACAAAGGGCATACGAGTTTTGTGATCAGCGTGGCTTGGTCGCCCAATGGCCAGCGCCTCGCTTCCGCAAGTCTTGACGGGACGGCGCAGGTATGGGATGCTGGCAGCGGACAGACCCTACTCATCTACAAAGGGCATACTGGTATTGTGGAAAGCGTGGCTTGGTCGCCTGATGGCCAGCACCTTGCCTCGGCTAGTACCGATCGGACTGTGCAGGTGTGGGATGGAAGCCTCGGGCAGACCCTGTTGACCTACAAAGGGCATACCGATGCTGTGTACAGGGTAGCGTGGTCGCCCGATGGGAAGCGCCTCGCCTCGGCAAGCCAGGATGAGACTGTACAGGTGTGGCTGTGGCTGCAAGGCTAGAGATCGGGAACGGGGCGAGAGGAGAGACTTTTTGCTGGCACTGTGAGTTCCCCCACCAATCGGAGTCGCAATCGACATAACAAACGCAGGGCCAGGCGGGGTCCATTGCAGACGCAGTCGGGCACACCATCCCCCAGATGGCTTCTGTGCAGCCCTGGTAGCCAGCCCCCGATTTTGGGGAGAATTCTTGGGCTGGGTGAGGTTCAGATTATTGCACAAGCCACACCCACCACCCCAGGACGGACGCAAGGTCACCTCCCTACCATCCCCGGGGTTAGTAGGGGCGTCAGCTTGCCTGCGCCCTGGGAGGGGTATGGCGTGCAGCCATCGATCCCATTTGGAATTCCTTATCTTGACGCCTAAGGGGCAGCACATATCAGACCCCCCTTTTGACAGTAGCTGAGCGTTATTCTACAATAACAGCAGACTCATCCTCTTTTCGCTCTTTCCTTTACACCAGGGGGAGGCGTGCAATATGTTTGAAGATTCATATACAGGCAAGCGCACCTTGCATCATGAGACGTCCCGGCGGCAGACGCATTCTTCGCGATGGATTCTTTGCTGGTTGAAGGTTATACTAGTTGAGTATAAGGAATATGCACCTTGCTGTGAGAAAGGAGAGGGGCAACATGAAGGATTTCCAAGGGAAAGTGGCTGTTGTCACCGGAGCGGCTAGCGGCATTGGACATGCGCTGGCCGAAAAGAGTGCGCAAGAGGGGATGAAGGTCGTGCTAGCCGATGTCGAGGAGCGCGCTCTCAAGCAGGCTGAGGAAGAACTGCAGGCCAGCGGTGCCCAGGTGTTGGCCGTGCGCACCGATGTCTCCCAAGCCGCCGATGTCGAAACATTGGCGAAGCTCGCATTCGATACGTATGGAGCCGTGCATCTCCTCTTTAATAACGCTGGTGTTTCTGCCGGAACAACCGTCTGGGAGAGCACTATAGCCGACTGGCAGTGGGTCTTAGGCGTCAACCTGTGGGGGGTCATTCATGGTATTCACTCTTTTGTACCGCGGATGCTGGCACAAGATAGCGAGGGCCATATCGTCAACACGGCCTCTTCCGCTGGCCTCATCTCGGGTTCAGGCCTGGGGATTTACAAGGTGAGCAAGTATGGGGTCGTCACGCTCTCTGAGACGTTGGCCCTCGAACTGGCAGCTCGAGGAGCCAAGCTCAAGGCCTCAGTTCTGTGCCCTGAATGGGTGAACACCCACATCATGGATGCGGAGCGTAATCGCCCCCAGAGCCTACAGAATGCCCCAGAGGAGCAGCACATGAGTCCGGAGAGGGTAGCAATAACAGAGGTCGGGCGCCAGTTGGTGCAGGCTGGACTAGCACCCTCCGAGGTGGCAGAGATGGTCTTTGACGCCATCCGCCAGGAAAAGTTTTATATCCTCACGCATCCAACCACAAAACAGTTCGTGCAACTGCGCTTGGAAGACATTCTCCAGGAGCGGATGCCGACGGACGCTATCTTGCTACTTCTACAAGCAGCCCAGTAGAGTGATGGCTGGCACAGGAGTACTCTCAATCGCCCCCAGGGTGTGCAATGTCGCCTTCTACGCCTCCGTCAGTCCCTTGATCCCTGTGGTATTGAGCCGCTCGTAGGGCCGGTCTCGCCGCAGTGCCCGCAGATGCTCGTTCGTAGCGTCAGCATGCGCTGACCGAAGGCATAATCTCGCTCACCATACGAAGATTTCTTCACGGGCCGTCTCCTTTCCGCATGAGCCAGTCCAGCACGGCCATGCTCAGCGATGACAGGTGACCTGTCAGCTGACCGACAGGACCGTTCCCAGCCACCATCACGCTCCTCGTGTGTGTCGGATGTCTCCACCATTCGGGTCAACACCTGGTCAGGGTCGTATGCAAGAGCTGCCAGGCGACCCTAGACACGCTCTCTTCTCCTCTTCTATCATAGCAGATTTTCGAGCGGGCCACGAGAAGCTTGTTCACGATCAGTTGGTGTTTGACCCCAGCAATGAAGCAAGTGGAGTGACAAGTGACATGCCATCTGATGGAGGGTGACTTCTCCAGAGCCTCCTTCTATACTTCTCGCAGTGGACGTGGAGGGTGTATGAAAGACTCTGTTGGGAAATTCAAAAAGTGGGGAATTCCCTTCCATAAAAGAGCCTTTTTTGGGCCAAAGTGGGGAAGTGTCTACGCATTTCGTGCGTGATCAGATTCCACTGGCCCTAGAATTCCGAATTTCCCAACAGAGTCATGAAAGACTTGTAGGCAAACGAGCGAACATAGGGTCAACTGCTCTGCAACGTGCAATGGCACGAAAGGAGAGTGGAGACCGCAAAACAAGGAGGCTTCTTCTGGCACATGCTTGCAGGAAAACAAGGGCGTCTCTCGACTGGCAATGTGGTAACGAAAGTTGGTGCACTCCTGCTGGCTTTCGCAACCCTCCTGCTGGCGTATGGCCTCATCGCCGCTCACGCCTAGAGACGAAAGGACAAGTGAAGCTATGGACCGCTCACCTGCAAGGGAGACCCTCGCGGGCAAGGCGTGGCAATGGTCCCGAACCTCCTACGCCAGCATCGACAGTATTGGCAGCTTCCTGAGCATCCTGAGTCTGTTCAGTGCCGGAAGCGTGCTCAGCATCGCAAGTGCAGGGAGTCTGCTCAGTCTTGGAAGCACTGGCAGTCTGCTGAGCATAGGAAGTGCCGGAAGCATTTTGAGTATCGGCAGCGCTGGGAGCATTTTGAGTATTGGCGGCCACGGGCTGTTCCCTGGCAAGCAGCGGCGTTGATCGCGCAGGCGATCAGAAGAAAGAGAGCAAGTGATGGATACCTATCAAAGGAGGTCACATGAACATTGCTGAGAGTATTCTGATCATTACGGGAGCATCAAGCGGCATTGGCGCAGCAACCGCACGAGAACTGGCGCGACGAGGAGCAACGGTTGTCCTGGCTGCTCGCCGTGTCGAAGAACTGAACAGGATTGCCAACGACCTCACACACCTGGGCCACAAGGCGCTCGCGGTTCCCACCGATGTGCGAAGCCGCCAGAGCATTGATCACCTCGTTGCCCAAACAGTCGAAGCCTACGGTCGTGTTGACGGTGTGGTGAATGTCGCAGGGATCGGGGGAGCAGGCATCATTGAACAAGCCAGCGATGAAGTGCTCGAACAGATGGTGACGATCAATCTGCTCGCTCCAGCCCGTCTCATCCAGGCCGCCCTTCCTTTTATGAAACACGATGGGAGCGCTGCAATTGTGAACATTGGCTCCATTGCCGGAGAGATGGGGACCAATGGCATGTATTCCGCGACGAAGTTTGGGCTCCGAGGACTCAGCGACTCCTTACGGCGCGAACTCTGGACCAAGCACATTGCCGTCTCGCTGATCGAACCCGGCTATATCCGCACCGCCCTCACTGCACAGATGAAAGGCTCACTGCCCGGACCAGAACTCGTCGCCCATGCCGTGGCCAGGGTCTTAGCACGTCCCCAGCGTACGTTGGTCGTCCCTTCCTCCTGGCGCCTCATGCTGTTTGGTGTCCGTTTCTTTCCAGCTATCGCCGACAGACTGTTCGGAAGCGCGCAGGGACAAGCGCGAATCCATAGCTAGGGATGAAAGGAAGAGACTATGCCCACACCCAGTGACGGTCGTAGTATCCACCTCGATCCCCACATCCTGGACTTCCTCAAGGCGCTGGAAGCCCAGGGTGGGCCTCCTCTCTGGACGCTCTCGGCGGCTTCCGCACGCGACGTCCTGCTCAGCATCCAGCGGTCGGTCACCGTTCCAACGCTGCCAGCCGACAGTTCGGACCGCACGATTCGTGGCGGCCCGACCGGTGAGATCTCGCTGCGGATCGTTCGACCACAAGGGGCCAGTGGTGCTCTTCCAGGGGTCATGTACTTCCACGGCGGTGGGTGGATGCTCGGTGATACAGAGACGCACGATCGCCTCGCGCGTGAGATCGCCATTGGTGCGCAAGCCACCGTGGTGTTCGTTGCGTATGCGCGCTCGCCGCAGGCTAAGTATCCGGTCGCCATCGAGCAAGCATACACCGCGACCACGTGGGTCGCCGAACAGGGCGCTTCGATTGGGGTGGATCCGTCGCGCCTGGCGGTTGCTGGCGATGGCGTGGGAGGCAATCTGGCCACCGTCACCACCTTGCTTGCCAAGGAACGGGGTGGCCCACCGATCGATTTCCAGGTCCTCTGTTACCCGGTGACAGATGCGAACTTCGAGACGACGTCGTATCGAGCGTTTGGAACTGACGGATACTGGCTCACACGTGAGACGATGAGGTGGTTCTGGGACAGCTACGCGCCAGCGCCAGAGCGCCATGAGTTCACCGTCTCACCGCTGCAAGCATCGCTCGAACAACTCAGAGGACTCCCTTCAGCGCTCATCATGACCTGCGAGAATGATGTCGTGCGCGACGAGGGCGAAGCCTATGCCCATAAGCTGATGGCGGCAGGCGTTCCGGTGAGAGCCACCCGCTATCTGGGATCGATCCACGACCTCGCGCTGCTCAATCCGATTGCGGGGACCCCTCCTGCACGCGCAGCTATTGCCCAGGTCAACGACACCCTGCGCACGGTCTTTGCGCACAAAGCTCCGTAGGAAAGAGACACACGATGAGATCGTATACAGTCTCGCTGAGAGCAGATGGGAATGATATACTGGCGGTGAGACGGATGATGAGAAGTGAAGGAGAGAGGCTCTCCTTCGTCAGTACAGGAGATACGTGAGAAACATGAACGAGCCAACAAAATCTGGAATGCCGCCCTCGGTCGAGGGAATTGTGACCAGGCCCAGTCCGTTTTCTGTCGAGGAGACGCTGGAACGCCTTCAGGTGGCCATACACAGCCGAAACCTGAACATCTTTGCCCATATTGACCATAGTGGCGAAGCGAAACGAGTCGGCCTCACGATGCAAGAGGCCCACGTGCTGATCTTTGGCAATCCGAAAGGTGGCACGCCCTTGATGATTGCTTCCCCGCTCCTCGCACTTGATCTACCCCTCAAAGTACTCGTCTGGCAGAGTGCGGATGATCAGGTCTGGGTGAGTACGACCAGTGTGACCTACCTGAGAGATCGCTACGCCATCCCACAGGACTTGGTCGGCAATCTTGCCGTCGTTGATGCCGTGATTGAGCAGGCGCTCCAAGGCTAAGATTTTGGTAAATCAACCCGTTCGCATGAATGCCCATGTATGCGTCACGATCGTACATGGAACGCATTTTGTCGGAGAAATCATTTCTGAAAAGTCCTGGTATAGACCCAGGACGAAAGGCGCAATCAATGGAACAACCACGATCTATCGCCGGCGAGCAGGCAGAATCGGATGATGCGGTAAACAAGCTGCCATCTTCTACCCATCCTTTGATGAGCAAGAAGGTGTCTGATCACCTGGCGAACGAACGCACCTTCCTGGCCTGGGTGCGTACCGGCATCGCGGTCATGGCCTTCGGCTTCGTGATCGAACGCTTCGGGCTCCTCTTACGCGAATTGGGGCTGAAAGTCGGCCTCGGCTCGAACAGCTCGATTCACTATTCAAAGTGGCTGGGCATCGTCGTCACCATTCTGGGTATTATTATGCTTATCGTGGCGCTGTTTCACTTTGTCCAGGTGCGGCGCACCATCGATGAAGAACGCTACAAACCGGGCCTGCTCTTCCCCATTGTTTTGACGTGTATCGCTTCGCTCATCGGCCTCTTGCCGGCGATCTACCTCACCATCACGACGTAGGTGGGGTCAGAACATGCGACGTGGTCCATGCGCTGAATGCGAAAGACGTTCGCGACCAAAGAAAACGAGTGAGATCGACGAAGCAACCGCTGATGCCGCCGTCGCCCACAGACAAAGGGACGTTTGTGAGCATTTATCAAGATTTGCCGGTCTTGACACAGACCTTGCGAGTATATTACAATTACGTCGTGTACGACGCGTCGTACACGACGTATCAATATGATGATCTTTACGGCTGCTCTGCAGCGCGGCCATGCATATTCTCTGGTCGCTACATGATTCGAAAGGAGCGTATCGCATGCTCACTCCGCAATGGTTCTGGCTTCGTTGGGGAATTCTGGGCCTCTGCTGGGGGCTGTTCTGCCTGGCCTGGCTTATCGGAGCCATCTACAATTTCTGGAAGGCCCCCGCCGTGCAGAAGCGTTCCGGCCCTTTTTCGCTATGGATGATCGGCATCGTGCTGTTCGCCGGGGTCGTATGGTTCATTTCGCACAGATTCTGGTCACTACTGACCTTTGATACACCCTGGCTCAGGGTTATCGGTATCATCTGCTTGCTGCTTTCTACCGCCTTTACCTTATGGGCGCGCTGGGTGTTGGGAACGATGTGGTCATCTTCTGCGGTGGCAAAGGCCAGCCACGAGTTACGCACCGACGGCCCGTACCGGATTACCAGGCACCCGATCTATACAGGAATGCTGGGCATGCTCTTCGGCACGATGCTCATGAGTGGCCTGGGCCCTTACCTCTTCATTTTTCTCCTCGGCATCGTGATCTTCGAGTTCAAACTTCACCTGGAAGAACGGTTGATGACGGAAACGTTCGGCGAACAGTATGTCCAGTATAAGCGACGTGTGCCACAATTAATACCCGGATTAAAATTGAGTCGGGGAGGGACGCAGACAGCGTAAAAGCAGGATGGAAGAACAGTATCCAGGCCCCTCTGCATCCTTTGCCGAGATGCAGGAGGCTATAGCCACTAACGATGAGTTGCTGCGGGAAGTTGAAGAGATTGAGCAGCATCTGCGCCTCATTCGACGTGAGACGTATCGTGTCATCGAAGATGACCAGCGCAGAACGCCGCTTACGCCTCCGCAGACACAGGCCATGATCGCTCTGATCCAGGCTAATCACCCTGACGGGCTGACCCTGAAGGACCTCAGCGAGCGCGTGGGACTGGCGCATAGCACGGTTTCAGGCATTGTAGATCGCCTGGAGCGCCAGGGGCTGGTGCGCCGCCTGGTGAACCCTGCTGATCGGCGCTCTACTCGCATTGACGTGACCGATAGCGTCAAGGCGTATATCCGGCATTTCCTGCCTGCGCATCTGCACGGGCCGCTCCTGGACGCGTTACGGCGCGCTACCAGGGAGGAGCGAGCAGCGATTCTGACGGGTCTCTCCACCCTTCGCCGGCTTCTCACTGCAGCGGAAGGGCAGGATAACGCTTGACCATCTTACGATCATCTCATCTCTTCGACTTCACCATCACACGTGGCGAAGGGCGAGATATTGAGCGAATTTGGAGCGAGTGTAACGTGTGTCCTCGCTTACTCTGCGATCACCCGGTACAGGGCTGGATACGCGGTGAAGGGCATCTTCCGGGCTATCTGCTGGAATGCCTCTGTCCTCATAGCCGCCTGGAAGTGCTGTGGGGACTCCCACTCTGCGACATTGACGAACCGAAACTTCGCCTGTGGGTCTAAGCTCTCGTGGAGTCGGGTAGAGAGAAAGCCCGGTGCGTGGCGTAGAGTTCGGCCTGCTTCGTTCCATGCCTTAAGGAATTGCTCCTCCTCGCCTGCTGGCACCTCGAAGGGATTAATGAGTATGACGGTCTGCATAGCCTGGGTCCTTTCCTTTTACTCTTGAGAACAATACGATATATCGTGATAGTGCATATACGGGAGGAGGGATCGTAGGTTGCAGGAAGGAGAATTTGGGAACTTCCAGGGCAACCGCAAGGGCCCACCCCACGCCACTCTACATGTCAAGATATTGTTGGCGAATTACCGGTGAAAGGCCGAGCGAAGCGATGGCCAGTGCGTAGGGGCCCGATTTATCGCGCCCGTGGGGTGGGGCGAGGCCAACGCACCGAATTCGCCAACAACATCTGTCAGGGGTAGGTTTTTTGGAGCGTGCCCATCGTGTCCGTAGGGGCGAGGGTGGTGTGGGGCGGATGGGTGGGCCTTTATGGTCGCCCGCGTAGCCCGGTCTGGGTAACGACAGGGTGGGTGAACGTCGCAGAAAGGGACGGCGGGCGACCATAAAGGCCCACTCCGCCTATCCCCACCACCCTCGCCCCTACGGATCAGGGTCCTTCACAGGCGGCTCCCCCCCAAAAAGACCTACCCTTGAAAGCCCTACTCTACCCCGCTTGCCCCTACCATACTACGGATTCGCTTCCCCAGCATCTTCGTGCGTCAAGCCCCCTATTATTCGTAGAACCCGTCAGATAGGATGAGTTGACATCGCTTCGCTGGAGTGATATGAATTGAGAAAAAGGAGGCTCCATGGAAAATTATCAAATCGCCCTCTCCCCTGACCTTGGCCTGAGTCCTGCCGACTTCGTCACTGCCTGGAACGAAGAAGCAGAAGCTCGCAACCTGGCCGAAGCTCATCTCGTACCATCCACCAGCGAACACTACGATCCTACACTACTTGTAACAATCTTGCTCACCGTGGCAACCGGCGCTGCCAGTAATGTACTCTCTGAGCTCATTATTCGCGTCGTGGAAAGGAAAAAAGACGCCCATAAACACACCCATGTCGAGGAAACGAAAAAGGCCGATGGCACTCGTTTGTTAGTAGTAGACATCGACGAAGACTGAGAAGACTTGTCAGCGGCACGTGTAAGGAGGCGCGGGCATGGCAGTAATACGCATCCAGGAGCGTTCCGAGGAATCAGGCAGCTTTCACGCGACCCTGAGCTTTCAGTATGGCGCCGAGTTCTCGATTACGATCAAAGATCCATTTACTGAGGCTGAGGAGGAACGGCTTGCCTGGTACTTCGAAGAGCACCTGCGCTTCCCATTCACGCGCAAGGTGCAGGCCAAAGCTGCTGCCGATAGCATCATCAGCTATGGCGAAGCGCTATTTGGTCAGGTCTTCGCCGATCGTGACGCCTACGCCACCTACAACAAGGAGTATCTCCAGGCTGGATTGAATAGCGTGCAGGTGGAGATCGCTGGCTCACCACAGTTTCACACCCTCCACTGGGAAGCGCTCAAAGACCCCAACCTCCGGCAACCACTGGCACTGCAGGCAACGATGGTGCGCAAGAACCTGAAACCTGCAACGATCAGTGCAACGGTCCAACCTTCGCCCATCATCAACCTGCTCATCGTCACTGCCCGCCCTCATGGGAGGCAGGATGTCGGCTATCGCACCATCTCGCGTCCCCTGGTCGAGGCGCTGCGCCGGGCCAACGTGCCTGTCCAGATCGAAATCTTACGTCCAGGAACCTACAAAGCGTTAGAGAATCACCTGCGCACCGTCACAGCGCAGCACGGCGTTGGCTACTACCATGTGATCCACTTCGATATGCATGGTGCACTCCTGTCCTATGAGCAATTGCGGCAGGGGCAAGAACCCAATAGTTACCAGTTCAACGATCGCTATGCCCGCGCAGAACTGCAACCCTATGAAGGCGTCAGAGCATTTCTGTCATTTGAGAGCCGAGGCAAGGCAACCAGTCGGACCTTGTGGAGGCCTCAGAACTGGCCGATCTACTGACCAAACACCACATCCCGATTGCCATCCTCAATGCCTGCCAATCCGGCAAACAGATGGGCGCAAGCGAGACCAGCCTGGGCAGTCGACTGATGCAGGCCGGCGTACAACTGGTGCTGGCAATGGGCTATTCAGTCACCGTCAGCGCCGCCGAATTGCTGATGAAGACCCTGTACCAGCAACTCTTTGCCAGCGATGACCTCGCCGTAGCCATTCGTCATGCCCGCACGGAACTCTATAACCACAAAACCCGGCAAGCCTACTTTGACCAGCAGATCGACCTGGAGGACTGGCTGCTACCCGTGGTCTACCAGAACCAGCCGGTGCATTTAAGCGTGCGCCCGTTCACTGCCGACGAACACAAGGCCTACCACGAGCGCAAAGCAGAGGAGAAACGCTACACGCCCGCCGAACCGCACTATGGCTTTGTCGGTCGCGACCTGGACATCCTGCAGATCGAGAAACGCCTGCTGACCAGGCGCAACATCGTGCTGGTACGAGGCATGGGTGGTGCAGGCAAAACGACGCTCTTGCAGCACCTGAATGCCTGGTGGAGAACCACCGGCTTCGTCAAGCAGGTCTTCTACTTTGGCTACGACGAGAAAGCCTGGACGCTCCAGCAGATCATGACCAGCATCGCCAAACGGCTCTTGAGTACGTGGAGTACGTACGAGACTTCCAACCACTCAGCCTCGACGCACAGCAAGCCATGCTCTCCCAGCGCCTGCGTGCCGAGAATCACCTGCTGATCCTGGACAACCTGGAATCGATCACCGGGGCGCATCTCGCCATCCAGCACACCCTATCGGCAAAAGAACAGAAGGCCCTGCATAGCTTCCTGGCACGATCTTGCCGGTGGCCACACCCTGGTCTTGCTCGGCTCGCGCGCAGGCGAAGACTGGCTGGCAAAGGGCACCTTTGACGACAATGTCTACGACCTGCCCGGCCTGGACCCCGAAGCCGCCTCCATCCTGGCCGACCGCATCCTGGAGAAGCACCACGCCACGAAGTATCGCCAGGATGACGATCTGCAACAACTGCTCAAGCTGCTGGATGGCTTTCCCCTGGCGCTGGAAGTGGTGCTGGCCAATCTTGCCCGTCAGACACCAACGGAAGTGCTGGCAGCATTGCAGGCTGGCGACGTCACCATCGACGTGGGTGACAGCGAGAAGCGCACCGAGAACATCCTGCGCTGTATCGACTACTCCCACAGCAACCTCTCACCAGAAGCGCAGCAATTGCTCCTCTGCCTGGCTCCCTTTACCTCGGTGATTGATACAGGCGTGCTTGACAATTACACTACCCACCTGCGACAGCAACCTGCCCTGTCCACTCTGCCCTTTGAGTGCTGGCCGGAGGTCATACGCGAGGCCCACAACTGGGGCCTGCTCAGTCCTGACCCCAATATCCCACGCTTCCTGCGCCTGCAACCAACTTTACCCTACTTCCTACGCACGCGCTTGCATGTACCAGGGCAGGTAGAGATGCAGCATGCTATGGAGACTGCATTCCGCTTGCATTATGACGAGTTAGGCGCCGAACTCAATGGTCTGCTCACGTCCAAAGATCCCCAAGAGCGGCAGGTAGGTCAGCTATTGACAGGCCTGGAATATGAAAACCTGGTGACTGCACTAAACCTGGCACTGGCCGCCCAGGTATCGATCCTCAATCCCAGTATTGCCCTGTTCTCATACCTGGACGCCACCCAGGACCAACGTCGCGGGCTGGAATTTGGCCAGGCCATGCTGAGTCGACTGGAATCCTATCCACCTGATAAGCTGACTGGTCAGTTAGGTGATGGATTTGCTGGTGTCATCGACGACATTGCCAAACGGCAACTCTCGCTCAAGCAGTACAAAGAGGCAGAGAAATCATATCAGAAGGCTCTGAACCTGGTTGCTCATGCTCAGGGTATAGACGAGGAGTTTCGAGGTAAACTGAAGGCAGGCGTTTACCACCAGTTGGGCAGGGTGGCCCAGGAGCAGCGGCAGTGGCAGCAGGCCGAGCAGTACTACCAGCAAGCCTTGCAGATCTACGTCGAGTACAACGACCGCCACTCGCAGGCCGGCACCTACCACCAGTTGGGTATGGTGGCCCAGGAGCAGCGGCAGTGGCAGCAGGCCGAGCAGTACTACCAGCAAGCCTTGCAGATCTACGATCGAGTACAACGACCGCCACTCGCAGGCCGGCACCTACCACCAGTTGGGTATGGTGGCCCAGGAGCAGCGGCAGTGGCAGCAAGCCGAGCAGTACTACCAGCAGGCCTTGCAGATCAAGATCGAGTACAACGACCGCTACTCGCAGGCCTAGACCTACCACCAGTTGGGCAGGGTGGCAGAGGAGCAGCGGCAGTGGCAGCAGGCGGAGCAGTACTACCAGCAGGCCTTGCAGATCATATCGAGTACAACGACCGCTACAAACAGGCCGGGACCTACCACCAGTTGGGCATGGTGGCCCAGGAGCAGCGGCAGTGGCAGCAGGCAGAGCAGTACTACCAGCAGGCCTTGCAGATCTTCATTGAGTCCAACGACCGCTACGAGCAGGCCTGGACCTACCACCAGTTGGGCATAGTGGCCGAAGAGCAGCGGCAGTGGCAGCAGGCACGTAGCTATTTCCTTCAGGCATTGGAGACGTTTGTAGAATACAAAGACAAGTATAACAGCGATATTGCATTGCGTAGCCTTGCCCATCTATGGCAGGCCAGTAGTGATAAGGATTTGCCTGCTGCCATCGCACCCATGCTGGGTGCTACTGTGGAGGAGACCGAGGCGTTGTTACGCGAGATGTTAAGGGAGAATGGGCCTGGTGAGGGTGACGGTCAGTAAGGTTTTGGTGTTTGAGATTGGTTTGTTTGCTATGGCAACGCTCCATCTGGATGTTGTTGGCGAATTGGGTATTCCTGCGCGGCGTTTGCCACACCCAGCCCCGCGGGCGCGATAAATCGGGCCCCTACGACATCGCTTCGCTCGTCTTTTCTGGGGCAATTCGCCAACAATATCATCCAGGTGTAATGCATAGGTTTGCGAATGCGGATTGCCATCCGATCTTGGTGGCGAGCGCCTTGTTCGTGCTCGACGCTCCCGTGCAAACACGCTGAGGTCGAGCGTAGGGAGAGCGTCGCTCACAGGATCATGTGACTGGACGTGATACCTGGCCGTCTTGATGACCAATAAAGTGACCGTCTGCACGCTTTCAAGCGAGATTTAGCCTGGATCATACAGAATTATTCCCTGATCGACACGTCAGTTATGCGGAGAAGAAGGCTTAACGGTTTCTGCCATAGTGAACAGTTTATTCCAACCCCCTGTATTCTCTGTCAACCCATTGTCAAATGCTTCTGTAGCTCCCCAGGATGACTGAGAATGCGTTTTCATAGCATGAGATGGATTTCCCACTGAAACTCTCACCCCTAGGAGTAAAAGTTAAAAACTCCTTTATACAACGTTTTTCATATTAGAGATTTTTCTTCTGATGTAAACCAAAGTAGGTGGGATCATGCCATCAGACCGATATGAACATAAAAGCGATGATTTATGGCAGCAGTATCACGATAAAAAGATGGATCATGCCAAATACATGGAACTATTGGAGCAACTCAAGAATAACGAACTTCGGCAATATAATGCCGACTCTCAAGGAGGTGTGGAAAGTGGTATATGGAGATATGAAAAACGGCGTAAAAAAGCAAGACAATTAGAAGCGGAACAAGAAGCAGAAGCAGAGCGGGTAAAAAAGCTTCCTCCTTGGAGAAGTATAAGGAAACCGTACAAGCAGCAGTAACCCGATACCGAGAAGACGCAAACCACTATAGAAACATTCACAATTTTTTCCAGGGAATTATCATTATTGGTTCAGTTCTGGTTACAAGCGCAACTAGTGCGATAGGATTTGGTTTCGGCTTCGGTATCGGAGATGTTTTCAAATGGATTGCTCCACTTATCAGTATCTTGGTCACGATCTCAGAAGCTTTACCGGATATTTCAAGTACCGTGAACGAAGTCTTTAATCTTCAGCAGACAGCAGATAATATTGAACAGGAATATACTGCTGTAAATTTAACAATTGGCCCTTATAAAGGAAAAATCTCCACAAGAAGCACTTGTGCTTTTCGCTGAAAGAGTTGAGGTGTTGAAAGAGGAACAGAGGAAACGGGAGCAGCAGCTAGAGCAACCACCAGATGTCAAACATGGTTTAGCTGAGACGTAGAGTTTGAAAAATACAAACTTTATCCTAATATCAGGAGGCTCAATCACTGCTTGGGCATACCCCGTGTAACGGCAGGTTCAGATTGCAGGATACTGGTAAAAAGAGAGAAACAATAATGAGCAAAGCGCAACCCTTGTGGAATAAACTCATCCTTTATAATCCGTGAGTAGATTGTTTCAGGATCATTCAACTGTCAGCGCAATTTTGCCGCGTACATGTCCGCTCTCACTCAAGCTGATGGGCCTGGGCTACGTCTTTGAGCGGGAGAACGACGTCAAGAATGTATGTTTGGCCAGCAGCTTTCTGATGGGTCAGGTGCTTTGGCTTGAGTGCAATATTTCACATGGGTGTCTGGCTAACATACTCACGTAGCCTTGGCCTCCTCGGGAAAGCGCGGCATGCCATAGACTTCCTCCAATGGCGCTGCTCCGTGACGCCTTAGCTGATGCGACCACCTCCGCCGGAATATCCCAGCCCAGGATATAGGGGAGTTTCTTAACAAGTGTAGCTACAGGGGATAAAAGTGAGTAATGTGGACGATGCCATCCGCAGGAAGGGCCGAAGTCTGTGATCTTGACGAAAACATACGATTACCATATAACTGAGAAAGAGCGTTGCAATGGTAAGAAAGAAGGAGTCAACCATGACTGACACACCCATCCCGGCTGAGACTCGCATCGGACATGTCCACCTCAAGGTTGCCGACCTTGAACGCGCTATCGGCTTCTATCGCGACTACCTGGGCTTCGACCTGCTCTTCGACTATGGGGAGCGCGGCCTTTCTCTCTGCCGGCGGCTACCACCACCACATCGGCCTTAACACCTGGGAGAGCAAGGACGGGCCGCCCCCCGCTTCCGGCACGACGGGCCTGTACCACTTCGCCATCAACTATCCGCAGCGCAAAGATCTGGCCGTCGCGCTCAAACGCCTGCTCGATCATGGCTGGTCAATCGACGGAGCATCCGATCACGGCACCCACGAGGCCATCTACCTGCACGATCCGGATTTCAACGGCATCGAGCTGGCCTGGGACCGGCACCCCAGCCAGTGGCCGCGCAGGGATGGGGTGGTCACATTCAGCCGCGAGCCGCTCGACTTCGCCAGTCTGATTAGCCGAGCTCGGGAGAGCCAGACGAGGCGGGATATCTGGCGGTCTTGTCGGAATACAAGTAGGGAAAGACTTTTTCTCTCAGGTTATCCAGTGCCCCGTCACATACTGCGCCAGCAACAAGAAGAGCAGGGAAGCCGAGGCGACCAGGTAGACTAGGTTGATTTGACGGTGCTGGTCGATCCCGGCCAGCACGATGAAGGCCGGAAAGACCTCTAGCATATAGCGCGGAACCGATTGTAATGGGAAAGAGAAATCTCGCACAGGGTAGAGTTGCAGGCAGAGATAGAGCGTGACTCCATAAACAGCATATGTCCAAAGTGCTCCGCGGAACCGCCAGGGACCAGCAAGACTGAGCACGATCAGCACACATATGAACAGGTCCTGCCCCAGGTCCAGCACGTTACGCAGTGCGCTGAAGCTGAGAAAACCTGGGCTATGCGCGATGACCTGGATCGTACGCATGATGCCCCACGAAGGATCGTGCAGGTCGCGGTTCCAATACAATCCTTCCGCGCGTGAGAAGGGGAAGAGGATGTGAAAGCGGTAATAGCAATAGACCACAAAGATGCCCAGGCCTACCAGGATGAGTGCGCCGGCAAAGAAATCGAAGCGCAGCAGTGAGCGCAGGAGTCGCTCTATGCCATTGCCGGTACTCAGCAATACATCCTTGAAGTCGCCACGCTGGCGCAGGTACTCACAATAGAAGGGAATGAGGAGGAACAATCCTGCCTGCCGTGTCAGGGCCGCCAGTAAACCGAGCAGACCGGCAAACCACCAGTGACCATGCCGCATATTGTAAAAACTCAACAGAGCCAGAAAGAGAAAGAGCGACTCCGTATAGGCGGCGGCGAAGAAGAAGGCCGTGGGAAACACGGAGAGATACAGCACCGTACGGTATGCACGCTCGGAATTGAAATCTTCCTCGACAAGTCGATAGAGCACAGTGAGCATACCCAGACCGGCGACATTGGAGATAATGAGGCCTGCGAAGAGCGGGTCGTGTGTGAAGATCATCAGACCTCGTTGCAGCAAGGGATATAAAGGGAAGAAGACGGTTTTCCACCACTGCTCGTAACCCCGCAGTGCGATGTAATCATATTGGTTGGCATCCCAATGGGACCATGAATGCAGCCACGCGTTGATGTTCAGAGTCTGGGATGAAAAATCTTTGAGGACGAATAAAACGGCAAAACACGTAATTAAGAAAAATGCCAGGTGGACGGCAAGGTAGATTGGTAAAATCGTTCTGGATGCCCTGTACCAGGGCATCCAGAACGATTTTATACGCTGGTTTCTGTTGTTGCCTGTTTCTGTGGTGGAGGTTCTTTCACCTGAAGGGTTAGTGCTGTTTCCTCGGAAAGCAGCTATCTTGGCTGTCTCTTCATCACTGTCGGTGTCACCCGCGGGGCTATAGCTAGCCGCCCCACCCGCGGGCGACCATAAAGGCCCTCCCCGCGCCACTCCACCGCCCTCGCCCCTACGGACAGGAACCTCGCTGGACTTTTGTTTATCCGGGAAATCCATGGTTACTCCTGGCGAGATGGGTTATAACACCCAACGCCCTATCAAGAATTGGGCGAGCAGAAAGAAGAGCGTCGCACCTGAGACCATTAGATAGCTCATATGAATCATCCGGTACTTGCCAAGGCTAGCCAGGATGATGAAGGCCGGGAAAACCTCCAGCAAATAGCGAGCAACCGACAGTAAGGGAAAGATGCCGGTCGTTGGGTACAGTTGAAAAAAAAGATAGAGCGCAGCAGCATAGAGACCATAGGCCCAGAGGTGTCTGGGTAGTTTCCATGGACCAACAAAACTGAGAATGATCAGTCCAAGTACAAGCAGGTCCGGTACCAGATCGAGCAGGTTATGAATGGCTTGGAAGTTGAGCAAACCACCACTATGGGTGATGAGCCGGAGCGAGAGGATCATGCCTTCTCCTGGGATATGCATTCTCGGGTGCCAATAGGCCTGCGCGTGCAAGGAGGCCAGCGCATCATTAAATTGAAAATAGCAATAAACAGCAAATGCTCCAACGGCCGCAGGCATACCCAACACAGCAATGACGTCAAATCGGATGGCCCTGAGATCGAACCGAAGCTTCGTAGTTAGTAGGGGCGTGAGCTTGCCTCCGCCCTGGTTTTTCGTGTCTCCGCCCTGGTTCTTCCCTTGCCTCCGCCCTGGTTTTTCGTGCCTCCGCCCTGGCTCCTTCCCTTGCCTCCGTCCGTGCCTCCGCCCTGGCTGAAATCGAAATGATGCTGGCGCAGGTATTCGTAACAGAAAGGCACAAGCAGGAAAAGGCCAGATGAGCGTGTCAAAGTAGCCAGGAAACCGAAAAGGCCGGCCAGCCACCAGTTGCCATGACGCATGTAGTAGAAGCTGAACAAGGCAAAACAGATGAACAGGGACTCATTATAGGCGGCAGCAAGGAAGAAGGCTGTTGGGAAACACCGAGAGATAGAGGACCGTACGGTATGCACGTTCCGCATCAAAGTCCTCCTCGACGAGGCGATATAGCACGACGAGCATCACCAATCCCGCTACGTCTGAGATGATCAGTCCTGCGGTGAAAGGATTATTGGTAATGAACATCAGGCCACGTTCAAATATAGGATAGAGCGGGAAGAATGCCGTCTGGTTCGGTGCGGTATAGCCATGCACGGCAACCACCAGGAAGTTGCCCGTGTCCCAATGATGCCACGACTGCCACAAGGTATAGATTGGCATAGACTGCTTCGAGAAATCGCTGAGCACAAACAACACCGAAAAAAAGCTAATAGCGAAAAATGCCAGGTGTATTCCAACATAGATAGGTAAGATACTTTTAAGTGCTTCATACCACTTAGCCCAGGACGTTTTTCCTACTAGAGAGGTGATTACATTCATGTAGCCCGATGGTGCAGCCTCGTCGGCTTCTTGGACTGAAACCAACATATCGGAGGACCCGGACAGGATATTGCTCTGCGTGCTCTGAGAAGGATCAACAGGTAAATGCATAGATGCGCCTCTATCTAAATAATTTGGCCTTCACAGATGAAACGCTCTCGACACAGGAAGGTAACGGCATAGCGACGTTTTCTCATGCCTGTTACAACTGCGGTGCAACGTACGTTCCCTTCTAAAGAGGACTCATTTTGCTATTTTCGTTTGTTGGAACTTTCATGTAGGAGTCATCCTTGCCAAATATATCTGAAGTTCAAACCAAAGTTGAAGCGCGACCCAATTTAGAAGGTACAGTTCCCAGTCTAGCACGATCATGGAGTGCTTCATTCTGGCAAATCGTGCGTTTTGGGATCGTGGGAACGCTCAACACTACCATTGATGTACTGACGCTGAATATCCTGCTGTGGCGTTTCCCGACTCATGACGCAAATTCCTTACTTTTGTATAACTCAATTGCCTATACCTTAGGCGCTCTCAACAGCTTTGGCCTGAACAAGTACTGGACGTTTAAGCGCAGGCAGGCCATAACCGGCGGGGAACTTGTGCGCTTTGCTATTGTGAATATTGCCGGTTTTCTATGTAACGATAGCATTATTTGGATCACAGCCAGGATACTCCACCCTCTGATTGCAAGTAACCTGCTCTGGGCGAATGCCTCGAAGTTGACTGCACTGAGCGGAACTATGATACTATCATATCTGGGTATGCGCCTCTGGGTCTTTGCCAGTAAATCTCAGGAGCGCAGGCATAGTGATACTGACCAAATACCAGCAGAGGTACAAGAAAAAAGAGTGCTAACCAGGTATAGTCTCTCAGTGATTTTGCCAGCACACAATGAAGAGGCAGTGATTGCCGATACGATCCATACAGTGATTGATACGCTGACGGCATGGGTGCAGGATTTCGAGGTCATTGTTGTCAATGATGGCAGCAAGGACGCTACACGAACGATCGTAGAGGCTATTGCTGCTACCGATCCGCGTGTGCGTCTCATCAACCATGCTACCAACCAGGGTTATGGCGCGGCATTGGTGAGTGGTTTCGAGGCAGTGACCAGGGATATTGTCTTTTTCATGGACTCAGACGGACAATTCGATATCCGTGATCTCGAACATTTCTTCCCTTTCATCGGCGAATATGACGCTGTACTAGGGTATCGCATCAACCGTCAAGATACCTGGATGCGTAAACTCAATGCATTGGGTTGGAAGATGCTGGTCAGCACTGTTTTTGGTCTGCACATACGTGACGTGGATTGTGCTTTTAAGCTCTATCGTGCCGATTTCTTCCGCGAGCATCGCTTAGAAACTCGTGGAGCGATGATTAACGCCGAGATTTTATATAAATTTACACGCGCCGGCTATACCTACACACAGGTTGGCGTGCACCACTTACCACGACGCGGCGGACGAGCAACAGGCGCGAAACCCGCTGTGATTGCGCGTGCCTTCCGCGAGCTATTTACCTATGCCTGGAAATGGCACGCTGAGGAGACATAGCATGCCCGATACATTCGCCGAACTTTATGCCCCACTGCTCAAAGACGTTTTCATCGCCCAGGCGCGCAAAGAACTGGATCAAGGTGCCGATGGACTCGCGTTCGCTCGTGCCTACGCGGAGCGGGGCAAACCTGAATTTGTGCTGGCGTATCTCTTGCTCATTGACGAAACCGAAGAACTGAAACGTGAACTGCTCGCATACGCATACGAACAGCGGGCAACACTCTCAGAGAGCAAAGCCGAAGAATTTGATAAGCAGTTCCACCGACCTTTCCCACTGATCAAGCTGGAAGCACAGAAAGACCGCATAGCTGCTCGTCAAGTGCGCCAGGGGAAACGTATCCGCGTAAGTGCAACCAAATTACCGTCCGTTAATTGAGACTGCGGTCATACGAGTAAAAAGGGCACGGCGGGCGACCACAAGGGCATCCTGTCTGGGTGTGATTCGTCAAAGGATTTGGTTCTTAGCAGCCTCGCTGATGCGAAAGGCGAGAGCATGAGAAGAGGGCACTGTTCTCATGCGTGATGTTGCGTAAGAGGGGTACAACAAGGATTCCCGCAAAATCGGGCCATTTGCTCGCATATTTCCTTTCATTTGCGTTGACGGCCTCGTTTACTTTCTCAAGAGTGTTCTCTGGATCAAGGAGAGGAATCTGGTATGTCAGGGCTAGCCAACCCTTTGTCACGGGCCCACAGCGCGATCTGGGAGCGCGAGGTAAAGCCTAACTTCGAGAGAACATTGCTCACATAGGTTTCCACTGTCCGTTTGCTCACTACCAGCAGCTCGGCAATCTCGGCATTGGATTTGCCCTGCCCAATCAGTGCTGCCACCTCCCGCTCTCGCTCGGTCAAGCCGCCGTACTGGCTGGCGGTGGCTCGACGCGGTGAGACGGGTTTCTCCTTCGGCAGCGTCGCGTAGGCGGTCTGCTCGAAGTGCTCACGGAGTGCCGGGTCCTCGATGCTCTCCGCCAATGTGGCGATCCCCTGACGCGCAGAGGCGAACACCTGCTGCGCCTCCTCCTGGCGCCTCTGCCTCTGGTAAGCTCGCCCGAGCGAGCGCTCGATCTGCCAGAGCAAGGGCAGATACTGCTGCAGCTTCGCTCCACGCCTGGCCTCCTCCAAGACCTGGATCGCCTCCTCTTCCCGGCCAAGCGCGGCGAGCGCCTCGCCCTGGCACTTCCAGAGCCGGGGAATGACGCGTTCTGCCGTCTCCCCTGCCCGTTGGGGAGCGGTTGAGAGCAACTGCTCGCAGCGTTGCAGGGCGAGGTCGGGCTGCTGTTGCACCAGGGCCAGTTCTGCCCAGACCAACAGGAGGTAGCGCTCCGTCGCCTGCGCGGGTTCTCGGCCCCCGACCGCACCTCTTGCAGAGCAGCCTCGGCCAGCTTTGGCTGGCCCAGAGCCGCATAGGCCTGGATCTGCACGGCGATGAGATCGGTGATCCAAAAAGCCGAGCCCAGTTCTCGCGCCGCCTCTAGCCCGACCTCCGCATGAGACGAGCGCCTGCTCGGGAGCAAGCAGAGACAGATAGATGCGTGCCAGCGTATCATGCGCGCCAGCAATCCACTGCTGGTGATTGATCTCCGTGGCCAGGCGCAGTCCCTGCTGCCCATGCGCCAGTCCGGCACCCAACTGTCCAAAGGAGGCAAGGATCCCACCGAAGAAGATTTCGGCAAAGGCTTCCCCGGCAGCCCATTCGTATCTCACGCGCCAGCTGCAACGCCTCTGCCACATCGCGCTCACATTCCGCCAGGCTCCCATTGACGGTGCAGCTCGTGTCCCCACCCCATGGGCAGGCAAAGGCTCGCACGCATGGTCAGACAGGAGCACAGCACGCTGCGGTTGCCCACTGCGCGCAGAAATTCGATGGCTCGCCCATACATGAGCACAGCATTGACCGGGTCACCTCCAAGGTTATAGACGGTCCCCAACAGATCGAGGGTTTCGGCCATCCCAGGCTGATCGTGCTGCGCTTCAAAGAGCGCCAGCGCTTCATGATTGGTTGCCAGGGCCTCGGCGATCTGCCCGGTGTTCAGCAGCCAGTTGGCCTGCCGGTTGAGACTGTGCGCGTGCAGACCTGCATCACCCAGGTCTCTGGCCAGGTCCACCGCTTGCTGAAAATATGCTCCGGCCCGTTTGTAATCGCGACCCGTCCACAGAAAGCCCAGGTCCAGGAGACTCTGCCACTCGAGGCGTCCCTCCTCCGTCTGACGCGCGGCGTGCAGCGCCCGTTCGTAGTCCGCCTTCGCCTGCTCAAAGTCACCCAGGATCTCGTAGGCTTGCCCGCGTGCCCGATAGCAGGTCGGGGGCACCGCCTGCCCGAGATGCTGGGCGGCTTGCATCACGCGCGTCCACTGTTCCACAGCGGCACGCGGCGCGGAGAGGGCCTGCGCCTGCTCGGCAGCGCGCGTCGCGTACTCCATGGCCTTGCTCCACAGTTCCGCTTCGGCACAGTGATACGCCAGGTCTGCAAGATAGGCATCCAGGGCTGCTGCATGCAGGTGCTCGAGCGTCTGGGCAATGGTGCCATGCAACGCGCGTCGCTCCCGCGCCAGCAGCCCTGCAGAGATCGCCTGCCGGGTGAGCGCGTGGCGGAAGGCAAACTGCTCCGCCGACTCCTCAATGACCAGTTGAGCGGCCATCAACTCCTTCATCAGCTCCACCAGAGATGCTTCGTCGTACTGCGTGATCTGCTGGAGGAGGGCAAAATCGAAGCGCCGTCCCGCCACCGCTGCGAGTTGTAAGACCCGCCGGGCATCCGCACTCACACGCGTGAGGCGAAGCTCGACGGCATCCTGCAGACTGAGTGGGATGCGCCAGGTGTCTGTGCGCTTCCAGTGCCAGCCGTCCTCCCCCCCGACCAGCTCTCCGGCCATGATCAGGGCTTTGAGCACCTCTTCCAGGAAAAAGGGATTGCCCTCCGTCAGGCCATAGAGGGCATCGAGCATCCCAGCAGGCAGGGAATCCGTCCCCTGCAAGATGGTCTGCAGCAAGGTCTCGGTATTGGCCCTGGTCAGCGGCACCAGGGCGATTTCCTGTCTCAGGCGTTCGCGGTCGAGCTGCGCCAGCAAGGAGCGCAGCGGCTGATGCACTTCATCACTCGCGATAGGTCAGCAGCACCAGGAGCCGGGATGCTGCCGTCTTGCGCGCGAAGAAGAGGAGAAACTCCAGCGTGCTCTCGTCGCTCCAATGGATATCCTCCACCACCAGCAGGACCGGTCGAGAGATCGCCTGGCTTCGTGAAGACCTCAGCCAGCGTCGCGAAGAGGCGGCGTTGCTCCTGTTCGGGGTCCAGGGGGGACAGGGGAGGCAGGCTCGCCAGTTCGGGCAGATGCTGGACCTGCTCAGGAAGCAAGGGAAAGAGCGCGCGTGCGGAGGATCCCAACGCCGCCGCGATCTGGGAGGGTGAGAGAGGGGCCAGGAACGCACGCAACAGGTCAAGCAGGGGAGCATACGGGCAGGAACGATCGGTTGGGAAGCACTGGCCACCGAGAAGTTGGAAATCCTGAGCGGAGGCAGACCGTTGCAGTTCGGCCACCAGCCGCGATTTGCCAATGCCAGCTTCCCCGGAGAGCAGCACAACGCCTCCCTGCCCACTCGCGGCGGCTTCGATGCATTCCTGCAGAGCGGTCATTTCTGCACTGCGCCCGATGAGGATCGGGCAGACAACAGGCTGATGGAGCCGGAATCGTCATCGACGAACCTCTCTCGGTGATCTCTCGCAACGGAGCACTTCGGCGTGTCCAGCTCTCCTCGTGTCCCGAAATCAGGCCTCGCCTTCTTGCTTTCGCCCGCTCGAAAGTCTGCCTCTGGCTGACTCGAAGTCCAGTATAGCATATTCCTGTAAAGAAGAAGCGCTCCGAAGTCGAAGAAGCGACACAGCGGTGCTGGAAGCAAGCCATCAACACCGAGGCGGATCCTTGCTTCTGTGCGTTCTCCGATCTGAGCAGAGTGTTCATCTACGTGCGTCTTCCACGAAATCTCCGTGTGGTCTGTGCACAAACCATCGTGTTTTCACTGATGGCAAATCGATGATCTCAGGGCATACTCCCTTGTAGGGCAGCTCGAGTTTGGCAGCCTGTTCGCGAAGACGAGAAACAGCAAATACCAAGGAGAAAGAAGCTCATGACAACACAACCGACACACGCAACTTCGGAGAGAGGAGATGCAGCACGAACCGACACAAGGAGGGTAAAGATGGCCTGGTTCGAGCATGGCACCAGTCGTATCTACTATGAAGAACAGGGCAGCGGCGATCCGGTGCTCGTGCTCCCAGGGTTCGCCGGGAGTATCGAGGAGTTTGCGCGCCTGAGGGAAGCCCTGGTGGCGGCAGGCTACCGGGTCATCGCAGCCGACCTGCCCGGCTCCGGCCGCTCGGAGCCGCAGCCACGTGCGTACACGGCCACCTACTATGAGGATGATGCACGTTCGTTTGCGGCCTTGCTCCAGCACCTGGCGACCGGACCGGCGCACCTGATCGGCTTCAGCGATGGAGGTGTGATCGCCTTGCTCATGGCAGCGCTGACACCCGGCGTAGCGCGCTCTGTGGTGACCTGGGGCGCGGCGGGCACGATCAGCGATCCCGAGGGACATCTGCGGGAGGCGATGTACAACGTCGTTGACCATCCCATCCCGCCGCTTCAGCAGTTCCGCGACTACCTCATCGCTACCTATGGCGAGGCCAACGCTCGCGCCATGACGCAAAGCATGGTAACTGCCCACAGCGACATCATCGAGGCTGGAGGCGACGTCAGCCTCTCAAAAGCGGCCAACATCACCTGCCCCGTGCTCCTCATCGCGGGCGAACATGACTTCTTTGCCCCGCCTGCGCTCGCCTCCGAGCTAGCCGATCGCATCCGCACGGCGGAGGTGCTGGTGGCAGAAGGCGCCGAGCACAATGTCTACACGGACCGCCCCGAATGGCTGACGCAAACGATCCTCGACTGGTTGGGCAAACACTAGCGCCTCCAGCCGTCTATCGGCCACCGAAAGGAGCAAAAAGCTCATGACAACACAACCAACTGTTGATCAGACAAAAGCCGAAGCCTTTTTTGGCAAGGTCGTGGCTGATACTAGTGGCATGGCGGTGACCATCATGACGAGCCTGGGGGATCGCCTGGAACTCTTCAAGAACCTGGCCTATGGCCCAGCCACCAGCGCCCAACTCGCTACCCGTGCCGGACTCAACGAACGCTACACCCGCGAGTGGCTCTCCGCTATGGCCAGCGCTGGCTACGTCGAGTATGACCCGGCGAGTGCTCGCTTCACCTTGCCTCCTGAACATATCCCAGTGCTCGCACAGGAGAACGGGCCGTTCTTCTGTGGGGGAATACACCAGTTTCTGCTCGGCCTCTCAGAGCAGCGCCAGGGATTGCTCCAGGTGTTCCGGCAGGGAGGTGGTATCCCGCAATCGGCCTATAGCGACGATGTTTGGGAGGGTATGGCGCGTGCGAATGCGAGCTCGTTCGAGCACCTGCTCGTGCCGGTGTGGATTCCTTCCATGCCAGCCGTCCAGGCCCACCTCGTGCAGGGTGCTCTGGTAGCCGATGTGGGCTGTGGCCAGGGGCGCGCCCTCATCAAGCTGGCACAAAGCTACCCCGCCTCGCGGTACGTGGGGTACGACGTCTTCGAGCTGCTCATTGCGCAGGCCACAAAGGCGGCAGAGCGGGCCGGGGTCGCCGATCGCGTGCGCTTCCGATGCCTGGATGCCTCCCAGGGGTTACCCGAAGCCTACGACGTGATAACCACCTTTGATGTGGTCCACGACGCGGCGAGTCCACGCGGCCTCTTGCGGGCCATTCGCCAGGCGCTGCGACCGGAGGGCAGGTATGTGTGCGTCGAACCCACGAGTTCCGACAAGCTCGAAGAGAATGCAGGGCCACTGGGCGCGGTCTTGTACAGCATGAGTGTCCTCTATTGCATGACCACCTCGCTCGCCGATCATGGCGAAGGGTTAGGCACTGCCGGGCTACCAGAGTCGAAACTCCGCGAGTTGTGTGTGGATGTTGGCTTCAGCAGCACTCACCGCGTGCCGCTGGAGAATCCGTTCAATACCCTCTATGAGATAGCTTCATAGCCAGCCGGGGGATGCGCCGAACTCTCTCGCCAGGGGTCAAACGCTGGTGAGAGAGAGTTCTTCTGACAAAACACGTTCATCTGAGGTCAGCGAACTCACCTGGATAGCCTGCTTAAAGAGAGCAACGGGATATGCAACGCTTCGATCAAATTTGGGCCATGTGACAGAACTTGAGCAGGTTCACCGTCTCGTTATCGCAGCTAATAGCCCCTTAGCTGCGATAGCTTGCCTTATTCTGACGAAAACAGTAGACTGAGCCTGCATACACAGAGCCGATCCATTCCGCATTAGGTGCAATAACACATGAAAACACGTCCTGCTTTCCAATCGGTGACCCTGGCTGGAGCGTTTGAGCAGTTTCTCGAAGGCTCCTCATTTGCGCAACGCACGCGCGAAAGTTATACGGAGGACTTGGCCCCGCTGTTCGCTGAGTGCGGCCAGGCGCCCGTGACTGCGCTCACGGCTGAGGTCGTACAGTCTTTCCTCGCGCGCCAAGAATCCCTCGCGCCTACCACGTACAATCGGCGCTTGGCGGCACTGCGCAGTTTCACTCGGTGGCTCCGCGCTCGGGGATGGTTGACAGAGGCACTTCTGGATGGGATAGAACGGAAGCCAGAAGGGAAACGGACGGCTCGCGCGTTAGATGCGCAAAAGGTCGAGTCCGTGTTACGTCAGATCGTAGACCCGCGCGATCGCGCCCTCTTCTGGCTGATCTATGATGGTGGCTTGCGCTGCCAGGAAGCGCTGGCCATCGACATTGAGGATATTTCCTGGCCGGATCGCTCTATTCTCATTCACGGCAAAGGCGACCGTCCACGCGAGATGTTCTTCTCGCGCGCCGTTCGGAACGCTGCTGGACAAGTATCTGGGCTGCGCGGCCCCCCGACTGCAGGACCGCTTTTCGTGACGCATCGCAAAGCCCGTCTCCCTCGGCGCGCTGACCTGACCCCTGACGGCTATGCACGCCTCTCGTACCGACAGGCTGACACGCTCTGGAAAGCCTATACTCCCGATTGGGATCTCCACCAACTCCGCCACATGGCGATCAGCGTTCGCGCTGCTCATGATTACACCGAAGTGGATCTCAAACGTTTTACCAGAACACAGCCTTGGAAAAAACCATCCAGTTTCTCCAGGCCAATGAACAGCGCTCTGGCAAGTACCTGCGAACTGGCCGCAGTGAGCACCACCGTGGCCAACCCAGGCAGATCATTCCTCTGGTGGATCTCTCCTGGATGTCAGATACCTGGTGGCGCATCGTCACCGGGCAAAATCGGCGCTCGCCTCATCCTGAACGCGTCCATCGACAACACTTTGAGGCCTGCGTTTTCACCCAGATTCTCTGGGATTTGAAAACCGGCGATTTGTATGTCGAGATGAACGAACTGGTGAGCGAAGGACACCGGATTGACCCCGAAGCGGTGGCAGTGCTCAGCCCCTACATCACCCAGCACCTCATTCGTTTCGGCCTCTATCAGATGGACCATACTCGCTTACCCAGACCCCTGGCATACCAGGTTTCCATCCCTGATCCAGAGGAGACCCTGGAGAAGGTGGGCGAGGCTATTAACGCAGATTAAAGGGACGCTGTGAGCAAATGGCCCAATTTTTCACGAATCCTTGTCGTATCCCGAAAAGGCACGAACCGGCTACCGCTCGTTCATGTGATTGATGCAGCGCGGGCGATCGTACACTTGGCTGGATTGCCACGAAAAGCTATCGTAGGCCACCTATTCATTGCAATGGATGGTGCGGATACTACGCAGCGTGAGTTGATCAACGATACTGCGATGTACTTGGGCGTAAAGAAACCTGGAACGGCTCCTGCATGGTTAGCTGCCCTTTTAGTCGGGCCGATTAGCGTTGAGACGATCACATTCGATGCTCAGGCAGATAACTCGTCACTACGAGAGACAGGATTTCCATTTCCTCTACCCATCGTGCCGCGAAGGTGTGCCGGCAACATTGGGTGAGCTTGGCTATGCGCCGGCCAATGTGAAGCCTGCTTAGTGTGATTTTAGCCAATTTCTAGTTCATCCGCAGCCTCGCTGATGTTGGGTGATGGCAGGAGGCCCCTGCCTTCAGGCATGGGGAGGAATGGCCGCAGGCACTAGCAGTACACCCCTTGCGGGGGAGCGTTTTTCGGTGCAGAACGCTCAAACTGCGCCCGTAAGGGCCTGTGTGACGCACCCTTTCGGGTGGCTCCTCTCGGCAATGTTATTCAAGGTTTATGTGTACAGAACACTGGTCTAACCCCGCTACACCTGTTTAATCCTGTACCGTAGTGCGTCAGACTGAGGAGGCATCTGCATTTAGCCCGATTTCGCGGGTCGGTACCTATATATTCTTGAATAACGTAGGTTGAGCTAGACTGATTGTATCCAGGCTGTATGCTCAACCTGAGCCTGGACAGGATACCAGGCTTGTAGCAGACGGATGGAATGCCATCCCAACTACAAGCCCCCGGCGCGCGACGCCGTGGGGTTCCTGACTGCCTTATCAGTAGTTCTCCTGAGTCAGCGAGCCTGCGGAAGGGCCGACCTTCTTGGCAAAGTACACTGGAGGACAGATATCCCACTCAGCTCCACACCACCCCCACCCCTACGTTCCCTCGTCCTCGACCTGTTCCTCTACTCTCTCACCCGTATCTTCGTTAGTGTCGTTACCGTCGTCGTCTGGCTCCTCTAATTTCTTGCCGTTCGTCGTTGCCACAGCTACCACCGTATCGCCTTCGCCCAGATGCATCAGTTGGACGCCCTGGGTGGCGCGTCCAGCTATCCTGATCTGGTTCACATCTGTGCGAATGACCACGCCCCCCGCCGAGATAATCATCAAATCGTTGTCATTCTCGGTGATAATACGCGCCGTAGCAATAAGCCCCGTCTTCTCGGTAGTATGTGCGGTCATGACACCGCCACCGCCACGGCTATGCGTTGGATAGTATTCAATGGGGGTGCGTTTGCCATACCCATGTTCTGTGACCACCAGAACCTGGCACCCGCTCTGCTGTAACATGTCATGCCCACCTTCATCCTCGCCCTCATCCTCATCTTCGTCCGTGGGAGCCGGGCTTGCCGATGCCAGGCTCGCAGGTGCAATGTTGAGTGACACAACCCTATCACCCTTGTTCAGACGAATGCCCCGTACGCCACCGCTCATACGTGAAGCTGAACGCAACTCTGCAACAGTGAAGCGAATGGCTTTCCCCCGGGCGGTGACCACCAGCACATTATCATCGGCATGTGCCAGTTTTGCGCCGATCAACTCATCGTCCTCCTCCAAATCCATGGCAATCAACCCCTGCCGGCGCACGACCTCAAATTCATCCATGGTCGTCTTCTTGACCTCACCTTTTTTCGTAGCGACGATCATATAATCACGACTTACCCCTTTGGGGACATAGACCACCGCCGTAACACGTTCGCGTTGCTCAATGGCTATCAAGTTGATGATATGCTCACCCTTGGCTGTACGGCTCACATCTGGCAAATCGTAGACTTTGAGCTGGAAGACTCGCCCCCGGTCGGTGAAGAAGAGCAGACCGTCATGGCTATGTGCGACCAGCAGATGACGTACAGCGTCATCTTCGCGTGTTTGCATGCCTGTTTTGCCACGGCCACCTCTGCGCTGGGCGCGGTAGGTGCTGGAAGGCAAGCGCTTGATGTAGCCGTTCTCGGTCAGCGTCACAACCACTTCCTCGTTGGGGATAAGGTCTTCTTCCCTGAACTCACCGGCCTCTACCTCCTCGATGTCTGTGCGTCGAGGATCACCGTACTTCTCCTTCAACTCGAGCAGGTCTTCCTTGATCAGCTTACGAATCTCGCTGATGTCGGCCAGCAGCATACGATAGTAGTCAATGCTCTTCAACACATCCTTGAATTCTTCTTCAACCTTTTGCCGCTCCAGGGAGACAAGACGGGATAGGGTTAACGCCAGAATGGCCTTTGCTTGCTCTTCCGAAAGGCCGAACTGCGCTCTTAGACTCGCCTGTGCAGCCTCTGTGGTCTGCGATTGACGGATCGTCGTGATCACGGCATCTATATTATCGAGCGCAATCTTCAAGCCTTCTAGAATATGCTTGCGTGCCTCTGCCTTCGCCAGTTCAAAGCGTGTGCGGCGTGTAATCACGATTTCCCGGTGGTTGATGTAGTGCTGCAAGAAGCCTTTGAGCGTCAAAATGCGCGGCTGCTGATCAACCAACGCCAACATGTTGCTATTGAAGGCACTCTGCATAGCGGTGTGCTTGTACAGAGAGTTGAGGATGCTTTCGGGGTTGGCATCACGCTTCAGCTCAATCAATATACGCATGCCATGGCGATCAGACTCATCACGTATCTCGGAGATGCCTTCGATCCGCTTGTCGCGGGCCATTTCCGCGATCTTCTTGACCAGGTCAGCCTTATTCACCTGGTAGGGCAACTCGGTGACGATGATGCTCAAGCGCCCTCGCTCGGCCTCTTCGATCTGTACGCGAGCACGCACAACGATGCGTCCACGACCACTTGCATAGGTATTGCGAATGCCTTCACGTCCATGAATGATGCCACCGGTGGGAAAATCGGGACCACGTACAATGCGTGATAGGTCCTCGGTAGTGGCTTCGGGGTTATCTATCAGATAGATGATACCGTTGCATACTTCCACCAGGTTATGTGGGGGAATATTGGTGGCCATGCCTACAGCAATACCGGTGGACCCATTGAGCAGCAGATTGGGTAGACGAGCTGGCATCACGGTTGGTTCTTTGGTCTGGTTATCGTAGTTTGGGCTGAAGTCGACCGTGTCCTTGTCGATATCGCGCAGTAGTTCATCGGCAATGGCAGCCATTTTCGCTTCGGTATAGCGCATCGCCGCAGGTGGGTCATCATCCTGCGAGCCAAAATTGCCTTGCCCCAACACCAGGGGGTAGCGCATCGACCA
The DNA here is from genome assembly GCA_963767625.1 of uncultured Chloroflexia bacterium. GTDB lineage: Bacteria > Chloroflexota > Ktedonobacteria > Ktedonobacterales > Ktedonobacteraceae > CAVYFB01. The sequence continues at coordinate 218,077 of CAVYFB010000016.1, forward strand.
GGGTTGTGCCATACGCACTAAGGAGTCATAGACCGCTACGTCGCCATGCGGGTGATAAAGTTTCAAGACCTCACCCACGGTACCTGCACTTTTACGAAATATCTTCGTCGATTGCAGGCCCATCTGGTCCATGGCGTATAACACCCGGCGATGGACCGGCTTCAGACCATCGCGCACATCAGGCAGGGCACGACTGACGATCACACTCATAGAATAGTCGAGGTATGCACCCGTCATTTGCTCAACGATACTGACCTGCTTAATATTGCCAAGTTCCATAATATGAGTCCTCACCAAAAAACCAAGTAGAACCACAGCGTGATCATGGATTGAAATGCACAACCAAGTGGAGGCTTGGAACATTTTTACTTACTTCTCATAGTATAGCACATTTGGGGGGTAGATGCGAATTTCTGTGCTATTTGGTTAGGCAACCTGAGTAAATTCATCCTCTTCCACTACTGTTTTGCATCTACCTGTGGTATCATTAATGCAAGAGCAGAATTTCGGGAGAGAGTTTTACTGCACGTTTTACCGTAATGTGTCTATAATGGCTCTGATGTCATAGAGGGAGATGAGCAACGTATGGCTTGGCAAATCACTGAACAAGGTGCTCTTTTCGCTATTTTCATTCTAGCCTTTGCCTGGTCTGGCTATCGACGCGGTTGGAAGCGCGAGACAATTTCGCTGCTATTTATCGTATTGGGTCTAGTATTTTTATTTCTGAGTGGCGGCGTCTACCTGGCAAAGCTCCTCTACCAACTCCTTTTAGACGTGAGTCTTACTGATCAGCAGATAACAGCTTCCCATCCAAGGTTCGTGCTAATCACGAGCGTCTTTGCCGTTGCGATCATTATTGCCTTCGGTTACATTATTGGTCGTAGAGCGTTTCCCAAACCCCCAATTCCTCAGGACCGTGTATTGGGGATTATCCCTGGTGTCATCACAGGTGCCCTCGTGGCTGCCTATGTGACCTACTTCCTTTTTCCGAATACTCAGACAACTGTGATTTCAGCGGGTACTGTATTCCTGAACATAATCCCAAACCTCATGGCTAATTTCACAGTGGTGGTGATCTTTCTACTTGCACTGGTGGTGATCTTCATCGGGCTTGCGGCAACCAGGCCCAGGAAGAGTGGCGCACCCGAAAAGAAGTAGCAATTGTCACTGTCTTATACGTACCGAGGTGACATGATGAGCATCAGAATACCAAGGCCAAGTTTCAAGCTCCCCAAAAGAAACAAACCCGTTGATCCTCTTGCGGAAGATGACCTTTGGCGCTCAGGACGTGCTCGTTGGAGCATACAGAACTTCCGGCGTGGCCGTGACAAGCGGTGGCATTTTTCTGGACAAGACAAGGATGAGATAGTGAAGTTGGTCGAGCGCAAGCACTGGCTGTTCCTGATCAGACCTGCTTTGCCACTGCTTTGCTCCGTTATCGCCCTCTTCGGAGTGCTGGCATTGCATACTCGTGTGCCAGCCTTACATCCTCTCTGGATCGGCTTGGAGATAGTCATCGGCTTGCTGATTTTAGGTACGGCTATCTGGTTTCTCTACAAGGATTTCGTTCTATGGTGGCTGGAGACCTACATCATCACCGACAAACGCATTATCAACTCGCGTGGTCTGCTCGAACCAACCCGCCAGGAAACACCCATTGAGAAAGTGACACAGATAGGTGTTGATATCCCTTCGTTGTTGGGTTTTCTTCTCGACTACGGGACCGTCCATGTCTATGTGACTGGGGGTGATTTCTTTATAAGAGATGTGCCTCATCCTAAGGAAATCCGCGATGCTATCCAGGGTATTTACGACGAGATCAAAGCCAAGAAGCCACCTAAGGAGAAGCTGCCCGAGCCGACTGACAAAGACCTCAAAGCTGTGCTTGACGATCTGGCAAAGGGAAAACCCGTACCCACTCTGCCAGACGCAGACGCTCATTATCCTCCACGCGAAAACGGCATTCGTGGCCCCAGGCGTACCTTTGGCGGCCCTCTGCGTATTCCTTGCGAGGTGCGTTACTCATCTGACGAATATACGGTCATGTACATCCAACGCTCTCGTTACGTTCTCTACCGCAACCTGGCTTTGCCCTTCTTCCTGCTCTTGCTCATGCTGCCTCTTACCCTCTTCGGCCCCGCCTTCTTGCTCCTTGGCGGTTTAGCGACGGTCATTCTGTTGATCACGATGTTTGTCATTTATGTCAACTATGCGGATAATGTGTTCATCCTCAGTACCAGGCGCATCATCGAGATCGAGCGCACCCTGGTCTTCTTTGTCGAAGCACGCACAGAGACCGAATACAAAAATATCCGCGACACCAAGGTGAAAGTCTCCAACCTCTTTCAGCGAATGCTTGATATTGGGGACGTCTTTATCGAGACACCCGGCAGCGCCCCTGACATCACCTTCTCCAATGTCGACCATCCATTTGTTATTCAGGATAAATTGAACGAAATCAAAGCGTTCAAGGAAAAGGTCGAGAAAATCCAAAAGGAGAATGGTACCAAGGAGGAGTTCAACACGTGGTTTAGCAAGGTGGTGACGACGCTGGAGAAAAAAGTGCAGAGCGAAGGAGCCCCCAACCTGCAGAACCTGGACTTCTGGTCAGCCGCACAGCGTGCCAGGGAGTTCGGGCTGCGTGTCGTGATCATTGGCGAAACTGCTGTGAACTCCAGTCAACCCCCTGGACAAGTCGTTCAGCAAATCCCGCCGCCAGGTACGCTCATCATTCCAGGTGGTGAGATACAGGTGATGCTCAGCAAACGACCGCGATCGACGACTGTCCTGTTGGAGCACTAAGGAAAAAAAGAACAAGGCTGCATTGGTCAAGTGGCGCTTGACCAATGCAGCCTTGTTCTTTCTGTGCTACCTTGCACCTACTCGCGCGAGCAGTGCAATGCACTCAATATGGTATGTCTGGGGAAACATATCGACGGGCTGCGCGGCAACCAACCGGTAGCGTCCACCTACGCACAGTGTGGCGATATCCCGCGCCAACGTACTAGGGTCGCATGAGACATAGCAGATGGCCCGTGGACCCAGGGCTTGCAGCGCCTGCAAGGCCTTGGGATGGCACCCGGCACGGGGCGGGTCAACCACTGCTACATCAATGCGTTCACGCCGGTAGTGTAATTGGCCCAGGAGTCGCTCCAATGTTCCCTCGAGCGTCGTAATGTTATTCTGGTTGTTCAAAACAGCATTAGCACGGGCATCCATCACCGCACTGGGCTGCGACTCTATCGCAATCACACGGGCAGCACGAGTCGCCAGGAATGCCGAGAAAAGCCCTACACCACTATAGCCATCCAGGACGACCTCGGAACGTTGTGGTTCTAGCAAGGCTAACGTACGCTCGACCAGAACCGCAGTCTGCGCGAGGTTGACCTGAAAGAAAGAGTCTGTGGAGGTGCGGAAGCGCCTGCCCAGTACAACATCGGTCAAGAATTCCTGTCCTGCGACCACACGACCATAGCGCCCACCAACACGCTCAATCACGACCCCAACAATGCCGGGAGCGGTTGTAATCAGTTCCTGCGCCAGTTGTTGTGGTGCCTCGATGACCGAGCCTGGCCTTGCCTGCAGGCTGATCAGTGCTGGAACGGCTTTCGCGGGTGCTGCCACACCCGCCGCGTTTGCTGTCCCGACTGCGCCAATGGCTCCGCGAATAGTGAAGCCTTAAATCATCTCACCGATCGCTTCGCCAAAATAATCGAGCAGCTTGGCACGTATACGCTGGTAGACCATATCCAGGGCGGGATGAAATAAAGCAAAATCTTCGAGGTCTTCTATGTCGTGACTCTCTGTATGTCTCATCCCTACCTCACCTGCCGGACCTACCGCAAATTGAGCAAGGTTGCGATAGTGCCAGGGCGACGTCCCTGCTGGCATGCCAAGGGTAGGATGGACAAGCGCATCGGGTTGTTTGCCAATACGCACCAGGAGTTGACGCACAATATGTGCCTTCCAGGTTAATTGCGCTGGATAAGCAATATGCTGCCATTGGCAGCCACAATCGGTGAGTAGGGGATAGAGAGGTTCGACTCGCTCCGGTGCGGGGCGCAGAATCTCCAAAAGCGTAGCGCGCGCATGCCCACGGCGTTCTTCGACAATTTCCACACGTACTCGCTCTCCCGGAATACCGCCAGGGACGAAGAGTACACGGCCTTCATACCGGCCTACGGCATCGCCTCCATAGGCGAGGTCTGTGAGTTCAACATCAATGCTCATATTCACCTACAAACAGCCCTTCTTAGAGGGTAAGTGGTTGTTTCGGTTGACTATAGAGCCGCGTCCCGAAACGGCTCAAGAAGACAGCACCCAACCCTAACAACCCGGCTCCGATACTAATCCAAATTCCAATATAGGGGAGTGACCCTGCCAGCACCAGCACTGTCAGACCTACTACCACCTGTATGGGGCGCTTGTTGCGATGGGGGGCTACAAGGCGTACCACATGCTCGCCAACCACCCAGCCAATCGCTACTGTTCCTAATGCCCATGCTGCGATAATTCCTAATGCTACTAGAATTGCCACTGGTATAGTCAGAATGAGTGCAATCAAGACCACCATTACGGGTAAGGTCATCAGCGCACTCAGTAGCCCGATGAGCAGACTACGTTGTGGCTTGACGATAACCGTTGTACGCACGAACATCACATGTTCGGGAAGTAACCAGGTGAGCAATAGACCCAATGCCACCCATGTCAGGATAGGCCAAAAAGGAAAACTGAACTCACCACTACTCAACAATAGCCACCCTACATGCCTGGTATGGTAAATAACCGCACCATCCAGTTGCGCACCATTACCCTGCGTCGAGTCTCCTGCATAGAGGTTGATATCACCATGCACATGGGAGCCATTTTGTAAGGTAACTGTGCCGCCATACAAATCAACATTCCCATCAACCGTTCCGGCAATTACGACATTCCCGTCAAAAACAACTACATCCCTGCGCACTTCACCATTAATCACCACCGTTCCACCAAAGGCGGTGAGATCATTGCACACCAGTTGATTGGTATCTACAACGTCCGTCCCACCCAAAGATGGTCCTTGATGCTCATTGCTACATTCATCCCAGCTTTCTTCCACATTCCTATCAGCAGCCAGAACGCTGGGTGTGGCCCAGGGTAGAAGTAACTGGCTCTGCCCCTGCACTTCTTCGCCTATACCTACCACTAAGGCCGGGATGAGCACAAGCAAAGCAAACCATCGTAATCGACCGGCTTTTAACATACTGGAACTCCCTATCATGGTCGTCTGACCATGACCTTCACTATCTACGCCTCCTGTGGATGGCGCATTAAGCGAAGCCACATCCCCATCATGACCACCAGCACAAAGGCTGTCGCCGACAAAAGCCAACTATTGCGCGTGACCAACATCAGCCCTGCCTGTAGATATTGTGCCAAGACGATCAGTCCGCCTACTCCGTCGCTTAACAATGTCAGCGTCTTCACCAACAGGTCAGGCTGGACAGTGGCAAGGATAAACAGCAGCACAGGGATACTTCCCAGGGTGAGCACTGCCAATACTGCCACCAATGGACCAACGATGCGCAGGTGTGCTATGCGCGAGCGCTGTTGCATGCGCAGATATTCAAGCTGCTGTATGATCCTTCTCTGCTGTTGGATTGCCAGCATAATACGCTCAGTAGTTAGGCTCGATCGCACATCAGAGGTGGCTGTGCGAAGCCGCCTGTCCAGGAACTGCAAGCGCTGCTGGTAAGCACGACAAGCTGGACACTGCCTCAGGTGTTCTCTAAGTAGCAAGACATCCGACTGCGCCAACTCGCCATCGCGTTGCGCAGCCAGAGCGAGTTTAGCGTCTTGGCAGCGCATCGATCTGCTCCTCCTTTGGTTTATTTTCTTTTATGTAACGCGCCAGGAGTTCGCGAGCGCGGTGGAGGCGTGCCTTGACCAGCGGAGCCGTCAGTTTGAGCGCCGTGGCAATCTCTTCGTATGAGAAGTCATACCAGTAACGCAACACAATCACTGCCCGGTACTTGCCTGGTAATCGTTGCAGGTACTGCTGTATCTCGTCCTGTTGCTCGCCCTCCAATGCCGTTTGCTCTGGGCCTGCACCTATATCAGCGACCCATTCCAGAAATGGCACATCTTCAAGCGGCATTGTAAGAAATCGTCGTCGTCTGAGTTGGTCGATTGCCAGGTGCGATGCGATTGAGAGCAGCCAGGTGCTGAATTTGTGAACAGGTTTATACGTGGCAAGCTGCGTATAAGCTCGCACAAATGCTTCTTGTGTCACATCTTCCGCTTCCGTTGTATTGCTCAACATACGGTACGAAAGATTCTGCACAGCGTCCTTATATCGCTCGACGAGCGCTGCGAAGGCGTTTTGATTACCAGCAAGCACTAGCTCGACAAGCTCAGTATCGCTCATCGCCTCCACAATTGCCTCTTGTGCATATACTGCGGATGTCTTCTGTCCCCCTACCGCTATCTGGCGACTACTCGATCGTTCTACGCTCGAAATACTCCGCGCAGCCCCACGGCTGCGACGTGTTTTGCGCGCTGGCGCTGCTTGTGCCAGCGACCCGATAGCTCCTAGCATATTTGAAGCGTCAAGTGTCGATTCCATTTTATATCACCGCTCGTTATCTTTTTCTCTGTCCCTATTCCTGCCAGTACCTGCATGCATGCGGGTTACTGTTCAACATGATAGAATAGAACCTCTTCATTCAATCAGCATCCATAAAGGGCCAATAGTACCTTATATGAATACCTACGAGCGGTAGCTAAAAAAGTTGTAATGTCTTGCAAGCAGTGTAACATGAGAGCGCGTAAGGGGACATCCATTTGGGATACGTATTCGCCAACAGGCAGAGGATGGAAAAGTGGAGGTCTGCAGGCGTCCCCTTGCAGGGAGCCGTGTGTGATGAGATAGGGCATGAAACGCGTCCACGACGCAAGCTGTCTGCCATTGTGGGCAATGTGGCGCCTAGAGAAGCTGGTGGGGCGGTTTGAGTGTACATAGCGCTGGAAGAACGCCGTGGAACTGGCGAACCATGTATCGTAGAGGTTGAGACTGGCAAGCTGCCATCGCAACGTACCTATGAATTTGCTCCGACGAAAGGCCAGATAGCCTTGCTGATCTGGATCCAGCAAATAAGCCCTTGGGCAGCGTCTTTTCAACCGAGACCTGCGAGCAGTCCGACCCCCTGGCTTCCGATCAGCCCTACTAGAAGCCTTACGCACTTTCAGGCTGGGGACTTGGATCTGGATCAGCGTCAAAAGGCCAAATGCGCAGCCTTGTCGGCCTTCGAGCGGCAGGAAACGTGTTTTTTTGCACGCGTTAAATGGTAGCAAGTGGCAAGTACTGTACTACTGTATTGACTTACTGACTTCGCTCACGCTGCAGGATTATGAATATTTCTTCATAAGACCTGGAGAGAAGCTCATACATATGTTACAAGATTTTCACAAACTTAGACATCATTCATTTTCTCCTCTTGAGGATGAAGAACCGAAATTGCACAAAAAGGGAACAATAGAGATATTCGTGTTGTTCTCCTATATGAGAGCATGTGTAACTATTCAGCAGGGGGTGTATGGGTTACCCACATCGTGACCCATGGTATGTACCCACATCGTACCCTCTGGATGAGAGCCGCTGCTGCACCTACAAGGGATACGATGTACGTACACAGCGAGGGTCACGAGGTTGGTACTCCATACAGGGGGTGCAGGGGGACGCAGTCCCCTTGCCGGGGCGCGGGGTGTCCCCGCTTCCTCTCTTCACCCGGTGCCGCAGGCGGCTCGAAGAAGTACCTGAATAGTTACTCGAATGGAGTGAAGTAAAAGAAACATCTTCCATTCGTGAACATAGTTTAGTATCGTTATTCTCTTTTAACCGCACTTAAACAAGTTTTCACAAGTAAGGAATGCACCATGAACGACCAGAGAAACCAGCCAGAAAAGTACTGGAAAGAAAAACTCACCCCTGAGCAATATAAGGTTTGCCGTCTCAAAGGAACGGAGCGACCTTTTACTGGAGCACTGTACAACAACCATCAAAGCGGAATGTACGAGTGTGTAGCTTGCGGTCAGCCTCTCTTCTCCTCGGACACCAAATTCGACTCGGGCACAGGATGGCCTAGCTTTGACCAACCCGTCAATATGCAAAATATTGAACTCCACAAGGATAATTCATTCTTCATGACACGAACCGAAGTGGTCTGTAAAAATTGCGGATCACACCTGGGCCACGTCTTCGATGATGGACCACGGGAGACAACAGGTCAACGCTATTGTATCAATGCCGTCGCCCTTCGATTTCAGCCGGAAAAAGAAGATCTCTCATAAAGTGAAAGCAGAAGCAGAAATTATTATGGAAAAGACTACACAAAAAGCCACATTCGCAGCAGGCTGTTTTTGGGGCGTAGAGGCCACCTTTCGCCAGGTAAAAGGCGTCGTCGCCACCGCCGTTGGCTACGAAGGAGGCTCGTTCAGCAATCCGTCGTATCACGATGTTTGCACGGACCGCACAGGACACGCCGAAGCTGTCGAAGTGGATTATGACCCCGCCCGCGTCTCCTACGAAGACCTGCTCGCCGTGTTCTGGGCGAATCATGATCCCACAACACTCGATCGGCAAGGTCCAGACTTCGGATCACAGTACCGTTCGGTCATCTTCTACCACACTCCAGAGCAGCAGGCGGCAGCCCTTGCATCCAAGGAAAGGTTGCAAGGCAGTGGCAGTTACAGACGCCCGATTGTAACGCAGATCGTGCCCGCATCAACGTTCTACCGTGCGGAAGAGTATCACCAGCAGTACCTGGAAAAGCGCGGTCTGTCTCACTGCAATCTCGACTAAGACTGGCAAGAGGCTCTTGGACTGGTTTGGTGCATGCTCTGAACAACACCTTGTGTGCAACAACGGTGACACGGTCCGCTAGGCATCTTGTAACGCATCGGTGACTGCCTGCTCCTCTGTCATCGCCTGCCCCGCCGTCCATCCGGTCGTAAACGCTGTCACATCCAAGTGCATGCGGGCCTCGGTCACACGTCTGTCCAGGTCATCTCGGTAGAGGCTGGCAGAAGGGAGCAGGTGGTCAGCGACCCCGAACAGCCGCCCTGCTCGCTCTGCTTGCCCCTGTGCTGTGGCTACCTCGGCCATTCCAGCCAGCCCCCTGACGATGCCGTGCCCATTGCCCACCCGTTGCATGTCCTGCCAGAGATGCAAGCCTTGCTTGTAGAGCATCTTCGCAGGTTGCCCGTCCCCGTACTGATGCAGCCAGACATCCCCGGCGTTGATCAGGATTATCCCGAGCCTCCCTCGATCCCGCGAGGCGCGTAGGAGCGGCAGGCTCTGCTCATACAGGGGGCGCGCCATCTCCTCGTCACCCTGGGGCAAGACCACCACCTCCAACGCACTCACCAGCAATGTCACCCCAAATACATCCCCGAGCTGGCGGAAGAGCCGCAAGCTTTCCTCATAGTGCGCACGCGCCGCCGCGCGGTCGCCTGAGAAATAGGCGGCCATGCCCAGGTAGTAGAGCGACATCGCTTCGCCCCACACATCCCCGAGCTCCTTGTAAAGGGTGCGGCTCTCTTCGAGCAGGGGACGCGCCGCCGCGCTGTTCCGCTGACCCATTCGGACAAGCCCCAACAACCATTCCGCGTTGCCAATTCCTCGCTTGTCTCCCCTCGCGCGAACAATGGACAAGCCCTCCTCCGCACGAGGGGAGGCCGCTTCATAGTCGCCTTCGACCCAATCCAGCCACCCCGCACCAGTGAGGGCATGGCCTCGTGCAGCGCTCCGATCTGTGCCATCGGTCCGCTCCAGCATGCCTTCCAGCCACACTCGTCCCTCACGTACAGAGTCGCGCAGGAACCAGTAAAAGGAGAGGGCGCCCGCCAGGCGCAGCCCGGTCTGTACAGCGTCCCTGTCGCCCTTGCTCCAGGCGAGGGCAGCGCGCAGGTTGGCCTCCTCGCGATCCAGTCGCTCCATCCACACGTCCCGCTCCTGACCGAACATATGGGGATCGGCCTCCTCAGCAAGCCGCAGGAAGTAGTCGGCATGTCGCTGCTGCACGGTGACGGCCTCTCTGCTTGCCACCAGTTGCTCCTGTGCGTACTCGTGGATCGTCTCCAACATGGTAAAGCGCGGTTCCCCGCCCACGCCCTGCTGCGGTTGTACCAGGCTCTTGTCCAGCAACTGGGCCAGCTGTTCCAGGACCGCTCCCTCGTCGGCCTCCGACAAGGACGAGGTCCTGGCAGCAGCAAAGACGCAGACAGCTTCCACCGCCTCCAGCGTGAAGCCGCCGGCAAAGACCGCCAGCCGCTGGAACAGTGCCTTGTCGCTCTCAGCAAGCAGATCATAGCTCCAGGCAATCGTGTTGCGTAAGGTCTGCTGGCGCTGGGGCAAATCCCGCGCTCCGTGCGTCAGCAGCGGGAGTCGGTGCTCCAGCCGCGCCAGGAGGGCCTCTGGTGGGAGCACATTGCTGCGAGCGGCTGCGAGTTCGAGGGCCAGCGGGAGGCCATCCAGGCGACGGCAGATCTCGGCAATGGCCTGCGCATTGTCAACAGTGAGCGCGAAATCGGGCTTCACCTCGCGCACACGCTCGACGAACAGCGCGACCGCTGGGACTTGCGCCAGGGTTTCCAGGTCGGGGAGGTACTCAGCGTCTGGCAGCGCAAGCGGCAAGACAGGTACTACCCTCTCGTTGCGTACCCGTAGTGGCTCTCGACTCGTCACGAGCAATTTGAGCCTTGGGGCGGCGTCGAGCACCTGGGTCGCCAGGGGGGCGGCAGAAAGCAGTTGCTCGGCGTTGTCCAGCAGCAGGAGGAGCTGTCTGGGCCGCAGATACTCCTGCAGGCGCTCGCCCATCGATTGGCCGTCCGCCTCGGACACCTGGAGCGCCTGGGCCACAGTCAACTCCACGAGTTCCGGGTCTTTGAGCGAGGCCAGCGAGACGAAGGCAACACCATCTGCGAACTGGGAGGCAAGATCGGCGGCTACCTGTATGGCCAGTCGCGTCTTGCCAACGCCTCCCGGCCCGGTGAGGGTCACCAGACCCACGTCCTCACGCTGCAAGAGGTCCCGCACCAACGCGACCTCCTGTTCTCGGTCAATAAGTGGACTGCGCGGCATGGGTACAGGGGCAGGCCGAGCGTGAACTGCGGCCTGCGGGGGGCTCGTGAAGCGCTCGGTCAAGAGCTGTGCCAGGTCGTTGGCTAGACGTTCGCGCAATTCATCCGGGGTGGCGAACTTCTGGTAGGAGGCGATCTCCTCAGCGCGGATGTGATCGAGCAGCGCCTGCAGGCGTGGCTCGCGCGCAGGGGCGGGCGTCTTGACGTAGATCAGCTTCGGTTTCTCGCCCGAGAGCTGGTACTCGTCCTCCACGCCGGACACCTGCATCGCGGGCGCGACCCAGCCGTAGCGTTGCCAGTAGAGGCCCACGAAGATATCGCTCTGCGCCAAATAGGCCCGGTAGAGCTCACGCGGCGGGTAGGGACGCGCACCCGACTCGAAGAGGACGGGCGTGAGACGGAGTTGTGTGATAGCCTCACGCGCAGCTGCTCGCTCAGCAGCTAACTCGTCGAGCGTCGAGCTGACAAAGACGCGCACACGCTGGTCTGGCGTGCGGATCACCGGGGAGGCGGCGGTCGCCGCTGCCAGTCTGTTGTCTGTATTCAATGGATGAGGTGTGTCCATGAGGTAACAACTTACATCACCAAAGCTGTCGAACAACCTTTATTCTATCACACAAGCGACCTCCACCAAACAGGTCCGAGAATCCGAATATTTGACTGGTAGGGCGGGTGGGACTCGAACCCACACGAGCTTTCGCTCAGGAGATTTTAAGTCTCCAATGTCTACCGTTTCATCACCGCCCCATGCATCATCGGGGTCATCTATTAGCATGATAGTAGCACGTCCTACTTCATTCGTCAATCATTTCCGGCGTGACATAAGTAAAGAGTAACTCCAGGTACCTGACTCCTTGTCGCCTGCGGCGGCAGAGCCTCACAGCAAAATAATCTCTTGCGAACCACCGAAGGTGATGAGGAGTTCTGAGGAGTTACAGCAAGGATACACCATTGCATCTCCTTATTCACCCATGTTATAGTGATCTTGAGAGTGACAGAACCATATCGAGTAGGTGCGCGTGCGGTAGAGTGTGGTGGGGAGGCCCTTGCGGTCGCCCTGGTTTATTAGATGAGGAGCGAAACGAAGCACATAGCATAGGTGTATGTAACTGTAGGGTTTGGACGAGCAGGATAGGATAGTGATAGAAGGCAAAAACGTTTGCCTGGCCGAAAGAGAACAGGAGATGAACATGAAACTTACAGGGAAATTACTCACCACCGGCCTGGTCGTTGGTGGTATCTTCGGGACGATGGCAATTGCTAATAGGGTCATTGAGTCACAAGCAGGTAAACTGGACACAGTTTTGACGGGCGATGAGCATCGCTATTCATGGAAATACGGTGACGTATTCTATAAAGTCAAGGGCAACAGCGACGCAAGGCCACTGCTGCTCATCCACAGCTTTGACCCAGGTGCTTCCTCTTACGAATGGCGCAAGAATGTTGACGTGCTGGCAGAGCACTTCCACGTCTATGTCATCGACCTGCTGGGCTTTGGCGTCTCTGATCGTCCGGCTATTGACTATACTGTTGAGACCTTCACCGATCTCATTGGCGACTTCATTAAAGAGGTGATTGGTAGTTCCGCTATTGTCGTAGCACATGGCTTGCCCTGTGCCTATGTCATTGCGAACGCCTATCGCCGTCCACAACTCTTCGAGCGTCTTGTGCTTGTGACGCCGCCCACAGCGATATTGCAAGAGACTGTACCTGGCGGCCCCATCAATACCGCGTGGAAGGTCGTGTTGCGCGCACCCATCGTTGGTCCATTTATCTATAATATGCTCACCACACGGCGAGCTATTCGTGCCTACTATGACCGGCAAGGATATTACAACCCTGCTATGGTCACCAATGACCTGGTGGAGTATATCTTTACTAGTGCGCATCAACCGCACAGTCACTTTCCTGCCGCGTCGTTCCTCAGTCATCACCTGACCATAGATGTACACGAGGCGCTAAAGCGATTGCAACCCCCAATTGTGGCCATCTGGGGACGCGAAGGCGCACCGACGGTATCAGAGGCAGCCGATGCCTTCAGGCGTGTAAATCCTGGCATCGATATCCGCATTCTGGACAACTGCAACCAGCAGCCCCAGGATGAGCAGGCAACCCATTTCAACAACCTGGTGCGCGAGTTCGCTAGCCAGCCAGTCCTCCAATAGGGAGTGAAGCAATTAGGAGAAAAAACCTCTCATCCGCCCTTCGCGGATGAGAGATTGATTTACGCTTTCGCGGCGGCCTTCTCGCCTTTGCGCCTTTTCGTCTTGCCATGGTTGTCCTCATCCTCCCTCTCCTGCGCCATCTTCAGCCCTGGCGTAAGCGCGGCATTGAGTACCTGCTTGATATCGGTCACAAACACGAATTTCATCTGCTCACGCAACTCTTTAGGCAAATCCTCCGTCAGGTCCTGCTCATTCTTCTTGGGCAGAATGACCGTGCGAATACCAGAACGGTACGCCGCCAACACCTTCTCCTTAGCGCCACCAATCGGCATCACCTTGCCACGCAGGGTAATTTCGCCCGTCATCGCCACATCAGAGCGCACCTTGCGACCACTTGCCAGCGAGACAAGCACTGTCACCATCGTCACGCCAGCCGATGGCCCATCTTTGGGGATGGCCCCCGCTGGTACGTGAATATGTACCTGCTGACCCTCGAAGACGTTCTGTGGCAGACCTAGCGCCTCCGCATTGGAGCGTACGTAGCTCAGTGCCGCCATAGCTGACTCCTTCATCACATCTCCCAGCTGTCCGGTCAATGTTAATGGACTGTCCTTCCCAGGCATCGCTGCCGCCTCGATGAAGTTAATCTCTCCGCCCACCGACGTCACTACAAGCCCGGTCGCAATACCTGGACGATCGATACGTTCAGCCGCCTCCTCGAAGAAACGCTGCCGTCCCAGATACTCAGGAACTTGCTCTGCCGTGATATGCAGGGGTGTCTCCCGGCCTTCTGCCACCTGCTTGGCTACCTTGCGGCACAGTGAACCGATCTCACGCTCCAGATTACGTACCCCTGCCTCGCGTGTATAGTCTCGCGCGATACGGCGCAGCGTATCATCGTCCAGGGTCAACTCATCCTTGTTCAGTCCATTAGCTTCTAACTGCTTGGGCAGCAGGTAGTTGCGAGCGATATGCAGCTTCTGCTCCTCGGTATAGCCAGAAAGTTCCAGCACTTCCATGCGGTCGCGCAACGCTGGAGGAATCGGCTCAAGAGAATTGGCAGTAGCAATAAACATCACCCTGGACAGGTCAAAAGCCAGGTCAAGGTAGTTGTCGCGGAAGTTGTAGTTCTGTTCTGGGTCCAGCACCTCCAGCAGTGCCGAGGAGGGATCACCACGCCAGTCGGCTCCGACTTTGTCCACTTCATCTAGCATCATCACCGGGTCGTTGGACTCGACCCGGCGCAGCGTTTGGATGATGCGCCCTGGCATCGCTCCGATATACGTACGGCGATGGCCACGAATCTCAGCCTCATCACGAATACCGCCCAGGGACATGCGCGCAAACTTCCGTCCCAGCGCCCGCGCTATAGATTGTCCTAGCGAAGTCTTGCCAACACCTGGAGGACCAACGAAACACAGAATTGGCTCGCGGTTGATCTGCCGCGTCGCTTCAGCCGACTGCAGTGGTTGTGTCGAGCGTCGCTCACCTGCTTCAGTCTCTGCCTCGGCCTCCCGCTGCGCTTGCTCGCGCTGGGCCATGCGCTCTTCCTTCAAGCGACGCACGGCCAGGTACTCCAGAACGCGTTCCTTTACCTTCTCCAGATCATAATGATCCTGGTCTAGCACCTGGCGTGCCCGTGGTACATCGATCTTCTCACCTGTACTCTTGCTCCATGGCAGGCTTGTCAGCAGTTCCAGGTAGGTACGGATGATGCTGTACTCAGGTGAAACGTTGGGTATCTTCTCAAGACGAGAGAGTTCTCGATTGGCCTCTTTCAGTGCCTCCTCCGGCATCCTGGCTTCATCAATCTTCTTGCGCAGCTCGTTGACGGTAGCTTGCTCTTCGTTCTCCTCGCCTAATTCGCGCTGGATGGCCTTGAGTTGTTCGCGCAGCAGGTATTCCCGCTGCACCTTGGTCATCTCTTCCTGTGCACTCGTCTGAATCTTCTTGCCAAGCTCAAGTATCTCGAGTTCGTGAGTCAGGTAACTACTCAACTCTTGCAGCTTGGCACGCACCGAGTTGATTTCCAACAACTTCTGACGCTGTTCCAGCTCCATTTGCATGAAGGTGGCAATCATATAGACAACCTGGCGTGCCTCTTCCAGGTTTAACGCCGCCGCGGCAACCCCTTCGGGCATATACTGCACAAGGGCGACCAGCCGTTGGAAGTAGTTGATCACGTTGCGTTTGATCGCCTCGGTCTCGTTATCTTCTTCCTGCACATCCGGCTTGACCGTCACATGCGCCACGAGATAAGGCTTCTCTTGCGTAAATTCGCCAATTGCCACACGTTCCAGGCCCTGCACCACCAATTGCACATTGCCATCCGGCATGCAAATCATCCGCACCACACGCGATACAGTGCCTATTTTGAAGATATCCTTTGGTCCTGCCTGCTCAATCTCGAGAGATTTTTGGGCCACCAGCACAACCAGGCGATTGCTGCGCATCACATCATCAATCAGATGAATAGAGCGCTCCTGGCCCACCGCAAGTGACTGCATGGTGAGAGGATATACAACGGTATCCTTAAGTGGCAAGACAGGCAAGATATCGGGGATCCTCGCATGCTCTTGCTCCTCCTCCTCTTCCTCATCTTCCTTGCTGCTGCGTGACTCTTGCTCACTGGAGGCTGTCTCGCTGCGGGTAGGGGATGGTAAGCTTACCATGCCCTCGTCAAAATCGTCTTGTCTTATTTCATCATTAGGGTTGAGTTGGTCCGGGACAACAACAGAAGGCATTTCCTCTTCCTGCTCGACCTGCCCTGTGTTCCATGTGCTCTTCAACTCTTGATCAGTTTGATCTTTCTGCATATAACCTTCTCGATCAATAAAATTTGTTATTCCTTCGCCATGCTCCGTTGAATAGGTACATGTTCTGGCTTGTTTTCAAGTAACTTGGGCAAATTTACCCATAAAAAGCCGTTTTCGTAGCGCGCTGTTACTGCTTCGCGGTCAATGGGTGAGTAAATAAGCACATCAAAGCAGAATCGACCGTAGCGAATCTGCGCTTCGTGATAAGAGAGGTTCTGCTCGTGGTCGTGATCGTCATGTCTTTCACCACTTACCACCAGGGCATCCTCGTAGAGGATAACCTCAATCTCTTCTTCACTCATACCGGCAAGTTCAATTTTCACCGTTATCAACTCCGCCGACTCGCGGATATCGGCCAGGGGTCGCCACGCTGCCGAGTGTTGGATGATCGCTTCCTGACTTTGTCGTAACGCATCATGCAGCAGTTGGCGATAGTGGCGCTCTAACTGCTGCTGGGATCCATCGGTATAGCGATAGGTCACATACCGGTAACGCATGCGCATGGCCTGGTACCTCAAAATTAAAAAAGGCAAAGGACTTCTGGGCCAGAAGCCCTTTGCCATAGCCGCACTCTTTTCAATCCTCAGCCTCGACCTGGCTGCAAGCAATTGCACGAATCAGACTACCGGCAGGTCCTTCTCTCCATCAGCAAGAGCTTTCTGGCATTCCGGACAGAGATATTCATATTCGGAATGACTGTCCGAAAGCGCATCGCTTTGGATGATCTGGGCATTCCGCAGACCTGTCACCTTGTTACATCTTGCACAATTGACATACATTTCCGAGACTGCGGTTCGTCGGGTTCCAAGAACATCTTCCTGCATGACCGACATCTGCCTTTCTTTTTTGTTTCACTCAGCTAGCCAATAGCTGAATGGCCTAATTTCTTTCATTATGTCATGTGAGCTACAAAATTGCAAGCCGTTTGGCAGTCGCAAATCTCCTTGCGCTTTTCTTGTCCCTTTGCTATAATTGCAAGTGTTCGGCAAGTATTCGATATACTTTGAACCGTTGAGCAACTATAGTGCGTGATTGCTATCAGTTTCGTATCTCAGTTTCTATAAGGGCAAAACCTCAAATGATCACGCAAGCAATCAAGCAATGGCTACACAAACTATTCGCATGGTGGCCTTGGCAACCGTCGACAAAGACGGAATATCTTCATACCACCGACTCCTTGAACAAGGGGGCTGCGCAGGAAATGACAGCGAGATCGACAATCGATGGAGTTGCTCCCCGCCGCTCAACTATTGAGGAATGGCCCGAGCGGATCGTTCAGCCCTCGCCTCCGTTGTTGGAAGAACGCGCTGAAACAATGTTTCCATCGCTCCCACCTCCACCGCTAGAGAAAGTCAAAGAGGTCAGGATCGGAGAAGCATCTGCCTCCAGTATTTCCCCTACCCTTAGGGCGGAACGACAGCTAGAGTTTTTGCACTATCTGGTCAAACGTGGCATTGTGAATGAAGGCTTTACAGAAGGAACCATACCAGATCAGTACAGGAAAGAATAATAGGATATTCCTGTTGCCGCAGATGGCGGCCTACAAGAATATCCTACTCTAGTCTACTCTACCTTTGTAGGTTGGGCCGATGGCTCTGCAGCAGTGGTGGTCTGCGTTCGATGCCCATTTTGTGGTAGCTCGATCTGCTCGTCTGGATCAGTCGCTGGCTTCAGTAGCCGCTGTCGCACAAATACATACGTCGCAACGAGAGCAGCAATAAGCCCTATGCTAAAACCCAATACCGTCCAGAACTTGCCGCTACGTTGGCGTACGGGCTCCATCAGCCCTTCACTGCGTTCAGCCAGGTCGTGGGCTGCCTTCTTGCCACGCTTTGTCAGGTCTTGTGTTACCTGGCTACTACGTTCTACAAGCTTATTGCCACGCTCCGTAAGTTCTTCCGTCAAAAGCTCACTACGCTTGAGCAGTTCGCTGCTTAACTCACTACTTGTTTTGCGGAATTGTTCTGCAACTTTGCGACTCTGCCTGGCATTCTCGCTCAAGGCTTTGCGTAGCTGCTGCGCCTGTGCCTGCAATTGATTGGCTTGCTCCTGCAGGATTTGAGCTCGCTCAACTGCAAGCTGACGACCGGTCTGTGTCAACTCCTCGATCCTCTGACGAGCCGCTGCCTGCGTAATTTTTAGTTTTTTTGGCGCAGTATTCTGCAGGGATTGTGAACGCTGACGCATGCGCTCCACAATCGTGTTCACAATCGGGCCTATCAGGGTAAATATAAGCAGTCCCACACGCAGCCAACGCTTTCTCTCTTGTACATTGTTCTGATTGTCTGTTTTCAAACGACAACTCCTCCTTTGCTTACTCTGTCAAAATTCAATCCGTATCACTCATATTCAACGGGCGCACAAACAATAGTATGTCAGGTTGTGTTACCGTATGTCAAGGCAAACAAGTTGAGATCCACGCAGAAAGCGGGAATGCAAGGGGCGCAGCATTGCTGACATGCCCCCAGCATGTCGGGCGCAATCGCTGCGCGTTGCCGGGGGCGCGGGGCCAGCATCCCCTATTTTTCGCCTCCGAAGGAGACAAGTTATGAGTGGATGTCAGAAACAAGCCGACATCCACGCAGAAAGCGGGAATGCAAGGGGCGCAGCCTCTTGCTGGGGGCGCGGGGGTGTCCCCCGAACTTTTCTCTCCCCTCTTCTTCGCCTCCGAAGGAGACAAGTTATGAGTGGATGTCAGAAACAAGGGGTAGGAGACAGGAAAAGACAGAAATTAGAGGTCCTCGATAGCAGATTCACTCAAGCGCAACACCAGGCGACAGAAGTGTAACATCGCAGTCGCAAATTCTAAGTGGGCAAATTCAAATTCAAGATGGGCTTCGTCACTGGCGGCTGCTTGCTGCGCAACCATTGCACGACGGCGTAGAGCATGCAACACCACCATCACATCTTCCTTGGAGGACTTGTCCAGGTCACCACGTTGCATCAAGCGGATGACTTGCGAGACGATGGATTCCACCTCTAGACGCACCAGGAACGGGTCATCCAGCCAGGCATCGTCATGCTCTGCATTGTCCCCATGGCAAAATAAATCGTCTACTGCCTGCTCGCGCCATTTGAGATCACTGCGTCCTCGCTTGCGCGTTGGTTGGAGATGAGTCTTGGGTTCTTCCTGTGTTACCTCTAGCTCACGCAGGAGCATAGCCAGTTCTTCTTCCCAGCCGGCCATTGAAACCCTCCTTCTGAAACGACCACAAACACTCCGTTGTAGATCCCCTCAGCGAAGCTTGCGGAGCGCGTTTAAATCCTTCGTGGGATCTCCTACCTACAACGGTGCCCTTCATCTCACCCGCAGTGTAACACAGTGTACCACTCTTGTAAATGGGTCGCCCTCGCTAAAACTGTCCTGTGAGGGGAGTGGGATCAATTATCTCAGGCGCGTCAGTAACCAGAACCTCGGTTGTCAGGATCATGGCGGCAATGCTAGCAGCGTTCTGCAAGGCAGAGCGAGTCACCTTAGCGGGGTCGATGATGCCGGTCTCGATCATATCCACATACTGGTTTGTGAGCACATCGTAGCCAATGTGCTTGTTATTGTGCTCTTGCTGTGCCCGGCGCACATTGTCGACGACCACCGCACCATCACGCCCACCATTGATGGCAATTTGGCGCAGTGGCTCTTCGAGTGCGCGGCGCAGGATTTGCACACCGGTCGCAGCATCGCCAGTGAGATGCACCGTGTCCAGGGCCTCGACGGCATTGAGCAGGGCAACACCACCACCAGCAACCATACCCTCTTCAATGCTGGAGCGAGTCGCGGAGAGCGCGTCCTCAACGCGGGTCTTGAGATACTTGAGTTCGATTTCTGTACTGGCACCAACCCTGATCAGTGCGACCCCGCTGGCTAACTTCGCCAGGCGCTCCTGGAGTTTCTCGCGGTCGTAGTCGCTGGTGGTATCTGCGAGTTGCGCCTTGAGCTGGCGCATACGTGCCTGGATATCTGCTGGTTTGCCGTGTCCCTCAATGATAGTCACATCGTCTTTGTGGGCTACGACGAGGCGAGCAGAACCAAGGTCGGCGAGTGTTGCTTTTTCGAGGCGGCGACCCATCTCTTCGCTGATGACCTGCCCACCCGTCAGGACAGCAATGTCGCGCAAGACCTCTTTGCGACGGTCGCCGAAAGCAGGACCCCTGATTGCCAGCACGTTGAGGATACCGCGCAGTTTATTGACAACCAACGTTGCCAATGCCTCGCCATCGACATCCTCAGCGATCATCACGATCTCGCGTTTGCCTTGCTGCGTCATCTTTTCCAGGATGGGCAGCATATCCTGTACGGCACTGATCTTCTTGTCGGTGATGAGAATGTAGGGGTTCTCGATGGATGCTTCCATCTTCGCGGTATCGGTCACGAAATAGGGAGAGATGTAGCCCCTGTCGAGTTGCATGCCTTCAACGTACTCGACCTCGAAATCGGTGCCCCGCGACTCTTCGACGGTGATGACGCCGTCTTTGCCAACCTTGTCCATTACCTCAGCAATGAGTTGGCCGATGGTTTCATCGGCAGCGGAAATTGCCGCAATTTGAGCTATCTCTTTTTGGCCCTCAACGGGAATTGCCATGTTGCGGATATACTCGACGACAACTTCAGCGCCTTTCTCGATCCCACGTTTGAGCTGCATTGGATTGGCGCCTGCAGCAAGGTTCTTCAGGCCTTCAGTTACAATAGCCTGCGCCAGTACAGTGGCAGTGGTTGTGCCATCGCCTGCGACATCGTTCGTCTTAGTGGCCGCCTCTTTGAGCAGTTGAGCGCCCATATTCTCAAGTGGGTACTCAAGATCAATCTCTTTCGCGACGGTCACGCCATCATGGCTCACGACAGGGGCACTAAACCGCTTGTCGATCGCGATATTGCGTCCTCTGGGTCCGAGTGTGGACTTGACTGCTCCGGCCACAATATCAATGCCCTTCTTCAGGGAGCGACGAGCCTCGTCATGGAATGCAATTTGTTTTGCCATGGTGAATATTTCCTTCTTTCAATAATTTGCTGCGGCGTGGAGGAATGGATCAGGGCGGAGGCAAGCTCACGCCCCTACTGTCCCTTTAGGAGCCTGCTTCGTGGTTAGTAGGGGCGTGAGCTTGCCTCCGCCCTGGGAGTTGGGGTGGTCTAGCTCGACGCAAAAATCTGAACCTCACCCCAACAGGATCAAATTTGATTCCAGGGTATTCTTCATATATATAGCGAGCCAGTCATCTCGCTATATATATCAGGGAACGAGTATCCCGCGACCGCGCAGCTTGCCGCTGTCGAGATCGTGGATTGCGTCATTGGCGGCATCGAGCGGATAGACTGCGGTGTGCAGTTTCACCTTGCCCTGGGCCGTCAGCGTCATGAGCTCAGCCAGGTCATTATACGTTCCAACGAGGTTGCCAATGAAGTTGATCTCGGTGGAGATAATGTCGATGGTGGGCACATCGAGCCTGCCTCCGTAGCCGATGATGTAGTGGGAGCCCGCACGGCGTAACATGCCCACCGCGTCCTGCTGCGCGCCTTGCTCCCCGACAAAGTCAATCACGGCCTCGGCTCCCTGTCCATCGGTGAGGTCCTTGACCCTGGCGACATGGCCGCCATCAGCCAGCACCGTATGGTCAGCTCCCCAACTCCGTGTCAAGTCGAGTGCGGCAGGCGAGCGATCAACGACGATTATTTCTGCCGGGGTGAGCGCCTTGAGACATTGGATGCCAATATGGCCCAGCCCACCTGCTCCGATCACCACCACCTTCGTCCCAGGATAGAGCTGCGCTGATGCCTTTTTGACCGCGTGGTAGGCCGTCAAACCGGCATCGGCCAGGGCGGCAATATCTTTGGGAGCCAGGCTCGGATCCAGCTTGACGACGGCGCGGGCGCTGGTCTTGAGGAAGTTGGCCATGCCGCCATCGACGGAGATGCCAGGAAAGGCCGAGTTGACACAGTGCATGTCATTGCCTGCCCGACAGGCCCGGCACAGGCCGCAGGTAATCAACGGGTGGACGATCACTGTATCGCCAACCGCCACATTGCTGACCGCCGACCCAATCGCCTGTACCCAGCCGGCGTTCTCATGACCCAAAGTATAGGGCAAGGTCACCCCACTCTTCTCGGCCCACTGTCCCTCGATAATGTGCAGATCGGTGCGGCACAGACCTGCCCCTCCAATGCGCACTATCACATCGTGCGGCCCCGTTACCTTCGGTTCGGACACTTCCTCAACTGTGGGAAGTGTTTCGTATTTGTGCAAACGTACTGCTTTCATAGATACTCCTCCAGAGGTAGCTCTTCTGGCCCAACAAAATGTGACCCCGGTAAACCCCACTCGCGGAAGAAATCACCGGTGGTCCGGCATAAGGTGACGTTGACCTCACTGCCTGCTCGGATCAAAGACTGACTGCGACGTCTGGCGCGAGCCACGCTGGACCTGGTTGCCTTGCTGCCGTTCTGCTGGGCTATCAGGGGTTTGTCCAGATCAAGCGGCTGAGTAGGATACCTGTCCCCCAGACAGGGCACCCTGCCTGGGGGGCAGGTATCGCGATGTATCGCGTCCTGTGCCAAGGCGGCGAGCAATGCCTGTCGCGTGGCATAGGTCAAGAAGGTAATGTAGTCGCGCTGGTTCCCACGGCGGGGCGTGTACTGCACCGCCAGGGGATCGGCCTCCATGTCAGGAATGAGGCGACCCTCGCTGTCCAGTGAGCCGACATCCCCTCTGTGCAGCCGGAGCAACTCGGCAAGGCGCAAACCACTGCCTATGAGCGCCAGCAGGATCACCCGCTCCACCCCCTGCTGGTCCGAGGTGGTCAGCACGGGCGGGGAAGCGATGCCCGGCAATGGTCGCCAGGGTACCGCCACGCCATTCAAGCGAAACCACAGCTTCGCTCCCATCGCCAGCGCAGACACCTGACTGTCTGCATAGCCAACCAGTGCCGAGGCGAAAGCAGCCAGCGCCTCTTCGGCCACGACTGGCTCGACCAATGCATGTGTGAGTAACTCCTCCAGGTCGTACTGTCCCGTCATGGCACGGAAGCGCTCCAACGTCGCGACTGAGGTGCGTACCCACGATGGCTCACGGCAACGCTGTGAAAGGATATCCGCCATGCGACGAACCGACGGGAAGGCCAGCAGTTCACCTTCCCGTCGACCATCGAGTATACGTGTAGCGTTCATCGGCGGCCTCGAGTATTGATAAGCTCCTGAATTTTCTCGCGCAAGAAATGATCGCGCAGCACCACTTCACAGGAGGTCACACCAGGAATGGCTTCAACCCGCCGCCGAATATCCTGGCCAATACTGGTGGCGAATTTGGATGGACAGAGAGGGCTGGTCAGGTGGAAATGGACCGTCACCTGGCTACCTTCAATCTGTACATCATCTAGCAAACCCATTTCACTCAGCGAACGGCGAATTTCTGGGTCGCGTACCGAGCCAGCCGCCGCTCGGACTGCTTGTACATCAATGGTCATCGCGATGTCGTCCCTGCTACACCTGTATCTATGGCTGGATGCGATTTCACGTACTCTCGCTTACGCTGAGCCAGTTCATCGTTTTCAATGGTCTTCAGCTTACTCTCGATATCAATGCCGTAGAGTCGGGCAATATTGCCACCGATGATCTTCTGCTTGATCTCATCGGTCAGGTCCACCCCATACTCAGCTTTGAGGTCGTCCGGCAACTGGAAGGCCATGAAATCGTCGAGTAGCCAGTGCGGATACCAGATGGGGAAGTCGGTCCCCCAGATAATCCGATCGGGCCCGATCCAGAAGAGCAGATTAGCCATGATTTCGGCAAAGTGGCGGGGATTGTTGTGGACAAACATGTTTGCTACCGCGAGCGAGCCATACACATTGGGGCAGCGCGTCGCAATCCAGCAGAAATCGTCGAGGCGTGGCAAGCCCACGTGATCAATAATGAAGTTCAGTTCGGGGTAGAGCCAGGCTGGTTCGTCGATGTCACGCACATCGAACTTGGAGAGGGAGAGCGGCTCGACGGCTGGCCCTTTGTGGAAGTGCATATTCTTTATGCCGAGTTCGATGCACTTCTCATAGAGCGGGAAGACCATCGGATCGTTGGCACTCCACCCACGTGACGGGCCGCGCCACTCGGCGGTGTACCACTTGAAACCAAGCACGCCACAATCTTTGACCTGCCGCTCAACTTCTTGGATAGCATTAGGCATACGAGGGTCAACGCCACCTAGAGAAATAATGCGCTCGGGGGCCCGCGCACGCAAAGTCATGTTTTTGTCGGCGGAACAAAAGCCTGTGTGGTAAAAGTCCATCAGCACCTGGGTGGAGAGGATGGTCATGTCGGCATCGCCCTTGATAAACATCTCGTCGAGATACCAGTCGGGGTCGACCTTGCGGAACTGCCCCTCGTAGTCCATCGTCCACTTCTTGTCAGGGGGGTTGAAGCCGGTATGGAACGCATAGAAGGTTTCGATGAAGGCCTCGCCAAAGCGGTTCTTGCAGTTTTCCTTGCTGGCGTCCCAGAAGCCAGTATGTGCATCGAGAACAAATGATCCGTTCTTCATTGATCGATCCTTTCACATGGTCGTCGAGGAGACAGAGCGCCAACGCCCTGTCTTCTGTACGGAACGTCAGCGCCTGCAAGGTGCTGACAATAACATTATGGCACAAGCTGTTATGGCGTAGCAAATACCAGTTAGCCACAAGGGAGGATGGACCTCCAAAGAGGCTCCTCCTCCCAATGTAGGGGCGATCCTTGCGATCGCCCTGGCGATGCGTTGAGCTATTTCTTAGCTTCGGCGAAACCAAGGTAGTCGGCGGCATCTTCAGGATTAGCGAAGAGGAGCACCCTATCGTCGAGCCGCACCTGCCGCCCATAGTGGGTCGACGTCTCAACCTCGAAATCGTAGACATCGTACTCACCTGGCTCGTAGCCCAGGGCGTTGCCAATCTCGTCCATGTTGAATTCGAGCATGCGATCCGAATCGATGCGGATGATCGCTGGGAACCTGGTGATCTTGACACCCGGCTTCTTACTCATGATATCTGCGATAACATTCCCTTCGACGCTAGCGCTCATGGTCACACCACACATGTTTGATGGCTCGCGTGCGAAATCGAATGTGTACGCAGAGTGAGTACCCTTACTGACAGTTTGACTCAAAGCTGTACCTCCTTTGGCAACTCTACTCCAATTTTCGACAAGATGGCTTCAAAGCGATGTTTGGCCCGATCAAAAGCCTCTTCAAAGCGCAATACTTTGTGCTTTGGTTGCGACCAGATCGGCTGAAGTTGACGTGCTGCCGCGACACTAAATGGAGTCCAATGAGCAAGCCACTCGCCCATAACGTGCTTGTTCGCTGCCCCATACCTGGCGTCGTCGGCGAGCATCTTCAGCAGCTCTATGGTATACTCCAGGTTGTGTTCGTAGTCGTACTCGGCTATGCCGAACAGCACTGGAGTAACAAAATCGCCGTGGGGCGCTGCGAACTGCATCACGAACTGGCTACGGAATAGCTCGTCAACGAGCGGCTCGAAGATCACATTCGTAGCGAAGAGTTGCTCTGCCCAGTCGGGGGTAGCCGTCAGACGCTCCACGTTTTCGCGTACGCCTTGCCAGGCGGGGTCTTTGAGCCAGGTCTGCTTGTGCGCAGTGCCATCAAAATTGGGGATTTGCTCGCTCAGCGCCAGGTTGTAGAGTGCCAGGTCCTGGGAAAAGCGAAGCTTGTCCATACCATTGACGCAGATAGCATTGTTGATCATGTTCGTCATCGCATCCCGCTGCGCTGGCACAAAGACATGCATGCCAAGCCCATATTCGACATGCATGTCGGCACTTACATGTGTCTCGACAGACTTGGTCCAGCTCTTGTCCCAGGTGGTAAACACCTCCTGGCTCTTGGCCATAGCCAGCGTCTGTTGGATCTGGCGGACCGTGTTTGCCTCGCGAATGTAGATAGTGCGGTGCCATTGCTCGTTGGGGTCACGGAATACATGCCAGTCAGACGACTGCAGCTTCGTCCACGTCTCACTAAACCCTGCCACCCCATCAGCAAAGGCGTAAAGCCAACCCTGCAAAAGGTATCGGCTGGGGTCGGGCTGAACATCGACCGTCACGTCTTCGTACACACTGGCGTGACGCCCTTTGGGCGTGAAATAGTTAAAGTCGCGGCTGTCTGATCCCGAGAACTTGGACGCGCCGGCTCCCGCGTTCGTTATATGAATCGCTGGCCCGGTGCTGGTCGGCTCTACCGTGGTTGGGTCTGCCATAGGTCATTCCTCCATAAAATTCTTTCTGGGGACTGCCGCACTTCAGGCGGCAGAGGAAAGAAAGCTGCCCGCAGGCAGGACTCCCTTCCCTACTCAACCATTGAATACTCAACGAAACACTAGACGACTCTGCTACAATAGCAGCACGTGGGGCCTCGGCTTGCACGTTTGCCAGCCTCAATACGCTGGCTTGTACCTTGACAGAATACTGCTTCTGGGTTCCGTGGTAATTCGGTTCCACGGGTAAAAACAGTACCGTGTCCGTGAATGGTACAAAACACGGCTCGGACGGAGCCTTCAGAACCTAAGCCGCAATCTCGATAAGCGAGAGTATAAGACGGCTGTTCTGAGAAGCCGCCTCGTTTACGGGGCGGAGTCGTCACTGTGAACAAGGTACCACGATGGCACCTTGAGCAGGGTACCCACAAGGGGATACCTATCCCCCGATAGGGCACCCCTACAGTAAACTATTCTACCTTGCCTGTAGGAGTGAATTTATCAAAGAAAATACGGTCTTCGCTAATGCCCTTGCGGGCAAGCACTGGAAGGGCAGCGTCGATCATAGGTGGTGGGCCACACAGATAGGCCTGCATCGTGGTCTGACCAGGCTCCAGATTACGGTCGAGGACGTCTGTGATCATGCCTGTTTCCCCATTCCATTCGTCCTCTGCTGTAGCCATCGACAGGGCAGGCACGAAACGGAACCCGGGCAACCGCTCCGCCAACTGCTGTAGACGATCCAGGTAGAACAAATCCTTGCGTGTTCTGGCTCCGTAGTAATAAGTGGCTTTGCGCTCGATGCCGCGTTCCGCCATATCGTTGAGCAGCGACCAGAGCGGTGCCATCCCCGAACCACCGCCGATACAGATGATGTCGCTGTTCGACTTCTCGCGGAGCATAAAGACACCGTATGGCCCCTTCACCTCCAATTCCTGACCAACACTGAGACCTCTCTCCAGTAGGCTCGAAAACCGACCCCCCGCGAAAATCTTGATCATGAATTCCAGGCGATCTTTAGTACGTGGGGTGTTGGCCATAGAATAAGCCCGGTGCTCATCACTGCCGGGAATACAGATATCAGCGTACTGACCAGCGGTGAACATCATCCTTCCTGGTTCGACGATCTTGAGCACGAGGCGCTTGATATCATGGGTAAGTGGTTCGATTTCCTCAACGCTAGTCTGCAAAGTTACAATGGGGATACCTAAGCGCAGTATGTCCTCATCGTAGTTGATAAGTTCAACTTCTAGATCGCTGTACGCGTGGCAACGGCACAGCAGGACATATCCCTCGTCGCTCTCGTATTCTGGCAACGCAAAGGTGGAATATCTCTCCATCTCTATATCGCCGTCAAGCAGAAACGACTTACAGGCTGAGCACTGTCCCTCCCGGCAGCCATGCGTCAAGGATACACCCTGACGAAACGCTGCGTTGAGCACGGTTTCATTTTCGTTCACTTCGATCTCGATGCCGACCGGTTGAAATCGAACCCTATGTGTAGCCATCCCCAACTCTTTCTTCATGTGAGGCGAGAAAACCTGAGAGGCTCTCAGTCCCTTGCAGGTACCCTGAGCCGCGGGTGGAAGAAGCAGTCCCGCCATGAATGGGGGACCTACTATCGTGGTCCCACGGTCCAGCGGTTTTTAAGAATGTGGAACGACTACTTGATAGTGAAGCCTTTCTTGTAATCGACCAGCCATGCATCCCGTTGCTCGGGTGTCATCTGGTTGAGCAATACATTCGGACTCTGGAACTCAATGCCCTTGAGGTGATCCAATGTCCACATGTACTTGTCGTCGAAGATGACGTGGGGCTGCGGGATGAGCGTCTTGCCATCGGGGCGGACAAAGCCTTGATCCTTCATGACATCAACCAGATCCCACCCGTGGTAGCAGGTCTCCCACTCGCGCTTGCCAACGAGTCGGCCCATGGCGGGGGTTTCGCGGCCCTGGTAGCTGCCGCGGAACACCTCCTTATCGGTCCAGTGGCAGGTCTTGGAGCAGTACGTGCGTACCTGGCCATCGACGGTATCCATGATTGTATCTTCACGGATCATACAGGGGACCAGACATGTCCAGCAGCGGTGCGGATACACATAGCCGACATCCTCGAAGGCGATAGGCTTGTGGCCGTTGGGCTTGGACAAACGCGCATAGTGCTCCCACCACTTGCCATACTCGTTGTACCAGCCCGGATACTTAAACTCAAACCACTCGAAATCTTCTTCGGTCATGGGATCGATGCGCCAGAAGTTGGCGAACCAGCCGGTGGCAAAGAACTGAGCCGTCTTATGCACGTATCCCTTGTTCGCAATGCGGTTCCAGGCCTCCTCGATGTCCTCGTGGTGGATCTTCAGACCGTACTTCTCCAGCGGCATCAGATAGCTGCGATAGTAGTCATCATAGATCCAGCGCCGCCACATCTGTGCGAAGCTGTCCCGCTCTTTGCGACGATCCTTCGTCCCGTACTCAATGAAGGTGCCGATCGCCGCGTCGACGAGAGCGTGGTTGTTCCAGAAGGCGTACTGGAGGTCGCGCTCCAGCAGCAGTTGGTTATCGGGGTCGGCCAGAGCCATCAGCAGAGTGGCGTACCCGTTGCTGATGTGACGTGACTCGTCGGCCTGGACCGAGAGGAAGACGGTGGGCAGCAGGTAGTCGCCGTTGGCGGCGGCCTCCGACGGCATCGCTACGAACAGCGTGTTCGTGAAGGCGGTCTCGGCAACGACCTGCAGGTAGATGTTACCTGCAGTGATCGCGTCACCGGTGATGAAGCCCTCAGCGAACTGCCTGCCAATCGTGCCCGCATAGCATCTATCGAAGGACTTCTCGGTGGTGTCGAAGCCGGCAGGATCGATATAGTTCTTCATGTAGTAGCGCTTCAGGTGCATCTGGATGGTCGAGTGACGCACCTCGTCAATCATCTGAAGCACGAGTCCGTTGTGGAGTTCTGGGTTGGGCACCGCTGAGGTGAGCAAGGGCATGGCACGAGCGGCGGCAATCTCGGGGAACGGACTGATGCCCAGGAAGAGCTTCATCCACTCCATCCAGCGCGGCTGCGTCGAGCGGAACATATTTCCGCGCAGTGCTCCGTCCATGGCCCCCATGGCGCGATTGTCTTTCTCCTCCTGCATGGGGAAGTAGGACTGCAGGACCTGCTTCAGCGGTTCCTTCTTGGGAGCCTTGGTAAACTTGTAGTCGGTGGGATACTTCTTGACCGGTGTAGCAAATGTTGGCTCCCAGGAAAGCTCCTGGATCTTTTGGTGTGCCCTGGTGAGGCTTGCACGAGCCATAAAGTTGTTCTCCTTGTCTGACTAGCCTACTGGCTGTCACATTCTAGGTTGTCTACAACTAACTTGTTAGCGTAGGGGCGATCCTTGCGATCGCCCTGTTCAAGACCTCGTAACCGTCTGTGATTGGACGCAAATACGTTGTGTGACGTTCGACGACAATTGCGAGAACTATCGGTCACTCCTTTCCAATGCGAATCGCTATGCTGCCTACGCCATTGAATAATTGAAACGCGCTGCGCAAGCTTCGCTGTTTGAAGCGCGGAGCAAGACGACACACTCCTACGTCGAGATACACACTTCAGGGGATGAGAACACGGTGGTCACCCAGGTGGCCACTTGCAAAATTACTCATGGCATCTTGACCGCCAGATAGCTATGTGTAGGTCGCTTTGCGCCAGGCAGCCAAGGCCATTAGTTCGGCTACGCGGTTGTCAGTACCATCACATTATTCAGTGGGTTAGTAGTATGGTAACATAATGTTGGTGAGGCACTGGTGAGAACCGATAGGTTTGCTGGTGAAAAAACGGTGAAAAAATCTAACTCTCTAGCTTATTTCCGTAGACAGCCGCACCACGATATGCTATATAGTCTATAATATAGGCAGTGGTATGGTCGTGGTAACTTGTAAATGAGGCGATTTGTAGTCCCCCGATTTATCGTGGGGAATTCCTTTAAGCCTTCAGACCGTAACTTCATCGGCAGACAATGGCTGCTCCGCCATTGTCATGCCTTATCTATACTGGGGTAGAGATATGACCAACCGACTATATCGCGTTAATCTATCCATCGCCTCACCATCGGAGATCGAGCGTACTGCTCGGCAGTTGACGGCAATTCGCGACCGGTTCCTGACTACAGGAAACCCTGCTGTCTATACTCCTCGTCCAATGATTTTGGAGTCCTGGCAGCGTTGTCGCGCTCTGGATGTCAATCCTGGACGGCGTTACGCACCGCTTGCTATTGCCAGGGAAGCTCAGCTCTACCATCTGCGTGAGGTCAATGAGCTGCTCATACGTGCTACACGGTCTGTGATGAGCCATCTGACGGACTTTCTCGCCGGCTCAGGATATGTGATCGTGCTGAGCGACGCCAAAGGTTGCCTCCTGGATGTGATCGGTGATGTTGCGATCCGTCGCCGGCTTGCTCGCATCGACTTCATTCCTGGGGGCGACTGGAGCGAAGCCGCGGCTGGCACCAATGCCATCGGCACTGCTCTGGCCGATGGTCACGTCGTGCAGCTCATGGCTGCGGAACATTATTGCGATGGGTGGCAGGACCTTACCTGTACGGCAGCGCCTATCCACCACCCATTGACAGGCGAGATTATTGGTGTCTTAGATGTGACGGGTGACTACCGTCTCATCCGTCCATTTCTCACCAATTCCCTGGCTGCAGCCGCTCTCGAGACTGAGCAACAGTTGCGTGCTTTCCTCACTCTTGCGCCTGCTGGGAAGCATGAGACAATTTTCCAAGAAACTGCTGTGAGTTTCACCAGCGGTACAAGTCCTCTTGAGGTCAACGGACACAACAAAACACATCAGTATCACACCAGCAAGGAATTGCTGAAAACCCCTGCACTAGACGATATACAGGCGTGGCTCAATGTACAGGAACGTCGAGCGTACGATGCAGAACGCCTGGCTGCTGCTTCAGGTGCGATCAGCGCTAGCCTGGATTTGGATGTCGCTCTTGATAAAGTGGCTGAGCAGCTAGCTTACGTGCTGCAACTCGATGGTGCTGCTGCCTGCTTGTTCAATGAATCAGATGAAGGGATGTCGCTACACATCTGGTGCAAAGAGAGTTCATTGCGATCGGAGACTCTTCACGTTGTGGAAACATTGCTCGAACAAGCTGAGGTGGTCTCACTCATTCGGGAGCGCGGTGAACCAGTGATCATTGATGATGTCCTCAGCTCCACCCTCTTGCCGGTGGCCCTTATCGAACAGATAGGTATTCGTTCGATAGCACTGCTTCCCTTGACGACAGCCCGCGGGGTAATCGGCTTCATCGCTGCCCCTAAATGCAGGTATTACCACTGGCTCGTCGATGATGTGCGGCTAGGTCTGGCTTTCGCGGCTCAGTCGGCAACAGCCATCGAGAATGCCAGGCTCTTCGACACCCTCCAGCAGCATAATCGTCATATCGAAGCGCTCAATGCTATGGCACAACTCCTAGGTACGTTACTTGATCCCAGCCAGCACCTCAACCTGATTCTGGAGCGTATTGCGGAGATCATAGGCCTGGACGCAGGCATAGTCCTGCTGCTCGACAAGAGTGGGGACAATCTCACCCTCGTCGCGCAATATGGCCGGCTTGAGGTGGTGCTCCCTGAGCTGGGTGAACGTCCCTTGAGATCCCTCTATGAGTTGGCTGACCAGGTCGCAGCCACAGGAGAAGCGCTGCTGATCAATGACCTGGAGAGTGATAGACGTATCATGCAAGAGTCTCTGCGGGCCGCAAACCTCTGCGATTTGATGGTCGTCCCGCTGGCTACTAGCAGCACGATTCTCGGCATCCTGGTCGTCGGAAGCCATAGTCCTCGAAGGCTGACGCAGGAGGACTTTGCACTGTTCACGACCATCGGGCAACAACTGGGTCTGGCCCTGAAGAATGCGCAACTCCTACGTGCCGAAAGCGAGATGGAGATCTTGCGAGAAGCGGATCGTCTCAAGAGTGGGTTTCTCACAGCCGTTTCACACGACCTACGATCGCCGCTTACTGCCATCCGCGCTTCGGTCGAGAGTCTGCTCGACCGGGGCGGGGTCGGGATTCAGTCTGCTCGGGAGCAAGAACACTTGCTGCACAATATTGCAAGCCAGGCGAGCAGGCTGGGGCGGCTAGTTGACCAATTGCTTGACCTCTCACGCATCGAAGCTGGCGCGCTCTTGCTCGATCGCGACTGGACCGAACTACCTGTGCTGATTGCCGATACCATAGCAAAGTTTGAGGGACTGAGTAGTGGATGCCGGGTGGAACGGGACCTGTTGCCGGATCTGCCGTTGTATTACATTGATCCCGACAGCTTCGTTCAGGTGCTATGGAATCTCCTGGAGAATGCCTACAAGTATACTCCCCCGAACTCGCCCATCAAGGTGGAGGCGAGGTGGACGGGGGTCGATGTGCTGATCGGGGTAGCGGACTGTGGCCCAGGCATACCTGTGGAAGAGCGTGAGAAGATCTTCCAGCGCTTCTATCGCCTGGATCGGGGTCATAGGGCAGATATGCGGGGTTCTGGATTGGGCCTGGCTATTTGCCGGGGTATTGTGGAGGCCCATGGTGGGCGCATCTGGGTGGAGGATCGACCGGGAGGAGGGAGCATCTTTCGCTTCACGTTGCCTCTGCCGACAACGACTCCCATCAGCCTTGAGGCGTTGGAGGAGCATGAACCGTGCAGGGTGAGCCCAAGGGAAAGGTGATGGTATGGGTCATGCCAGGCAGCGCATTTTACTGGTGGATGATGATCCCGGCATCATGGTAGCGGTGAAACAGGCTCTGACCACCCACGGCTATGAGATGACGACCGCCGCTGATGGGTTGGAGGCTTTGGCTGCGTTCGAGCGGGAGTCACCGGAATTGATCCTATTGGATTTGGTGATGCCCCGCTGCAGCGGTCTGGAAGTCTGCCAACGCATCCGCGAACTATCCGCGACCCCGATCATTATTTTGAGCGTCAAGGGCAGTGAGGCCGATATCGTGTCCGTGCTCGACCTGGGGGCTGACGACTATTTGGTCAAGCCTTTCCGCCTGGCCGAACTACTTGCTCGTGTGCGGGCGGTATTGCGTCGCGGAAGCAAGATCTTAGCGACCACGGTCACCTGTGGTGATCTCAAGATTGATATGGAGGAGCACAGGGTCACGCTGGCGGGTCGCATTATTACCCTTACACCCATCGAGTACGCTCTGCTGGCCGAGCTAGCGGCAAATGTCGGACGGGTGTTGACCACGCGGCTGCTCTTGCAGCAGGTGTGGGGCCATCAGTATAGCGATGCGACCGATTACATTAAAGGGGTTGTGCGTCGTTTGCGCGTCAAAATAGAGCCGGATCCCGCTCATCCACGCTATATCATTACTGAGCCGCATCTCGGATATCGCCTTAACGACTCCTAGTGAGCCAGGGGCAGCCTGCGCCCGTCAGAGGTAGGCTTTTTGGAGCGTGCCCATCGAGTCCGTAGGGGCGAGCGGGGTGTGGGGTGGATGGGAGGGCCTTTATGGTCGCCCGCCGTCCCTTTCTGCGACGTTCACCCACCCTGTCGTCAACCAGACCGGGCTACGCGGGCGACCATACGCGAAGCGCTTGCGCCCGACATGCCGGGGGCATGTCAGCAAGGCCCTCCCAACCTCCCATCACCACCCTTGCCCCTACGGATCAGGGCCCTTCCCAGGCGGCTTACCCAAAAAACCTACCTGTGCAAGCACCCTGCCTGGGGGGCAGGTATCCGATTTATCGGCCTCATTCCCTGTTAAAACGGCAGCACAATCGTTGGAATGTGCGGGAGAACAGGCCACACCGCAGTCACAATCAGTGCCAGCACAAGCAAGAATGCGAAGTACACTTCGAGTCTGATCGCCTGGCGCATCACCAGGTGCAAGCCAGCAGGAGTATCTGTCCGCAACATACCTGATATCACAATGACCAAGGTGGGCAATGTCCACAGCGTGATGAGGAGGAAATGTGGTGCATTGTGCGGCAGGCCCAATGCCACGATGATCATATAGGCCGTGAGCAGTAACATCAGGCAGAATAGGCGGCTCCACTGTAACCCCAGTAATGACGCAATGGTGTATTTTCCAGCCTGGGCATCATCTTCAAGGTCTCGCATATCGTTGAGCAGAATGACGGCCATTGCCAAGAGACCGAGTGGGATGCTGTAGACGAGCACGATACGATCGATATGGCCTGTCTGCACCATGTAAGCACCGAGAGTGATCAATGGGCCAAAGATGACGAAACAAATTAATTCCCCAAGGGAGAGTGCAGAGAGCGACCGCGACGTGGCACTATAAAAAAAGGCACAGAGCAGTCCAACCAGGCCAAATAAATAGACCAGAAAGCCACCTGAAAACGCTACAATCGCACCCAGGAGAGCACCTGACCCCAATGCAATAAGCCCGGCGGTGAGTACTCGTGCAGGTCGAACAACGCCTTGCTGAATCAGCCCACCAGGACCAAGCTGGTTACTGGCATCTACCCCTCTCAGGTCATCGAAATAGTCATTGACAAGGTTCGCCCCTACTTGAAGCAAGGCCACGGCCATCAGCGTAGCCAGGAAACGGAGAAGGTGGAAATGTCCAAAAGGCGTCCCAGGTGCGATACTTTTTGTCCAGGCCAGTGTACTGCCCACCAGCACCGGCATCACCGCCAGAGCTAAATAAGTGGGGCGCATGCCCTCCCACCACGCTTTTACCCACTCAGAAAGACTACGCCGATACTCCGATGGCTGTACTACCAGCGGTGCAGGTAGATTCACTCCTTGAGGAGATGCAGTGACCGCGTGTACAGAGACTTCGGGCTGAAGTGCGTTGATTGTCTGAAGTGACCCCAGTGGGATCGTGGGTACCTCCTCGGCTTGTACCGAGTCAGCCGTGACGACCTTAGGAACAGAGACCGAAACTTTATTCTGCGAACCTTTGTCTTGCATAGTTGTTTATATGCTCCCTACACGACGTGCTCGATAAATCGGCACTCTACATAAATCCGCATTCTACTCATGCCCCCGGCACGGCGGGCGACTATACGCGTAGCGCTTGCGCCCGACATGCCGGGGGCATGAGTCAGCGCCAACTCGTACCCACCAACTCCACACCCCGCTCGCCCCTACGGGACTATCACCCAGGTGGATGGTGGAGTTCTTGTTGCAGGGCATGCATAGCCTGCTGCAACTGCGCTTGTCCAACTGCCGTGGTCAGATCACCGCGTGTCTTCTCTAGAATGCCCCTTGCTGCATCAGTTGTACGGCGTAGTCCAGCGGTAACGGCATCGGGGAAATCGATGGTGGTCAAGAGAGCATAGATGTCATCCATATGATCCAACAGCGACTCACAACTCTCAATCGTACCGTGCCGCAATTGATCTAATACGTAGCGCCTCAGTTCCCCAATAGTTTCTCCCAGCCCATTGAGATAGGCCGCCCAGCCAATAGAGAGTTCGGAGGCTGTAGGCAAGGGACGATGTTGGACGAGTGCAGCGAAGGTGACGGCTTCGGCATATTCTTTGTGGGCATCTTGTACGAAGCCCGCATAGAAGACATCTTGATGGTCGCGCAGGTCATTGCTCATCTCTGCAAGCAAGGCATATGCCTGTGAAGCCAGTTCCTCTGCAGCATGGAACTCCTGGCGGTGAGTAGCACGGATGCTATTCGCACAATAGCGAATTGCAGCACGAGATTTGGGCAATGCCCGCTCACGTGCTGCATGTTTGAGCGATAAATGCTCCATTGCAGCTCTACCTATCAGGTCTAGATTATCAGTCATCTGATGGTTCTCCCTCTATTGACCGAGGGCACGGCGGGCGACCATAAAGGCCCACCCATCCACTCCACACCCCGCTCGCCCCTACGGGACTATTGACCGAATCATAGCATACCCACGCCCCAGAGACAAGTAGTGTTTTACATCAGGGTCTACGTTCTTGGGGGTGAAACAAGAGAGCGATGGAATGGAATTGTTCGTACGGGCGTGATGAATCACGCCCTGTGGACTGCTCTACAAGCTGGACCGGGGCGTGATGATGAAGTTTAACGACCAAAGCCGGCATTGTCATGCTGAGCGAAGCGAAGCATCTCGCTGCCCATCGAGAGAGACCCTTCGCTTCGCTCAGGGTGACAACACATTGCCGATCTTGATTGTTAAACTTCATCATCACGCCCGTACGAACGGCTTTCACCCTCAAGGATTGAGACCCTTACACCAGGCGATAGACGACAATCTCTGCTGGGAAGCACATGCCGCTCAAATCACCTGCCCAAAAGAGCTGCTTCATCATCTCCGCGACGGCATAGAGGAGATGTTGCTGGGCCGCCTCGCGTCCGCGTTCGAAGGCGGGACTCCCATGATAGGTAGCCAGGGAAGAGAACCAATTGGTAAGCGGCGCCTGCTCACTCATGCGCACCAGGTACATCTCCATCTTCAATGCCCCATTTTCGATGGGCATCATAATGCGTAGTTGTGGCGTCTGCTCGATGATATCCAGGCGATAGAAGACCCCATAGTGGTCACGCGAAGCCTGAAAAATAGAGACCTCTGGAATGGAGTTCTCATCAAATTGCTCGTGCTTTGGGCTTTCCATCTCTACTCCTAAATCTGCCAGGATATTCTCAAGCTGCTCGTCGATATTCATGTGTTTCTCTATCCTCTCTGTTTATTCGCTCTTTACTCCATTATTCCCAGCCAGCAAAAGAAAAACGGAAAGCCAATAGAAAGAATACATTTCGCCGCTCCCTCTCCTATGCTACAATACATGTATCCTGGAGACCGCATCTGGTACATGAGTTCCCCACGATAAATCGGGGGACTACAGAGGAGAGATTCATCAATGGTATCGGTTGGCGTCATCGGCAGTGGAGCCTGGGGCACCACGCTGGCCTTGCTTTTGGCACGCGAAGGCAGCGCGATAACTCTCTGGGAGCATCGACCTGAGCGGGCCATAGAGATGCAGCAGCGACGTGAGAACACGGTCTTTTTGCCGGGCTTTCATTTCCCCGAGACGCTCAATGTGACCTCCGATATCGCTCAGGCCGTCCAGAACAAAGATATGCTGCTGCTCGTAACGCCATCACAGCTTATGCGTGAGAACCTGCGTTTACTTGCTCCCAATGTCGCTCAAGAGACTCTGCTCGTAAGCGGCAGCAAAGGTATTGAGATTAATAGCCTCAAGCGCATGACGGAGATTATTTGTGAGGAGGTTCCAGCAGCGCACAAGCGCGTTGCCGCACTCAGTGGCCCCAATATTTCGCGTGAAGTGGCGGAAGGGAAACCCACAGCTGCCGTCGTAGCAGCCTATGAGCAGGAGACCGCGGTACATGCTCGCTCAATGCTCAATACCTCACGCTATCGTGTCTACACGGCAAATGATGTCGTGGGTGTCGAACTGGGTGGTGCGCTCAAAAATATTATCGCCATCGGTGCAGGTTTTAATGACGGCGTGGGCTATGGTGAGAACACAAAAGCCGCCTTCATCACACGAGGTCTGGCTGAGATTGCTCGCCTGGGGATCGCTGCCGGAGCACATCCCCTTACCTTCTCTGGCCTGGCCGGCATCGGCGACCTGGTCGCCACCTGTGCCAGTTCCTTGAGTCGTAACCACCAGCTTGGGCAACGCCTGGCAGCTGGTGAGAAGCTAGAGCAGATCCTGGCTTCGACACACTCGGTAGCGGAAGGCATCTCTACCACAAAGGCCGCGTTGCAAATGGCGGCACTCTATCATGTTGAGATGCCCATCACCGAACAGCTCGGCCTTGTCCTTTTTGAAGGACTGGACCCCCGTCAGGTCGTGCTAGAGTTGATGATGCGCGATCTCAAAGACGAAATGGAAGGCATCATCAACCCTACGAAACAATGCCTTGCCTGATAGCGTAGGCCACAGCGGCAGCACGCCCTGGTACATCTAATTTGACGAAAATGTTGCTCAGGTGACGGTTGGCCGTGCGCGGACTGATCACTAGCATCTCTGCCACCTCGCGGTCGGTATGACCTTCCGCCACCAGGCGTAACACCTCTAACTCTCGCCTGGTGAGGCGAAGCATGAGTTGGTGTTTGCCAGAAGAAACCTGCGGTAGTACCGCCTGCTGGGATGGGGTTATAGCCAATTGTACCGCATCAGCACGCTGCTCTAATGCCTGCACACCCTTTTGCAGCATATCCACCAGGTCAGCGGCACGCTGCATCTGATACCGTAGAAATAATTCACGCGCACGATCACAAAGGTCATCTATGCTCTCCCGCATGTGAGCATCAGCTTGAGCAATCAATCTGGAATCCTGACTGGGGGACAGGGACCCTGCCTGGGGGGCAGGTAATCCTGCACGTATCAATGCTGCCCGTGCCTGTTCATAAAGGATGGCCGCCTCTTCAGGCTCGTTATTGGCACGACGGCAGAGCGCAAGACCAGCTTCAAATGCCTGCTCGGCCGTTTCCCAATCACCTGCCAGCGTTGCTACCACACCCAGCACGCGATCAACCGAGTTGCCGTAGTACATGAAGCCACGCATGGAACGGATCCGCTCGATGTAAGCAGCGGCTCGTTCATTCGCCCCAAGATGCAGGTACCCTTCGGCGAGGAAGGGAATGTAGAAACTACCGGCCAGCCCTGGTGGCTCAGGACAGGCTGAGGCGCGATCAAGTTGTTCCTGGGCAGCCTTCCTTCGTCCCGTCACGGCAAGAAAATGGCCGTAGAAGGCCATCGCACCGGCAATCCATTCAGTCGTTGACGCTGCCTGGATACTCGCCTGAAAAAGTTGGTCGGCCTCACGCCAGTGACCACGCCGGAACTGTAACTCCGCCTGGGCCTGCAACACGATAGGCTTGAGGCGTGCATCGTTATTTGTTTCTGCCTCTTGCCATGCCTGTCGCAGGCGTGAGTCACTGCTCGCCCAATCACCTTGAGCAAGCGCCATCACTCCGTAGTTCCAGTGGAGCAGGCCCAGAACACGACTGGCCCCGTAGCGACGCGCACGCTCAAACCCGCGCTGGGTACAGAGTCGCGCTCGTTCCATCTCGCCCAACGCCTGATAGACGATCCCCAATACCTGGTCAACCAGGGCTGCACGGAACGGGTCCCCAACCGCTACATACAATTCGTGAGCTTGCTCCTGCAAACGAATAGCCTCATAGATGTGTTCACCCCAACCTCGCAGCCAACCCAGCAGCTGTAGCGCAAATGCCTGGCTGCCTCGATCCCCCATCTCAGTTGCCAGTTGATGCGATTGCCACAGTTCAGTCTCCGCCTCTTGTGTGCGACCGAGCATTATATCGAGCGTGGCCCGCGATTGCAAGAGCAGAATATGCTCACTTGTACGGGCCCTCAGTAGAGCTTGCTGTAGGGGTGTTCCCGTTAATTCCTTCATGTTCACCTGGTGTATCGCCTCAACCGGGAAACTCCGTCCTGGAAACCAGCGTACCTGCGTCGACTCATCACTTGTCGTGTTTGTCTCCCCGCTTGCATTTTGCAGCGCATCAGAAGCATTGGATGCTGCCTGGAGATGGGCCAATGCCTGGTCGTACTTGCCCTGCATGCGATAGACGTCTGCAAGCAGACGATTGGCCTGCGCCAACAAAAAAGTTTTCTGGCTATCGACTTGCACAAGGAGCACTTGTGCAAGTCCCACCTGGGGTTGGATGATGGATGTACCTTGTAAATACGCTAATGCCTCTTGAAACGCATGCCCTGCCTGTTCAAGCTCACCCAGCTTGAACCAACTCTCGCCAATTAAGAGATGAAGCTGCGCAGGCGAAGGGACAAGGGTATCCGGTCTGGGGGACTGGGACCCTGCCTGGGGGGCAGGTAATCCCTCACCACTCTTCCCCACTTCCGCCCCTACGGTTCCTGCCTCCAACAGTCTCAGTACCAGGCGAAAGTGACCAATGGCTTCGCGGTGCGCCTGCTGACGTACGGCATCCTCACCTGCCAGGAGGCCCCAACGTAGAGCGGCTGATTTGTCACCACTTATAGCATAGTGGCGAGCCAGTTCTGACGCGTGGGCACGAGCTGCACCGGCATAATTCGCTTCCAGGGCTGCGCCAATTGCTCTATGGAGCCGATGTGCTTGCGAAGTCTGCACTTCGGCACTCAGAACCTCCTGCACAAGACTCTGACAAAACAGAAATGTAAATGTAGCGGCGCCCCTTGCAGGTGCCAGAGGCGCGGTCAGCGGCGCGGCCTCATCCCAGTCAGTATCGGGCATTTTTGCAATCACTGCTGCCTGCGTCGCTTCGTTGATCAAAGACTGTACCTGATCTTCAGACGCTTCAAGCACTTGTGCCAGTGCATCCAATGGAAAGGCACGGCCAAATAGCGAGGCAGCGCGCAGCATTTCTCGACATGATCCACTCAATCCCTGAAGACGTTGCCCCACTGCCAGGGTAATGCTCTCCGGTATCTCTGTATTGATGGCTCGTGTCGCTCTCCACACACCATCACGCAACATAAGCGCCTGGCTCAGCGTCATTGTGCGCACCAGTTCTTCCAGAAAAAAGGGATTACCTTCAGCGCGTCTCAGCAGGGATTGTGCTAATTCCTGGGATAATGTACCAGGGAGAAGCGCGTGCAGATGTCGATCAGCAGCCTCTAAATCCAATGGGCCGAGCGGCAAGAGCAAAAGTAAACCCTGGCGCATCAAGTCACGGAGTGCCCTAGCTGCTGCATTGCTCGCAGCCAGCATCACAACGCGATCATCATCTCCTGCATACATAGTGAGTTCAGTGGACGGGCGCATCACACCAACCAGGGCGACATGGCTGCTATGCAGGCGCACCGTGAGGTACATAGTGAGTTCCAGGCTGCCACTATCAGCCCATTGCAGGTTATCTATGCCCAACAAGACAGGCCGCTCCTGCGCTATACGTTCCAACAGTGTTGCCACCGCATCGAATACACGAAACTTCTCCTGCTCAGGTGAAAGCACCTCCGGCCTGATCGTCACATGCAGCATCTCTGGTAGTTCGGGGAAGAGTCGAGCCAGTGCAGCCACCACCGCCACATCATAGAGGCCCTCAGCGAAGCGGCGACGCAGTCTGGGGATACCTGTCCCCCGGACAGGGTGCTGTGTGTCAATACCCTCGCGCCCACGGAGTGGGATGGGGCCGCGCTCGCCTAATGTATCGTGCTCACCCTCTTCTAGCATTGAAAAGCGTAGGACAGGACGCAGTGCCTCGATAAAAGGAAGGTAGGGGAACATACTTCCGGCTTCATAGGTGCGCCCTTCCAGCACGCGAAAGCCACGTGCCCGAGCTTCCACATATATCTCCGCCAGTAGTCGTGACTTGCCCATACCTGGCCCGCCACTGATCGCTAACGCCCGCGCACCCAGCGGCCTGTTGAGCGCTACTGTATCTAGCAGCGCCCGAATAGCCTGCATTTCGGATTCGCGCCCTACCAATGGTAGTGCTTTGCTGAGTAGCTCTAGTCCTGAAAGTGGATCCGCGAATGGTGCCTGCATAGCGTTTCCAAATTATCTGTGGGTGTCTGTCACGACTTCATAGTGTTGTAGCACATGGGTTCGGGTTCTATAGAAGCAAGCTGGTGTTCACGATTCGGTTGTCGTAGAGGCAACCTCTCGCGCTCGTCCCTGCAATTTCTGCCTCTTCATGAAAGGCCAAAGATCGTGATAGGCAAACAGAGCGTAAAAGACAATCAGAAACGGCACATCAAACAAGAAATAGAACCAGAAGAGCGGCGAGGCATGCAACCACAACAAATGATACAACAGGGCCAATGCCACAAGCGTTCCATACACCACCGCCACAATAGCCAGCGGACGCACTCGTGCCCATTCCCATTGTGTTGCCAGCCAGAAGGACCCGGCACAATTCCCCAGCACGATTGCGCCAATGAAACGATCAAGCACAGGGGAAATAGACGTGGGCCAAAGCGGGAGTTTCAGTTCCGGTAAGAAGAAAAACGCCAGACCAATAATCAGGTTAAAAATGCCCGCGCTGAATGCCATCCTTCGCTCAGGTAGGCTAAAAGTGCGATGGTCCATCTTGTCCCCTTATGTATTTTTTGCAGTGCCTGGCTTCGATTATACCCTACGAACAGGCAAGGTACAATAGGGGAGCTTCTTGACCCAGGGCTATGTAAAAAGAGATGCATTTTCACCGTGTACACAGGGAACTATCCTCGCTTGCGGTCTGGAGAACCTGGGCAATCGTCTGCCCAGCAAGAATGGGCTCCAACGCCCTTTCGGCCTCACCAAAGTAGACGAGTAGACGCTCTGATCTTGACCTCCTGTGGTATACTGTTCCCATGCCGGTGTAGCTCAGTGGTAGAGCAGCGGTTTTGTAAACCGCTTGCCGGGAGTTCAATCCTCCCCACCGGCTCCATGCTAAAAGCGTATTCCCTTCTTCCTGTATCATTCGTTTTGTGTTTCTATTGCATGGCAATTGGCGCACAACACATCACACTTCGCAATCTCCGCTTTATACTCTGCGCAAACTAATCACTCACCAAAGTAGCCAGAATTTCGTTTAATTTAGTTGTTGCAATTATTTCGAATATAATGCATCATATACTTAGAGGAGAGTTTGTAAGCGAACGACACCTGCCTATCAGAAAAGAGGAGCCAAATGTCAGTACTGGAACTTGAACCTATTACTGCTAATGAGAGTGAAAGGCCAGCACTAAACAAGATCGAGGGGGTACTGAATGATAACAATTGTGTGCCTAAACTTGTTGGTCCTGACGGCGATTTTATCGAATTACCGAGATCAGTGTTCCAGGTACTTCAACAGATTGTCTATCACATGATGCGTGGGAGAGCAATTTTTATCGTACCTGGGAACAAAGAGTTAACCACTCAGGAGGCAGCAGACATACTCAACGTTTCGAGACCTTACTTAGTAAAGCTGCTTGAGCAGAAAAAAATACCGTTTATCAAAGTCGGATCTCATCGACGCATTCGATTCAGCGACCTTATGATTTACAAAAAACTGCGCAATGCCGAACGAGAGCAAAGCATAAACGAAATCGCACAGATGAGTCAAGACCTAGGGTTGTACGACTAATAGCAATTTGCCTGTCTACCATGAAAACGTAG
This sequence comes from uncultured Chloroflexia bacterium, assembly GCA_963767625.1. GTDB lineage: Bacteria > Chloroflexota > Ktedonobacteria > Ktedonobacterales > Ktedonobacteraceae > CAVYFB01. Next base: position 261,437 of record CAVYFB010000016.1, read on the forward strand.
GCAGGCAGATTGCTGCTAAAACCAGGATGCCATACCGAATCTTGTGTAACGGCACATTTCAGAAAAGCCAGGAAGCTAGGCCTGGACTGGGTTTAGCGTCTCCTCATCGTACATCGTTACACAATAATCGATATGGCGTCAAAACCCCCCCAGGACCAATACTTCGTAGTGCTGAAAGATTGTATGTAGACATGTTGTTGAAAGCTGTACTTGATGCTTGTGTTCTTTTTCCGGCATCACTCCGCGATACACTCTTACGCGCCGCTCAAGCAGACTTATACAAGATGTATCTGACAGATGACATCCTGGAAGAAGTTCGCCGCAACCTTGTTAAGAAAGGCATGCCAGAAGATAAAGCTCAACGACTTGTTGTAACAATACAGGAGCAATTTAATGATGCGATCGTTACACGTCACAGACCGCTTGTTGCATCAATGCCTAACAACGAGAAGGATCGACATGTGTTAGCCGCTGCAGTTGCTTGCAATGCTCGTTTCATTGTCACTCAAAACCTAAAAGACTTTCCCCCAAATCTTCTCGCACCTTTCGAAATAGAGGCTCAATCACCAGATAAATTCCTAGTACATTTACTTCATTTCGATCCTGAGCGTATTGTTGAAATATTGATACAGCAGGCAGGAAATTTGCGCAATCCCTCCATGACAGTTACAGAGATATTAGATACACTAATGCACCATGTCCCAACATTCGTGAACCTTGTTCGAAATGAAACTGATCTCTAAACCGCTCAAATAGGTGAGAGCCTACGTCGAGGCGTATGAGGTAGAACCGGACAGTTTGTGTACAAACTCGACGATAACAGCTTGTACCTCGTCCAGGTGGCCCTGGAAGTAATGATCCGCTCCGCTTACAGCCACCATGCTTTTTGGCGCTGGCACTTGCTCGAACCACTTAGCCGTCTGCTCGTAGGGTGCAAGGTCATCATCGGTTCCCTGAATGATCAGTTTGGGTTTCTGGGAGCCTGCCAGCACATCGCCATTGAATGAGCGAGCAGTTACGCCCAGACCAATCATGGCTTGCACGCGATCATCGATGACGGCCACACGCAGTCCCACATATGCACCAAATGAGAAGCCGGTCAAAATAACTGGTAGACCAGGATAGCGACGGCTCAGGAAATCTAACGCATAGCGCGCATCGTCCATTTCGCCACGCCCTTCATCATAAGTTCCCGTACTATGCCCTACGCCGCGGAAGTTGAAGCGCAATGTCGGTATGTTGAGCCATTGTAACGTTTGCGCCACTTTGAAGACCACTTTGTTGTGCATCGTACCACCATAGAGCGGGTGCGGATGGCAGACAAGCGCCGCGTACAGGGGAGTAGCTTCCGCCTCTTCGGGTTTCAGAATCCCCTCCAGGTGACCGAGCGGAGTAGGTATATTGACATGCAGTACCTGGCCGATAACTCCTCTTTCCTTTCTCTCCATCAATGGGTACATGCCCACAGTATAACATGAATCTTATAACTGGAGACAGCTTTTTTGCAAACTCCCCCCACCTTCTTGCAGACATTTGGAGATATGGCCTGTCACCCTGAGCGCAGCGAAGGGTCTGGCTCGCCGGGCGCAGAGATCCTTTGCTGCGCTCAGAGCCTGCCCTTGAGCGAAGCGAAGGGATGACAGCCAGGACACCTCTCGCCAATTCCTTGACTCAGAACAGCTGCGGAAAGACTGACCAGGGCCTACCTGGAACTATCGATGTACATCGTCAGGTATCTCTTGAAGCGTCGTGGATGACTGCAATGCCGCGCCACTCAATTCACGAATGATCAATTGGGGTTGAAGGCGTACCACCTGTGGTGGCGCATCACGCTTCTCCAGGCGTTCAAACAAGAGCTGAGCTGCTTTCTGTCCGATCTCGTAGGTCGGCTGGCGAACCGTTGTCAAGCGGGGATGCATGACGGCTGCCCACTCGAAATCATCGAAGCCAACCAGTGCAATGTCCTGTGGGCAGCGCAGTCCAACCAGATTGATGGCTTGCAGAGCACCGATGACCATCAGGCCGTTCGTCACGAAGAGCGCAGTAGGCCGTGCGGCTTCCTGTGTCAGGAGTTGAAGAGCGCCGCACTCTCCTCCATCGATACGCGAATTGCCTTCAGCGATCAGTGTAGGATCGAGAGGAATGCCGTGGGCTGCGAGCGCTTGCTCATATCCTGTCAGTCGCTCTTGCGTGGTGGTGATACCGGGGAGACCAGTCACGATGCCAATCCGCTCGTGCCCAAGCGTGATCAGATGCTCGACCGCCTGTCGAGCACCCGCCATATTGTCTATGAGGACGGCATCGATACCTAACTCGGACGGAAGGCGGTCGATGCTCACCAGTGGCAACCGTTGTGCCGACCAGGAGCGTAAATACTCGTGACTGCGGGCCGTGACTGCGACGATAAGACCATCGGCACGTTTGCTTTCCAGGAGGCGCCTATAGCTCATCTCTTTTTTCAGGTCTTCGTCCGTATTGCCAAGGATCAAGGAGTAGCCTCGGGCGTTGGCAACATCCTCCACGCCTCGCGCGACACTGGTAAAGAATGGATTGGTGATGTCGGAGATGATCAGGCCAATGGTATGACTGGTTTGCTTCTTTAAGCCTTGTGCCAGGCTATTCCGCTCATAGCTAAGAACTGTGATACTTTCGTGCACCCGTTGTATCAGGTCTGGACTCACATACTTATTACTGTTGATGACAGCGGACACGGTGGCCACCGAAACCCCAGCGTGGGCAGCTACATCTTTGATAGTTGCTGGGCGGCCAGCCGATCTTACTATGTCTTTCATCATCGTTCCTTTCTGGATACCCCCGTCCATTCATGGCGGGGGAGGAAAGAAAGGCATCCGCAGATGCACATTTTGTTGACATTTGTTCTATCTTGTGCTAGAATGCACGTAGTACTTTGACAACAGAAGAGTGCTTGGAGGTTCCAAGGTAAGGTTCCTTGGGTAAAAACACTCCCGCGTTTGACCACTGTACATTCTCTCTTTCTTTTACCACGAGATGAGAACCAAGTCTCGTGATGATTGCAGAGACTCTCGAAGCTACCGCAGGGCTTGCGGAAAGCCAATGCCTGTGGAGGCGAAAGCGCTGGCTTGTGGCTGCAACGGCACAAGTGAAACTTTCTCCAACGAAGCAGGAAACCCGCCCCGCGAGGGTCGGAATCCCCTTGCCTTCAGGCGATTGGGAGGATGTCAACTGCTTTTCTTCCTCTAGGCGGAACGATGCGTCTTGTCCGTCTGATGCCTCCTCTTCAGACCCTCTCACGAGACGTCCTGGAGTGTCGTCGTATTGCTCCTTGAAGACGAGTGAGTCCTGCCACTGGCACGCGACTCGCGCGCACTGTGTGTGCTGATAAAGTGCGCGTCGCTAATCGTTTCGCTAATCGTTTCGCTCTCTTGAAGGTACCATAGATACCATACTCCTGTCAAGTTCTTTCACACAAATGCCCCCAAGGCCATTACATCCACTAGGCGTGCCAAGCGCATCTCTGCTATAGAGAGTGGTCACCTGCCCCATGCTCATGTGCTTTCCAGCCTCAGTTCCACACGGAGATGCGATGGCCCTGAAGTTACCCCCAGGGCTGATGAATTCCTGTGGTACCCATAAGGGGGTATCATATGGCAATACGCGCATTTCGAGATCTTTCACAGACCTGAAAATCCCCCCACAAAGCCTTGACAGAGCACGAAAAATATGTTATATGATTAGCGAAACGATTAGATAAACGTTTCGCTGGCGGACAGGAGCAGTAGTGCTCTTTCGTAGGGGAAATCTTTTTTCAAGTCATTTGGCAAAAGGAGTCAAGCGGAAGCACCCTTTTTCTATTTGTTTGACATGATTCTCAACAGAAAGGAGGATTCCTCGACATCGTAACATTGTTTGAGACCCGTTCTTGTACAGATGTGTCGTTGCATTCATTGTTGGTAGACATCGTATTGGCACACATTATGTGCCTCAATTTCAATTAAGGAAGGGTATTCGGCTATGAAGCACACCAGGGGTTTCCGTCCGGCCATGTTTGCTGCACAGGATCACGCGTGTGTTGCTGAGCCCGGCCCGTCACTTACTATGAGGAGGAAACGATGAAAAGAATTGTACGGGTAGCCGCTGTCGGCGCCTGCCTTGTGCTGCTCCTCTCTCTCCTGGCCGCGTGTAATCCCACCAGCCAGTCCAGCAGCACGACGACCCTGACTATCGCTACTGTCAACAACTCTCAGATGGTACAAATGGAGCAGTTGACGAAGCAAGTCTTTGAAAAGGATCACCCCAATATCAAGGTCAACTTCGTGACTCTGCCCGAGAATGAACTGCGGTCGAAGGTGACTCAGGATGTCGCCACAGGGGCGGGGAAGTTTGACATTGCCACCATTGGCAGTTACGATACCCCTATTTGGGCGCACAACGGATGGTTGCAGGACCTTTCTCCCTACTTCGACAAGATGTCATCCTCAGACAAGCAGAACTACAACTACGACGACTTGCTCAAGCCGGTCATGTCAACTCTCTCCTACCAGGGACATCCCTATTCGCTACCGTTCTACGGGGAGAGTAGTTTCTTGATGTACAATAAGCAAATCTTCGCGCAACATCACTTGACCATGCCGTTGCATCCCACGTGGGATCAGATTGCCCATTTCGCCCAGGTGCTCAATGATCCTGCACATGGTATCACTGGTATTCTGATGCGGGGTCAGTCTGGTTGGGGCATGAACATGGCAACGCTCGATACCATCATTAACACCTATGGTGGCAGTTGGTTCGATCTGCAGTGGAAGCCCCAGCTCTCCAGTCCCCCGGTGCAGCAGGCGGTGTCGTTTTATGTCAATCTGTTGCAGAAGTATGGTGAGCCGGGCGCCTCGACCTCCGGCTGGGAAGAGTGTGTGAGCTTGATGTCGCAGGGCAAAGGCGCGATGTTCTATGACGCCACCTCGTTTGGCGGCGTGCTGGAAACGCCTTCGACATCCACGGTTGCAGGCCAGGTCGGCTATGTCTATGCCCCGACCGCCGTGACCACCAATGGCAGTCATTGGCTGTGGGCCTGGTCACTGGGCATCGTCAATAGCAGCCATATCAAGGACGCCGCCTTCCAATTCCTGACCTGGGCCACCAGTTCGCAGTACCTGACCCTGGCGGGCCAGACCTTTGGCTGGGCCAACGTGCCGCCGGGGACGCGTGCCTCACTTTACCAGAACCCGGACTATCAAAAGGCCGCACCGTTTGCCCAGGTCACGCTCGACTCTATTAATACCGCGACTCCAGATCATCCGACGCTCAACCCGGTTCCCTATCACGGCGTTCAATATGTGGGTATTCCACAATTTGAAGCGGTTGGGGAGCAGGTGAGTGACCTCATCTCGGCAGCGGTTGCAGGAAAAATGACGGTCAGCCAGGCTTTACAGCAGGCCGATCAACTACTGGCAGCTCAGGTGAATAAGGACAACACTGCCGGGTACTAGTAGCACCCTGCCTGGCGAAGCTGTCATCCTGAGCGCAGCGAAGGATCTCTGCGTCCCGCGAGCCAGACCCTTCGCTGCGCTCAGGGTGACAGGCCTTATCTCCCAATGTCTGATGAGGGACCGCCAATTCAGTGAGAGGAGGCGGTCTCTCATCGGTCACTCCCATTGCATCAGAGGCGGCTCGATTTGAAAGAAGAAAGGTTTTGCTATGAAGCAGGCAAATCAGGCGGCTCAGACTGCCACGTACCCTGGAATACAAGTGCGCGCAGTTCCTAAAGCGACACGACGAGGGCAAGCAAAGTGGCTGCACCTCCCTGCGCTCGCGTATATGATCGTGCTGACCCAGATTCCGTTTCTCCTTGCCGTGTGGTTTAGCCTTCACTCATGGAATCTGCTGCTACCGGCTCAGGGGTTTCCATTTGTTGGCCTCTCCAATTACATCAATACTTTCACAGGTGACCCGAACTTCTGGCCCATCATGGGCCACACCTTGGAACTGGTGGTCGGAGCGATAACCCTGGCACTCGTTGGAGGAACGGTCCTGGCACTGCTGTTAAACCGCCCAATTTGGGGCAGGAACGTCTTGCGCGGCCTGGCAACTATCCCATTTTTGGTGACGCCATCAGTCATGGCCTTGTTATGGAAAAATCTCTTTCTCAGTCCATCCAGCGGGATCGTCGATTGGGCACTCCACCTGGTCGGCTTTCCTGCTGTGCCATGGTTTTCCTCGTTTCCGCTTGGGAGCGTGACGTTCATCGTCGCCTGGGAATGGACCCCGTTTGTGATGCTGGTCATTCTCGCGGGTCTTCAGTCCATCCCGGACGAGGTAATGGAGGCCGCGCAAGTTGACGGCGCGGAAGCCTTCGCGACGTTTTGGCGCATCGTCTTTCCCTTGCTGCGGAAACCTTACGAGATAGCACTCCTGTTCGGAACCATCTTCATTTTCCAGACCTTTGGCGAGATTTACCTGACGACTAGCGGTGGGCCTGGACTCGATACCAACACATTGCCTTACTATACGTACCGAACAGCTTTGTTTTCGTTTCAGATCGGACAGGCTGCGACGCTTGGTGTCATAGGTGTTGTCGTAGCGATCCTGGCCGCCAGGGGCATGTTGCGACTCATGACTGAGCGGACGGCATCGGAAAGGAGCTAATGATCATGGGATACACACACAAATGGTCTCAGTCTTTCTGGACGGGACTGACATATATGCTGGTTCTTTTGCTGGTCTTTCCGGTCCTCTGGATGGTGATCACCGGGTTTAAGACGGAAGTTGCGGCTATTGCGATCCCCCCGACGCTGCTCTTCCAGCCGACACTCGATCAGTTTCTGCTGGCTATCAATTCGGGGTTCGGTGCCTACTTGTTTAACAGCGCAGTAGCTTCTCTGGTCTCGACCGCTATTGCCCTGGTTCTGGGGATTCCCGCCGCCTACAGTATGGTCTTCCAGATGCGCAAGAAGTCCTCTGATGACATGCTCTTCTTTGTCCTCTCCACACGGTTTATGCCGTTTGCGGCCATACTTGTCCCTTTATACGTGATCATCACGCGCCTCAACTTGCTTGACAACCTCTTCACGTTGATCATCGTCTATACCGCGATGAACCTGCCATTGATTATCTGGATGGCCCGTTCGTACTTCATGGACCTGCCAAAGGAGGTCCTGGAGGGAGCCTGGTTAGATGGCTGTTCTACGTTCCAGACGATAGTGAGCGTCGTTGTGCCTATGGCGGCACCCGGATTAGCTGCGGCGGCACTGCTTTCCATCATTTTCGCGTGGAACGATTTCTTCTTCGCCGTCTCCTTGACCTACACCAACGCTCCTACCTTACCGATCATGGTCGCGGTATTTACGAGTAACGAAGGTCTCTTCCTTGCAAAGGTGTCCGCGCTTGCCACGCTGATCATGCTGGTCCCTGTTGCCCTAGGCATCTATGCACAGAAGCACCTGGTTCGAGGACTGACTGGTGGTGCGCTGAAATAACAAGCCCGCTGAGTGTGTATTTGAATACAAAAAGGAAGGCGAGTTCTGCAAGAACCAGGAACAAAGAAGACGAAAAGATGAAAAATCAAGCAGCTGTGCTGTATGCGCCTCACGACATCCGCCTAGAGGAAAGACCGGTTCCCAGGCCAGGACCGGGCGAGGTGCTGATTGAGATCAAGGCCGTAGGAGTCTGCGGCTCCGATGTCCACTACTACGAACATGGAAGAATCGGCTCGTATGTCGTTCGCCAACCGCTCATCCTCGGCCACGAGTCTGCCGGCGTCATCGCGGACGTGGGAGAAGGCGTACCCATCAGCAGAGTCGGCGAACGGGTGGCGATTGAACCAGGAATACCGGACGGAGTCTGTGAGCAGTGCCGCTCGGGGCGCTACAATCTCTGTCCCAACGTCCGCTTTTTCGGCACCCCGCCTATTGACGGCGCATTCGCCAACTATGTGACCATTCCCGGAAGCTTCGCGTACACACTGCCTGATCAGATGTCGGACGAGGAAGGGGCCTTGATCGAGCCACTCTCGGTTGGTTTATGGGCCTGCCGCAAGGCACAGCCACGGGGTGCAGACCGTCTCCTCATCACTGGAGCAGGACCAGTCGGCTTGCTTACGATGAAGGTGGCACTTGCACTGGGAGCGACCCAGATCACCATGACGGATGTCTCTCCACAACGGCTTGAGGTGGCGCGCAAGCTGGGCGCCACCCGAACCGTGAACGTGGCTAAGGAATCGCTCTTCGATGCGGGGGTGGAGGCGGATGTGCTCATAGAATGCTCGGGCAACCAAAAGGCCCTGATGGACGGCATTCGCTCGCTACGTCCGGCTGGAAAGGCAGTCGCCGTTGGCATGAACCCAGGCGAAGAGGTCAACATACCTATGTCGTTCCTCCAAAACCGCGAGATAACCCTCACTGGTACGTTCCGCTACGCGAATACGTACGCGGACGCGATTGCACTGGTTGCATCCGGTCGCATTGATCTCAAACCAATCATCACCGGTCACTACACGTTAGAGGGGACCGAGCAGGCACTACAGGCAACGAAGAATAACCCGGCTAATATCAAATCCATTGTCGTGCCGAAGCATAGCTAATCTAAGGAGGTATAACCATGCGTGCTGCTATCATCGATAAACCCGGAAGTGTGCGGGTCGGGAATGTTCCCGACCCGGCGCCCAAGCCAGGCGAACTCATCATACGGGTTGGAGCCTGTGGCATTTGCGGAACTGACCTGCATATTGCGGCGGGTGAATTTCCGCCGACGCCCTATCCTATCGTGCCTGGTCATGAGTTCGCGGGCGAGGTTGTTGCCGTGGGCAGCAACGTCCCGCAAGGTATAGGTACCAAAGAGACCAGATTGACTGTCGGTACCAGGGTTGCGGTCGACCCATCGTTGTTCTGCGGCCATTGCGATTTTTGTCGAACAGGTCACGGAAACCTGTGCCTCAATTGGGCAGCTATCGGAGACACCGTCGATGGTGCATTCGCTGAGTACGTGAGAGTACCCGCCGCCAATGCATATGTGTTGCCTGAAAACATTTCGTTTCGAGAGGCGGCCCTGATCGAGCCGATTTCCTGCGCAGTGCATGGCATGCATCGCCTCATTCCTCAGTCTGGCGATACCTTCCTGCTCGTGGGGGCGGGAACGATGGGACTGATTTTGTTGCAGCTTGCAGTACGAGGTGGGGCATCCAGGGTGGCCGTGGTGGACCTGAATACGCAACGCCTGGAACGAGCAAAGAAACTAGGGGCCTCCGACACACAAACTGACATCAAAAAAGTGCTTGAAAACGAGCCGCTTGGATTTAATTGTGTGATCGATGTCACAGGCGTTGCACCGGCCATTGAAGGAGCTTTCGCAGCGGTCAAGCGCGGCGGCAAGTTTATGGTCTTCGGCGTTGCGCCCAGCGAGGCAAGGATTTCGCTCTCACCTTTCCGCATCTACAATGACGAGATCACTGTGCTTGGCTCGATGGCAATTCTCTACTCCTTTGGGCCTGCTCTCAATCTCCTGAGCAGCGGCACAATTGATACAGAGGTGCTGCTCACAACCGCTCTGCCTCTTGAGGACTTTCCAAACGCACTTAGCATGGTCAGGCGAGGTGAGGGCGTCAAGACACAGATATTGCCCAACGGCTAGTCCACCGTGTCACCCTGAGCGAAGCCCTGTCATCCTGAGCGCCAGCGAAGGATCTCTGCGTCCGGCGAGCTAGATCCTTCGCTTCGCTCAGGATGACAACCGCTGCGCTCAGGATGACAGCCTCTCGTGCTTCATTGTAACATGGCACCGCATGATTCACGAACGATCAATCGCGTTTGAAGGCGTATCTCTCTCGGTGCTCTTTTCTGATTCTGTAGCCGTTCAAAGAGGAGATGAGCCGACTGTTGGCCGATCTCATACGTTGGTTGGTCAATGACCGTCAAATGAGGTCGCATCACTGCGGCCCATGTGAAATCATCGAAACAAGCAAGGGCGATATCTTCTGGACAACGCAGACCAGACTTCGCTATGGTTTGTAGTGCGCCGATAGCCATGGTTCCATCCATCATAAAGAGCGCCGTTGGCCGATCTTCGAGTGCGAGGAGTTGCATCGCTCCACGCTCTCCTCCAACTACACGCGCATACGCCACAGCGATCAAGGCAGGATCGACAGCAATTCCGTGTTTTTCGAGCGCTTCAGTATATCCCAACAGGCGTTCTTCTGTTGGTGCGATCCCACAAATCCCCGTCACCAGACCAATACGTCGATGACCAAGCGCAATGAGGTGTTCAACTGCTGTTCTGGCACCTACTTTATTATCTACCATGACCGTATCGATGCCCAAATCAAATAGCGAGCGGTCAATGCTTACCAAGGCTAGATGCCGAATAGGTAGAGATTGTAAATACTCGTGACTGCGGGCCGTTACAGCAATGATGAGACCATCAGCTTGCTTGCTTTCTAATAGTTGAAGATATTTTTTCTCCTTCTCAGGATCTTCATCGGTATTCCCGAGAATTAAAGAATAATTATGAGCATTTGCCACATCTTCTACCCCACGGGCGATGTTTGTGAAGAAGGGATTCGTAATATCAGGGACAATAAGCCCTATGCTGTAGCTTACCCGAGTCTTTAACCCACGAGCAAAACTATTCCGTTTATAGTCTAAAGCGGCGATGCTTTCGCGTACTCGTTGCGCTAATTCAGGACTCACATATTTGTTTTTATTCATCACAGCAGACACCGTCGCAATGGAAACAGAAGCATGGATAGCTACATCTTTGATAGTTATTGAGCGATTAGGAGACATCGCCATGTGGTTGTAACTCGCTTTCATGCATCATGGAATGCATTGTTCACAAGCTCCAAACAGGAGCTAATCGTTATGCTGAACCTATCATACCTTCTTCTGTCAAGTAGAGATATTCCGACTTCTTGTTCCTACTAGCCGCAAACCCGAAGAATCTGCAGAATCGAACGGCGTCGTTCGACGGTCAACATTGCGTCTTTATCCGTGAATTTGCGTGATAACACTTGACATTACGTGAAAGTCTGTGTTACTCTCGTTATAGATGCAGTATACTGCATGATGATGCTGGTTGTCAATGAGATGTGACGGCGCAGCGTGAGGGCCGAAGGACCTGACTTCCCAGTCACCTGCCTTGAGGCAACCTCGCCAAGCTACGGCACTTCGCCGTAGCTTGGGAACACACTCAAGAGATGAGCGAACAAGTCAACAAGAGAAAGGAATGAATCATGAGTACTATAGAAGATCGTCGTGTCATACAACTCGAATCCAGACCTCTGAGGAGGCCAGTATCACCAACGAACCAGCTATAGAGGATGTCACGCCAAACGTGACTCAGGAGCGACTGCACCTGCTTCACCAGTATTGGAACGCCGCCAACTACCTGACGGTCGGGCAGATCTACTTACAGGACAACCCGCTGCTCAAAGAGCCTTTACGCCCCGAGCACATCAAACCACGATTACTCGGGCACTGGGGCACTTCACCCGGTCTGAGCTTCATCTACGTCCACTTAAATCGCCTCATCCAGGATGAGGATGTCAATATGATCTACCTGGCAGGGCCAGGGCATGGTGGACCGGCGATCGTGGCGAATGTGTACCTCGAAGGGGCCTACACCGAGATCTATCCGGAGGTCACACAGGACAAGGAGGGAATCCGTCGTCTGTTTCGCCAGTTCTCGACCCCTGGAGGGGTCCCCAGCCACGTCAGTGTGCCCACGCCTGGCTCCATTCACGAAGGCGGCGAGTTGGGCTATGTCCTCGCCCACGCCTTTGGCGCAGCTTTCGACAATCCGGATGTGATCGTCGCGGCGGTGGTTGGGGATGGAGAAGCCGAGACCGGACCGCTCGAAGGCTCCTGGAAGGGCATTGATTTTTTGAACCCGGTGCGTGACGGGGCTGTCCTGCCCATTTTGCATCTGAATGGATACAAGATCGCCGGTCCAACCGTTCTGGGCCGTGAAGAGGATTACCGGATTCACCAACTGCTCTCAGGCCATGGCTACGATGTCCACTTCGTGGCAGGCGAGGATCCGATGCAGATGCACGCAGCCATGGCCAGGACATTAGACACCTGCTATGCGAAAATCCGCTTCTATCAAGAAGAGGCTCGCCGGCACGGCTTCACCAAGCGACCGGAGTGGCCTGTCATTGTCCTGTGCTCGCCCAAAGGGTGGACCGGGCCCAAAGAGGTCGATGGTCGCCTCGTCGAGGGGACATTTCTTGCGCACCAGGTCCCGCTGGCCAATGTGAAAACCAATCCGGCTCATCTGCAACTCCTTGAGGAGTGGATGCACAGTTATCATCCAGAAGAAGTGTTCGACGAGCAGGGTCGGTTGATCCCGGAACTCGCCTCACTCGCACCCATAGGTGATCGTCGCATGGGAGCCAATCCACATGCTAATGGCGGCGATCTCCTGGTCGATCTGAATCTCCCGCCATTTACAGACTATGCACTCGAAGTGACCAGGCCTGCGACGGAGCGCCATGAGTCGACGCGCCAGCTCGGCAAGATGCTGCGAGACACGTTTACGAGAAACGCCAGGCAGCAGAACTTCCGCTTTTTTTGTCCTGACGAGACCAATTCGAATCGCCTCGGCGATGTCTTTACCGTGGAGAATCGCTGTTCGGCGGAACCGATCATCTCGATTGACGATCATGTTTCTCCCGATGGGCGTGTGATGGAAGTCCTCAGCGAACATCTCTGTCATGGCTGGTTAGAGGGCTACCTGCTCACCGGGCGGCATGGCCTGTTTGCGACCTACGAAGCCTTTGCGATGATCTCCGCTTCGATGACAATCCAACACGCGAAGTGGCTGCAAGAGGCGACCAGGCTGCCCTGGCGCAAGCCGATTGCCTCGCTCAACATTCTCTTGACCTCGACATGTTGGCGTAACGATCATAACGGGTTTAGCCATCAAGGACCCGGACTGATCGATATCGTTCTGTCGAAGAAAGGCACGGTCGCACGCATCTACTTGCCACCGGATGCGAATAGTCTGCTCGCGATCGCCGATCACTGCTTCCGCAGTCGCGATGACGTGAACCTGATTGTCATCGATAAGCAGCCCCAACTGCAATGGCTCAGCATGCCGGAAGCGATTGCTCATTGTATGCGCGGCTTATCCACCTGGCGCTGGGCGAGCAATGACGAGAAAATGGAGCCAGATATTGTGCTTGCTTGTGCCGGCGACATCGCAACCCTGGAAACGGTGGCCGCAGCCTGGTGGCTGCGCCAGCATCTGCCCGAACTGAAGGTGCGCGTGGTCAACGTGGTGGACCTCATGACGCTCTACCCACCAGATGTCCATCCTCACGGAGTGGATGAAGCCACCTTCATTGAGCACTTCACGGAAGAGAAACCGGTCGTGTTTGCCTTCCACGGCTATCCGCGAGCAATTCACCAGCTCATCCATGGGCGCCCGCACGCGCCGCGTTTCCACGTGCGCGGTTTTAATGAAGAGGGAACGACCACCACGCCCTTCGACATGGTCGTGCTCAATGAGATGAGCCGCTATCATCTCTGCATGGAGGCGATGCGACAGGCCACACGCGTGCGAGGGCTGACACCGTCCTTGATCGCTCAGTGCAACGATCTGCTTGCGAAACACAAAACGTATATCCGAGAGAATTTCGAAGGCATGCCAGAAGTGCGCGACTGGGTGTGGACGGACTAGGAGAGGCAGAGGGCTTGGAGGGCTTTTAAAACGCCCTCCAAGCAGCGTTCAAAGAAAGGAGAGAGGAGCCATGATGAAAGAACAGACTGAGGCCTGTGTAGGGGCCGATTTATCGTGCCCACCGCCGATTTATCGGCCCCATCGCCAACAGATCGTAGGACCCCGATTTACCGCGGATCATATTGCTCGGCTCCGTGCGCGTGCATTTGCACACCCGATGCGCATTGTGCTGACAGATGGAGCTGATGAGAGAGTTCTGGCCGCGACTCGCACGCTCGTGCAGGAATCGGCTATTCGGCCTATTCTCGTTGGGCAGGCCGCATCCATCCTTCCCCAACTGAAACACATGGGTGTAACCGAGAAGGTTGACGTATACGACCCAGGCCAGGACCCGCGCCAGCCCGATTTAGTACACCTTTTGCGCTCTCAACTGGAGAAGCGCGGCAAAAACATTCCCGATCCGCCTGAGTTGTATGCGATGGCTAGCGAACCAATATATAGCGGTCTCCTCCTGGTCCAGGCAGGTCTTGCTGATGGCCTGGTTGGTGGAGCGACGATTCCGACCGCGACGGTGCTTCGTGCGAGCATGCAGGTCGTGGGTGTCGATCCACAACGACCCGTAGTTTCTGGTGCCTTCGCTCTGCTGCTTGCAGAACGTCTTCCAGCCGGTCAGGATGCCATCGTTGTCGGTGACGTTGCCGTTGTTCCTAATCCGAGCGCCGAACAGCTGGCTTCAATTGCCATCAATACTGCCCATGTGGCACAAGCAGTGCTTGGGGAAGAACCGATCGTCGCGTTACTCTCGTTCTCCACCTACGGCAGTGGGCAAGATGCGTCAGTGGCAAAGGTACGTCAGGCGTTACAGTTCGTGCGCAATCGAGCGCCCGCATTGTGTGTAGAGGGCGAGTTACAGGCCGATGCCGCACTCATCCCCGAGGTTTCAGTTCACAAAGCGCCTGGGAATACTGTTGAGGGACGGGCAAACGTGCTCATCTTTCCCAATCTTGACGCTGGCAATATCGCTTACAAAATGGTGGAGCGTGTAGGACGAGCGACTGCCTTGGGAGTCATCCTCTCCGGGCTGGCAAAACCGATCAATGATCTCTCACGCGGTTGTAGTGCGAGTGATATTGTGAATATGGTAGCAGTGACAGCACTGCAAGCCGCTCGCCTGCAAACGGATAGACGATAAGGTTGATTTCCTTAACTGATTCCACGTGAATCAACCTGAGAGGAGACATGACTCATGTCAGGTTATGCCTGTGCACGCCGTTCGAGCCGAAACACAGGAATCTGGCGCGCCGTTTTCTGTTGATACTGCCCATAGGGAGGGAAGACGGCAACCGCCCTGGCAAAAGCGTGTTCCCGTTCAGCGCCCGTCAGCAATCTCGCGGTCGCCGCAAACGTTTCGTGGCCGACCTCAACGGTGACCTCGGGATGTGCCAGCAGGTTGTAGTACCACAGAGGGTTGCGTGGTGCACCTCCTTTGGAGGCAACCGCAAGGTAGTCATCCCCATCAGGAACAGCCATTAAGGGATAGACGCGCGTTTGACCCGATTTGGCCCCTGTGGTCGTCAGAAGGATGAGGGGTGCCCACCCCTGCACCTTGCCCCCGTTGGCACGGAACTCCTCCACCACGCGACGATTATATGTCATCCGATTCGTCTCACTCATGGGTACGTTTTCTCCTCTCGAGAGCGTCATCAATTATGCAAATTTCTCGACTTCTTTTTTCTTCAACAATCTGTACGCCAAGCCCATTCCCATCGGTACACCGCCTGCATCAAAGGGGCGAGAGGCTCACATCCCTGAGGCGAGTGCCGCTCGCCGTGATAGAAAACGCTGCTTTTGCTCTCCTTGTGCAGACTTTCCTTCTGGTTTCTCAAGCAGGTTCACCAGGGCTTTCCAGGCCTCACACCTTTGCTGTCTAGCGAGGATGCTTCAGCAGGAGAAAGGCGACCAGAGCCATTGCGCCAGACAGGGCAGCCCCGATGGCGAAGGTGATCTGTGGCGTGATCCAGGGGCCAACGAGGGCTTGAGCCAGCGGACCGAGCATGACGGCAAGCGAGATGGCCGAACCACGCAAGCCCATGACCTGACCGCGAGTTTCGTCGGTCGAGGCACCCAGGTAGATGCTGCCCATAGCTGGCTCGACGAAGGCACTGCCCAGCCCTGCCAGGGCTGCGCCCGCGAGCAAAAGCGGATAGAGAGGAGCTGCAAACATGAACACGTTCAGAGCACCGAAGAGCAGACTGCCGATGACGATAAGCGGCTTTTTCGGCATCGTCTCCGAGAGGCGTCCCAGGAAGAGCGGGAAGACGGCCAGAGCCATGCCATAGACACTGATCTGCCTGTGTGCTGTATAATCTGTGTAGAGAGAGCAACCCGCATCAAGCCACACAAGGAGGCATCATGGTGTTCAGCATTCTCGTCGTTGCCATCCTGGCACTGATCATCGGTCTGGCGTTCTGTTTTGCTGGCTATCGCTTCTTCCGTCTCTTGATCGCACTTTGGGGATTTTTCGCTGGATTTGTGCTGACGACGCAAGCGCTCGCCGCTTTCACAGGGGGCCATGTCCTGGTCTCGATTGCTGGCGTAATCATCGCCGCGATCGTAGGCCTCATCGTGGCTGCCCTGGCGTACTGGCTGTATGTGGCCGCTGTGGTGATTTTGAGCGCTTCGGTCGGCTTCTGGATCGGCAGCGGACTCATGACCGCCATCGGCTACGGCAGCCACAGCACCCCGGCCCTGCTGATAGGCCTTCTTGCTGCTGTGATCCTGGCACTGCTGACCCTGGCACTGAACCTGGCTAAATGGCTCATTATTGTCAGTACAGCCCTGGGTGGAGCGAGCACCATCATCGCAGCAGTCTTGCTCCTCCTACGCGTGATCACTCTAGACACTCTCTCATTGGGGATTGTGGGAGCCATCATCCGAGGTTCGCCGCTCTGGGGGCTGGTCTGGCTCGTGCTCACCGCTGCCGGCATTCTTGTCCAGGTGAGCAGTACCCAGCGATACGCCAAGGATTATGCGCACGCACAGTTCTAATCGACAGATGACTCTCTCAGGCACAGCACCATCATTTGGAATCAATGCTCAACCGGATTCACGGTTGGGGCAACGAGCCGTTATCCCTTGCCTTGGCTTTGGTACAGTTCGATCAGTTCCTGGACCGTTGTCGCATCCTCCGGCTTCTTGTCTCGCTCCCTGAAGGAGACCAGCCGCGGAAAGCGCAGCGCATAGCCCGGTTCTCCTCCGGCTTTCCACGCTGTATGGGTCGGCGAACGCGTGATTTCGTCCGCCAGCACCTCAATGACGAGTTGCGGCTCGACCCACACGCTCGGCTCGATCAGCGAGGAGACACGGGCTGGCCGGTGATCGACTTCCAGTCCTTTGGTGCGCTCCCGGATACTGCGCCATTGTGCATCGCTCAGCACATCGCCTGGCTGTTCATCTCCCCAAGAGCTGGTTGCAGCGTCTCTGCTGAACTTGGACCTCTTTCACAAGAAGCGGCATTTTTCAGAAAAGCAAGAAGCTGAAGAGAGGTGAAGCATGGAAGGCCACATTTCCCTTGCCAAAAACAGCTCTGTGATGGTGCAGACCCAGCCACAGGGCAGCATAAAGGCTGGACCTACCTATCGTTTCTAATTTCCCTGGCTGTCAGTGCATCTGGTGAATGATCTTCCACAGTTTTTCGGGTCTGAAGGGCATCTCAACGTATGCCTCACCCAGCGCATCTGCCACAGCGGCGGCAATTGCCGGAGTCGAGCCAATCGTACCCGCCTCACCAACTCCCTTCACACCCAGTGGGTTGACGGTCGTTGGTGTCATCGTATGGTCAAGCTCGAAGACTGGTAGTGCTGAGGAGAGCGGCAGCGCGTAATCCATGAGGGATGCCGTGAGCAATTGCCCATCCTCGCCGTAGATGACGCCCTCGCAGAGCGCTTGACCGATGCCTTGCGCAATACCACCGTGAATCTGACCGGCGACGATCATGGGATTGAGCTGGCGGCCACAGTCGTCTACCGCGACGTAGCGGGTGATCTCCACCTCGCCGGTGTCCTTATCGATCTCCACCGTGCAGATATGCGTGCCGAAAGGGAAGGTGAAATTTTCCGGCTCAAAGAAAGCCGTTGTCTCCAGTCCAGGTTCAAGACCTTTGGCGAGCAAGTTTGAGGTATTGGCGATCAGTGCAACCTCGTCGAACGCGACCGATTTTTGTGGCGAGCCGGTGACGAAGAATTTCCCGTCTTCCAGCGTCACATCTGAGGCACTGGCCTCCAGGAGACTAGCTGCGATACTCTTCATCTTCTCCTTGAGCCTCTGCAGGGCGGTGAAGAGAGCGGGCCCACCGACGGCCGTTGAGCGGCTCGCATAGGTGCCACGGCCTTCGGGAGTGGAGTCGGTGTCGCCATGCAAGATTACGACTTTTTCTATCGGGATACCGTATTCATCGGAGACAATTTGCGCAAAGGTCGTCTCCGACCCCTGTCCATGAGGAGAGATGCCCGTGTACACCATGACGGTTCCTGTCTGCTCGACGCGAACACGTGCGCCCTCAAAGGCCCCGAAAGGAGTGGAGCCTTTGGGACCGAGACCACAAATCTCCACATAGGTGCAGAGGCCAATACCCATCAGTTTGCCTTCCGCACGTCCCCGGGCTTGCTCGGCCCGCAAGTGCTCGTAGTCAACCAGTGCCATGGCCTTTTCGAGAGCTGTGGCATACGCGCCGCTATCATAAGTGGGACCGGCTGAGAGCTTGTGTGGGAACGACTCCGGTTTAATGAAATTGGTTAAGCGTACCTCTGCCGGGTCTTTGCCCAGTTCGCGGGCTACAAGGTTCATCGCGTGCTCTATCATATACGTTGCCTCTGGACGACCGGCACCGCGGTACGCATCGGTGGGCGTTTTGTTGGTGAAGACGAGATCGAGAGCGGTATACGTATGGGGAATGTCATAACAGCCATCGACCATGGGCAGTGTGAGGGCCAGGGCAATGATGTCGGTGAAGAATTGGAGATAGGAACCGAGGTCGGAAATGACGTGGACCTTCAGCCCCGTCACCTTGCCATCCCTCGTGGCAGCGACCTCGATGTAGTCGACCTGGCCGCGCCCGTGAATGGTGGACGTGAAACTCTCGTTGCGGCCCTCAATCCATTTCACCGGGTGGCCCGTTTGCATAGCAGCAAAGGCGACCAGGGCCTCTTCGGGATAAATATCTTGTTTGCAGCCAAAGCCACCCCCCACTTCGGGAGCAATCACGCGCAGCTGGTACTGGAGGAGTCCCAATTGTTCGGCCAGATAGTTGCGGAGCACGTGTGGCAGCTGTGTCGAACTCCACATCGTCAGTGTCTTATCGGCCTTGCGGAACTCGGCCACCACGCCGCGTGTCTCCATTGGCGCGGGAATGAGGCGCTGATTGACCAGGCGAGCCTTTACGATAATACCCCCCTCAGCGACGGTCTGCGCGAAGACCTTGTCTATCTCATCGGTAGGTGGATGCTGAGAGAAGGCCAGATTGGTGCCGAATTCCTCATAGAGCAAAGGTGCGCCAGGCTGCATCGCCTGCTCAACATCAATAGCCGCGGGAAGTGGCTGGTAGTCAACATCGATCAGCTCGAGAGCATCGTAGGCGATATAGGGGTCTTGAGCGATAACGACGGCAACCGGATCGCCATAGAAGCGCACCTTGCCCTCAGCCAGTGGGCCACGCCGCCCCATGCCTTTCTCGATGTGAGGAGGAAGGAGCACGCCCACCGACATATTACCGACCTTACCTTTGAGGTCCTCGGCAGTGTAGACGGCCACGACGCCGGGATGTTTACGTGCCGCCTCCGTCTTGATGCTCGTGATGCGTGCATGCCCATACGGACTGCGGAGAACGGTCATATGGAGCATCCCAATCAGTTTGATATCATCAACATATGTTGCCTGCCCCGTAATCAGACGGGGGTCTTCACGCCGTTTGATCGATGCGCCGATCATCGTTGCAATGCCCATGTGTGCCTGCCCTTTCTCAAATTACGAGGAATGAAACAGTGCTCTGCTGAGGATGTCAGAGACATCGTAAACCAGGAGAGAAATACGAGTAGCGCATAAAATCGTTGATGAGTAGAAGATAGCACACAGCAGGCTCTGCTGTCAATCGCTGTGCAAACTTGTCAAATACCCGTTATTGTTGTAAAACCGTATCTATAAAAGATGAACGTCTCTCATAACCATCGTTTTTCACGTTTTTCTTAGTGCTCAGTTTCCACATTCGAGCACTCCACTAAAACGGGGCAACCTTAGATGAAAGGACATAGAACATGGATGAACTCGTTTATACCTCGGCGACATTACTAGCGCAAGCTATCCGTGATAAGCGCGTTTCCTCGCATGAAGTAGTAGAAGCCTATATCCATCGTATCGAAGCTGTTAATCCACAACTTAACGCAGTTGTGCAGTTGACTGCTGACACTGCCCTTACACAAGCTAGACAGGCCGATGTTGCTCTTGCTCGTGGGGAGATCAAAGGCCCACTGCACGGCGTGCCAATCACTATCAAAGACTCGTTTGATACTGAGGGTATAATCTCCACAGCAGGCACCAAGGGCCGCGCATCCTATGTTCCACAACAGGATGCTACCGCTGTAGCGCGTATGCGTGCGGCAGGAGCAATTTTGCTGGGAAAGACCAACCTTCCAGAGCTATCTCTAGCGTATGAGTCCAACAATCTGATCTATGGGCGAACGAACAATCCCTACGATCTCTCACGCACGCCAGGGGGTAGTAGTGGTGGAGAATCCGCCATTATCGCAGCAGGCGGATCGCCGCTGGGTTTGGGTACTGATGGGTTTGGTAGCATTCGCCTACCCGCCCATTTCTGCGGCATTGCGGGTCTTAAGCCAACGTCAGGGCGTATACCTTTCACTGGCCTTCTGCCTCCTGCCTTTGGTGCATCCGCTAGATTACGCCATGTTGGTCCCATGGCCAGGTATGTGGAAGACCTGATCTTAACGCTCCCGATCCTGGCTGGAGTAGATTGGCGCGATCCTGCAACCGTTCCCATGCCCCTTGATGATCCCAGGAAAGTCGAACTCAAAAGCCTGCGGGTGGCGTTCTACACTGATAATGGTATTATGACCCCAACACACGAAACCATCGGGACCGTGCGAACCGCTGTACACGCCCTGGCCGATGCTGGTACATCTGTCGAGGAGGCACGTCCTGCCGGCATTGAGCAAAGCTACGCGATCTTTCGTGATCTCTTCGCCGCTGATGGTGGCGCAGGCGTACAGCGGCTCCTACAGATAGCGGGAACGACAGATATTCACCCTTTTGTGCAACAGTTTGGTGAGATTCTGCACCCCTATGCAATGACAACTGCCGAATTCAGCGGCCTCCTGGTACGCTGGGACATGTTCCGCAGTACTCTACTCTCATTCCTCGAGAAATATGATGTGATCATTTGCCCTGTGTGCGCAACACCAGCGTGGCCTCATAGCTCTACTATTACCGAAGAGCAGTTCTTTGCCGGCAGTTACTCTATGACCTACAATCTGACGGGATGGCCCGGAGTAGCTGTGCGTGGTGGCACGTCGCCAGAAGGTTTGCCCATTGGAGTACAGGTAGTGGCACGACCCTGGCGCGAAGATGTCGCTCTGGCAGTTGCGCAACACCTCGAGACTGTTTTAGGTGGTTGGCAGCGTCCTAACTTATAGGAGTGTAATCAACGTGAGTTCGGGATAAGCTCTGTGTTGCCTTACTCTGGCCCGAGATGCGCCGCCTCGGTTCACTCTCATAGAGTCTCTCGACTCAGCCCCAGACCCTCGCCGCCGTTTCGAGCATCACATCCAGCTTACGCCACTGGTCCTCTTCACTCAGCAAGTTGCCGCCTATTTCCGACGCAAATCCACACTGTGGGCTCAGGGCTAGCTGATCAATCGAAATGGAGCGAGACGCTTCTTCGATGCGTTGCAGCAGTTCATCCACTGTCTCGACGCGTCCCGTCTTAGTGCTAATCAAGCCCAGCACAACGACTTTATCCCTGGGGACGAAGCGTAAAGGAGCGAATGTTCCTGCTCGCTCGGTGTCGTATTCGAGCAGGAACCGCTGGTGGCCCAGGCTACTAAACAGGCGTTCCGCTATCGCATCATAGGTGCCTTCTCGTAGCCAGTAGCTGCGCCGGTTGCCCCGGCAGATATGCACACCGAAGGTGACGGAAGGAAAGGAGGCAATCACCGCGTTATCCGCTGCAATGGACCGCTCCATGCTGTTAGCCGGGTCTTCGCCACGTGCTCGCATCCCTGCTTGCTCGCGCTCATCGATATAGGCAGTATAACCGGGTTCATCGACTTGAATATACCGGCACCCCGCCTGGATCAGTTCGGCAATCATCTGGCGCTCGATGGTGATAACATCGGCGACAAACTCCTCGACGCTGCTGTAGAAGGCCCGCGACTGCTCATAGGCGAAGCGTTGAGTGATGCGATCAGGCCCGATCAGGGTCACCTTGATGGGGGTGGTGGTGAGCTGTTGGGCAAAACGAAACTCTTCCAGTGGACGGTTGCGCAGCAGGTGCAGTCGCTGTGTGGCTGGCTGGCGCGTTGAGTGCATAGGGTCCCGGCCTCGGCCTCCCTTTTTTTCTCTCTCCTGTCGCTGCTCTGCTTCGTTGATGTGTGCTTGCTCCTCTAGCGAGGGCAGTGGCTCCCAATGGCTCTTCCACAGCTCATAGCCCGCCACCTCCGCGAAGCTGGCCATGAAGTTGATGCGGCGATACTCTCCATCCGTGACGATGGGCAGGTGGTGAGCATCCTGTTGAGCAATCACCTGGCGAATGGCCTCATCCTGTGCCTGGACCAGGGCCTCGTTGCTGACCAATCCCTGCTCATGTCGAACGAATGTCTCCTTCAAGAAGGCCGGGCGAAGCAGGCTACCAACCTGGTCAACACGCAGGAAACGAAGTGTAGAAGTATCGGTAGATGCCATGAAGGAGTGCCCCTTTCTTCACTTTCTCTCGTTGAGGATGCTCCATGAGCAAGAGAGTACGCTTGCTCATCCTATCACGTCCTCACTTTTCAGGCAAGGAGAGCAGGGCAATATAAAAGTCGAGTATTGACACCGCCCCCTTTCTCAATTACTCTATAAACAAGAGATGAAAAGCCCACCCATGCTGACGAGCAGCACAGTGGGCATCATCCGACGTCATGATCTATCCCTACCCAAAAGGAGGTTATCCCTATGGCGACTGAAACTGGTAACTTTGTGGTTGAACGTCACTCCATCGACTATATCCCGGAGTCCGAACGACACGGCTCGCCCCTTAGCCTCTTCACTCTCTGGTTCTCTGCGAACATGCAGATAACAACTGTCGTAACTGGCGCGCTCGCCGTGGTCCTTGGTCTGCCCCTGATCTGGGCTCTGGTGGCTATCGTCGTTGGCAATATCCTGGGTGGAATCTTCATGGCGCTGCACTCGGCTCAGGGTCCGACGCTGGGGATTCCGCAGATGATCCAGAGCCGGGCGCAGTTTGGCTTCTATGGTGCAATATTGCCGCTTGTGCTCGTGATCCTCATGTACCTGGGCTTCTTTGCCAGCAGTGCTGTTCTTGGCGGACAGGCATTATCAGCCTGGACCGGGCTAGCGGTCACGCCTTCGATCATCATCGTCTCAGCCATCTGCACGGTTCTCGCCGTATTTGGCTACGACATGATCCACCGCTACGAAGGAATCGTGAGCATACTCTTCCTGGTGGGCTTCCTGTATCTCACTATCCGCATCCTGAGCGGGAATGCTCTGGGGAAAACGTTATCGAACACCACCTTCTCGTTTGGAACCTTCCTGCTCGTTATATCCATCATTGCCACCTGGCAGATCACCTATGGACCCTACGTTGCGGACTACTCGCGCTACCTGCCGCGCAGAATGTCGATCAGCGTACCGTTCTGGTGGACCTACGGCGGTTCGGTGATTAGCTCCATCTGGATGATGGCCCTGGGAGCCATTGCCGTCGCCATTGCCGGTTCCCACTTCGAGGATAACTCTGTCCGCTTTCTGGTAGGACAGGCCGGGGCAGGGCTTGGTGCGATTTTTTACATCCTCATCATTCTGGGCATTATCGCGGCCAACGTACTGAATCTCTACGGGATATTCTTGACGACGACAACAACCATTGCCGCGCTGCAACGCTTCCGCAGCAGTCTAAGCACTCGCCTGGGCTTCGTACTTGGGGCAGCCATTGTCGGTACCACCGTGGCGGTGCTCGGCCAGGGCAATTTCATAGCGAACTACACGAACTTCCTCCTGCTCATCTTGTACTTCGTCATTCCCTGGTCCGCCATCAATCTCGTCGATTTCTATCTCCTGCGTCGTGAACAGTACGACATCAACTCGATCTTCGACCCCAATGGCATCTATGGTCGTGTCAACTGGCGGGCTATCCTGGCCTACGTCGTGGCCATCCTATTAGAGCTGCCATTTATAAGCACTACCCTTTTCACAGGCCCACTGGTAGCATATCTGGGCGGAGCAGACATTGCCTGGATTGTCGGACTGGCGGCTGCAGGCATCTTGTACTATGCCTTGATGAGGACGCGCGTCGTGGCCGTACGAGCGTGATATCCTGGTGTTGCTTGACTCCTCAGTGAGTGCGAGTCATCTCTCACCACCTCTCTTCTTGGACAATGACGGTCAAGCTCATTCCTTAATGAACGGTCCAATAGAGGTGGTAAGTTCCTGCTGTGGTGAATGGTCCAATCTCAATGCTGTTGCCATTGACTTGCACAGTGTTGACTGAAGGAGCCTCTGGCTCTTTCGCAGGTTTCGGCTTGCCGTTCTGCCAGGAACCATTGGGAAGGATGTGAAGAAATGAGCCATCATCTACCAGCAGGAGTTTCGAGCCTTTCCTGATGAGCTCTTTCAGTTGCAGGTATCTCAGGTTCAGATGGAGAAGGTCCAGATTGCGAGGGAGGAGTGTTCATCTTTCGACGATTGAACTGTTCACCCAGTTTCATGCCAGGCTTCTCTACCCAGATGTAGAACAAGAAACAGAAGGGAATAATCACCAGCAGCACCCACACCCAGTAAACACTATAGGACTGCTCAGGCGACCATCCTTTCAGCAAGGGCTGTATCAATTGGATAAACAAGAGTAGGAAAGGAAGGTGCCACATGTACAGACTGAAGGAGATCACCCCAATCCAGCGTAGCGGAGACCACTCAAAAGGCCTCTTGAGAGGAGTATATCCGAAGAGGAGCGCGAAGATGCACAGACCAAAGGACAGCGATATACAAAGCTCATTTACCAGGTAGTAATGCGAGGAGAAAATCGCATTGGTGAAGAGCGGCCAGGTGTTCTCGTAATACTGGTTGTAATTCCACAGGATCATGACAAGCAGGCAGAGCAGACCGGCTCCCCAAAGCCAGGGACTCAGTTTGTGCAGGATAGTACGTACCTTCGGCGAAATCGAGGGATGCTGCGCGTAGACAAAACACAGCGACAGCACCATGCCCACACCGAAATCCTCCAGGTACTTCCCACTGACACCATAGGTAAAGAACAGGACGCCATCGAGCACCGAACGGGGTACCAGAAGTGTTTCTGAAGGATGCTGATTAAAGTAGCCGCCAAGGTACCGGGAGAAGATACCCCAGGCAATCAACGCAAGCAGGCACCCGAGAGTCGTCAGCAAACGTAAGTTCTCTTTGACCCGCCAAACGACTAGGCGCATCCCCAGTACCAGCAACGGTAAGAGCATATAATATTGCCATTCAATTGCCAGCGTCCAGAACGGCGCGTTGAGTTGTTTGAAGGTAGCATGGGTAGAGTCCATGAAGAAGACGAAAAATAATCCTAGTTCTTGCCAGTGTTGCGGTTGTAAATACTGTCGCTGGAAAAGCAGAACAATGAGTATGAGCGTCAGGTAATACGCCGGCAGAATGCGGAAGACGCGACGCAGGTAGAATTGCCGCGTGGAAGGCCACGTGTTCTCAAAAAGCAGTGCCTTGGCGAATGGTAGAAAGAGCAGAAAACCAGAAAGGACAAAAAACAGCGTCACCCCATACTTACCGAAGAACAAGAAAGAATTGAGCAGCGGATGAACAAATGGGTGTGTTTCCCACACCTGCATATCGCGTGGTATGCGGTAAATATGGAACCAGATCACAATCAAGCATGCGAAGGCTCGCACACCATCAAGTACTGGTAGTGTATTTTTCTTAGAAGTATCGTCTAATCCTGCCCGTATCCACCGACCAAATGCCATGACAATCCCTGTCACCTGTTCTAGCCCTACCGTGGGTGTCCCATTTCCCTTCTGAAAACCACTCTTCAAGACAACAAAAGCCCAATAGAGAAACTTGTTTCCCGTTATATCACGCATCATCCTTATCAGGCAGTTTCACTTGTTCGTGAATGAAGGGGAATGGCTGGTTTTCGATGGTGGTTGCTGGAGGCGAAGATGTGGGGGACTGATTGGAAGGTGCTCGCGTTGCACGGGTTGGGCGGAGAAATGAGTAGTTAGGTGTGCCAAAGCTGGTTGGCTGACAAATTTAAGCTGCATGAGAAAAGGATAAGTGTGTTCAAGTGGCTCAACGCCTACATGTAAGGGAAAATCATGGAAGATACCTCTACTTTGTCCCGGTGCTTGTTGTATGCAATTCATGGCATCTCTTGGTTGCTTGCCGCACAGGGTACGCATGTGTCAGCCAAACAGCCCCTTTGGCTTCAGCCTGCGCCAGAAGGGCTCTCAACACCCCACCATCGTTGGAGAGACGACTAATGTTGTTCTCCCAACTGCTGTGTAAGCTCAGCGTTTTTTAAGCAGCATGTGAGGGTGGCTCGTCAGTCGTCCAGGACCGCCAGATCGAGCTGACGGAGGCGCGCGGGGTCGGCGACCACGTTGATCTCGACGATCTTCCCGCGTGTGACCGTGAGATTGAGTACGAGGAATAGCCGACCATGCTGAGCCACGACGATTCCTACGGATCCGTTCACGAGAGCAGGTCGCGCTCCCTGGGCACGTCCTGAGAACTGCCTGGCCACGGCCTGCGCACCACGGACCTCCCTTGACGCGCCCGCAGGCACGGCTGTGCGGTCGTGTCGGAACACGACGTCCGGGTCGAGCACCGCGAGCAGCGCGTCGAAGTCACCGTTGCGCGAGGCAGCGAGGAAGGCGTCGACCACTTCTCGCTGGTAGGTGAGAAAGGAGATGTATCATGCAAGCACGAATGAGCAACCCAGCAACGATCCTTCCTGACGCCATGAATGCCATACTCGCCCTGCTAAAGGCCACGAGAAAGGGCGGCGTGCCGTCGGCGACGCTTGAGCTTGTCCACCTGCGCGCGAGCCAGATCAATGGCTGCAGCTTCTGCGTTGACTCGGGCGCACGCAGCGCCAAGAAGGCAGGCGAAACAGACGAGCGACTCTTCGCCGTGGCGGCCTGGCGGGAGGCGCCCTACTTCACCGACGCCGAACGTGCCGCCCTCGCGCTCACCGAGGCTGCCACCCGTCTGGCCGATCGGGCGGACCCGGTCCCCGACGAGATCTGGGACGAGGCCACCCGGCACTACGACGAGCAGGGGCTCGCGGCCCTGATCCTCATGATCGCCACGACCAACCTCTTCAACCGCCTCAACGCCACCACCAGGCAGGTGGCGGGCGCGAAATGGTAAGCCGCGAATGCTGCGCTCCAGCTCGTTGTTGGTCCGCGAAAAGCCCTGCCGGTCGTAGCACTGCACCAGGTACGGAAGCCTCGTTGATAAGCACCCGCAAGAACTCGGTCAGGCACTCCTGCTCCAGTTCACTGAGGCGGACGTCGGTCAGTTGCTCGGCCATCTGCTGCCGCCAGGCATCCAAACGCTCCTCCACCCTGGCATTGGTGATGACCGCGCCAGCCTGGACCCAACTCCCATCCAGGATGCGTCAGTGGCAAAGGTACGTCAGGCGTTACAGTTCGTGCGCAATCGAGCGCCCGCATTGTGTGTAGAGGGTGAGTTACAGGCCGATGCCGCACTCATCCCTGAGGTTTCAGTTCACAAAGCGCCTGGGAATACTGTTCAGGGACGGGCAAACGTGCTCATCTTTCCTAATCTTGATGCCGGCAATATCGCTTACAAAATGGTGGAGCGTGTAGGGCGAGCGACTGCCTTGGGAGTCATCCTCTCCGGGCTGGCAAAACCGATCAATGATCTCTCACGCGGTTGTAGTGCAAGTGATATTGTGAATATGGTAGCAGTGACAGCACTGCAAGCCGCTCGCTTGCAAATGGGTAGACGATAAGGTTGATTTCCTTGACGACATCTTCCTGCGTCATATCTGATCTCTCCCTCGCATAGGGTAACTCCTGGTTCATCTCGGCGCTGTGGCTCGCACAATATTACATTGCTCATGCCACCACGCTCGAGGAACTACATCAGGCGATACCGCTTTTAGATTAGGCGCAGAGCTTTGCCTTGCCGAGTTGGGTTATGATGGAAGAACTCACCCGCCCCCTCGTTCCACAACTGATTCGGGGTCAGCCTGACGACTGCCGAAGCCGTAGGGGTTTCATAGCCTGATGCGGTATGCGCCTGGCTGATAGAAGCAATGCGCCTCTGAATGGTCGCCACTTTGCGGATTGGTGCTAAATAAATCAGATAAGCAGCAACCGCTTCCGGCGCTGCCGGTAAAAATGAAAGGCCATGCTCCGAACACCACTTACTAAAATCATCAAAATCGGATTGATAGGCTTTCCAGGTGTTCCCCGCTTTTGAATTTTTCGCGTACCCGGCAATACGCTCTTTCGCCTGTTGCAAAAATACGCCAGGTTCGGGTGCGATGAGCTGGGGCAAATTGTGTTTATCCATCGTGCGAAAACTCCCCTTTCTGGCTACCGATAATAGAAGGTTGGGGGAGGAGATGGCGCTGTCCGGGCATCTATGCATTGGTGTACTCTCTCTGGTATACTCTGCCTGACAAAATCGTTCCATATGTCAGGTAAGCACATGTAGATTGCAGAGAGGATATATGAATGAGCCGCAATAAAGGGTCTGTGAAAGCGCAACGGAAGCGATCAGACCGTGAAAGGCTAGAACTTTTCATAAGAAAATTCGAGGAATTGCGAAGTACCCAGCTTGCCAGGAAGGGTTTCCGTGTTCAGCATAGAGTACACTACTCTCCTGGTTCGATAGAATCCAATCTAACACAGCCTGATGAGTCGGATGTGAGGGAATACCTTTTAACGTTTCGTCCTTTCATATCTGAAAAAGAAGACGTGTTCCTTAATCGCATCCTTAACATATGTCTCCGACGGCTGACCAGTGATGAGATGAAGCAAAGCCTGACTCAAGCACGTCAATCCTTTGAGCAGGCAAAACAGGATAATGGGATAATCTTTCAGCTCAATGGGAAACAGCTTACTCCATTGCAGGTTACGAATATGTATCTTGACGGGAAGTATTTTCACAATGATTTAGAATATCAGCGGCAGTTGGATAGCATGTCGCCGCCTGTAGCAGACTTTCCCCGTACCTACTTCCTGCACTTCATTATCCATACAACCCATATTATTATCCATGTTTATAATATAGTAGGCACCGCGCTTGAAGCAGGTTTGTTTCAATTTGAGGATGTTGACTAGGCTTCTCGCGCCAGGCGAGTGGATTGCCTAGCGGAAAGGAGAGCCTGCTGAAATGAGTACGCACCACGATCTAATTCGGTCGCTTACTGGGGACAACAGCGAGATAGTCTTACAGTTCTTTGTAACTTTCTCCCGGTTTGAATATGCCCTGAAGCGAGCAGGGTTCGTCAGGCGCGGCGATCACAATAATGCTTCGGCAGATTGGTGCAGGTTCGCAAGAGAGAGGCTTGATGCTCGGCTTGCCGATATAACGGACACAGAATTTGAAGAAGCCAGATCATATTTGCTTCATGAGCCTCCACGGAAACAAATCTTTGTTGAGTCTGAAGAAATCATGCAGTGGCGGGCAAATTCACAGCGGAGCAGGGAATGCGAAGCCGAATATTTGTTACGGCTGGTGAAGGATGTTAGAAATAACTTGTTTCACGGCGGGAAGTACCCTGATGGGCCTGTGAGTAACCAAGCACGCAACAAACGGCTACTTCAGGCTTGCTTGACCATACTGGAAAAGTGCTTGTCGCTGGATGCTGATGTCAAACACTTTTTTGAGGAACATGAATGATGAATGAGCCAGCCGTCATCTAAAGCATAGCGGTGCGGCGCTCAGGCTTTCAGGGATAGTAAAAAGTTTTGGCATCTGTATGCCCTTCTAATAAAGCCTAAGAAGGATTTGATTTTTTGTTATACGATCGCCTCGATGCCGTGTTTCTGGATAACGCTGAGAAGCCTGAGCGCCGCACCGCCTGGCTTTCTTGTGCCACGTTCCCAATCTGACACCAGATTTCTGGACACGTTCAGGTAACGGGCAAAAACCGGCTGTGAAACGTGCTCGCGTTCCCGCAAGGCACGAATCTCTGACGGTTTAATATCTTCCACCGCTTCAAGGCATGTCTTATCAAATTCCCGCATGGTTACTTTGTCGATAGCTCCTACGCGATACAAAGCCTCTGCTGATTCATGGATAGCGGCAAAGGCATCCGAACGGTAGCGTTTGTTTCTGGTTTTCATATGACCTCCGTAATATCCTCATCCTTAAGCATTATCTCAATCTGTTCTTCCGAAAGCGCAAAATGGTATTTGGCGAGCTTCTTGAAATCGGCTAATTCGTCTGGCTCGATGTTATCACGACCGCTCTTGGGGAACCCATAAATGAAAAAAACCTTCTCTTCCTTCTGAAACAGGATAATGCTCCGATATCCTCCTGACTTGCCCCCGCCTGGGCGGGCAATGCGCTGTTTGATAACACCGCCGCCCAGGTCTGCATCAATAGAGCCGTTCCTGGCTCTGGCGATAGCGGCCTTCAGCATGGTATCATGAATTTGTTCTTTCCGCGCAAACCGGCAAAACCATGTGTTTTTGAAGATCCGCAAAAGCATCTCCCCTGTTTCATAACTAAATATATCATACATTGTATGATACTTGCAAGAGCCAATTGTCTGTGAAATCAGGAATTGGCACCAACCCTACTCTTGGGTCTAACGTTGCCAGCACCACATATTTTATAGAATGTGATTCGGCTCTTGAAGGCCGGTAAGCTTCATGATTTCAGCTACAGTGTTCTGCCGGGCCACGTATATTTATGGACGCCTGAAAACATATCACTCGGTTTCTTCCTCCTCTCTCAAGGAAAGCCCGCTGAGAATCTCCCATATCGGGAGAAATTCATTTAGTGTGCCATACGAAAACATCGGTAAATCGTCGGCGTAATATATTTTATCGAATCCGGTTTTATAAATGTGCTTTATGTACGTGTGATATATCTCCCTGATTATCCCAGTCATAAATAGATCAAAATTATGACAGGTTACCGCCTCCAACAGACTGAGTTTGAAAGCTCCCCAATCCGGGAGCGAAATTTCTGGTTGAACTGAGCGCTGTTCCGATTGTTGGAATGAAATATCGAAGCTCTCTAGCACTAGCCTTATGATGCGATCGTCGAAGCAAGACTTCAGCCTCCGCAGCCAAGTATCGTCCTCGTCAACCAGTTGGCCTATAATCGCTTTAATCTCCTCAGTGCGGCCTTCCGCCATATCATCAATGTTATTGAATGGGTTGTGCACACTGACTATGATACTATTCGGATTCGGAAATATGCTTGCTATTTCCCCCCAAAGCTGACGTCCATATACCATTCCGTGGAGTCCAGCAGCTTCTAGTTTCTGAGCAACTACGAGCGCTACTTTGTTCAATGCCTTAACGGAATGCTCTTGTGGCTGTCCATTGTTACCGCGATCCGTGTCGATCCACCCTTCAATTTCTGGGAACGACGCGACAACAGTTACAAAGGCGTAATCATGGAATATCTTATTCTCGATCCACCTATAATATTGATCGTTGGGGTAATAGACTTCTAATGAAAAATCATCGCCATGCAGCTTCGGAATAAGGGCTATAGTGTTCTTCCCATTAGTAACAAGTTCTTGGAAATATGCGTCGCGAACAGTGCGACTTTCCATAGGGGCGATGAGAATGGACAAAATACTGTCTTCGCCCAATGCTGGAAATAAAATGCTGAAATGATTCGCATATGCCAGTAATTCTGTAAATGCCTGTCGTTCTGTTTGCTTTGATTTTTTGAGTTCGATGATTATTATGCCTGCGCCTCTAAAAGACTGACCGAGCAGATCAATCCTTGTTGTGCTATCTGATGTTTTGTCGAGTCTTACCTCTTTTCCTTCAAGAATTAGCCCTCTCAGAGCATCCAAGCTTGCATTTATCCGTCTCTCGGCATTTTGCTGTATCAAAAAGCGCACTGGCGGGAAACTATCAGCTTCCCATTTCGGAGTTGATTTTTGCCCTTTGATGAGAGCAGAGAATGTTTCCCTGTAATTGTGGAATAGGAAATCTCGCATCTCGTTTTCATTGGAAAAAGGGGGCAAATGAGATACTCCTAACTAATTCCAAAGATTCAAAACTTGCCGAAAGCGGATTCTACCGTGCGTTTCAAACAAGCGCAAACAATTGCTGACGCGAATCCATGAAAAAGAACGCACAATTAGGGGGTCATGGTAGAATGTTCCCCTTACCACTATCACCTGCTTTTCTCCTGCATTTTTGGTGGGTTAATTATACAGGAACCCATAAAAACGTACAAGCAAACGGGCGTTGATTTACGAACGGCAGAGCGTACACAGTTTGCAGGATGATTGAGGAGTTCTCGACACAGGATTGCAGAGTCCATAAAACGGTCAGTAAAAGTACCAACAGAAAATAGATGAGGGAGGGCGGGTCGCGGTCTGCTCACCCACGATTAAAGGGATTGAGGTTGGCGAGGTGTTCCTTTGTTACTTTGGTCTTGCCCAATAGGTCTTTACGGATGGCGAGAAAGACGAGACTCACTAGCTCACCCTCCTCGTCAATATCGTGTTTTTCGATGTCCGCATATCTAACCCATGCATCATATGCCTTGATGACATCGTCGCTGGCATAAAGCAGTAGCTGATCTCTGGCTAACATCCGGTCTAGGTCTGCATCTTTTCCTGAGACATCCTCATCATGCATGACAGCAACCGCTATCTCGGTGAAGTTCTTCAGAAAACTGGCGTATGCCTCGCGTTTTTGCTCCGCAATTTTGAGGTTCAATTCCTTGTTCTTCTGAAGCAGGTAGGGGAGCACAGCACCGAACACGGCGATGAGAGCAACAATGATTTCCTTGTATTCGGTCATGAGCGAACCTCTTTTTTGTGATAGTGACGGCTCGCACTCATCCTGTGCATAGAAGACAACGAAACAGCGAGGTGATCGTAACAGTGCGAGCCTATTCGGTGCGTCTTGCAAAAACCCCCAATATCGAACGCTTGTACTATTATTATAGCACTTGGTTGCTAGCCTTGAGGATGACGGTTAGGTATCAGGAAGGTTTCACCTCCCCCTGGTAGGATGAGATAGAATAGAGGTATCTTATTGTTTGCTGGAGGTCATGGACTCTGACACGTTCCCTGGATGAGCGAATATCGGGGACCAGCCATAGCAGACAGTCATTTTTTAAGAAAGGCTTATTGCATGTCACCTAATCGCGATACCTTGCTAGCGGTAGAGCATCTGGGAGGGCCTGTCTATTGGCTCTCTTTCATACGTCGGCCATATTCAGCAGAGTTACGAGAGTTTGCAAAGGAGATGCATTCCCGCATTTTTTATCATGAACGGGGCCAATCGTCCTACAGGCTTCAAAATCCGAGTAGGCTTAAGTCGCTAAAAGAGGTGATAGGCAAACCTAGCGATGGTCAGCTTGCCGGTGGAGGAAGTGAGTTTTGGATTATCTCACGGGGACAATGGGATGCCATTGTAGCAGAAGATAGAGCATAGCTCAATGTCCAATGTGTTTCAATCTATCGCGGGCGAGCTACCCGAACTGGAACGAAGGACTGGCGGGGTTAGGCAACTCATGGAACATGCTGTGGCGAGCCGTTTGCTTTGTCTTTTTTTGGGATGGGATTGGTATGAACAGAAAATAGCATTTCGGGATGACCCGGACGAATGGATGCATAACCTTCGAGGTGATAAATCCCCAACGGGGCGGATAGTATATAACAATCGCGTTAACAGGCTAGGCGATGCCATTTATACATTGTTGTGGACGAAGACAAAAGGCCTTGACGCTCTTAAAAAGCGCTTTCTCGAACGTGACATAAAACCCTGCTTTGTTGAAGCAGAAATCGCAAGTTTCTTTGCCTATAATGGCTTTGCAGTTGAAATCATGCCCGAAACCGGAGTAAGGGGCGAGGACTTCGACATGACCATACAAAAGAACGAGATCACGATAAGCGTGGAAGTCACTGCAAAGGAGGATGCACCATTGACCATAGAAACTATTATCAATACGCTTAAAAAAAAGAGAACACAGGTTCCTGCGCATAGATCGGCTGTTTTGTATATGCGTATTCCTGCGGAATGGATGAGAAATCCGCATTATGCCTATGAAATTTTTTCCGTAGCCTTTGCGGAGTTTTTTCGACGCTCGCAACGCTTCAATGCCGTCGTTCTGGTGTGGGAAGATACAATACCAGCCCTTGATGGAGCTTTGATAGGGATGAGTTTTCATGCGTGTCACAATAATAACGCAAGGCATCCTGTTTCCGATCTAGAGCAGCTTCTGGAACTAAGAGTTACTCCCGATGGTCGCCGTTTGATTGCCTACTCATTTCTTGACTGGATAAAGAGCATTGAAACTAAATAGAGAAAAAAGCGGCGGTTGAGACATGAGCAGGCGGCATTATTGCGCTTATAGGGGTCAGCATATCATTTTGGACTTTTTGTACGCTAAGCGCTGGAGTGGCTTGGGAAGCCTCTTGAGAACCATCGCTGCTGGAGGTGTTTCGGTTTATTCGTCGACGGACAGACCTCGTTTTACCTGAAAAGTACGCTGTCCTCCTCTCTTTTCAGGAGCTTAAATACCTCTCCGTCACCTTAGTGTATAAAAAGTCCAAAATGATATGCTGACTCCGATTCCTCGTAAATCAACCTGAGAGGAGACCATACAAAACCGGATGGCTAGCCCGCATCCGGTTTTGTATGGTCTCCTCTTACAAAGTATCGTCCATTACAAAGCATGATCTAGCGCGTTGTATTAGATGGAGGAATACCACCTCATAAACTGGGAACAGACTTGACTTTAGAATATTTGTCCGAGTATCCTTAATACAGAACATTTTTTGTGATGGAGGACCGGTTATGAACGCCGATTTCGCGCATTTGCACGTCCACTCTGAATACTCCCTGCTCGATGGGTTTAGCCGCACAAAAAAGCTGGTGCAACAGGCGAAAGACCTTGGCATGCAGCACCTTGCCATCACCGATCATGGGGCCATGTATGGCGTGCTCGAATTCTATCAGGAATGCAAAGCAGCAGGTATCAATCCTGTAATTGGGGTTGAGGCATACCTGGCCAATGACATCGACGACCGCAGTGGACGCTACGACTACAACCATCTCCTGCTACTGGCAAAAAACGAGCGCGGCTATCGCAACCTCATGAAGCTCACCACCATTGCCCATACCTACGGCTGGCACTATAAGCCGCGCATCGACAAGTATGTGCTTGCTGAGCACGCCGAAGGGCTGATCGCGACGTCAGGTTGTCTCTCTGGTGAGATTCCCGAAATCTTGCTCAAGGGCGATACCGAAGGAGCACGCAAAGCCGCCAGGTGGTATCTTGATACTTTTGGGCCAGAGAATTTCTATCTTGAGATTCAAGAGCATCACGGGCAAGACTCTCCGCAGGGGAAGCTGAACGAATTGCTGTTCGACCTGCATCGCGATATGCATATTCCGCTGGTCCTCACCAATGACCTGCATTATGTCGACGCCAACGACGCCGACTCACAGGACATACTGCTGTGTATCCAGACGGGCAAGCAACTAACTGATGAGAAACGCATGAAGTTCGACAGCAAGGAGTACTATCTCAAGAGCCCACAGGAAATGGCACTCCTCTTCCCTGATCTGCCGGAGGCGCTGAAGAACAGCGTGCACATCGCCGAGCAGTGTGAGGTGAAGCTGGAATTTGGCCATGCCAAACTGCCGAATTATCCTATCCCGCCGGAATTTAAGACGCAGAACGAATATCTTTATCACCTGTGTTTGCAAGGCGTACGCGAACGCTTCGCTGAGATGAGCGAACCAATACAAAGGCAACTCGACTACGAGTTCAACCTCATTGCACACAAAGGATTCGTGCCATATTTCCTCATCGAGTGGGACTTTGTGAGCTATGCACGTTCTCGCGGCATACGCTGCTCTGCACGCGGCTCGGCGGCCGGTAGTCTCGTTGCTTACGTGCTAGGCATCACGAACGTCGACCCCATCCGCTATCACCTGTTCTTCGAGCGTTTCCTCAACCCTGAGCGTAAGGAAATGCCCGATATAGATATGGACTTTCCCGATGACAAACGCGAAGAAGTGATCGCCTATGTCACACAGAAGTATGGCTTCGATAGGGTGGCGCAGATGGTCACGTTCAACACCATGGCGGCCAAGGCCTCGGTCAAAGATGTGGCGCGGGTGATGGGCTGGCAGGACCTCGGCGACCGTATCACTCGCCTCATCCCAACCGGCCCCAAGGTGACACTAAAGGGTTCGCTAGAGACGGTGCGAGAACTTGCTCAGCTCTATGAACAGAGCGAACAGATCAAGAAACTCATCGACCAGGCGTTGGAGCTAGAGGGGTCGGTTCGCACCACGGGCATTCACGCGGCCGGCGTGATCATCGCTCATGACTCACTGGACGAGTTGATCCCCCTACAACTGCGCGATTCAAAGGATTCCAACAAGGGACGCGTCTCACAGTATGAGCAGAAATATCTTGAGCAACTGGGCTTGCTCAAGTATGACTTCCTGGGCCTCTCGAACCTGACCATCCTGCAGAACGCCGTCAATTTTATTCGCGAGGCGCGGGGCGAAGAAGTGAACCTGGATAAGATTCCACTCGATAATGCCAGGGCGTTCGAACTCTTATCAATGGGTGAGACAACGGGAGTGTTCCAGCTTGAAGGGGCTAAGATGCGAGAATACATCAAGCAACTTCGCCCTACCCGCATCGAAGACCTGACCGCCATGGTCGCCCTCTATCGTCCTGGCCCGATGGATAGCATTCCCGACTTCATCGATGCCAGGCACGGGCGCAAGAAGGTCAGATACCTGGACCCACGTCTGAAGGAGTGGCTGGAAGAATCCTACGGCGTGATCGTCTACCAGGACCAGGTGTTGCTGATCGCTGTCCACCTGGCCGGGTTCACCTGGGGCGAAGTGGATAAGTTCCGCAAGGCGATGGGCAAGAAGATCATGGCAGAGATCGAGAAGTATAAAGACAAGTTCATCGACGGCTGCATCAAAAATGGCGTCAAGCCCGACGTTGCCGAGAAGCTCTACGAACTGATCTTGCCCTTTGGCGGCTATGGGTTCAATAAGGCGCATGCCGCAAGTTACGCAGTGGTGGCCTATCAAACGGCTTACCTCAAGGCTAACTACACGGCAGAGTTTATGGCAGCCACCCTTACTACTGAGCTTTCTGATGCTAAGAAGGTTGCCAATGCCATCGCGGAGTGCAAACGCATGGGGGTCCAGGTGCTCGGGCCGGACGTGAACAAGAGCGATATTGGCTTCACCGTTGAAGACAGCAATGTACGTTTTGGCCTGCTTGCCATCAAAGGTGTCGGCGATAGCCCGGCCGGTGAGATTGTGCGGGTGCGAAGTATTGAAACGCGTTCCGCAAGCTCCACTGAAGGAGGAGCTTTCAAGTCGCTGGCTGATTTGTGTACGCGGGTCGATCCGAAGCAGGTGACGAAGGGGACATTGGAGACGATGATTAAGGCCGGGGCGATGGATAGTTTAGCTAATGGGAAACGCCACCAGTTGCTCGACGCGCTTGAACGTGCCATCAGTTGGGGCAAGAACCAGCGTGCCGCGGAGGAGCACGGCCTGGTCAGTCTCTTCGGTGACCTGGAGGAGACGGGCAGCGCCTTCGCGTTTACCCTGAATCCCGCTGCCAAAGAGATTCCACGCAAGCAGTTGCTCACCTGGGAAAAAGACCTGATAGGAGTCTATGTCTCTGAGCATCCACTAGAATACCTGCACAAAGTGATGAAAGACCGGGTCAAACATAACACCGCGATGATTGCCGAGGAATTTGCTAAGCAGAAGGTGGTGCTGGGCGGAACGATTAGCGAGGCACGGCGTATTACTACCAAGAAGGGCGATGCGATGTGCATTGTGAAGCTGGAGGATATGTATGGTTCCATCAGCGTCACCGTCTTCCCCAGAGTCTACGAACAGGACCCGACGCTCTGGGCGGAGGATAGCGTGTTGATCGTCCACGGCGAGGTACAGATGCGTAATGATGAGCCAACCATCATTTGTGAGAGTGCCGAACTGTTTCAGGCCAGTGAGGAAGAGTTGAACCGCAAAGAATACCGTATCTGGATTACGATACGTGTGAATGGTTACGACCAACGCTCCTTGTCCGATGACAAGATGCGCGTGCAAGATGTCTACAACTACATCCGCAATTTCCCTGGTCGTGACCGCTACGATCTACTTGTCGTGAACGGTGAATGGCAAACGTTGCTGACGCCGGCCGATAATACAACGCAATATTCTCCTGAGTTCCATCAAAAGCTCGAAGAGATACTGGGTAAAGGCACGGTTGAGGCGAAAGAAGTGGAGCATTTGGGTACAGCATAGCTTGTAGGACCCTGGCAGGTATGTTATGATGAAGGCGGGAGACATCGGGAGCTAACTCGCCAGGGAGGCGAAGACTGAACGACACAGATGGGCGTAGGAGACCTGAGTAAGCGGCCTGGACACAGGAAGAGAGAAGCAGCATGGCCAAACGCTTTGAAGACGAGGTAGCATACTACTATGATTTCCACCCCACCGAGGAGGACTTGATGGGGGAAACCTCAGTGCATGCTGACCTGGTGCATTATCTCAGAGAAGTACTCAAATGGCTCTTCCATGGCCAGGCCTGTGCGATCTATGACAATCTCAACTTCTACCAGACGGCCAATTCCAAAGAGTATCCCCTGGCCCCGGACATCGCGGTGATCAAAGGGGTAGAACATCGGCCTGTACGGAGTTGGCGGGTGGGCAAGACAGGACCGGTCCCCCAGGTGGTCTTCGAGATTGCCTCGGAAGAGACGTGGAAGAAGGATCTGGAGGAGAAGCCGATGAAGTACGGGCTGATGGGGGTGAGAGAGTACTTTGCCTATGATCCCAACGAGCACCCCCTGAGCAGAGAGACGACACGCAGGCTATTTGGCTGGCAACGGGACAAAGGCAGAGGCGAGATGCGAGCGATGCCGCTGCATCTGGATGGACGATTGTGGAGTCGCTATCTAGAGAGCTTCCTGGTGCCTGATGGGGAATTCCTGCGTCTCTATGACACCGCTGGGCAGTTGCGTCTCACCAAAGCGGAATCCGAGGCCAGGCGTGCCGATGAGGAATCCGAGGCCAGGCAGACTGAGGCCAGGCGTGCCGATGAGGAATCCGAGGCCAGGCAGACTGAGGCCAGGCGAGCCAATGAGGAAGCTGAAGCCCGGCGCGCTGAGACCAGGCGCGCTGATGCAGAGGCGAGGCGTGCTGAGGCGCTGGCTGAGAGATTGCGCTCACTGGGGATCGATCCTGACCAGCCATGATAGGCTGAAGAGAAAGCTTAAAGCGAGTGAATTCTGAACATAGAGAGCCGCTATCCGGCCGGTTTGCAGAGGGTCGCCGGCCATCCTCTGAGTTATGGGAACCGTGGGAAATAGCCGAACAGGACACGCAGCCACTTATCAATGGGCAGCCCGCCCCACCTGGAAGGCAGGAGCAAACACTGCCCCTACATTCCGAGGCTCCTGTTGATCCACAACCCGCATACCGCGAGCATGTCACAGGTTCATTGGCCGCCCATCCAGCAGAGGCACCGCTGTTTCAGCCTGCTTACTTACCTCCCCCGCCGCAGATGTATCCACAACAAGCGCAAGCATATACGCCACAGCCCGTCTACCAGCAATACCCAGGCTACCCCGCATATGCCTATCTCCCGTATGCATGGCAACCGCAACCGCCACACCCCAAACGAGATGGCTATCTGTTGGCAATGGCCATCAGTTCTTTGATCGGCTCAAGCCTGGTATTGCTCATCGGATTGATCTTCACAGGCTTACTCCTGCTAGCTACTGCTCTTCCCAATAAGACAATGAATGGTAGCCAACAGTTCGATGTCGCTATAGTGATTGCCCTCTTCATTTGTGTAGGTATATTCGGTGGTAGCTTCGGCCTCTATCACAGCATCCGTTCGCTGATAAAAAAGCCTTCCGCTGACTTCTCTCTACCCTGGTTCTGGATTTTTCTTGTGCTCTACGTAGCTGTCGCCGTTATCGGGTTTGTGCTCCACTCCAGGGGACAAGAGGTAGCTTTTCCTGTGCTGAGTACCACTCTCATCGTCCTTGCTGGCGTTCTTCCTGCGCTTGCGGTGGCAGCAATTGCTGTGCGACGGCTGCGAACTCGTGCAGGCAGGGCTATACACGGCCGAGATGCCCAATCGAGTATGGTAGGGGTGGGGGACCCTGTCTGGGGGACAGGTAATGCCCCCGCCCTGCTGAAAGACAAGTGGGAGACGAGTTGGCGACGTTTCACGCTGGCGCTGCTGAGTGGAGCCACGTTAAGTGTCACTCTCGCCGGGGTGCTAGAGTTTGTCCTCCTGGTCATGCTCATTTTGCTTACGCACGCACAAGGGATGCAGAATCTCGTCTCGTGCGTCAACACACCTAATGTACAAAATTGTCAAAATGCCGGGGCCTATAGCCTCCTTTTCATAACAATAGCAGTGATGGCCCCTCTAGTAGAGGAGACGGTTAAGCCTTTGGCTGTAGTGCTGTTGATTGGACGAGTACGGAGTGCAGCAGAGGCGTTTGTGCTGGGCCTGGCCTGCGGTATCGGGTTCGATATCGTCGAGACGTCGCTCTACATCAGTTCCGGTTATCATGACTGGCTGAATGTAGCGCTCACCCGCACGGGCGCGGGTCTGCTGCATGGCTTTGGGGCGGCGATGGTAGCCCTCGGCTGGTACTATCTGACACATGCACAGGAGTCTGGCTACTCCAAGGCATTTCTGCGGGCTTTTGCCTGCTGGCTCTATGCTGTCTTCCAACACGCAGTTTGGAATGGCTCAGTGACCCTGGTCTTGCTTCCTGGACCCGTTGGCCAGTTTCTGCAAAATTGGATGTTGAATCTCGGTTTCGCATCGGTGCCTTCGGACGTAGTGATCAATAGCATTGAGACGCTATTCATCCTGGCGTTTTTCATCTACATGACCGGAAAACTGAGGAGCAAGCCGACGTCGCCATCTGTACCATCGGCAGGCAAGGAAATTATAGGCAAGCCGAGCCCAGTGACGGTGTAGGGGCTATCGCTTCGCTCGGCATGATCTCCTCGCCCTTGCGCGCAAAAATCTGAAACGTATCCAGGATGCACAGGGTGGGCGTCAAAATTTTGCACGAAGCATCTACTCGAACGAGGCCCCACCCCAGGGCGCAGGCAAGCTGACGCCCCTACTAACCGCACGGGCGTGGTTAGTAGGGGCGTCAGCTTGCCTCATTGGCACCGAGTAAATCATTTGTCGACTTGCCAAAAGCAGCAAAAAAGAGGAAAATCCTTTCAGAAACATGGTTGGAACCAGGAAAGGAAGGTCCTCAGATGCATGATACCAAAGTCGCTCAAGAGATGGGAGTCGAGATATGGGCAGCCCGAGAGGTTCTGCTGGAAGGGATCGAGGTGACGTCGCTGGCCGAGCCAACGCAGGCCAAAGGGAAACGGGGTCGTCCCCAAACGATCCAGCCAGCGCATCTGTGGGTGAGCTTGTTGTGGAGTGTGCTCGTGGGAATGAAAAGCTACGCCGACTGGTGGCGACTCTTCTGCACCCAAACGGTAGGCGGCTTTGCCCCCATCGCCGTGAGTGTGGATGCCTTGACCACCCGCTTGGAACAAGGGGGACTCGCAGCCCCTCCAGCAGCTCGCCGGCTATTACTCGACGCTGCTGGCAGAGCGGCTGGCCCCGCTGGTGCAAACGCCTCTGGCGGCCTGGGCCCGCGAGATTGTCAGCATCGACGAGAGTACGCTGGATGCGGTGCAGCGCTGGTTGGAGCCGCTGCGTCATCGCCCCGCGGGGGATGCAGCGCTCTTGGCGGGCAAGATCGCCGGTCGGTTCAACTTGCGCACGCAACAATGGGACTTGTTGCAGTATCGCAGCAACGTGTGGGCCAACTGCAAAGTGGAAGTGCTCAGCTTGCTGGAGGGCTTGATGCCTGGCAGCCTGATCCTCTTCGATTTGGGCTATTTCAGCTTCGCGTGGTTCGATTATCTGACGCAGATGGGTTACTGCTACATTTGCCGCTGGCGCGAGAAAACGACCTACCGCATCATTCACACCTATTATCGCCATCACGAGATCTTGGATGCCGTGGTCTGGTTGGGAGCCAGCAAAGGAGCCCATGCCGGTCATGCAGTCCGCTTGGTGCGCTTTGGCGATGGCAAGCAGCTTCGGCTCTACCTGACCAACGTCCTGGACCCGGCACAGCTCTCTCTGGTCGATATCGCAGCGCTCTACGCCCGACGATGGGATATTGAACTGGCCTTTTTGACCCTCAAAGAGCTGCTGGGGCTGCATCACTGGTGGAGTAGCAAGCGGCTGCTCATCGTGCAACAAGTGTGGGTGGTGCTTATCATCGCGCAACTCTTGCAAGCCATGCGCATTGAAATCGCGGCAGAGGCCCACGTTGACCTCTTCGATGTTTCCTTGCCCTTGCTTATTAAGTCTGTGCCCCATCTCATTCGTCAACGCCAGAACCCTATCGACTGGGTGCTCACCCACGGCAAGCACCTCGGCTTCATTCGCAAGAGCACGCGCCTGCAGGTCGTGGCTCCTCAAATTGTGCCTGAGCATCTCATCCCTCTTCCTGCTGACCTTCAGCCTGACTCGCAAAGCCCACTATCTCGAGTATCAACCTCGTCCTGGCAAGCCTTCCAAGCCCAAACCCAAGACGACACGCCTCTCTAAAGAAGCATCCCCTACTCCCCCACCCAAGACACCAAAGACTGGCAAGCGACTCAAGTTATGATTTACTCGGTGCCAATGCAGCTTGCCTGCGCCCTGGGAGGTTGGGGTGGTCTGGCTCGACCAAAAATCTGACGGACACCCGGATGCACACAAGGTACTGACAACCACCTCAATAGATGCTATACTGCTCTAGGGAGGCCAGGATACTCATGGGTTCCATTTAGATGTTATAAATCACCCTATAGCAACAGGAAAAGTCATCTTTCTGCAAGAAACCAATTGTGATATCTGGCCGATGAAATACGTCTTATAATTATATAGGGGACTAACAACGCAGATTTTCTAAGGTGGAGCGATGAAAGAACAGTACGGCCATACCATGGAGAGACAGGACAGGTTTCGCTTCGGCAACTACGAGCTTGTGCGCCGCATCGACGTTGGAGGCATGGGTGAAGTCTACCTGGCAAAGCAACGCAGCGCCTTTGACCGTGAAGTGGCGATCAAGATTATACGTGAGGACCTCGTACACGACAGCATGGCACGGCAGCGTTTTCTACGTGAAGCCGAGGTCAGTGCTCACCTTAAGCACAACCATGTCTTGCCGATGTACGAACTTGGCGAAGAACAGGGGCGACTCTTCCTCGTCACACCCTACATCGAAGGGGGTACACTCGCACGCCGTCTGCAAAATGGCCCTTTGCCACTTTCAGAGGTGCATCAACTATTCTCTGCATTGCTAGAAGCCGTTGCATATATCCACCGGCAGGGTGTCGTCCATCGTGATCTTAAACCTAATAATATCTTGCTTGATGAGGGCAACGATGGCCAGGTGTATGTACGCCTGATTGATTTTGGCATCGCGCGACCCCAGGGTGCGTCGGCCAGCCCACCGCTCACTACTGCTGGGAACGAGATGGGTACCATCGCATACATGGCCCCTGAGCGTCTATCCGGTGTTGCCGCGCCAAGCAACGACATCTATTCACTCGGTGTCATCCTCTATCAAATGCTGACAGGGCAACTCCCCATCGATGAACAAGGGCGCGCGCAACGGGTACCCCTCCCACAACCGCTGGATGACGTGGTGGATCGCTGTATGGCTCCTCGCATCGACGAACGCTACTCGAGCGCGGAGGAGGTGCTGGCAGCCTTCGAGCGTGCCTGCCAGCAGATGGGAATGGCAACGCGCAAACTCCCCATTGCATCAAGCGAAGACACCAGAGATGGGGTGATGTCCTTACAGCGTTCGGTGGACGTCTCACCTGCACCGGCCGTAGCCCCATTCAGCCTTGAGGATTACAACGCGCCTACCACGGCGGTTGATTCTTCACAGATAGCTGGCAGAACTACTACTGCACCGATCAAACCCATCGACAGAAGCCCACGCCGTCTCCCTGGGCGGTACAAGAGCATATGGTTCCCGATCATTCTGTTTCTAGCTGCCGCTGTGCTTCTGACGATGTCCGGAGTATTTGCATTCCAACTGCTGACGCTCCCAACGGTCAGCATTCATTTTAGCCCGCAGACACACCTGGTGAGCCAGGTGTTTCAGATCACAGCAAACCCGTCGGTGACAGGAGTTGACATTGGCTCAAAATCGATCCCGGCCAGGGTATACACCAGCAAAAGCGAAACCAGTTCACGGAGTGGACCAACGGGTGGTCAGTCCTGTCAAATCTTCGGCGGTTGTCAACAAGCCGTTTCTGAATTTGATGTCTACCAACTGGCATCGCAGATACGTCCCAACCTGGAGTATCAGATTGCTCACGATGTACAGACGCAACTCCATGCCCTCGGTGCGACCGCGCTTGATACTGTGCA
Source organism: uncultured Chloroflexia bacterium (assembly GCA_963767625.1). GTDB lineage: Bacteria > Chloroflexota > Ktedonobacteria > Ktedonobacterales > Ktedonobacteraceae > CAVYFB01. Next base: position 306,038 of record CAVYFB010000016.1, read on the forward strand.
GTTTTCTTATGGCACGCCAACGTGGAAGCCGCCAGTTGGCTCACCCAGCCAAACCGTCACAGTGACCCTCACCGCTCAAGGCAGGGTTGGCTACTTTCTCAATAGCGATGCACAAATGTTAGCCAGGCAGTTGCTGCTCCAACAGATGCCGACATATGGAGCAAACTACGTTCCTGTCGACTCGACGATCCGCGTTGGTCAGCCAGTTGTCACGGTACCTGATTACGGGAACGGAACAATCAGCGTTGCGGCAGCAGGCTATGTTGAGTATCGGTTCCAGCAGTCGCAACTGGTCTATATACAGGACAATATCAAAGGGAAGACAGTGAGTGCTGCGCGCAGCTTCATCGCGATCCAGACTGGCGTAGACCCGAAAACGATAACAATTCTCTTCAGGACGGCTGGAAGTAATAAGATACCCAGTAACGGAGATGCGCTTCCAGGTGATCCGCAACGGATTACGCTCATTGCTGATCCTGTCTCGCTGCCGCCTGTGCAGTTGCCGAGCGTGACGGCTGGGAACACGCAGTCTACGGGTAGCCTGCCCTTCGGCACTTCAACTCCAGAAGTAGGTTCCGACTGCATGCTACTTGGTGCTGGCTGTAATCCGTGAATCAACTATGCTATAATCGGTAAAACGAGGAGGTGCGAATGGACGACTTGAGAGTCTTTACCGGCAATGCAAACCGCCCACTAGCGGCTGCTATCTGTCAACACCTGCATATTCCATTGGGTGATGCAGATGTTTTTCAGTTTAGCAACGAAAATATCTTTGTTAAAATCAATGATAATGTACGTGGCCGCGACGTGTTTGTGATCCAGTCTCTCAGCTCTCCCGTCAACCGCTCCATTATGGAACTGCTGATCATGATCGATGCGCTTAAACGTGCCTCCGCTGCTCGCATCACCGCCGTCATCCCCTACTATGCCTATGGCCGTACCGATAAAAAGGATCAACCGCGTGTTCCCATCACCGCTCGCCTGATCGCAGACTGTATCACGGTCGCGGGCGCTCATCGCGTGCTCACGATGGATATGCACGCGGGCCAGATTCAGGGCTTCTTTAATATCCCTGTTGACGAACTGACTGCGCAGATTCTTCAGGCTCGTTACTTTGCACAGAAAGAACTGCGCGATTTCACCATCGTCTCTGCCGATGAGGGTTTCGCGAAGAAAGCGCGTAGGCTCGCTGACCGCCTCAACGCCCCGCTTGCAATCATCGAGAAGCGTCGCCACGGAAACGGCAATGCTCCAGAGGCAATGGGCATCATTGGCTCTGTGGAGAGCAAACATGCCTTAATCGTGGACGATGAGATTGATACGGCAGGTTCACTCACACAAGCGGTGCATGTAGTCTACGAACATGGTGCGCGTAACATTTACTGCTGCGCCACGCATGGCATTTTCTCTGGTCCCGCCATTGAACGCTTGAAAAACGCTCCTATAAAAGAGATCGTCGTGACGGACTCTGTGCCTCTCCCTGAGCAAAAACGCCTCCCTAATATCACGGTGCTCTCGGTGGCCGAACTCTTCGCCGGTGCAATCAGTCGCATCCACGATGGAAGATCGGTGACGGAGCTGTTCTCGTAATATCGCATTTTTAATGGAACCATAATGTCATTGGTATTGAGAATTGTGGATTCTTGTGGTATACTGCCCCTATCCCAACGAAATTATTTGGAGGTATCGGCAATGACAAATGAAGAGCTGGCTGCCATACGCACTATAATGCGTGAAGAGACCAATGCAAGTGAACAACGCACGCGCACTCTTGTGCGTGAAGAAGTCAACGCTGCTGTGTATGCAAGTGAACAACGCCTGGGTGCTCTGGTACGCGAAGAAGTCAATGCGAGTGAACAACGCATTAGTGAGCGACTGGACCGAGTTGAAGAACGGCTGGGCCGAGTTGAAGAACGCTTGGATGGAGTTGAAGGGCGGCTGGACCGAGTTGATGGACGCTTGGATGGAGTTGAAGGGCGGCTGGGCAGACTTGAAACGAAGGTTGTGTTAATGGATGAACGACTGCATCGAGTTGAATTTCTACAGACGCAAATGGCTGCCAGCCTCGCGCAATTTGGCTTAGTCCTTAATGAAGCCTCGATTAAAATCAATGAACTGCTGATAAATTATATTGCGTTGGATCAAAAGGTAGAGGGCATCAAACGCGATATACAGAAGCTCATGTACAGGTTGGACACTGCTGATGAAGCCATCTCGGGTCTTTCTTCGCGGCTTAAAATGCATAGAGATACACCCATAAACGAAGCGCATCCCCACTCAGCGGCATAAGTGTGATATAATACTCCAAATGAAAAATAGTTTGAACATAGGGGCACCCCTTGTTGTGGGTGCTTCGTTTATGATACAGGGTTCGAGGGAAGGAGCGGTAGGGGCGGTAGGGACGCGAGCTTGCCTCCGTCCGTGCCTCCGCCCTTCTCCGCAGGAGAACACATGAAGCCACTTGTTGCCATCGTGGGCCGACCGAACGTCGGCAAATCTACCTTTTTTAATCGCATGCTGGACGAGCAGGTCGCCGTCGTGGAAGACTTGCCCGGCACCACGCGGGATCGCATCTACGGCGATACCGACTGGAACGGGCGCGACTTCACCCTCATCGACACAGGTGGGCTCGAGTTAGGCTTCGACATTCCCGCCGGCCAGGTTGGACTGAATGGACAACCCGGCGACATTATGCGCAATGTACGGGCACAGGTAGAGCTGGCTATCGAAGAGGCCGACATTATCGTCTTCATGGTCGACGCCCGCTCCGGCATCACCGCCGCCGATGAAGAGATCACTAACCTGCTGCGCCGCACAGATAAACCAGTTATTCTCACCGCTAACAAAGCAGATAACGCGGCGCGACGTCAGGATGCCGTCGAATTCTACACGCTCGGCCTGGGCGAGCCCATCACCATCTCTTCTATCCAGGGTACAGGCACCGGAGATTTACTGGACCGTATTGTCGAAGAACTTCCCCCGCTTGAGGAAACTGAGGAGGCAGAGGAGGAGGAAGACACACCACATATCGCCATCGTCGGACGCCCCAACGTCGGCAAGTCCTCCCTGCTCAACGCCATCCTTGGCGTGCAACGCTCGATTGTCAGCGAAGTACCCGGCACGACACGCGATGCTATCGACACTACAATGGAGTTTGAAGGCAGAAAGTTGATCCTTATCGACACCGCAGGCATTCGCCGCCGGGGACGTATCATTCCAGGCGTCGAGAAATATAGCGTCATACGCGCCAGTCGCGCCATTGAACGTTGTGATGTAGCATTGCTGCTGATCGATGCCAGCGAAGGTCTGGCGGCACAAGATACCCACATTGCCGGCGAAATACATGAGAAGACCAAGGGTGTCGTGGTTGTCGTCAACAAGTGGGACCTGGCACAGGCACAGCGACGCGCAGAACGCGAAGGCAGGTTGCCTGATCCCGATGAGGAGATTGCAAGCGCAGAACGCTACCGCACAATCATTGCCGAAGGGTTGAAGTTTATTCCCTACGCACCTATCATCTTCACTTCGGCAAAAACAGGCTATCATGTGCAGTCATTGCTTGAAACGGCGTTGAACATCTCTGATATGCGCTATCTACGTGTCCCTACCGCTCGCCTCAATGAGGTGGTACAGGAAGCCATCCGTCGCTATCGTCCGGCTACCTTTCGAGGCAAACCTTTGAAGGTGTTCTATGCTACCCAGACACAGGTGAACCCACCGACCTTCGTCTTCTTCGTCAATGACCCCCAGGCGGTGCATTTTGGCTATGAGCGCTACCTGGAAAATCAGTTACGCGAGGCCTTCAGCTTCAGGGGAACAGCAATTCGCATTCTGTTCAGGGCAAGACCGAAGACAGAGGCGAAGGGATGAGTTCCCTATTACAACCTTCCTGAGCGTGGCTCGTATTTACTTCTGAAAATGTAATAATAGCGTAGCTTATACCATTTATATAGACTTGCTAATGTGGTTAGGAAGTTATGTAGCCTATTTGTCATGGATACAACTATATGCTATAGTGAGATGAAAATGGCGCCAAAGAAAGTCATTGGAGCGGGGGAAAACACCTATGCGACTCAAACTGATCGCTGCTGATAAAACTGATACTGGAAAACAACGGGATCAAAACGAAGACTCGGCTTATAGGCATATCGAATCTTCAGATGGAGGGGATCGAGGCCTCTTTGTTGTCGCCGATGGTATGGGCGGCTACCAGGCGGGCGAGATAGCAAGTCAGCTTGCTGTGCAGAGGATCAGCGAAGGGTTGCGTAGCTTTTTTGCGCCAGTGTATGACCAACCAACCATCAAGTTGTCAGTTGAAGAAGTAGGGGATCCAACAGTCAAGATGACACCAGAGGAACTAGGGATTCCAACCGACAAGATCAAATCAACGAAAAGCTCGAAATCACAGAAAACACACAAGCTCCCCGATACCCCAGTGTCGCTCAGCGTCGAGAATCAATTGATCGAGGCGGTCAAAGAAGCCAATAAGGCCATTCTCCGTTACGGAGAACAGCACTCCGCTAGTCGTGGACTCGGATGCACTGTCACCACCGCATTGATACACAATGACAAAGCCTACATCGCCAATGTTGGGGATAGCCGTACCTACCTGCTGCGCAAGGGTGAACTGAAGCCCCTCACGAAGGATCACTCCCTGGTGGCGCGCCTGGTAGAAGCGAAGCAGATCGAACCCGAAGATGTCTACTCGCATCCACAACGCAACTTGATCTACCGTTCGCTGGGTGCCGGGCATAAGAACATCGATGTGGATGTCTTTCATGTGGACCTGCTCGCCGGTGATACCCTGCTGCTCTGCACTGACGGCCTCTGGGAGATGGTGAGACATGAAGACCTGAAGAAGGCACTCAGTGTACCGAGCAGTCCTCAGAAAATCTGTGATACATTGATTGATTTGGCCAATGCCAATGGCGGCGAAGACAATATCACTGCTGTGGTGGTCCACGTCAGCACCCAGTAGAAAAGCTTGGAGAAGACGACGGTATGGCTCTCCCACTCGGTACCTTGCTCGATGGAAAATTTAAGATCGTACAAGTACTTGGCGAAGGTGGCATGGGGACTGTCTATAAAGTGGAACAAGTCGGGAAACCGGGCTACTTCCGTGCGGTAAAAGAACTGCTCATTCCTCCTAACACCAGCACAGAAGACCGCAAAACTGCCATTGAACGCTTCGACAAAGAGATTGACATGCTCTTTAACCTCAAGCATCCGCGGATTCCTTCGCTGATCCTGAGCTTCCAAGAACGTGGCAACTACTACTTTGTCATGGAGTTTGTCCCCGGACGCAGCCTGGAAAAGATACTCGAAGACAACAAAGGCCCGCTGGATGAGGAAAAGGTGATTTATTGGATGATGCAGGTGTGTGAGGCATTAAGCTATATCCATTCGCGCACACCTCCTATTATTCTGCGTGACCTGAAGCCGGGTAACATCATGGTAGCACCCGATGGTGATGTACAACTGATCGACTTCGGCATTGCGCGCAGGTTTGATCCCAATAAGCGTACCAATACGGAGAACCTTGGGACCATCTCCTATGCGTCCCCGGAGCATCTTGGCTCGATCACCGGGCCAGGCCAGCGTCGTAGTGCTCAAAACCCGGGCAAATTGGTGCAGACCGATGCCCGCTCGGATATCTACTCCCTTGGCGCTACGATGTATCACCTGCTGACCAATTACGAGCCAGACCCGATCCAGACCCCCCCTGCAGGGAGTATCCGTGCAAAGAACCCCCGGCTCCGTACTATGCAGATAGGCGGGACGGTCGTCTGCCCCATAGAGCAGGTCATTATTAAGGCCATGCAGCAGGACCCGGCGAACCGCTTTCAGAATGCTGAAGCTATGCGCATGGCGTTGATGCACTGTTTACCCAACACGACCCCGGCAACCACGATACAAATCCCGGCCGTTTCCGTTTCACCCAATGCCACTATTGTTGTACCCAGTGGGCTGGTCTGCCCCAAATGTGGCTTTCAGAATCGTCCTGGCGCAAAGTTTTGCAAGCGCGATGGCCAACCGCTGACACAGGGAGCAACGCTGCCCCCGCCGCAAATACGCGCACAAGCCATTGCTCGCGCACCAATTCGCGCAAGGCCTGTCCAGCAGCCTCTACAGTCCAGGCCTGTTGCTACCGTTATTGCCTCATCGCCAGGCAATCCCGATGGAGCCTATCGGCTAGGCCTACAGCAACTCAATAACAAAAACTATGTCGAGGCGATCAACCAGTTCAGGTTAGCACAGGCACGCAGCCAGTCATCCTATGATGTTTTGTACAACCTTGGTCGCGCCTACCGTCAATATGGGTTGTCAGTGAAAGACAAGGATAACAAGCTGTTCACTGACAACCTGACCCTGGCCGCCGAACAGTTTGAGCGAGCCACGAAAGTCAAGCCAGATGCCCTGGATGCTTGTTTTCAATTGGGTATGTGCTACCATGACTTGGGGCTCTATCCTCAATCCACCGCAGCCTTTCAGAAGGCGCTGCAGTTGGCCCCCAGAGACCCGGCTATCTACTACCAGCTGGGGATGGTGGCGATGGAACAGAGCTACAAACGTGAGGCCGAGGCCTATTTTTTGGAAGGTCTCAAGATCAATCCCGATCACGCCCTGATCTTAATTGCGCTCGGACGTCTCTACCTGGAGATGAATTCAGACGCCGTCAGCCATCAACGTTCTGCGCCAGGCTACGCAGCGCGACCCAATGCTGGCGGAAGGTTGGTATCAGCTAGGCTTAGCACATATGAAGGAACGAAAGTGGCAACTGGCGCTCAATGCTCTCGATCAAGCACGCCAGCAGGGCCTTGATACGGCTGAACTCTATAGGGCCTTGACTTCGTGTTACTTGAAAACTAACAAGAAGGCTGATGCCCGGAAAATGCTACAGGAGGCTCTTCAGCGTGACCCGACCAACGCCGAGGCGCTTCGATTGCAAAAACAACTCTAGAGGCACCTTTTGTGGGTGCTCTCGTTCATTCAAATACTGGGCGGTCACCAGGACCGTCCCTATGTAAGGAGGGCAGGTATGCTCTGTCCGTCATGTAATACACCAAATCGCGATGACGCGAAATTCTGTAAACGTTGCGGCACTTCATTCTCAAAGGCCTCTACAACCAACAATCAAGCCGGTGCAGAGTCCCAAAATGTGGAAGCTCACCCAGAGCTGACTGTAGTGGCAACAGCCGACCAGGCTCCTCTACCCGCGGAGGTGAACCACGCGGAAGAAAATACAAGGGACCCTGACATTGAGCCAACGCTGATCCTTACTCCTGAACAGAAGATGAACTATATCAGTCGTCGCTGGCAGCGAGAAGAAGAGCAGTACCAGGTGCGGGCTTCAACTGATATTGCAGATATGCCTACTCTCGTCTCTACACCTGTGCCAACGCCTACGCAGACACCGGTTGAGCAGGGACGGGAGCCAGATACTCCAGCCGTGCCAACATCTCCTTCAACAAATGACGATGAAGCTATCGCTCCAACGCCATCACCACCGTTGGTTCAAACAGAGATGGAGCCGATAACGGATGCAAGCGAGCATTCAGAGGAAGCAGTAGCTACGACAACACCAACAGAGGGAAGAGACGCAGTGACAAATATATCATCCGATCAACCTGATCAGTCCGAGAAGTCTGAGCAGACTGAGCAGCCCGATGAGATGGAACCAGCAGGCAATTTTTCGGCGCTTGCAGTCGGCACGACCGTGGCTGGACGCTACGAAATCACCCAGGTAGTCAGTACGGGAGAACAAGAAAATATCTACCAGGTGACCGATCACCAGGGATACCAGCGCTGCTGGAACTGTGGCTCTGAGCAGAACGCTCAGGGCGATGAATTCTGTATGAACTGCGGTGCAGGTCTGCTCGACTCCTTCTACACAATGCATGAGTACTCACCGACGGTGAGTACGGGAGCCGATGCTCATGTGCTCCACGGGACCATCGTCAACACCTTTATGGAGCAGGGGCGCACCTATATGCTAGAGCAGCCCCAGGCTGCACAAAACAACTTCCCCAATGGCGTGCATCTACAAGCAGCATCTCATTCAGATGCCGGTGATGTGCGTCGGAGCGAACCAAATGAGGATAGTACCCTTGTTTTAATGCTTCAGCGTATACATGAGTCCAATGCACAACCATCAGGGGTGTTCATTGTCGCCGATGGCCTGGGAGGACATGACAACGGTCAGGTCGCTAGTCGAATGACGATCGGCATCATTGCAGAACGCATGGTGCGCGAGTTGTTCGCAGAACCTCTGCTCACTGAAAAAGAGGGAGAAGCCCCCAAGCCGTTCGATGAAGATGGATTAGTAGCACTCCTGCGTGGCGCAGTTGAGGATGCTAACATAGCACTCTGCCAGGTGAACGAACGCGACAAAACCGATATGGGTTCGACCATTACGGGTTTTATGGTGGTAGGTGACCACGCGTATATACTTAATGTAGGAGACAGTCGGACCTACATGTTGCGTGGCAGGCAGCTCTACAAATTGACCAATGATCATTCGCTGGTGGAGCAACTGGTGGCAGGAGGCCTGATCGAGCCAGATGATGTCTACACGCATCCACAGCGCAGTCAAATTTTCCGTAGCCTGGGCGACAAACTGAATGTACAGATCGACATCTTCAAGCAGCAATTGCTTCCAGGCGATATCGTTCTTAGCTGTTCTGACGGCTTGTGGGAAATGGTACGCAATCCGCAGATTGAAAGTATATTGAATGCCGCGTCCGACCCCCAAACAGCCTGTGATCAGTTAGTTGAAACGGCTAATACCAACGGTGGCGAAGACAACATCAGTGCAGTCCTGGTCTTCGTGCACTGATATGGTATACTAAGGCCAGCCTAACGTGAAAGGAGCTCATAGATTATGCCTGGTGAGGTAACACTAACATACCAAGTAGGAAAAGACTTCATGCCCGTCACTGGTGGAAGCCAGGTCGCCTATGTATTATTGGAAGCCCAGCCCACAGAAATGATGGCACAGGTGCGTATGCCACTGAATTTTGCTCTTGTGCTTGACCATTCTGGCTCCATGAAGGGTGCCAAACTCAATAATGTCAAAGAAGCCGTCAAGATGGTGCTCGATCGCTTAGAGCCAAGCGATTATGTCTCTGTGGTGATCTTCGATGATACATCTCAGGTCATCATTCCCTCTATGCCCGCCAATGATCCCATTGGCATGAAGGCTGCCATTGATCGTATCCGCGATGCCGGGGGCACTGCGATGTCGCTTGGCATGATCCAGGGGCTCAACGAGTTACGCCGCTGGAATATCCCCAACGCCATCAATCGTATGATCCTGCTCACCGATGGTGTAACCTATGGCGACTCTGACCGCTGCCGCCAACTGGCCAGAGATGCCAGAGAGGCCAATATCTCCATCTACCCCCTGGGCATTGGGTCAGACTGGGATGAAAGCTTGCTGGATGATGTGGGAGAACTGAGTGGTGGTATGCCTGCTGAGTTTATCCGGAATCCGGGGGATGCCTTGACTGTCTTCCAGCAGCAGTTACAGAGTGCTGTGGCCGTGGCTGTGCGCAATGCGACATTAACGTTACGCCTTCCGGCAGGAGTTACCCCTAAAAAAGCAGTCAAAGTTCTGCCCATCATCAGCGACCTTGGTCAATCCGTGCTCCAGGATCGCCAGATCGTTGTCCCTTTGGGCGACCTGGAGAGGGATCACTCGCAGTCAGTGTTGGTAGAATTGATGATAGACCCGCGTCCGGCAGGCCTGTTCCGCATCGCTCAGGCCGAACTCACCTATGATGTGCCTATCGCTAGCCTGATAGGTGAGCGCATACGTGATGATATCAAGGTGACCTTTACCAATGATGCGAATGAGGCTGCACAAGTGAATGCCTACGTGATGAACTTTGCCGAAAAGGCCAATGCCCATCGCCTGGTGACCCGCGTCCTGGATGAATATAAGCGCACAGGCAAAGCGACAACACGCCTGGCGCCAAGCGTGACCCGCGTCCTTGACGATGAGACCCGCGCTGCCCTGGAGCAGATCAATCAGGGTCAGCAGATATCGCAGGAGCAAGTAAAATCGATTGGCAACAAGACACGCAAACTGACACAGCGCCTGGACGACATCGAACCATAGGGGCCTCAGCGAAGCTTGCGGAGCGCGTTTCAATCCCGTGCCTCACGGCTGGATTACACAATACCTTTTTCGGTCGTCAAAATTAGTGGATCAGATCAAGAGTACACTCTGATCGAGAGTACGTTACTATAGGAGGTCATAGTACAATGCCAGTATATTGTTCGTTACATCATGAAAATCCCGATGGATCCGCCTTTTGTGATGAGTGCGGTGAGCCCCTGGCAGGTGCCGCGCCAGTCGCGACGGCACCCGCTGCATCCGTTCCACCGGCGCCAGCCCCTGCGGCAGCACCAGTAACAGGTGGCCAGGCGTGCCCATCGTGTGGCACAATCAATCCCCCCGGTGAGGCTTTCTGCTCCAACTGTGGTGTCAGCCTCTTAGGCGCACCAGCCCCTGCAGCAGCTATGCCTGTAACTCCCGCCCCGGCGCCGCCAGCCGCTCCTGACCAGGTAGCAGCTCCCGTCGCGGCTCCTGCAGGATTGAATGCACGGCTGATCGTGGAGACAGACAATCAAGAGTTTGACCTGAGTGGAAAAGATAACATCGTCATTGGTCGCGAGGATGCTGTTAGCAACATCTTCCCCGATGTGGACCTGACCCCTCATGGGGGAGAAGAAGGCGGCGTGTCACGTATGCATGCTCGCATCTTTGTTGAGAATGGCCAGTACATGGTCGAGGACGAAAACAGTACGAATTTCACGTTCCTCAATCGTCTGAGGCTTGCAGGCAAGACGCCCACACCTCTACATGATAACGATGAGATCAAACTCGGTCGTGTGCTCCTACGTTTCAAAACGTCCTGAGCATCGCTTTGTACTTCCTTTTCCACCAGGAGAATTGACACTTGTAGAGAGACCGCTATAATCTACAGGAAACCCCAAGCTGGAAGAAGGACATTTTCATGAAACGTACCTGGCAACCCAAGCGCATTCCGCGCAAACGTGAACACGGCTTTATGAAGCGCATGGCAACCCGCAATGGTCGTCGCGTTCTCAGGGCTCGCCGCGCCAAAGGGCGCTGGAAGCTCACCATCTAAGACGATTGTGGCACTCAACCGTGCGCTACGCCTACGAAAAAGTAATGAGTTTCAGCGGGTCGTGCAGCAGGGGCGTAGCCTGAAGTCCCAACTGCTGATCCTGGCGTGGCTACCAAATGATGTAGGGAGATTGCGTATTGGCTTCGTGGTCAGTAAACGCATCTCAAAACAGGCTGTAGAACGTAATTATATTAAACGCTTACTCAGCGAAGCGATACGTCCTGTGCTCGACTCCCTTCCCACTGGATGGGATATCGTGTTTCGTGCAAGAAACCAGGCTATCGCGGCTGATGTACATATGTTTAGACAGGACATTACCACTCTGTTGCACCGGGCGGGACTGCTCGCATCGTCACTAAACGGGCAGGAGTGAGACGGTAGGTGAGAGTCGTGAAAACGGGAATCGTCAGGCTTGCTCCCACCAGGTTAACACTAAGGACATCGACGGTGAAGTACATCGCACTTTTTCTGATTTCGTCTTTATCAAAATACGCTGTCGCTCGTTCTACCTCCGTCGTGTCGATTCACCCCCTCATGCTCACAGTACGGGTATGAGGCCATTCAACGTTTTGGCTTTTTCCGTGGAGGATGGATGACCATTAAGCGTATTGGACGTTGTCATCCCTTTTATCGCGGCAATCTCTATGATCCAGTCCCAGAACGCATGGGTGACTAGATCAAGGGGAAGACAGGAGAAACCCCGTGCAGATATTCAGTCCAATATTCGGTCCAATAGGCTACATCTTTGAACAAATCATTACCTATCCCATTTTTAATGTGTTGATGCTGCTCTATCACCTCTTTGGTGATTTCGCGCTGTCTATCATCGTGATGACCATCCTCATCCGCCTGGTCCTCTACCCACTGACATTGAAACAGCTCAAATCGTCTAAAGCAACGCAAGCGATCCAGCCGCAGATAGCAGAGATCCGCAAGAAATATGCCAAAGACCCAAGAAAGCAGCAGGAGGAGATGTCCGCACTCTATAAGGCATCCGGCGTTAACCCACTGGCAGGATGTCTCCCTCTGCTGATCCAGTTGCCCGTCCTCTATGGTTTGTTCTACGCATTAAACACGGTACTGAGAAATCCTGTGTTGCATAATGCACAACGCACAGGTATCAATGACATCATTTATCCGTTTCTGCCCCACTTTGCAAAGTTACCGGATCTCTACCTGAACTGGTTCACTTTCCTCAATCCGGCCTGGCACATCTCATTGGGGCACCCTGACCCAACACACATCTTGCCGATTGTGGCCGGTATAATGACTTTTGTGCAGTTGCGTATGTCACAACCCAAGAACGCCTCTACCTCTAAAGACCCCATGACACAACAGATGCAGATGATGCAATTCCTCATGCCGGCCATTACCATCTTCATTGGCTGGGGTCTGGCAGCGGGCTTAGCAGTCTACTGGACCACCACCTCGCTCTTCAGTGCCCTCCAGCAGTACTTTGTCACCGGTTGGGGCCAGCTCTTTAACCCGTTAAGTCTCGCTGGCCTGCTGGGTGGCAGTACGAGCAACACAAGCAATACTACTGGCAGCAAGAAGAACTACACCGGTGATCAGCGCAAAGAAAGTCAACCCCTACGCAAGGCGGATGAGCCAGAGGCTGACGGCAACATAAGCGATGGACCCGTAGGGCGAGCTATGGGAAGCGGGCGCACAACCTCGCATGTAAATGGCTCCTCATCAGGCCGGCGACGTCCCCGTGGCGCTAGCTCATCAGCTCGTCGTCGTGGCAACGCCTCGAATAGATCGCGTCGCTAATGCTCATATTGGTGCCCCTGGTACCCGCAAGGGCCACCAGTACACCGCCGAATATACTGGTGCCCCTTGCGAGCACCAGGGAGGGTATAGTTTAGGAGAAAGAAAGCAGTGGAAAGCATAGAGGCTAGTGGCAAAAGTGTTGATGAGGCCGTCAAACAGGCTCTTGCACGCCTGGGAAAACGCCGTGACGAAGTAGAGATCACGGTCTTGCAGGAGCCATCTCGTGGAGCATTCGGTCTGGGCAGCAGGGATGCCCGCGTGCGTGTCACTGCACGGCCCAGCAACATCGGCGTCAGCTCCAGCGCTGTCATCACCCCTGAAATGGCCGATGCCATCCTTGGCCCTGAAGGCGACTTTCCAGAAGAGGAAGTCTATGCCGAGGACGAAGAGGAGTTCGAGGAGGAAGAGTTCGACGAAGAAGAGATGGAAGAAGATGAAGAGATGGAAGGAGAGGAGCCAACGCCATTTTTCCCAACTCCGGTTGGTTCCGCACTAGCAACTGCACAAATAGCCGATCTGGTTGAGGTCGGCGCTGTCAATGGTGAGATGCAGGACGTTGAGAAGCCAAGCCGCGAGGATGTCGACATTACCGTCGATGTCTTGCAACATATTTTACATTACATGAATATTCGCGCGACTGTTCAGGTGCGTTCTACCGAGCCACTCACGCTTAATATCCAGGGCATCAACGAAAACCTGGGATTGCTCATTGGCCGCAGAGGTGAGACGCTCTCAGCCCTACAACTCCTTGTTAGCCTGATTGTCGGGCACCGTACCAAGCATCGCATGCGCATCATTGTAGACGCGGAAAATTATCGTGAGCGCCGCGAGGAGAACTTACGCTCGCTTGCGTTGCGTGTGGCACAGCAAGTACGCAACTATCGTCGGTCCATCGCGCTTGAGGCAATGCCTCCACACGAGCGGCGTATCGTCCACATCGCCCTTTCTGACAGCAAGGACATCAGTACGGAGAGTATCGGCGAAGGCGAAGAACGACGTGTCGTTATCTCCTTGAAACGTCCTGGTCGCTAGAGTGCGGAGACCCTGCCTGGGGGGCAGGTAATATCCAGCACGTATTGTATGAATGGAGAATTTATGCATTCTATTCTCCAACCCATTCAAGGGGGCGGTATACCCGACTTTCTCACCATTGGCCATGTGACACGGGATGTAAATGCTGACGGTTCGTTTTCACTCGGTGGTACCGTAACCTTTGCTGCCCTGACCGCCTATCGTTTAGGATTAGTGGCGGCCATCGTCACCTGTGCGGATGCGCAACTCATCGGCGAATTACCTGACCATCTGCCGGGCATAGGCCTGGCTGTGCGGCCATCGGCAGCAACCACAACCTTTGCTAATCGCTACCACGAGGGCTTTCGTACACAATACTTGCATGCCAGGGCAGAGCAGATACAGGTTGAGGATGTCCCTAAATCCTGGCGCGCCGCACCGGTTGTCCTGCTTGGGCCGCTGGCTCAGGAATTGACTCCCGAATGTGTGACGCTTTTTCCACGCCGCCAGGGAATTCTTGTCGCGGCCACTCCCCAGGGCTGGCTGCGTCGCTGGGACGACGATGGACGCGTCTGGCCGACCCCCTGGAGTGCTGCTGAGCAGGTATTACCTGCTCTCGACGTGCTCATTCTCAGCCATGATGACCTTCTCCCCTTCGCCGATGGCAACCGTAAAGAAGCTGATGCTATGCTGGCTCGTTGGAGCATGCACGTCCCCCTGCTGGTGGCCACTGACGGACGATACGGCGCGACGCTCTTCCAGCGTGGTCACTGAGCATTTTCCCGCCTATTTCATCACTGAAGTAGACCCAACAGGCGCAGGAGACGTCTTCGCCGCCGCCTTCCTCTTCTATCTACACAAGTATGGTGATCCACGCAAGGCAGTCAAATTCGCAAACTGCACCGCCGCTCTCTCTGTTGAACATATTGGCATCACGGGCATTCCAACGCTGGATATGGTTGTCGAAAGGATTGAAGTGACGAGACGTCTTACGGATCAACTACAAGATTCTCCATAGTTTTTCCTCTTGACGCTGCATTGACGATATGGTAGTATGCTCACGGAACAGAACAAATGGAGCGTGTCAGAAAACACCATCCATTGGGGACTATGCTCACCAACGTTAGACAAAACAGCTACACCTCATACAGTTTGTGATTCTTGCCATGGCTTCACAGCCTTATGGCGTAACTATTCAGTAGGGGTGCCGGGGGACGCAGTCCCCTGGCCGGGGCGCGGGGTGTCCCCGCAAAATCCCCTTCTTTTTCCAGGGCCGCCGCAGGCGGCGTGAGAAAGGTACCTGAATAGTTACCTTATAGCTCTGTATGGCGATTTGGAATTTGGAACGAAGGGGTACACTATTATGGCGACGAATTGTGACTTTAGCCGATCTTCCTTACTAGCAGAACAGTATCAGCATGAGATGGAACTGATCACTGTTTCCCTCCTAGAAGAAAGTCAGGATGAACGTGAAGAGCGGCTAAGTTTTGTTGCACGCTCTTGGTCACTTACGTGTGCTTGTTTTCAAGCGCAGCTAGAATCCAGTGATGCTCCTGCCCTCGTTTCATCAGTAGCCTTTGCGAGTCGGTAATTGTATTCTGAAACAGAAGATATGTAGCTAGCAATGCCTCATCCACCAGATCTTACACCGGATGCACTGACCTATCAAACGCCCGTGCAGTTCGGTATGGTGTATTGGGTAAACTTTGGCTATGCATCTCTCCCACCAGGCATTGAGGAAAAGCGCATCCTGGATTGGCATCCGGCGCTTGTAGTTTCGGGTGATCCCTTCTGTCGCCACGCTGGTGCAGTGAATGTTGTGGCATTAACCTCGTATCGCGGTAAGCTCCGCCCATATCATCACCTGCTCCTGAAACGAGATTATCCTCTGCTTGATACAGATAGCCTGGTGAAAACAGAATTGATGTATCCAGTCCTACGCACCTTGCTAGCTGATCAATATGCCATCTGTAAGCTCAACGAGGCTGACCTGCGTGCAATTATGGCGAAGGTTGCTAACAGTCTTGCCATCACCCTGTATTATTCATTGCATTAGCTCTATCTCTAGTGGGGGTGCAGGGGGCGCAGCCTCCTGCCGGGGGCGCGGGGAGTGTCCCCCGAATATCCTTCCTTTTTTACAGACTATGGAGAGTGGGTAGCTCGTCAGGAACCCTGTCCCGTGAACGGGACGGGCTTGCGGAGCGGGGGTGATTTCTACCCGTCCATTCCACAAGCTCACCTGACCAGTCCCAGCCAGGGTTGTTCCTAACTAGCCCATGTGGGGCGGGAAACGGCTATCGGGCTACGATATCAGGAGGTGCCAAAGTTCGTACCTGCGGATGCGCGGCCAGTCCGCTGCTCTACAACCTCTCGATTAACCAGGTCTAGCAGGGTTAAGCCAGTGTCGAGAGGAAGTGCCGCCTGATATCATCGACGAGGCCAACTTTACCCACAAGGGGAGCAATCCTTGCGTGGTGGGGGTTTGAGCGGTCCCCATACCAAAACCGCTCCGCCTGCGGGCGGCGTTCTTTCCTCGGGGTACAGGTGTCCACCGTGTGAGGACCTGAGGCGGGTATCCAGAACGGAGTTTTGATGAGCGTTGGACAGGATCAACTTCGCTTATTGCCTTCCGTTGATGAACTGCTGCAGTCTACTGCCGGGCAGCAACTGATCGTGCAATTCTCTCGTGGCCCAACACTGCGTGCTATACGTACCAGTATCGCGCAGGCGCGTGCAGCTATCCATAATGGTGCTGTATGCCCTTCACCCGATGATCTTCTAGCCCGAGCGGAACATATATTGGAATCGGAACAACAACCTCACCTGCGACCTGTGATCAATGCTACTGGCGTCATCATCAACACCAATCTGGGACGCGCACCCCTAAGCGCGGAGGCGCTACAGGCGGTGCAGCAGGTGGCAGGTGGCTACTCCAACCTGGAGTACGATCTGGACCTGGGCGAACGCGGCTCGCGCTACACCCATGTGACAACGCTGCTATGCGAAATGACGGGCGCCCAGGATGCGCTGGTGACAAACAATAATGCGGCGGTAGTCCTGGTGGCCTTGAGCGCCTTAGCGATGGGGCGCGAGGTCGTTATTTCACGCGGACAGTTGGTCGAGATCGGTGGCGGGTTCCGCGTACCCGACGTCATGCGGCAAAGTGGCTGCCAGTTGGTGGAGGTTGGCACGACGAATCGCACACGTATAAGTGACTATGCGGATGCACTCAATGAACGCACAGCCCTATTGCTGACGGTACATCCTAGCAATTTCCTGATCACAGGCTTTACAGAGTCGACCCCGGTGAACATGTTGGCAGAGCTAGCCCATCAACATGGTTTGCTGGTGATGAACGATCTTGGCAGTGGATGCTTGCTTGCCAGCGAACACTATGGACTCGCACACGAGCCAACGCCACAGGAGAGTATCGCGGCAGGTGCAGACATCGTGTGTTTTTCTGGAGACAAATTGCTTGGTGGCCCCCAGGCAGGCATACTAGTGGGCAAGGCCGCTGTACTGGCACGTATCGCTAAACACCCCTTGATGCGTGCCGTGCGCATCGACAAAATGACCCTGGCGGCTCTCGAGGCAACGCTGCGTCACTACCAGCGTGACGAAGTGGAGACGCACATTCCCATCTGGCGTATGATCTCGGCCCTGCCCAGGCACATTGCCAGCCGTGCTACAAGTTGGGTCACAAAGCTACAGGCGCAAGGTATTGCAGCCCGTGTGCAGCGCGGTGAGTCAACCATTGGCGGCGGCTCGCTCCCCGGCGAGACGCTGCCCACGACCTTACTGGCACTCGATGCCGCACATGTTCCTTTGTCGCTGGATGAATTGGCGAAACGTTTGCGCTCAAGGCGTATTCCGATTGTCGTGCGTATCCAGCGTGATACGCTGTTGTTGGACCCGCGCACTGTTCTCGAAGAGCAGGATGAGGAGGCGGTACGAGCTCTGATAGAAGAAGCGAGAGAAAACTACCTCTCCTCCCCCGTCGCAATCCGCACATAACTCATATAACGTCGCTCGTTAATAATGCCATCATCCACCGCCTGCCGAATAGCGCACCCATCCTCATCGATATGCAGGCAGTCAGAATAGAAACATTCGCCCAGGTAGGGGCGAAACTCAACAAAGCATCGTGCCAGGTCTTCGGGAGCGATATTCCACAGTGCCAGAGCGCGAATACCTGCTGAGTCGGCCAACCAACCACCACCCGACAGCGGGTAGAGCTGCGAGCCGGTCGTGGTATGCTTTCCCTTGCCCGTCGCATCGCTAATTAGCCCCGTCTTAATGGCCATACCCGGCTCAATCGCATTCACCAGCGATGACTTGCCCACTCCCGATGGCCCACTGAAGAGCGATGTAAGGTCTTTGAGCAGGAAACGCAAGGTCTCGATCCCTTCTCCTGTTTTCGAACTTGTCCAGATCACCGTGTAACCAAGTCCGTTATATAAGGCTGCCGCTTCCTCCACACTCGGATCATGTGGCAAGTCAACCTTATTCAGGCAGATCAGCGGACGAATCTCTGCTGACTCGCAGATAGCAAGGTAGCGGTCAAGCATACCAAAATGTGGCTCAGGTTGTATAGTGGCAAAGACGAGCACGACCTGGTCAAGGTTGGCAAGCATCGTTTGCTCGATGGGTCTGGTGGCTTTTGAGGCGGCGTCTTTACGCGATAAAGCACTCTGACGAGGCAGAATCTCCTCGATCATGCCGGTACGGGTGTCGAGCTGGCGCAGCTTCACATAGTCGCCAACAGTCAGGCGTATGGGCAATGCCTCCGCGCTTTTTTCACGGCGTTCAATGCGTTGAGTGTGTGGGGCGTCGAACATTTTGTCGTAACGCGGGCGTACCTTGCTGACAGATTTTGCCGATTGGGCCTGGGCAAAGGCTTTTTTGAGTTTTCCTCGCAGCGTACAGCGCAGGATACCATTATCAGTGTGGACATCATAAATGCCATGTCCACCATTCAAGACCACACCGGTCAGTGTCTCCGGGTCATTGATCAATACTTTCCCTCCAGGAGAATAAAAAAACACGGTTCAATCGATGTCTACCGTGCGGAGGGAGTAGAGTGCCGATTTATCGAGCACGTCCTTGTGAGGTAAGCCACCTGACCTGGCACCCGGTAGACGCGCAGCGATTGCGACCGACGTGCCGGGGGCACATCAGCAATCCGATTTATCGAGCACGTGGGTACCACTACATTTCAGGTTGCTCCCCCACGGCCGCGCGTTCGCTCGGTACCCTCGTGGTGGGTAGACAAGGTGCATACAATTTCAATCTCCGACGAGAAGCCACCCTGGCGCTAACGCAAACTTCGTAACTACCCACCACGAGGGCCCCCAGTCAATGTCAGTATACATGGAGATAAACATTTTTGCAATCGTTCATATTCCCGGATTCCCAGGTAACGTATCTATCCCGTTACCTCTTCCCAAATAGCTATTACCTATCGCCTTTGCATCTGCTGGATGACCATAGGCCTTGCCTTCGGCAGGCGAGGCTGACTTTGAACAGGTTTAATGGCTTTAGCGTTAACTAGCAACCACACCAGAGGATCAAGGACACGAATAGGCTGAAAACTGCGCTTATCTGTCTGTAATGGTAAACGGCCAAGAGCAGAGCACGAGAAATATTTGACATTCGTAAATTGTGACTCGACATCGCGTACAAAATTACCCAGGCCATAGTCATAGAGGAAGTGTCGCGCGAGAAGACTCATGGCATCCTCTTCTGAGACAATCGACGAGTCACGCGCCATCAATGCTTGCGCAGCAGGCATACCGATCTCCCATTCCAGGTTGAGCGCATCCACCTTCGTCATAACAATCGCTATAGGTTGTGTGTAGCGGCCTCCCTTGCGTATACCTATCGAGGCTTCGAACATCTGCATCATACGTTCATAAGCCTGCATGACGTTCAATGCACTGGGGCGTAGTGAGCCACGAACGAGGTCAATATCTGTTTGATGGAGACGACGGTATTCCGCAATGGCAAACGGATCGATCACGAAGATAACCCCATGAATATACTTGTAATACTCCTGAAGACTGGTATTCACATTCGTGTTGAACGCCTCTCCTGCAGCGTCGTAGACATAAGCAAACTTGGGCACCCATGCCCCCGGTGCCCTGATCTCAAGGTTGTAGGCTTGCGGGACAATGTCTGATGTCTTCAAAAGTTCATGTCCGTGAGATAGACGCTGGAGATTCGCCTCAAAGTTGCGCTTATGGTTTTCATCCGTGAAGGTAACCGCATAGTGATGGAGAGTTTCATACGTCCGTTTGAACTCATTTGTAGCCATCACTATGTAGTTGGTTTTCCCAGTGGAAGGACCACCCACCAGGGGAATATGGATATTGGTTCCTCCTCCGACACCCACATTCAAAGGACGACGGCAGTGGGGGCAGATGCGGTTTATCTTGTTGCGCCCAAGAGGCCCAAGCGTCGGAAGTCTCATGTCGCAGGTCTTGCAGCGATGCTTTACGATGCCGTAGATACTTGGCCAGAGTCGAGTGTGCTCTGTGCCACACTTTGGGCAGATGTAGGTAGGGATTGGCATTTCCTTGTGACAGTCGGGACAACGGAAGAAGATACGATAGAACCTGCTATGCGTGAACGTGCATACCGCCAGTAGGCTCATAATCACTACAGAAACTCCCACCCACGCAGAAAGAACGACGGCCTGTACAGCCAGAAAGACGGCTGCAAGGATCATAGCAGACACGTATTGCGTAGCTCCTGCTAACCACATACCCGCTACAATGACGTAGACCCAGTATTTGATAAACCACCCTTTAGAAGCTGTCGAGCGAATTAAATCCTGCGCTTTGTTGAACCACCAGCGAGCGGCTACGTCGGTGCGTTTGAAGAGGTGTTCTGTGACATAACGCATGATGCGCCAGCCGCGATCAAACGCGTAGATTTTGTATGCAGGCTGGATTTCATAGATCGCCATCTTTTTTCTCCCTACTCAAGTTACAGTCCTATGGGCCTCAATCAATACCTGATAAAAGTTGTATAGGGCAACGCCTGCACCTGATACCGCCCCTGCTATACCTATACCCAGCAGTATGAAAGTACTGAGCGGCAGCACAACGTATACGACAAATGCCACCCCGACGGCTAAGACAACGATTATACCAATAACCCATGCACAGCCTTCATCCATGTCAACCCTCCTTTCTGCCTACATGATCGAATATCTCAGTGTGAGAAAGGTCGCCCTAAGCTAGCCTCGTTTCAGCCAGCCTATACCTGATTGGCCCTTCTCTTGCACTAAGAAAAAGTTCTGCACTAATGGATACCAGAGAGGCCGCTGGCGCGCTACCCTGGTATGTACCTGTTGCGCCGTCTCAGGGAATCCGCGCTCTTTCCGTACTACTTCGAGCACCTCGCGCAAACTAAGGAAGAAATCATACACCACGTGCGGCACACGCTCCAGGTCCTCGAACGAGTCATCAAACCAGAAGGACAGCAGTTCCAGAGCATAATCAGCATCACGTGAAACGAGCACACCGCTAAACCCTTCCCAATACGCCGACCAGAACTGCTCCCGCTGCTGTAGTGAGTAGAGAGCGGGCAGGTATTGGCTATGAGATTCCTTTATCTGCTTGCACCCAAAAAGCGCTGCAACTTTTGCATCGAACGCTTGTTTTTGCGCCAGTGCCTGTGCCTCCTCGGAATTCTGATTACGCTTTTGGAAGCGCATTGCCAGATTTTGACCAATGGAGGTGAGCATGTTTTTTCGCTCTGAGAAGAAGGGCTGTACCAGCGGATACCACTGATACTGCTCAGCACAAACATTGATCTTACGAGCTGTTTCAAAGAAGCCTCGCACCCTGCGCACGTCTTCGATCGTCTGAGGAAGCATGAAAAAGAAGCTCTGGGCTACATACCCCATGCGCGGACTAGCGGGCGGAAGATCAAACCACAATGCCAGCACTTCGGTGGCCCGCTCGGCACGCGCTGGGGTTGTCAGCATATCCACGAACACGCTCCAGTATGACTGCCAGAAAATATCGTTATAGGTAATCGTGTGGAGCGCCCAAACCATCAGTGAGTGTGCATCGGGCTCGATATGAGGCGCTTTGAAAAATTCTGTCATGAATTTTTCGACTTCAGCCTTATATACCCTTAACGATATCCTCTCGAAATGCTGGTGCAGCCGACTCGCCAGGTCTTGATCCAACTCGCCACTCAACATCGCGAGGATACCATCCATCACCATTCGTATCTCTTCCGGCGGACCGGAATTATTCCGGTATCTTTTGCAGAGTTCAACCTCTGCTGATGAGAACCGGCTCAGAGAGAGCTCCGACAATGAAATCTTGGCGAGACTGGCTTCCAATTCCCATGGCAACGACGCAAGCTCCGGGTTGATGAGAATCTTCGGTGCCAGCATGCGCCATTCTTCCGGAGTACAGCGACTTCGCAGTGCGTCCAACCCCTGCTGCACTATCGATCCAGGCTCGTATTGCTGCTGTCTTGCATGTCTCACCCACATTTCTAGCGTTGCCACGCCCTGCCGTGGGTCGGTATTACGCATATCATACTTGAGTTCCTGCCAAACGATATCTGGACATACTGGTGCCACAATGTCACGATATGGCAGGCGTTCATCCAGTAGCAGCTTAGACACCAGGACATAGTAGAAACGTCTCAACACGCCATCAGGCAGGCTGGCATTGATATTCACGGCAAGCTTGAGCCATTCTTGCATCTGTTCTGCCATCGCGTCTTTCATAGCGTTTGCTAGCGCAGCACCCTCTTCTTTAGGCCTGTTTCGCCATAGCCCATCTACCATGTGTAGGCTTGTCAATAACAGGTTCTGACTCTGCGAGTCTGGTCGGATATCCCTGCCCAGATGCTCCCATATAAGTTGCAGTTGGGATGGATTTGCATGCTCTGTGAGCTGCGTCAGGTAGTGCAAATAGGCTGCATTATTGACGA
This sequence comes from uncultured Chloroflexia bacterium, assembly GCA_963767625.1. GTDB lineage: Bacteria > Chloroflexota > Ktedonobacteria > Ktedonobacterales > Ktedonobacteraceae > CAVYFB01. The sequence continues at coordinate 328,939 of CAVYFB010000016.1, forward strand.
CTTTGACAAACAATTGCTCGCCGTGTGCCCGTTTCAGTTCCTCAATGGATGCAACAATGGATGCATTCCCACTCATCAGTAACTCTGTGACATCGCTTAGTTCGTTGAGCAGATATTCCTCGGTCGCTATCTTATGTGTCTTCTGCAACTGTACCACCCGCCTGTACTCTCTAACGAAATCATCATCATTGCGCTGAGACTTGAAAGCTGCCGAGAAGGCTCGCGCCAAATGGCGCAGGTCTTCTACATCGTCCTCATCGTAAGAACTAAGTTGCTCAAATCCATTGAGAGCAAGTCTCACTGCCTGCAATTCGGCGACTGTCAAGGCCCCCTGACGTGGCGATTGCATGAGTGCAAAGTACTGCACTATCAGGTCTAATTGCTCATCAATACGTGTGGGTAAGGGGAAACGTCGCATACTCATGGCGAACAGCGGGAGGAGTCTGCTGTTCATATAGGTCAGCGCGCGTAGCCTGCGCAGCCATCCTGGCATAAGGCGAGTCCTCTACCACGCTCATCTTGCCCGTTTCGCTATTCAATTCGGTATTCAAGATGAAAAAACTCATATATTCTTCGGGTGTGGCACGAAACGAGGAATCGCTCGTCGTGCCCGTAATCATGAATTGCGCCTGGTAGGGATCATGGTGATAGGTGGCAAAGCTCAGCAGCGGTCGATAGGCAGGTGGCAGCATGCAGCTTACCGCCGCAATCCATAGCGCGACATTATCCGCGCTATCGACAATGACAATACGCCTCTGCGTGGTAGTGCTATGCACCACCGCAGACATCAGCTTGTAGAAGTGCTTCCTCCGAGGGCCTTGAGCAAGAAACTCCCACACCCTATCGATGTCCAACGATGGCTCTTCATCAAAGCTCGTCAGAGACGCAAGCTGTGCGCGGTTTCCAGGGTCCCTGATACGCCATATCGGACTGCGCCAATAAAGGATCGGCGGTACAGTTGTAAAGACATCAGGCTCCATCACCAGGGTATGGGCAAAGAAATTACCAGGACGGCCATTTTCATCATTCCCGTTCGATTGACTACAGAGCAGGATAGACTCATGCGGGTCCTTATAGTAGTAGCGCAGCGCTATCGGGTGTCGCTCAATTTCATATTCGTTGAGCGTCGGGGGAATACGATAGGCAATCAAGCGCAAGATCATTGATTGCATATCAGGGGAAATACCAGGGGACATCGCCTTGACCTGAAAGCCCGCACTGCCGGTTTCCTTGTTCACAAATGACGTGTAGTAGTGTTGCAAGATCGTCATACTCACCTTCCTTTCTTTCCTTTGATCAGGTCGAGTTCATAGAGGATCCACAGGAATGGGTCCTCAACGCGCAGTGGGCTGACCGTTACCAGGCGATTGTTCGTGTCCGGTTGCCCTCCGAGTGAAGAGACGCCAAAATAGCAGTAGCTAGCGAAGTTATGCTCGATTGTGTTGCAGAAGTTTGGACTGATCCATGACCTGAGATAATTGGCTATCTCGGTGCTCATCGATTGCACATCAGCTAGATCCAGTATGCCAAAGTGCTCGCTTGGCCGATGCAGTGCTGAGCCAGGTTCGATGATGGACAGAAGTGTATCGGCTTTTGAAAGTGTGAAGGCAATAGGCACTGTAATCTTCTTCGTTGCAGGCAAGTTGTATTGGCGTTCAAAGAGATCACGCAGTCGACCGACAATGTACTCAGGAGCAGCTTTTGGATCAGAGCTCGGCGCATTCACCCCTGGCAATTGCTGGCGCACACTACTAATTTGCAGCGGATCAAGCAAGAAGATAATACCATCGGCGTGACAGATGTAACGGGCCTGCACAGATAGTCTATCGAGGGCGGTCATATCCTCACCAGCGGAGTCAAAGAAACTGATATTCAGCGCACGTTTGTGTCCTCCGCTATTAATCGTCAGGCGAAAAATAAGCGGAGCCTTGACCCGCGAGTCAATCTCTCCTGGGCGCGTAGGTTGAAGTACCATCTTACGCTCATACAGTGGTTCATAAAAATCCCTCTCCCAGCGCTCTTGAGTGTTGTCTCCCAACATGCGTACCGCAAAGCTGAAGTTCTCACCAACCTCGTGCTGTAAACGCACGATTAGCGACGTGATGTAATGACTTTTACCAGTATTGCTCCCACCGATGATGGCGATGATGCGTTGATCGATCTGGCCAACATCATGTGACAACTCAAAGTGACAGGCAGGGCAGATACGTGTGCGACTCTCCATTTTGCATACATCGCATATGGCCACACGTGGCAGTCCAAAGGCCCGTTTGGTAGGTGTCAACACACGTCCCATCTGCGTCACTCCATATCCACGCGCTGTCGCGTAGACAGTATCCGGGACACGCCCGGGGCAGCCTGGCACTACGCAGCGAAAGCGTAGTGCCTGTGGAGGAAACGCAGAAAAACAGAATGGGCAGGTAATCTTCTGGTTTAGCAGATCCATTAACCGAGCCTCAACTTATCCTCACTGGGGTGATGTACACTCACCACATCGTACAAACTGTCATCTTCCAGGAATAGTTTGCCAAAAGTATTGGCGGGGAACGCTTTGTCAGGCAAGGGAATAGGCAGGTCCTTCTCAATCTTGATTGGGCCTTCCACACGGTGGAACAATTCCCCTTCCGTCTTCTTAAAAGGAAGTCCATGCCGCTTGCATACAAGCAGCAACGTCGGCACTATACCAGGGGTGCGCACAGACAGGTGCAGCGTGCGCTGCTTGCTGCCAAATCGCGCCTGCCTGATCTCGTATGTCAAGACGATCTTGCTTGCCTGTCGTGCATGCAGACGCGCTCCCGGTGTGATGACCAGGTCGTTTCCCTGCTTCACAACGGCAGAGACGAGAATATAGTAATCCTGGTTCACCGTCCCCTTGATATCAAAGTGACCCAGGAATTCGTATTCGGCGCGTGTCACCTTGCGAGTTTTCGTGGTTGCCCCATTGGGCTGGGGCCAACCGGAATAGCTGTAAGAAACAAGCGCCTCCGGGCAGTTCACAGGCCAGTTCCAGCGCAGGCGCAGGGCTGTACCGAGATTCTGGAATTTCAGATCATCTACATCATCCATACAAACATAGCGCTGCGATCTACCAATGTATGCCATGCCCCCAAAAAGTACAATTGGCGTGTAGTATGCTATCCCTGGCTGGCTCCAGTGATCCTTGACCGTTTCTTGATGGCCATCCAGGAGTCGACCGAATTGCTTCAATTCATCAACAGAAATCACCTCGCCTACTTTGAGCGACAACTGCTGCTCAGACTTGAGTACTACTACCTTTCCCTTAGCAGGCGCGTTCCATCTCATCTGTACGGCATATCCCTGCGATTGCTTAGTATTTGTGATGTCGAGGTGTGTGATAACCTCGGGTGGGGTCTCTGGCGTAGCTCTCACCACTGCCCCTGGCGAGGTGACAAGGCGGTTGTGCTGATCCTTGAACTGGCTATAGATGGTATAGTAGTAGGTGCGCTCATTGTGTACGCTGCGGTCAGCCAGGTGCCTGTTGTCCAGGGTTGGCAACCTCACCCCATCATCGATCGAACGCGGCGGCGCCTGCTCTGTGCGTACCACGACGACGGACTGGACATTAGGAGGCATCTGCCAGGATAGTTCCACTAGATGGTCATTGACCTGCACCGTCACATTGGTCACATCCTGTATGAGCAACACTGGCTGCTGGAGCAGCGCCCCTTGCGTTGATGGCACATCCTCACACACAGCATACACGGCATAATACAGGGGGAACCCGATCTCTGGCTTGTCATCATCGTAGATGCGGCCAGCAATCGCCCCCAGCACGACTCCATCCTTGACTGATACCGGCTGTGAGTGAGTCTTCCGCACGACCTTGTACTCCACGCGTGGCGTCGATGAAAGCTCCCAGGTCAGACTCACAACCGTCCCGCCAATCTTGGCCTGCAGGTTGCGTGGAGAGGAGGGCGGCATGGTACTGAGCAGGTCTCGCGCTTCCTTATAATCCACGCACGCACGTAGAGCCTGTCGACACATCTCAATCTTCTCATCCTGGTTCACTGTCCGAGACTGCACCCACTTGAGGAGCTCCTGCGCTTGCATGATGCCTGTGTCAATCGTGCGTCGGTAGGCCTCTTGATCGGCAATAGACTCCGCATGGGTGCTCAGGAATTGTCGTGCCGCATAGAGCTTCCGTTGATCCGTCAATTGACGCAACTGCTCAGCGATGCGCTGTTGATCTTGAACCAACCGCTGCATCTCATCCTTGTATGCGCAAATCTTCTGCGCCCGTCCATCAGGTTTAGCCGGATTCCAGGCACCTTCTAGCTCACCCAGCAGAGTTTGCAACCCCTTCAGATCACTCTTAGTGAGCAGATAGCCACATGTTTGCAGCGCATCATCGACCCAGTAGCGGTTCCCCACGGGGAATCCACATCGCCCACAGCCGATCTCGTCAGAGGCCACGGCCTGACCACAGCTCGGACAATTGATACTCAGCTCCCGGTTACAGCTCCGACAGAAGTTGCGTCCCTTGTCATTCATTTCATTGCAGTACCCGCAGCGTTGCTGCTGGGCACTCATGTCAGTCGTTGGAATGAGCACGAACCACTTCCGCTGCCGGGCATGTTCTCTGAGCTTCGCCAGGGCTACCTCATCACTCCAGCCAGCTTTCCGTGTCGTCTTGAGGAAGGCCTCGACTTGCTTTTCATGCAGTTCTTTTTCCGTGGTCCGGCTCAGACTCTCATCGAGTTCCCTGAGAAGCGCGTTGAGGGAACTCATACGTCGCGTCTCATCATATTTTTTCCGCATCTCATCTGATTTGAAGATCGTCTGAGCGTAACCAGCGAGATCACCCTTCGTCGTCACTTCTGCCGTTTTCGGTTGACGCTTCAACATATCGGCGGACAGTTGCACAGCCGCCTCATGTAGTTTTTGACTCGACGTCGTCTGTGGCATGTCGAGCAACTCATAGAGGCTGAACATGTGGAGGATACTAAGCCTCTCAGCGATATTTTTTGCCATAGATGGCTCGAGTTGCTGCGCCACTGGCATTGTTTGGGCGCTGGATGCACGTACCGCAACCTTGATGCGGCTGCGAATGTCCTTCTCTGAAAGCAGATCCTTGAACTCGTTAATGAACGCCTTCAGCTCCGCCTCTTCTAAATAGCCTTTCGCCTCGGCGAGCTTCAATTGATCTTCGAACTTCGCGATCTTTACCCTGCTGCCAGAAGCGAGCTCTGATTTTGCAGCAGCAGCCTCCGCACTGCGCTGCGCAGGATCCACCATCACTTGCTTAATTTCCGGGATCAGCTCGAATTCTTCTTGGCAACTATAGCTTTTTTCGCGACCCCACTACCATCTAGGCTCCATTGGGTCCGCTTCTCACGGAGGACGCGCTCAAATTTAGCCTGGTCCCAGGACTCATCCGGGTTCAAGCCGAGCAGGATGTAGAAGTTGGGTCTGGTATTGTCTATACTCATTGTATTTCCAGTTTCTAGCTGGATCGTCCTCCACCTCTAGAGAAGGCGTAGCCTTTGTCAGCCACGGGAGGGAAGTCACAACGTTCCTTTCTGGATGCCCGCCTCCGTTCACGGGGCGGGAGGAAAGAAAGCTGCCCGCAGGCAGAAAAACCCTTCCATTGTTGCCTATTGACAACTTTCTCAGTACCTGCCTACACTGTAGGCATGAAACAAACGATGCTCTTGAAGCTTAAGCCAACTGAAGCACAGCACCAAGCCTTGCTTGACACCATGCACGCCTTCAATGCAGCGTGCAACTATGTAGCCAGTGTAGCATTTGCTGAAAAGATGGCAAACAAAGTTGCGTTGCAAAAGTTGGTGTATGGCGAACTGCGTACCACCTACAAACTTGCTGCTCAATTGGCAATCCGCGCTATTAGCAAGGCAGTCGAAGCCTATAAGCGGGATAAGAGCATCCAACCCACCTTCGCACCTCTTGGGGCTATCGTCTACGATGAACGGGTCATGAGCTTTAAGGGCCTGCTGACTGTCTCTCTTTTGACGCTTGCGGGCCGTGCCCTGGTTCCCTTCCAGGTGGGAGACTACCAGCAAGCCCGCATGGATGCCATCAAGGGACAGGCCGATCTCATCTACCGCCGTGGCACCCTCTATCTGGCTGTGACTCTGGACGTTCCTGAACCCATGCCAGATGAGGCTCTCGGCGGGACCCTCGGTGTAGACCTGGGCATCGTGAACCTGGCGACTGACAGTGAGGGGGAGTCCTTTAGTGGTGAGCAGGTTGAGAAGGTACGAAAACTTCATCATGGGCTTCGCCAACGCCTTCAGAAGCGTAGCACCAGGAGTGCGAAACGCCATCTCAAAAAGCTCTCCGGCAGAGAACGCCGGTTCCACAAAAACGTCAATCATGTCATCTCCAAACGGATTGTTCAGAAAGCCAAAACCCATCGACAGGGAATAGCGATTGAAGACTTAAGGCACATCCGTAAACGCACGGACCGCACGGTTAAGAAGTCACAGCGCAATCGTCATAGTTCCTGGGCATTTTGGCAACTCCGGTTTTTCCTCTCCTACAAGGCCGCACTTGCCGGTGTCCCTCTGCATACGGTGAACCCTGCCTACACGTCGAAAACGTGCAGCGTGTGTGGACACTGTGCGAAAGCGAACCGCAAGAGCCAGGCCTCCTTTGTCTGCAAGCAGTGCGGCTTTGCCGATAACGCTGATCGGAATGCCGCCGTGAATATCTCCAGGGCTGCTGTCAAACAGCCTATTGTAGCAGGACGCGCCTAGTTACAAGCTCATCCCCGAAAGGCGGATGGAGTATTTGACTGAAAACGTAGCGTCCGAGATAGGTACACTGCTGCGGATCATCACTCTCGCCTTGCGTGAGGAAAACTTCCAACTCACTGTCCCCGCTGCGACGCACTGCCATTTGGTACGGGCGCGTCTGCATCGAAGGAATTGCGAGGTTCTTACGGATGAGCACACTAGTTTTTCTGCCTGGACACGTAGTTCATTGACGTCATCGCCAAGCAGTTCAACGCCGAACTCCGCATCAAATTGGCTCTCCAGGTAAGTGATCAGGCGATCATCCCAGTCTTTACCACCGAGATTGTGATCGCCATCGGTTGCGATGACATTCAACTCCGTAGGAGTGATAGAGACAAGCGATACATCAAACGTGCCCCCACCCAGATCGTAGACGAGGACTTGCTGTTCATGTTGGCTGGGACGCAGCCCATACGCGAGGGCTGCTGCTGTTGGCTCACTGATAATCTTCAATACATTGAGACCAGCCTTACGGCCAGCCTCAATGGTGGCTGTGCGTTGCATATGCGTGAAGTACGCTGGTACAGTGACCACGGCATCGGTAACTTTCGTTCCTAAATGCTGCTCAGCCTGCTTCTTCAGGTGAGCCAGGACAAGTGCAGAGAGGTCTACGGGTGTATAGTCATGACCATAGAAGGAGAGGAGGAACTGTGAGTCTCCCATACTGCGCTTGAAGAAGGATGCCACCTCTTTCTCGCCTGCCGCCTGGTACTCTTTTGCTTCGTCACCAACGATGGGCCCATCCGCTCCAAAGTAGATGACCGAGGGGGTAATCGCTCGCCCGCGTTCATTTGGGATGACTTCTGGTTTGCCATCTGCATTGATGTAAGCCACCACTGAGTAGGTCGTGCCGAGATCGATGCCCACAAATTTACCCACAGACTATCCTCCCAAATGTGAACTATAGTAGCCCCCCGATAAATCGTGGGGGACTCCTTATGAAATGACCAGCCGATTTGAGCGAGCTTTCGCTTGCCGAAGCTCCTCTTCTGAGATGCCGTGACTGGTCTGGATATTTATCTCAATAAGGGCATTGCTGGTCGGTTCACGTCCTACAACATGCAACCGTCCCTGCCGATCAAGCTCAAACATCACTTCAATGGGAGCATGCAGAGGCAACCTGGGCGGCAGGTTCAAGAGCGCATTACCGATTTCCTCGCCTGCGGAGACATCATCCACCCGATGCGCCCCCACTGTATTCTCCATGACCTTGATTTCAACCGACTCCTGGTTGGCCTCCAGGGTATAAAACGTCTTTTTTATCTCCGCAGGCAGGGCATCATTCACAATCACCATGTTTGCGATGAAATCTTTGTTCGATCTATCATCATCCACTGCGATAATCCCAAAACTATGACTGGCAACGTTTGTCACAGATATGTCGGCATACCTTTGCACAGACTCAAGCTTCAGACCGCTTTCACGCGCAACCGACTCCTGGGCACGCTTTACCACTGTCTGAGAAACCTCCGACAAATCCATATTCTCAGCCGAGGTACCGGTCATCTCTGCAACCTTGTGCTGGATTTTTTCATCGAGAGCTAGCTTATACCCATACGTTGCTGCGCCTTTGGCTACAGCTTCATCCGGCTCAAATACTTTGAGCCGGATGCCAAACTCCGTATTCAGGCGTTCTGACACCTGGGGCATTTTTGTTGCTCCACCCACGAGAAGAATCTGATCGAATTTGCTGTAGCCACGCGATTTTGCATAGTCTATCGTCGATTTGGTGAATCCAATGGTGCGTTCCAGTAAGTTGGCAGTCAGCTCATTGAATTTGTCACGCGTGAGCATCACCCCCGCTCGTTGACCAGCATGCGTCACCACGACCTTCGTCTCCTGTTTGGCCGTGAGCGCCCACTTCGCTTGTTCAGCCTTTCCCCATAGGTCCTGCAGCGACTCATCCGCATCGGTCGGGTCATCTGAAGAACCCGTTTCTGCCTGCCACTGCCCAGCAAGATACATCACTACCGCCTCATCCCAGTTGCGCCCTCCCAGATGGTGATCGCCACCAGTAGCAACAACCGTAATGGACCCGCCTTTGATCTCTATCACCGTGACATCGAATGTCCCACCACCCAGGTCGTAGACAAGCACTACCTGATCCCGCTCGTTTTGCAACCCATACATAATTGCTGCTGCTGTCGGCTCATTGATCACCTCATGCACACTAAGGCCTGCAATCTCGCCAGCCTTGGCAGTGGCTTCGCGTTGTGCAATGCCGAAATAGGCCGGACAGGTGATCACCACGTCTTTGACGGGATGCCCCAGATACTGTTCAGCATCATCAGCTAGTTTACGCAATATGTAGGAAGAGACTTCCTCAGCCTGTATACTCAGTCCCGTTATATGGGAAACGCCATTCCGCCTCACCCATGTGCCGTTTGACCATCTCGACCACCTGCTTTGGATTGAGAACAGCGCTGTTTTTCGCTTCTTTACCTACTACACGGTTACTCTCCTCGAATTGCACAACCGAAGGTGTCGTACGGTCACCCTCGCTATTGGGGATGATGACAGCCTTCCCATATTCATCAACATAGGCGATACATGAATAGGTAGTGCCCAGGTCAATGCCAAAAATCGTTACATCTAGCTTGCTCACAGCCGTGTCACCTCCTTACACTTTCTCGCTCGCGGCCTCTAATAGAGAGACGTTCATTTCCTGCTTTCTTGAAAATTCAAACACCCGATGGTGCACCTGCTAACTGGAAACGGGGTTGTATTTGTATATTTCCACTATCTCGGGACGCAGCACTCTTCCTTCGTACTCAAAACCTGTACGCACCCTGCGTACAACTTGCTTGTCCTGGGCGGGGTCCTTTGTATCAAGGACCTTCAGTATGCGCTGCTTACTTGTAACAAAAGTACTCTCCTCGAGAGTAAACGCATCTACGCCATTTCGCCGCAGAGTTTCCTCAATTGTTTCCTGGAACGATTTCCAAATTCTGCACCGCTTGGCTCGATGCGCTAGCGGAGTCCTTAACCAGCATCGCATCGATCAGTTTACCCAGGTCATCATACATAGCTATAAGATCAATGAAAACAGGCTTGAGAATTCTTGAAATGCAATCCTTCTCGATATACCTGCAACTCTCGATGTAAGCTGTCGATGAGGCGTTCTTTACTCTCATCGTACTTTACTTTTGTGTCGAAATCCTCTCTCAGACGCTGCATTTCTACCATAAGTAGTTGCAAGCTTCGCGTGACTTCCTCAATCGCTAAGATGTTTTCAGTAGATGAAGTTGTCGGATCTGCACTTTTAGAAGGAGAGTTCACTGAAGAGGAGAGCGCTTCTATACTCTGCTGGTCAATGCTATCGGTCACTACTTGATGATCTTCCATTTCCTCTATCCTTACTTCTTGAGCGTTCACGAAGCTGCTATGCATCTTTCGATTGCCTCGTAGTTTCGGCTAATCCGGAGACTATCTCAGAGAGTTGGCAGGGTCTATCATGAATGCTTATATTCAATAGATTTATTTTTTATATTATATTCTATACGTCGAGTTTCAGGCAAGTTCTCTCCAGCATTAATAGCAGTTTGATTGTAAGCCTGGTATCACATCGGTGAACAATGCTATGAAGCCTGTTACAATTATCCTGTACATTTGATGATCTACTTGTCTATTTTTCGATACATACAATATAGTAACTCTTCAGCAGGGAGTTCCAAGGAGCCTGCAATGCCCTTTGGCGAAATGCGGTGGCAAGTGAGCCTGGAGGGCCCACAACTCACACCTCTACCGATCCGCTACGCCACGTATCAACTGCCTGCCTCACAGCCGCAATATAAGCAGCCACGTCATTATTATCCGAACCTGGCGCATATACAGGAACAATCTGATCCACCGTCGATAGTCCCCATTGCGCCACATACAGCTTCGCGATCAACCTGTACCAATCCTCAAAACCCTCGTCCCACGTACGATACATTCGATAGCCCTCGTATTGCGCATACCCTGTTGTCGCCCGGATATTACCCAGCGAATGCGTGACAGTTGCGACACCCGTCGTACCAAACCTGCTTTCGTGCATAAAAAAGGCCAGGGCATAGACAGGATCAATGCCATACTTGACGCCATCATCGTACAATGCCTGCCCTTTGCCTGCTGCTGGCGAGTCGTACAAGGCCAGCACTCGATTGATGAACTCCGCATTAATCGATGGTTTTCCTACCACAGTGTAGTATCGTGCTTCAGCGAATTGGATGACGTAGACAATGACGAGCACGACAAGGAGGACTGAGATTGCTACAAAGATCCTTGTGAACAGCGAACGAAACCACAGCTTACGGAAGCGAGATAGCAGCTTTCGGGTGCGTGACTTGCGAGAACGTGCCATGAATACTTTGCCTTTACCCTATCTCTCTCCGGTGCCAGTCCGTCAACTGCTGGTAAGCATGCGCGATGCGCAACACCGTCGATTCCTCAAATGGCTTGCCTGCGACCTGTAGTCCGATGGGTAGACCATTGGTTGTGAAATCCACAGGGGAATGAAACGGCAGGCACTCCCGCGAGATTGAAAGGCATCGTCAAACGTAACAGTGCAACTGTCGCATTTTGGCTGACACCATCAATACTGATCTCCTGGCCAGCCTGTTCTATGGGGATGGCCGGAATGGGCAGTGTCGGTAGCACCAATGCATTGACTCGTTGCAGCACACTGCGCATAGTGGTTGAGAAGATACGACGTTGATGCTGTGCATGGAGATAATCAACCGCGAGAATCTGTTGCCCCTCGAGCAGGCGCTGCCGGGTCAATTCGGTGTAGTCATCGCGGTGTTTGCTCAACCAACCTTTTTGCATATGCGCGAGCGAGGCTTCGGGCATCTGGATGGTGCGGTACATTTCTATAGCGGCAGGTGGCAACTCAACATCGACAATCTCGGCTCCCTCTTCTTTCAGAACGAGTAGCGCGGCACGCCAGGCAGCGCGTACCTCGGGATCAAGCGGGGCAACAAAGGCTTCTTGCGGTGTACCGAGTTTCAGCCCCTGCAGTGACAGCGTGTCGCGTCCCTCTGGTCCCGTAATCAGCGTGGTCGTGGCGCGCCTCGGTGGGCCAGAGACACTATTGGGATCACGCGGGTCGTAGCCGGCAATCGCATCGAAGATGATGGCGCAATCCTCCGCGCTACAAGCAAGTGGGCCAACATGATCAAGCGACCAGCTGAGAGGAATGACGCCGTAACAACTGACACGCCCATACGTTGCCTTGAGGCCGGTGACGCCACAACACGCGGCCGGAATGCGAATCGAGCCACCCGTATCGCTGCCAATGGCCCCCGGGCACATACCAGCCGCTACCGCTGCTGCGGAACCGCCGCTAGAACCACCGGGAATACGTGTCTGGTCCCAGGGATTGCGCGTTGGCGGCGTATAGGTCCCATAGGCGAATTCATGGGTGTTAGTCTTACCGACGATAATGGCTCCAGCTTTACGCAACTGCTCGACCACCATCGCATCTTCCTGCGAGACATAATCGGCCAGCACCTTTGAGCCTGCCGTCATACGTACACCCTTCACGGCGATGATGTCTTTCACCCCGATAGGAACGCCATGCAGTTGGCTGCGGTACAAACCTGTACGCAGTTCACGTTCCAACCGCTCAGCTTCTTCAAGGGCTTGATCACGCATAATGGTGACAAAGGCCTTGAGGTCGCCATCAAGAGCATCGATGCGTTCAAGCGTCTCCGCAACAAGTTCGCCCGGTGTGATGAGGCCGGAGCGTATGTCTTCGGCGGCCTGTCGAATGGATAGGTATGGCATATTAAGGAGCCAGTTCTACCTTGAAGTCTTTGAATGTCTTAAAACCATCTATCTCAATTTGCGTAATCAAGGTTTACTCCTTTTCTCATATGTGTTGTTAGTGTCATTATCACGAGAATTCACAATGCGAGTATATCACACCAGGGCCAATCCATCTCATAGCAGTATGGATCCTACTAAGGCCAGTCAGCGCTGAAGTGCAAAAGGAAGATGTGCATGGGTGAGGTTCAGACTGTTGCACAAGCCACACCCACCACCCCAGGGCGCATGCTAGCTATGCTGTCACTGAAGAGGCTCTCCGTCAACTCAAAGCCGCCCACGTTCCCATTCTGGCAGGAACCGATGCATCCATGCCAGCAACGGCGACGGCACGATCGGTGTGGAATGATTTCGCCACAAAAGACAATCAGGTGGGAGTGAGAGAGACCTGTCTTCTCCAAGCGAAAAATGCTCCTTGCTTGTTGCAAGGAGCAGAAGAGCGGCGCTCTTTCACGTCCAGGTGCAGGAGCCGGGTTGCACGCGTTGCGAAACAAGCACTAGTGCTTCGCCGTGTCTGGGACTGAGAGCAAGAGACGAGCGACTTCCTCAGGGCCATCTAACTGCGGCCAATGTCCTTTGTGCAGCAGGAACAGATCGGAAGTGGGAAACGCTTCGTGGAAATGTTCAGCTACCCCTGGATTCAGATAGGGATCACCCGCGCCAAAGATGATGCGGACGGGCCGATCGAAGGTCTTGAGGAGAGGTAGGCGTTGCGTATCTGCTCGCAACGTGGCCTGCAGATCGCTCGTCAGGTGGATGAAAGCCGGGAAGGTGCTCGGCGTGCCCGCAAACTGGGGCAAAACCATTGGCAGCAGCGTTTCCGGCCCCCGATCCTCTGCGCCGAACTGTTCCCCCTGCCAGGTGAGGAGCCACCGGGCCACAGTCGGTTCCTGAGCCATAGCCCTGGTCAAGGCAGCATAGGCAGGGTCGGCAAAAAGACTAATGAACTCGGGGAAGTGCAGGGTCGGTGCATCGGCATAGTAAGTGTTGAGTAACACCAGTGCGGACACCCGCTCGGGATGGTCGAGAGCCCAGTTGATCGCCACCGGGCCGGAGGCATCATGCGGCACCAACACGACCTGCTGCACCCCCAGGGCATCAAGCACCGCCTGCAAATCCCCTTCTTGCTGTTTGGAGGTGTAGGCGTAGTCCGTCGGTTTATCAGAAGTTCCCCAGCCCAGAAAGTCGAAGGTGATCACGTAAAACCGCTCGTCCCAAGCTGCTGCTCGACGATCTGGACGGCCTGCTCCCAGGATAGATTGGTCGTCTTCAATTCTCGCTGAAGTTTCTCCCAGTCTGCGCTCAGGCCCAGTTGCGCTTCAAGAGCTTCAATCACCTGTTCATACGATTGGTCTGAAGCGACAACAATGTGCTCAATGGTGATCTGAGTGGTCTGTCTCATTGCTCTGTAATTCATTGATGATCTTTCCTTTCTCACTGAAGAAGTACTGCTGGCAAACAGGCCAGCGTTCTCTCGATTGCACTGCTCTGCCATGTTCAATCCATCACTGCTTGCGCCTTCCCGTCGAAAACTGGAACTCGCTGTATCTGAAAAACCCTGCGACGCACCTGCTCAAAGATCCGTTGTGGTAACCAGTAGCGGAGCGCCACCAGCAGGCTAGCGTGAGGACCAACATAGGAGCGCAGAGGGGGTGCAGAGCTGGTAGCAAGTTGCACAATGCGCCTGGCCACTTGCTCGGGATCTGGCCCCTGCTCCACTCTATCCTGGACGAACCGCATCATTGACTGGCGAGCAGACTCATAGACAGCCAGTTGTGTCGCAGGAGGCCGCGCGTCGAATTTCGTACGAAAAAAGGTTGGCTCTACCAGTGACACCTTGATATGGAAAGGACGCAATTCGTCATACAGCCCCTCGATCATGTCTTCCAACGCGAATTTGCTGGATGAATAGAGACCGAGATAGGGCATAGCCACCACCCCGAGGAGAGAACTGACCGTGATAATCTGGCCGCTCCCCTGCTTGCGCATGACAGGGAGGACCGCTTTCAGCATGCGCAGTACACCGAACACATTCGTTTCAAACTGTGCCCGCGCATCCTCCAGGCTGTTTTCTTCGAGCGCGCCACCCTGGGCAAAGCCAGCATTGTTCACCAGCAGATCAATGCGCCCCGTGCGTCCCAGGATCGTCTGTACGCATGCCTGAACGGATGTCTCCGAACAGACGTCCAGCGGGAGCAGTTCAAAGCCGCCAGCAGCGTCGTGCGCAGGAGCGCGACTGGTACCAAACACCCGAAAGCCCTGCGCTGCCAGAAGGGCCGCAGTGGCCCGGCCAAAACCGGACGAGGCTCCGGTGACCAGCGCAACTCGTGAGATCGTCATGCCTGTACCCCCCTTTCAAAAAATCCCAGACAGGTAACAACCAGCGTAATCACTTTGCTGGCTCGATACATCATCCTCATCTTTGTTTACCTTTCTTTAGTGTAACTACACATATTTACGTAAAAAAAACAACCATCCAGCCTAAGAACAGCAAGAATACTGGGAGAGGCTTATGAACTTTAACGAAATACCCCGGACACCGTGAACAGGGACAACACGCCCGTAGGGGCCGATTTATCGCGCCCACCGCCGATTTATCGGCCTCTCTCCCTGACACTTTTTGGAACCGCCTCGTCCCTGGCACCCACAAGGGCCCATCCACCCCCAACCTCACCCCGTGCCACTACATCTCGCCTGGCCCACCACCCCGCTCGTGTTTCCACCGCGCCGTCGTCTGGGGCTGGGCGATCCGACATGTAGTGGCACGGGGTGGCTGGGTGGATGTGTGGGGCCCTTGTGGGTGCCAGGCCTCACGACGCGCTGCTACATGCATGGCTGCCCCAAAACTGTCAAGGCGAGAGGATTTATCGGCCTCCGGCAAACCCAACGGCATGTCCAGGTTAATTCGTTAAACCTCATTAGCTGGCCGCCGCGAGAACCGCCGAGAGGTCGGTCAGCAGGCCTTCGAAGCGTTCCCGGCCAAGCCCGCGCTCGATCCTCGCCTGTGCCTCTTGCCATAGCGGCCAGGCGCGTCTGAGAGCCTGTTCACCTTCCTGGGTCAGAAACACCAGGCGTATACGCCGATCCTGACCTTCCTCAATACGCACCAGGTGCTGTTTCGTCAGCAGCTCCAGGTTACGGGAGAGCGTCGTCCGATCCATAACCAGGAGCTCGGCCAGACGATTGATCGTGACTGGTGCCGCTTCGGCAAGCGTAGCAAGCGTGGTAAACTGCGTGACGTAGAGGCCGCTCGGGGCCAGAATCTCGTCATAGAACTGGGTGAGGACGCGATCGGTGCGCCGAATTGTCGCGCAGGCACAGCGCCGCGCCTCGCTGGTAGTAAACTGATCACTCATACCCTTTCTCCTTGATTATTGAGTGTATATACACATATATCTTACCATGCGCCTGCTGCGTTGTCAAGATGGTGACCCTGACATCCACACAGAAAGCAGGGGTGCAGGGGACGAAGTCGCCGGAGCGCGAGGTGTCCTCGCATTCCCTTTTCCCTCAAAACGGGCCGTAGGCCCGCCAAAGGAATTATGAGTGGATGTCAGGGTGACCCCATGCTATTGTATTGGAAGAAAGAAAACCACGTGATGCGCAACGAGGTGAGAAGCAAGAAGGCAGAGATAACAGGACTCGTGAAGGGAGAGCAACGCGAGGTTCCTCTCCACCTTTCTCAACGACGTTCACAGGTTGGACTTGATCAAGGGTGCCTTGCCTGTGGCGCTTTTCGGAATGCTCGTCACACGTTGTACCTCCACGGGTGGGATGACAACCTCTTGCTTCGCTGAGAAATCTCGTGGGTATCGCTATGGCAGTTTGAGCAATCGTTCGGCATTCAGATGGCAGATTTTTTCTCTGTCGATCTCGCTGATCGGGGCTGTTTCAATGAACTGTGTCCTGCGGTCAAGCGGTGCATAAGGATAATCTGCCGAAAAGAGGATATGATCTGCGCCCACCGCAAGTAATGCGCAGATCAGGGCTTCCGTTGAGCAATTGCCGCTGGTGGTGATCATGACATTGTTCTTGACATAGTACGATGGCAGATGGTGAAGTTGTTTACTCTGTGGAGTACCCTTCCACCCCTCATCTATGCGCTGCAGGGTGTAAGGAAGAGCCTCGCCCATGTGTCCGAGCAGCAGCACAACAGTGGGGAAGGCATCAAAGACCCCGCTGCAGATAATACGCAGGGCGTGCGTGGCGGTCTCGACCGTCCAGTTCCAGACCGCGCTGCGCAGGCCGGGGTATCCCTCGTAGATTTTCATCTGGTCGCTGGGAGAGTCGGCTGGGTGCAGGTAGATGGGGACACCAAGCTGCTCCGCGCGCTCCCAAACACCCCAGAACTTGCGCTCATCGAGGTACTCCCCGTTGGTATGCCCATTCACCAGCGCGCCCTTGAAACCCAGTTGTGTCACCGCGCGCTCAAGCTCATCGGCAGCGGCCTTGGGATCTTGTAAGGGCAGCGCGGCAAAGCCGGCGAAGCGATCTGGATGCTGGCGAACTTGCTCAACCAGGTAGTCATTCGCCTGCCGGGCCATGCTGATCGCCTGATTCGTATCGCTCTCTCCCTGAATGGGAGGAAAAGTCAGTGCAGAGAGCGAGAGCACTTGCATGTCTATGCCACAGGCGTCCATCGCCGCAAGGCGGCCTTCACCCACATCTGCCAGTTTTGCCTCAACCGCTTCGATCCCTCTCTGCATGACGGGATCTGCCAGCATAGCCTCAAACTCCGAAGGCGTGCCTGCCCCGGCGGCTTTGCTCTGGAGATCACGCAGGCGCTGTGCGTATGCAGGGGAAATGAAATGTTCCTCTAAGGTAATCTTTTTCATGTTGTCCTCCTTTAGTAGAGCTGTTTGTCTCTTGCTGCCTGTGAGAGCGCAGAATGGAGAGTGGCTCGATGACGTGCTTGAGCCACCGCCTCTTTAATCTCGCGGCTTCGTCTCCGGGAGATCGATCATCATCCCGGCAACGACAAAATCAACGAGGTACTCCCGCGCACGTGCGAACGCGCTCGCAGAGGAAAGATCCTCACCAGGGAGAAGAACCATCTGATACAAGGGCATGAAGGTGAGATAGGACAGGCAGATCTGCAGCACCATACTCAGTTGTATCATGGGAACGAAACTAGATCGGAGCAGTCCAGTGCTGCGTGCCTGGTGAAAGAGCGTCTCGAACTGGTCACGATCTTCGGGTGGAAATTGTGAGGCAATCTGTGTGAACGTCTGCCAGCCCTCGGCCATTTCCCAGGTCAACATGCGCACGAAGCGCGGATGTTCGAGCAGGTAATCCAAAAGGGTTTGCACCATCGTTTCGAGAAAGGCCCTGAGCCGATGTGCCTGGGAGGCAGCGCTTTCGTCCAAAAGCCCGGGTGCGAACACGTGCGCCAGGAGCTCGCCCATTTCCCTGTCAGCCCGCTTGAGCACCTGCGTATAGAGGCCAAGTTTATCGCCAAAGTACTGAAAGAGCAGGCTTTTGTTGTAGCCCGCTTGCGCTGCGATGGCATCAACCGATGTCCCATCAAACCCGTGCTCAGCGAAAACAGCTTCTGCCGCGCCCAGTATGGCCTCGCGTGTTCTTTCCGCATCATAGACTCTTTCCCGTCCTCGTTTCCTTCTCGGTTCCGGCATATGTTTCTCTTCTCCTGATTTAAAATCTAACCAGTTAGATTTTAAATCAGGAGGCTGGAGATGTCAAGAGGAAATACCATTGTATTCCTTGTGTCAAAAACGACCGCATGATGAAGATGACACCAAAGGCCTACCAATCTTATGAATTTCTAGTTCATACTATGAAAATGGTTTTCTTGTTTTATTGCTAGCTAGCTTACCCACACCTCGTTGCGCATCACGTGGGAGAAACCAGCGCGTCCATGCACTGAAAAAGAAAGGAAAGCTAACTTTGTTTTGCTTTCCTTACTTGATTGGTGTTAAGACTAATTTGCGCCCATAGCGAATTGTGAATTCTTTGTGATACTTCTTACTTGCCTCGTGAGAGCGTTGTGACACCAAAATGATACCTTCTTTAGTAAGAAGGAGATTAGCCTTGGGCGAAATCGAGTAAGATAAGCTCCAAGACAGAAAGAAGGAGAGAAGGATGAGCGGTCAACCCACTATGAATGAAAATGGGAACGGAAACGGCAAATACGCTGCCAATGGTCATGGGAAGCATGGCACGAAAGGCCATTATACGGCGGAACTCGCCAGGAACTGGAAAGAGGACCCGCGCTGGCAGGGCATTACACGCCCATATACTCCCGCAGACGTCGAGCGTTTACGTGGTTCTATACACATCGAATATACTCTGGCTCGCATGGGGGCAGAGCGATTGTGGTATCTCCTGCATACCGAACCCTATGTAGCAGCCCTTGGCGCTCTTACGGGCAACCAGGCCGTGCAGCAAGTCAAAGCAGGCTTGAAAGCCATCTACCTCAGCGGCTGGCAAGTCGCAGCTGATGCGAACCTGGCCGGGCAGATGTATCCCGACCAGAGCCTCTATCCTGCCAACAGCGTTCCGCATGTCGTGTGCAGGATCAACCAAGCCCTCCAGCGCGCCGACCAGATTCACCATGCCGAGGGACACGAAGGCACCTACTGGTTTGCCCCCATCGTAGCCGATGCCGAGGCCGGCTTTGGTGGCCCGCTCAACGTCTTTGAGTTGATGAAGGCTATGATTGAGGCCGGAGCAGCGGGTGTCCACTTTGAAGATCAACTCGCATCGGAGAAAAAGTGCGGGCATATGGGCGGGAAAGTGCTCATTCCCACGCAGTCTGCTATCAAGCACCTTGTCGCTGCGCGCCTGGCCGCCGACGTGATGGGCGTTCCAACACTGATCGTCGCCCGTACCGATGCCAATGGCGCCCACTTGATTACCAGCGATATCGACCCCGCCGATC
The DNA here is from genome assembly GCA_963767625.1 of uncultured Chloroflexia bacterium. GTDB lineage: Bacteria > Chloroflexota > Ktedonobacteria > Ktedonobacterales > Ktedonobacteraceae > CAVYFB01. Next base: position 348,418 of record CAVYFB010000016.1, read on the forward strand.
ATAAGTTCCTCACGGCTGAGCGTACACAAGAAGGATTCTACCGGATGCATGGTGGGATCAATGCTGCCATTGCTCGTGGCCTCTCGTATGCTCCATACTGCGATCTCATCTGGTGTGAGACCTCAGAACCCAATATTAAGGAGGCGAAGCGCTTCGCAGATGCCATCCACGAGCAGTTCCCCGGCAAGATGCTGGCCTACAACTGCTCCCCTTCGTTCAACTGGCGCAAGAAGCTCGATAGTGAGACCATAGCGACCTTCCAGCAGGAGCTTGGTAAGATGGGCTATGTATTCCAGTTCGTTACCCTGGCCGGTTTCCATGCGCTCAACTACAGCATGTTCGAGCTGGCGCGTGGCTACCACGATTCCGGCATGACTGCCTACTCCAAGCTGCAGCAAGCCGAGTTCACTATGGAGCCATTTGGATATACCGCTACGAAGCATCAGCGCGAGGTAGGCACTGGCTACTTCGACGAGGTAGCCCAGGTCATTGCGGCCGGTAAATCCTCAACCGTCGCCCTCGCCGGCTCAACCGAAGCTGAGCAATTCCACTGATACTCTGCCTTGCTCGGAAAATGACGTCGGTGTGTAACCTTCAGGGCGCTCCTGCTATAAGATGAA
>CAVYFB010000017.1:0-831668 GCA_963767625.1 uncultured Chloroflexia bacterium
ATGAAAGTCAATTAAACAGTACCATCGGCGGCGATTAAACGTGCCGATTTGGTGCTACCACGAGTGAGTCTACAGGCCTGCTCTCAATGACAAGGACAGCAGTCGGTGCATGCTCACTCATCGGTGTATGAGGTTCTTGAAAAGAGCCTGTCGAAGAAGCATCGGAGTCTCGCACAGAGGCCGCTGCCTCATCGGGAATGACTTGACTGGAGGACAGCTTCTTCGGACGAGCGGAGGAGAGGTGCTGTTGACTGGCCATTTCAGCGCGATAACTTTCCACACTCATCATATCCAGGATCACGGAATGATGGACCAGACGGTCAATAGCCGCCATGGTGGTCATCGGACTTTTGAAGATTCGTTCCCATTCGCTGAACACCAGATTCGTCGTAATCATGACGGATTTCCGTTCATAGCGCTCAGCCAGGAACGTGAAGAGGATCTCCATTTCGTCACGATCATGCTGGACATAGCCAATATCGTCGAGAATGACACAGGCAAATTTGTCCAATTTCGCCAGTTCTTGCGGCAAACGCAGATCCCGCTTCGCCGCCAAGAGTCGCTGGACGAGTGTACTGGTTGGCGTCCAAAGCACAGGGTGACCTGCATAGATGAGCTCATAGCCAACGGCTGCCAGGCAATGACTTTTTCCGACCCCAGGTTTGCCAATCGCGATCACATTGGTCGCCGATTCCAGGAAGGAAGCACTTTTCAGGCGCTCCAATTGCAATTGCAGCGTTGGAGAGAGCCGACTGAGCGCCAACGTCCGAAAGGTCTTCTCCACCGGCAGCCCAGACTGACGCACCAGGCGTGCCGTGCGTCGCTGGGTGCGCAGTTCCCATTCCTGTCGAGCAAGCTCATACAGATAGGCTTCATGAGATAATCCTTCTTTGGCGGCTCGCAGAGCCACATCGGCGAAGACATCGGCCATCGCCGTCAGGTTGAGTTGGGTTAAGAGCGTGTGCAGTTCACTGTATCGATTGTTGGTGTGAGACATAGGTTCTCCTTGATGGAATCAGGTTATCGTAGGGGGAAAGATCCAGATGGGGAGTGGACCAGGCCAACACTTGGGTGCAATCAGGCAGATGGACCAAGTCGCGTACCGCATCGAAGGTGGGCAGCGTGCTCGTTTCCAACAGCAGGCTCAGAGCCGTTTCGACCTCGCTTTCCGAGATGCTGGCCGCCAGATGTAAAATGCGCACATAGTCCCGATCTGCTCTCTCGACGCCGCTTTTCACGAGCCGATCATAGGCCAGGCGGAAGGTCGTCGTCGGAAACAAATCGTCGCGATAGCGATAGGCGACGAAGGCACCGGGCTTACGAACCAGGGACCAGATCACATGGCGATAGTCGATGCGATGCTGCTTTTTGCCAATCAGACGAGGGAACGTGAAGGCCACAGTACTCCCGACATAGCCCTCCACCGTCTCGGCTTTGAGACGCACCAGCAAAGACGTGCCAATCAAACGGGAAGGGACTGAGTAGACATTGGCCTTGACCTGAATGGTGCTAAATTGACTGACGGTCACCCGCATCTCCTGGCAGGGGGCAAGCGCGGTGGTCGGAAGAGGCTCAAGGGCCTCTTGTTCTTCAGCAAAACGCACGCTTCGCTTGAGATTGCGGACGCGAATGAGATCGGCGAGAAAGCGCTCATAGGCTTCGCGGCTCGGGAAATCGCGACTGGCTCGGACACGCAATGCCTGATCGACGGCCTGTTTAAACTGATGATGCGATTGCTCCACATCGCCATTTTCATGGGCAATGCTCACGTTGTTCTTGGTTGGTTGCATGCCATAATGAGCCATCAGTGCCTCATAGCGCCTGGTCCAGTCACGGGCGTGTTGCTTGCCTGCGTTCTTGACCGCAGCCGTCAAATGATCGGTGCGATGCTGTTTGGGGACACCGCCGATCTGCCAGAGTGCTTTCTCAATCCCCTCGGCCAGAGCTTCAAAGGATTCGCTGAAACAGATGCTCACGGCTTCCACATTCGAGTAGGTCAAGACAAAATGATGCACCAGATGGGCAAAAGGCTCTCCAGCCAGCGTGACGCCCAGATCCTCCATGTGGGTAAAATCCGATTGTCCCCGCTCACCGGGAACATGCTCCTGTGCAAACATGACTTCTCGATCTGGCCCATGCAACACGCGCCACTGTTGAATATGGCGTTGTAATGTCCGCACCTGCGTGGGTCGATAGCGCTCAGGATGTCGTTCACAGAGCAAAGCAAACAGGGTTGATCCTTGCAGGGCAGGATCACGCTCCAATTGAGAGACGACCCAGGGCCAGTCTTCCTCGAAGGGATCGCTTCGTGTCTTCCAATCATGCGGACGTTTGAGCTGAGAAGGCAGTGCTGCTGCTCGCTCATATTTGCGAGCCGTTCGTTCCCCGATCCCAGCTCGTGCCGCCGCGACACGTTGGGTCATTCCTTTTTTCCTTTCTTGCAGATAAAGCCGAATTTCTGTATCTTTTTTCACATGACACCTCTGTTGGTTATTCAGTAGGGTCATGCTAGGCCATTTCCTGGTCACATGTCCAGTGAGGTGGCCCTTCTTTTTGTGTGATATCGCGCATCGATAATGCGCAGGGGTGTTTGAGCACTGCTCATTCTCAACGCGGCTCAAGGGGAGATAATGCGCAGGGCTGCTGATGCACTGACCATTAACGGAACACCTGCTTCCTGCGAGCTCACGCCCAAGGTCCCTCCCCCACCTCCATGCCAACCACCACCGGGACCTCGGGCCTCGCTCGCATCCTCCGCATTTCGCCTCGACTGCCCCCTTCCCCCCTTCCTCCACCTCAGTCGATCAAAATGCGGAGGCTTGCCCCAACCATCCAGCGTTCGTTCTCGCTCTTTCTGAGAGCCCCCGTTTCTCAAAGGGTAAGTGGTCATCTGGATGTCTCGTCGAACGTACCAGATGCCCCGGCATCTTGAATTGAGCAGTCACACGCTTCTTGGCTTCTCCTTTCTGATCGGCACTTTTAATACGCGGTACCGGCTGATATTATTATCGTCTATCACTGAGCTGATAGCTGAATATTTTGTCTTTATATTGCTGGAATAGGCCCTCAAAAGCCGCTCGATCTCCTTGAAGTACTAATTTTGCCTCTTCAGTGTTCTTGGTGTCGTTCACTTCACCGTCAGACGGTAAGGCAATTGAGAGGCAAGATCCAGCCAGGCCTAACGGTGTAAACTTCATAATGTTCATATCGCACACATTCCAAGGAACGCTACACAGATGGATGAGCCAGTCCCGCAGGTATATGGCAGAGGTCGAAAGTATCCTGGTAAGATGGGGGTTCTACTCCAAGTCAGTAGGTAGCCGATAAACACCTGGACTAACAAGACCGTGCTGAGCATAAAGAAGTTCTTCCTTTCCAGAGTTAGATGAACAACATGATGACAGGACAACAAATGCCATATTTTCTTGCCTTAAGTTCGTTGTGACCGTTAGCAGTTCCATGGACCCCTTATTGGTAAGATATATCTTTTGTCACCACAATTTAAGTGTTGAAGAGTGCAAGTTGAATACAAGAACTTGCACAAAAGTGCAAAGTCTTTGGCGGAAATTTGTGTTATAGTAGCTTATAGCAGTGCGGTAATAAGAGTAGGTCAATGGAGACTATCTCTAGGAGGTCCAAATGGTGCAAGATATCGAATTTCTTGGGAAGTGTTAACGGTCAATAGAAATGGGACTAGTTGGCTATTTATTCGTGCCGATGGTGGCCTCCTCTCGTTGGGGGAGATGTTGATGGGTCGCCTGGTGTGCGCGATAGCTGTCGACGGCCATCAGATCCAAAATGACGCAGTGGTGGATCACGCGGTCGATGGCCGCCAGGGTGGTCATCGGATTTTTGAAAATGCGTTCCCATTCACTAAAGACCAAATTGGTCGTAATCATGACGGATTTGCGCTCGTAGCGTTCTGAGAGAAAGGTAAAGAGCACCTCCATTTCGTCGCGATCGTGCTGCACGTAGCCAATGTCATCGAGGATGACACCGGCATATTTGTCCAGCTTGGCCAACTCCTGGGGCAGGCGCAGGTCGCGTTTGGCGGCCAGAAGCCGTTGCACGAGGGTGCTGGTTGGCGTCCACAAGACGGAATGACCAGACAGGATGAGGTCATGCCCAAGTGCGGCCAAAACGTGACTTTTCCCGACGCCTGGCTTCCCAACGGCCACGACATTGATCGCTTGCTCAAGAAACGCGCCCTTTTTCAAGCGCTCGATGTGCAGTTGCAGCGCCGGGGACAGACGTCCCAGATCAAAGGTGCGAAAGGTCTTTTCCAGAGGCAACCCGCTCTGGCGCAGCAGTCGGTCAGTTCGTCGCTCATGCCGCAGCGCTTCTTCTCGTCTGGCTAATTCGTGCAAATAGGCTTCATGCGAGAGGCCTTCCTTGGCTGCTTTGAGCGCCAGGTCAGCAAAGCTCTGTGCCATGCCGGCGAGCTTGAGGCGTTCCAAGAGCCCTTGCAGTTCGGTGTGGCGATTGATGGGGTTAGACACAGTTCCTCCTTGATGGAATGAGTTGATCGTAAGCAGACAAATCCAGCGGCGGGATCTCGATGGTCGGCACCTGCGTTGGCACCTGCACCAGATCACGCACCGTCACAAACGTTGGGGATTTTCCTGCTTCCAGGACGATTTGCAGCGCGGTTTCTACTTCTGACTCTGAGGTGGAAGCCGCCAGGTGCAAGATACGCACATAGTCGCGATCAGCACGGCTGGCCCCATCCCGGCGTAAGCGATCATAGGCCAAGCGAAAGGTCGTCGTCGGAAACAGCTCGTCGCGGTAGCGGTAAGCGGCAAAGGCGCCCGGCTTGCGCACCAGCGACCAGATGATGTGATGATAATCGATGCGGTGGTGATGCTTGCCAATCAAACGAGGCAATTCAAAGACACGCGTTGTGCCCACATAGCCCTCCAGGTGCTCGGCACGGATGCGCAGCAGGACCGAGGTCCCAATCAAACGAGATGGGACGGAATAGACGTTGCCTGCCACGGAGATCGTCGAAAACCGGGAGACGATCACCCGCAGCTCCTTGCACGGGGCAAGCGAGGTGGCAGGCAGGGGACGCAGGGCCACTTTTTCTGCGGTGAACCGAGCTGCTCTGGTCTGGTTGCGCTTGTGAATGAGATCGGCGACAAAGTGCTCATAGGCCGCTCGGGTGGCGAAGTCCCGGCTACCTCGCACCCGCAACGCTTGATCGACTGCCTCTTTGAACCGGTGATGGGCTTGCTCCACGTCGCCGTTTTCATGCGCGACTCCCTGATTGTTCCAGGTGGGCTGCATGCCGTAATGCCGCATGAGGGCCTGGTAGCGAGCCGTCCAGTCTTCTCGCTCTTCCTTGCGCAAGTGTCGCACGGCGGCGCTCAAGTGGTCGGTGCGGTGTTGCTGTGGGACCCCACCAAGCTGCCAGAGCGCTTTCTCAATGCCCTCGGCCAGCGCCTCGAAGGTTTCGCTGAAGCACAGACTGGCGGCCTCCGTGTTGGAGTAGGTCAGCACAAAATGATAGAACAGGTGTGGGAACGGTTCCCCGCCAATCGTCACGCCCAGATCCTCCATGTGCGTGAAATCCGATTGCGCCCGCTCGCCTGGGGTATGGCGCTGTTCAAAGATCACTTCTTGCTCCGGTCCATGTAGCGCTCGCCACCGCGCAATATGCCGACGCAGCGTGCGGTCCTGCGTAGGACGGTAGCGACCAGGGTGCTTCTCGCACAGCAGAGCAAACAGCGTCGCGGCCTGCAGGGCGGGATCACGTTCGAGTTGCGCCACCACCCAGGGCCAGTCTTCCTCAAAGGGGTTCGAGCGGGTTTGCCAATCATGGGGGCGCTTAAGCTCTGAGGGCAACTTCCCCGCCTGCTCATATTTGCGCGCGGTGCGCTCGCTCATCCCAGCACGCGCTGCCGCGACTTGTTGGGAAAGGCCCTTGCGTCGTTCAGCCATATACAACTTCACCTCGTAATCGTTTTTCATATGCATACCACCTTGTTTGTTTTGTGATGGTGGTATGCTAGGCCATCGTCCTTCGCTTGTCGAGAGCGATGGCCTGGTTTGTGTCCGCAGTGGTGTCGATAAAGCGCCAGACGGTCTCTCTGCGCGGATCGCTCCGACCTGTTCGCAGTGGTGTCGATAAAGCGCCATCCTGCGAACTCACGCCAGGTAGCCCTTCCCCACCTCCCTGCCAACTCCACCGGGCTACCCGGCTTCGTTCGCATCCTTCGCATTTTGCCTCGACTGCCTCCCCCTCACTCCCCACCACCTCAGTCGAGCAAAATGCGAAGGCGTACTCCCACTCCCCCCACGGCTCACGTTCGCGTTTCCCCACAAACAGAACAGTCATCTGACCGTTTCATCTCTCGGGCGGCAAGGATAATCCTCCGCCATCGGTCATTTCTATTGTCCATCAACACCCGACGAGCTTACTCGACAAGCCAACCCGCTGGGGCACCCTCGACGAAGTCGATCACGCATGGGTAACTACGGTCTGGTACACGTGTGGAGGAAAGCACATCCATTTGAGATGGGCAAGGAGTGGCCTAGTACTAGTAGCCCCTGCGAAATGCTCAAGCGGCTTGGGAAGGTCGATGAAGCGGATGAGCTTTAGTAACACATGGATGAGCTTTCTTGTGGTGAAGGGTTCCTCCCTCTTGCTGGGCTTTAGGCAGCGTTCGCTTGCGCAATATGGCGGAGGTTACTCGCCAGGACACCCAGCCCTAACCACCGCTCCATCCCGTTTTCCCCGTGATATCCGCATTTGCTCCATCCATAGTCGCGTCGTAAGCTGGCAATTCTGCCCTCGATGCCCGCACGCCAGCGATACCCGCGCCGGAAGGCTCGTGTGTGTTCCAGGTCTTGACGTTCTTGGGAGAGCTTGCCCATGGCCGGGATGGCGATCTGCTTGACGCCTGCCTGGGTGAGCTTGAACTCGGTCTCAGCCGAATGGACCCCACGATCTGCTGTGACCAGGTGGGGTGGGTGCTCAAACACCTCTTGGTGGTGGGCCACCGCTTCCACAGCCTGCCCCTGCTCGTTGGGATGCTCCAGGATCGCGTAGCGCGTCACGATGCCACCCTCGACTTCATCGAGGATGACCTGCCGACCAAATTCGACCAGGGCCCCGCCCTTGTGGCGGGGAATGGCTCGGGTATGGGACTCAAACAAGCTGAGAACTTTCTCCCCAGAGGCCACCTTTGTGTCTTCCAGCACGCGCAGACGCGTCTGCCTGATCACGCGCTCGACCAGAGGCAACACCTGCTCCACCTGCTCGAGCAGACGCTTGGCCTGCTGCTCGCTGTGCCCTCTGAGCGCGCTGACCACACGCCTGGTCTGTCGCACCATCTGCTCAGCAGTCTCGATGAGCTTCTGATACAGCACCTTCTGCTGGGCTTCTTTCTCTTCCCCTTTGCGCCGCAACTGCCGATGTAGGGTCTGGGCCACCAGGCGGGCCGTCCGTACGCGCGAGCGGCAGGTCTGTTTCAGGCTTTTCACCTGCTCGCTTCCCTAGCCCTTTGGCTCGCTGCACGAAGCGCGAGAGCACGCGCACGCTATCCACGAGTAGGCCACTATCGGTGGGATGATGGATGGTGGTCTGCACACAGGTGGCATCCAACCGCAACTTGCGCCCTTTCGTCACTTTGGCCTGCGCCGCCAATTGCACCACGCGATCATGGAGCCGCATGGAGGGTTTCGGGACGCAGCGTATGCAGCCAACGTAACAGGGTCGTCTCATCGGGCACCCGCTCGAAGTACACCCGGCAGAACCAACGCAAGACCAGGCTGTCCTTGACCCGCTCTTCGGTCTCTTTGTAGCTCCATTGATACAGATGCTTACACAGCAGCATGCGGAGAATGACTCCGACGGGGGTGGAATGCCGCCCATGCACCAAGGTCCATGTATACCGTTTTGGAAGGCTCATCACGCACCTGTTGGTACAGCTGGTCATCATCAAGCAACACGTCAAGCTGCTTGAGCACGGGGTCGGTTTGGGCAGCCACTTCGGGCACACGGGCAAACACATCTTCTGCGGGATGTTTATCAATCAACATGGGGGATCCTCTTCCATCTTTCCTTGAATTCTTCCCTGTATTGTACCACATTTCCCCGCTGTTTTGCACACTGTCATCGTCTCAGTATCGAGTCTTGTGCTCTCAAGCCCCTCCACAGGCCCCATTTCGCAGTGGAAACTAGTACTACAGTTGTAGATAGTGAGCGAGACGACGTTTGTAATGACAGAGTTTGGCCAGAGCTTGATGACGGCGTCGCCACATGGACCACGCCAAACGGTAGAGCGGAGCCAGTGGACGCGCGCCGACCAGATACCAGAAGAGCCGACGCACCTCTGGGATACTGAGTGGCACCATCACAGGCAGTGCAGACCGCGCGTGTGCTTGAACTGGCTCAACGAGTTCGTCGGGATGCTGGGCGCTGGGCTGACAAGCCTGCTCAGCCGTTTTTTTGGTTGTGTTGCAAAAACTCTCAGAGGAACACAATAGAGGAGGTTCCCCGTTCTTGTTGCGCTTAGGCGGCCACTCCAAACAGGCGGGCGACGAAGGTGATCTGCACGGGGATATCTGCTTTGCCCACCCCTCTGATCTGTCCCTTGCGAAGCATGTTCATGACCTCGTAGCCCTGGAGCGTTCGCCCTGCCGTTTCCATCGAAAAGAAGCCCATCCCCGGCTTGACCAACCGTTTGATAAAGCGGTGGTCCTGCTCCACCAAATTGTTGAGGTATTTGACCTGCCTCAGTTCGACAGACTCGGGAAGGATTCCAGCGGCTTTGAGCTGGGCAATCGCTTTGGGATAGGCCGCATTCTTATCGACATTGATGACACGAGGAGCGGACTGAGTGGGGTGAGGATCAGCCGGAGCAGTCGGCTGAGTCACCTTCTCCTTGACCGGACGAGACCCTGGAGCTGAACCAGCCGGGGAGTGGAGCGCTTTGAGGAAGAAGCGTTTGGCGGCCTCGGCGTCCCGTGTCGGGCTCAAGAGAAACTCCAGCGTGTTGCCTTGGGAGTCGACGGCTCGGTAGAGATACGTCCAGGTTTTTTTGATTTTGATGTACGTTTCATCCACGCGCCAGGAGTCATTGGGGGCTTTGAGGTGTGGCCGGCAGCGTTTGTCGAGCTCTGGGGCATAACACTGGACCCAGCGGTAAATGGTGGTATGATCGACACTGAGTCCGCGCTCCTGCATCATCTCCTCCAGGTCACGGTAGCTGAGCGAGTAGCGCAGATACCAGCGCACACACAGCAGAATGATCTCGGATTCGAAGTGACGCCATTTGAACGGGTTCTGCTGGTTCATGAAAGGGGACTCCTTTGCATTGCTCCAATAGAAGATGAGCTTACTGCTCTGTCAAGCTTTCTTTGCAACATTGTTCTTTTGCGATGACCGCTTTCGTGGTTCAAGCGAAGGGTAGAGACGCTTGAGCTTGATGCGTGCATCAGCCGTGGTAAAGCGCCAGTTGACCGTGATGGCCTCCTCATTGCGAGAGTGTTGCCAGGCGTGGACCTCGCGCTCCAACTCCTCTTGTGTGCCAATGCGGCGCGAGAGACACTGGCGCGCCAGAGCGGAAAGTTCAATCTCGGCCATATTCAACCAACTGCCATGTACTGGGGTGTAATGGATTTCTAGCTTCTGCAGGATACGGCGTGCTTCGGCTGGGGCAAACGTCTGATACAAGGAGGACGGGGTATGGGTGTTGAGGTTATCCATGACCAACACCAGTTTCTCAGCGGTAGGATACTGCACATCGACCAGTTCGCGGATGAAATGGGCCCAATCCTGGCTCGTACGACGCTGGGTCACTTTGACCTGCCGCTGCCCTGTGAGTGGCTCGCAGGCCAGGAAAATCTTGCACATCCCTGCTGATTCAAAGGTGTAATCAACCCGCTCAGGCTGACCCGGTTGCATAGGCAGGCTCTCCCGTTTGTCCTTGAGCAGCTGTTTGGCACTTTCATCCATACAAACCTGTGGAAAGCGGGGGTCATACGGACGCGTGTAAACCTCCAATACATCTTCCATGCGCCACACAAATGCGGCGCTGGCCTCAGGCGGGATACACCAACACTGTTTCAGCCACGGCTTGAGCTCGTTTTTTTTAGTACCTTGCGGACGGTTTCGTGGCTGACGTGTTCCACATAGCCCAGTTCCACCATGCGATCGGCCAACAGTCGTAAGGTCCAGCGAGCCTGGCCAGCAGGGCAGGGACCGCAGGAAAGGGCAAGCAGATGGGCTTCCTGCTCTCCATCCATGGCAGGGGTGCGTGTATGCGGTCCATGGCGATGATTGAGCGCATCATCCAGCCCATTGTTCACGAAGCGCTCACGGATGCGCATCACGGTGTAGCGACTCATCTCAAATGCCTCGGCTACCTGCTCATCCGTCCAACGAGGTCCAGGTGCATTCCGATCGATTTTGAGTAAAATACGGGCATGAGCCAATTGGCGCGCGGATGCTTTGCCCGAGGAAATCAACTGATGCAAGACAAAACGCTGCTCCTCGCTCAAATCGATTTCATGTTTGTGTGGTCGCTCTCTCATGGATCCCTCCTTGAACAATGGAAAACTCATCTTTGTCCAAGGATATCCTCTTTTGGGCTATGTTGCAAACCATGCTTGACAGAGCATTACCACAACTCCAGCCTTTTTGCAACAGAACCGAGAATTGTGCCATCCGTTGCACGTAAGGCAAACAGATCAGCGTCTGGAAACCCTCTAACTCTAATTAGAACATAAATAGCAGCAGGCCCAATGATAACGAAGGGAGTCTTGGCCCCATACCCATGCAGGGTATACTGCCAAAGCAGATGGCCATCACTCGTCCGCAGTCCAACAATCGAGCTGACGGCCTGATTGCCGGCAGGAACATCTACGAATACGCCTAGAGCAAGCACACTTCTTTCTGCGACGAATAGAGATGATATCTGTCCATTCGTCCCTGGTTTGTAGCGCCAGAGGATCGTGCCACGTGCTGCTTGTAACGCATACACGGTATCTCCTAGTACTACAGTGACAGTTATAAAGCTCAAGCAGATGAGGAAATGGGGACCTCCTGCTCCTGCAAGACCTGCAGGATGCGAGTCCATCTCCCCTCTTTGCGCCAACGGTAATAGCGTTCGGCCACGGTCGCCCAGGACCCAAAGCGTTCTGGCACCTCGCGCCAGGCAGAGCCCGTGCGCACCACCCAGAGAATCCCTTCCACGATCGGGCGATGGTCGACTGCTGGATGCCCCTTTCGCGGCTTTGGCGCTGGGAGCAGCGGACGAAGCTGCTCCCAATGCGTGTCGGTGAGTGCGGGCAGACCTGGCAACCGGAGAGGCTCTCCAGCCGGTGGTTGAGCCAAAGGTGCCTGACGTGCGCGGCGCTCCACATGGCAGCGCCTGGCTCCGGCTTGATGCACGCGTCGGAAGCGCGACCACCCCAGCCGCTGGATACGCTGCTCTTCTGGCTCCCGCAGCGCGTGGATCACACGACGCAGTTCGGGGACACTCAGCCGGACGCAGTCAGCGCCTGCTCCGCTTTTTTTTCCTGCGCATGGGCCTGAGCGCGTAGCACCACCAGGATGGCGTGGGCCAAGAGCGCTAGGGTCACAAAGCGGTACCAGGCTCGAAAGCCGCGTACTTCATACTGATCGAGCCCCACTTCTCCTTTGGCCTCTTCCAAACCCTCTTCGATCTTCCAGCGGCTGCCTGCCACGCGCACCAGTTCAGGAAGCCGAGTCTGAGCCGGACCTGCGGCGCGGTAGTACGCTCGCTTGCTCGGATCCGCCAGACTGCGCCGGATCAGGACCCAGCGTGCCCGCTGGCTCACCGCCTCAGTCTGCTCTGGCAACTGCAGCCAGGCCCACTCATAGAGCCGCGGCCCTTTGCTTCCTTCCCCCGCTGAGAGCACCACCCAGGCAGACTCCGGCAAGAGCGCTGCCAGATAGCCGATGGGCTGGTGTTGCCCAGCTACCCAGACCAGGTGCGTCTCAGGGACCGCCACCACGTAGTTCTTCTGCTGCTCCTCCAACCACAGGCGTAGCTCATCGTAGCCATACACGGTATCGCCCGCTACCCACTGCGCCTGGACGCCTGCCGCAAAGGCCCGGGAGAGCATGTGCTTGGCCAGTTCTCCCTTCGTGGCGAACCCCACCTCATCGGGAATGCCAGCTTCTCGGCAGCGCACCCGATCTGTCGTCCATTCTTCTGGCAAGTAGAGCCCTCGATCCACAAACGCCGCGCCACGGCTTGCCGCATAGAGCAGGAACACCCCAACCTGGCTGTTCTCCGCCGCCCAGCAGTGCCACTATACTGCCGGGCGACCCCTGCGGATTTCTTCCCTTTTTTGACAAAGCCCGTTTCGTCCACAACCAGGATCCCCTGCTCCTCCCCCAGGCTGCTCCATCACATAGGCTTGTAGGTCATCACGCACGGCCTCTTCATCCCAGTCGGCTTCCCCCAATAATCGCTGGACCCCACGCGGGCCGTGTTCGCCCAGTTCTTCGGCTAACTGCCATCCATTTTTGCGTTCCAGGGGCGCGAGCAAGCCTTGCAGGAAGCGGCCTGCCCGCTTGCGCGCCTCGGCTCGGCGAAAGCGCGGCCCAATGCGCGCCTGCACCTGAGCTAGTTCTTCTGCCGCCCGCTGCAGCAAGTCGCCTTCTCTCGTGTTCTGTCCGGTGTCCTGTTCTTCCGTGGTCATCTGCTTCTCCTCCTAGAAACAGTCTACCACTTTTCTACCCTAACTGTCACTGTAGTACTAGGGCGCCAGTTACTATGCCCAAATAGGCGACGCCCTTATGGAAGACGCCCTTCAGCATGACGAGAGAGATGATCAGAATGCCGATCTCGAACAAGATACCAGCAGCATTCACTGCGTTAGTCACTGCGATAAGACTCTCAGCTGCAGTCGCGAAGGCGAGGCGTTGTGCAGCGGTGGTGGCTGCCACGTATTGATCACTCAGGTACACCAGGCCGCCGTTGAGAGACGGGGGGCTGCTGTTGACGGCCAGAGCGACAACCTCGGAGGCGATAGCGACGACGGCACCTATGGCAGCGTAGCTCTTGTTCAGGTGCTTGAGCACCATGTAAAGAGCCAGGAAGACTACAATGGCCAGGACACTGGGTCCCACGAACAGTACTAGTTCGCTGATGTAGACTGACTTGTTTGAGGCGATGTACTGGAGGGTGGCAGCCCCGCCCGAGATCGGGGGCGGCGGCGTGGTGATGAGAAGCACAATTGGTACTATGATGAGAACGACATAGAGAACTGCTGAAACGCCCCCTGCCCTGTAGAGACCTCTCCATGATGCGTCTGGAGAAGCCTCAGTCTCTCCCGATGATCTTCCTGCTTGCAACGTTTTCATGTCTTTCCTCCTTCAATCCAGACCTCTGGCTCAGCCTCCATAGACCGGTGTCGGCGCGACGGCCTCCCGCTTCACGATCAGCCAGATGCTGACGATGGCGATCCAGATCTGCAACGGGAAGTCGGCAATGACGGCTACGGCCAATACGGCAGCCGGAGCGATGGACAAACCTAGAGGAACGGCCACGAGGTTGAGGACGGCAGCGGCGTAGGCCACCCAGGCGGACCATTTGGGCAGCACCCCGGTGCCCAGGGTCGCGTAACCCGCCGCGGCCGAGAAGAGGGCAATCAAGATGCACCCAATGGACTGGTAAATGAGGATGGAGCCCTCGCTGAGGGCTCTGATCGCCGTGGGGTCGGCGAGGCCTTCGACCGTGTCCAGGGCTTGGCCACCCTCGAGCGAGGCGGCAACCAGGGTGACAGCGCTCAGGGCGAGGCCAGCCCCGAAGGCCAGCGTGCCAACCCACTCGTAATCCGACCGCGCCTGGCGGATCAGGTGGCGGAAGCCGGCCGCGAAGACCAGAAAGCAGGCGCAAAGGAGTATGTCGAGAAAGACGCGTGTCAGGACGAGGCCATTGATTCTGGTCCAGTAGTCGATGTACTTGGCGGTGTCCTGAAACTGAGGTACCGGACCGCCTACAACGTAGAGCGGGAACATGGCCCAGTTGAGGGCGACTATCGCCAGCCCAAACGCAGCAGTCAAGCGCCGCACGTTCAGATCGTGCATAAGAAACCTCCTTATGTGCGCACCATACGTTCTTTTGCGGAAGACGTTTCCTCATACGATGTGAGACTCGCACTCGTCGACCTACACCAACTCGCTCGCCTATGCCAAAGCAGGCTGAAGCATAACTGCCAGGGTGCTCGCCCAGGCGCGGATCACCGTCCAGTCCCGTATGTCGCTTGCTGGCATTGCTTGGGCCGGCAACAACTTGTGGGGGAAGCTGAGCTTCTCCGGGTCGAATTTGCCGCCAAAGATCGCAATCGTACGTGGGGCCAGCCAGGGAAACTTCGCCAAGTCTTGATCGAGCTGCGCGTAGCATCCTGCAATTCCTTCTCATCAATGGGACTTCAACTGGGCCGAGCGCGAAAATCGCGACTGGCCGGCGTGTGAGGGCTTCGCGGTGCCGCGACAGAAAATGGCGCGCGTCCTTGTGCCAGTGGAACATGTAAAGCGGCGCCCCCAGCACGACCGCGCGGTACTGATCGAGGGTCCGCACTGCCCGCATGGGCTGAATATCGACCGCCAGCCCACGTTCGCGCAGCGTCGCCGCGATTGCCTCGGCCACCTCCTGTGTTGAGCCGTAACGGGTTGCATATGCTACTACAACCGAAGCTGACATAGTTGTCTCCTTTCAATACACCATCCACGCACCTTGCACGATGGTTCCTCATTTCCCTTCGATGAGATCATACAGTACGCGCGTCACACCTGTATCACGTTGGTCCGCTCTGGTACCTCATTCGCATCACAATCCGTTCCTGCATCGAGTAACGTCCGGAGGGGCGATGCTTGACCAGGCATAGCTGTTGCAATGTCGGGAATAAAAGGACCCTGGGCTCATACTTCTGGATTCATAGGAGCTATCCCTAATTGAACTTGAGGCTGTTGCTGTCGCACTTGCCAATCAATCGAGTTGAGCACATGATACACGACATTCTGCTGCGTAGCTGCTCCTACTGCTGCTGTGATGAGGAGAGGATGCAAGACCAGGCCAACAGCCCCGACTGCTATCTGATCTACCCAGTCCTGCGCCCCTACTTTCACCAGCGTTCCTCCCTGGACCTTATGCAAAGTGATACCGAGTGCCTTGTTGAACCCCGTGATGGTTCTGAGCGTACTCTCCTTCCTGAGCTGGATGATGACCTGTTCAGGCGTGCCAGCCTGCTGTGTCTCATACCCCTGCGCCTGGTACTCATACATCAGGGCTTGAGCAATCCGCTGCAGGTCGATTGCTTGCGTCTGATAAAAGCGAGTTTCCATATCCTTCTCCTTCTTTGCTTGAACTCTTTGTTTCCCTGCTACGGTTAGTGCGCGGCGAGATGCGAACCACTTCCGCTCTTCTTGGATGTCCCTGGAGCTATGGCCTGCTCCGACGCGCCAGTGGAGTCGTCCAGACCATAGCCGCTCTCAATCAGGTCTTTCAGCCGTTGGGTGAAGCGTGCTGCCGGAGCGCCATCGATAATCTCGTGATCAAAACTAATCGTCAGACTCAGATAGTCCCGGATAGCTATCTGCCCGTCAACGACACCTGGCTTCTCGCCAATGCCGCCCACCGTAATACAGAGTAGTTGGGCGGATAGAGGGATTCCCCATCCGGCACCTTCCCCAAACATTCCCACTGCTGATATCACCACTGTACCAAAGAATTTCTTCTGCACCTGTGGATACCTTCGCATCCACCAGAGGAATCTGAAGAGCAAGGTCGGCAGGAACAGCAACGCTTTGAAACCCTTCCTGGCTTTTGCCACATTCTCCATCTGGGCTGCCCTGATCTCGTGATGGATCTCTCGGAAGGTCTTTCGATTGGCGGCTCTGATGGTGTAGGGAATAGGTTGCTTCTGGCCAGCCATGTTACGCTCAATATGGGTCATCACATCCACATCATCAAACAGGATGAGATGCTTGCTGCCTTTGCGTAATGCCTGCACGGCTTTGTTCTCATCGATTGCTTTTCCCAGGCACGTCGCGAGGAACGCTGTGAACGACAGGGACTCCCCGGTGTTCGCCTTGTGTTCCCGCAGGAACGCGCGCGCCCTGGTCACATCGACTTCGATCAAGCCATGGATCGTGGGCACGCGCTGGGCTGCACGCAGCGTGACCGCCTCCAAGCGCCGCATCTTCGGATACGGGACCACCTGGTAATCATCGTGTTTCTGTCTCATCAGCTCTCTCTCCTTACGATGGGACAAGACGTTCCATCTCCGATCCTCACCTCGTCGTGCCCATCAGCATCTGTGACAGACCTTTCCAGGAGAAAGTCTACTGCATGGATATTACGAGGACATCACAAAAGTGGCCCTCATGCTCACAGAGTCATCACAGGTGAGCATGAGGGCCAGGGGAGGGTGAACAACTTTGGCGATTACAGGAACGACTCGCGTTGGTTTTCCGTCTCAGACCAGGCAAAAAAGAATAGATCTGTGAAGAAAGCTCTGTTGGAGAAGGAAGGACACCATGCGAACAGCACCACCCGTTTTCCGTGATGACGCAGCGCCTCACGTGACCCTTGCCACTCATACACAGGCCATTGAACGCGCTATCCAGGCCATGCATACCCATCTGCATGAACTGCTGACCCTCCAAGACCTGGCCTCGGTTGCCTGTCTCAGTCCCTCTCATTTCAATCGCGTCTTTCGTCGTCTGATTGGCATTCCACCTGGCGAATTTCTCTCAGCTCTGCGCTTCCAGGCGGCCCGGCGTTTGCTCTTGACGACTCCGCTCAAGGTGATCGATATTTGCTTCGAGGTTGGTTATACGAGCACTGGCTCTTTCACCAGCCGTTTCACGCACCTGGTTGGTCTGTCTCCACGCCTCTTGCGCCAACGGGCTCACGCATTCGAGCCGCTTCCGCTAGAGCATGCCGAGCTCTGTCCCACGACGTCCTCTTGCATGCCGATGAAACACGCCCTGCTGGGCCGGATCAACGCTCCGGCGACCTTTCGGGGCACGATCTATGTTGGCCTGTTCACCAGTCCCATTCCCCAGGGAGCACCTGTGCGTTGTACCAGACTCAGCTCGCCAGGTTTGTATCGATTGAATGACGTTCCTGACGGCGTCTACCATCTGCGGGCTGCCGCGTTTCCCGTGGCCGCAGACCTCCACTCGTCTCTGCTGCCCGGCGAGAAGCTGTTGCTTGGCCACAATGCGAGTCCGCTTGTCATCCGCCATGGTCATGTTTCTGGCGATCCCGATCTCATCCTGCACCCGCCGCAGCTGACCGACCCGCCTTTAGTGATGGGATTGCCCTTGCTGTGAATGGAAGAGCGAACAGCCGTTCAAAAAGAGTAAGCTAGAAGAAGTCTTTTTCTTTTCAGTGTGCTATGATGGTCAAGTGACCAGGAGGTGTCCAGCGAAGAACACCACGCTCTCGCACGCACGGCAGTCTCGGACCAAAGCCCGCGCAAACGAGGCCGCAACTCATTACATGGAGGTTTTATGAAAAAAGTAATTTCGAAAGACGGCACCGCCATCGCGTTCGATCGGTCGGGTGAGGGACCGCCGATCATCTTGGTGGTTGGCGCATTCAACGATCGATCGACGGGCGCGCCTCTGGCTAAGCTCCTGGAAGCGCACTTCACCGTGTTCACCTACGATCGCCGGGGTCGAGGCGAGAGTGGGGACACGGCGCCGTATGCGGTCGACCGCGAGGTCGAGGATCTCGAAGCCCTCATCGTCGAAGCTGGTGGATCGGCGTCGGTGTTCGGTTATTCCTCCGGTGCGACCCTTTCCCTTAAGGCGGCGGCTCGCGGGCTGGCCATCACGAAGCTGGCGTTGTACGAGCCACCGTTGATCGTCGATGACCGTCGACCTCGGCCGCCGGAGGACCTCGCGGCACAGCTCACCGAGCTGGTATCGTCGGGTCGCCGAGGCGACGCGGTCGAGCTCTTCCAGACGAAGGGGGTGGGCATTCCTGTCGAAGTCGTTGCCCAGTTGCGACAATGCGCCGTTCCGGCCGGCGCTAGAGGACATGGCGCACACCCTCGTCTACGAAATGACCATCCTGGGCGACATGTCGGTACCGACCGAACTGGTGGCCTCCATCACGGTACCCACGCTCGTGATAAGCGGTGGAGACAGCCCGGCGTTTCTGCACAACGGGGCGCAAGCGCTGGTGGACGCCCTCCCCAATGCGCAGCACCGCCGCCTTTCAGGTCAGACTCACGACATCGTCCCGGAGGCCCTCGCTCCCGTGTTGGAGGAGTTCTTCGCCGGCTGAAACGGCACCGGGCCGAGAACCTCGTCTCGACGACGATTGCCGGATCGGCGCGTGTGAACTCGGGAACGCTGGATGACGCGCGGGCTGAAGCTTGTAAAATCGTTCAGGCGTCGTTGTTCTTTCCTACCTCAATGCGGCCTGAGAAGCCCCTGCATTTATGCATGGGGAGTTGTCACTTTGCTTTATATCTTAGGTGCGGATAGTGCGGGGTCCACATCTGTGCTGTGATTCGCCGTTCCAACTCTTCGTGGGAGGTTTGCTCGGCTACGCCCGCCTGCTGGGCCGCCAATCCAACAGCCAGGGCCACGCGCCGCGACACTTCACGCACGTCCTCGACCATGGGATAGAGCGGCGCAGTCGACGCCGAGCGCGCGGGTGAACATTCACTGAGCGCACGGGCAGCGGCGATGAACATCTCGTTTGTCACTCGCCGGGCCCGAGCGGCAATGACGCCAAGCCCCATTCCTGGGAAGATGAACATGTTGTTACATTGCCCAATGGTGATCGTTTGTCCACTGTACGATATCTCGGGGAAAGGGCTGCCAGTGGCAATCAAGGCGCGCCCATCTGTCCAAGCAATCAGGTCTGCTGGAGCAGCCTCGCACTTGGAGGTCGGGTTGGAAAGCGGGAAGATAATTGGCCGTTCAACGTGCCTGGCCATCTCGCGCACAATGGCTTCCGTGAAAACTCCTGCCTTGGCCGCCGTCCCGATCAAGATCGTCGGGTGTACCTGCGTCACCACCTCTTGCAGCCCAATCTGCTCTGGACGTGATGTGTTCCAACCAGCGATACGCTCTTGAGGCTGTGCATAAGGCACTTTCTCTGCCTCCAGGTCGTTGCGCCCAGTATGCACGAGACCATGGCTATCAACCAGCCAGATAGACCGCCTCGCCTCCTCTAACGAACGTCCTTCGCTTTCCATTGCCGCCACGATCTGTTCGGCGATGCCTGTCGCTGCCGAGCCAGCACCCAGGATCACCACTCGTTGCTCGCCCAGCTTCGTGCCGGTCACATGCACAGCGGCGAGCAAACCGGCAAGGGTCACAGCTCCTGTTCCCTGGATATCGTCGTTGAAGGTGCAAAGCTGGTCCTGGTAGTGAGTGAGCAGCCGGCGAGCATTCATCTTGGCGAAATCTTCCCATTGTAACAGCACATGGGGAAACGCACGCTTCACCGCCTGGACAAAGGTGTCTATGAAGGCATCGTAGGCTGGTCCGCGCACTCGCTCGTGATGCCATCCCAAATAGAGTGGATCATTGAGCAGTTCCTGGTTATCCGTTCCTACATCTAAGATGACAGGCAATGCTCTGGCTGGGTGGATGCCCGCGCACATCGTGTACAGCGCAAGCTTTCCTACTGGGATGCCCATGCCGCCTACGCCCAGGTCGCCTAGTCCCAGAATGCGTTCGCCATCAGTCACAACAAGCACATCGATATCTTTAGATGGGGCATGCTGAAGCAGCGTATCGATTTCATCCTTGTAGGGATAAGAGATATACAAACCACGAGGACGGCGATAAATATGGCTGTAGTGCTGACAGGCCAGACCTACTACTGGCGTGTAGACGATTGGACTCATCTCCCGGATGTGCTCAGAAAGCAAGCGGTAGAAGAGTACTTCGTTCCGGTCTTGGAGGGATGACAGGAAGATATAACGCTCCAGGTTGTCGTCTTTGCGGTGGTAGTTTTCATACGTTCGGGCTAACTGCACTTCCAGTGGGGCGACATGGGGTGGGAGCAGCCCCAACAGGTGGAACTCGCGCCGCTCATCTTCCGGAAAGCTACTCCCTTTGTTCAACAGAGGATTTTCAAGGAGCATTTGACCGGTGAGAGATACTTCTAAAACATCCCTGTCGATTTGATCATCATGAATCTCAGCTTGCATTACGCTCCTACTCCTTTCGTCCATCTAGCTGTATTGAATGGTTCTCCGACTGGAGAAGGGCTGCAATGCACTACTCGCCTGAGCTCGGCTGTACGATGGCGGCAGCCTCAGCCGCCACCTCTTCGTCGCTTTCTTTGATAAAATCAATGCCTTTTGCCTCTCGACCAATGGCAGCCAAAATGATCACCGCCAGGAACGCACCAAGCGAGAACAGCGCCAGGGCCAGACCATAGTTGGGGGACTTCACCGTACCCAGATTGTTGGCAACAATAGCCTCGATGGTCACAATCCACGAGGCGAAAAGATTTCCCAGTTGGTAGGCAAAGCCCGGAAAGGTCCCACGTACGTCGGTCGGCGAGAGTTCGTTCAGGTGCACCGGGATCACGCCCCATGCTCCCTGCACCATGAATTGCAGCAGAAATGCTCCAATGGCTATCGAGGTAAGCAATTGCACGACAGGCAGCCTCAAGAGACCGGACCAGAAAGGGATCATGAGGATGCCAAGGGCCGCTGCTATCACGATGGCGCGGCGGCGGCCCCACCGCTGCGAGTAGTAGCCAAAGAGCATTCCTCCACAGATGGCCCCAATATTGGCAATAATCGTGATGATGGAGGTCGCGGAGGCGGCCAGTCCGAGTTGCTTCTGCAGGAAGGTTGGATAGGCATCCTGGGTGCCGTGCGACATGCTGTTAAAAGCAGTCATCAGGATGATGACATAGATGAAGAGCCATGGACGGCTTTTGATGGCCATCCCAATGCCTCCCCAGATGCTGCCCCCTGTCTGACTACGGACCTCTCGCTTATGCTCCCAGACGGGGGACTCATGGACGCCCATCCGAATGAATACCACCAGCAGGGCAGGCAGGACGCCGACGACGAACAGGACACGCCAGCTCATAGCGGGGAAAAGGGTAAAGAGGACGCCATAGACAACGGCAGCCAGCAAATAGCCAAAAGCATAGCCCTGTTGCAGGATACCAGAGAAGAATCCTCGTGCCTCAGTGGGTAGTGATTCCATGGCCAAGGCGGCTCCCAGTCCCCACTCCCCTCCCATGCCAATGCCGAAGAGGACACGCAAGAGCAGGAAGACGGCGTAGTTGGGCGAGAACGCGGTGAGCAACTCGAGGATGGAGTAAAGCATGATGTCAATCATCAGGGGCGTGCGCCGCCCAAACCGGTCGGCCAGGATACCAAAGATGAGGGCTCCTACAGGACGCATGGCCAGCGTCAGCGTGACGGTAAGTAAGACGGCGGGAAGTCCAACGTTGAACTCCTTCGCTATACGAAGCGTGACGAAGGTGACAAGGAAGAAGTCGAAGGCATCCAGTGACCAGCCAAGGAAACTAGCCAGGAAGGTGTTCCGTTGGTCGCGAGAGAGAGATCGCATCAAACTCCATGCACCCATGATCTGTGACTCCTTTCATGAGGAAAAAACGTCTCGTCCGGATTACAGGCCACGCGCTCCAGGTGTTGGTCAAAAAGGGGATGATCTCCATCGCTCATGCTCAAGAAAAGATAGGCCGTCCTCTGCTCGCTCAGTGGGTAAACTGAAGTCAAGGACCCTTGTAGGAACGATGTGCATCGCCATGGTTGATGCTCTTTTCCTCTTCTTGAACACGACAACAACTCATCATGAGGAAAACATAATGCTATAGTCATTATAACCCACATTCCACAGTTTGGACAACGCTTTTTTTGATGATTATCTATTGCGTCTTCTACTTGTTTTGTCGTTCTATAAAAAGCGTGGAGGAACTCAAAAATGGAACAGAACTTCACAAAACTCATCACATATTTCGTCTAAGACCGCTTAGGTGAAAGGGCAGATGATATACTACAGAAATAGCCTGCAAGAGGAGGAACAAAACAAACCATGACGCATCCGCACTCATGGTGGCAAACGGGCGTGATTTATCAGATCTACCCGCGGAGTTTTCTCGACAGCAATAGCGATGGGATAGGGGATCTCTCTGGTATCATCAGCAAGCTGGATTATTTGCACTGGCTCGGCGTTGACGCTCTCTGGCTCTCGCCCATCTATCCGTCTCCGATGGCCGATTTTGGCTATGATATTAGCAATTACACCGATGTTCATCCACTCTTCGGCATCCTGGAAGACCTGGACACCTTGCTTCAGCAGGCACACCAGCGCGACCTCAAGCTCATTCTGGACTTTGTGCCCAATCATACCTCTGATGAGCACCCCTGGTTTCAGCAGGCGCGTTCCAGCCGTACCAACGAGCAACACGACTGGTACATCTGGCGAGACCCTGCTCCCGATGGGGGTCCTCCCAATAACTGGACCAGTCTGTTTGGCGGTTCTGCCTGGCAATTCGATGAGCAGACCGGGCAATACTACCTGCACCTGTTCGATGTGAAACAGCCTGATCTGAATTGGCGCAATCCCAGGGTGCGCCAGGCCATGTATGATGTCCTGCGCTTCTGGCTCGACCGTGGCATCGATGGCTTCCGCATCGACGTACTCGCGAGGCTGCTCAAGGATGAGCAGTTCCGCGATAACCCGGTGAATCCGGAGTGGAAGCCGGGTGATCCACCCAATACTCGCCAGCTGAGCCGCTACACGCAAGACCTGCCGGGCATACATGAGATCGTGCGAGAGATGCGTGCCGTGGTGGATCGCTATGGCGAGCGCGTGCTCATCGGCGAGCTCTATCTGCCAATGGAGCGTCTGATGCCGTACTACGGCGAGCAGCTCGACGAGATCCACCTCCCCTTCAATTTCCAATTCGTGACGCTGCCGACCTGGGAGGCCAGTACTATTCGCCAGGTAGTCGATGCGTATGAAGCTGCTCTCCCCCCAGGGGCCTGGCCTAACTGGGTTTTGGGCAATCATGATCGGCCCCGCGTCGCCACTCGTGTGGGACAGGAGCAAGCGCGAATGGCCCAGATGTTGTTACTCACGCTGCGTGGAACGCCCACCTGCTACTATGGAGACGAGTTGGGGATGCAAGACGTGGCAGCTCCGCCAGAGCTGTTGCATGATCCGCGAGGGAAGGAGCATCCTGAGCATAGCCGTGACCCGCAGCGCACCCCGATGCAGTGGGATAGCAGTCTCAACGCTGGTTTCTGTCCCCCTGAGGTGAGGCCGTGGTTACCAGTCGCTAACGACTCCCAGACCGACAACGTCGCTGTTGAGCAACATGATCCGCGTTCCTTTCTGACCTTGGTGCATACGTTACTGACCTTCCGGCGGGCTCTGCCTGCTCTCACCGTGGGTTCGCAGCAATCCATCGATCAGCCCAATCCCACCTGTTTCGTCTACCTGCGCCAGCACTCCGACCAGCGCTGCCTGGTGGCTCTCAACTTCTCAGCGCAAGAGCAGGTTGTGACTCTGCCGGAACAGGGTCAGGGGCGTGTCTTCCTCTCCACACACTTGGACCGTGGGGGACTCATCCCATTAACAGAGGTGCATCTTCGAGGGAACGAAGGGCTACTGATTGAGCTAGAGGCTCCATCCTTACCTGAGTAAGAGGGGCGAAGGCAACACTTGCTCCACGGCCCTGAGGTGGCCCATTCCTTCTTGCCTGATGGATGCCTTTCCGCTGGCCCAAGCGTTGGCGGAAAGGCATCCTGGGTGAGTTGGGCCGTTTTTCTGGAGACCATTCAAATTCGGGTGCTGGCTAACCTACCAGTTTTGAATGGTCTTCTAGTAACTCGACAGAGCATTTCACGAATGGCCCCATCCTCTCCATGCGCGAGTCGCTTCCAGGAGCCTCTCGTTCAGCCCGTTCTGACTACCTCTTTCCATGGTTGGTCCAAGGAGCGTGCGGAAGAGGAGGAGCCTGTTGGCTCAAGCGTGTCTGCAGGACGTACGTTAAAGCCTCCAAGATGATCCCCTGCGACATCTTGGATTTCCCGCAACGTCGGTCCATGAAAACGATCGGCGTTTCGACCATCTGGAACCCCTGCATCATCACGCGGTACGTCAGTTCGATCTGAAAGGCGTAGCCATGTGATTGGACTGCATCCAGATCAATGCTTGCGAGTACCCTACGACGATAACAGCGAAATCCGCTGGAGAAGCGGAGAGAGGTTCTCTGCTTCGTTGTAGGTTGGAATGATGATCAAGGTTTTCATAGCGTGGTATCTCCGCTGTTTGCTGCCGTGGCTGGTGTGTGTACAGCCACATGACCATAGGTAAAGACATGGTGAAAAACGAAGTTACAGGCGGTGGCGATGATGAGGGCCGCTGCCTGCGCAGGCAGCGCGGAGACATGCAGCAGGTGGAGCAACGAGAAAGAACTCCCAAACGTGAGGAGGACCCCTCCCATGCTCGTCGCATGATAGCGCAGACAGCGTGCCTGCCAGGAGCGCGCATGGAGGTTGCCAAATGTGAGACGGTCATTGAGGATGAAGTTCGAGACAATCGAGATCTCTGTACCCACAACGAAAGCTATTCCATAGGCTATGAAACTGTTGGTGACCTCCAGGAGGGGGTAGTACGCGCCGGAGAAGCAGAGTAAATTCACCATGGCCCCAAACCCTCCAATACAGAGAAAGCTGAAAAGCCGTACAACTATCTTGTCAGTTGCTGCTCGATACGTGTGTGGAATCCGTTTTATCATAGTGCCCTCGTACTCTTTGCATGATTGGTTCTGGATTGCCAGGGCGGAAACAAGTCCCGCCCAGTTCTCAGTGTAAAACTCCGCAGCATCCGTACCCGGTGGAGCTGTTTCGACACGTCTAGTCGTAATGTTTGACACTCGGCCATATGGCCTGTATCGATGTTTTCAGGTGGAGGCAGACATACACGGGAAGATCGTTTTCCTCCGGCATGCAGTAGGCGCAGGTAATCGTAGCCGCCTGGGAAACGCTGTCGAATGCCGTCTGTAGCACATCCAAAGGATTGCCAATACTGATCACGACCGCGCCCGTGCAGGTTCCTGGCCCCCACAGGTAGTAACTATTGTGGCCACTGATCGCCTGGGGCAGGTGATAGTGCGGCCCGTAGAAATCTATGGCTCCGGCCTCACCATAGTTTTCCGTGAAGATGCACGCCTGGGCCTGTTCATCCTTTGGCAGGCTGTGATAGACTTGTGCGACGGTTGCGGTCATAGTATCCCATCCAAATCGATCTGCAAGCTGTTGGGGTAACACACCAGTTGCGCGGTTCTCTACCCTGACCCCGGCATTTCCACCAACGATCGCAGTCACACGACCGTATATCGATGGAGGAAGGATGGGCATCACGATCGGCGCTATCAGCAGACCCACGAGCACCAGCAGGGAGATGTGGGCTGGTTTGAGCCAACCCCAGCGAGGTTTGCTCGCGATTCGCGCGACTATCACTGATCCCGCTGCAAACAGCATCGGATAGGCAGGAGCGAGAAAGTACAACTTGGCGCGGCTGATGGTAAACAACACGTAGAGGATCACAAAGGCCCACCCAAAGACGCGATACGGTTTTCCGGCCTGCGTGAAGAAGTAGTAGTACAGTCCTGCGAGCCAGAGTGGCAGTGTCAACGGATTCATGGTCAGCACCTGCTGGTAGAAAAAGCCGAGCGCGGAAGCCGGGTTAGCGTGTCCGTTGGTATAAGTACTCCAGAATTCGAGCGTGGGCCAGCCATTGGCAGCATTCCAGAGGATATACGGCAGCAGGAAGGCGAACGCAATTGCGCCGCCAATCCAGGCCCATTTGTTCAGCAGGTATTTGCGCTGGGGCGTCAGCAGCAGCCCGGCGACGATAGCGAACCCAAACATGAGCATGGTGATCTTGGTCGTCAACCCGATGCCCGCGACCAACCCAAAGAGCAGCCAGAGACGGGGCTGGTCCCGTTTGATCAACCGGATCAGAATATAGGCCATCAGCACCCACCACAGCTCGTCAAATGAGTCCATTGAGAAGATCGAGTCAATAGCAAGAAATGTAAGCGCCGCCAGGCTCGCCAGGGCAGCCAGGCATTGGGCAAAGCGCCCACCTCCCAGTTCTCTCGCGATCAACCCGGTCAGCAGCACCAGCAACGCCCCAGCGATGGCTGGGAAGAGGTGATAAACGACCAGAGAGTCACCTAGCACAGTATGAATGGATGCCGCCAGCAGCGCTATGAAAGGTGGAAACTCTACATAGCCGGCGGCCAGGTGCTTCCCCGCGTCGATATAGTAGAGTTCATCCCTAAAAAACCCATAATTTCCACTGATAACAAGATGTACCAGGAATTTGATCAGTGCCAGGTAGAGCAATAGTGCCGTGGCGCTCACCAGCGTTTGACGGGAGATCAGCTTCTTCAGCGAGTGTAAGAACGATTTCCGTGAATCTGTGTATACAGCCATCTGGTTGCCTCCTTTAAGGTCCCTGTTGATTTCATCGTTTGATACAAGTGTATGCGCGTGGGAGGCAAAGTGACATGTGCCAGGAGAGCTATTTCTGACCACCAGAAGGAGGATTGGCGAAAATCTCCAAAGGGAAGGCACAGCCAGAGGTCATGTGTCCTTTGGCTATGAGACGTGTGAGATCTGGCACATTGTTGTGTGCGCAGCTTTCTGGTACACTGTTCATATAGGTCGGATAGATCACTGACAGGCACAAAGGTATGGGTACAAAAGAGTCATCTACGCAAATTAACACTTCTTCAAAAAGTCGGCCCAATCGAGGGCGCAGCTGGACATGGTGGCTGATACCCAAATCATTCGACCTGGGGTCATCCCTGCTGTATCTTGCAGTCCTGGTTCCTTACCTCTACAGCTTTGCAACACAATCTGGATATAATCCACCCTTGCTCTGGTGGCAAGCTGCGATCATGATAGCTGTTACCGTTATGTTGTTCTCCGTGGACCGTGGAGAATACTTCCTTTATGGAGGGAACGAGACGCCGACCAGAGCCGCCATTTTCCTCCTGGTCACTCGCATCGTTTTCATAGAAGTATTATCCTGGCTTGATCAGTTCAAATACACACCTTTTCTCTATCTGATTGTGCTTTTCCTTGCTTATCTGTACTTTGGCGAGCTGGTTGGCTATGGCCTGGCGGCACTGGCCTGGGTGGTGTATGTTGTCAAACATATGTATTACAGCCCAGGTTGGTTAAGCAATGGAACGGAACTGCATTATCTCGTCCTCTTCACTGCCGGCATCGTGTTAGTGATTACTATAGCTCGCGTCGTGTGGAAGGAAAAGGCCATTCGCACGCGCGCCGAAGAACTGTTCGCTGCATTAGAGGTATCTCACCGGCAATTGAAGGAGTATGCCGGGCAGATTGCGGAACTGGCGACTATCAAGGAGCGCAACCGTCTGGCCCGCGACATTCACGATACACTCGGCCACTACCTGACCATCATCAACGTCCAGCTCGAGAAGGCCCTGGTATTCCACGATAAAAAACCAGAGGAGGCACTCCAGGCTGTCAGCGATGCGAAACGCTTAGCAAGTGAGGCGCTGCAGGATGTGCGTCGCTCGGTAGGCGCCTTGCGCACAACCCAGGAGTTACCTGAATTCACCCTATCCCTAACCGGACTGGTAGAACGCTTTCAAAGCGATACCTGCACAGTTGAGCTGAACATTCAAGGCGATAAGGATAGCTTCTCGAAGCCAGGGCTGCTGGCTCTCTACCGGGCGGTGCAGGAGGGGCTGACCAATGTGCAGCGGCACGCCGGCGCCAGTCACATCTGGATCGATCTGCACTTCGGAGAGCGGGAGGCAACCCTGGTCCTGCGCGACAATGGACACGGTTTTGATGCTTCAAGCTGGCAACAGGTAGAGCCTGGACGCGATGGCGGCTACGGTTTGCAGGGCCTGCAAGAGCGCCTGGAGCTTCTTGGAGGAAGTCTGCAGATAGAAAGCGCGCCAGATCAGGGAACGACGCTTCGCGTGACACTGCCGAAAAATGGGGCTATCTTGATCAATGACGGGCTAAGGTAAAGCGATGACAAACGACTCTGGACAAGACCACGTTGTCCGTGTGCTGGTAGTCGATGACCAGCGTTTGATGCGCGACGGCATCGCATCACTGCTGGAAATGCAAAAGGCGATTGAGGTGGTTGGCACAGCTTCTAACGGCCAGGAAGCGCTTGAGAAAGCCGTCTCTTTGCGTCCCGACGTCATTTTGATGGATGTGCGCATGCCGGTGATGGACGGCGTCGTGGCAACCGGACAGGTCCGTCGCGAGTTGCCTTCGTGTCGCATCCTGATGTTAACGACATTCGATGACGATGAATATGTGATTGCCTCACTGCAAGCAGGCGCAAGCGGCTACCTGCTCAAGGACCTTCCTGCTCCCGATCTTGCCAGCGCTGTGCAAGCCGTCTACAAGGGTATTTATCAACTCGACCCGGCGGTGGCAAGCAAGGTCATCGCCTCTCTCTCCAGGCCGCAGACCATCGATTTTGCCAAACCATCGGTATCAGTTTCTTCCGCCTCCTCAACGATGAGCAATGCAGGAACGCCGTCTCCTCGACCGGCTGACCTGACCGGGCGTGAAGTTGAGGTGCTTCGCCTGATCGCCAAAGGCGCGACGAATCGCGAGATTGCCGAACAGCTGGTGATCAGCGAGGGAACCGTCAAAAACCACATCTCAAACATACTGAGCCGCCTGGGTCTGCGCGACCGCACGCAAGCAGCCATCTATGCTCGTGAAAACGGCTGGTTATAACGAGACCATGCAATACTGCGTGAATGAGCGCTGGGCTTGTACCCATCTCGTCGGAGAACGCTTGTCGGAGAATAGCCAGAATAATATGATGACCCAAACAAATGCTTTTTTTGGACATTTCCTCAACCAGTTTTCATGCCCTCTCCTCGCTTTGCGACAGGAAATTGCACTTCGGTGACGTATTGGGTTGAGTCCATATGCTCTCCATGCCTTAGACGAACCTGGCGAGGTGCGCCAATGACCTGATATCCGGTGTCTTTCATCCAGCGGTACAGGGCTACGTGTGCCTGACCCAGAGAAAGATCAGAGCCAGTATGAATAGTGCTGGCCACCAATCCGCCAGGCAAGGTGCGGATGGTGATCTGTTCGTTGCCTGGCAGAGCAGTGGGCACTGGAATAGCTGCTTCCACATCAATAGACAGGCCATCATCGCGTTGCTCAGACCTGGAGTACAACAGAAGCAGCGCTGGTGATCCTGGCTGCACGCCCTGCTGGTCCAGGTAGGCCGCGATTTTTCCATAGCATCGTTCGAGACCACCATGAAGTGGGACCATGTCACGGACAGAGGCGACGAGTAAGGCATCCACCTGTTTCAAGAGCACTTCGTAGGCTGGCTTTTTCCCCTCCTGTTCGATCTGGCGAAGCCGGGCAGCAATGCGCATGAGACGTGCCTGCTCCATGTCGATCAACTGTTGCGTTTACGCCTGCTTGAGTTGGAACATGCCGCGCAACTGTTCAAAGGAGAGTCCTTCTTCAAGGAGCTGCGCAATCTGTTCGAGGGGAAACCCCAGCTCTTTCAGGGCTAAGATCCGATTCAAACGTGGCAGTTGATCGAGTGAGTAATAGCGATAGCCTGTCTCAGGATCGAGCGCCAGCGGTTTGAGCAAGCCCGACTTCTCGTAGTAACGAAGTGTCGCAACAGAGACCTGATTCACCCGAGCGAATGCGCCAATTTTGAGCACGGTCCGTTCTCTCCTTTCTTGTCTCTGCAAAAACCTATAGAGAGAGCTTACACTCTCATGTAAGGTGAGAGGCACACCCTTCGACAGTTGCGGAGTTGCAATAATATGCTATAATGAAATATCCCACGTGTCTCAGCAAGACATTTCTGTGATGCGTATTTTCTCGCACAGCGGAGCTTGCGGAGCGCGTTTCAATTTATTACGATATAGGGTGAGCACAGCGCGGGGGCACGTGGCATAGTCCTCACCAGCATTGGCACCGGATGAGTAGCTGTCCAACTCCTGATGACAATTCATTTGAGGCAGACATCCACCACATCACCGCTCACCCCAGGAGCACCGAATGCATATTATCCACGGGACCTGGATTCCCGAAGACGCACACGAATTTATCCAGAGAGGGGCCTTCTACCTATGGGTAGAGACGGATACCCCGGCGGGCACATCGCGGAGCCGTGTTGGCACCGTTCACCCCAGGCATCTAGCGCAGTCAGCCCTGGCCACATTTCTCATGGAGAAACTGGGCTTGCGAGAGCCTGCGCCTGGCACGTTGGCGCGCACCCTGAGTACCAAATACTTTCTACTTCCGACGGCTGCGGGCAAGCCTGCTCCCTGCTTCGAATTGCTGCGCTATGTGGATGCGGCGGAGCCGATAGAGTTTGACCTGGTACCCTGGCAGGTCTGCTGCTACCAGGTGCCAGACATCATCACCACGCTGAACGACATCCATTTTATCGCCCTAAACGCGGCAGAGGACTTCCAGTTAGGAACAGATCTCCTGTTCTGGCATCAGTATTCCCAGGCGATCAAAGGCATCATCGCCAAAGACCAGTACATCCCAGCCCTGAAGTACCGGGAGATCGCTTCCCCCTCGATAAATCGGGGGGCTACAGCCAAGGGTAAACCGGCGAAGAACAGTACCAGTTTCGAGATTCACCCCGCGTGGGAACTGCTGTCCGACACCTATGAAACAACCATTCAGCGCTATGTGGACGCCATGCCGGGCATATGCGCCGCGGGACTCAACAGCCCGGACGAGGCCGCATTGCTTGACAAGGAGTCCTTGCTTCGCCACTTCTCAGAATGCCTCTTGCAGAACATTGTCACAGGGACGCCCTTTACAGCAAAATTCGACGAGCAGATCGCGGGCACGCCCCTGTACAAGGGTCTTTATCCCTCTCGACCGGTCCTGTGGCAAGCCTCGACAGACGAGTTACAGGACTACCGGCACTGGCTGGCCTGGCGCGCTAACTTCACCAGGGCGCACACGGAGACCGGTTTTACCCCCTGCTTCCGCCTGGAGGAGGCGTCCTCCACCGATATCGACAACTGGCACCTGCACTTTCTCGTCGCGTCCAGGCGCGATCCTTCGCTCAAACTGAGCCTGGACGACTACTGGTATCTCGATGCGCAGGCCCGCGCCGAGGTTATCCGGCACTTCGGCTCGGATTTCGAGAAAAACCTGTTGCTGGCCCTGGGGTATGCCGCGCGCATCTATCCCAAGGTCTGGGATGGGATGGCCACAGACCGTCCGACCGGGTGCCACCTCACCCTGGACGAAGCCTTCGCGTTCTTAAAGGAAAGCGCCTGGGTGCTTGGAGACGCGGGCTACACCGTGATCGTCCCGGCGTGGTGGACGCCGGATGGACGGCGGCGTACGAAGGTCCGCCTCAAAACGGCGCTGCGTTCGCCCAAAGGAACAACCGCGGTCAGCCAGGGCTACTTTAGTCTCGGTGCGATCATCGCCTACGAGTACCAGTTGTCGATTGGGGGCCAGGTCGTCACAGAAGAGGAATGGCAGCAGCTCGTGAACGCGAAAACGCCCCTGGTCCAGTTCCGCGGGCAATGGATGGAACTGGATCGTGATAAAATGCAGCAGCTCCTCGAGTTCTGGCAGACGCACCAGCACGAGGAGCCGGAGATCTCGCTCCTGAATATGCTGAAGATGGAGGCTGAGTCAGAGGACGACCTGGAATGGGACTATGACCAGAGCCTGCGCGATATGCTGTCGCGACTCCATGACAAGAATGCGTTTGCCCCCGTTAAAGATCCACAAAACTTGCAGGGCACACTGCGCGACTACCAGAGGCGCGGTGTCGCCTGGCTCCAGTACCTGGAAAACCTGGGCTTGAATCCCTGCCTGGCAGACGACATGGGCCTGGGCAAAACCCTGGAGGTCATTGCCTGTCTGCTCAAGGAGCGGGAGGAGAATGGTAGCGTGCCACCGACCCTCGTCATCGCGCCGACATCCGTGCTGGGCAACTGGCGCAAGGAGATCGAGCGCTTCGCGCCGCAACTCCGCACGCTGGTGCATCAAGGCAGCGCGCGGCTGAAAGACAAGCAAGCCTTCGCGGAGACAAGTCAGACGTACGATGTCGTCCTGACCTCATTTGCGCTGGCCCGCCTGGACGAAAAGCTCTTGCAGAGTCTGAAATGGCATCGCGTGGTGGTCGACGAGGCTCAGAACATCAAGAATCCACAGGCCGCCCAGACGCGTGCGATTCTCAAGCTCGCCACTCCGCGTCGACTTGCCTTGACCGGCACGCCCGTCGAGAACCGCATGCGCGACCTGTGGTCCATCTTCAACTTCCTCAATCCAGGCTATCTTGGCAAGGAAGCGCAGTTCCGCAAGACGTTCGAGCTGCCTATCCAAAAAAATAATGACGTGGCCACGTCGGCAACCTTAAAGAGGCTGGTAGAGCCTTTTATCTTGCGGCGTGTCAAGACCGACAAACGCATTATCGATGACCTGCCGGAGAAGATCGAGCAGAAGATGTATTGCACGCTCTCGTCCGAGCAAGCCTCTCTCTACGAGGCCGTCGTCAAAGATGTCACGGAGCAACTGCATGATGCCGAGGGCATTCAGCGCAAGGGCCTGATCTTGTCCACTTTGCTGAAACTCAAGCAGGTCTGCAACCATCCGGTGCAGTTCCTGCAGGACGGCAGCGCGTTTACCACCGAGCGCTCCCACAAGCTCCAGCGGCTTGGGGAGATGATCGAAGAAGTGATTGACAGCGGTGAGAGCGCGCTGATTTTCACCCAGTTTACCGAGATTGGAGGCGAACTGGAGCGCCATCTCGCGCAGGTCCTGCACTACAACACCTATTATCTGCATGGTGGAACCAGCGTGGCACGGCGGGAACGCATGATTACCGAGTTTCAAGATCCCGAGACCGAACCGTCAGTGTTTATTCTCTCGCTGCGGGCAGGCGGCGTCGGCCTGAACCTGACAAAAGCGAACCACGTCTTCCACTTCGATCGCTGGTGGAACCCGGCGGTCGAAGACCAGGCCACCGATCGCGCCTTCCGCATCGGCCAGCGCAAGAACGTCTTCGTGCATAAGTTTGTGGCCATGGGGACGCTGGAGGAGCGCATCGATGCGATGATCGAAGACAAGAAACGGCTTTCCTCGCTGGTTGTAGGGGCCGATGAGTCCTGGCTGACGGAACTCGACAACGATACCTTTAAGGAACTGATCACGCTGCGCCGCAGTGCGGTCCTGGAGTAATTGACTATGGCACAGTTTAGCCGCACCTGGTGGGGTCAGCGCTTTATCGCGGCCCTGGAACAATTTACCGACCCTGCCCGCCTCGGGCGCGGGCGCTCCTACGCGAGTGGGGGACGCATCCTCGACCACACGCTGGCCAACGGCACGGTCACAGCCAGGGTACGCGGTTCGATCAACCCGTACTTTGGCGTCTACAAAGAACCCATCTACCGGACTTCTATCAAAATCAAAGCGATCTCCTCCGCCGACTGGACGAAGGCCATCCGCACGATTGCATCACGGGCGGACCTGGTCACGAAGCTGCTGATGAACGAGATGCCGGACACGATTGAAAATGCCTTCTCCGGGCTGGGATTGCACCTGCTGCCGCACAGCGAGAGTGATTTCGAGACCCACTGTTCATGCCCGGACTGGGCGAACCCCTGCAAGCACATCGCCGGGGTCTACTACCTCCTCGCGTCAGAGCTGGACCGCGATCCCTTCTTAATGTTTGAATTGCGTGGCTTGTCCAGGGACGCCTTGCATGCCGAACTGGTCCGGTCACCGCTGGGACAAATCCTGTCGTCCGCCCTGAAGTCGGATGACATTCCTGCGGTGGAACCGGTCGAGTCCTATTACACTCGCCCGGCCAGAGAGCCGGATGCGGTGGTAGCCAGTCACAAAGAGTTCTGGACCGGCGCGAAAAGGCTGCCTGCACCGCCCTCTGCTCCATCGCAACCAAGCGTTCCGGCGCTGCTGATTAAAAAGCAGGGGGATTATCCACCATTCTGGCACAAAGATGTGTCATTCATCAGCGTGATGGAAGAACTGTATGGCCGCGTACGGACGAAAAACAGGCAAATGAAGTAATACGTAACTCCTTAGCAGGGGGTGCCGGGGGACGCAGTCCCCTGGCCGGGGCGCGGGGTGTCCCCGCAAAATTCCCTTCTTTTTCCAGGGCCGCCGCAGGCGGCAAGAGAAAGGTAGCTGAATAGTTACAAATGAAGTGAGACAACAAAGAGTTGCCAAACCCAAATGCGCTTCGAGGCCAAACTTCAACACGCAATCCACACGAACGCTATGCTTTCGCAAGCTTCAGGAGCCGCTCGGCGTTCAGATGACTGATCTTCTCCTTATCGGCCGGACTGATGGGTGCTCTATCCAGGAACACTCGCCCTTGCTCATTCGTACTATAGGGATAATCGACAGCAAACATGATGCGATCGGCCCCCATGATCTGCAGAGCGAGCAAAAGCGGCGGATCAGTGAAGAAGCCGCTGGTCGTAATAGAGAAGTTTTGCAAAAAGTACTCAGGCACTGAACGCTGCAAATGGTTTGCCACGGGCGTGAGCACATTCTTGATACGAGCGAGCATAAAAGGAATCATCTCCCCCATGTGCCCAATGATGATCTGCAAGGTCGGCAAGCGATCGAACACACCGGCCAGGATCAGTCGCAGTGCATGAATGCCCACCTCGGAGTGCCAGCCCCAACCGGCAGTCGACAAAGAGAAGTTCACCGCCGGATCAAAACCTGCATAGTAGGCCTCCCGCACAGCCGCAGGTGGCACCCCAGGATGAACATAAATTGGCACATTCAGGGCTACGGCCCGTTCCAAAATCGGCAGGAAGGAAGGATCATCCAGAAAACGCCCATGTGTCGTGCCATTAATCATGGCACCTTTAAATCCAAGCGAACGCACTGCCCGTTCCAACTCATCGGCAGCTGCCTCTGGATCTGTCATCGGCAGGGTGGCAAATCCGGCGAAACGAGTGGGATGAGCAGCGACGGCGGCGGCTAATTGATCATTGGCTTCCCGCGCCAGCCTCACGCCTTCGCTACCAAGAAGTAACACGATGCCTGAAACCGTATGAGAGATCACCTGGAGATCGATACCGTCGGCATCCATATCCTTCAAACGAATAGAGCCAAGATCACCAAGCTTCGCCTGCAGTTCGGCAGCGGGTGCCTCATTCGAGCCCCTTCCCTGGCTGGACGCATCTCTATTCATCACTTCTCTGAACCCATTGGCCAGGAAATGTTCTTCGATCGCAATTGTTCGCATGCTCACTCCTCTTCCAGAAAACGATGTTCATAAGAATTTTCCCGCATGGATACCCATCCCGTAAACGGGATTGAGTCAGTGACGACATGGAATTGCCCTGTTTTCTTCTCTCTTTCCTCTGGCAACTCCCAAGTACATATAACATATCACCTCCTCACCGGCTAGTGGTAGTGAGAGATTCTCATGTTTGCACTCCTTCGATGATGTCTACCATCTCGCTAAAGGTGGCTAGTGGCCAGTCCGGTTAGATTTTGATACGGAGAGGGTCCACCAGCGCAGGGGACAATCATTGGAGCCCTTTGATAGGGCAGGGGACTTCTTCGTGGAAAGGAATGCTTGGCAATTCGCTCTGATGGTAAGCATGAGCTCAGCACGTGTGAGCGAATTGTGAGCAATTTCGCCTCGCATGTGACGGGTTCGTGAGACGCCCATGCTAGGATGGTACTCAGGAGGGTTGCGTACGATACTCCGCTCGAGCAGGAAACGCAGTCATCCCTTGCCAGGGCAGAACAAAGGAGGTACGGTCATGGTCACATTACGAGTAACCAAGGGACCAGCACACACCAAGCAGGAACGGCTCTACTTTCTGGATTGGCTGCGCGTGCTGGCCGTCTTGGGCGTCTTTTTCTTTCACACCCTGCGTCCCTTCGATTTCCTCGGCGATTGGAACGTCTTGAATACGGACCGAAGCCTCGTCCTCACGTACTTCGGGGCGTTCTTCTTCTCCTGGGGTATGCCTCTCTTCTTTGTGCTGGCCGGAGCGGCGAGCTGGTTTGCGCTGCGCTCACGCACAGACCGCCACTTTCTGCGTGAGCGCAGCTTGCGCCTGCTCATTCCTTTGTTCGTGGGTTTCCTCCTCCTCAGCCCTCCACAAGCCTATATTGAAGCGCTCACGCATGGGCGCTTTGCTGGCTCCTTCTTCCAGTTTCTCCCCTGGTTTTTTGAGCATATCCAGATCAGTTGGCATGCACCGTGGATCGGAGCCTACGCCTATCACCTGTGGTTTCTGGAGTTTCTCTGGCTCTTTACCCTGCTCGCGCTCCCGCTGTTCCTGTTCTTGCGAGGAACTGGAGGAAGCCGCCTGCTCAACACCCTGGCTGCGTGGTGCGCCAAGCCAGGCGGGATTTTTCTCTTCATCGTGCCCCTTGCGCTCATTCAGATGACCTTGCGGCCCGCATTTCCCTCGATGAACGATTGGGCTGATTTTGTCTTCTATCTTGCCTTCTTTGTGTACGGCTTCCTACTCTTGAGTCGGCCATCCTTTGCAGAAGCCATTTGTAGGCACCAATGGATCGCCCTTGTGCTCGGCCTACTAGCCTTCTTCAGCATAGGGGTGACCTGCCTCGCTGGCCCTGGCCTGGCCTGGGAATTCTCCCCCAGCTACACCGCCGGCTCCCTGCTCTATCAACTGGTGTACAGCATCAATACCTGGGCATGGCTCGTCTTCGTCCTCTCCTGTGGCATCCGCTGGCTCAATCGGAACAACAAGGTGCTCGGCCCTGCCAACGAAGCGGTGTTGCCGTTCTACGTGTTGCAGCAACCGGTGATCATCGTGATCGCCTTCTACGTGGTGCAGTGGCCTATGGGTATCCTGCCCAAATGGCTGATCATTTGTACACTCGCCTTGGCCATGACGCTGGTGCTCTATGAGCTGTTGATCCGACGGGTGAATGCCATCCGCTGGCTGTTCGGCATGAAGCCCCGCCAGCGCACCCCTCGAGAGGACATGAACGGCAGAGAGAGGCACCAGGCAGAATCGCTGGGTGGCAAGGCAGAGCAGCCTGTCCCTCTGCACGCCTGGAAAGAGGACCCGTCAGTTGCCATGCATGGTCAGTCTGATGAGCGTTCTTTCACCGGATAGAGTCGTTCGAGCTTGACGCGAGCATGACGTGAAGTGAACTGCCAAGAAATGCCTCGCCGTTGCGCGTTGCGCTCGGTTTCCACTGCCAACACTTGATGGCGCAGAGCCACCTCGTCTTCTAGGCGTCGAGACAACGCATTGCGCTCCAGAATAGCGATTTCGATTTCGGCCATGACCCATCACGTTGGAGCGTCTGAAGGCTTGCCTCCATGTCTCTAGCATTCTAAACCCCAAATTCGTTCAGTGCAAGGACCGATGGAAAATGGTAGCGTATCCTTTGCTAAGGGTCGAATTCGTTGATCAGATTTCAAGCTATCCATAAAAAGCACCCTAGCAAAGGATACGCTACCTGGAAAATGAAAGAGCGAAGGATGCAACTATCTGCAACAAAGCACAAGACTGTTCACTCACTGGAACTGAAACAGATCGAAGCTCTTGGTAAGCCATCACAGGGGGATACCAGAGAGGGCCTGTGGTGAGCTAGAGCATTTCCTAATCTAGATGCGTAGGTCGACACTGGCGTGAGGCACTGTCGATAAATCGGCACTCTACATGTGCTGTGCCAGACTTTGCTCATAGGGACTAGCCAGGGGCATAAGCGGCCAATAGAGATGTGCTACATCGTTCACAGCCAGAAGTACGCCGAAGCGATACAGGCAAAAGGCCAGAGGAGCAAACCTGGCAGCCGCATGGGCCCCACCCGCGGACGCGAAGGGATTGAAATGCGCTTCGCTGAGGGTCCCTACGCCCCCTGCCACTACATTTTGTGCCAGTGTTGCCACCGCCAGGCAACCGGTCGCGAGATTGGGCCCGGAAGCAAATTGCCAGTCAACCTGCTTGCTGAAATCTCCCTCTGCGAAGCGATACGCTGCATTCAGATCGATCTTATCCCGTGCCAGTGCGCAAGCGAGACCACCTGGAACAGAGGTAAAAGGAAGAATGGTAACATACCATTGCGAGCCATCCCAGCTAATATGCAGCGACACAAGGTGCTCGATAAGCACATCTGGTTGGTCCTGGGCGATGATCTGACCACCTGGCGTGGCATACTCCCAGCTAGAGCGTATACTCGCAAAAACATCCCAGTCCTTCTCTCCAGTTATCGTTGACTGGAACAGCTTCGTGCAGAAGAGCCGGCAGTCCTGTATCAGTCTCCTGGTACATGGCTTGCCAATCACCCGGAGATTGCATGGTATTAAGAATTTGGCGTCTGTATCCAACTGAAAGCGCAGTGTAGCATGCAGTAGCTGGGTAGCCGTGCCAAGAAACAACCCCTGCTGTCGAGAAAAAAAGTGTTCGCCGGGCTGCACGGTCTCACTTGAAGTCAATGCGTCTAGACTTTCCTGCGCTGTCTGGATCAATGCTGTGCGCAGAACCACAGGCAGCGTATCCAATGAAGGGAGGAACGTGATAACCTTGACATATATTCCAGACGGTGCCCGTGCGATATCGTCTGTTAGACAGCTATCCGTACTCGCAGCAGGTACAGAGAGAGTACAGCTAATCGGCTCAAACGGCTCAGCATACCATACAAAGCGATGGCTACCGCGTGCAAGCTCCAGTGGAGCATACCCACTCAATCCCTGTCCCCCAGACAGGGAGATCGGGGTGCTACTGATAGGCACACGGGGCAGTATATGTCCATCAAGAGAAACCGTACTCCAGGAGAGCGTTCGCTGGATGTAGAACAGATCAGCGCCAGGAGCCAACGCTGGCGTAGGGGTAGGTATCAGGCTATCCAAACTAAGCGCTACAATGTTACGAGCGGGGATATAACCTCCTATGATGAACAGCAAAGCCAACATGACAACACCTGCAGTAATGACCCCCTGGAAAGCACGCTGGCGCGGAGAGAACCGTGGTGCCCATGTGAGCAGTGATGACCACGTTGCCAGGTTAGAGATAGGGTTGCCATCGCTAGCACTGTCCAAACCAGGGATATCGCTTACCTCAACCTCGAAATCATCCTCAGATCGATTGTGCTCTGTGTCTTTCATCGGCTTCTCCCGCACGCCTGGGGGGCGGAGGCATTACCTGTCCCCCAGACAGGGCATCCTGCCTGGGGGGCAGGTATCGAGCGCCCCTACGGGATCCTACGGACCTTGTCGTACTTCATCGAAGATGATCTGATCGATTAACTGTTCAACGGGAGCGCGGTCATCTGTGAAATAGATATTCGTAGTTCGCTCTTCGCGCATATTCCCAGAGACAATGCTGGCCCGGGCAACGCTCTTAAGCAGCGGATTTGTCAGCCTGGCAGCATTGATGCGAAAATTGTCAAGCGATGTTGGCGCATTCGTGCCAATAATCAGGCTACTCATGAAGCCCTCAGTATCAATGATGTACACGTTGGGGAATGCGCCGCGCATCGTTTGTGCCAGAGCCTCCACAAGACGAAAGTCCTTATTGGTGCGCCCGGCATCGATAACCGCAACCCCGCTAGGAGTGAGATGTGCGCGCACCTCCTGGAAGAACTCCAATGTGGCCAGTTGAAAGGGTACATAGGGTTGCTGATACGCGTCGATGCCAATGAGGTCGTACTTCTGTGATGTCGTTTGCAAGTAGTAGCGCCCATCCTGTACGAACACATGTAAGTTAGGTTCATCCATGCGGAAATACTGTCGACCAAGATCGACAATGGCGCCATCGATCTCAACTCCATCGATGGGAATCGGGCCATAGGCAGCATTGATTTCGCGTGGTATAGTGCCCGCTCCTAACCCAATGATACAGACCCGCCGCACCTGATTCTGTGTGAAAGGTGGCTTATTGAAGTACGGCGCGATCATGAAATAATCCCAGGGACCTTGCGTGAGTATCTGCTTGGGGTTATAGATGGAATGGATGCCCACACCTTCGTTCAGCACTAACTGTATCTCATCTCCTACACGCACAACCTGGATGTAGTTATAGGCCGATTCTCGTTCGGTGACGAGTATACCCCCTCCGTTGCTGCCACCGGGCGGTTTGATCGGCCCATGCATACTGAATATGGCCGTGCTCATTGGGATCAGCAGCAAGATAGAGAGCAGGTTCTTGCCCACGCGCAAGGCGACCGCAAGGGTCGCCCCTACTCGGCTGCCAGGGGACTTCGGGGGTTGTGGCCTGTTGAGTTGGGTGACGATCAGGCCGATGACCGACATCAGGAGTAATGAGACGGCAAAAACGAAGAAGGTATAGCGTGTACCAATGGTCGGGATCAGCCAGAGAACAGGTAAGAAGGTGCCCAGGATGCTCCCGGCAGTGGAGATGGCGTAGAGCTGCCCGGCAGTATGCCCTGATTTCCCTACCTGCTCAATGCGCAGACGGATCGCAAAAGGTGAGACA
Organism: uncultured Chloroflexia bacterium; assembly: GCA_963767625.1. GTDB lineage: Bacteria > Chloroflexota > Ktedonobacteria > Ktedonobacterales > Ktedonobacteraceae > CAVYFB01. Next base: position 40,473 of record CAVYFB010000017.1, read on the forward strand.
CAGCCGAGCAGGATCATGGGGAGAGCGAACAGGAGGATTACCGAGACAAGTGAGCCGTAAAAAACGCTCACGGAATAGGTGGCAAAAGAGGTCAACGACCAACTGAGTATTGGGCTTGCAATGAAGGGGATGACTCCAATCAGAAATGCCGCTGCCGTCGTCAACAGATAGAGCACGCCAGGCCGCGGATAGCGGTCAGCCACTTGCCCACCGACGTAGTAACCAATAGTGAGGTAGAGCAGAATGAGACCAATCAAATTGGCCCACACAAACAAAGAAGTCCCAAAATAGGGCGCAAGCAGCCGTGAAGCCGAAAGTTCAACGGCCAGTGAACATGCCCCCGCAATAAAGACGAGTAAAATCAGCAACCAGCCCTGCAAACTGCGACCCGTGTATGGGGTAATCGTGCCCTCCTCAAGCTTCGTCTCATCTGAACTGGAGGTAGTGGTAGACATAACAAAACTCTCTTTCGTTTCCTGGTACCCGCAAGGGGATTACCTGCCCCCCAGACAGGGTTCCAGTACATTTCATGGAGATGCAACTCGGACCACGGTAGTGTAGACCCCCTTCGCCTTGCTGACATGCCCCCAGCATGTCGGGCGCAAGCACTTCGTGTTGTTGCTGCGGGCCTTGCTGCCGGCGGCAGCAAGGCCCGCAGCAACAAAAAACCTCTTGCGAACCACCGAAGGTGGTGAGCAGTCATGAAAAGTTACCACGTGTATATAATATCAAATCCCTACCCAGATATGGTACAATGATCGAGAGTACCAGGCAATGCCAACTTAAATGCGAAGGAAAATACGTGTGTCCGAACCTGGAATAAAATATTGTCCAGTATGTGCTTCTCCTCTCGTAGAAAAATACATCTTCGACGCTCTACGCCTCACCTGCTCAGAGTGCGGCTTTATCTACTTTCTTAGCCCCAAGCTGGTAGCAGTTGTCTTTATCTGCTATGAAGGGAAAATCTTGCTCGGAAGACGTAGTATCAATCCAGGGAAAGGAAAGTGGAGTTTCTTTAGCGGCTATGTAAACAGAGGAGAATCAGTTGAGGACGCTGCCATTCGTGAGGTAAAAGAGGAAACAAACCTGGATATCCAATTGGAAAATTTGATCGGCGTCTATAGCGCAAACGAAAATCCCAATGTCCTCATCGCATATCAGGCTAGCATAGCCAACAATGAGCTAAGCGGTTTGATTGCGCAGGTTGAAGAAGTCAGCGAACTCGCCCTTTTCACCCCAGAAGAGCTACCAGAATTAGCCTTTCCCTTTGACAAACAGATTTTGGTCGATTGGAGGAACCAGAACCGAGATTCTGCCATCTAAACGAGCAACATCATGATCCCAGAAGAACTCCAGTCGCAGCTTATCCAACGCGGTATCACAGTCTTCGATGAAACGGCTCTTCGTGAAGCACTGGAAGCACATGTCGAAACCTATACCCTCATCAAACTAGCCCCCTGGCCCGCTCGTCGCTGGAAGTGCCATTACCGCTTGCTTATGGGCGATAGGATGCACGACGCCCAAAGCGCCGCAGAAGCCTACGCACTGGCGCTGCTTGCCATCTTACTTCGTTAACCTCATCGGTTCAGAAGTAATGTTTCTAAATCAGCCCCTGAATCGTTTCTATACTATAGGGGGAAGAACTGAAAGCCTGGTACCCGCAAGGGGATTACCTGCCCCCCAGGCAGGGTCCCAGTCCCCCAGACAGGGTTCCAGAACACTTCTGTCCTAACAACCTTTATCGTCACCTGTAGTCCCCCGATTTATCGTGGGGAATTCCTGAAAGGGATCCTTAGTATGCAACGCACCATGTGCAAGGGGAAAATTCACCGCGCCACCGTTACCCAAGCCAACCTGAACTATATCGGCAGCATTACCATCGACCAGGACCTGCTCGAAGCTGCTGACATCTATCCCTACGAAAAAGTGCAGGTGGTCAATATCAGTAACGGCTCGCGTCTGGAGACCTACACCATCGCCGGTGCCCGTGGCTCAGGCGTCATCTGCCTCAACGGAGCCGCCGCTCGCCTCAACACCGAGGGCGACATCGTCATTATCATAAGCTACGGATCGTATGACGAGCATGAAATTCGTTCCCTAGAGCCACGCATCGTCTTTGTTGATGAGCAGAACCACATTACCGAGACGAAATGTGTGCCACTGATCGAACTGTTGCCAGAGGCCACTCTCGAAGCCGTTTACTAACGACTGCGCAGTAGTCACATTCATTCAGCCGCCCGGTTGGATGGATTACTGCATAACCCGTCCCTACCAAACGTTTGTCAGACACATGCATCCAACCACAACGATCTTCCCACCCCTTACGCATCTATTGCTTACATTCTTACCTCGGTGATATAGTGTGTTCATGCGAATCACCGCTATTGAACCACAAGCGAGCAATCCTGAGCGTATCAACCTCTATGTCGATGGACACTTCCTGCTCGGTGTACACGCTGAAGTTGTCTTTCAGATGGGATTGGCGCTTGAACAAGAGCTCCTGCCAGCTCAACTGGAGCAGTTACGTCACGAAGAGGCGCTGCAACAAGCTGTAGATCGAGCCTTCAACTACCTTTCATTTCGCCCGCGTAGTCGTGAAGAGGTTCGCCGCTACCTGCGTCGTAAACAGACCCCACCCGAACTCATTGAAAGCGTTCTGGCTCGTTTAGACCGTCTTAACCTCGTGAATGATCGTGACTTTGCCTCTTTCTGGGTCGAATCACGCGAACAATTCAACCCACGCGGAGCGCATGCACTGAAAAACGAACTACGCATGAAAGGCGTCGCTCGTGACGTGGCGGACGAACTCGTCGACGAAGAAAAAGATGAAGAACGCGCCTTGCATGCCGGTCGCAAAAAAGCCTTCTCACTCATCCGCATCCCCGCAATCGACTATACCACCTTCCGCACCCGCCTCGGCTCATTCCTCCAGCGTCGTGGCTTCAGCTACGAGGTCTCCACTCGTACCATCCGTGCGTTGTGGAAAGAACTCCGCGGAGAAAAGGACGAAGAAAAACTTTCATAGGATGCGGGGGCATGGTACAATCTTCTTTTCCTCAGCTATCCTATAACCTGTGGAGCGGCCGGAGGTTTAATGGTAGTACGTTCTCCCACGCCAATCGACGCCTTTGCGCGTTAGTATACGCCAGGTTGATTGCGCCAGGATACCCGTGAACAGTGCGCCCGCCAGGGGGTGGGTGAACGCATAATACCAGGGAACATCCATTGCGTCATTGATCCACAAACGATAAGCCAGCAGTGGCCCAAGCTCTAGCAGCGTCAAGACGTTTGCTTCGCGCTTCGTTCGCCTGGATACTCTCATGAGCAAAGGCAGCAGGAATGGCATAATCGACACCAACGGTAAGCCAATCAACTGCAGGAAAATAAAAGCTAACCCACCGCGGCTGCCCAAGAATGCATTTTTGCGCCAACCTCGCCAGGTATCGGCCAATCCATGATACATATGCACACGTACCAGGTCACGACCATCTACAAAGCGCAAGCGAAAGCCGCTCTCTTTCACAGTCCGAGCCAGGTCGCGATCATCCAATACCGTAGATCGTAAGTCGGGCCGTGCATAGCCGCCCAACGCATCATAGACAGCACGACGAATGAGGATATACTGCCCATTAGCGATAGCTACGGGGCTATTCGGATCGTTGACCAACCTGCTGGGATACTGCATGCTGATGCCTAGATATGCTAACGGCATCGTCACTCTATCCCAGAAACCAGGGAGCTCCTGACTTGATCCTAAGGTGAGCAGGTCAATACCTTCCTCGGTTGCCCGCGTTACACTCGTACGAAGCGCGCTAGGGGCATGCCAGGTATCGGCATCGGTAAACAACAACCAATCGCCGTGTGACTCCTGTACACCGGCATGGAGCGTGTGTGGCTTGCCTGCCCACCCCTGCGGGAGTTCTCGCAGCCGCAATACCCACAAGCGGTCACCACGTGGATGGAAACATGCGATCTCGTCAAGAATAGCTCCCGTACCATCAGTCGAGCCGTCATCGACGACGATCACCTCGAAATATGGGTAGTCTTGCTCCAGCAGGGATGTCACACAGTGATGGATATTGCGTTCTTCGTCCCGAGCCGGAACAATGATCGAGACAAAATCTTTTCGATCAAGGAATTCTCCACTCAATCCCTGTCCCCCAGACAGGGAGATCGGGGGACTACCATCTTTGGAAGGATGTGCAGGTGTGACGCCCCTCTTCTGGGTGTTGATGCGATCGTTACGGCCTGGTGCAGTACGCAACCATACAACGATATAAAAAATAGCCACGCTGATTGCGTGTAACCACAAGAACAAGCGCAACCAGGAATGCTCTCGATCTTCTTTCTCCATGCCTACATTATAGCAGAGGCACACTACAGGGACAAATATTGTAACTATTCAGGGACCCTTTTCGTGCCGCCTGCGGCGGCGCACGAGAAAAAATGAAGATGAAGCGAGGACACCTCGCGCTCCGGCAAGGGGACTGCGTCCCCCTGCACCCCCTGCCGAATAGTTGCCAAATATTTGCGAGCATTGAGCAACGGGTGTACAATCTCACATGAGGTATTACTATCACATAGACATAGAGGAAGAACGTGCACCAGCGAAGATATTTTACACTCCTGCTCATCTTCGTGCTGAGCTTGAGCATCTTGCTCGTCTACGACTGGTGGCCCACGCCATCTCGCGCATCGGTCGCACTTGCGCATGCCTATGTGATCGGTTCTGACCCGGTAGATGGCTCGACCGTCAGCAGCGCACCGGCGGTAGTGCGCATCTTCTTCAATGAAGCTATCGGCCCTGCCAGCGTTGCACACGTCTTTGCACCTGATGGCCAGGTAGTAGACGCGGCACTAAGCAGCATCTCCAGGACCAACCCACGAGAACTAGATACTCCTCTCGCCTCGCCTGGTTCCTTGCCACAGGGCGGCTACACGGTACGTTGGACGGCCCTATCCGACGAAGATGGACATACCACCCACGGAGTGATTGGCTTTAACGTTGGGCAATCCAGTGTAGGCCTCCCCGGAGAAACGATCCTGGGGCCAAGCACCAGCAACATTCTCCCACAGCTCGATCTCTTCGGCGTATTGAGCGTTGCCTGGGACTGGCTCGTGATGCTGGCACTCACATTCTGGGTGGGCATACTCGTCATGGAAGGTCTTGTGCTGGCCCGTCCTGTTGCTCGGCAAGAGGGGACGCCAGAAACGGAGACCCCGCAGTCGTTAGAGCAAGAATCAGATTTGCTTACCCAGGCCAGGAAACAATCGCTCCCCTTACAATGGCTCATGCTGACTGCCCTACTCGTTGGGGAAATCATCACACTCATACTCCGCACCACAGTGCTGAAGCAGACATTGGGTGGCAGCGGCATTAACTTGCTAGCATTACGCCAACTGGTCGTTGAGACCAACTATGGCCACCTCTGGCTGGTGCGTGTCACCCTTATCGCCGTTGCACTCGGACTACTCTGGTGGACAACACGCCAGCAGAACAGCAAACGTATCACATTATCAAGAAATCGATCAGGTAGCCGTTTCAGTCAATTAAGGAGGCAGGTCGCCCAAGAGCAGAGTGCTGAGCTTCCCATAGACATAGACAACGATAATGGCAGAGGAAACCCGACGGAAGAGAAGGACATTTCATCAGACGAGGGACCCGCGGTCTCAGCAGACAAGGGACTTCCAACTTCAGCAGTGGGTCAGGTATCAGAAGAAGTATCAGGCCAGACCTCTACCCCCCTGGTACCGAGCCTGGCACCTCAGCGGAACGCAGTGGAGCGCGTTTCAATAACATCATCATCGGCCAAGGCACCCATGGATGTATTGGCGCCCCTTGTGGGTACCAGGAGGACCGGGACCTGGCTCATCATCGTTTGGTTCGTCCTGGCGGGGCTGATTCTGCTCACCATCGCGCTTACGAGTGATGCAGCACAGCTAGCGCAGCCGCATGCCAGCGCAGTCGTACTGGATTGGCTCTATCTGGCGGCACAGAGTATGTGGTTTGGCGCATTGACCTACCTGGGGTATGTACTGCTTCCACTTTTGCAGATTGTCGAACCGCATCACTATGCCGGGACATGCGCATCATTGCTGCGGCGCCTTACAACACCGGCGTTGGGAACATTCGGCGTGCTTCTCGTCAGCGGCCTCTTCCTCAGCGAATCCAGCTTGAGTAGCGTACAGCAACTGCTCACAGACCCCTATGGACGTGCATTGCTCGTCAAAATCGTGCTCATCGTGCTTATGCTCATGTTCAGTGTCTATGGCCTGTTCGCGATACGCCCGAAACTTGCACGCCAGACTGCCCTGCTACCCGTCGTAGACGTTGAGCTTCCTGCAAGACGTGCACGCCAATCTGCCCTGGAGCGGACAGTACATCGACTGGGACAGACACTGAAGCTTCAATCATGGATGGGAGCAGGAGCACTCCTGTGTGCTGCTCTGATGGCGTTCTACGCTCCACCGATTGTTTTTCCTGCAAACTCCTATGCGGTCAGCACAAGTGCGGCTTCACCTTCTTCGGCAGCCATCAATGCTCAGACGCAGAAGGTAGGTAACCTCTCAGTGACTTTGGAAGTCTTGCCAGGGCGTGTCGATTATGCGAACACTATTGTAGTAACGATCAATGATAACCAGGGTAATCCTGTGACGGATGCTCAGGTGCAACTCAGTACGAACATGGAGTTGATGGATATGGGGACGGCGCATGCAACTGTGAAGGGCGGCAACCCTACCTATATCGCTACCTTCAATAAGGATGCGGCCTTCTCTATGTTCGGGGCCTGGGATATCACTGTGCGCATTCAACGCCCCAACCAGGCTGTAGTGCAGGCAGTGTTCAAGGTGACTTTTACTTGACACTAAGCGGTAGCATCCAACGGGTATTGAAATCCTTGACAGTTGTAGGCAGCAGTTGTAATATTTGGCTGTATTTATATAGCCTGTCCACTTATTCATCAGCGTTTACCTATTTCAGCCTGGGTGCTGCGAATATAGAACACTAGCGCTAGTAAAAGGGGAGGAGCAGAAAGTCCTATGGACGAAGTTGAGAACGATCTTCTCACGGGCGTAAGACTCCCCCAGCCTGAAGAGGGAACCGAAGATGTGCTCCGTAGTATACTGGAACAGGTCACTCACCAGGCCAGTATGGACTTCCGCTCCTACAAAACCTCAACTATCCTGCGGCGCATTGGCCGGCGCATGACGGTGACCAATTGCAACACGATGCGGGATTACCTGGAATACCTGAAGGTCCATTCAGAGGAAGTTGGTGAGCTTGTGAATGCCTTTCTCATCAACGTGACCCAATTCTTCCGTGATGCCAATGCCTTCGCCTACCTCAAAAGTGAGGTTCTGCCTAAGTTGATTGCGCAAGCCCACGATCGTGATCACACCCTGCGCTTCTGGGCGGCGGGTTGTGCTACAGGTGAAGAGCCGTATTCGCTGGCAATGCTCGTGACCGATATATTGGGCGCGGAACTGCCCGGATGGAGTGTCCAAATCTTTGCCACCGATCTCGATGAAGCGGCTATTAACTTTGCCAGGCTGGGCCTATACGCCGAAAATTTACTCAAGGGCATGCCGACTGAGTATCGCGAGCGTTTCTTTGAGCACGTTGACCGCGGGTATCGGATTTCAAAAACGCTGCGGCAAATGGTCATATTTGGGCAGCAAGATCTCAGCCGCAGCGCGCCTTTCCCGTGTATTGACCTGGTGCTCTGTCGTAACGTGCTCATTTATTTCACGCCCGAACTCCAGGATTATGTGCTCAACCAGTTTGCTTTCTCGCTGACGCCTGGTGGCTACCTGTTTCTGGGCAAAGCCGAAACAATGCGTCCCAACCAGGCCTATTACGAACTTGTCAACAAGCACTGGAAAGTCTATCGCTGTACCGGCAATGCCTTGCCCGCTCCGATCAGCGAAGCGCAGCGGAGCGCGTTTCAATACTCAAGGCTATCCGAAGGTCATGTGCAGCGCTCATTTCGACGCCTTGACACTCGCCCCAGCAGGACAACCAGTAAGCAACTCACCGAGCAAGTCCAGATCAGGCGGCAGTTAGAGACAGTTCGAGCTGTGCAAGCTCAACTCATGAATGAACTGAGTAGCGCTAACAAGTTCCTTAACGATATGAATAAAGAGTTGATGGTTTCCAATGAGGAATTGCGAGTCGCCAAAGAAGAACTGATGTTGACTCACGAGGAGTTGCAAGCCAGCATTGAGGAGTTCGAAACCACCAAAGAAGAGCTTCAGGCTGCCAAAGAGGAGCTGGAAACCATCAAAGAAGAACTCCAGGCCGCCAATGAAGAACTCGAGAGGCTCAGGCTGATCTTTAATAATGCGAACATGGCTGCCCTGGCCCTCTATGATGCCCAAACGGCGGAATTGATCATAGCCAGCCCTCGCTACCTGGACCTTGTAGCGCAGGCACATGGGTTTGAGCAGAGCGGGCTGATAGGCCGCAAATGGCATGAATTGACCTTCATTGTCTCACCTGAACAGGCAGATACGATTTGGAACACCGTTTTGGAGAGCCATGTCCCGGTTCGCCTCCCAGAAGTCCACTTTAAGTTCGCCAAGGAGAAGCAAGAACGAGTATGGGATTGGAGCCTCACTCCGATTATGGATACGGAGAAACCGGACACTGTACGTTTTGCGCTTGTCTCGAAGATCGATATAACTGAACAGGTCCAGGCACTCCATGAAATGGAGCAGCTGAACCGGCTGAAGGATGATTTTTTGTCACTTGCCAGCCACGAGTTGCGTACTCCTCTCAGTGCCATCAAAGGTAATGCCGAATTGATCCTGCGTAGTCTGAAAAGCCAGTTGGAATTTGCGAGTAAAGGTAGTAGCAGAGACAAAGCACCTCGATTCCTGGATGCAGGACAAGAGGAATATATGCTGGGACGGATCATTGGCCAGGCTAATCGCATGAACAAGTTGATCGGTGAGATGCTGGATATGACACGCATTCGTGCCGAGATGCTTGAGCTAAGAAAAATGGAGAATGTCAACATTGTCGAACTTGTCCGGCGCATGGTTGAGCAAAATACTTCCGATGCTAATCATCCGCTCGCACTGCAAATCGACCGAGAAGCAATTGTAGGGAATTGGGATGAGGATCGGCTGGAGCAGGTGCTGGACAACCTGATCAACAACGCTGTCAGATACAGCTCACCCGGCGCACCAATAACGATTGGTGTAGAGCGTCGGTCAGAGCCTATCCCAGAGGCAATTGTCTGGGTACGAGATGAGGGCTATGGTATCAGTGAGGAGGAGCAGGTCCATATTTTTGATCGTTTCTACCGCGGACATGTCAATGAGCAGCACAATGTCGAAGGGCTGGGTCTGGGACTGTACATCTCCCATGAGATTATCACCCGGCAGGGTGGACGGATGTGGCTGGAGAGTAAGCCAGGGGCAGGAAGCACGTTTTATTTTTCCTTGCCGCTTTGATGCGCTTCTAACGACTTCTTATGCTCGGCAGCGAAACCGGAATAATTCATCATCCCGGAGATGATGCGCTCTTGTTCCTCTGGAGTGAGTTCACGCAGAACTTTGGCGGGCACGCCTACGGCAAGCATGCCTCCTGGTATGTTCTTGTGCTCGCCGACCAGTGTGCAAGCAGCGATGATTGTGTTTGAGCCGACCTGTGCGTGCGATAACACCACTGCATTCATCGCTATCAGGACACGATCACCCACCGTTGCGCCGTGAACAATGGCTCCATGCCCGACGGTACATTCGTCGCCAATTGTGAGAGGCGCATCGCCATCCACGTGCAGTGTGCAGTTGTCCTGGATGTTCGTGCGACGCCCGATAACGATGGGTGCGCTATCGCCGCGCACAACGGCGTTGTACCAGATGCTTGCCCCCTCGTGAATGGTGACGTTGCCGATGACCATCGCGCCTGGGGCGATAAATACGCCTTCTGCGATGGTTGGCCAAACATCGTTATATGGGAGAACTGGCATGATCTTCTCCTCAACGCAGCGCGTTACTCAACACAAACATCAAATTAGCCGGACGCTCTGCCAGACGGCGCATTAGATAGGGATACCACTGAGTGCCATAGGGAACGTAGATGCGTACATTGTATCCCTTGCTCACCAGTTGCTCCTGCAGGTCACGACGAATGCCATACAGCATCTGAAACTCAAAAGTCGATTTGCTAATGCCGTTGTCACGCGCATACTTGCAGGTGGTATTGATGATGGCTTCATCATGTGAAGCAATAGCGGGATAATTACCACGCGAGAGCAACATCATCATCAGCCTCACGTAGTTATGGTCGACTTCGCTCTTTTGTTGAAAGGCTACCTCTTTAGGCTCTTTATATGCTCCCTTGACCAATCGAACTCGCACCCCTTGCGCAATCAACTGCTCGACATCCTTCTTGCTGCAGTAGAGGTAGGACTGGATGACCGTCCCTACATGCTCAAACTCCTGATGTACCCGGAGCGTGATATCGACCGTTTGCTCGGTGTAGGCTGACCCTTCCATGTCAATGCATACAAATAAGGAGTAGCGTTTGGCGTGCTCGAGAATAGTGTGCACATTCTGTTCGCACAACTCCTGAGAAATATCCAATCCCAGTGCCGTGAGCTTGATGGAGATATTGGCATCAACGCCTGCCTGCTTGATATGCTCCAGGGCAGTTATATATCCCTGGGCGGCTGCCTTTGCTTCCTGGGCCTCGGCGACATTTTCACCGAGGTGATCGAGGGCGACCTGCAAATGACGTCCGTTGAGTACTCGCGTCGCTTCAATTGCATCGTCTAACTCTTCCCCGGCGACAAATCGGCGTGTAACACCTCGTGTGGCACGATTGTGGATGACGAAATCGCGCACATGGCGACTTTCGGCCAGATACAACAACGTATCTTTAAGCATCGTCTTTCTCCGTTCCCAACTGACATTCACTCATAATGCTTCTGGCGGACCTACGACTGGCTTTGAGGGGAAGGAGAAAGCGAGGACACCTCGCGCTCCGGCAGAGGGTTTCGCCCCCTGCACCCCCGTTTCTGAGTGGATGTTAATATTAAGGCCTGACTTACGTTGGTGCTCCTATTCTATCACAAAGTTATGCTGATGGTCGATCTGGCCCAATGCGGTTCCACAGACCAAGGCGGATCAATTCTTCGCGTGCCTCGAAGCCAATAAGCTGGGGGTCAATGTTGCGACCATGACGAATTACCAGGCCGCGCAGCATCTCAATCTGCTCCGCCTTACTGGCAGTATCCCGTTCAAACGGAATATGCTGGGCCAATTGCTCAATTGCTTGCCTGTTATACCATTGCTCTTGCGTTTCTGACATAGTGCCTGCGAGCTTAATGATAAATATACGTCTCTAGACAATAGTAGCACGCCTATCTAGCGGCCGCAAGGGGCAGGACATAGCCATTTTGCACTATGGCACGGTCTGAAACTTGACCGCAGCCAGAGTCGGGTGCTACTCTAAACCTGAGGTACATGGTGAGGGAGACGTATAGAGGTGCAGGAGGCGAAGAACTTGCCGCTTTCAGGCACGAGCGAGAAAGAGATTTGCGACGATGAAATGTATGTATTGTAATGCCCCTCGATTAGCGAATGAAGCGCCTTGTCCGCAATGTGGAGCACCGTCACCACTGATTGGTATTGGTGGAATGATGGGTAGCTTCGGAAATGCACAACCATCGGCTGCAAGGGGTTTGCAGCCGGTTAATCAGCCCCCGGCCGAACGACTAGGGGGAAATGCAAACAATAAGTCACTACGAGCTCATGTCATGGCCCCTGTCGCTCCCGCTACAGCGCAACCCCTTCCACAGAATCAGCCACCATCGTTTTTACCTGTACCGTATCGACCTGGTAGAGGAGTCGCAACTCAGCCATTGATCCTCATGTCGCAGGACCTCTCGCTTAGAGATACCGCGCTGATATCAGCCGCGGGCTATAATCTACCATCCTTAGCTTCGGTGACCCCTGAGCTTGCAGACGCAGGAGAGTCCATTCATATCCCGCCGATGTATACCAGGCCTCGGGCCATCATCCCACCGTACCGGATCATTAGTGGGTTGCTAAGTCTCTTGATAGTTTCTACACTGTTGTTATCAGGAACGGCCTACTATGCCAAAGTCAGCGGCAAACTCGCCTTCTTCCAGCGGCTCCTGGGTGATGTGCAACTGCAAAACCTGGCACCTCTCTCAGCACATGCGCTGCCGAACCCACCACTGAACCCTGATTATGGCCCGGCGAGAGATATCATCAACTCGGCCAGCACTGCTTCCAAGATTGACCCACAGACCGCCATTGCACTGCAGCCAAGCAATGTGTTTGCACCTAACCAGATCATCTATCTGACCTATAGTGTGCATCCCAAAACTACCGGGGTCGTGGTTCTCAATTGGTATACCGATGATACTCTGTACAAGACAATCACAACCAAGCCAATTCCAGCAGCAAAGAATGGCATCTTCACCAACGGCTTCATCTCAGTTCAGTACACCCAGCCAGCAGAAGGAAAAGTAGAATTGTATTGGAACGGCCAGTTAGCTATCAGGCTCTATTTTGTGGTTCGTTGAAGTCCTTTGATTCCGACTGCCGGTTACCTGTCCGCAGACAGGGTTCCACTACATTTTAAGGTTCTGTTAGTGACACCCCTCGCGGGCATCAGCTGATGCTAGACTTACATTGCGTTTCGACACTCACGTCGCCAAAGACTTCAACCTGGCAGGCAAGACGCATATTGGGGTTCTTCTTCAGGTCTCCGCGCAGCCAGAATTTCTCCATGAAGGTGAGGGGATTTGTGTTGGTCGCAGGTGAGACCGCCACACGGTCAGTACCACAGAGACCATTGCCGTGGCAATTGGCAAATTTCCACAAGCCGCAGTAGACGCTCACCTCGTTCTCCAGCCCCGGATAGCGGACGTGGTCCCCTTCTGGCACCTTAACCTGAATATTCTCACGTACAAAAGTAATCGTTGGCACGATTCTTCCCTCCAAAGTCGTTTTGTGAAACAAACCAATTTCTTGCGAATTGGTTCTATCAGAGTTTAGCACAGCGAGGTGGGAGCGTCAATTCATCATGGTCTCTTCATCGATGATGCATCCCAGTAGCTGGAAAGTGGCCGCGAGCCCCTAATCAGGGGCTCACGGTAGTTGAGTCTGTGCCGGTTATTCCTGGCGTGGCATCTCGATGCGGCGACCTCCGCGGCGGCGAGCCACCTCCGCCACCCTGAGGCGACTGATTGCTCGCTCAAGCGCACCCAGCATCTCGGCGCGCTCTACATCGGAAGTTGCCTGCTCCAGTCGCTCTTGAGCGCGCCGGCGAGCCTCCTGGGCGCGAGCCTCGTCGATCTCCTCGGCGTGTTCTGCTGTGTCTGCCAGCACCGTGACGACATTATCGCGCACCTCGAGGAAGCCACCGGCCACAAACAAAGGCTCTTCGGCCCCGCCAAACTTGATGCGCATCTCGCCGACGGCTAGCGTCGTCAGCAGAGGAGCATGGCGAGGCAAAATGCCCAGGTAACCTTCTGTCCCTTTGGCGATCACCATATCGGCCTCGCCACTGTAGATCTGGCGTTCGGCGGTGACCACCTCAACATGCAGCGTGTTGCTTATCGCCATTGTCTAGCCTCTATTCTGATCTTCTTCATAGCCCTGTACAACATCGTCGATGCCACCGACCAGGTAGAAGTAACTCTCTGGGATGTGATCGTACTTGCCTTCCAGGACCTCTTTGAAGCCACGGACGGTTTCCTTCAAAGGGACGTACTTCCCTGCTCGCCCGGTGAATACCTCAGCTACCGTGAAGGGCTGCGAGAAAAAGCGCTGCATTTTGCGTGCACGGGCAACGGTGAGCTTGTCGTCGTCCGACAGTTCATCGACACCCAGGATGGCGATGATATCTTGCAGGTCTTTATAGCGTTGCAACACTTTCTGCACACTACGAGCGACGTTATAGTGCTCCTCACCCACGACCTGTGGGTCGAGCAGGCGGCTGGTGGAAGCCAGGGGATCGATGGCAGGATAGATGCCTTGCTCAAAGATAGCGCGTTCCAGCACAATCGTCGAGTCCAGGTGGGCAAAGGTTGTGGCCGGGGCTGGATCGGTGTAGTCGTCGGCAGGGACGTACACTGCCTGCATCGATGTGATCGACCCCTTCTTGGTCGAGGTGATGCGCTCTTGCAATTCGCCCATTTCTTCCGCCAGGTTCGGCTGGTAGCCCACGGCGGAAGGCATACGACCCAGCAGGGCAGATACCTCAGCGCCGGCCTGCGTGAAGCGAAAGATGTTGTCGATGAAGAGCAACACGTCCTTGCCTTCTTCATCGCGGAAGTACTCCGCAAGCGTCAGCCCACTCAGTCCCACACGCAAGCGCGCGCCGGGTGGCTCATTCATTTGACCGAAGACCATCGCCAGGCGATCGATTACCTTGGCCTCGATCATTTCTTCATACAGGTCATTGCCTTCGCGGGTGCGCTCTCCCACGCCAGCAAAGACGCTGTAGCCGCCATATGCCTTGGCGATATTGTTAATCAGCTCCTTGATGATGACGGTCTTGCCCACGCCGGCACCGCCGAAGGTGCCGATTTTCCCGCCACGCATGAACGGACAGATCAGGTCGATCACTTTGATGCCCGTCTCGAAAACCTCGATAGTCGCAACCTGATCTTCCAGGCCGGGAGCGGTTCTGTGGATGGGCAGACGTGGAGCATCGGGAACGTCGGGCTTATTGTCAATGGGCTGACCGAGCACATTAAAGATGCGACCCAATGTCTTTGCGCCGACGGGGACGGTGATCGATGCGCCAGTGTCAATGGCTTCGACACCACGCTGCAAGCCATCGGTTGACCCCATTGCCACGCAGCGCACCCAGTTATTGCCGAGGTGCTGTTCGACCTCTAGTGTGAGGTATTGCTCTGCACCGGCGGGGCGTGTGAGCACTGCATTATAAATTTCAGGTAGTTTGTCTTGGGGAAATTCAACGTCTACGACGGCCCCCAGTACCTGCACAACCGTACCCTTCGTGCCTGTTAGTGTTGTTGCCATTTATTTCTCCTGAAAGGGTCCTCACCCCTGGTACCCACAAGGGGTACTATTATTACATTATTCCAAGCCGCCTCCGGCGGCTTGCGTCGTTTTTGCTGCGGGCTTGGCAGCCTGCGGCTGCCAAGCCCGCAGCAAAAACCCTCTTGCGAACCACCGAAGGTGGTGAGGAGTCCTGAATAGTTACAATTCTAGCGCATTAGCGCCGGATACGACTTCAAGGATCTCGGTGGTGATGCTTGTCTGGCGAGCTTTGTTATATGTGAGAGTGAGGTCCTGAACCAGTTCGTTCGCGTTATCAGTGGCATTTTTCATGGCCACATACTTTGCTGAAAACTCGCTTGCCACAGCCTCGAGCATCGCCTGGTAGACCAGTACATCTACGTAGCGTGGGAGCAGGGCCTGGAAGATACTCTGCGCGTCCGGCTCGTAAATATATTCAGCACGTTCGCTACTGTGTTCTGCCGGTGGCTGTACTGGTAACAACTGTATAGCCGTCGGCTGCTGTGTCACGGTGTTGATGTATTTAGCATAGATCAGGTGGACCACATCAACCTCCCCTTTCAAGAAGGCGTCCCTGGCAACCTGGGCAATGGCGGCGGCATCTCGTAGCGACGGCTTATCACCATAGTTGGTGAACTCGGCCAGCAGATGCAGCCGATTGCGTACAACGAAATCTCGTCCTTTACGACCGACGGCGACGTAGCCAATATCCGGGCGCTCGCCTTGCTCAGCCAGTTTCTGTTGTTGCTCCAGTGCAGTGGCAGCTGCCTTGCGGTTGATGTTGCTCGGCAAGGCCCCACACAGGCCGCGGTCCGGTGTGATCAAGACAATGCCAATGTTATGCACCGGGCGCTGCTTCAACAGTGCTGCTTCCTCACCCGCATCGGCACCCGAGGTGCTAGCCAGATGCGAGACGAGCGTTCGAAGCTGCTCGGCATAGGGGCGCGATTGTTGGACGCGCTCCTGTGCTCGTCGCATCTTACTACTCGCCACCATCTGCATCGCTTTGGTGATCTGAGCTGTATTTTTGACCGACTTTATACGCCGCCGGATTTCTCGGGTTGATGGCATAGTGTTGCCTCCTAGTTCGGCTCTGCGGTCTGCTTGAACTCTTCGATGGCGGCTCTCAGCTGCTTCAGCAAATCGTCCGACATCTTCTCTTTCCCCTTGACGGATTTCTCGACAATGGTCTCGCCGACTTCGGGATGATTGGCATCCATATAGCGGTAGAATGCTGCCTCCCAGGCTGTGACCTTGTCTACTGGAACATCGTCCAGGTATCCGCTGGTAGCGGCATAGATGATCATGACCTGTTTTTCTACCGGTACCGGCTGGTACTGTGGCTGCTTGAGTATTTCGGTCAAGCGTTGTCCGCGGTCAATGCGGCTTTTGGTCGCCTTATCGAGGTCCGAAGAGAACTGCGCAAAGGCAGCCAGCTCGCGGAACTGTGCCAGGTCAAGCCGCAGTGTTCCGGCCACCTGTTTCATAGCGCGTGTCTGGGCGCTACTCCCTACGCGGGAGACCGAGAGGCCGACGTTCATGGCCGGTCTCACGCCTGCGTTGAACAGGTCGGTCTCAAGGAAGATCTGTCCATCGGTGATCGAGATGACGTTGGTTGGAATATAGGCTGAAATGTCGTTGGCTTTTGTTTCGATGATGGGTAATGCGGTCAGTGACCCTCCGCCGAGATCGTTGCTCAAGCGTGCCGCACGCTCCAACAGGCGCGAATGCAGGTAGAAGACGTCGCCGGGATATGCTTCGCGTCCAGGCGGGCGGCGAATAATCAGCGAGATGTTGCGGTAGGCCTCTGCGTGTTTAGTCAGATCATCGTAGATGATCAACGCATCGCGCCCAGATTCCATGATCTCCTCGCCCATAGAGCAGCCGGCGTAGGGGGCCAGATACTTTAAGGGGGCTGGTTCAGAAGCGCTTGCCGCAACGATGATGGTGTGATCCATTGCCCCATACCGCTCCAGGATAGCCTGAGTGCGTGCGACCGAGGAGTTCTTCTGCCCAATTGCCACGTAAATGCAGATGAGGTCTTTCCCCTTCTGGTTAATGATCGTGTCGATAGCAACAGCGGTCTTACCAGTCTGGCGGTCGCCAATGATCAGTTCACGCTGGCCGCGCCCGATGGGGATCATGCTATCGATAGCCTTGAGGCCGGTCTGCACCGGTGTATCGACCGGTTGGCGCGCAATGACGCCAGGCGCGATACGCTCGACCGGGCGGCGCTTACTGGTCACAATCGGACCTTTGTCGTCGAGCGGCTCGCCCAGTGGATTGACGACGCGACCAATCAGGGCATCGCCAACGGGCACCTCGATGATACGCCCGGTGGTACGCACCTCGTCATCTTCCTTGAGGTGTGTATATTCGCCCAGGATGGTACAACTGACCGTCTCCTCTTCAAGGTTAAAGGCCATGCCCATCAGCCCGGTGCGAGGAAATTCTACCAGCTCCAAATATTTCACATCCTGCAGGCCGTAGACGCGAGCAATGCCATCTTGCACTGCGATTACAGTCCCAACACTGGCCGTTGATGTAGTGCTCTCGCCAAAGCCTGCGATGTTTTTCTCTATGATTGCGCTTATTTCATCAGCCCAAGATGCCATCGTTATTCCTCCTGTTTTTGTTTGTTATTGAGTCCTACCAGGCTTAGCCTGCGTCGCCTGATCTACATGATCCGTCTCACGCGTTCGATTGGCTAGCAATGTCCCATTGGGCGCAGTAGCGCGTCCATCGCTTTCTGCACTGCCATCTATGTCTGGGGAGAAATCTGTGTTGGCACTCGCGACACCCGTTAACAACTGCTGTTGCAGAGCTGCCAGGCGATGCTGTACACTGCCATCGATGACCTGGTCCCCTACGCGGGCTATCACTCCACCCAAAATCTCCGGTCGAACCTTTGTCTGCATGAGAATCGTCTTGCCGGTCCTACGCTCTAGCGCTCTCTTAATAAGGCTGAGCTGGGCATCATCCATCTTCGTTGCCGTGGTCACTTCTGCTCTGGCCTGGTTTTTGTAATCCAGCACGAACTGTTCGAGTTCACGAGCGATGTTCTGCATAATATCGACCAGTTCGCGCTGGACGACGAGCAGGGCGAGGTTGAGCGACATAGGCAGCACCTTAGATTCCAGCGCCCGGCGTATGGCTGTCTCTTTGCGCTGCACGGGGATCTTCGGTTCCCTCAAGAGATAAGCCAGCTTACGGTGAGAAAACAACCTGGCTATCTCACGTACGTCATCCAACGTACGGTCAAGCGTATTCTGCTTGAGACCGATCTCGAAGATCGCTCCAGCGTAGCGGCGTGCTATCGCTCCCTTAAGCATTACTCATCCTCTGCCTGGCTAGCACTAACGAACTCTTCCACCAGCCGGCGATTGTCGTTACTGTCGACCGATTTACTAATGATTTTACTTGCGGCACTGATCGAGAGATTGACCACGAGGCGGCTAATCTCTGCACGAGCGCGAGCCGCTTCCTGTCGAATGCGTTCAATCTGCTGTTGTTCGATCCGTGCAGTGCGGGCAAGCGCCTCTTCCTCGATACGGTCGGCTTCGCGCTCGGCAGCCTTTGCTGCCTGGGCGATGCTCTCTTGTCCTTGCCTGCGGGCTTCAGCGAGCAGTTGCTCAGCGCGCGCGGTCGCTTCGGCCAGGTCGCGCCTGGCCCGTTCTGCGTTCTCGATACCCTCGCGAATCACCTCCTGGCGCTTGTCCAGCATCTTGATGATGACGGGAAATCCCCACCTCCACAATATCACGAAAACAATGCCAAAGCTGATCAGCTGCGAGATGAAGGCAATAGCGTTGATGCCAAGCCCAGAGCCAACGTCAGCAAAAATGAATATATGCACTGTACGCGCCTCCTTTCATCAGAGTTGGCACAATACATCCTCAAGTGTCTAGCATAGAGACGCAAACTATTGAGTACCAGGGCAACCGCAAGGGCCCACCCAGCCACACCCAACCACCCTTGCCCCTACCATACTACGACGTCGCTGTCCCAGCCTCTTCATTGGTGTGGAGATTCCGACCCTCGAATTTGGTGGAACCCAAACACGGGCTGACCTCGAGATGGAGGAGAGCCAGGACTCGCCGCGTCTCTATGCTTCCATAGGGAAGTATTACAAGGGTTATCAGACGAACTTGATAATCAGGGCGACAACCAGGGCATAAATGGCAATAGCTTCGGCGAATGCGATGGCTATGAACATATTGATCTGGATAAGGCCCGAAGCTTCAGGGTTGCGCCCAATGGCATTCAATGCTCCTGATGCAAGGATGCCGATGCCAATGCCCGGGCCGATAGCGCCCAAACCGATTGCCAATCCTACTGCGAGTGGTGTAAGATTAATCATGAGAAATCCTCCTTAACAGACAAACCTGTTATTTTTGTTACTTACGAAGGTAATTTATGCGACCGCAGCATGCACATACGCCACTGCAGGTAGCAAGCACGATTGATTACCTGGTGGGGCCTGTCCCCACCAGTTCCTCTTTCCTGGCTTCTTCGCGCTGGTACTCCTCAAGTGCTTCACGTTCGCTCTCAGCGTGGGGCTCGTGACTGGACGTCGCAATCTGCATGAACACCAGGGTGAGTATGGCAAAGATGAACGCCTGTATAAAGGCAACGAACAACTCCAACGGGATAAAGACAGCATCGGCAAAGAAAGGAAGCAAGAAGGCAAAAACCGCCAGCACCGCGCCCCCTGCGAAGATATTGCCAAAGAGACGGAAGGAAAATGAGAGAATGCGTGCTGCTTCGGTCACGATCTCTAAGATGCCGACAAAGAAATCGATCGGCGATTTGAAGTTAAAGTATTTGCTCAGATGCTCTTTCCAACCTAACCAGTAGAAGCCGAAGGCCTGGGTCGTGATCACCGAGACAAGAGCCAGGGCCAGTGTCAGGTTGAGATCACTGGTAGCGGGACGAATCCAGGGAATGATGTCGCTCGAGTACTGGAAGAAGAGCAAAAAGCCCAACACGGCGTGGCTTTTAGCGGCAGACGTACTAATGGTTCCAATGGTATCCACCCCTGGGATCACATCGAGCAAGTTGGCGAAAAGAATGAAGATAAAGAAGGTGGCTACCAGGGGGAAGAACCTTTTGCCTTTTATCTTGCCCGCCACGCTCTCTACCAGCCCAAGTAGCAACTCAACGGCCCATTCAAGAAGGTTCTGCAGGCCGGAAGGAATTGAGCTTTTGATTCCGCGTGCCCAAAAAGAACAGGACGACCAAAATTACAATGGTGATCCAGGTACAGAGTAGTGTGTTGGTAACCGGAAGTGGACCAATGTTGAAAATGGTGTCCGGCGCAATCCTTATAGCAGGAAGTTTCCATAAAGGGTACACTCAGCATTCTCCCTACAAGCCGGGCCTCGCCAGGTCTGTGTCGTTGTAGATGGTTCCGTTTTGTCTATCTTCCCTGGAAGACCCGGGACACTAAACGGTACGCTCCATATATCCCCGAGATCAGCCCAAGCAGCAGCCCGAGCAGCAAAAATAAAGGTTTTGTATGTGTAAAGCCATCAAGGTAGTATCCCCCGATGGTGAACAGAGCGATGGGCAGAGCTATGGCGAAGCCAAGTCCGGTCAAAGTCCCCAGAGCTTCCAACATAGTAAGCGGTGGCTTCTTGTTCATCGATTGCCCTCGTCACAAGCAGCCAGGCTCGCGCTAGCCATCATTGACCTTGCTGCTTCTCATAGTATACCACGAGGATTATAGCACAAGGAACTGAACGCTTGCAACAATGCGTTCGCTTCTGCAAATAGGTCAATTCTCCTGCATCAGTGGGCTGGGATAGCGAGTGGCCAACCAGGCCAGGTGGGTGAGCACTCGTGCTGGGCCCTGGTGCTTGAGCGGTGCAGCACTCCCTCCAGCCAGTGAGCAGGCAATCGGCCTCCTGCTGCCTGCACCGCCTGCCCGATGTCGTTGATATATTCGGCGGCATGCGCAAAATCGAGAATGCGGACCGCATCCGCACGGTGGTAATCCACCAGTCCTTGCAGCCACTCCGCGCCATCTTGCACCGCGCACACCTCAGTGGCCGTTCCAGTCCTCGTCGATGCGTCGACCAGCGTTGCTTGCTCAAACTCGCTGCATCACAGAGGCGCGAGCAGTACGAGAGGTGCTGTGTGCAGACCTCCCTCGCGAGTTGCGCGTGACCTCCCCGATGGCCAGCGTCTTGACTTCGGCCACTCGCCTCCGACCAGATGCACCATCGCTCCATCCCCACTCATCGCTTGTTTCTCCGCTCCCGCAGGCGCTTGGGGCGCCTGCTGCTTGAGGCGCTCCTCCTCACGCTCACACACCGCCAGTGCTGCCTCCCCGCTCGCCAGGGTGGCTCGGTGGGCCGTCGCCTTGCTCACCCGCACGCCCAGCAGGTCTTGCAGCAACTCCTGCGCAGCCTCAAAAGACATCCAGCAGGCCAGCCGCACCAGGGTTTCCTCCCCACGCGGCGTCAGCCTTCCCGCCAGCAGTCCTAACTGCTCATCCAGGGGGAAAAAAGCCCACCCCACAGGTCGGGCAGGTGCCAGAGGTGCGCGTTAACTTGACCGCTTCTCCTCCGGTGTTTGGATGTAGCGCGTCTGCTCCCCACGTGCCCACAACGGCTGGCCGCAGGTCGCACACCTGGGACGCTCCTCCTGCGAGAGCTTACTCCAAGTCCTCACCCGGCTGCACCAAGTCCTGGATCAGTTGGGCCCGCAACTGGTTGATCTGCTCATCCACTGCCGCTTCGATCTGGCCCGACCTAAAGCTTGTAGAGGCACAGAACCTATGGTATGATAGGATGGGTGGCACCGCCTGCTGAATTGCCCGAGGGCGAACGCCTGGCATAACAAAGATGGGGCACCGGAGACCTGGAAAAGCGACCTGGAGGAGAAGCCGCTGATGTACGCACGGATGGGCGTGAAAGAATACGAGGAACTGAGCATATGCCAGATCAATCATCGCTTTTTACATCGGACGATATCCCATCCTCACATAAAACTCCTCCCCCCGCCTCCACAACCAGTGGAGAGCCGCTGGCCTCGCATATGCGACCTCGCACGTTGGACGAAATCCTCGGGCAAGAACACCTGCTAGCGCCAGGACGAGTCGTGCGCCGCAGCATTGAAGAGGACCGCATCACGTCGATGATCCTGTGGGGACCGCCGGGTAGCGGCAAGACGACCCTGGCCGAGGTGATTGCACGGCAAACACACGCGCATTTCGTCACACTCAGCGCTGTCTCGGCGGGTGTGGCCGATCTGCGAAAAGTGGTGGAGGATGCCCGCAAGCTGCGCCAGTTCTCGAAGCAGCGTACGATCATGTTCATCGATGAAATCCATCGCTTCAATAAGGCGCAACAGGATGCCATTCTGCCACATGTCGAGCGCGGCACTGTGACGCTGATCGGGGCCACGACCGAGAACCCTAGCTTCGAGGTTATCGCTGCCTTGCTTTCGCGCTGCCGGGTTTTTACGCTCAAAGGGTTAAGCGAAGAACATCTATTGACCATACTGCGCCGTGCGCTCGATGATAAAGAGCGCGGCCTGGGTCAATTGGAGATTACGGTCGACGAGGACGCACTGCAACAAATCGCCATTTTTGCCAATGGCGATGCCCGCACAGCGTTGAATGTGTTGGAATTGGCGGCACAGGGTGGTGTGGCACCTCCCCACCCCACGGGCGTGATAAATCACGCCCCTACGGAACATTCATCCGCAAGAATAGAGACCCCTATACATATCACCTTGCCGATAATCGAGGAGGTTATGCAGCACCGCGCTCCGCTCTATGATAAGGGCGGCGACCAGCATTATGATACGATCTCGGCGCTGCATAAATCTCTGCGTGGCTCCGATCCTGATGCCAGTCTGTACTGGCTTGGACGCATGATTGAGGCAGGGGAAGACCCGCTCTATATCGTGCGCCGCCTGATTCGTTTTGCATCGGAGGACGTTGGAATGGCCGATCCGCAAGCTCTACTGGTATGTGTAGCAGCGCAACAAGCCGTGCATTTTGTGGGTCTACCAGAAGCAAATCTTGCACTTGCCCAGGCAGTGATTTACCTGGCAACAGCGCCGAAGAGCAATGCTCTCTACGAAGCCTACAGCCGCGTACAGGAGGATGTGCAGAAGACACGCAATGACCCCGTTCCTCTATTGATTCGCAATGCGCCCACGCAGTTGATGAAGGACCTCGACTACGGCAAAGACTACAAGTACGCGCACGAATACTACAAAGACATGAAGATCGAGGATCCTGAAAGGCCGCCAGCTGGGCAGCTTCAGGAGTACTTGCCAGATAGTCTGAAGGGAAGACAGTATTATGAGCCGGGACACCAAGGCAAGGAGGCGGGCATTAAGAAATGGCTGGAGAGGCGGCGAGGCAAGGATACTACTTAGTCTCTATCACTAAAGTGACTATCACTTTGGCAGAAAAACATTCCTCATAACCTTTTCCCCAACTTTTCCCACTATATTATAGAAGGACCGATTAGCAAGATTTGTCATGACAAACAAGACTGACAGCGAACTCGTTGCGTTAGCGCGCTCTGGGGATAAGGAAGCCTTTGGTCTACTTATTGAACGCTATCAACAGATGGTCAGGCGTATTGCCCTGAGTATAGTCGCACATGAAGAGGTCGCCCGGGAACTGGCGCAGGAGGCGATACTCCAGGCATATCTCTCGCTTGACCACCTGCGGGATAATATGCGCTTCAAAAGCTGGCTCTATGGTATCGTCCTGAACGTCTGTCGAGGCTACATACGCGATCAGAAGACGGACCTGTTCTCTTTGGAAGCCATGATGGGCGGCATGCATCGTGACGTACAGTATTTCCCTTCAGGGGTGATAGACCCTGAAGAGATAGCTGAGCAGCGGGAGCTACACAGCATTGTGCTAAAGGCGGTGCAGGAACTCTCGCCGAAGGACAGGGTGGCCACGCTGTTGTTCTATTATGAGCAGTTGAGCTTGCGCGAGATCGCTGCGATCCTGGGTGTGTCGGTACCAGCCGTCAAGGGACGGCTTTATAGGGCAAGGGAACAGCTTCGCGAACGGTTGTTACCAGTGTATGCAGACTTGAGAAGTGAGACCGAGACAAAGCAAGGGAGGAAAACCATGGCACAGGTCAAGGTTGCTGCTGTGATTGAAAACGCCGAAAACAAACACGATGCGGTTGTATTGCTGGATGAGGCAGGTCACCGCGTTTTGAATATCTGGGTTGGAGCGCCTGAAGGCCTGATGATAGCGATGGGCCTGACTGAAATCCCGCCAATAAGACCTATGGGTATTCATCTCATGATCAATTTGCTGAAGGCAACAGGCATTGAGCTTGAGGAGGTGCGGGTCGAGACGCTGAAAGACGATGTATTCTATGCCGTGACAAAGTTCCGCAGCGGAGATGGGCCGTACGAACTGGATGCGAGGCCAAGCGATGCTATAGCGTTGGCTATGCTCATAGATAAACCTATTTATGTCGCTGAGGAGGTGATGAAGAGAGCAGGAGTCGCTCTGCCAGAAGGGAAGATGGTGCAGATAGGCAAGGCTCGCGAAGCTGCGTTGAAAAAGGTGGAGGAGTTTCAGGGTCAGAAATGGCCTGCTTCGAGCAAAGAGGAGTGTGAGCAGGCAAACCGGAAGTTTGTGGAATTTTTGACGGGGGAGTAAATGCTACTCTTCTGGCTGACGGCCGACTGAAATATATCGTTTTGAGGTCGGTAATACTAGTGTAATGAGGTGTCCTGTCTTCACCCCCGGTAAGTGATCCACTGAATTTTGATGTTAATACCGTAGGCAAGGACCTTGACCTTGGCATGATTGCCACCATTAGTGAGAACAGCAAAGACATCGCCAGTAGCAAGCTGATTACCCTTAAGAGGCGTGGCAGTGTAGCTCAGGCTCTTAAGCTTCGCATAGGTGATCAAGTTGAAGTTAACGACACCGATGTTAGCAAGTTTAGCACTAGCCTTGGGATCCATTGTGAAAGAGATGCTGGTGTGCTCGTCCCAGAGAACATCTCCGCCACTGCTGACCTGGGCACCTAAGTCGAAGTTAAACAGCTTCATAGCAGGGAGAACGGCTTGTCCTGCCGAAACAATGGGCACGGGCGTGGGTGTCGATGTCGGCGTGGGTGTCGGCGTGGGTGTCGGCGTGGGTGTCGGTGTCGGCGTGGGCCTGGGCGTAGGTGTAGGTGTAGGTGTAGGTGCAGGTGCAGGTGTAGTGCCAGAAGCATGAGTGGGAGTCGGCTTAGGTTTGGGCGTTGGCGTCGGAGTAGGGGCCTGAGTAGCGGTGGGAATCAGAGTGAAGCCGGTGGAAGGTGGTTGGGTAGGTGTGGGATTAACAGATGTGGTAGGTGTTTGTAACGCCTGCACGAGCAAGGCGACACCACCTCCGGCTAGAGTAAGCCCCGCAAGTCCAGCCAGGCCCAATACGAACGCACGTCGAGAGTTACCTCTTTTGCTCTGTTGTGGCTTATCCGGCGGGAGTGGCGAGAGTGGGGAAGACATAGTGCGTGGGAATGGAGACTGGTTCTCCCAGGTGACTGAGGGTGATTGACCGAATGAGTTATCCGCCGTAGCTCCCCGATTTATCGTGGGAGACTGTATCAATTGACCCGATGGAGTAGTTCTAAAAGCAGGCAACCCTCCCTGGCTGGGAGTCGCAACCGGGAGTTGGCCTGATACCGACAAAGGAGTCACAGAGGTTGGCTGCGATGTGAGATTCAGCATGCCGAAGGGAGCATGAACCGATGGGGGAAGCAAAGATGTCGACAGGGACGACCGATCCAATGTAGCTTCAGCAGACTGATCCGGCGGTGAGAGCACGGGGGGTTGCAGTGACTGAGCGGCGGATGTATGCAAAGGGGAAGGCAACGATAGCTTGTTTGAAGGAGGAGTCACAGCGGTGGGTATCTGCTCTATTGGAACAGACTCAGCGGGCGATTGGGATGACTGTTCTGGTGCGGGAGTGATCCCGCGACGAGATGCTGAAAATAGACAGGCTTGTTCCAATGCCATGGCGAACTTCTGCACGCTGGCAAATCGCTGGTGCGGGTCCTTGGCCAGGGCAGTCTGCACGACGCGCTCAATTTCTGGCGAGATCGTCGGAACTTTATCACGCAAGTGCGGGGGAGCAACTAGCATATGCTGGCTTGCTATCTCGGTAAAATTGCCGTGAAAGGGACGATCTCCACTCAGCCATTCGTAGACGACCACGCCGAGGGCATATTGGTCAGAGGCTGGACGCGGCTTGCCTTTTAGTTGCTCGGGGGCCATATACGCCAGGGTACCAATGGCATCCTGGGTGTTCTGCTGGCGTGAACTCTGAGTCATTAAAGCAAGGCCAAAGTCGCTGAGCAGGATATCGTTGTTAGCCCCCAGTAGCATGTTCTCCGGCTTGACGTCGCGATGGATCAGTTTTCGATCATGGGCATACTGCAAGGCAGAAGCAACTTGCCTGGTGTAGAAGACAATGGTGTCTAGTGGGAGCGGGGTACCTTTTGGATAGTGTTGGCGCAAGGTACCATTGGAGGCATACTCCATGACGAGAAAGGGCATGTCCTCTTCTATGCCAAAGTCCAATACTTGTATAATATGTGGATGCTTTAAACTCGCAATGGTACGCGCCTCGTTGAGGAAAGCATCGAAGTCCTCATTGAGCAAGCGCGTCTGGAGCACTTTGATGGCAGCCATGGTCTTGAGATACACATGCTCGCCGAGGTAGACATCGGCGAAGCCCCCCTGTCCAAGCAAGCAAATTAAGTGATAATTGCCAAGCTGTTTTCCCACATGGTCCGCCATCCTCGCTGCTCTCCTTCTGAGCGGTCTCCTCTGGGCATGCTACACCTTACCCCCAGATGCGCGGCCCGCGAGGGATGACCCTACATGTACATGTTTCGTGGATTCATGGTATACCGGTGGTTTGATCTTAGAGGATTTCAATGCAGAAGTCAAATGGATAGTAAAAAAGGGGGGTCAGACCAGGACCTGAACCAGATTACGAAACTGCTTAAATAGAGAGATCAAATCTCCTGACGCGAGCATGCTCGCGTCAGGAGATTTGATCTCTCAGGCCTTACTTATGGAACTTAGTGTAACCCCACGTAGCATCATGAAGGCAACGAGACCGGCAACTGCAAAGAGTCCACCGGCGATGTCCAACGCTCCTACCACGCCAAGGTAGTTTCCCAAAACGCTGCCGCAACCGATGCCGATGATTAACAACAGAGAACTTGTTGTACTATATGCTCCCAGGACACGCCCACGGTATTCATCGGCAACACCGTTTTGGAGCAATGTCTGCTCGGTAATAAAAAAACCTACGACCAATACACCTAGCACAGTAATGAGTGCGAATGTTACGAAGATGTTGGGAACATTGAGGATAACCCATAAGATTACTCCGCCAGGTACAGTACCCAGTGCGAGGAGAATGGCGGGGCTTAAACGTTTTCCCCACTGCCCAACGAGGACAGAACCAAGTAACATTCCAACACCCTGAAATGTAATGAGCAGGCCAAATGTTGATGCATTACCGTGTAATACAGCCTTCACGAAGACCACGATCAGTACGTTGATAATACCCTGGCTCAACATGATGAAACCAAGTGCGACGAAGAGTGCTGTCAAAAGACGCTCTTGTATCACAAGCCGCAGCCCTGCTAACCACTCGCGCCAGACGTTTGCCAGCACCGTTGTGGCAATGTCATCCTGAGCGCAGCGAAGGATCTCTCTCTGCTGCTCGGTTTCGCTTTCCGTAGATCGAGATGGCATGAGGATCAGCAGGATCATAATGCCGGAGATGAGGTAAGAGGCCGAATCTACCAGCACAACGCTGCTTAGTCCGAAGAGTGCCAGCAAAGCTCCACCCAGAGGAGGCCCAACCAGGCGAGTAACGGCATCACAGGTGGAATTCAGAGAGTTGGCAGGCATCAGGTGTTGCTCTTCGACGAGGTTGGGAATAATGGCACCTTTGGCTGGAATAAAGAACTGTGAGATGATTTGCTCGATCAGGGCAACTACGTAGATGACCCAGAGCAGGTCGCGGGAATGGACGAAGAGCAGTAGCAGGAGTATGCCTGCTCGTGCCAGGTCGGCGACGATCATGGTCCACCTGCGGTTCCAACGGTCCACGAACACGCCTGCCAGGGAGCCGAGGAAGAGACTGGGCAAAGCCTGGACGAGGAACATGACGCCGGTGGCAAGGGCGGAGCCGGTGATCTGGTATATGTAGAACGGCAGGGCAACGATGAGGACATAATCACCCGTCAGCGAGATCAATTGCCCAAACCATAACAGGGCAAAATTACGTTGACGTAACACAGCGAGCATGGCTATCTCATTTCTTCGAGTGCATTGAGTAGTATATCGATCTCCTCGATGGTGTTGTAGAAATGCGGTAAATAACTGCCGGGTCATAGTTAAGCCCTGAAAGCTATTTCGGCTATCAGGGCTTCGCTTATACGTTTTTTACACAGAGTAGCTGGCGGGCGTTTGTCGCCACCAGGTTAAATCACAGACCCTGCAACGGCTAGCGCTCTTTGGGCAATTTGTTGAGCGTCCGCATGCAGCGGGTGCAGATATTGAGCGTGCGCATCTCGCCGTCGATATGGATACGGCGATGCTGGACGTTTAACACAAAGCGGCGGCGTGTACGGCGCTGCGAATGGCTCACATTATTGCCGTGTAGCGGCTTGCGATGGCATACATCACAACAACCTGACATATTTCGAACTCTCCTCCCTATTTCAACAGGCTGATGAAGCCACGTTCTCTTGATTATCCACAGAGGCTTTGATATACTCTTTCCAGTCTCTTTATTTCAAAAGCCATTTTTAGAGAGCCTCAGCATGCGATGCGAGTATACCACGATGTTGCTTATTTTGGCAAGAGCGAGAGAAACTATGCATATAACAAAGACACAAGCTATCCAGCCACAACAAGGATTAAGTCCTCGTGGCAAGATCGAGATACTGCCCAACGCCATTTACACAATTGCAACCAACGCCATCAGCGAGTGCTACGGCGTTGTTGGTATTGCAGCTCCACGCTTGCGCAATGGCCAGGCTGTGCTGCTCCCATCAGAGCACAGCAATCAAGGAGTCCGCGTACGCGTGGTCAACGATCAGATTATCGTTGAGGTCTACGTTGTTCTGGAATATGGACTACGTATTTCAGAAATTGCGCATAATATCATGAGCAGCGTCAAATTCTCTATTGAGAAGATGCTTGGAGTCCCTGTCGGACAGGTTAATGTCAATGTTCAGGGATTGGCACATAGCACATCTCCTGCTGCGAAAGAAAAGTAGTAGAGCGGAGCCAAGATGCAGGAACAAACGCCACGCACAACAGTTCGGCAACATCGCCCGCGACGTATAAGCGTTTTTGATGGACAGGACCTCAAGAGGGCAATGCTGGTAGGGGCTGCGTGGTTAGAGGAACATCGTGAGGCTATCAACGCTCTCAATGTGTTTCCTGTCCCGGATGGGGATACCGGCTCGAATATGTCCGCCACGGTGCAAGCTGCGATTCGCCAGATCGCGAGCAGTGAGGAGACCTCCGCAGGGATGATCGCTGCAAAGTTGGCACACGGTGCACTACTGGGTGCGCGTGGCAACTCCGGCGTTATCCTCTCGCAGACGCTGCGTGGCCTGGCGCAAGGATTGGATAAAAAAGAGACGTTCGTTGCTTCCGATCTGGCCGCTGCACTGCAAGAAGCATCGCGTCTGGCCTATCGGGCCGTCATCAAACCCGTGGAAGGAACCATCCTCACGGTTGTGCGAGAAAGCGCGGAGGCGGCGAAGATGAGTGCAGATCGTGGTGATGACCTGGTGGGCATGATGCAAGAGGTCGTCACTACCGCCCGGCAATCCGTGGCAAACACGCCCAATCTGCTTCCTCTCCTCAAACAAGCAGGTGTAGTGGATGCTGGCGGCCAGGGCTACTGCACCCTCCTCGAAGGTATCTGGCGCTATGTACGCGGTGAGGCAGTAACACTGGCTCCGCCCCCGTTGCCTACCACCCCACTAGCACCCGCAAGTGGTAGCACCCTGCCCGGGGGGCAGGTATCCACGATAAATCGGGGACCTACTACATCTCAGGTTTCGATACCGGCTACGCAGACGAAAAAAGGGCGAGTGACGATCGAGGAAGAGTTTGGCTATGAGGTAGTCTTCTTGCTGCGCGGCGAAAAACTTGACGTTGAGCGTATCCGCCAGACGATCATCGATATGGGTGGCGTCTCTACTGTTGTGGCTGGCGATGAGAAAATGCTCAAGGTACATACCCATACGCAAACGCCTGGCAAGATTCTCGACTACGGCGTGAGCCTGGGCAGCCTGTTGGATATCAATATCGAGAATTTCCAGGAGCAAAGCCTGGCCTATGCAGCGGAGAGTGAAGCTGAACACGCCAGTGAGGCTGAGGTTGCAAGCACGCTGCCTATGACCCACCAGATCGCGATTGTTGCTGTGGTTGCAGGCCCAGGCTTCGAAAAAGTTTTTCGCGAACTGGGGGTCAGTGCCATCGTGTCAGGTGGGCAGACGATGAACCCCAGCATCGAGGAGTTGCTGGCGGCAGTGAACGATGTGCCGGCCAACCAGGTGGTGATCCTACCCAACAACGGTAATGTCATCTTGAGCGCAGGCCAGGTACCAGGCTTAACGAACAAAGAAGTCTATATCGTGCCGACCGATACTATGCCGCAGGGGATCGCTGCTCTGCTTGGCTTTAATTTCAATGCCGACTTCAGCGCCAATTGCAAGGCGATGACCGCGGCAGCCAAAAAGATTCAGACGGTGGAGATCACGACCGCTGTCCGCTCGGTCCATATCAGCAATGTGCGCGTACGCGAAGGCGATTACATTGGCCTTATCAACGGGAATCTGGCCGTTGCAGGTCAAACCATGGAAAGCGTTATTGATGATACGCTGCAACGCCTGGATATTGACTGCTACGAGATCGTGACACTGTACTACGGCGAGGATGTGACATTGCAGCAAGCTCAGGAAACGGCCAAGCGCATCAAAGGAGGGCATTCACAACTTGAGATCGATGTGGTAGATGGAGGGCAACCTTACTACGCTTATATTCTCTCGGCGGAATAATGTGTGATTATTTTTGAAAGGCAGGTAAGCCATGGCTGTTCGTATCGTCACAGATAGCACAGCAGATATCCCTCCGGAACGATCGAAAGCACTGGGCATCAGCGTGGTCCCACTGACTGTATTTTTCGGTGATGAAGCCTATCTCGATGGGGTGGAACTGGATAATGCCAGTTTCTACCGTAAACTGCAGGCAAGCAGGGTATCACCGCGCACATCGCAACCTCCGCCGGGGGCGTTCCAGGAGGCTTATACACAGCTCATCAATGAAGGGGCCGATGCGATTTTGTCCGTGCATCTCTCGGCGAAGTTGAGCGGTACCTATCAGTCTGCCTGTACAGGCCGCGATTCACTGCCAGATGATCTGAGGAAGATACCCATAGAAATTGTCGATTCGCAGAGTGTCAGTTTAGGGATGTCAGCGGCCATTATGAAGGCAGCAGAGGAGGCACGGGAAGGGGTGGGGCTTGAAGAGATCAAGGCGCACCTACTCGATCGGCTCTCGCGCTCGCATATTTTGTTCGCACTGGATACACTGGAATATTTACGGCGTGGCGGGCGCATTGGTGCCGCGTCGGCTCTGCTCGGTGGCATGCTCAGTTTCAAGCCTATCCTCTCATTGAAAAATGGCGAGGTAGTGCCGGTGGAACGACCACGAACGCGCAACAAGGCATTTGAACGCATAGCCCAATTAGTTGTTGAAATGGGTCC
The DNA here is from genome assembly GCA_963767625.1 of uncultured Chloroflexia bacterium. GTDB lineage: Bacteria > Chloroflexota > Ktedonobacteria > Ktedonobacterales > Ktedonobacteraceae > CAVYFB01. The sequence goes on from CAVYFB010000017.1 coordinate 72,305, forward strand.
ATTGGAGCAATTGATCGTTGTAACATCAGATGACGAAGTAGGTCAGCAGCTGATACAAGTATTGAAGATGACCTATCAAGGGAGCATCGCGAGCTATAAACTTGGCGCGGTCATCGGCACGTACACGGGGCCTAGCACCGGTGGGGTAGTGGCGATTACCGAGAAGTGAGAAAGAGGTCATGATGTCACAGTATTATGTCGTTCCCAATATTTATGATGATATGAGCAATCAGTCACAGGGATATTTCGCCTTTCGCTTCAGGTGCCAGATATGCGGTTGGTCGGTAGATTCGAGGCCCATTCGCTCAGCAGTGAGCACAGTGAGCAATGTAATGGATATCGGGGTAGGACTGCTGGGTGGATTTTGGGGACGTGCTGCTGAGGCGGGTGAGCAAATCTACGGTTCCAAGTGGCACCAGGAGCAGGCGGACGCTTTACAAAAATCCTGGGGCCAGGTACAACATGACTTTCACTTGTGCCCTAAGTGTCACCGTACTGTCTGCATGCGCTGTTTCAACGTCCAGCTCAACCTGTGTACAGAAGATGCCCCTGACCTGCGAGCCGATGGTGCACAGTTCCAACACCAGATGAACGTCGACGCGCAGCGCCAGCAAATCCAACAAGGGTACCAGGCACCACAATTCAATGTCAGTGCCATTCCTTCCGCGGTCACGCCGGACATGGTTGCTCCAGCACCGCAGCAAGGTCGCATCTCGCCACAGCAGACGCCACCCGCACAGGCAATCACAACCGGTATGATAGCCGGTGGGTTCCCTAGTTACCCGCAAACGGTGATGTGCCCTACCTGTCGCCGTATGGGACCGCCAGGAAAGTTCTGCGAAGACTGCGGCACCAAACTGCCTCTGCCCGACCTGTTCTGCCCGAAATGTGCCGTCCCATTGGAGAACAATCCCCGCTTCTGCCCCGAATGCGGTACCAAGTTGCAGCAGGCAACGTGAAACACATCGTGCGCCCAGGCATTGACGTATTGGATTCTGTCGGGTACTATATGTACTAGAAACGATGTCAAATTCTTGAGTCTCCGTTTGAATTTACTGAGAAAGGCAGGAACGACTGTGGGAATGTTACGGGTGATGTCACGGCGCGGCGATGATCGTGTCACCTGGGATGTCGACAAAGTTCTGGCAGGAGACCCCGAGGCAACTGCTGCGGTGCGAGAAGCGGAACGTATTTTCGCACAAGAGCGTGCAAGAGGAGCCACCGCCTTCCGCGTTGATCCTGGAAAGCCGACCCAGCGCATCGATCAGTTCGACAAAACAGCCGAGCAAATTCTTCTCGTCCCGCGAGTCGTTGGCGGATGAGTTTGACCACTCAGGCGTTTTTTCCTGGGTTGGTTCACCATTGCTCTCACTGCTGTATGGTTGGAAAATCAACCATATATGAGGGTTTATTGTGTGCTGAGCTGAGCTGAGCTGCGCTAAGTAATACTCATGAGGAGGCAATTGCCTCCTCTTAATTCCCCTCGTCATCTTCTACTAGTGGCACAATTTCACGATGGCCATTTTGTCTTACACAGGCATGCGGACTACCATCAAGTGGCGTACCACACAAGGGGCAAACTGGCCGGCCAGCAGGTACGATGGCGGCTATGGTGTTGGTTAATGCTTGTGCCTGTTGCTGCGTAAAGAGAAATGAGACGGCATTCGTTTCATTGATGCGCGCCGCAGGTTCTTCTCCAGGTTGCATGATAATCTCGAGCGGAACGGCCACAAGTTGGAACATGGAACGGCGTTCTTCATAGTTGATGCGCAGTTCTGCTACCTGAAAATCATGCTCGGGCGAGAGGGGAAAGTCGACTGGTAGACTCGTGGTAGTCGCTGGCAGGCCTCCGGCCTGAGCTTCAGTACGCAGAACTTGCCCTTGTGAGAGTTGTGCCAGGAAGCGATCGATGATAAGCGAGAGATGGTTGAGTTGTTCCTTTTCCATCCAGATAAAGGCAGCACCACGCTTACTGCGGGCGAAAAGACGAAAACGGCGTTGGCCGGGTTGGCCTATAGCCTCTGCACCGAGGGCATTAATGGGGCCCAAGTCTTTACTCATAGTTTTCCTCCTCCTTCCCATTTGCTTTCTAATACCCGCGTTGGGGGTCGTATCGATTCAGTAACGGCTGACCAGCGCGGTAGCGCCGTAGGTTCTCGGCAAAAAGCGCGGTGAGGCGCTTATCGTAGTTATCGCTCGCCCCCGAAATATGCGGGGTCAGGATGACATTTGGCATGGAGTAGAGTGGGCTATCAGCAGGTAAGGGCTCCTCTTCGGTGACGTCGAGGCCTGCACCGGCAATCCAGCCCTCTTTGAATGCACGTATCAGCGCGGCTTCATCAATGATACGCCCACGCGCAATATTCACAAGATAGGCGTTGGGGCGCATTGCCCGTAGTTCAGGTTCGCCGATCATCTTCTCGGTTGCCGGGGTCAACGGCATTGCCAGGACAACATAGTCACTTCGGCTCAGAAGTTCATGCAATTGCTCCAATGCAAACAACTGATCTACGTCAGGGTCTTGCTCGCCAGGAGATGCCGAATGCCGAATGCCTAGCACCGTCATACCAAAGGCACGCCCCAGTTGTGCAACACGCCGCCCGATGTTTCCCAGTCCAACGATGCCTAGCGTTTGACCTGCTAATTCGCGTGCTTTCAGATTGTACCAGTTGGCGTTGCGCGGCCAGACGTGCCGATCCTGCAGCCGCACCATCTCTGGCCAGGAGCGATTAAACACGAGCATACTGCCAAAGACGTACTCACTGATGTTTGTCGCATGTATACCTGATGCGGTCGTGACGATAATGCCGCTATCAGCTGCAAGCAAGCCTGTCGGCTGAAGCGAATCGACACCGGCACCGGGATACTGGAGCCAACGCAGGTTAGGAGCAAGTTCACGCACATTGTCCGGTAAGCTATAGGCGCACAGGACCTCGGCCTCTTGCAGATGGACTAAAAATTCCTTGAATTCGTTGGTGCGCGTTATGCACAGTACTTCCGCATTAGCCGCCTCGCGCAAAACCGCCTGCGACTCAGGGGAAAATGGAAAGGTACTTACCACTTTGGGATGAGTAGTCACAATAATTACTCCTTGGATGGAATCAGGCCCTTTTTCTTTCTTCTTCTCAGTCTATCGCAACGGCGTCCCTGTGGCAAGCCCATAGCAACCTGTCTGATGCCGCATCGAAACCATTCACATTTTGATTGCTGATGATCATCCGATTATACGGGAAGGTCTGCGCGCACTGATCGCGACGGAGCCTGGCATGATCGTCGTCGGCGAAGCAAAGGATGGGGGCAGGCGGTGTTCAAGGTAAGCCCAACAAAAAACCCGCCTGTGCAGGCGGGTGGAGTGGCAACGTCCTATTTTCCCACAGGGCTGCCCCTGCAGTATCGTCGGAGCTGGAAGGCTTAACTGCCGTGTTCGGGATGGGAACGGGTGTTTCCCTTCCGCTATAGTCACCACCCCACCCGCACGTACAAGCGAGTGAGTTTTCCCTGGTGGAGATGAGGGGACTCGAACCCCTGACATCTGCCTTGCAAAGGCAGCGCTCTTCCAGCTGAGCTACATCCCCCCGCTACGGGGTGGGCCTTCCTGGACTCGAACCAGGGACCTCAGTCTTATCAGGACTGCGCTCTAACCACCTGAGCTAAAAGCCCGCAATGCGAAAACGCCGGACATACTCGGACAACTAAAGAGAGAATGCAAGAGAACTCATGCAAGATTGACTATCAGCAAGTGAGAACAAGTATCGACCTGGGAGTGCGCGAGCCAAAGCTCGCGAAAGCTCCCTAGAAAGGAGGTGATCCAGCCGCACCTTCCGGTACGGCTACCTTGTTACGACTTCACCCCAATCACCGACCCCACCCTCGACGCCTGCCTCGGATCGCTCCGTTAGCCCAGCGGCTTCAGGGGTTGCCGACTTTCGTGGTGTGACGGGCGGTGTGTACAAGACCCGGGAACGTATTCACCGTGGTGTGCTGACCCACGGTTACTAGCAACTCCGACTTCATGCAGGCGGGTTGCAGCCTGCAATCCGAACTGAGGCCGCCTTTGCTGGGATTGGCTCCCCCTCGCGGGTTGGCTCCCCGTTGTCGCGACCATTGTAGCGTGTGTGTCGCCCAGGATGTAAGGGCCGTGCTGACTTGACGTCATCCCCACCTTCCTCCCCGTTGATCGAGGCAGTCTCGTCGGACAGATCCAACCGACGACAGGGGTTGCGCTCGTTGCGGGACTTAACCCAACACCTCACGGCACGAGCTGACGACAGCCATGCAGCACCTGTGCCGGCGTCCCTTGCGGGCACGACCTTCTCGGGCCGGTGCACCGGCATGTCAAACCCTGGTAAGGTTCTGCGCGTCGCGTCGAATTAAACCACACGCTCCGCTGCTTGTGCGGGTCCCCGTCAATTCCTTTGAGTTTTAATCTTGCGATCGTACTCCCCAGGCGGACCACTTATTGCGTTTGCTGCGGCACGCAGGGGGTCGATACCCCGCACACCTAGTGGTCATCGTTTACGGCTAGGACTACCGGGGTATCTAATCCCGTTCGCTCCCCTAGCTTTCGCCCCTGAGCGTCAGGTACCATCCAGGACACTGCCTGCGCCTTCGGTGTTCCTCCGGATATCTACGCATTTCACCACTCCACCCGGAATTCCGTGTCCCTCTCTGGTCCTCAAGTCAGCCCGTCTTTGAGACGCTCTCCCAGGTAAGCCAGGAGCTGTTACCTCAAACGCGACCGACCGCCTGCGGGCGCTTTACGCCCAGTAACTCCGGACAACGCTCGCCCCCTACGTATTACCGCGGCTGCTGGCACGTAGTCAGCCGGGGCTTCTTCCTCGGGTACCGTCCGTAGCTCTTCCCCGAGAAAAGCAGTTTACGATCCGAAGACCTTCCTCCTGCACGCGGCGTTGCTCGGTCAGGCTTGCGCCCATTGCCGAAAATTCCTCACTGCTGCCTCCCGTAGGAGTCTGGGCCGTTCTCAATCCCAGTGTGGCTGATCATCCTCTCAGACCAGCTACCGATCGTCGCCTTGGGGGGCTTTTACCTCCCCAACTAGCTAATCGGCCACAGGCCCATCCTCTGGCGCCCCTCGCGGAGCTTTGCTTCCCGAAGGAAGCTCATGCGGTCTTGTCGACGATTTCTCGCCGGTATTCCTCACCAAAGGGTAGGTCACCCATGTATTACTCACCCGTCCGCCACTCCCTGCCCCCGAAAGGACAGGGCGTTCGACTTGCATGTGTTAGGCACGCCGCCAGCGTTTATCCTGAGCCAGGATCAAACTCGCCATCCTGTTTTTATGTGTAGTCTCTCTACAGAGACTGACATTTGTGCTTTTCACCCAGCCCGAAGACTAGATGCTATTCAGATGAACAAGTTCTTCACTCAACTTGACAGGTTTGCTGTATGCTATCTTGTATTCCTTTTTCAATCCCTTCACAGAGATTGCTCTTCAGTTGTTCAGGTACATCCTCGATGCTTCCGCATTTGGTGCGCCTGTCTAGCGCAAGTGAGATAATACCACTGCACCTGGAGGATGTCAAGAGGTTTTCCCATAAATTTTATGAAAGTACTAAGAGGGTAAGCCCCGCCAGGCAGCGTCTATTATTCAGTACCGCTTCCAAGGTCTATCTCAGTGTGCTCTTTCACCTTGGGCTCACCACTCTTCGCACCAGGGTGCGGCGGTTGTCCATCTTGCCCCAGGTAATAGCTGATGACCAACGCGCTGCCAACGCCCAGTGGGATTAAACCGGGGAGCAGCCAGGGACCAAAGTGAAATGGTGCGGCGGTAAACGATTGCGGGAGCATGAACCCGATTGGATAGAGACCAACGGTCAGTGCCAACCCAACCATAGCAGTAATCAGTCCGGCCCGTAGCACACCGGTACCTCGACGTTCTTTCCGCAGCGTATTAGGATCAATGCCACGCACGATCAACGCCATACGCTCCCGGTGCTGAATATAGCGCAAGAGCACTATACAGCCAAAGAAGATGACCAATGCTATGAGCCAACCAAGTAATGCTGCCAGTACACTTGAAGACATAGAAAAGACCTCTGTAGGTAGTAGCCGTTTGTGGTAAGATACTACTTAGGAAAAAGATGTTTCATGAAACATTTCCCGCAAACATGATCTCTAATAGAAAGTGTGAACGAACATCTCTTGCAACCACCACGCAGTCTAGAACTGTCTCTTACAAATGGAGTTTCTTCCTGCACTGAACAGAACGACGCATTTCTCGTTGCTGCCAGCAAGCAAGGAGACCAGGATGCGTTTGCCCAACTCGTCCAACGCTATCAGCGGCGCATCTTCAACCTGGTCTTTCGCATCTTGCAACAATATGATGAAGCAACCGAGATCACACAGGAGACTTTTCTAGCCGCCTGGCAGGGCCTGCCCTCGTTTCGTGGCGATGCTCGTTTCCCTACATGGCTGTATCGTATTGCCTACAATTGCTCCTTGAAACAGCTCGAACACCGCAGGCGTGATCGGGCGTTACAGGCTGCCATCCAGGCCGAGCAAGTCTTGCAGCATGTCGATGACAGTATGCGTGCAGATACCGAACTGGAAGCGCATGACCGTCAGACCATGATCCAGGAACAGATATCCAACTTACCTGCGAAATATCGCATCGTGCTGGTACTGCGTCACCTACAGGAAATGACCTACGAAGAAATGGCCGAAGCCCTCACCATGCCTATTGGGACCATTAAAACACATTTATTTCGGGCACGCAATCTACTCAAAGAACGTTTGGAGGCATTTGATCGTGAGCGAAGTCCAAGAACGGGAAAGTGCTAATGCGCTGTGGAGATGCTGCCTATTACTTACAACTCTATGTGGACCACCGCCTGACGGTGGAGCAGATGCGTACACTTGAGACGCATGTTGCCCGTTGTGCCACCTGTCGAGCAGAATTGACACTCTTAGAGGAAGTAGCCCAGGGGATACGAAGCTTCAACCTCGTTGCTGAACCAGAAGACCTGACAGCACGTATCATGCAGCGGGTCGCCATGGTCTCACCACGCCCCAGCGCATCTCAATTCTCGCCGCTACGCCTATCGCTACCGGAACTCCTGGCTGCTGTACTGCTTGCAACCATCGCCACCTTTGGCTCAATTCTAGCGCAACCATCTGTACGCGCACTGTTGCCATTCGCTAACGGACATGACTCACTCTCTCTTGCTTTCGTCAATCTGGTGCATACGCTGGCAACCATCAACATCAGCACGCTGATCGGAGCTTGTTGGGTAGTTGGTACTATCCTGGGTATCTGTATCACCCTGGTGCTTGCAGGTGATGAAGTGCGTGCCGGATGGCTCAAGGCTGTGACGGAACGTTTACCTGTTCGCTAAACGTGTAATTATTAGCGAGAGAATCGTTGCAAGCAAAGACGTTATTGAGATGCCGGTAACCGTAAAGGATACGTCATGAAAATTGCACATATAGCACCCCCGTGGATACCTATTCCACCAAAAAATTATGGTGGGACAGAGGTCGTCATTTATAACCTGGTTGAGGAATTGGTAGCGCAAGGCCACGATGTGACCTTGTTTGCGCCCGGTGATGCAAAAACATCAGCGAAGTTGATCTCATTTTTCCCGAAATCGCTCATTCCCAGTGGAGTACCCTGGGCTGCACACCCCAAAGCTTATTATCACTTGCACAAAGCATTGGAACACGCTGGAGAATTTGACATTGTGCATACGCATCTTTCCTCTAGCTCGGATCTGTACATTTTTCCACTCACTGCTCCCTTTAAAACTGCTCACGTGACTACATTGCATAGCCGCTTCCCCTTTGATCGTGTGCAGAGCTGGACTGGTGATGCTGACTCCCTGTATATGGAATGGGCACCATTTGTACCGATAGTTGCCATCAGCAAGAGCGCACGTGCAGAGGTGGAGCTCAAACTCAACTTTGCCGGTGTGGTGTATCATGGCTTACCGATGGACCAATTTCGCCCAAAGAGAATGAAACGGGAGGATTTCTTTGTATGGTTGGGGCGTTTCGTCCCTGATAAGGGAGTTCACCTGGCAATCGAGGCGGCAAAACAAGCGCATGTGCCCATCGTGCTGGCCGGCACCATTGATCGCCACGCCCAGGAATCGACACAATACTTTCATCAGGAGATCGAACCCCAGATTGACGGAAAACAGGTCAGGTATATCGGCCCTGTAAATCTGAAGGAGAAGATTAGCTTGTTGAGCCGTGCGTGCGGTTTCCTTAACCCGATTCAGTGGGAGGAGCCATTCGGCATGGTGATGATCGAGTCTATGGCGCTGGGATGTCCGGTTATCTCATTTGCTCGAGGAGCGGCACCAGAGATCGTTGTGCATGGTGAAACAGGCTTCCTGGTCGATGATCTTGATGAGATGGTTCAGTACATACCGCGCATCGATGAGATCGATCGTGATGTGACACGCATGCACGTTGAAAAGAACTTCTCCGTTCAGGTTATGACGAAACAATATTTAGAGATTTACGAGAAGCTTATCAAGACAAGCAAAGGATCTCCGCTGCATGATCCTATTGCTATCGATACAGCAATCCGTGAGATGATGACGTCGTCAGGTCCTGTGCTAGGAAGAGCGCGATAAGTCTTGGATGTAGATATCTGAACAGATACAATTTTAAATATACTTGACAGATACTCTTTTATTGTGGTATACTCTGATTATGAGAAAGAAGAGTCACACTCTTCTTCCCCCACAGGATCAGCTTCGGTACTTCCCTGCTTCTGTCGTTGCGTGTAAGGCCACTGAACATCCCCTCTGTCGATTTGACGAGGAGCAAGAGATGCGACAACGGTTAGCTGCTTTGTCAGCAACCGCACACACCCCTTACTTACATCTAAAAGGAGGCCGTATGTGGTCAAGGAAGCAACTCATTCGCTTGCTTGGAGTGGTCTTTCAGGTGGATGAAGAGCGCCCGTAAATGCGGGCATGCCGACCCTCTGAGCGTCTGACCATATTCGATGTTAGGCTGCATCTCACTGAGAACCGTCCGATAACGGATACTGCAACGTCTGAAGGCGACATCCGCCAAGAATTGGCAGAGGTACACAGAGGACACACCCAACACTATCAGTAATTTCTGATCGATGTAGATTAGGACTTGAGTAGTGTAAATAGGAGATGGGTCATATGAAAAAATTGAGGACCAGGTGAATACCTGGTCCTCAATTTCAACACGGAAGAAGACTATACTGAGAACTTTTATTTCTTTGATAAATGTTGCATTTTTGTAAAAAATAGTGTATACTTAGAGTGTCTCTTCTGTATTCTTGCTTATGAGACATACCCCTTCAGCCATGTCCCTCGTTTGAACAGGCACTCAGAACACCTCTCCGTCATGGAGCGTGATTTCTGGATGGTCTTGTTCGCTTTCCCGCTTTTGTGTCCTCTCTCTCCCGCCATTTAGAGGTAGACGGGTCAATTGAGAAGGCACATTCGTCACCTGCCAAAACATCCCTGATGGATGGTGGAGTGGAGAGCGAGTAATCCAGGCCCCGCTCTACCAGGAAAATAGAATATAGCAGTAAAGGATAGCTTGGAGGAATTACGATGATGGAAGGCCGCTACTATGTCCAACGCCTCTCTGAGCAGATTTTTTTGATCCGGGAGCGCATGTCCGCGGACGGAAAGCCAGGACCCGATGATCGCATTGTCCGGTCGTTCGATGTCCGCAATGATGCGTATCTCTATGTCGACAGTGTGAACGAGAGGCAAAAGGAGCTCGATGAACACGACGGCCCTTGGGCGCAGAACCCAACACATTAAGAAAGGTAGACAGCGCTATGGTGACCAATGCAGACGGAACCTACTTTCAGGAAGGTGATCATGTGCGTCTCAAGCGCACACGAGAGACAGGGAGAATCAATGCAACCGATGGAGGAGTCGTGTATGTGCTCATGGATGGAACCAACGAGACCAAACTCTTTTCAGCCTCTGTTGATGAGGATGCCTATATCGAGCTTGTCAGTGCAGAGGTCGAGGAAACCGTGCTCCAAGAAAGAACCGGGATCCTTCAACCAAGGAAATGAGCATGACCAATCAACCAAAGATCATCCAACTTTTGGCCCCACGTCCAGGGTGGGAGGTCGTATACATCCATTCGGAGGCATCTGATACCCACTATGATGGGAAAGCCTGGCACACGCTCCCGCTGGAGTGCCTGGCTCTGATAGAGGGAGAGGAAGAGGGGAAAGCATATACACGTGTGGTGGGGATGGTCATGCAAGACTATTCGACAGGGCGGTTTGAGATCGTCTTACCGGATGACGGCGAGTTCTTAAGCTATACCCGTACAACTGACCCTTGCGACTGGCAAGAGGAAGCATTGAAGCAACGGGCACAGGTCAAGGAACAACAGGCAGAACAGAGAAGAGAGTGGCAGGGCAGAGGGGCACACCGGAAAAGCGGCATCACACAGGACTGATACTGTTTCTCAAAGCACCCGATCCGTTCATATGAGAAAGTTGGCAACGGGAACTGTGCCAAATTAGCCCTGTTAGATAGTGCAGAGGAGGTGGTGCTGGACAGAGCATCGAGTACCATTTACCGACCAAACGCTTACCAAGTTCTGTGTTACACAGCACTGATGAGGAGAAGTAAGAACATGCAACAGGTCAAGACGTATACATCAAGAATGTTTAAGGGAGAAGCGCGGGATCAGTTGGGGAAGGATATAAAGAGAATGGCCAAGGATGGTTGGCATGTTCACACCGTCACTGATGAAGGAGTGGGGACAGGTCAAGCACATACCGGTCGATTGACTGTTGTGTATGAGAAGTAGGTCAGCAAGCATTCGGCAGTCTGAGTAATTCTGCCGAATGCTTCCGACTGGCCCCCTTCACGCGTGACAGTCTTGCTTCGCTTGTCGTAATGGCGCACTTACCATATGCAGAGCATGTAAAATTTCCACGTAAGATTGCAACCATTTCGTCTCATAGTATGGAATAGCGCGTGCCTGGCAGAAAGCTTTGATAATGCCTTGCGCTTTTTTCAACTGGTTACGGGGCATACTTGGGAAGAGGTGATGCTCGATCTGGTAGTTCAGTCCTCCATACCAGAAATCGGTAAAAGGATGCGCATGGACATTGCGAGCAGTAATCACCTGGCGGCGCAAGAAGTCCAGTGGACTGTCTGCATCCAGCACAGGCATCCCTTTATGGTTAGGAGCGAAGATCGATCCCAGGTACAATCCCGAGAGAGCCTGGTGGACGAGAATGAAGACGATGGCCTGCCAGATCGCTAAGTGAGAGAACAGCAGAGCAAAGTAGCACAAGTAGTGCAGGCCCAGAAGAAGCCATTCCAGAACAGCATATTTCACCTTCTCGCGAAACAGGAACCGAACACCTTGCATCTGAAACTCAAAAGCAACAATCAAAAGCACAGGAAAGAAGAAGTAGGCCTGGTATTTCATGAGACCCTGAACGAGCCATCCCTTCCGGTGCAGATCGTCTTCCCCAAAGGCCATGATCGGAATATTAATATCGGGGTCGAGATCACGTTGATTAGGATGACTGTGGTGTCTGTTATGCTTCTCCATCCACCATGCATTACTCATGCCTATAAGTAAGTTGCCGACAATGAGGCCCACAATATCGTTTTTCCACGTGGCATGAAACATCTGCCGGTGTCCGGCGTCATGGCCGAGGAGTCCGAGTTGCGTGGTGACAATGGCTAGAAAGACGGCATTGAGGAGTTGAAGCCAGAAGGACTGAACGAAGAGCAGAAAGAGCACGCTCAGTATGAGCATTACCAGTAATAGCAACATCTTCTTCGCATAGTAGACTGGCTGCTTCTCCAGGAGCCCTGCCTTCTTAATCAAGTGTTTTAACTCCGCATAGTCGCTGCCGGGGCGTGCTTTTGGGAGAGGTGATTGGACGTTTATGTGAACCATTATGTAAGACCTTTTCTACATGAATTCTGTCTATTCACGCTAAAAATTCTTGATCATGTTTGAGCGTAGCGCGGAGTTTCGGCAGAGAGCGATAATAGCGGGTTTTCACGGTGTATTCTGGTATCATGAGTTTACGTGCGATTTCAGAGAAGCTCAACTGTCCGACGCTATGCAACATCACAATCAAACGATTCGCTGGGGGGAGTGTGAACATAGCTCGCCGCAGAGGACCACTTATGTCCAGCCGTTCCACTATCTCTTCCGGCAACGGGTGCGGATCAATGATACTCTCTAGTAGCGACAGCTTCTCTCCACTATATTCCTGTTCTAACTCCGAGAAGTGAACTGTTAACCTATTATATCGTCTTTTGCGCAGTTCATCCAGGCTGCGATTACGTGCGACCGTATACAGCCACGCTTTGACCGGTGTATTCATCACCAGGGTGGGTAGAGTCACAAAGAGTTGGAGGAAGACGAACTGCACGACATCAGAAGCCTGTTCGTGATCTTTGAGATAGCTGTAGATGTAGCCAAACAATGGGCTGTGGTACCGCTCCACCAGGGATTCAAAGGCGTGCTCGTCACCTGTGAGGGCTTGTCGTACCAGAACACTATCTGGAGAGCCTGCTGGCGTCTTCGATGTAATACGCTCCTGTCTCTGTAGAGATCTCATAGGCAGCACCTGCGTCTCGATGAGGCATTGAGCGAGTGGGGGATGTGCGCCAGCCAGGAAAGAGATACTGGTGCTCCAGGTCTAGAGCAAAGAGCTTTCCCCTGCTCCTCAAGCACATGCAAGAACGTCTCAACGACACTTGGATCAAACTGACTTTCTGCACACCGTTGCAGTTCTGCTTGGGCCTGGGCGGTAGAAAGTGGGTCCCGCTTATAGACTCGAGGCGAGGTCATAGCATCGTAGGAGTCTACTACCGCAAGAATACGAGCACCCAAAGGGATTTCGTCTTTCGCGACGCCATTGGGATAGCCGCGCCCATCCCAGCGTTCATGATGCGTTCCTACAATGCTTGCCAGTGGGTGAAAGGTGCCCCCAGCCTGCTCCAAGAGCTGGCGACCAATGTCTGGATGACGATGCATAACGTCCCGCTCCTCATGCGTCAGTGGTCCTGGCTTGAGGCGAATCACATCAGGAATGCCGATTTTGCCAATATCATGGAGCAATGCTGCCAGGCGAAGCAGGTGAATTTCCTCCTCAGATTGAGCCAATCGACGAGCGATGGCCTCGGCAAGCAGCATGACCCGCTGCGCGTGATCACCCGTTTCACGGTCAAGTGCTGACGCAGCAAGCGCTTGGAAGGTGAGGACGACTGGTAATCCACCTGGCATAGGGATCGCATGGGAGAGTTGCCGTAGCCGTTCCAGCACCCCCACCGAGGAGTCGTCCAGTTGCTCAGCCTCCTGGGTAGCGCGAACAATGGCCTCATGTGAGGCATGTTGACCGTCGCGGGGCCGATTGATAGTGATGTTCATAACGAAGAATCCTCGCAGGTGCCTTTCTCGCGGTATCCTCCCGCACACAGGGCTTGGCATGCAAAATGGGTATGATGCTGATAACCAGGAATGTTCCTCAGCTTCCTCCCTCTTCCAGTAATGGTACTGGCAGAGCGTGAGGAAATGCGTGAGGAGGACCGTTAGTCGCTTGTTTACTCTACGCAAAGGAGAACGGGCTATTTCTGCAAAGCAGAAGACGTTGTCCAAAACGAAAAAAACCAGTGGAGGTGTTCCTCCACTGGTACCTCATTTCAGGCTTAGAAGCCCTATCCAATGCTGATAAAAGCGTGAGCCCGGTGCCCCGTGTGCTCGTCCTTAGCGGTAATGCGGAACGAGATTGCGAACTCCTGAGGGAAGAAGCGGAAGCAGAATGGGAAATTCTGGTGGAAATGGCGGCGACAGAAATTAGACACCGATACGCGATGGAATTGGAAGCTGAGGGTGGTGGTTCTGAGGGAAACACCTCGGCAGATTGGGGTTCCTTAGGCAGGGATTGCTTGGGCCGTGGCCCTGCGAACCTAGTGGACCCGGCTGACCTAGGCCGTGTCTGCACCTCGGCAGATTGGGGTTCATTAGGCAGGGATTGACCCCCTTGTTCTGACCTGGGCCATTGCCCATGTTGTTCGGACCTGGGCCTTGTAGAGCCTTCATCGCTGACCCTATGACGCAAGACTGAAACGTGGGGAAGCCAGGCAAGCCGCAGAAATCCTGCTGGGGCAGGTTAAAGCCACAGAAGTTCGGGCCCTCAATGAACTCGCCACAGCTCTCGAACGCGAGGTTGCCACAAACTGTAGCCAGAACAGAGAAATTGCCATTGGAGTCAGCACGAACGCGACCAGGACTGATGCTCGCCCCTCCACTAGCGGAAAGGTCGACATGATGGTTAGGTGTGAAATCCCCCCCAGTAAGCTGGAAGGAGACACAGTCACCGAACCTTGAAAAACTGGAGACATTGATAAAGGGGTGGATTGTTGCCGTTTGTGCAGATGCCGTTCCCGTCGTGGCGAACATGCCTAGCAGGAGCGCGAGACACGAGAGAATGCTCGCTAATCCTACCTTCATAGAAGGAAACCGTCGCATATGTTTTTTCTCACTTTCTGAAAGTGGAGAGCTAGTTAAGTAGGAACAAATACTCTCCAAAAACATTTTCAAAGTTAACTTGGAGGGGCGGCATTAGTTCCTCCCTCTTCCAGTAATGGTACTGGCAGAGCGTGAGGAAATGCGTGAGGAGGACCGTTAGCCGCTTGGGCCAGGGGTATCTGGCTGAATCTGCTTCGTCCAAAAGTGAGATGCTCGGAAGAGCAATGGTTTCCTTCTTGCAGGCGTGGGGGGTATCTTGTTCTCTAAAAAAATCTAATCATCAGGGGTTGTGCGGTGAAAGACGAGTTCATTGTGCCCCTTGTTCCAGGACGCGCCGCACCTGTGGTGCCGCCAGGAAGTTCGTCCGCAAAGCCTCATCTTCGATCTTGCCGGCAAGTTCTTGTGCTACGGTAGCCGCTTGGGCAAATGCCTGACCTGCTGGCATCTGTTCTCCCCGAGACTGATACAGATCTCCGAGTGCCGCCTGGACATGCCACAGTTCACCCGGCAGACCAATCTCTTCAGCTAGAACGCGCGCTTCCTCCAGGGAGGAAAGCGCCTGCTCTCGATGGCCTTCCCACCGTGCCAGCCCCGCATATGCCTGCAGGTACTGAATGCGATCGCGCCGACCGTCTCCGTTGCGCGTGCCGAGGCGACCTAGATGCTCCTGGGCCAGCGTGACGTCTCCACCCCGCAACAACGCCTCAGTGACAAACCACTGAGGAATCCCTGCGTATGACAGCACGTTATAGCCTTCCACAGTCGACGCCTGTCGTGCGTAGCGATGTGCATCAGTCCACTCCCCAGTAAGTGAATAATCTGCACAAAGGACCGTGGTGACTAAGGCTGTGTAGGGTTGCGACACAATTGCCTCGTTGAGCTTCAGCGCCTCCAGATCGACCTCACGGGCAGCATGAAATGCCTGCATTTCTCGATAGACACCACCTAATTGAGTGAGGCTGCGCAGTAGCATCGAGTTCGCCCACTGAGAGCGCGTGCCAAAGGCACGCGCTCTCGTCACGGCTTGTAGTGCGATCTCCAGTGCTTCTGTATAGGCACCATTGTCGATTAACCCCGAGGTGAGTTCATAGATGGCATTAACCTGTCCCCAGACGTTCTCGATGTCCCGGCTAATGGTGAGAGCACTGCGTGCTTGTATGATCCCCGCTTGCGGTCGACCAAGGTGAATGTGCGCGTTCGCGAGCAGAGAGAGGCTATCGGCTTCCATAGCACGGTCCCGCATGGAGACGTAGAGCGCGTGCGCCTCTGCGACTAGTTTCTCGTTCTCCTCCCACGCACCCATTTGCATCTTGACGTAGGCCAGTGCGGTCAGGCTCTGGACAATGAGGTCTGGTTGTCCGAGGTTTCGGGCCAATGCCAATGCACGATCCGCATGCGTGATGGCAGCTGCCAGATCCGCTGAGTACATGTCGATCATTGCCAGGTACCAGTGTGTCTTTTCCAACTCGGTCGTGTTGTCAACCTGTGCTGCCACACGCAGCACCTGCGCGAGCATCGCTCCATACATAGGGCGGGCCTGTTCCCATACTCTTGTGAGTTCGCAGGTTCGTCCCAAAGAGACGAAGAGATGTTGTAATTCGGATACTTCGAGCCTTCCCTGCATCGTGTGCCCAGGGGGGTGCTCTGCCAGCAGCCGAGACGCCTGTTCATACTGTTCGATTGCATCATGCAACGCAAAAACGGCTAAAGCCTCGTCCCCCGCCATCACACTCAAGCGGAACGCTGGTTCTAGCGCTCCTGCCGACCGGGCATGGTACGCCAGTTTGGCGGGTGCGACAGAAGCGTCTTGTAAGGTATGGAGCGCGCGACGATGAAAGATGCGAATTCGCGTCTCACCTGCCTCGACGTAGACCACTCCGCGAATCATGTCATGGCTGAAGGTGTAAGCTTCATTGCCCGGTCGACCACTCTGCGGCCTCGACTCGCGCATCAGCCTGCTCCGTAGCACCTCGTCCAGGGCGACCAGTCCCTCCTTTTCGGAGAGATCCGCTACCAGGCAGAGCCGCTCAAAGGTGGCATCTTGCTCCAGCACGGATCCAGCGACGAGGAAGGCAAAGGCGGCTGGGCTGAGTCGATCGAGCTGCAAGCTGATGAGTTCACGCACGCTCGGCGGGAAGAGACGGGCGACACCAAGTTCCTTGACAATTGCTGCTGCAAAGTCAGCGGTGCTTGCACCCTCTCCACCTGGAGACGGAGTGAAAAGGCTGCGTTCAAGCAGCAGCTTGAGCGTTTCGATCAAATAGAAGGGCTGCCCACCTGTTTCGGTGAAGAGCCGCTGCCCAATCCGCTCTAAGGAGTCGGCTAGCGGCCCCTCGCCGGGGCCGTAAACCTCCGTCCTTTTCGCTCCTCTATTCCCGTTTCCACCTACAAGTACATGCAGCAGGTGCAACGTATCCTGAGCTGAGAGTGGACCTAGCTGCAGGCGAGTCAGGGACACAATCCGTCCCAGGTTCGCTCGCCACTCAGCAAGGCGAGTGGTAGTCTGTAGTGCTTCTGTGCGCAGCGAGAGGAGCAGCAACACCGGCGTGGCGCGTTCAGTGAATCTTCGCGCGAGGTAGTGCAGCAGGTCCAGGGTGGCGGTATCGGCCCAATGCAGATCATCGAGGAAGAGGACCAGCGTGGTACGTGTCGCCAGGGTGTCCAGAAGGCGTGCCACCGCCTCGAACAAGTGGTTGCGTGCCACCGAGGCGTCTGCAACCAGGCTGGACAAGTCAGGATAGCGCTCCCGCAGTTCTGGTAACAGGCGAGCGAGTTCAGCTAACCAGACGTCGTGCAGCAGATCATCGGGAGCATTTTCCTGATCGACTCTGGGCCGCAAGGCCTCGATGAGCGGCTGATAGGACAACCGCCCACTGCTTTCAAACGCCTGGCCGCGCAGCACATCGGCCCCTTGTGCCGCTGCCCAGCCCACAAATTCGCTGGCCAGTCGCGTCTTGCCGATGCCAGCTTCCCCTTCCAGAAGCACCACCTGCGTCTGCCCTGAGCGGGCTGCAAAGTAGCGCTCGAGCAAGGTACCATACTCCCTGGCCCGTCCCACGAGAGGAGCATTGAGCAGTGTCATTGACGGAGAAGATACCCAGGAGGCTCGCGGTTTCTTGTAGTGAGGCGGGGTAGTGGCCCGAATGCGCTCAGCCAGGGCCATCGTTTCTGGGGTCGGTTCAGCATGAACCTCTGAGGCCAGGATGACCCGTAAGGCTTCATATGCTTGCAGCGCAGCGACGCGGTTGCCAGTCGCAAAGTGCAATCGCATCAAACGTTGCGAGGCGTCTTCGTTCAGCATGGAAAGGGCTAGCCAATTGATGATGGTCGCTATTGACCGTTCGATCTCGCCGACTTCTTCGTACCACTGGGAGAGCCGGTCGAAGACCAGATGCATGCGCAGATGCCAGTATTCGCGCTGGAAGCGGGCCCAGTCGTCGAAGCCTGAGGCATTATGCAGCGAGAAGCCGGCCAGAAACGACTCTCGCGAGAGTTTGGTCGCCTTTTCGAGTTGTGCAATCTGGGCACGACGTACCTCCCGTGGGAGTGTGGCAGCCGCACGCGAGTCGCTACGTGCGACCACCCAGGCCGCTTGCAGGATTTGCAGATCCAGGCTGACACCTGAGATCAGGTCCAGGGCCAGGGTGTCACGGTCGATGAGTAAGTGTGGAACGCGATTGGGCGAAAAATCAAGAGTCGGGGAAGTATCACTTGATAGCACTTCGCGCAACTCAAGCACCGTCGCACGCAGCGTCATCCGTGCATGTGCGGCATCGCTCTCAGGCCAGAACAGTTCCGAGAGCGTTTTGCGCGTATGCGTCCCTCCCTCCACGGCCAAATAGATGAGCAAGGCAAGGGACTTGCGAGAGGGAAATACGAGCAACTGGCCATTGTGGTACACCTGTGGCGGACCAAGCAAGGCGAAATGTAAATTACCCCGCTCCGATGATCCGAGCATAGCAAACTCCTGCCTCTTGTGAGTCTCTATACTCTGCTACAAAACGCAGTACAATCATCTCTGTACGCTTGCATGTATTATACAACCTCGGCGGTTCAAAGTCAAACTTTTGTAGATGTGTAGACATTTTATGAAATTCAGAGAGCTTTCCTAACTCTGAAAAAGGCAGGTAAACTGACCCCAAACGCACCAGTTCCTTCACCAGCACAGCATCGTGCTCAAACCCATAGCAGAGTTACCTTCTGTTGATGCCAAAGATTGCGGGAAATTACGCCAATATCTTACGTATTTTGGCAGCAAGGCTATCCAGATCAAATGGTTTCTCTAGAAACTCCACACCCTTACCCAGCACAAAATCTTCACCAAGCTGATTCGCTCGATAACCGCTGACAAACAGAAACTTGGTCGTGGGGTTCAAGCTACGAATCCGCTCGTACAATTCTCTCCCTTTCATCTTTGGCATCATCAAATCTGCAATTACCAGCGCAATGGATGTAGCATGTTGCTCGAACATCATGAGCCCTTCTTCACCATCATTCGCCATAATCACAGTATAGCCATATTCTCGTAGGTTATGCTCTATCAGCACTTGCATATCCAGATCATCCTCCACCACCAGAATCGTTTCTGTTCCTCCCTGGATAGCTTGCACCTCTTCTGCCTCTGTATGAACCGCCACACGATCTACTACCGGGAAATAAATATTGAACGTGGTACCTTTGCCTATCTCGCTGTCCACCACAATGAATCCATTATGTTGAGCAATGATGCCATGCACCACCGACAGCCCTAGTCCGGTTCCCTTGCCCGGTTCTTTCGTCGTAAAGAATGGCTCGAACATCCGCTCCCGCACCTGTTCATCCATCCCTAAGCCTGTATCAGTGACCGTGAGTAGGACATACGACCCCGGTCCTACACCCCCATACGCTCCAGCGTCTCTCTCATCCAGCAGTACATTCTGCGTCTTGAGCAGGAGTTTGCCTCCATTAGGCATTGCATCACGGGCATTGATACAGAGATTCATAACTACTTGCTCGATCTGACTTGCGTCAGCAGAGACAGTTTTCAACGCCGGGTCAGGAGCAAACTCAAAGTTGATGTGTTCTGGCAGAAACTTGCTTAGGAAGTCCAGCAAGTGAGCAATCACTGTGTTCAAATTTACGTCGCTGGGCTCCAGCGTTTGTTGCCGCGAGAACGCGAGGAGCTGACGTGTCATTCTGGTGGCTCGCTTAGCAATCTCACGAATATGAGTGAGGTGATCATACAGCGGATCGTCCCGGTTCATTTGGGACAGACCGAGCTGAGCATAACCCGAAATGCCTCCCAGCATATTGTTGAAGTCATGAGCGATCCCGCCGACCAGCAAGCCCAAACTTTCCATCTTCTGTGCCTGCCGAATCTGTTCCTCAAGCCCTGTTCGCTCTTTCTGTAGCCTGACCTTTTCCAGGCTTTCCTTCACTGCATAAGGGAGGCGCTGCAAATGCTTCTTCAGCACATAGTCGCTGAGGCCAGCCTTCATTCCTTCTGCGACCACCTCTTCATTCCCCGTGTCGGTGACCATCACTATCGGCAGATCAGGAAACCGCGTTCGAAGCTTCTTGAGAACTTCCAGGCCATTGGTCCACTTCAGTCCATAATCCACAAGTACTACATCGAAGTCGTGTTGCGCCATTGCCTCGTCAAAGTCTGCCTGCCGACTGATCTCCACATATGTAGTATCACTGAATTCATTCTGCAATTTCCGCATGATCAGCTCCCGGTCATACGGGTTATCATCAATGATCAGAAAGCGCATGGTGCACCTCATTTGCTGCATTCAGTTCAATCCAGAACGTACTTCCCCTTCCAGGAGATGATTCCAATCCAACTCGCCCCCCCATAAGCTCTACGGCTTTGCGCACCGTAGCAAGCCCCAAACCTATACCGAGATACTCTTCAATCCCATGTAATTGAACAAAAGGCGTAAAGAGACGAGGTTGGTCCTCAGGCGCAATACCGATACCGTTGTCCTGTACCTCGATACGGCAGACCGCTCCTAGTGCTTGAGCAGAAAGTATCACCTTTGGTTGAACTCCTGGTGCTACGAACTTGAGCGCATTAGAGAGAAGATTGACAAGGGCCATCTTCAGCAGGGTAGGGTTTGCCCGCACCACCGGGAGTCCTCTATCGAGAGTGACCTGGGCGTTCCTGTGTTGAATCTCTTGCTGCAAGGTACGCAGGCAGCTCTTGCTGATCAGTTGCAGGTCCACCTCCTGAAGTTGGATCTCGTCGCGTCCAAGCCGGGAAAAGCCAATGAGCGCATCAATCAACTCTCGCATGTGCTCGGTTGCCATCTGAATCGTTTCGAGATAGTGCTTGCCTTTTCCGCTGAGAGAGGCTGCCTCATCCTTAGAGAGCGCCTCGGCAAAGCTGCCGATAGCTCGCAAGGGGGCGCGCAGATCGTGCGTCATGGCATGAAAGAACGACTCGAGGTCTTCGTTGCGTAGTTTGAGTTCCAACGAAAGTCGCCTGGCTCGCAAAAGGATCTCCACGCGCGCCTGCAGTTCCACCTTCTCAATCGGAACCAGAATAAGTTCATCGGTAGTTTGCCACAAATGACGAGTGACCACGTCCACATCTTTGCGAGCAGTAATCAGCACAAATGGCAGAAATACCGGCTGCTCCATCGCCTTCCTTGCCTGCACCTGTTTCCAGATTCGATCTAACGTTGTGCCATCCAAAAGACACAGATCGAATAGCGTATTCAGGCTCGGCTCGCCATCGTGCAGTACCACCTCGTAGCGCATTTCTAGCCACGCTGCCAACAGATCACGGTTCTTCTTGTTATCCAACAGGAGCAGAATACGGCTCATTCATTCCTGCTCTTCCAGCATACCTTCAATAATTCCTATCAGTTCCTTTACCCCCAGAGGCTTGATCATCATCCCCCTTGCTCCGTGAGAGAGGCTAGCTTGTTGAAGTGCCACACTCTGCCTGGGAGAGATGACCAAAAAGGGCCTTTTTTTGCTGCGTAGTTGTTCACAGCGCTCCCAGATGTCCTGGTCAAAGCCTGTGATGTCTACCAGAGCCACACCCACATCTTTTTCCCCAGCGAGAGCCTGGTCGAACTCCTCAAGACTACTGGCAGTGGATATAGCATATCCTCCTTTCCCGAGGAATTCAGCCAGAAGTTCCAGGTTGCGCTGGTTCCGGTTGACTAGCAAGATTGCTGCATTGGTCTTCATGGCTCATCGTTCCCTTGTTGGCTGTTCGATCCACTCCACCTTCCCGGTCAAAATACCACGCAGTCCCGTAAGCGGCCGGCCCACTTTGAGACCGTAACGCGTTACTTCGAACTCACGCACCGTTCTCTCAAAGCTTGAAAGTCGTTTCTTCAGCACTCCGATAGCCTTGTGCAGCTCACCCTGCATCTCAAGATAACGCAGGAACACGATATTGTCCGCCAGGTAACTGATGCCCACCTCGGTCACCCTGAACTCACCGGTGATCGCTTCTACCTCGTTGATCAAGAGCACGGCAACGCCCATGTTCTGCAAGTATTTGCAAAGAGCGTGAAGGTGAGTCACCAGATCGTCACCTCGTAGGGAGAGACGGTAACCGGAGACGCTATCAATCATCACAATGGAGGTCTTCTGCTGCTCTACTTCGCGACGCACTATATTGGCGAACTGGTCTGGTGTGAATTGCAAAGGCTCTACCTGCACAACCGAAAGCGTCCCGTGTTCCATCATCGTGCGGATAGGAATATTCACGGCTTCACAACGACGCAGCAGCGTCTCTTGCTGCTCCTCAAAGAGGTAGACGACCGAACGCTCGCCTCTCCCTGCCGCCTCTTTCATAAACTGGAGTCCCAGCGTGCTCTTGCCTACCCCGCTTGGGCCAGTAATGATACTGATCGTACCACGTTCCAGCCCACCATGGAGCATTTCATCCAGTTCCGCCACACCAGAGGAGATAGACTCAGCCACAAACTCCTGTTTGTACATTTCGGGGAGCAGACGCGGGAAGACCTGCATGCCTGTCGCTGTTAAGCGCATCGAGTGACGGCCGCTGCGAAAGTCCGATCCACGGAACTTGGACACACTGAGGATACGCTCGTCGGGAGAAAAGTCCTGGTGGATCACGCCATCGCTCATGAACTGGAGATCGTCATCGGGAGCCAATTCGCTGCCTTCGGAGGTGAAGAGCACAGTAGCCCCCTTCTCAATAAGGAAGCGCAGAAATGAGAGCACCTGCTTGCGGAACTGAAACGCATCGGGTGAGAGGAAGCGGAACTGCGTTATTGCGTCCAGGAAGACCCGCTGGGGTTTGAGTGCCTCTACCTGCTCGATAATTTTTTGTGTGATCGGTTCCCGTTCCACCTCGGCAGGTGAGAAAATATCATAGCTCTCCATGTGGGCGAAGAAATCGGGGTTTGGGCTCAGGTCGAGGAAGATGATGTTGCTCATGTCAAAGCCGACAGCTTCAGCGTTCTGGCGGATTTCCTCTTCCGACTCCCCTAGTGAAATAAATAGACACCGCTCCTCGTTCGCAGCACCCGCCGCGAGAAAATGCATGCCAAGCGTTGTCTTGCCACAACCCGGCCCGCCGCGTAAGAGATAGGCACGCTGCGGGATCAATCCCCCGCACAGCACCTCGTCGAGTCCAGGAACCCCGGTCGATAAACGCTGGGATGATACCCGCTCTTTACCGTTCTGGTGGCTCGAATCGTCTCCGTATACCTGCGCGGAGGCCAGGTTACTGGACGCCCCTTTCTTCACAGTTGTCACAACGATCTCCTTCTATATGAAAGATTGAGATACTCGAATGTACCGTTGGCCGTCAACATGCTCCACTACTGCCAACATCGGGGGAACCTCATCTTCACCTGCTGCATCTAAGTATTTTCCATAGAATGTGCAGTTCAGCGGACGAAATCATGCTACGATATCCAAGATAACACACCTTTATAGCAAACACAATAGCCTAACAGAAATAGTAGTATTGTTGTGGTTATTTCCTAACAATCACATTTTTGAATTCGCTAACAGTGTCTAAATGTGATTGTACCATTGGCGGGAAACGAGGTATAATATTATGGCAAATTACTTGTTTACTGTGAGATTAGCTTTGTAAACTACTGAGCATCTTGGATAATTAGGAGGGAAAATGCTTGCGCAGACCATTCTGATTGTAAAAGACGATAGGAGTTTTGGTCAACTACTTGTTCACCTAGTAATTAAGAAGACTCCGCATCAGCCCGTGCTCATTAGCACCGGTTCTGAAGCAGTAAAAATCTATAGGAAGATCAACCCACGCTTATTGCTTCTAGACTATCGCTTGCCTGATACGAATGGCATTGTATTATATGACCAGCTCTGTGCTCTGCCAGAGGCATCAACTTGTCCTGCCATAATAGTAAGTGCTGAACTTCCCGAAAATAAGCTTGAGCAGCAGTTGAAAGAGCGCGACATTATTGGCTTCGATACAACCTTTGATATGGACGACCTCGTGCGCACTATTGAAATGCTCCTCACCTAAATCCACCATTTCGCAGAGTTTTCCTAAACCAGGTTGGGCGGGCAGTTAGTACTGTAGAAGTATAAAAAGCTCTGCCTGCCAAATCCGATCTATGTGGGATTTTGCGGGAATATCCTAACTGAGGGCATTTCCTAATTGCCAAAACTGGGGTAACTGACCCTAGACGAGGCTAGCTTCCTCGTCCAGGAGATCAGCTTATGATGCCTAGCTTTGTCAATGAACAGATACCAGTTCCCCTCACCTGCTGTCGGCCATCCGCCATCGGCTAATTGGGGCTCGCGACCTCATTATCGCCAGTGCTCCCAATGAGTTAGAAAATGCCTCAATTTCACGGAAACACTAACGCTTCTCCTAACGCTCAACGGATATACTGGAACCAGAGATGCTATGATGTGCAGCTCAAGAGAAAGTAAACCTCATGTACAAGACACAAAATAGCCTCCCCGTCCTGCGTGCAGTTTCTGGGCGAGGTCGTTTTCTCTAAACAGACATAGACGCCACCAGGGGCAACACGTATAAGATGCTCAACAGCATCACATCAACAAACAGCAGCGCTACCTTAAAAAGGAGAAGCCATGTCACAACTCGCTATCGTCCTAGCAGATGGGATCACTATAAAACTTGGCACCTACATCTGGACATTTGGTTGGAACTTCGTGCTCTACCTCGTCATTGCAGCTATTGTCGGCCTCGTAGCAGAATCCGTTATGGGGTCTCGTCTCCCTCTCGGCTTTGTCGGTGCCATTGCCGCAGCCCTCATCGGCATCTGGCTCATGACCCAGGTGATCGTTATCAAGGGCATCGGCGACTTTTACCTGTTCGGTATTCCCATTGTGAGAGCCCTGATTGGTGCCCTCGTCCTGGTATTCATCTGGCGTCTCATCACATTCGGCCTGTTCAGAGGGCGCAACAGGACAGGGGCAGTATAAACAGGGACAACCACTTCTGCATTCCCTTTATGAGAGGGTATGATTTCAGGGAATTCATGCCCTCTTCTGAGAGGCGTAAGCGTTGCCAGGAATTGGGTAAAATCGCTGCGGCGTGATGGCCTTTCGCATGGAATGTACTCCGGCCTTTAATTATGCACGCGATGCCCACGAGACCGTCATCGGCGCCGAAGGGGCCAGTTTTCACTCGCCGAGCCTCAGTCTAGGCTTGACCACGCACGTGCCCCTCAAGCAGCAGGGCACCGGGGTCAGTGCCGAGTTCACGCTGCAAGAGGAGGAGACGCTGACCTTCGTGCCGCAGGAAACTGAGCCGGGAGCCGACAGTGGCCTTGCGGTGACGGAGGCGGAGGCCGAAGAGCTGTTCCGGCAGACCGTGGCGTACTGGCACCGCTGGTTGGCCAAGTGTACCTACAGGGGGCGCTGGCGGGAGAGCGTCCACCGCTCGGCGCTGGTGCTCAAACTGCTCACGTTCGCGCCAACAGGCGCCATTGTCGCCGCTCCCACGTGCAGCCTCCCGGAGCTGGTGAGCGGCGTGCGCAACTGGGACTACCGCTACACCTGGCTCCGGGATGCGGCCTTCACCCTGTACAGTTTGCTGCGCATCGGCTTCACCGAGGAGGCCGAGCAGTTTATGGCGTGGCTGGAGGCCCGCTGCCACGAGCTCAATCCGGACGGCTCTCTGCAACTGATGTACAGCATCCGCGGCCACCATACGCTGACCGAGGAGACCCTGGATCATCTGGAGGGTTACCGCGGCTCGCGCCCGGTCCGCATTGGCAACGGCGCGTATAGCCAATTGCAGTTGGACATCTACGGCGAACTGCTCGATGCCATCTATCTGTACGCCAAATATGGCGGGCCGATCTCCTATGATCTCTGGACCCATCTGCGTCGCCTGCTCAGCTGGGTCTGCGAGAACTGGCAGCGCCCAGATGAAGGAATTTGGGAAATGCGCAGCGGCCGCCAGTCCTTCGTATACTCCAAGCTGCTGTGCTGGGTCGCCCTCGATCGCGGCCTGCGCCTGGCCGACATGAATTCCTTTCCCGCGGAGCGGGATCGCTGGCTGCTGGTCCGCGACCAAATCTATGAAGAGATCATGGCCAAAGGCTGGAGTGCGAAACGGCAGGCGTTTGTACAAGCCTACGGCGGCGAGAGCCTGGATGCGTCGCTGCTGCTGATGCCGCAGGTGTTCTTCGTCTCCCCCAAAGACCCCCGGATGCTCAAGACGCTGGAGGCGATCACTCGCTCGCCCAAAGCGGGGGGCTTGGTCTCCAATAGTTTGGTGTATCGCTACAATGTGAAACTGTCAGCCGATGGTCTCACGGGAGAGGAGGGCGCGTTTAGCATGTGCACGTTCTGGTTGGTCGAGGCCCTCACCCGTGTGGGGCAGGTGGACCGCGCCCGACTTATCTTTGAGCAGATGCTGGGCTACACGAACCACCTGGGGCTCTATGCCGAGGAGATCGGGACGAGTGGCGAGGCGTTGGGGAATTTCCCCCAGGCATTTACGCACCTCGCCTTGATCAGCGCCGCCCTCAATCTTGACCAGGCGCTTAAGTCCCCAGAGTTGGGTTAGCAGGTAGTCCGGGAGCTCGGTGGTATGCTGCCGGGGTTCTGTCAGAACTCAAACAACACCTTGCCATAGAGGTCACGCTTCTGTTCTGCTGATCCCGACAACAGGATCGAACGAGGAGCATGGACCAATGAACTGTCCCTATGGTGCAGCAACTACGACCAAGAGGCGTGCGAAGAAAATGAAGCTGGCTTTCTACCCAATCCAGCGCCTCCCTTCGGAACGCCCTGATGCTCTGGCAATCAAGCGAAAGATCGCCAACAGCACAATAGCCCCAATGACAGCAATGAGCAGCGTTGCCCAGAAATGAAACGTGGAGTTTGGGAATAAGAGGTCTGCCACCAGACCTCCGAGGAAAGCACCAACCAAGCCGATCACGAGATCACCAATGATGCCAAAGTGGGGGCCGCGAACCACTCTTGTTGCTAGAAAGCCAGCAAGCAAACCCAGAATAATCCACAGGAAAATATTACCTGGCTGAAGAGATCCTAGAACTACCGTTGCGAGTGCCATACTCATTACCTCCTTTGTCTGGTGACAGCAATGTTTGTATAGTGCCATTGAGACGAAGCGCAGAAGAAGCCCGCATGGATTGTTTGTCCATTTCAATCCATCACGGGAAGGAAGTTACTATAGCAATTTTACACGAGACTCAGCCTAATTACAAGACTACGAGGTACCAATTACCCATCGCGGCGCACAAAAACATTCATTGTGCCTGGTCCCCCTCCGCATGGCTCCTTGCTATCCAGTCCCTTACGATTTCTTTTTGCGTCTCAGTCTCCTCTTCCTCTTGACCTTGCGCCTTCTGCTGTAAGAGCAAACGATGCTCATACAAGAAATTAAACAGGTTATACGCTTGCTCTGCCTTCAGGATGGCGGCGCTCCCGCTATCCAGTGTGAGAACGAGACCTCCGGTGTCCAGCAGCGAGACCTCAAAGTTGCCTCCGAGGTTGCGCCGTTTAACAATCTCAGGTACATCTTGTTGCATGGAACTCCCTTCTGCGCGCTGGTCAGTGACATCGCGCTGCTGCTCTGGCCTTTCATACTGCTGATGAAGTAAGTGATGCGCTTCCTCTTCTTCCTGGTCGCTCATGATTGAACCTCCTGTTTGCTCGTCCTTCTCTACTGCTCAGCAAGTCGCCTACACTCATCAATGACTACTTCAGACAATGAAATCATATACCCACTGAGGAGCAGTCTGCAAGAATCGGTATGGCATCTACGTGGGGGGATTTCTTGCTCGATTGGGGAAAGCTTTTCAAGCCAGAAAGCTGCTGCTGCTTTTAGAGCATTAGCTCACGGTTCGCTCATTTTTTCGGGCATAAAATGAATTGCTTTCCCCCTTTGTGGGCGAAAAACGTCGAGAAAACGATGCTCCTGTGCCATTGGGCGATCATGACTTGGTCCAAGGGAAAGCAATTGCGGACCGAAGTCAGCCATCATGACGCTTCAACGGTGCGGACCATCCACTCAGTGGAGCCATTCTTTCGAACCTTTCACCACATTGCAGAGCAATCATTCCCATTTCCGCTCGAAACACCCTTCTCATGACGGGGCAATTTTAACGAACTGCCTCGAAAATGAGCGAACCGTGAGTTTTTATTGACGTTCTTTTTAACGCTTTTCTTAACGCCCCCTGGTTATTATTAAAGTAGCTTGGACAAAGTATCTCATTGATCGCGCAGAAGAAAGTGTCGGTAGAGCAATCGTTCCCATCTCCGCTCGAGACACCCCTTCATAGCGGGGCAATTCGTATGAACTGCCTCAAAAATGAGCGAACCGTGAGAAACTACCTGAAAAACAGACACTTCTGTCTCAGCCTACATAAGCAAGAAGCACTTTGCCTAACGCCCTGACAGATGTATTCCAAATTTGTTGCTCGTCCGTGATATATATGGAGCCCATAGATCAGTGTTGTTCTTATGGGCAAAGAGGTGTTACTATGCGTCTATTATTCCGCTACCGCAACCCAAGCCTAAAAACCATGCTAGGCATCACTAAAGCGAAAAAGCGCTTCAACAATGCAGTAGGCATCACAGCTATAAAGCGACCTTTCCGTGCGTGGGGAAATTTCAAGCGTCGGATGCTTCGCCATATTGGCTACTATAGCGAGCCAATGAAATTTTTCCGATTTCTCAGAAGGAAAAACAAGGGAAATACGCCCTAGTTCTCATCTCGGTAGAACTCCACTAACTGGTGGAGGCGCATAGAGCCTCCTTGCACTAGCGAGATGAGCTTCTCACTATACACTGCCTTACACATTGCCGCTTCTCTCTTGCGCCTGGTCGCTCTGCTCCTGTGAAAGCTGCAATACTTTCCGATGGTTGTCGAGCAACTCAAGCAAATGGTAGGCAGACGAGGCATTGAGCACTACCAGGATGCCGCTATCATCTTGGATGACCACGCCTCCATTATCAAGAAACAATGCCTCACGATGCTGGTCAAGTGAGCGCTGCTCAACGATTCCAGGGAAATCTTGTTCCTGGTCGCTCAAGATTGAACCTCCTGTTTGCTCGTCCTTCTCTACTGCTCAGCAAGTCGCCTACACTCATCAATGACTACTTCAGACAATGAAATCATATACCCACTGAGGAGCAGTCTGCAAGAACTCGTTCCATGTCCTTCTAGAACATGATATTCTTTATATGAATTTCACGCAAGCACTAACGCTTCTCCTAACGCTCAACGGTTATACTGGAACCAGAGATACTACGTTGCACACACTGCCGATCAAGAGAAAGTAAACCTCATGTACAAGACACAAAATAGCCTCCCTGAAGAGCAGCGTGCGAAACTGGTCGAGCTGTTGAATCGTCGCCTGGCCGACAGCATTGACCTGATGCTCCAGGCCAAGGAGGCTCACTGGAACGTGAAAGGCCCACAGTTCATCACTCTGCATGAGTTATTCGGCCAGATTGCTCATGGAGTCGAGGGGTATGTCGACCAGCTCGCCGAGCGTGTCGTGCAGCTGGGAGGCAGTGCCGAGGGAACTGCGTACATGGTCACCCGGCGAACCTCGCTGGCCAGGTATCCGCTCGAGATTGCTGACGGGAACGGTCATATCGAGGCCCTGGCAACGGTGCTGGCCTCCTTCGGCAAACATGTCCGCTACGCTATCGGGCAGGCGACGGACCTGATAGATGCTGACAGCGCTGATCTTTTCACCCAGATCTCCCGTGGCACCGATAGCTGGCTCTGGCTCGTCGAAGCCCACCTGCGATCAGCGCAGTGAGTCTTCGCTCTGGCTGTCGTCAAGTAACCCTCATCTGCTAGCACATGAAGAGAGATGTATGTCAGGTCGCCAGCACCAGCAAAGACCTGCGACAGAAAGGAAATGTTCAGTATGGCACAGGTAACACTTTCAGCGTTGACTTTCTCGCTCGATCCGCTCAGCATTTTTATATGGCTGATAATCGGTTTGATCGCTGGCTTCCTCGCGAGCCGTGTGATGCGCGGCGGCGGCTATGGGCTCATCGGCGATATCGTGGTGGGTCTCATCGGTGCGGTCCTGGGTGGGTTTCTGGCAGGTCTCCTCGGCCTCGGCTCGTACGGTCTGATTGGCACTATCATTGTCGCTTTCATTGGTGCATGCATCTTGATTGCGATCCTGCATGCAGTTTCTGGGGGACGTCGTTGATGGTGGAGTGACGACCTGGTTTCCTGCAGCGAAGAGGAACCGCCAGGAATCTCCTGAAGGAACGCTTGCTGGCAAGAACCGACAAGAAGGGGAGTTGAGCAGGTGAAACGAAAGGTGAAACAGATGCAAGAACAGGTGAAGCAGCAGCATATCCCAGTCAAAGTCTACCGAACAGACGAGCGCTTGATGATCGCGGCTCCAATGGCTGGACTGGAACCCG
Organism: uncultured Chloroflexia bacterium; assembly: GCA_963767625.1. Lineage (GTDB taxonomy): Bacteria > Chloroflexota > Ktedonobacteria > Ktedonobacterales > Ktedonobacteraceae > CAVYFB01. Next base: position 102,656 of record CAVYFB010000017.1, read on the forward strand.
AGAATATTGTGGTCGAAGTCACCAATGATGATCGCCTCATACTCCATGGAGACCAGCGTGCTCTGCTGAAGGAAGTCAAAGAGTTGCTGCTCGATGAATGGAGCGTTGGCGTCTATCACCGTGAGCTTGCACTCCCAGTTCCCGTCAATGCTGCCTGTGCCAACGTCACTTATGGCAATGGCGTACTGCTGGTAGCCTTGCCCATCAGCGACCAGACATCTCCCGCACGACTGACGCTCGAACGGGTCACTCCTACCCACGGGGAGCACAAAGGCAACGCTGGCCACCTTGCGATCTGCGTTCAGGCATGATCGCACGAGCTACTCTGCTGGCCCAAGCGACTAACGGTCCTTCTCACGCATTTTCTCACGCTCTACCAGTACTATTAACACAAGAATATGACAACTGCTAGTGACTCTCAGGAGGTGTATTGATGGTCACGGTAAGCGTATCAGCCCCAAGACAAGACGGCCTTCTCACAACGGCTTCCCTCGTCAGAACTATCCTCGTCGTGGAGCATGACTCCTACCAGGCCGAGTCGTTCACCCAGCACTTTTCATTCAAGCCTCATCATTATGCGAAACGGGTGACCAGTGCTGCGGGAGCGTTGAATTTCGTCAAACACATCAAGCCCAACCTGTTTCTCCTGCAGTATCATCTCCCCGACATGGATGGCCTGGCACTCTACGATCTACTGCAGGAGACGAGAGGACTCGCGTGCACTCCTGCCATCATCGTCGGTGTCCCGCTGCCCAAACAGGCTCTTGCTGTCGTCAAGACGCAGCAACTGGTGCTCCTGAGCACCCCCATCGATCTGGAGGAACTTGGACACGACATGCAGCAACTTGGCATATCCTTTGTCATGAACTAGGAAAGGAGACCATACGATGAATGGTCCAGCCCAATATCTGCATTTCGGGTTTATCCTGATCTCACTGGCCAACTTGATAGTAATCGCTCTCCTGATTGTTGTCTTCATGCTGGCCGTTGCACTGCGGCGACCGGAAAAGCAGCGCCTCTCCACCATCGAAGCCGTACCAGAGCCTGAGGAAGCAGGTGATAGAGATTGGACAGAGACGGAGGTGCATGCATGAACATGACCACTGGGATTCGTGAACGAGTGCGGAATTGGATGCCCCTGGAAGATTTGCTTCCCGACCACCTACCAGTATTCGTGCGCTCACCGGCCTACTTCTTCGGCGTCATCTCCCTCTCCAGCCTCGTCCTCTTATTCTCTCCGGGATCATCCTGGCCGCCTTTGGGCCGCAGTGGTGGCATGACAATTCCGTCGGCCATTTTGTGAACAGTCTCCATTTCTGGTGCGCTGAGTTGTTCTTCTTCTCGATGACACTGCACCTGTGGGTAGCATTTTACAAGGGGGCCTGGCGTCATGGCCGCGGGTTGACCTGGGTATCCGGCATGTTTGCCTTTCTGGCAGCAATCGGCACCGCCTTTACCGGCTACCTGTCTATAAGGAAAGGATATCTGAGGAAGCCTCCTCTCGTGCGGCTCACTCAGCAAGGAGCATGCCTCAACATTCAAAGTAGTGGGAAAACGGATGCCTGAATTATTTTCCCTTGCGCCTGCTTGGCTTCGAGCGTTACGCCTTCGTTGGCTATCTTGTACAATCAAGACCTGACCCCTCATCCTAATAGGAATATGCTACGCTGTTAAGATAAGAGGCGTCACGACAAGCACATGGAAGGAAAGAAACGATGGCAACCCGCATTCTGGTGATCAACGACACTCAAGAACTCTTAGAGATGTTCCGTCTGCTGTTGGAAGAGGAGGGCTATGAAGTCATGTTATCTGGCATGCCCATTCTCCAGGTGAGTGAGATCGAACAGCTCCACCCTGATCTCATCATTCTCGATTTCATCTTTGGAGACCAGAAGACAGGATGGCAGATATTGCAAATGCTCAAAATGCAGTCTTCCACGGCATCCATCCCGATCCTTCTCTGTACCGCTGCGCTGCACGAGGTGCGCGAACAGGAAGGCTATTTAGTTTCCCAAGATGTTCGGGTGATCTACAAACCGTTTGACATTAATTCTTGCTGACCATCATTCAACAGTCCCTGCATTCCCATCAGGAGGGGCTGAGGCCGTCTTTAGACAAGGACCAATGAGACCATGGAGGGAGTGACAAAACAGGGCTAGGGCAGGCAGAAAGATTGCTTGTTATGGATTGGCTTCGAAAGTTTTCTATATACAATCGTCCCCCCTTGCTTCATCCAGAATATTATGTCTTGTTTGTCAGGTTGATTAAACTCTGAGCCGAAGAGGTGGATAAATACTCCTTCTTTCAGTACGGTGGATATTTGATAATAAGGGTCTTGTTGCATAAGCGTGCCAAAAGTGTCGTTCACTACTTCAAACCCCATGGTTAACGCAATTTGATGGGTACGCCAGAGCGGAATATGTTCTGCAACTTTATACGTATTAGACCTGTTTGTTTGTGCTGATATATTTCCCTGGAATGAGGTCTTCGCCTTGACCCCCCTCAGCAGAAGACATGGTGTGAATCATCTCTTCTTTTGGGTTGACGACTAGCGTATTCGTCACTGAGCGCACGCCGGGGAAATGATGTGCGATCTCCTCTTTCTAAAAAATGAGTGCGGGCAGCCCAACAGTGAACTACATCTCTGTGTACTGTTGACTTTACATCGTAGACTTCCGGAAGGGTCTCGGGGCTCTCTGCTCGCTTTCTGGAACCCTCTCAAAAAGTCTACGAACTGGATAAACAGTACACCCGGTGTCAGCAACCCTCCGTCCGCCCTTATAAAAAAGAGCGGAGGCATCTAGGAGGGTATTGCTGCGTTCTCAGGGACCGGGAGATGTACCGCGCAGAGCTGACGGTGCATGTAATCACTGTACCACAACTGCGTACCGTCCCAACACATGCCTGTGGGATCACCTGGGAGCCGATACCGCTGCCTCTCTTGCCCTGTCCTCAGATCGACCGCTGCCAGTAGCCGCTGTCGGTAACTCGTATACCAGAGCGTAGACCCAATGATCGTGATCCCCTCCGCGCTGGGAACGACTCCAATGGTGGTCAGCACCTTGTTGTCTCCCAACGAGTGCTGTTCAATCATTCCTTCCTGCTCTGGTCCAAGCCAGTAGGACATGCCATCGACGAACAGTCCACCCATCCCCTCGGCATGCTCCCCCAGGCCAATTTCCCGCACGATGTGTCCGTCGGCTGGATCGATGACACGGATCCGCTTGGGGTGTCCGGCCATCTGCCACAACGAGGTGCCATCATAAGTCAATCCTGTTCGCACCTCTGGGCAGGCCACCTCTCGTAGTATGGCGCCTGTGTGAACGTCAAGACAGGACAGCCGATCTGTGCCTGCGTCAGCGTACCACAGATGGTACCCATCCCAGGCTATGCCACATAAGTGGCTTCCCAGGGCGGGATAGCTTCTTTCAACTGATAAGACCCCGATCATGCTGCCTCCTTGACTTGGTATCCCCGCTCATCCATGCGAGGCCCGAAAAATTCGAGGCGGTAGACGCCGCTCGGACATGTGACCTCATGGTAGTCACAGAACTGTGGGAAGACGGTTTGGACCTGGCTTCCACCGCTCACCTCTCGTGGGGGCAAGGTCTGGAATCCCTGTTCTGCCCCAGCACTGTCTGCATACTCATGGACCTGCCCATCGGCGGCAATCACAGTGTTGTGGGTTGTATAGGGAAACTGAACACAGGGACCAAAGAAGGTGATGGTGCTGTGGTCGCCGCCTTCGAGCATCGTTGCGGTGTCAGAAGCGAACCAGACTTTCCAAACGGTATTGGAAAACGTCCCTCGTTGTTGGTCAATATAGCACACGGCGTAGTCGGTTCCAGAGACCGCCTCTGGTTGCACCCCAGCGTTCCCAGCTCCCTTGCTACTCAACCCTGTTCCTCCAACCTCCGTTTAGCGGGTCAGGGATGGCTCGTTCGTACGAGGGCCGTTCAGTGGCTCATGGACTGGCTCGCCTGCGTGGCGCTGCAAGATCTGGATTATCGGCGCTACCAGGTCGAGGGGCAGCGGGAAGACGATGGTCGAATTCTTTTCCACCGCGATCTCGGTCAGCGTTTGCAGGTAGCGCAGTTGCAGGGCGGAGGGCTGCGAGCCGATCACTGCGGCGGCCTGAGCGAGCTGGGTCGAGGCGAGCAATTCTCCCTGGGCATGGATCACTTTGGCCCGCTTCTCACGCTCCGCCTCCGCCTGTTTGGCCATGGCACGCTGCATCGTCGCAGGCAACTCCACATCCTTGATCTCGACCGCCGTCACCTTCACGCCCCAGCGCTCCGTCTGCTCGTCGATGATCACTTGCAGATCGCGGTTGATCTTTTTGCGCTCGGCCAGCAGTTCATCCAGTTCCGATTGACCCAGCACATTGCGCAAGGTTGTTTGACCAATCTGCGTGGTCGCCTGGTTGAAGTTCACCACATTGACCACTGCGGCAATCGGATCGACGACATAGAAGTAGATCACCGCCGTCACCCTGATCGTCACATTATCGCGGGTGATCACCTCTTGCGGTGGTACTGTGAGCGTGACGATACGTAAGTCAACTTTCATCATGCGTGAGATGAAGGGGGGCACCAGGAAAAGCCCGGGGCCTTTCGCCCCGATCAAGCGCCCCAGCACGAAGATCACGCCTCGCTCATACTGCTGCACCACACGAATAGCCGAGAGAGCGACGATCACCAGAACAAGCACGATAGCGCCAAGCACGATCAACACAAGTGGATTCATAGCAAGCCTCCTTACGGCCTGAAAAACTGGAAGGGGGAAAAGCCCCTCGCGTCATACGCAGCCTCATTGTCAGATGCACCGCCATCATCAAGCCATCGCTCCATCGCCTCAGAATCCACTTCCTTGATCGCCGATTTGCGCTTGTTGGACCAGGTCGTCATCCGTCAGGTCTGACCGCCGCTTGTTGGACGCGAGATACGTTTGCATATACGTCCCTGCTACTCTCCGAGCCTCATATAATGAGGATGTCTCACGGTCGCTACCCATGTTCCGAATAGACTCACGAGTCCCCCACCGATGCTCCACAGACAGAGCAGCAGGAAAGAGATTACGAGACTCCCAGTCGCCAGGGGTGTCCTGTTTACTACAAGATTGCCTGGGTAGCTGGAGATGAGGCTCACCAGGAAGGTAATCAGGTAGAAGATGGCTCCAGCAAGAGCGCCTGCCAGGAAGCCAAGCCGTCGACGGACGGCAATTCTGCCAACGATCAAACCGGCAAGCAAGCCAATGAGCAGGCTCAGCGTGAAATTGAGGAGTTCCAATCCTGCCAGGGCAAAAGCCGTCTTGACGGTCAACCGATCCACCGCAATTTGCTGGCTGGCTGCATGAAAGGTTCCTGCAAACACGAGGGTGACCACCATCGTCAGCAGGGCCGTGAACACTCCCGCAATGATGCCTGCAATTACTGCATAGTACAACCCCCTTTGGGGAAGGAAAGTGCGTTGCTGAGCACGTGGGCCACTGAGTGGTACCTGAGGTGCATCTTTGAGCGTCCCAGTTGGTTCATCGTGTATTGTCGGTTCGTTGTTGCCGGGTAGTCCTGTTGGCTCCCTGGTGATGGGTGGGAGATTTCCACCGCTGCGAAGGGAGTGCAGATCGGTCTGCACCGTTGCATCTTGCATGATGTTTCTCCTTAGATTGATGAATCTTCGTTTGAAATGTGATTGTTTCATCAGTCACATTTCAAACGGTAAGTCCCCGCGGAGGCCGCGCCCATAGTTCACTACCCCCGGCGATACGAATTATGGTTGCGGCCACGCGACAGGCCGAACGCCAGGAGATGCCACCAGGATGATCGCGCCGATTTGCCTGAACATCACTTTCTCATTTACCACCGTCCCCATCCTCTTCGACCTGGATGCTCCTCCGCGACTGACAGCGTGTAAGATGGCAAGGAGAATACAGGCCCCAATAAAGGCGACCACAATAGTCCCGATCAGGCCAAAGGAGCCGAACCCCAGGAGGCCGGCCAACCATCCTCCTAAGAAAGCTCCGATAATGCCCACGACAATATCGCCGATCAACCCATAGCCTCCCCCACGCATCACCCGGCTCGCGAGAAAGCCAGCAATCAACCCAACAAACAGCCACCAGAGCACATTTGACAGACTAAGATTAACTGCAGCAAGCATAAGTGTTGCAAGTGTCATGATTTTGTCCTTTCCTTGATACAGATGTATCGCTCTATGTATTTTCTGTCTCTCCTTTGGGCCTGCCGGGCCTGGAAGGAAAGCCATTTTCTGCTTTTAAGTGTACCTACGAAGCGTTATAACAAGCGTTAAATGAAGTTCGCTGCTCAACTGCCTGATTGCTGGCTCGTTTCGACGAACCAGAGCCATTTGTCGATGCCTCGGGCGATCTCTGTGAAGATGGCAGCAGTATCAGCGTCCTTCAGTTCGGTCGCCTTCTCGCTGGCGTAGCGTGCATGTTTGCCAAAGGCGATGAGCGTTGTCGAAAGCGCATCAATGTGGCCCTGCCCATCGGCTGTCGCCAGCAGATACTCGTCGAGCGAAGACCGCCTGGCGACCGCGTGCGCCGTTCCCTCGGCCATGCCGCCAAGCTGCACAATGTGCTCAGCAATCAGGTTTGCATACTCCTCCACTCCCTGGGCAACCTTGTCGAACAGCTCGCGCAGGGCCATGAAATGAGGCCCTTTGACGTTCCAGTAGGCCTGCCTGCTTTGCAACTGCAGATCGATGGCGTCGGCTAAGCGGCGGTTCAACAGCTCGATAAGTTTGGCCTGCTGCTCTTCGTGCAGGACAGTATTTTTCTTGGGCATGGGAGCGCTCCTTTCACTCACGTCGTGTTTTGTGCGATAATAGACGGGTCACTTGTATTAGTTAACTTGAAACTCCCTAACATACTTTTGTTCCTTTCTATGAAGTCAGTTCTCATATCTGTATCTTCTCTTCTCACATGATAGCAGCAGAGCGTTATAAGGAACGTTAAATGGGCGACCTCTACTTGACATTACTGGGCCCCCCGGAAGTGCGCCATGCTGATCAGGTGCTGCTGTTCTCCACGCGCAAGGAACTCGCGCTCCTCATCTATCTGGCGGTGGAAGGCCGCGTCCATTCGCGCAAGAAACTCTCCGAGCAGTTCTGGCCAGAAGGGGACGCGAGGCATGGCCGGGCAGCCCTGCGCATTACCCTGCTCCATCTGCGTCATATGCTGGGTGAGGGCGCCGATGTTTTTCCTGCACCTCACCTCCTCATCAAACACGACACCCTCGGCCTTGATCTCACCTCCGCTATTGAACTCGACCTCCATACCCTCCACGAAGCCTGGACGTCGGCGCGTGCGTCGACCCACACGACGCTGACCATGCCGGAAGAGATGCATCGCACCCTGCTTGCCAGGCTCCAACGCGCGATCAGCCTCCCTCGTGGCGAGTTCCTGGAGGGCTTCTCGCTGCGCGATGCCCCGGCCTTCGACGATTGGGTTCGGTTCCAACGCGAGTACTGGTACCTGCGCACAAGTGAGGTCTTCGACCGCCTCTCCCAGATGCAATTCGAAGCAGGAGAGCTTGAGGCCGCCATTGAAACGGTCAACCGCTGGCTCGTCCTCGCCCCTCTGCAAGAGGATGCCTACCGGCGCCTGATGCGTTTGCACTTCGCGGCCGGTGACCGGGCCGCTGCGCTGCACGCCTATGACACTTGCCGGGCGAGGCTTTCAACGGGCATGCAGACCGAGCCAACCCCAGAAACGGTGGCCCTGGCCAGCCGCATGCGGGCCGTTGCCCCTCCCCGTCGTAAGGAGGCGCCCACACCCGCGCTCGCGCTTTCCCCGGCGACGTTCCTCGAAGGCCCGCTCCTGGGGCGGACAACGGAGTTGAGTACCTTGATCAAGGTCTACCATAGCGCCCAACGTGGTCAGACGCAGGTTGTGCTCCTGGAAGGGGAGGTCGGCATTGGCAAGACGCGGCTGGCGACCGAATTTCTTGCCTGGGCAGAGATGGAGGGGGCAGACGTGCTGCAGGGACAGGCCTTTGAAACCGGTGGTCACCTGCCCTATCGGCCCATGATCGAGGCCTTGCGCCCGCGCATCGAGCGGGAGAACGCCCCGGACGACCTGCTTTCAGACACGTGGCTGGCGGAACTCTCACGCCTGCTCCCCGAACTGTGCGAGCGCTATCCCGACCTGCCTGACCCTGTAGGGGACAAGTCGGTGGCACGCACTCGGTTGTTCGAAGCGGTGGCACACCTGGGCCAGGCCCTGGCGGCACGGACGATGCTCGTCTTGTTCATCGATGATGTGCAGTGGGCCGATGCCGCCTCGCTCGATGTGTTGCATTACCTCGCACGACGCTTCGCGGAGAGCAAGACTCCTGCGCTCCTGCTCCTGACGCTGCGCATGGGAGAGAGAGCTATGCCGCCAGGGCTTCCCGAGTGGCGAACTGGTATGGAACGCGCCGTACCGCTGACCCATCTGCAGCTTGGCCCTCTCACCGCCGAAGACATCCTGCGCCTGCTCCAGGCATTCGGGGGGAAAGGGGGCAAAGGCGGTGGGCGGTCGGCGGACCTGGAACGCTTTGGGCAGTGGCTCTTTGCTGAAACAGAGGGACAACCGTTCTATCTGATGGAAACGCTCAAGGTCTTGCTCGAGCGTGGCGCGCTCGCCTCCCGCCCGAACGAAGATGGAGGATGGACCATTGACTTTACGGCAGCCATGGAGCATGGGATGGTTGTGCGTGGGTTCTTTCCGCCCAGTGTGCACGAAGTCGTCTGCGCCAGGCTCGATCGACTTCCGCCGAACGCTTTCGCGCTGCTGGTGGCAGGAGCCGTCCTCGGCCAGGGGATCACCTTTGAGCACCTGTGCCAGGTGGCCGATCTCGCAGAACAGGATGGACTCCCTGCCCTGGACGAGGTGCTGCACAGCGGTCTGCTGCTTGAGACGGAGCGCCAGGGAGGGCCAATGACTGCTGGGCGCTACGTGTTCGCGCATGCGAAGATACGTGCGGTGGTCTATGCTGAGGCGGGTGAGGCGCGGCGGTCCATCTTTCACCGCCGTGCGTTGGAAGCGTTGCAAGCGGCTGCTGCACCTGCAGCGGTACTGGCATACCATGCCCTGGCTGCGGGGCTTGCGGAAGCAGCCTTCCACTGGAGTCTCGCGGCAGGCGATGAGGCGATGCGGGTGGTAGCCGTGCGCGGTGCCATCTCCTTCTACGAGCAAGCACGGCATCTGCTGACCGAGCCTGTGCAATCGCTAAGCATGGAAGCCACGCTTCCCGCGCCGGAGATCGAGCATCTTTACACCCACCTGGGCCGGGCGTATGAACTGAACACTGAGTGGGAGAAGGCTCGGACGGCCTACACCTCGATGCTCGCGTACGCACAGGATGCCTGCCAGCCTGCGATGGAGAGCGCCGCCCTCAACCGCCTGGCGGCCCTGGCCGCGCAGTAGTCCTTCGACCTGGAGATAGCACAGGCACTGTTCGCGGCGGCATGGCGGGTTGCCGAAGTGAGCGGTGACCTGCTGCTCCTGGCAGAGACTCGCTGCACACGCTGTCACCGTTCCTCCAATTCTGCGTCGATGACCATCCTCTGCTCCTTATTAACATTTTTTTAACGCTTTATTTAACGCTGTGCGGTTAATATACCAGTAGATTGTACAAATTATGGCACTGATCGCGCAAAAGATCCATGATCAGTTCATAAAAAACAGATTTCGCAGCACATGTTTTAGAAAGCCCCTGTCGAGCAGAGGCAAATAAGACCACGTTTTAGGAGGTTACACATCCATGGCTATCACTCTCACACAACTGCTCATTTGGATCATCATTGCAGCAGTGGTCGGTGTTGTCGGCGAACTTATCGCCCGTCGGCGTGCGCCAGATGGGATCATCGGTGCCGTTATTCTCGGGTTACTCGCCATTTTTATCGTTGTTGGACTCTTCCACTTTCACATCGTGGGCGAGCCATTCCTGGGCGGCGTACCGATCATCAGCTCCATCATTGCGGCAGCCATTCTGGTTGCGATATGGAGCGCGTTTGCGTACCGTCGTGTCCAACCCTATTATGCGCGTTACTATCGGCGTGGAAGCTACGCTCGCCGCCCACGTAGTCGCTGGTTCTAGTTTTACTGATTTGTTATCACTTCCTTAGAAGGAGGACGCGATGCTCAATCTACAGCTTATTCTGGCAGATGGCATCACCATCAAACTGGGTGACCATGTATGGACGTTCGGTCTCAACTTTATCATTTACCTGATCGTTGCGGCGGTCGTCGGCTTCGTTGCAGAGTCCATTGTTGGCAGGCGGCTTCCGTTCGGCTTCGTCGGGGCCATCATCGCGGCGCTCGTTGGCGCCTGGTTGCTCACAAAAGTCATCGTCATCAACGGGATTGGTGATATCAACGTGTATGGTGTCCCCATTTTCAGAGCGCTGGTCGGCGCGATCATCCTGGTTGCGATATGGCAACTCCTGACGGTCGGTCTGTCTCGTGGCCGCTGACGTAGTGCCTGACGTCGAGAATTATGAGCTGGGGACGGAGCCTCCTCGGGGACTTATCGTTTGAAATGCGCTTGTTTCACCAAGCGCATTTCAAATGGAGATCCATCAATCTAAGGAGAACCATTATGCAAGACGTGAACGCGCAGAGCGAACTGCACTCTTTCCACAGCAGTGGAGATCTCCCCACCCATCGATAGGGAGCCAACAGGACCGCGAGGCCTCGAACCAGCAGAACATGATCAACCAAAATGATTGGCATGTTGTGCCAGTATTCCCGCGTAGGTTTAGCGAGGCAGGGATGGCTCTTTCAGACGAGCACCGTTGAGTGGCTCCTGGACGGGCACGCTTGTCGTCTGGCGTCGCATCATCTGAATCAGTGGTTCGATCAGGTCAATGGGCAGCGGGAAGATGATGGTCGAATTCTTCTCCACCGCGATCTCGGTCAGCGTTTGTAGGTAGCGCAGTTGCAGGGCAGCAGGCTGGGAGCCGATCACTGCGGCGGCCTGAGCGAGCTGGGTCGAGGCGAGCAATTCTCCCTGGGCATGGATCACTTTGGCACGCTTCTCACGCTCTGCCTCTGCCTGTTTGGCCATGGCGCGCTGCATGGTTGCCGGCAACTCCACATCCTTGATCTCGACCGCCGTCACTTTCACACCCCACTGCTCCGTCTGCTCGTCGATGATCACTTGCAGATCGCGGTTGATCTTCTTGCGCTCGGCCAGCAGTTCATCCAGTTCCGATTGGCCCAGGACGTTGCGCAAGGTCGTTTGACCAATCTGCGTGGTCGCCTGGTTGAAGTTCACCACATTGACCACCGCCGCAATCGGATCGACGACATAGAAGTAGATCACTGCCGTCACCCTGATCGTCACGTTATCGCGGGTGATCACCTCTTGCGGGGGCACCGTGAGGGTGACGATACGCAAGTCGACTTTCATCATGCGTGAGATGAGCGGGGGCACCAGGAAAAGCCCGGGACCCTTCGCCCCAATCAAGCGCCCCAACACGAAGATCACGCCCCGCTCATACTGCTGCACCACGCGAATAGCAGAGAGCGCGAGGAACACGAGCAGAAGCACGATGGCACCAAGCACAAACAACAAGAGTAAATTCATAGCAAGCCTCCTTACGGCCTGGAAATCTGGAGAGGTGAAAAGCCTCCCATGTCATACGCAGCCTCATTGTCCGACGTGCCGCCATCATCAAGCCATCGCTCCAGCGTCTCAGCCGAAGACGACACTTCCTTGCAGACTGGCATGACGAACATGCCTTCTTCAAGTAACGATGTTAACCTCTGAACGGAGTGAGATTGGGGGCACACAAGCGAGAGAGCGAACGAAACCATCACCGGAAATGATGCTCCCATGATGGAGAGGTGTTCTGAGCGCCAGTTCATACGAGGGGTATGACTCATAAGCAAATCTATGAGACACTCTAATTATACACTATTTTTCACAGGCATGCAATATTTATCGAAATAAGAGCAAAGCTAGGAGAGCAAGGTGCTCACTAGTGGGAGATAGCTTGGAGAACGCTGATAAAAATTGTGCTGAGTATGACAAAAAGAATAGTCAAGACAAGGAGGGCCCGACGGGCATAGAGTGTCATCTCACTCCTAACGATGCGTGCTGGTGTATGAGTCGTGTAGCTCCCTGCAACTGCGAATGAAAGTGGGAAGCATCTGATGCGTCCGCTGATGAGCGTCCCCCCAACGACAAGTAGGATAGCAAGGCTGATTGTTACAAGAAAAGCAATCATTGTGAATTCTCTCTTTCAGAGCAAAAATGGTGAGGGGTAACTCTGGATCTTCGGGTGGAATGCCACTTGAGTGGAGCATGGAAGCATCTCCTTCTCGCCGTTGAAGAGGAGGATACTTCCAGCAACACTAAGGAGTGATTACTCTGGTGAGGTGGCGGCCAGCGCCTTGGCTTCGGCAATCCACTGGGTCGTCTGAACCAGCGTGGGCACGCGATACCCAATCTTTTTGTCGGTATGGATGGCTTCAAGCGCTGTGTGCAGCTTCTCAGGAACACGATGTTGCAGCTCCCGACAGCTATTGACGCCGACTTCTTCCAGCAGATTCGAGTAGTCGCCACCGACGCCATGGACGCGCATCAGATCAGCGCGGTTGGCCATTTCCTTGATGACAACAGGGGTCGTGCCGACCTTGTGGGCAAGTTCGGTGCGCTGCTGGTGTGTGCGGGAGTGCTCCAAGAACTGTGTGGTGGTCCTGATGCCTTCGGACTCGAGTTTGGTCTTCACCTCGGGTTGTAAGCCTTTGATGTCGCTCATTGGATCATTCATGCTGTGATCTCCTTGTGTGCTGGTTACCCAGACGCATCTTTAGATGTAAGTCAGGGGTGTTCGTGCGGCCTCTGGAATGTCAGAGCACTGTCGTCGTTTCCCTGGCTCCTCGTCAAATCGACAGAGGGGATGTTGGGTGGCATTACTGGGAGCGCACAGAAGCAGGGAAGTGCCGAAGCTGCACCTGTGGGAAGAAGAGAAACGTAGTCGCTCTTGATCTTGTTTCTATTATAACATAATTGTTTAGTATAAGTCAATAGATATTTAATTTGTCTTTTTAACTCAATGAGCTATTATAAATATATCCATAGGGACGCGAATTGCTTAAAGAGTGAAGAGATGAGCGTGAGTCGGCACACCATCAAAAATAGGAGCCTATGGAGTAGAGCAAAAACAGACACAGTAGGTTAGCAGATAAGCTAACCTACTGTGTCTATCGAGTGTTCTGAACGTTTTCTCTGAATTTATCGCGCTACTGGATGGTGATATTGAGTATTGTCTACTCTAATAGCGGGTATATGGGCGTCGTTCTCTTCCCTGGCCTCGGCTACCTGTCGTTTGGCGCTCACGTGCCTGATTGACCGTGATGGCTCGATCTCCGATGCTGATGCCGTTGAGCCGCTCAATGGCGGATTGCGCTTCTTGTTCGTTGTTCATCTCGACAAAAGCAAAGCCTTTGCTTCGTCCGGTGTCGCGATCGGTGATGACCGTGGCTTCGGTGACCTGTCCAGCCTGTTCGAACAGAGCGATCAGGTCATTTTCGGTCGTTTGATAGGGCAATCCCCCTACATAGATTCTCATGATGGTATTCTCCTGTGTCGACATCTCTCAACGCATTGACGCTCGTAGAAACCGTTTCTCACAGAAGCGATACAAAACTTTTTGATGTCATACATTTCTTTCATGTTTCTATTATAACACGATCATAGAATATTTGTCAATATATAAAAAATTCTGTCTTCCATTTCCCATAGTGAAACTGGCAGAGAATTGAGGGGAAATCTCGCCCAACCGAGCGGACGGAGAACCAACTGTTGCGAGCAGGCAAGAAATTTGTGATAAGGTCGAGCTTGCATATCACAAAAATAATTCACTGAGTTTCTTTTTTCTTTTGATTAATGTTGCGTTTTTGCAAATAATAGTGTATAATTAAAGAGTCTCACACGTCTTGTTATGAGTCATGCCCCTCGAGCCATGTTCCTCGCATGAAATGGCACTCAGAGCACATCACCATCATGGGAGCGTGATTACTGGGATGGCCTTGTTCGCTCTCTCGCCTTTCTGCCTCTATCATGGAAAACGTCAATGGAGAAAGCATGTTCGTCACCCGAAAGACACGTCCCAGAGGGATGGTGGAACGGAGAGCGGATGGTATTTTTCCTTGTGCTGACAGAAAAACAAAGGACATCAATTATGCCACCATTCATACTCGTCTTTCTCATCCTCATGATCTTCGTGTGCGCTTTCGGATACATGACATATCGTCATGAGGCCGAGAAGAGAGCGTGGGAAAAGAAACGGAACCAATTCAATGACCGAGTCTAACAAACAAAGGAGTGAACCGTATGTCACGTCAGAAGACTCTTGATCTTCTTTCAACAGGGAAAACGCTTTGGAATAGGTGGAGACGGGAAAATGCTGAGATACAGGCTTTCGAGCCAGACCTCCACGCAGCTAATCTCCACGGAATGGATCTCAACGGAGCGGATCTCCATGAAGCGGATCTTACTGAGGCCAATCTGCAGGACGCGGACCTGCGAAAAGCGGATTTGCGAGAAGCGGACTTACGCCACGCCGATCTACGGAGTGCCAATCTGAGCGATGCTAATCTCTTAAAAGCACGCCTACACGGGGCAGATTTACGTGGTGCCATCCTCTGCCGCACGAACCTGAAGGGAGCAGATTTCAGCAATGCTGATCTGCGTGGAGCAGACCTGGATGGAGCAATCCTCGACAAAGCGAACTTCGATGAGGCGAACTTGTCCAGGAGAGACCTCGGGGAAGCAGACCCCAACAAACTCCAGGAAGCAAAAGAACGAATACTGGTAAGTGTCGCCGTCCAGAGTGGCAAAGCTGCATAGCCCTACTGACGCCGCGCCAGACCCCTTTTCTCTGCCACGCCGCCAGCCAAGACGATCAGTGCCATTGTAGCACAGGAAGTGAGCAAGCAACGCATGAGCAAACAAGAACCACCTCAGCCCCCCTTGTTGGGGAACGCCGGAGGGATCACGATGATGGAAGATCGTTACTATATCCAACGCCTCACCGAGCAGGTTTTTTTGATCCGGGAGCGTATTTCCGCGGAGGGAGGGCCAGGGCCCGATGACCGCATTGTCCGATCGTTTGACGTTCGCCATGATGCATACCAGTATGTTGGCAGCGTGAACGAGAGGCAAAGGAAGCTCGATGAACACTATGGCCACTGGGCACAGCACGCTAGCTGAGAAAGGCAGACAGAGCCATGGAGACAAATGCAGACGGAACCTACTTTCAGTTCTTCCTACCTCGTTTTATGAGTCGGGGCGAGAGGATTTGAACCTCCGACCACCACAACCCCATTGTGGTGCGCTACCGGGCTGCGCTACGCCCCGTCATTTGTGAACAAGCGAAGTATAGCAGATAAATCATCTCCAAGTCAAGGGCTTTTTGATTTTTTTTGCTGCTGACTGCTGCAGCAATGCCAGCAAAAAATGAACGCGAGGCGGCGAGGAGCAAATATCCCGAATGCCCAACTATGTTATAATGTCATGAACTCCCGCATAAATGACGGGAGCTTGCAATATCCCTTAACCGACACGGCGATTGTTCCGCCGTCTCTCAGGACCCACAATAGGCACCATGACGGGTGCCCTTGAAATGTTTATCGCAGCATTCCGGTCAGCGTTATCGGTATGACTGCACCGTTGACAGACAAAGAAGGCTTGACTCTTGCGGTTGGCTTTCTCGCAGTGTCCACACACGCTACACGTTCTGGATGTGTAGGCAGGGTCCACCGTATGAAGTGGCACACCCGCAAGAGCGGCCTTGTAGGAGAGGAAGAAACGGAGTTGCCAGAAGGACCAGGAAGAATGCTTCGCTCGCTGGGATTTCCTAACCGTGCGTTCCGTGCGTGTACGGATGTGCCTTAAATCCTCGATAGCTATTCCTTGCCTATGGTTTTTGGCCTTCTGCACAATGCGTTTGGAGATGACATGGTTGGTGTTTTTCCTGAACCGTTTTTCGCGTCCAGAGAGTTTCTTGAGATGCCGCCTGGCAGACTGTGTACCTCGCTTTTGCAGACGCTGACGCAAGGTATGGAAGCGTTGCCGCGTCTTCTCAACCGGCTCTCCACTGAACGTTTCACCTTCGCTGTCAGTAGCCAGGTTGATAATGCCAAGATCGACACCGAGGGCTCCTTGAGGCTCATCAGGCGTAGGCGCAGGAACTTCCAACGTCACAGCCAGGTAGAATGTTCCGTTGCGATAGATGAGATCAGCTTGTCCCTTCATCGCATCCATACGGGACTGCTGATAGACACCGAAACGGAATGGGACAAGCACACGGCCAGAGATCGTCAAGAGGGACACGATATCAATGCCCTTGAAGTTCATCACACGCTCGTCATAGACAATCGCACCCTCCGGCCTGAATGTAGGTTTGATGCTCTTATCCCGCTTATAGACATCGGTTGTTTTGCTGATAGCCCGAATAGCCAACTGTGCAGGAAGATGATAGGTGGTACGCAATTCACCATAGGTCATCTTTTGCAACTCAAACTTGTTGGCAACCTGAGACTCGAAGGCTTGTTCAGCAATGTAGTCACAAGCAGCGTTAAAAGCGTGCATGGTGTCAAGCAGTGCTTGAGCCTGTTCAGGAGTAGGAGCGAGTTTCAAGAGCATCGTTTGTTTCATGATTTGAGTATAGCATGTTTGAGAGATACTGTCAAGCAATGGGAAGTTTTTCTCTGGCTCTCGCAGCGGGCAATTCCTCCTCCGCTTGAAAGCAGGAGGCTTCCTTGCCCGTTCTCTGTGACTAGGAGGCTACAGTCACTACCCCTTCCAGGAATTAGATGTATGACGAGTCAGCTTTTTGTCCCGCGCTTTATAGCGTCATAAACAGGAGCAGAAATAGCAAATGAGCACAACACCTTCCGGGCGACCACGCCCGTTTGTCTTGATTGTCATGGATGGCTGGGGCATCAACCCGCGCACAGAAGGCAACGCCATCGCCCTGGCGCGCACACCCAACATCGACAAACTCGCTCGTGAGTGGCCCCATACCTCGATCAGAACCTCCGGTGAAGCGGTCGGGCTACCGGAAGGTCAGATGGGTAACTCCGAGGTAGGGCACCAGAACATCGGAGCAGGTAAGCGCGTACTACAAGACTATACCCGTGTCAACGAATCGATCAAGGATGGCAGTTTCTTCCACAATCCTGCGCTGCTCAAAGCCATCGAACATGTGAAAAAGAACCAGTCGCGATTGCACATCTGTGGCCTGCTCGGCAATGGTGGCGTCCACGCGCATGAATTGCACCTTGAGGCACTCTTGCAACTGGCAAAGCTGCACGAGATCGAACACGTCTACATTCACTCCTTCACCGATGGCCGTGATACCTCACCTACTGGCGGTATCGAGTTCATGCAGCAACTCCAGGCCCGCGCTCACGAGATCGGCGGCGAGCACGCAGCGCAAGTAGCAACCGTCAGCGGACGCTATTACGCAATGGACCGTGATAATCGCTGGGACCGTACCGCATTGACCTATTTTGCCATGACACGCGCAGAAGGCAGACGCGCAAAATCAGCAGTTGATGCGATCCAGCAGTCCTATGATCAAAACGTAACCGATGAGTTTATCATCCCCACTGTCATCATGCAAGACAATGACCCTGTTGCCGTGGTCAAGGCCGGAGACGCCTTGATCCACTACAACTTCCGCCCTGACCGCGCACGGCAACTCACCAAAGCCTTTGTGCTCAAGGAACTACCACCACAGGCCGAAGGCAAGTTCAATCGCGGACCACGCCTGGCCGATCTGCAATACGTCATGATGACAGAATACGAAGAAGGACTAGACGCCGAGGTAGCATATCGCGCCGATGAGGTCAATATGCCGCTGGCGCGAGTAATCTCCGAACATGGTCTGCGCCAGTTTCACACTGCCGAGACCGAGAAATATGCGCATGTCACCTATTTTATCAACGGGCGGCGCGAGACTCCCTTCCCTGGCGAGGACCGCTTGCTGGTGCCATCGCCCAAAGTGCCAACCTATGACCTCCAGCCCGAGATGAGCGCAGCTGGCGTCACCGATACCGCCGTCGAGCATATTCGCAGTGGGCAGTACGACCTGGTGATTATGAACTACGCCAACGCCGATATGGTCGGTCATACAGGCGTGATCGAAGCTGCAATCAAGGCAGTCGAAGCCGTTGATACGGGAGTTGGCCGCGTCGTAGAAGCAACACTGGCTGTCGGTGGCGGCTTGCTGATTACGGCCGATCATGGCAACGCCGAGCAACTCATTGAGTACGATACGGGCAAACCGTTTACGGCCCACACTACCTATCCCGTGCCGCTCTACCTGGTCGTTCCCCAGTTCGCGCATGCTCGATTACGCACAGATGGCATCCTGGCTGATGTCGCACCTACTATTCTGCAAGTGCTAGGTATCGCACAGCCTAAAGATATGACTGGGCGGTCGTTGATTGTTAGTGCCAACTAAATAAGTTATCCACATATTATAATACAATATGTGGATAACGTTCGATGAATGTGGATAAGCAATCTAGCCGATGCGCTCCATCAACGCCATTGGAATCACTAATGTCGACCCATCTTCAAGGCGAAGACGAGCTGCACGAGCACGAATACCGGAAGTAAATACCTGCTTATGGGTAAAAAGGTGATTGATCTCTCCTATAGCTCCTTCATACTCACCGCCACACACACGAACTTGCGCGCCAACTGCCAGTACAGGGTCGGGATGCAGCGGGTGCCAGTGCTCCTGGGCCTCTTTTATAGGCAGCGAGATGACCAGTTCAGGAAAAATCGCCTGGTGCACAGAGGTCGCCCCAGAAAGGAGGGCTATCGATCCCTGGTACTGACCCAGCAACCGCATAGTACGAGCAGGCATAGCAAGTGTACCCAACCCTTCCGTCAGCAGCAACGTTACCGGTGGCAGATGAGTCTGTGCTAACTCGACGTTTCTGCTACCAACAAGTTGCACCAGGTCAGTACGCAAGAAGCCTTCCAGGTCCCGAGATGAGATACTGCTCGCAATAACACCCGAGATACCGGAACTCATTGCCTGGCGCAGCATTGCGAGGTTTAATGGTCCTGGAATAACCAGAATCGCACCAGGGGGAATGGATTGTTGCCCGCGAGTACCGCCTGAGGCTTGCCACACCGTCAGGACACCTGCCACCTGGCCACCCGCGCCGATAGCTCCCTGCACAACCGCAGCTCGGCTCTCTATCACGACTCCACCACGACGAGTGATATCGACCACCCGCCCACACAAACCGGCTAGAATCGTTTCACCACTACGTACGCCATTGCTACTATTTCCTGTCCCATTATCCATTGCTGCCGCGGAAGCAGGTGACGCAGATAGTGAGGAGCGTGCAGCACTCACCTTTTCTTCAGCGAAACCTGCCCGCTCAATACGAATAACCGGTTGATCTGGCTGCACCTCTTGCCCTGGATAGACCAGTGGGATGCCTTTCGCCTTAAGGCCGCCGGGCCAGCGCTCTCGACGAACCAGTGTCTGTGTCACAACAGACCAACCAAATGGATAGGTCATAGCCAAGCCTCTCTCAGGCGCCTAGAGCCTGCAACCACTGTGCTAGACGAGTGCGACGTTCTGCCTCATTTGTAGGCAAGGAAAGAGGTCTGCCACGAGCGTCAATGATCAGGCCTATCAGGCCACCATCAATCTCTTCAGCAGCACGCGCCCGCTCGCCAGGGCCGAGTCCAACATCAACCGTCGGCCCGGGTGTGAGGGTCAGCGCAGCCTGCTCATTGAACGATAGCGGAATGACCTTGATCGTTCCGCCCATGACATCAACTGTTGCTTGCCGCCCATCCCTATATTCCATGCCAATACGCACAGCAAGCTGATCCTGCCGCACCTCACCGAATGGAACAACGCAAGTGCCAAGGCGATGAGTCACTGCATCGTTCTCATTCACCTGCACCGCAGCGACAGGAGAAACGGTGGCAACTGCCCCAAGTTGGGAAGATCAACATTGTACGGTCTAGTACAATCGAAGTCACGCCTTGTGGTTGAAGCGTATCGAGCAACAGTAACACTGCCTGGCTATAATGAGGTGTATGCGCAAAGATACTTCCTGTGGCCACGATCAAATCAGGACGAAACTGTGCGAGATTCGTATACGCTGCCGACTCCAGTGTCAGGTTAATCGCTTCACGCGCAAACGCCTGCCCAATGCGAAGGTCACGGGTGCTCATCGGGATCACCTGCGGATGGAGCATACGATTGAGCACATATTGACGCAGTTCATCTTCAGTAACTTCAAACGGTAACCAACGCGCTAGTCGCTGCAGCCCGGCTTGTTGGGCTTGTTGGAAAAGCGCCCCTATACCCGGACCTACTCCCACTCCAGAGTTCACTATGGGGGCAAACTCCCCTTTCTCACCAGCCATCAGCACAGTAGTTGTTGCTCCGCCCACATCCACTGCCGTCACATTCATGCTGTAATGCTGAGATAGAAAACGTACCAGGCTACTCAAAGAGGCTGCAGTCGCGACTGGCAGAGAGGAAGACCAGGAACGCAAGCGGTCATAGCCTGGAATACGCTGGATTACGTCGCGCTCGTACAGTGTATTCGTGGCAAGATTGATCGGTCCGAGTTGCGCCTGCGAGACCAATGTTTCAACAGGGGCCACTTCGGCCAGTCCCTGCAGCATACGCCGCACAGCCTCGACAAATTGTGGCGCGCCAGCATAGACCACGGGCAGTTGGCGTATGGCAACATCGTGTAGAGCTACACCAGCGGAGACACTTGCGCTATGACGTTCATTGAGTTCCCGCTCTGCACTCACCAGGAGTTGGCACGCTTCTTGTAGCGCGTTAGGGCCGGCGGGTCCATCTGCCATGCCAACAATCAGTGCTGCATGGGGTTGCAGCTCCCGCATACGTTCAAGCTGTCGTTCCCATTCGAAAGTGGCTCGTTCGGGCGTCCATGGTCTTGGAGCGTTTGAAGGGCCTCCAGCGCCTACGGGCTGAGGAACTGGCATGGCAGTTGCGACATAAGAAGGAGCAGGCAACGCATAGGTCTCAGCGTAGAGTCCAGAGACCGCCTGCTTTGCCAGTGTATCGAGCGCAGGACTCACAGCACCCAACACAACCAGCCGAATTGGGCCACCAGCACTGATCGTTGCCACAAATACATCAACCCCATCACCATTAGGCTGCTCGGGGGAGAGTACGTGCCCATCGGAGACAAGGTGACGGCCTGTGATAAACTCAATCTCATTGATCGCCTGGGTGATACCTCGTGTGATGTCCTCATATGGAGCAGCCACCGTTGTCGGAGCTTCACCACAAGCCATCAAGCGATACTGACCTTCAACAAGTCCAAGGAGCGAAACTTTCGTGAAGACGGTACCGCAATCAGCAACTAAAATAGAATTGGCCGATGCTGAGTGGATGCCCGCTGAGGGTGCTCCTACTGGTCCTTGTCCTTCCCCCCGATAGGGTTGTGTACTCATATCCGGTGTCCTTTTTTGCAACTAACGGGAGAACCAGCCACGAATGGTTTCGAGAAATCCACGTTTGACCGTTTTGGTGTTTGGCTCCATTTGTCTGTACATAGCCATGCCAGGTTGTTGTCGGGGTACGCCAGGTTGCTGAACACCTAGCATGGAGTAGCCTCCTTGATACCCCTGATATCCTCCTGATCCCGCAGTATAGCCCGGCGTCGGCGCTGGTCCAGCACCCCCACTCAGTTCAACGCTACCCATCTGCGGCTGCCCTTGCGGGGGAAGGTAACCTGAGGGATTACCCGATATCTTTGGCGGGGTAGCCGAGCTTGCGAGGCGTCTTTCAATTCCTGGAACGGGCGAGGCGACACCGAGCATTGATGCAAAGACATTTGCAGCCGCCTCACTTTGTTCACGAGACCCCATCTCGCCACGAGGACGACTTGGGACTCGCACATTCTCTACACGTGGCGAAACATTGAATGTCCGTGGGGCAGAAGCTGCCGAAGGTGCTCCAACCTTTCCCTGCTCGGCTCCTGCTCTTAGCCATTCAGGCAGAGCGTTCACATCTATCAGCGATGGAGCAGCTACACTCGCATTCGTACCGCCTACTTGCCCAGATCGAGCGGGTGGGTTGATCTCGACTCTCACGGGCTTCTGCTCTTGTCCATTTTCACGAAGCCAATTTGGCAGCGCACTCATATCTAACAGGGATCCTGCCGCAATGTTCCCGCCTGTTGGTGGAAGTTGATTTGATCCGCTTTGACCAGACATCCATGCCGGCATCGCCTGAGGATCAACGAGACTATTGGCTGCTATTCCCTGTGGGGGAATGGCCGGTTCAGCATACTGCATCGGCGTTGCCGGGGCAGATGCAGCAGGGGTGGTCGGTTGCTGTACGGTTCTCATCCACGCGGGAGGAGCCTCTGGTTGTACCAGGCTTGCAGCTGAAATGTTTCTCTGAGTTGAAAGGTCCGCTCCGGATTGGTTCTCCCGCATCCAGGAGGGGAGAGACTGCTCATCAATCAACGAATTCGCTGTTATCCCCCCTGCGAATCCGCCATCGGTATTCGGAGCAGGCAGAGAAGCCGACCGTCGCACGGCAGGCTGATCCGCAGAGATATGCTCAGCGCTCTCTGGTCGCATCCAGCTCGGCAAAGCGTCCTTGTCAACGGGAACATTACTAGCATGGTTGAACTGTTCGCCAGAGGATTCCGCTGGTCGCTCACCGTTACGCAACGATTCCAGCCATGCTGGCAGTTCCGGCTGTTCTGGAGCACCTGTCTTCGGGTCTACCCCACTTCCAATCCTACCGCTTAAAGGCGCGCCACAATACTGGCAACTGCCAAAACCCTCATAGGTAAGTTTCCCACATCGATTACACGTGATCAACTTTTGCTCCTCACTTTCGCCAGATCTTTACATGCTCACCTGGCACCTCTTGTGATTGCCAGATCATTTGCCGCAGTGTATCATGCTTTCTCTGGCTTGGCAACGGCTATAATAGCGGACTACAGCAGGATAAAATACGTTGATATAATATCATACATACACAACAAGGATACTCCAAAAGTACTACATACATAGCCCTTGTCTCCTTGCTGAACCTTCACTACAATAAACTAGCAAGAGCAGCTTTCTGTAACAAAACACCTAAGAGGTACCATTGCATGTCTGAGCCTGTATGGTTATCCTGGGGACCTGGAAGGAAATATCGCTTACTGCTCGGCATAATTCTCAGCACCGGCATCAGTCTCCTCGCCTTCCGGCGCCGTTCACTCAGCCGTAGTGGAGTGGCGGGGGCAGTTATCACAGGCACCACGACTTTTGGCCTGGGTGGGTGGGCGTGGGGTCTTACGCTCATTTTCTTTTTCATCTCTTCCAGCGCACTCTCGCACTTTCACGAGCGAGACAAAGCACATATTGCTGATGACAAGTTCAGTAAGGGGTCACAGCGCGACCTGGGGCAGGTAGCTGCCAATGGGGGAGCAGCCACACTGCTAGCTTTGGCCTATGGAATGACGCGCTCCCCCCTGCTGCGGCAGTTGTTGCAAGCAGGATATGTCGGTGTACTCGCCACCGCAACCGCTGACACCTGGGCTACCGAAATCGGCGTGTTGAGTCCATACCAGCCGCGTCTAATCACCACCGGCGGGCGCGTCTCGCCTGGCACATCCGGTGGCGTTACCCTCCTTGGTACAGGAACGGCGGCTTTGGGTGCGCTCATCCTGGGGACTGTCTTCTGGATATTACGACGATGCCGCACATCTCTCGCATTTCTGCCCCCGCTCGCCCTGGTGAGCGGCCTGGCGGGCAGCATCTCTGACAGTCTTCTGGGCGCAACAGTGCAAGCCATGTACTACTGCCCTGCTTGCGACAAAGAGACTGAGCGGCGCATTCACACTTGCGGCACAAAGACCAGGCCCCTACGTGGCCTATCCTGGCTAAATAACGATGGGGTGAACTTCATCGCGACACTCTGCGGTGGATTCGTGGCGATGGTAATGCAGCTATTTATATCCAACGACGTACCCAATCGCTGATGAACGGCAAACGATAGTCGGGCCGCAGCCATGCCATGATCATCAACCACACCCACAGGCCAATTGACACCCACCACAACACGCTGAGCAGCAGACCCAGACCTGCATCCGTCAACAAGTTTAAAAAAGGGATCGTATGCAGAAAGCCCTTCAATAAACTCACGCCAAATATCAGCA
This sequence comes from uncultured Chloroflexia bacterium, assembly GCA_963767625.1. Classification (GTDB taxonomy): domain Bacteria; phylum Chloroflexota; class Ktedonobacteria; order Ktedonobacterales; family Ktedonobacteraceae; genus CAVYFB01. The sequence goes on from CAVYFB010000017.1 coordinate 126,863, forward strand.
GCGATAGAGTGCCAAAGGTCAGCATCGACTGTACGGAGTGCCAGCGAACGTTACGGTTCTTCTCGGTGAAAAACAGTATCAGTCCTGAAAGCCACCCGAGTGCATACGCCAGTACACGCTCCACACGCTCATTCAGTCCAAGTGTCGTCATAGTATTCATCATCAGCCTCTTCTAGAACATCCAGTTCTCCGCTCATGGACGCTGTTCCACCGGAGCTTGGGACATATCTGTTCGGATATTCGTTCACCATGTATACGCAGATGCTTCTGGCATGTTGCAAAGTCGGCCAAAGGCAGGAATATCTTGCCGTTGCATATCATATTGATGTACAGTATACTCAGACAGGTAATCACGTTGGGATGTACACAGAAGTTCCAGTGAAAGGTAAATGAAGTATGAGCGTTCAATCACCGTATTCACAATATTCTCAAAGTCCTTATGCGGGGGGTCCCCAACAGCAGAGCCAGCCACAACTAGTAAATCGGCTAGCAATTGCAGGTGTGGTGTTTGGCATGATCGGTATGTTTACCTGGCTTTACACGTTCCCCGCACCAGGCATTCCTACCATAGGATTTATCCTGTTTATTATCCTGTTTGCCATCCCTATCCTGGGGATTATTCTGTCAGCCCTGGGGCGTAGTTCTGCTACACGCCGTGATATGGCTACCGTGGGACTTGTCCTCTCCATCATCTCGCTCTTACTGACAATAGCCGTTCCTGTTATGGCTAGAATAGCCCTTTCACATCCTCAATACGGACCAGAACTGAATATTAACCTGTCGAGCGGCATAACCATAGGAGGCTACTGGGGCTACGTTCTCGCATTGCTTGTTTCACCCTTTCTTGCATTCTGGATGAGTGCGGTGAAGAACCACTGGCTGGTCGTCCTTGGGGCGTTCATCGGCTGTCTCATTGGCTTCCTTGCCATCCTTGCCTGGGTCGGTACCCTCATCTTCGATACCGAACTGCCAGGAGCGTCCGGAGCTGCAACCTTCTTTGGCTCCGTGTTGATCTGTTCAGCAGCAGGCGTGGTCGGAGGGATTCTCATGGACCTGATCGTAGCGCGCCGGACCAGTCGTTACTATCGTAGATCACAACAATTGGCCCACGAATAACCATGTTTTACCTCCTGCATGGCAACGACGAATTCACCAATCGTGAGCATCTGAAGCAACTGCAACAACAAGGGAATTTTGAATATAACCAGAACACCTACAGTGGTACCGAGGTCGATCTTGCCACCATCACCACCACTTGTAACACGCTCCCCTTTCTCAGCGAACAACGACTCGTTGTGGTCGAGGGTCTGCCAAAGCGGTCGCGGGGCGAGGGGGCGAGAACCCTGCCTGGGGGGCAGGTATCCCTCAAAAAAAAGAGCAAGAAAGCTGGAAAATCTGGTGTGCCTGGCCGTGCGGGCTTTGAAAAGGCTCTAGCCGAGTATGTTCCTTTGTTACCAGATTCGACGGTCCTGGTAGTGCTGGTCGACGAGCTACTCGATGCCAACAGCCCCTTGCTCAAAGCTGCGCAGATGCATGGTGAAGTCATCCAGAGCATACTTCCCAAAGGAGCAGCGCTGGAAAGCTGGATCAGTAAGCGAGCCAGAGGGATTGGCATCACGATCAGTCCCCAAGCCTCTACCTTGCTGGCCAACTTCATTGGTAGTCAGCTGCGTTTACTCGCCAACGAACTCGACAAGTTAGCAACGTACGTAGGGGAGAGCAAAACCATCACCGCCGATGACGTACGCAAACTTTCGGCGCAGGTACAGGAGGCACGCATTTTTGATCTCACCGATGCCCTCGCGCAACGTAATCGTAAGCAGGCACTCGACATCTTGCATGAACTCCTGGTAGACGGCGAGCCACCGCTCATGCTCATCAGCACCATTACCTCACAGGTACGCTCACTTTTGCTGGTCAAAGAACTCGCGCAAAAAGGCATGCGTGCGGCACAGATCGCCTCCGCCACCGGCATCGCTCCTTTTGTAGCGGAGAAAGCTTTGCGCCAGGTAGGAAAATTCAGTGTGTCCCAGTTGGAAAATGCCTATCGTCAATTGCTGGCAACCGACGCAGCCCTTAAGCGCAGCCGCATGACCCCGGAAATGGCACTAGACTTACTGGTCGTCGATTTCGGCAAATAAGAATTTGAGAGCCGAAACAATGGCTAACGAACTGCAACAACTGATCATTGAGCGCATCCAACGAGAGGGCCCTATCACTTTCGCCGAATACATGCGCATGGCACTCTATGAACCCGGCTACGGTTACTATGTTACAGGACCGGTAAAAGTTGGCTGGGAAGGCGATTACTACACCAGCACCGACATCTCCACCTTCTTCGCCAACTGCATGGGACGACAACTACAGCACATGTGGCAAAAGCTAGGAAGGCCCGCCAGCTTCATCGTACTGGAGCAAGGTGCAGGACGCGGCCACCTCGCACAGGTGATATGCACATGGGCAGAGCAGGAGGCTCCTGAGTTCAATACGGCGCTCGACTACCGAACTGAGGATATACACGCGGGACAAAATTCGATACTGTTGGAGAGTACTGCCCCACCCCACCCCACGGGCGCGAAGGATTTGACACACAGTCCCCCAGACTGCGTCGCTGCTTCGCTCAGGGCCCCTACGGACCTACACCCCACGAGCGCGATAAATCATGAACTCTGTCTGGGGGATAGGTATCCTACAGACAACGCACATCCCCCGTCAGTCATCCTCTCGAATGAACTGATCGATGCTTTCCCCGTACATCTCGTCGAGACGCTTGACAAACGGCTATATGAAATCTTTGTGACTGTGCATGAAGGGCGTTTGCACGAAGTGTTAGCTGAACCGAGTACAGCGGAGGTTGCCACCTATCTGGATAAGTACAAGATCCCCTGGCACAGCTTTGGCGATGGCTGGCGGGCTGAGATCAATCTTGATGCATTTCGTTGGATCGAGCGAGCATCGCGGCTCATAGCACGTGGATTTATCCTGACGATCGACTATGGGGACAAAGCTAAGGCATTATATACACGTCACCGGCGGCTTGGTACGCTCACCTGCTACTCGCATCACCATATGAACGAACACCCACTCATGCACCCTGGTCAGCAAGACATTACTGCACATGTGAACTTTAGTGCACTGATCGATGAGGGGCGACGCCACGGTCTCCGCCTGAGCGCATTCACTACCCAGCGTCTGTGGCTAGAAGGTTTGGGAATTAACGAAGAGTTGCAGCAACGTCGCCTCAACGAATTCTCAGAGGCGGACACAGAACGTGCCACCGACCGCGGACAGGTGGCACTATTGCGGTGGTATAATCTGCGCCAGCAGGTACTCGCGCTGACCGATCCGGCAGGCATGGGCAACTTCAAAGTGCTGCTTCAATCCCGCATGCGGATTTAGCAGAGAGAATCCCACGCCAAGGCGCAAGCACGGACGGAGGCAGGACGGAGGCAAGCTCACGTCCCTACGCGTCCCTAGCCTACTAACCGCGACGAACGGCGGGTGTACCGACCGTAGAGGCGGTAGGGACGTGAGCTTGCCTCCGTCCGTGCCTGTGCCCTGGGATGGTAGGTGAGGCCCGTACTTAACCTCATCCAGATAATACAGAAGGTATTTACTATGAAGCTTCTTCACGACCTCTGCTATTGCTTCTCGCCCCACGCGGTGAGTATGAACATGATGCCACGGTAGTCATCCTTCAGCATTTCAAACTCCATCTGCTCGTAGAGCTGATCCTCTTCCTCTTGCGTGGTTACCCCCATTTTGATCATGAAGGGTTGGATCAATTTGAAGAAGGTCATCCAATCGCGGCGGAAGCCTTCATAATCCTCCGTTCCAACAGAGAAGTCAATCACATGGGCCTTTTGCTGGATGTTGATGCAGCCAACCTTACGTAGGAAACTACCCAGCATGGGCGTGATATCATAAATTCGCCCATCAGGAGAATAGCTCTGCCCGGCTATCTTCAATGCCTGCCAGAACATGCCATACAGTTTCTCATGTGAAGGGCTATTGGTGATGCCCCACTCACTCTCGTTCAAGCGAATGACGCCGCCAGGCCGGGTAATTCGCTGGCATTCTTCCATGAGCTTCGGCCACACTGCTGGACCAAGAAATGCGATGAAACGAGCATTGACGAGATCGAAGGAGTGATCGGGAAAATCAAGCGGGTTTCTGGCATCCATTACCAAGAAACTGGCATTCTCCAGGCCTTTCAACCGTGCTTGTGTCTTTGCATAATCGATCATCGCTCGACTAACGTCGAACCCTACCACCTCAATCTCGGGATGGGCATACGCTACCTCCTGCGCCCATCCACCAGGTCCACAAGCGATATCGAGAATGCGGTGGATACCAGAAAGGTCAGACCGTTCTGAGAAGAGCCCACCCATGCCCTTCGTGATGAGGCGGTCTTGATCCAACAGGCGTGCCATTTCCGCTCCGCTTTCGGGATCATTGAAATAGATGTTTTCTCTTCGGCTCGGGCCGGATGATGATGACATGCGAAGCTCCTGTTCTTTCTTGTATGTTGGTAGGTTCTCATTCTACTCCATGGAGGGATAGTTGCAATAGTTTCTCTTCTAGTTGCTGCCAGACTAGCTGCTCTGCCTGCATGAGGCTAATCTGTTGCCCACTCTTTTGCGCCTGCTTCATTGTCTCAATGAGGCGTTGTCGGAAACTGTACAAATATGGTTTCTGCACATCTTGAGGAGGTACTAACCGTAACTTGATGCGCTCCGACGCGTAGAATTCCTCGGGTCCAAATGCTAGCGCAATCAGGTCTGCGTAGTTCTGAACGAGCCTGAGTCGAGATGGCAGAAAGTAGTTGCGCTGGGTACTGGAGACCAGAAGACTGCCAGCAATGGCACCTTCAAATGTAATGGGACAGGCGGCTGCGCTCTCCTCCCATACGCCACGATAGCCAGGAGACAGATTGCCTTCCTCACTGAGGTTCTGGTTGACAATCAATTGACCTGTGGTGACAACGTATCCCGCTAACGACTCTGCTCCGAGCAGGATAGCCTCTGATCTCAGGTCGCTCTCCCATGGCGGCGTTCCCCGCCCTACGCTCTCACGTAGGCTGTGAATCTCGTACTCAGGTGAAGGTGGCATGCATCGTGCTACGATGATCGCTAATCCTAAACGGTGTGGGTCGAATTGCGCAAGAGCCTGCTGCAAGATCAGATCAGCTAGCGACGAGAAGCTGAGCACCTTGGGAAGGATTGCACGAGTACGCAGGACACGCTCATAAAACTCGTATGGAACTTCTTCCGAAGTATCTTCTGTCCCTGCATCTGATGATGTCGTAGGAAAGTCGGCAATTTCTTTCGCGATCAACTCAGTAAGCATCATACGATGCTGGGGTATGGTACTGGGAAGGTTGCGTAAGTTCTGTGGACGCGGCATACCTTCATTGTTGACCCAACGTATCAATGTAATAGGATGGACACCCAGTTCCTTGGCGATGCGTAGTCGCTCCTGAGGATTCTGAATAATGGTTCCCAGGAGTTCACGCCAGGTTGACGGCTCTTGCATAGTTACCTATTCTCGCCTAAATAACTTGCCGATGCGCTTTATGTACTTTATGATAACAGTTGACCGTTTTAATGTCAACAGAAAAGAATAATCTCATCTGTATTTATTGAAACTTGTCACCCCATTTGAACGTCATACATAGCATATTGCATGACATTAAGTAGAAGGAACGCTGTACGCCACAACGACATAATGCGTGCAGCTGCACACAGCCATGGATATCGCCAACATCACCACCAGCCCTCTGCCTCTTCACGCGCGTGAGCCAATCCTCCTGATCATCGATGCATGGGAAGAACGCTCTAAGTTGCTGATCCGTTTGCTCGCATTTGCCAACTACAAAACATATGCTGTTAAGACCTTGCAGGAAGCATCCATCTGGTATACACAATATGCAATAGTGCCAGAGGTCATCCTCTTTGGATATATGAATTCATTGGAGCACTTCTTCCTCCGCCTTCTGCGAGAACGCATGTCTACGCAGCGAGGCAAGGACGTCCCCGCCATTTCCTTAGCGCTCTATTTTCCTGATACCCTATCCACGAGCATTTCTGCCTTCTCGTCAGCCTCACAGGGTTGCTTTGCGCTGTTAGAGCTTCTGTGGCAAGTGGTACCTCGTCATGTCTGATAAGGCGGTTTTGAGAAGAGTTTCTCTCTAGCTACTTTGTCCGGTCCAGTTGCCGCTGGTGGCATCAGAAGTGACGTTGGTATTGTCCGTGCAAGGGGTTTTCGTGGCAGCGCTGCTGTACTGTCCGCTAATGGCGATGGGAGCAGTGAAGGAGCCTTCCAGTCGTTCATACATATAGGGCGTACTCACTGTACAGGTTCCGCCGTCAGCTAACATATACTTGTCGCTGGTGGCCGTCTCAGTGTAGGAGAGCTTGCCGGCCTTATAGGTGCCACTGCATTGAAAGACAAGCACTTCAGTAAAGTTGCCACCACCGGTGAAGGTACCAGGCAAGCTCTGGGGCTGACCGTTATCGCGGGACTGGCAAACGGTTCCACCGGCCGGATCAGGTTGACCAGTGACGATCAGGGTTTGTGAAAAGGGAGTAAAGGCCTTTCCCGTCGTGGTGTCTTTGGCCTGTATACTGATGTTGAGAGTAAATTTCATATCGTCGGGAGGAGCGCCATTGGGACCGGGTGTGTTCGCTTCCCCCTGCGGCACGATCGTGACAGGGATGCCGCTTTTGGTGGTGTTATTATTGGCATCTCTGGCGGTAAGGGTATGGTTGCCCACGATCCAGCCATTGTTGACCGTCAGGTCGGCCTGGACGTTGCCTTTGGCATCACTCTGCGCCGTTACGCTGCCAGAAGCAGTCGCACCATCAAGCAGGAAAGTGATAGCGGAGTTGGCGGTGAAGTTCTGGCCGCTGACATGGAACGTTGTGCTGGTTGAGCCGGCTGGAGTCTGTCCAACATGATACTTGCTGATGACGCTGATCTGAGGTTGTGGCAGGGTAAGGAAATGGATGAGGAAACCACCACCCGCACCCAGGACGATGATGATAGCCAGCACAATGAGCAGGATTCTAGACCTACCTCCAGGCTTCGGTGAAGGTACCCTATCTGGGGGATAGGTTGGAGGTGGATAGGGCGCCGGAACAGGCGCCATCGGCTGTGGATAGGGTTGAGCAGGGACAGGCGCAGCTGCGGGTGGTGGATAGGACGAATATGCAGGCGGAGGCGGAGGATATTGCTGCGGCGACGAGCCATATTGTGGCGGTGGCATATAGGGTTGCTGCTGTGGTGGTGCATAGGGTAGCTGCGTACCCTGGCCATAGCCGGTGTATTCAGACGGTCCCGCAGATGATCCCGCAGGTGGTTCCACAAATGATTCTGCTACTACGGTAGGGCTATACTCTGAATAACTACCAGGAGCACTGTAGCTACCTGGTGCCACATCGGTCGCCGTATAGTTGAATACTGTGTCACCAATGCGAATCCTGTCACCATTAGCGAGTGGACGGGGGACATTTTGATCGAGTCGTTGATTATTGACGAAGGTTCCGTTGGTGCTGCCCAGGTCAATGATGGTGTAGCCTTGCCCACTGGGACGCATCTCGGCGTGATGGGATGAGGCTTTGGGGTCATTCACCACAAGTTGATTGTCAGCTGTACGGCCAATGGTCAATACAGCAGGTCCGAGGACTGTACGGCCAGATGGTCCTTGTAGCACTGCTTCCATAGGGATACTCCTTCTGAAAAATGATGAATGATGTGTAGTCCCCTGATTTATCATGGGGAATTCATTATGATAGTCTAAGTATACAACACAACAACGTCATGGAAGGGGTATTGTGGAACTTGCCACCAGCGTGTAAACTATGCCAATATGTAAACTATTGAGCGAAGCTTGCGGAGCTCATTTCAATCTTGGGCCAGAGATGAAACCATCCTAAACATAATACGTATACGATCAGGATGCCCAAACAGAAAACGCCCTGGCCGTAGTCCCCCTCAGCGAAGCGAAGCGGAGCGCGTTTCAATCCTTCGTGGGGAATAAAAGGAGCATGAGGTGGAAGATATCCTCCCGCAATATGAAGACGACGTTATTATTAGTACGAGTAGGCTGACAAAAGCTTTTGGTAAGCTGGTGGCCGTCAATGATCTGCATCTTCAGGTGATGCGCGGCGATGTCTTTGGTTTTCTGGGACCGAATGGCTCTGGCAAGACAACGACAATTCGCATGTTATTGGGCTTAATTCGTCCAACAGCGGGACGAGCTGTTATCTTTGGCATGGATAATGCTTATCAATTGCCTTTGATCCTGCGGCGCGTCGGTGCGATTGTAGAAACACCGGTCTTCTACCCCTATCTCTCAGGTCTTGATAACCTGCGAGTCATAACTGTTGCCTCTGGCATGTCCGCAGGTAAGGCGAACGATGCGCGTATGGAGGAGGTTCTCGACATTGTCGACCTACGCCGCCAGGCCAGGGACGCGTCTCGTAAATATTCTTTGGGCATGAAACAACGGCTGGGCATTGCCGCCGCTCTGCTCAGCGACCCGGAACTCGTGCTGCTGGATGAACCGACCAATGGACTCGACCCCGCAGGGGTATTTGAAATTCGTCAGTTGATCCAGCGGCTCTCTGCGCTGGGTAAGACGATCTTCCTCTCAAGCCACATTCTATATGAGGTGCAACAGGTGTGTAACCGTGTGGCAATTCTGCAACGGGGCAACTTGATCAAACAGGGCAATGTCAATGAACTACTCCAGCAGGGTCAGCAGGTGCTGGTACGTATGAGCATGCCAGATGAGACGCAGAGCGCCTTTGTCGTGCTGCAAGAAGCACGCGAGCAGGGTGCAAGATGGATGAGTAACATACAGATTGAGACAAACAGGCAAGGCTATCCTATACTCAGTGTGAGTGCACCCACTGCTCGTTCAGCAGAGATCAATGCCCTGCTAGCACAGCATGGCTTTTTTGCCGCTGAACTCCGTCCTGTTGAAGGTAGCCTGGAGGAGGTCTTCCTTGAACTGACGACGCCAGCAGCGGCGAGTACACATCCAGGGATGGCCGCGCTGGCCGGTGGACCAGTTCAGCCAGAGGATCGTTCGTACGGAAAGCGAGGCATATCATGAGTATGACGACAGGTACGGAACAAAGGGTACTTCTTCTGCAGGAACACAAACGAGCCTGGTACACCTGGGAAGGCAAGATTTCATGAGTGTCGTGTTCCGCTTAGTCGGTATGGAACTCTATAAATTGAGCCGCCGTGTGATGTCAAAGGTACTGGGTATCATCAGTGTTCTAATAGTAGTGCTTGTCTTCCTCTTGCTTGCCTTGCTTAGCGCTGTAGAGAGTACACATAGCACATCCGTACTACTGCTCTTGCCTCTATCATTGTATGTGGCAATACAGATTGCATTTACTCTAGGACGGATATTAATTGTGACACTGGTGGGGGTTATTACCGGCGCTGAGTATAGTGCAGGAACTATACGTCTCATGTTCACACGTGGTCCATCACGCACCCAATTTCTCCTCTCTAAAATTGGGGCTGCTGTCTGTTGCATTGGGATAGGCGTGCTAGGGATCACGCTTATCAGCATCGTATTGGGACAGGCGCTGAAATCTTCTTACCGGCGTAGTCCCCGATTTATCGTGGGGAATTCATTAAATGCAGCCTGGTCAGGTCATGCACTCCTTTACTTGCTCATCACCATGCTCGGATTGTTCGTGTATGCCATGATGGCACTCTTCCTGGCAACGCTGGCGCGATCAACTGCAGCAGGTATAGCAGGCGTGCTCGTGTGGGCATTGGTGATAGAGCCGGTGCTAGGCGTAGTCTGCAATGGAATTGCATCCATCACGAATGGGGCTACAGCCGACCTTCTCCGGGCCATACCGGATTACTTTATCGGCAATAACATTTCGGCATTACAGCAAAATCAGGAAGTGGTGCTCTTTCCAGGAAGTATTGTCCAACTTGCGGCACAGGCTAATCCACTACCATTGTCCGATATACATGCACTGCTTGTGCTTGCAGGGTATCTTATCCTGTTCATCGGCCTGGCATGGTGGGTGAATGAGCGCCGGGATGTGACAAACTGATGCTCAACACGACGACAATCAAGGAATATGCCTACTCGCTTGGCTTCGATATGGCTCGCATTACCAGTGCGCAGGGGTTTGCAGAGGCGGAGCGTGTTATCAAGGAGCGCATCGCTGAAGGGTTGATGGATGGTTTGCCCTGGTTCACGGAAGAACGTGCTGCTGTATCCTGTCATCCTGATGCATTGCTGCCTGAGGCGCAGTCGATCATCTCATTGGCCATGTTCTACTTGACCGAGCAGTCTGACGATCAGGAAGGCGAAACGCCACGTGGGCGCGTCTCGCGCTACGCCTGGGGTGACGACTATCACGAAGTGATTAAGCCTAAATTGCAGCAGTTTGCGGTATGGCTGCGTGAATATGCACGTGGTGAGCCCGTAGGGGCGGGTGTGGAGCAGGGAAGGAATGGGGAGCTTGCCTCCGCCCGTGCTGATCTGGAAACACGCATCTTTGTGGATACCGGCCGTATGGTGGATCGAGCGGTGGCACAGAGGGCGGGCTTAGGTTGGTATGGGAAAAATACCAATATTCTGACCAAAGGTTGGGGTTCCTGGGTCTTTCTGGCAGAGATTGTGACCAATCTCCCGTTAGCTGCTGACACGCCGATAAAGGCGAGTTGTGGTCATTGCGAAATCTGCCTCCATGCTTGTCCAACACAGGCCTTACCGGCTCCTTATGTGCTGGACAATACTCGCTGCATCTCCTATCTTACGATTGAACTGCGTGGGAGTATTCCACTTGAGTTGCGCCCGCTGATGGGCAACCTCATTTTTGGTTGCGATATCTGTCAGCAGGTATGCCCGGTAAACCAGGTGGTGGAGAAGCGACTGGGTTTCAGGGCTAATGGAGCACACCCTGTAAGCATACGCCAGCGTGAGGAGTTTCGCCCACGAGTTGGAATTGGCAGTAGCCCGGAATTGATTCCACTGCTCTCATTGACGGATGAGCAGTTCCGCGAGCGATTCCGTTTGAGTCCAATTCGGCGTACGAAGCGGCGCGGGCTACTGCGCAATGTGTGTGTGGCACTGGGCAACAGCGGTGATCGCCAGGCTGTGCCAGCGCTTATCGGTGCTCTCCATGACGATGAGCCGCTGGTGCGCGGTCATGCAGCCTGGGCGTTGGGGCGTCTAGGTGGGGAGCAGGCTAGACAAGCTTTGCAAGATGCTCTGGCCGATGAACGTGATGAAGAGGTGAGAAAAGAGATAGTGTGTGCATTAGGTGAGTTTGAGTAGCAGGGACTGAAGAAGAACAATTACCTCAATATTGCCGAGGGCAAGAGAGCAAAGCAAGCCGTACGATCATTAGGGCCGCTGGGCTCCAGCTGTTACCAACTGTCCACCGGCGGTCTATCTACCAGGTGTTCTGCCTGGGATCTTGACCTCCTCCTGCGAGGAGGTGGGAAGACTGATCCTGGCGTCGGCTTCGCGCTTAGATGCTTTCAGCGCTTCTCCGCTCTGAGCATAGCTACCCAGCTGTGGCCCGGGCAGGCCAACTGGCTCACCAGCGGCTCAGCCATCTTGGTCCTCTCGTACTGAAGATGACTCGCCTCCCGCTTCCTGCGCCCACGACGGATAGAGACCGAACTGTCTCGCGACGTTCTGAACCCAGCTCGCGTGCCGCTTTAATGGGCGGACAGCCCAACCCTTGGGACCTACTCCAGCCCCAGGATGCGACGAGCCGACATCGAGGTGCCAAACCTTGCCGTCGATACGAACTCTTGGGCAAGATAAGCCTGTTATCCCCGGGGTAGCTTTTGTCCGTTGAGCCACGTCCCTTCCACTCGGAAACGTGGGATCACTAAGCCCGACTTTCGTCCCTGCTCGGCCTGTCCGCCTCGCAGTCAAGCTCCCTTCTGCCTTTGCACTCTTCCGGGTGGTATCCATTCACCCTGAGGGAACCTTTGGGCGCCTCCGTTACTCTTTAGGAGGCGACCGCCCCAGTCAAACTACCCGCCTGGCCCTGTCTGCCCTCCCGCTCAGGGATAGGCATGAGAGGCAACACTGCCGAAAAGTGGTATTTCACTCGTGCCTCCCCACAGCCCACAAGCTGTGGTTCACCGGCTCCCACCTATGCTACGTAACGCCAGTCTCGTCCCAAGGCCACGTTGTAGTAAAGCTCCACGGGGTCTTTTTGTCCTGTCGTGGGTAACCCGTATCTTCACGGGTACTTCAATTTCGCCGAGCCCCCTGTCGAGACAGCGCTCAAGTCGTTACTCCCTTCGTGCGGGTCGGAACTTACCCGACAAGGAATTTCGCTACCTTAGGACTGTTATAGTTACAGCCGCCGTTCACCGGGGCTTCCCTTCACGGCTACGCTCACCGCTCCGGTTCACCTTCCGGCACTGGGCAGGAGTCAGCCCCTATACTTCGGCTTTCGCCTTCGCAGAGACCTGTGTTTTTGGTAAACAGTCGCTTGAGCCGGTTTCTTGCATCCCCCTCACCCCTGCTGGTGCGACCCAACAGCGGCTACTAGGGCCCCCCTTCTTCCAAAGGTACGGGGTCAGTTTGCCGAGTTCCTTAACAGAGGTTCGCTCGTCCACCTGTGGGGAGTTCCCCTCGCCCACCTGTGTCGGTTTGCGGTACGGGCAGCAACGGCATCTGGCTAGAGGCTTTTCTCGGCGGCCTGGGGCCACATGACTTCCGTGCGATTGCTCACACTCGTCCCAGCCGTCATGCCACTGCGATCCGGGTTTGCCTGGATCGCGCACTTCGGTCTGGCAACCCATCCTGTCCATTCGATGGGCTCATGCTCCCTGCCGCGTCCCCTCCTCGCTCCTTAACGATGCCTGCTGGTGCAGGACTATCCAACCTGCTTGCCATCGCCTACGACTATGACGTCCTCGGCTTAGGTCCCGACTGACCCTGGGACGACTGACGTTGCCCAGGAACCCTCAGGCTTTCGGTGGAGGTGGTTCTCACACCTCGTTCGCTACTCATTCCGGCATTCGCACTTCTGGCCGCTCCACCCGTCCTTGCGGTCGGGCTTCTCTGCTGCCAGAACGCTCCCCTACCATCTCTCTCCTACAAGAGAGATTCACAGCTTCGGTACGACGCTTGAGCCTCGCTACGTTGTCGGCGCCGACGCACTCGACCAGTGAGCTATTACGCACTCTTCCAATGATGGCTGCTTCTAAGCCAACATCCTGGCTGTCTGGGCGCATCGACTTCCTTTGACACTGAGCGTCGACTTGGAGACCTTAGCTGGGGATCTGGGCTGTTTCCCTTTTGACGACGAAGCTTAGCCCCCGCCGTCTCACTCGCGCTCACCGCTGCTGGCATTCGTAGTTTGCTTGGGGTTGGTAACCAGCACTTGGCCCCTAGCCCATGCAGCGCTCTACCTCCACCAGCGGACTGCTTGCGCGGCTGCACCTCAATGCATTTCGGGGAGAACCAGCTATCTCCACGTTCGGTTGGCATTTCACCCCTATCCACAGCTCATCCCCCAGTTTTGCAACACTGGTGAGTTCGGGCCTCGACGGACTGTCACATCCGCTTCACCCTGGCCATGGATAGCTCACGTGGTTTCGGGTCGCATCCTTGCCACCGCTCGCGCCTGTTTCGGACTCGGTTTCCCTGCGGCTCCCCTCCTTTATCAGAGGTTAACCAGGCGACAAAGATGCACTCGCCGGATCATTCTACAAAAGGCACGCCATCAGCCCGACCTTGCTCCTGCAAGAAGGGCCTCTGACTGCTGGTAAGGACGGGGTTTCAGGCACTCTTTCATCCCCCTTGCGGGGTGCTTTTCACCTTTCCCTCACGGTACTTGTTCACTATCGGTCGCTGAAGGTAGTTAGCCTTGGAGGGTGGTCCCCCCTGCTTCCCACAAACTCACCGGGGTTCGTGGTACTCAGGATCCCAGTCGGAGCAGGTTGGCTCGTCCCCTACCGGACTCTCACCGTCTCTGGTGGTGCGTTCCAGCACCTTCGGGTGGGCGCTCCCTGCTCGTGCTCCTGGTCCTACAACCCCATACATCCGAAGACGCATGGTTTGGGCTCTTCCCCGTTCGCTCGCCACTACTAGGGGAGTCTCGTTTGATTTCTCTTCGTCGGGCTACTGAGATGTTTCAGTTCACCCACGGCCCTCCGCCCTGCCTATAGATTCAGCAGGTGGTCGCCAGACATGACTCTGGCGGGGTTGCCCCATTCGGATTCTCAGGGCTCATCGCTCGCATGCAGCTCCCCCTGAACGTTTCGCCGGTCTCCGCGTCCTTCATCGGCCTTCAGCGCCAAGGCATCCTCCCCGTCCTCTTCTTTGCTTGTTCCTCCACTCTTCTTCTGCTCTCGGCAATATTGAAGTAATTCTTCTTCTTCAGTTGTAAAAGTGCTTCTGAAAATCTGCCTGGCTTGGGCAGGTGTTTCTCAGGGCCTGGATACTATCGCATATTCTTTTCGGCTTGTCAACACTTTGTGCTACCAGTTTTTGGCGATGAGGGAATTTAGCCTGAAGGTACTAAGCGGGATTGACGAACATTTATGAGGTACAGTATGCTTTAATTTGTAGGAATATGCGGGGCATGAGATTACAATTCTATGAAGGGAAAACAGTGTATCTATGAAGTATTTTTTCTGGATTGCTTTTGCCGTGTTTCTAGCGGCTTCCATTCCCCATGTGGCATACTTTTTTGCATCATTTGAACCATCACAAGGACCTGAAGGAATCTGGTGGTGGACTGTAAGTTATGCAATAGCTATTAGCATTGATGTGACTGTGTACCTGCTCTCGTGGACGGCATTCCAGCGCTACCGACGCTATCGAACGCCGAAAGCGGTGTGGCAGCACTGGCTTTTGATAGTCATGTGTACCTTTTTTTCGTGGGCGGTGAACTGGGCGTACGCGAAGCAGTTCCATAGTGTGACGATGCTACACGCTGCTGAGGCTGCGGCACCGTGGTTAACGAGTATTTTCCCCTTCATGGCCAGCGCATTCCCATTGCTGGGCATTGTTTACACAATGATGGCGGAGACGATTTCAGAAACGGCGGCCGAAGAGAAACTGGAGAAGGCACAGCAGTTGTCTGCACTTGCGGAACTGGCAAAGCAGACACACTTGCCTGTTGCCGCTTTGCGTCGTGCGCTGGCCACCAGTGGTTCGCGTATCAACCCGGCAACCCTGTTGGCGGTGACTAATCATACGGTGAGCGATATGACTCCCCCACCGGCCGCCGCTGCCGATACGGGGCCCAATGAAGTGGTACGACCGATAACAGGGCAGGTGATGGCTGTTGCAAATCTGCCTGGGGGGCAGGTACCCCGATTTATCGAGCGAGATCCAATCAACCTGGGCACGAAACGGAATACGAACCCTGCTTTAACGGCTTTGCCCAATGAAGGCAACCCTGACAAACTGCAGATGACGATAGAAGTACTACGGTCAAATCCGAATATGACCGATGAGGCACTGGCGGAATACCTTTCACTCAAGCGACCGGCAAGCGCAAGATTCTGGCGACTGAAGGCTATCGAGATTCTCAATGCGCCAGACAAGGAACAGACCGGAAATATTGAAGGGCGCTCCGCAAGCTTCGCTCCTGCTGCTGTGCGCAATGGCTGGCAATCTAGCCGGGGGCTAGATTCAGAGTCAGCAGGGATGGCGAATGGGACGATGGGTAAGCGTTGAAGTCTGGAATTGTTGAGCTTAAGGCCCTTGACGTTTACCTACATGTTATGATAGACTTAGTAGAGTATGGGGTGGGGATGACAAACTACCTAACCTCTGCCATGTTCTGTGCAGTTTGACAGTGCAGTCACCAAGTATTTGATTGTCTGTCTCCAGACTACTTCGGGAGGGATCAATGCGGGCCACGTTCAGTTATGCGAGCATCCTACATGCTATTGGCCAAGTGCTTGACCAGAGCGGCGTTAAAAGTATTGCGATCCATGAGGAAGAGGACGGTCTCTTCGTTGAGGGTTTCAATAGCCATGGCCAGCTTCAAGCTCAGATACGCTATGACATTGCTAGTCTCTACAACCTTTTACACCGATCAGAGGACGAGGTTGAAGAGCGCAGTGCAAGAGATGAAGGGGTGCTGCGGCAATTCCTGGCTGACCACAGTCGTGAGTTAGTGGGCGTTTCTCACTAGTGAGTATCTCTTACTGCGTGCTCGAATGAGAGAACCGGGGCATCATCCCCGGTTTTTGGTATGATACAGGTTAAGGTCGGGGGAAATCGAACTCTGTAGGGGCGGGAGTGGTGCGGAGTTGGGGGACCCTAGTGGTCGCCCGCGTCACACAACCAACGCTTCCCGTAGTCACGCATACTCTCGATCAGACCCACTAAGTCGCGTCCTTTCTCGGTAAGAGAGTATTCTACTCGCGGAGGCACTTCTGCAAACGTTTGGCGAAGGATGATGCCTTCTTCTTCAAGCGAACGCAAGCGTTCAGAGAGAGTTTTAGGACTGATGCCGTAGAGCGAGCGTTCCAGTTGATTAAAACGTTTGACACCAGAGGCTAAATCACGGATAATGAGGAGTGTCCACTTCCCGGCAACAATCTCAGCAGTCCGTGCGACAGGACAGACCGTATTTTTGGGGTGGGTAGGCGTTAGCGAAGCTTGCGAAGCGCCTTTCAAAGTTTGATCCATGGTATCACACTCATTTGTAGTCCCCCCGATTTATCGTGGGGAGTTCATATCCTGAGCGAAGCTTGCGCAGCGCCTTTTAATAATCAGAATATACCATAGTACCTACACAAAGTAAAGCGCGTAGACCACTCGACTTTATCACGAAAGTATGATATGCTCATTGTTATAGGATGCCACCGCGAGGCGAGTCAGTCCGAGTACCTGAACAATCATAAAAATCTTGGTCTGCGCGGTTTCTCCCAATGAGAGGAGAAGAGAAGATGATGCCTGAAGATATTGCTTTGTTTATCGATTTTGAGAATATCCGTTACAGTATGCTGAATATCCAGCGTCGTGAACCTGATCCCCAGGAGCTAATTGCCGTTGCTCGCCGATATGGTACTGTTATGGTAGCCCGGGCTTATGCGGATTGGTCCAGACAGCCAGAGCCGTTCAAAGGAAGCTTAACGGCGGCCATGATTGATCGTGTTGACTGTCCGGCGAAGCAGCGAGACCGCATCCGTGTAGGCACAGTCCATTATCCTGGTGGTAATCAGCCTACAGGAGGACTTGGCTCGTCATCTGAACAGAACACTGGTAGTTATCAGAGACCCTGGTCTTCTGGATCAACGGGGTATACTGGTCCACTGCCGGCAATCACTCCCCAGGGACCTGGAAATGGTTGGTCGTCCTATCAGGATGCACCTCTTCCTTTGCAGCCTGGGTTTGATGAGAACCTCGTATCGGCAGATGAGCCAACGCCTGATGAAGGCTTTAACATCGCTGATTTCCAGCAACCGGAGTCCGCTCGACAAAATCTACCCTATCAGAACACATACGGACAACCTCCTACGCCCAGCGGTCCGCTCGGTCATACGGGTAGCACTGGCCCTCTAGCCTATCCCGGCCCCCCTTCAGGTCAGCATAGCGGCAACACCGGCCACATCCCTGCTATTAGCACTAGCAGTGGGAACACGGGCCACATGCCTGCCATCACCGCAGGTAGTGGTAATACTCTTGTACAGAGCACAGTTGTGCAAAGTACTGTTGACTTGAATATGCTGATGGATATTATTGAAACTGTTTTTGATCGTCCCACCATCTCTACCTTTGTTCTGATGACGGGCGATAAGGATTTCACCCGCATCAGTGCGCGTTTGAAGCTACGTCTAAACAAAACTGTTATTGTAGTTGGTATACCAGGAACCGTCAGCCGAGATTTAATTAGCAGCGCCAATCAATTTGTACCATTAGTGCCAGGCGGGAGTTCTACGGTGGGGGTTACCAATGGCGGCTTCGGACAAATGTCCCCGACTGGAAATACTGGAGCCATGCCTGCCATTACTGGAGGGCTATCCGCACCATCTTATCAGTTTCAGACACCCGGTGTGCCCATGCCGATGGACGCTCTAGACCCACAATTTTTGCAATTTCTCGATTATATTGACCGTAACTGGTCTTGGCGCACGATTGTGGGTGTTTCAAACTTTATCGGTGACCCGGTAAATCCGAAAAACCGTTTCCGTGGGCGGCTCACGCGTGAGTCGGCACGTGAACTGCTTAATACATGTATTCAACAAGGTATTTTGCTCCTTCAGACAGACCCAACAGGAGCAGAGGATCTACGGCTGAATCGCTTGCATCCTGGTGTCGATGAAGTAATCAAGCAATTCGTGCGTTAACTCACCTCAGTGACTACAGCACCACAGGGCGACCGTAAAGGTCGCCCATTTACTTTATCTGATGAGTTCCTGAACACGCTCGTTGCCGAACTGGATAATGCGAGGCCAAATCTAGGAAATGCGACATGAGGTGGAGGACGATCAGTTCGACCTGTTCAGGCAATTGTAAGGCGTTGCTTCTAGCCTGCAAGGAGTGTATCAGGGCCGCCAGCGACAATAGTAAGCGTAAAAATAATTACTCAAGAGGACGCTATTATGAAGCTAATACGCCGTATTGCGTGGACCGCGGTCGTGTTTACCTATTTACAAGTCTCATTGGGCGTTACAGTGCGCGTCAACAATGCCGGCTTGAGTTGTCCTGATTGGCCGCTGTGTTACAACAAGGTATTTGCCTTTCCCGATATTGGCGCTCTGCTTGAGGAATCGCATCGCTACAATGCCACAATTGTGAGTGTACTCATCGTCGCCCTGGCTATCAGCGTATTGATCTGGGCGCGCAAAGAGCGACAGGTATTGATCCCTACACTCATTGCGCTTGCCTTGCTGGTTGTGGAGATCGTGCTAGGTGGCCTGACAGTACTTTGGGAGTTACCACCGACGATCATTACAGCGCACCTGGGCACGGCATGGGCAATCTTCGCTACTGTGATTACAGTAGCTGTAATGTCGGGCAAGTCATCCCCGAGTAAAGAAGACCCGAACACGACACGCAAATTCACGCTGCTGGCTATGACAAATGCGTTGTTCGTATATGGACTGATGCTCAGCGGCTCCTACGTGGTTGGCAGTGGAGCATCACTGGCTTGCCCGGGCTGGCCGCTATGCGGGACGCCACCAACGTGGGCAGTAACGTATCACCTGGCAGATATCAATGTGTTGCATCGCTACATCGCCACGTTTGTTGGTCTCGTCCTCATCTGGACCCTGGTATCGGCATGGCGCAGGCGCAAGGTCGCGCCAGGTCAAGCCCGGGTTGCGCTAGCAGCTGGCGTACTGTTTGTTGCACAAGCTATTGTCGGTGGCATGGTTGTGCTGTTGCAGAGACCCGATTATATTGCTATTTTACACCTGGCACTTGCTACGGCTGTGTGGGGCACCCTGGTGCTCCTGGCGGTACTTGCCGCGCGTCAATTGCGTGCAGCCTCCCCGGTACCTCCCTC
Organism: uncultured Chloroflexia bacterium; assembly: GCA_963767625.1. Taxonomy (GTDB): domain Bacteria; phylum Chloroflexota; class Ktedonobacteria; order Ktedonobacterales; family Ktedonobacteraceae; genus CAVYFB01. Next base: position 146,356 of record CAVYFB010000017.1, read on the forward strand.
AGAAGGTGAGGCAGAGACAAGGGCGGAGGCAAGCTCCCCCGCTCCATTCCACCCCGCTCCCGCCCCTACGGTCGCCGAGCCAAAGAGAGGACACATATGACTTGGCGTCTCGCTTCCCGTCTGTCTGTGATCACCCTGGCGTTACTGGTGGTGGTGTTCGTGCTCTTGCTGCAATCACCGCAGGGGATGAGCCAGTTATTGCGCGGTTTTGTCCCCGGTGCAAACCAACCGGTATTGCAGGGGACTGACCTGGGCGGTACGCCTGCTCCAGATTTCCGCCTGCATGACCAGTTTGGTAAGCCAATCTCGCTCTCGCAGTTCAAGGGCAAACCCACTGTTCTAACATTCCTCTATACTCACTGCACAACTATCTGTCCTCTCACCGCCGAGAAGCTCCACATGGTGATGCAGGACCTCGGCCCCGATGCACATGGAGTTGCTGTAGTGGCCGTCAGCACGGACCCAAAGGGTGATACGACTGCTGCGGCACTGGCTTTCTCGCAAGCTCACAGAATGGTGGACTACTGGCATTTTCTCACTGGTTCGCAGGATGCACTGTCACCCATCTGGTCGGCCTACAGTATTTATGCACAGCCACAAAGCGATTTATCTATAACTCACTCCACTGGCCTTTACATAATCGATAAGCAGGGAAACGAGCGCGTCTTCCTCGACGACGATTTCTCGCCAGGGCAAGTGGCTGCAGATTTGAAGATTTTGCTGAGTGAGTAACTCCCTCGATAAATCGGGGAGCTACACTATTGACTGACAACGGATTTGGAAGAGGAACTTATCCCGGAATCCCTGCGCCTGCCGCCTGGTACCGCTGAAACTTAAAGTAGAGAGGGAGGAACATTCAATGCTTGACCACCCAGACCAGAAAAAGAACCATCGAGGTCGCTGGATCACGTTCATGGTGGCTGTGCCTTTGCTCTCAGTTGTGTGTGGTGCGTATGCTGGCTTTCTGTACGCAACTCGTCCAACGCCGGAGAAGACGCTGTATACTTTCTGTATTGCTTTGCAGAGTGGAAATGATCTGCAGGCCTTTAGTCAGTACTCCAACGCATATCAGCATACCTACCCAAAACAGCAGTTTGAGAGCGATATGACGGGAGACAAGGTGATCTCATGCACATACGGCGCTATCAGGTTGTCTGGAAATAAGGCAACAACGAGGATGAGACTGGTCCATACCTCCGGGATCACAAATACTGATACGGTCATCTTGAGCCAGGAAGGAGGAAGTAATAATGAGTGGAAGATTGAGAGTGGCATACATCTTTCTACACCGCTTGAGACCGTGAATACGTTTTGCAATGCGGTGCAAAGGGGAGATTACGGAGCGGCTCACAACCAGTTCATCGGTGGATACCAGCGTGACTATCCAGAGCAACAATTTGCAAGTGACATGGTACTAGATAAGGTGATCTCATGTACCCATACCTCTATTGCTGTGTCTGGGTCAAGTGCGTTGACTCATCTGGCACTTGTCCATGCATCCAAGGTGACGAATAACGATCTTGTCAGCTTGAGTCAGGATGACAACGACATGTGGAAGATTGAGAGCGGGATTCATCTTTCTACGCCGCTTGAGACTGTAAATGCGTTCTGCAATGCCATACAGAGTGGCAATTATCAGATGGCCTACGCGCAACTTTCCGCGGATTTCCAGAAAACGGTTTCAGAGCAGGAGTTTGTCAGTGCCCTTGCGCAGAGCATGATGACTTCGTGTAGTCACAACTCGCTCACCATTTCTGGGACCAGTGCAACTGCCATGCTGAAGCTGGTAAACGCTTTCAGCCCAGCATATAGTGAAGTTGTGATTCTTGTTCAGGACAGCAGCAGCGACTGGAAAATAGAGGATGCACGACTTCTGTAACGAGTGCGCGTAACGAAGGTTTGCGTCAACTGGCCGGAAATCCTGGTTGCGAAAAAGGTGTCGACGCTGTAAAACTCACAGCATCGGTATCTTCACTCCTTGCTCTTTAGCAAACTCGATCGCCTCTTCATAGCCAGCATCCACATGTCTCATCACGCCAGTTCCAGGATCATTTGTCAGCACTCTCGAGAGTCTTTCTGCCGCTTCCGGCGTGCCATCGGCGACAATCACCTGGCCGGCATGCAGTGAGTAGCCGATGCCTACGCCACCACCGTGATGGATGGAGACCCACGTCGCGCCCGATGCCGTATTCAACAGGGCATTGAGCAGGGGCCAGTCGGCGATGGCGTCGCTGCCGTCGCGCATGGCCTCGGTTTCCCGATAGGGCGAGGCCACCGAGCCGCTATCGAGATGATCGCGCCCTATCACAATGGGAGCCTTCACAACGCCCTTGCGCACCAGCTCGTTGAATGCCAGCCCCGCTTTGTCGCGCTCGCCGTAGCCCAACCAGCAGATACGCGCCGGCAGCCCCTGGAAATGTATTTTCTGGCGGGCCAGCGTGATCCAACGTTTCAGCGCAGTATCCTGCGAGAAGAGTTCGAGAATAGCCTCGTCGGTGCGATAGATATCTTCGGGATCCCCTGAGAGCGCTACCCAGCGAAATGGGCCTTTACCACGGCAAAAGAGTGGGCGAATATAGGCAGGGACGAATCCCGGAAAATCCATCGCGTGCGTCTCGCCAGCCGCTAAGGCCTGCCCACGCAAATTGTTGCCATAGTCAAACACAATCGCGCCCATCTTCTGCATCTCCAGCATCGCCCGTACCTGTGTCACCATCGACTCTAAAGAACGCGCGATATATCCTTGTGGGTCGCGTTTGCGTAATTCGTCAGCCTCTTGCAAAGAGAGACCGGCAGGAATATAGCCATTGAGCGCGTCGTGGGCTGATGTCTGGTCCGTCACCAGATCGGGTATAATGCCGCGCCTCACCAGTTCGGGATAGACCTCGGCAGCATTCCCAATCAATCCAATCGAAAGTGGCTGACCCGTATTGCAAGCCTCTCTCACCTGCGCGAGCGCCTCGTCCAGCGTACTGGCCATCTCATCACAATAGCCCGTCTCCAGGCGTCGTTCAATATGATGTGGATCAACCTCGACGGCAAGGCAAACACCCTCATTCATCCTAATGGCCAATGGTTGTGCGCCACCCATGCCGCCCAAGCCAGCGGTGAGGACAAATTTGCCTCGCAGTGAGCCACCGTAGTGCTTGCGAGCCGCTTCCGCGAAGGTTTCGTATGTGCCCTGCACGATGCCTTGCGAACCGATGTAGATCCACGAGCCAGCGGTCATCTGGCCATACATGGTCAGACCCAGGGCTTCCAGGCGGCGAAATTCGTCCCAGTTGCCCCAATGTGGCACCAGGTTTGAGTTGGCAATGAGCACACGCGGTGCATTAGTATGGGTGCGAAAAATACCAACCGGTTTGCCGGATTGTACGAGCAGGGTCTCGTCGTTCTCCAGGCTGCGTAGTGAACGGACGATGGCATCAAAAGCAGCCCACGAGCGCGCTGCACGACCTGAGCCGCCATAGACCACCAGGTCGGAAGGCCGCTCGGCCACGTCAGGGTCCAGGTTATTCATGAGCATGCGTAAAGCCGCTTCTTGTTGCCAGCTTTTGCATGAGATGTGTGTTCCACGCGGTGCGCGAACGGTGCGCGGCCCGGCTGTGGATGGTCTGGTTTCTGAGGATGGGATGTCAGAGTGGGACATGGTGTCGGCTCCTTTGCAGACAAGGGTGTTGTGAACGTGCATACATGGCAGATGTTAGTAAGGGTCAACCTGACACCCGCGAAGAGTACCCAGTTGACCCGATGCGGTGATTCCAGTCCGGGTTAGTGTTTCGTTTCGCTCTTGTTTATGTCAAGCAGAATTTGTCTGGCTTCATCAAGTCGCTGAGCAGCTATCAATTTGAGAATTACGCTTTGCAAAACTTCCGGGTCTTTGATCTTCTCAGTTTGTTGCTTCGCCAGGGCTGTGATCTCTGGAAAATGTGTCTGGACAAAGCTCATGAGCATTTGAGACTGCCGCTGGACTTCTCGCTGACGCTCCTCTTCCCGGCCTTTCTCAAAGAACTCTTGCCCTATTTCCTGATACACCCAGGACTCTTTGAGAATATCCTGATACATACTAAACCTCCTTCTGAACCACTCCTGTTCGGATTCCCGCTTGAATGCTAAACCTCCAACTACCTGTGCAATCGCCAGTAGGTCAAACTCCTCTGCTGATGCCAGGTGATCAATCATCACCTTGACTACCTCGGGTTTTTTGCCGCCCTTGGTCAACGTTACTAACGGCAACAGACCTTGCCACCTCATCTGTAGGAGCTGCTCGGCGGGCATTTCCCACAACTTGATCACCCGAAAATGGAACCGATGCACCTCTCTATCATCGACAAACCTACGAATATAGGGTGATTTTGCTATCTTGCCCGTCTTGCGCAGGTAAATTGCGTACGAGTAAACTGGACGGTGCTCATACTGACGCGAAGCCAGTACGTTGTATTCCAACAATCGCACCTCCATCTCGTCATCTTTGTCGGTTTGGAACTCCAGGTGCAACAATACTTGCTTTCCAGCGAGCAGAATCTCGAGCAGGGCATCAGCAAAGGTATGCTGGCTCTTCAATTCGATATCAAGTGCTCTCAGGAAGATAGCTGTGGCTTCCAGCCATCTGACAAAATCTTGTGGGTTGGTTTTGACCAACCGCTTCATTATATTATCCCATGGCCCGGCCACGTCAGAATACCCCCTACAATACGTTCTGAGGGCAGTTTAGCATATCAGAAATAATCTGTCGAGAAGGTGGAATCTCATGGATGAGGTTTACAGTAGATCGTGTGCCTTGTTCCTCAATTCCCCTGTGTGCTATAATTTGAGAAGAAAATGCATATCGGTAGTGTATTGCATACCCTGCGAACAAATCAGAGATAATATCTTCCCCGTAGCCTGTGTTGACTATAGGGCATAGCTTAACTAAAGGACTTTTTCCCATGATTGATCCCGATAGCGAGTTGGGAGAACGATACCAATCAGTCACGGCCAACCCTGACTGGTATCAGACGAACATTCCCTGTCAGGTGGGATGTCCAGCCCATACCGATGTTTCGACCTATATTGGCTTGATTTCACAGGCTCGCTTTGACGAGGCGTATTTGTTGAACCGCAAGGCCAATGTGGTGCCCGGTGTACTCGGCCGCACATGCGCCCGTCCCTGTGAGCCTGTCTGCCGCCGCAATAAAATTGACGGCAAGCCCATTGCCATTTGCTGGTTGAAGCGTGCCGCTGCTGACCATCGTGAATACCGCCACCATGCCGAGCGACTGCCGATCACGAAGGACAGGAAAGTCGCCGTCATTGGTGCCGGTTCTGCAGGCCTGGCTGCTGCTCGCGATCTAAGCGAGATGGGCTACCCGGTGACAGTCTATGATGACTACCCCACGGCCGGCGGTGTGATGGTGAACGGCATCCCCGTCTGGCGTCTGCCGCGCAACGTCACACGGGAAGAGTGCGATGAATACATGGCGGACATCGGAGTGGAGGTGCGCTACAACACGCGGGTTGGGCGCGATGTCCTGCTTACAGACCTGCTCAAGCAGTACGACGCCGTCTATATTGCTGCAGGCTGCTACAGCCCTAAAGCGATAACCGGACCAGATAACAAGCTCATTCCGGGTATCGAGTATAAAGGTGTCATAGACGGTATCCGCCTGCTGGCGAAAACGAACTATGGTGAGCCTGCCTTTATTGGCAAACGGGTTGCGGTCCTAGGGTCCGGTTTCACCGCAATGGACTGCTGCCGCACATCGATCCGCTTCGGTGCTGAGAAGGTGTACGTAATGTATCGTCGCTCGAAGGAAGAAATGCCTTCTGACGAATACGAAGTCGACGAGGCGATGGCGGAGGATGTTGAGTTCCAGTATCTAGTCTATCAGACGGCTGTTCTGAGCAAAGATGGTGTGCATGCCAGTGGTGTACGCTTTGTACGCAACAAGCTGGGCGATCCTGATGCAGGGGGTCGGCGGCGTCCTATCCCCATTCCGGGCAGTGAATTCGAGATCGAGGTGGATACAGTTATCGCGGCGTTCGGTCAGGACAGTGACCCATCCTGGATACCGGCTAAAGAGTTGGGACTTGAGGTAGACAGGTATGGCATTCCACTGGTGGATCGTGAAACCTGGATGACGAGTTATCCCGGTCTCTTCGCCGGTGGTGACTTCACCGATGGTTCGCGCAATCTCATCTCTGCGATTGGCGATGGGCGCGACGCAGCGGCAGCGATCAATCGCTACTTAGGCGGCGTAGATAAGCCTGCCGAGGCTGCGGAAGAGGTAGAGTTGCCTGACTACCGTCGTGGCATGGTCGATGACTACGAGTCCATCGCATTTGAGAATATCCCCTCCTTGCCAAAAAGGCAACGCTACAGCAATACCCGCGAGACGGAGACAGGGTACACACCTGAACAGGCTGTCGTACAGGCGCGGCGCTGTCTGCAATGCCAGTTGAATATCATGATTGACCCATCCATCTGTATTCTCTGCTCTGGCTGTGTGGACATCTGCCCTTACGACTGCATCAGTATGGAAGGGCTTTCTCGCGTGGTCAAGGGTGACCCGATGCACCTGGGAACGGAGACCTGGCGTGGCGGAGCCGATATGATCATCGACGAGGAGAAGTGTATCCGTTGTGGCCTCTGTATCGTGCGTTGTCCCACGGATGCCATCTCGATGGTGCAGTTCGAGGTGGCCAGCCCCAATGACCGCTGGACCGTCTCGAAGATACCAGTGTTGGATGTGAGATAATCAGTAATCAAAGAACGGGTGCCTGCTGTGGCGGGGCACCCGTTCTTTGATTACTCACCCCTTTACTTTTTCTCGCATAAAATTGAGTACGACGCGGTCTATGCGTGCATCCTCGAACCAGCGTTCCTCAAGGTTTTCACGGCTACTGAACTTGCGAAATGCGTCACGGGTAAGCTCGTCATAAGCGCCGTTGATACTTCCTTGATAGTCACCACTGACGGTCAGTAGTTCTTGCAATTCTCTGGCTAAGGTATGGTCTATCGGCAGAATGTCTTGCGGATCGGGCCGGAAGAGGTAGAGTTTGTGCAATTGCAAGATACGATGCAATTCTTCAATGGGCTGGGAGTGATCATCCACACGCAGATCGATGAAACGATCATTGAAGCCACTATAGCCTCCGCGTTCACGTACAACAAGCAATGCAGCAGATTGTTGGCCGCGACTATCGCCTCCCGCGGCCTGCCCCGCGGCAAGGGCTGCCACCAGGCGATCACACAGAAAGCCTGTTGCCTGCTCAAATGTATGCGCCATGGCGAGAACAGTATCTTCCCCCACAAGGATATTGCCCTGGCACGTATAATGTTCGCCAGCGTAACCTCCCGCCCAGGGATAGCATTGGCTTCCCGTATAGGTTGCCGGTTCGCCTTCGATGGCGACGATGCCTACCTGGCGGTCTGCCCGGCCCTCATCAGCATCGGTGAGTTGCGTTAGCGTCTCAGCGGCTGACAGACCACTTGCTAAGAGGTCCAACCCGTGGGGACCATAGCTGGTGTTTGCCCAGGCTTGCGTTGCAATGGCTCCCACACCTGCTCTTGCCCATGGGACGACTGCGCCGACGGCCAGAAACTTCGATTGCACGGCAATCCCTAGTTCGCCTGTCTGGAGATCGCGTGCCACAATAGAAAACGTCATGAATGCTTCTCCCATATGTATCGATGACGATAGGTAATAACAGCATTATAGCATGGAGGCATTGTGCATCGTATTGAGATGAGCCCATGAGTTTGTACCAAGGTATTGACTTTTTTCATTCTTTCAAGCAAAATTAAGTAAAAGCCGACGATCTCTGGAACACTCCTCCTTCGATAAATCGGGGAGCTACAAGCGGGTTGTGAGATGCCCGAGTTGCCTACATAGAGTGAGAGATTCTTCTTGTGGAGAGCGTAGTTTAGTTTGTAGTAATCGTGAGTGTACCATTGATCAGGTATTTCTCGCCGTGCAGTGAAGCACAGTGTCCTTCGATAAATCGGGGACCTACGAAATCGGGGACCTACGAATAGGGGATACTGCAAGCTGTGAGCAAATGTTTGCTGTGAAGCAGAGTGGCTTTGCAGCGAAGCTTCTACGGAGGAAGATACCCAGGCTTGCAAGGAGCGAGCATGGTGCGACAAAACTGGTCGGATGACGACCTTGCCCAGGGGCTACATGAACACGATCCAGAGGCCTTGGAAACGCTCATCTCTCGGTATTCTCGTGAACTCTTTTATTTTATTCGCCTGGTGTTAGATGGTGTTGGTGTGGCGCAGGATGCTGAAGAGTGTGTGAATGATTTGTTCGTAGCCGCCTGGCAAGAGATCGATAGTTTTGATCCTGAGCGTGGGACGCTGCGTACCTGGTTGACGATGCGTGCGAAGTATATCGCCTTGGACCGCCGCCGTCAACTCTGCCGTCGGCAAGCCTATACGCTGCAAACGACGGAAGAGAGCCGTCAATGGGGAACATCCGACGGGGGCGGTGGGCGAAACACGTCTCGGCGGGGAGGATATGACAGTGACAATCGTTTCTCCCTTACTGTGTATGCAGAGGCGAATATGGAGCATCTGATAGAACAAAGTGAAAGGCGCGAAGAACTGCGCCTGGCCCTGGCGATGTTGCCCGAGCTTGACCGGCAGTTGATTTATCTACGCTATTTTAAGTTTGCCAGTACCGAAGAACTGGCGGCCAAAACGGGTCTCACTCGTACCGCCGTTGATACGCGACTGTGGCGGGCGCGGAAAAGTTTACGCGAGGCGCTCAGGGAGCGGGCGCATGAGTATGAACGAATTTGAGAGACAACTGAACAATGAGAGGGGTGACTTCCCGGTTCGCGGGCAAATTGTGCCCACCGATTTCAGTGAGGAAGATGTAGCCTTTGCACAGGAGTTGAATTCCCTCTTTACCCCCGACAAAGAAGAACTACCGCCCTACTTCGTGCAGACCCTGCTTGAGTCTGAAGATGCTCGTTTTCGCGTGGTCGAGCATGGATTTGAACACAAGACACGGGCGCGGGTCTTCCATCGTCTCAAACTGCGCCGCCGTTTGTTCCAGCCACATGAGCCTTTTCTTGCTGCACTGACGAGTAGTTCGACACGACGCTCGATGCTGGTTTTGATTGTTGCCAGCCTTCTCTTCATGCTCTTTACTATGGGGTTCACCAGGCAATCATTTCTAGAGGGTGTGGCTCTTTTGCTTCACGACAGCCGTGCCGGTGTCTACCAGGTGCATACCTATCCGAGTGGGGTATCTCGTCCTTCCTATGCATTAAATGATGCTCAACCGACAATGATAAGTCTGCAAGCTGCCCAACAGCGGCTGCACTTCCCCATGTATTGGCCGCAAGTGACCCCGAATAATTATGTTTTGGACAACGTTAACCTGTACCAGCAGCCAGTCCAGTCGTGGGCCGATGGTCCTATATTCGAGCTACAATATGATTACACGCCTCCAGGGTCGACAACACATATCGCAAGTGAGATTGCTATTCGTGAATTTAAGCCGAATGCGGATGTGCTGCAGGTGGTCGGGTCCGGTGCTGCCCAGACTATACAAATCGATCCAAATGGACAGGACCAGGCGATCTACGTGGATGGTCAGTGGGTTTCGCTGAATAGGTTTTCTCACCGTTGGGTCTACGGCGGACGCAGTGAACTGATTTACGAGCGGGGTGGCGTTGTTTTTTGGATTGTGAGTGATCAACGGGATGGTGTAGGCAAGGATGTATTGTTACAGATCGCCCAATCGTTGCAGGTCATCAATGCGAGTCATATGTTGCATATGGGTATTGAAATGAACAATGTGACAGAACTTGTGCATGACTCATCTGGACTGTTTTCGGGTGATATCATTGCAATCCTCCCCGATGATAACCTGACAGGCCCCTATTTAACCTTCGTGGGACCTGACCAGCTGACTCAGGAGAAACCCATACAGAAACATCCGACATCACCACATTTGGGCTGAGTTAAGCCTGGCACCCGCAAGGGGGTGCCACTTCGCTGGACCCATGTGCCTTGACGAGCGTAGTGGCAGGGCTTGCCCCTGTCAGGTCAGCCAGCCACGCAAAAAAATGCGTCACCCCGATCTTTCAAAAACTTGCGTTCACTGCATGCAGGGTGTATACTAGGGGAAGAGACGCGTTCTCACTTCTCCCATGAGGAGCTTTTCAGGATGAAAGTAATTTTACTGCAAGATGTTGACGGCCTGGGCAAGGCCGGTGACTTAAAAGAAGTGGCTAACGGGTATGCCCGCAACTATCTCTTGCCGCGCCAGTTGGCCGCAGGGGCGACGCCAGGACTCGTGGCGAACCGCAAACAACGGGTAGCCTCCGAACAGCGCAAAATTGAGAAGCAAGCTGAAACGAACCAGCAACAGGCAGAGCGGCTGGGGCAGATATCACTCACATTTAAAGCCAGAGTTGGCCGCCAGGGTCGCCTGTATGGCTCGATCACCAGCCAGGATATCGCCGCCGGCTTGCGTGAAACGGAAGGTATTACCATTGACCGCCGTATGATCGATCTACCAGAGCCAATTCGTGCAATCGGTACGTTTCAGGTGCCTGTAAAGATTGCACAGAAGCTGGAGCCGAAGATCACCGTCAATGTAATTGATGCAAATGCAACGGAAGAAGCTAGCGAGGCAACAGAAACGGAAGAAGCCACTGCTGAATAGCTAAACAGGACGTATTCGTTCAACGGGCCTGGTGGGGGTTGCCTTGCAGGCCCTTGCTTTATGTTTGGAGATGCTATGCCACGCTGGTCACTCCACATTTGATGATAGCGCGCGGAATCTGAGTCAGCAAATCCGATGCCAGCAAACCGGTATGACCAAGCTCAGCACTGACTAACTCTGCGGCAGCCGTGTGCAGATAGACAGCGGCACTGGCTGCGTCAAAAGGTAGCACTTTTTGCGCCAACAGACCTGCAACCATGCCCGCCAGTACATCTCCCGTTCCAGCAGTTGCCAGCGCTGGGTTTGCTAGCCAGTTGAGGCGCGTGCGGCCACCTGGCTCCGCGATGATTGTACATGCACCCTTGAGAATGAGTGTTACCTGCCACTCTTTGGCTTTGTTGCGTGCCAATTCCAGGCGATCTATGTTGCCGCCGGACACTTTTAGTCCATTGCAAAGGCGTCCCATTTCGCCCGGATGCGGTGTAATCACCGTTCCGGCAGGCAAGAGCGACCACCAGTGTTCAAGCGCGGAGAGGTTGTTCAGCCCGTCTGCATCAACAATCAACTGTGGACGCTCCTCGTCAGGCAAGCTGCGTAGATGCTCCAGCACCTGCAGGATGACCTCGCGAGTGTAGGGAGACTGACCCAATCCAGGACCTATGAGGAGTGCCCGATACCCTTCCAGATGCTTTAAGAGCGTGGTTACCCGTTCGATGCTGCCGACCTGCTCGTCGGGGAGGAGTGCGAAGGTTGCTTCGTGAAAGGAACTGGCATAGATGGGCAGCATCTGCTCGGTAACGGCCAGTGTCACCAGTCCGGCGCCGATGCGTCCTGCGGCGCTGCCTGCGAGGAATGCCGAGCCTGGGTATGGCGGTGAACCACAGAGTAGCATGACTTTGCCAAATGTGCCCTTGTTGCTATCGAGTGGACGTTGTGGCAGTAATGTGTCCACCAACGCGCCCGTCAACATTTCTTTCTGAAGGTGCAGTTCCATTTCGGGTGGCAGGCCGATGTCACCGACGAATAGTTCACCGATATACGCTCGTCCAGGGAAGAAGAAAAAGCCTTGTTTGGGGCAGGCCATTGTAATCGTCATATCGGCAGGGATGGTGCCAGGATCAACCTCGCCCGTATCGGCGTTCAGGCCGGTCGGCAAGTCGATTGCCACCACGCGCAGCGAATCGCGCCGCTCCCGTTCCTGGCGCACGTGGCTCAACAGGGTGCGCATGCTATCAGGCAGCGGACGTGAAAGCCCCGTCCCAAACAGAGCAGTAACGATGTAATCAGCGCTGAGGATGGCTGTTCCCAGTCCAGCTTGCGTATCTCGCGCCGGAATTTCGTGCCCGTGGACTGTGAGTTGCTGCTCTTTCCAGTGATAAAGGCTGACGTTTGCTTCCCACTGTTGCAGGTAGCGTGCGACGACGAGGCCGTCTCCGCCATTATTGCCCGGTCCTATGAGGAACAGGACGTCAAGGCCTTCTAGGGAACGTTGTTGACGAATGTATTGTGCAAGGATCTCGGCGGCACTTTTGCCGGCGTTCTCCATGAGTATATGTGAGGTGAGGCCGTACTCGCGTTCTGCTCGCGCTTCGAGTTCGCGCATTTCGGCAACGGTGACGATGTGCATATTATCTATTCTCCATGTTTCTGAGGGACTATCATATTTTAGCGTAGGAAATTTCGGGTTTGGTGTGGTAACCCCACATACACATTGTAGTGCGTTGGGGGGAAAAGGGAAGAGGGTCAGAATATCTAAACTTGAGCCTTACTAAATGCCACGTCTGTGGAATTGCGAGGGCCAGAGCTAATTGCGTGTTTGGAAAGACTCCAGATGGCCATTTGAATGATAGCTGTGAAGTGGCTTCAACAATGTGATTCTGAAGAAATGGATTGACTTCACCGAGGTAGTGCTGTATCTGCTACGCATTGCAGTGGTGGTGTAATACTGTACACCGTAATAGTTGAAGCGCCCTTGCTCATATACAATCTCCGCACGTGCCGCCGGTGAGAGCTTTAGAGCTTTATCCAGCGCCGCTTGTAACAATGCACCAATAAATTCACGTTTCCCACTTTCTCGGGCCTCTTGTACAGCCTGTTGCCATTCCATCAGCCCCTGCTTTTCATCATAAGCGAGTAGGTGATAATACCAGTCAGGCGAGTGAGGTGATACAGTAGTAAAGTAGTTTAACGCACGCTTGTGATAGCACCTCCATGCTTCAGGCTCTTCCTTTTGAGTCTCTTCAGTCAGGGCCTCATGCACCAGTTCGTGGAAGGCGTAACGGTAACTTCCACGAGACTCAATGTAGGGGTGGCGAATAAGCTGATTGAAGCGCTCAAGTGCTGCTGATTCTGGAAGCAATTCAGGGAAGACATTTTTTAACAGTGGCAGGTCGAAACTACGTAAGAGCACTCCATAGCGGGTCAACTCCTTAAAAGGCGTTTTGAGGTGTCTGAGTACACGTTCGTTGGTAAACCGTATCAACGCTATCTCACTGATCTCTTGTAATTCTAGCTCAGGCAGGTCTGCAATTGTAAATGGATGCGATTGCTCTGCTCGATTCTGCCAATAGTCGCCAATGATGGAGATACAAAGCGCGTGACCATGCGTCACCTCGTAGACGCGTTGACGAAGGTTGGAATCTTGCATCCCCATTTGCTCCAGGTATTGATCCACGTCTGCCTTGCCTAACATGGATAGAGTAAGACGTCGTTGGTCTTGTCCATTGATCACATCTAACCTGGGTTGTATGCGACTGACCATTACGACGGAAAACTGGCGACCTTTCTGCCGAATGCGAGTATGTATGCCTGGAATAAGCTCATTCAGTACCCACTGACCGACTTCTATCCCTTCGGGCTCGTTGAGCCATTCACAGGTATCCAACATCACGACCAATCGATCTAACGTAAACGTCTTTATCTGGGTGTAAAATGCTTCCGTTGCCAGTTGTCGCATCTGGCGGCGTATTTCTCGTAATGCCGGGTCTTCGGCCTCGCTGACACCTGTTTGTATCCTCTCTTTGCTGAGTTGCGCGAGTTGATCAAAGTTCTGCTGTAGATCATTCTTGAATTCGATATCAATCTGTTGTACATCGCAATAGGCGGCAGTATCCTTCGTGAGTTTATCCAGAAGTTTTATGGGATCATTGCGAAGTTCTTCATCTGCGAAATCGAGCGTGACGACTCCTGTCTTAGACAGAGTAGGTTCTGTCAAGGTATAATCAGCCAGCCGATGCAGAAGGGTGGTCTTGCCTATACCTCCCAACCCGGTGATAATGAGTACCCAGGGAGTTTTTCTCTCAAGGAACTGCTTATACAGGTCTGTTTCGCGCTCTCGCCCAACAAATAGTGCCTCCGACATGCTACCTCCCACTCTATGCAATGTTGCCCATGGCATCTCTAAGGATGTCCATGCACTGCATTGTTGCCAGCGTGAGCTTCAATGTCTTATCACGGGCAGCTTCTCTTAATTCATCGATATACTCTTGTGGCGCACGGGTTTTGACATCGTTCCAGTAGGAAACCCCTAGTTCTTCATCATAGGCGAGCAGGTGGTAATAGCAGTCGGGCGACCGTAATGGCTTTTGGGGCGATTCTCCCTTCGGGGAAAGAAAGTTTAACGCAAGTTCGTGATAGCCTCTCCATTTTTCAGGCTCTTGCTTCCGAATATAGCGTGCCAGGATTTCACGCAACAGCTTGTGGAAGGTATAGTTAAAATTGCCTACGGATTCGACATGGGGATAACGAATGAGCTGGTTGAATCGATAACTTGCTTCTGGCTCTGGAAGCCACTCTTGGAAGACTGCTTGTAACAATGGCAGGTTGAAACGACGCAAGAGCACGCCATAGCGAGTTAATTTATCAAGCGGCGATTTGAGGAGGTGCTCCATTATATCTTTGTCTATCACATCCCACATAGCACGCTCATAGAACAGATCTTTTAATTTGGGAAGGTCCTCAAGGGTGAAGGACCGTCTGTCCCACTTCTCATCCCAAATATTGCAGACTATGGCAATACTATCTGGGTGACCATACGTCATGTCATAAATGTAGTCCTGGATAGCAGGGTTGTGTACCTCCATAGCCTCCAGGTACTGCTTCACATCTGCTTTGTCCAGCATTTCTAGCTGCAATTGCTTTTGTTCTGACTTGTTGATACCTTCTAATTCGAGTTCCACGCGGCTTGTCATCACTACGAAACACTGTTTACCTTGACTTAACATGCGGGATCGTAGCCCTTTGATCAGTTCAGTTCCAGCCCACCGAGCCGCTTTAGACGCTGCTGTCTTCTCATTTATCCATTCGCAGCTATCTAGCATGATGACCAGACGCTTCAGAGAGAATGTTCTCATCTGGGCATAGAACATTTCTCTGGCCATTTCTCGCATTTGAAGAAGAGTTTCATGTGGGGCTGCTTCTCCTGCTTCAGCATTGAGTGCTGTATCGCTCACCTTTGCATCATTCCCTACCTTGATACTCTGATTTATTATATCGATTCTGCCCCTGGCGGCGCTTTTGCCAATCTCAAGACGCCCGGTTACTATGCTTTTCTTGAACTCCACTGTTCGTTCGGCATCACAATAGCGCTCAACCTGTTGTGAGATATTGCCGAGAGATGTTAAGTAGTCTTCGCGAGGTGTTTCCTCTGCAAAATCAAGCTTGACAACACAAGTATCTTGCGGGATCTGTTTTTCCAATTCTATCAGGAGCGTGCTTTTTCCAATTCCTCCTAATCCCCTGATAATGAGCACCCAGGGGGTATCTTTTTTGAGAAATTCCCGGTATCGTTCTAGCTCGTCTTTTCGCCCAACAAATACGTCCAATGACATGGGTAGACCCTTCCTACTTTGGGAACTAATCCATGTAGGTCCATTACGATAAACGTTATCACCAGCCTATTTTCTCGGCTCCTTCCTTGGGCCGATATTCTGCGAGACATTTTTGAATTTTGCACTCTCGCCAGCCTTCATCCTCTGAGTGCCTTGTCCCCGCTCATTATCCTGATGAACATCTTCGACACTTGCATCATCTCCAAAGTTCATCTCTTGAAAGGGGCCGGTCTTGATGATCTGGCTGAGGGTACTGGCAAAGTTCGGATCGGTCTGAAGCAATTGAAGCAGTTTGTTTTCCAGGTTAGGAGTGTATTCCTTGGGGTCTTCAGTAAAGTTCTGCAATACTTTACTTGACTTGCCGTTGTCAGCTTCTTTTGCAAAACGGGCGTGTATGACGTCATACAGGTGTTTGCCTTGTTCGTAGACATCCTCGCCAACTTTATTGGCGACAGCATCGGTTGCTTTGTTAAAGAAGGGCATGAGAGGAGCGAGTATGCCTACGACCTGGCTGGCAAGTGCGGTAAGCGCGGTAAGCGCAAAAGGATCCATAGTACCCTCTTTTCGATCTGTGAGATGCAATGGAGTTTACAGAGGTAAGAGCCATAACTACATTTCCAGGTTTTGATGCTTGTCGATATTTTAATCTTTTATTGCCTCTTCTGTCAACAAAAGCTGTGGTTCTGGTTCTACCACAAATATAGGGTTGAAAAACAAGTGGGAGGCTGCTACTTTGAAAAAACACCGGAACAGTATGAGTCCCGATTTTTGGTGTATCATATCTAACAGGTACATGCGTAGAATGTATTGTATAAGAGCGTCTAGCAAAAGCCCGCGAAGTCCTTGTGACCGGGTTCATCGAAGACGTACCTGATAGCTAGAAAGGAGTATGAGCAGTAACCATGAATCAGGCATCATCCACTAAAACCAATCATGCACAGTCATTACTCACGTTTATCGTAACCTTTGCCCTGTGTTTGCTCCTGGCCGGGTGCAACGTCTACATCTCTACACCTTCAACTACCTCTCCTGGCGGCATCGGCATTGGGAGCAGCACAGGCAACAATTCCTGCCAGAGCAACTGCATCGTAGGCTCCGGTGCACACGGTGTGCGAGTGTTCGTTGAACCCGATGCCGGTGAACAACCTATCGTCAACGCCATCGACTCGGCGCAGAAATCTGTCTGGGTAGAGATGTATCTCCTGAGCGACCGCAATGTCATCCGCGCCCTGGAAGATGCAGCCAACCGCAGTCTGGATGTGCGCGTGATGCTCGAGCCTCATCCCGTTGGCGGAAGCCCACCTGCACGCACCATCGATCAACTGACTGCCGCAGGCGTCAAGGCGCAGGAGACTGACCCTGCCTTCGCCTTAACTCACGAGAAAGGTATGATCATCGATGGCACTACTGCCTACATCATGACCTCAAACTTTACCCGTTCCGCTCTTGGCGGCTACGGCAGTGGCAGTAGTTACCAGGACAACCGTGAATACGATATTGTTGATACCAACCCACAAGACGTACAGGCGGTCATCACCATCTTTAACGCCGATTGGAACCGCACCACAGCACAATTTAACGATCCCAACCTGGTCGTCAGCCCGGTCAATTCACGCAGCGACTTCACCTCGCTCATCAATAGTGCACATCACACGCTGCTGATCGAGGCAGAGGAGATGCAGGACAGTAGTATTGAACAGGCCATTGTCAGCGCAGCACAACGCGGCGTGCAGATACAGGTGATACTCCCTGCTCCGAGTGGCTCATCAGGTGACAGCAACCGCCAGGGCATCGACAACATCAAACAGGGAGGCATACAGGTACGCGAAGACCCACGCCTGTACATGCATGCAAAGATTATTGTGGTAGATGGACACGAGGCCTTTGTTGGTTCCGAGAACATTTCCTCGCAGTCCCTCGATCAGAACCGCGAACTGGGCATCATCGTCTCAGACCAGGATGTGCTAAATACCCTTGAGCAGACCTTCCAGAGCGATTGGGGGGATTCACAGAGCGTGTAAATGATCCTGGCGGAGGCAAGCTTCCGCCAGGTCAGTCTTGCATCCCGTGATACCATATAACCAAAAAAGGAGACCCCCTCTATGGTCACAGAAATTGCCATCTTCACTGCCGTGCCAGGCAAAGAGGACGAACTCGGACAGGGTATTTTACGCGGCATCGAGGTCATACGCCAACATCCAGGATGCCACTCGATCCATGTGTCACGCTGCATCGAGAACCCTGCGCAGTACATGCTCACCGTATCATGGGCCTCGCTTGAAACACATACTGTCGATTTCCGTGGTGGGCCGCTCTTCCCACAATGGCGCAGCCACATCAACGGCCTGTTTGAGGGTTCACCCAGCGTGTTCCACTATCAAGAGATTGCAAAAGAATAATTTCATACAGATGAAATACTGAACTGGATGAGGAGCGTTTGCCATGCCCGATTCACAAGACACTCAGATACTCCAAACTGGGGATACGGAGTCACGTAGCAACGAAGCAGAACAACTTGCCGCCCACGTTGCCGACTTGCGCCACCAGATTGAAGAAGCTGCCTATTATTACTTTGTCAAAGACAGCCCCGTGTTGAGCGATGCAGAGTATGACCAGTTGATGATCGAACTCCAGCGTATCGAGCAGGAGCACCCGGAGCTGCAATCGCCGGACTCGCCTACACAGCGTGTCGGAGGTGGCGTCGCTGGCCCTGTACAGGATGTGCCACAACACCGGCATCCTATCCCCATGTTGAGCCTGGCAAACGCACGCAGTGAAGAAGAATTACGGGCATGGCACAAACGCGCACAAAATATCTTACCTGGTGTGACATTTACATACGTATGTGAACTCAAAATTGACGGACTGGCAATGGCCCTCACCTACGAGCATGGTAGGCTCACCGTCGGAGCTTCACGTGGCGACGGCATGGTTGGAGAGGATTGGACACCCAACATTCGTACCGTCCGCAGCATTCCACAAAAACTACGCACGGCCGGGGCGCCAATCCCCAACAAGGTTGAGGTGCGCGGCGAAATCTACATGACCACCAGGAGCTTTGAGAAGCTGAATGAAGAGATGACTGATAATCGCCTGTTTGCCAACCCACGCAATGCAGCCGCCGGTTCGCTGCGACAGAAGGACCCACGCGTCACCGCCACACGTCACCTCGACTTCTTCGCCTACCAGATTGGCTACATGCAAGGGATGGATGTCAGCAGCCAATGGGAAGCATTGCAACTGCTGCGCGACTGGGGGTTTCCTGTCAACCCGCATATTCACCTGGCAAAAACTCTCGACGAGGTTATGGACTACTGCAACAAATGGGAAAAGGAACGCTTCAATCTGCCCTACGAGATCGATGGCGTGGTTATCAAGATCAACGACCTGACCCAACAACAGGAATTAGGCGTAGTAGCACGAGACCCGCGCTGGGCCATCGCCTTCAAATATCCCCCTACCCAGGTCGCTACACAACTGCTCGATATCCGCGTGAACATCGGACGCACCGGCTCTGTGAATCCCTGGGCGATGCTTGAGCCGGTCAACATCCGCGGGGTCACGGTTGCTCGTGCCGCCTTGCACAACGAAGGCGACATCCAGCGCAAGGACCTGCGTATTGGTGATTGGGTGCTCGTCCAGCGTGCAGGTGAGGTCATTCCACAGGTGGTCAAGCCCATCGTAGAGCGACGCACCGGCAAAGAGGAGGTATACCACCTCCCGGAAAGGTGCCCTTTATGCAATACTCCAATCGTGCGCATTCCAGACCAGGCCATGGCCTATTGTCCAAACGAGCAATGCCCGGCGCGCAATCTTGAGGGCATCATTCACTTCGTCTCACGCGGAGCCATGGACATCGAAACCATCGGCGAGAAGATGTGCGAGCAACTGGTAAGCGCTGGCTACATCAAAAGCGTCGCCGATTTCTATGATTTGACACGCGACCAACTATTGGCGCTGGAAGGCGTCAAGGCGAAAAGTGCGGATAACATGCTGGCCGCCATCGAGGCCAGCAAACAGCGTCCCTTCTGGCGACTACTCTTTGGCCTGAACATCCGCTACGTCGGTGAGAAGACGGCGCTGATCGTGGCAAATGCCTTCGGCAACATCGACCGGCTGCTGGCGGCAAGCGAAGAAGAGATCGTTGGTACACCCGGCATTGGCCCGATCATAGGCCATAGCCTCTACACCTGGTTGCAAGACAAAAAGAATCGCGCGCTGATCGAGCGACTGCGCCAGGCCGGACTGAACATGCATGAAGAACAGCGCACAACGACCGGGCCATTAGCAGGTCAGACGTTTTTGCTTACTGGGCGACTGAGCACCATGACGCGTCCCGTCACCGAAGAGGCCATTGTCAAGCTCGGTGGCACCATTGCCACCGGTGTCAGCAAATCGCTCAGCCACCTGATCGTCGGTGAGGATGCCGGCTCCAAACTCGCCAAGGCCCAAAAAGCCGGTGTGCCCATCCACGACGAGCAGTGGCTGCTGAACTTATTCAAGGAACACGGTATCACGCCGGGTGAATAAAATGACCGTAGGGGCCAATTCATCGTGCCCATCGCCGATTTATCGGCCCCCTATGCCTTTCCTTCGCTCGCTGCACAACGTGGGCAAACTCCAGATGCTTTGCTCGTGGCATTAGTCACAGGAGGAGTAGAACTGCTGAAGCGGGTAGAATCGACTACACCTGCACATGCAGCGGCGTACGATCCAGCGCATGATCCACTTGCTCCGTTTATTGGCGCATTCGATAGCGCTGACGAGGACCCCGGTTGGATCGAGCGACATGATCTATACTTTGTGCTGGAAATGGAAAGTCTGGGGAGTGATATGGCAATATAGACATCCCTCAGACGTATTTCATTTCTGTGAAGCGACCGCGCAGTGCATTCACCTGGGACTTCACATTCTTGCCACGGATGGCATCGTGCATCAACTGCGCCAGCTCACCCATAGCACGCTCATCCATACCGAAGCGTGTCATCTCGGGCACGCCGATGCGCAAGCCGGAAGGGTTGCGCGGATCGCTGTCGCCGGGAAGCATGTTATAGTTGACGATAATGTCGTTGGCCTCCAACCGTTTGGCAACCTCAACGCCTCCACCCCATTGCGAGACATTGACGGCGATCATATGGCTGCGTGTGTAGCCAAATTCACGCGCCTCGACAGGCGTGCCGAGCTCATCCAGGTTGCGTCCGAGTGCTTGCGCATTGTGTAAAATCTGCTGGGCATAGTCACGGCCAAACGCCTTCATCTCACGGATGGCCACGAGCAATGCAGGCAAGGAGTGCAAGTGATGGTTGCTGGAGGAACCAGGGAAGACCCCGCGATCGGCGGCAGGCCAGTATTTCTTCTCCGCTTCTGCATCCAAATTGCCCAGGATGACGCCACGCTGTGGGCCAGGAAACGTCTTATGTGTGCTGCCCGTCATCCACGTCGCCCCTTCTTGCAGCGGTGACTGGAACTGACCTCCCGCGATCAGACCCAGCACATGAGCACCATCGTAGAGCAACGGAATATCCTTCGTCTTGCAGAAGGCGGTCACCTCCGAGACAGGCTCCGGGAAAAGGAACAGGCTCTTACCCATAATGACGATCTGCGGTGATACACGCTCAACCAGCTCAATGGTTTTTACCGCATCGATATGGTAATGATCCTCTGTTAACGGCAGAAAATGCAGGTTGACAAAGTTTGGCCGACCTATGATGAGTGACTGGCCGCGTTGTTGAATGCGCCGGCCAAACACGCCTACCGGCCCATGGCTGATATGTCCACCCGCGTCGGTCGAGTTGGCAATAATGGTATCGCCTCCGCGCAGGAAACCAAGCGCAAGCGCAGTGTTGGCGGCATTACCACTGATGGGGCGCACATCGGCCTGCTTGACGCCAAAGAGGTCGATGATCTCTTGAGTAGCCATGCGCTCGATCTGGTCGATATACCGTGTTCCCTGGTAGTAGCGATTGACCTTATCGCCTTCATTCGGATGCCCTTCGGCGTAGCGGCCCATGAAGTCGGAGTTCTGCACGCGGCGCACCGCTTCGCTGGGGGTATTCTCGCTGGCGATGAGGTTGATGGTTTGAGTCTGCCGCCAGGTATTTTGCTGTGCTACAATGTTCTCGATATCGCTGATGTCTATTGTCATGTGTTTCACTCCCTCGTGATACTGCTGTGTTGATCAAATATGCAATTCAGTATACCAGCACAATGGTACCGTTGGCGAATCACAGCCCGCTTTGCGTAGGCAGAAATCTTATGTCAAAAGGGAATTAGTACCTGCCACATGTTTGCAAAACCACCTGTTTTATGATATAGATATTATAGTGCCCTCAGGCGGCAACCCATAGTCTATAATAGTTTGAGTTAGCCCTGGTTGGACCTTTGGCAATGCCAAATCTGCCTGCCAGCATTGGGACCACTGAAGTAGCCGACGCCTATAAGAAGGCGCGATCTTCCCGGTCCGGGTGGGTAATCGAGATGTTGCCCAATAAACTGTTTGGAAATGTTTACCGCGGAGAGTTTCCGCACAACACGGTAGGCTCTCCTCCTTCAGAAAGTGAGAAAAACATATGCGACGGCGATCTACTCCTTTTAGGACAATGCTCCTGGCTTTTGTTGCTAGTTTAGTGTTTGTGTTTGGTATGGTACTCTCTACCGGTACGGTATCAGCACACACTGCATCAACGGCATCAGCGCAGTCTTCTGCATCAGCAATGGATGCAAGTACGCGCTGTGGTGGACCCGATTGCGGAGGCCGCTTCGGATTTTTCCCCGGCTTTGGAATTAACCAGTGTGGTAATTTTGGTGAGTTTCAGTTTGACCAGTGTGGCATTGGAAACGGCTGTTTTGGCGGCTGTTTTAACAGCTGTCAGTTTAGCGGCTGTGGTTTCAACAACTGCAACTCCTTAGAAACATTCGTTGGTGGAGACCAGTTCGGGAATTGCAACTTCTTCTTCCCTTCTGAGTTCCACCACCACCGCCACCACCGCCACTTAGTCTGCTTCCGCCGCCACCACCACCGCGTTTGCGTCTTACGCTGAGAGTGGGCATCCTGGTGGAAGCAGCTACTGTCACCACGGCGACTAGATTAACTTCTAGTCTGGCCTAAACGCCTGACGGACAAGGTACCAGTGAAGGGGCATCCTTCACTGGTATTTTTTTGTTAAGGCACGGTTCAAAAGAACTTGACAGTTCCTCAGCAACAGAAAGGTCCAGCCCTGTCATGCTGAGCGCAGCGAAGCATCTGGCTGCCGATGGCGACAGACCCTTCGCGGAGTTTACCCTGAGCGAAACGAAGGGCTCAGGGTGACACGGTGGGACTGTTCAAACTGTCAAGGACAATTCGTCCAAATTGAACCATGCCTAACTGTTGTAGTTTGTTGCAAGGGGAGGTTTTCCGAAAAACCTCCCCTTGTAGTAGCTACGGATGAGGGAAGATCGTATTCACGTACACGTACAGGGGAGCGAGCACCAGGGTGATGGTGCTGAGCAGCTTGATCAAGACGTGGAGTGACGGGCCAGCAGTATCCTTGAAGGGATCGCCGACGGTATCGCCGACCACGCTTGCCTTGTGCGGTTCACTCTTCTTGCCCAGCACAGTGCCACTGGTGTCGAGACGGCCAATCATCTCACCCTCGGCGTTCACGCGCAGGTAGCCGGCCTCGATATATTTCTTGGCGTTGTCCCACGCGCCGCCACCATTGTTCAGGAAGGTTGCGAGGACGATACCGCCCATCGTGCCAACCATGAGCAGGCCAGCTTCGGCCTGCGGGCCAAGAATGATGCCTACGGCAATGGGTGTGAGCACGGCTACGACACCGGGCAAGATCATTGCGCGTAGTGCGCCGCGTGTGCTGATATCGACGCAGCGGGCATAGTCAGGATCGACGCGATCTGCAGGATTCTCGGCCATAATCTTCGGATTTTCGCGGAACTGGCGGCGTACCTCTTCAATCATGCGCTTGGCTGCGGCACCTACGGCGCGGATCGCCAATGAGCTGAAGAAGAAGATCAAGGTAATGCCAATCAATGCAGCGATGAAGACCGGGATGTCGGCCAGGTCAACACTGTAGACGGAGGAATTGTTGTGTTCGAGGGTATAGAGCACATCCAGGTAGGCGCTGAAGAGGAGGAAGGCAGCGAGGGCCGCGGAGCCGATGCCATAGCCCTTCGTCAGAGCCTTCGTGGTATTCCCGACGCCGTCCAGTGCATCGGTGATGTCGCGCACGGACTCGGCACCGCCACCCATTTCGGTGATACCTCCGGCGTTATCGGTGATGGGGCCGAAGGTATCCATCGCGAGAATATAGGCACAGCTCATCAGCATGCCCATGGTAGCGACCGCGGTACCGAAAATACCACCGACGCTAATCACACCATGGGCTCCCAAACCAGTGACCCGACTGCCGAAGAAGTAGGAAAGCGCCAAAGCGACACTGATCGCCAGTACTGGGAGGGCAACGCATTCAAAGGCAACGGCTGCGCCGGTGATAATGGTTGTGGCAGGGCCGGTCAGCGTCGCGGCGACGATTTCGCGCACGGGCCGCCATGTGCCAGCGGTATAGTACTGTGTGATGTAGACGAAGGCAACGCTCAACAGGATACCGGTGACTCCTGCAAAGCCAAACCAGACCCAGGCCGGGAGTAATTGCGCAGTGATACCCGTCAGCAGGAGATAGCTACCCAGGAAGACACCGATGATGGAGGCGCCGCATGTGATGAAGTAGCCGATGTTGAGCTGGTTCATGGCGATCTCGCCTGGGTCGCGGCCTGCGGCTTTGTCGGGTTCAACCACTACGGAGGGGCGAATCCAGAGCAGGCCAAGCGCGGAAGCGATCAGACCGAAGGCGCGCACCACAAGCGGGAAGAGAATCCAGCCGATGTTCTTTGTAGCCAGGTAGAGCGCAACACCCAGGATCATCGCGCCGATATTCTCAGCAGCTGTTGACTCAAAGAGGTCGGCGCCACGGCCAGCGCAGTCGCCGACGTTGTCGCCCACCAGGTCGGCAATCACAGCGGGGTTGCGCGGGTCGTCCTCAGGAATGCCAGCTTCTATTTTACCGACCAGGTCGGCACCGACGTCGGCAGCCTTAGTGTAGATGCCACCGCCGAGCTGCGCGAACAGGGCTACGAAGCTTGCGCCGAAGCCGAAGCCGACGATGAGCGAAGGAGCCAGGGCCGGATTTGACAGGCCACCGTAGATGGTGAAGACGAGCGAGACGCCCAGCAGCGAGAGCGCGACCACCAGGAAGCCGGAGACTGCCCCCCCGCGTAGGGAGACCATCAAGGCCTCGCCCAGGCTGCGGGTAGCGGCACTGGCTGTGCGGCTGTTGGATCTCACGGCGACGTACATACCAATGTAACCGGAGAGGGCGGAACAGGCTGCCCCGATCCAGAAGGCGACGCTGGTGTGCCATGCCAGACAAAACTGGTTGCACTGAGGATTACCCTGACCGAGCAGAAAGAGCACTATGCCGACTAAGATGCCGGCAAGAATGGCGAGTATAGCGATCGTTCGATACTGCCGGTAGAGGAAGGCCATTGCGCCCTTAAAGATAGCGTCGGCGACCTTCTGCATGGCGGGAGTGCCAGTGTCTTTGCGCAGGACATAGTTTGCCAGGTAGGCTGCAAATGCCACTGCGAGCAGTCCCACGATAATGGGCACGAAAATATACATGCTGTTATTCACGATTAAAAATGTCCTCCTTGGGCCCAAAAAGATGTGTCAGTCAGCGCTGACTGCCTGTGGTACATGTACGTTATAGTTAGACCCTGACAACGTGCAGCAAAGGTGCGCTGTTTCTTCCTAACCTTTTAGGAAACGTGTGAGTCGAACCTTAGTGTAACATAGTGTTTGTGACATGACAAGGTCATTTCACAAATTCAATTGCGTTGCCTTCTTCGGACTACAACAACCAGCAAGCCCACTATCAGTATAGCTACCAGCACGAAGACTATTGTGCCGATAGGGAAACTGCCCGTAGTATTCACCTGGGTAGTGGTTGTACTTGCCAGATTATTATTGGGTGTTGGCAACGTAACGGCCGGATTGTGCGGCGGGTTGCCATCTGGCAGACTCCCTGCATATGGGTTGGCATAGTTCGTTGAGTGTGTGACGACGTCAATTACCTTGCTGATACGTCGTTTGCCAGTCGCTGAACTGACGGTCAGGGTCAGGGTATAGGTTCCTGCTGCCGAATATATATGGTTCACTGCTACGCTGGTAGCGGTTGCGCCGTCACCGAAATTCCAGGCGTAGGATAATGGGTTGCCCTGCGGATCGAGGGATGTCAATGCATCCAGGGAGATATTCTGGCCGACCTGCGTCTGCCCGATATCGCTGATTGTGGCGATGGGGTTACCATCTGCGGGAGCCTGGCCAAGAATATCAGGCTGGTTGAGCATCCAGGTGGTGAGCATGCCCGGGAGCGCCAGCGCCAGGACGAGAGCCTGGGCTTTTTGTGAACTGCCACTGGCAAAGGTGTTCATCAGTTGGATGGTGTCCTGCGCTTGATCGAAAGGATACGACCAGGGTGGCGGATTCTGATCGTAGTAGGTGGAGTTGCCTACGAAGGTCGCATCAGGTAGGCCTGCCAGGGTAAAGGGAATCTGGTCGCTGCCACCAGTGGTATCATCTTCCTGGTGGACATTGCTGATCTGATCAGGGGCGAAAATCGGCTGCGAAACATCCTGATTTGTGTCGTTGTGGTAGGTGAGCGATTGAAAACCCAGGGCTTGAAACTGCATGAAGGCTACGATGACGGCTTGTTGCATCAACACATGGAAATGGGTGATGTTGTCACGTTGCGCCTGGGATAGTTTTCTCTGAGCTGGATACAGGGCATTGTCCGTTAAGGGGGACATATCGATATAAAAGGGCAGGAGAGGATTGGACGTTTTCCCCAGAAAACGCAAGGGGTAGGCAATGCCGTTCTGCTCTTCATTGAACATGGCGACGATGTTCCTGGTATCACCGTTGACTGTGCTGTTCAGGTAGTGGAATGAGCCATACAGGCCCTGTTCTTCAGCGTCGAAGATGACGAAGCGCAGGGTGCGTGCGGGATAGACATGGTGGCTACGCCAGTAGATACCCATCGCTCTAGCGACACCGAGTTCGATGGCGCAGCCGCTGGCGTCATCATTTGCTGACTGGGTTGAGATGGCTTCTCCGTCGTAGTGGCAGCCGATGACGACGATTTGCTCAGGGTGGGTGACTCCGGGCACGCTCACCTCCACATTGAAAGCTGGCACGGTGGCTGGACGGTTTAGCCAGCCCAGCACCGGAAATGGATCGCGCCGGACCTGCGGCCCAAAGCCCTGTAGGTCATGCACGATCTCCTTTGTCCAGTAAGCGGCAAATTCATCGTGCCCGTTGATGTTCACAGGCAAGTTGTTGTCGAAGCCTGCCTCGCGATGCTGATAGTGGGTGACCATGTAGAAAAGTTGGTCATAGATGTAGTTAGGGTCGACCGTCGGAAAGTCTGCAATACCATGTTGCTGGTACGCTATCCTGAATGTACTGGCGCTGGCTGTAGCAGGCAATAGGAAGCCGAGAGCAAAAGCGCATAGGCAGCAGGCTCGGAGCATTCGTGATAACATGCAGACTCTCCTTCGATTTTACACTGCGATATCTTCGACAAAGCGGACCAGCGCTTCCAGGTCCTGGAGTGCACGAGTGGTCATGCCACTTCCATTGCGTGGCACGCTCTTTAGAGCGTCATGAGCCAGGCGACACTGTTCAGTAAGAAAGCTCTGGCAGTAGGCTTTTGTTTGTACACGTGCGAAAATGGCCAGCACAGCTTCAACCTGTTCATCTGTGATAGGCGCCTCTTGTGCATATATGTTACGGAGGAGCTGCTGATCACGTTCGCTAGCTAGTTCGAGTGCATGCAAGATAGGAAGGCTTTTTTTACGGCGATAGATATCACCTGCAGGGGTCTTACCAAGTTCCACTGTGCTGGCCCAGGAACCAAACAGGTCGTCACGCACCTGGAAGGCTATGCCAATAGCATGTCCAAAACTGCGCAAACGATCGATGGTCTCCTGGTTGCGTGTACCGAGCAGTGCGCCCATTTCCGCAGCGCAACTCATCAAGGTAGCGGTTTTACGGCTAATCATGTCCACGTACATGTCAACGGAGATATCCTGATGGCCTTCAAAACTGATATCGAGATATTGACCTTCTGCAATTGTGAGACAGGCGTGGTCAAGCAGTTCCCCAAGATGGGCAACATTGGCGCTCTCTACTCCTTCGTCGAGCAGTCCCCACAATGCAAGGCGACTGAGCGCGAACAAACCATCGCCCGTGTTGATAGCCTGGGGGATGCCCCAGAGCTTCCATAACGTCGAGCGGTGGTGACGTTCGGTGTCACCATCTTCGATATCGTCGTGAATCAAGGTGAAATTATGGGTTAGTTCGATGGCCACAGCCGCCGGCATAGCACGTCGTAAATAAGCGGAGTGAGAGATTCCCTCCTCTGCCTCACCGGCAAGTCCCCAGGCTCCCGCTGCTTCATATGCCAGCAAAAGTAATGTTGGGCGCAGCAGTTTGCCGGAATGGCCAGTCGATGGCGAGAAGTCGGCATTCACCCAGCCCAGGTGATACTCTATCTGTCCATAAAAGGGCTGTAGAGGAGCAATTTCTGCGCGAGTTGCTGCATTGCTCACACGCATTACCGTCCGGCGTAGCGCTGCATCTATCTCTGCTTGATGACGCAGGAGAACGGGCTGTATGATTGAAGATAACGTCATGGCGTATTAGCTCTCTTCTGAGTGGGGTTCATAATTTTGCGTCGCGTAGGGAACCTGGCGGGGGCAGGCTAATTCCTACGTGTAAAAAATGAAACATATCCCTCTCTTGGCGTCAATGGTGCAAGTAGAAGAATATCGTTGCTACGATTGTTCCAGCGATGACGAACAGGCGTGCCACTCCTTTTATTCCTCCCATTTGGTAGAACGGTGAGCAGAGATCGCAGTAGCGGGAGGTATATTGATAGCGGTGACCACGTAGGCCCTCGCGGACGATGGTGACATCTTCGAGTTTACGGCGGGTATGCAGTTCATCACAGATAAAACGATCACATCCCCGGCACTTGTACGGGTCGATAAAGTGTGTCGTGCGTGAGATGGACCACTGGTCGGGGTAGACTTGTATGCCACACACGTAACAGACCTGGGTGTGCATCATATTCATTTGCTTTTCAGCGCAAGGTGAGTGCTGTTGCTTGGGGAAGTGGTCTTGACAGAGGCTATGGCGGCACTCGGGGCAGCGGCCGAGGGCTTCTTCGCTACATTCGTGGCAGCGGCGCGTTGCAGTGACAAGGCTGCCGCTCCTTCGCTCATTCTCGTTTTTATCTGGCATGTGTTCCTCACAATAGATAATAAAGATACCTGAAATAGTATAGCATGGTTGTTTGCGCTGAGGCAATGAAAAAGGTATGATGGGGTATGGTTCATTTTTGCAGGAGGAGACCAGGACGAGGGCGGAGGCAAGCTCACGCCCCTACTGTCCCCTGAGGAGGCTGCTGCGCGGTTAGTAGGGGCGTGAGCTTGCCTCCGCCCTGGGGAGTTGGGGGTGACCTCGACGCAAAAATCTGACGCGCACCCGGTATGATGGGGTGTGGTTCATTTTTACGCTGCTGGAGTTCGTTATGTCAACACTACCACCGACCGTCTGGGGTGAGCGCCGTTTGGATTGGGGCCAGCAAACCTATGTCATGGGCATCGTAAATGTGACGCCTGACTCTTTTGCGGGGGATGGCCTGGTTGAAGATACTCTCACACAGGATGCGATCATACAGCGCGCTGTCACACAGGCGCAGCACTTTGTTGAGGATGGGGCTATCATCATCGATGTCGGCGGTGAATTGACCCGACCTCAGGCTGCTCCTATCTCCGTAGAGCAAGAACTGGCACGTGTGGTGCCTGTTGTGCGAGCGTTGTACGATACATTGCCCAAAGAGGTGATGATCTCAATCGACACTTATAAGGAGGTGGTGGCGAGACAAGCGCTTTATGCGGGTGCCTGCATGGTCAACGATATCTGGGCCTTGCGTCGTGATCCCAATATGGCCGCCCTGGCGAGCGAGCGTGGTGTGCCGGTGGTGCTGATGGCGAATATGCGTGGCTACCATAAACGAGAAATTGTCAGCGATGTAGTGCGCTTCCTGGCCGGCAGCATCGATCTTGCCCTGGCAGCGGGCGTTGCATGGGAGCGTATCGTCATCGATCCAGGCATTGGTTTTGGCACGACTCCCGAAGAGAATTTGACGCTGCTGCGTCGCCTGGGGGAGTTGCGAGCGTTGGGGCGGCCTATCTTGCTGGGCACATCGCGGAAATCGACGATAGGCCTTGTCCTTGGTGGTGTACCGGCCTCAGAACGTTTGGAGGGAACTGCTGCGACGGTAGCCCTGGGCATTGCGCAAGGAGCGGATATCGTGCGGGTGCACGATGTGCGTGAGATGGTGCGCGTTGTGAGGATGAGCGATGCGATTATACGCAGAAGATTTTTTATACCTTAAGCACTTTCAAAAAACTGTTAACTCTTGACAATCTATTGTACAGAGGAGGCATGAATGATCTGTGTGATTTGTAGACAAGCCCAACTCGAAGAAGGAAAAGGTACATCCATTTTTGAGCGCGATGGGATGACATTAGTGATCAAGGATGTTCCCAAACTGGTGTGCCCCAACTGTGGGGAGGAGTATACGGATGAGCATACTACTGAACGCCT
The DNA here is from genome assembly GCA_963767625.1 of uncultured Chloroflexia bacterium. Taxonomy (GTDB): domain Bacteria; phylum Chloroflexota; class Ktedonobacteria; order Ktedonobacterales; family Ktedonobacteraceae; genus CAVYFB01. The sequence goes on from CAVYFB010000017.1 coordinate 176,580, forward strand.
CCTTCAGATTGCCGAGGAAGCAGAAAAGAGCGGTGTGCTTACAGATATTCGCAGGTACAAAGCTGCATAATTTGTTGTAATGCAAACTGGCAGGAGAGGGAGTGAATTATCAAGAGGCGCTGGCATATCTTTATAGCCTTAGCGATTTTGAGCGCGGTGGTCCGTATACCCGCAATCCTGAAGAGAATCTGCCCCGAGAGTTACGCTTGCTCGAATTGCTCGGCAACCCGCAGCATAGTTACACCTGCACTTTAATCGCAGGCACCAAAGGCAAAGGCTCGACGTCCGCGTTGATTGAGCGTGTATTGCGAGAGGCAGGTGTGCGTACGGGCCTCTATACCCAACCGGACCTGCATACGTTTCGCGAGCGCATGCGTGTCAACGGTCGTCTCATCAGCGAGAGTGAGGTGGCGGCGCTGGTATCTGAGATTCGGGCCGCAGTTGAAGCCATACAGGAGCGACACGAGTTCGGCCCATATATCACCTACGAGGTGGCAACTGCCCTGGCCTTGCTCTACTTCTCGCGCCAGCATGTTGAGCATGCCGTGCTCGAGGTTGGACTGGGGGGACGCCTGGATGCCACCAATGTGACACAACCGTTCGTCTCTGTGATCACCTCGATCAGCTATGATCACACGCAAATCCTGGGTAACACCTTGAGAGAGATCGCTACTGAGAAGGCCGGCATCATCAAGCCGAACGGCGTGGTTGTGACCTCTGCACAGGCTCCAGAGGCGTTGCTGGCGATTGCCGTTGTCTGCCAGCGACAGCAGGCGCGTTTAGTGCGTGTCGGCTCTGCCGGGGTCGATCCTGCACAGGTAGAGGTTGAGGCGGGTCAACTGCCTGCGCTCAGTTACCGCTATCGCCTGGAGAAGCGCAGCAAGGAGGGCCAGCGCTTCACCATCTGGACACCTACACAGACCTATTCAGGACTGGAGATACCACTGAGAGGTGAGTACCAGCTTGAAAATGCTACTGCGGCGCTGGCGACTTTCGATATGCTACGCGAGCACGGCATAGTGTGGAATGAAGCGGCATTACGCGCAGGCTTCCTGGCGGTGCGCTGGCCTGCACGGATTGAGGTCATTGGGCATGATCCGACGATTGTTGTTGATGGTGCGCACAATACCGACTCTATGCAGAAGTTGATACAGGCGCTGCGTGACTCGTTCACTATGCATCGCCTGATCGTGGTGTTGAGCTTATTCCGTGACAAGGACCTGGCCGGAATAGCCCGTGCGCTAGCTGAGGTTGATGTTGTAGTACTGACGCGTATGGCGAGTCCTCGCGCTGCCAGTATCGAAGCGTTGCAGGCGGCTTTTGCCGAACATGCACCCAATGTCAAGATAGAAACTGCCAGCGACAGCCATCAAGCGATGGACCTTGCGCTAGACCTTGCGGAGAACAGCGACTTGATCTGCGCAACTGGCTCGCTCTACATGGCAGGTGAGGTGCTGCGCTGGGCAGCAGCGCGCGGTGATGAAGAAGCGGCATCTACCATTGAAGGAGTGGATCATTAATAGAGTCTCTATTCTTTCGGGGGGAAGCTGGTCGTACGAATAATCTCATTCCATTTCCTCTCGTTTCGCTTTTAGGAGGTAACAATGAAGATTAGCAGAATTGACCGAACTCAAGCAAAGCACGATGCATCACGGGCCAACTACTTCGATGGTGAAGTGAACACCCAGAGCCTTGTAGGTTCGGCTGAGAGCAGCGAACTTGACCTGCTGAACGTCTATTTCAGTGCGGGCGCACGGACCAGGCCACATATCCACGAACAGGACCAGGTGTTGCACATCATCGAGGGCAGGGGGATCGTTGCCAACGAAGCCGAGAAACAATCCGTTTCAGCAGGCGACGTGATCACAATCCCCTCAGGAACATGGCACTGGCACGGTGCTACCCGCAACTCGGCGATGACCCACATCTCGATCATGAAGCGTGGGCGGACGAATTGGACGGTCGAGGAGAAGGACTGGGCCTCTGGCTATGATGAGTTGGCCTGAGCGGGGGCAAGCCCCCGTCAGGTTCTTCTACTCCACAACCACCTCCAGTAAGCCAGGATTGCCCACCTGCTCCTCCTTGAACATGTTGCGCACAATCACTGCCCAGTGCTGTACATTCGTCTCTTTCTTGCCGCCAATTCCTAGCCAGCGGAGCAGATTCATGCCGATTTCACCGCTCTTCTCCGTTGGCAGGAGAGTTGATCCCACTGCCGCCAGCGGCACACGCAAGACGTTCTTCTCACAAAAGTCCAGGCTGAAACGTTTGACCTGGCCACCACCAACAATACGGGCCAGCGCATCCGGCAGGCAGACATGGGCAATCAGGCCTGGCTCGTAGTTCGGCACCCTGATCACCAGGTCGAGTTCATCGCCAACCTTGTAGCCACCCGATTTATCGTGGTGGTGCTGTGGACGGCCCTTGCGTTCGAGACGCACCTCAGCGTGCAGTTGGCTCTTGAAAGCACTCCAGTCCTCAATGACCTCCGATGTTACCTGCACTGCGATGACACCTTCAAGGCAGCGCAGTGATTCGACCTTGCCAGTGTAGGCCAGCGCATCGGCCAGGCGCATCTCCTCTCCATTAAGCAGCACACGGCCTGCACCGGCATCGCTGACGACACCGGCGTCGCGCAAGCCAATCATCAGAGCCAGGCATGCCGCTGTATCAACGGTGCTGTAGAGCCGTCCCTCTTCGTTCAATTGGCTGGTCAGGTAGTTGGTCGCAGCAATGGCCCTGGGAAGATCGCCCGGCTCTCGCGTGGCGAGCAAGGCTGCTGCCCCGTAGGCCGTCTCCTCTCGCGTAGAGACGGCCATGCCCCATAAGCGGTAGGATAGTTGATCGGCGGGTACCTCGACGTAGGTTTGTCCATCTTGCTCAACCAGGCGTGAGCGCACGTAGGCTGCGGCAGCATCCTTGTCCTTCTGTGACGCGCCATTGGCCAGTACCTGGTAGGCTGCATGACAGTCCTTGATCTCCCTGGGTGGGTACTCGATCTTGTAGTAGGCGACAGCATCCTTCACCATACTGCGAATGTCGTCCAGCAGTTCGCGCAGAGCCTTCTGTTTTACCCCGGAGCGTTCGCCGCTCGGCAGGGTCAGGAGATGCTTGACACCCAGGGGCGCACAGTAGGTATCGGGGTGCCTTGCTCCGCCCTCCTCCGGCGGATAGAGACAGAAGCCACTCTGTGGCAGGTACATGCTCTTGAGCCGCTTGTACCAGATGAGAATGGCGGCTTCGTAGTCGCGTGCAACTTCTACGTTGTCCTGGTTGGTGATATAGCCAGTATACATGGCCAAGACCTTGGCCGACGTTTGCTGTATTCAGCCATAGGGGTATTTGGCCGCGCCCTCGACGAAGAACTGGAAGGGTCGTTCCAGCCCTGGCATGGGCTGTAGGGACGTGAGCTTGCCTCCGTCCTGCATCCGCCCTGGTGCCTCCTGTAACCTCACTTCATCACCAGGAGTGAGTAAGCGCAGACGTCGCATGATGTGGCGCAACTTGCCAGGCTCTGTGACATAGCGTTCGCTGACGTCTGCCTCGCCAGTGCGAGCATCACGCACCGTCGCCGTAATCGCGCCTGGACGCACCGGGAAACGCAAGACCGATCCGGAGGGTATGGGCAGATCCGGAGTGACTGCAGTGCCATCAGCAAGGAACAGTGGCAGGGTCTCACCATCGTGGCGCACCTCGACGAGTGTCTCGCCCGATGCAGCTCCGACATCAAGCCGTCCCATTACAGGATCACCTGGGAACACAAATGGTGAGACGGTCAGTTCGCCATAGACGGGCTGCACTGCCTCAAGTGTCGTCTCTGCGCGCTGCCAGTCCAGCATCTCGGGTGAAAGCGCAAAGGCTTCGATGCTATAGCGCGTCATACTATCGCCCAGCGTAATAGTGACCTTTGCTTCTCCCTGTACCCTGACGATGTTGTTGTAAATGATCTCTGGAAATTGCACACGGACCTTCGTCAATGCGGGTGTAGGTGGCGATTTGGTAGCGGTTTGCGTCTGTTCGCGCTGCGCCGCCTCTATAAGATTCCCCGCTGTCATGCCTTTCGGCAAACCCATGAATGTCTCGTCAGCGCGAGCCGCCCTTGAGCGTACTGTAGGTGCGAATCCAGGAGCAGGTGAAGACGGGAGTGCTGCCATAGGTTGTGCAGGAAAAGCTGCCGGCATGGCAGATGATGCCGCAAACACGCGAGGACGAAAGGGCATCGGCGGTTGAGACAGTTGAGACAGTTGTTGCTCGACCTCGCCTGTTTCCGCTTGCTCACTCCATGTACCCAGGTTCTTCTTGATGCATGCCGCCAGTTCGACCTGTGGGTCGCTGGGGGCAATCAAACGCTGATCCTTCACAATCAACTGCACCGGCACGACACGCTCGTACGGGCGTGATGAATTACGCCCCATTTTGAGCGTCACCGTGATACGAGCGCCTGGTCTGGCTTCTTTGGGAGCCTGGCACTGCAATTGGAGATCAGAAGGACGCAGGACGGCACACCAGCCCTCCCAGGTCTTGCCCTCAACGAACGCGCCGAGCAAGACGATGCTATAGGGTGCCGGGATTGGCAGGCGGATGGTGTCATTCACCTTGAGTTGCTCGTGCAGGCTTTCCTCGCTCGTCCCGCGTGCCGGATTAATGATCACCACACGCAGCATGTCGGCATCGACACGAGGAGTGATCTCGACCTCACGGCCAATCACATTGCGCACGAGAAACGGTTCGGTGTTGGAGCCACCGTGCATGATGTACATCCCACGGCATTCGTCCGATGCTGGCAGCGGCAACAGGCCCAGTTCGCGTATCTCACCGAGCTCGCTGATTGTCAGGGTCTCGCGGCGCTCCTGCTCCGAGCCTTTCAAGGCCACCGTAGCCGTTCGTTCTCCGGCGAAGACATTGAGCGTGTATGGGCCTGCGCCCGTGAGTTTGACCGTACCCGTGCACCGCCCTTCACGGTCGCAGGCGAGCCGTTCGCGTTTGCCAATGCGCTGTCCGCGCTCCTGCAACTCCACCTCAACGGGACCGCTATAAGGCTGGCCGAAGGCCGTCACCGAGAGTGTGTAATTGAGTGTCTCGCCACTGAGTTGCTGCTCAACCAGCTCTGCATTCAAGGGAGCCAGGCGATACTCTGCAACTTCAAAGCGACAAACGTCGGCTTCGTTACCTTCCAGCGTTGCCTCATACTCGCCTTCGGGAAGCCCTTGCATGGACCAGAGACAAAGTCCGTATTCATCGAGGGTAACGGGATAGTCGGCGTAAGGGTTGCCACTCAAGCGCAGTTTGAGCTTGAGTTCCTTGTTGGGCAATTGCGGTGCGGCGATTAAGAGGCGTACGGTATCGCGATTGGCGCGGTAGAGTGCCTTGTCGCAAGTGAGCGAAACGAGCTGTGGACGTGGCAAGGCTTTCGGTGAGATGCATGCTCCCGGCAGCCTGATTTCTTTGGCTTGCCCACGAAACAGAATGGCGGATTTAGGGGTAACGCCTGCAACGCCAGAGGTTGCCAGGATGGTATCCATACCTGAACGCTGCAGCCACTCGGCTTTGAGAAAGACGAACCAGCTTCCTACAAGTGCAGCATCTCCCAGAGTGTTGATAAGCTGGGAATCGGAGATGCTGATGGAGGGGTCGTAAGCAGAGGTTATCTTGTTGCCACAGTTAGCACAAAATACAGCTCCTGGCTGTGTCGGGGTGCCACAGAAAGGACATTTCGCCAGTGATTTTTTTCGTGCCATGACATATTTTCCTTTCATTTTTATCATCGGCCATAGAGGACCCAAACATTATACATCACACAGTCGCGTTTGCTAGCCAGAACCAGATAATCGGGGCGTATGAAATAGTTGTTATAAAGGGGCGTAGGGACCCGATTATGTATTTTAACCAGATACTCGGGATATCACGATCGGGGACGACACGCCCGTAGGGGTCTCAGCGAAGCTTGCGGAGCAGCGACGCAGTCTGGGGCACACCATCCCCCGGATGGCGTCTGTGTGTCAATACTTCGGCCCCCAGCAAACCCAATGGCGTGTCCAGATGAATTTGTTTTGAGCGCTTCTCTGTAATCATATAATGAAAGTGTGACAACTCCCCGCAGCTAAAGCTGGGGGCTTCTCAGGCAACGCTGCACCCATCGGTGTACGTTAACGCCTGACGGCCATGCCCTGGCCGAGCGACTTTGAGAATATTCTTGGCGGCGTTGATATCGCGATCTTCAACGTAGCCACAGATCGGGCAGATATGCGTACGCACAGAAAGCGACTTTTGGACAATCTCCCCACACCGATAGCATTTCTGCGAGGTGTAGCGGGGGTTCACTCGGATCACTTGATGACCAGCTCTCTCAGCCTTATCTTCAAGGATATCGAGGAACGCGCCCCAGGAGGCATCCATGATGCTTTTTGCCAAATGATGGTTCTTGACCATGTCGTCGATATTGAGGTTCTCGACAGCGATATGATGGTACTGCTCGGTGTACTGCTTGGCAGCCTTGAAATGGAAATCACGTCGTTGGCGCTTGATCTTGAGATGTGTTTGTGCCGTACTCTTAGCAGCTTTCCGTCTACGCTTGCTGCCTTTCTTCCTTCGTGCTATGGTGCGTTGTTTGCGCCTGAGCGTCTTTTGACTCTTGCGGTAGTAGCACGGATTCTCGACGGTATGGCCTTCCGAGTCCGTCAAGAAGGACTTGAGTCCGACGTCAATGCCAATATCAGGATGCTCACACGTATTTGGAAGGTGCTCTGTATGGGACTCTGTCTCACAGACGATGAGAGCATACCAATGCCCGTCAGCACGCAAGACAAGGTGAGCAGTCTTCGGGGTTCCTTCGATAGGGCGATGCAATTTGATCTTGATGGAGCCACCCAACTTCCTGGGGACGGAAAGATGCTTGCCATCAGGGGCAAGTTGAAAGTCCGTTTTATGTTGCCTCAGTTGGATGGAATGCCAGCGATTGGGCGACTTCCAGCGGGGGAAACCACCTCGCTCACCCAGTTCACGTATGGCAAAGAACCGTTTGAACGCTTTATCCAGGCGATCCGCCAACATCTGCACGGTAGATGCGGGAACATGCTCGCCTCCGCGACCACGAAACTTGGCGGTCAGGTCATACTTCATGAGAAACCTGCCTGTCTGCTCATAGTGCTCTTTGGAGGCAGCCAACATCTCATTGTAGAGATGTCGCGACGCGATCAAACACCCCATGAGGGCTTTGGCTTGGGCTTTATTCGGATACGCGAAGCGCTTGCGCCCGATATGCCGGGGGCATGTCAGCAAGGCGATACTCAAACGTTCTCATAGTAGATACTTTACTGTAAACGAATTAAATTGTCAAGAGGGAGTAGGACCCTACAGCCCCACTCCCAATAAGGAATGCCGCTTTCATCCCCATGTCTAAAGCGCAGGGGCTGATCGCGGCGGCGGTTGGTAATTCAGGAGAGGAGGTGACCTCATGGCAGATCGACACCAGCTCAAGCTTCTCAAGAAAAGTGCACGTGCCTGGAATACGTGGCGAGCCAGGCATCTCGCGGGACGACCAAACCTCAGTGAGGCGTTCCTCAGGGAAGCGCATCTGGGGGGAGCTGACCTCTCCGAAGCCAACCTTAATCGAGCTATCCTCATCAAGGCTGCACTCAACGGAGCGACCCTCAGGGAAGCGCATCTGGGAGGAGCTGACCTCTCCGGAGCCAACCTCAATCGAGCCATCCTCATCAAGGCTGCACTCAACGGAGCGACCCTCAGGGAAGCAAACCTGAGCGGAGCTGACCTCTTTGGAGCGGACCTCACCTGGACCAACCTGAGCGGGGCGAACCTGAGTGAGGCCATCCTCAGGGGAGCCGATCTCACCGGAGCGACCCTCAAGGAAGCCAATCTCAGCGGGGCAGATCTCTGCGGTGGCAATCTGCGAGGAGCTGATCTCAGCGGGGCAGATCTTCCAGCGCCTGCCTCAGGGAGGCGAACCTGTACTGGGCGATCCTGACCAGAGCAACGTTGCGGGGAGCCGATCTCAAGAGAGCAAACCTCGACAGAGCCAACCTCGGGGAAGCAACGTTGCGGGGAGCCGATCTCGAGGAAGCGAGCTTGAGAGGGGCAACGCTGAACGGGGCGACCCTCAGGGAAGCCAATCTCAGCGGGGCCGATCTCAGGTGGGCACAGTTCATCAAGGCAGTCCTCAGCGAGAGCCTTCTCAGGCAGGCCAACCTCACAGGGGCAACGCTGAGTGGAGCCGACTTGAGCGGAGCCGATCTCTCCGGGGCCAATCTCACCATCGCCTGCCTCAGGGAAGCCGACCTCTACCTGGCAAGTCTCAGCGGTGCCATCCTCAAGGGGACCGATCTCTCCGGGGCCAACCTCAGCGGAGCCAATCTCACCGGGGTAGCCCTCAGCAGGGCCGACCTCAGCGGAACAAACCTCAAAGGAGCCCTCTTCGACAAAAGAAACGTTCCTGGTCTACAGGGCTAAAAGCTTGCTCTCAGGGCTGTCTTTGTCTGAAGAGTTACGGATTGGAAAGAAAGCGGCAACCTTGCCGCTCAACCATGGAACTCTTCCTGTACAATTAGATTACCTTACCAATCGGTTGTGTAAAAACCCTAGTGGCGAAAGGAGTAACCACTTGTCCAAGAAGCAATTGCTTTTCCTGGCTTTGGCCCTGATGGTTGGTTCTTTTTGGATTTCTTGTACGTAGTCTCGCTATAGCTTTACCTCCTTCTGCCACACCTGCCCTACGGACAGTCTCGAAAACAATCACGATTACGCAGTTCACTTGCAACGCTATTAATTATGACACGGATATTGGGCAATTCTGCCCAGTGGATAAAATTCCTCTTGCTCATCAGCCAGTAAGTATGAATTGTATCTCCGTGGCAACTTCTTCAAGTCCAAGTTTCACTCTGTCAGAAAAGTGCGACCCGAACGGCAGTCTTCTCGGAAATCCCTTCTACGTCGCCTGGAAAAGTGGATACCTGGAATTATTTGTGGAAGATGGAACCTACAACTTTAATCCTCCTCGAGAGGTAACCTACTCGGCTGTTGTTCAATAACTACCGCTAAGTGTGAGGACAATACAATCTTCAGTATCACTATATTGAGAGCTCACTTGACTGGTATCGTCCCCATTTTTATAGATCACGCTTGGTGTCTGCACATTTCCCGGCGACCAGATGAGCAATTGGAGTTGTTTTTTGTAGGGAAGTTGGACATTATTGCCCTCGTCCATGCCTCCGACAAAAAGCTGATTGGCATAGATGGGTGAGCTATCAAGCCCCTGAATCGGGACGGAACTATCCCAGCCACGCGAAATTTGGAAGTCGTAGCCAAACCTTACCCTTCTTCCTATCGGATAAGTAGGATCTGTAACTAAGCCTTCTTCATTCAGATAGAAGTGGATATCATACCTGTAATCCGAGGCTAGTACATGTCCCCCAGCATAGTATCTTGACCCGTTTATCTCATAGCCATAGCGGAACGTGCCGTTATTCTGTCTAAACATCCCTACTAAGACAATATCGCATGGTTTGACACTGTCGCAGCCAGAAGACAAGGTGTCCTGAGCAATTATTCCCAGGAACGAAATGCCTGGAGCATAGGGAGGGAGCCTATTCATGTCAGGCGCTAATGAGGCAGAAACCATCTGTCCAGGGAGAGTAAATGCATCACCAATATATCTTGTATTTGTAATAACATCGGTGTCATTTATCTGCACCGAAGGACGCAAGATGCTTTTCTCTTGCTGTGAATTACAACTTGTAAAGAACTCAGCTAAGAGCAAGAACGCAATTGCAGCAGTGAAACGTGCGATGCGGCTATAAAACGCTCTACGAGAGGGCTCCGCAGCAGTGAGGTGTTGCGCTCTGATCTTGTCTGCCGTGTTCTCCTCAAAGCGAGTGAGCTCCAGGGAACTTCTCCTATGCGAGAGTTTCATCTTCATCCGACCTCAATCTAGCAGATGCGAGTAGACAACAAGCGAAAAGGCAGGGGATGTTCTCTTTCTTATCTTCGGGCTAGACGAGAGCACTAAAGGTGAAGACGGCTTGATTTGGCACGTGTAACTCTCTCTTAGTATAGCATAACGGGGACTCCCCAAAAAGAGTGATGCCACAGGCAACGTGCGCAATGGACATGGTCAGAAAACCCTGAAAGGCGAGCAAGGTAAAGGTGCCTCTTTGTCAAGAATACATCTTCTCTTCTTAAGCATCCCGGTGTCCAAATGGGATGACACACTACCTGCTTCTCAAACAACGCAATCCGTTGGTACTGACCTATCTATCTCTTATGCTTCTATATTGTATAGTTGCTACTTACTATGTATAATGGATGAAGTTTTCTGAAAAGTGAGAAGAGGTATCCTACTAGCCGCAAAGCAAAGGATGCTTGTCGCCCTCCTTGAAAAAGACGATGATGTATTTCTAGCGAGGAGACCCTTGTTGTGAGCCTGATTTTGAACATTCCTGAGCCGGGGCAGTTAGTGGACGTGCGGCAGCGTCGTTACGTAGTGGTCGATGTTTCCCAGGGAACGCTCTCTTCTGATCTACTCAAACCCGCGCAGAGTCAGCACCTGGTCTCGCTCGCCTCAGTAGAGGATGACGATCTCGGCGAGGAACTGCAGGTTATCTGGGAGGTGGAGCCGGGCGTCAAAGTCACCGAAAGGAACGCGCTTCCCGTTCCCGTCGGCTTTGATGCTCCCGAGCGGTTGGATACCTTTCTCAACGCGGTACACTGGGGAGCCGTTTCCAGTGCTGACATCAAATCTCTGCAAGCCCCCTTCCGCAGTGGCGTCGAGATGGAAGATTACCAGCTTGACCCGGTCGTGCGAGCCATCCAGATGCCGCGCGCCAACTTGCTGATCGCTGATGATGTCGGGCTGGGCAAGACCATTGAGGCGGGCCTGGTCTGCCAGGAGCTTATTATACGTCATCGTGCACGCAAGATACTGATTGTCTGTCCTGCTGCGCTGCAGGTGCAGTGGCGCGACCAGATGCGCGACAAGTTCGGCCTGGAATTTCGCATCGTCGATAGCACGCTTTTAAAAGACCTGCGCCGCCAGCGAGGGCTGCACGTCAATCCCTGGACACACTTTCCTCGTCTCATCACCTCGATTGACTTCCTCAAGCGCGAGCGTCCGTTGCGCCTCTTCAGCGAAGTGCTGCCACCCAGTGGCGAGCCGACCTACCCGCGCAAATTTGACTTGCTCATTGTCGACGAGGCCCATAACGTCGCTCCATCGGGAAAGGGACAGTACGCCACGGACTCGCAGCGAACCCTTGCCTTGCGCCGCCTCGCTCCCCACTTTGAGCACAAGCTATTTCTCTCGGCGACGCCCCATAACGGCTACTCCGAGAGCTTTACCGCGCTGCTGGAACTGCTGGACAACCAGCGTTTCGCCAGGGGGGTCAAGATCAACCGCGAACAACTGCACGCGGTGATGATCCGCCGCCTCAAATCTGAATTGCCGCCTCGCTGGGATGGCACACCGCGTTTCCCCAGGCGGGCGCTGGAACCCATCGAAGTGCATTACAGCGCGGAGGAGCGCGAAGTGCATCGCATCCTGCAGGCGTACACGCACTCGCGGCTGGCGAAAACCTCTGATGAGGTGGAGAAGTACGCCACCGAGTTTGTGCTGAAGCTGCTCAAGAAACGCCTCTTTTCCTCGCCGGAGGCCTTTGCCACCACGCTGAGGCAGCACGAGAACTCGCTGGCCAATGCCCGGAGGCGCAGCACATCGGCCTTCAAAGCCACTATCGGCATCCTGCGCCGCCAGGTGGAGCAGGCCGAAGAAGAGACTGACAACGACGACGAACTGGAAGAGGCCAACGCCGTTGCCCTGGAGGCCGCCGCGCCGCTCTTCCGCGAGCCATCCGCCGACGAAAAGCGGTTGCTCGTCCAGATGCGCGAATGGGCCGCGAGGGCTCGCACTCGTGCCGATAACAAAGCCGCCGAACTCATCGCCTGGCTGCACCGCACGATCAAGCCCGGGGGTGCATGGTCAATGCAGCGCGTGATCATCTTCACAGAGTATCGCGCCACCCAGAAGTGGCTGCATGACCTGCTGGAACGCGAGGGCCTGGCCGAACCGGAACGCCTGCTCACCCTGTACGGGGGCATGAAAACCGAAGATCGCGAACGGATCAAAGCGGCTTTTCAGGCCGACCCTCGCGAATCGAAGGTGCGTATCCTGCTGGCAACGGATGCCGCCTCCGAGGGGATCGACCTGCAAAACCATTGCAGCCGCCTCATTCACTACGAGATCCCCTGGAATCCCAATCGCCTGGAGCAGCGCAACGGGCGTATTGACCGTCACGGTCAGCGTGCCTCCGAGGTCAACATCTACCACTTTGTCAGCAGCAAGTTCCGCAACGCCCCGGTAGGAGAAGACCTGCATGTTGGGGAGCTGGATGATGACCTGGAATTTTTGATGCGAGCCGTGCTCAAGGTCGAGTCCATTCGCGAGGACCTGGGCAAGGTCGGCCCGGTGATTGCCGAACAGGTGGAGGATGCCATGCTTGGGCGCAGGCGGCGACTGGAAACGCGTGTTGCCGAGGAAAAGGCCACGCCACTGCGCAGCCTGTTGAAGTTCGAGCGCAGGCTGAAGGAACAGATAGACAAATTGCACGACCAGTTGCAGGAAAGCCGGTACGAGCTGCACCTGACGCCGGAGCACGTGCGGGCAGTCGTTGAGACCGCCCTGGAGCTGGCAGGGCAGCCGCCCCTCTCGCGCATGATCTTACACGACCCCAACGGCGAGAAGCCGAACATTGAAGTGTTCACTGTTCCCGCACTGCGCGGAAGCTGGGCGGCATGCAAAGAGGGACTGGAACATCCTTTCACGCACCATGACCGGCCCATCGTGTTTGACCACGATGCCGCCAGTGGACGAGACGATGTCGTTCTGGCTCACCTCAACCACCGGCTGGTCGCCATGTCGCTGCGCCTGTTGCGGGCCGAGGTCTGGTCACCCGATAGCCAGCGCAAACTCTACCGCGTGACGGCGCGGGTGGTACCCAATGTTGTGCTGGACACGCCCGCCGTTATCGCGCACGGCCGGCTGTTGCTCCTGGGTGGCGATAATCAACGCCTGCACGAAGAACTGATTACCGCGGGCGGCTACCTGCGGCAAGGACGCTTCGCCCGCATGAACGTGGGACAGGTCCAGCAGGTGCTGGAGGCAGCCCGATCCGAGACGGTCTCGCCACAGATGCAGCAACGCCTGCAAGAACTCTGGCCAACGCACAGTGACGCATTGCTGCAAGCCCTGGAGGCTCGCATGCGTGAGCGCACGAGCGGCCTGCAAAAATTCCTGGCGGAACGGGCAGAGAAAGAGATGAGCGATATCACCACCATCCTGACCGAACTGCGCAGCACGATTCTAGCCGAATTGCGCCAGCCGGAGGTGGTACAGTTGCAACTGGCTGGCTTTAGCACAGCAGAGCGGGAACAATTCGAGCGCAACATGTCTGCCCTGGCTGAACGCGCTGAACAGATCGATGCCGAAATTGAGCAGGAGCGAGCCAATATCCGCAGGCGTTTTGCCGACCCGCAGCCGCGCCTCTTCCCGGTCGCCGTGACCTATCTTGTGCCGGAACGCATGGCACGCTAGTTTCAATCCTCAGCACCTCTTGGGAGATGCTGCAACGACAGATATCTGCCGTCATCAGTCTATCAATGATTGTACGGCTTGGCAAGACCTTGCTTTTGCCTAAAAGATCTGCTGATTATGCACTAGAAAGAGCAGTTGTATCATGTCCATTGCCCGTCAACACGCCGAGTGGCTGTCGCTGATCGAGGTCTCCGGCCCATTTCTCAGTATGCCGGTGCTGCTCTCCGTCTTTCCACAGGGACTGGAAAAGGACGAACAGGAGGCGGAGCTGAGGCATACGCTGCGCATGGCCTATGATGAATGGGCCGATAACCAGGCGGGAGTGCGCCCAGAGCCAGCCATTCACCGCGAGTGGCTGCGCTTCGTGCTGGCAAACGTGCTGGAGATGCCGCGAGAGGTGCTTGCCGAGGGCCAGGCTTTGCCACCCGGACTGCGGGCATATATGCCGGAACACGGCGAAACGCTGCTGCCGGACATGGCACTGATCTCTCCTGATGATCACCAGCCGCACCTGCTTATCAAGCTGTATCCGGCGGGCCAGGACCTGGACAAGTCCATCGCCGGTTTGCACTGGAAAGCCTCGCCCGCCACGCGCATGATGGAACTGCTGCGCCATACAGGGGTGACGGTTGGGGCTGGTCACCAACGGCGAACGCTGGATGCTGGTCGACGCGCCGCCCAACGAGACGACGGGCTTTGCCTCCTGGTACGCCGCCCTCTGGCTTGAGGAACCGATCACGCTTGCGAGCCTTTCGCAGCCTGCTGGGCGTGCGACGCTTCTTTGGCGTGCCAGATGACGAGACCCTTGAAGCCATGCTCACCAAAAGTGCCAGCAACCAGCAGGAAGTTACCGACCAGCTGGGCTACCAGGTGCGCCGGGCGGTCGAAATGCTGGTGCAGTCGCTTGACCGTATCGACAAGGATAAGAACCGCAGACTGCTGGGTAATGTATCAGAAGCAGACCTCTATGAAGCGGCCCTGACGGTGATGATGCGGCTGGTCTTCCTCCTGTCAGCCGAGGAACGCGGCCTCTTGCTGCTCGGCGAACTGCTCTATGACCGCAATTACGCCGTCTCCACCCTCCAGGCCCTACTACGCGAGCAGGCTGATCTGTCCGGTGAGGAAGTGTTGGAGCGGCGGCACGATGCCTGGAGCCGCCTGCTCGCCATCTTCCGCGTCGTCTACGGCGGCGTCGAGCATCAAGACATGCGCCTTCCGGCCTACGGAGGTCACCTTTTCGACCCCGACCGCTATCCCTTCTTAGAGGGGCGCGCTCCTGGTACCTCCTGGCGAGATACGCCTGCTGAACCCCTTGCGATCAACAACCGAACCGTGCTGCACCTGCTGGAAGCCTTGCAATTCCTCCAGGTGAAAGTGCCAGGTGGAGGCCCAGCCGAGCGGCGCCGCCTCTCGTTTCGCGCCCTGGATATCGAGCAGATCGGCCACGTCTACGAGGGCCTGCTCGACCACACTGCCCGTCGAGCAACCACACCGGTACTGGGTCTGTTCGGATCGATCGCCAACGAAAGCGAAGTGGCACTGGACACGTTAGAGCAACTGGCCGCGAAAGGCGAGCAAGCGTTGATTGACTTCCTGGAAGAGCAAACGGGTCGCACGCTCAACGCGATCAAGAATGCCCTGACGGTCTCGCCCATGCCCAAACGCTTCAGCCGCGCGGACCTGATGGCAGCCTGTGATAACAACCCGGCATTATTTGAGCGCGTGCTGCCCTTCGCTGGTGTGCTGCGTACAGACACCTTCGACAAGCCCGTTGTCATCACCGCCGATTCGGTCTACGTCACGCAGGGCAGCGACCGCCGCACCACAGGCACGCACTACACCCCGCGCAGCCTGACCGAACCGATCGTGCAGCATACCCTCGACCCGCTGGTCTACATTGGCCCGGCGGAGGGCAAACCACAGGAGGAGTGGCAACTGCGCCCGGCGGCGGAGATCCTCGACCTGAAGGTCTGCGACATGGCGATGGGATCGGGCGCATTCCTGGTGCAGGTCTGCCGCTACCTCTCCGAAAAGCTGGTGGAGGCCTGGGAAAATGCCGAGCAGAGGCTGCCAGGCAAGCCGCAGATCACGCCGGAGGGCCAGCCCTCAACGGGAGCCTTGACGAAACCCTGCTGCCCAACGACGCAGACGAGCGCCTGGCCATCGCCATGCGCCTGGTCAGCGAACGCTGCATCTACGGCGTGGACAAGAACCCGCTCGCCGTCGAGATGGCCAAGCTCTCGCTCTGGCTCATCACCCTCAACAAGAACCAGCCCTTCACCTTCCTCGACCACGCCCTGCGCTGCGGCGACTCGCTGCTGGGCGTCAACCTGCGCACAGCTCACCACCTGGTCAATGGACAACGAGCCAGCAAACGCGCAAGCCCCGCCAGATGGTCTGGTTTGAGCCACTCATCAACGATGCCCTCGATACCGCCCTAAAACTGCGCCGCCAGATCAGCGCCATGCAGGAACGCGACGTACACGACATCGAAGCCAAAGCTCGCCTGCTAGCCGAGGCCGAAGAGGCGATGGAACTGGTCAAGCTGGGAGCTGACTGCTCATCGCCACCGCCTTGAGCGACTCCAAGCGCAGAGAACTGCTCAAGGGCACCATCCACGTCCGCTACACCGTGCTGGTAGAGCCTTGAGGAACGCGCCGCGAGAAATTTACCGAAGCAGACCAGGGAAAAGCTCGGGCAAGATTTTAAGGAAATGCGCAACGAGGTTGACGAACTTTTGAAGGGCCGTCGTCCTTTCCATTGGCCGCTTGAGTTTCCTGAGGTATTTGCATTGGTATGGAAGAGAGAGAGGCTTTGCGGCGATTGTAAGCAATCCTCCTTTCCAAGGTGGAAGAAGATTACAGGTGCTCTTGGTACTGACTATCGTGAGTATCTTGTGGAATACTTGGCGCATGGCAAGCGAGGGCACGTGCAGACTTATGCGCCTATTTCTTCCTGCGAGCAAGCCAATTAGTATGCCAAGATGGACAATGTGGATTACTGGCAACAAATACTATTGCTCAAGGCGATACTCGTGAAGTTGGACTAGATCAAATAACTACAAGTGGGTTGGACAATACCACGTGCTGTACCTAGCCGTAAATGGCCTGGGACAGCTAGCTTTGGAAGTGGCTCATATTTGGTTGAGACGTGGGGATTGGCATGGACCATATATGTTGGATGAAAAGTCGGTTGAGGGTATTACTCCTTTCTTAACTCGTCAGAGATATTGCTGAAGGTAAGCCCTATCATCTCACTTGCTAATAATGCCAATAAATCCTTTATGGGTTCTAATGTCTATGGAACAGGGTTTGTGCTGGAACCAGAAGAAGCACAAGCCTTAATTGCAAAAGGATCCCACGCAACCGTGATGTATTATTTCCCTATCTGAATGGTGAAGATTTGAACTCACGTCCTGACCAGTCGCCTAGCCGCTGGGTAATTAATTTTCACGATTGGTCTCTTGAACAAGCCGAAACTTATCCTGATTGCATGAAGATTGTACGAGAAAAGGTCAAACCAGAACGAGAGAAAGAAGAACCTGATAAGTTGGAGCCGCATGAGAAATGGTGGCTATATGTGACGTAATCGTCCAGCCCTTTATTCTACAATTCAGGAGATGAAGAGAGTGTTGGTGATCCCATAGTCACAAAGTATCATGATATGTGCTTCGGGCCTACTGGGATATGTATACTCAGAGCCGTATGTATATTCGCTTCAGAGTCAGATGCAAACTTTGCTCAGTTATCAATCACATTTCATATGATTGGGCACGATCATTGTGGTTCAACTCTTGAAACAAGATCAGTCGTTACACGCCTTCCGACTGCTTTGAAACTTTCCCTTTCCCCGAGAACTTACGGGACTTGAAGACATCGGCGAACAATATCACCAACACCGCCAATCAATCATGCTCTCTCGCCAAGAAGGCTTGACCAAAACCTACAACCGTTTCCACGACCCACACGAAACGGCAGAAGACATCATGCGCCTGCGCGAACTGCACAAAGAGATGGACGAGGCGGTGGCTAGGGCGTATGGCTGGGATGACTGGACCTGGGGCATGGCTTCCACGAAACAAAGCAGGGGCTGCGGTATACGATCAGCGAGGCGGCGAGGAGAGAGGTGCTGGGTAGGTTGCTGAGGCTGAACCATGAGCGCTATGCTGAGGAGGTGGCACAGGGGTTGCATGAGAAGGGGGCGAAGGCAAAGAAGAAGGGGAAGAGGGTGATGGAGGAGAAGGCGAGGTATGCGGTGGGGCAGGGGGAGTTGGGGTTTTGAGTGAGGGAGATATAGGACTCGACTCTTAGAGAATATTCTATACTATCAGGAAAGAATACATTATGTCATTTAAAACCGGTCATGTGGATCTCTCAGATACCATCTTTACAGAAGATGACTTAGAAAAGGCACTAGTATACCTTTCGTCCCTAATCGCGAAGGTAGATTCCTCTTGGACCAAAAAACCAAAAGGACCTTTAGGGGAGTATTGGGATAGTGACGGTCCTCATGCGGCTTGTTTTCTTATAGATATGGCTTTCGTATTAAATCTCTTCGAGCGCCGAATTTCGCCAAGGTCGGCCCCAATCTTCCTTCCAAAAGTGGAAGGTATCCTTGAACCAAATTCGCAAAAGGAGTTTATTGAAAACCTTACAGAGTTTCAGGTGGGATTTGTGCTGGCTCAATACGTCAGTCCGCTCGACGTGGATCCTCTGGTGCCTGATGAGTTTTTACTTCCGTTAACGCATCATCAACGACCAAAGACTTCCGATTTTGCTGTGCAACTACCGGATACCAAGGTATTTTTTGAAGTCACTGTGCTTCATGTCCAAATCCTCATGACTGGGATAAAGGGGTAGACGACATCACAATGGCTCTCAAAGACCATCTACGTAAGCAGCAGAAGGACCTCACTGTTCATATCCAGTTCCCACTTCCTTTTCCTGGCATCACCGATCAAATGATTAAGCATCTTTTCCGTCGGATTGATGCATCTGCCTCGGGCAGAGAAATCTTTAGCAGCGGCGGGGAAATCCGGTGGGAACCGTTACCAGCTATTAACGCGCCGGATATGTCCTCTGTCTTTTCTGCTTTTTTCAACATATCTTCTCCGGTAGCGGTGTTCTCTACCTCTGGAAGGAATGAAGGTCTGGGCCGCGCATTTGCCCAACAGCGAAGTGTTGCTACTATGCCAGAGGAGGATGTGAACTGAGGCAAACAAGTTACTATTTAATTCCCTACGCAACACCTTGAATCGGTAAGCAAGACCAGGTACCACAAGGGGAAGCCATTTCTCCTCGTTATCAAGACTTGGACATAATCGACTGTTGGAGGATGGACTGGTAAAAAAGATACAAGAGCGGATATGGCCGAATCCTCAATATGATTGGATGACAGGCATTGTCTTGTTTACACCCCGGCAAGGATTCAGCCGCTCAGATGCGGAGCATCGCATTACACTTTGGCCTAATCCCAAAGCTCGTTACCCAGCAAGTAACTCCCTTATATCACTCTTCAGTGGAAAATCTCAGTTTCACTTTAGGGAGAAAGCGCTTGGAGATACTGGATAATCCAGCCTGGGCAGAATGAAAACAGGCCTGCGGCTATGAGATATGTAGTGGCACCTCTTGTGGGTGTCACTACATGACGCAGGTGATGGACGAGCCTTCGCGGGTGTCATGTGCGGGATCACCCAAATTGAGAGGGAGAGCCATGGCGCCCACCTTCAACAACGAATGGTTCGCGCTCCCATCCAAAGAAGCGCACCAGAACTCGACTTTCTGGAATATCCTATGGTATAATGGCCTTGTTAGAATATTTGTTCTCCAAAGTACATACATCTCATCATGGGACACGCACAAGGAGGTGAGCGATGTTATTACATAAGAGCGTGCTTGACACAGTAACCTATGACATATCTTCGTACATTGCCAGGAGCGATGTGATCGCTTCTCCTGTAATGCTGGAACGGTTAGCAGATATCGACGTTATTGCCCTCGATGCGGCTGTCTCAACTGGCTTGCCCGGTGAACGAGCGAAACGCCTCATCAAGAATCGCTGGCATGTCGCCCCACACCATCTGCCGAAACTGCTGATTACCGTTCACTCGGCAGATGAAGCGCGGAACGCGCAGGTAGCTGCGGAACGTCTGCGTCCCTATGTACAGTCAGTGGACGTTATTTCTGAGCGTGGACGCAACGATACGGCGGCCAATGCACTTGAGATGCATCGGGCAAACTGGCCTGATATCTCAGAACAAGAGCGCAAAACGCGCATTGTGCTCCTTGGTAGGCGTGGTGGTGGTGGCAAGCCGCAGTTCATTGCGCCGTTCGTTGGCGGGATGGGTACGACCTGCGGTACATGGACACCGATTGTGGCCTATCGGCGTGGCAAGACAACCTGGATTGCAGGGACACGTTCTAAGGACGAGGAACGCGGTGCTGAGCCTATCCGCGGGTTCCTGCGAGGAAACTACGCACAGGGAGTATGCCCGGCAGAGTGTAGCTTCTGTTATCTGCGTGGTCTGCAAGGAATGGGCATCAAAAGTATTTCATTGAACTTGGAAGATGCTATCCCCGAACTGGACATGCTCACACGGGGGAGCGTGGTCAACTGGGCAGAATTGGGTGGACCCGTCGAAGAAGATCCCTGGTTTGTTGATGAGCATGGCGAAGGGTCGTTGGTCCAAACCATCCTTGATCTTTCTACGGAACGAGGTATCGTAGCCTTCTTCCTGACAAAAGGTGTCTATGAACCCTATTTGCAGTTAGAAGGACGATTAGCTCTGCTCGCAATCAGTCTGAATGCTCCCGCTATCTCCGCTGTCTTTGAGCCTGGTGGGGCTACACCGGAGGCACGGCTCAAGGGACTTGCCTGGGCTATCGATCACGGGGCGATGGACCATACAATTCGCCTGGGGCCGATTATACCCATTGAAGGATATAAGCAACACTACCACGAGTTGTTCGCGATGATGGCGGATATCTTGGGATCTCGCTTGAAACGGATCACTGTTGATATTCTGCGTTTCTCGCCACAGATGCCAGGTGTGCTACGCTCATCATTCTCTGAAGAGGTTGTATCATCTCTGTTGGCTGAGATGGAGCCTGCGGTAAAGGCACACAAGTTCCGCCCATCTGCACACCGGCAGCAGCGTTTCTACCACTGGATCAAAGCTCTCCTCGCTCATTATGGCATGTCTCAGGTGCGCACAACTCCTTGTAAGGCCGATCCTGCTGAAGCCTTCCTCTTTCTACAAGCAGGGGACATTACCAGTATGCCATGTGCATGCCATATCAGCTATCGTGACCGCGAACGTGTACGGCGTGGCGAACTGCCAATGCTGTCCAGGTAAGCAGTCAGAGAGCTGACTACCCTTACTACTTACCGACCCGATATATGCTCACTATGCCTCTTGCGAACAAGTTGACGATAGTGTACACTGTCACTAGAATTATCTCATCTCTTCGCTTCTGCATCACGTCCATCATATTGCTCGCTCAATTAAGTATCGGTGTGTAGAAGTGATTGTGTTTCTCTCCACACTGCTTGGCTTGCATAGAAGCACAGGGACTCCGACACCGACAGTAGAGGGATATGCCTAGCCAAGCAGTAGAAAGCTAGAGGATATGCTATGCCTGCTCCTAAGACAACTATATGGCACATGGATGATCATACCCGCGCCAAGCACGAAATTCTCCGTCGATACCTGCAAGCGTGGCTGCCAATTATGACGAGTCGCAACGAGCATGTGATTATCATTGATGGGTTTGCAGGACCTGGTGAGTATGTCGGTGGCGAACCGGGATCTCCATTGATTGCGATTGATACATATCTGAAACACGCCCATGCCCAGATTCGAGAAAAGAAGGTCACATTTCTCTTCATTGAAGAGGATGCCAGAAGGTGTGAGTATCTCGAACGATTGCTAGAGGTACGAAAGCAACAACACCTCTTTCCGCAGCAAGCAACGTACCAGGTTGTTCAAGGTACTTTTGATGAGACGATGACAGGATTGTTGACCTCACTGGAGGAGCAAGGGTTACGCATAGCTCCTACTTTTGCCTTCATTGATCCTTTTGGCTACTCAGATACGCCCATGAGCATCATTTCTCGTTTGATGCGTTATTATGGATGCGAGGTCCTGATCACCTTTATGTATGAGGAAATTAATCGTTTTCTCACTGCCGACTACACGACGAAAGAATATCAATATGACGCATTGTTTGGTACGCAGGAATGGCGAGCAGATAGCAACGGCATCGAGTGATAGTAAAGACCGCATGCGACGCCTTCATGACCTGTACCGCGATCAACTGAGAACCGTTGGCGGCGCTAAATATGTACGCTCGTTTCGCATGCTCAACAAGCGTAACACGACGGATTACTTTCTCTTCTTTGGTACGAATCACCCATCAGGTTTGAGAGCCATGAAGGATGCAATGTGGGCAGTTGACCCAAGCGGAACCTATCAGTTTTCGGATGTCACCGATCAGAAACAACTGCTACTCTTCCAGCCCGAACCTGACTATTCTTTGCTAAAGCGCATGCTTCTTGCACGCTTCGATGGTGAAACTGTCAGCATTGAGGAGATTGATCGTTATGTGCTGGAAGAGACTCCCTTCCGTGTGGCTGGGTATAAAGAAAAGGTTCTCGTACCTATGGAGGATGCATCTGAGATCAGCATCATTGCTGGCGGTATGAAGCGTAAACGTCATACCTATCCCGATGGGGTACGTATCCACTTTGGACGAGGTCCGCAAGTAGGCCTATGGGGTTCCTGAGAAAGTCGCTTGAAAAAGAGGATTATGTCTTTGGCTTAGGCATGACACGTCAAGTCCAGCGATAGTTGAGTGTCAGGCAAAGTACTCAAAGTACCAGACCTGTATGCAAAATCCTCTTTGGCTAAACTTTTTCCGCCGATGAATAATCACCTCAGAAGAGGCATTGGGGGGCTTACTGGAAAGGGAATTGCCAAAGGTATAAAATGAATATGAAAGGATGAGCTTTTGGAATCATTGACGACCCATCTCGTTCTTGCTGCGGATGCTGCCATTGACCTGCAAATGCATACCATCTACAGTGATGGCACCTGGACTCCTGAGCACTTGATCGACTACTTGCTGAGTGAACGCTTTGGCCTGGCAGCCATCACCGATCATGATCGTGTGGATACCGTCGCATCGCTGCAACAGCTTGCGAGTCGCAAGCAGATGCCCATACTTGCAGCAGTGGAAATGAGCACGTCGTGGAAAGGTGAGCCGACCGATGTTCTCTGCTATGGGTTTGATCCAGAAAACAACGCGTTGAACGACTTAGCACAAGATGTCGCGCGCCGCCAGCAAGAGAACACCAGGGAAGTCTATGAGAACCTACTCCGGAAAGGATATACAATTCCTCTTCAGCAAGAGAGTGTGAAAGAGGGTGGAGCAGAGCCGCAGCAATCCCATGAACTGCTTGCACTCTTAGAAAAACCGAGCTCGCAGCAGCCCCATGAACTTGCTGCCCTCTTAAAAAAACATGGCCATGGAACAGGAGGAACATCTCTGGGGCAAATGATGGATGCCGCTGGTTTCTCTTGGGCAACTAACGACATTGCTGCTGTCGTTGATGCCGCTCATCGGAGTGGAGCAGTGTGTCTCATTGCCCATCCTGGCCGGGGAGAAGGATTTACGTGCTATGATGTAAATTTGCTTGATGAGCTCCGCCAGGAAGTTCCTATTGATGGCATCGAGGTCTATTACCCCGCTCATACGCCAGAACAGATTGCCATGTATCTGGAGTATGCAAAGACACACCACTTACTTACCAGCTCAGGTTCAGACTCCCATGGCCCAGAGAAGAAACCAATCAAATACCGGGCAGAACTGAGCCGAAACCTGCTGGAACGTGTTGGTATCCAGATCAAGTAAGCTTGCCAGGGTACCATACTCTTTCCTCTGCTTTCCGCTCTGGGTCTTCACGATTCTTCGTACACTATCTTGTCCCGTGTCGATCATAAGTAGCCTGGGGTAACATGCGAGTGAAGAACTCAGGTGCGCTTTTACACCTCAATAAGCTTCCCATCTTCTGCACACTCACAGGAAATCTTCTCACACCTTGAGAGCATATCCTCGCTCATGTGAGTCACGATCAGTCGTTTCGGCTGAAGCTCGTCCAGGTGAGCCATCAAGGTCTGAAAATCCAGATGATACTTGACCTGCTTCTCGAAAAAGTACGCCTCTGCAATCAAGAGATCGGCTCCCCTGGAGGCTTTCAGCAGGGTTTCTGTCCATTCCGTGTCACCAGTATACGTGATAATCTTCCCTTGGCACTCCATGCGCAAGGCCAGGGACGGGTCTCCAGCGGGATGCTGTACGCAGTAAGCCGTGACGTTCACGTCGCCCAGGCTTTGAGGGCGCTCGAACGCGAGCTCTCGTATGTCCAATGCAAATCTTTGTTGGATCTGGGAGGAGCCAGGAAAGAAGATTTCCATCGCTTCCCTGACTCTTCTCTGCGTGCCGGGTGGCCCCGCAATGACCAATGGTCGGCTTCGTTTGCTGATGAGTTGAGCATCCAGCACAAAAAAGGGGATGCCACCGAAATGATCTCCGTGTAAGTGCGTGAGCAAGATCATCTCGATATCATTAGGCGCAACCCCAAAGCGGCGTAGAGCGATAAGAGAAGACGCTCCGCAATCGACCAAAAATGTGCTGGTGGTTGCTTTGATACAGATACAGGTTTGCAAGCGTCCTCCACTGCCAAATGCGTCTCCGCTTCCTAAAAACCTGACTTGGATCGTCTCCATCGTAAGCACTCCTCTAGATGAACTGGCTTTGTACTCAAAGTACCAGACCTGTATGCAAAATCCCCTTTATCCAGTATAATCCCCCCAGACTAAACTATACTATTTGCCTTCGCCGAAGGGTTACCTACCATCTGTTTACGAACCGCTCGCTTTTATCCCGAACCACCTGAATTGGTAGCCTTCTACCGGCTCTATCGAGGAGTGGATGTTCGAGATGCTGCGGCAGCGTATGTCCTTGCGGTGACCAACCAGGACATTCTGTTTGATACGTTTAACATCGCGGCTCACTCACCCTTTCAAGAAAGTGATATGTCAGCGTTTGCTGCGCGATGCTACCTCTGTGCTTCAATGTAGAGTCCCTGAAGCAGTACAGTTCTTTGTGCAGCGTGGATGGAGCCTGCCGACACATATTGATCGGGTGTATGTGATTGAGAAGGCGATGCAGCAGTTGCAATACCAACCTGTCTATAACTTTGAGAAGTCCATCTCCTCCCTCCCTGGCTAAACTTTTCCTTTATGAGCTATACTACAAGCACAGACTTCAACCCTGTGCAACAGGCGTCATCAAGCATACCTCATTCATTGAGAGACAAGGAGAAGAGAAGCATGCAAGCTCACATCAACACCCACGACGTGTTTTACACCACCATTGGTCAAGGTCGTCCGATGTTTCTCATGCACGGTGGCTCCGGCCTTGATCATACCTATTTCCGCCCCTGGCTCGATCCTTTGAGCGATCAGATACAACTCATCTATTATGATCAGTTTGGTCAGGGTCGCTCGACAAGACCCCAAAGCTATGAAGACATCACCATGGCTACCTGGGCAGACGAAGCTGATGTCCTACGAGCTCACCTGGGACATGAGCGCATACTCCTCTTAGGCCATTCCTATGGCGGTTTTATCGCTCAGGAATACGCATTGCGTCATGGAGAGCATCTGGCTGGCCTGATTCTCTGTGATACCGCTCCCGTCGTAGACTACCCCGATGTCATCATGGCCAATGCCCAAAATCGGGGAACACCTGAACAGTTTCAAGCCGTGGTCGCGGGACTTTCTGCCCCAGTAGCAGACGATGCCAGTTGGCAGCAACTTTGGGTCACGATCTTGCCTCTCTACTTCAAGACGTACGATCCGAACATGGCTGCAACGCTCGACGAGGCAACGCACTACAGCGCAGGAGCTTTTAACCAGGGCATGGGCAAGTTACTGCCAACCTTCAACACCCTGGATCGGTTGCACGAGATCACTGTGCCCACCCTTGTGATGGCGGGTCAACACGACTGGATCACCCCTCCAGCGCAGGGGGCAGAACGTCTCCACGCGGGACTTCCAAACTCGAAACTGATCATCTTCGAGGACAGCGGTCACTTCCCATTCATCGAAGAACCCGACAAGTTTGTAACGACTGTCAGAGAGTGGATAAATAGCCTGGAGTAAAGGCCTCAATAGCTGTATGTCAGCTCTAGTATTCACAGTACCAGAGTACCAGACCTGTATGCAATAACCCCTCTATCTAGTATAATCCACCCTAACTGAACTATACTATATGCTGTGTCGCTAGATAGAGGTATGCCGTATGACCACCTGGCTCACCACCATGAAACCCACCTTCACCAACGAATGGCTCGCGCTCCCTCCCAAAGAAGCGCACCAGGTCCTCGAAAAAATCAAACAACTCGAACAAGACCCGACGCCCGACGCCAAAGTCAAAAAACAACTCCCACAGCTGCATGGCAAACTTCACCGCATCCGTAGCGGCGACTACCGCATCTTCTACACCTTCGAGCAGCCCTACATCAGCCTCCTAGCCCTGCGCCGCCGCAACGAAGATACCTATGACGAAGACCACGACATAGAATTCCTGGGCGGACTTAACATCGACCTGAACGAAACAGCAACGATCAGAACAACCCAACCCGACTGGGAGCGGTTCCTGGCCTCCAAAGTGCCAGAAAAGCGACACCTGCCAGAACCAATCACCGCAGAACTGCTCACCAACCTGCGCATCCCCAAAGCATGTCATGCCCGCCTCTTGCCTATCCAGACCCAGGAGGACCTCCTGGATTGCCCTGGCATCCCCGAAGACTACCTGCTCAAGATCGACGAATACATGTTTGAGCGACCCCTCGTCCAGGTCATCCAGCAGCCCGACCTCCTGCTCAAACAGGTGGACGACCTCCTGCGCTTCAAGGAAGGTGAACTCCTCAGCTTCCTGCTCAAGCTATCGCCCGAGCAGGAAAAATACGTCGACTGGGCTATCAACGCCTCTGGCCCCACCCTGCTCAAAGGCGGACCCGGCACCGGCAAAAGCACCATCGCACTCTACCGTGTGCGCTCATTAGTGCGAGCATTGCGCAAAAAAGGCCACGACGAGTTCCGCATCCTCTTCACCACCTACACTCACGCCCTCGTCGAATCGTCTAAGCAACAGCTACAGCAACTGCTCGACGATGATATCCAGTACGTCGAGGTACAGACGGCAGACAGCATCACCATGTCACAGTTGAGGCGAGTGGGAGTAGTGCCAAAGCCCATCGAACACGGTGAGGCAGCCTACCTGTTGCGCCAGGCGGTGAAAGTAGCCCAGTTCGAGGGCAATGCAGTGCAACAGCAGGCTCAGCGCCAGGCAGTTGAGCGCCTCAGTACCGAGTACCTGCACCAGGAGATCAACCAGGTCATCGTGGCGCGCCAGCTTTCCTCCCTGGATGAGTACCTGGCTGCCTCACGTCCTGGCCGCAAGGTCCGCCTGAATGCCCTGCAGCGTACGGCGATCTGGCGTGTGCATGAAACCTTCCGCCGCCTGCTAGAGCAGCAAGGGAAGTCCACATGGCGGCAAGTCCGGGCGATGGCAGAAGAATATGTTGCTCGCGGTCTTGTTGACCTCAAGTACGATGCCGTGATCATCGACGAAGCGCAAGACCTCGACCCCAGCATATTACGCCTCCTCATTCGCCTGTGCGCCAGCCCCAATCGCATCTTCGTCACCGCCGATGCCAACCAGTCTATCTATGGCAGCGGCTTCAACTGGGCAGACGTTCATGAAAGCCTCCGCTTCCAGGGCCGCACCAGCATCTTGCACGCCAACTACCGTTCCACCCGCGAGATCGGCGAGGCGGCCCAATCCTACCTCTCGGCTGGCGCATTGGAGACCGAGCCTATCGAGCGTATGTATATGAACAATGGACCGCTGCCCGTCGTACGAGCGATACGCACCGGCGGTGAAGAGATGCAACTCCTCTCCCGCTTCCTACCTGCTGCTGCACGCGAGTTTCGCCTCGGCATCGGAGCGTGCGCCGTCCTTTCTCCCACGGCCAAAGCGGGAAAGGCCATCGCAGCAGAATTAACCCAGCGTGGCATAGCCGCCACCTTCATGACCAGCCAGGAACTCAACCTGTCGCGTCCAGGGGTCAAAGTGCTCACCCTCAACTCCGCTAAGGGCTTAGAGTTCCCCATCGTCGCCCTGTCAGGTTTCATCAACAGCGGCTGGTACGGCAACGTCCCCGCGAATGTCTCCGGGGAAGAGCGCGAAGAATTCCTGGCAATTAACCGGCGCACCATCTTCGTCGGCATGACCCGCGCCATGCGCGCCCTGCTGGTGGCGGTGCCTGCACAAACCAATTCGCCCCTGCTGCAGGGGTTTGATAAGGCAAATTGGAATCTTGGGGAATGACATAGGCAAGAGTTGTCGGCTATTGTGCTGTATACCCGCCATCTACGATCAATGTGTGTCCCGTCACAAACGAGGCTGCCTCAGAGCAGAGCCAGACAACCGCTGCCGCAATCTCCTCCGGTTTGCCAAGGCGCTTCATCGGGTGCAGTCTGGCGATCTGCTGGTAGACCTCTGAATGAGAGCCAGCAGCCAGTCCACGCTCCATCACCATGGGCGTCTCGATAAAACCGGGGCACACAGCATTGACACGGATGCCTTGTGTGGCATACTCCAATGCAGCCACCTGGGTCAGTCCAATCAGGCCATGTTTGGCGGCAGTATACGCCCCGGCAGTGGCAAAACCCACAACGCCGAGAATCGAAGCCATGTTGACGATGACGCCTGCACCTTGCTTGAGCATCTGCGGAAGGGCATACTTCATGCAGAGATAGGGGCCGGTGAGGTTGATAGCAATCACCTTATTCCAAACATCCTCAGGATAATCGGCGGTTGTCGCCAGAGTACCCTCGATCCCTGCAATATTGATGTCATAGTCCAGGCGTCCGTAGGTGTCAACAGCTTTTGTGACCAATGTCTTGACCTCTTCGGATTGTGAGACATCACACGTGACGAATGTTGCCTCGCCTCCGGCTTCTTTGATGAGACGCACCGTCTCTTCTCCGCCTTGCACGGCTACATCGGAGACGATCACGTTCGTCCCTTCTCTGGCAAATGCAAGAGCTGTAGCTCGCCCAATGCCTGATGCTGCGCCTGTAACGAGAGCTACCTTCGTGTTGAATTGTCCTGGCATGTTTTTCCTCCCTCTTTCTTCAATAGGCTCCTATCCATCAGAGAGATAGTATCATCAGGGTGTCACGGCAAAGCGAAAAACAGTGCACCTGATCTGCAACGTATTCCCTTCACCGAGCGCTGCAATGACAACGTTGTCGCATTGTGTATGCTTTCTCTGCGAGATACCGTGACTCCCTGTCACCATGTGCTCACAATGCTCATGCGCCAGCACTATCAATACTATGGTGACCCCATAAGCCTGCTATGCCGCCTTGTCAAACGCGATCGGCAGGCGTTTGAAGCCGAAGAGGAAACGTCCCTCGAAGAGTTCGGGCGAGTCATCGTCTATGACGCGCAGGTTGGGCAATTGCTTGATGATCATCGGCAGCGCGACCGCGGCCTCCATGCGCGAAAGGGGCGCACCGATACAGAAATGAATGCCATGCCCAAACGCTACATGCCGGTTCGGTGTGCGCGTGATGTCGAAGCGCTCCGGCTCCGCGAACTGCCCGGGGTCGCGGTTGGCCGAGGCCAGCCAGGTGAAGATCATCTCGTCCTTTGGAATGCTCACGCCCGCGAGAGTAACCTCCTCCTTATTCGTGCGCACCAGACGCCAGACCGGTGAGGCGTAGCGCAGAACCTCCTCAATCGCCGTCGGCATCAATGCGGGTTGCTTGCGCAGCTGCGCGAGCGCCTCGGGATGCTCGTCAAAGCAGCGAATGGCCTGGCTGAGCAGATTTGTCGTCGTGACGTGTCCGGCGAGCAGCAGCAGCGTAGAGAAGCTAATCGCGTCCTCCATGCTCAGGTGTTCACCATCGACCTCGGCGGCCAGCAGATCGCTCATCATATCCTGGCGTGGCACACGCTTGCGCTCCTCGAGCATCTGCCTGAAGTAGTCTGACATTTCCTCAAAGGTGTGCATGAGGCGCTGGAACTCTGGGTCCTTGCGCTGCTCCTCTTGGGGCCGGAAAAACTCGGCGTCACTCAACTGCCGCCTGAGCAACCCATCGGCCCAGCGTTTGAACAGCGGGCGATCGCTGCTTGGCACGCCCAGCATTTCGGCGATCACAATCGTCGGCAGCGGATAGGCGATCTGCGTGGCAAAATCCATCGTGCCCGCCGACCGTGCCTCCTCCAGCAGTTCCTGCGTAATAGCGGCGACACGGCCTCTCAGCCTCTCGATGGCACGCGGCGTGAAGGCGTGCGAGACCAGGTTGCGATACTGGCGATGCTGCGGTGGGTCCATCGCGAGAAGACTTCTGCCCCCGCGAGGCTGGCCATCTTCGGCGTTGGCGGCTGCTCGTGCCTGGAAGCGTTGTCTTCTGCGCTCTGAGGAGAAAAGGGTATAGTCACTGATGATATGAAGCACATCCTCATAGCGAAACACATGCCAGCATCCACTGCTCTCATCCAGCCACACCGGTTGCGTGTTGCGCATCTCCTCAAACCAGTCATACATTTTCTCTATATCTTCCAGGGTCGAGAGTGTTTGTAACATTGTGAAAACCTTTCTTTCATGTCTATGACTTCGAGCCACTAATAAAATACATACGTACATCAGGGGTTCATGGTAAGAGAAAAACACCATCTCCGAACAGTATCTTCGACATACCGTTAAGCACCACACCCTTGCAGGTTCCCCACAAACTGCTATACTACAGCCACCAATGCGAAAAAGAGAGGACCGTACCGTGAACATCATCAGCCTGCCCCAGACCCTTCCAGGTGAACTCGACCTGGCAAACATCAACCTCCATTTGCACCTGGGTGAAGCAACGCTCGACTGGAGCCAGGTACAAGAAGCATCTGAAGATCAGCTCGCGGTTTTACTGGCCGATCTTGACCTTGTTGAGCAAAGCGACGTACTGGGCATCGACACTATTCCTGACCACCTGTCTCACAGCGTGTTACATACCCTCTCTGACCAACAAAACACACCATACCTCGCTCATCATCAGCGCACATTGCCTGCCCACGATGAGACTACCCCTTTTGTCTGGACACCCGAGGAAAACGCAGATCGGCCTACAGCCGCTCCGCAAGACGAAACCACATCTCAGTTGGTAGCAAAGCATGTCCTCAAGGATTCACCACACTCCATCCTTCAGCCACTCTCGCCATCAGCGTTACGTGATGAGTTGGAGCGGCTGGTGTTGCAAGACCTGCTTGGCCCGGCAGGCGGGCCTGAGGAGGAGGTAGACGAGGGCAGTGTGCGTGACCGCTACCTGGTAGGGGCACTCGCACCCCGTGATCAGCAGCTCCAACCGGAAGAAATGGACGAGCTAGCAATACCGGAGGAAGGGAGCGTTGAAGATGGGGCCAATGATGATGCGGCACTGCACATCGCCAGTCTCTATCCTTCGTCGATCGGCATGAGCTTCTCTGTTGATGGGACTGCTACCAGTTTGAGTGTCGAGGCGGGTTGGGGCTACTATAGGCGTGAGCACAGCGAGACGATAAAGACTCCCAAAGGCGCTCCCAAGATGGTGTGGAAGCGGCAACAGATTAGCGGGAAGTCGAACAGTGTTCCCTTGAAAGAAGGACCTATTCCATCCTGGAGTCCTGAAGCGGAGGAACAGCCTGACGTGGTTGTGCGGGGATTGATACGCCGCTCAGAGGACTCCTGGACGGTGACACTCTTCCTGGTCAATGAGCAGCGCGAACCCGAGAAACGCCGCGATGAAGCCTGGGTCTTTCAACCAGAACTCTTCGTTGCAGCACCCGATGGTGCGCCGATCTTCCAACGTCGCTCTACTATAGGGAGGAGGCAGTCGGATGAAGAACTGGCTATGTCTATGCTCTATCGACGCCATATGAGCTTTGCCATTGGTCACGGTGTTGGTGTGCATGCCGAGACCGTAGCGGACGAACCGACCAGAGCTGTTCGTCTTACTACCCGTGTAGTACCCACGTACGATGTGCCGCGCACCGAAGCTCCTACCACTCTAGAGATACCGGGTTTGACTGACCTGGTGCTGGACATGCAAGAACTGGCCGAATGCTCCATGGCAGCACTGGCTAACAGACTGATGCCCCTCGCCACCTGCTATGCGACCTGGATTGCAGAGCAAACTGCACGCATTGACGACCCTGAAGCAGGATTGACAGCATATCGCCGCGTAGCGGAGCAGGCCATGGAGGAATGTCGACGTACCCTCGTTCGCATCGAGGAGGGGATTACTCTCCTGTCGAACAATCGGCACGCCGCGCAAGCCTTCTCCTTTATGAATAGAGCCATGTGGCTGCAGCGTATCCATACGTTGTACGCCGAAGAGAGGCGGACGAGGGCAGAGCACATCGCTGGAGGAAAAAGATCAGACCAGAGAACCGCAGCTGGCGTCCTTTCCAACTGGCTTTTATTCTGCTCAACCTGCCCGCGCTGACCGACCTGCACCATCCCGACCGTAGCGAGGAGGCGAGCGCTGTGGCCGACCTGCTCTGGTTTCCGACTGGCGGAGGAAAAACAGAGGCCTATCTTGGTCTGACAGCCTACACCCTGGCAATCCGCCGCCTGCAAGGAACAATTGGAGGCTGCTCTGGCGAGGAGGGAGTTGCCGTGATCATGCGCTACACACTGCGCCTGCTCACGCTCCAGCAGTTCCAACGTGCCACCGCACTCATCTGTGCCTGTGAGATTCTGCGGCGGGAGGACAAGCAGCGCACGTGGGGTGAGACGCCTTTTCGCCTGGGTCTCTGGGTTGGGCAGCGCACCACGCCCAATACCACTGAACAGAGCGAAGAATCGAGCCGGCAGGATCGCGGCCAGTACCAACAGGGGCAGTACTATCGGTGGCGTCGGCTCTCCGCGCCAGTTGACCAACTGCCCATGGTGCGGTTCTCCTATCGATGCTGGCCGGGATATCAAGATCGAACCATTCGCCAAGGGACGCGGTCGTACGTTTATCTACTGCGGCGATCCCCTGGGCCGCTGTCCATTCAGCCGTAAGAACTCGCCGGAGGGTCTGCCTGTGCTGGTCGTCGATGAGGAAATCTACCGCTGCCTGCCCGCACTGCTCATCGCGACCGTCGATAAATTTGCCCAGATGCCCTGGAACGGGGCGACGCAGATGCTCTTTGGCAAGGTAGATAAGAAGTGCAGTCGTCATGGCTTTCACTGCCCCGATCTCGATGATAAGGACCTGCACCGGGCAGTGGGAAGTTTCCCCACAGCGAGATCTGTTGCACATCGCCCACTACGACCGCCCGATCTGATTATCCAGGACGAACTGCACCTGATCTCTGGTCCCCTTGGCACGCTCGTTGCCCTCTACGAAACGGCCGTGGATTGCCTCTCGACGTGGGATGTGGATGGCAAGCGAGTTCGTCCGAAGGTAGTGGCTGCGACCGCCACCATCCGTCGTGCAGCCCAGCAGGTGCATGCCCTGTTTATGCGCCGGGTCAACGTCTTTCCACCACAGGGCATGGACGTCACGGATAACTTCTTCTCCCGCCAGCGTGAGCCCAATGACGCGACACCGGGACGAAGATATATGGGCATTTGTGCCAGCGGGCGTCGCCTCAAAGTTGCGCTCATCCGGGTCTACGTGGCCTATCTCTCGGCCAGCCAGTACCTCTACCATCAATACGGCCAGGCAACAGATCCCTGGATGACCCTCGTCGGTTATTTCAATTCCATGAACGAACTGGGAGGTATGCGCCGACTCGTCGAAGACGATGTGCGCTCGCGTCTGATCAGGATGGAGCAGCGTGGCCTGGCCAGGCGCAATGCGCCGCTGCTGGAAGAACTGACCTCCCGCAAGAGCTCTACGGATATACCGGATGTCCTCGATAAGCTCGAACGGGTGTTTGACCCGGCGAGGGATCCCGCGTCACCCCGGCCGCTTGATGTGCTGCTGGCGACGAACATGATCTCTGTCGGGGTGGATGTCAAACGTCTTGGGCTGATGATCGTGGCGGGCCAGCCCAAAACCACCGCCGAATACATCCAGGCCACCAGCCGAGTTGGCCGTAACGCGCCAGGGTTGGTCTGCGTTGTCTTCAACTGGGCGCGGCCCCGCGATCTGTCGCACTATGAGCAATTCGAGCACTACCACGCAACGTTCTACCAGCAGGTGGAGGCCCTCTCGGTGACACCCTTCGCCCCACGTGCCATTGACCGGGGACTTGCGGCCCTGCTGGTCAGCTATGTGCGCCTGCTCGGCTCCGAGTTCAACGAGAACAGCCAGGCGGGAAAGGTCATCGGGACACATCCCTACTTCCTCGCCGCTCTCAACGAGCTGTCCCGCAGGGCTGTATCTGTGACTGGCAGTACAGAGGTCGGTGAGGCGGTGCGGACGACGCTGGAAGAGTTGCGGGATTACTGGTTGAACATGACCAGGGCGAACGTGGGCACCCAGCTTGGGTACAAGACACGCAAGGACGGGCAGACCATTGGCCTCCTACGGCAACCCGGACAGAGAGATTGGACGCCCTTTACCTGCTTGAACTCACTACGCGACGTGGAGCCCTCCATCAACTTGATCTTAGATGAACGAGGCCTGGGCGACAATGTTGATGGTATGTCAGCTGCAGATGGCAGCACAGAAGGACCGGGTGAAGTGGAAAGGCAACAGGCATGAGTGCGACGAGAAAAAAGTATCGTGTCGGCGAGTTACGGCCAAGCCAGGTACTGTTCACGTACGGCATCGGTTCGATTGTAGATTTACCCTACATCTCTACCATGGTGATGGGGTTAGACGACTGGGAGAATCCCTATCCAGCGATGGTGGGCGAAGAGCGCCTGCTGCAGGCCGTACGCTCGGTCCTGGGGTCACAGGTATTACGGCTCCTCGCGCCGCCCGAAGCACCGGAGACGGTGGGCGGCCCGCCCAATCCGTTTGACGAAAATGCGATGGTGGGTGTGCCCGTGGCCGCCTTTCCGCGCTGGATGCTCTGCCCACGCTGCCGCACCCTGGCCTCACTGGACTCCGACCTGTTTCAGCTCAAGGCAGACGTTTACCGGGCCGACAAGACGCGCTATGTCCACGTGAACTGTTCTTCTGCGGGTGCGCCCCCACCCGTTATGCCCGCACGCTTTCTGGTAGCGTGTAAAAATGGGCACCTGGACGATTTCCCCTGGATTCGCTTTGTGCATGGAGAGGTACCGTGCCGGGCAAGGCTCAAACTCCGTGAGCTTGGGGTCACGGGCGAGGCCGCCGATATCCAGGTACTGTGCGAAACCTGCGGCAAGCAGAGGCGTATGTCCGATGCCTTCGGGGCTGATGGCAGGAAAAATCTTCCTGTATGCAATGGTCGCCATCCGCACCTGCGCAGTTACGACAAGCAGCCGTGCCAGGAGCAATTGCGAACCATTCTGCTCGGTGCCTCCAATAGCTGGTTTTCGCTCGTGCTCTCGACGCTCGCCGTGCCCAACGCCGTTGACAAGCTGAGCCAACTGGTGGAGGAGCACTGGCATCTGCTAGGGAAGGTCACGAGCCAGCAAAATATAGAACTACTGCGCCAGATAGGGCAATTGGAGCGCTTTTCGGCCTACGCAGATAAGGACATCTGGGAGAAGGTTGAGGCAAGGAAAAACGCATCCGAGGCGGCCGAGGCGAGCGATGATATACCTCCTCCGAGCTTAAAAGTGCCGGAATGGAAGGTCTTGAGCAACCCCACTGCTGCCCCTGATGCTCATGACTTCAAAGTGAGGGCTGTTTCCCCACCGCAGGGCTATGAGCATGTACTCAAACAGGTGGTGCTGGTTGAGCGACTGCGGGAAGTGCGAGCGTTAATCGGGTTCACGCGTATTGAGTCGCCGGGCGATTTTACCGAGGTGGTAGAGATACCGGAGGAGCATCGTGTTCCCCTCTCGCGTAAGCGGCCCACATGGGTGCCTGCTGCCGAGGTGCGTGGGGAGGGTATCTTTCTGGAATTCCGTGAAGACGCTCTGGTAAACTGGATGGAGAGGTCCGTCTCGCACAGGCACGAGCGCACATTTTTAGAGGCGCACGTGCAGTGGCGCAAGGCTCGGCGCATGGAAGATCCCGCACGGGGCTATCCTGGCCTGCGCTATGTCTTGCTGCACTCCTTTGCGCATGCCCTCATGCACCAGCTGACCCTCGAGTGCGGGTATACCGCGGCCAGCATCCGGGAGCGCATCTACGCCCTCTCCCCCGAACACGAGCAGGGCCCGATGGCCGGGGTGCTGCTCTACACCGCTGCCCCCGATAGCGAGGGGACATTGGGCGGGCTCGTGGGCCTGGGCGTACCCGATCAACTGGGGCGGCATCTCGATGGCGCGTTGGAGCGCACGCGCAGCTGCACCTCCGACCCGCTCTGTGCCGAGCACACCGGCCTGCAAGATACCTCATTGCACGAAGCCGCCTGTCACGCCTGCCTCTTTTTACCGGAAACCTCCTGCGAACGCGGAAATAAATATCTAGACAGGTCGGTCCTCGTCCCGACAGTTGATAAGACGGAACTGGCCTTCTTTGAGACGACCGCGTGATGCAGGAGTGTGAGTATCATCGGAGCCAAAACAGACGGTAAGAGCTACATTACCTGGAGGAGTTGAGCACCTGGAGTGACTGCCAAGCGTTCTAGTTGTTGCTCCCGAAAGACTTTTTCACGTTCCCAGGCTGCCAAATACTCCGGTCCCGAGACGAGGTATTCGCACAACGAGCAAGGCGGCAAATTACCTTCGGCGAGCTTGACGCAACAGTCGTGTCGGCACAGGCCGACATCTTGCTCTTGAGCAACACCCGCACCTATGAATAGGGGGAGTGGGATGGCAAAACTGCTCAATGAGTAGGTATTGCAAGAAAAGGCAATCGCGTGTATAATACAACATAGATGTTGTAAGACGCGCGCAGAAACAGCAGGTGATAGATGCAGTTTAGTGTACGCTTTTACTACAACGCAGATGGTAACAAACCGCTTATCACCTTCTTGGAGGACTTGAGTAAACAGGATAGAATACTTCACAAACTCGTCGTTGCAGGGATTAAAAAGCTGGAGACGAGTGAGAGACACGGACCACCACTTACTGAACTGATAGATCAGAAATTCGATATCTTCGAGCTACGGATAGGTGACAAAAACATCGCTCGAGTCTTCTTCTTTTTTCGACAAGGCCAAGAGATTATCATGACCAATGGTTATGTCAAGAAACAGCAGAAAGTTGATATGAGAGAGCTAGAACGAGCTCGTAACTATAAAAAAGATTGGGAGGAGCGGCAACTATGAATGAAACCACCAAGCCCTACAATGAGATTGACGACTACATTGCGGCTTTTTCCGATGAGGAACGCCAAGAATATGTCGCTGCGGAAATGGCCCTCGACCTTGCTTGTGTGCTGTATCAGATCCGGCAAGAACAAGGATTGACACAGTGTCAGGCTGCAGAACGAGCTGGTTTAAAGCAGCAAGCCATTAGTCGCCTGGAGAAAGCTGCATCCAATATTCAGCTAGGTACGCTACAACGCTATCTCGGTGCTCTGGGATATAGTATCGAGATCAGCGTCATAGACAATCGTACTGGAAATGTTGCAGGAAAGACTTCGCTTTCTCTTGCTTAAGAGCAAACCAGATAGCTACAACCAGCGCAAAAAGCCGCTTTGAAGGAATTCAACACTCCTCACTTGCAGCCAGGTTTTTGCGTTTTGCTGTCAACGCGAAAGAACCCACACAACAAAAACACCTCAAGCCGCTTCTCATCTGGCTTGAGGCATCCTGCATGGGTTCATTGGTGCCAAGGGACGGAATCGAACCGACGACACCAGCATTTTCAGTGCTGTGCTCTACCAACTGAGCTACCTTGGCGTGTGGCACACTATAACATGCCTTGCCTCGTACGTCAATACCTTTTTGGAGGATGTTATAAAACCGTTGTAGGGGCCGGGCAATCCTGTCTGGGGGACAGGTAAACCGTGCCCACAGCCGATTTATCGGCTTACAGGGGCTACGCGCCCGATGGCAACGCGCTTGTAGTGTGATCACCGGAATCTGGGTCTGGATTGGACAGGGCATGCGTGATAAACCAGGTCTGGCTATCGAAAGGAGGAGTGCCTGGCTTAGGTTGTACACGCACATAGCGTCCATCCGGCAGCAGTTCACGGGCATTGACGGTGTCAGCCCACAGCGGTTCGAGCAACCGCTGGCGAATGGCCGTGCGTAATCTGGGGTCTTCAACCGGAAAGAGGGTCTCAACGCGTTCATTCAGGTTACGTTGCATCAGGTCTGCACTACCCAGGTACATCTCCTCATCACCCCCATTGCCAAAATAGAAAACGCGACTATGCTCCAGGAAACGCCCCAGCAGACTCCTGACACGAATATTGTCACTTACACCAGCGATGCCAGGTCGCAGACAGCATATACCACGAATAATCAGGTCGATGTGTACCCCAGCTTG
Source organism: uncultured Chloroflexia bacterium (assembly GCA_963767625.1). Classification (GTDB taxonomy): domain Bacteria; phylum Chloroflexota; class Ktedonobacteria; order Ktedonobacterales; family Ktedonobacteraceae; genus CAVYFB01. Next base: position 214,759 of record CAVYFB010000017.1, read on the forward strand.
CGACGCCCGGTAAAGCATGGCAATGATCTCTGGATCGACCAGCGCATTTACTTTGATAATAAGGTGTCCATCAGCATGCCGTTCTTGCACGTGACGTATCTCACGCTCAATACGCTCTATAATGCCTCTACGCATGCTGACCGGAGCCACCAGCAGCTTGCGATAGCTACTCTGGCGCGAGTAGCCCGTCAGGGAGTTGAACAGGTCCGAAGCATCCGCGCCTATGTCCTCCTGGCAGGTAAAGAGGCAGAGATCCTCATAGATACGGGCAGTGGTGGCGTTATAGTTCCCCGTGCCAAGGTGAACATAGCGACGTAGGCCATCCGCCTCTTTACGCACAACCAGAGCAATCTTTGCATGCGTCTTCAGGCCTACCAGGCCATAGACGACATGCACACCTGCATCCTCTAGCCTCCGCGCCCATTCGATATTGTTCTCTTCATCAAAACGGGCCTTCAATTCGACCAGTACCGCCACCTGTTTGCCTTTCTCCACGGCCTCCAAAAGCATATCGACCACCGGCGAGTTACTCCCTATGCGATAGAGGGTCTGCTTGATTGCCAGCACGTCTAGATCAGCGGCAGCAGTACGAATAAACTCAACCACTGAATTGAAACTATCGTAGGGTTGATGGGTCAACAAGTCACTCCTGCGAATAGCGTCAAAGAGATGATGCCCATCGCGTAGTTGCGGTGGCATGCGCGGGACAAAGGGTGGATCCTTCAGATCAGGACGATCCAATGCAAGCAACTCTATCACTTCGCCCATACCAAGCGGCCCATCAATGACCGTCAAATCGTCTGCACTGATCTCCAGGTTGTCCACTAGAAGGTCACGAATATGAGGCGGCATGGAAGGGTTGACCGCAAGATCGACGACCGAGCCGAAGCGGCGTTCACGCAGACCTTCTTCGATCTGCTCAAGCAGATCACCAGCCTCATCTTCGCGTAGTTCAATATCAGCGTCACGCAGCACGCGGAACGGGTAGGACTCCCATACATCGATGCCCGGGAAAAGCTTGCTCAGGTGAGCAGCGATGACTTGTTCGATCCACACAAAGGCGACTGAGTTTGGTTCATCCACCCCGACAGGTACGGGAATGAGGCGTGGCAGGGTCGGCGGTACCTTCACCCGTGCGAAACGTTCACCATGGACTGTATCAGTGATCACGACTGCCAGGTTCAGGCTTCGATTGGAGATATGGGGAAACGGATGCCCCTTATCGACTGCCAGCGGTGTCAATACCGGGAAGATCTCCCGTTCAAAGTACGTCAGCATTGCAGCGCGCTGCTCCGCGTCTAATTGCTCATAATCCAGTATGACGATACGCTGCTCTGCAAGTTGGGGGACAAGTGTATTGCGCCAATAGCAGCGAACGTCGTGAAGGAAGGGAGCGAGACGTTGACGTACGGCGGACAACTGTTGTTCTGCCGTCATCCCATCTGGGCTGAGCCTGGTAACATGCGCCGCCACCTGGTCTTTGAGGCCGGCCAGGCGAATCATAATAAACTCGTCGAGATTGGTGTCGAAGATAGAGATAAACTTCACGCGTTCCAGCAGTGGATGGCGGCTATCCTGCGCTTCTTCAAAAACACGCAGGTTAAAGTCGATCCAACTCAATTCTCGATTGAAATAGAGATCAGGTCGCTCTAACTCTGAGGATGGTGAGGTTGCTATCTGGTCTTTCATCGTGTATGCCCTGGGTTGTCCTATAGGTTCGGGACTTGCTTACACTATTTTATCACTCAAAAAGAAAGTTACGCAAACCAAAGTTGCTCTCATCTTGTCCATACACCCTGCGGATCACACTCACGAATCACCCGCAACTCTTCCGCACTCGGCGGTACCGTCTCAGCGTTATCGGGAGCGACCCGTAATTTCCAGCCCGTCTGTTCCTGCACCTGCTCAATTGTCGTGCCAGGGTGATAGGATTGGAGCATTGCTTCACCATTCTCGCGATCAAACGTGAAGACGGCCAGCGTCGTAATCAGCGCAGCAGGGCCTCCACGGGGTAGACCGACGCGCTGCCGCCACGCTGTGCCTGCGGGTCCGTGTTCATCAGGGTAGCCGTAACCGGGGCTGGTAACATAATCGACACGCTCACGTAGGCGATGGCGATCATGCTGCATGATGATGGCGAGTCGCTGCGATAGCGATGCGATATCCGCCGCGCCGCCGCTTCCTGGCAAACGCACCCTGGGATGCTTCCAATCACCAATGATGGATGTGTTCAGGTTGCCGTAGCGATCGATTTCTGCGCCGCCAATGAAACCCAACTGCACCTCTCCAGCCGCCATCAGACCCATCAGGTTTGCCATGCGTGTTGCCCACAACGAGCCGGTGATGTTTGCAACATCCCCCATTGTGTACAGTAAGCGCGGCGCAGGTATATCGCGCAGTATACCCGCCTCGAACAGCCCGATGCAGTTTGGCGCGTGTGTTCGCTTTGCCAGGGCAAAGGCCAGCAATGGCAAGCGCATACCTACGAAGACTTTTTCTCCATCGTGTATCTGCCTGGCCGCGCAGACAACCATCAATTCCTGTGGTGAATAATCGGTAGGTCCCCGATTTATCGTGGGATCTCCTGCCATGATGATGCCTCCCTAATATCCATAATCAACGGGCGCGGCGTAGCGGTGTTCTTTGACGCCCAGATTGCGTATGCGTTCCTCACCCAGCTTTGCTACGTAGGCGGCGCGAGTGGGCACCTGCAACACCCACTCATCGAGCCACTGCTGAAAACCTGCGAGCGTGCGTGTGCGTTGATGGTACTCGTGATAATAGCGATGGTCGCGATCATAGTAGCCCTGCACAGGCGAGGGATGCGCTCCCCACGGCTCATGCACTACGGCTTGCACCTTGAACGAAGGAGCCAGCACGCGGTTCGGGTCACTCAGGATCACCTCGCGAGACACAATCTCTTCAGCGACCAGGATCACATCCTTTGCAGCCAACGCCGCCTCCTCGCATATGCCCAGGTTGCCCCAGAGGTGTGCATTGCCATCTTCATCACTGCGTTGTACATGGATGATCGCAACGTCAGGACGCAGCGCAGGCACGAGCAGTAGCGGCGTTCCATCTAGCAGCGATTGTTCCTGGTGAAACGTCGGGTTCTGGCGCACAATATCGCTTCCTAACGCTGTGCGCGTGGGAATGTAAGGTGAACCTAATCCCGCCGCCAGTAATGCCAGCGCAATCGTGAAATTGCTGTGTTCTTCAGTGACGATGGCTCGTGGAACTGATTGTTCGGCGGCGCGACGGTAGCAGTGGCCCAGCCCTTCGCTGACATTGCCCACCCACGCTGCGGTGATCTTCGCGACGCAACCAGCACCGATCAACTGATCGAAGAGGACATCCGAGATAGGTCCGATCAGGGTCAGGTTGTGCTTTTGCTGTCGAATGATCTCATGCCCTGCCGCGAAGGGAATGAGCGGTTCAAGGGCCAGGCTCATAGCGACGGATGCTCCATGCGGTACGTAGCGGGCTATGGCCTCTGACATAGTAGTGAGAACCCTGTCTGGTGGATAGGTAATGCTCATGTTGGTATGTACTCCACAATGATATTTGCGTAGTCATCAGAAACAAAGATGTCGTCGTGGCTATCGATGGCAAGCCCCTGTGGCTCGATGAAGCCCTGACTTGCCAGCGTCTCACGCTTGCCGGTGGCAAGGTTCATACGAATGAGCGCGTGGATAGATGGCTTGAGATCAATAATAAGTATGTTACCATGCTGATCGAATACGACGTCGTCGGGCATGCCAAAACCACCTATGCGCGTCGTCTTCCCATCGTGAGTGATACGCCAGAGCGCACCACCGCACTCGTCTGCAACGTAGATTGTGCCCTGGGCGTCGACCGCCGCGCCAACGGGTCGTGCAATGCCCGAGGCCAGCAGTGTGAGCGTTCTGCCATCCAGGCTCATGCGATATACATTTCCCGTAGGGCTGTCGGGTATAATGAGTGTCTGCGTGGTGGCATCGAAAGCAATGCCGTCCACACCATCTTTGCAGGGCTTTGCGCTCGGTGTGCCGGGCAGTGCCCGCAACACTGTGGGTGAGCTTGCCTCCGGGGCAAGTGAGAGGATACGATTGGTGCGCTGCTCTGCAATAATCAGTGTACCATCTGATAGAACGACGAGACCTTCTGGTCCGGCCAGTCCACTCAAGATGGTTGTTACCGTCCCATTTGCATTGATGCGGCTGACGGTTCCGTTGTAGAAGTCGCTGAATAATAAGCGTCCCTGCTGATCGAAGGTTAAATCGTCGGGTCGCGCTGCTCCAGATAGAATAACGTGGGAAGTATATTGCTGCGGCGCGGGTGGAGGCGAGCTCACGCCACTACGAGTGGGTATGACGGTTGCGGTGGGGAGTGCTTGAGCAGTAGAGGCAATGGTCGCTGTAGGACCAGCGGCAGGCTGACCGCAAGATGTGAATAAAATGAGGCAGCAAAAAAGAACGATACAGATGACACTGGTACGATATGTGTACATAGTATATCCTTACTAGGCATGGTTCGTACGGGCGTGATTCGTACGGGCATGATTCATCACGCCCTGTGGGCCTTTCTGCAAGCCGGGCCAGGGGCGTGATGAATCACGCCCGTACCGAAGGAGAGGTATGAAATAGCTACCGTAGAGCATGTAGGCGCAGGACTCGCCTCATCACGCCGCCTGGTGATTCAATTGCCATGATTCAAATGCTTAATTGGCGCTGGACGCAAATCCTGGCCGTAGGGGCTGAGCTTGCCTCTGCCCTTCTGGTTTGCACTGGACCGCTCTTGGTATTATGATCCTTCCTAGCCAGGTTTTCAAGATGGTCGGCGATGCACATAAGGGTGAGGTTGAACCCGATATTGTGTCTGAGGAGCAGCGGGGTGTGGCATCCGGTATTATGGGTCTGCTACAGCTGAACCAGGCTATCTTCTTCTAACAACTGGTGTATCGTCTTGAGCGGTGCACCGCTCGCCTTCTTGCGGATCATGACCATCTCGGCGGCGATACTGAGCGCGATTTCGTCGGGTGTTTCCGCACCCAGGTCCAGGCCAATGGGCGCATGTACCTGCGCCAGGCGTTCTGCTGATATACCCTCTTTGAGCAGGTCCTTGAAGATGTGCTTTACTTTGTTGGGGCTACCAATCATGCCTATATAGGCAGCATTGGTCTCTAGAGCGGTGCGCAGTGCATCCTTGTCAAGATGGTGGCCGCGTGTGACAATGACGATCCAGCTTGCTTCGTCTGGTTCCAGTTCGCGGATTGTCTGCTGGATGTCTCCGAATGTTAGTTGCACCTTGTCGCTAAAGACTTGTGGGTCTGCCAGGTCGCGACGATCATCCACAACCACGATGCGAAAATCGAGTTGAGTTGCCAGGCGTGCCAGGGCCTGTGCGACGTAGCCTGCACCGGCGATAATCAGTCGAGGCTCGGGACGCAACACTTCAAAGAAGACTTCCAATGTGGCCCCACAACTGCCTACAGCTTCGCCCTGCTCGGCGTCCAGGTGTATATGGGTGGTATAGGTGCGTCCTTCGTGTAAGGCTTGTAATGCTTCTTGTATTACTTTGCCGTCGGTTTTGGGTCCGGCAAAGCTTCCGCTAGTGGCGCCATTGGCCCGTATGAGCATTTTGCTGCCGACTCCGCACGGGGCAGCACCGATGGTTTTGACGACACTAGCGACTGCAATCCGTTCGCCGCGCTGCAATGCTGCCTGAATCTCCTGGTAAATAGTTGTAGTACTCATTGGCTCTCACCTGCATTTCTGGCTTCTTCGCTCACTTGCTGTATTCGTAAGTCTTCAGCAGGGGGTGCAGGGGGACGCAGTCCCCTTGCCGGAGCGCGAGGTGTCCTCGCACCATCCCCTTCTTTTTCCAGGGCTGCCGCAGGCGGCGCGAGAAAGGTACCTGAAGAGTTACCTGTATTCAATGATTGAGTACATTATATAACATAGAGTTACCTCTTTTTAATCCCCAGAAAAGAATAATCCTTTAGGAGAATGAACCACACGCCCGTCCTTGACGAGGATAGGTTACACAAGATACAATGTATTAGAACAAATTACCTAATATTGGAGCATAGAGCAGCATCTCGAGAGGAACAGGAGCAGCATATGAGCGAACAGAGCAACGGGTATAGCCGCGATGAGCAGCGTTCCCGTCTATTCAACCCTAATGAACACGTAGTGCAGATTAAAACCAAAGATGGCTTCAGAGATTACCTGCCGGTGCAATGGCGTCTCGTCTGGTTTCGGTCCCTGTGTCCAGAAGGTGTCGTTGAGACCGAGATGCTGCACCTCGATCCTGACCGTGAGACCGAAGAAGAAATCGACACCTGGAACGAAGAGAAGAATCAGTACGAAAAAGTTGCCAAACACGCGAAGGGCTTTGTGGTCTTCCGGGCAGTCGTTAAGGATGGCAAAGGCGGGACAGGCACCGGTACGAAATCAGAGAAGGCGGTTAGTTTTCCTGATTTTATTGAGAAGGCTGAAACAGGAGCTATAGGCCGTGCTTTAGCTGTATTGGGCTTTGGCACTCAATTTACTGGAGATGAACTGGACGAAGAACACCGTATCGTTGACAGTCCCGTGAAGCGAAGCGTTGCAGAGCGCACCGGTTCAACATACAACTCCAACATCGGCGGACGTCAACCTGGCGTTACAACACGCCAGAGTGCCGGAGGAAATGGTAACAAAATAAGTGGAAACGCTCATCCATCAGTTGTAGCGGAGAACCCCACTACTGGATCAGCTACAGAGAAACAATTGACGAGTATTCGCAAGCTTTGCGAATATTTAGGCAGACCTGAATCCGAGATTCAGCCCTCGATGAGCTACATGAAGGCTAAGGAACTCATCGATCAGCTCACCCTGGAATACAGGCAACGACGTAGTGCCTCCTAACGAGCAAGGAAAAGGCCTGGTGGAGCAACCCCCACCAGGCCTTTTCCTTGCTCGAATTACCTGGTTTTACCAGCGATCGCGGCGGTCGCGCCGATCGCGGCCACGACCACCCCCGCTGTAGCTACGCGAGTCGTCGCGGCGGGGACCGCGAGCAGCCCGCTGTGCCTGGAAGCAGTCGCTACAATAGACGGGACGATCTTCGCGAGGAACAAATGGGACAGAGGTAGGTCGGCCACAGGTTGCGCAGATTGTTTCGTATTGCTCACTACTGCGCTGGCGAGGTGCTGATGACTGGCCGCTACGACGTGCAGCGCGGCAGCTTGGGCAACGACCGGGAGCGTTCGTCAGGCCTCGACTGGCATAAAACTCTTGTTCGCCAGCACTAAACGTGAAGTCCAGGCCGCAGTCACGACAGGTGAGGATACGGTCCTGGTAGCCTTCATTAGACATCATTGGTAATATTTCCCCTTCTTTGTGTTCGCTCCGCCCGATGAACAATACTTTGTATTCTTGGGATAAGAGGAGATACGCTTTTTCAAAACCTCTGAAAGGGTATACCTCCGAGGTGGCTATCAGGCAGTGATGTCCTAAATTCCTGGCGGCGGAGCGAAACCGGGGCCTGGATACTACTCACCTTGCGGGATAGCTAGCTAGCTCCCGAACCACATACCCATTGTATCATACAATCGTTGAAAAAGCAGCAAATTTTCTTGACATTCGTCGTAGGGATGGGATATCTGCCCCCCAGGCAGGATGGCATGCCTGCACCCTGGTGACTTACTCTTTTTTAGGTTTGCTCGGCAGGCGCAAGGGCACAGGACCACTGATCGAGCGAGCGCGGGAAGGAAGTGGCAATGGTTGGAGAGGGGTAGTAAGTGCCGTCGATACAGACGTATACTCCATGCGAACCTCCCCTAAGCAGACGATGTCGCCTTGGCGAAGCAGTCTTGGAGCTTGCAGTGGTTCATCGTTGACTTTTGTGCCGTTGCGACTGGTAAGGTCCTGGACATAATCGCCATTGGCCTGGCGCAAGACCTGGGCGTGCAGGCGTGAAATGGAAGCATCGTTGATAATCACATCGCTTTCAACCCCGCGCCCAATAGTTAACACAGGTCGATCCAGCAGAAATCCCTTTCCTGCCATCTCACCGCTACGGATCAAAAAAGCGCTACTCCGTTTGTCAGTTCGCACGGCTGCGGCTTGTGCTACCGGGTCGAGCACTGCAGTTTCTTGCCACGGTTGGCTGACGGGTGACCGCAAGGGCCCACCCCTACGGGTTGTAACTGACAGCTGAGAGGCAATCGTCGCGTATTCATCAGGCGGATTATATCTATCTCCATCATCTTCCAGGGCGGGGGCATTACCTGTCCCCCGGACAGGGTCCCCGGCCCCTACGGTCAGAGCCGATGGGTTACGGTTCATAGGAATAGGAGTGATGGGAGCGCGCCGCAAATGTCGTTCCAATAGGCCGTGTTGTAGCGGATCACCATGTTCTGCCGTGTTGGATCGCTCGGCGTACTCAAAGAGAAAACGCTGCGAACCGACCTCAAACACATCTCCTTGCCTGACAATAGTGGGGCCATGGATCGGTTGTCCGTTGAGTAGAACAGCATTGCGAATATCACAAGGGATAATATAGATAGTTCCAAGATGCCAGATGAGTTGTGCATGATCGCGCGAAGCCCTTTCATCATCCAGCCAGATGTCATTATCTTCCCCACGACCTAGCTTCACCACTGCTTGCTTGAGTGCAAGTCGCTGCCCCTGTAAGCGTCCGTTGCGATATTCAAGCCAGCCCCAGACCTGTAGGGGCGTGAGCTTGCCTCCGCCCTCGCCAAAGACGAAGGGGACTGGCGTGTTAGGTGCATTTGCTGGGGAAGAGGCTTGTTGCTGCGCACCGCCTGCATTGTTTGACCTGGCGGATTGAAAGAGACTTAGCAGACGCATCGAGTCACTGTAGCTCCCCAATTCATCGTGGGAGCGTGGCAGTGCAAAGAGGCAGTAGGTGATTGTGGCGCTTAGAGGCAGTAGCCAGCCCCACAAGGCCACATAGACGAACACTACCCCCACCTCCGCAAAGGAGAGGGTTGCCCCTTCGACACTGAAACGCTGGTCATACCAGACAAAAGCAGGGAGCAGCAGCAATGCAGAAATGACGCAGGTCACAACGGCTCCGGCGAGTTGGCGGGTCGTGCCGCGTCTACGCAAAGTGGTATAGAGTACGTTGATGGCTATAGCGAGCATGCAACATGCTAATCCGCCAAAGCAACCTGCACCAAACCAGGTGGGAAAATCTACATTGCTCGTGGTTGCTTTTCCTCCTTCAAACGATTGGATCAATGTCTGCTTTGCGAGCATCGTCGATCAGAATGGTGTCTAAAATGGTATGCTGTTTTACGTTTTGGGCATAGACACTATCGGTGAAGACATTAGCAGAAGTCCCAGCAACATTGTTATTCACCAGTACAGCGTCCCAATATTGGAAGTGCCGATCATCAGGTGTGACTGCGACGCCGAGAAACGCATGTCCGGGAATGATAACGATTTCGGCATCTAACCCGATACTTTCCACAGCAGATGCCAATAAGACTGTCAGCTCGACACACATTCCACTATGTTGTTGCAGTACCTCCGATGGCAGCTTAATAACTTGTGTGTCCTCGGTACTGGCAGCGGGACCACCATATGGAACGCTCGCCTGGACATACTGTATTTTGTAATCGATGCGCAAGGCGTCGAAAATCGCATCTACCTGGTCGGCGACCTGCTTCCGGCTTGCTTGGTTGTAGCCAATCATGGCTGTAGGAGTGGGTGCTGGCTCTGACGGTAAATATCTCATCGATTTGGCAACCAGGTCTGCGATTGCCGGATCATTTGGTGTGACCCATGCAGCGATCATCAATCGGTTAGCTGTCACCCATTGCATCAACCAACGTGAATGGAGCAGGAGTGGAGTATCGTTGATATAATAGTTATGTTCCTGGGTATCCGTCACCCAAACATGCAGCGAGGTGTTATCCTCAGCAGTGAAATTACGGAGGACGTGATCGAGCAATGGTGGCGTGAAGGAAATAGATTGTAACGGGGGGGAGGCATTGACTGTGCGAGTTTGTACTCGGGTAAAGCCAGGGATATCGACATTGATCAGTAAGGTAACAGGGCTGCTGCTGCTGTACTTGATCACGAATTGGTTATTATGGTTGGCAACATAGGAAGGGTAAAATGCACTGAAGATGGCTGTTGGCGCTTGTACACAGATGCGTACAGGAGGCTGGCCGCCACAATGTTCCTGGTTGGCCTGGCTATTCCATTGGTAGTGTGCGTAGGCCTGGAGGCCGATCAGAACATAGCCTACAGAAAGGCTAATCAGCACTGCTAATGTGAGGAGCAGTATCGTGAGTTTTTTGCTCATCTGCTTGCTCGTTCCTTTTGCAACCATAACGCACTATTTCAGATGAAATTATAGCATGCTCTTTTATGGTGGACAAAAGAATGGGACTTGTGGGTGAGGACTTTTCAGATTTCCTGGGATGTGGTATGAGTAATAGGGGTGTTGCAACATTTTGGGCCCGTATGAGTATAAGAGTAATAGAGGTGTTACAACATCTTGCAGCCGATCATTTACCTGGTACCCTCCTGGAAGAGTATTCATGGCGGGGGCAAGCCCCGCCCCTACTATACACGAATGAGCGGCACCAGGCGTCATATAGTAGGGGCGGGGCTTGCCCCCGCCATGGGAGCTATCATGTATCAAGTCGAGGTCCGAGTTGAAAAACCAATCACATCTTGTACGAGATATTGTTGAAGTAGTAGCGTTGGCGCTCTTGATCTTCTTTGTTGTGCAATTGGCAGTGCAGAACTACCAGGTACAAGGCATCAGTATGATGCCAGGCCTCACTAACGGCGAATATGTGTTTGTGAATAAGCTGGCCTACTTATCTCATGACCCTGAGCGAGGCGATGTCATCGTGTTTCACTGGCCTGTTGACACCAGCAAAGACTTCATCAAACGGGTGATCGGGCTACCAGGAGATACTATTGTCACTGATAGCACAACGGTTCGTGTCGACGGTGTGGTGCTCAATGAGCCGTACATTAGCCAACCATCGAATCCTGCCGGTAGAGTCTGGAAAGTACCAGCCAATGACTACTTCGTGATGGGCGATAACCGTCCATCTAGCGATGACTCACGCGACTGGGGAGTAGAAACCCAAACTCCGCAGCTTTCATTTGTGCCAAAAAGTTACATTATCGGAAAGGCTGTCCTGGTCTACTGGCCGCTGGGAAGTTGGCAGATCATCAATACATATCCAACGGTTTATGCCCAGATCAAGCAGACCGGCCAGTGAGTATTCAAGGCTATACACGAACGGGTGGCACTAAGCGTCATATAGTAGGGGCGGGGCTTGCCCCCGCCATGCCCGCCTCCACATCCAGTATCCTCAAACTGATATCTTGTTTGCTCTCGCCTTCTGTAGCACTCCAGGCAGGTTCAAGACGAAAGGTGACATTTACATACTTGACGCCATTGAAAGACGATAGTTGAGTTCCACCACCGATGAAGATGCCACTGAACTGGACACCCGCGGCAGCTAGACGCATACGTAGATTACGCCCATCTATACCGCTTGCCCAGCAACTCACAAGGCGCAGACCTGCCAGCGTGAAGGTGGGTTCAGGGTTCGCAGCACCGAACGGACTGAGTTGCTGAATCTTACTATACGTGCTATATTTGAGACGTTCCGGCTTTGTGAAGATGAGATCAATCACGCGTGTACTGCCGGGTGTCAGGGCGGGTGCATTGGACGAGGTGCCCCTTCCGCTCGTGTGCCAACTCAGCAGATGTCTACGCAAATCCTCGATACGCTCATTCGCAATGGTGAAGCCGGCGGCTTGTGCGTGACCTCCGTAGCGTACAAAGAGATCGGCGTGGTCGTGCAGAGCCAGGATGATGTTGAAGCCATCGGAACTGCGTGCCGAACCACGGCTGTACTCCTCGCCTTTGCTCAGTACGAATACAGGGCGCTTGAATTCTTCAACGAGTTTGCCCGCCACCAGGCCAATAATGCCTTCCGGCCAATCGTTACCGCTCACCAGGAATACCGGATCGTTGGGGTATCGCTGTAGCTCTTCACGGACAGCGTTCATCAGTGTTTCTGTTTGCTGCTGACGCGAAACATTCAGCGCTTCCAGTTCATCGGCGTAACGGGAGGCTTGCGCATCGTCATCGGTGGTCAGAAGTTCAAAAGCGATGCTGGCATCCTGCATGCGTCCTGCTGCGTTGATGCGCGGTGCCAGAGCGTATGAGATATCCCGTTCGCGCAGTTTGTCCTGTTGCAGGTTTGCTTTGCGTATCAGTGCCAGCAAACCAGGTTTGTGTGTATGCCTCAATCGTTCTAGCCCCAGACGCACCAGCGTATGATTTTCGCCAAGCAATGGCGCAATATCGGCAATAGTCCCGATGGCTACCAGGTCCAGTAAATCGTGTTCCTCTGCAGGCCGCTTGTAAGCGCGAAACAATGCTTGAGCGAGTTTGAAGGCGATGCCTACACCACAGAGATAACGTTCACCATAGGTACAGTCGGGGCGCCAGGGGTTAATCATGGCGTAAGCATCGGGACGCTGCTCTGGTGGATGGTGATGATCCGTGATGATCACATCGATGTCCAATGTCTTGGCGTGCTCCACCTGTTCATTATCGGAGCTGGCGCAATCAGTGGTGATGAGCAGTGAGGTACCTCTGCTCTTCAGCATATCAAGGGCCTTAATATTGAGGCCGCGGCCCTCGCTGAGACGGTTGGGGATGTGGTAGTCCAGTAGATGGCTGGGATGCCCAAGCGTTCGCAGTGTGCGAGTCAACAGGGCAGCGGAGGTGACACCATCAGCGTCGTAGTCGCCGTAGATGGTAATATGTTCGCGCCGGATAAGTGCCCGTTGAATACGCTCAAGCGCACGCGGCATATCGATCAAGGAGAGTGGGTCTGGCGTCTTGTCGTAGCGTGCATCGAGGAAGGTACGCATCGCTTCAGGAGTTCTGATGCCGCGATTGTACAGTAATTGTGCCTGGAGAGCATCTATCCCTGCTAGCCTGAAATCCTGAAATTGTGCATCATTAAGCTGGTCAGATACACGCCAGGATGTGGATGCAGAGAATGATTGCTCCATAAAACCAGCGCGCGGGGACCTCCGCCTTCAGGCGGGGGAGGAAGCGCGCTCCTCCTTCTCTATTTGCAAACTACTTGTGTCCATGCGATAATTATACTCATGAACACCGTGAAAATCTACCGACTCGATCATCTCTCCTCCACGATGTTTGTCCTCCTGAAAGCGGCACAGATGGAAGCGGCGCAGGTGTGGAATCTGCTGTATGGAGACGCATAAAGCCGCACGCGGAGAGCATGTCAAGTGGCCTGGACGTGACTTTTTGCAAAAGGCTACCAAGGGCAAGTTTGCTCTGCATAGCCAATCTGTCCAAATGGTGGTGCATGCCTTCCTTGCCACTATTGAGACGACCCGCCAACTTCGTCAGACTCATCCCCACATGAAAATGAAGTATCCTTGGCGCACCAAACGGTTCTATCCGGTCAAATGGCCTGCTCAAGCTGTGAGCAAGGGAAAAGGACGGGTGATCTTGCCGATGGGCAAAGGTCGGAAATCCATTGTCTTGCCCATCGATCTTCCTGAAAACAGTGGAGCCTGTACCTTGGTTTGGAATCATGGCTTTGAGTTGCATGTCTGCGTAGAAGTCCCACAGGCCGAAGCTGCTCCAGGTTCGGTTCATGCGGCCGTAGACCTCGGTGAAATCCATCTTGCTGCTGTGACCACGGATACAGGCTCGGCGATGATTGTCACAGGGCGCGGCATTCGTAGTTTGAAACGCCAACGCACCATGTGCCTCCGCAAGCTCACCAAGAAGCAAGCCCATTGTACCAAATATTCCCGTCGCTGGAAGAAACTGCAACGAGCCAAGAATAGGGCGTGTCGCCGGATAGAACGGCGCGTGCGTGACTTGCGCCACAAGGCCACGCGACAGGTGATTGGCTTCTGTGTCGAGCATGAAGTGGGAAGTCTCTTCATTGGCAATCCTGCTGGCGTCCGCAATCGTGATAATGGTCGCCACCACAATCAACGCATGGCCTTGTGGGAATATGGCAAAGATATCGACTATCTGACCCACAAAGCGAAAGCTGCTCACATCTCGTGCTTCACTGGCTCTGAACGAGGAACATCGAGTCAGTGTCCTTGCTGTGGGCATAAACACAAGCCCAAAGGCAGAAATTGGGTATGCCGCACTTGCGGGTTCACGGGACACCGTGACCTCGTTGGCTCGGTCAATATGCATCGTCTTGCTTATGGTTCCCAAGTGATGTTTCCTCGTTCCGTCACGTATCTACGCCCTGGTCCGTCCAGGCGTAGTAGCAGGGCAGACACGCCCCGAAGTTGTCTGAGTGAGCCCACGGGTCAACCACTTGTCCTGGACAAGGTCCCTTCGGGGACAGGCCACACCGTGGGAGTTGCTCAGAAGCCCATCAGCTGATCACGGCGATGGGAGTGTCACTCAGGTAGCAGTCGTAAAAATACTTCGTTGCCAAGTAAGCGTCCTCGTTTGGTCAGGCGCAGCCAATCATGTGTCTGTTCCAACAGGCCAGCCTCAGCTACGATATGCAGACGGTCACCGGCGAATTGTGCAAATGATTCACCGAAACGCTGCTCGAACGTTGGTAAATGGATGCCCATGGCGGTACGCAGTCCCAGAAAAGCGGTCTCAGACATCTCTTGTGCACGTCCTACGGTTTCACTCTCGGCCTCTGGACGTTGGTGTGCTCGGAGCAGGCGAATATACTCGAGTGGTGCACGCACATTCGAGAAACGCCTGCCACCGAAGCATGAGTAGGCTCCGGCTCCTATGCCAAGATAAGGGAGATTGTGCCAGTAGGTGAGGTTGTGGCTGCATTGGTGTCCGGGAAGCGCCCAGTTGGATATTTCGTAGTTTTCGTAGCCTGCTGCCTGCAGACGTTCATCAGCATACTCATACATATCAGCGCACAAGTCTTCATCGCCAGGGATGATCCGTCCTTCCTGTGTCCAGGTGTAAAAAGGGGTCCCTTCCTCGATAATCAGCGAATAGAGCGAGAGGTGTTCGGGGCGTAGGTCCAATGCCTGGTCGAGTGTCTCGCGCCAGTGCTGCATTGTTTGTTCGGGCAGGCCAAACATCAAATCCAGATTAATGGAGGTGAGGCCAGCAGCACGGGCGTTGTGTAGGGCCTGGCGAATCTCTTCTGGAGAATGGATACGTCCCAATATATGGAGCAGTTCGGCATCGAAGCTTTGTGCGCCCATACTAAGACGATTGACGCCAGCGGCTCGTAAGCCCAGAAGTTGTTCCTGGCTGAGTGTGCCAGGATTCGCCTCAAGTGTCACCTCAGCGTCCTCATCGACGGCGAAGGCATTACGGCATGCATTGAGTAGGCGTGTGGTCTGTTCTACACTCAACAAACTGGGGGTGCCACCACCAAAAAAGATCGTACGTGCACGGCGTGGTTGCCCGTTTATGTGTTGTGCTAACGTTCTTGCTAGCTCTATCTCAATGAGCAGGGCCTGTACATATGGCTCTCTCAAAGGGAGGATGCCCGCGTAGGTATTGAAGTCGCAGTAGTGACAACGAGTATGACAGAATGGAATGTGCAGGTAAAGAGAAACCGCTTCTAGAAGCTGCTGTATAGATGTGGGGTGTGGCTGAGTTGTACCGGGTGCGATAGTGGTCATAAGAAGTTCTTTCTGGATACCCATCCCGTTCACGGGATGGAAGGAAAGAAAGGCCCCGAAGGGGAGCCGTTTTTGATGAGATACGGCTAAACTCCTCGACTCAGGTCACCCCTTGTCGGTAAAGTTGGCCTCGTCGATGATATCAGGCGGCACATCTCTTAGACACTGGCTTAACCCTCGTACACCTGGTTAATCCAAGAGTTCTAGAGCAGCGGACTGGCCGCGCATCCGCAGGTAGGAACTTGGGCACTTCCTGATATCGTAGCCCGATGGCTCGCCTGATTGTATCCAGGCGATATGCCCTGGCTGGGACTGGTCAGGTGAGCTTGTGGAGAAGACAGTCAGAAATCAACCCATCTCCGCAAGCCCGTCCCGTTCACGGGACAGGGTTCCTGACCAACCAGTTACCTGTTACGGCCCTCCAGGGGCACCAGGCATACCGGACGGCATACCTCCTGGCTGTGGCAAACCAGGTGCCTGGCCCGGTGCTCCGGCAGGTAGATTAGGCGGCAGATTCAGCGGATCAAGCAGCTTGGTCTGGTCAACTGGTGTGATCTTCGAACCAAGGATTGCACGCTGTATAAGCAGCCAGTTGGTCAGGGCATTATTCCGCAAAGTCTGGAGAGTTGTTTGGTCCAGGGGACGAGCAGGATCGACATTAAGTATTTGGACGATGTGATAAGCTCCATTCTCAGTTAGAATAGGGCTGATCTCGTTCAACTTGCGAGCAGGATCAAAGAGCCAGTTTTCCACTACAGCCGATTGCTCTGTCGCCGCGTATTGGCCGCGAGCCAACCAACCAAGGAATCCACCTTTGCTGGCGGTGCCAGTATCTACCGATTTAGCCGCCGCAATTTTTGCGAAATCGCCACCGTGATTCAACTGATTAAGTATCTTCTGGGCATCGGACAGTGTGTCTATCGTCATCGTACGTACCAGCACCTGGTAAGTTGGTGATATGATCAAGGACGCCAGGTAGGACTGCATATTATCTCGACGCAGCTTCAATGTCATCATTGCCTGGATATCCTGGTCAGAGACGTTATCCTGGCTGAGAAATTGACTGTAGCTGCTCGTAGTCGGTATGTTGGCCTTGAAATCGTTCATGGCACGCGCAATAGCATTTGGCGATGGGTTTATCTTCGCCTGGATAGCATTACTTTGTGTCGCGAGCCATTCATTAATGACCTCATCATCCTGCAACCAGGTAGCACTATCATTGCCAACTTGTGATTGGGTGAAGAGTTGCTGCTCACCGGGTATGGTGACGTTTGTCATGGTAGTCAGTTGCTGGTTCAGACTGTTAATGGTAATCTGCGCTTGGATGACTTTTTGTTGTAAAGCCGCCACTTGAGCAGTCAGGTTGCTGCGCTGAGTACTGGGACCGGCAGGCAGATTTTTGATTTGTGTATTCAGATCGTTGATTTGTTTTGTATCATTGTTCGAGGTTGTTTGCACCTGGGGGATCTGCTGCTCCAGGCTTTTGCGTTGAGCGAACAGGCCGTGCGGCCCGTTGAGCTTATTGATCTCCAATTGTGTCTTGAATGCAACCAACTTGCGGTAGAGTGACTGGGGAATCTGGTGACCATTGACCGTTGTGATCGGTAAGCCAGGAATGATGACATTGAAATTGAGCCAGAACCCTGTGATAACCACAACAATAAGTACAATAATGCTAACAGCAACGGCCCAGGTTGCGCGACGCTGAATGCGTGTCTTCTCGCTGCGGGAGAGGTGGCCTCCCCAGCCAAAAATAAGCGGTGTCCCGTCACGTCGTGCCTCTACATGTGCCGTCTGTTTACTATAATTGTTCTGTTTCGCAGATCGCGTTGGTCGCTGGTTCTTGGCACGCTGCACCGGACGCGCTGTCTGACTTTTCATAAGTTTCCTCCCGCTCAAGGCGATAGCTGGCGTTAACAAAGCAAACCAGCACGGTAAAGATGAATACGCTTTTGAGTAGAGGATGGTTACGTATTCATCCCCGCTCCGTGCCACCTGCCTACTTCCAGGTTACGCGCCGCGCATATGCTCTGCAGTGTAGGGCAGCAGAGCCATTTGTCGCGCCTGCTTGAGAGCTACGCTCAGACGGCGCTGATGTTTGGCGCAAGTGCCAGTCTTACGACGAGGCTCGATTTTCCCACGATCGGAAATGTAGCGTTGCCTGTTACGCCCTAATTCCTTGTAGTCAATCTCACGCACATGATCGTGACAAAACTGGCATATTTTACGGCGCGATGTGCGCTCACCGCGTCCGGCCTCGCGTCGTTCACGACGCGGGGCACCTTCAGATCGTCTTTGCACAGATCGTTCTCCTCTCTTCTAAGTTGAGAAGGGAATGTCCGCCGGGTTCTCAGGGAAATTCTTCACCTTCCAGAGAAAGGGCATCCTCTGCACCACCTGCCAGGAAGTCACCGGAGCCACCCTGCGGTGATTTCGGCGTCAGTATCTCCATGTCACTGGCAATAACATCTACTGCTGTGCGCTCAACACCATTTTTGTCGGTGTATTTGCGCTGCGTCAGGCGGCCTTCGATGTAGACTTTCGAGCCTTTGTGCAGGTAGGTGTTGCATAACTCTGCGAGTTGCCGCCAGGCTACGATGTTGAACCATTCGGTCTCTTCACGCCGCTCACCGGTGTTTGACTTGGAGCGTCGGTTGACGGCAAGCGTGAATTTTGTGAACGGAGTACCGTCTCCAGTCACGTTCAGTTCGGGGTCTCTTCCCAGGTTCCCGATCAACATGATTTTGTTTAACACGGTTTAAGTTCCTTTCGACTTGACGTCGTAGACCCTGATGCAACTCTCCTGAGATGGGGCGAACATACCCAAATCGTTATTAAGCCTCGATCGTTTCTTCTTCTATGGCAGGCGGGACATAGGCGATCTCCTCAGGGGAGAGAATGGCCGGCTCTGCGGTTTCCTCTTCGGCAGGTGCCGGTGTCTCCTCCTCTGGCCTTACCTCTGCCTCGGCTACTGTAGGCGCCGGAGCGGCTGCTGCGGCAGCGCGTGCCTCACGTTCCTTCTGCACGGCTTTGGGGTCACGTTTCTTGATTAAATGCCGAAGGACCTCTTCAGAAACTTTGAGGGTACGATCCAGTTCAGACACGGTCTCAGGGGTCAGGATCGTATCAATAAACACATAGAAACCGTCACGATGGTGCTCAATGGGGTATGCCAGACGCCGCCGCCCCCACTGGTTCACCTTGATTACCTGGCCGTCATACCTGGCCACTATTTGTTCAATACGCTCTAGAATAGTGCGTGTTTGCTCCTCGCTGACTTCGGGATTGAGAATAAAGCCAATTTCGTAATCTCGTCTCACGAAGCCACCTCCTTCCTTTGGGCTCGCTTCCGGTCAAATTCCTGCGTTTATACAACGCCAGGGAACGCCGGAGCAGGTGGAACATCGACATGACGTCGATGCTGTGATCTCTCTTGCTTTGCTTGAAAGTCTGTGAAAACACGCGGCTATTATAGCATCATTGACTACATCTGACAATACCGACTAGTACCATACAGGCGGCTCCCACTGTCCCATTCTTTCTCAGTGGTGAAAAAGCGGAAAGGGTGCGGTGTTTGAGACATTCCACGGTTGGGACGGCAGGTCCGTGCCAGTTGCTTCAGGGGCTAAGCCGGAAAGGTGGATACCGGTCGGTGACGAGGAGGAACGCATAGCCGATAACCCGGTTGTGCCAGCGGATAACGCCCTCGACGAAGTCGAATAGAGCCCTCGGGTAGCGGCTTGTGAAGAGGATCGCGAACCAGGCGATGATGACGGCCACGATGGCTCCGATCTCCAGAAAGAACAGCACCACGTAGTGAGGGATCGCCAGGAACCACTTGACCAGCGGCAGCCATCTGTTCAATTCCCGCGGCACGTCTGGGTAGGGGAAGTCCAGGTGCACCGACTGCTCTTCGTCTGTGGACGGATAGCGGTCGTCCATGAGCGCGATGTATGCCGCGACCCGGTTCGAGAAGCGCAGCAGCTCGCAATTCCAGTCAAACCACCAGCGGGGGTACTTCTGCCGAAAGAGGATCATCAGCAGCGGGCCCAGGAACAGCAGGCCTCCAGCGCCCGCAATGATCACGGTCATGCCGCTGTGGTAGCCCCACTGATAATTGCTGGCGGTCACTGTTCCAAGCACGATAGCGATCGGGATGACGACGAAGATGCGGAAGAGGGTCGTCAAGCGGTCGAGCGGACGGTCGGGGTAGTCGACCGAGAACTGCACCGGATAGCCTGCATCAATCATCTGGTTACACCTCCACAGTCAGATCGGCGACACTCGCCTTTTTCTCATGTAGGTTAAATAGCAATATGGTAGCCAATTAGAAGTCAAATACTCCTAAAGAGTCGGAGGTATTATACACCTATTTGGGGCCAACAGGAAGAGTTTTGTCGCACAATTGAGAACCCCTTGCGGGTGTAAGGGCAACTATGGTATACTCCTTGGGCACACGGGGTTCGCTCTGGAGAGTGGCTTCTCTGCGCCCTCGAAGGGGCATCGGTTATTGATTGAATTTGAGGTTGAAGGACCCCACTTTAGAGAAGAAAGAAAGTTATGAAGCAGAAACTAAAGACACATAAGGCCATGGCCAAGCGCGTCAAGGTCACAGGCTCAGGTAAATTTATGCGCCGCAAAGTAGCGGCCAGCCACCTGCGCCGCAATAAGTCACCCGAAGCTGTCCGTTCGATGGACAAAGACTTCCCGTTGGCAACGAGCGATACACGTCGCATGAAGCGTCTACTTCCTTATGCCCTTTAGGTAAGGCAGTGAAATCGAATGGAGGGTAAATATACACTATGCCAAGGGTAAAACGTGGTGTTCCGGCACACAAGAAGCACAAGAAGATACTCGACATGGCCGAAGGCCATCGAGGCACACGCAAGCGACTCTTTCGTCCCGCACATGAATTTGTCATGCGCTCAATGGCCTACATGTACCGCGACCGCCGTAATCGCAAGCGGGATATGCGCCGCCTCTGGATTACGCGCATTAATGCTGCGGCACGTATGCACGGCGTGAGCTACAGTAAGCTGATGCACGCTATTCATACTGCCAATATTGGAGTAGACCGCAAAATTCTCGCTGAGATGGCTGTGCATGATGAGGATGCTTTCAGCGCATTGGTCAAAGCGGCATTGGAGGCAATTCCATAGGCAATTCATCCGATGACAGTGATCACCAGTCCTGCGAATCCACGCATCAGCAAGTTGCGTGATCTGCATACAACGCGAGGCCGTAAAAAAAGCGGCCTCTTTTTGATGGAGGGCGTACATCTCCTGGAAGCGTTGCTGGACGCCGGTATTATGCCGCAGGAGGTGTACTATCAGCCCGATGTGCTCCAGCGCACTGCCAGGGGAAGAGCACTCTTTGCCCGCCTCTTGCATACTTCAGACATTGCCTCCAGGCGACTGATAGAAGTCAGTGAACGGGTAATGGGGGCACTGGGAGAGGTGCAAACAACGTTGGGTGTGGTGAGTGTCTTATCTCTCGATGCAATCGCGCAGGAACGCTTGCGTGCTCGACGGCCTGCCAAGCAAAGGCCCGCAATGCTGATCCTCGATAACCTGGCCGACCCCGGCAATATGGGAACGATTTTGCGCACGGCTCTGGCTGCCGATGTGGATGAGGTCCTGCTTACCTCGAACTGCGTTGATTGCTACAGTCCTAAAGTAGTGCGAGCTGCCGCAGGTGCGCATATCGCGTTACCGATCGCGACGGATCTCTCATGGACTGCTATTGCAGAAAGAGTGGCAATACATTGTGCGAACATGCCGCGCGTGTTGCTAGCAGAGGCTGGAGGCAAGCAGATGTACTACGAACAAGATCTGACGTTGCCTTTCGCCTTGATCGTTGGCAACGAGGCGCATGGCCCATCAGAGGAAGCGCGCTCATTAACAACCTCGACAATCTCGATCCCTCTAGCTAATGGTGTGGAGTCTTTGAACGCGGCGATGGCAACAGGGATAATATTATATGAGGCAGTGCGACAGGCGAGGAGGATTGTGTAGTCATTGGTAATTATGCTGCGGTGGCAGAGCCACCGCAGCATAATTACCAATGACTATTGATTTCTGTGCGGAAGTCTGATAGTTGTACAAGAGAAACGTTATTGCCGCAGCTATCGCATGCTTCAGGGGCAGAACCGGTGTGTATCATGCCACAAACTTCACATACCCAGCGCTGCACGTTCGTTTTGTTTGAGCGATGCTGTTCAAGGACTCGCATGGCCTCTAGTACAGCAGCCAGGTCACTTGTGGCCTCTAAAGTAGTGATTTTTGTTCTCTGTACAGACATCAGTCGCCTCCTGAGCTTAGCTAGAAACGCGCTCGCAACTATCTCTGCGAGCGCGTAGTGTTGTCTATGATAAGTCTAACAGGCTTTGCTGACGAAAGTCTATGAGATTGGATAGGGATTATAAATGCTATCCATAACCAAAAAGTTATGGATAGCGAGACGGAAAAGACTGATGTTCCAGTGAACCCCTTGCAGGTGCTCGAGTTGAGAATTTATACTATGCCCAAAGCAAAGAAGGGCATAACTCTTCAGGTGCCTGATTCCTCGTCGCCTGCGGCGACTCGCGTCTTTTTTTACTGCGGGCTTTGCCGCCTACGGCGGCAAAGCCCGCAGTAAAAACCTTCTGCGAACCACCGAAGGCGGTGAGGAGTTCTGGATAGTTACACAAAAACGTTGTAGCTTACAAAGGAGTTTCTGGTGGATACGCTGGCTATAGCCGATTGGCCGTTTCAGAAAGTGCTGATCGCCAATAGAGGTGAAATTGCGGTACGTGTCATTCGCGCATGCCGTGAACTTGGGTTGACGAGCGTGGCTGTCTATAGCGATGTGGACCGTCATGCTTTGCATGTGCGCATGGCAGATGAAGCCTATCATATTGGCCCGTCCCAGGCGAGCAAGAGCTATTTACACATTCCTACCCTTATCGATGTGACCAAACGTTCAGGTGCGCAGGCGATCCATCCCGGTTATGGCTTTTTATCAGAGAATGCTGATTTTGTAGAAGCGTGCAAGGCTGAGGGCATCATTTTCGTCGGGCCACCGTCAGAGGCTCAACGGGCAATGGGTGAGAAAACCGCCGCCCGTCGTACTGCACAAGCTGCAGGTGTACCAATTGTACCGGGTTTAATGAGCGATATAGAGGATGATACGACTGCGATGGAAACCGCAGAGCGCCTGGGATATCCGATACTGCTGAAGGCTGCGGGTGGTGGTGGCGGCAAGGGCATTCGCTTTGTGCATTCCTCGAAAGACTTGCTCTCTTCTCTGCGTACGGCACGTAGCGAAGCCCGCGGCGCATTTGGCGATAGTCGCGTCTATATGGAAAAGGCCATCTCGCCTGCTCGTCATATAGAGGTTCAGTTTATTGCTGACGGCTACGGCAACGTGGTTCACCTGGGCGAACGCGAGTGTAGTATCCAGCGTCGCCATCAAAAACTGATCGAGGAATTGCCATCGCCTGTGCTGGATGAGCAGGTGCGGGAACGTATGACGACGGCAGCGGTGAATCTCATACGCGCCATTTCCTATGTCAACGCCGGCACGGTGGAGTTTTTGCTGGGGCCGGACCACAATTTCTACTTCCTTGAAGTGAATGCTCGTCTCCAGGTTGAACATCCTGTGACAGAGTGGCGTACCGGCGTCGATCTCGTGCAGGAACAATTTCGCATTGCTGCCGGTCTACCGCTCTCCTTTACACAAGAGCAGGTCGAGTTCCGTGGTGCAGCGATTGAATGTCGTATCTCAGCGGAGGATCCCGAGAATCGTTTCCTGCCTGCTACGGGAACGGTGCAAGCGGTGCAGGAACCATCGGGCCCAGGAGTGCGTGTCGATAGTGGTTTATATGCGGGATTGCAGGTACCGCTCTTCTACGATCCACTGCTGGCAAAGCTGATTGTTTGGGGGAAAGACCGGCCCCAGGCGATTGCTCGTATGCGCCGCGCGCTCTTCGAATACCACATTCTTGGTGTGCGTACTACGCTGCCTTTTGCACGCTGGCTGATGGAACACCCGCGCTTTATCGCCGGCGATATGTCCACTGACTTCATAGCTGAAGAGTGGGATACACGCAGGCAGCAAGAGGTGGGGCTGAGCGGTGCGGGGCGAGATGAATCACGCCCGTACGACGAGAGCATGCTTGCTCCTGCTCAGGTCGCGGCGCTCGTTGGTGGTCTTTTGATGAATGAGCATATGGAAGTGGAGAAGCTGCGACGACGGCCCGTGACCGACGACCATACTGAGACAAATCGCTGGCGCGACCTGGCACGAAAAGAGGCGCTACGCAGGATGTAGGCTTTTCGCTTTCTGCCACAACTTAATCCATTCCTGATGACTATATGAGTTGGAGATGCGTCCTTCTTCTCGGACGAGTTGCTCCATTGCCTGGAAGCGCTGGCGGAACTTGCGATTGGCAAGGCGCAGGGCTTCCTCCGCGTCGATTTTTAGTTCGCGGGCTGCTCGTGCCACCATGAATAACACGTCGCCCATTTCCTCTCGCTGCTGTTCTGGTGTTGTCGCCTCTTGCAGCTCTTGTAACTCCTCGGCCAGCTTCGCCAGAACGGGTTGCAAATTAGGGTAGTCGAAACCCAACCTGGCGGCACGCTTCTGATACTCCTGAGAGACGGTCAAGGCGGGTGCAGCGAGCGGTACACCATCTAGTACGCTTTCGCTATGCACGTCTTTGCCGGCTGCGATGCGCTCCTGCCGTTTGATGGCTTCCCAATTCTGTACTACCTGGCCTGCGCTGTTGACTTCGACCTCACCAAAGACATGGGGATGGCGACGAATCAGCTTGGCGCTGACATGTTCGAAGACGTCGCCAATCGAGAAATCGCCTTCCTGGCGGGCAATCTCGGCGTGCAGGTAGACCTGGAGCAACAGATCACCCAATTCCTCGGCTAGCTTCTCCATGTTATGCTCTTCCAATGCCTCGACCACCTCGTAGGTCTCCTCGATCACATAACGGGTCAGCGTCAGATGCGTCTGCTCGCGGTCCCAGGGACAGCCATCGGGGTCTCGGCGCAGGCGCATAGTAATGTAACGCAGGGTCTCTGGGAGACGAAGCGCTGTCAGTTCATCGAGCGGCGGGACGTAAAGTGTGCTGAGGTGGTTGGCAAGACTGTTGCGGTCGAGTTCATACAGAGGCATCTCGACAACTGTTTGGTCAGAATCTACACCCGCGGCACATACCAGCTTGACAGACCACTCGTCTGGATAAAATTCGCCCAGGGCCAACTTCACCGCGCTCGCCAGGCGGCGATTATACACCTGGGCCACCAGTAATGGTGTGGTAGGAATGATCTTTCCGGCCAGTTCACTTATATCGAGTGCAGCAAGGGAGGTTGCATCGATAAGCTGAGCGCCTGCTGCGAGAGGATCAAGCTGCAAAGCTGTGCAGACTGGCTCTAGAAACGAGAGACCTGCAACGATACTGGTACTCAATCCTCGTTCGTGCGCCAGTTGCAGGATGAGTTGTACAGAAGTCTCACCGACGAGTGGGTGTCCTGGTACAGCGTAGATCACATGCTGTTGTGTTGCCAGCGTGCACACCTCTTCGGCGATCCGTTGATAGAGCGTTTCCCAATCGGTCGATTCATCGTATACATGGTCGAAGGAGGCCAGGCGCAGGTCCGGCAGTGCATTTCTGAGCGGTTCGACGGTAGGATGTGTGAGTGTGCGAAAGTAGATGGTTTGCCGGTCTTTGGACGCCTGGGCCAGTACAGCGTGTGCTTGCAGGGTGAGGTCGGTCCATTTACCGGGTCCAAGCCCCAATATGGTAATAGTAGAGGGTGTGGTCATGCCAAGTATCCCAATCTGTCACGTAAAAAAATCTGAGAGCCACTCAGAAAGCAGGAATGCAAGGGGCGCAGCCTCTTGCCGGGGGCTCGGGGGTGTCCCCCGAACTTTTCTCTCCCCTACTGTTCGCCTCTGAGTGAATGTCAGAAAAAATCGAGGACAGCATATATCCCTAGTGATAATTTTGTCAAGGGAAGCAGCACCTGTGAGTTTTGGATAAAATGCTTGACAGTACACAAAGCGTCCGCTATAATAGGCCCGTCGATCTATCAGAATGTGCTGGTGGATTGGTGGGCTTTGCTCGGGCAGTTACCAAAGTGGCCAAATGGGGCTGACTGTAAATCAGCTGTCTTCGACTTCGGGGGTTCGAATCCCTCACTGCCCACTAGTAACCAGGATTGGCCCGTGTGGCGCAGCGGTAGCGCACAGTCTTGGTAAGACTGTGGTCATGGGTTCGATTCCCATCACGGGCTCCCAGTGGTTGTCGTTGTGAATAACCACGCTGGACCTACAGGACCCTTTGCCGCCGTCTTCTGAAGAGATCGTCATCCCCTTTAGACCCAGCTTCGGTCTGATAAGGGCCTGAAATAGTATCGGAATGTTGGCGATCAGCGAGCGGAGCTTGCGCAGCGCGTTTCAATCTCAGAGGACGGCTGCTGCATGTCTAATACCATTTGTTAGCTGATCGCAGGTAGAATAGCAGGAGGAGCCATCAGGATATGGCAAAGAAAGTATTCGAGCGGACGAAACCGCATGTGAACGTGGGCACGATCGGACACATCGACCACGGCAAAACCACGCTGACCGCCGCCATCACCAAAGTGCTGGCCAAAGCCAACGCCGCCAACAAATACGTGGCCTTCGACCAGATCGACAAAGCCCCGGAGGAACGCGAGCGCGGCATCACCATCGCCATCGCCCACGTGGAGTACGAGACCGAGAAACGCCACTACGCCCACGTGGACTGCCCCGGACATGCCGACTACATCAAGAACATGATCACCGGAGCCGCTCAGATGGATGGAGCCATCCTGGTGGTCAGCGCCCCGGATGGACCCATGCCCCAGACGCGCGAGCACATCCTGCTGGCGCGGCAGGTGGAAGTGCCCGCCATGGTCGTCTTCCTTAACAAAGTCGACATGATGGATGACGAAGAGTTGCTCGAACTGGTCGAGTTGGAAGTGCGCGAACTGCTCTCCAAGTACCAGTTTCCCGGTGATGAGGTGCCGGTCATTCGTGGCTCAGCGCTGCGGGCCCTGGAGAGCAAGGGTGACCTCTCGCGCAGCGATGGGGAGGCGGCGTGCATCTGGGAGTTGATGGATGCGGTGGACAGCTACATCCCCACGCCGGTGCGTGCGACGGACAAGACGTTCTTGATGCCGGTGGAAGACGTCTTTGGCATCAAGGGGCGCGGCACGGTGGCCACCGGGCGCATTGAGCGCGGCACGGTCAAAGTGGGGGAGAGTGTGCAGATTGTGGGCATGAAGGAAGAGACGCGCACGGTGGTGGTGACGGGAGTGGAGATGTTCAACAAGCTGCTCTCTGAAGGGCTAGCCGGGGACAACGTGGGCTGTCTGCTGCGAGGAGTGGAGCGCAGCGAGATCGAGCGTGGGCAGGTGTTAGCCAAGCCGAACTCGATCAAGCCGCACAAGACGTTCAAGGCGCAGGTGTATGTGCTCTCCAAGGAAGAAGGAGGCAGGCACACGCCGTTCTTCAACGGGTACCGACCGCAGTTCTATGTGAGAACGACGGATGTGACGGGAGCGATCAAGCTGCCGGAGGGAGTGGAGATGGTGATGCCGGGGGACAACATCGAGATGACGGTGGAGTTGCACCAGCCGGTAGCGATGGAGGAGGGGGTGCACTTCGCCATTCGGGAAGGTGGGCGCACCGTTGGCGCTGGCGTCTGTACCAGGGTCGAAAGTTAAACTTGAATAATTGTAACTATTGAGCAGGGGGACGCAGTCCCCTTGCCGGGGCCTGACTTGTTATCACAAGTTTAATCGACATTGTACAAAGCCTGGCAGCAAGCCGATGCAAAGGCCTTGCCTCTTTACCGGTTGAGCTAAAATCCGCTCGAACTGATCCTTGGAGCCAGCCTCCCAGGGGGGCTGGGCAGATCGACTAGACTTGCCCTTGCCGGGGCGCGGGGTGTCCCCGCTTCCTCTCTTCACCTGCCGCCGCAGGCGACTCGAAGAGGGTACCTGAAGAGTTACGAATAATTAACAATAGGGCAATTTGTGGTTTCAAGTTCATCATGGTATAGTTACCAATAGCGAAACCTGAAATCACAAACCCAAAGCCCGAACGGAGATACACATGGCCAGTAAAGGCAAAGAGAATCGCATTGTCATCACTTTAGCTTGCACCAACTGCAAGCACCGGAACTACACCACATCGAAGAATAAAAAGAACAATGCGGAGCGTCTCGAACTGAGAAAGTTTTGCAAGACTGATCGTGTACATACTGTCCACCGTGAAACCAAATAGATGGTAGGATACGGTCACTACTGATCGGGAAAGGTTGAACGTGGCAAACAAAATGGCCGCTAAAAAGAAAA
The DNA here is from genome assembly GCA_963767625.1 of uncultured Chloroflexia bacterium. Classification (GTDB taxonomy): domain Bacteria; phylum Chloroflexota; class Ktedonobacteria; order Ktedonobacterales; family Ktedonobacteraceae; genus CAVYFB01. The sequence goes on from CAVYFB010000017.1 coordinate 242,789, forward strand.
ACGCCAGCCAGAGTCAGAGCCAGACGGCTGAACAGAAAGCGCGAGATGGCGAGCAAGAGCAAGGCAAGAGCACCAAAGCGGAGACACGCGCACGGGTAGAGCGTAAAGGAAGTGAGAGCAAAACTGTGGCACGTCCACGGGAAACGAACCGGCCTAGCAGCAAAGCGCCTTCCGAGACGCTGACCCGTCTGCGTAGCAACCGCATTGTGCGCTTCCTCCTGGAGTCTTACTATGAACTCCGCTACAAGGTCACATGGCCGACCGTTGAGGAGGCCAGAAATATGACTGTTGTGGTCGTTCTGCTCTCCGTTGCGGTTGGTCTCATATTGGGTCTCGCCGACTTAGCGCTCTCCCAGCTCTACCTTCTCATCCTCCATTGGGTTGGCATCTAGTGGTCTGGCTAGCAGGGAACTATGAGAGGAAATGCTGTGGTTAGTGAACATACCACGCCGCCGAACAATACAGCGCAAGAAGATGAACGTGCCTGGTACGCCATCCATACCTACTCGGGCTACGAAAATAAAGTAAAGAGTCATCTTGAGGCACGCATTGCCTCGATGGGGATGCAGACTAAAATTTTTCGCGTCATCGTACCTATGGAAGAAGAGGTAGAGATCAAGCAAGGTCAACGGCGTACAGTGCAGCGCAAGATTTTCCCCGGCTATGTGCTGGTGGAGATGGTCATGAGCGATGAAGCATGGTATGTTGTACGTAATACGCCTGGCGTCACCAGTTTTGTTGGCTCTGGCACACGACCTATTCCCCTTCAGGAACACGAGATCAAGTCAATCCTGAAGCAACTGACCAAAGAGGCAGATAAGCCAAAGGCCAAAATCAGTTTCTCCAAGGGCCAGAGTGTACGTGTCATTGATGGTCCGTTCACCGAGTTCATCGGCACGGTCAGTGATATTAATATGGATCGCAATAAAGTTACAGTGCTCGTTTCCTTTTTCGGTAGGGAGACACCAGTGGTGCTGGATTTCCTGCAAGTCGAGAAAATCTAACCTATTCTTAGGAGCTTGAAATATGGCAAAGCGTGTTAAAGCTGTAGTGAAACTACAGATTCCGGCTGGCAAGGCCAACCCTGCCCCACCAATTGGTACCGCTCTTGGCCCGCAGGGTGTCAATATTATGGCGTTCTGCAAAGAGTATAATGAGCGCACGGCAGGCCAGGTTGGTCTGATCATCCCTGCTGAGATTACCATTTACGAAGACCGTTCCTTTACTTTTATCACCAAGACACCGCCGGTCGCCGACCTGTTGAAGAAGGCAGCCGGTATTGAAAAGGGGTCAGCTACTCCCAATAAGGCAAAGGTCGGTTCGATTAGTCGCGAGAAGTTGCGCGAAATTGCTGAGATTAAGATGAAAGACCTCAATGTCATTTCTATTGAGGGCGCTGAGAGCATGGTCGAAGGGACCGCGCGCAGCATGGGTATCACCATCGCGTAGTGTAGTATGTAAAGGCAGGCATGCCCGATAGTCACTGCGGTTATTCGTAACTACCTGGCAGGGGGTGCCGGGGGACGCAGTCCCCTGGCCGGAGCGCGAGGTGTCCTCGCTTCCTTCTCTTTTTTCTCCCCTACCGCCGCAGGGGGTATCAGAAAGGTACCTGAGTAGTTGCGGTTATTCTGCCACAAGGAGGGCCGAAATAATATGGCAAAACACGGAAAAAAATACGAAGAGGCACTCAAGCTGATTGAGAGTAACAAACTCTACCAGCCTCAAGAGGCCATCTCGTTGCTCAAAAAGATGAACTACGTAAAATTTGACCCAACCGTTGAGATTCACATGCGGCTGGGTGTTGATCCTCGCCATGCTGACCAGAATGTGCGTGGCGTAGCGATGCTGCCTGCAGGCACCGGCAAAGAAGTGAAGGTGCTGGTCTTCGCGCAAGGCGAGAAAGTCGCTGAGGCGGAGGCAGCGGGCGCGGACTTCGTTGGCCTGGATGATCTTATCAAACAAATTGAGGGAGATTGGTTCGGCTTCGATGTCGCGATCGCGACGCCTGATGTGATGGGCAAGGTTGGTCGGCTCGGTAAGAAGCTCGGCCCGCGTGGCCTCATGCCCAGTCCAAAGGCCGGAACCATTACCTTCGATCTCGCCAAAACCATTAGTGAAGTGAAGGCTGGTCGCGTGGAGTTCCGAGTCGATAAGACCGCTTTGCTGCATATTCCTGCGGGCAAACTCTCATTTGGTGAAGATGCACTGATGTCCAATCTGTCGTCAGTGATCGATGCAGTCATACGGGCCAAGCCATCCGGTGCGAAGGGCACGTATGTGAAGAGTGTTGTGCTATCATCCACTATGTCACCCAGTGTTCGACTGGATGTACCATCGGCACTCGCACTCAAACCTTAAACAACAAAATATTCTTAACCGAAGACAGCAAGTATGCTAACAGACATGTAAATGATACCATCGGTGTCGGCTTGCTTAGGGAACGTGTAGTCTACTGGCCTTATCATGGACGCATCTCTGCCATTGCCATGCTCGTGCCAGCTTGAATTAACAGCGATCTCATCGTGGCCTTCGGTCTGTAACCGAAGGCCGTTTTTTCTATTGCGAACTGACGCAATAATCGCGAATCTTCCAAGGAAGGAGGGGAAAGCATCCATGCCTACACAGGCAAAGGCAGAAAAAATTGAAGCACTGACCGAAAAGCTGGGGCGCGCAACAGTCACTATCCTGGTGCAGACTCAAGGCTTGAAGGTCAAGGATATGATCGAACTGCGTAATAAAATGCGCGCAGCTAAACTTGAGTTCCAGATCGCCAAAAACACGCTCTTACGTATTGCTACTGAGCGTAATAACATGACGGAGCTGGACAAGAGCATTTTCAATGGTCAGACCGCCGTTGCGTTTGGGTATGACGACGAGGTGGCTGCCGCCAAAGCTGTCACTGATTACATACGCACGTCCAAGGTCGTCGTGCTCAAATCCGGCATTCTCGGTGGTCGTGCATTGACCGCCGAACAGGTTGAGAGCCTGGGCAAAATGCCCGGTGGGAAGAACTATACCAGGGCCCAGGTCGTTGGCACTATTCAAGGGCCATTGGCGACAACATACAGTCTACTTACCGCGCCATTGCGCGACTTGTGCTATGTCATTCAGGCGCGCGCCGAACAACTAAGCGGCGGAGCCACCGAGCAAGAGTAAAAATTCAGGAGGAATACTACCCATGTCTGTAGAGACCATCATTGCCGAGATTGAGCAACTCAACGTACTAGAATTGGTAGATTTGAGCAAAAAGTTACAAGAGAAGTGGGGCGTTAGTGCTGCTCCAGTCGCCGCAGCAGCAGGCCCTGTAGCGGCAGGACCTGCTGAGGCGACCGCCGCTGCACCTGTGGAGGAGCAGACTGAGTTCGATGCCATCCTCTCAGAGGTCGGCCCCAACAAAATCAACGTCATCAAGGTTGTACGCGAACTGACTGGCCTGGGATTAAAAGAGGCTAAGGCTGTCGTTGATGAGGCACCCAAGCCCATCAAGGAAGCCGTCTCCAAGGAAGAGGCCCAGAGGGTCGCTGACAAGATGGCCGAGGTTGGCGCAAAAGTCACAATTAAGTAAAACAGCTTAAGAACATCTGACAGCCCACATGTGGGCTGCCAGATGTTCTTAAGCTTTACTCCTATTACTTTGCATGCTATAATGCAGACGGATAAAGTTCATTCCCCATCTAACAAACAGGAGGTGATTTAGCAACGTGACATTGGCAGTCGAAGAAAAAGCGGAACTCATCGCAGACTCCCGCATTCACGAGACTGATACAGGTTCGCCAGAGGTGCAGGTAACCATTCTGACCCGGCGCATCAATCAGCTCACCGAACATCTTAAGAAGCACAAACATGACCTGCATTCTCGGCGTGGCCTGTTGATGATGGTTGGTCGGCGTCGGCGACTCCTCGCCTATCTCAGCAAGAAAAGCCCAGACCGCTATCGCGCACTCATTGCAAGGCTTGGCTTGCGCCACTAGTCATGAGGTCGCGTTGGATGCGGTCGGTGCCGTGAAGTAAAACGGCGATCACGACTTTGCAATTTTTGGCCGACCGCTGCTCCACATCTCCCTACCTCATAGACAGAGCGAAAACGAACAGTGTGTTGAGAGAGATTGAAACCAAGCGAACGAATACAGACGATAAACAAAAGGCTTCCCCTAACGTACACAATCATCGAAATGCATGTGTGAGGCCACGACAAGGTAAACACTCAGGAGTTGTTGCATCCAGCCGGGTACTGGATAGCGAATGCAGAGAAGCAAGTAAGCAGGGGACGCTAGTTGAAACACCCCCAAGAGTTGTAAACAGATGAAGACGAAGTTTAGGGGTGTGATTATCCGGAGGAAAGTATAATTCACCGTCAAGAAGCTGTCATCGGTGGCCGGGTCATGAGCATTGAGACCGGTCGCGTGGCAGAACAAGCCAATGGCGCAGTGTTAGTGCGCTATGGCGATACCGTAATCCTGGCAACCGCGGTTGGCAGCAATGAGCCTCGTGAAGGCATTGATTTTTTCCCTTTAACCGTTGATGTAGAAGAACGTATGTATGCAGCAGGAAAAATTCCTGGTGGCTTTATCAAGCGTGAAGGTCGGGCCTCTGAACACGCCATCCTCGCCTGTCGTCTCGCCGATCGTCCCCTTCGCCCGCTTTTCCCGAAGGGGTACCGCAACGATGTACAAATTATCATCATGGTGCTTTCGGCAGATCAGGAAAATGATTCCGATATCATGAGCATTGTGGGAGCTTCCGCCGCACTCTGTATCTCAGACATTCCCTTTGCCGGTCCGGTAGGGGCAGTGCGTGTAGGTTACATTGACGACCAATTGGTCATCAATCCGTTTGAGTCACAGTTGAGCCAGAGCAGGCTTGACCTTACCATCGCCGGTACTTCGGACGCAGTGATGATGGTCGAAGCAGGAGCCAAAGAACTTCCTGAATCATTGATGCTCGAGGCGGTGCGTTTCGGCCAGGAAGCCCTGCAAGATATCATCAAGATGCAGGAGAAGTTGATGGCGGCAGTCAACCGTGCGAAGCGGCCTTTTGAGCCTATGCCGGTTGATGAAGCACTCAAAGCCAAAGTGGCAGAGTTCGTACGTCCACGCTTTGAGGCTGCCGTCAATAACCCCAACAAATCCGCACGTTCAGCAGCTCTCAACATGGTGCATGCTGAACTGATAGCGGCCCTGGGCACGGAGTTTCCTGACCGACTCAAGGAAATTACCGGCTTTTACGAGAAAGAACTGAAGACCTACGTTCGCAATAGGATCCTGGATCAGGGCATGCGTCCAGATGGCCGCGACCTGAAAACCATCCGTCCCATCAGTTGCGAAGTTGGTTTGTTACCCCGCACGCATGGTTCGGCCCTCTTCACACGTGGACAGACGCAGGTGTTGAGTGTGGTCACGCTTGGGTCTCCAGGCGAGGAGCAGGTAATCGATAACCTGGGCACAAGCGAAAGCAAGCGCTTCATGCACCACTATAACTTCCCACCTTTCTCGACCGGCGAGAGCAAACCGCTCCGTGGGCCGGGCCGACGTGAGATTGGCCATGGTGCGCTGGCAGAACGTGCTGTCGCGGCGGTTATCCCCGCACAGGAGGAGTTTCCCTATACCATCCGAGCAGTATCCGATGTGCTGTCCTCCAATGGTTCGACCTCGATGGGGTCTGTATGTGGCACGACACTCGCGCTAATGGATGCAGGCGTACCAATTCATGCCCCGGTTGCCGGTGTAGCGATGGGCCTCATCACGGGTGAGGGTGAGCACACTGGCAAGTGGGCGGTTTTGAGTGACATTCAGGGTATTGAAGATGCTCTGGGTGATATGGACTTCAAAGTGGCAGGCACAGCAGATGGCGTGACGGCTCTCCAGATGGATATCAAGGTCAAAGGCATCACCTACGAAATCATGGCAAAAGCCTTGGAGCAGGCCCGTGAAGGCCGCATGTACATTATGGAGAAGATGCTTGACACGATCGATGCTCCTCGCGAGGAGTTGTCAGAGTTCGCGCCTCGTATCCAGACCATCAAAATCAATCCTGATAAGATTGGTGCCGTCATCGGCCCTGGCGGCAAGATGATTCGCAAAATCCAGGAGGAGAGCGGAGCCAAGATCGATATTGAGGACGATGGCTCTGTGAACATCTCGGCCAGTTCCAGCGAAGCCATGCAGCAAGCTATGGATGCGGTACGCGCACTCACAGAAGAGATTGAGGTTGGCCGCATTTATACGGGTACGGTACGCCGACTCGTTGATTTTGGTGCCTTTGTCGAGATTCTGCCGGGGAAAGAGGGGCTGGTACGCACATCGCAACTGGCCGATTACCAGGTGATGCGCCCCGAAGATGTTGTCTCGGTTGGTGACGAGATCACGGTGATGGTGATCGAGGTCGACCCACAGGGGCGCGTGAACCTCTCGCGCCGTGCCGCATTGAGTGGAGAGATGCCATCTCAGGCGGAGATGGACAGTGAGCGTGGTCCTGGCCGTGGTTCTCGCGGTGGTCCTGGTCGCATGGGTGGTGGCTACGGCGACCGTGGCGGCTACGGTGACCGTGGCCCGCGCCCTGGTGGCGGCTACGGTGACCGTGGCCCGCGCCCTGGTGGCGGCTATGGCGATCGTGGCCCGCGCCCTGGTAGCGGCTATGGCGATCGTGATCGCAGCAGTGGAGGCAACTTTGGACAGCGCCGCCCGATGGGTCCCGGTGGTCCTTCCGGCCCTGGTCGTGGACCAAACCCTCCACGTCGTGAAGGAGGCTTTGGACAACGCCCACCAGAGCGACGCTGGTAAGATTGATAGAAGACACCCAAATGTGAAGCTCCGCTTCACATTTGGGTGTCTTGTTGATAGAGCTATGCTTTATTTATTTAGAGAGAGGTAACTATGTCGTCAGAGGAGATACTTAAGGAAGTAGCCGCAGAGGTTTCGCTATGTACGAAGTGTAATCTCTGGAAAGGCCGCACAAAAGCTGTTCCTGGCGAAGGAAACCCGCATGCTAGAGTGATGTTCATTGGTGAAGGGCCTGGTTTCCACGAAGATAAACAGGGACGCCCGTTTGTTGGCCCAGCCGGACAGTTCCTCGAAGAACTGCTAGCGAGTATCAATCTCAAGCGATCAGACGTTTTTATCACGAATGTGGTGAAGTGTCGCCCCCCTGATAATCGCGATCCACTGCCCGAAGAGATCAATGCCTGCAACGACTACCTTGACCGCCAGATTGCCGCGATCAAACCACAGGTCATCGTCACCCTGGGGCGTTACTCTATGGCAAAGTTCTTTGGTAATGAGAAGATCAGCGCTATTCACGGTCGCGCTCGCAAAAAAGATGGCTATATTTGTATCGCTATGTACCATCCGGCGGCTGGCCTTCACCAGGCGAGCCTCAAGGACACTATTCGCGCCGACTTCAAAAAGATTCCCCTCGTTATGGCTGAGGCTGAACGTTTAGGAGAAGAAGGGGCCCCCAAAGTGCCTGAACCAGCCAAAGCAAAAGATGAGCCGCCACAGCAGTTATCGTTGTTCTAAGCCATGCCACCCCAACTCCCCAGGGCGCAGGCAAGCTGACGCCCCTACTAACCCGGGTTAGTAGGGGCGTCAGCTTGCCTGCGCCCTGATCCTGGTCCTTCCCGTGTAAAAAAATGAACCTCACCACTTTCAATTACTAACCTTGCAAACATCGATATATCCACATTATACTCAGAGGTATGAGGGACTGTCCTCAGTGTTTCGTTTGACCACGGGGGAAATCGATGCCAGAAAAGATCAAACAATTATACTGCCTTGGCCTACTCGCTCTACTCATGGCCCTGCTCCTCACCTTCAGCCCGCTTTCAGCCCGGCCTGCATTCGCGTCATCATCATCCTCGGGAAAAGAAATTGTCGTCAGTCTCTCCAAACAATGGATGTTCGTTTACCAGGATGGCGCTAAGGTCTACAACTCGCCGGTCTCTACTGGACGGCCCACGCTCAGGACGCCAACGGGGACGTATCACGTCTTTGCGAAGTTCCATCCTACGACTTTCACCTCACCATGGGCTCCAGGATCACCCTATTGGTACCCTCCAACACACATCGACTATGCCTTAGAGTGGTCGAATGGACTGTTCCTGCACGACGCCTGGTGGCGTACGGTCTATGGGCCAGGCACGAATATATGGTACCACAACCCCGTCTATGGCTGGCAAACTGGCACGCATGGCTGTATCGCCATGCCGTTAGCCGCTGCTGCATGGCTGTATAATTGGGCGCCAGTCGGAACAAAAGTACAAATCAACCCCTGATCCTCAGTAGGTCTGGAAATTGAGATCACCACCCCCATCTTCTTTCCTATGGCGTTTCCAGTCCCCTCCACCATCGATGTATCCTTTGTTCTCCCAATGCATAGGGAGATACTTATGTCGGTGGCCTTTCCCGCTCTTAGGACGCTTGCCGACCTCATTATTATCACCTCCGCTGTGCGGTCTTTTTGCACGAGGCAAGTCCTGTAGGGCAAAGCTGCTCATAAAGTTTCCTTCGAAGTGATGGGGAGCAAGGGAAAGTGTAGGAGTAACAGGCTTTTGTTCCACTCTATTTCCACTGACCAATGGTGCTATGGCTCCAATAGTTGTGGCAACCGGTGTGCGTGGACTATTGCTGGCGACAAACAAACCAAGTGATAAGGAGGTTGTGAGTAGGAAGACGAAAGTTGTGAATACTACCAGTAACCTCTGAACCCGCGAAGGAGGATATTGTGGCTTTGGCATCGTTTGTTGGCGGGATGGCGTATTGATAGTGGCCAGTCTGGGTATCTTCAGTGCTTGAAGGGTATCGCTTAATGCTAGAGCACTGGCCATCTCCCCTTGTTCCGCAGTCTCGAGTGACCCCTGGTAGGCTTGTACCAGAGCGCGCACTGACTTGAAGCGGCAATGCGGGTCCTTTTCCAGCGCGCATAAAATGACCTGCTCGATAGCAAGGGGAAGAGCCGGGTTGAGTAGAGAGGGACGAGGTGGTTGCTCTTGTAGATGTTTCCAACATACGCCTATGGGCGTACTGGCCTTAAATGGCACGCGTCCCGTCACCATCTCGTAGAGCACTATGCCCAGGGCGTAGATATCACTATTTGTAGTGGCTGGCCTATCCATCAGTTCGGGAGCCAGATACTCAGGAGTACCCATCAAGCAGTCTGTTTGTGTGAGCCCTTTATTATCTTCTATGGCTCTGGCTAAACCAAAGTCTGCCAGGTACGCATACCGCTCACCGTGTAGCAAAATGTTTGAAGGCTTGATGTCGCGATGGATGATACCGTGATCGTGGGCAAATTGCAGTGCGCTCGCTACTTGCTCAAGCACATCGCCCGCCTCTTGCAAGGTCAAGGGACTTCTTCTCAGCCGCTCAAATAAGGTTCCTTGTCTGATATACGGCATGGCTAAATAGTGCCAGGGACCATGTTCACCAGCATCGAGAATGGGCAAAATGTGGTTGTGCGTTAGCGTACGCATGGTCTCGATTTCGTGTCGAAACCGCTCACTGTACTCTGTATGGCTACTACTGACCATCTTGATGGCCACCTCTTGCTGTGTATTTTCATCGATGGCCAGATATACCTCTGACATGCCTCCCCGGCCCAGACGACGTTGGAGGCGGTAGTGACCGATCGTTGTGCCTTCTAGTCCTAGCATATTTCTCAACGTTTCTTGCTATCAATGACTCCCCCTCTATAATATATATACGTCCAAGCCTGTCTATTCGTTTATATGGATGTCTACGTTTTCTCTTATGATACAATTTTTCTGAGATGAGTTTGTAGAGCAAAGAGCTGGACACTTGTGAGGAGTTAATTATGCCAGATCGTCTCGTCTACTCCACAGACGGCGGACGGGTCAGCAATTGTCCTGTCTGTGGACAACCGTATAAAAATTGCCACTGTGACCAGTCACCGGCAGCAACTCCTATCAGGAAAAGTGATGGAATCGTGCGAGTGATGCGCGATCGCAAGCATCGCGGTGGCAAGACCGTGACCGTAATCACCGGGATGCCTGGTAACGAGAGCGAGATGGCGGCGCTCGCGCAACAATTGAAGAAGCTGTGTGGCTCCGGCGGCACGGTCAAAGATGGCAACATCGAAATTCAGGGCGACCATTGCGATAAGGTGCAGGCGAAACTGACCGAGTTGGGGTATAAGGTAAAGCGAGCGGGTGGATAATCACAACCACGGCAAGCGCTTGCTCAACGCCGGAAGCGCTTGCTCAACCGCCTCGCGACCGGCCATCACAAATTTGCGCCCTTCAGAGAACTGGCGCAGCGAAATGCGGTGAAGTTTGGGACGAAACACGACATCGGCCTCGCGAATACTATGCATGCCGATGGTTGCCATCGTCAACTCATAGGTACGAAGCAACAAATCGATGATATGAGGGGATCTGGTAGTCCTACCCCTGGTTACCTGTCCCCCAGACAGGGTTCCCGCAAGAGGCACCACTACATTTTCTGCGAACCAGGGGGTTGCGCTTATCAGAGAAGGCGGTTCCTGACCGCCAAGTTCTGAGGCGAGCAGAATGTCGGCCCCCATCTGTCGTACAAGGCGAATAGGCACCGGGTCGTGCATGCCCGCGTCCATCAAAATGTGCTCACCGATCAGCACGGGTGGGAAAATTGTCGGTAGTGCCACGCTTGCCAGCCCGGCCTGCCAGAGTAGGCCCCGGTCAAGCACGACTCCTGCGCGCGTAGCCAGGTCGACCGCAACCATCGCAAAAGGCGTCGTCAGGTCCTCGAAGCGCAACTCGCCGCACAGCTCGCGCAGCATACGCTTCAGCCCCTTATTGGAGAAGATAGAAGTACGAGGAAACCTCCACTGTACAATATGGCGTTGGATATCCAGAAAAATCTCTTCGCTTTCCGCAAGCGATTTGCCGATGAGATACATGCCAGGAGCGATAATGCCACTACTGCACCCTGCGATGTAGTCCAGTGGTATGCCATAGTGCTGCAAACGCTCCAGAACGCCCAGATGGGCAAAACCACGTGCGCCCCCGCCACCGAAGGCGATACCGATGGTCTGATGGACGATATGGCGGGCGACGAAATCCACCGCTTTAGTCAAGGCCGCATCCGGTGCCTGTTGCCGCAGCGTCACCTGTTGCTCCCAGCATCGTTCAAGCAAGAGAGTATTGGCAGGGAGAAGACCCGTGACGGCACAACCTAACTGCTCGGCATAACGATCCTTCACGCCAATCGTCGGACGTTCCGAAACGTGCGCTACAAAAACCGCTGACTTTTGGGGAACATGTGGCGATGGTTCTGCTCCCGCGGAGATGAGCGTAATTGCTCGCTGAGACTGAGCTTGCACAGCTTGTACCAGGTGAGTGGGAGTTGTGCGCATGGTTATCAGCAAGAGATAATCGTAGAGTGTAGCAAAATCGGTCAGTGATGCCATTATGCCCGTATCAAGGGTGAACAGCTGCTCATCAGTGGCTGCCAGTGGAGCGTATACGGGATAATGCTGGCCGTCGGCTGTGGCAGTGGGAGCATGATGCATTTGCAAAAGAGTGCGGTCGTGTAGACATTCGAGCAAACTGGGGCGTACCTGCTGCTCGTATGTAGCGAAATGTGGCCCCAGTGCTTGATCGTGTCCGCACAGTTCGAGCACGAGAATACGCTTATGACTACGCACTGCCATTGCGTCTGCGATATGTGCGACGAGCGAACGCTCCAACGGCGCTTCGGGATTGTCCGCTAAAGCCAGCCAAACCCGTTCAGCGGTGTGATTGGCGAGAATCTGCTGGTTGGTCTGTGCCAGACGCTGCGACAGGATGCGATTGATGTTTTGGAGCAGCGTGGGGCAAGCACCGATCAGCGTCAGAAAATCCGTCTGTGTGAGCGACCAGAGGGTGGTGTCTTGTTCTGCGCGCACCGTAGCGGTTGGCGGCTCACCGGTGATGAGGGACATTTCGCCGAAGCATTCGCCGGGTCCCAATCGTGCTACGACGAGGTCCCCTTCGCGACTGCCAAACGGGAATACCTGCCCGCCAGGCAGGGCATCCCATCCGGGGGATGGGTATCCTGTCTCTACAGATGATTGCTCGCCCTCTTGCAGCAAGACGCTGACTTCGCCAGAAGCAATAATGTGCATGCGACCATGCCAGACGCCGCGCTCCAGAATGCGCGTGCCGCGTTTGTAGCTGGCCGGCTGCAGGCGGGCGATGATGGCTGCCGTTTCATGTGGCTCCAACTTGCGGAATAAGCTGCTCGCTTCTATAAGCTGTTGCGGTTCGAGGTTCTGCATATACAGATTGTATAAGCAAAATGGTCGAGGTGTCCAGGGGTGAATTTCCGCTTTTTCTCACTTGTTAAGTATCTCATATCCTTTACCCCGTTTTTTCCATTCTCATATTTTGTCGAGAAAGGAGGGTGTGATAAGAGGCACTTCTCAGAGTGGGCGTCAAATTTTTGCACGAAGCATTTACTCGAACGAGGCCCCACCCCAGGGCGCAGGCAAGCTGACGCCCCTACTAACCATGCCCGTGCGGTTAGTAGGGGCGTCAGCTTGCCTGCGCCCTGGGAGGTTGGGGTGGCTTGGCTCGACGCAAAAAATGAACCGCACCCCACTTCTCACTAAGATTGAATTTCAGAGATATTATTAGGTATACTGTCTATAAGGAGGTGCAACGGTGAGCAAGAAGTACGAACATTATTCGATGGTGATTCAATGGAGTGAGGAGGACAAAGTGTACATTGTCACAGTACCTGAGCTTCCTGGATGTAAGACGCACGGCGAAACGTACGAAGAAGCCGTCCAACATGGGCAAGAGGTTATCGAACTGTGGATTGAAGCAAACGAAGCATGGGGACGACCAGTGCCTCCTCCAAGAGTACTGGTGAGTTAGTGAGTTTTTGCACTTAACCTCATTGACATCAGCTTGTGACGATGATAATATTTTACTCGTAAGGTAACAAGTCATAATCCAGAGATTGGCAACATTATGAACCCATTCAGCTTCATACAAATGAGCAATTCAGCCGCGTAGGCGATCACGCCGGGCTTACGCGGCAGGAAGTGGCACTTCCGATGCAACTACTCACTGCCGGTGAGTAGACTGCTTGTTTTGTTTCCGCATCTACGAACCTACTTTCTCCCTGCTTTTTCCCTCTCGGCGTGTGTCGCTCGCCGGGCACTGCTTGTCCTGCGACGTTGCTACGCCGGTTACCGCTACCCGTTGCATCATTCACGAAAGCGTGCCCATTCACAAACATCACATCTTTCACTGTCGTTTTTTCATGTTCAACGGGAGCAAAATCATATGTCTAATATGTCATCAGAACAAAACGAATTACGAGAGCCACTCGACGCAGACAGGGCAAAAGCGCCTCCAGTTCCCTTGTGGAGGAACCACAACTTTCTGCTGCTCATAAGCGGCCAGGCAGTCTCCTCTATAGGCTCGCAGGTCTCGCTGCTCGCCTTTCCGCTACTGATTCTGGCGGTGACCAACTCTCCCGTCCAGGCAGGATTGATCACCGGCCTGCGGGGGTTGGCCTTTGCGTTCTTCTGCCTACCGGCCGGGGCGCTGGTTGATCGCTGGAATCGCAAGCGCGTGATGATTCTCTGTGACCTGGGACGTGCGTTGGCCCTGGGGAGTATCCCGGTTGCGTTCGCATTGGGCCAGTTAACACTCGTGCAACTCTACATCGTCTCGCTGGTCGAAGGAACACTATTCGCCCTTTTCAATCTGGCCGAAGTTGCCTGCCTGCCGCATGTCGTATCGAAGGAGCAACTACCCGCGGCGGCTGCGCAAGACCAGGTCTTGTATGCTGCGTCAGGATTGCTCGGCCCGGCGCTCAGTGGCGTTCTCTACAGCATTGCCAGTACTCTGCCATTCCTGGCCGATGCAGTCTCCTATGCAGCCTCGGTCGTCTCGCTATTCTTCATCAAGGTGGAGTTCCAGGGAGAGCGGACCGCCGCGCCAGGCACGTTGTGGGTTGAGGTTCTGGAGGGCATGACATGGCTTTGGCATCAACCTCTCTTGCGCTTTATCGCGCTGCTGACGTTCGGACTCACGGCGCCCTGTGTTGGATACGTGCTGATCTTGATCGTGCTGGCTCAACACATGCATGCATCGGTATTCACCATCGGCCTCATCTTCGCGGGTGGGGGCATGGGCAGCATTCTTGGCGCTCTGGTGGTAATTCCTATCCAGAAGCGTTTCAGCTTTGGGCAGGCGATCATAGGCGCGGCGTGGATCTGGGCGTTGTCGTGGCTGCTTTTTGCCATTGCCCCCAATCCATTCGTGCTGGGTCTGGCCAACACGCTGAGCTTTATCATCGTTCCGGTCTACACTGTGGTGCAGTACAGCTATCGAATCGCATTGATCCCAGACCAGTTGCAGGGCCGGGTCAACAGCGTCTTCCGCCTGTTTGCAGTCGGGAGCCAGCCGCTCGGTTTGATGATAACCGGAGTGCTGCTGCAAACGATTGGTCCTATCCCTACAGTGCTGGTACTCTTCGTCCCGCAACTGGTGTTGTGCATTGCCGCCACGCTGAACCCGCATGTACGACATGCACGTCCGATTGCCACGATGTAGGGTAAATTATTCTGTTGGACCTTTATGTTGTGCCTGTGGGTTCTCTACATCCTCCTGGTACACCGATGGTTTGAGCACACCGATGTAGGGTAGGTTGCGGTAGCGCTGCGCATAGTCCAGGCCATAGCCGACCACAAATTGGTCAGGAATGCGAAAGCCGATGTAGTCGAGATGGACGGCTTTCACACGTTCTCGTCCCTTGTCCAGAAGTGTACAGATGCGCAGGCTGCGCGGCTTACGCTGCCGCAACACTTCCGTCAGATAGTGCAGAGTAAGGCCACTATCGACGATATCTTCTACGATCAGGACGTGTTTCTGCTCGAGAGGGCTTTCCAGGTCTTTGAGGATGCGTACGACGCCACTGGATTGGGTGGTATTGCCGTAGCTGGAGATGGCCATGTAGTCTATCTCCAGCGGCAATTGAATCGCTCGCGCCAGGTCGCCAATGAAAGGGACCGCGCCCTTCAAGATTCCCAACAACTGTAGATTTTTGTCCTGGTAATCGCGGGTGATCTGCTCACCCAACTCAACAATCTTGCTACGAATCTCTTCTTCGGTTACCAGGATTTCACCAATGTCGTCGTGCATGTTCAGTGCGTTACCTCCTGTCCGGCTCGCCAGCGCAGATTTGGTTTGCGTGCTGCCAGGGCTTGATCCAATCGGCCCACAACCGTTGTATGCGGCGCGGTCTTGACGAGTTCTGGATTTGTGCGCGACTCCTCAGCAATCTGCTTCATTACGCTCACAAAGTAGTCGAGTGTCTCACGGGTTTCCGTCTCGGTCGGCTCGATCATCAATGCCTCATGCACGATCAACGGAAAGTAGATCGTCGGCGCCATCATGCCGAAATCGAGCAGACGCTTGGCGACATCAAGGGCCGTGACTCCGCTTTCCTCCTTTTGGCGCTCCGCCGTGGCCACGAACTCGTGCTGGCAGATCTGCGGATAGGCGATAGTGTAGTCGGATGCCAGTTCGTGTTTCAGGTAGTTTGCATTGAGGATGGCACTCTGTGCAACATGCAACAAGCCATCGGGGCCATAGGTGCGAATGTAGGTGTATGCGCGTACCAGTACACCGAAATTGCCCATGTTGGCACGTACCTTGCCGATGGATTGCGGCCCAGGGTCCTGCCAGTAGTAGCCCTGGTCACCTTTAGCCGGCATGGGACCAGGCAAGAAGGGAACGAGATGTTCTTTGACGCCGATTGGACCTGAACCTGGACCACCGCCACCGTGCGGGGTGCTGCATGTCTTGTGCAGGTTGAAATGCACAACGTCGAAGCCCATATCGCCGGGACGGGTGATGCCCAGTACGGCGTTGGCGTTTGCACCATCATAGTAGAGCTGTCCGCCAGCCTCGTGGACGAGTTGTGCGATTTCCACGACCTTGCTATCGAAGAGTCCCAACGTGTTGGGGTTGGTCATCATGATAGCAGCAATATTGGCAGCATTCCCCTCCAGCAGAGCCTGCAAGTGGTTCACGTCGATACCACCTGTGCCTGGGTCGGTCTTGACTTCGACGGACTTATAATCGGCGAGCGTGGCGCTGGCGGGATTCGTGCCGTGTGCGTTATCTGGGATCAACACAATGTTGCGATGACCCTGGCCTTGACTCTGGTGGTAGGCTTTAATCAGCATCAATCCGGTCAGTTCGCCATGTGCGCCTGCGGATGGCTGCAAGGTGACGCGCGCCATACCTGAGATTTCGGCCAGATACTGCTCCAGCTCGTAGATTAACTGAATGGCCCCCTGCACGCTACTTTCCGGCTGCAAGGGATGGATGCGAGCGAAGCCTGGCAGAACAGCCATATCTTCGTTGATCTTAGGGTTGTACTTCATTGTGCAGGAGCCAAGTGGGTAAAAGCCGGTATCCACGCCAAAGTTCCGCTGTGACAGGTGGGTATAGTGGCGTACGACCTCAATCTCGCTTACCTCCGGCAGTGGAGCTGGTTCCTTGCGCAGCATAGCGGCAGGGATCATGCTCTCCAATGGCTCCGTAGGCACGTCCATTGCCGCCATGGTAGCGGCGCGCCGACCGGGAGCACCTTTCTCAAAGATCAGTTTCTCAACGCTCACGCCTGCACCTCCTTTAACACATCTACCAGGTAATCAATGTCTTGTTTTGCGCGTGTCTCCGTTACACAGAAGAGCATGCAGTTCTCCATGCCGGGATAGCTGTCATCCAGAGCATAACCGCCAATCATGCCTGCCTGCTCAAAGTGCTGCTGGAGCGTGTGAACTGAGACAGGAGCTTCGATCACAAATTCGTTAAAGAACGGGCTAGTGAATGTAGCCTTATAGCCCGGCAAAGCAGTAATCTGGCGGAAGGCATAGTGGGCTTTTTGCAAACAGAGTTCGCCAAGTTCGCGGAAGCCTTGTTTACCCAGGGCTGCCATGAAGATGGTCGCGCCGACAGCTAATAGTGACTGGTTTGTGCAGATATTGGATGTAGCGCGTTCACGACGGATATGCTGCTCGCGAGTCTGCAAGGTCAGGACATAGCCAGTCTGGTGCTCGCCACCTTCCTCAACCGTCTGGCCGACGAGTCGGCCAGGCAGCAAGCGCATGTACTTGTTGCGTGCCGCCATAAAACCTAGAGCGGGTCCTCCGTAGCTCATTGTGTTGCCGAAGCTCATGATCTCACCAACGGCGAGGTCGGCTCCGTGCTCACCTGGGGAGGCCAGGATGCCCAGTGAAGCTGGCTCGGTGATAGTGGTGATGAAGACGGCCTTTCCCTTGTGGGCAATAGACTCAATGGCGTTCATGTCCTCGATGCAGCCGAAGAAGTTGGGCTGTTGTATGACCACTGCCGCGGTAGTTGCACTCACCGCCTGGTCAAGTTCCTCAAGCGGGGTTACACCATCGCGTGTCGGCACCTCTTTCACACTGAAGCCTCGCGCCTGTGCGTAGGTGTGCAATACGCGGCGATACTGTGGATCAACTCCCAGCGAGATGACCACTTCTCCACGTCCGCCGGGGCCAATGGCGAGCAGCACAGCTTCAACAAGGGCGGTCGCACCATCGTAGAGCGAGGCGTTGGCGATGTCCAGTCCTGTTATCTGGCAGATCATGGTCTGAAACTCGTAGATGGCCTGCAACATGCCCTGACTGACCTCTGGCTGGTAGGGTGTATACGAAGTGACAAACTCCGAGCGCCGCTGCAGATGCGGCACGATACTGGGTATGGCATGATCGTAGGTACCAGCGCCCAGGAAAGAGATAACGCTGTCAAGGTGTTTATTTTTCGCCGCCATGCCGTTGAGCAAGCGTTTCAGGTCTGGTTCGGCGAGGGCTGGTGGAAGTTTGAGCGGGCGTTGCAGACGCACCTCTTCCGGTACAGGCGCGAGTAATGCTTCCAGCGAGGGAAGGCCGATGCGTTCTAACATCGCTTGCTGGTCTTCTGGAGTATTTGGTATATAGCTCATAACTATCTTCCTGTGTTGGCCTGGTACCCGCAAAGGGTACCACTACATTTCGGGTGCCGGTTCTATCTTCCCTGGAGAAATTTTTCGTACTCGTCGGCGCTCATCAGTCCATCGAGTTCTGCCGGATTAGACAGCTTCACAACAAGCATCCAGCCGTCTTCATAGGGGCTATCATTGATAAGCTCTGGATGATCCTTCAATTCCTCGTTGACCCTGGTGACTTCGCCGCTGATGGGAGAAATGAGCTCTGAGGTTGCCTTGACCGACTCAATGTCACCGAATTTCTGCTCATGTGAGACCCTTTGCGCGGCATCCCAGGGTAATTCGAGATAGACGATGTCGCCAAGTTGATCCTGGGCATAGTCGGTAATGCCGATAGTCGCCTGATCGCCTTCGACACGGACCCACTCGTCCGTTTCGCTGTACTTGAGGTCAGCAGGATGGTTGAGGCTAGCCATGATGTAACTCCTTCCAAGGGCGAGGACAAGCCTCGTCCCTACATTTTCTCGCGTTTATAGAACGGCAGCGCAACGATTTGCGCTGCCGTGCGTCGCCCACGTATATCGATCTGCACCGTATGTCCAACCACAGCGTGTGCTGCTTCAACGTAGCCCAGGCCAATATTTTTGTTCACCGTCAGGCCGGGACCGCCGCTAGTAAGTGCACCGATGGGTTGGGGTTGGTCGTTCTCGTAAATCAGATAGCCACCGCGGGGCACGCCACGTTCGATTAATTCGACGCCAACAAGTTTGCGTTTCGGGCCTTGTTCCTTCACTTGCAGGAGAGCGTCGCGTCCAATGAAGTTGCCTTTTTGCAGCTTGATTGTCCAGCCGAGATTGGCCTCAAGCGGGTTCGTCTGCTCATCGAGTTCATGGCCGTAGAGGCAGTAGGCAGCTTCGAGGCGCAGCGTGTCGCGAGCACCCAGCCCGGCGGGCAGCAGCCCTTGCTCCTTCCCGGCGTTTAACAGGTCAGTCCAGAGTCCGGTGACGTCGACCGGCGCACAGTACAGCTCGAAGCCATCTTCACCGGTGTAGCCGGTGCGGGATATGATGCAGTTCACACCGGCTACCATGCCAGGGGCACAATGGTAGTAGCGAATGGAACTCAAGTCGACATCAGTCAGTGGTTGCAGTATGGCCTGTGCCGCCGGTCCTTGCAGCGCAAGGAGCGCAGTCGCATCCGACTGATTGAAGACGTGGACATCCTGGAAGTGTTTCGCTTGTCCTTCTACCCATGCAAAGTCCTTATCGATGTTGGCTGCATTGACGACGAGCATGTAGTGCAAGTCTGCCAGTCGATAAATAAGCAGATCATCAATAGTGCCTCCATTGGGGAGGCAGAGTTGTGTGTAGAGAGCCTGGTGAATAGCGAGGTGGGAGACGTCGTTAGGCACGAGATATTGCAGAAATGCGGCTGCACCCGGTCCTTCGATCTTAAATTCACCCATATGGCTCACGTCAAACAGGCCTGCCCTGGTGCGTACGGCGCGATGTTCATCCACAATGCTGCTATATTGTACCGGCATGTCCCAGCCCCCAAACTCCACGAGCTTTGCTCCTAAGGCGCGGTGTTGCTCATAGAGTGGGGTGCGTTTCAGCGAGGATGTGTCCTGTGCTGTCATTTTAGCTCACTCCAGTGTGATGATATGGGGATGACTTGTGTTTATCTCACAATATCATATTTTGGGGAAGGCGTCGAGTGGGAGAGTGTTCAGGGGTGCGCGTCAGATTTTTGCGTCGAGCCATGCCACCCCCAAATCCCCAGGGCGGAGGCAAGCTCACGCCCCTACTAACCCGGCCGATGGCTAGCCGAACGCCAGGGTTAGTAGGGGCGTGAGCTTGCCTCCGCCCTGGTCTCCCCATGCAAAAAATGACCTCACCCAGTGTTCAGGGGTATACGAAATGATTGTAGGCAAGCAAACGTAGGGGCCGAATTCATCGTACACCGGCCCCTACGAGCGACCTGATCACCATCGCTTATATCGTACCCTGGTTGGCGTATTTCTCAGCGTAATCGCCGACAATAGGCAGTTTGAAGTACTTGCCCTGGAAGGCCATAATCATCAGCACAATCCAGCCAACGAATGACACCAGGCCGATCAGACCGCCGAGGACGCCAGCCAGTGCCGACAAGAGCGGAATGTTGAGTCCTCCGATGATACTGAGCAGGATATTCAGTATGTTCAGACCGCCAAAGAACAGAATCGATTGCATCGCGTGGAAGCGCACAAAGCGGTTCTGCTTCTCCATAAGGAAGAAGACGAGTCCGGTGATCCAGCCAAGCACATAGCTCAAACCAGCAGCAACATTGGGCTGCATCCCCATCGAAGTGGGGCCGCTTGCTATCGCTCCCGCCTGGTAGTTGTATTGTTGCTGACTCTGGCCATAAGGAGGCTGTTGATATCCGGGCTGCTGGTACCCTGGTTGTTGATAGCCCGGTTGCTGGTATCCTGGTTGTTGATAGCCCGGTTGTTGGTACCCACCCTGTTGTCCAGGCTGGCCGCTGTAGGGATCGGTTGGGTTCGTCTGTGGTGGAGTATAGCCGCCGTAGCCGCCATATTGGCTAGGATTGTTCGGGTCCTGTGGTGGTTGGTAACTCATGATGGTGTTCCTCTTTCTTTCCTTCTATGAGTAGAAGTTCACGATGTCAAGAAACCCCTCCCTCCTCTTTCCACGCGGAGAAGGTGTTGTGTGAACTAAAAACTCACGTTATGCCAAGCTTCTTTTGCACGCCCTCACTTTCTCAATGGGGTTCTTGAGAGCCACATAATGTAATACGCAGTATACTCTGAAAGGTTTGTTTTGTATAGATTCTCCGTACCTTAAGTTCATAATTTTGCGTGTCGTGGGAACCTGGCGGGGCTTGCCTCTCTCCCTGACACTTTTTGGAGCCGCCTCGTACCTGGCACCCACAAGGGCCCATCCGCCCCCACCCTCACCCCGTGCCACTACATTTCGCCTGGCCCTTCCGCCCCCCTGTCATGCCCGCCGCGCCATCGTCTGCGGGTGGGGGCGGTTTTCCGACATGTAGTGGCACGGGGTGGTTGAGTGGATGTGGGGGGCCCTTGTGGGTGCCAGACCGCTCGCCACAACTAACTAGCGCCCCCGCACAAGGGACTGCGTCTCCTGTAGACCTCCGCTTTATCGGGCCCCTAAAAATCTTTGTTGCCTTGTGCATGTATCTGAGGGTAAGAGTCGCCCGTAATGCGGTCTGAGGGAGGAATGATCAGAGGTGGATGCTCGTCATCGTCCTTCTCTTCGCCTTTTTCATCGGCGGGTATCACGGTTCGACGCGAGGTTGCATTGCGTAAAGTGGGTGTACGCTCGTCCAGCTGCAATGGGCGTGGCATGGTGGGCGTTTGCTCAAGCTCGTCCTGGCGCTCCTCCGGGGGTGGGGCATCGAGGAGTGCTGTCTCGATGACCTGGTCTACGTTATCTACGAAGGTGAAATGGATGCTCTGACGGATTTTCGCTGGAATCTCGGCCAGGTCTTTTTCGTTCTCCGCGGGAATCACCAGGTGATGAATTTGCGCGTAGTGAGCCGCAAGTACCTTCTCTCTCAGGCCACCAACAGCCAGCACGCGCCCGTGCAAGGTAATCTCGCCGGTCATAGCAATATCTCCGCGTACACGGCGTTTCGTCAACGCGGAAACAATGCCGGTGGCGATCGTGATACCCGCCGATGGTCCATCTTTGGGGAGGGAATTTTCTGGGAGATGGATGTGCAGGTCGGTGGCATCTAGAAAACCTGGATCGACCTGTAACTCCTGAGCTCGAGAGCGAATGTAGGAAAGTGCGGCCACCACCGATTCGCGCATGACATCGCCCAGTTGACCTGTGATAATCAATTCGCCCTTGCCTACCATTGTGGCCACTTCCACCGGCAGCAGCATGCCACCGTTTTCGGTGACGGCCAGGCCCGTCGCTACGCCTACCTGCATTTTCTGATTGTGCGCACCACTGCTGTAGCGAGGTGCGCCCAGATATTGTTCTACTTTACGGGTAGTGATGCGCAGGTGGGTATCTGGCTTCTCCATGATGAGCCGTGCTGTCTTGCGACAGATAGCTGCCAGTTGTCGCTCTAAATTTCGCACACCCGCTTCGCGTGTATAGCTGGTAACGATAAAGTGCATAACGGACTGTGGGATCTTCAGTTGTTCTGGTGCGAGGCCGTGTTCAGTCAGAACTTTTGGCAGCAGGTGGCGCAGGCCGATATTGACTTTTTCCTCAAGCATGTAGCCGGGAAGATCGATGATGTCCATACGGTCGGCCAGCACATGCGGGATCTGGTATTTGACGTTGCCGGTACAGATGAAGAACACCTCCGAGAGATCATAGGGGATTTCCAGGTAATGATCGGTAAAGGTGCGGTTCTGTTCCGGGTCAAGCACTTCTAGCAGCGCCGCACCGGGATCACCGCGATACTCGGAGGAAAGCTTGTCAATTTCGTCGAGCAAGAACACGGGGTTCCGCACGCCCACGGTCTTCATCGACTGGATGATACGCCCCGGTAGAGCGCCGACATATGTGCGGCGATGTCCGCGAATTTCGGCCTCATCATGCACCCCACCCAGCGCGATGCGCGCAAACTTGCGCCCCAAGGCACGGGCTATCGAGCGTCCGAGCGACGTTTTGCCGATGCCGGGTGGGCCGATAAAACAAAGAATCTGTCCCTGGCTTCCACTATTGGGATACCCATCACGACTGGCAAAGCGCTGGCGCAGGTGGCGTACCGCCAGAAACTCGATGATGCGCTCCTTAATGCCTTCCAGCCCATAGTGATCTTCGTCCAGGATACGCCGCGTGCGCTCGATGTCAAAGCCATCATTGCTCCGTTCGGTCCAGGGCAAGGCCAGCACCCAGTCTATGTATGAGCGTAACACAGCTATCTCAGCCGACTGTGGTGGTGTGCGTTCCAGCCGATCAACCTCTTTACGTACCTTACTCGCAACGTCGGGCGGGAGTGACGTCTCTTTGAGCTTCAAACGCAGTTCATTTACCTCAGAGGTTGACTCTATGCCCAGTTCTTCCTGGATGGCGCGCAACTGCTCGCGCAGGTAAAACTCCTTTTGCGTGCGGTCTACTTGCGAACGTACGCGGCTGCGGATGGTCGCCTCGAGTTCCAGGATCTCGATCTCGTTGCCGATAATCACGCAGATTTTCTCTAAGCGTTCCAACGGATCGAGTGTCTCGAGCAAATCCTGCTGCTGGTGAGGATCGGTCACAACATGCGCCGCCATCATATCTGAAAGTCGTGCTGCTGTCTTAATGCCGACGATCGAGGTAATATCCTCTACGGAGAAACGGCGGTTCAGTTGAGCATAACGCTCGAAGAGGCTGGTGGCATGACGCACTACTGCATCAGTCTGTGGACCACGCGACTGGGGCTCCTGAGGAGTGCTGATGCTTACGCGTAAAAATGGCTCCTCGTCGAGAAATTCATCAATCTGTACACGACGTAGGCCATTGAGCAGTATTTGCATACTGCCATCCTGCTGGTGTATGGTCGCTATCTCGACAAGGGCTCCTATGGCGTAGATATCTTTGGGCTGGGGGTCATCGATCTCGGGGTCACGTTGGGAGACGGCGATCAGCATATGCTCAGGTTGCGCCAGCGCTTCTTCGACAGCACGCACTGACTTCTCACGTGCAATGGCCAGCGTCATGCGGGTACGCGGAAACACCACCATGTTTTTTAACGCTATCAGGGGATAGATTGCATGGACATCGTGCTGTGTTTCCTGACGCTCTAGTTCGCTCACGTGTGCTTGCTCGTTTCTATTCTGCCCCTGCAGAGAGATGAGTCCGCGTTATGCAGACTCATTTTCAGGATATGCCGTTGCTCGTTCAGCGCGTGTGATCAGTAAAGGTTTATGACGTGCAGTAATCACATCGCCGTTGATGATGACCCGCCGCACATCTGCACGCGAAGGGATTTCATACATCACGTCAAGCAATATATCCTCGATGATGCTACGCAACCCGCGTGCTCCTGTGCGTTGCTTGAGCGCTCCTTCGGCAGTAGCGTCAAGGGCATCGTCTGTGAAGACCAACTCAACCCGGTCAAGTTGCAAGAACTTCTGATACTGTTTGATGATGGCATTTTTCGGCTCGGTTAAGATACGGATGAGCGCATCTTTGTCGAGACTATCCAGGCCGACTGCGACGGGCAGGCGTCCTACAAATTCAGGGATGAGTCCGTATTTGAGTAAATCATCGGGGATCAGGTGCGTCAACACAGGCTCTTTGGATGCCACGGATGGGCGGGTTCCCTTGAACCCCATCATCTTGTTACTCCCAAGACGTTGCTCCACAATTTTATCCAGGCCTTCAAAAGCGCCGCCACAGATGAAGAGAATGTTGGCGGTGTTGATCTGGATAAAGTCCTGGTGGGGATGCTTGCGCCCACCTTGTGGTGGGACGTTGGCAACGGTTCCCTCGATGATTTTGAGCAATGCCTGCTGGACGCCCTCCCCTGAGACATCGCGGGTGATGGATGGATTGTCTGACTTGCGAGCGATCTTGTCGATTTCATCAATGTAGACGATGCCTCGCTCGGCACGGGCCACATCGAAATCAGCCGTCTGGATCAATCGCAACAGGATATTTTCAACATCCTCACCAACATAACCGGCCTCGGTCAGTGCCGTTGCATCTGCAATACAGAAGGGGACATCCAATATCTTCGCCAACGTCTGTGCCAGCAAAGTTTTTCCACACCCGGTAGGACCAATCAGCAGAATGTTGCTCTTGCCCAACTCTACGTCATCGATCTGCATGCCCACGCCAATGCGCTTGTAGTGGTTGTATACGGCCACCGCCAGGCTCTTCTTGGCTCGCTCCTGGCCGATCACATATTGACTGAGTTGCTCATAAATCTTCTTGGGGGTCGGTATTTTGCCTGTTTGCAGACGTGGCCTGGCGACGGTGGCGGCCTCTTCTTCGATGATTTCCCGACATAGGTCGATACACTCATCGCAAATATAGACACCACCAGGACCCGCAATCAGTCGCTGCACCTGATCCTGACTTTTCCCACAAAATGAACAGCGATAAGATATACGCGTATTTTTCGAGTTTGCCACGTTCGTTACCTTCTCTTCAGGTGAAGGTCATGCCACACCTGATAATGTATCTATCCTGGCAGGAGCAAGCCCCGCCATTACGTCAAGTATTATGAACCGGTTGTAGGGGCCGATTCATCGTGCCCAATACGTATCAGCCTAACAAAAAGCCCATCAGCCACCCTCGCCCCTACGGATCACCCGACCTCCTACCGTTCTCCCAGGCTTAGGTTGATGCTCAGTGGGACCCATGATGAATCGGGGTCGTACACCGGCCCCTACACCTCGGTCCCGGCCTCACCCTGAGTTGCGACAGCCTCTGCATCGTCTTCGACATTGGTGGTCACCTCACCAGAAGGTTCCTGGGTTTCGGTCCCAGCAACCTCATCCTCGTTTTCTTCGAGAGTGGCCTCGACACCTTCTTCTGCGTCAGGGTCAGGGTCCGTTGTCAGTTCTACCAGGCGAGTGATGGCTTTCTCCCGCCGGTAACTAATCGCCAATGCACGAAGTTGCTGCTCAGAACGGGCTATATTTTGTCCGGTTTGCGCGTAAGCGCGTACCAGTGTCTCTAGCTCTTCGGCAGAGACATCCACCTTCTCCTGCTCGGCCACTTCATCCAGCACAAGTTGACGCTTCACACGTTGTTCCGCGTCGGGTTGTATTTCTTGCAAATACTCTTCGCGTGTCTTGCGCATCATCAGCAAGTACTGATCCATCGACATACGCTGCTGCTCCAGCAGATGTGAAAGCTGGTGGAGCATCTCCTCGGCTTCTTCCTGGACGAGTAAGGGATGAATGCTCACCTGCGCCTGCTCGATGACAGCCTCAACTACTTTGTCACGCAATTCGTTATTAATACGGCGCTTCTTGTTCTCAAGAATCTGATCACTGATCGCTTTGCGCAGGTCCTCTACTGTCTCGTAGCCATTCACCTGCTGGGCAAAAGCGTCATCGAGCTCAGGAAGTTCTTTCGCTTCCACCTTATGCAGCGCCACCTCATACTGAGCTTCCTTTCCGGCCAATTTCTCATTGATGTAGTCGGCTGGAAGCGTGGTTGTGAAGCTTTTGCTCTCCCCGACCTGCATGCCAACGATGTGCTCATCCATGCCTGTGTAGACGCCATGACGGTCGTCGGTCAGTTCAAATGGATTATCTTTCAAGCTGGAGATGCTCTGTTCGCCTGCAGATAGCTGCAGGTCCATAGTCACGCGGTCACCAATCGCCGCCGGGCGCTCTACAACATTCCATTTCGCCTGCCGGTTACGCAGAGACTCAATTTCCTGCTCCACCTCTTCAGAGGTGACACTGGCCTCTTCACGCTCAAAGTGGAGCGAGCGATAATCGCCCAGCACAACCGGAGTGAGTATTGGCACGGTCAGGCTGAAGTGGTAAGGTTGTCCCAGCTCCAATGCAGGAGCCTCTAGTTTTGGCTGCTTAATAGGAGTCAGATCGTGCTCTTTCAGCGCGTCGCGATAGGCCTCTGTAATCAGATCGTCGAGACCTTCCTGGTAAAGAGACTCCTTGCCTATCTTACGTTCAAGCAGTGAGCGTGGCGCCTTGCCGCGACGAAAGCCGTGCACATCAACCTTTTGTACTAGTTTGCGGTATGCTTTGTCCGAGGCTTTTTCCAGTTCATCCCAGCTCAGTTCTATATCAAGGACAGCCTCGCTGGTTGGCAATTTTTCAACCGAGACCTTCACATTTCCTCCAACACATGTTTTTTAACAGGGGATACCCCTACGCACAGCGGTGGGCGGTGAGAGACTCGAACTCTCATGGTTCTCACCAACGGATCCTAAGTCCGTCCTGTCTACCAATTTCAGCAACCGCCCAAAAACCCTCATAATAAAGAGGAAGTTGAAAGGGCAAAATGCCTCCCTTGAGGATGATACATCAGCAGCACTGCCACTGTCAAGGCAACTTGCGTTTTCGGCTAAATAGGACTATTGGGTGGCTACCAGAACATTACCTTCCCCCAGGCAGGGCACCTGTCAGGAGTAGGTTTTTTGGAGCGTGCCCATCCTATCCGTAGGGGCGAGCGGGGTGTGGGGCGGATGGGAGGGCCTTTATGGTCGCCCGCCGTGCCTTGCTGCGACGTTCACCCACCCTGTCGTCAACCATACCGGGCTACGCGGGCGACCATAAAGGCCCTCCCAACCTCCCATCACCACCCTCGCCCCTACGGATCAAGGCCCTTCGCAGGCGACTTCCCCCAAAAAACCTACCCGTGAAAGCCACCCCGCCCATCCCCACTACCCTTGCCCCCACCATAATTACATCAAGCTAGTACTTAGGGGGGAAGCTCTTGACAGGAATAGCATCTCAAATGGTAGCATAGGCTCCGAGTTAGACCCTGTTTAGTGCTGCTCCAGAAGACCAGACGGGCAAGGGGGTGTAGGAGGCGCAATCTCTTGTCAGGGGAGGAGAGTGCCTCCGACGATCCCCTCCCTATTTTTTAGAAAGAGAAAGAAGACCTGGAGAACATCTTTCTCATCTCACATTGACAGTTCTTTATAATGAGGAGGTACCAATGAAAATTCAGAAAGCCCTGAGCATCTCTCTGCTACTCTTTGCCTTACTGCTAGGCCTGGCTGCCTGTGGAGGAAGTTCAACCAGTTCGACTACGTCAGCTAATGATACGGTGCCGGCTACGGACATTATACCAACACCGCCGCCTGACATCATCGTCATTCTGGCCGATACCAAAATCACCTCTACGGTGAAGACCTTCAAGCCAGGCGTGCCCTACCGTATCATCTTGTGGAACCAGGGAAAGAAAGCTCACGAATTCGTGATCCTATCAACCTCCCTTGATGTAGCGTCGATGACAGGAACCCAACTCCAGCAGGCAGCAGTGGTATATGTCGCAGACCTGGCACCAGGTAAAGACAAGCTCATTGACTTCACGTTCCCGGTTACAGCAGTTGGAGAAAGCTATCAAATGGCATCCTATCTGCCTAATGATTTCCAGGCAGGCTTGAAGTTGCCTATAACCATCACGCATTAACTCATGGAAACCGACAACTGCCCTATCATCACAAAGCGGCGTTTTTCCCCTTGGCAGGGGAGAAACGCCGCTTCTTAAATCCCCAAAACAGGCGACATAAAGATACTGTTAAGAAACATTTACCGCATTGGCCGATTCTTAACAGTATCTTTACCGTTTCATCACTTCAATCACACCCCCCCCTGCTATACTCATACCACGGGACAAGTTCTGAGAGCCCAAAATATAGCAATATGCAGATGCATCGAACCATGTAAGCGGAAGGGATGGAGCTTTGGATCAGCAAATCCAAATATTTGGATTTTCGAACACTGCTGTAGGTTAAGAGTAAGACGGGCTGGTAGGACAAGCATCTCGGAAAAACATCATCTGTTTATTGTGAAAAAGGAGAGTATTAGTAGTATGTTTGCAACTATCTTGCGACGGTGGCGCCTGATCACCCCGCTGGTACTGGCAGTACTGGCGATCTCGATTGTGTCTGGTGGCATGATGATGCCGGCTTCAGCGCACAACATCAAGTTCCATTTCTTTGGGCGTGCGTATGCGTTTAATGATATCCAGCCAATACCACAAACCGCATGCGACACGGGTTTCCTGCCTCTCACTGGTCAGGTTGATCTGGATACCGGGCACTGCTTTGGTGGCGGCGGTCCTGGCCAGCCAGGGCAGGGAGTCACCGGTACTAATCGCCTATTCGCGCTTTTTGCTGAAGAAACAGTCGTTAGTTCTCACGGCAACACAAGCGGCAAAGTCGTGTCGACGGCCGATCTAGAAGGCAGTCAAGACGTCTGCTTAACTCCCGACGATTGCGCAGATATTGGAAATGGAACCACCGATAAAGGTGTTGTCCACGGTTCTTCTTCTTTGGGTGCGTTTACAACCTGCCCTGTAGGCTCCTTAGCACAACAGGCACAGGGTGTGCTCTTCTGCGCAGAGGATATCATTATACAGGCCGTGGCATCCTGCCATCGCCATAGCAATGGGAGTACTCAAGCTAGTGTCGGTGCTGTCATAACCAAATTCGTTAACCCCGCGGTTACTGAGGACGGCAGAAATGAGTTCATCGGCGACAGTAATGGTGAAGGTGGTGGCAGCTTCGGTCTACCAAATGAGTCGTTCGTCATCAGTGGCTTCCACAGCAGGCACCACTCGAGTTTGGGGATTCTGGTGACCCTGAACGAGCAACTGCCGCTTGTGGATGGTGACCTTGGGGCCATCTCTGCGAATGCCGTGCATATCGTGGTGACAACTAACAGTGATCTCGTACTGGCTGACTTCGTCATTGGCCATGTGTTCGCAGGCATCCACTGCGCGAAGAGTCTGGGTACTGACCAGAACGTTGGCACCCTCGTCGGTGATTAGTAGCTACCGTGTCTTCTTGAAGACCAAAGGCTAACTGGCTAATACAGTCAAGCGAAGTGGCGTTTCTCCCTTGGCAGGGAAGAAACGCCACTTCTTTACTCCCCAAACCAGGCGATGTTAAGAAACATTTACCGCTCTAGCCGATTCTTAACAGCATCTTTACCGTTTCATCACTTCAATCACACCCCCCCCCTGCTATACTCATACCACGGGACAAGTTCTGAGAGCCCAAAATATAGCAATATGCAGATGCATCGAACCATGTAAGCGGAAGGGATGGAGCTTAGGATCAGTAAATCTAAGCATTTGGATTTTCGAACACTGCTGTAGGTTAAGAGTAAGACGGGCTGGTAGGATGAGCATCTCGGAAAAACGTAATCCTGTTTATTGTGAAAAAGGATGAGATGGGAATCAAATACACGCTCATCCGGCCAGCAATGACAAAATTGTTGGAAACAGAGTAAAGGAGAGTATTAGTAGTATGTTCGCAGCTATTTTGCGACGGTGGCGCCTGGTCACCCCGCTGGTACTGGCAGTACTGGCGATCTCGATTGTGTCTGGTGGCATGATGATGCCGGCTTCAGCGCACAACATCAAGTTCCATTTCTTTGGGCGTGCGTATGCGTTTAATGATATCCAGCCAATACCACAAACCGCATGCGACACGGGTTTCCTGCCTCTCACTGGTCAGGTTGATCTGGATACCGGGCACTGCTTCGGTGGCGGCGGTCCTGGCCAGCCAGGGCAGGGAGTCACCGGTACTAATCGCCTATTCACGCTTTTTGCTGAAGAAACAGTCGTTAGTTCTCACGGCAACACAAGCGGCAAAGTCGTGTCGACGGCCGATCTAGAAGGCAGTCAAGACGTCTGCTTAACTCCCGACGATTGCGCAGATATTGGAAATGGAAATACAAGTAAAAACGAAGGTACTTCTTCTTTGGGTGAGTTTACAACCTGCCCTGGAAGCTCCTTAGGTAATCAGGCATTTGGTGTGCTCTTCTGCGCAGAGGATATCATTATACAGGCCGTGGCATCCTGCCATCGCCATAGCGATGGGAGTACCCAAGCTAGTGTCGGTGCTGTCATAACCAAATTCGTTAACCCTGCGGTTACTGAGAACGGCAAAGAAGAGTTCATCGGCGACAGTAATGGTGAAGGTGGTGGCAGCTTCGGTCTACCAAATGAGTCGTTCGTCATTAGTGGCTTCACTCATCATCGTGATGGGAGGTCGCTTGGCATTCTGGTGACCCTGAACGAGCAACTGCCGCTTGTGGATGGTGACCTTGGGGCCATCTCTGCAAATGCCGTGCATATCGTGGTGACAACTAGCAGTGATCTCGTACTGGCTGACTTCGTCATTGGCCATGTGTTCGCAGGCATCCACTGCGCGAAGAGTCTGGGTACTGACCAGAACGTTGGCACCCTTGTCGGTGATTAGTAGCTAGCGACTGCGCCTTCAAGAAGACGAAGCGCTAACTGGCTCATACAATCCGAGCGGCGTTTCCCCCTTGACAGGGGAGACGCCGCTTCTGAAATCCCCAAAACAGGCGATATTAAGAAACATTTACCGCTTTAGCCGATTCTTAACGGCATCTTTACCATTTCATCACTCCAATCACACCCCCCCCTACTATACTCATAACTACGGGACACGTTCTCAAGAGCCTCAAAACAGGAAGAAGTGGAGGTTAGGAGGGTAGAAGAAATCCACTCTATTGTCTTCACGATGGTTGTTTATTGTAAGGATGAGTCGGGAAAAGAGATACCCATGGTAAGTGTAAGCACAGCAAGTGAGCTGTGCTCCTGCACACTCATCTAGCCAGCAATGGCAAAAGTGTTGAAAAGTAGTTAGGAGGGTTTTAGTAGTATGTTTGCAACTATCTTGCGACGGTGGCGCCTGGTCACCCCGCTGGTACTGGCAGTGCTGGCGGTCTCGATTGTGTCTGGCGGCATGATGATGCCGGTTTCAGCGCACAACGTCAAGTTCCATTTCTTTGGGCGTGCGTATGCGTTGAATGATAATCAACCAATACCAGACACCGCGTGCGACACGGGTTTCCTGCCTCTCATTGGTCAGGTTAGCCTGGATACCGGGGCCTGCTTCGGTGCCGCTGGTCCTGGCGAGCCAGGGACTGGAGTCACTGGTGGCGTTACTGGGACAGGACTTAATACACCTGCTGGCACCTTTGGTCGCATGTTCACGATTTATGCTGACAATACAGTCAAGAGTGTTCACGGCAACCTAACTGGCAGAGTCGTGTCGACGGCCAATCTAGAAGGTGGTATAAATGTTTGCATAAGCCAAGTTGCCTGCAATCTTTTATTCACCACTCCGGGCGTAAATAGCCTATCTAGAGGCTGCCAATTGGCCGCTGTCACTTTCGCTAAAGCTGTAGACGTTAACCCGAACAAAAATAACGGGGAGGATGAGGCGATAAAGACGAAGACGGTTGTCTTTGTCCCGACGGTATTCTGCGCAGATGACGTAGAGGAAACGGCCTTCGCATTCTGTCATAGGCGTGGCGATGGGAGTACTCAAGCTAGTGTCGGAGCTGCCATGCCCCAGTTCAATACTCCCGCGTTTACTGAGAACGGCCAGTTTTTCTACTTAGGTGACTCTAATGGCAACGGTGGCGGCAGCTTCGGCGCAGTAAACGAGTCGTTCGCCGTCAGTGGTAGGTTCCCGGGCTTAGACATTCTAGTGACCTTAAACGAGCAACACCCGTTTGTGGATGGTGACCTTGGGGCCATCGCTGCGACTGCCGTGCATATCGTCGTGACAAATCAGGTTGATCTCGTGAAGGCCGACTTCTACATTGCCCATGTGTTCGCAGGGATCCACTGCGCGACGCATCTGGGTACTGACCAGAACGTTGGCACCCTCGTCGGTGATTAGTAGCGACTGCGTCTTCTTGAAGACGAAGGGCTAACTGGCTCAAACAGTCAGGTTAGCGTCCCCAGGGGGTTCAGCAATGAACTTCTTGGGGCTTTCTTATGCCTGGCGCATTTTCCCGCGTCTCACCTTGCCTGCTATTTCTTGTACGATTCCCGATACTTCTCTCATTTCAGAACCAGGGAACCATAGTAGGTACTAGCTTTGTTACTGGAATAGCCCCGTTGCGTTCTGTTTGGTAGATATACACTCTCAAAAATCCCCACTTGTTGTGGGGCCATGAATAACCCCTAATAGGCAAAGCGTTCTTTAGTTCGTGCTGGAGACCTGGAAGAGGCTTGCAAAGGCTATGATGAGACTAAATGATTTGCAGAAAAAATTTTTGATCGTACACATGTTTGTAACGATTGCTTGTATCTTGCTGACAGTGTCCGGGTACGAATTGATTCCATTGATATGGACGCCGGCATCGAACCAGTCTAGTCCGGCATCAGCTACAGGAGTGACTCCAACAGCGCCACCAACACCCTCGCCGACCGCGACCCCATATGTTCCGGTTGATCCAAAGGCGGTGCTTGGCATCGATAACGGCCCTCCATCTTTATACCCCGGTATTGGCTGGACACGCCTGAGCTATCGAACCTGCGGCAACAATTTGTCCGGCGGCAGGCTCGATAGGTTGATACAACGCTATCATGGTCAGGGCGCTCGTGTCCTGCTCTTATTGTGCCAGAAGCCAGGATTGCAGCTGCTTGATATCAACCGCATTAATGATGCCGCACATTCGGGTGCCGATGCGATTGCATGTGGTAACGAGGAGATGAAGCACAACACGTACAATACCTACGTTGATCCTGCCAGCTTTGCGCGTTTCTTTGACCTGTGTGAAAGCACCATCCATGCTGTCAACTCAGCTATGCCTGTGCTGCTCGGTTCTCTTGATCCCCATGTCTACCCCAATGACAACCAGTTGATGCTTGGCCAGGTGCAGTACCTCAACGCGATGCAGACTGCGATGAATACCTCCATACACCCGGGCGGTCACTGGAGCTGGCGTTCACAGATAATCGGGCTGATCGATAGCTGGCACAACGGCTTCCCCAATCAGAATGTCAACAACCTGGGCGCGCTCTTCACCTTCTGGGCGCAGCAGTTTGGCGTCAATCTTGCCAGCGGAGCATTAGGGCAACACCTGTGGGTGGTAGAAGGAACAGGGTGCGTCACCGGATGCGGTCTCTTTTCGAACTACCAGGTTTCTGTTGCACACATTCTGACGCTGATCATTGATGTCCAGACGATTATGCGTTATCACATTCCCTTCTTCTACTTCAGCGGCACGGATTTCATCCAGCAAGGATTGTTCTGGCCGATGGGTGTACTCACTATCAATGGTCATGCTAAAGGGTTGCGCCAGGATCTCACGGTGGGGGCACGTGCCTTGAACCTGACTTGCTCGACCGGCCAGGTCCAGGTGACTTTGCAGGAGCAGTTGTTGGCAAAACTTTACAGCGGCTGCACACTCCCAAGTAATTATGCCAGCACGTTGGTGAACTAACAGGCGAGAAGGCATCTTGCGAAAAGCATCTTGCGTAATGGCAACTTGCCTAATGGCATCTTGCGTACGGGCGTGATGAATCACGCCCTGCGAGGCCACTCTCTATGTTATGGCAAGGGCGTGATAGAATCACGCCCGTACGAACCGGCAATTGCTGCCTTCTCGTTGCGCAACAATCCTACGATCACCCGTCAGAAGAGATGGCAACTTGCGTAATAGCAATTGCGTAATAGCAACTTGCGTACGGGCGTGATTCATCACGCCCCGTCCATTGGCCTACTCATTCGTCCTATGTTCTCATCTAGCATCATCATTTATCGATGAAAGCAAGGAAGATCACCATGGTTTACGATCCAGAAAAACACCACCGTCGCTCTATTCGTCTGAAAAACTATGATTACAGTCAACCAGGAGCATACTCCGTAACTCTTTGTACTCAGAACGGTGCAACCATGTTCGGAGACATTCTAGACGGTGAGATGCGTCTCAACGATAGGGGAGAAATCGCTCAGGCACTCTGGAATACGCTTCCAGAACGTTTTCCAACCCTTGAATTAGACTATTACGTCATCATGCCCAATCATCTTCATGGCATCGTGGTGCAAGGAGGGCAGCCACCACCTTGCTCAACGAATACTCCTGGCATACGTAGGCACACACGCGCCTTAGTGCAGCCAGCCTGCTCTGAATTAGGCCAGATCGTCAGAACGTTTAAGGCTGTCACGACGCGCCTAATACGGGTCAGTGGTACATCTGAATTTGCGTGGCATCAGAACTACTACGAGCATATTATCCGTAACGAATTTGATCTCAACCGTATTCGCCAGTACATCGTTGACAATCTAGCACGTTGGGCAGAAGACAAGCTTTATCGCGGTCCGACGGGGACGGGGGCGTGATGAATCACGCCCGTACGAACAATTCCATTTCTCTCTGGTTTCACCCCCGAGGACGTAGATCCGTGTACTGGTGCCCTTGCGGGTACCAGGCCTCATCCTAAGGACGGCATGTCCACTCTCGCCAGCTATAGCCATCTCGTGCAAATATGCTATAAGCTGCGAGAACATTCGCCATGGCATCATAGGGCGAGCTTGCTGCTTCTGGGGTTCTCATCCATGTACTTGGGTAGAGAATTTGAAAGACCCCTACAGCATGGCTGTCTCCGATGGATATTTGGTTATACGCGTTGGGATTCAGTCCAGACTCACACATCGCCACGTGCATTGCTCCTGGTGAATACGGTCCAAATACACGATTTATCATGGCCGCCACTGCGGATTGGTTGATGTTTGTCCTTTCAGTTCGTGCCGACATGTTTGATGCAGGTATACAGGACGCAGACAAGCTGACGCCCCTACGGCCTGGGAAAATTTTATGGTCGTTCAGGATGTGGTTGACCTGCACAATCGCCTGCATGCTAGAGCCGTAGGTCTCCCCAATAAGGCTCCCTATATCGCCCGAACCGGCGTTGAAATTTTTAATGTTCATTGAGCAGCCTGTGGCGGTGTAGGTGGAAGGTGGTAGTTGCACTACGAGGCTACTCCCCCCTACTAACCCCAGGATGCCCAGGATCACCAATCCTAAATTTCTCTTCTGCTGTAAAGTCGTTCGGAAAGTTGTACAGAAACGTTTCATCGTACTCTTTTCTAGTTGTGTAAACTGAGTCTCCGTTTTTAACAAAATGGGTGAAAGACAAGAAAGACGGAGAAGGTGTAAACCACTTTGGCTTACAACACTAGCAAGAAAATTCTCCGCTACGACGCGCATGCGGTGAATAAGCACTGCAACAAGCATTTCATAGGCAGAGATGACTATTCTAACATACCGGCATGATACGCTCTGACATACTATGAAACGTAGTAAAAAAGTCCTAGCAATAAAAGCCTGGTACCCGCAAAGGGCACCACTTCATCTCCTGATCAGAACGTTCCAAAAATGTAGTGGAACCCTGTCTGGGGGGCAGGTAATCCCCTTGCGGGTACCAGGCTTGACTCTGCTCCCTTGTTGACGAAGACGTTGTCCTCCGCTACTATGAAGAACACATAACACACGATGGGCATGTGGAAGGGAGGCAGCGATGCGACATTCGCAAAGCGGGCAGCAGGCACAACGGTACGCAAGCATTCCACGTATAGCTCGTTGGATTGCCTATATGTCTTTTGTACTCGCCCTGCTGCTGTCGCTCGTCATGACATCATTATTTGTTTACATACGTCTGTATCACCATGCAGGCACCATTGCATGGAGTCCGCCAGAGACCATCAGCACAGCCACAAACGCTGTTAGTCCACCAAGTTCATGGAAAGTATTGCCTTCACTGCCATCACCGCAGGCAGATAATGCAGCCGTGTATGTACAGGTGCAGGGACAAGGATACGTGTATATGAGCGGCGGATACCACGGGTATAAGTACTTACCGCATTACGATCACAATCTCTATCGCTATGATATCGCAGCAGCACGGTGGCAGGTCGCAGCAAGCGGAAATTTTCCTGGTATGGTCAACAATGCTATTGCGCTGGATGAGCAGAACCATATCTTCTTCGCAGCTGGCTACTCACCTGATGTGTATGCCATCACCTCGCTGCTCTACTTGTATCGACCAAGTGATGGGGTGTTACAGAAGATTAACACACCTGGCGAAGTGTCGATTGGCTTTGGAGCAGCGATGCTCGCAGACCAGCAGGGGCATCTTTACATCACACAGGGATTTATGAAGCCTGGCGACCCACAGACGCGCGCTGGCACCGGCTGGTATCGCTATGACATTGCCAGTGGACGATGGCACATACTGGCACCACTGCCAGTAGGGTTAGGCTACATTGCGCTGGCCTCCGACGATGCAGGTGGAATAGTGCTGCTCGGTGGGGCGATGGATGCAGGACAGCATTTACCATCAACACACATTTATCGCTATGACATCACGAACGACGCCTGGACAAAGGAGCAAGTTTCATCACCGTTAGCGTTTAGTGGTGCGGCAAGTTGTGTAGATGGGCAAAGGCACATGGTGATCGTAGGCGGAAGCGCAGGCCATGACACTGCAAGCGAGCGAGTGCTGGCTCAAAGCTGGCTCGTTGATCTGTATACCTTACACTGGCAAGCTCTGGCGCCACTTCCATCCGGAGGCTCTCTGCTAGGTACGGCGGCATGCGATGGGCACGGGCATGTTTTCCTGGTGCGCGGCGCCAATGATTCTGGCGACCCAACAATGGATTTTTTGATGTTGACAATTCGGTAAGGCATTAGAGAGGTCGAATAGTATCGTAAATCAGTGGCCCCACCATCACAGGAGTATCACTCCAGGTATAGCAGGCCAGGAGCGGTTCATGCACAGCAGCGGCTTCAACCTCGGTACGAGCATGAATCTCGACCAGTGGATCGCCGACGTGACGATGATCGCCCACCTTCGCTTGCAGGATAAAACCTGTGCGGTGATCGATCTCCTCACCTTTCCTGAAGCGTCCGGCCCCTAGTTGCATGCTTGCCAGGCCCATCTGCTCGGACTGGATACCCGCGATGTAGCCGCTACAGGGAGCAAGGAGCATGGAACCTACCGGCGCAGCAGGAAGCAGGTGTGGCTGCTCGATCTGGTGTGCATCACCCCCCTGTGCTGCAATGACCTCGGCCAGCTTTGCGACTGCAGCACCTGAACGGATCGCTTCCCCGATACGACCCTCCGCCTCAGCCAGGCTGTTCACTGCCTCAGTCATCATCAATAACTCTGCAGCCTCATGGTAGCAGAGTTCCGAAACATCAGGTGGTCCCTCGCCGTGCAAGATGGCAATAGCTTCCACCATTTCCAGGGCATTGCCGATGGCACGGCCAAGTGGTTGATCCATTGCTGTTATGGCTGCAACGGTATGCAGACCCGCCAGGCGCCCAATATCAACCATTGTCTGTGCCAGTTCGCGTGCTCGCTCTAGCGTCTTCATGAATGCGCCAGAGCCAACCTTGACATCAAGCAGCAGGTGCGAAGCCCCAACGGCCAGTTTTTTACTCATAATGCTGGCAGCAATCAGGGGGATGCTCTCGATTGTGCCGGTGACATCGCGCAGCGCGTACATCTTGCCATCGGCCGGCGCCAGGTCATTCGATTGACCGGCCAGAACGAGGGAGTGTTGTGTAAGCACATCCATGAACTCTGCGCGTGAAAGCGCAGACCGGAACCCCTGAACAGATTCTAACTTATCGATAGTGCCACCCGTATGACCAAGACCGCGCCCCGTCATTTTGCCGAACGCAACGCCACAAGCTGCCACCAGGGGTGCCACCGCCAGGGTCACTTTGTCGCCCACGCCCCCTGTACTGTGTTTATCAACGACAGGTGAGATCGTATCGCGTACATGTAGCTCTTCGCCAGAGTCTGCCATTGCCAGGGTGAGGTCGCTGGTTTCGCGTGCATCCATACCGCGCCAGTAGACTGCCATCAACCAAGCGGACATCTGGTAGTCGGGGATCTCATCATGTGTGTACTGCTCGACCAACCATTCGATCTCTGCTGTGCTCAGTGTGTGCCCGTCTCGTTTCTTACGAATCAGTTCTACTGCCTGCATACGTCCTCATCACTCCGTTAACACAATACGCAAAGAGTCACTTTCATAGCCATTGCCGGTTTCAATCTGGTAGCGATTCGTCGTCAGACTACCCAGGCGAACATCGCGGTCGAAGCGGAGTTGACCGTTCGTGAATGAGTAGACGCCGGGGTCTTGGGGCAAGACACCCTGTATGATGATCGTAGCAAAATGCTCTCCCTGCTGCTCCTTGTATGCTTTCAACAAGGTGGCAATTTGTTGCCAGGGGACACATTTTACATAGGCAATGCGTACAATCTTCTTGCGCCCAACATCAACCGTATCGTTTACCACCGTATAGGACAGTGCGCCTTGTTCAAGAGCCTGCAAGTCGGCCACAGTGCGCGGTGGAAATGGAGCCGGTGGCTCTGGTGCCACTGGTGCAGGCGGCATAACTGGGGCCACTGGTCGAGGTGGCACAGCTGGTATCTCCGGTTGCCTGATGCGTGTTGTCTGCTGTGCCGGTGGTGCTGGAGGTGCCTGGCGCGGTGGCTGATAGGATGATGGCGTCTGTCTAGGCGGCTGATAGAGCGGGCTAGATTGAGGATGGGGCGGTTGCCTCAGGTCTCGGCCACAGCGCCCACAGTAGATGGCTTGATCCTGGTTGACGGCTTGACAATATGGACAGCGCATAACTAACTTGCTCTCCCGTCTTCTGTCTGTGTCATGACTCTACTGAATGACTTCTATAGTATACCACTTTTGGCCTTTAGCATTTCAGCACATATCCTACACCACGTACCGTTTGAATAATCCGTGGCTTGCTGGGCGAGTCCTCTAGCTTCTCGCGCAGATAACGCACATAGACTTCGATGATGTTGGTCTCACCTAGAAAATCATAGCCCCACACGCGATTGAGTATGGTCAGGCGATCAAGCACTTGACGCGGGTGACTCATGAAAAGATGAAGCAGGTTGTATTCAGTTGGAGTCAACTCAACCAGGTGACCCGCGCGTGTCACCTCACGCGTCACCGTGTTCAACTCCAGGTCGCCACAGTGCAATATCTGGTTCTGCTTTCCTTCGTCCCCCAGCTCACCCGTACTACGACGCTGACGACGCAGTACAGCATGGATACGAGCCACCAACTCCTCAAAGCTAAAAGGTTTCGTTAAATAGTCATCCGCACCGACTTCTAAACCGGTGACGCGATCTCGTACCTCATCCTTGGCAGTTAACATCAAAATAGGCACATCCCGTGTGATCGGATTGCTACGTAGCTGACGGCAGACTTCCAGCCCATCCATGCCCGGCAGCATTAAGTCCAGAATCACCAGGTCAGGGTCAATTCGCTGCGCCGCCACTAAACCATCTGGGCCATTAGCTGCCACCTCCACCTCGAAACCCTCATACTTGAGCCCTAATTTTATGAACTCTACAATATTTTCTGCATCATCGATGACCAACACTGTTAATAGCGACTGATCATCCTCATTTGCCCGGCTATTGACCTCCTGTTGCATCAGATATCCCCCCCTTGCTATTCAGGAAGTGAGCCTTTTTGAGGTTCGCGCAATTAGAATGAGACTCAACCCAACCATCTAATGAGTACATCGACTACTGCCAAATTGAGAACGAAACCTCCCACAGACTGCAACCACCAGGCATCTTTCGCCTAGAAAGAACACCTGAACCTATCTCAATCTAAATGCGTCGATGGCAAAAAGGCCCTCTCTCAGCTATTGGCTCTACGGTTCTCATTATAAGTATTCTTTTCAGTATATGCAAGCGGGCACGCCTATTACAGACATCTGGAGATGAGGATTAGGTGCGTGGAGATGGTGAGGAAATGTCAGGAAATGAAGGTCTCACTGTCCCTTTGGACAGATTTTCCTCTATGAGGGCTAAATTCGCTTATAAACTGACATCCGCTTATAAACAGGGGTGCAGGGGGCGAAGCCCCTTCCCGGAGCGCGAGGTGCCCTCGCATTCTCCTTTCCCTCAAAGCGGGCCGTAGGCCCGCCAAAGGAATTATGAGTGGATGTCACTTATAAACACTTGACAAAGTACCCTTATTCGATTATGCTAGTTTCGTACGAAATATGTCGAACAAATAAACCTCGAATATACGAAAAATATCGTACAAGGTCATAGAGGTGAAGAGATGGCGACACGAGATGTGCCAGGCAGAAAACTTCCCACAATTGAAATTGATTTTGGACTGGCCTACGAATTCTTGCTGAGTCTGATCGTCTTCAATGAGAAAATGGACTATGATTACGAAGTGGGAAGCGAATGGTTTGATACTGTTCGTGCAAAAGCCGGACCAGATTTGTTAAAGGCAATTGAACTGTTCGATTCAGATTGTAATCACGTCTGGAAGCACCTGTTGGGTCTGGCATATGAATGTGAACCTCCTAAAGATGTTCCGACGTTCATTGCAAACGTCGAAGCGACTGAACCGTTAGAGTTACGTTTGCACCTGATTGGATACTATCGGCGAGAGTTCCGCAGAACAACACCCTTAGATGTCATACTTCGGGCTGCTGAAGGTGATCCAGAGGCACAAAGGCAATTTCTAAAAACGTCGTTTCCTGAAGAGGGAAATTGGAATGAGTTACTTCACCGTCCAGGCCATACGCATTGCTTCGGCACGGGCAATTTTCCTGAAGAGGGAGATTGGAAAGAGTTACTTCACCGTCTCTTCTCCATTGATGCAGAAACGACGAAAAAGGTTCTGCTAGATATCCTCCAGAGCTGGTATGACCGGGTCTTTCGAGACTACGAGCAGCAATTAATGCCGATCCTTCAGCGCGATGCCGAGTCGAAGCGTGCTATGAAACAAACCATGTCATTCGAGCAATTCATCGAAACCGCTACGAATGGCATTGCGTACGTGCCAGAGCCAGGTCACCGCAGGGTATTGCTCATTCCTAGCTATGTCATACGGCCCTGGAATGAACCTTCTGACTATCATGATTTAGCCATTTTCTGCTATCCCGTTGCTGACGAAAATGTGACGGAGGACAGCAACACTCCACCTGTACGCCTTGTGAGGCTGTATAAAGCACTGGCAGACGAACGCCGGCTACGCATTCTCAAGATGCTCATGACCAGGAGCTACAGCTTGCAGGAATTTGCTGACGAGTTTGGCGTTGCCAAAACAACCATGCATCATCACC
Organism: uncultured Chloroflexia bacterium; assembly: GCA_963767625.1. GTDB lineage: Bacteria > Chloroflexota > Ktedonobacteria > Ktedonobacterales > Ktedonobacteraceae > CAVYFB01. The sequence goes on from CAVYFB010000017.1 coordinate 284,330, forward strand.
TTGCCACCTTGCGCACGGCTGGCCTCGTGCGTGCGCAGTCGAACGAAAAGCTTTACAGCTTACGCCGCAATATGCTATCCGAAGTGTCTGAACTGCTAGATGCGTATCTGAAAGGGAATTCGTAACAAACCTTTCTTTCGTGAATTTGTTGTTGAGCATACACCTTTTTGCATGAAAGGGGATAAAAATGCATCCGCTATTCAACCAGCAACTGGCAAAGCAACACCTGCAGGATCTTCAGCGCGAGGCTGAAGCTGCTCGCCTCGTCGCTCATGTCGATGCACCAGAAAGTGCACGCGGCCATAGATACTATCTGAACTTGCTGCGACTTTTGCACGATAGGACAAGATTATTGTATAGACGTCCTATTGTTCGCGAAGAAGCGCATCCTGTTGTAGTAAGCTTTGCAGAGATCAAGCCTGCTCTGATATCAACATTCTCTGCCATGCATGAAGTAGGTTTAGTTTCCAAGTACGATGACCAGTTCATCGAGAAGTTCGTGCAAACCTTAGAACACGAACTGATCCATCAATCTACGTGCAAGTGTAGGACATCGACTCATATGAACGGTTACATATATTGAAAGTACCCGTTGCAATAAAAAACGATCCAGGTGCTTGACAAAAGGAGAGAGGAAGTATAAAGAGTGGTTGTTGGCACGGCGGCTGCCGGACCATCGCGAGGTCGTAGGGAGCCGCCAAACCAGCATGGGATGAGGCAGGGAGGAGTGTTTGCTTCACAGGCTTTGTGTGCGGAAATCAGGTTCCCACGCGTCGAGCAACAGAACATGATGCCTTCCCACGATCCGCTCATGGGGTCAACGTGCCTCGAACGATCCTGCGACCGGCGCCGCCGCCGTGATGCTGTCCGCGAACTCCCACACGAGTTTGAGCAGGCGCTCAGGCTGCTCGACCTGCGGGACGTGGCCAGCTTCTGGGATGAGTTTGAAGCGAGCGTTGGGCAACGATTGGGCGTAGGCACGGCCATAGTCAGGGTCCACGACGCCATCGCTCTCGCCCCAGACAACGAGGGCCGGAATCCTCACGCGACCAAGTCGGCGACGCAACTTCGGATCGCGCATCCCTGGCTCTCGCCCGTAGACCCCAAGCGCCTGGAAGTTCGCTGCCATCGCTGCGACCTGGTCAGGGCTAAGGGTGGCGGGGTCGATGCGGAAGGCCGCCGGGTTGTGGTAGCTCAGTGCTGACAACTCGTCAGGAGTCAGGGGGAACACATCAGCGATCTCGTGACCATCGACCTGGATGCCAACTGCATCGACGAGGATGATGCTGCTGAGGCGCGTGGTGTCTCGCACGGCGAGTTCAGATGCGATCCAGCCGCCCATCGAGAATCCGACGACCATGACCTCGTGGAGGTCAAGCCGTTCGAGGAGTTCGAGGTAGGTGAGGGCGAGATCATCGATGCTGTTGAACCACTCCGGCCGGGGCTCACCCCCAAAGCCGGGGTGGATCGGCGAGAGCACGTATGCACGCTCTGCTAATGCCGCAGCGAAGCCAGACACACTCTGCGGTCCGCCCCCACCATGCAAGACGAGAATGGGACGGCCGCTCCCCCGCTCGTCGATTCGTACGGTCAAGCCGTCGGCGAAGGACTCTGCGCGGAGCCTGGAGGCAGAAGAAGGTGTGGTGCTCATGTGATCAATCCTTTCTGTTGAGAGATGTTTGCACCTGTTGCAGGCTTCTCTCCACCACCCGCTCTGCCTTGCTTGTTTGAACAAGCAAGGCAGAGCGGGAAAAAACCCTGTTAGGAAACCACCTCCGTGTCATAGCGAGCCATCAGTTCAGCCAACTGTTGCGGATTGAGAGAAACGGATGCCTGTATGAAGGTGCTCAATTCTTCAAAGTAGGCAAGATAGAGCGGAGGCGTAAACGTGTTGAGGAAACGAGCCGGCTTGTCCGTTGGGTTACTGAACGTATGGACGGTTCCAATGGGCACCATGACGAACGTGCCTTGACTGGCCCGCACCGTCTGCGTCCCTGCCAGAAACTCCAGTTCGCCTTCCAGGATGTAAAAGCCCTCTTCATGCGCATGATGGATATGAGGAGGCGGTGTGGGAGCATGAGGAGCCACTTCAAATTCCGCGAGGCCCAAGATTCCCCGTGTATGGGTCCCATCCTCCTGGACAAGCATATGAATAGGACCGAGAGGAATCGTGCGTCCTTCTCCCGGCTTCAGTACCACGGCACTCATGAACAGATCCTTTCTTCTCTTGCTTGTGCGAACAAGCAACATGACAGACAAACGGTAGGAGGGGGCAAAAGCAGTTCAAAGCCGTCCTGGTGATGAGGCATCCTCATGTACGTGTTCCCAAGGCGAAACATCCCCGTGATGGCTCTAACAAGCGATCTTCGTCACAAAGAGCGCTCCCCCCCAAAGCTTCCGAGCAACCCATGCAACATCTGCGCAAGCAAGTGATACGAAGCTTCAAGATCGAAGGTAGGGTCCATGATCTTTTGCAACGCCAGCCCATCAAAAATGGAGAGCAGGAGAGCCGCGAGAAGAGTTGGATCGAGAGATGAATGCTTCGCACCATCTGTCCTCTCACTGTTCTCTAAGACCTTTGCGATGACCGAGCCAATCTCGTTGCGTCGCTGTGCCAGTCGTTCTCGCACCCTCGGCTCGATGACGGAATTGTGCAAGCCAAGTGAGAACAATTCGTAGCGCAGACGATACACTTCTGGTTCCAGATCGACCCGCTCACGAAGTTGCGTCAATACCGCTTCGAGAGACCGATCGACAGGCGCATGTTGTACAAGGTGTTCCATTCTTTGGTGGAAACGCCGACCAGCCGCTTGCAGCACCTCAACGAGTAGCTCATCCTTGCCACCAAAGTAATAATGCACCAGCCCTGGTGCAGCTTGGGCTTCGCGTGAGATTTCCCTCAACGTTGTCGCGTCATATCCCTTCTCAGCCAGCACCTTCGAGGCTGCGGCGATGATGCGCTCTTTCGTTTTGTGCTGTTCCTCTGATGGTTCAGATGTGCTATCTTGCTTGCTCATGCAAATAATATAGCACATCTGAACGGGAATTGCAAGCCGGTGGTGGCTCTTTGATAGAGAGACGAGGAGACAAGTTCCCGAACATGTGCTATACTGTCCGGGAACTCCCATTCGAATTCAGCATAGTATAGAGGGTAGTGAGACATGGCTTCCACACCTCCTCTCATCCAGGGTGAGACGCTCACCTATCAGCGGGACGGGCAACCTGCTCAATTGGTGGTGGATACCTCAGACTGGCATGTCTGGCTGAGCAGCGCCTCAACTTTTGCATTTCGCAGTGAACAGGGTACTTTCACGGCACGCAAAGAGCAGGCTGGCCATCGGCGCGGCGAGCCGTACTGGCGAGCCTATCGCAGGCGGCAAGGGAAACTGTACCGTGCCTACCTGGGCAAATCGGAGGAGCTGACCCTACAGCGGCTGCAGTCGATCGCAGTTGTGCTGGCTGGCAAGGGGGAAAGGGGTGACCCACTCGACGTACATGACCTGATAGGAGGGACAGTACAGCCGCCAGTGGACGCCTCTGATGCGAGTACTCCTCTGGGTCGAGCCAACGTGGCAAATTCGCACCGCGAAGCTGGCATTTCAAACCCATGGCTCTCCAACCTGCCGGTGCCGCTCACTCCGCTCGTTGGGCGCGAGAACGAAGTTACGATGGTGTCTGCTCTCTTGCGTCGCCCGGAGGTTCGCCTCATGACACTGACTGGCACGGGTGGCGTGGGTAAAACGCGCCTGGCCTTGGAGGTCGCACATGTCTCGCATTCCGACTTCGCCGACGGAGTCTGCTTTGCGCCACTGGCCCCCATCAGCGATCCCGAGCGTGTCATTCCTACCATCGCCCAGGCACTCGGACTGTGGGAGGCGGGAGACCGTCCTCTGGTGGAGCAGGTGCAAGATGCGCTGCGCAGTCGGCATTTGTTATTGCTACTCGATAACTTCGAGCAGGTGATGGCTGCCGCCCCCCGACTGGTTTCCCTGTTAGCTTCCTGTCCCTACTTGCGCCTGCTCGTCACCAGCCGGGCCGTCTTGCATCTCTCCGGTGAGTATGAATTCCCGGTTCCACCGCTCCCCGTACCTGATCTCAGCCGGCTTCCACAGCAGGAAACCCTCGCGCAGATCGCAGCCGTGTACCTCTTCGTTGAGCGTGCTCGGAGCATCTACCCCGCTTTCAGGCTGACAGAAACCAACGCGCGTACCACCGCTGAGATCTGCGTGCGCCTGGATGGTCTGCCGCTGGCTATTGAACTGGCGGCGGCGCGTATCAAACTCCTCCCACCGCAGGCGCTCCTCAAACGCCTCTCGCACCGCCTCGCTATCTTAACCGGTGGTGCGCGGGATCTCCCCACTCGCCAGCAGACCCTGCGCAATACCTTGCAGTGGAGCTATGACCTCTTGAGCGCGCAGGAGCAACGCCTCTTTCGTCGTCTCTCCATCTTTGTGGGCGGCTGCACGCTGGAGGCAGCCACCGCCGTCGTGCAGACAGCCGGCTATACAGACAATGGAGGAAGCGATCAAGCAATGAGCGTGCTGGAAGAGGTGGCATCCCTGCTGGACAAGAGTTTGCTGCAGCAAACAGAGCGAGAGGACGAGGAGCCATGCCTGCTGATGTTGGAGACGATCCGCGAGTTTGGGTTGGAATGCCTGCGGGCGTGTGGGGAACTAGAGCCCGTGCGACGGGCGCATGCGTTATATTATCTAACCCTGGCAGAAGAGGCGAACAAGCACCTCTTCGGTGCGGAGGCCGTGATGTGGTTCGAGCGGCTGGAGCGGGAGTATGAGAATCTGCGAGCTGCTCTACAATGGGTCCTGGAGCATGAGGCCGAAGAAGCAGGGAGTGGCATCGAGGTAGGTGTGCGCCTGGGCAGCGCGCTGTGGCGGTTCTGGACAGTGCGTAGCCACCTGAGTGAAGGACGTACCATGCTAGAGCGACTGCTGGCTGCGAGCGAGAGAAATTGGGCTTCGGCGCGGGAAAAGGTGTTCCTTGCCTTAGGCACGCTCGTCTGGCATCAAGGTGATTATGCCAGGATGGGAGAATCCGTAGAAGAACAGTTGTCCCTGTGTCAGCAGCTTGGAGACCAGCAGGGGATCGCTCACACGCTGATAGGTCTGGCTGCATTCGCTGCGCAGCAGCGCAACTATGCGCGAGGCCGTTCCCTGGCTGAGGAGTCTCTGGCTATTTGCAGAGCGCGTGGAGACACCTGGAGATCTGCGGCTAATCTTTTGCTTCTGGGACGCGTGGCTTCTGCTCAGGGGCATCACGCCAGAGCACAGCAACTGCTAGAAGAGAGTCACGTTCTCTACAGAACCCTTGGCTACGCGGGAGATATCGCCTGGCCGCTCATCTACCTGGCACGCAATGCCATGCTTCAGGGAGATCACGAACGAGCACGCTCCTGGCTCGAGGAAGCTCTGGCGCTTTGCCGGCAGGCGGGCAACAAGCCGGGACTCGCCCACGCTCTCAGTCTGCTGGGGCAGGAGGCTCTTGAACAGGGTGAGGTAGTCAGAGCATACGACTTGCTCAGTGAATGCCACCTGCTCAATCAGGAGGCAGGCAATCGACGTAACATTGCCCACTCGCTTTTTCTGCTGGCGAGCGTGATTGCGCAACAGGGTGACTCCTCAAGAGCATATGCTCTCTATGAGCAGAGCTTAGCCCTCGCCAGGACATTGGAACACAGAGCGTTGATCGCCTCTTGCCTGGAAGGATTGGCTGCCATAGTGGCCGCGCAAAAGCGACCGTTCGCTCCCTCCGTCAGGCGGTCTCCCAACTATCCCGCAGGATTGACAGCCCGCGAGGTGGAGGTGCTGCGTTTCGTTGCTCAGGGCTTGACTGACGTTCAGGTAGCCGAACAACTGGTCGTAAGCCCTCGTACCATCACCACCCACCTGACCTCCATTTACAATAAGCTGGGGGTGAGCTCGCGTGCTGCTGCCACCCGCTTCGCTGCTGAACACTCCCTCATCTAACTCTTCCTGTCTGCGCCTCTCCCTCCAGGAATACGTAATTGAATACGTAATTTCTAGGATACATAAAGATACCCCCCAGTATAGACTCAAAGCAGTGAATGATATCAAATCCGGTTAAAGAGTGTTGCTAAAAAGCAGAGGTGCAGGGGGCGCAGCCTCCCTGCTGGGGGACCCTGTCTGGGGGACAGGTAATGGGGTGTCCCCAAATATACATTTTTCTAAAGGATTTGATATGAAGTTGTATTAGTAATCGCTTGTATGCAAAACGTAAGAGAGCAGTTAGGAGGCATACCATGGGCATGATCCACGATAACCTGTCGTACTGGCGGGCCGAAACAGAAGGAATAACACTCCTTGAAACTACGATTGGCGACCTGTTAGATCGCCGTGCTGATGAACTTCCCACACAAGAAGCGATTGTGTATTCCTGCTACCCTGAATTTGGCGACGCGCTCAACATTCGCTGGACCTACCAGGAGTATCGCGAACGAGCCAACGCGGTCGCGAAGGGACTAATGGTCCTGGGATTGCACAAGGGTGATCATATTGCCGTCTGGGCGGCCAATATCCCGGAATGGCTGCTGCTTGAGATGGCTGCAGCGAAGCTTGGGCTGGTGCTGGTGACGATCAACCCGCTGCTGCAAGCGGCGGAAGTCGAGTATATCCTTAAGCAAGGGGATGTCCAGGCGCTGTTCTTCATGGCCCGTGTGCGCGACCACGACCACCTGGCGACCATCCGTTCGCTGACCTCAGAGGGTGCAAACAATGGTGCAGTGACAAGCGAGCGCCTCCCTGTGCTGCGCTATGTGAGCCTGGTGGGGATGCCTCCTGCCGATCTGCTTGAGCTGGAGGGCTGGCGACCCACGCTGTTGCGTGAGATGATCGTCGGGGGCGTCCGGATCAGCGATGCGGCTCTCGCCGAGCGGCAGACCACGGTCACTCCCCAGGACCCTGCCATGATTATGTACACTTCTGGTACGACCGGCTCCCCCAAGGGGGCTGTACTCACTCATCATGGTCTGCTCAATAATGGGTGGCTCATGGCAAGGCGTTGGGGGCTGCAGCAGACGGACCGGTATCCTACGCCAATGCCGTTCTTCCATGCCGGTGGCTGTGTGGCGGGCATCCTGGCAGTGCTGGCGGCCGGGTGTACGCTCCATCCCATGATTGCCTTTGATCCCGCCAAAGCCATACAGATCATCAGCCGCGAGCGCTGCACCATTGGTGGTGGAGTCCCAACCATGCTGCTGGCGATGGTGCAACACCCCGACGTTGACCGGTATGATCTCTCTTCACTCAAACTGGTACTCTGTGGTGGCGCTCCAGTCCCTGTGGCTCTGATGGAGCAGGTGCATGCGCGCATCAAAGCCGACGTAAGTATCGTCTATGCGCAGACCGAATCCTCCTGCACTATGACCCAGACCCTCCCCGGCGATTCGTTTGAGCGCAAAGCAGCGACGGTGGGAGTGCCGCTGCCCCATACGGAGATCAAGGTGATTGATCCTGCTACCGGGAAGACCGTGCCTTGCGGACAGCGAGGGGAAATCTGCACGCGCGGCTACCTGGTGATGCAGGGCTATTACCAGATGCCGGAGAAGAGCGCCCAGGCCATCGACCACAACGGGTGGCTGCACACTGGCGATCTGGCAACAATGAATGCCAGTGGGCATGTCAACATCGTGGGTCGGCTCAAAGACATGGTCATTCGAGGTGGCGAGAACCTCTTCCCGGCTGAGATCGAGGAGTTCCTGATCCGCCATCCCAAAGTCGCCGATGTGCAGGTGGTTGGCGTACCCGATGCCTTCTTCGGGGAGGAAATGCTGGCTGTAGTCATCCTCAAAGCCGGTGAGCAGTCGAGCGAGCAGGAGTTGCGCGATTACTGCAAAGAACGGATCAGCCACCAGAAGATTCCGCGCTATATCCAGTTCAAGCAGAGTTATCCAATGACGGCCAGCGGCAAGGTACAGAAGTTCGTGCTGCGCGAGCAGGCGATCAAAACCCTGCGCCTGGAGGACGTGGCGCAGGTGAGAACAGCGTAGAGTCCTGGGCTGGCAGGTCCTTCACGCTCGAAAGTGGCAACTTGCGGTCAAACTATGGCTCCATAGGAAAAAACTTGACTTCCTGGAGCACCCATTCTCAGCCATGACAGTGCTGTACAACGTGGAAAACTGAGCGTACAATTGATCTACACTGGTATAGTAGCTCTTACCCTACTCAGGAGTACCAACAATGGAGACGATCCAGGTCAGATTTTTAGGCAGCGGAGATGCTTTTGGCAGTGGGGGACGCTTACAAACCTGCATCTGCATCAAAACGACTACAAGCACCTTTTTGGTCGATTGCGGAGCTTCTTCTTTGATCGCTCTGCGCCGCTATGGTGTTGCGCCAAATGACATTGACATGATCCTGCTCACACACTTACACGGAGATCATTTCGGTGGTATTCCCTTTTTTGTGCTGGACGCCCAACTGATCAGCAAACGGAGCCGACCATTGGTCATCGCAGGGCCACCTGGTACAAAGAAAAGAGTGGTGGAGGCCATGGAAATCTTCTTTCCTGGCTCTTCCCAGGTACAACAAAAATTCTCATTAGATATACGAGAGCTAACATCCGATCAACCTCAAGCAATGGGCGAGGTGATCGTCACCGCTTACCGCGTTCAACACGCCTCTGGAGACCCGTCCCTGGCCTTGCGCATAGAGTGCAACGGGAAAAGTATCACCTACACTGGCGATACGGAATGGATAGAGACCCTGCTGCCAGCAGCCAAGGGAGCTGACCTCTTGATTGCAGAGGCGTACTATTTCGAGAAAAAGGTCAAATTTCACCTGGATTTTCACACCCTGATGGCCCATCTGGACGAACTTCAGCCGAAACGACTGATCGTGACCCATATGAGTGAGGATATGCTCGCGAGGCTGGAGAAGCTCCCTTGTGAGTATGCGGAAGATGGCAAGCTCATCGAGCTGTAAGGGTTCACTTCAAACGACCATCTCTGCCGAGGGTTACTGGTCATTGACCTTAGCTCGCCCTTCCACATAGTGCTTCATCAGCAGCAGCAGCCGCTCACTCTCCCGACGAACCGTGGCGACGACGATGGGCTGCGCCGCTTTCAGCACACCCGGGAGTTGAAAGCTGACCTCACGGCTCACACGCGTCGCCTGTCCCACCCGTTCAAGCGTATAGCGGATGTCCATTTCCAGGGTCCCGGTGAACAGGAGGAGCTTCACGGGCATGGATTGTCGGAAGGCGATGCGCGACGACGGCTGATAGTCAGTAATCGATCCATGCATCGCGCCTGATGGTCCGGTGTCGACATAGGTGGCGCCCAGACCAACGGGCGTGGGCGACACCTGCGTCACAGCGCCAAATGCCCTGGAGCGAGGCAGCCACTGGTCGTACTGGATGAGGTTGGCAATCAGCGCAAAGATCGTCTCGCTTGGGCCTTCAATATCAGCAGTGAAGTGTAATGCAGGCATACATTCTCCCTATAAGCAGATATCTGTCACTCAAGTCCGAAACGCCTCCGCCATTTGGCTATTCTCGACGCCCTGTCTCGCACGTTCCACAGACGAGCTTCCTCCGCAGGACACCACCTGGCCTTGCCACAGTAGGGACACAGGGGGAACAATTCGTAGGGCGGGCAGAGCCCACCGTCACCATATTGCAGCGAACCAATCTCGTAACGAATTTGCTCGCTTTCGAAGACAGCATGACAGTGCTGGCAGCGCAGCAGCAGGTACTCGCGCCAATCTCGCGCCTGACAATGTGGACAAAACGCCGGCAGTGAGGCGGCTTGCCAATGATGATGGCAGCGATGGCAGTAATATGCCCCTGCCATCGATGGAGCCTTCGCGCCGCGCAACATACCCCGCTCTTTCAGCCGACGTACCTCACGTGCGGAAAGTAGATACGTGAGCTCGCCCAGGTCGAATTTGTGCTGGTGCATCGTCGCTGAGGATGGGGAATGCATAGGAGCGCTGGCGGTCGCGGCGAGCCGCAGGAGACACGTCAGGGGTATGTTCTGTCGGTACGGAACGGCCTAGCACATGTTCCGAGCGGCGCAGGTCATAGCTGCGACGGCGTTGGGGATTGATCAATGTCTGGTATGCGAGCAGGATCTCTCGCATCCTCTCCTCCGCATCCTCGCCTTTGTAGACGTCCGGGTGGTATTGCAGCGCCAGGTGTTTGAATGCTTTTTTAATTACCTCGGTCGGAGCATTCGCATCGACGCCCAGCACAGCGTAGTAATCAGTAAACTGTTTCATTGCTCATGGGTAGAGATCGCTTGATGAATGATGTCTAGTAATGAGACGGTTGAACCTTCAGAAGGTTGCATTTTGGGGGTTTTCCTCACATTGGCGAACTCATCAGAGCAACTGCCGCAGCTCCTCCGTCAGTTGCTGAACCGGCTCCGGCCTTCCATGAAACTGAGCAGGGGTATAAGGCATTCTTTTAGTCTTCCTCTAGTCTTCCTCTCAGTTAAGTATAACAGAAAGGGTAACTATTAAGCAGGGGGTGCCGGGGGACGCAGTCCCCTGGCCGGGGCGCGGGGTGTCCCCGCACAATCCCCTTCTTTTTCCATGGTCGCCGCAGGCGGCGCGAGAAAGGTACCTGAAAGGAACATCTTGAAGAATTCCCCACAAATATTAATCCTATCTTGATGCTTTCTTGATGGATGGGTATTACAATCGTAGAAAGACCCAGGCATCGCCCATACTAAGGAGAGAATTTATGAGCAAGCGACTACTAATTATTATCGGTGTAATTGTTGTCATTCTATTCGGTGTCGGTGGCTTTGGTGCGGCATATGCCCTTTCACGATTAAACCAAACAATCACTACGAGCAGCTCGGTAGCTACAACCTCGACTACTAACCCATCATCTACTAATACAGGTACTGGTATTGGTACCGGACAGGCAAACAAAGGACGTAGCGTCTTTGGTGTTATTCAGTCTTTGCATAGCCAAACCATCGTTATCACTATGCTGCGTGGCAACAGTACGGTAAATGTTACTGTTAGTGCTAGCACACAATATACCACACTTGATGGCCAGGCATCCTTTAGTGACCTTAAGGTCGGCCAGACAGTGAATGTGATCGGTCAGATCAACACACAAGACCAGGCGCTCACTGCTGTGCGTATCATTCTACTGCCTTCTCTGGGGCGGCTGACCGCCATCAATGGCCAGGCCCTGACCCTGATGACCTTCAATGGCAAAGTCGTACAGGTGAATACGAGCAGTACGACGATCGTTTATGTGCCGCTTGGGCTACGCTCGATAGCAGTCTCAGCCAAAACCATCAAGGTCGGGCAGATACTTGGCTATAAGGGAACGACGGTGAGCGACGGTTCAGTCGGTGCGACCAAACTCTGGTTGTTTGGTTTGCCGCGCCTGCGAGGTACAGTGACGTCCATCAATGGTAATGTGCTGACCGTACAAACGGTCGCCGGTACTAGCGTCACCGTTAACTTGGGTCCAGATACAACCTACATTCAAGGCCCACTTAAGAGGATACCGGTCGCGTCAAACATACAGGCGCTTCAGGTGGATGGCACGGTGGATGTGACGACAGATAGTAGACCTGCAAGCGGTACCTCTACCGCGGTGCTGGTTATTGTGGTTGCAGCGTAAGCAATACGAGTGCGTTTTGCTCTTTAGCTTCTTGACAACCCCACCCACCTCCCAGTACACTTTTACCAGTCGCCTATCTAAGGAGTAGCGCAAAGCATGTCCCTACATCCCACCGGCCCTACCGATCTCAACGCCCGATCACGCCAGGCCTTTTCCTGGTTCTTACTCATCACAGCCAATGCCCTATGGGCATGTAGCTATGTTGCCGCCAAGTTTGCCTTGCACGACATCTCTGTCAACATGATGAACTCCCTTAGAATGTGCATCGCAGCACTCTTACTCCTGCCATTGCTCATTTCCCGGCGTAAAGAACTGAAGCTCACACGCAGGGACCTCCCACAACTTGCTATGCTGGCACTGCTCGGCTTCGTCATCAACAAAATACTCGAATATGGCGGTTTGGCCCTCACCACAGCCTCCGACGTAGCGCTACTCATCGGCAGCGAAACTATTTTTACTGCCGCCCTCTCCTGGCTACTGCTTCGCGAACGTTTCAAACCACTCACAGCCATCGCACTCGTGCTTGGATTTATAGGAGTGTACCTCATCGTCGAGCGCAGCCTGCTCCCTAACATTCCCACTGGCGGCGGAATCTTGCGCATCCTTGGTGACCTGCTAGTCATGCTGGCACTGATCTTCGAGGCCTTCTACACCGTCCGAGGGAAAGCCCTGCTGGTAAAGCATCCCCCATTACTGATTATCGCCACAGCCATCGTCGGCAGTGTCATCTTCTGGCTACCCGTCGGAGCCTGGACCATCCTCTCCTCCGGCTGGCATCCCTTGGGGCTTGCAGCATGGCTAGGCGTCGGCTGGCTGGCACTCATGTCCACCGTCATCGCTTATTTCGCCTGGTTCCAGGGACTCACCAGAGTGGATGGCTCCGCTGCAGCATCCACCCTCTTCGTACAGCCACTACTCGGCACTGCCCTGGCCATCCTGCTCCTACACGATCAACTTACCCTTACCACTATCATTGGTGGCATCCTGATCGTCATCAGCGTCTACCTCATCTCTGGGTACCGGCAAAGGGTGCCTCCTACACCATAAGGAACTAAATTCATGAGCACCATTCTCTATTTAAACGGCACTATCTACACCATGGACGCAGCGCAGCCACGAGCGCAGGCGCTGGCCATCGACAGCATAAGCGGCCGAATTGTAGCCGTCGGCGACAACGACGACGTTCATCGCCTTGCCACTCAGCATAGCGAACTCGTAGACTTACGTGGCAAAACAGTCCTCCCCGGCTTCATCGACGCACACATACACCTGCTCAGCTACGCCTACCGCGCTCATCATATCGACGCAGGCGCAGCAACCAGCGAGGACGAAGTAGCAACCTTGGTACGTCAACGTGCAGCACAGACACCCCCAGGGCAATGGATACTCGGCGGACAATGGGACAAAAACACCTGGCCCGGCCAGCAGTTTCCCACCAGGGCATCGCTTGACGCCGCCGCACAAGGACATCCCGTTGCCCTATGGACCAAGGACGGTCACCTTCTCTGGGTCAACTCTCTGGCCCTGCAGCGCGCCGGCATCACTGCGCACACACCGGAACCAGCCAACGGCGCTATTCTGCGCGACGGCTCCGGTGAGCCAACAGGTATCCTGCAAGAAGAGGCAGCAACCAGCCTCGTCTATCGTGTCATCGAAGCGCCAGACCCCGCCCTGACGCGCTCACTCGTCCAGCGTGCATTGACACAATTACAACGCAGTGGCATCACCACCATCCATGATATTGAAGGACGGGATGCCCTGCAACTCTTTCAACAATTGCGTGACGAGGGAGCATTAGGCGTGCGCATCCAGATGATCCTACCTCGCCAGATCTTGCCACAACTGCGTGCGCTCGGCTTGCGTGCAGGCTTCGGTGATAACCTCCTCTCGCTCGGCGGCATCAAAATCTTCGCCGACGGCACGCTCGGTTCGCAGACCGCCGCCATGCTGGAGAGTTTTGAAGGCAACCCCGGCAACTTCGGCATCCTCACCCTACCCGAACAGGAGTTGAAAGAAACAGTAAGCGCCGCCGCAGAGATGGGCCTCAGCATCGCCATCCACGCCATCGGCGATCGCGCAGTCCGTGTGGCCCTCGACGGCATCGAGCAAGCGCAGCACCACCTGGCCGATCATAGCTCCAATACTGCACCTGCACGCCTGCGCTACCGCGTGGAGCACGTGCAACTTATCACTCCTGAAGACCTGGAGCGTATGCACCGCCTCGGTGTCATCGCCTCCGTCCAGCCATTCCACGCCGTCGCCGACCGTGACATCGCCGAACGCTACTGGGGCAAACGTCATCGCCGCGCCTACGCCTACCGTACTATGCAGCAAATGGGTATTCCACTCGCCTTCGGCTCAGATGCCCCCGTCGAGACATTCGACCCCTTACGTATCCTGCACGCCGCCACCCTACGCAACGATCCCGCCACACCACAACGCCCACCCTGGCTCCCAGACCAGGCCCTCCCCATCACACAAGCACTTTGGAGCTATACATTAGGAGCGGCATATGCCGGCGCCGAAGAACAGCACAAAGGCTCATTAACCGCAGGCAAACTAGGCGACGCCGTCGTCTTGCGCGAAGACATCTTGAGCGTGCCACAAGAGAAGATGGCTGAGAACGCGGTACAGGCAACAATTTTGGGTGGGCAAGTGGTCTATGGAGAGGTGTGAGCCTCGACAGGTCGTTTCCGGTATGCTACACTTCCTATAGAATATTACGTAGGATGGGTCTTGCTCTATGCCGAAACAATGGGACGACTCGATGAAGCGCCTAATCAGAGCCAACCCGCAACATTTTGTGTCGTGGATATTGAAGGGGGCACAATTTAGAGACGCGCTGTCTATCGAGTTGAAGAATTGGACACGCGAGACGGATTTCCTCTTGGATGTGATCTTAGATGGATTGCTGATGCTGTTGCACATTGAGTTCCAAAGTACTGACGACGCCAATATGGCACAGCGACTCCTAGAGTACAACATCCTGGCGACCCGTGAGCACGGGCGAAAAGTGTTGTCATGTGTGATCTACCTGCGACTGGATAAAACCATTGTGGAGACCCCTTTGATCTGGGCGCTTCCCAATGGACAAGAAGTGCTTCGCTTCCACTTTGTGGTGATCAAGCTTTCGGAGATTCCCGCAGAGGACATTTTGCGAACGGGTTTGACGGGCCTGCTGCCCTTGTTGCCATTGGCTAAAGGTGGAGCACGGCATGAGGTAGTAGATGAAATGGTAACAGAGCTTGTCGCTGCTGAGGAATTCAGGCTACTACCATTGGCGAAGATGTTTGCATCACTTATGTTGAAGTACGAGACCGACCGGGAATGGTTGGAAAGGAGATTTGCCGTGTACAAAGATATATTGGAAGATCTTGGGTCTATCAGGAGAACATTCAGAAGGGCATTGAGATGGAGCGTCAGCAAGAGCTTCAGCGGCAGCGGCGTGCGCTCCTAACTATTGTCCAGGCACGCTTTCCCGAGATGGTAGACCTGACGAAGAAACAAATAGATAGTGTTGCAGACCCAGAAATCATTGCAAAATCTGATCGTCAAAATTAGTCTAGCGCAGAACCTTCCGGAAGTCTTCCAAGCCCTCATTGAAGTAGACAAAGACCCAACGAAGAACTGATGCAGTTGTTAGGTACCGACACCTGGCAGCTCTCATCCTGCATTTAGAAGTAATAAGCATCGGAACGTGAGTTCCTGCAAGTCAATCAGCCTGTCATGCTGACCTGCAATGCATTTAGCCTATTGCCATTCACACCACACAGCAGTATACTGCCTCTATGTGAACCTTCACGCATCGTTCGTTCATACACAACGGAGGTACGTACTCATGAGTTACAACCCAGATCAGCCCCCACAATCCTATGGAGAGCAACCACCACGCCAGCAGCCATTTGGCCAACCACCAACCCAGTACACACCACAACCGCAGTACCCACCACAGCAATACGGCCAGCCACAACAATATGGTCAGCCCCAGTACGGCTACCAACCCGTACCAGGCTTCGCACAGTCACCACCGAAAGACTGGCTCACCACACTGCTCTTGTGCATCTTTTTGGGAGCACTCGGCGTTCATCGCTTCTATGTCGGAAAAACCGGCAGCGGGATAGCTCAACTACTCACGCTAGGCGGCTGTGGTATTTGGACGCTTGTAGACTTCATCATGATCCTTACCGACAGCTTCACGGACAGCAACGGTCGTCCATTAGTCAGAAGCTAATGCAGAGCACATCACTCACATCGCTCGGGAAAGTAGGATTGTATATCCTCCTGCCTCTGGCCCTTATAGTCGTGCCCACCTCCTGGATTGAGTCACGCCGATCCATTTGCCTGAATTCGTACCTTGCTCGGTGTACCCTGCCCTGGGTGTGGCATGACCAGGGCTATCTCCTGCATCTTCCACGGCCACTTCAAGCAAGCATTTCAATACAACAAACTGATCATTATCGTCTTCCCGCTCCTCTGCCACTCATGGCTACAAGGCGTGACAACTGAATATAAGAAACTACACCACAAGGGGCAGGAGAGAGAGCTTTCACTGGTAGGTTTTTGGAGCGTGCCCATCGAGTCCGTAGGGGCGAGCGGGGTGTGGAGTGGATGGGTGGGCCTTTATGGTCGCCCGCCGTGCCTGGTATCCAAGCCCCTTCCCAGGCGGCTTATCCAAAAGCCTACCTTTGCAAGCAGAGAGAGAGGATCTCTGTCCGTAGGGACGGGGGCGGTGTGGGATGCCCGCCGTATCCCCTCAGAACCCCTGAATGGGTTACCCACATCGTGACCCATGGTATGTACCAACATCGTATCCCTTGTAGGTGCAGCAGCGGCTCTCATTCAGAGGGTACGATGTACGTACACAGCAAGGGTCACGAGGTTGGTACTCCATACAAACCCCTGCTGAATAGTTACCTATCTTTTCAGAAGAGCTGGTCCCCACGACACAACATGATCCGGCGTAATCACAATCACCGGGTGTGTCTCCAGCGCCATCGTCCGGTACTGGCGATAGCGTTCCCGCAGCAGCACCAGCGCATGGGCGTGCGCAGCATCTTCCGGCATCAGCACATCTGCATGTCCATGCACCAGCACATACCCCAAGCGCGACCAATCATCATCATACTGATCAACCAGCAATGACGCCTCATGCCGCGCCTCAATGTTGCGCACACGGCGTAGTTCGCTCCCTGCCACCCGCTTCGGCTTCTCATCCAGCGGCGTATAAAACCGCGCACCATCAAAGGCATAGCAGACGGGGACGACGTGGGGATGTCCGTCCCCGTCTGCTGTAGCGAGCCGGGCCACACGTTGAGCATGAACGAAGGTCGCTTCGGTTTCAGTCAGGGTAGTACGACTGGTCATTCCTCAATGTTCCTCCAGAAAGGCCGAGCGAAGCGATGGCGTAGGATACCTGTCCCCCGGACAAGGCATCCTGCCCGGGGAGACAGGTATCCCGATTTATCGCGCCCACGCCACCCAATTCGCCAATAATATCGCTACCGACCCGCCATCCGTATCTTCTCAACCTCTGGCACAATCTCTGTTGCCAGCAAATCGAACGGCTCCAAATCGTACACATTCGGCATACTAAAGATTGCCTGGTCGATACCCATAGCCGCCAACTGCGCAAAATGTTCAATCGCCGCAGCAGGAGTCATCGACCCATCGCGCCCATCACGCGAGAACCGCAGCACATCCAACTTACGCTGAAGCTCATCGTTACCAAGGCGAGCAAAAAGGTTGCAAGCATCGCCATACTGCGCCACAAGCCGCAGCGTCTTCCGTTCGCCACTTCCCCCAATCAAAATCGGCGCATGTGGCTTCTGCACCGACTGCGGCGAATTGAGAGGTCGGCTAAGCTGTCCCTTCTTTTTTCTGTGGAACCCGTGAACTAACTAACTTTTGTATAGCTATTATACAAAGGATAGTACTGGCATCGCAAGTGACCGCCTTAATTGGACGAATTGACCGATCTGGTCAAGCGGTATTTCTAATGTTAACCCCGCCTGGGATTACGCAAGCGATAATCCTGTGAGCCATCAAATGTTTGCGTGATGACCAGGCTGGTGTCCATCATTCGCGAACGGATGCGCTCCTCAATGCCATGCAGACCGATATTGTTGGTAGTGATGACCGTAGGGAAGCGCGAGTTGTAGCGATAATTGAGCAACTGGAACAACTTTTCATTGGCCCACGGTGAACTCTGCTGTGCGCCCAGATCATCAAGAATCAGTACTCCCGCCTCGCATATTTTGGCGAAGAGCTGGTCATACACCTCTGTTGCTGTAGGCACGAAGGTGGCACGTAGGTGATCGAGCAGATCAATCACAGTCATAAAGAGCACGACTGAACCATCTTCGAGGCTCTGATTGGCAATGGCTGCCGCCAGGTGGGTCTTGCCACAACCGTTTGGTCCGATCAGAACGAGCCAACCATCGGGATCGCGGGCATATTCCAATACTACTTGATAGGCGCGCTGAACCGTTCTAGAAACGTTAGGATTAAAGTTTTTGAAGCTCTGATTGCGAAATGCATCCATGTTGGATATGCTATACAGTTGTAACCGTCTCTTCTCAGAGCGTTCAGCTTCTTTACATTCACAAGCAATGGGTTTGCCAAAGTTCGGATGCCCAAAAGGAACATCGGCGCGAAGATAACCTGCGCCTTTGCAGGTGCGACAAACCTCTGTCAGAGCAGTATATGGTGCAGGAATGCTCTGCACTACCTGTTCTGGTGGAACGAGCTGGCGTGTAGGCCTCGCTATGCGCGATGGCGGTATATCCTGGCTCGTACGAAGAGGTGAACGCTGGTTGAGCGGCTGCGTCGTACGTTGCTGATAGTGCCTCACTTCCTGTATCGATACCTGTGGTGCGGGCAACGAAGGCGGGACCGGCGGCATCTGCATGCTGCGAGGAGTATAGGCGACATACGCCCTGGCTTCTGGAGCAGGAGGCAGTTCTCGCGTGTTGAGCGGGCGATTGACCCGAGGAGCAAGCTCTGTCCCTGGCTGTACGTGGCCCTGCAGTTCATGCTCATCACTTTCCCAGTCACCATAGCGCATACCTGCTGCGTCATCATCCCATTCCTCTGCTACGTCTGCCTGGGCCATATAGGCATCGGCCTGATAATAGTCTCTTTTCAGCAGGTGTCGTGGCTCTTGTGGTGGGCGCGGTCGCTGCTGATATGGTGGCTGAACATCAGCTCCAACAGGCATGCGCTGAACCGATGTCGGCCGCTGTAAAGGAGCCTGCGGGCGAGGCAGAGGGTGAGGAGGCAGCTCACCTTGCCCCCTGGTACCCGCAAGGGGCACCACTACACCACCAAATGTACTGGTGCCCCTTGCGGGTACCAGGCCCTGGTTGTGCGAATTGAGTGATTGCGCGGCAGGTGGAGATGGTTTCCCCAGGCGTGCCGTCTGTTCACGTAGAGGCCGACGGAGTCTGCGGAGCGGAGCCTCACCCGGTGGCAGCTGGCCTGGCTGTTGTCCTTGAATTGTTGTATCTTGTGCGGGTTGTTGTCCTGTCGTTTGCCGGTGGCGCTGCGCCTGTTGCATCGTTCTTGCCATAATTTCATTCAGGCGTTCCATGTTTACCTGCCCTCCGTTTCCCAGCGCCTTAAGATGGCGCGAATATAGCTCCATTTTCGCTTGTTGTGCTGCACAGCCTCACGGAATGCCAATTCAATCCACTCCGTCGGGTACTGATCAGCAGCGTCTCTCAATTCGTCTGCAATCAATGGGGACAGCAATCCGATATTTTGTTCATATAACACAAAAATATTTGGACGTTCAACATGCACGCGGGCTGTCTCATACTCCCTGGATGGTGCATGACTAAGTGCTGAAACTGCGACCTCGCTCGCTTCTTCAACACGCTCACGTTGAGAACTCAGTAGCCTTGCAGGGACCATTTCCGCTCCTTCCAACTCGGCCACAACCTTACGGCTACGAGCCGTGTTAAAGAAATACCAATCGACGATTTCCGCTTGATCGTCACCTTCGCTGAGCAACCGCAATTGTACACGCAAGACGGTACCGCGAGCAATGGCTTGTTCCAGGCCTTGACGCAGGCGCTCCTCTGCTGGCCGTGGATCACCCCGGCGTTTGAGGCTGTGCAACAGCATGCGATCAGCAAATAACTCACGGTCACTGACGCAGCGCGGGTTGCCTTGTTTTTGTGCCAGCAGCCAGAAGAGGTACAGTGTTACTTTCAGTTCGGCACTATCCTCGATTTCTGGCAGCAGTACCGTGAAGAAGACTTCCGGCACCGGCACGTAGGGATTTTTCCCCGATGGAAATCCAGCAAAGACTGTCATAACTATGCATCCAATAATCAATTTCAACCAAATACCCCGAACACCAGCGGCATGCCTGTAGGGGCCGGTGTACAACCCCAATTCATCCTGGATCCCCCCTGCCGATTATGAAGTTTAACAACCAAAGCCGGCATTGTCATGCTGAGCGAAGCGAAGCATCTCGCTGCCCATCGAGAGACCCTTCGCTTCGCTCAGGGTGACTACACATTGCCGATCTTGATTGTTAAACTTCATTATCGGCCCCAACAAACTCTCCACATACCCAAATCAACGTGTTATACCCCACTATTCCGCGGGTGGATTGAGTTCCAGGTCGCGGAAGCGGGTCTGGTTGGCCTGGAAGTAGAGACTTACCTGTCCAACCGGCCCATTACGATGTTTAGCAACAATGATATCGGCAATATTTTTACGTTCGGATTCCGGGTTATAGACGTCATCGCGATAGATGAACATGACGATGTCACTGTCTTGCTCAATGCTACCGCTTTCTCTCAAATCTGACAACTGCGGCACCTTCGATGATCTGCTCTCCACGGCACGCGACAACTGCGCAAGTGCCAGCACAGGCACATTCAGTTCGCGGGCCAGTCCCTTGAGGTTGCGGCTGATCTCCGAAATCTCTTGTACGCGGTTCTCGTTGCGCTTACCGCCGACGGCGGACTGCATGAGTTGCAGGTAATCGACGATGATCAGATCAACGCTATGTTCAGCCTGCAAACGCCGCGCTTTACTGCGCATCTCCATAGGGGAAATACTCGCCGTGTCATCAATCCAGATGTTGGCCTCCGAAAGTGTGCCCATAGCATAGACAATGCGTTCCCAATCGTCATCCTCAATCCAGCCCGTGCGCAGACGTTGCTGATCTATCGAAGCGTCCATCGAGAGCAGGCGCTGCACCAGTTGTTGCTTGCTCATCTCCAGGCTGAAAATAGCCATGGAGTTCCGGTATTGGACGGCAGCATTGTGAGCTAGACTTAACGCTAAACTGGTATTGTGAACAAAGATATCCTGAGCTATGAAGTTTGCACCATCGGGTACAGTCAGGTCGTAGACCTGATGCTCGCCAATAGGTTCTATAGAGACAATTTCATCCCAATACACATCTGAACTGGCAGATCGACGTAAAGAAGCATCGTCTAATACTTCGGCGTAAGTTGCCAGACGGTAACGAGGAATACTTCGTCCCTTATGTGGGTTATATCCAACTTTGATTGTTTCTCCGCTTCTACGTGCTAACTCTGTAACTGATAACCCGTGAAACTTGGCAGCATCGGATACAAGATTCCATGTCTCTTGAGGCGCATGACCACAATTGCCAAGACGACGTGGGACGATATGTGCATATTCTGCAAAGCGGGTACTTTTCTCACCAATCCATCCTATGTGCTCTTGATATAACATCACGCTTTCAGGAGACGTAATCTCAACACGCCAGGCCCCATGTGAAGTCCGATAGTATTTCGCTGTAATACCAAACCGCGTGAAGGCATGGTGCATGTCAGCAGCCAACCGTGGAGCAGCAACGGTAAACTCTATAAGTGGATATCCTTTAGCAGAGGAATAAATACTTCCATCACAACTCATTAGCACTCGCAAGAACTCTGCCAGGTAACGACGACTCCATCTCCAAACGCAGGCAGGGAAAAACTTCTCCTTGGAGAACTTACCCATCAATCCCAAATCACTCAACCAAGTCGTAACAGGATTTTCTCGGAATTTGGTTCTATATGATCGCAATTGCGGATTTCTCGGCTGAGTAACGGTATAGGTAATACGCTCTTGTCTTAGGGCACACGTAGGGAAATGAGTTGCTATGATTTGCTTGAAGTCTTCTATAATCGTAGGATCGGTATTAGTGAACGTAGGTGAATGGTATGTTAGTCCTCCTTCTGCGATAAAATAGGCTAGAAGCCGTACTATATCCAGGGACCAGCTTTCATCGGTACCAAAGGCTGGTACCGCTTTTGGCACTGCAATACTTTGCCCCACATGCAAATCGTGCAAAGGGGTCCAACCGTGAACGGTAAGGAAAGGGTGATGCCCTGTTACTTCAACCATGCGTCCTGTACGGGTTTGAACACGATAACACGGCTGCATGCCACTATCTACCCACGCGGTAATGCTCGTTGGACGTATCTTGCCCGCTTCTGAAATACCATACACAGTAGGCAATTTCCACAGCACATACTCCTCAATAGTCCATCTTGCGCCTGTCTCAGGATCATCTATAAGTGTTCCAGCCGTCAGGCACTTACCAATACCAGGCCTGGACGCTAGCACAATCAGATCCGACTTTTGCAATCCACCGGTCAGGCGGTCGAGATCAGCGAAGCCGGTGGGGACGCCGACAATATTGCCGCGATGCTGGTGCAGTTGCTCCAGTTTTTCCATGTATTCAGAGAGCAAGTCGCGCAGGTGTGAGAAGTCGGAACGGGAGTGGCGCTGGCCGATGGCAAAGATCAACTGCTCGGCTTTGTCAAGTGCGACGTCGGCATCTGCTTCTTCATAGGCAATAGCCGCAATCTGCCCGGCAGCGTGGATCAGGCGGCGTAGGATGGCCGTACGTTCAACGATCCGCCCATAATATTCAACGTTGCCGCTGGTCGGTACCTGGTTGATGAGTGAGGTAATGTAGCTCGCGCCACCTACATCCTCCAGCTTATTGCGTCTCTCCAGCTCGTCACAAATGGTAATGAAATCGGCCGGCTCATGCTCTTCGTAGAGTTGGAGAATGACCTCGTAAATAGTGCGATGGGCGTCGCGGTAGAAGTCCTCGGCAGATAAAAAATCTGCCACCTGGACAATTGCTTCTGGGTCGATAATGACGCTGCCAAGTACACCGCACTCGGCTTCTATGTTTTGTGGTAAAAGTTTCTCCACGTCATTGGCTCCAGTGCATAACCACCGCTTACGGGTACCGATCTACTTATGGCGGATTATAGCACATTGGTTCGTTTTTTGCGCGACAAATTCATGTGTGCCTCATCAGTGTAACGAATTCTGCGACAAATTTCAAATAGCAGCCGAGGGCTATCTTTGTGGATATGTGGATATGTTTCTGGCATCCTTGGGGAATAGCATGCGTGAAGTTACAAGGTGAGATCAGGTCAAGTCTGTTTATCGGCAGTTATCCACAAGAAAGGTCGAGTTATCCCCGGTTATCCACGAAGTTTTCCACACACTTATTCACAGGGAATGGCACTAAAAAGGTCCTATCCATCTCAGTTTGTCAATCTCTTCAAGAGTGAAGAACCTTCTAGGCTAGGGACTTGACCCAAGCGCGCGGGAGAGTTATGATAGCACGCAGAAAAGACAAGGTTTGTCATGGCCACCCACCGTATTGTAAGCATCATGTCGTTGGCTGGGGGCCGAGTGTATCTCTACTTAAGAAGGAGTGGTTGCAGAACCCCATGCCAAAAACATCGAAACGTGCTGCTACGAAACGTGCGACGAAGATCGCAAAAGCCCATGCGACTCAGTTGCCGCCGTTGGAGGTGAAAGAATCACCACGGCGTGCTCCCGGTTATAAGCCCCCGGCTCGTGGCCTGGCCCGTTATCCCTGGGCTATCGGCCTTAGCCTACTTATTATACTGGTAACGGTTGGAACGCTTTACTACTATAAGTTGGGGCCGTTTGCGGCCAAGCCCAAACCACCTGTGGCGGTCGTTCAGCCCTGCCTTAGTTCTAAGGTTGTCCAGCAACTGACCGATCTATCGCCGGCTCCAGGTCCGTTAACTTTTGCTAGCACGCAGCACAGCTACACACAAGCTCCCCCTATGGTGATTAATCCCAAGAATGTCTATTGCGCGGGTATTAACACCAATCGCGGCCTGATTGTGCTTGAGCTGGACCCCCAACTCGCACCAAACACCGTGAACAACTTCGTGTTTTTAGCGCAGCACCATTTTTATGATGGGTTGACCTTCCATCGCGTCGTACCTAAGTTCATCATTCAGACAGGTGACCCTAAGGGCAATGGCACCGGTGGCCCAGGTTACAAGTTCAAGGATGAACCGGTCAAGGGTAATTACACGGCAGGCTGTATGGCAATGGCCAATTCTGGGCCGAATACCAACGGCAGCCAGTTCTTCATCTGCACGGCGGACGATAGGACAAGTCTGCAGAAATTGTATAACCTGTTTGGGCACGTCGTATCGGGTTTGAATATTGCACAAAAGATTCAAGGTCCCGGCGATGCTGCAAACTCGAAGAACATTACGCCGGATATTATTACCCACCTGATCGTGGTTGAGGCGCCATAAGCAGAATTTAGGAGATAGATTATGCCCAAGCAGTACGATCGCCCACCAGCTATGCAGATTGACCCTGCCAGGCAATACCTGGCGATCATGCATACGGAAAAAGGTAATGTCCAAATAGAGTTGTTTGCGGCGCAGGCACCCAAAACCGTGAATAACTTCGTATTCCTTGCACGTGATGGTTTCTATAACGGAACCACTTTCCATCGTGTCATTCGCGATTTCATGGTTCAGGGGGGCGATCCAAAGGGGACAGGGACAGGTGGACCAGGCTATCGTTTCGATGATGAGGCTAGTGCCCTTGGGCTTAAGCATGACCGCCCTGGCATCCTATCCATGGCAAATGCTGGACCGAATACCAATGGATCCCAGTTCTTCATTACCCATGTGCCAACACCACACCTGAATGGCAAACATGCAGTCTTTGGCCGGGTCATTTCGGGGATGGATGTTGTGAACTCGATTCGCGAGCGCGATCCAGGACGCGACCCGCGACCGGGTGACCAGCTACTCGCGGTGGATATTGTTGAGCGGTAGTGCATCGCGTCTCCGTATGGATGGTTATGTATGATGAGCCAAGTGATGGAGACGAATCATGAAAGACTACCACATCAATATCTTTTACAGTGAGGAAGACAAGGGCTATATTGCAGACATTCCCGATCTGAGGGTATGCTCCGCTTTTGGCATGACACCAGAAGAAGCCCTTAGAGAGGTTCAACTTGCCAAAGCAGCGTGGCTTGAAGCGGCTCGCGCCGAAGGGAAGCCTATTCCGTTACCACAATATAAGCCTGTGATTTATCAAGCAGCATCCTAGACATCCTCGTTCCACTACTCTTGGTGGCGACGATAAGATGGTACAGGTGTGGGTCGCACATTGACGGGAGGAGTGAAGGCATCTGGAGGAGGATGACCTCCAGTGAATAGGCGAGATGGGTAGTGGTAAAAAAGAGAATGATATGATAGAGTAAGAGCATCAAGGACGATCGTGGCAAACTGAAGGTGATCGGACGCATCGCCAGTAGATGGCTTCGATGATTTTCGTGATGTCATACACCTGTTCTCAGAGCTGACCACTCTGCCATCGCCTGGGCCGGAAGAGGAGAAAGGGAGCCGATCATGACGATGCCAACCCTTCACCTCCGCTTGCTGGGTGATTTCAGCCTGATCTACGGTGACCGACAGGTGACAAGCCTCAACACAACGCGCCTGCGCTCCTTGCTCACCTATCTCGTGTTGCATCGCGATGTTCCCCAACAGCGCCAGCATCTTGCCTTCCTCTTCTGGCCCGACGCCACCGAGGCCCAGGCGCGCAATAACTTGCGCCAACTGCTCCACCAGTTGCGCCAGGCATTTCCGGCTGTGGAACACTTCCTCTCTGCTGACGCGCATATGTTGCACTGGCATCCCGTCACGCCATTTCACCTCGATGTCGCTGCGTTCGAACAGACGCTCACACTCGCAGACGCGGCCACACGACGCAATGACCAGCACGCACTCCAAGACGCTCTTGAGCAAGCAGACAACCTGTATTGCGGTGAATTATTGCCTGGCTGCTATGATGAATGGATCTTGCCTGAGCGGGACCGGCTACGCCAGCGCCACCTGCAGGTCCTCGAACACCTGCTCCGCCTCTTTGAAGGGCGGGGCGACACCGTCACCGCCATCCGCTATGCCCAGCGCTTGATCGGACTCGACCCTCTCTCCGAAGACCTCTCTCGCCGTCTGATGCGTTTGTTCGCGCTGAATAACGATCGCGCCAGCGCATTGCATGTCTACCACACCTGTGTCACCACCTTACAACGCGAATTGGGCGTCGACCCCGATCCGGCGACTCGCGAAGCCTACGAGCGACTCATGCAGCACGAGACGCCTGTCATTCCGGCCAGAGCCCAGCAAACGCTGCTCGCTGCTACCCCAACGCTCATCGGACGAAAGCGCGAGTGGGAGCAGCTGCACGATGCCTGGCAGCGCACTACCGACGGAGGACCCCACTTCGCGCTTGTGACCGGGGAAGCGGGCGTGGGCAAATCACGGCTGGCCGAGGACTTCCTGCTGTGGGCGAGCCAGCAGGGTGCCGTCACCGCGAAGACACGCTCCTATGCCGCTGAGGGCCAACTCTCGCTCGCACCGGTGACGGATTGGCTCAGGAGCGAGGGTCTGCGAGCGCCTCTCAGGCAACTCGACGCGGTCTGGCTCACCGAGGTCGTGCGCCTCCTGCCGGAGCTGGTAGCGGAGCGGCCAGATGTACTACACTACGAGCCGGTGACCGAGTACGGCCAGCGCCAGCGCTTCTTTGAGGCCCTGGCGCACGCCATCCTCCTCACACCACAGCCATTACTTTTGGTGATCGATGACTTGCAATGGTGCGATCAGGAAACGCTTGCATGGTTGCATTTTCTGTTGCGCTTCGACCCAACCGCACGACTGCTCGTCATTGGGTGCGCCCGTGAAGAAGAACTGCCGCCGCACCATCCGTTGCGCACCTTGCTGCTGCATCTGCGCAACACCATGCGTGTGACAGAAATTCCGCTTGAGCCGTTAGATGCAGCGGAAACCGCGAAACTGGCATCGCAGGTGGCAAAGCGTGAGCTGGATCTGGACGAAGGGCTGCACATGTATCATGAGACCGGGGGCTATCCCCTGTTCGTGGTCGAAATGGTGCGGGCCGGCCTGGGAAGAGTATCGGCCAGCCTGCCAGAGGCCGATCGCCCCCACAGGCAACCGCCGCTTGATGACGCTCGAACGCTTCCGCCACGTGTACATGCAGTGCTCGTCGGTCGCCTCCTGCAACTCTCGGCCTCCGCTCGCGGGTTTGTTGAACTGGCCGCGACTATTGGCCGCGCATTCACGGTCGACCTCTTGATCACCATCGGCAACGCCGACGCCGAGAGCGCCGTCCGTGCGCTGGACGAACTCTGGCACAAACGGATCGTGCGCGAACAGGGCGCCAACAGCTACGACTTCACCCACGATAAGCTGCGCGAGGTGGCGTATGGCGAGATCAGTGCGCCACAGCGCCGCATGCTGCACCGTCGCGTCGCGCAAGCATTGGAAGCCATGCATGCTGAGGACCTCGACTCGGTCAGTGGCCAGATTGCGTCGCATTACGAGCGCGCGGGCATGATCGAGCAAGCGCTCCCCTCTTATCAGCGTGCGGCAGCAGTGGCGAAGCGCGTGTATGCGAACGAGGATGCCATCAACCTACTCTCGCGGAGTCTGGAGTTGCTTGAGCTCCTGCCTGCCGGTGCGAAACGCGACAAGCAGGAACTCAGCCTGCTGCTTGCCCTCGTACCGCTCTACCAGGTGACCAAAGGCTGGACAGCGCCGGAACTGGAGCGCGTGCTCGATCGCGCCCTGGCGTTGTGTGACACGGTTGGTGACGACGCGCAGCGGGCGCAAACGCTCAATGGATTGCAGTCTGTCTACGTTGTACAGGCAAAACTCGAAAAAGTGCAATTGGTCTCTGACGAGCTGTATACCCTCTATCAGCGCTCTCTTGGCACAGTGCCACCGGTTGCCGGCATGGTGTTGGCCGGGGCGCGACTGCACCTGGGGAGGATCACTGAGGCAAACGCGCAATTTGCGGAAATCATCGCCGCGCACGACTCCGATCAGCTATTCAATCTGCAAGAGTCGAGTGGATCGAACTATGCAGCGCACGCACGGGCGTGGCAAGCACACGCGCTCTGGTGCCTGGGCTATCCGCAGCAGGCACAAGAAAGGGGACTCGACGCGGTGAGGCTGGTGCAGAACCCGGATCAGCCTTTCAACCAGGCACTGGTGTCAGCCTACCTGGCCTTGCTACAGCAGTTATGCGCCGATGAAGCAGTCGCCCGAGAGCACGCCGAGCGAGCGCTGGCGCTCGCGAGCAAGTACCAGGCGCCTTACTATCGCGCCTGGGCTTCCATCCTGGTCAACTATGCGCTGGCCTCCGAGCAGCCCGATGAGGAGCGCATCGGGCGTCTGCGTGGCTCGATCGTCGCATTCAAAGCATCCAACGCCAGATTGCGTCTGCCGTATTACCTCTCGCTGCTCGCGCATATCTGTGGGAAAGCCGGGCGCACCGAGGAGGGACTCGCATGCATCGACGAGGCACTGGCGGAAGCGCGCACACACAACGAGCGCTGGTGGGACGCGGAGTTACATCGGCTGCGAGGTGAGTTATTGCTCATGCACGGTGCGGAGGCCTCTGATGTCGAAGCGGCGCTCCTCCGCGCGATCTCGATCGCGCGATCACAGCAGGCCAGGTCGTTGGAACTCCGTGCGACGATGAGCCTGGCGCGGTTGTGGAGCGCACAGAATAGATCCGACGACGCCAGGCGGCAGCTAAGCGACCTGTATGCCTGGTTCACAGAAGGATTTGAGACGCCGGACCTGCAGGCTGCCCGGCTGCTCCTTGCGCACCTGTAGCCTACCTGTGCCTTCATTGGGTCTGAAATAACGCTTTGCTAACGCGAACCTGCCAGCGGACGTCATCATCCATCCTGAAAATGCTTCCTCATCTGGCATTCCCAAACGTTGTACTAACGCTGCCTATGCTATCCTATCAGTGAACTGCGAATGGGCGTGATGCGACGGGGACTCAGCCTGTCATACACGCTTGTCGCAAGATCATCGCTGTGGCATACGGTCAGGTACGTGGTCCATGGCTTAGGCAACTTCTGATACACCCGTTGCGAATAGAGAGACGATCCAGGCCTGGTGGATGTGTCTTGAGCGTACAGAAGAGAAGGAGGCAAAAGATGTATTATCGTGTAGCAACCCAGGTGGATGCAGTGCCTACCTGGCAGTGGAAATCGACGGTCCTCAGTTCGCTGGATACCCTGTTTCAATTCCTGCGGCTCTTTCGTGCCCTTCCGCACGATCAGCCTGCGTGTGTTCTCCTCCTCCTCACAGGAGGGCCTGGCGGAGCAGCTCGAGCAGGAGAACAAAGGACTGTCGTCCACCTCGGTCACGGCAGCACAATTTCTGCAGCAGAGAAGGCTCTGTGTGCCAGAGAGGACAGGGGAAGCGTCAGAATGTGGGGAACAGGAGAGGGTTTTAATTGCGGTCGCTACCAACTCATCGTCACACGAGAGCAGCAGTGGAGCATTCTACCAGGATACGCGAGGCATGAGCCCATTGGAGAGAAGGCGGCGAGAGATCGAAGGTGGAGCAGGTGGCGATCATGACCTCCCGTACAGCTTCGCCTTACCTCCCTCGATGCCACAAGTCCTTGCGTGGATGAGGTTGCTGGCGAAGGTCCAGCGTGGGGAACTTCAGCCCTAAGTTGTCTTTGAGGGGAATTACGACAGTTACATGAAACGGACAAGGAGAAAAGAACTATGAAACAACAACACCCCACCCTCGCTTTGGAGGAAACGGCGATTCAGGATCTGGTCTCACATCTGCGTGGGGCACTGCTTCGTCCCGGCGATGCTGACTACGAGCAGGCTTGCCGGGTCTACAATGGCATGATCAACAAGCACCCCGCGCTGATCGCCCGCTGCGTGGATGTCGCCGATGTGATCGCTGCCGTCAACTTTGCGCGCGAACACCAGCTGACGTTGGCCGTACGGGGTGGCGGGCACAACGGCCCCGGCCTGGGCACCTGCGACGACGGCCTGGTGATCGATCTCTCTGACATGAAGGGGATTCGCGTCGATCCTGCTGCACGTACCGCTCGTGTGGAAGGCGGCTGCACCTGGGGCGAGGTGGACCATGCCACCCATCCCTTCGGGCTGGCCACGCCGAGTGGCTTTATTTCGACCACTGGCGTCGGTGGCCTGACGTTAGGCGGTGGCATCGGTTATCTCGCGCGTTCACTGGGCCTGACGATCGACAACCTGCTCAGCGTTGACATGGTGCTCGCCGATGGCAGCTTTGTCACGGCCAGCACCGAGGATCATGCCGACCTGTTCTGGGCAGTCCGCGGTGGTGGCGGCAACTTCGGCGTCGTCACGTCGTTTCTGTTCCAACTGCACCCCATCAGCACGGTCTATGGCGGGCCGATGCTCTGGCCGATCGAACAGGCAGCTGACTTGATGAAGTTCTGGCGCGACTTCATCTTGAACGCTCCCGAGGAGATCAACGGCTGGTTCGCGTTTGTCACAGTGCCACCAGCACCCCCTTTCCCGGAGCAGTTTCACCTCCAGAAGATGTGTGCCATCGTGTGGTGCTACAGTGGCTCGCTGGAGCAGGCCGACACGCTGTTCCAACCAATTCGTGAAAACGTCCCGCCGGTGGTGGATTTCGCCGGGCCGATTCCGTGGCCGGTTTTACAGAGTCTCTTCGACGCGCTCTACCCGAAGGGCTTACAGTGGTATTGGAAGACCGACTTCTTCACCGACCTGGGTGACAAGGCGATCAATCTGCACGTGAAGTATGGCGCGCAACTGCCGACGATGCACTCGACGATGCACCTCTACCCGATCAACGGTGCTGTCCATCGCGTCGGCACGAGCGACACTGCGTTCAGCTTCCGTGATGCCAACTTCGCCGAGGTGATTGTCGGTGTCGACCCCGACCCGGCCAACAACGAGCGCATGATCCAGTGGGCCAGGGACTATTGGATGGCACTGCATCCCTATTCGGCCGGTGGAGGCTATGTCAATATGATGATGGATGAGGGCGCAGATTCCGTGAAGGCGGCGTACCGCGACAACTACGCCCGACTGGCTCAGACCAAAGCAACGTATGATCCGGGCAATCTGTTCCACGTGAATCAGAATATCACACCAACCAACGGAGGAAAAGGAAATGGCGAAAGTCATCGTGAACACTGATAAAGCCCCGAAATCTATAGCTGGGTATAGCCAAGCGGTGAAGTCTGGAGGATTTGTCTTTGTCGCTGGTCAGGGACCCTTTGATGCAAAGACGGGTGAGGTTGTTGGAACAACCATCCAGGAACAGACGGCTCAATGCTTGAAGAACATCGCGGCTATTCTTCAAGCAGCGAATGGCTCCCTTGAGAGAGCTGTGAGCGCGACCTTCATCTTAGGTGAGGAAAGTGACTTTGCTGGGATGAACGAAGAGTGGGGGAAATGGTTTCCCGAGGATCCGCCGGCCCGCCAGGGAGCGAAACTTCCTATCCATCCGAAGGGAATGAAGATTTCTATCGCGCTCATTGCCGAAGCCTAGCCTTTCCGCACCTCACAACTTGTCGAAGCCGACTCGATGGGTTGTCGTCGAGGGACGAGAATACAAAGGCAAGCTCGGTGCCACCTTGAGCATTGAGGATGGGCGCGCTGCTACCAGAGCCTGTGTTATCAACTGTTTGGTGGCTATCAAGAGTGTGATCGGCTCACTCGATCACCCCAAGCAAATCGTCGCCGTCCATGGCTTGGTCAACAGCACCAAGGACTTTGAACTGCACGATTCCTAAGGATCGTGAGCAGAAAGGAGGTCATTCCTCGCAAGCGTTTTCAGTCGATTGAGTAATATGATAACGGTCATTCTTAGGGAATGACCTCATAGACCATACTGAACAAGTAGTAGTAAAAGCGCACATGGAGGTGACGCATGGCTTCAACACAAACCCACTGGCAAATCGCGGGAGATTACTTCGAGAACTGTAACTGTAATGTAGTGTGTCCTTGTCTCTTTTCGCCAAACGCGCCCTTAACTTCGAAGCCGACAGCCGGCGCGTGTGAGGTCGCCTTTGGTTTCCACGTTGATCGGGGGGACTATGGCGGCGTAACCCTTGATGGCCTGAATGTTGCTTTGATCGCACGCACACCGGGAGCGATGGCTGATGGCAACTGGTCTGTGGCCCTGTACCTCGATGAGCGAGCAGATGAGCAGCAGCGTCAAGCCCTTCAAGCCGTCTTCACCGGGTCAGTTGGTGGCCCTGTAGCTGCTCTTGCACCTCTCATCTCCACGGTACTTGGGGTGAAGACCGTACCGATCACCTTCCATAAAGAGGGCAAGCACCGTTCGATCGAGATTCCCAGCCTCATGCAGATGGCGGTCCACGCGGTTCCAAGCATGAATCCTGACGAAGAGATTTGGGCGAAAAATGCGCATCCCTTTGCCTCCAGCGTCGCCATGGCAGTTGGTGACGAAAAGAGCACATGGACGGACTACGGCATGCGCTGGGATAATGCTGGCAAGAATGCTCACTACGCACCAATCAACTGGTCCAACGCGTAGCGTTTGCGCACTTTCAACAAAGATGATATCGCCCTCGATACCTGCGTCGAAGGCGATATCGCCTGGTTCTATCTGGCAGAGAAGGAGACCATACATGACTACCGCTAACGCTTCTCCATTCCCGCGGGAACGCAAGCTGATTTTGGGCTTGCTCCTCATCCTGGCTGCCGCTTCGTGGGCAGTACTTATCTGGCAATCAGTCGCCATGAACAGTCAAGCCATGGGAATGGGCCTGACGATGGGAATGAGCACAGGGCTTTTCATTGCGATCTGGGTGGTGATGATGATCGCGATGATGTTCCCCACGGCAGCCCCGATGATCCTCATGTTTACGACGGTGTACACTGGCAAGAGGCAAAAGTCTCAGGCCTTTGTCCCGACCTGGGTCTTCGTCAGTGCCTATCTCCTCATCTGGACGCTGTTCGGCCTCGTGGCCTATCCTCTCGCCCTGGGGGCTGAGAGATTGGCCGGACAGTCAATGTGGCTCATGAATAATGCCCCCCGTATTGGTGGTGCCTTGCTGGTGGTGGCTGGCCTCTATCAACTGTCGCCGCTCAAGCACATGTGCCTGTCGAAATGCCGGACGCCTTTGCAATTCATCCTGGGTTCCTGGCGTGATGGATATAGTGGTGCCTTCCGTATGGGGTTCCTTCACGGAGCCTACTGTCTCGGATGCTGCTGGTTCCTGTTTGTGCTCCTCTTTCCACTTGGCATCATGAATATCGCAGTGATGGCACTCCTGACAGCACTCATCTACGCTGAAAAGTCGTTTCCTCTCGGTAGGCAGATCAGTCAGATCGCAGGCGTGGCACTGATTGTCTATGGAGTGATAGTCATATTTGTCCCTGCCGCGCTCCCGGCGGTCATGTAATGACAGAGGAAGGAGAAGATCGAGCGAGAAAAGGCGTAGACTTTGGGATTTTCGCGCCCGCGCTCAAAAAAGATATCCGGGTCCACCTCATCATTGAGCACTGGGACGACCTGGGCCGAGGTGATTGTGGGCGTCGATCCCGACCCGGCGAACAGGGACCTTATCGTTGACTGGGCCAGGGGCGGGGGGCCGATACCCCTACACGGGCGACCACAAGGGCTGTCAGGGGTAGGTTTTTTGGAGCGTGCCCATCCTATCCGTAGGGGCGAGCGGGGTGTGGGGCGGATGGGAGGGCCTTGATGGTCGCCCGCCGTCCCTTTCTGCGACGTTCACCCACCCTATCGTCAACCAGACCGGGCTACGCGGGCGACCATCAAGGCCCTCCCAACCTCCCATCACCACCCTCGCCCCTACGGATCAGGGCCCTTCGCAGATGACTTCCCCCAAAAAAACCTACCCGTGAAAGGACCACAAGGGTCCCCATACTTCCCCACACCACCCCCGCCCCTACGAACATTTCGCACCAATACTGTTTAGTTCACGGATACACCCCGCGAATCTCAGTTGCCTCGGCCACACGCGCGACGGCGAGCAGGTAAGCCCCCATGCGCAGGTTTGTCTCCTGCTCCTCGGCTTTGCGTTGCACGGCATGGAAGGCACGGGTCATGATCGACTCGAGACGGTGGTTGATCTCGTCCTCAGCCCAGAAGAAGCGTTGCAGGTCCTGCACCCACTCGAAGTAGCTCACTGTTACACCGCCGGCGTTCGCCATGATGTCAGGAACCACCGTGATACCACGATCGGCGAAGATGTGGTCGGCATCTGGGGTAGTCGGACCGTTGGCAGCCTCAACGATTAAGCGAGCCTTCACCCGTGAAGCATTTCTGCCGGTCAACTGATTCTCCAGGGCGGCAGGTATCAGCACGTCACAAGGCAATTCCAGCAGTTCTGCGTTTGTAACTGCTTCTGTGTCGGGTAGACCCTTCAATGTACCATGTTCGTTGGAGTAACGCAGCGCACGGGGAACGTTGATGCCGTTCGCGTTATAGATGCCACCATTGATATCGCTTAACCCGACAACCTTGCAGCCCAACTCATGCAGGAGACGCGCCGAGATACTGCCGACATTGCCAAAGCCCTGGATCACCACGGAACATGCGTCTGGCTGCATGCCCAGTTTGAGCATCGCCTCTCGTGTAACAACCTGTATGCCCCGCGCAGTTGCCTCCAGGCGGCCCTCGCTACCGCCGATGGCCAGAGGTTTACCGGTAATCACAGCAGGCACAGAATATCCACTGTGCATGGAGTAGGTATCCATAATCCAGGCCATGATCTGCGGGTTCGTATTCATGTCGGGGGCGGGAATGTCACTATTGGGGCCGATCAGAATAGAAATCTCGGTGGCATAGCGACGGCTGAGACGTTCGAGTTCGGCACTGGAGAGTTTATGAGGATCGCAGATAACGCCTCCTTTCGCACCTCCAAATGGAATACTCACCACAGCACATTTCCAGGTCATCCACATTGCCAGCGCACGCACTTCATCAAGCGAGACTTCGGGGCTGAAACGAATACCACCTTTGGCAGGGCCGCGATTGATGTTGTGCTGTACTCGATAGCCTGTAAACATTTCGACGTCCCCATTGTCCATACGCACGGGGAAATTTACGATGAGTTCACGTTTGGGTTTGCGTAAAATAGCTCGCAATGATTGCGAGAGTCCAAGGCGCTCGGCAGCCTCGTCAAATTGGGCGACTGCTACGTGATAGGGGTTAAGAATTTCGATAGCCATCTGGTGAAGAACCTCCTTGTTGTTAACCGACGATAGTTTATGCAGCGTTGCATGAAAACAGGAATATCCTAGTGTTGCAAGAGGTAGACGTCTGACCAATCGCCGAAGAAGAGTCCATTACCGTTCAAACTAACCCCATGCACCCAGGACGGGATGATGGCCGCGAGAGACTCGTGGTCTAGCGGCAGCCAGCCCACGTCAGTGATGGCAATTTGCTCGGCCTTGTTATAGAGAGCGATGCGAGCATCACCTGAAGTTTTCTCAGCCTGCGTAACCGTTTGATCGAAGGTAGGATTATCCCAATCACCATTATTATTCGCTGCAGTCGAGAACAGATTGAGCGTTAGCCAATCATAGGGGTCGGGGAAATCTGCGCTCCACTGCGTGAAACCAAACTGCACTTCGTGCTTGGTTTGCTCATCGATGTAGGCATTCAGTTCCACGGGGTTTAACTTCACCTGAATACCCAGTGCATTCTGCCACATTTGCTGCAAAGCTGCTGCCTCCTCGGGAGAGACCTGCGAGTTTGGGTAGGAGAAGGTGATGGACGGTATCTTACTGACATCGGGATAGACCGATTGCAGCAGTGACTTAGCCTTGGCCGGATCATATGGGATGCCAGGATAGTTCGGTTGGTAGCCTGGCATACCCGGCGGAATGATTGTTGGAGACTGGCGTCACTGCATCCTTGAAGATAGCATGTGCCAATGTCACTTTGTCCGTTGCATAGGCAAAGGCCTGACGGACCTCTGTATTGTCAAACGGCGGCATTTTATTACTGAAGAAGAGCAGGTCGGACTGTAATAATGGGCTGAAGGTAAACCCCGGTATTCCTTTCGCAACGGACAGATCTGATGGCAGAATATTCCAGTCCAGACTATATTGTCCTGCACGATACGACTTGAAGGCAGTACCGAGGTCGTCGACAAAGAGCATATCAACTTCCGTCAGCCGGGTCTTTGCACCATAGTAATGGGGATTAGGAACCAGGATCATTTTGATATTATGATCCCACTCTTTTACCATAAATGGCCCTGTTCCTACCCCCATACCTGCTGCATGGTTCACCCAGTCGGTCTGTCCATACTGCTCAATAATTTTCTGATTTAATGGGAAGTAGAGGGCGTTGGTGAGCACCTCCAGAAAGTAGGGGGTAGGTTGGGTCAATGTGATCTGCAAGGTCTGGTCATTGATAGCTTTTACGCCCGTCAATGTCTTCGTCTTGCCGTTATTGACGTCGTTTGCGCCAACGATAGCCCCTTCAAAGAAGGAGGCAATGCCTGACTTCACCTCGGGAAGCAATGCCCGCGTCAATGTGTAGACGTAGCTTTGCGCGGTCACGGGGGTTCCATCGGAGAAGGTAATACCTGGCTTCAGGTGAAAGGTGTAGACCTTGTTGTCAGGAGAAATATCCCACGTGGCCTGGTCAGGTAAAACATTGAGGCTTTGGTCCGATTTGACCAGGCCACTAAAAATCATGCCAACTGCAACAGCCGAATTCGCGTCTGGTCCTAGTGCTGGATCGAGGTCCCCAATATCACTGGTACCGACATTGGGCAGGATCAACTTCTGGTCAGCCGCGAGGGTGGAAGTGGCATTCGAGATGGAATTTGTACTACTTCCACCGCATGCCGCCAGGATGAGGAGTAATCCGCTAAAAAAGAGAAAGAGTACCGGGAAACGGTGCGCGTGTTGATGTCGTTTATGGTTTATGATTATACAAATATTCAAAAGTTGCCTCTCTTTCTGAAACTAGATGGAGGAGCATGCAATTAGATGAACTTGTTGGCTATTGTACAACGCCTGACGCAGGATAGACAAGAATGGTTGAGACAGGAGAACATCCATTGGCTTACTGCATGTTCTCTATTGCCTTCCAGATAAAATAGACAATAGCATGCAAACGTTCTATAATACAGGCAGGATCATCCTGCTGCTCGCCGTTGAGCAGGAGGCGAAGGATGCACAAATGCCTCCCCTTCGGGGCCTTTGTTTCCTCCCCAGGGCTAAAGCCCGGGGATTCCACAAAGGAGTTTTGGTGATTGATATATCCTACTAAAGAAGGAGGGAAGGGTAAGTAGCTCAGAGCTACTTACCATACACTATGGTTGCAAATGAACTTTTTATGAACGGCGAGTTTGTGCCCGCCGAGCGTGGCGTGATTTCCGTACATACCCATGGTTTTGCCTACGGCACCGGCTGCTTTGAGGGCATTCGCGGCTACTGGAACGAGCAAGACCAGCAGATTTACTTGTTCCGCATTCGAGAACACTTTGAACGGCTTCTACGTTCGTGCAAGGTGTTACAAATCTCACTTCCCTATACAGTAGACCAACTGATTGACATCAGCATAGAACTTGTCAGACGCAATGTTCATCGTGGCGACATCTACATTAAACCAATTGCGTATAAAGCTGACCTGTCGATTGGCGTGCGCCTGCATGGCCTTTCTGACGACTTTCTTATTACTTCACAGCCGATGGGGAACTATATCGATATTACAGGATTACACTGCGGCGTTTCATCCTGGCGGCGCATCGATGATAACGCCATTCCTGCTCGGGCCAAGATTTGTGGTGCGTACGTCAACTCGGCATTGGCTAAGAGCGAGGCAATACAGAACGGCTTTGATGAGGCGATTATGCTGACACACGAGGGCCATGTCTCTGAAGGCAGCGCCGCAAACATCTTTTTGCTGCTGAATGGAGAACTCGTCACGCCTGCTCCGACTGAAAATATTCTCCTGGGCGTTACCCGTGATACACTGATGGAGCTGGCCCGGCGTGAGCTTGGGCGTATTACTCGCGAACGGCAGGTTAACCGCACCGAACTCTATGCAGCCGACGAGATATTCCTCTGTGGCACAGGTGTGCAGGTTGCTCCGGTTGTACGTGTGGATCACCGTCCGGTCGGCGATGGCACAATTGGACCGATTGCTCGCACGATACAAGAAACCTACTTCGATGTCGTGCGTGGCCGTCGTCCCGGATATCGGGCACAATGGTGTACCCCGGTGTATGCTGAGATACCTGCGTCCGAGCACTCGGAAGTGACCAATTAAATCATGGCGCAGGAAAGCATACATAGCGATCCTCGCTGGGATGAAGAAGATTCCCAGGATTTCATTGACTACGGAAACTACTTCATCCCTGACCGTGAAACCCAAATCGACGTCATCTGTAGTCTCATTCCTCCTGCGCCGGGACAGCAGCATATACTCGATCTATGTTGTGGCGAAGGGATACTCACCCGTGCATTGCTGGACCGCTTCCCTGCGTATTACCTGCACGGCTTTGATGGCTCGCCGAAGATGATCGAGCGCGTGCAAGCACTTTTAGCCGGTTATGGTGAGCGTTTTGCATCACGACTCTTCGATCTGGCTGACAAGAACTGGCGCGAGCTCCCCTGGCCCGTCCATGCAGCGGTGTCCTCGCTAGCTATTCACCACCTGGATGCATCCCAAAAACAAGACCTGTTTCGAGACATTTTCGCTATGCTGGCTCCAGGTGGGGTTTTCATCATCGCTGACGTAATTCAACCTGTGACTCAGCTCAGCACTGATCTTGCGGGTAAGATGTGGGATGAGGCCGTGCGTGAGCGTTCACTTGAACTGGATGGGAACCTGTTAGGGTATGAGCAGTTTCAGAAGATGGAGTGGAATTCGTTCGTATACCCCGAACAAGGCCCTGATCCTATGGATAAGATGTCCCCACTCTTCGATCAATTGAAGTGGCTTGAACAGGCGGGGTTTGCTGACATCGATGTGTTCTGGATGAAAGCGGGGCATGCGATATTTGGGGGTCGCAAGACCTGAGACCCCCAAATATTGTTCACATTGAAGCCGAGCGAAGCGCGGACACCCTGTCCATCGCTTCGCTAGACGACGAATTGTTAGCGCTTCGTGTATTGTGGAGCCTTGCGGGCACGCTTGAGACCGGGCTTCTTGCGTTCCTTCATACGCGGGTCGCGTGTGAGAAAGCCAGCCTTACGCAGGGTAGACTTCCATTCGGGGTTCACGCGTACAAGCGCACGTGCCACAGCGTGACGAACGGCACCGGCTTGACCGCTCGTGCCACCTCCGACGACACGCACGGTCATCGTATACGCATTGCCCAGATCGAGTAGGCGTAAAGGTGCCGCAACAGTGGCAATGTATGCTTCGCGCTGCCCAAAATACGTTTGCGCGTTCTTGCCATTGACGGTGATGCTGCCATCACCATTTGGGAAGAGACGTACGCGGGCTACAGCCGTCTTGCGTCGTCCCATGCCATAGTAATATTCACCTTTGCTGGTATCGGCCAAGGGAGGTCCTCCTATTTAGTAAACTATTCAGATGTTGATGTCTCTGTCTGCGCCTCAGTAGGAGCAGGTTGTTTGAGCAGTGCCTGGGGGCCTGTCCATGGCACCGGCTTCTGTGCTTGATGCGGATGCGTTGGGCCGGCATACACCTTCAGGTGAGACATAATTTGCGCACCGAGACGATTATGCATGACCATGCCACGTACAGCATGCTCCAGGGCGCGCTCAGGGTATTTCCCTTCAAGGGTCTGGCGCAGCGTCTTCTGCTTCAAGCCACCTGGGTACTGGGTGTGACGATAGTAGATTTTCTGATCCAGGCGATTGCCCGTCACCGCAATTTTGTCAGCATTGATTACAACCACAAAATCACCGCTCTGCAGGTGTGGCGTGAAGGTGGGTTTGTGCTTACCACGCAGGATTTGCGCGATCTGTGATGCCAAACGGCCCAGTACCTGTCCCTCAGCGTCTATAATGTACCACTGCGGATTCAGGTCGGCAGCCTTGGCACTATATGTTTTCTTCATTCCGTTACTCCAAACTCTTCAGGATAATTCACTTGTACCAGGCACAGCCCATGTGACGGGGCCGCTGAACCCGGGTGCGTCTTTTCAGCGCGTTGCACGACAGTGGCAAACTCATCAAGGCTGAGGCGTTTCTGCCCTACCAGCAAAAGTGTGCCAACGATTCTGCGAACCATCCCCGTGAGAAAGGCATCCGCAGTAAAATCACAGTAGACCTGTGGACCCTGGCGCATGCAACGGGCTTCTAGCATCGTGCGAATACAGGAATGCGGTCCCGGTTTCCGCGGATTGGTCTCTTCAGGACTGCGCCCGAAGGCCCCAAAATCTTTGCGTCCCAACAACACCTGGCAGGCTTCGTGCATTACATCAACAGCTAGCGTCTGCGAACGATAGTAACTGTAACGCGCTTGCAACGCTGTCGGTGCAGCATCATTCCAAATCGTATAGCGATAGGAACGACTGCGAGCGCTGAACCGTGCGTGAAAGTGCTCTGGAACCTCTTTAGCCCATCGCACAGCAATGTCAGCAGGTAGGACAGCATTCAGAGCGCGTACCCAGACCTGTGGCGCTAGTTGCGAACTGGTATGAAAATTCACCACCTGTCCACTTGCGTGAACGCCCGCATCGGTGCGGCCTGCGCCATGGACGACCGAATCTGTACCAGAGATACGAGCGATCGCCGTTTCTACTGCTGCCTGCACCGTTGGCCCGTGTGTATCGGGCTGCCGCTGGAAGCCGTGATAGTCAGTACCATCGTATTCAATGCCACAGGCAATATTGGTCATTACACGAGGGCAATCTGCGCCATCTCAGCAGCGTCACCCAGGCGCCGACCTAGCTTTGTGATACGGGTATAGCCACCAGGACGCCCTACATAGCGTGGAGCCAGTTCTTCAAACATTTTTTTGACGACCAGCTCGTCAGGCAACTCACTGAGGATACGACGGCGTGCATGCAGTTCTATGACCATTGCCTCGTATGCTGCCTGCAGTGCTGCCTCAGCCTTCTCCTCATTGCCTATGATGCGTAGCAACTCTTCGCGACGTGCCTTGAGCTTATTCTCCAAGAATTTGCGCCCCTTCTCGGTCAAAGGCGGCTTATATTGATCGGCACGTTCCGCATTAGAAGCAACTCTGGCTCCGAGTGAGAAACGACCCTGGCGCGCAAAGGCTAACACCTCCACAGCCTTCTCCTCATCCGAAACAACAGCTGCTAAGTGCTGCTGGGCGGCTAAACGTCCCCTCACAGCAATAGAAATCAGCTTTTCGGCCTGGCCACGAATAGCGTTAGCGCGTGCCTCCGTGGTATTTATCCGATCATAACGGATGAGACCTGCCATTAAGTTACGACGCGCAGCGCGACGACGGTGCTCAGGCATGCTCAGCCGATTACCTGCAACTCGGTGCCTCAACTTATTCCTCCATTTCGTGATCGCCGTCCATATCGGCCCCAACAGCGCTGGTGTGCGGATTGGGCAGGAAGTTGCGCAAGAGCAAGCGCTCGCGCAACTCTTGCAGACTCTTCTCACCAAAGTTCCGCACGCCAAGCAGGTCTTCCTCATTCATTGAAAGCACCTGACCTACTTTTGTGATATTACTGCGCTTGAGGCAGTTATACGCGCGCACCGAAAGATCAAGTTCCTCGATGGGTGTGTCATAAATCTTCTGAGGTATCGGTATACTGCTCAGCGGCGCCTTCTCCGGTTCAATTGAGGTGGCCCGATAGGTAGCCAACTGCGTGAAGTGTCTCACCAGGATATCTGCACTCTGGCGCAGAGCCTCGTCCGGCGTAATGGTACCGTCGGTCCAGATATCGAGAATAATTTTATCAAAGTTAGTCATTTGTCCCACGCGGGTGTGCTCAACGGTGTAGTTCACCTTTTGCACCGGCGTGTAAATGGCGTCAACGGGAATGACTCCTATGGGCTGGTCTTCTTTGGAGTCGGCGGGGACATAGCCCTTACCGACCTCGACAACCAACTCCATGTCGAGATGGGCATTTTGGTTGTCCAAAGTCGCAATATGGAGATCGGGATTCACAATCTCCACTGTGCTCGGAACTTGAATGTCTGCTGCCGTGACTTCGCGCTCACCGTTGACCTCCAGGCGCATCGACACTGGATGGTCTGAGAAGGAGCGCAGGCGCAGTTTCTTCACATTGAGTACAATGTCAGTGACATCTTCCATTATATGCGGGATGTCCTGAAATTCGTGTTGAACGCCCTCAATGCGAATAGAGGTCACCGCTGCTCCCGGTAGCGAAGACAACAACACACGACGCAGTGTGTTGCCCAGGGTCATTCCATACCCCGCCTCTAAAGGCTCAATATCGTAGCTCGCATAATTCCCTTGTGTTTTTGTGTTCTTAATGCGAGGCAGAGTAATATTTAGCAAAGTTCTAACCTGCCTTTCTTAAAAGGCCCCTAGCGCTGATAAAACTCAACCACCTTCTGCTCTTCAAAGGGCAGCTCGAGGTCTGTCCGAGAGGGCAGGGATGTGACACGGCCTGTCATGTTCGTGATATCTAGATCGAGCCAGGCTGGTACACCCTTCTGGGCAAGCAGCAATGCACGGGTCTTGAAATACTCAAGGCCCTTGCTCCGCTC
Source organism: uncultured Chloroflexia bacterium (assembly GCA_963767625.1). GTDB lineage: Bacteria > Chloroflexota > Ktedonobacteria > Ktedonobacterales > Ktedonobacteraceae > CAVYFB01. Next base: position 326,745 of record CAVYFB010000017.1, read on the forward strand.
ACGGACAGTGATGACATCATTGGGCTTGGCAATGAATGAAGGGATATCGGTCTTACGCCCATTGACGGCAAAGTGTCCATGACAAACAAGCTGGCGAGCTTGAGCACGCGAGTCTGCAAAACCCAGGCGATAGACCAGGTTGTCCAGGCGCATCTCAAGGATTTGCAGCAGGTTCTCACTCGTCTTGCCAGAACGATGAGCAGCGGTATCGAAATGCCTGCGGAATTGGCGTTCTAAGATACCGTAGGTGCGGCGCACTTTCTGCTTTTCACGCAACTGTAATGCATAGCCAGAGGCCTTGCGCGGTCGACCACTGCCATGTTGTCCGGGGCGAGTATTGCGGCGCTCAAGTGTGCATTTGGTCATGCACTTGTCGCCTTTGAGAAAAAGTTTTACCCCCTCACGTCTGCAGAGCTTGCAGACGGGGCCGGTATAACGTGCCATGTATTTGATCCTCCTTAGACACGACGCCGCTTTGGTGGCCGACAGCCATTGTGCGGAATTGGTGTTACATCAATGATCGAAGTGATGGTCAGGCCGGTAGCTTGCAGTGAGCGGATCGCTGCCTCACGGCCAGAACCAGGTCCCTTGACGAAGACTTCGATCTGCCGCAGGCCATGATCCATTGCTTTGCGTGCCGCTGACTCTGCCGTTACTTGCGCAGCATATGGAGTGCTCTTGCGCGATCCCTTAAAACCCTGGCCACCAGCACTTCCCCAGGAGATCACGTTGCCATTGGGGTCGGTCAAGGTGACAATCGTATTGTTGAATGTTGCTTGAATATGTGCTTGCCCACGCGGAATCGATTTACGTTCCCGCCGCTTGGGCTTTCCTGTTGGTTTCTTTTTGTCTGCTGCCATAGATACCATCCCTCCCCGGCATTACTTCTTGGCTACTGCTTTTTTCTTGCCAGCCACTGTTTTCTTGGGACCACGGCGCGTTCGTGCGTTGGTGCGCGTACGCTGCCCATGCACCGGAAGATTTCGGCGATGGCGCATGCCGCGATAACAGCCAATTTCAATCAGCCGCTTAATGTTCATATCGACTTCGCGGCGCAGGTCACCCTCGACCTTATGTTCGCGGTCGATCACTTCACGCAGACGGTTGACTTCTTCTTCGGTCAAGTCCCGTACCCGCGTATTGGGGTCAACGTGCGTCCGCTCTAGGATCTTGCGACTCGTGGTGAGGCCGATCCCGTAGATGTACGTCAGCGAAATCTCTACACGCTTATCGCGTGGAATGTCAACGCCGGCGATTCTAGCCATCTTTTCCTCCAGCTTGATTAACCCTGCTTTTGTTTATGCTTCGGGTCTTTGCTACAGATAATCATTACTACACGCTTGCGGCGGATGACCTTGCAATGCTCACAGCGCGGTTTGACCGAGGCGCGTACTTTCATGGTTTGCCCTCCTCACCATATGATAGAATAGAAAGAAGATAGATGCCGATTTCACAGAGAAGAAAAGGAATTAAGATTTAGGAAGGCGAGCATTGCTTCCAATTCACCTTACCTTACCGGGACACGCCATGTTATGCGGCCTCGTGTCAGGTCATAAGGTGAGAGCACTACTTTCACCTTGTCGCCCGGCACAATACGTATAAAATTCATCCTCATCTTTCCTGAGAGGACTGCAAGGACCTGGTGTTGCTCGTCAATCTCAACCTTAAACATGGCATTGGGGAGGGCTTCGAGTACTCTGCCCTCTACCTCAATTTCGTCCTTTTTTGCCATAGCATCCTTTCTGATACGGCTATACTTCTTCTGTGTTGTCCCTAAGAGTTAAAAACGGCAGCAGTTGACACTGCTGCTGCCAACTGTGAATTATAACATACCTGCCTGGTACCCGCAAGGGGGGATCAGAGCGTTAGGATCTCTGCATCGCCTGTCGTGATAGCCACGGTGTGCTCAAAGTGGGCGGCATAACTGCCATCCGCTGAAACTACTGTCCATTTATCAGGCAGGACTCGCGTCTCCTTCTTCCCCATGATAACCATCGGTTCAATGGCAATCACCATGCCGGGTTTGAGCACTGGATTTTGCTGTCCTTGCTCGATATAGTTCAACACTTGAGGGTCCTCGTGCATGCTACGCCCAACTCCGTGCCCACCGTACATGCGTACCACTGAGAAGCCTGCCGCCTCGACATGCTGCTGTACGGCACGACTGATATCTTGCAAGCGATTCCCGGCGCGTGCGGCGGCAATACCACGGTAGAGAGCATCTTCTGTTACTTTCAGCAGAAGTTGCACTTCAGGTGAAGCCGTTCCAACTGGCACAGTGACAGTCGAGTCAGCATACCAGCCGTTGTAGAGGGCGACAAAATCGATGCTGACAATGTCGCCTTCTTTCAAGACACGTTTGCCGGGAATACCGTGTACTATCTCATCATTTACAGACGTACAGACCGATGCAGGATAACCGCGGTACTTTAAGGTACCCGATTTGGCCCCTCGTCTTTTGAGGCCGGCAACGGCGATGGCATCTAGATCCGCCGTCGTGATCCCTGGTCGCACAGCCGAACGCATTTCTGCCAGTATCTCCGCAACAATGCGTCCTGCTGCGTGTATCTTTTCGCACTCTTCTTTTGATTTTAAAATGATTGCCATGGATTTGCTCTAGTCTACAAAAGGGGGGAAGAGTTTCAGGGGACTGCAAGCTCCCAGGCTTGCTTGTCCCCCTTCCCCGACAAAGGGCTACGCCCCCTGCACCCCCTCCTCAATTGTCTTCAACAGCACTGCTTGCACCTGGTCAATACTCTGGTTGCCGTTGACTTCGCGCAGTTTGTGCTGGCCTCCATAGTAATCGAGCAGGCGAATGGTTTCGTTGAAGAAGATATCCAGTCGCCTCTGTACCGCCTCGCCAGTATCGTCAGAGCGTTGGTACAGTTCACTTCCATCCAGATCGCATATACCAGCTACCTTCGGTGGGTGCGAATTCACATTGTATACATGCTGGTTGGCCCTACAGATGTATCTGCCCGAAAGCCTTCTGAGGAGTTCCTCACGCGGGACGTTCAGATAGATGACGAGATCAATCTGTCGCCCGGCATCCTGTAAGCCTTTATCCAGCGCCTGCGCTTGAGCAACGGTGCGCGGAAATCCATCCAGGAGCACGCCAGCACGGCAATCCGGCTCTTCAAGGCGGCCGAGCACCATGGCGACGGTAATGTCGTCAGGCACCAATTCGCCTCGATCCAGGTACGTTTTGGCTTTAAGGCCTAAATCGGTCTTCTCATCAATTGCCTTACGGAACAGGTCACCGCTGGCTACATGGGGAATACCGAGGGTTCGCTCAAGCTGCTCCGCCTGTGTTCCCTTCCCTGATCCCTGGGCACCGATCAGGATAATGTTCACATTGTTCCTCCGCTTACTCAAGGAATGCCCCGCGATAAATCGGGGGCCTACAGTAGCCCACCGATTTATCGTATAGGCTCGTTACGACAGAAAGCCCGAGTAGTTACGCATGACCATCTGTGCTTCGAGTTGCCTGACTGTATCCAGGACAACGCCTACGACAATCAGCACTGACGTGCTACTGAGTAATTGGTTGCCACCTACCCGTGTGAGGTAGGGCAACGCAGCCACTATGCCCAGGAAGAGAGCGCCTCCGAGTGTAATACGATAGAGAATGCCCTCCATGTGTTTGCGTGTCGGTTCACCTGGTCGGTATCCCGGAATAAATGCACCCTGTTTCTGTAAGTTTTCCGGGATATTCTGTTGTTGCCACAACACCGTTGCATAGAAGAAGGTGAAGACAACCACCAGCACGCCAAACATAACCGCATACCACCACAGAGATGGGTTGACCACGTAGGTAGCAACCCACAATGCAGAAGTCTTTAGCCATTCCGTGTTACTTGCCGCCAGGTACTGTGCAAGTACCGCCGGGAAGATCAACATGGACTGTGCAAAGATGAGCGGAATCATACCTGCACTGTTGACTTGCAATGGAATGTAGGTGGTCTGGGCAGAACCAACCAACAACCCGCGTCCCACCATGCGCTTCGTTGGGTACTGAACCGGTACACGTCGCTGCCCCTGGTAGATGTAGACGATGCCAAAGATCGTGATCAGGCCGATCAACAAGAAGACGCCAATGCCGACAGGGCCATTGCCGCTTCCACTAGTTGAGCCTGCAAGAAATCCCTGCTGCACGAAGCCAGGAATACGACTGACGATCCCGCCGAAAATGATTAAGGAGATGCCGTTGCCGATGCCATTTTCAGTGATCAATTCTCCCAGCCACACCAGAATCATCGTACCGGCAGTCAGCGTCATCAGGATACTCAGGGCCTGCAACCAGTTCGGACCGAAAAGGTTAAATGTATTTGGGTCGAGAACACCTGCGTTGACAAAGATCGCGACCTGCCCGAGAGCCTGGAGAAAAGCGAGTGGCACTGCGACCATACGCGTTATTTGGCTAAAGCGAAGGCGCCCTGCCTCACCCTCTTGCGACAGATTTTGTAACGCCGGAATGATCGGCTGCAGCAGTTGCATCACAATGGTCGCGGTGATGTAGGGATACACACCCATGGCCACAATAGAGAATTGCTGCAAGGACCCACCAGAGAAGACATCCAGCAGTCCAAGCAACTGACTCAGGTTCTGGCTCTTGGAACTGGTAACGAGATTCGCCAGGGCCTGTTGTTCGGTAGGCGTTAAGGGAATGGGAATATGAGCAAGGACACGATATATGAGCAGTATCCCCAGCGTAAAGAGAATCTTATTACGTAGATCAGGAACCGTCCAAATACTACGTAGTCGTTCCCACATGGGAGTCTCCTTTCATTTGACCAACGGAACCAGGTACCCGCGTGGAGTGCTATTACATTTCCCTGGCGATTGCCAGCAGATGCAGCTTATTCTGCTTTAGTGCCTGGAGGCGGGAGTATTTTCCCGTGTTCGTCTTTCCGTCGTTTGGTCTTTTCATAGACTTTGACTGGAATGATCTCAACGGAACCACCGGCCGCTTCGATCTTGGCACGAGCACTGGCAGAAAATTTGTGAGCCCGCACCGTTAAGGCACGATCTAACTCGCCGTCACCCAGGACTTTGAGCAGCCCATGACTCTGGGCAGCCGTCAGCAAGTGCTGTGCTACCAGCTCTTCAGGCGTTACCCGAGTACCAGCCTCGAACAGGTCGAGGTCTGCTATCTTAATAATTGCATATTCTTTACGGAAGGCAGCGTTGCTATTACCCACACCGCGTAAGAATGGTAAGCGTTTCGATAGGCGTGTCTGGCCACCATCAAATGCGCGATGGATATGCCCACCGGTACGAGCTTTCTGGCCTTTTGTCCCACGGCCAGCAGTCTTTCCCCGACCGGAGCCATGTCCACGGCCAACCCGTTTCTTAGTTTTATGTGAACCAGGAGCCGGTTGCAAATCAGAAAGGTTCATTCAGCCATCTCCTCTACCTGCACTAAATGTTTGACCTTGTGAATCATGCCCCGCACAGTAGGATGATCTTCGCGCTCAATTGTTTGTTGGAGTTTGCGAAATCCCAACGATTGAATGGTTGCTCGCTGGTCCTTTGCATAGCCAATAGTGCTTTTCACCCATTTTATACGTAGTTTTGCCATTGTTCACTCCTCATACGTGGCCGTTTACGACGACCTGCGCCGATCACCACCACCGCGGCGGTCACTCCCGCCCCCGCGACGATCGCGCTCTCCATACCCAGACCCCCTGCGGCCTGTTGTACTTCTGCTTTCGCGAGCTTCCACCTCACGTGCAGCGCGCTCGGCAGCCGCCCGTTCAGCAGCGCTGGCCATCTCAGCGGCTATACGCTCGGCCCGCTTCTTGCCGACAACCTCAGCAACTGTTTTGCCACGACGTGCCGCCTCGACCTCCGGTGTGCGCAGTTCACGTAAACCCTGCAAGCATGCACTAATCGTGTTAGCTGCATTTGTGCTGCCAAGGGACTTTGTCAGAATATCACGGATACCCGCCAACTCCATGACAGCACGGACGGTACCACCGGCAATCACACCAGTACCAGGAGCTGCCGGTTTAAGCACGACCTCAGAAGCACCAAAACGTGTCTTCACCATGTAGGGAATAGTTGTTCCGGCCAATGGCACTTGTATCAAGTGCTTCTTGGCATCTTCCACCCCTTTGCGCAGGGCTTCGGTGTACTCGCTGGCTTTGCCCAGACCAAAGCCGACATACCCATTATGATCACCGACCACAACCAGTGCCCGCATACTGAATCGCCGACCACCCTTGACAACCTTGGAGACACGAGCCACCTGGACCACCCTCTCCTCCAGATTGAGTTTTGAGGCATCTATCCTTGCCATCTTTACTGCCTTTCCAACGTGCTCGATAAATCGGCACTCTACGGACCTTAGAAATCCAGGCCTATTTCACGAGCGCCTTCTGCAAGCGCGGCCACTCGCCCATGGTAAGTGTAGCCGCCACGATCAAAGACTACGCGACTAACGCCCTTCTCTTTTGCACGCTGAGCGATGAGCTTGCCCACCTCACGTGCAATCGCGACTTTGCGATTCTCGGCGATAGCAGCAAGTGCCTCAACGGGAGTTTTGACTGCACCTTTCTGAGCAGTCGGGAGCACTGTTTTGACCTGAGCGGTCGGTTTGCCTCCCTTGCCAGTTGCCCCCTTCTGTGGTTGAGCGCCCTTGACCGGAGTCTTGGCAGCAGCCTTCTCGGTCCTGGCGCCCTTCCCTTTGGTCGGTGCTCCCTCGGCAGCCATCTCCGCTGGGGCTTCTTCTACGATTACACCCTGGGCCTGTTTAGCCGAAGGGGCTTTCGATACAACCTGGAAGTTGCGCAGAGCTTCATCCAGTGATGATGCCGAAACCATCGTACGACCAGTGGTATCATCAATGATTTGTGCGTAGATATGCTGTCCGCTGCGGAACACATTCAAACGCGGACGCTCTTGTGAGCCTTCCAGCCGGTGCCGCATACGCCAATGACGCCGCAGCCGTGCCTGATTTGAATTAAATCCTTTTATCATTTCTTCTTACCACCGACTTTTCCGGCTTTCCCAGCCTTACGCCGGATCGCCTCACCCGCGTAACGAATACCCTTGCCCTTATATGGCTCGGGCTTACGTAGGCGGCGGATAGTCGCAGCCAACTCACCCACGAGTTGTTTGTCGATGCCATGCACACTGAGCCTGGTAGCTTTGGTGGCCGGATCGACGCCATCAACAGTAAAAGAGATGCCCCTGGGTGGCTGCACTTCAATAGGATGGGAGTAACCCACCTGGACAACCAGGTTCTCCCCTACCTTCGCGGCACGGTACCCCACACCGTGAATCTCCAGGCGTTTTGTATACCCATCTGTCACTCCTATCACCATATTGTTGACAAGAGTGCGGTAAAGACCATGCTTTGATCTGAGCTCCCTGCTGTCCGACGGGCGGGAAACGGTTAGCGTCCCATTCTCAAGTTTGAGCGCCAGATCAGGATCAACCTGATAGGATAACTCTCCTTTGGGGCCTTTGACCGTCACTAAATTTTCATCGGTCCAGCTCACCTGCACCTTTGGCGGTACCGGGATCGGAGCGCGTCCAATACGAGACATGTAATAATCCTCCTTTCCCGTCTACCAGACGTAGCAAATAACTTCGCCACCAAGGCCTTGTTGGTAGGCGTGATGACCAGTCATAAGCCCTTTAGGCGTCGAAAGAATTGCCACTCCCAGTCCTCCACGCACACGCGGGATGTCATCCCGTTTTGTGTAGACACGCAGTCCGGGCTTGCTGACACGCTTAAGCTGTGTCAGGACTGGCTGCTTATCGACATAGCGCAGCGTCACACGGATCGTGCCCTGGGGGTTATCTTTGAGGATCTCGATATCCTTGATATACCCCTCTTCTTTCAGCACACGGGCAATCGCCAGCTTCATTTTCGAGGCCGGCATCGACACACGATTATGCCGCGCTGTAGCCGCATTGCGGATACGTGTGAGCATATCCGCGATGGGATCTGTCATGTTCATGAAACATCCTCCATACTTACGAATGGCCAGGGTACGAAGTTGCGAGCCATTTCATCCTTTCGCCCTTTCGCCTTCGCCTCTTTGCGATCACCAGCTCGACTTTGTCACGCCGGGTAACTCACCACGCAACGCACGCTCACGGAAGCAGATTCGGCACAGGCCAAACTTGCGCATATAGGCGCGGGGACGCCCGCAGACGTTGCAGCGGCTATGCTGACGCACCTTAAAGCGGGGTTTCCGTTGCGACTTTACAATCATTGAGATTTTTGCCATTGCGCCCTCCAGGCTTATTTCTTAAAAGGCATGCCCATTAATCTGAGCAGCCGCCGCCCTTCTTCATCGGTGCGAGCTGTAGTTACAATGCTCACTTCCATACCGCGTACCTTGTCGACCTTGTCGTAATCGATTTCTGGAAAAACCAGTTGTTCCCGCAGTCCGAGTGTATAGTTGCCACGACCATCAAAGGCCTCAGCCGATACACCCTGGAAGTCGCGCAAGCGCGGCAGAGCCACATTCATGAGTTTGTCAAGAAAGTAATACATGCGCTCACCGCGCAGCGTCACCATGCATCCGATCTGCATGCCTTCACGCAGTTTGAATGCAGCAACCGAGCGTTTGGCACGGGTAATCACCGGGCGTTGGCCTGTGATGGCTGCCAGGTCGGAGACGGCGGCATCCATAGCCTTGGCATTCTGGATGGCCTCACCCATACCAATATTGACCACAACCTTATGAACAGTCGGGACCTGCATCGGATTGCTGTAGTTAAACTCCTTCTGCAGGGTTGGCACGACCTCTCGTTGATACTTTTCCTTCAACCTTGATGCCATAATGTTTAACTACTCCTCATGCGGTCTTCGATGACCTTCTCACATTTCTTGCACACACGAACCTTGCGCATCTTCTGATCCACCCCGATCGGGCGACGATCATGAGCGACACGGGTAGGCTGGCCACACGCAGTGCAGATTAACATCGTATTCGAGATATGGATCGGCATCGCTTTCTCGATGACGCCACCTTGACGGGTCTGGCCCTGTGGACGAACATGCTTCTTGGCGATATTGAGACCTTCAACCACCACTTTACTGACCTGTGGCAAGGCCCGCGAAACTGTCCCCTGTTTCCCTCTATCCTTGCCGGTGATGATCAGGACCGTGTCGCCCTTCTTGATGTTCATCTTGGCAAGATGGAGTGGTTTTTTCTCTATCTGTCGTTTTGCCATCTTCTTCCTCTTAGAGCACCTCTGGCGCAAGCGAAGTAATTCTCAAGAAGTTGCGATCGCGCAACTCGCGGGCAACCGGACCAAAGATACGTGTGCCTCGTGGGTTGTTGCCAGCAGCGATAATCACGGCAGCGTTATCATCGAAGCGAATATGCGAACCATCTGGTCGCACATACTCCTTGGCCACGCGCACGATCACCGCATTGACAACCTCGCCTTTTTTCACCTGCCCATTCGGCGCAGCTTGTTTGACAGAGGCTTTGATAATATCGCCTATTCCCGCATACCGTTTAGCAGACCCACTCAGCACGCGGATACACATAATCTCTTTCGCACCCGTATTATCGGCGACCTTCAAACGTGTCTGTGGCTGAATCATTGTGACCTCTCCTTATTCTTCTGCTGCGCTTGAGGATTCTTCAGTTTCCTCCGAGGTAGCGGACACTAAGTCAGGGTCGACCTTGGCCAGCACCTCTTCCACAGGCACGATGCCACTGCCACGCTTCACGACCTCCACCAGTCGCCAGTGCTTCATCTTGCTCAGCGGGCGGCACTCCTCTATGCGTACCACATCGCCAACCTGACAGGTATTCTCTTCATCATGCGCATGAAAATGCTTCGTCTGCTTGTAAGTACGTTTATAGATACGATGCTTCTTCAGCGACTCTACATTGACAACAATGGTTTTATCCATCTTATTACTGACAACCCGCCCGACCTTCTGTTGACGCCGGACCGTCTTCTGCTTGGCAGCCGGTACGGCCGTCGTCTGTGATCCTTGCGGGCGTTCGACTCGCTGTGTCATTCTTCAGCCTCCAACCGTGTCAACCGGTGCAGCAAGCGCGCGATGTCCTTGCGCGTCTGCATAAACACGCGATTGTTTTTTACCTCACCACGTTGCTTCTGCAAGCGGAGGTTGAACAGCTTGATGCGCAGTTCCTTGAGTTCGCGTACTGCCTCAACAGCACTGTATTCCTGGATCTGCTTGCGACGTTCATTAAGCTTCGGCACTTTCCGCCTCCCCTCGTGTAATAAAGCGAGTTGCAATGGGCAACTTGTTGCCCGCCAGGCGTACTGCTTCCTTGGCGACTTCTTCACGCACGCCGCCAATCTCGAAGATAATACGTCCAGGCTTAACAACTGCTACCCAGTGATCGACAGCCCCTTTGCCTTTACCCATACGAGTTTCGGCAGGTTTGACGGTGACCGGCTTATCAGGAAAGATACGGATCCAAACCTTGCCACCACGCTTCATATAACGGGTAAGCGCGATACGTGCCGACTCAATCTGACGTGCCTCAATCCAGCAGGGTTCCAAGGCCTGCAAGCCAAACTCACCGAAGGCGAGTGTGCTGCCGCGCTGGGCAGTTCCTTTCATGCGACCGCGGTGTTGCCTGCGGTACTTTGTACGTGACGGTGCCAACAACATGGCTTTGTATCTCCTCTACTCGCTCTGATCGCTCTGAGTGGTCTCAATAGTCAGCTCGGGTGGCGGTGGCGGCGTTGCCTCTGGAGCCGTTGAGGCCTCGGGAGTTGCCGGTGCCTGTTCAACTGGTGGACGTGGTGAACGCTCCCCCGGCTGACGTGCTGGCCGCTCCCCTTGCGCGCGTGGCGCACGTGGCGGACGCGGCGCTCGCTCGCCGACTGGCCTGGGCGGACGCTCGTCTTGCTGGGTGTCACCTGCTGGCCGTGGTGGCCGCTCGCCTTGCGGACGCTGACCACGCTCGCCCTGGGTACGTGGCGTACGTGGCGCTCGCTCTCCGACTGGCCTGGGTGGACGCTCCCCGGTTGGCCTGGGTGGCCGCTCGCCTTGCGGACGCTGACCACGCTCGCCGCCACCACGAGCACCAGCCCCATCGGAGGAACGACGACGCTCGCCGCCACCTGCGCGACGTTCCCCACCTTCACGCTCTCGTGGGGGAAACGCGGGCTGTGGAGCAACTTCCTGCAGCACTTCGCTTACTTCACGACGTTTGGTTGGTAGAATATCACCTTTGTAAATCCAGACTTTGATGCCGATGACACCAAAGGTCGTGTGCGCTTCGGCCATGCCATAGTCGATATTGGCACGTAGTGTATGCAAGGGAATTTTGCCCTCGACCTCTTTCTCACTACGGGCGATTTCTGCTCCACCCAGGCGTCCGCCAACAATAATTTTGACGCCTTTGGCATTGGCACGCATAGACTTCTGCACTGCTTGCTTCATAGCGCGACGAAACGAGACTCGTTTCTCCAACTGCTCTGCGATTGCGCGCCCAACTAAATATGCATCTAGTTCGGGTTGGCGAATTTCCTTGATTTCCAGGCGCACGCGCTTCTTGGTTTTCGCCTCCAGCAAGGCTTTCAGCCTCTCCACCTTTTCGCCACTCTTGCCTATCACAATACCTGGTTTGGCAGTATGGATAGCGATCCATACCTGGTTGGCAGCAGCCCGCTCAATCTCGATTTTCGAGACTGAAGCATTGGCAAGCTCTTTGTGGATCATCTTACGGATAAGAATATCCTCAGCAAGCACATCTTTATAATCACGCTCGGCATACCAGCGAGACTGCCAGCCTTTTACGACGCCGAGCCTGAAACCTGTGGGATGCACTTTATGTCCCAAAAGTGTCCTCCTTCTGTAGGGTCCCGATTTATCGTGGACCCCAATTTATTGCGCCCTGCTCAATTATTACGCCCCACCAGCATCTGCCGGGTCGTCTGAGACAATTACCGTGACATGGCAGGAGCGCCTTTTAATGGAGCCACCCGACCATGCGAGCGTGCTTTGAAACGCTTCATAGAAGTCGCATCATCGGTGACAATATTGAGAATGTAGAGTTCATCAGGATCGAGATTATAGTTGTTCTCTGCATTCGCTGCTGCTGATGCAACCACTTTACTGACCGGCACTGCGCCTGCGTTTGGCATAAACTGAAGAATGGCTAAAGCCCGGTTAACACGCAGCCCTTTGACTGCGTTCGTGACCAGGCGCACCTTACGCGGTGAAATGCCGATGCCCCTAGCGATAGCCCTGACTTGCATTGTTGCCTCTCCCGTTCGTTCAGCGGACCGAAGTGGTCTTCTCGCTCTTGCCACCCGCGTGACCACGAAAGTGCCGGGTGGGGGCGAACTCACCTAACTTGTGACCTACCATGTTTTCTTGAATATAGATTGGCACATGGGTCTTGCCGTTATGAACCCCGATGGTCATACCTACCATGTTGGGGAAGATAGTCGAGGCACGCGACCAGGTTTTGATCACACGGCGGTCCCCGCTGCGCCCCATGGCAAGCACTTTTTTCCTAAGGGACTCATGGATAAATGGCCCCTTTTTTCTTGAGCGTGACATCTACTTCTTCCTCCTGCCAGCATTGCGACGCCGGACAATGAAGTGGTCCGTTCTCTTATTTCTCCGAGTTTTATAACCCATCGCAGGCTTGCCCCAGGGCGTCTGTGGCTGGCCACCAATGGGGGAGCGTCCCTCACCTCCACCATGTGGATGGTCGCGTGGGTTCATCGCCGAGCCACGCACGGCAGGCCGACGCCCCATATGACGCGAACGCCCAGCTTTGCCGATGCTGCGGTTCTCATGATCCAGATTGCCCACTTGCCCAATCGTTGCCATGCACAGGATGTGGACGCGACGTTGCTCACCCGAAGGTAAGCGCACGAGCGCATAGTCACCTTCTTTGGCCATCAGTTGTGCGCCTACGCCTGCACCACGTGCCATCTGACCGCCCCGTCCTTTTTCCAACTCAATGTTGTGGATAGTTGTGCCGGTCGGGATATTCTTCAAAGGTAGGGCATTTCCTGGCTTGATGTCAGCCTCTGGCCCTGCCATGACCTTGTCACCAACTTTCAGCTCATTTGGCGCAATGATATAGCGTTTCTCGCCGTCCACATAGTGCAACAGTGCGATACGAGCCGAACGATTCGGATCATACTCGATGGCAGCTACCTTGGCGGGAACCCCTAATTTATTGCGCTTGAAATCAATAATACGGTAGTTCCGCTTGGCACCACCACCACGATGACGTGTCGTGATCTTGCCCTGGTTGTTGCGCCCGGCATGCTTCTTCAGTCTCACTACCAGAGATTTCTCTGGCTTTGTCTTGGTGATCTCCTCGAATGTCGAAACCGACATGCCACGACGCCCAGGAGAGGTTGGTCGATACTGTCTAATTGGCATTTCTCAACACCTTACGCCTTCAATGCGTCGATTGTCTGCCCTTCGCGCAGGGTGACAACCGCCTTCTTCCACTCGCGAGCCTCTTTCAGTCGAGGAGCAGAACCTCTACGCCGTCTGTACATCATGCGTCCTTTACCGGGCATGCGCATGGTATTGACGGAGACTACATTGACATTAAACATTGCTTCAACTGCCCGGCGTATATCAATTTTGTTTGCTTCCAACGCCACTCTGAAGGTATATTTATTCTGCTTTTGCAGGTCAACCGATTTTTCAGTTACGATACCGTGGCGCAGCACTTCTGTGATTTCCACCGTTATTCCTCCTCTTCGCTTGCAGTTGCCTCGTCATCCGCGATTACTTCATCTTCTGCATCAGTTGCTTCCTCATCAGTCGCTTCAGCAGCAGACTCATCATCCACCGATGCTTCCTCCTCAGCAGAGACTGCCTCCTCGGCAGCTAACTCTTCCAGGATTTTGTGGCTGGCTTCATCGGCGCTCAGCCCCTCGCCAAACACCATCTCAATCCAGCGCACCGTTTTTACAGGCATTATCACGCAGTCATGTTTCAGCAACTCTACAACATTGATCGAGGAGACATGCTGCACCTTGGCAGAAGGAATATTGCGCGTTGACAGCACAATGTTCTCATCGCGCCGTGGTAACATCATTAAGATCCGCTTGCCTTTGTCTGCCACAGGCAAATTATCCAGAAAATCCAACATATCTTTGGTGCGTGGAGACTCCAGCACCAAATCTTTGACCACGATCAGCTTCTCATTGGCTACCTTGTCCGACAACGCTGACCTGATGGCCAGGCGGCGCATCTTTTTCGGTACATCATGATGATAAGGATGCGGCTTTGGGCCAAATACAATACCGCCATGACGGAACTGCGGAGAGCGTGTGCTCCCTTGTCTCGCACGACCTGTTCCCTTTTGTTTATAGGGCTTCTTGTTGCCGCCCGATACTTCACTGCGAGTCTTCGTCGAAGCATTTCCTTGACGGCGATTCACCAGTTGTGCTGTGACAACCTGGTGGAGAACCGCCACATTCGGAGTCACTCCGAACACCTGCTCGCTCAGTTCGAGCTCCTCTATGGCCTCTCCGGCCATGTTATACACTGTAGTTGCGGGCATTGCGGTTACCTCATCCATGCTTCCTGATTATGAGCAGTCCACCGTTGGCACCTGGCACAGAGCCTTTGACCAAGAGTAGATTACGTTCAGCATCAGCTTGAATTACTTGCAGCTTTTTTGCTGTGACGCGCACATGACCCATGTGTCCAGCCATACGCGTTCCCTTGAGCACTCGGCCAGGTGTGGTGCCGGAACCAATTGAGCCAGGAGCGCGTGTCCGGTCTGATTGGCCATGCGTCTTAGGTCCTCCACTGAAACCATGGCGTTTGACTCCACCCTGGAAGCCCTTCCCTTTGGAAGTACCAATGATGTCTACCGACTCGCCAACCTTGAACAGGCTCGCGTCAAACTTGGCACCCAACTCTAGACCTTCCGTGGCCACCCCTTCCTGCAACGACACCTCGCGCAATATCTTAAAGGGGCCAAGTTCTGGTCCTGGGCGACGCTGTCGGTTCTCCTGCACCTTGAGCAGCTTTTAAATCTGCTTATCCTTCGTTTCGGTAGTAGCAGATTCCGCAGCGGCTTCTGTTTGCACACCTTCTTCAGTTGTCTCCGTCTTGGCTTTTCCGCGTTGTGTTTGCTGGTAGGTCTGCAAGCGTTTGCGTTGTGCCTTCAACAACGGCAGTTTATGTCCCAGGTGCCCCAATGCCGGGCGGGTAACATTTTTCAGTGTTGTCTGTTCAAAACCTAACTGGACAGCTTCATAACCGTCATGGGCAGCCGTCTTGATCTGTGTTACGATACAGGGGCCAGCCTCTATCACGGTGACCGGGATGGCTGCACCGTTTGGCCCAAATACCTGGGTCATGCCGACCTTTCTGCCCAACAATCCATTGAGCATATCCTTTCCTCTCTTCCTCACTGTAGGGATTGTTTCATTGTAATGCTGTACGGGCCCGATGTATCACGCCCTACAGTCCCTATAGCTTGATTTCGATGTCCACGCCTGCGGGCAGATTCAAACGTGTCAGGGCCTCAACTGTTTTGTTGGTCGGCTCAATGATATCTATCAGGCGTTTATGTGTGCGTATCTCGAACTGCTCACGCGAGTCCTTGTCAATGAATGGTGAGCGTATCACCGTATATTTCTCGATATGCGTAGGCAAAGGCACTGGCCCTGAGACTCGCGCACCTGTCTGCTGGGCCGTATCCACGATCTGCATTGCAGATTGATCGAGAATGCGGTGATCGTATGCCTTTAGACGGATGCGGATACGTTGTTGTTTTGTTCCTGTCGCCATAACGTTCTCCTACTATGGGACCCGGCGACCGCAGTTCCGCCCCTGGTACCCGCGAGGGGCACCACTACATCATTTGCAGTCGCCGATGGCCTCTGCTTAACTTTCGACCCTGGTACAGACGCCAGCGCCAACGGTGCGCCCACCTTCCCGAATGGCGAAGTGCACCCCCTCCTCCATCGCTACCGGCTGGTGCAACTCCACCGTCATCTCGATGTTGTCCCCCGGCATCACCATCTCCACTCCCTCCGGCAGCTTGATCGCTCCCGTCACATCCGTCGTTCTCACATAGAACTGCGGTCGATACCCGTTGAAGAACGGCGTGTGCCTGCCCCCTTCTTCCTTCGAGAGCACATACACCTGCGCCTTGAACGTCTTGTGCGGCTTGATCGAGTTCGGCTTGGCTAACACCTGCCCACGCTCGATCTCGCTGCGCTCCACTCCTCGCAGCAGACAGCCCACGTTGTCCCCGGCTAGCCCTTCAGAGAGCAGCTTGTTGAACATCTCCACTCCCGTCACCACCACCGTGCGCGTCTCTTCCTTCATGCCCACAATCTGCACACTCTCCCCCACTTTGACCGTGCCGCGCTCAATGCGCCCGGTGGCCACCGTGCCGCGCCCCTTGATGCCAAAGACGTCTTCCACCGGCATCAAGAACGCCTTGTCCGTCGCACGCACCGGCGTGGGGATGTAGCTGTCCACCGCATCCATCAACTCCCAGATGCACGCCGCCTCCCCATCGCTGCGCGAGAGGTCACCCTTGCTCTCCAGCGCCTTGAGCGCTGAGCCACGGATGACCGGCACCTCATCACCGGGAAACTGGTACTTGCTCAACAGTTCGCGCACTTCCAACTCGACCAGTTCGAGCAACTCTTCGTCATCCATCATGTCGACTTTGTTGAGGAAGACGACCATGGCGGGCACTTCCACCTGCCGCGCCAGCAGGATGTGCTCGCGCGTCTGGGGCATGGGTCCATCCGGGGCGCTGACCACCAGGATGGCTCCATCCATCTGGGCGGCTCCGGTGATCATGTTCTTGATGTAGTCGGCATGCCCGGGGCAGTCCACGTGGGCGTAGTGGCGTTTCTCGGTCTCGTACTCCACGTGGGCGATGGCGATGGTGATGCCGCGCTCGCGTTCCTCCGGGGCTTTGTCGATCTGGTCGAAGGCCACGTATTTGTTGGCGGCGTTGGCTTTGGCCAGCACTTTGGTGATGGCGGCGGTCAGCGTGGTTTTGCCGTGGTCGATGTGTCCGATCGTGCCCACGTTCACATGCGGTTTCGTCCGCTCGAATACTTTCTTTGCCATTTGTGTGTTATCCTCCATGAGATAAGTGCTCAGTGCAAACAGACATGCGTCAGGGACTGCATCTTTGCGATAGCACCAGGTTTGTTTGTCCGTTTCGTTTCCCTGGCAACGCGGGCGACCACAAGGGTCCCCACCCTGCTCCACTCCACCCCCGCCCCTACAACTCGGTAGGCCTCTCCCCTGATTTCGGCTCCGAGTTTATCGGCTCACCTTGGCGATGATCTCGTCGGCAATGTTTTTCGGTATAGGATCGTAATGCGCAAACTCCATAGAGTAGCTAGCGCGACCGCTGGTCATAGAACGGAGATCGTTGACATAGCCAAACATTTCGGCCATAGGAACAAAGCCTCGCACCACCTGCATCGCTCCACGACTCTCCATACCCAGAATGGTTCCACGACGTCGGTTGAGGTCACCAATCACATCGCCATAGAACTCTTCAGAAGTGCTCACTTCCACCAGCATGACCGGTTCCAGGAGAACTGGTCCCGCCTTGCGAACCACTTCTTTGATTGCTATTGAACCGGCCATTTTAAAGGCCATTTCGCTTGAGTCAACCTCATGATATGACCCATCGAAAAGTGTTACCTTCACATCTATCATGGGGTATCCAGCGAGGATACCATTATCTAACGCCTCTTTAATCCCCATTTCGGTGGGTTTGATATATTCTCTGGGTACAACGCCACCAACGATGGCGTTGATGAACTCAAAGCCTTTGCTGCGTTCATTGGGGGCCACCCTGATCCACACATCGCCATACTGACCATGACCGCCTGTTTGTCGCACGTACTTGCCCTCAGCCTGGGCTTCACGGGTGATCGTTTCGCGGTAGGCAACCTGGGGGCGACCCACATTGGCTTCTACTTTAAACTCACGGAACAAGCGATCTACGATCACTTCCAAATGCAACTCGCCCATACCACTGATAATCGTCTGCGCAGTCTCTGGGTCGGTGCGCAACTGGAACGTCGGGTCTTCCTCTGCCAGCTTATTCAACGCAATCGCCATTTTGTCCTGGTCAACACGGGTTCTCGGCTCAATCGCGATGGACATGACCGGCTGCGGGAAGGTGATGGATTCCATTATAATAGGATGCCGTGAGTCGCAGAGTGTATCGCCCGTAAAGGTGTTGCGCAGACCGACTGCCGCACAGATATCACCCGCCCGAATCTCGTCGATATCCTCACGATGGTTGGCATGCATGCGCAGCAGACGCCCAATACGCTCGGTCTTGCCTTTTGTGCTATTCTCAGTTGCCGCTCCTTTGGCCAGCATACCAGAGTAGACACGCAGATACGACAGGCGACCCACGAAGGGATCGGAGACAATCTTGAACACAAGCGCGCTGAAGGGAGCGCGATCATCGACTTCTCGAGTGACGATCTCGTTTGTATCGGGATCAATGCCAGTCGGGGGAGGAATTTCGAGTGGGGAAGGGAGATACGCAATCACTGCATCCAACATTGCCTGCACGCCCTTATTTTTCAGGGCAGAGCCACAAAGTACCGGCACTAAGGTGCCGGCAATGGTTGCTTTGCGAAGGGCGGCAACTAACTCCTCTTTGGAAATCTCCTCACCTTCAAGGTATTTGAGGGTCAACACCTCATCAGTCTCGGCTATACGCTCAATCAAAATTTCCCGCTGCTGCTCAAACTCGGCTTCCATGTCCGTGGGCACTTGCGTATGATCCGACTTTGTACCCAGGTCATCTGTGAAGATGACGGCATTCCCTTCGATCAAGTCAATAAAGCCCTTAAAATTACTTTCGCGTCCAACCGGAATCTGGATAGGCACCGGCGCTGCCCCCAAACGATCGCGAATCATCGCCACCGTACGCCAGAAGTCAGCGCCCATGCGGTCCATCTTATTCACAAAACAGATGCGGGGCACATCATACTTATTGGCTTGACGCCATACCGTCTCAGACTGTGGTTCAACACCTGCAACGGCATCAAAGACAACCACGCCGCCATCCAGAACACGCAGCGAACGCTCAACCTCGGCGGTAAAATCAACGTGTCCGGGCGTATCAATAATGTTGATGCGATGATCGAGCCAAAAACAAGTGGTAGCAGCAGACGTAATCGTAATGCCGCGCTCTTGCTCCTGGGGCATCCAGTCCATCGTCGCAGCCCCTTCATGTACCTCACCCATACGGTGAATCTTCTTGGTATAGAAGAGAACGCGCTCAGTCGTGGTGGTTTTGCCAGCGTCGATATGAGCAATGATACCTATATTTCGCGTTTTTTCGAGTGGGAATTCTCTTGCCATGATTTCCTATGTTACCAGCGATAGTGAGCAAAGGCTTTGTTCGACTCCGCCATTTTGTGAGTCTCCTCACGTTTCTTAATTGTCACACCTTGTCCAGCTGCTGCGTCCATCAGTTCGCTGGCTAGTTTCTCCGCCATCGACCTTCCGGTGCGCTTGCGTGCTGAACCGATCAGCCAGCGCATTGCCAGTGCATTTCCACGGTCCTTGCGAATTTCCACAGGGACCTGGTAGGTCGATCCACCAACACGACGGGGTTTTACTTCCAGTGCCGGTGTTGCGTTCTTCAATGCCTGCTCAAATACGTCAAGTGGTGGCCGCTTCTGCTTTGCTTCAATGAGGTCGAACGCATCGTAGATGATACGTTCAGCCAAACTGCGTTTTCCATCCAACATTAATTTACTCGTGAAGCGGGCCACATTCCGGCTCTTGTACTTTGCGTCCGGAACGTCGGGCCGCCGCACTACTCTTCTGCGTCTTGGCAAAGTCTGCCTGCCTTCCTACTAAGCATAGTTAACCCAATGTGCAAGTTTTGCTGAGCAGGGTCCAGGGGCGGCAGCCCTTGGCGGGGTGTGGGGTGTCCCCACCTCCTCCCTTCCCTCTCTCGCCGTAGCAGGGGGTGCCGGGGGACGCAGTCCCCTGGCCGGAGCGCGAGGTGTCCTCGCTTCCTTCCCTTTTCCCTCGTCTGCCCCTGCAGGCGGCACAAGAAAGATACCCGATAGATACGAAAAAACTTGCACAAAGAATACTAGTAATGAACACCAGAAAAGGCGTCGCATCGACTGCAGGGGCGACCCATCATCTCGGGTATCCATCAGAGATACCTCTATAAAGATCGCCGACACAATCTTCTACGGACGCCTACACGCGGGTACCTATCCATGTTGAGTTTGGAGGACACCCGACCTAACCATAAAAGCAAGATAGCTGCTATCGTGTTAGCAGCATCTTCACACTTCTGAGGTTATGTGTATGATGTGCCGACCTACCTGTTCGTTTGTTGTTTTTGTGTCCATGCGCATCCAATCTGAAGACCGAATGCTCTATTCGCCAGGTGGTATCGGTTAGAAGCACAGCGGATTTGCCGCGCAGCTTACTTTTTACCGCCCTTGGCCGGGCCAGCCTGTCCCGGTTTGGGCCGTTTGGCCCCATATTTGGAGCGACCACGGCGACGTTTTGCAACGCCATCGCTATCCAGCGTACCACGAACGATGTGGTAGCGCACGCTAGGCAGGTCCTTCACGCGCCCACCCCGGATAAGTACGACGGAATGCTCCTGTAGATTATGCCCCTCACCTGGGATGTAAGCGGTTACTTCCATCTGGTTGGTGAGACGCACGCGGGCAATCTTTCGCATTGCCGAATTCGGCTTCTTAGGTGTCATAGTACGCACCTGTGTGCAAACGCCTCGTTTCTGGGGCGAGCCACGCAAGCGCGTCGTCCAATTCTTCAGCGCATTGTACGAGTACAACAGCGCCGGTGCCTTGACCTTCTTATTCTTTTGCCCCCGTCCCTTACGGACTAATTGATTGATCGTTGGCAATGAACGATTCCCCTGTCCTCTTCATAGAGCACGGCTTTTCGTACCCTGTATTTTACTTTCAATAGTGTTACTTACGTCGTATGGTAAATGGGGCACGAAAAGCCGTGCCCCTTAGGTCACTTTACGTACGGGAGTCTATGCTATCACTCATCGTCCAAGTTGTCAAGAGTAAAACTAAGAGTACTGGCTCCTACGGGTGCACCGACCCCTACACCGGCAACGGCCGAGGCCGCTGCAATTCGGGCAGCCGCTTGTTGTTGACGTGCAAGCTGTTCTCGCCGCCGTTGAACAAAGCCCGACCCTGCCGGAATCAGCTTGCCAATGATGACATTTTCCTTGAGACCCACCAGGTGATCCGTTTGAGCCTCTATCGCTGCCTCTGTCAGGACACGCGTGGTCTCCTGGAAGGAGGCTGCCGCCAGGAAGCTATCTGTATTGAGCGACGCCTTGGTGACACCTAATAGCACCGTCTGTGCAGTCGCAGGCTCACCACCTTCTGCCAGAACGTGCGCATTGGTATCTGCATAGACAAAACGATCAACCAGGTCATTTGGCAACATCTCGGTATCACCTGGTTCGTCCACCTTCACACGACGCAGCATCTGTCGGATGATGACTTCGATGTGCTTATCATTGATATACACACCGGTGTTACGGTAGACACGTTGCACCTCTTTGACCAGGTACATCTGCACCGCATCGCGCCCCTGGATGCGTAAGACATCCTGTGGGTCGCGCTGGCCCGACGTGATCGGCGTTCCCGCCTGGATCTTCTGGCCGTTGCTCACCGCGATGTTACGCGCAGCAGGGATGGAGTATGAACGCTCCTCGCGCTCCTCGAAACGAATGCTCAACAGACCATCGGCATTGATGAGCACCTCACCCTCAGTGCGCGCCTGTACAGGTATAGGCTCCCCACCGTCTTCCGCAGGCATGAGCGCAATGGCCTGATCTTTGTGCACCCGTTCCTGATCCTCGACCAGCACCTTACTGCCTTCAGGTAGCGGGTACTCGTCGAAGAAGACGTTGGTAGAAACAACACGTATTGTGCGGGCACCCGTGTTCTCGTCTTTCACGATCTCTACCACACCATCGATCTCACTGATCTCGGCTTTGTCTTTCGGCACACGCGCCTCGAACAACTCCTCTACACGCGGCAAGCCTTGAGTGATGTCTCCTTGTGCTCCTGCGATACCACCCGTATGGAAGGTACGCATCGTCAACTGCGTGCCAGGCTCACCGATTGACTGCGCCGCGATGATACCCACGGCTGTGCCCAGTCGCACCATCGCATTGGCAGCCAGGTCGCGCCCGTAGCACTTGCGGCAGACACCACGGTGGGCCAGACAGCCAAGCACCGAGCGTACGCGCACCGCATTGACCCCCGCATTGACGATCTGGTCCACCAGCTCGTCGGTCAGTTCGTCGCCGACCTCGATATGCTCGAAGCCGGGAATAGTCTCCAGTAGTACGCGGCCAGTCAGACGAGCTCGGATATCCGGCAGCATCAAATCTTTGCTATCTGCTTCGATGATCAGGATACCCTCGGTGGTACCACAGTCCTCCTCCGTCACAATCACATCCTGGGAAACGTCGATCAGACGGCGCGTCAGGTAGCCAGATTCAGCCGTACGCAGGGCCGTATCAGCCAACCCCTTACGAGCGCCATGGCTACTGATGAAGTACTCTAGCACCGAGAGGCCTTCGCGGAAGTTGCCACGAATGGGGATGTCGATGATCTTTCCTGACGGGCTTGCCATCAAACCACGCATGCCCGATAATTGGCGAATTTGCTGGAACTTCGCTTTCGTCGCGCCCGACTTCGCAATGGTGTAGATCGATCCATACGGGTCGAGCGTTGCCTCAACCATTTTGGTCACATTGTCGGTCGCCTCGTTCCAGGCGTCAACGGTCTGCTGATACCTCTCGTTTTCCGTAATCAACCCTTCGCGATATTGCTCGTCCAGTTCGACGATTTTGGCATCGGCCTTCGCCAGTTCTTCCTGCTTGCCCTCCGGCACCTTCGCATCGCTAATAGCGATGGTGACACCGGCTTTGGTGGCATAGGAGAAACCAAGACGCTTAATCTCATCGGCCAATTCCACCGTCTTGGCCCGTCCATACTCCTTGAAACAGTCCGCTATAACCTGCCTGAGGTTCTCCTTTTTCATTGCATAGTTCTTGAAGCGCAACCGCTCTGGCAGAGCCTCGTTGAATATGATACGCCCGACCGTCGTCTCGATCAACTTGCCGTTGGCCTGGAACGTCGGCGGCGTCGGTGGTGGTGCATCATACACATTCGTATCGCGGGGGCCACCGAGGCGAACCTTGATCGGCGCCTGCAAATCAACAACGCCATGCTCATAAGCCAACAACGCCTCGGTCGTATCGGTAAAGACACGTCCTTGTCCCTTCTTCTCTGGCCGATCCTGCGTCAGGTAGAAGCAGCCGAGCACCATCTCACCGCTCGCACCAATCGATGGCTCACCTTTGGCCGGATCAAGCAGATTGCGTGTCGACATCATGAACTGACGCGCCTCATCCTGAGCTTTCTCAGAGAGCGGCACATGGACCGCCATCTGGTCGCCATCGAAGTCAGCATTAAAGGCCGAGCAGACCAGGGGATGCAGTTGAATGGCGCTTCCCTCAACCAGCACCGCCTCAAAGGCTTGAATACCTAAGCGGTGTAAGGTAGGAGCACGGTTCAACAGCACCGGGTGATCCTTGATGACCTCCTCCAGCACATCCCATACCTCCGGCTTTACACGCTCTACAAAGCGTTTCGCGCTCTTGATATTGTGTGCAAAGTTCTGCTCCACAAGCTTGCGCATCACGAACGGCTTGAACAGTTCCAATGCCATGCGTTTGGGCAGACCACACTGGTGTAGCTTCAGTTCGGGCCCCACCACAATCACGGAGCGTCCAGAGTAGTCCACACGCTTGCCTAGCAGATTCTGGCGGAAGCGGCCTTGCTTGCCCTTCAGCATATCGGACAGGCTCTTGAGTTTGTGATTGCCTGAACCGGCGACTGCCCGGCCACGACGACCGTTGTCAATCAACGCATCGCACGCTTCCTGCAACATACGCTTCTCATTACGAATGATAATCTCTGGCGCTCCCAGTTCCAACAGCCGCTTGAGCCGGTTATTACGGTTAATCACTCGCCGGTAGAGGTCATTCAAATCAGAGGTCGCAAAGCGACCGCCATCCAGTTGTACCATTGGACGCAGGTCGGGTGGCAGCACCGGCAACACCGTCAGAATCATCCACTCTGGGGAAGTCCCTGACTTACGGAAAGCCTCAACCACTTTCAAGCGTTTCGTAGCTTTCTTGCGCCGTTGGCCCGCGGTTGAACTGATCTCATGCCGCAGGTCGGCAGACAATTTGTCCATGTCCAGGCCGGCAATCAACTCGCGCACCGCCTCAGCACCCATTCCTGCACGGAAAACAGTACCAAAGGCATCCTTCAGTTCGCGGTAGCGGTTCTCCTGTAGGAGGTCCAATTTCTTCAACCCCTCCAGGTCACGCCGCAGTTGCTCCAAACGCTGGCGCTCGCTGACCCGGCTCTGCTCCAACTGGGTCTGCACTGAGCCAATTTGCCCATCGTAATTCACGCGCACCTTTTCCGCCTCGTGCTCACTGCTCGATATCAGCTGGGAGATCTCACGCCGCGCATTCTCAGCAATATCGTTACGACACGTCTCGGCCACCTTCTCCAGGCTCTCGATATGCTTCGGCGTCACCACCGTGCCTTGCCTCACGATGGTCTGTCCGGTTGGCTCAAAGACAATATCCTCCTCGGCCACCTGATTCATCTGTGCCCTCATTTTGGCCAGCGTCTCACTTTCAGCCAGCCTTGCCGCCACCAGATCCCTTTCGCGCTGTGCCTCAAACTCTTCCATATCCACAGCGATGCGGTCACGCGCATCCTGGATCTCACTGTCGCGCTTCCCTTTCAGGCTATCCACGCGCTCGATGACCCTGCCATCCAGATTCTGTTCTAGATTGGCGAACTCTTCGTCCAGCCGCATCAGCTCCCGTTGGCGAGCGTTCTCATCGATATCGGTCACAACATAGAGAGCAAAGTAGAGGATACGCTCCAGGTTGCGCGGGGAAAGGTCCAGCAGGAGACCAATACGACTTGGGGTCCCCTTGAAGTACCAGATGTGGCTCACCGGCGAAGCCAGTTCAATATGCCCCATGCGTTCACGACGCACCTTCGAACGCGCTACCTCGACGCCACACTTGTCACAGACAATACCCTTAAAGCGAACACGTTTATATTTACCGCAGTAGCATTCCCAATCCTTCATCGGACCGAAGATGCGCTCACAAAACAGCCCATCCTTCTCCGGTTTGAGCGTACGATAGTTGATCGTCTCCGGCTTCGTAACCTCGCCGTAGCTCCAGCCACGAATCTGCTCTGGACTGGCCAAACTAATACGAATAGCGTTAAAATCATTTACCTCTAACATAATTTCTCCTTATCCGTAATCCGTAGGGGCGAGGGTGGCTGGGTGGGGCGGGGTGGACCTTTATGGTCGCCCGCCTCCCACTCCACCTCGGCTATGTGTTTAGTGAAGCTTCGCTTCACTTAATTCCCCCTACTGATCGCCTTCAAATCCAGACAGATTGATACCCAGCTCTGGCATGACATCATTTGAGGTATCCTCGACGAACTGAATCTTCTGTTCATCCTCGTTGAGCACCTCAACATTAATGCCCAGGCTCTGCAACTCTTTCACCAACACCTTAAATGACTCAGGAACGCCTGGCTCCATGATGTTCTCGCCCTTGACAATGGCCTCATACGTCTTCACACGACCCACCACATCGTCGGACTTCACCGTCAGAATCTCCTGCAGGATATTCGATGCACCGTAAGCCTCCAGTGCCCAGACTTCCATCTCACCGAAGCGCTGGCCGCCGAACTGCGCCTTACCACCCAGAGGCTGCTGCGTAATCAGACTGTATGGGCCGGTTGAACGGGCATGGACCTTGTCTTCGACCAGGTGTGCCAGCTTCAACATATAGGTATAGCCAACCGTGATCGGCTGATCAAAAGGCTCACCTGTCCGACCGTCGAATAGTTGAATCTTGCCCGTCTCAGGCAGACCGGCCCGTCTCAAGTATCCTTCGATATCCTCTTCCGAGGCGCCATCGAAGACAGGGGTCGCAATCTTAATCCCCAGCGCATCTGCCGCCCAACCCAGGTGCGTTTCCATGATCTGCCCGATGTTCATGCGGTGCGGGACACCGAGCGGGTTCAGAATGATATCGACCGGTGTACCGTCTGGGAGGAACGGCATATCCTCGATCGGCAATACACGCGAGATGACTCCTTTGTTCCCGTGCCGCCCGGCCATCTTGTCACCGGCGCCAATCTTGCGTTTCTGTGCAATGCTCACCCGCACCAGTTGATTGACTCCCGGCGGCAACTCATCGCCTGCATCGCGTGAGAACACCTTGACCTCGACAACCTTACCGCGCTCACCGTGTGGCACACGTAGGCTCGTATCTTTTACCTCACGGGCCTTCTCACCAAAGATGGCACGCAGCAACTTCTCCTCGGCCGTCAGTTCCGTCTCGCCCTTGGGCGTGATCTTGCCCACCAGGATATCTTGCGGCCCAACTTCAGCGCCCACATAGATGATGCCGTGCTCATCGAGGTTACGCAATCCTTCCTCACCGACGTTGGGAATGTCTCGCGTGATCTCCTCGGGTCCCAGCTTGGTGTCACGAGCATCGATCTCGTACTTCTCAATATGAATTGAAGTGAACAGGTCCTCGCGCACAATACGCTCACTGATGAGGATAGCATCTTCGTAGTTACCACCCTCCCAGCTCATGAAGGCCACCAGAATATTTTGACCGAGCGCAAGTTCACCGTCCTCGGTCGACGAACCGTCAGCGATGACCGAACCTTTGGTCACACGATCACCCTTGCTCACAATGGGCCGCTGATTGATACACGTCCCCGCATTCGACCGCACAAACTTGCGCAGACGGTAGGTATGCAACGCTCCCTCGGCATCGATGATTTCAATCATCCGTGCAGATGAACTGACAACCTCGCCGTCGACCTCGCTCACAGCCACCTGGCCAGAGTCGATGGCCACCTGCCGCTCAATGCCCGTACCACAGATTGGCGATTGCGGACGCAAAAGTGGCACTGCCTGGCGCTGCATGTTCGCCCCCATCAATGCACGGTTCACATCATCATGCTCCAGGAATGGGATGAGCGCCGTCGCCACACTCACGGTCTGGCGCGGCGATACGTCCATATAGTCCATGTTATCCGCGCTTTCCATGACGAAGTCACCCTGATAGCGGGCCAGGACTCTATCTTCCGTGAATTCGCTCTTTTCATCCAGCTTCGCATTTGCCTGGGCGATGTAGAAGTTTTCCTCATCGTCAGCCGTCCGATACTCCACCTCATTGGTAACAAAAGGCTTTATTCTCACCTCCGTGTCGCCCAAGATTACGGAAAGCCTCGCGAACAAGGCTTCATCGACGCGCACCCGCGTTCGCGCCTTGATGACTACGACTCCACTTTCATCAACCACATCTTCTCTTTCTCGCCCATAGATGCCCCGGAACTCACGGCCTATCAGGTTCGGATCGGATGCTCGTCATCCTCTTGTACACCTTACGATACGGCGTCTCGATGAACCCATAAGGGTTCACCTGCCCATACGTTGCCAGGTTCCCAATCAGACCAATATTCGGACCTTCTGGCGTCTCAATCGGGCATATCCGTCCATAATGCGAGCGATGCACATCACGCACATCGAAGCCCGCTCGTTCACGGCTCAACCCACCAGGTCCAAGCGCCGACAGCCTCCGTTTATGCCCGATCTCCGCCAGAGCATTGGTCTGATCCATAAACTGCGACAGCTGGCTCCCACCGAAAAACTCCTTCATCGCCGCCACAACCGGGCGAATATTAATCAGCGCATTCGGCGTCGCCTGCCCAGGCTCCTGGATTGACATCCTTTCCTTCACCACCCGCTCCATACGCAGCAAACCGACGCGGAACTGCGTCTGGATCAGCTCACCTACACAACGCACCCGTCGATTACCCAGGTGATCGATATCGTCTTTGCGCCCATGACCGTTGTTCAATTGAATCAGGCGGCGAATGATGTGTACCAGGTCATCCAGCGTCAAGGTGCGATGGCCCTGAGGAATTGACAGATCCAACTTCCTATTCAACTTGTAACGCCCCACACTCCCCAGGTCGTAGCGCCGAGCGTTAAAGAACAGGCTCTTGACAAGCGAACGGGCGTTGTCAATAGTAGCCGGATCACCCGGACGCATCTTTTTATAGAGTTCGAGCAGCGCCTCTTCTTCTCGTTTGACCGGATCACGGTCCAACGTCGCCTGCATATAGCGCACATTCGGATCATCATCTACATCGCGGAACGCATCCAGGATACCCTGGTCCGTCGACAAATCCAAGGAAGGAACACCTGAGTTAGCGGGGGCTAGGTCTCTATTGAGGCTCGCCAGCGCACGCAGCAGCGTCGTGACAGGCAACTTCCGCTTGCGGTCGATTTTGACCGTGAGCAGGTTTTTGTTGCTGGTCTCAAATTCCAACCACGCTCCTCGGCTAGGAATAAGTTTGGCGGCGAAGAGCTTGCGGCCCGTTGTGGCGTCTTCATCAGCAGTGAAGTACACCCCCGGTGAACGCACGAGCTGGCTCACCACGACGCGCTCAGCACCGTTAATGATAAACGTTCCTTCCTTCGTCATCAGCGGAAAATCACCCATGAAGATTTCCTTCTCGATGATCTCGCCTGTTTCCTTGTTCGTCAGCCGCGCATTGACGTGCAGCGGCGCAGCATAGGTGGCATCGCGATCACGACACTCATCCTCGCTATACTTCGGTTTTCCAAACGGCTCTGCCGGTACAAGAAATTCCAGGCTCAGGTTCTTGCCAGTAAAGTCTTCAATAGGTGAGATTTCTTCAAAAAGTTCACGCAAACCTTCTTTCCTAAACCATTCAAAAGAGTCAAGTTGAATTTGGATCAAGCCCGGCATTGGCCGTATGTCGGGAATACGTGCAAAAGAGACGCGCTCGGGGAGAGCAACGGCTTTCGTGCTTATTGCCATGTACAGTGTTCTCCTCTCACTGTTTACAGAGGAAACCAAGAGAGATACGTCAGGTTGCATCCCTCTTATATATTAAGAACGGAAAAACGAAAAAAGATAATAGCTGCTTCTCCATTTTTAAGAAGACAAAGACCCTACATTAGAGCATGTGAAGAGAAACGTTCTACGACAAGAAAAGTAACCGCTCAGTGCTGTCGCAAGCGGTTACTCCTAATATACTCCATTCTCTCAAACAAGTTCAGGCAAGACGGACCTGACCGGTGTTGAGCTGCATACAAGCTAGTTCGCCACATTGCCACGTGTCTGCCTTCCCCACTGACTAAGACGTACGAGTTGACATCCTCCATCGTCGATGGAGACGGCGAAATACGCTACATCTTCCCCTTTTTACCTTGCTAACAAATGCTCTTCCAAGAGATGCGGTACTGCTTTACGGTGCTAAAAGCAAAGCAGCGTATGATCTTTTATGTCCTGCAACGGAACAGATTTGGTGTGGCGAAATGAGGCCACGTCACAACATATTGATTGCAGTACCTGCAAATGGGACGAGCTTTACGCAGCTTGGGGAATGATGTATCGTCTGTCGTCAAGTGTCTTGTTTCTGTTTGTCTCTATCTGATCAGAAGTGGTTTTATATGCCGCATCATCCTGGTGACTTACACACTCTGACAGAATGCAGTATACTACTTCGGTGCAGAGTTGTCAATAGCTTTCCAGGACTTTTTGACTTTTTTCTTTTTGGAGGAGTACATAGCACTTTGACTTCTGGGAAACCGTTTCTCACAGAAGCGATACAAGTAT
Source organism: uncultured Chloroflexia bacterium (assembly GCA_963767625.1). GTDB lineage: Bacteria > Chloroflexota > Ktedonobacteria > Ktedonobacterales > Ktedonobacteraceae > CAVYFB01. The sequence continues at coordinate 356,525 of CAVYFB010000017.1, forward strand.
TTTTTAATGTCATACACCCGATACAACACACCAGGGATACAGTTTATTCCCTTGTCCTCGAAGTAGCATGGACTGAGCCCCTTGCCTGTTTTGTACGTTTGTGCTATACTCTCGGTACTGGTCAGAAGGCACTCTGTTGTTCGTTCAACCACGGCTTAACGAACGGGAGCCATCCCACAGAGAGAGACAGTTGCGACCCGCCCGCCGGAGTTGTTATCCGGTTCCTGATAATCCGTGTGGAAACACACGAGCGGCCAGGGTAAAACAGCGCACAGAAGTCGAGCAACGTTCCTTTCCCGCAAAGGGTTCGGCCCCGGTGGGCAAGGACGGGTACCTTGTCATGGTGCCCTATACCTCGCGTGATGCGAGGTGATGTGTCGCGTGATAAAGCCAAAGCAGCTCCTTCGGGTGTCTGAGTTGTGGTGGAGCGTAGACACAAGCCCCTAGCTTTAGCTATGGGGTTCATGACAATGGCCCATTCATAATCATATAGTCCGGCTAAAGGACTAGAGGATACCCTTCATGGCAATTCAGAATATCATTACAGCAGAGAACCCTATACTTCGTCAGAAGGCAAAGAAGATACATCGCTTCGATACATCCATTCAGCGGCTCATCGACGATATGTTTGAAACAATGCATGTTGCACATGGCGTGGGATTGGCAGCCCCACAGATTGCACGATCAGTGCGTATCTTTGTTGCAGAGTATGAAGAGCACAGGGCAGACGACAGCATTGTTCACCACAAGGTCGCCATGGTCAATCCAGAAATTATCAAGACTGAAGGGGAGGAACTCGGCACGGAAGGATGCTTGAGTATCCCTGGCTATGTCGGTGACAATATCCGGCGTGCAACAAAAGTGACCGTCAGGGGACAAGATGCCCATGGCAAGCCGGTACGTGTCAATGCTGAAGGCTGGTTCGCGCGTATCTTGCAGCACGAGATCGACCATCTCGATGGCATCCTCTTCCTGGATCGCCTGGATCGACCGGAGGACCTGCGTGAATTGACCGAGGAAGAAGCGGCAGCAGAGGAAGAGGCGGCTGTGGTCGAATAGCGCGGGTTCTATTTTTGTTGTCGCCTTAACATAGGCATCACCTGATTACTGAGCGCACTTTCACATCTATGACACACATAAAACCCCTCTTCGTCTCGATATCGTAATTCGTTGATCGTGAAATGCAGATAGCAAATGCCACAGCGTGAAGAGTCAGGCTGGCTGGCTACTTGACGATCAAGCGCGAACAATTCGCGCAAGGCGAGTAACATACTCTCGAAGTCAAAAGAGCCTGGGTAGCTACGTACCGGACCCACAACTGGCAACTGGCCGGTATTAATACTCACGCGCCCTTCACGACGACTAATCAACTCACGATTGTTATCTGATGCTCCGTCGCCAGAACCCGATGTATAGTTATTGCTCAAGGCAAAAGTCTCCTGAATACTTACCTGGGGAAAACACTTCATAAATTATACCTTTAGGTATGGCATAAAGCAAGTCTACATTTTCCATTCTTCCGAAACTTGCGTACGCACTTTTGCCACCCCTGAGCGTCTAATACGTAAAGAAGTAGAACATTGCTCTGGCGACGACTCTTCCGTCGGATAGAGACCCGCGTCCGGAGCCGACCGCACGTAACAAAGCTTATATGATATGATTACACTAGAGAATAAAGACCCCTATCGCAGAGGGCAGGTTACCTAAGATGTACACGAGAATGTCTAACTCCATAGCACCACAGCGACAGCGTTGGTTGCTGCATACATTACTTGCATTTGGAATGGTGTTTTTTTATACGATCGGCGTAGCCGGAAACACTCCGGTGGCACACGCTAGTGGGACTCCTGGTGGCAATGTTACTGATCCTGTGGTACGTGCAATTGACATAGCCAAACCTGCCGTTGTGCGCATTTATACTCAACTCAATGCTCAACTGAGCGTACATTTTTCGCTGACAAAGAGCATGACATTTCCCCAAATCGGTAACGGTTATACGCTGACGTTTTCGGGCAGTGGCACTCTCATCAGTGCTCATGGCGACATTTTGACCGCAGACCATGTTGTCAACCTTCCACACGATCAGCAGTTGAGCCAGCCTCTTGACATGCAAGCATCACCCGATGTAGCAAACTATATCAACCAGAACCTAAAACCAAACCCACCGGTGACGCAGGATCAGGTGACGCAGGAACTCACTAGTGGGCAACTTCCTTCTGACCCGAGTTACGGTACCTCACAGAGTGTGGTCTTTCTGAGCACCGATTACACAGGCCCGCTGGACGCATCTACCCTTAACAGTGTACCTCAGCAGTTTCAGGCACCTGTTGATCGCATCGAAGCGGAAAGTGCAGTCAACCAAAATGATGTCGCTATCGTGCATGCCAGCTTAAACGATATGGCAAGCGTCCAACTGGGTGATTCTTCTGGCGTTCAGCAACAGGACATGCTGACGATTATTGGTTTTCCTGGCAATGGTGATGTTAGTACTCTGCCGACAAACCTGTTGACCTCATCGGTCAACCAGATTACTGTAAGTTCTATTAAGACGACCGATCAAGGGGCACAGGTGATCCAGGTCGGCGGGAATGTGGAACACGGTGATAGCGGTGGGCCAGCATTGGATAGTAACGGCAATGTAGTGGGCATCGTCAGCTTTCTCTTGGCCAGTCCTGACTCACCAGGTAGCACAGCTTTCTTACAGGCCAGCAACAGTGCAAGAAAGCTGGTGCAAAGTCTTCACCTGGATACGACGCCAGGGCCATTTGAGAAGGCCTGGAGCCAGGCTTTCAACGACTATGCAGCTACTACGCCTGGGCACTGGCACAAGGCACAGCAGGAGCTTGCATCAATTCATATCAACTATCCCCAGTTCAAAGCTATTCTGCCCTACCTGCAATATGCACAGTCACAGGCACAGCAGGAGAAGGTGCAACAACCAGCATCGACACCTGCTCAAGCACCAGCACCTACTAACTCTAGCTCATCCTTTGCGTGGGTTTTCTGGGCTATCCTTGCAGGGGTGGTTGTTATCGTACTGGCGGCACTGACCCTATTCGTACTCACATTGCGGCGACGCAGTAATAAGGCTGCTACGATACGTACCATGCAGACACCTCTGCCGCCTCCTATACCTCAGCAGGGACAGAATCGGCCTGTGTCTCCTCCCCAAGCGATGCAGATACCACAGCAGGCAGATGGGTTGACGGCGTTTGGCGCACCCCCGACAACAATGCAGTCTGGGCAGTGGCCAACGCAACCATCTAGCACGTTATCGGGTTTGCCTGTAGCCACCGCTGGGGCATCTGGCGGGCTACGTCCCTGGCCTTGCGGTCATATGAACCGCCCTAATGCACGCTACTGTACTATCTGTGGTGAACCTGCCCCGCCCCCCACCACTCGGCGCGTCGAACAATAGGGGCCGATTATGAATTTTAAAAAAAATCCCGGACACCGTGAACGGGGACGACACGTCTGTAGGGGCCGATTTATCGTGCCCACCGCCGATTTATCGGCCTCCGGCAAACCAACGACATCTCCAGGTTATTTTGTTAAAAGCCATCATCGTGCCCACCGCCTCAGCGAAGCGGAGCGCGTATCAATACTTCGGCCCAGAGCGAGGGCTGGATCACGCCCCCATGATGTTGTAGCCTGCATCAACAAAGAGAATCTCGCCGGTAATGGCACGGGCAAGCGGGCTGCATAAAAAGAGGGCAGCGTCGCCTACCTCGCTCTGATCAATGTTGCGCTGCAGTGGTGCAACATGGGCCATCTGCTCACGGAAGGCAGTGAAACCAGAGACACCACGAGCTGCCAGCGTATTAAGCGGCCCGGCAGAAATTGCATTCACACGAATGTTATGTTCCCCCAACTCATAAGCCAGGTAACGCACATTACACTCCAGGGCGGCCTTGGCAACCGCCATGACGTTATACTTTGGCATGACACGCTCACTGGCCATGTAGGTCATTGTGACTACGCTGCCACCTCCTCGTACCTGCATCAGGGGCCTGGCTCGTTTCGCCATCGCGATCAACGAATAGGCGCTGATATCCAACGCCGTATGGAATCCCTCACGAGTCGTCTCAAAAAAGGGGTTGTCTAACTCTTGCTTGGGGGCAAAAGCGACAGAATGGATCAGAATGTCAAGCCCTCCGCCGAAAACTTCACTCGCCTGCTCGAACGCTGCGTCCAGCTCATTGTCGTTCTGCACATCGCAGGGCATGACCGGCGTATTGGGAATTTGCGCCGCTAAATCTCGCACATACCTCTCCATACGATCCTGGTAGGTGAAAGCGAGGCGAGCGCCCTCCCTGGCCAGCGATTGTGCAATTGCCCAGCCAATGGAGCGATGGTTCGCAATGCCAAAAACAAGCGCCGTTTTTCCTTCTAGTAGGGGCATCGTTCTTCTCCTCTCGAGTACGCAACGTTGTGACAACTCCCCACGGCTAAAGCCGGAGGCTTCTCAGTTCACCCGGACTCCCATCGGAGACCGTCCCTGAAGGCTGTGCCCCAGCCTTTTGCAAGATATTCTGAGCAGCATTGACATCCCGGTCAGCCACGAACCCACAGGAGGTGCAGATATGCGTTCGCACACTGAGGGACTTTTGCATCCGTTCCCCACAGTGGCTGCACGCCTGGGTGGTGAAGCGCGGGTTGACTCGGATCACTCGATGTCCAGCATTCTCAGCTTTGGCTTCAAGGATGTCGAGGAACGCGCCCCAGGAGGCGTCTAGGATGGATTTCGCCAGATGATGATTTTTCACCATCCCACCAATATTGAGGTTCTCAACGGCAATCTGCTGATACTGCTCGCTGTACGCTTTGGCCACTTTGAAGTGGAAATCACGGCGCTGTCGCTTGATCTTCAGATGGGTTTGCGCCGTACTCCGTGCCGCCTTCTTGCGCCTTTGCGAGCCTTGCTTGCGTCTGCACACTTGGCGTTGCTTGCGTCTGAGGGTCTGCTGGCTCGTGCGAAAGAAGCGCGGGTTTGCGACGGCCTTGCCTTCGGAGTCGGCCAGAAAGACTTTCAAACCCACATCGATGCCGATAGCGGGGTGCGAACATAAAGCGGGAGCATGGTCGCTCTGAGGCTCCGTCTGGCAGACAATGAGGGCGTACCAGTGTCCATCCGCCCGATGCAGCAAATGACAGGTGTGCGGTCTTCCTTCCAGTGGACGATGAAGCTTGATCTTGAGGAAGGTCCCAAGCTTCTTGGGGACGGACAAATGCTTCCCATCAGGGGCAAGCGAGAAGTCCGTTTTGTGTTGCCGCAGTTGGATCGAGTGCCAGCGATTGGGGGTTTTGAAGCGCGGGAAGCCACCCTTCTCACCGAGTTCCTTGCGGGCAAAGAAGCGTTGGAACGCTTTCTCCAGGCGATCTGCGAGCATCTGGACGGCAGAAGCGGGCACATGGGCACCACCTCGTCCTTTGAAGCGAGCCGTCAGATCGTCCTTCAACAGGAACGTGCCGTGCTCTTCATAGTGCTGCTTGGAGGCAGCCAGCATCTGGTTATACAGATGCCGCGACTCGATGAGGCAGGCCATGAGCAAGCGGGCTTGTTCCTGGTTTGGATATAAGCGGTATTCGAACGTTTTCATAACCTCCATTGTACTGCAGATGAGTTCCATTGTCCAGCGGGCAAGGATGCCAGGATGCCCCGGTGACCCTGCCCCAAATAAGGAACGCGCCTTCTCTCTCCAGGCATGAATGCCGGGGCTTTACGGCGCGGTTTGGTAAAAAGTTTAGCGTTCGATGGGGCAGCGACGCGCTACCCAGCCATTCATGCCATTTGCTAGGTTGTATACCTTCTTAAGCCCCGTGAGCAGTGCAATTTCAGATGCTGCGGCGCTCCTCTGACCCATGGTACAAGTAAAGATGACATCTGCGTCCTCGGGCAGGTTCAGCTTTTTAAGTGCTGCACCGAAGGCGTAGATACCATCGAGGGGAAGCAATGTTGCTTCGGGGATATGACCGCGATTCCACTCATCCGGTTGACGCACATCAATGACATGCGCTCCCGCGTCAATCATGCGCTTGGCTTCATCCGTACCAATCGTGGTATACGGCAACGCCTCTTCTTCATATAGGTTTCCTTCAGATTTGGTTGGCATTCTCACGCTCCTTGCTCTCATACTGCTCTAGCCAGAGACGCCCTAATGTGGTGACGGTGATGATGTATTCATCGCCGATGAACTGCATCGTGAGCAATCCTTGATCCTCCATCTCACGAAAGTCATCGGTAATCAAGAAGTATCCATGCACCAGGCGTGCCAGGTCACTTTCTGGCAATTGTTTCCAGATCAGTAGCTCACGCAGGACAGCAGCATACCTGGGACTACTATCGTCAATTGCTCGCACGACTGCTCTCCTCTTAAGAAATCAAGCTGTGTATGATCTGTCAACAGTGTAACAAATTCTGCTAGTGTTCAGCAAGTCTCCTACTCGACGCGCGGCCTGAAGTATGCTATAACGTGTGAGAGACACCTATCCAAAAGGAGGCCCAGCTTATGATGTCCAATCCATCTCAACCAAGTATTCAGGCTAGCACAGTCATTCGCAATATTGGACAACTCGTCACCGTTGCGCAGCAACCCATCACCGGAGCAAGCGGCCCGTTACAGGTTATTCCACACGCGGCACTAGCAGTACATCGTGGCCTGATTGTCTGGATCGGTCCCGATGATGATGCAGAACCAATGTTCCAACACACGACAGCCGCTTCTAAAGACGGCATTACGATCGTCGACGCCCAGGAAGCAGTTATCACACCCGGACTTGTCGATTCCCATACCCACCTGCTATTTGCTGGAGACCGTGCAGAGGAGTTTCATCTGCGCCATGCGGGAGTCAGTTATGGTGAGTTACTCGCTCAGGGACGAGGTATTCTGACCACGATGAATGCGACCCGCAGTGCAAATACAGAGACATTGATGGAACTGGCAAGAGCTAGACTTGCTAGCATGCACACTCATGGCACGACAACGGTTGAGGTGAAAACAGGTTATGGACTGGATACCATCACCGAGGAAACATGTCTGCGCATTATCAACAACCTCAACGCGCTTGGTGAAAGCGGCATCAATAAACCTGGGCATATACGAGTAGTGCCAACATTTCTTGGCGCACACACTATACCTCCCGAGTACCGGGAGCAGCGCAGCGCCTATGTCGATCTGATCGTTGAAGAGATGCTGCCATCTTTTGTCGGCCTGGCACGTTTCTGCGATGCATTTTGCGAACGCGAGGCATTCACGCTCGAAGAGAGTCGCCGCATTCTTACCCAGGCGAAGGAATTAGACTACCAACTCAAAATCCATGCCGACCAACTCAGCCCATCCGGTGGGGCGAGACTTGCGGCAGAATTAGGCGCGGTCTCTGCCGATCACCTCGATTTTGCCAGTGATACTGACCTGGATGCCATGCGTGAAGCGGGCGTGGTGGCAACTCTGCTGCCAGGAGTCTCTTATACGTTACGCAGCCCCTATCCATCAGCGCGGCGTTTCATTGATCGCGGCCTGCATGTAGCACTGGCAACTGACTGTAATCCCGGCACCTCCTATTGTGAAAATATGCAAATGATGATGGGGTTAGCAATGTCTTCAATGGGCATGACGGTTGAAGAGACATTGATGGCCGCAACCATTAACGGCGCTCGTGCCCTCGCACTTCAGGATGATATTGGTAGCATAGAAGTAGGTAAACGCTGCGAACTTACCCTCTGGTCGATCAACGACTACCATGAAATTGGCTACCATTTTGGCGTCAACCTGGTTCAATCCGTCCTGGTGAAGTGGTGAGGCAGATATCTATATGTTTCACGTGAAACATTCGCGCTAAAAATTGAGGATCTGCATTTGAGCTATACCGTCGATAGTCAAAATCAGTTTGTCATCGACCTGCTGACAACGCTACGCAAGGAGAAGTTTAGTCCTCTGGGCTGGTGGCATTTCATTAGACGTTCCTGGGAGATGTCATGGAACACAGCGCAGGCACACCCTACGCTGAAACGTTCCTGGACTCACATCACGGTCTTCATCAGCACATTTGTGATTGCTATACTGCTTATTAACTTTTTCCTCGAAGGGCCAGGTACGACCATTCGTCTCCTACCGGGCTTTCTATTTTGTGTCGTGTGGCAGCAAAGCGACCTGTTCTGGCACCTCGGTCTGAACCGCCAGACACGGACAGGCGAACTCTTGCCAACAATTGGCGTTGCTAATACATTCACCTGGCTACGCGGATTGGCAGCCTCATTTTTACTCGGAAGACTGCTTGGCGGAGTCAGCACTCCGTCCTGGCTGGCGTTGCTCGTCTTTCTTGCTGGCATCGTGACCGATATTCTCGATGGGCAAGTTGCACGCTATACCAGGACACAAAGCAAATTGGGACAAATCGCTGATAGCGAGGCAGACTTCTACCTGTATTCAGCCATCGCCATTATCCTGATCCAGAATGGCGTGCTTCCGCCCTGGCTGGGATTGATGATGCTACTGCGCTTCCTGGTACCCCTGCTGGCCGCGTTGGCAAGTTACTTCATTTTTACGCGTCCAATACGTTTCGGTTCAACCGTGTGGGGAAAGTACGCGGCACTGGCACAATGTCTCTATTTCCTTGTCTTGCTTGCTCCCCCACAACTCGCTTTCATCGCACGATTCATCAACCTTCCTTTGCTCATCGTCACTTTGATCTTACTGGTCGCCGCACCTGCCGCTCAGATCGCAAGGAATGTGTTGGCAGAGAAATGTTTCATGTGAAACATCACCGCTAACTACACCTTAGTCTGACACCCCAGCTCTCCTATCTGGTACAATGCTCATAAAAGGCACCGTAGCCAGAAAGGGCCAACTTCTATGACGAAGACAGAACATCTTCATAAACTTCCTACACATGTAACCATCAACGGGCATGCACTTTCCATCGCCCAGGTACTGGCCGTTGCCCGTCACGACGCACCGATTACATTGGGTAGTGACTCTCTGCAACGTATCCAGGCAGCCCGAGCAGTCATCGACACCATTGCAGCCGAGGGCAGAAAAGTCTATGGTGTCACAACCGGCTTTGGACACCTGAGCAGCGTGCGTATCCAACACGATCAACTCATCGAACTCCAGTACAATCTACTGCGCAGCACTGCGTCAGGTGTGGGCGAACCACTGACCGAAGAGGTCACACGAGCCATGATGCTGCTGCTGGCCGCAAGCCTTGCACGCGGCAATTCGGGTGTGCGCGTCGAGGTGATCCAGACACTTTTAGGCATGCTGAATGCAAGGGTCTACCCGATCATTCCGTCAAGAGGATCGGTAGGTGCCAGTGGCGATCTGGCCCCGCTGGCACACCTGGGACTGGTCCTCATTGGTGAAGGCGAGGTCATCTATAACGATCATCGTTGCAGCGGGACAGAAGCATTACAAGAGATTGGGCTGGTACCGCTGCGTCTGCAAGCAAAAGAAGGACTGGCCCTCATTAATGGTACCCATTTGATGGAGGCGACAGCCGTGCTGGCACTTGCTGACACACAGAGCATCATCAGAACAGCGGAGGTTGCATGTGCAATGAGTATCGAGGGGCTCAAGGGTAGTCATGTGCCCCTGGACTCACGCATTCATCGACTGCGGGGACAGCACGGCCAACAACTCAGCGCGGCCCGATTACTCAAACTAGTGCGGCACAGCGAAATCAACTACAGTCACCGCAATTGTGCCAGGGTACAGGACCCCTATACGTTACGCTGCGCCCCCCAGGTTTTTGGAGCCGTACGCGACGCCGTAGAGTATTGCGCCAACATTTTCGAACGTGAACTGCACGCTGTCACCGACAATCCGCTCGTCTTCCCAGAAGATAACGCGGTCCTAAGTGGCGGCAACTTCCATGGCCAACCCCTGGCACTGGCACTCGATGTTATGGCTATCGCGTTGGCACAACTGGCAAGTTTCTCTGAAAGACGCACCTATAGTTTGATGGGGCCCCATGATTGGGATGAAGGCGGTGCACCGCTCTTCCTGACACCAAACCCAGGTCTAAATTCTGGTTTCATGGTCGCCCAGTACGTGGCAGCGGCGCTGGTCAACGAAATAAAAGTACTGGCCCATCCCGCGAGCATCGACTCTATCCCAACCTCTGCTGGCATGGAGGATTTCGTCAGCATGGGTGCTACCAGTGCGCACAAGCTGCAATGCATTCTGGAGCAGACACAGCAGGTAATTGCCATCGAATTGCTTTGCGCTGCGCAGATGCTAGAGTTCCGCAAGCCCTTGAAACCTGGCGCAGGCGTACAGCAAGCGTACAAACTTGTACGTTCATACGTGGCTAAACTGGAGCATGATCGTGTACTGGCCCCTGATATCGCGCTGCTCACGAAGGCCGTGAAAGAAGGAGTGTTCGATAGCGTGGAGTAGCCAGCGTATGAGATTTAGCCTGATAACGTAAGGGGTATCACAGAGAACAGGCAAGGAAGCCTCCTGCTTTCAAGCGGAGGAGGAATTGCCTGCTGCGAGAGCCAGAGAAAAGCTTCCCATTGCTATCCATTTGACAACTTCTCTCAAAGTGAATAGACTATCCACTATGAAACAAACGATGCTCTTGAAACTCGCTCCTACACCTGAACAGGCTCAAGCATTGCTTGACACCATGCATACTTTTAACGCTGCTTGTGACTACATTGCTGAACAAGCCTTCGAGTCTCAGGTTGCCAACAAGTTTGAGTTGCAGAAGATGACCTACGGTGTGTTGCGTACCTCCTATCATCTGCCTGCTCAATTGGCTATCCGCGCCATCAGCAAAACAACGGATGCCTACAAACGCGATAAGAGCATCAAACCCACATTCAGGCGCCTAGGTGCTCTCGTCTATGATGAGCGGGTCATGTCCTTCAAAGGCATTAACACTGTGTCCCTCTTGACGATCTCTGGCCGTGTGCTTGTCCCATTCCGTTTCGGTGCCTATCAGCAGTCCCGTCTAGACGCGATGAAGGGACAAGCTGATCTCATCTATCGCAACGGAACGTTCTACCTGGCTGTGACGTTGGAAGTTCCTACGCCTACGCCTGGTGAAGTGACAGATACACTCGGCGTCGATCTTGGCATCATCAACCTGGCTACTGACAGTTCTGGTGAAACGTTCAGTGGGCAAGCCGTTGAGAAGACACGAAAGCGTCTGCACTCCCTGAGACAACGCTTGCAGAAGCACGGGACGAAATCGGCAACAAGACATCTCAAGAAACTTTCTGGGCGGGAAGCCCGTTTCCGCAAAGATGTGAACCATCGTATCTCCAAACGGATTGTGCAGAAGGCCAAAGCCCACCATCAAGCAATAGCGATTGAAGACTTAAGGCACATTCGGTCAAGAACCGAGGCACGGTTACGCAAGTCTCAGCGTGCTCGCCATTCCTCCTGGTCCTTCTGGCAACTCCGTTTCTTTCTTCAGTACAAGGCAACTCTTGCGGGTGTCCCTCTCCATACAGTAGACCCTGCCTATACATCCAGAACGTGTAGTGTATGTGGAAACTCGGCGAAAGCCAACCGCAAGAGTCAAGCCTCCTTTGTCTGTCAACAGTGCAGTCATACCGATAACGCTGACCGGAATGCTGCGATCAACATTTCAAGGGCACCCGTCATGGTGCCTATTGTGGGTCCTGAGAGACGGCGGAACAATCGCCGTGTCGGTTAAGGGATACTGCAAGCTCCCGTCATTTATGCGGGCGTTCATGACCTCATCACATCACCACCATCCACCACCAACACCTGGCCGGTGATAAACGAGGCGGCAGGTGAAGCCAAAAACAAAGCGGCGGCTACAATATCGGCAGGGGTGCCCCAGCGTTGCATAGGTATACTTTGCTCCACCTTCTTGCGGAACGACTCTGAACGCCCCAGCGCCCATTCATTCTCAATTGCTCCTGGCGCAATGCAATTGACGCGCACACGCGGGGCAAGTTCTTGCGCCAGGCAGCGCGTCAAGGAAATGATCGCGCCTTTACTCATAGCATACAATTGGCTGGCAAGTCCAGGAGCACCGTCCAGGGCATGATCCCAGCCAATAGTGAGAATACACCCTCCCGTGTTCATATAGGGTGCCACATCACGACTGCAGCGCCATGTGCCTTTTACGTCGACCGCCATGATACGCTCAAACATTTCGTCTTCGCTTAATCCCCCTACCTCTTCACTATTGGCGCTGGCTCCAGCATTGTTGATCCAGACATCGATCGAACCCAACTTCTCTTGTGCCTGGTTGACCAGGCGTGCAGCTTCACCGGGTAGACGCAGGTCAGCCTGTGCCAGCATTGCGCGACCACTATCCGACTCGATCTGGCGTACCACTTCTTCTGCTTGCTGTTGAGCACTACCATAATGAACCAGGACAGTTGCACCCTGGGCTGCGAATTCCAATGCCAGGGCACGACCAATGCCCCGTCCTGCGCCAGTGACAACGATATGCTTATTGTAAAACATGCTACTTTCTCCTAAATGTTTCACGTGAAACATTTCTGTTTCACGTTGCGTGCTATGCTTTGTGGAACACAAGGAAAATTAAGATTGACGATCATCAAGCGTCAAATATACATGGCCGACCTACAACGATTGTGATCGCTAATTTGCCTTGACAGATATAGGACTTGAGCCCGCCGCAAGCCACGCCATTTCAATGGCCGTGGTTAGGCGTGTGTGGCTTTAGCCCTTGCTGCTTTGTGCTATACTCTCCTCAGTACCTTGAGAACTGAATAGTGTACGGGTTCTCTGGCGAAGGGCCAGAGGTAAAAACACTACCGTGTTGCCACAGACCACCGCTACTTGTGGAGAGAACACAATTGCACGGTGTAGGCGTACCAATCAACGTACAAAAGTATCTGGAGAACGCGAGACGATCTCTCCAGTAGTTGGCGGAATGGCACCGCCCACGGGTCAAGGATGCGCCTTCATCCGCGTAGCTCGTGTCGGGAACGGGACGAGAAGCCGCTGGGCTTCTAGCCCAAGCGGAGTGTCACTCGTACCCATATGCTACACTTCTATGTATGCCTGGTCAATGGAGACCTGGCTCCTTCTCTAGTAAGGATGCGCTATGTCCAGCGCACACGAAGGGAGCAATACTGGTGATTACCCATAAACCCTCTGTGGACTCGCCCAACTCTTCCGCAAGTTCACTTCAAGAACAGCGTAACGAACTTCGTTACTTGCGTCATAAATTGCTACTCCACTATCGACCACTCCTTCAGCAAGGTGCCGGTCCAATTCGTATGATGGCCAGAATGGTTTCTGATCTTGAGCGCCAATGTCGCGAACGCAAATTTGCTGAAGAGATCATACAGTCCGAAATTGTAAACCGTACTATTGGCGACATAAATCTACGCCTTGTCACAGAATGTGAGGGTGACTCAGGCAGTCCTGGCGATTATCGCATGTTGGCTGAAGAATTAGGCATCGCGTTACCAAACGAAGACATAAATGGCTACGTAGCACCAGGCAAAACCTACCTCTGGTTACGCGATCAAATGCAGGAATGCGAACAATTACTCCTGCAGCACAATTTCGATTTGCGCATTTATGACATATCAGCTACCGGCAATCCTATTCTGCGCACCTGGCTGGCTGAAGCAATAAAAGACTGGGGGGTGTCAGTTACCACCGATCAAGTGTACCTGGGCCTGGGTGCTATGGATAGTATCAACAAAGTACTGTGCGGTCTCGCTCAAATGTACCGCGAACAACACGTTGGCGAGGTTGGTATCCTCTTTCCCGAACCCGGCTTCGCTGTCCCTGAATGGCAGGCACGCTCCTACGGCTACCGCCTGCACAACTTCCAGACGCTCGCGGAACATCGCTTTAAGTTGACAGCCTCAGAACTCGATCAGTTGCTCGCAAACAATCCTTCTATTCGCATCATCTACATGACCGTCACAAACAATCCCACAACCTTTGCGTACTCACCAGAGGAACTCAACAATCTTCATGCCGTGTTGCGAACATATCGTGCAGCAGGAAGAGAAGTCTTTATCCTTGCCGACCTTGCCTACATCGGCACCGGAAAGCCGGAGGATGATCTGGCACGCATGGCCACTTTTGCCCCTGCCGATGTGGTACAGCACACTATCTTTGTGAGCAGCTTTTCAAAGACATATACGATGACAGGGGATCGCTTCGGTTGGGCTACAATAGGCAATCCTGCACTGGCAGCAGCAATTGCTCCAGGATGGTCGAATAGCATGGCTTCGTTCCCAGCTGAGTGGCAATTACGCTTCATGGCATATGTACGCTTGATAAAGATGCGTCCCTGGCTGGGTGAAAAGCTGCGAGCATTTTATCGCCTACGCCGCCAGCGCTTCATCACACAATTGCGCCAGATCGATGAAGAGCAACACCTGTTCGCACAAATTTTCCTTGACGACGATGCCACCGTCTACAACTGGAGTCAACTGCTTCCTGGCGAAGACGCATTTTCTCTCTTTGAGAAGACTGGCATCGCCGGGGTACCCGGCTCTGGCTTTGGCTACACCGACGATTATGTACGTTTCTCTATAGGGGTTATCCCTGTTCCAGATGTTTCCAGTTAGCTTGACCATCCCTCGACCACGTGATACCCTTTATACAGAGCTACGAGGTGGAACGCTCACATTTCAACATGCAGAAAAATCCATGTTTCACATGAAACATATCCGTTCCACCACGTACGTGGTCACGTTTGAGAAATGTTGTAAGCCCTTCGTGATATTATGGGCAGTCCTTGTGACGAGTTTGTGAGGCGCGAAGGCTATACTTAGCAATGAGGTAGGCATACCTCGCACAATGAGCTTCCTGAAGATAAGGGTCAATGACCTCCCCTGAGAAGGGGGAGGCTTGTAGGAGCCAAGCTCTTGCAAGCCGAATTGACCAGACTGAGCCCTGGAGATCGGCCAGCCGAGCAAGTGTGCGTCTGGCTCATCTGTGACAGGGCTACGATACGACGAAGTGTTCCTGTTCGGACTCTGCTGTGCTGCCCCAGCAGCAGACCCTTCAACCGCTGATTTAACCAGCAATGCGGTCAGTTGCCGTGATCAGCGGAAAGTACCGCGTCGTATTTGTGTCGAGGGGAACACTTGTACTCCGAAAGGAGCCTTACCTGATGAAGGTCTTTGTCTTGTCCCAGCAGGGGACACCACTCATGCCCACCACGCCCAGGCGGGCACGGCTCTGGCTCAAGGCCAAGCGTGCGCGCATACTCAGCCGTGACCCGTTTACCATCCAGTTGCGCTTTGAGACCACCCATTATACCCAACCGGTCACCGTTGGCGTGGATACAGGTTCGCAGACGGTGGGAGTTGCCGCGACGACGGGAGGCTCGGTGGTCTACCAGGCTGAAGTGCATCTGCGCGATGACATCACGAGCAAGCTGACCCAGCGCCGGCAGGCACGCCGGAAGCGGCGGAGTCGCAAAACGCGGTACAGACCGGCACGCTTTGCCAACCGTCTCCGGTCCAGAGGCTGGCTTGCACCTTCGCTGCGCTCGAAGGCGGAGGCAACCATCAAGGCCGTGCGCTTTGTCACCACCATCTTACCAGTCCAGCACATCAAGGTCGAGGTAGCAAGCTTCGACACGCAAAAGATGCAGCACTCTGAAATCGCGGGGATGCAGTATCAGCAGGGCGAGTTACAAGGCTATCAGGTGCGGGAATATCTGCTGGAAAAGTGGCAAAGGAAGTGCAGCTACTGTCACAAGAGCGGCATTCCCCTTCAAGTGGAGCATCTGACTCCCAAAGCCAGAGGAGGATCGGACCGGGTCTCCAACCTTGCCCTGGCCTGTGAGCCGTGTAATCGGCGCAAAGACCAGCAGACCGCCGCAGAGTTCGGCTATCCAGAGATCCAGGCGCAAGCCAGGGCTCCTTTGAGGGATGCTGCCCATGTTTCGGGTGTGAAGACGGCTCTGGTCTCAGCACTGCGCAAGCAGTTCGGGGTCGAGAGGATCGGGACCACCTATGGCTATGAGACGAAGTACAAGCGCATCCAGGTGCTTGCCCTGCCCAAATCGCATACCAACGATGCCGTGGCCATTGCCTGCGGGATGGGTGAAGCGGTCAAGCCGGGGTCTCTGGTCTATCAGATCCGCTGCGTTGGGCGTGGGAACTACCAATTGTTCAATGGCAAGCGCGGGGAACATCGAGTCTGGGCACCCAAGAAGCTGCATGGATGGAAGTTGTATGAACTGGTCGAGGCGAAGGGCGTCAGAGGCTACATCGGTGGGAGACGAGTCAAAGGGGCATTTGTCGTCAAGGATCTAGCTACAGCACAAACCATGCTGGAAGTCACGCCGCGCAAACTCCGACGGCTTGCGCGCCCAACGCAGGGGTGGATCATTCAGAGAGAGGAGGAGCGCGCTTCCTCCTCCGTCTAAAGGCGGAGGTTCCCGCACACATCTGTTCATGGAAAGAAGCACATTGTGCTATTTTCCGGATACTCTTACTATTGAAAACGCAAAAGGAGAAAACCCTACATGGCAACTCGCGTCGGCATCAACGGCTTCGGTAGAGTTGGACGGCAGTCCTTCAAAGCAATGATCGAGCGCTACCCACGCGATCTCGAAGTCGTCGCCCTTAACGACCTGACAGACACAAAAACCAACGCTCACCTCTTGAAATACGACTCAACCTACGGACGCTTCCCTGGCGAGATTGAAACAACTCCCGATTCACTCATCGTTAACGGACACAGCATCAAAGTCCTTTCACAACGCGATCCCGCACAGATTCCCTGGGCCGACCTGGGTGTTGAGCTTGTGATCGAATCCACCGGCCTCTTTACCGACGCCGATAAAGCTGCGGCACACCTGCGTGCCGGAGCCAGGAAAGTGATCATTTCTGCCCCTGCCAAAGGTGAAGACATCACAATTGTGCTGGGCGTCAACGAGGAGATGTACAATCCTGCCAAACACAACATCATTTCTAATGCATCCTGTACAACCAACTGTCTGGCCCCAACTGCCAAAGTGCTCAACGACGCCTTTGGCATTGAACGTGGCCTTATGGATACCATTCACTCCTACACCAACGACCAGCGCATCCTGGATGTAGTGCATAAAGACCTGCGTCGCGCTCGCACGGCTGGCATGAATATCATCCCCACCACCACGGGTGCTGCTCGCGCTCTGGCACTGGTCATCCCCGAACTCAAGGGACGCTTCGATGGCATGTCGTTGCGTGTGCCGACAGTCACTGTCTCAGTGGTAGATTTCGTGGCAACGATACGCAAAGAGGCCACCAAAGAAGCGATTAATGAAGCGTTCAAGCAAGCTGCTGCTGGCCCGCTGAAAGGTATCCTCGATTACACAGAGGAGCCACTTGTCTCTAGCGACTTCCGTGGTGACTCGCACTCCTCCATCGTGGATGGCCTTTCGACGATGGTGAATGGAGGAAACATGGTCAAGATCCTTGCCTGGTACGACAATGAATGGGGCTACTCCTGCCGTATCGCCGATCTGACGCACTTTCTCGCGCAGAAGGGATTCTAAACGTAAGGTAAACATAATGAACAAGAAAACTATCCGCGATATTGATGTCGCAGGGAAGCGCGTGCTGGTGCGTGTGGACTTCAATGTGCCCTTAGATGCAGAGCAACACATCACCGACGATACACGCATCGTAGCAGCGTTGCCCACTATACGCTATTTGCATGATCGGGGAACTGCGATCATCCTCATGTCACACCTGGGACGACCCGATGGAAAGGTTGTTGAGCAGTTGCGCCTGGCACCTGTAGCGCAACACCTGAGTGAACTACTCGGTCAGCCAGTGCAAATGGCGACGGATTGCGTTGGGCCAGAGGTTGAGGTACTGGCAAAAGCCTTGCGACCTGGCCAGCTATTGTTGTTGGAAAACCTACGCTTCCATAAGGAAGAGGAGAAGAACGATCCTGACTTTGCACGCCAGCTCGCTTCCCTCGCTGAGGTTTATGTCAACGATGCCTTCGGGACCGCCCATCGTGCTCATGCTTCGACAGAAGGAGTCACGCACTACTTGCCGGGTGTGGCAGGCTTCCTGATGGAAAAGGAGATTACCTTCTTAGGTGCAGCTTTGCAGGAACCCCGGCGACCTTTCGCAGCAATTATCGGCGGTGCCAAAGTCTCCGACAAGATAAAGGTATTGGAACGATTGATCGCTATGGTAGACATCCTGCTGATCGGCGGAGGCATGGCAAATACATTCCTTAAAGCAGAAGGGTATGAAATCGGCGACTCGTTATTTGAACAGGGCAAGGTGGATGTTGCTCGTGACCTGATCTCGAAGGCTCATCAACGTGGACTATCGTTTTTGTTGCCCCGTGACGTGGTAATCGCTGATCGGGTTGCTAATGATGCAGAGCATAAGGTTGTCGCCTGTGATCAGGTCGAACCGGGGTGGCGCATCCTGGATATCGGCCCTGCAACCGTCACCGCGTTTCGCGATGCCCTTGCACAAGCACAGACCATCGTATGGAATGGAACACTGGGAGTTGCCGAGATACCAGCCTTTGCCAAAGGTACCGATGCCATCATCGAGATACTGGCTGAACGTACCTCAGCCGGTGCAACGACCATCATCGGCGGAGGTGACTCCGCAGCAGCGGTCGATCATGTTGGTGCTGCAGACAAGATGACTCATGTTTCGACAGGCGGCGGTGCATCGCTCGAGTTCCTGGAGGGACGTGTCCTCCCGGGTGTAGCAGCTTTACAGGACAAATGATATGACGACACCTACTCGCACAGCTATCATAGCCGGAAACTGGAAGATGCACTATGGTCCCAGCCTGGCAACAAGCTTTACCCACGAAATCCTACCCAGGCTTGGAGAATTAGTGCAGCAGTATCCACATATTTTGTGTATTCTCTGCCCGCCAGCCATCTCATTGTTGGCGGTACGTGAAGCACTGGTCGCCGAACCATTCCCACGCATAGAACTAGGCGCGCAAAACATGTACTTTGAGGAGAAGGGGGCTTTCACTGGGGAGATTTCACCAACAATGGTACGTGAGCTATGCAGCACCGTTATCCTTGGCCACTCCGAGCGCCGTACCTATTTCGGCGAAACCGATGAGCTGGTGAATAAGAAGGCACGGGCAGCCCTCAAGCACAATCTGCGTCCCATTGTATGCATTGGTGAGAACCCAGAGGAGCATGAGGCAGGCATGACCGAACAGGTGATTCGCTTTCAGGTACAACACAGCCTCTCAAACTTCCCAGCACAACAGGTGAAAGAGGTGGTGATAGCTTATGAACCTATCTGGGCCATCGGCACGGGTAAGGCCGCAACGCCTGCAGGCGCTGGTCAAGTGATTCAGCTCATTCGCCAACTCTTTGCTCATATGTACGGCTCCGAGGCAGCTAGCGCATTACGTATTCTCTATGGTGGCAGCGTTACCTCCGACAATATCAGCGAGTTTATAGCCCATCCCGATATTGATGGAGCACTGGTCGGTGGTGCCAGTATCAAGCCAGACTTTGTGGAGATCGTGCACAAGACGATTGAAGTGATGAGACAATAGGAATCTGACACTCCCCCGCATCGAATGCGGGGGGTTCTTCCTTCATCCAGCCCGCTTGCTCGTAGCCCGTTTGGGTGTACGAGTAGAGGCAGTCTGTCCAGAAGCGTTTTCCGGCGAACCGGATGTTTCCCTGTGCCCCAGGGTACATTCTAACGCCTTCGCCAGGATGTTCAACGCTGCGTTATGATCTCTGTCTAACACGACACCACAGCTTGTACAGATGTGGGTACGCACACTCATAGACTTCTTGACCATCGCTCCACACGCGCTACACGCCTGGCTGGTGAATTGTGGCGCTACAGCAATGACAGGAACCTTGTGCATCACTCCATAGGCTTTCACCCAGGAGATGAACGTCCTCCATCCTGCATCATGAATGGATTTAGCGAGATGATGATTCTTGACCATATTGCGTATCTGCAAGTCTTCATAGGCAATCAAGTCGCTAGACGAGATAAGCGCGTTTGCCTGCTTGCGGGCAAAATCCTCACGCTGCCTCTGCACTTTCAGATAGCCTTTTGCAAGAGCTTTTCGGGCTTTCTTCCGATTAGCTGATTTCTTCTGTTTGCGAGAGACTTGGCGATGCAGTCTCTTGAGCTTCTTCTCTGCTTTGCGGTAGTGCCGTGGGTTGTCTCTCGTGTTTCCTTCCGAGTCTGTGTAGAAGGACAGCAGGCCAACATCGATGCCGACCTGCTTGCCAGTAGGAATATGCTCTATCTTGCGCTCGGCGGCAACTGAGAACTGCACATAGTAGCCATCAGCCCGATGGACAATCCGAACTCGTTTGATCTGTTTGATGGGGAATGTCGCAATCTGCTGCTGCCGATTGCCAACGAGCCGCAAGCGTCCAATGCCACAGCCATCGGTGAAGCGGATATGCTTGCCGTCCGGCTCCAGCTTCCAGCCCGTGGTTTTGTATTCAACGCTCCTATTATCGTGCTGAAACTGAGGATAGCCCTTCTTGCCTGGTTTGTGCTGCTTGCAGTTGTCATAGAAGCGGGCAATAGCAACCCAGGCCCGATCCGCCCGAGGCTTGACGAGCTTGGGAATTGAGAGAGCGGGCAAAGGGATACGCTTTGGCAAGCTCGGCACAATAGCACTGCAAGTCATTCTTGGAGATGCTGCGCTCGTCCATCCACAGACGCAAGCACTTGTTGCGGATGAACTGCACCACGCGAATCGCTTCGTCAATGGCCGCATATTGAGCTTTGTTCCCGTCAAGTTTGTACTCGTAGATCAGCACGCCTCTTGCCCTTTCGTCATTTCTCTGCTACAATTGTACAGTATTATTATACTGTATGTCAAGCATGGAGGGACCAGGTGGACAAAGTACGCATTAACGTCTATATCACAACCCGGCAGCAATGGCAACTGGAAGTGCGAGCCAAGGCCGAACGGTTGCCGATGGCTGAGATCATCAGGCGGGCTTTGGATACCTATCTGGCCTGGGATGACCCAACGTATGCCCCACATCCCAAGCCTCAAACAAGGAAGAGCCCTTCATCCCCGCCATGAATGGACGGGGCTTTCTGGCTCGTCTACTGTAAGTCCTGCTTGTCTCAAAATAGATTTCAATGTTCCACGCCTGAGTATTATACTCGCATGCATAGGTATTGTGACCACTCTCCCAGAACGTTCTAAGCACGTGGCAACTGAATATTCGCTGCCTCAAATTTCGCCAGACAGCTTGGACGAAACCCACCCGATTTGAAGATGCCTTGCACCTTTCCTGTCACCATATCTACCTCCCTGTCCTGGTAGTGGAAGATATTTTGTAGCCTGATAATATCGTCCTCAATCCCCTGTACCTCGGCAATATTCATCACCTTATGCGACCCATCACGCAAGCAAGTGAGGTACACAACTACATCCAGGGCAGCAGCAAGCTGCGCTCGTATGATCATTATGGGCAGATTCAACCCACCTGCCAGACACATGACCTCCAGGCGCGTGAGGCAATCACGCAGATTTTGCGAATACACACTCGTGAGCACACCGCTGCATCCGCTGTACATTGCCTGCAAAAGTTCTACAACCTCACTGCCATGACATTCGCCAAAAATTAAGTGTTCGGGGCGCATACGTAAGGCGTGGAGCACGAGGTCACGCACAGTGACGCACTTCGAGCTATCAAGATCAGTCTGCCGCGACTCCAACGCTATCACATGCCTTTGGTTCAACTGTAGTTCTGCTACATCCTCAATAGTGATGATGCGCCGCTCGGTTGGCATACATGATCCCAGCGCATTCAACAGTGTTGTTCTGCCCGAGCCGATTCCGCCACATACAACAATATTCAAGCTTGCCTGCACGCAAGCAGTGAGAAAATCGGCCATCTCTTGCGTCATTGAACCAAGCTCAACAAGCTCCGTCATACTAAATGGCCTCCTCGAAGATTTACGAATGGTGATGGTAGGTCCATGTACGGCATATGGCGGCATGATTATATATACAGATGTTCCATCAAGCAAGCGCATATCAGCTATAGGCCAGTCTGGCTCAATGCGTCGACCGGCACACCGCTGCATATTCTCTATGACACGCAATATATGACGCTCATCCTCAAAGCAGTTGGGTACTTCCTCCACCTTGCCGTCACGCAAAACATAGGTCAGGTGTGGACCAACCACCGTAATCTCGGAGATATCCTCACTCCTTATCAATACTTCAAGTGGTCCATAACCGAGCACCTCTTCAACTTGCGGTCGTGGTAGAGCTTGCCTGACCAGTGTCGGTGTATTTTGCCGCGATAGTAATTCGGCGTAATCGATAAGCGAATAGGTTCCCAACTCAGATGGTGGTTTGGTTGTCTCTCCTTCGAGAAGGAATACCTTCTCGTTATTGATCCCTGATTGGGCACGAGATGATGGCCCTACATCATTCAGCCAGGAATCCTCAGGTGCAGGTTCCATCTGTTCACCTGGCTCAATGAGAATATCCTCAATCGGTTTGAGTCGCATAGGTATCTCCAGGATGCAGAACGTGGGGGATAAGATTCGAGATTATGTTACTCCCCTATCCTCAGTATAGCGACCGCACAATGACAAACCTTCCAGCCCACGACAAATCATCATTGTTGTGTGTAGCCCTCATGGTTGCCAGGTGTGGGACATCGTTCCCAATAAAAACAAAAAAGGGGACGCGACATACGTCGCGTCCCCTTACGCTATACTCTCTCTACAACAACGTTCAGTCCAGGTAATCCTTCAGCTTGCGGCTACGGCTGGGATGCCGCAGTTTGCGCAGAGCCTTGGCCTCGATTTGACGAATCCGCTCGCGAGTCACATGGAACTCCTTGCCCACCTCTTCTAAAGTGCGGCTACGGCCATCATCCAGGCCAAAGCGCAGTTGCAATACCTTGCGTTCACGTTCGGTCAAGCTTTCGAGGACATCCTCCACCTGCTCTTTGAGGAGCTGATGGCTGGCTGCATCGGCGGGAGCCAACGCTGTGTGGTCCTCAATGAAATCACCCAGGTGGCTATCATCTTCCTCGCCGATGGGCGTCTCCAGGCTCACCGGCTCTTGACTGACTTTGATGATCTCGCGCACCTTCTCAGGAGTGATCTCCATTTGCTCTGCAATCTCCTCAGAGGTGGGTTCGCGCCCCAGATCTTGCAGCAGACGACGACTAATGCGGATCAAGCGATTGATCGTCTCCACCATATGTACGGGAATACGAATCGTGCGAGCTTGATCGGCAATAGCGCGGGTAATAGCCTGGCGGATCCACCAGGTAGCATATGTGCTGAATTTGTAGCCCTTGGTGTAGTCAAACTTCTCGACTGCCCGGATCAAACCAATGTTGCCCTCCTGGATCAAGTCCAGCAAGCTCATACCGCGACCAATATACTTTTTCGCTACACTGACAACCAGACGCAGGTTAGCCTCGGTCAAACGGCGCTGGGCTTCCTCGCCATCATCAACGTAACGACAATTCGGCACAGGCTTGAGACGCTCAGCCTTGCCACGCTCCATGCGTTGGGCCAGCCTGACTTCTTCCTCTGCTGTGAGCAGAGGAACACGGCCGATCTCACGCAGGTACATCCGCACGGGATCGTCCAGGCTACTCTCCAGATCAGCGACTACAATCCCAAAGGTATCGCGCAGATCGTCCCACTTAGCATTTGCCATGACATCAGCATCCATTTCATCCTCAGGTCCCGGCTCCCAATCGGTGGGTGGCTCTTTCGTTGGATCCAGGGCGTCCATAGGCTCTTCGTCCTGTAACTTAGAAAATAGGTCATATGACTCATCCTCAGCGACGGAGGTCACAAGACTTCCGCTCGTGGCAGCATGAGCACGATGCCCTATAGTATCGATATCAAAAACGTTTTCCGCATCACTCAACATGGACTCACCAAAAGGTCCAATGAACGCATCTCTTAAGGGTTCTGTACTTACATGATCATTACGTACTCGATCAATTACATCTTGTTCCTGATTCACCATTCTGGCATCCCCCTTCAGAAAACAGGTTCAGATTAAAAAACGTATAATAGCTCCTGCTCCCTGACCCAATAGGTAAATGATTTCACTCGTCATCGCGACGGGTCATACATGGCGCGCACCACAGGAGGTTATCCTTGCAAATGCATCGCCGAGTCAATCGTTCGTAACTGCCGGTGGATTGTTAACAATTGTTGCTGGAACTGCTGCACCGACTCAACATCACCAGCCTCTCGTGCCTCGCTCATAAGGTAACGTAATTCCGTATTCAGTTGTAATAGCTGTTTGCGCCTGAGCCTTGTAGCGCATTGAACGGCTGCTTTACCTGCCCTGCACCTTCCAACGGCGACCTCGACTCAATACTCTTACGCGCTCTCGCTATCGTCTCCAGCAGCGCAGGAGGCACAAACTGCTCAAAGGATTGATATGAGGGGGAAGAACCACGTTGATAAACAGAGTTGAGAATGCGGTACAACTCTCGCGTGTCTGTCCCGGCAAAGTCACCATCGTTTATTATACCACAAACATGCGGACTTAGCCCAGGATTTTGCAAAAGTAGCCCAATTAGGTAGTCCTCCCATTGTAACGTACTTTTACCTCTTTTGTCAAGCCCATGTTTCCCCTTTTCCTTTGTTATGTCTGAAGATTCAAGTCTATCCCCCGCTTCCACTCCCTCACTTATATGATGTCGCTGCCCCATTTCTTGTCTTGAGCCTTGCCTCATTGGGGCTGAGAATGCTGCTGTGACACCAGTATTCGCCTGTCCCTTCAGTACTCGTCGTAACTCGTCATGCAGGCTACGCTCATCGATAGCAATCATCGTCGCCAGCTTGCGAATATAGGCATCGCGTTTGACACGATCAGAGATCATGCCTATTACTGGAAGTAAACGCTTTGCAGCCTCACTTTTACCACCCGGTTGCCGCAAATCCAGCCCCGCCGTTTTCGCTATAAAGTAATAATCCATCAGCGGAAGTGGATGAGCCACAGCATACGACCACAGCGAAAAGTCTCGTCTGATCACTTCGTCTGGGTCTTGACCGGGCGGGAGTTGCAGCACATTGATCTCTGCATCTACCTGCTCCTCCAGCCGGATCATACCGCGAGGCTCATTGCGCTTGCCTGCTCTGGTCATCGCCGCCATGCGTCCATCTGCTACTAATGGCACGGGAACGACAGTACGATCAAAGCCCTTCAAGGCTTCCTGGATCCCATGCTCGGTAGCAGTAGCTCCGGCAGCATCAGGGTCCAAAGCCAGGGTCACCTGCTTTGTCAGTTTCTTCAATTGTTGAATGTGCTTCTCCGTAATAGCACTACCGATGCACGCCACCGTTTGTTTCGTTCCATACTGATGAGCAATAATTGCATCTACATAGCCTTCGACGATAATTACCTGTTTTGCGAGTTTTATCGCATCCTTTGCCATGTCGAGAGCATAGAGGACACTATTTTTCTCAAACAGCAGCGTTTGCGGTGAGTTGAGATACTTTGGTTGACCATCACCAAGCGCACGCCCACCAAAGCCGATCACTCGACCGCGTATATCCCGAATGGGAAAGATGATACGGCTCCTAAAGTAATCATACACCCCCCCCATACCACTACCATCTGCCCCCGCATTGCTAGCCACCTCGCGCTCTCGCGCCAGACCACCGCTCAGCAGTTCGCGCTCCGTGTAGCCTCGCCCAAGCAGGTAGTTGCTCAAGCCATTCCGATGCTCAGGAGCATAACCAACCCCGAAGGCAATCACCGAGTCCGACGAGATGCCACGACTTTGTACGTAGGCGCGAGCCCCTGTTGCATCTTTCGAGCGCAACAGCACCTGGTGAAACCACAGCAATGCATCTTCGTTTAGCTTGCGCAGCCGCTCCTTGATGGCATTAGTCTCACGTTCCTCCTCTGGATTTCGGCTGCTATAATCTTCAATCGATACACCAGCCTTTTCCGCCAGGTACATTAGCGCATCGCGGAATTCTAACCCCTGCTGTTTCTGTACAAACGTAAAGACGTCTCCGCCTTCATTGCAACCAAAACAGTGCCAGGTCTGTGACTCTGCAAACACATAAAATGATGGCGTGCGCTCATTGTGAAACGGGCAGAGTCCTTTGAACGACTTGCCAGATTTCTGTAGAGCGACGATCAGGCCTATCTCCTCAACCACATCGATTTTTGCCTTGATTGTGTCAATGATAGATGCCCTGTTATCCATATCGCGCCCTTCAGGTCGTTATGGCTAGTCGAGTCGGCTTGTCCCATACACAATATAACGAGCAATGTTCCAGAAAGTCGCGTAATCACATCCAAATGTATAAAATTCTGGAGACAGGTACCCTATTGTACTACTATCATCATGTTCTCTACGCTGAAGTGAAACCTGGAGATGTTATACACCTGCATTATTTCTCTTCAAGCTCAACGATGGTTTTCCAAAAATGAGCAATCCTTCCGGGTCCTGGTTAGCAATTTGCAACAACACGCGCCCGCCTGGGCCAAGATATGCTGCTGTATTCGACGTTGTGAACGTCCATGCAGTCAGAGGAATGCTATTCCAGGACATCGTTTGCCAGTTATAGAGTTGTGCCTGAATCAAATCATTGTTCGAGCTGGAAGCAACGGGAAGATTCGTGTTGCCGATAGCATTTGGCTCAGTCAGCGTCAGACTGTCGATGCTCGCCTGCTTAGTGTTAGGTAGCGCAAATTCAAAGGTCACACTGCCCGTTGACAGTGAGTAGGTATCGGGAGAGGTATCTTCCGCATCGCTGTTTTGCTCATCAATCAAGTATCCTGCGATAACGCCTGGTGGAACGTTCGAGGTAGCAGCAAAATCGATGTCCAGTGGTGCCTGCACCAGGTTGTCGTGGAAACCGTTGGGCCTGGAGCCGTTGATGGTGATGTCGTTGATAGCATCCAACGGCGCATCTGCCCAGCCGATCAATGTGGCCGGTGCACTACTCAGCAACAATGGATCATTGTCCTTGGGCAGGCTGATAGTGAGCGGCGTCCCGGGAGGCGGTGTAATGATTGCCCCTTTGCTCACTATATCGCTTGTAATGCATGGCGCACCACATGGACCATAGAGAGATCCTGTGCCGCTGAGAGCCGACAATATAGCAAGATGGCGTTGAAAATCGCTGCGAGGCTGCTGATCCTGGTCATAAGGGAAATAGGATGCAGGCAGACCATTGCTCATAGCGATCGCACCTGCGAGAGTAATACCAGATGTGACCGGTGCTCTCTGGAGCGGAATATCAACCTGTTGAGTGTGCCCACTGGATAGGTGTCCTATAGGTACGAAGCCATGAGGCATCAGCACATACACATCATTAAGGGAGACGTCAAGTGTATTTGTTATCGAGCCTTTAAGCCTGTTATTCTGTAGTGCAAGATGAGCACTAATCCCGCCCCTCAGTTGACGGTCTTGTTCTGAAACAAGGGCGTGGAAGGGCCAGATGCCGACGTTTGGCAAATTCACACTTTCTCCATTCAGTGTAGGCACAATAGCCGAATGTAAATCATCTTCTGAGAACGCAGGACCTCCCGGCTGAATGAGATCGGACACTGGCAATGCCAGGCTGTTCCCTGGGAGTAGGAGCTTGAAATCAGCTTCGTTGGGGACAAATACGCCGTGATACGTGGTAATATGGGCCGGTGAGCCATCTGCATTGATTTGTACGATAGAAATACTGTTGTCCAGCAGCGATGCCCCGCGCTGGTAGAAAGAAATCCCGTAGGAGAGCAGAGAGAAGATCACAATACCACTCGTAATGATTCGCCATCCCCATTGAGGTTGCTTCAAGCGTCGCACAACCAGCATACGTAAAGGCCCGATCAAGGCTATGTAGCCGAGGAGCAGCAGACCTATGATCCAGGGCGAAAGCAGCGACGCTGGCTGTAAAATTTGTACTAATCCCCCTCGCACCAGGATTTCGCCAGGGCCGCTGCTGAATTGAGGCGCATTGCCGATCAGAGCGTGATCGCCAATCGCGCGAATCAGCAGGCCTTTCCAGAATGTATCGATGGCAGGCCAGCCGACCAGGGGTGGAAGAGCAGGATCAAAGGCCAGATAGCAAATCACTCCTTGACCATGCCGAGCTTGAACCAGCAAAGGAATGCTACCCGATGACAACACTGTCTCAGTCTCAAAGTTGGCATCTTGCCCTGCCGTGCGCAGTGTTGCTGTGCTGGCTACAATAGGCTCTTGGAGCGTATCAACAACTGGTGACTGTTCGCTAGCACTAGCACTGCCCACAGGTAACAGGTGTACACCTGCTGGAAGCACACTCGTACCACTCATCTCCATCGGCAGAAGTTGAGATGGCAGAGCCTTGAGCGTGCGTCGCCAGGCCGAGCCGCCAACTTCGATCAATGCTCCTCCCTGGTTCACCCATGTTTGTAAGGTGCTGAGTTGCACGGGGTTGAGCGTTCGTGTTGCAAAGTCATCGAGCACAATCATATCGAAGTTAGCAAGAACTGCCGTCGTCGTTGGCATAGTAGTTGCATCTAAAGGCGCCAGGACGATGGAGCTATAGCGGTTAGGCAACGTTACCGTACTCAGCGGATTGAAGCCTGTGCTGTGGTCGGAAAAAATGCCGACCAGAATATCGGCAGGATTGAGATACTCCGGGGAGCTTTCCTGGGTGATAACAGCATGCCCATGCATGTCGAGTAATCTGGCCAGGATGCCGTGCGGAGCAAACAGCCCCATATAGAGAGGAACAGTTAATGTGACCTGTTTGCGAGTTCCCTGCCCCAGCATTACCGGCTCTTCAAAACTCCAGGGTGAGGTGGTCACTGCTCCACCCGGCGCAGGTTGGCCGCTGACAGTATTGATAGCAAGCGTGCCACTGAAGTCTAGACCCTGGTTGTTCAGCGTAATCCGTATGGGAGTCCAATAGCCAATCCTGTAGAACGAATTGAATCCGACATCCATCTGCAGTGTGAGACCTGCTGCAGGCGGGTCCGCAGCATGAGCCGCCGGTGCTTGTATACAGGAAAGCAAAAGCAGCAAGAACAGCGTCAAGGCCAGGCAGCATCCTCTGAGAGCAGTCTTCGATTGATACCAGGTATAGCTATAGCCAGGCATGCTCATATCCTTCGATTGACAACACCTCTTTGAATATTCTTACGGACAATAGGCCTATCATATCACACGCTTTGAGCCCCCGTTATCCACAAATCCCCAGCCCCTATCTACTATTAGAATTCTTTATTATCTCAATAAATATATTATCGTAGTAGCAGTAGGGCCGGTGGATAAGTGGATAAGTCCCCAAACGTCACCATATCAATACTTTCACTTAACCGCCCATTAGCCTCCGGGGCTACTTCGATACATGTGGATAAGTTATCCCCTCTTTCTCCACAGGTGAATAGAGAGAGGATAATAGCGGGTCGTTAGTGCATAACTTCTCAGGTAATGGGGATAATTCTACGTGGCTACTGAGAAATCAGATACAATGTGGATAAGATATCCACCTGCAATGTGGATATTTACTGGCGCTTATCTACCAACTGACGACATTGTGGAAAACTCATACACCGCGTTTGTGGATAACTGAGACTCCCCGCCATAAATGGACGGGGGTTCTGATCGGCTCCCCCTCACTTGTTTTCACCTTCGGGATCATCGCGTCACAGTTGGGGGCTGTCTCAGGCAGCCCGTCCACAGGCCGAGCCTCATGTTCCTGTGGCACCTACCCTGTCACCAGATAGGCTAGCCCTGCGGCTGATGTTGATGGCGCCCACAGTATCCCGATGCCCCATCCATCCGCACTCAGCACAGACATAGGTTCGATCTTGTGCTTTATTGCGTTCTCCGCAGGCAGGGCATTCTTGGGATGTATAGGCAGGGTCAACCTGCTCTACCTTGATACCAAGCCGTTCCGCCTTGTAGCTGATGAAAAGGGTCAATTGGTAGAAACTTCAGGTGTTTTTCATCCGGTTGTTTTTGCAGGCGGATGCCCCACGACTTGTACGTGTCGTGCCCTTGCGGATGCCTGCAAGAGACTCTACTTTGATCGTTCCCACGCCTTGCTCATAGGCATGATTGACGATCTGTCGAGAGAGTTGGTGGTTGATGTTCTTCATCCAGCGACTCTCTTTCTTTTCGCGTTTCTTGACAGCACGATGCTTCTTGGCCTTTTGGAGCTTTTTGCGTTGGGAATAGAAGCGGCGACGCATCTGTCTCTGATAGCGGCCATTGCCAAAGAAACGAGTTCCCTTCCCTCCAACATAGGCCACAGCAGGCACTTTGATCCCAAGATCAATGCCCATCACGCCGTCTTGTTCCACTGGCTTCGGCTTGGGAATGGTCATCGTGATATCGGCGATCCACTTGCCACGCTTCTTCTTGATGCGCAAGATACCAGGGAGCCCATCGAGTGCCACATCAGCACAGCAGATAGGGATTTGCTGCGTCTTGCCATCTAGAGAAACAGGTAAGGTCAGTGTGCTAGCTTCAAGGTGCCAATTCTGATTATTCCACTGACAGATGGGCTTTTTGAGCACAGGGAGGATGTCAAGTTCGAGGGACCGCTTGAAAACAGAACGCGCATCCCGCAAGGCTTGATTTTTGACGCACGAGGGAAGGGTCGCCACAAAGTCCTTAGTACTGAACGTATCATCAGGGGGGATAAGATCAGCATCCAGCGCAGAGATGAGCACATTAACCGTGCTGATGTACTCCTGGCAATGCTCCATAAGCAAGCGACCCTGTTCGGGTGTCGGATAGAGACGAACCTGAAGCGTATTTTGGAGTCCCTTGGGTTTCCTGCTCATACGTTGCTCTGCCTTTTGATGTACTGCTCGATGATAGCAGCGCTGACATTGCCTGCCGTGTTGTAGAACGTGCTGCGTGTCCACAAAGACGGCATCCGCTTGATCTGGGGGAATTCTTACCGCAAATCATGAGAAGAATGTCCCTTGATGAGTCGTGCAATATCCGAGGGCCTGGTAGAGGGATTGAACGAATGAACAGATGCACGTGATCGGGTTGAATAGCCAACTGAATGACTTGCCATTCATGCTCATTGGCAACCTCATGAACAATCTGCTCTAAGTGTTCCGCGGCCTTGCCAGTCAGCACCTTGCGCCGCCGCTTGGGACACCAGATGATATGGTACACGATAAGCTGTACGATATGCTGTTCGTGCGTATACTCCATGTAGGTTACTATGCACGATGCAACATACTTTGTCAACATTTCCCCCTGCCCTTGCCCCAAAGAAGGAACGCTTTTCATCCCCCGCATGATTGACGGGGCTTTCAAGCGATCTTAGGTGTAAAACGTACAAAAGGTACTTTCTTAGCCTTTTACACAATTTTAAGCAGTTGTCCACATATTTGGCCGATTTATCCACTTTTTGCCACTCAACTTCGGACATAGCAAATATTCGGGACGGTCCTGACTCACGTAGGAGCAAAGAACAGTGCTTAATTTTGTATGGAAATGTGGTCAAATGTGTGCTACAATACAAGTACGTGTAAACCTACCGCATGAGCGGTAGGCGTCCCGGTAGTGGCTTCGTCGGGACGAAAATTCGCTTGTGGAGGGTGGACCGCTCTGGCCTGACACGTCAGGTGAAACGACGCCCGTTGAAGCAAGTACTGAAGTGTGGTTACACACGTTTTACTACATTTTAGAAAGCAGCATGGCATCGTATACCTGCGCTTATTCCTCTTGGCCTCATGGTTGTGATGTTGGGTTGGTTACGCGGAATACTCTGGCCAAAAAGCTGCACGTGTCAGGCTCCTGTCGAGATTTGGTGGAAAGTGTGGAAAACTTATCCACCATGATGGTGGATAACTAATGTAATATGCCCATTTCTGTGGATAAGTGACGTAACATCGCCTACCTGTGTGGAAAGTGTGGAAAACTTATCCACCATGATGGTGGATAACTAATGCAATGTGCCTCATTTCTGTGGATAAGTGACGTAACACCACCTACTTGTGTGGAAAATGTGGAAAACTTATCCACCAAAATTGTGGAAAACTGACAGAACACTGCCCGCTTATGTGGAAAATGTGGAAAACTTATCCACAATTGTGGATAAGTCCAAGCTCACTGTCTGCTCACGCTAGTGATCCGCTCAGCACACGGTTCTGAGTCGGCGAGAGCAACTGATTGTCGGTGTGTTCCTCCCTGGTTGTCTGCAAACTGGCGAACTTCTGCTGAAGAATGTGTTTGCGGGATGTCATCCTGAACAATGTCAGCATGCCACTCGCACGCATGTAAAGTAGATCAGCCAGGATAAGCGTGACGGTCAGAGCGCTGGTGCTGATGAGCAGAAATGCTGCGAGTATGTTAGCGTGCCAGGGCAAAACGTAGTATGCGATGACGACAACGACGGGAAAATGCAGCAGGAAGAATGGCAAGGTAGCTTTATTGCCGTATCTAAGTATGTTGTTGCTGAAATTGACCCATTTGCTTGCAACGTTGAGGATAACGATCAGCCAGGACCAGGTGGTGACGCTGTCAAGAACCTGAAAGAGCAAACATCCTATAGAGTAGTTAGGTATTTCTGTCCAGGGCCCTAAAACACCAGCAACCCATAATGCTATGAGAAGCAGGAAACAGGCGATCCCTAGATACAATGCTATTCTTCCTTGTTGCTGGATAGCCCGCCTGAAGCGTGTGTCGGAAAACAAGACGTACCCGTACAGGTAAAATGTCAGCCAGCAAAAGACGTCTGACCAGTTCTGATAGCCAGGGAATGATGCTTGCAGTGCTACCTGGATGAAGGCGATGGGCAGGACCAGGACTAGCAGGACACTCCGCCTTTCACAGGCATCGGCCAGTCGATGAATGAACCTCTGGCCTACTTCTCGTTTCAGGTACAGGCAAACGGGTAGAGTAATGAGAGAGAACAGAAAAAGATCGGCAAGAAACCACAGATGGTGAGCATAGGCTCCCAGCCACTGAGGATTCCAACTCACGCGAATGCTCTCTAGAAAAAGGGGATAAAACTGGAGTAGGGTGCCATTGTAGAGTGAGTTGCTGATGGCCTCGAAGTACGCCTGAAATGGAGCAATGAGGATGATGCCGGCGATCAATGGAATAAACAGGCGTGTAAACCGTTCAGTGATGAATTGACGGCTTGTCCTATGGCGCAGCGCAAACCAGGTGCTCGCCCCGGAAAGCAAAAAGACCAGCGACATGGCCCACTCTGGGAAGAAGTTGATAAAGTAGATCGCGCCGGATGCAGAGATCACAGATGCGCCGACACTACCCACCATGCTCTTGACTGGTTTATATAACATATCGAACATGTTGCCGCTATGGACCAGGAACACTCCCAGTACTGCCAACATTCTCAACCAGTCGATATAGTAGAGCCTCTCTGGTTTCCCATCGGCGAGAGGTTTGGTCGTTAATGAATTCATCGCTCTTCCTCCTTATGAGCCATACCACGCCAGAACATCTAGCTGTTAGGAGAAGTATAGACCGAGGTGTTTGCCTGAGAGGAGTGTCATTTGGCCCATTTCTTTCTGCCACGTTTCGCTGTTTGAACCATTGTAAATTGTGCTAGCACTATCGTTTATATAGGTGAGAATGCTTTCCTGATCAAACAACAGGCCATGGTGAGCAACAGAAGGAGCAGCAAGTATGATACCTTCTTCTCCCTTTTTTTGTAACGCTTGTGGTGCAGCCAACCAGCCACAGGCGAAGCTGTGTTGGGCCTGTAACCAACCCTTAGACGCCTCCGCCGAGGATAGCACTGCCACCTCTGCTGCCTTTCTCGCCCAGGGTTATCGCATTGTTGATATGGTGAGCAAAGGCGGCTACGGCGACGTCTACAAAGCGCAAGATGTGCGACGCACCGATGCGCTCGTCGCCATCAAGTCGATTAACCTGCATGGACTCAGTTCCGAGGAGGTGCTCGAAGCGACCGATACCTTCAATCGCGAAATGCTTTTCCTGTCCGAACTCCAGCACCCCAACCTTCCGCGCATCTATGACCACTTCACCGATCCCGAGCACTGGTACCTGGTGATGGATTTCATCGCGGGGGAAACTCTCGAGGCGTTTGTGAACCGCACCAAAGGAGGCCATCTATGGGTTGGGGAGGTGCTTGAGATCGGCATGCAGCTCTGTGGGGTGTTGGAGTACCTGCACAGCCAGCTGCCGCCGATCATCTTCCGCGATGTCAAACCGGCCAATGTGATGCGCACCCCCAGCGGTCAACTTTACCTGATCGACTTTGGCATCGCACGTCGTTTCCGGCCAGGACAGAAGCACGACACGGCCATTCTGGGTTCCCCAGGCTATGCGCCCCCTGAGCAGTACGGAACAGCGCAGACAACGGTGCAATCCGACATCTACTCACGGGCAAAGACGCGTCGGAGGCCCTCTTTAGCTCGGCGTCGCCCTACGTCCAGAGGGTACCATTAGAACTTCAACACCTTCTGGCACAGATTCTTGAGCTGGATGCCCGCAAGAGACCGGCGAGCATGGATATGGTGAAGCGAACACTGCAACAGATACAAGACGAGCGGCTACCTGTACGTTCAAGACAGCCTGTTCGATCACCACAGCAGACAGCTACTCCTGCCAGGACAGCAAGGCAAATCTTGCAGCCACCCGCGACCCACGCTGCTCGGCGTGGTATCTCACGACGCAGGGTCATTGTGAGTCGGGCTGGTCTGGCTATAGTTGGTAGTGCCTTCGTGATCTGCCAAGGCCCCCTAATTATCCAAAGCCTTGAAGGCTTTCCTCAAAGCTTTCCCCAAAGCTCTCAAGGTACTCAAGGCCAGACCTCCCAAGGCTCATATCTGCTTTATACCTATCGTGGCCATTCCAATCCTGTGTTTGCGGTGGCGTGGTCGCCCGATGGCAAGCGCATCGCCTCGGGGAGCTTTGATACCACGGTGCTGGTGTGGAGGGCACCGTGAGCAAACAAAACCAATGTGCAAGTTTTCTTTCATGTTAAGGAGAAATAGATAGGAAAAAAACCATCAGGTTATCCACACTCAGTGTGGATAACCTAACGTCAAATTGTGCAAAAGTAGCATGTCGTGCTTGAGATTCATCAAAACCCGTGTATTGCCGTTGAGAATGCACGATCTTCTTGACCGACATCCATTTGCGCGAAAATGTTGTACACACGCAAAATTTCGCCGACACTGGCCGCAGAAGCAATGTTGTAGCCGCTCTCATGCGGCGCATCTCCAGAGAACGCGCTGCCTATCATCCCCAGCATCTCTTCATGGAGATGCTTACGGAAAGGTTCCAACACCTCGACGCCTTTTTGTCGTATACGCTGCGCCTGCTCTCGATACCCATTTTCATACTGTGTCCCACTACGTGCCGGAGTAGTGGAAGGAGCCGACCCTTCTACACGCAACCACGCGTCTACATATGGCCCGATTAGCCATGGCCAGCCGCTTCCCTGGTGGAGTGCGCGCAGCCGGTTTTCCTGGTTGCCTGTGAGGTGGCCTTGATAGGCTGCTTCGTGCGGAGCCAGGGTGCGCAAGCCATAGGGGGTGACCAGGTGCTGCGTCACAAGTTCAAGCACGGCATGCCGGTGCTGTTCATGCAAGACAGAATGGCGCAATGACAGTGCTAGCAGTTGGTTTGGACGGAAGGTGGCATCGTCTCCACCAGGTCCATCGATTACATCATAGAGGTAGTTACCATCGGCATACCAGAAGCGCTGCTGGAAGCTTTTTTTGCATTGTGCGCTCTGCTCCTGGTAGCTGCACGTCGTATAGTTGATCCGTCCCATAGCATATAACTCTTGCGACCATTCATGCATTAGCGAGAGTGCGTGATACCATAGGGCATTGACCTCTACGGGTTTACCTTCCCGAGGCGTGACAGGGACATTGTTGACCAAGGCATTCATCCAGGTGAGCGCTTTCCCTGCCTGTTGCGCTTGCAGCAAGCCGTCGATCGTATCGACCCGTATGCCGTTGTTGGATACCTGTCCCCCAGACAGGGTGCCCTGCCTGTACCAGTCAATACTCCCAGCGAGACGCTGGTACAACTCGTCAAGCAGTTCGTAGTCACGGGTAACGCGCAGGTAGTGGTCAAGGGCATAGAAATACCAGAGCGTCGTATCAACGCTGCCATAGTCACTCTCTTCTAAAGGACGTCCAGCTGCTGGCAAGCGGTCCGGGAGCATCCCTCGTTTGAAGTAGCGCGCATAAATACGCAGCAAGCGGCGGGCCTCGTCATAGCGGCCTGTAGTCAGTGTCAGCCCAGGAAGGGCTATCAATGTATCGCGAATGCTCTCCGCCATGCTGTAATAGGCCGCAAGCACAAAGGGTATATTCTCTGTATCATTGAAGAGCGAGAGTTGACCATCCATTTGTGGCAAGCAGCGGTGTGCCAGGAAACGATCCCCTGCCTGTACGAGCAATCGCAGGTACTCCTCACCTTGCTCGTAGGGACCCCTCAGCGAAGCTTGCGGAGCGCGTTTCAATCCTTCGCGTCCGGGGGGCTGAGGGGCAGTTGTGGTTGCGAACGGAAGCACACGCAACTGTTGTGATGTTTCCCCGCCTTCGCCGAAGTAGCGTTGTGTGCTCAAGATATTACGCTGGCGCTCTACACTGCGCTTGTAGGAGAGGTCAAGTTGGCCTGGGCTAAACGTCTGCGTTGATAGTTCTTCAGCAGTAACGATGATGGTCAATGTAGCGTCTTCGCCGGGCCAAAGTTTGCTGCGGATGACACCAGGGAGGTAAAGGTCATCAGTGGCTGGGAGTCCTGCCTCTTGATCGTGCCTGCGCAAGAACCGCCAGTACCACACTCCTGTGGGAATAAAGGTCGTCTGACTCTCGGGATGACCAACTGCAAAGATGTGATACGGGTGCCCTCCGTCCCAGGCACGAATGGTACAGCCCGCTACACCTTTTGGCAGCGTAACCTGTTCTTGCTGCTCGCCCTCGTTCTGTTCCGTATGATGCACATGTACCTGGAAATGCCAATTGTTATTCCCATATTGAGGTTGATGATGTGGGCGATAGGCCGACAAGGGCAGAAGTGTCAGGGTGATGGTTGGCTGTGCCGCCTCGAAGTATCCCTGGTAGCGCGTGGCACTCGACATTTTCTCTGGACTCTTCCAGTCGGCATTTTCTCTCTTCCCCGTGCTCCTGATCTGTTCATACGTTGATATTGAGGCAGTGCGTAGAACGCGATATTGAATGTAAGTTGTATTATATCCATGAGGCATCCAGATGCGTTTTTCGAGCACGATGCCATCAATACCTCCCAGATGGTAGGTAAAGATGGGAAAGCCTTCTTCAAGACGAAACGTTTCCAGGTGGACGAAGCCAGACGGGTTGAGTATGCCATCCGGGTACTCGTTGGTGCCAAGATGGTAGGTTCGCTGGTCAAATACCACCTCTTCGTCGATCTTTGCCAGCAAGAGCTGCGGTGCTGCTGTCTCAATTGGCGAAGCCGCAAGCAGGCCATGCTCCATACGGGTCAGTACTCCTGCAATTGTCCCTGCTGCATATCCTCCTAGACCGTTTGTCACAAGCCATTCACGCAAAATGGTCTCGTTCAGATCACGGCAAACGCTGCGATCAAAATTAATGGGCATCTTATACTCTCCACTCTAGGCCCTCTTACAGATGCATTTGGTACGTTCTCCCCTCGTAACTAGTCTCTAGTGTATCACAACATTCGTCCAGAAACAGTACATTTCCCATCTTTTTTTACAATGTCGAACAAGAGGAATTCCTTGCCTCCTATCCTGCTACTGTGCTACACTAGTCTTAACTTCACTCAACATTTATTTACTAGAGGAGGTCATCTTATGATATCTGCTTTTCCCAAGACGCGAGAACGACGCGTTTCATTTGGCATCTTGCTCGTGGGGAGCCTGGTTATTCTGTCCCTCCTGCTTGCTGCATGCGGCACCAGTACAACCACTGTAACCGGTCCCACACCTAATCCTGCGACGCCAACAGTTGCTCCCCCTAACGACCTGATCACCCCAGGCGTTTTGACCGTTGGGAGCGATACAACGTACCCACCACAGGAATATATCGATCCCACGACCAATAAGGCTGCCGGTTTTGATGTCGACTTGATTACGGTGGTTGCTCAGCGCATGGGCCTGCAAGCGAAAATTGTCACAACGAAATTTGACACCATCATTGATGACCTGGCAGCCAAACGCTTTGATGTCGTGATGTCTGCTATCAGCGTCACACCTGACCGCCAGAAGAAGGTCGATTTTGTGCCGTACTTTAATGCTGGTGAGTCATTGTTGGTTCAAAAGGGCAATCCTCACAATCTCAAGCAACCATCTGATTTGTGCGGACTCACTGTTGGTGTGCAAGATGGCACCATAGAACAAACTGACTTGCAGACGGCCAGCACTAACTGTACAAAATCAGGGAAGCCTGCCATTAAGCTCACTGTTCTGCAAGATCAGACGGCTGTCATACAATTATTGGCAAATAACCGTGTCGTAGCAACCTACCAGGACTCACCTGTCACCGACTTCTACATCAAACAAAACTCTGGTCAGTTTGAAGTTGGCGGCTCGGTGATTGGCGCTGGTCCCGAAGGTATCGTCATACGCAAGGGTGATACTTCCATGTTCAACGCCGTGCAGGCAGCTTACAATGCGGTCAAGGCTGATGGTACCTATCACAAGCTTATCTTGAAGTGGGGACTGACCAACGAGGAACTCACCGCGGTTAATCCTCGCGTCGGGTACGTTTAGGTTCTGGTTGCTCGTAGGTAACTATTCAAGATTCCTCGCCACCTTCGGCGATTTGTCAAGAGGTTTTTGCTGCGGCACTGCAATCGCAGGCTGCAATGCCCGCAGCAAAAAAAGTCAGGGGCTGCCGAAGGCAGCAAGGAGGTTTCATCATGTTTCGCTGGGATGTTGTCTGGCATTTCCTCTTCCAGGACCCTAACTTACTCTTCCTTAATGCGGCATGGGTAACGCTATGGTTATCCGTCGTCTCTCAAACGTGCGGTGTTATTCTTGGTTTGTTTCTTGCATTGATGCGCACGTCACGTTTTCCTATGCTGTCTTGGTTTGCTCGTGGGTATATCTGGTTCTTTCGCGGAAGCCCACTACTGGTACAGGTATTACTCCTCTGGGATGGCCTGCCAAAAATCTTTCCTTCATTACTCCTGCCTGACTTTGCCTGCATCCTCGTCGCATTCTCGCTGAATGAGGGCGCATACATGTCAGAGATTATCCGGGCAGCCATTACATCGGTAGACGCGGGTCAGATGGAGGCTGCAAAATCACTGGGCATGCGCTATCCACTGGCAATGCGTCGTATCGTGCTGCCACAGGCTGCTCGCGTGATTGTGCCGCCGCTGGGCAACGAATTCAACAATATGCTCAAGACAACATCCATCGCCTCGGTGATTGGCCTGCAAGAACTGACCGGCAGTGCTGAAATCTACGGCTCGCAAGCGTTTGTGATCTTCGAGTTACTGATTGTTGCCACTTTCTATTACCTGGTGCTTACCACCCTGTGGGGCTATATCCAGAGCTGGATTGAGAACCGCCTGGACCCCGACCGCTTGACGACAAAAATCGATCTGGGGGACAAAAAGAGCTTCACTGAACGTCTGGTAGGATTCGGTGGCTCTCGTACCGGTGGTACGCTAGTAAGTGGACGTTAGGGAGGGAAGAATGATGAGTAACGAATATGCAACTCCTCGCACTTGTCAGCAATGTGGCGCGCAGATAGCTCTGGAGGAATCATTTTGTGGTAGCTGTGGTGCGCCCTACAACCAGTCTTCTCTGATGGAACGAACGCGGCTTGTATCACCTAAGACGAATGGCAATGGCGGCGCGATGGTACGCGCTGAGAAGATCGTCAAACGCTTTGGCTCCCTCACCGTCTTGTACGGCATTGATCTCTCTGTAAAGCGTGGGCAGGTCGTGGTCATTATTGGCCCAAGCGGCTCCGGTAAAACGACGCTGTTGCGCTGCATCAACCATCTGGAGAAGATCGATGACGGGCGCATCTATATTGAAGGCCAGCTGATTGGCTATCGTGAGCAAAACGGGCGGCTGGTTGAGGATAGTGAGGCCAACATTGCCCGCATACGCGCTCAGATAGGGTTTGTGTTTCAACGCTTTAACCTGTTTCCTCACATGACTGCGCTAGAGAATGTGATCGAGGCCCCGATCCATGTGCTACATCAGTCGCGGGCCGCAGTGACTGAGCGTGCTATGGTCTTGCTTGACAAAGTTGGCCTCGTCGAGAAAGCCCATGTCTATCCGCACAAGCTCTCCGGCGGCCAGCAGCAGCGCGTTGCTATCGCTCGTGCACTCGCTATGAACCCCAAACTCATGCTTTTTGACGAAGCCACTTCGGCGCTCGATCCAGAGCTGGTTGGCGAGGTACTCAAGGTCATGCGCCAGCTTGCCGAGGAAGGTATGACGATGGTGGTGGTGACTCATGAGATGGGCTTTGCCCGTGAGGTAGCCGATCATGTGATTTTCATGGATAAAGCCGTGATTGTGGAGCAGGGATCACCAGAACAGATTTTTGATAATCCTGAAAATGCGCGCACGCGCAATTTCCTGGGAACAATTCTTTAACGGGTTGCGAGTTGCGGTCGAGGCTAGCAACAAGCCCCTGACGCAGAGTCATGGGGTATCTGACGTGAAATCCTAGACTCCCGCCCCTTGGGAAGTGCGCTGCCTTCGCTCACTCGGCAATGTACGCAGGGTGAAGTTTGGATATGCGTTGAGCAGTTCCAGAAAAGCGTTCACCACCGTTGGGTCAAATTTAGCCGCCGAACTAAGCAGGAGCCACTCACGTGCTGCTTCTTTGGAGAGCGGAGCCTTGTAGGGCCGTTCAGTTGTCAACGCATCATAGACATCTGCTACAGCTAGAATACGTGCTCCGAGCGGAATATCCTCCCCGTGCAATCCTTCTGGGTAGCCCCGTCCATCCCATGTCTCATGATGATGGAGCACTGTCTCCACATAAAAAGGATCGATATCACAGCCAATCAGGATGCGCGCACCTATCACCGGGTGACGCTCTATCGTACGTCGTTCTTCGTCAGACAGAGCTGCCGCCTTATTGAGGATATCATTGGCGATCCATGTCTTGCCCAGATCATGCACTAATGCCGCCAATGCCAGATTGCTCGCCTCTCGCCTGGTCCAACCCAGGTGGCGTGCTATCCTATAAGCATACGTCGCTACCCTGCGCGAATGCTCATAGGTCACAGTATCACGTTCCTGGATACTTTTCACAAACGAACGGAGCAACTTTCTGCTCTCCCGTTCTTGTTCAATATATATTGTTCCCATCCTTTTTCTCTGTTCTCTGGGCGCTTGATGGACACCCGCTCTCTAAAAACATTCACCTTGTTCTCCTGGCTAAAAATATGACCTATTTCTTTGCTCATCTATATTACATTTTCTCACTCATCTTTGTCTATCTTCAATCCTCACTCAAGTACTTTTGTATCTAGAGAATCATCCTGAGCGGGGGCAAGCCTACTATCCCCCCCAAATAGTCCTTCTTTACTATGCGTGCAGCAGT
This sequence comes from uncultured Chloroflexia bacterium, assembly GCA_963767625.1. Lineage (GTDB taxonomy): Bacteria > Chloroflexota > Ktedonobacteria > Ktedonobacterales > Ktedonobacteraceae > CAVYFB01. The sequence goes on from CAVYFB010000017.1 coordinate 397,942, forward strand.
GGAAACGTTACAATAAGATGGATTAGTCCTGGGTATAGTGAATGAAAGTGCTAAGTTATGCCAGAGAACAATGCAGGAGAAGACTTGGAGCAAAGTTTAGCCTCTGATCCCGAGCAGCAACGTGTCCATGGCGTTATCACAGTGGTTTTGACTGCTGATAACCACCTGGGCTATACTGCATTCGCACAGCATCCGCGCAAACGCGAAGAGCGTCGGCAGCAACTGCGCCAGGCCTTTCAGCGCGCAACTGATTTTGCTGTGGGTCAGGGCGTTGATCTTTTTATCCAGGCAGGCGACCTGTTTGATACAGCCAGCCCGGATGAACGAGACCGCAGCTTTGTAGCGGAACGGCTGGCGCAATTGCGGCAGGCCGGCATTCGCACCTTTGCCCTTGGTGGCATGCACGATACTCCTGTTGATACGCACAATCCTGCCTGGGGGGCAGGTTCGGAGTTGAACGAGGTCGCTCCCGCCCCGCAAATCAGCTATGCACGTTTAGGTGCACTCCACTATTTTGCTCCGCATTCGCCTTCGACAGTTGAACTTGAACCCGTCATGGTTGATGTGCGAGACCTGCGTCTTGCCATCTGCGGCCTGGGCGTACTTGCTGACCAGGAAGGGAATCCACTGGCGCAACTGCGTGTTCAGGATGACATCGCTCGTGCATCTATTACACTGCTTATTTTGCATGCGCCAATCGAAGGTCTAGGCTCATCCTTGCTAGACGGACGTACGCAGGTCACTCGGGCCAGTATTGCGACCCAGTCGGTGTTTGATTATATCCTGGCCGGCTACCATCACGAGTATCGCCGTCTGCGAATTGGCCATTGCAATGTAATTGTCGCTGGAGCCACGCAGCGCCTGGACTTTAGTGACCCCGATGAAGACCCTGGGTTCGTCTTTCTGGGATTAGCCGCCGATGGTATTCGCTGGTGCAGCCATATCGCTGTGGACTCGCTGCCGTTGCGTCGGCTGGTGATTTATACCAGCGAATTGTTGTCAGGTGGTACAGACTTTGTAATCGAACGGTTGCGCCCCTTGTGTGATACGCATGCCATAGTGCAACTTCGGCTTGAAGGTGAACTCACACGCAGGCAATATCATCAACTGGACCTCAACCAGGTACGGCGCTATGGTGAAGAGCATTGTTTTACCCTGGCTATCGATGACAGTGCTCTCTCGCTCGTGTCGACAGACTCATCCCTTGCGGATGGTACACAAGAAGTATGGAGCACTTCTGAGCAGGCCGTCCCGGCCGAGAGCGGCGAGCGGCTCTCCTTGCATGAAGAACTGGTGGCTCTAGCAGATGAATGGCTGACTGCTGCACAAAACGAGCAAGAGAAGAAAGCCTTACAAGCCACAAAAGAGGAGTTACTGGCAGCTTTGGACGAGGGAAAAGAGCGAAGGTAGCCCGTCAGGTACCCTATCCGCCTTTCGGGGATGGGCTTGCGTACTGTTCGGCGCTTTAGCCGAGGCTGTTGCAAGTCTGAACCTGACCAGACTCAGCCAGGGCACATTGTCTGGATACAATCAGGCAAGCCATCGGGCTACGATCCTGCTGAAATAGGCACCTTGGGATAACCGGTCCAGTCCCAGGCTCTGCGGTTGGTAGTCAAACAGGCAAACGGGGTAAAGTGGCTGAGACTGCCAACGTTAAACCAGCAGGCGTCATTGTCGAGGACCACTTCACCTACGGGGGCAACCTCGTAGCGTATGCCTTTAGTGGCAGGGTTTGCGCGTTCCCACCAAAACGCGCCCCCGCAAGGGGTTTGCTGCTGCGGCAGCCTTGCTGACATGCCCCCAGCATGTCGGGCGCAAGCGCTTCGCGTCTTTCCTCGGGGTACAGGCGTCCGCCGTGTGAGGACATGAGGCGGGTATCCAGAAAGGATTTCTGATGAATGGAGTGAGCGCATGATTATCCTTAAGCATCTGACAGTCGAAAATTTCAGGCTCTTACGCGGGATCAACCTGCACTTTCCGCAGCGTGGTAGTATCCTCATTCAGGGTCCAAACGAAGCTGGCAAGTCTACCCTCTTTGAATGTATGTACTTTGCCCTCTATGGAGCGTCCCCAACTTCTGAGCAGAGAAGGCGTACGCTCGACGACCTGATATTCTATGGCGCTGCACATGCTACAGTAACGCTTACTCTCTCGGTCGGCGTGACAGAATTGGCGGTGACACGTACTATCGAGCGCGGTGAGGGGCAGAGAGTCACCTTATTTATACACCGATTGGGTATGCCTGATGAAGCACCCATCACCGATGTGACCTCAGCTAACGAGCGTATCATCGCCGAGTTAGGACGTATGGATGCTGAGACGCTACGTAACTCTTGCTTCGTTGAGCAGAAGGGCTTGAGTCGCCTGGAAAACCTGCGTGGGGGTGACCGAGAAGCCACACTACGCAAGTTGCTAGGGCTTGAAAAACTTACCCGCCTGACCGAGATGTTTAAGGTAACAGACCACGATCGGCAACTTCTTGCAGAGAGCGCCGAGCGCCTGCGCCTCGCCGAGATTCAGGCTCGTATTCCTGACCTGAGCGCACAGTTGGGTCATATTGAGGCGGCTCTTGATGCTATCACCGTCTCTGACGACCTGGCAGAAATAAGCCAGCAAGAGGCAGAGGTTGCTGAACAAGACCTCTCACTTGAACAGCTTTACACCAGGCGCCTTGAACTCAAGAGTAAACAGGCGCGTGTTCTGCAACTGAAGAGGGCTGACATTATCCTTGGTGAGATCATTGCAGCATACGACGCTCTGGCCGAGGCGCAGCGTGTACTGCCAGAACTTGAGCAGCAGATTGCCGAGTTAGAACGACGCGAACGTGAGGAGTTGCCTGCCCTGGAAAAACGGGTACACGAGTTAGAAGATCTCGCCAGTTCGTTTGGTACGCTGGAACGTCTGGGTGCCGACTTGCTGGCCGTGGTCAGTATGATAAAAGAACTGGAACGGGAACTCAACGAGCAGCAACTGCAACCTCCCAGGGAAGATTCCGCCGGATTGGATGAGCAGATTGCTCATACACGTTCGCAAATTGAGCAGATTTAACAAACCCAGCGTGAACTAGAGGACCTGCAACATTCTGAACGTCCACGCTTAGAGGCACGCCTGCCTCGCTTGCAGCAGTTGTCTGAGCGACTGGCGGCATTCCGCCAGCTTCATGAGCAATATGCACAACGCATCATGCACGAGAAGGCAGCAGAAGAACAGGGTAAACAGCTTGCAAAGGTGCAGCAAGAGCTACGTGAAACTGAACAGGAGTTGGCGCTCGTCGAAGCCGAAGCTCAGCAAGTTCAACAACGCTCTGATGAGATAGAGAAGCGTTGGCGTCAACTGAGTATCCGCCGTCAATTTGAGGAATGGCAGCGCTTAAAAGGCTTGTCGCAAGGCCTGGTAGAAGCAGAGCAACATGTGCGGGTTGCTCATCAGCAGCAAGAGCAGCTGACGCTCGAGGCCATGGCGGCACGCCGTGCGACGACGGTTCGCATGGGATTGTTGATTGCTTGTGCTGTCCTCACACTTGGGTTCGGTAGTTTTGCCGGTTTTGAGGCTTTTAACCAATCATATGTGATCGCTACTGTGCTTGGTATGATCGCTCTTTTAGCAATTGCAGGCGTGGGGTGGAGTCTGCAAAACTATAGTAGAGCGCGTGAGAATGAACAAATAGCCGATCAGCGTATGCAGCAAGCTACCAATCAAGTTGGCATGATGGTTGCTGCGCGCGAGGCGGCGGGGCGCATGGGAGGCAGGCAGGATGCGCTCACGCAGGTCGAGCATGAAATTCGCTCGCTTGGCGGCACGATTCCCCAATCCATCGAGGAGGTGAGTCATCTCCTGCAGCGCGTGCCCGATCAAAGTGAGAGTTTGGCCGATACTCAACAACAGATGACGAAACTGCGTACCGATGTGCTAGCCGCACGTAACCAGGTAAATGTGACGATGGAGGCGGTAGCGGCGCTGCGCAAAGAGTATGTTCGCCTGGAAGAGCTATGCAAACAAGAAGATACTGACAAGACTCAGACAAGACTGGCCCATGATAAAGCAGCACTAGAGCGCATCTATCAAAAGGTTGCCGTTCTGGCTGGCCAGGAAGCGCTGCCGGTGCCTGCTTTCGATACGCTGATCACCGCGGCGGAATCAGGAGCAGGAACTCCGCAAGCAGGCATCCAGGAGTTGGAATCGCTTGTAGACGCTGCCATCAAAGATACCGAACGGGCATTGGTGACTATCAATGCAAAGTTGGAGGTAGTGCCGGATATCACCGGGCAGGTCAAGGTATGTCAGGAAGCGTTGGATGCCTTGCTTGCTCGCAAACGAGTGATCATAGAACGCCACGAACGCTTCAAGACCCATAACCCCGCGCAACAGATTGAACGTGCTCGTGAGCAACAGGCGACCTTGCGTGATGCCCTACGCAGTTTGCAGGACTCTTTACGCCAGCGTGTGCAGCCTTTAGGCATCCCATTTGGTCAGACCACTGTACATAATGCTGAGTCGACCGCACGCAAACAATTAGAGCTGTTGCACATCACCCTGGGCAGTCGGGTAGAGTTGCAAAATCGTCGCTTGACCTATCTTGCCAGCCTCAAGGAGCATCAGGAGTCACTCTCCGACTATTATCGGCAACTGGCAAAATTTAGTAGTTCCCTGGGCAGTTGGGTTGTGCCCCTGAACCCCTTTGCTGAGGCGCTGGTGGGGTTGCGTGCTCGCTGCCAGCAGGAAATGCAAGAGGCTAATGAAGATGCCATAGTGCATGAGTTGGAAGAGTTGCAGCATCAGGAAGGTGCTTCTCGAGCGAAAATAGCCTTGTGTCGTCAAGATATCGAGGAAGCGCAAGAGCACATCGCTGCTATGCTGGCACAGCACAATCGTCCAACCGTCAAAGGATATGCTTTTGCTGAGATCGCTGCCGTTTGGCCGCTCCTTGGTGAATCTTCCTCGCAGGACCGCAACCGTCTGCGAGAGAAGCATATGACCGCGGAACAGGAACTGCGCCAGCTAGAACAACAGGAATTAGAACTCAGTGCGCAACTTCAGACTGGGTGGCAATAAACTCGATCTAGAGCAGGCTCGTCTGCGCATGGAATTCCAGGAGCGCAACTATCAGACGAAGGAACGTGGCGGGTTGATGGTGAAGACCTTAAATGATCGCCTGATGCGCAAGATGTTGCCACGTACGGAGTACTACATGCAGCAGCTAGTGCCACTACTCACCTGTGGGCGCTACCGCGATGTACGTCTGACTACCGACCCGGAGGAGGGAAGCATCAGTGGAGGTTCATTCCAATTGCGCGTGTGGGAATCCGCCGCCGGTGAATATCTTCCGCAGTCAGCTCTTTCGGGTGGCACAGCCGACCAAGCTCTCGCTGGCATTGCGCCTGGCCTTCGCGATTGCCGCACTCCCACGTGAATTAGCGGTTGCGCCCGGTTTTATGCTGCTCGATGAGCCACTCAGTTCGCAAGATCGTGCTCATACACAAGCCCTGGTTGACATCATCACCGGTGAAATGCTAGGGCAGCATTTTGAACAGGTGCTGCTTATATCGCACAGTAATGCGTTTGATGCTGCTCTGTTCCCCTATCACATCTACATGGATGGTGGGCTGGCTGTGGAGAGCAATTTGCCGGCTCCTCCGGCAGAGTCGAATGGCACGGATGGAACTGGAGCAAGTGTGCCCGTGCCTGCGTCGATTTCTGGAGGGAGTATATCATGACTCACCTAAAAACCTGCTTACCTCCTCCTTCGCCTTTATCAAATCATCCCCTTCTAACCACACAATCCTCTTATCTTTGCGGAACCAGGTCAGTTGCCTGCGCGTGAAGTCGTGAATAGCGTATTTGAGACGTTGCACCATCTCGGCCTCACTCGTAAACTCACCTCGCAGCCAGCGACTGATGAAGCGATACTCTAACCCCAATGCTTCCAGACGTTCGTGGCTGATGCCCTGAGCGAGCAGATCGCGTACTTCTTGCACCATTCCCTGTTGCATGCGCTCATCAACCCGTGCATCGATGCGCTGGTATAACACATCTCGTGGCCAGGAGATGCCCAGCAAGAGACAGCGATACAACGGATTCGCTAGGCCACGTTGCTGAGAAAAGGGCTTGCCGGAGAGCAAGCAGACTTCTAGAGCACGGATCACACGTCGGGGATTGCTGCGATCAATCATCGCAGCGCTTTGTGGGTCCATCTCCTCTAATTGAGCAACCAATTCCGCGAGTGGACGCACCTCAAGCTGCGCTCGTAAAGCGTAATCGGGCGCAATGGCAGGCATATCCAGGTGATCCACCACTGCCTGGATATAGTGGGGAGATCCACCAACCAGGAATGGCTGATACCCACGCGCCAGAACATCAGCAATGGCGGCGATGGCTTGTTGCTGGAACTGCGAGACGGTATACGTCTCCTGGGGATCAACTACATCCAACAAGTGATGCCGGACCAGTGCCCGTTCCTCCCACGTTACCTTGGCTGTGCCGATATCCATACCCCGATAGACCTGGCGCGAGTCAGCCGAGACAATCTCTCCATGAAATTGCTGTGCCAGAGCAATACCCAGGCCGCTCTTACCGGACGCTGTTGGGCCGAGAACGACAATTAATGGAGGCAGAGGTTGGTTCATAGAACCTCCGTTCTGGATACTCGCCTGCGTTCACGCGGCGGGAGGAAAGAACGCTGCCGATAGGCAGGAACCCGCTTTTAGGGGAGCCGTTTTGCGCAGGAACGGCCAAACCTGTTCGCACCGAACAAGACGGTGCGCTCCCTTGCGGGAGTACGGTGCTCTTCGCCAAAGTTCAACAGGCTTGTCGTGTCAGCAGCACCGCCCCTACCCACCAGGACTTTTAACCACTGGCGATAGAGCAGGGAACTAGAGCAGGCATTCCCTGGTATCTTGACCTGTCGAACGTAGTACCTTTCGGCACTCAGGCTAGTCAGGTGCGGCTTGTAACAGCCTCTCCTGAAGCGGAGAACAGTCCACAAGCCTATCCCCTTCTAGGGGATTGGGTCCCTGACGGACGCTTTACGAGGTGGTCTACGCGCATCACGAGCGCCAGCGTGACCCCTATTCCCAGCAAGATGGCGAAAGGACTGAGCCAGCTGAAGGCGGTCCCCATTGTCAACATGAAGCCCAGGCTCCCGCCCATAAACATCGCTGCGGCAATGATCAGCAGGCGGACATACTTCATCGCTCTACTGACCTGCTCTATCAGCAGTTCACTTACCGTGCTATTGGTACCAATAGTCGCACCAACAGCAGTGAGGAGCAGCATAGTACACAATTGTAAGGGTGGGGCACTAACACCTAAAAGCATATGCCATATAAGTTCACCAAGTCCTAACGTGCTCAGTGTAATGACCAGCCCTGCGTAGAAGCGATTAAGCGCGTTCGACTTCCGGTGAGTGCTGTCCCGGTCGGCCACTAACGCACCGAGCGTTGCCAGGGGGATCATGCTCAGAAGTACAGCAATAAACCCCTGACTGGGAGGTAAAGGCGGTGCCTGTGCTGATGAAGGAAAATGGGCAAAAAACATGTACGACAAGCTGGCAGCCATGAAAGCAGCAGCAAAAGTCAGGCCTCGTTTGAGCCACATGTGTTGCTGCGCTGAGACCTGTGCAGGATTCCAGCTGCCTGAGGCGGAGCCGTTACCGCCATCGGGTGTTCCATACTTTGCCTGATACTCGCTATACTTCGCGTTCTGATAAGACAGGTCGGCTGGGGTATTCCTACGTGTTACCATCACTATACCACTACCCACCAACGCGTCGTCCTCATCTTCGTCCTCTTCCAATGTTCTAGATGGGGAAGAGATAGTACTTTGTGCTCCCCTGCTGGGTCCGATGGTTTTGTAGCCAGGCACGTCTAGCAGGACAGGGATACGATACTCACCGGCCTCACCGGCAGAGCGGACAATAATAGAGCCTTGATAATGTGTTGAAACAGGCTGCGAGCGAGCGAAGCGCAGCGGAGCGCGTTTAGATACTGGGAATCTCCCGCCGACAACCTGCAAGTCTGTGCTATCGACTCGCACACGCACAAGCGTGCTCATTCCATCAAAAGACTGGATATCGACCATGATCCATGGCTCAACCGGCTGAATGGTTCCTCGCACCGAGGTTCCTTTATTGCCCGAGATGTAGATTAGCATGGGAGGTGAAATACCTGGATCGACCTGGCCAAAGTCGAGCGTGTCAGGCCGTACTTCGATAGACGGCGCGGGTAGAGACGTGAGCCTGTCTCCAAGACGGCTGATCCGTGACCCGCTTGCATCCATGCCGGGAGGCGTCCCACGGCGACCCTGTCCTGTAGCATAGCTATATGTCGAGGTGTTCGGCCCCATCACCAGCTGCAAAAATTTCTCGACACCCAACTCGGGGTCGCCCGTCGTCACGCGAATCCGTTTGGTGATTCGTGCCAAATCAGGTGCACCGATATCATGCAGCCAGGCTTCAATCTCCCCTGCAAATAAGTAATCTGCCGCCTCTTCCGGGTAGCTTGCACAGAGTTCCGCCAGTTCTTCTGGCGTGGTGGCTGGATTCCCTTTTTCAAAAACAAAGGTACCCACGCCCAGCAATGCTCGTCGGAAGACTGCAATGCTCTCATAGCGGTTTTCAGCATTGGGCTCGGTCGCTTTCTCCAGCGCATGCGCTACAGAAGGTGAGATAGCAGGGTTGGCCGAGCGTACATCGAGCAGACCAAATCTTTCTTCTGCCAACGTATTGGTCATCAACTGAAAAAGGCTCATCGCCAAAGAGTAGATATCTGAACGCTCGTCTGTCTGCGAAGCCCCATATTGCTCAGGTGGTGCAAAGCCTGGTGTGCCCAGCATCTGAGTATCATGCGTCCTACTACGCCGGAAAATACGTGCAATGCCAAAGTCGATCAGCTTGATCCGACCATCGTGCCTCAACATCATGTTGCCCGGCTTCAAGTCACGGAAGATAATCGGTGGCTGCTGGCTGTGCAGATATTCCAGCACATCGCATAACTGCTGTGCCCAGCCCAGAACCCGGCGCTCGGAAAAAGGGCCGCCGTTGTGCTCAAGCAGCTCTTCCAGGGTATGTCCTTCAATGTATTCCATCACCAGGAAGTGGCGCGACCCCGTGCTAAAAAAGTCGGTGAAAGCAGGCAGGTTCGGGTGATTCAAACGTGAGAAAATCGTAGCCTCTGCCAGAAAATTTTGGATAGCCTGCCCATGCTCATGAACCGCTACCGACGACAGACCCATCTCCTTGATTGCACAAGGTGTGTTTTGCTTCAAGTCCTTCGCCTGGTAGACCGCGGCCATGCCTCCCTGCCCGATAGTACGTATAATCATGTAGCGGCTATGTAACAAGGTGCGTGGACTCAGACGCCCCGTCTGTGTATTTGTTTGACCATGCTGTGGGCTAATGGCGAAACCCTCCCCCGTCTCAAGAAGTGTGCAACACAGTATAGCATATTGATGATTATGTGTGCTGTAGACTATTACTACTGGGTGCATGTACCCATTATTCCTATCGGCATTTCCGCTTTTTTCTTCTTGTGCTAAAGTAAGTCCATGGGATATTCAGCACTAGCTCCTCAGCGGCATACCTCAAAAAGAATATTCTATCTGTTGGCCCTCAGTCTGGTAATCCTCCTGATTGGTGGAGGAATTGCCTTGCTCTTGCAACATCGTGAGCCGAGTCAAGCCGACGGGGTGAGTTTAGTTGGCCCTCCTTCGTTAGCTGCATCGACTGTCAATGCTATCTTTACCCGCCTGGGCAGTCCTATCGCCGGGAATGGCGATCTTATCGTGCGGGCTTCGCGTAACATGCAGATCGATGATGCCTTCGCCCTGGCTGTATGGTGGACCGAAACGAATGACGGAGAAGCTGGCACGGGTCGTGCGTATGGCGACCGTAATCCCGCCGGTGTGCGCGGCAGCCCTGGCTATCCTTCGGACTTCAGCGGCTACACGATTTACCCGTCCTACGCAGCCGCCATTGTGTACTGGTTTGGCATGATCAGGCATAATTATGTCAATCGTGGCTTAAATACCGTTTACGCTATTTCATATCCGTATGTGGGTACTTCCAGCTCACCTCTCTGGGCGGTAAAAGTGACGAGGCTGATGCTGCAATACCGTGGCGAAGCGCCACCTCCCTCAGCTATTCCTACTATCAACCCCAGGCCCATTGTATCGCCGGGAACGACCGTCGTGAGCAAAACGCATGTACGGCCGGCTGAAGTTGATGCCAGGGCTTTTTCTGAACATACTCAACTGCAACCACACGACATTCAGGTCACAACTGTGCCGCCGCAAGCTGCATATGCTGGATGGATCGAACTCAGCGTCATTTTCCTTGCTTTCCTGGCAGCGTTTGTTCTCGTCATATGGGCTTTGCGGATTATGCGGTTAAGGCGTGTTGCGCCTGAACCAATGCCACTGCGTACTACCTCCGCTTTGTTGCCTCTGGCAATGCCAGGGTTTTCGCAAGTGTTGCCCCTACTATACGTTGGTGAGCCGTTCGGTGTACGTACAACAGAAGCGCTTCGAGTAGATATAGCAGCAGCGAATCCTCCTGCAGGAAGCCGAGATACTGATCCTCGCCTACGCCGTCTAACCCTGTTGCCATCTCAGCCTGCTCAGGCATCATCGACCAGGGCGGCGATAACCCTGGGTCCTCATACCACGGGGCTGCTCTCTCGCTATAAGGAAGCACCGCCTGGAGGAAGCCGAGATACCGATCCTCAACTTCGCCGTGTAACCCTGTTGCCATCTCAGCCTGCTCAGGCATCATCGGCCAGGGAGCCGGTTCCAGTGAGTGCTCGTCCTGCAGGACTACTCACACGCTATAAGGAAATGCAGCAACGTTAAATATCCCTTGCCTGCTAAGGCAAGGTTCAAATCTAGCGCAGGAGGTTTGTATGGCTACACTGATCACAGGCGGTACAGGCTTTATCGGAGCGGAGGTAGTGCGTCTCCTACTCGAGAAGGGTGAGAAGAGACCGGTTGTTTTCCATGCCCACCCTGGAACACGACGATTGGACGACGTCGCAGACCAGGTAGAACTGGTGCAGGGCGACCTGGGGAATTTCAGCCATGTCCTGGATATTGTCAAAAAGGTCAAACCCACAGTAATCTATCACCTGGGCGGCATGCTTTCTCTGCCATCCGATGCTGACCCGGCGGCTGCGCTACACGCCAATGCGCTGGGGACTTTTCATGTCCTGGAGGCCGCAAGACTCTTTGACGTCCCACAAGTGCTGTTTTCCAGCACCATCGGGACCTACGGGCCAGGTATCGAAGGAGATGCCCTCGATGACAATACGCTCCAGCGGCCCCTATTATTTTATGGCGTAACCAAGGTGTTCTGCGAACATATGGGGCTTTTTTACAAACGCAAGTATGGCCTCGATTTTCGCGGGATACGTTATCCCTCGGTGGTAGGGCCAGGAGTCAGAACGCCAGGTGGAGTCCAGTATACCTCGTGGGCGATCGAGGAGCCCGCTAAAGGGAATCCTTTTACGATCTGGGTACCGCCTGAAACCAGGACCCCAGTCATCTACTTTAAGGAAGCGGCGAGCGCACTCGTCGAACTTGAGCAGGCTCCGCTGCGTAACATCAAGACTGTTAATTACCTCATTGGCGGCACCGCACCTGTTGTCAGCGCGGGAGAATTGGCTGACATGGTGCGGGCCAGGATGCCTGGTGCTCAAATCGATTTCAAGCCTAATCCAGAACTACTACCCATGCTCCGTATACTGACGCTGCCAATTGATGATAGCAATGCCCGCCAGGAATGGGGCTGGACCCCTCGCTACAACCAGGAGCGCATCATCAACGATTTCTTGCAGGAGATGAGGCTACATCCACAACGGTATGGATGACAGGTATGCCGTGGGATCTGGTAACTACATGGCACCCACAAGGGCGAATAGCCTTCATTTACGGTTTGGTTTTGACCTCATAATGGCGTGCTACTGGCTCGACTTTAGAGAGAAGCTGCCTGGCTTCCGGTTCAAAGACGGGGACCGTGTACTCAGGCCCTGCAAAGGCTCGTACGGCCTCCAACGAATTAAACAAGTTCATCACCACAAATTCGACCTCATCGTTGCCCTCTTGTCGCAAGATATATCCGCCTCGATAGCCATCGATCCGCTGGAGGCCGGGAAGCACCTGCTCTCGGAGCAGCCTCTCGTAGGAATCCGCGTTCTCAAGTGATGTCCAGCCTCTCCACACGCGTGCAATCATCTGATACCTCCTATCATCTTGTATTCGATCTGACGGCGACTAAGAGAATTATGATACTATATGCCGTGAAGCATACCAATCATCGGAAGGTGAACAAAGCAATGACCAAAACAAGCTATGTAGAAATCTGCGTTAGCGACTTTGAGCAATCGATCACATGGTTCGAGAACGTGCTCGGATTTCGTGTCATAGCCCGCGAAGAAAATGAGTACGCTGAACTGTCTCGTGGAGAGACATCCATCCAATTGGCGACAGACCAGGCACCATATTGGGAGCCTGAACGCCAGCGCCTGCTCCCTCCGGGACAGCGTGGCAGCGGCGTCGAAATCGTCCTGCTATTTGATAACGTCGACGCTGTGTATCACCAGGCCAAACAAGCCAAAGCAGAGATCGTTCGACCCCTGGCCGACCAGCCGTGGCACATGCGGCAGTTCTGGGTACGTCATCCCGATGGCTACCTCATCCGCCCAGCTCAGAGACTCCTAGCCGTTAACCCGGCCATCTATCATCGCCAGATAGCCGATGCTTTTCGAGACGAGAGGCCGCGCATTGCTGAAGAACTGCTCACCATCAAACAGACTGGTGACCAGTTTGTGCAGCAGCAAGACTACCTCAGCGCGGCAACGGTCTATGGGATACTGGTGACTGAAATTTTCGATCGTTCTAACCTCTACTACGATGAGGAAGAAGAGTACGACGACTATGACGACTATTATGAATCGGAAAGAGGGTACCATCCAGAGGAAGAGGGACTGGACGACCTTATCCAAGAGTGTATTCAAGCGCTGGGTAACTGCCTGGCCGACGAGCAGGCAGATAGAGTGGCGCGTGAGAAGATTATCGATGTGCTGTTTGAGATCTATGAGCACGACTTGGCTTCTGGCAGCAAAGGCTTTGCCGCCAGCGCATCGGACCTGCTCGTCAAACACACAACACCGCTGGAACGGCACACGATTGTAGGCTGGGTTCGCAAGGCCCTCGCTGACGAGGAGGAAGAGATCACTGCCTCCCAGCGCAAGGAGTATGGAAGGTTCTTGCTGGACCTGGAAAAAGATACACTCGACGACGAGACTTACCTGCAAATCTGCCGCGAGACCGGCCGCACCTCCGACGCCATCGATCGCCTCCTGACGCTTGGACGGGTTGACGAAGCCGTCAACGAGACGCAATCAGTCGATGACGATGCTCTGCTTGGTCTGGCCAACCTCTTCATCCAGCACGGACAGGACGTAGTGGCCGAGCGCCTGGTGAGGGAGCGCGCCCAGCAGACGCAGAACCTACAACTCCTGAAGTGGCTTAAACAATACTATCAGACCCGAAATAACCATGCCGCCGCTTTGGAGATCGCCGAGACTATCTTTCGTAGATACCCGATGCTGACAGATTACAGGGAGATACGCGATCTCGCCAGCCAACTTGGTCGCTGGGAGACTGTACGACCGGAGTTGCTCGATTTCCTGGAAAAGGCACAGAACAACACGCTTTTGATCGAAATCGCGCTTAACGAAGGCGAGATCGATAAAGCGTTAGAGTTGGTGAAAGCTGAACAGCAAAAACGGACCACCGGCTATGGAAGCTACTATTATCAAACCGCGCCGTAAAACCCTGGGCTTCAGCCCCAGGGATAGCACGAAGTGCTTGCGCCCGACATGCTGGGGGCATGTCAGCAAGGCGCGTTCCTTGTTTGGGGCAGGGGTGGATGGGTCACAACCTGGGTCTGCATCCTTGCGGGTGAAAGCGATTCGTACGGGCACGTGCTCGATAAATCGGCACTGTACATTCATCACGCCCTGTGGGCCGCTCGACAAGGCAGGCGGGGCGTGATTCATCACGCCCGTACGAACTATCCTCTGCCATTTTTCGCTCGTTTCACCCTGAAGGATGGAGAACCCACAACCTTAGCCTCTTGACAATTTAATTGGTTCCCGTAAAATGTAGGACATGAGAACGTTTGAGTACCGACTGTATCCGAATAAGGCAGCTGCCAAAGCACTCATGGGGTGCTTGATCGAGTCGCGCCACATCTACAACGAGATGCTTGCAACTCTCAAGGCACAGTATGAGCAAGATGGCACCTTCCCCACGAAGTACGATCTGAACAAGCAGTTTGCTGGTCGTGGGGAACACGTCCCTGCTTCTTCCGTTCAGATGCTCTCGGATCGACTGAGTAAGGCTCTCAAACACTTCCTTGCTGCCAAAGAGGCAGGTATCCCTGATGCGGGGTTTCCACGTTTCAAAAAGCCTCATCGGTGGCACTCCATCCAACTCAGACAGTATAAAACGGACTTTCAACTTGCCCCTGATGGCAAGCATCTGGACCTGCCCAAGAAGTTGGGTGGCTCCATCAAGATCAAACTGCATCGCCCGATTGAAGGAACTCCCAAGACTGCACACCTTGTCTTGCGCGCTGACGGCCATTGGTACGCGCTCATTGTTTGCGAGACTGAACCGCAGACGGAACATACTCCATCCACGTGTGAACATCCTGATATTGGGATCGATGTCGGGCTGAACTCGTTTCTTACCGATAGTGAAGGCTATACCGTTGAGAACCCCCACTACTACCGCAAGAGCCAAGCCACGCTCAGGCGTAAGCAACGCACGATTGCACGCCGGAAGAAAGGCTCTAAGCGACGGCGTAAGGCTGCCAAGAGGGCGGCACAAACCCACCTGAAGATCAAGCGGCAACGCCGTGATTTCCATTTCAAGGTTGCTAAACAGTACACTGAACAGTATCAGCATATTGCCGTCGAGAACCTCAACATTGATGGCATGGTCAAGAACCATCACCTTTCCAAGTCGATCATGGACGCCTCCTGGGGCGCGTTCCTCGACATCCTCACTGCCAAGGCTGAGAGTGCTGGACATGAGGTCATGCGAGTGAACCCCCGCTTCACTTCGCAAAAATGCTATCGGTGTGGGGAGATCATCCAAAAGTCGCTTTCTGTCCGTACACATATCTGTCCTCAGTGTGGCTACGTTGAAGATCGCGATGTCAACGCCGCCAAGAATATTCTCAAAGTCGCTCGGCCAGGGCATGGCCTTCAGGCGTTAACGTACACCGATGGGTGCAGCGTTGCCTGAGAAGCCTCCGGCTTTAGCCGTGGGGAGTTGTCACAGATACTACGACATGCCAATCAAGGTGGCTCAAGCCGCCGAGGAGACTCGCCCGCGTGAGGCAATAGAACTCTACCGGCAACATGCTGAGGGGCTGATTGCCCAACGAGGCCGACAGAACTACCAGGCCGCATGCAGACACCTCGCGAGGATGCGAACGTTGAATGAGAGGCTCGGTGAGAACGAGATATGGGCGAATTACATTGCGAGGTTGCGTGAGGAGAATAGGAGCTTGAAGGCGTTGAAGGAGGAGCTAGCGAAGGCGGGGTTGTGAGGGTGGGTAACTATGAAGAATATGCTCTATGCTGCTACGTGCGTTTTTGGTGGGGGAAGTGGTTCTCCGTCTCGTATAGCACTGTGCATGAGCAATTCAAGGACCTCTTGTCCATGCTGGACGGCCTCGCCGTAAGTACTGCCGTGGGTTGCTGGCATCATGACACGATCGGCCCATTCTGGCAACGTCACCAGATAGGCCTGATCTTCTTCTGACCACTCAATGAGCATCGAATAAGGAAGATGGCGTTCATTCATAACTCAGTACTCCGTCTTGCCTTTGCAATCTGCCTTCAACTGTCGTATCTTACGAGGCATCTTGTCCTCTTATGTATCAATTGGCTTAATTATACCATAGAACATTCATCCTGGCTGGCTGGTATGCGCTGCACTGGATAAGAGCGCCATTGGACAGGCTTCCTCGCGGGAGGGCACGACAATCTTGACGCCACCCGCTCAATCTCATAGAATTGAAAGAAGCACGCACCCTGGAAAAACTATTGCCCATACTCTATATTGAAAGAACAGCACTCTGCATTCTTCAGGAGGCCACCTTGCCATCACAGAATGAGGACGAATGGTTGAGCCTCAGCGAGGCTGCCAACATCTTAGGCATGCACCCCGCCACCGTGCGACTGTGGGCAGACCGCAACGAACTGCCATCGCGCCGCACCGGTGGCGGCCACCGCCGTTTCCGCCGCGCCGACATCGAAGCGCGTCTACATCAAGTCCAGGAAGCAGAGCACAAGCCCCATCCCGCTGCGCACCTGCTCGTGCAGAGTGTCCTTGGCCGCGTGCGCTTCGCCTTCACCGACGGCACACTCAGCACCTTCCCCTGGTATCAGAACTTTAACGACTCCGCGCGCGAAGGCTACCGCAGCCTTGGACGGCGCGTCCTCGAACTCCTGCTCCACGCCCTCACCGATGCCCCCACCGACAGCGAACTACGCAATCAAGCCATGCAGCTTGGCATTGAATATGGCACCGTCACACGCAGCTCCCACGTTCCTGTCTCCGACGCTGTACGCGCATTCCTCTATTTTCGCAGCCTCCTCGACGAAAGCGTACTACAACTCGCAGAACTCCAGGGCATCGGCACCCCGCGTCCGTTGGCACTGCGCGATCACCAGGACCTCCCCTGGGTCGAAAGCCTGCACCAGATCACGGCTATCACTAACGAAATACTACCTGCTCTCATCGAAGCTGCATTGACACCAAACACATCGCAATAACTTACATATTAAAGTGTAGAAATCATCCAATCAAACGTCTTATTATATAGAGGAATAATTCAGCGGAAAGCTCCAACCGAAGGGATACGTGCATGCTAGATCAGCCCAACATCACATTGACACCGCGCCAGCAACGAGCCTTGCGTCACCTTGCACGCAGACACATGCACCACCCCCGCATCACCAGGCGCCGAATGTTTGCTGATTACACATCACTACCCGTAGGAACCCAATCTATTGCACCCAACGAGCCATCCGTAGGGGCCTCAGCGAAGCTTGCGGAGCAGCGACGCAGTCTGGGGGACTGTGTGTCAATCCCGTGCCCACTGCCGATTAATCGACCCACCGGGGCGGCGAACATCTCCACACCCGGTGATACCGTACGGACCCAATCTATCGCGCCCAACGAGCCATCCGTAGGGGCCGATTTATCGTGCCCACTGCCGATTTATCGGCCCACCGGGGCGGCGAACATCTCCACACCGGTGATACGTACAACCCAATCTATCGCGCCCGACAAGAAAGAGGAACAACCGGCCCGCCCATCGCCGGTTGCACACAACATCCCACCCATGCTATCCCTGGAAGACGGCCGACCACAAGGGCCCTATACACAATCCCCCGGATTGCGTCCCGGCACCACACCACTCCCGCCTCTATGGGAACAACGCAACATCCCCGTTCAGGGTGGTCGCCAACGGGTATCCGTCATACGCAACCTCCCACCTATGCCACCGCTGCCTATGCGTCGCCTACCCGTGCCAACTCCAACACGCCAGAAACAGGCCGTTATCAGCACTGGTCAGCGCCAATACCCGCATTATCACACCCTGACAATACGGCAGAAACGACTGGGTCATCATACACGCAAGCACCTGCGCCAGGTTCGTGCCAGTGAACGCCTCGCTCGCCTTCGCTTCTGGGCCACCATCTGGAGCATCACTGGCGTGCTCATGGTCATCTTTATGTCATTGGGAGCTATCGGCTCCGCCGTCCTCTATGACTTCGTCCAGCATACCCAGACAACCTATGAGCAGCAGGTAGACACACTCCCTAGCCTTGTGCCACTCGACAACCTCAAAATTTACGACAGCAAAGGTGTCTTGCTCGCTCAACTCACCGACCAGGGACTGCATACCACCGTCAAGTTCGACCAGATCGCCCCCCTGCTCAGGGATGCCACCGTTGCCACCGAGGACAAGACGTTCTGGACCAACCAGGGCGTGGACCTGCTGCGCATCCTCCGTGCTGCCCTCGACGATGCACAAAATGGCCGCGTCGTAGAAGGTGGCAGCACCATTACCCAACAACTCATTAAAATTTTGCTTGTCGGAGACCAGGCAACCATCGAGCGAAAGCTTAAAGAACTCGTTCTGACTCCCCTGATCAACAACCGCTACAGCAAGCGCGACATCCTGGAAATGTATCTGAATAGCATCTACTATGGCCACCAGGCCTACGGCATCGATGCCGCCGCTACAGCCTACTTTGGTTTGCAAGATAAACCTGGTCGACCCGCCGCCATGCAGACTGGACCTGGCGCAATCAGCCATGCTCGCCGGTATCCCCAGCAATCCTAATCTGTATGACCCACTGCTGCACTCCGACGCCGCTTACAACCGTTTTGCCTATGTCCTCGGCCTGATGGTAGCGCAGAACTACATCACCAGGCTGCAGGCATTTAATGCTATAGCGGAGGCCCAGGGCCCCCACTTCTTCAACATTGCTACCGCGCAGCCCAATCGTGCTCCCCACTTCGTCGATCTCGTGTTGTCCGAGCTCCAGCAGATGTTCCACCTCAAGTCTCGCAGCCAGTTGTCACGCTCTGGCATGGTTGTCTACACCACGCTCGACATCAATTTGCAGGACAAAATACAGCGCATCGCCCAACAGCACATCGCCGAATTGCGCGACGCGCACAACCTGACCAACGCAGCCGAGGTCCTCATCAACTTCCACACCGGTGCGATCATTTCGCTGCTCGGCAGCATCGATTATAACGACGCCTCCATCGATGGACAGTTTGACGTCGCAACGGCCTACCGCCAACCGGGGTCATCCTTCAAGCCCTACGTCTATGTGACAGCCTTCGCGCAGGGAATTTCACCCGCCCAGGCCATCGATGATCAACCCATCTCGATCCCTATACCCGGCAGCTATCCACCCACGTTCAGCCCGCTTAACTACGACCTTCGCTTCCATGGGCATATGACCCTGCGCTGTGCCCTGCAAAACTCTCTCAACATCCCCGCCGTCAAGGTCCTTGAGCATGTAGGCATTCCCGCAGCCATGCTGACCGCCGACAGAATGGGCATTACAACCTACAGCGGCACACCGGGCTACTCCCTCGTCCTGGGTGGTTTAGGCATTCGCCTCATTGACCACACCTCGGCCATGGGTGTCTTCGCCAACGGAGGTGTGCGCCAGCCGTACTATGCCATCAACAAGATCGTCTCTGCGGGCAAACTGGTTTTTCAGCACCAGTTCGGCTCAGGAAAGCGCATCATCAGCCCGCAACTGGCTTACATGATGACCAACGTGCTCAGCGATAACACTTCACGCATTCCTGAATTCCTGGATTGCAACGTCCTGCAACTCTACTCAAACTCCCAACAAGATTGCCAGAACGGCGACCGCGGTGTGGTCCGTCCGGCAGCGGCCAAAACCGGCACCACCAACGACTTTCGTGACAACTGGACCATTGGCTACACTACCGACTACGTCATGGGCGTCTGGGCCGGCAACGACGACAATTCACCGATGATAGATGTGACAGGCGTGCAGGGTGCCGCCCCCATCTGGCATGATGCCATGTTGCTAGCCGAACAGGGCCATCCCATCCGTGACTTCACCAACCCCGGTGGACTGGTGCACTCCACAGTCACCTACCCGGATGGCGTGCAGGCCACCGACTTGTTCTTGCCCGGTACAGTACCCAGCTTTGTCCTACCGACGCCAACGCCCATCCCGACCCCTCCACCTATACCTACCGCAATCCTGACGCCCGGCGCGACGCCGGTGGCAACACCTTTGCCCACACCTACGGCGCCACCTGCCCCTCCTCCACTGCCGCACCCCTATTGTCCGGCCAACTATAGTTTCGCCTTTGCTCCTCCACCTCCTGATGTACCACCGGCGGGTTGGTGGTGAACTCTTGCGGTTGCCCTGACGGCTTTGCTACAATAGAAGTACCAGGCGGCCCAACCGCCCAAATAGGTATCGGCGCGTTACCCTCTATCCGCCTAACTCGTTTGTAGACTTGAGAGGGGAGTAATCAACCTATGATACTCTTGTGCTCGTTTTCCACTGAAATGGGTGCCGACGATCCAGTACACAACAACGTAATTATTCAGCAGGGGGTGAATGGGTTACCCACATCGTACCCTCTGGATGAGAGCCGCTGCTGCACCTACAAGGGATACGATGTACGTACACAGCGAGGGTCACGAGGTTGGTACTCCATACAGGGGGTCAGGGGGACGCAGTCCCCCTGCCGGAGCGCGAGGTGTCCTCGCTTCATCTTCGTTTTTTCTCGTGCGCCGCCTGCGGCGCGAAAAGGGTACCTGAATAGTTACCTCGTATTCTGATCGACCTTTTTCTATATATAAATAATATACAATAGAATTGTACGTACGGCCAGACTAAAGCTACTAGAGAGATGTACTATGCAGGACGAAAAGCAACCAACATCCGGCTCGACAGCTACACTCATCCCGGCCAAACTTCCAGAGAACAGTCGCGCTGCTGCTGCTCAGCGGCTTGACGAACGGCCACCGAAGCCTGCCGTAGGAGCTTACTACGAAGTTCCTCATCGCAATCCCTATCCACGAGGATGGCGCACAAAGCGCTACCTTAAGCGCAAAAGCCTTCGGCGCAGCAACCAGTTGTATGCATCCACTGAAAGTTTTAGCACCAGGTGGGCCATGTTACCATTAACAATCAGCTCTCTGCTGGTCGTATTCGTGGTTACTGGCGTTCTTGTCGCCATGGTCGGGGCAGCCGGAGCCACCCAGCAACGCTATGGAAAGGATGTCACGACGCTGGAGAGTATCCTTCCCAAGGACAATCTGAAACTATACGATGCCCACGGCACCCTGATCTACCAGATGCTTGACCAGGGATTACAGACAAGCGTACCTCTCTCACACATCTCACCCAATCTCATTAATGCCCAGGTTGCTATTGAAGATCAGTATTTCTGGACGAATCCAGGCTATGATATCACTGGCATCGTGCGTGCTGCCCTCGACGACCTGTCACACAACGCCACCGTACAAGGTGGCAGCACGATTACCCAGCAGTTGATTAAAAATACAATTGTAGGTAACCAGGATACCATCGTCCGCAAGCTGCAGGAGATCATCCTGGCGCCGGCCGTGACCCGCATATATACCAAACAACAGATACTCACGATGTATCTCAACACCACCTACTACGGTGAGCAAGCCTATGGAGCCGATGCCGCAGCATTTGTGTACTTCGACTTGCGCGATACCCCCACGATGAGTGCCGCATCCCAACTCGACATCGCTCAAGCAGCTACGCTGGCCGGTATCCCCCGATCACCGAGCGAACTCGATCCATACCTGCATCCCCACGCTGCGCTGATACGTCTGCAAGAGGTTCTTCTTCAGATGCGCCTGCAGAAATACATCACGTTCATTCAGGAGCGTGAAGCCCTTGCGGAAGCACAGCGGCCAGGCTTTCTGCATCATGGGGTAATAATCGACAACCTCGCCCCACATTTCGCCAACTACGCTGTCAACGAGTTGACCTCCACTCTGCACGTCAGGCGCAGTGATCTCGCGCGCCTGGGTTTGATCGTCTCTACTACTCTCGACCTGGACCTGCAAAATAAGATTCTCAAACTTGCACAGGAGCATATTGCAGCGTTGGCAAAAGTGCATCACATGTCAGACGCAGCCGTGGTCGTGATCGACTTTCACAACGGTGCCATTCGCACGCTCTTGGGCAACATCGACCCGAATAATCCCCAGTATGGAGCCTTCGATGTAGCATCGCAGGGGTACCGCCAACCAGGCTCCTCGTTCAAACCATATATTTATGCCACGGCCTTTGAGAAGGGTTTAAGCCCCGGCATGCCTGTATTGGACGAACCCATCACTATTCAGCTCTGTTGCGGCCTTCCTTCATATTCACCGCAAAACTACGATCTTAGTTTTCATGGTCTGCTGCCCATACGTAACGCCTTGCAGAATTCGTTTAACATTCCGGCCGTGAAGGTCCTTCTCAGAACTGGGGTCGATCAGTCATTGCAAACAGCCCAGGCTATGGGTATCAACAGTTACATAGGCACCCCGAACTATACAATGGTACTGGGCACCCTTGGCATTCATCTGCTCGATCAGACCTCCGCCTATGGGGTTTTTGCCAACGGTGGCGTGCGTATCCCTCCACATGCCATCGATACTGTCCTGGATACGCAGGGCCACGTGATTTATCACTTCGTCCCCCAAGGGCAGCGCGTAATCAGCAAACAAGTCGCTTTCATGATGACCAACGTGCTCAGCGATAACAACGCGCGTACCTTCGAGTTTGGTAAATGCAGCGCGCTCTTCCTGTATAGCAATTCGCAATCGCAATGCTACGCCGGCAAGCCTGGTCTGACCCGTCCTTCCGCGGTCAAGACAGGTACCTCCCAGGATTTCAGAGACAACTGGACCGTTGGCTACACAACGAATTATGTGGTAGGCGTCTGGGCGGGCAACAACAACAATTCACCGATGGTCAATGTGACGGGCGTTGACGGCGCTGGCCCCATCTGGCACGACAGTATGCTACTGGTAGAGCAGGGACTGCCCGTCACGGACTTCCAAAATCCCGGTGGCCTCGTCTTGAGAACGGTGGATTATGGAGGAATCACCACCACCGACTGGTATATCAAGGGCCTTTCCTGGACCGACTGGGGTTTAGCGTAAGGTCCCACGATAAATCGATACTGTTGGCGAATTCGATGACGTCGGCCCCACTGCCACCCTGCTGGCGCGATAAATCGGGCCTCTACGCACTGGCCATCGCTTCGCTCGGCCTTTCATCGGCAATTCGCCAACAATATCAAATCGGGGGGCTACACAGGAGACGGTAACGCGAATGCGGGTGGCGCCTGGCCATGTCGTACCATTGCCAGTTCCTTCAGGCGTTCGACCGACTCATAGGGAACGGCATGCCCACCCAGCGGCGTAGGGTGGATGCCAGGTCCATGAAAATCGCTTCCACCTGTAGGGATCAGGTGATACTCGTCGGCCAGCCAATGCAGTTCAGACACCGTCTCCTCCTTGTACTGGCCATAGTAGGTCTCTAATCCTACCATACCTGCCTCACACAGCCTGGGTAGCCAGCTACGTAGGGGCGACAAACCGTAGGGGCGGGAGTGGAGTGGAGTGGGGTGGGGGAGCTTGCCTCCGCCCTGAGGTGGGCCTTTATGGCACCCTGTCTGGGAGACAGGTATGCCCGCCGTGACCCGCCCGAGTAATTCAGCAGGATGCGCCAGCACAGGCAGTCCATTGGCGCTTGCGATCAGGTGTATTGCATCTTCTACGCTGAGCTTATAGCGTGGTACATAAGCAGGGCAACCCGAGCAGAGGTATTTCTCAAAAGCTTCAGGCATATTCTGCACGTAGCCAGCCTCAATCAACGCCTGGGCGACGTGTGGGCGACCCACAGCACCGTGAGCTATCTGCCGCACGCGCTCCCAGGTAATATGAACACCTTGCTCTTTTAGACGCTCGACCATGCGCTCCCCACGACGTTCGCGAGCATCCCGCAGCACTTGCAGCATAGCCTGAAACGCCGCTCGCTGGTATTCGGGAAAGTAACCCAGCACATGCATCTCACCGTCGCTTCCCTCGGTATTGATTTCAATGCCTGGAATAAATTCTATATTGAGCGCCCGTGCTGCTTGTGCAGCCTCCTCAACACCATTCGTACTGTCGTGGTCGGTCAAGGCCAGTACACGCAGTCCGGCAGCATGGGCATGCTGGAGCAATTCGCCTGGTGAGTAGATGCCGTCCGAGGCGGTTGAATGGGTATGCAGGTCAACCCCTCGGACGCGATAAATCGGGTCCCTACGCATGTATGGCTTCTCTTTCTAGTTCATCGAGCGTAGTCGACGGCACGAGTCTCACGAACCACACATACCCTGATCTGCCCAGGATACTCCAGGTTCTCCTCGATCTTATGGGCAATGTCGCTGGCCAGTCGGTTTGCCGCAAATTCATCGATCTCCTCAGGTTTAACGATGATACGCACCTCGCGACCCGCCTGGATAGCGAAGGATTTTTCCACGCCGGTAAACGAGTTCGCAATGCTCTCAAGAGCCTCCAGGCGCTTGATATACAGATCAATTGTCTCACGGCGTGCACCGGGGCGAGCAGCCGAAATGGCATCCGCCGCCTGTACTATGGCGGATTCCAGGGTTTGTGGCTCGGACTCGGTGGCATGATGCGCAACCATGGCATGAATTACCTTGGGCGACTTGCCGAAACGGCGTGCGATCTCGCCGCCAATGATTGCATGAGGACCTTCAACTTCCTGATCAATGGCCTTGCCCATGTCATGCAGCAGAGCAGCAGTTTTGCACACATTGACATCGGCCCCAAGCTCATGGGCTATAGTCGCTGCCAGGATGGAGACTTCAACCGAATGCGCGAGCACGTTTTGCCCATAGCTGGTACGGAAGTGGAGCCGCCCCAGGATTTTGAGCAACTCCGGCTGCAATCCGTGGACATTCGCCTCAATGGAGGCGCTCTCGCCCGCCTCACGCACGATTGCATCCACCTCCTGCCGTGCCTTGGCAACAACATCCTCGATACGTGCCGGGTGAATTCGCCCATCGAGGATCAATTTCGTCAAAGCCAGCCGCGCCACCTCACGCCGTACGGGGTCAAAACCGGAAAAATCACCGCCTCCGGCGTATCATCGATGATCAGGTCCACACCTGTCGCGGCTTCTAACGCACGAATGTTCCGCCCCTCACGGCCAATGATGCGCCCCTTCATCTCGTCGTTGGGCAGTGGCACAACCGAGACCACCGCCTCCGCTACTTGGTCCGAGGCGCAGCGCTGGATCGCGAGGGTGATGATCTCGCGTGCGCGGGCATCTGCCTCTTCGCGTGCCTGTTCCTCGATCACACGAATACGTTGCGCCGCCTCTGCGCGTACTTGATTCTCAATGCGAGTGAGCAAAAGTTCCCTGGCCTGTTCCTCTGTGAGCTGAGCAACACGCTCAAGCTCAATGATTTGCTTACGCTTGATGCCTTCTAGCTCTTCGCGTGTTTGTTCAAGACTACGTTCCCGTGCCGCAGAGTTTGCGCTCACGTTGTTCAAATGCATCAACCTTTCGCTCGAGCGTCTCTTCTTTCTGCTGCAAACGTCGTTCCTGGCGTTGCAACTCAGTACGTCGCTCATGATGCTCACGTTCTATCGTTGTGCGAAAACGCGCAGTTTCTTCACGCGCTTCACGCAGAGCCTCGCTCTGCTGTATCTGGACTTCCAGCAGGCGCTGTTCACTGGCTTCCTTCTCAGCACGCAGGCGTTCTGCAAAACTTGCTTTATCGCGCATCCGCCCGATGAGATATCCGGCATACAGGGCAACTCCTGCCCCAATGACCAGAATAACCATGGCGCTGACGATTATCATTGGTAACACGTTGGTCTACCTCCAAGGGCGTGATGGAGCGTAGCTTGCGTAGCGCGTTCCAATCTTCGCCCGTACGCGAAAAGACCTCGAAAAAGGTCTGAAAAAAAAGTATAAGGTATAATAAAGGCATACATATGCCAAATTGCAGCTCCCTGTAGATCCCCTCAGCGAAGCTTGCGCAGCGCGTTTAAATCCTTCGTGGGATAGCTTGCGCAGCGCGTTTAAATCCTTCGAGGGAGTGTGCAAAAGCATATTATGCGCCAAGCATACTATATAGGAGTGTTAACCATGCTGTCAATAACCAGAGAGGGAGGACTTATTTGTGAGTCAGAATATTTCAAATAATTCACTGCCAGATAGCTCACAGCAACCTTTGCGCGTGACGCCTGTTGTCTCTTGTTTTCTCATGCGCTTTGATGCCTTGCGCTCACGACTCCTCATCGTCCAACGCAGCCAGCGTGTGGGTAGCTATCAGGGTCGCTGGGCAGCTGTCAGTGGCTTTATTGAACAGGGTGTTACTCCAGAGGAACAGGCCTACACCGAGATCCGCGAGGAGACGAATCTCCAGCGTGAGCAGGTACGTCTGCTCAGACGCGGCGCGGTGGTAGAGTATAGCGATGCCGCTATAGGACGACATTGGCTTATCCACCCTTTCCTCTTCCAGGTACTCGCCCCCGACGCCATCCACACCGATTGGGAAGCCCAGCAAATGCGCTGGATTCACCCATCAGAGTTGAGGAACTATGAGACAGTTCCTCTGTTGGCAGAGGCCTACGCTTCAGCAGAGAACGGGGAGAAGGTGTAACGCATACTCCTTGACAAGTCTCAAATTTTCGTTTATACTTTGTGCAATCGGTTGCGCAATATGCTCACGGTGGCCGTAGTCGCCCCATCGAGGTAGTGGTACCCGTTCGTGCAGGAGTTCGCCAAACATGTCTGTCTCAATTTATGATATTGCCAAAAAGGCTGGGGTTTCTCCTTCAACCGTTTCCCGTGCGCTCGAGGATCATCCCCGCATTGGAGCGATAACCAAAAAACGTATCCAGGCGTTGGCCAAAGAAATGGAATACATTCCCAATACTGTGGCTAAAAGTTTGGTTGCTAATCAGACCTGGACCATCGGCATAGAGTTGGCCGCAATTTCTGATCCATTCATGGGGCGGGTAGTAGAAGGCGTGGAGCAAGCTGCTATTGAGGTTGGCTTTAATGTTATTGTCAGTACCTCGCAGCATGATCGTCAGCGAGAGATTGCTGGTATTGAGATGCTCCAGCGACGTCGGGTGGATGGCATTATCGTTCTGGCCTCACACTTATTTTATCAATATCCCCAATTCTTTGAACGCAGTAAGATTCCAGATCGTTTTCATCAATGAACAGAAGCCGGAGAAGACCATGCATTTTGTATCTATTGATGATGTGCATGGGGCTCAATTGGCTGTTGAACACGTACTTGCTTTGGGGCATTGCCGCATCGGTTATGTGGGTGTTACCACTCGCGCTAAGTCAAACCAGTACCGTTTGAAAGGGTATCAGGATGCGCTTGAAGCAGCCGACATTGCTTCAGAACCCGACTGCATTTTTACCTCCGACAACATTAAGGACGATGCCAAAGTCGGTGAGGCCAGTTTAGAGCCATTACTGGCCGCTGGGGCTACGGCTGTTTTTTGCTACAACGATACGACGGCTATGGGCTTGCTGGCTGCCTGTCACAAGCGCGGCGTCTTTGTTCCTGACAACCTCAGCATTATCGGCTTTGATGATATTGATATGTCTGCCTACACCATCCCACCATTGACCACTATTCGCCAGCCTCGGTTTGAACTGGGGCAGCGGGCCATGCAAATGATGCTTGATTTACTGGCTGGCCAGGAGCCGGAAAACCAGATTGTACCAGGTGAATTAGTAGTGCGACAGACAACAGCCGGATTATTGCCTGGCAATAATCCGTCGGCAGCCGGGTAAAAGTCGATTTTTTTTGAATACTTGCGCAACCGATTGCATGTTTGTGCTTTGGACAAGGGGGTCAATATGAGGTTAGGTTTTCACGGCGCAACGACCATGACCGCTGATTTACAAACCGATGTGGCTGCTTCGGCCCACGCCGTTTTAAGACGCTGGAACTGTGGGCGGCCAGGGTTGATCGCTTCCTTTTGACGAAATCTGCGCGTCTCAAGGGGATTGGCTATGATGGCCCCTGTTCCATCGAACTGTTCCGCCCCGAGTATTGGGCTTGGGATCCCATGCAATTGGCGGTCAAGGCGAGGGAGGCAGCCATCAAAGTTCTGTCCCCCTACTTTGAAATAGAATAGTGACCTGCTGTAGCTCCCCCATTTATGGTGGGGAGAAAGGAGGGGCCTATAAAATAGAGACAAAAAGATAAGAGATTCCAAGCGCAGTGGGCGCTCCAGGTCCTGGTTCACCATAGTGTCTGCACAACCGTTTAGCATCGACCGACTAGTTTAGCAAGGCTATGAATTAATCATAGTCCAACAAAGCATGAATACAAGCGAACCTTTGGTAAAGATGGTGAATATCCATAAGAAGTTTGGCCCAAATGAGGTGCTCCACGGCGTAGATTTCACTGTCTATCCCAATGAAGTTGTCGGTCTGCTCGGCGATAATGGAGCCGGCAAATCAACCTTGATCAAAATTTTAACCGGCCTCTACCCACCAAATCAAGGCGAAATCTACTATGCGGGAAAAAAAGTCCAATTCTCTTCTCCCAAAGAAGCTAGACGCGCCGGCATTGAGACAGTTTATCAAAGCCTGGGCCTGGTAGACCTGATGACCATCTCCAGAAACTTGTTCTTGGGACGAGAGCTGACCAAACGCATCGGTCCCTTCAAGTTCCTTGACCTGAAAAGAATGGCTGAAGAATGCAACAAGGTTTTGCAAGAAACGGGTATCAAATATAGGTCACCAGATACGGTGACAGCCGTTTTGTCAGGTGGTGAGAGACAATCAATCAACATTGGGCGAGCCATGTATTTTGAGGCCAGACTGATCATCATGGATGAGCCTACCAATCACTTATCCGTGAGAGAGACTGAGCTGGTGCTAGAATTTATCGAAAAGCTCAAAGCGAACGGACTGCCGGTGGTCTTCATTACGCATAACATCCATCACGTATTCCAGGTGGCGGATAGATTCACGATCCTGGACGATGGTCGCAAGCTTGGAGATTATCACAAGCAGGATGTGAAAGTGGAAGATATCATTGATTTGGTCAGGTTAGGACGCCAGGAGCAGTAGCAAAAAAGGACGTGCTCGATAAATCAGCACTCTACAGTAGCCCACACGATAAATCGGTGGACTAATGAGGTGAACTCCATGACTAAATTTGCTCTGTTTGGCGCCGGACTTATCGGCAGGATCCACGGCAGCAATATCGCCAGACATCCCCGGGCTAAACTACAGTATGTGTATGATATCAATACAGAGGCGGCGGAGCAGTTGGCGTCCCGTCTCGGCGCAAAAGTCGCTTCGAGCCCGGAGGAGATCTGGGTAGCGGATGATATAGACGCCGTCCTCATCGCCTCATCCACCAACACCCACGCCGATTTGTTGAGCGGGGCCATCCAGGTCCAAAAACCGGTCTATTGCGAAAAGCCGATCGATTTGAACATCAGCCGGGTAAAAGCTGTGGTGCAGGAAGCGTATCAAGCGAACGTACCCATCTTGATCGGCTTCAGTCGTCGTTTTGACCCCAATCACTTGGGCGTCCGAGAAGCAATTGAGAACGGGAAGATCGGCAAATTGGAGATGATGCACCTCACCTCGCGCGGCCCGCAACCGCCCCCCATCAGTTACGTTAAAGTGTCAGGCGGACAATTCCGCGACCAGACCATCCACTTCTTCGACCTGGCCTGCTGGCTCGCCGATGAAGCTCCCGTAGAGGTCTATGCCGCCGGCGCGGTGCTGGTTGACCCGGCTATTGGTGAGGCAGGAGATGTAGACACCTCGATGCTCATCTTGAAGATGCCAGGCGGAGCGCTCTGTCACATTGACAACAGCCGCCGCTGCGCTTATGGTTATGATGAGTACATCGAGGTCTTTGGCTCTGAAGGGATGGTCCAATCCAACCGCAAACCGGTGCGCGAGGTGACCCTGTACACCGGCACGAAGGTTGTCTCCGATGGCTTGCACCCCGATTGGTTTGGGCGGCTGGGACCCAGCTTTGCCCTGGCATTGGATGCCTTCATCTCCGCGCTTGAGGGAAATGAGATCTCCTATCCATCACTGATGGATGGCTTGCGCGCGCAGATGATTGCGGAAGCGGCGGTCGAATCGTTGCAGCACAAATCAACCGGTCAAAATTACCTACTGGCAGCCTGAGTAACGTTGGTTTTTCACAACATTGGAGGTATCACTATGACACGTACAATCGGTATTGGTGTGATTGGCATGGGCTGGATGGGCGAAGTTCACAGTCGCTCGTATCGCGCCATTCCAGACCGTTTTCATGAGAGCGGGATTTTCCCCCGGCTTATTGTCTGCGCCGATCCGGTGGAGGCCCGCGCGCTGGCCGCCCAGCAGCGTTTTGGCTTCGAGCGCTACACAACCGACTGGCGTGAGGTGATCGCAGACCCCGCGGTTGAGGTCGTCAACGTGGCTGCGCCCAATGGGATGCACCTGGAAATCAACCGGGCGGCAGCCCAGGCCGGGAAACACATCCTGTGTGAGAAACCGGTCGGCAAGGACCCCCAGGAAACCATCCAGAGTGCCGCTGCCGCCCGCAGAGGCTGGGGTGCTGACCTTCGTCGGCTACAACTATCGCTGGGCACCGCTCGTGCAGTATGCCCGACAGCTCATCGCCGAAGGGAAACTGGGACGGTTGACCCATTATCACGGTCGCTTTCTCAACGGCTATGCAGACTGACCCCAACGGCTTCCTCTCCTGGCGCTTTGAGCAGGAGCAGGGCTTGGGCACCCTGGGCGACTTGCTGTCACACGTGATTGATATGGCCCGCATGCTGGCCGGCCCCATCGCACGTGTGACCAGCGACAAAGAAATCTTTATCCATCGGCGCCCCATTCCCCAACCGGGCAGCGGCACCCATTACGATGTCGGCAGCAGCGAAGGCCCGATGGGAGACGTGACCAACGAAGATTACGTCAGCGCCCTGGTGCGTTTTGAAAATGGCACGCGTGGCCTGTTGGAAGCGTGCCGGGTCATCAACGGGGCCAAATGCGCTATGTCCTTTGAAATTCATGGCACCCTTGGTGCCATCAAGTGGAACATGGAGCGCATGAATGAACTCCAACTCCAATGGCGCAACGACGCCAATCCGGCGGAGGACGGCTACACCACACTCTTGAGCGGGCCTGCCCATCCGTACCACCGCCACTTCAACCCGGCCTGGGGACTGAATCTGGGCTATGACGACCTGAAAGTGATCGAGGCCTACAACTTCTTGCACTCCATCGTCACCGGCCAGCAAGGAGAACCCGGCTTTCCCGAAGCTCTGGCCGTGGCCAACGTCCAGCAGGCCATCATCCGCTCCTGGGAAAGCCAACGCTGGGAGGCTGTTGAACATTAGTTTGATTAGCTGGCGCAGCCAGATCATCAAACTAATGTTGAAGCTGTGCTGCCATGTACAATGAGGAGGAAACTATGCGACTTGGTTTCAATGGCGCGACTACGCAAACCGCCGATCTCGCGACCGATATTCGTGTCGCCGGACAGGTCGGCTACGACGTGATCGAGTTGCGCGATGGCAAGCTCGACCAGTTCCTGGCCCACGGCTCACTCGACGACGTGCGCCGGATGCTGCGCGAGGTCGGCGTGGCGGCGTGGACCATCAACGCGATCTCCCGGGTCGGCGTGGATGGCGCGGCCGGCACGGCGCGTGCGGTCGCGCGCTGCCGTGAGTTGAGCCGCTACGCCCAGGCGATCAAGTGCCCGTGGGTGTTGGTCGTGCCCGGTCCGACCGATGGCCGCACAGACGCGCAGGTCATGAGCGACACCGTTGCCACGCTGCGGGAGATGGCCGACGCTGCGGTGGAGTTTGGCATCAGCGTCGCGTTCGAGTTCATGGGCTTTCCCTGGGCCGCCGTCCGCGACGTCGCGGGCGCGTGGGCGATCGTCCAGGAAGCCAACCGGCCCAACCTCGGCATTATTGTGGACACCGCCCACTTCTACGCCGGCGGCTCAACGCTGGAGTCGATCAGGGAAGTTGATCCAGAGCGGCTCGTCGTGCTGCATATCAACGATGTAGAGGATGTCCCAAAGCCCGACATCACCGACGGCCACCGACTCTATCCCGGTGAAGGCGTCATTCCCTTCCAGGACATCCTCGGTGCCGTTCGCGCGACCGGGTGGGATGGAGTGCTGTCAGTCGAGCTATTCCGTGAGGAGTACTGGAAGCAGGACCCGCTGGCCGTGGCTCGCGAGGCAAAAGCTAAGGCCGTCGCGGTGTGGGAGCGCGTGCTGCGCGGCGGGCGGTAGCGTCTCGTCCGCTCGTGGGAAAGTGGGAAACTGGCGGCTGGCAAACTGTTGGAGCAGACAAGGAAGGAGACTATCTTGATTAGAGTTGCTAATGCGCCGTGTTCGTGGGGTGTCATCGAGAATGTGGCCGGCGAGCGCGAGGGATATGCCTGGGTACTCGATGAAATGCACGAGACCGGCTATCGGGGCACCGAACTGGGGGATTGGGGGTTCATGCCCACCGATCCAGATAAGCTGCGGCAGGAACTGGAGGCACGCGACCTCAACCTGCTGGCGTCCTGGGTCAGCGTCTATCTGCACGATCCGAGCCGCCTGGCCGAAAGCGAAGCCGCCGCGGTTCGCACCGCCCGGCTGCTCGCGGACGTAGGCGGGCCAAAAGCCTTGATCGTGCTCGGCAACGATCCATATACTGATCCCATGCGCACCAAATATGCCGGGCGAATCAAGCCGGAACAGGGCATGAACGATACGCAGTGGCAGAGCTTTGCGGCAGGGGCAAACCGCATCGCCCAAGCCGTAAAACGCGAGACCGGCTTGCGAACGGCGTTTCATCACCACATTGGCACCTGGGTGGAAACGCCGGAGGAAACAGCCAAATTCCTGAGCCTGACCGATCCGGACGTGATAGGCTTGTGTTTTGACACCGGACACTACCGTTTTGGCGGGGGTGATCCCGTCGAAGGGCTGCGCCGACACGCCGACCGCGTGTGGCATGTCCACTTCAAAGATCACGATCCGCGGGTCGCCGAACAATCTCGGCGCAACGCGTGGGATGCCATCCAGTCCGTCGAACACGGCGTGTTCTGCGAGCTGGGTCACGGGGATGTCGACTTTCCAGCGGTCATACAGGAACTGAAAGACATTGGGTACGGTGGCTGGATCGTCGTGGAGCAGGATGTGTTGCCCGGCATGGGTACGCCCAAAGAAAGTGCGCAGCGAAACCGCGATTACATTCGTTCGATCGGTTTGTAGACCACTATACTGAATGGAGAAGACCATCATGAACATTCGCAAACTCGATCATGTGTCATTTCTTGTGAAAGATGTTGAGCGTTCGCGCCGCTTCTACGGCCAGGTACTGGGCTTGCAAGAGCTACCGCGGTACTCGCTACAGCGATTTCACCACTTCCTCAAAAACGGCCTTTCAGAATCCCGTCGTACGCTTCATCAATATTAATGTGGCCACGTTTGATGCCTCTAAGCATCTGGCCTTGCAGCTGGTTGGTGACGCAGAGGTGACGCTGGAGGAGTTACTCGACCTGCTGGATAGCTACTCTGTCGGGGCGGACTATCGAACGGAGGCCGAGCGGCTGCATGGCGAATGGGATAGCGAGGTAGAGCGGATCTACAATATCCACCACACGCCGCTGCCGAGCCAGGGCGAGTTGATTGGCGCGGTGAACGAACTGAGTGATTCCTCTGCGATCATGGTCTGTGCCGCTGGCAGTCTTCCTGGGGACCTGCACAAGCTCTGGCGGACACGTCATCCGAAGAACTACCACATGGAATACGGCTATAGTTGCATGGGCTACGAGATTGCCGGTGGCCTGGGCATCAAGATGGCAGCACCCGACCGCGATGTGTATGTCATGGTCGGCGATGGTTCCTACCTGATGATGAACAGCGAAATCGTGACTTCGATCCAGGAACACTACAAATTGATCATTGTCCTGCTCGACAACGCTGGCTATAAGCGTATCGGCGCTCTCAGCCGTTCGCTGGGTCAGGATGGCTTCGGTACCCGCTATCTCTATCCGCACAATGGCGTATGGCCGACAGACGCGGGATCATCGCCGCCCTGGCCGTCGATCATCGCGGCGATCTCTTGGAGGCCATCGCTAGAGCACGCGGTGAGTACGGCCAGGCGACAGCGGCAGATATGCTTGCGTTCAAAACGGCGGTGACAAAAATCCTCGCGTGAGGGAGCATAGCATACTGTGAAAGTCGCCCGTTGATCTGGTATAATGGGCTGGAATTTCTATGCCGGAGAATGGAACACATATGCGCGCACACTATAAAGCCTTACAGGGCTTCAAAGACATTCTACCCGCTGAGCAACCCTATTGGCGTTTGTTCGAGAACACAGCCACAGCGGTAGCACAGGTCTATGGTTATCAACGTATCGAAACTCCAACGCTGGAGGAGACCGCAGTCTATCGTCGTACCTCAGGCGAAGGCAGCGATATCGTCGAAAAGGAAATGTACAGTTTCGACGATCGTGCCGACAAAGAAGGCAACCGCATCAACCTTACCATGCGTCCGGAAGGGACGGCAGGCGTGGTGCGTGCCTACCTGGAGCACGGCCTCTTCCAGTTGCCACAACCGGTCAAACTCTACTACATAAACACACCTATCTTCCGCCACGATAAGCCGCAAGCGGGCCGTTACCGCGAGCACCACCAGTTCGGCTGTGAGGCACTGGGCGAGAATGATCCCGCTATCGATGCGGAGATGATTGGCCTGTTGTTCCAGGTCTACACGCAGCTCGGCTTGAAAGGCATCCGTCTACACCTCAACAGCATTGGTGACCCCAACTGCCGCCCACAGTACATCGAGGTGCTGAAAGACTACTATCGTCCACTGCTGAGCGAGTGCTGTCAAGATTGCAAAATGCGCTTCAATAAGAACCCGCTACGCCTGCTGGATTGCAAAGAGCCGCAGGACCAGGCGAAGATTGTAGTGGCACCTAAGATTGCAGATTATCTGTGCGAAGCATGCCACAAACACTTTACGGCAGTGCAGCGTTTTCTGACGTTCTACCAGGTGCCATACAGACTCAATTCACTGCTCGTGCGCGGATTGGACTATTACACACGCACGGTCTTTGAGTTTACCTCCGATGTTGACAAAACGGCATTAGGTGGTGGTGGGCGCTACGACGGCCTGGCAGAAGTGTTAGGCGGCGAGCCAACACCTGGCATCGGCTTCGGCGCAGGAATTGAGCGCATTATCCTCGAACTGAAGCGCCAGAACATCACAGCGCTGGCGGGGGAACGACCACGCGCCTTCGTTGCCTACCTGGGCGAGCGCGATAAATCGGACCCCTACCTCAAAGATGCGGCGGTGCAGGTTGTGGCAGAACTGCGCCACGCGGGCATCAAGACGGAGATGAGTTATGGTGATCGCAGCGCGAAGGCACAAATGAAGCAGGCCAACGCCTCTGGAGCCGCCTACGCCGTCATCATCGGCGAAAAGGAGCTGGCCGACAGCTTCGTTACCGTCAAAGACCTGCAAGCGGCAGGGATGGATGCCGAGAAGAAACAGGTCGAGGTACAGCGCGACGCATTGGTTGCGTACCTGGCTGGGTAGCCAGCCTAGCCATCCGTAGGGGCGAGCGGGGTGTGGAGTGGATGGGTGGGCCTTTATGGTCGCCCGCCGTGCCCATATGGACGCAATCCGGGGAATGGTGTGGCCCGCCATCCCTTTGCTGTACTCCCCTTTGATTAGCCAGCTCCAGGGCGTAGCCCTGGATCATCAAACTATTTATCGCGGGGAATTCCTTTGTAGCTTACGACAAGCAATGATGCGTATTAGATATGTAGAGCCCCGATTTATTGTGGGCGTGCGTGTATTTCTTAATGTTCGTAGCTATTCAGCAGGGGGTGCCGGGGGACGCAGTCCCCTGGCCGGGGCGCGGGGTGTCCCCGCACAATCCCCTTCTTTTTCCAGGGCCGCCGCAGGCGGCGCGAGAAAGGTACCTGAATAGTTACCAGTTGGAATAAGAACTAGGAGAAGACTTGATGACAACACAGAGTACCAGGATGACCACAAATACCGCTTCTACAGCCGAACAGGTCCGCCAAACCCGCGGGGCGGAACTGGAAACCATTGCCCGTTACCGTCGTGTCACGAACTATTTGGCCGCTGCCCAGATTTATCTCAAGGACAATGTGCTGCTTGAGGAGCCACTGAAGCCCGAGCATATCAAAGATCGCCTATTGGGTCACTGGGGCACCAGCCCTGGTATCAACTTAATCTATGCCCACCTCAACCACCTGATTATGCGCTATGACATCGACATGTTTCTGGTTACCGGGCCGGGGCACGGAGCGCCAGCGAACCTGGCGAACCTGTACCTGGAAGGCACACTGCAGGAGTTTTACCCCGCATTGACGTTTGATCATGCGGGACTGCACCAATTTGTCAGGCGGTTTTCCTGGCCTGGTGGGTTTCCCAGCCACCTGTATCCCGGTGTGCCGGGGACAATTCATGAAGGCGGTGAGTTAGGCTACGCTCTGGCCACAGCATTTGGTGCCGCAATGGATAATCCCGACCTGGTTGTGGCCTGCATCGTCGGTGATGGAGAGGCGGAGACTGGCCCCACGGCTACAGCATGGCACAGCTACAAATTTCTTGACCCCGCAGAATCTGGCGCAGTGCTGCCGATATTGCACCTGAATGGCTACAAAA
This sequence comes from uncultured Chloroflexia bacterium, assembly GCA_963767625.1. Taxonomy (GTDB): domain Bacteria; phylum Chloroflexota; class Ktedonobacteria; order Ktedonobacterales; family Ktedonobacteraceae; genus CAVYFB01. The sequence continues at coordinate 434,299 of CAVYFB010000017.1, forward strand.
TCTCCAATCCTACCATCTCTGGCACGATGAGCGATGATGAACTGCTCTCCCTGTTCACCGGCTTTGGCTACCAGGTGCAGCTCGTAGAAGGCGATGATCTCGATGCTGCTCTCTATGGTGCGCTGGATTGGGCCTACCGGGAAATCCGCCACATTCAACAAGCTGCCCGCTCCGGTCAGCCTATTGCCAAACCGCACTGGCCTGTCATCCTCTTGCGCTCTCTCAAGGGCTGGACGGGCGTCAAAGAAATGGATGGCGAGCCTATCGAGGGATCTTACCGTTCCCACCAGGTACCGGTTCCCGACCCGAAGACGAACCCCGAACATCTACGCCTGGTGGAAGGCTGGCTGCGCTCTTACCATGTAGAAGAACTCTTCGACAAGCAATGGCGTCCGAAGCCAGAAATTCTCGAGCAGTGCCCCAAAGGAGACCGTCGCATGGGCTCCAATCCTCATACTCTTGGTGGCCGCATTCGACGAGACCTGGATCTCCCCGAGTTGATAGAGTTTGCCGTACCTGCCGAACAGACGGCATCAGGTGCAATCTCTGGTCGAGAGCTGAACAATGTCAGCACTGTCGAGCAAACGGCCAGGTATTTGCGAGCCGTGATTTAGCGCAATCCGCACACATTCCGCATTTTCAGTCCGGATGAGTTGGAATCCAACAAATTGGGAGCAGTGCTTGAAGTGACCAAGCGTGACTACCAATGGCCGATTCCACCCCATAATGAGCTGATAAGCTCACACGATGGACGGGTCATAGAAATCCTCAGCGAGCATACCTGCCAGGCCTGGTTGCAGGGATATCTGCTAACCGGTCGCTACGGGCTTTTCCCTTCTTACGAAGCGTTCCTGAACATCATCGTCTCAATGATGGATCAATACGCCAAGTTCCTCAAGATGTCGCTGGAAATTCCCTGGCGCTTGCCTGTCGCCTCCTTGAACTACCTGGAGACCTCAACGCTCTGGCGGCAAGAGCACAATGGCTTCTCGCATCAAAATCCTGGTTTTATCAATGCAGTCCTGAATAAAAAGGCCCAGGTGACACGCGTCTATCTGCCGCCGGACGCCAACTGCTTGATCAGCACGGTGGATCACTGTCTGCGCAGCACAGAGTATGTGAATTTGGTAATTGCGAACAAGCTACCGATACCCCAGTGGCTTTCTATGTCGGATGCAGTCGCTCACTGCCGGGCAGGCGCTTCAGTATGGCAGTGGGCCAGCATAGATGATGGCGTCAACCCTGATGTCGTGCTGGTAGGGATCGGCGATAACCCGACCCTGGAGGTCATGGCGGCTGCTCAGATACTTAGGGAAGAGATGCCTGAACTACGTATACGAGTAGTGAATGTCACAGATTTGCTGGTGCTTGAACAAGAATTGCAGCATCCGCATGGCCTGGACAACGAGATGTTCGAAGCTTTGTTTACCGCGGACCGCCCCGTCATAATCAACTTCCACGGCTACCCATCAGCAGTAAAGCAGTTACTCTTTGGTCGCTACAATCTTCAGCGCTTCTACATCAATGGCTACCAGGAAGAGGGCACTACCACCACACCGTTTGACATGAACGTGCGTAATGGTACCAGCCGTTACCATCTCATCATGCAGGCGATTCGGCTGACGGCGGCCAACAACGTGTACGTTGCAGCACGAGCAAGTGAGCGCGTACACCACTATGAGTATATCCTACGCGATTACCGTCGTTTCATTCAGGCGCATGGCGTTGATCCAGAGGATATTAGCAACTGGCATTGGAAATAGGATGCACGCTGTCAAGTACTCCATCCGCCTTTCGGGGATGAGCTTGTAACTACCCACGTACGGGTGCTACCAAGGGTACCTTGACGGGTGCCCGTGAGATATTGATTGCCGCATTGATGTCGGCGTTACAGCAGAAATCGCACTGCTTACACTTGAAGGAGGTTTGACTTTGGCGATTGGCTTTCTCGCAATACCCACACTGCGAGCAGGTACGCGACGTATTCCTTGGGTCAACAAACCTTACGTCTACGCTCGCCCAGGCCGCCTTGTAGGCGATGTACATCCTCAACTGAGAGGAGGCCCAGCAATGCCGTTCGTAGCGATTCTCACGCCTAACCGTTGTCCTGTCTCGAATACCTGTCAAGTCTTCGAGAGCAAGTGCCTTGCGTGATACGACGGCTTTTCCTACCAGGGTCTTACTGAGCTTGTGGTTGATGTCTTTTTGGAAACGTTTCTCACGTCCAGAGAGCTTCTTGAGGCGGCGTTTGGCGGAACGGGTCCCAACTCGTTGCAATTCTTGACGACGTTTGTGGTAACGCATCCGTACTTCATGCACCTTAGCGCCCGTGAAGGTGTGCCCATCACTGTCCGTTGCCAGATTCACGATGCCCAGGTCTACTCCAAGGATATCAGAGGTTGCTGTGACCTGTGGGGCATCGGTGCTCTGGGTGATGTGCAGAAAGTAGATGCCGTTTCGCCACACCAAATCAGCACTGCCAATCGTCCATGCGGGATCGATCAGCATGTCATGTTGCCGTTTGCCCAGGATCAGGCGAGCCGTCACACGCCCCTGCACGGTATTGAGCGAGACCCGATCCAGGCTCATCAAGCGGTAGGTGCGAGCATCATAGCGGACACTGCCACGAGGACCAAACTGGGGGCACGTGATGGGCTTCTGATGGGGTTTGCGTTGCGGCTCTTGGGTTCGTGCGGCCTTGACCGCCTCAACGGCTTTCGCACGCGCACAACAAGCCAACTGCGATCCAAGGCCATACTGGGAACGAGTCTCCCCATAGACGCGGTGATGAGCGGTATTCGTATTCGTGATACGCTCATCCCAACAGATGGTAGCAATCCATGACGCTGCCGCATTGAAACGCTTCTGTGTCTCTTGCAACACAGCATCATGGCCGTTTACATCAAGTTTGATACAAATAGTTCTAGTGAGTGTTTCGTTCACAATGAGGAGTATAGCAGATGCGAAGAAAGAAGTTAAGGGGTTCCTGCCTGCGGGCAGCCGTTCTTTCCTCCCACCGCCTCAAGGCAGGTGGGTATCCAGAACGGAGGAGTTGATGAAGATTTTAGCATTGAATGCAGGGTCAAGCAGCCAAAAGATCAGCTTGTATGAAATAGATGCTTCATTGGTAGCTCCCCTCAGCGAAGCTTGCGGAGCAGCGACGCAGTCTGGGGGACTGTGTGTCAATCCTCTCGAGGGAGCACCTGCACCGCTGTGGGAGGCCGATGCCGACTGGACCGAACGCCAGGGGGTTGCAGAAGTCAAGATCAAGGCAGGTCAGGGACAGCAACAAGCACTCCAAGAAAACGTTCCGATGGATAAGCGAGAAACGATCATTAAGCATATGCTCGCTACCCTCTGGAGCGGAACGAGCAGGGTGATCGAGCAACCATCGGAGATCGATATAGTCGGTCACCGCGTCGTGCACGGCGGCCAGGAATATCGAGAGAGCACCTTCGTCACACCTGAAGTAAAAGCGGCGATCCAGCGTTTTGCCGTTTTTGCTCCTTCCCATAATCCAGCCAACCTGGAAGGCATCAAGGCTGTTGAACAGGTGCTGCCACATGTGCCTCAAGTGGCCGTATTCGATACAGCGTTTCACAGCCACTTGCCTCTCGCTACAGCAGTCTACCCCGGTCCCTATGCATGGTTTGAGCAGGGCATTCGTCGCTATGGATTTCACGGCATCAGTCATGAATACTGTGCACGGCGTACTGCTCAACTCCTGGGACGGGACCTGGAATCCCTGAACCTTATTACCTGTCACTTAGGCAATGGCTGCTCCCTGGCTGCGATCCAACATGGTCGGAGCGTCGACACCACCATGGGGTTTACTCCCCTGGAAGGCTTGATGATGGGGAATCGCTCAGGCTCGGTCGACCCCGGCATCCTGATTCACCTGTTGCAACACCAGGGATACTCAGCCGATCAGTTGGATAACACCCTCAATAAGACTTCGGGCCTGCAAGGCATCTCGGGCATTTCAAGTGATATGCGACAGATTCTCAAGGCGATGGGTGAAGGCAACGAACGGGCAAAGCTGGCCTTTGATATGTACGTGTATCGCCTGCGAGTCCACATTGGTATGATGCTTGCAGCGCTGGGAGAATTGGATGCGCTTGTGTTTGCCGCAGGCGTCGGAGAAAATGCTGCTGCTGTACGAGCAGCAGCTTGTGAAGGTTTTGGGTTTCTTAAGCTCAAACTCGATGCGCAGAAAAACGCCCGGTCGCCTGCCGATCAAGATATCGCCACAGCCGACTCGGCCGTGCGCGTGTTGGTCGTGCACACCCAGGAAGACTGGATGATCGCACAAGAATGCTGGAAGCTGGCCCATCGTGTCGAGGAAGTCTGAGGTTTTGTCCGCAAGGAATTCCCCGCGATAAATCGGGGAATCCTGCCTGGGGGGCAGGTAACGAAGGGCTATCACCCTGACCTATTGCGGTGCGTCGAGAGGCCTGGCACCCACAAGGGCCCCACACCACCCCGCACCGCCCCGTGCCACTACATTTTGGGGGATCACCCCAATCTCCAGGCGATAGCGCGGTATACACACCAGCGGGGTGGTGGGCCAGGCGAGATGTAGTGGCACGGGGTGAGGTTGGGAGTGGATGGGCCCTTGTGGGTGCCAGGCGCAGGGCGAGCTATGGACTAATGCGAAACACCGATACTCGTGAGCGAAGCGAATTGGTGAGGTCCACTAGATGGGTCAGTGATTGCTGCATCTGGCGCATATGTTGGGTAATTTCGCTTGTCGTTCGCGACATGCCTTCGACGGAACCGATCATGAGATGCGAACCCTGGGCTTGTCCCGCAGAGCTAATACCTTGTACCAGGTCAGCCATCTGTTCCGTCACGACACTGATTGCATCGAGCGCAACACCTGTTTGGGTGACCAGTTCGGTCTGCATCACCACCTGCCGCGTGTTCTGTTCCACGCTCACAGCCGCGGTTGCAGTCTCTTGTTGGATTGCGCGTATGCGCGTTGCCACTTTACGCGCAGCCTCTGCACTATGCGTGGCTAATGAGCGCATCTCCTGTGCGATCACGGCGAATCCTTGACCATGCTCACCGGCCCGCACCGCCTCAATCGCCGCATTCAGCGCCAGCAGATTCATGCGTGTTGTCAGATCGGTGATCGTCAGAACGGTATCATTGATTTCTTGCCCGCTTTCACCCAGGCGCTTCATGACGCGAGCTGACTGCATCGTTGCTTCGCGGACCTGGCCCATACCATCAACGGCACGATCAACCGTGCTCTGACCTTCAAGTGTCACATCCATGGCCTCCACGGCTACCTGCGCTATCTTTGCAGCGCGCTCCGAGACGTGTTGCATCGTGGCCGCCATTTCATCGATGACCTGTGAAATGTTGTGGACCTGCTGCTCCTGCTGGCTTGCATCTCGCGCGAGCAGTTCGGAACTCTGTTGCACTTTCTGCGTATGCTCATCAACCGCTTGCGTTACCATCTGCACGTCACCCAGGATTTCGCTAATCTCCACCACCATAGTGTTGATAGCATCCGCCACGGGTTGCAACTTCTCGTGCGACGATCGCACACGTATGCGCAGATCACCTTCCTGCACCTGCTCCAGGTCACGCCGCAGTAGGGCTATCGCCTCTTCCAAAGCCAGGCGTTCAGCCTCCCGCTCTTGAAAAATACGAGCATTATCGATGGCAATCGCAGCCTGGCTCGCAAATAGCTCCACTACCTCAATGCTTTCCAGGGTGGGTAATTTGCCATCCTCGGGATCATCGAGGGAGAGAAACCCCAGCAGTTTTTTCGTGCTTGTGTAGGGGCCCGATTTATCGCGCCCGAGGGGGTGGGGGGGACTCCCTGTTTGCGTGGACTATACAACGGGACAATCAATGCATCTTCAGGATGCCAGCGACCCGCTTCGTAGTGCCCCTTCAGCGAAGCGGAGCGGAGCGCGTTTAAATCCTTCGCGGGGAACTCCTTTATCGAGGGAGTCTGGGGTTTTGTCCGTAACCACAACTATGTCTGAAAAGGCCTCGGCATGCTCATGTGAAATAAAATAGCTTTGGCTGATACGAAATTCCCCACGCAGGAGTCCTAACAACTGCTCAACAGTCATCGGCCCTTCCCGTATCAAGCGTTCACCCTCTGCAGATGTTCCTGCGAAGGCGACGGGCGATACATAGTCGCTTCCTTCATTGATCAAAGCAATGACCAGAATACGAAAGCCCGTGCAGGCACTGATCGAGTTGCCAATCTGCTGAAGGACTTCGTTGAGGCCCAACTCTGCACGCAGAACATTACCCAGGCGAATTAATTCTTTGATTTGTTGTGTGCGTCGTAGTGCTTCAGGTTCAGATCCCAGAGTCGGTAATTGCAACGTTTGGTCATCCGCAGCGAGCACGCCAGGATGTTCGCGTTCCCATTGAGCGCGCTCCGTTGGGGAACGGAAACGGACGCGCAGGGGAACGAACCAGCCTTGTGACTTTTGCTCTGACATCGCCTACTCCTTCCTGGCATAACAAGGTTCACACTTGAAGATATGGCGTATAATAGCCTCGCATTGTACGAGGAATGCGGCCGACGAGAAATGTGCCTTCTGGGCGATGCTCTTCCCGATCCACATGCCCCCGCCGATGAAAAAGTTCCACCAGCTCGCTTCTGGCATATGGGATCGTCACCTCTACCATCTCCATACTCTCCGCCAGCACCTGGGCGATTTTTGCGCGCAGCGTATCTAATCCCAATTGCTTAAGAGCGGAAATCGCCACTGAGTTTGGATAGAGGGCCGTATCTATCTCCGACGTCGGGTCGTCCAGGAGATCGATCTTATTGAGTGCCGATATTCTTAGTTTCTCTTTTGGTGTCTTGTCACCGGCATCGAGATCATGCAGGACATCGTTGACCGTTTCGCTCTGCTCGATGGCATTTTCATGGCTGACATCCACCACTTCAAGCAGCAGGTCGGCATCAATCACTTCTTCGAGCGTCGCACGAAAAGCTGCAATTAACCTGGTTGGCAACTTTTGCATAAAGCCCACCGTGTCGGTAAGCAGCACCTGCTGATTACCGGGCAAGAGGAGAAGGCGTGTGGTCGGATCAAGTGTGGCGAAGAGCTTATTCTCGACCAACACTTCAAGATTCGGTGAGCGCATTGAACAGGGTCGACTTCCCTGCATTGGTGTAACCGACGACGGCTATAACTGGAATGGATTGCGCAGCCCGCTGCTGGCGATGGAGCAGCCGTTGCTCACGGACACCTTCGATCTCTTCACGTAGCTCTGCAATACGACTGCGAATGCGCCGGCGGTCAATTTCCAATTTTGTTTCGCCAGGGCCGCGCACACCAATCGCACCACCTACTCCCCCGGCTCCTGCACTTCGCGTGCCGCCACCCAGGCGTGAGAGTTCTGTGCCACGTCCGGTTAAGCGAGGCAGGCGATACTCCAACTGGGCCAGTTCAACCTGCAAGCGTCCCTCGCGAGTATGGGCATGTTGTGCAAAGATGTCGAGGATAAGCGCGGTGCGGTCAAGCACCCGGGCGTGCAGGATCTTCTCCAGGTTACGCTGTTGCGATGGCGAGAGTTCATCGTCAAAGATCACCAGGTCGAAACCCGGTTGTTTCTCCATTTCAGCCAGCTCCTGCAAACGCCCCTTGCCAAGGTACGTCGCCACATCAGGGTGGTGCAGCCGCTGTACCATCGTCCCTACAACTTTAGCACCGGCAGTGCGGGCCAGTGTAGCCAGTTCATTTAATGAGTCTTCGACACTCCATAACTTCTCATCCCCGTCGCTTTCAACCGCAACGAGATAGGCACGCTGTAGGGGCGGTAGGGACGTGTAGGGACGTGACCTTGCGTCCGTCCTGCCTCCGCCTTGAGAGCGCACTCCGATGAGACGATCTCGCTTTGCCGTAATAACCTCCGTTAGTAGCTCCCCGAGTAACTCTTCAGCAGGGGGTGCCGGGGGACGCAGTCCCCTGGCCGGGGCGCGGGGTGTCCCCGCAAAATCCCCTTCTTTTTCCAGGGCCGCCGCAGGCGGCGCAAGAAAGGTACCTGAATAGTTACCTCCCCGATTTATCGAGGGGAATCCCTTGTATTGTCGTCAAGCATAGGGCTATTCTATCCATTTGAACGAGAGAATGCAAGCACATTAGGATAACCCTGGCAACCGCCTCAGCTCAGGAATGTAACCCTGGAACGATCCTCGGCAGATTCGGCAGTGCTCTAATAATGAAGCTATTCACTCGCGCAAAAAGGCTCTGCGTCACAGCCGTATTGTAGAAATCGTGCCATTGCTGCAATTGACTCATGCTAATGTTGAAACCTGGAACAACGCTTGTAGCACTGGTGATGGAGCCCTGAATGCTCCCTAGAAAAGTACCTAGAACTGCGAGCAATACAACCCACAGCAGCCAGGCCTCGACAAAGCCGATCACCCCCCCCAGCAACGAGTCACCGAAGCCGATCAGCGGTATACTACGTACAACGCCATGTATGATGGTAGCAAGAATATGTATTACAAAGACCGTACCAAAGAACAGGATAATATACGAGATGATCAAGGGGCCAGGCAGTCCATTCCTGACAAGAAACTGCGTAAACGGTGGCCCAAACACATATGCTACCACGAATCCAATCGGAATAGTGAGCAAATTGATAAGGCTGAAAACAGCCCCATTACGGAAGCCATTAAAAACGAGCAGGACAACGGTCGCGATGAAAAGAATGTCCACCCAGTTGAATGTTGGCATATATAGTTACCTCCAAGCAAGCTTTAAGCATAGCATCGCCAGATGAGTCTATTATCTCATATGCATAGACGTTGTGGAGGGAGTAGTTGTAACCGCTAAGATGTGAAATAGGCCACACTTCCATAAGAAATTATTTTCTGACCTTTTATCATTTCCGCTTTTGCTGAGCAACGCTGTATCTATACATGTGGAGGCAGGTAGATTGGCACACGAACCCTCGACAGAGATGTCCCATAATGCTACCCTGCCTACTAGACATGTAGGAGATTATATGGGTCGCTGGGACACAAGGATGAAACAGCTCATCGGGATCAAACCACAAGACTTTGTGTCATGGCTGGTACCTGACGCAGAGCTTATCAACGAACTATCTGAGGAATTGCACGGTCGGGACCTCGATACTGACAAGCTGTACAAGATTCGTCTGCGCGGTCAGTTGCTGCTGTTGCACATCGAATTCCAACGGCGCTCTGAACGTAAAATGGCCATGCGTGTCTGGGAGTATAATGTATTGGCAACGCTTGCATATGAACTCCCGGTGCTCTCGTTCGTGATATACTTGAGAAAGGATAGCAAGATTGCCGAGTCTCCCGTCATTTGGTCGTCGCCAAATGGTCAAGAGATTCATCGATTTTACTTTGAGAACATCAAATTATGGGAGATTGATCCCAACATCTTGAGGCGAAAGGGACTGGTAGGACTATTCCCGCTTTTGCCGCTGACCCAAGCAGGTATACGGCCCGAAGTAGTTGAGGAAGCGATTGGACGTATACAGGCCGAAGGAGGCGAAGCAGCACCTGACTTGCTTTCATTGATATACTTATTGGCAGAATTAGTATGTGAGGATGACCATGATATTCTCTGGTTAGATAGGAAATTCGCTATGCTCTACGATGTGCTTCAAGAATCCAAGGCCTACCAAAAGATCAAACAAGAAGGACGAGAAGAAGGACGGGAGGAAGGACGGAAAGAGGGAGAGTTACAAGCTCTCCATCAGACAATCCTCACTATCATTCAAACACGCTTCCCCAAGATCGTGCGCCTGGCAAAGAAACAGACCGCTGTTGTTGATAACCCGGCGGTATTGCAGGAACTGATTACCTATCTTATCACCGCTCAGACAGTAGAAGAAGCCAGGCAGCACCTTCTCGCACTGGACGAAGATGAATAAGGAATCTCGTATGCTCCCCGAGGTGATTCGGGAGTCCACAACGCAAAAAACCGATCTACTCTCGCTCACACTGCCACAACTCCAACAGTGGTTTGTGGAGCGCGGTGAGCCAGCTTTTCGTGCAAAACAGGTCTATAGCTGGCTCTACCAACGTCTAAGCAACGACTTCGCAGAGATGACAAATCTACCGCAGGCGCTGCGGCGTCGATTGGCAGAAGAGGCTTGCATCGGGCCGATGATCGTGCGCAGCGAATTGCATTCCAAGGATGACCGCACACGCAAGATTCTGTTGGAACTGGCCGATGGCAAGCTCATCGAATCCGTGTTGATGCTCTATCCACCCGGCAGCGAGAGCGGGGCGCGTGCCACCGTCTGCGTCTCCACCCAGGCAGGCTGCGCCTTTGGTTGCACCTTCTGCGCCACGGGACAGATGGGCTTTGACCGCCACCTGAGCGCGGGTGAGATTGTGGCCCAGGTCTTATACTTTGCTCGTAAGTTGCGTGCTGCACCATGGACAGCGGCCGGGTTGCCCGGCAGCAAACCCATCGACCACATTACCAATATCGTTTTAATGGGCATGGGCGAACCGCTGCATAACTACGATAACGTTTTGCAGGCGCTGCGTATCTTGAACAATCCAGAGGGATTTCACCTGGGTGCGCGGCATATGACCGTCTCGACCGTGGGTCTCGTCCCCGCTATTCGTCGGCTCAGCCAGGAACCGCTCCAGGTTAATCTTGCCATCTCCCTGCACGCACCTACTGATGAGTTGCGCCTGCAGACCATGCCCATCAACCGTAAATATCCCTTGCAAGAACTCCTCGCTGCTTGCAAAGACTACATCAGCGTCACCAGGCGGCAAGTCACCTTTGAGTATGTGTTGCTTGCAGGGGTGAACGATACAGCAGAACACGCGCACCAACTCGGTGAACTACTCGCGCCACTGGCACAGTTTGCCCATGTGAACTGTATCCCGGTCAATGCTACCTCGGCCGACTATCGGCCTCCTGGCCCAGAAGCTATTCGTACCTTCCGCAACATCCTCTTCGAGCATGGCGTAAGCAACAGTGTGCGTGCTGAACGTGGCGACGATATTGCCGCAGCCTGCGGCCAATTAAGGACACGCTTCGAGAAGAAGCAATGATATCTTTGCCGTTCCCATTCAAAACGGCGTCCTAAAAGCGGATGTGCTGCTTCTCACTCAAGTGTTTCCTCCCACCGCGTGAACGCAGGCGGGTATCCAGAAAGGGTTTTTGATGAACGAGATCAGCGAACTACTAGCACAGCTGGTGGCAATTGATTCCATCAACCCTGACCTGGTGCCGGGTGGTGCCGGTGAAGGCGCAATCGCTCGCTTTGTAGCCGACTGGCTTGAGCGAGCAGGCCTGGAGGTCGAGATGGACGAGCCTGCGCCCGGACGCCCCAGCGTGATCGGCATCGCGCGCGGCAGCGGCGGTGGCCGCTCGCTCTTGCTGAATGCCCACATGGACACAGTAGGCGTCTCCGGCATGGAACGACCCCATGAACCCGTGGTGAAAGACAATCATTTATATGGACGAGGAGCCTTCGATATGAAGGGAGGTCTGGCTGCCATCATGCTCGCCGCGGCGGAAGCGAAGAGGCAGCATTTGCGTGGTGACGTGATCCTTACGGCGGTCTCAGATGAGGAGTATGCAAGCATCGGAACCAGTTCCATCGTCAAACGCTGGCATGCGGATGCGGCTATCGTGACCGAACCGACCGGGCTAGACATCTGCGTTGCGCACAAAGGATTTATCTGGCTGGAGGTGGAGACTCAAGGGATCGCTGCCCATGGCTCGCGGCCTGACCTGGGTGTCGACGCAATTGTGAAGATGGGAAAAGTGCTCGTCGGTCTGGAAGAACTTGATCGCTCGCTACGGTCGAAGCCATCCCATCCTCTACTTGAAAGTGGCTCACTGCATGCTTCTCTGATTACAGGAGGCCAGGAACTCTCAAGTTATCCCGAACGCTGCGTTTTGAGCGTAGAGCGGCGCACCATACCCGGAGAGACGCAGGCGAGTGTCGAGTCTCAGATACGCACAATCTTCGACCAGTTGGCAGCATCTGATCCAGCTTTCAAAGCTTCGCTGAGAACAACGCTGGTACGCAATGCATTCGAGGTGTCCGAGAATGAAACAATCGTCCAGGTTGTGCGTCGCCAGGCGGCTGCTCTTCTTGGTCAGGTACCTGCAATTGTTGGCGCGACAGCGTGGATGGACTCGGCGATTCTGAGCGCGGTCGGTATTCCGACGGTCATTTTCGGCCCCGATGGAGAGGGTGCGCACGCGGTGGTCGAGTGGGTTGACCTTGAGCAGGTGGGACGCTGTGTTGAGGTGCTGGTTGCGTGTGCGGGGGAGTTTTGTGGGTCAAGTACTCAATCCCCTGGAAGGGGATGAGCTTGCAGATGGCCTTTCACCGAACTGACGATTATTCCGGCAGTTCTCAGGCCCCGCAATAGGCCGCTTGACTTCACGGCCCGTTGGAAGCTGGCTTAACATTTTTACACAGCAAAGCCGTTGGTTGCTGAAACCCGTATGTTACTGTTCAGGTGCAAACCGTTGCTCCCCGCTTCCAGGGAGTGTCTAAGCACCTACAGTAGAGCACAAAGGTTCAAAACATGCAAGAGAATACATCTGCGGATGCCTTTCTTTCCTCGGGGTACAGGCGTCCGCCGTGTGAGGACATGAGGCGGGCATCCAGAAAGGAACGATGGTGATGCGGGATATCGAATGCCTATTCCCGATTTCAAGCGGGAAAAATCATGCTGTCTTCAATACTCTAGGTGCAGGTATTGGCCGTCCCCATGCTTCCATTGCATCAATCCAGCTTTCAATTGCATCTTTTCCTTGCTGCACGGCTTCTTCGAGGGTTTTCCCGTGCGTCTTACATCCAGGGAGTTCGGGCACTGCCAATCTTTACCTTCTCGACGCACCGCTTGCATCTTTCTGAGAAGCGCTCTCTCCACTTTATCCAATTCAAGTCCAGCCATTCCACTTACGCTGCTCTAATAAGATCACGAAGATATTGAAGCTCTGCCTGCAAACGCGGCCCCAGTTCCTCTTCATCAGCCGTGAGTTCGTCTAGTTCCTCTGAGAGGATACGCCTAAATTCTGCGAGTGCCTCTGATATCGTTGTGCCTACAGCATGCAGGTGAAAGCGTGGCTCACTCACTACAATCTCTTCATCATCCGCCTTGATCACAACGGTCAATGAGCGAGTAAGTCGTCTTCCGCCAGGTAAAGGACCAGTGATTGTCTGGAAAGTTTGAGGAGTGGAAAAATGCCAATCAATAGGAAGAGTTATTTCTTGTGGCTCTTCCTGCTCTGCTTGACTCATGAGTGTGTGCCCTTTCTCATTTTAGCTACATTTAGCCCTTCTACCTGCTTTACCATTCCCTACTATAATCCATATTGACACAAATCGCAAATTATTCCTGAGGATATAGGGCCGTTGGTACATCAACCGCTTGCCAGTAGTCATTTCAATGGTTGTGGTGCGGGTTCTATCATCCACCTTGCGGGTACCGTACCGATAATCAAACTCGGAAAGATACCGAAAACATTGCATCTTTTGACAAAAGCCGCATAGCTACTTCAGCTATAGCTTTCAGGTCTCACCTCCATTTGCCTCCTATAGAACAAAGATGCTATACTTCCACCAGGAGAACCTGGACACACCACGAGTGATAGTGACCATATGTAGCGAAATAAGTACCACTCGTTTCCGTAAATCATACCAGGTACAGTATCATGAGGGATAGGTAACTATTCAGAACTCCTCACCACCTTCGGCTGCGAGAAATCAGGCACCTGCATAGTTACTCCAGCAGATCGCAAATGAAAGGCCAGCTCCATGCCACGTATATTTGACAACATAGAGCAAAGACTCTTGCCCGCCTTAAAGGATACTCTTGCAGTGTCGGAGCGGGCAGATTTTTGTGTCGGCTACTTTAATATGCGTGGCTGGAAGCAAATCGACTCATACATAGAGAATTGGTCAGGTGTGGATGAACACTGTTGCCGCCTGCTCATTGGTATGCAGAAGTTGCCGGAAGAGGAGTTACGAGCCTCCCTAAGCATTACTGTATCAGATGAAGGTATGGATAACCAGACTGCTCTGCGACTCAAGAAAAGGCTGGCAGAGGAGTTTCGCGATCAGTTAGCATCAGGGATACCTACCGACGCAGATGAAGCAGGGCTGCGACGTCTGGCGGCACAGATCAGGGCAGGGAAGGTTGTCGTCAAGTTGTACTTACGCCACTTATTGCATGCCAAGCTGTACCTGCTCTTCCGCTCTGACCGTAACAATCCTATCACTGGCTACTTAGGAAGTAGTAATTTAACCTTTTCCGGTCTTTCACAGCAGGGTGAACTGAATGTAGACGTGCTCGACCACGATGCCTGTGAGAAGCTGGCCAAATGGTTTGAGGACCGTTGGAAAGATCGTTGGTGCCTGGATATCTCAAAAGAGTTGGTAAGCATCATCGAGGAAAGCTGGGCACGCGAAACTCCTCTTTCCCCTTATCATATCTATGTGAAGATGGCCTACCATCTTTCTCAAGAGGCTCGTGCAGGACTGGCAGAATTCAACATCCCACGCGACTTCGGATACAAACTTTTTGATTTCCAGAAGGCGGCTGTTAAAATCGCTGCACACCATCTGAACAAACGAGGCGGCGTGCTCATAGGAGATGTTGTCGGTTTAGGTAAAACACTCATGGCTACCACCCTGGCTCGCATCTTTGAGGACGACTACTACCTGGAAACGCTCATCATTTGCCCAAAAAATCTCGTAAGAATGTGGGAGGATTACGCTGCGCAATATCGCTTACGTGCAAGAATATTGTCAGTCAGCCAGGTTATCCGTGAACTACCAGACATGCGTCGTTATCGTCTCGTATTGATGGATGAGAGCCATAACCTTCGCAATCGTGAGGGTAAGCGATACAAGGTGATTCAGGAATATATCGAGAAGAACGAGAGTAAGGTTATTTTGCTTTCAGCCACCCCTTATAACAAGGAATTTACAGACCTCTCCAATCAGTTGAGACTCTTCCTCCCAGAGGACAATAACTTGGGTATAGGGCCCGAGCGGTTACTACGTGAACTAGGAGAGACAGCCTTCATTCGCCAATATCAGTGCTCTGTTCACTCACTTAAGGCTTTTGAGAAGAGTCCTTATGTCGATGATTGGCGTGAACTCATGCGCCTGTACATGGTACGACGCACACGCACTTTCATCCAGGATAACTACGCCGAGACTGATGCCACAAACAGACGTAAATACCTCACTTTTGGCGATGGTACCCGATCTTATTTCCCCATGCGGGTACCAAAGACAGTGAAGTTCAGCCTTGCAGAGACCAATCACAATGATCAGTATGGCCAACTGTATGCAACAAGTGTGGTAGACACTATTAATTCACTTCATCTGCCACGCTATGGCCTGGGCAACTACGTAGCTGCCAAGCCGAAGGAGCCACCTACAGCCACAGAAGCGAAAGGACTACATGATCTTTCGCGTGCGGGTAAGCGGCTCATGGGCTTTTGCCGCACCAACCTGTTCAAGAGGTTAGAGAGCAATGGATATGTCTTCATCGAATCAATAGAACGTCACATCCTGCGCAACTACATCTTTCTCCATGCTATCGAGCAAGGACTGCCACTACCAATAGGCACTCAGGATGTAGGGTTGCTCAATACAGACATCAATGATGAAGATACGGATGCGCCGAGCCTGGCAACAGGAATGCTTGATGATGACGAAGATAGTGGTAATGCAGTAGGTGGGAACACAGAAACACATACCCTGGGTACAGAGGCCGAATTCAAACGTCGTGCTGCTGATACATATGCTGAGTATGTTGCTCAGTACAAAAGTCGTTTCAAATGGCTGCGCCCAAACCTTTTCAATAAGAAATTAGCCGACAACCTGCATGCAGATGTGCTGGCGCTGCTCAAGATAGTTCAATCGTGCGGCAGGTGGCATATCGACAAAGATGCAAAACTCAATTCCCTCATCTGGCTTCTTACGACGCAACATCCGAACGACAAAGTACTCATCTTCACTCAGTATGCTGATACGGTACGCTACCTGGAGAAGCAACTCGAGGCTCATGGTCTATTTAAGATCGCAGGGGTTACAGGCCAATCATCTGATCCTACCTCCTTAGTGTGGCGATTTAGCCCCATAAGTAACAACAAAGGTAGTGTAGTAGGTCCAGAAAGCGAGCTACGTGTGCTCGTTGCCACTGATGTGCTTAGTGAAGGCCAGAACCTGCAAGACTGCTCCATCGTGGTCAATTACGATTTGCCCTGGGCGATCATCAGACTGATCCAGAGAGTGGGACGCGTAGACCGCATCGGTCAGCAGGCAGAGGAAATCTTCTGCTATACCTTTCTTCCGGCAGAAGGAGTGGAGCGCATTATCCGATTGCGTGAGCGGCTTCGCAATCGATTACGCCAGAATGCCGAGGTAGTCGGCACTGACGAAGCATTCTTTGAGGATGATCACAATAATCAGGTGATGGTTGACCTGTACAATGAGAAAGCAGGTCTGTTAGATGGCGATGTGGACGGCGAGGTAGACTTAGCGTCATATGCCTATCAAATCTGGAAAAACGCTACCAGTGCTAATCCTAGCTTGCTTAAACTGATACCTGAGCTGCCACCTGTAGTCTACTCCACAAAGCCTTACAAACCTATTAACCAGGAGCCTGGTGGTGTACTTGTCTATATGCGTACCGCGGAAGGCAATGACTCACTTGTCTGGATCGACAAAAATGGCCGCAGCGTCACCGAGTCACAGTTAGCAATCCTCAAGGCGGCTGAGTGCTCCCCGGAGACTCCCACTTTACCCAGGCAGTGTAATCACCATGAACTGGTGCAGAAAGGTGTCGAACGGATCGTGTCTGAAGAAAAGTCTATGGGTGGTCAATTGGGACGGCCATCCGGGGCAAGATTCCGCACCTATGAGCGACTCAAATGCTACATCGAGTCAATGAAAGGCACACTCTTCGAGACCGAAGAGTTGCGCAAAGCTGTTGATGAGATATATCGGTATCCGTTGCGCCAATCGGCTACCGATACACTGAATCGTCAGTTAAAGACTGGCATCAGCGATGAGCGATTGGTCAGCCTGGTGTTGGCATTGCGAGACGAAGATCGCCTATGTATCATCAATGAAGAGACAGCAACACAGGAGCCAGATCATACTTTGTTCACTTGGGCTATCAGCGAACGGAATAGCATATCTGTACACATGCTCTACCCCCAACGCTGCTTTATATAGGCTACTGTCTCCTGGGGTGTAAGCCTGCGCTTTCTGTTGCCTTCACGAATATAAAAATCACCGCCCTTCACATAAACAGGCTCCGTTGCAGGCATAACATCAAGCCTGCACACATCTTTCCCTTGAAGATCCCAAATGAAATCTGGTAGAACAGACTCCAATTCTCAGCTGAGATTATTTTTTAGTGTATCCAGCAAGAAAAGTTGATACCCATCGCGGTTCTGCTTTTGCGGATTGGCAGCCTTATAGTCCTCATTGAGTCCTACAACCGTCCCATCATCCTCAACGCCGATCAGCACAATCCCACCATTCTTACTATTGAGAAAAGCAGCCACCTCCTGGATGATGTTATCACGCATCGAGTCGTCTTTCTTGTTCAGTTGCATATTCCAGCAAACTGACTCTTTGAACTCTACCCTATCACCCTCACCTTTAGCGATGAGTTCAGTCAGAGCTAGATCGTCGGGCGCAAGGGCGAACTGACGGTACGCATCCAGGGCAGCATCTTTGATGGGCTGCTTGACTAGTGGGAAGGTGCTCAGGACATGCATAAACTCTTCTTCGGTCAGGGAGTAGAGGCCGACGATCAGGCCATCAAGTTCAGCTTGTAGTTTGGCGCGTTCAGCAGGATTAGTAGCAACCAAAGCTTGCGACCAGGATGAATCAGGCATGACAAATTCCCACAACTCCTTAAACTCCGGAGTTGTGCAGATGAGGCGTGATGCACGCCATACAATCATCCGGAACGTAACCTCTTGCTCTGTGAGACGGGGGACAGGGAGTTGGTAGATGTAAAACATATTTAGATTAGCTGAGATCTTTTGGCCAATGAAATAGTCAGCAATGAAGCTATTCATTAAGGCACAAACGAATAGAAGCTGACAATTATCGATTAATTCAATGCCATTCTCACGGTCAAGTCTTCGCGAGATGATAAGTGAGTTTCCAGCAAAAGAATTGAAAGGGAAAACTGTCGCAATCAAGGCCCTTTGGTCTGTGGTACGTCCAATCCCGCGATATCCCAAACGATAGTACTGATAATCCAATTTTTGTCCAGTATCAGGCTTTCGACCGAGCACAGCCGCACGCCCTTCTTTTTCATCGACCCAATAGCGCGGCGCACTCCACTGATTCGTAAACTGGTGAATCATCTTCCCTTCGTAAAGTGGTAAACGACCAAGTCCCGGCTCGGTTCTAAACAGATAATGATCATTTGTCATATCAAACTCGCGAGTGAGAACCAA
Source organism: uncultured Chloroflexia bacterium (assembly GCA_963767625.1). GTDB lineage: Bacteria > Chloroflexota > Ktedonobacteria > Ktedonobacterales > Ktedonobacteraceae > CAVYFB01. Next base: position 452,751 of record CAVYFB010000017.1, read on the forward strand.
GTTCCAGGTACCCGCAAGCTTCTCGCCCAAAAGTGGATACTTCAGCATCTTCTGAGCGATGCTGACATCAATCTCATCCTTGAACTCCATCACCGAGAGTGAGTCGGGAGAGAGACGACGAATAAGCTCAACCGACATGTCCAACGCTCCCACTTTGCGGAAACTTTCCAATTCCTGGACATTGTGGCGCATGAAGGCAGCAGGGAAGGTTTGCGTCTGTCCTCCCTTTTCAAAGGTAAGTACGACAAATTTATAGCTGCGATGAACTCCCTCAAAAATTGCCTTACTGTTCTCAAAACAGAAGATCCCTGTCACTTGCGTTTGGCTGAAAAGCAGTTCACGTAGTTGTTTAGCCCCCAGGTCAGTGTAGATGCCGCTGGGAATGACGATGCCACATTGACCACCTGGCCGCAAGAGGTTATAGCACTGCTCAGTAAAGAGCTTGTAAAGATTAATATCAGTGCCAGACTTTTTGCCATTCACGGTCGAGATTTGATTCTCGTACTGTTGCGCTGCACGAAAGTAAGCACTCTGATAGGGGAAACGGCTCTGATAGGCCAACCAGGCATCGCGAATCTCAGCATCCTGAAGAAGCTTTGTCCGCTCCGTCTCAAAATCCTCGATGCGCATCTTATTTTTGCTGACCAGCTTTGAGTGTATGGCAAAGAATTCTTTTGCCTGTGGCTTAAATATCTCCCAGGGTGGGTTGGTAATGATGACATCGAAGCCGCCCCGTTCATTCATCACCTGGTCAAACTCATAACCCCAGTGAAAAGGGTGTAATGCTGCAATATCCTCAATCTTCAACGCACGTTTCGTCGGCTTGCCATCTGCATTCTTGCTACTATCCCACATTGCCTGTTCATACTTCACGTCCAGTTGCTTGAACTCGTCCAGCAACAGTTCGTTCAGGGTCGCGAGAGCATCTTCACGTTGGGCCTGGATGTTATCGCGTAATACACGCAAGTCCTTCGTATATCGAGAGGTATTTTTGTAATCACGAATGAGGCGGTTTTTCTCTTCCACCACCTCTTGAAACCGCTTTTGAAAAAGATTAAGCTGTGCAATACGCTTGTTGTACATCTCCTCATTGACATGCAATAAACCAATCAGCGAACTACCCGGCAGAATGTTGAAATCAATGTTGGGCAGCGGCTCTAACTGGTCAACCGTTTGTGCCGAGGAGACGAGTGCAAGAAAGAGACGCAACTTGGCAATTTCGGTAGCCTCTTCCATGATATCCACGCCAAAAAGATTTTCAGTGATGATTTTCTTTTTTAGGCAAGGTTCAAGGGAAGAAGGAAAGAACTTGACAGTGTGAGAAGAGACGGTTGCCAAAAAGTTCCCTGGAGGGTATGGTTGATAAAGCATATCACTATTACCGCCAGGGAGGAACCAATGGTTCAAAGACATTGTAGCACAGTCGGCCAACGCGTTGAGTGGGTAAGCGAGCTTGTGGCCCACAGCGGCACCTATGGACTGGTCAGTGACCTCAGCCGCAGCATCGGTGTCTCGCGCCAGATGCTCTATGAGTGGAAGGCCAAAGGGCAAGCAGGACTGGAACAGGCGTTGACTCCGGCCAGCGCCCAGAGCGAGGCCGAGTCGACCAAGTCTCTGGAGCGAGTGATCTTGACGCTGCTGGTGGAAGGACACGCCAGCTATCGAGGCATCCAGCGATGTCTGTGGATCCTGCTGGGGCTGCACGTCAGTGTGGGCAAGATTGCCGCTGTCGTGCAGAGCGCCGGGCAGCGAGCGCAGCAATGGATCAGTCGCCATGCGCCAACCACAGCGCGAGGGCTGGCGTTGGACGAACTGTATGGCCCTACGCATGGGGAAGCCTATCTCAATGTGGTCGATGTCCACAGTGGGGCGGTCTGGGCCAGTACCAGTCCGGTCGGAGTAGATGGGGAGAGTTGGACGCTGCTGCTGTGGCAACTGGAGGAGCAAGGGCTGCACTGGCATACCGCAGTCAGTGATGGGGGAAGAGCGATCGGGGAGGCGGTGGCGACGGTCACGCCCGATTGCCCCCACCAACGCGATGTGTGGCACCTCCTGCACGCCTGCCAGCAAGTGCAAGCCCGGCTGGATCGGCTGGTGGAAGGACTGCAACAGCGAACGGCGGTGGTGGCGCGACAGGCGGCACGGGTGGCCGCAGGCAAGCGTCCGCGGGGGAAGTGTCCCAAAAGCGATGTGAAGGCGCATGCCGCCGAACTGGCCCAGGCACAGTATGCCTGCCAGGGTCTGCGCTACCTGTCGGGTGAATTGCACCACCTGCTGGGCGTGGTGGTGCTGACAGCCCAGGGGATGATGCAAAGTCACGTGCGGCAAGGGGAATTGGAGGCCCTGGTGGCGTTGCTTGAGGAACTCAGTCAAGTGGCTCCTAGCTCGATGCAGCATGATCTGACACGCCTGGCGACCTTGGTGCGAGCCGCGCTGCCGCATCTGGTGCTCTTTGCGCCAGAGCTGGATACCCTGCAGGAAGAAGCCTGTCAAGCGTTGGGGCCAAGCGCCCTGCATCTGCTGGGCTGGGCCTGGCAACGACGTGCCATCCTGGGTCCGACCAAGGCGCTGCTGAAGAGTCTGCCAGCCGACTGGTTGCCTGTGGCAGTGCCCCTGTTGGCAGCCTGGGATGCAGCAGTGCGTGCCAGTAGCGCCGTCGAGAATTGGCATAGCGTGTTGCGCCCCTATCTGGCGGTGCATCGCACGCTTTCGACCGGCATGCTGGCCCTGTTGGCCGTCTGGCACAATCACCGCGTCGCTGAGCGTGGTCTCCATCAAGGGCAGAGTCCACTCATGCGTAGCGGGATGACCCAGGAGCAGCGCGATTGGCTGGTGGCCTTGGGCTATCCCCCTCAAGGGGCAGCTGCCTGCTCGCCTGAGTCCTGTGCCGATCCGCAGCCGACACTGACTTTGGCTGCCTAGCTTGTAAACTGTCAAGTTCATTTGAACCTTGCCTTATGTAGTAGTTCAGGCTATTATGCTCAGAACGCGCCTTTTTAAGCCAGGCTGTCAAATAAGGATCGTTCAAATAGTCAATCTTGCCCGTTATCGCGCCATAGATTGTGGTCAGAGTATTCATAGCTGAGACCAGGAATGCACCAGAACCACATGCAGGGTCGAGCACTGAGATTTTAGATAACATATCGAGCAGATCACGACAGAGTCGTGCATCAAGGTTCATTAAGAGCTCTTCCACAGTATCGAAATGGCGGCCTCTCGTCATCCCCAATAGAGCGGGTGCATTCACCTTCTCCAGTATCAGCTTGTGAATAGTTCGTTCACACAGGTACTCAGTGATTTCTGGACGGGTATAGTAGGCCCCAAAGAATTTCTGGTTGATATACTTCTCAAAAATATAGCCGAGCACGTGTGGGCTGATCTCGTTGTCTTGACCGCCAGGAGTGTCATCCAGGTTCCAGGAGTAACTGGAGAACAACGTGAGCAGATTCTCGAACGCCTCATCGGGAATCTGGATATCAGGCCAGCGTTTCTCAATGGGGTGCAGAAGAAACAAGCCACCATTCAGATACACCACCTTACCTAGGAGTTTCCTGGCGATATCACTTCGTTCGTCTTCAGGCTTCGCAAATCCTTCAAAAAAGAGTAGATTGAGATACTCGCTGTAGTATAAGTCTGGACCACGTCTGCGACTCTCCTTCAGCTTATCCTGCAGATAGTCCAGGTTGCCATTGTCGATAAACCATTTGCGTTGCAAAAAGTAGATAAACATTAAACGGTTGAGTAGCACCGATGCATACCAGCGACGATCGCGCTCATCATCAATGCCGCTAATGTATTCCAGGAAGCGTAGATGTTCCCGTTTGAAATCTTCATAGAATTGCTTCGTTACCCGCTCGACATCAAGCGCCTCTTTTAATCGCCTGGCTACTTCCAGCACACCAGGAGCATTGCCGGACTCATCAAAGTCTCCAACATCAAACACCATCGCCTCAAGCTTACCAAGAAAGAGGTCGCCAGGTTGCCCTTTGACATAGAGGTGCTCACGCGGATAGGGTTTGGTTCCATCCCGTTTGACCCAATACCATAAACTCTGGCTACGGGCCTCATCCAGGAAGATCAAAAGGTTCTCATGGTACAGGGGTGAAATTTCTTGATGAATGGCCTTGCGCATCCTGGCATCTGGAATCTTGCCATCCTGGGCTTCTATTTCAAAAATCGCGACACCCGAGAGTTCGGCAATTTCCCTCCGCGTGTAAGAGCTATTTTGTATGACCATAGTTACAGGCATCGGGTTCTTGGGCAGACTCCAGCCCAATTCGTTGAACAAGGTTTTAAAATCTAACTCTTGCAAAAGGTCACGGGTACGTTTGATGTTAAGTGTCAACGTCTCGCTCCTTCAATCTAGCCCGGTTTCGCTTCGGAACAAATGCAGAGTGGTCAAACCATATTTTCACCGATGAGTATAACATAAGACGACGTTCATGCACATGAGTTTGTAATTTTGGATGGTTCTCGGTCTTCGGGGTATGTTTCATTTTTTTGCACAGGGCGGAGGCAAGCTCACACCCCTACTGTCCCTTGAGGAGCCCGCTGCGTGGTTAGTAGGGGCGTGAGCTTGCCTCCGCCCTGGGGTCGGGGTGGTCTGGCTCGACGCAAAAATCTGAACCTCACCCTCGGTTTTCACCTCCATTTGCCCCCAATAGAACAAACATGCTATACTTCCACCAGAACCCAACCGCGTAGAGAGGAACCGAGCTCAGCCAACGAAAATAGTACCACCCATTTCCGTAAATCACGCCGGGTACCGTATTATGGAATAGAAACAGAACAGCAGCCATTTCCTAAATACAAACCGAGGGGGCAACGAGATGTTTATCGGCAAGATCGTCAAATCAGACTCGCACATCAACTACGTCTGCCAGATCTATGGGCCGCGTGAGGTGGAAGTGGAACCCAGCCCGGCGGACTACGCATTTGGCAGCTTCGTGCGCGTCGCCGTACGCTCCGAGCAGGCTGACGACCCCCACTCGGATCTGAACTTTGCCCTGGGCATCAGCTATGAACCCAAAACCTATGCCGTTGGCATAATCTACGACACTATCCTGCTCAATCCTGCCTTCGGCTCGCTGGGGCCGCGCCTCTCCAACGAGACACAGGTCGAACTCTTCTCACCCGACTACATCTCCGAGAAAGCGGTACTGATCTACGTCATGGTGCTCGGCATGATGGATCTGCGCGTGACCCCCAACGGCGAAGTAGAGTTTCTCTCTACCATGCACGGCGTGCCACTGCTCTCCCTAGAACTAGGGAGTGAGATCGAAACTATGACCGAAGCCGAGGTACGTGCCTTCCATTTCTTCAGTGATCAGAATGAGCCTGATAAGGAAGCGTACTTGCACATGGGCTATCTGCCGCATATTATCGCTCAACGCAATAGCCTGCTGCCAATGGTCTCACTTCGTATTATCGACCAACTGGAACAGATTTTTCCCCAGAATCTCCCGCTACTCTCAATCGTCAAACGCAATTTTGCCTGGAAGCTGAAGGTGGAGACAACAGGCTAGCAAGAAAGGTATCTGACGCATGATTGAGCCATCTACTGCTGCGCGCCCCAGGTTTCGACCCGTCGGTATCACCAAAGGGCCAGGTGAAACGGCGCATGAATATACATTTGTCTCGCGAGACGACGAGCAAGTCCTTAAGAATGGGGAATATGTTTATTATGAGCTTGATGACTTCGACGAGATGACACACGGGCATACCTATCCCCCAGATAGGGCACCCCATCCGGGAGATGGGTATCCACAAGGGTCCCTACGGGTTGACGATATTATCCACGAACGACCACAAGGATCTCCGTCCCTACGGGCTGACGATATGACTCACGGGTTACGTGCCGACGATATGACGGACGAGCAGCCACAAGGGCATCCTGCCTGGGGCGCTGATATCTCGTCCCAACGGGCTGACAATGTTATCCCTGGGCAAGGGACTTTCGCGCGCCGGGTGCTTGGTCGTATCATCAAGCGTGTGCCCTTGCAGCTCTACCCGGACACCTTTCTGGCGGAGCCGGAGATCTCACCCTCGCAGGTGGCGGCTATGGTGGGTTACGATTCTCGCACCAACGAACTGTTTGAGCTGCATGTCTCCATCATGGGTTACTATGAAGAAGCAACCGGCTCTTTCATCAATCCCTGGATTCCACCGCCATCAGGGAAACAGATTTTCCTGGCAGACGATGAGATGCTCGCCCGTATACTCAGCCGCAAACAAAGAGGGCAACCTGGCTCGGCCACCATCGGCTCGCTGCTCACACGTGCGCCGGATGCGGTGCCCGTGGTACTGGCCGTGAAGGATTTCGTCAGCACCCATCTTGCCATCATCGCGAGCACGGGTGCGGGGAAGAGTTATCTTGCCAGTGTAATCGTCGAAGGACTGATGCAGCCACATAACAAGGCCTGCGTGCTGATTATCGATCCGCACGGCGAATATGGCACATTGGACCAACTCGCCAACCATGACGAGTTTAGTGAGCAGGGCGACGGGCGAGGAAGCGGCTACCGGGCACAGGTGAAGATCTACAAGCCGGATCAGGTCAAGGTACGCATCTCAACATTGAATATGGGGGATATGCGCCATCTCTTGCCTGAGATGACGGAGAAGCAGCAGTATCTGCTCAGCCGGGCGCTGCGCAAAGTGAACGAGACGAAGAAGGGGTCACCATGGGGCGTGGCTGATCTGAAGGCCGCTGTGAAGGCTGTCTCGAAGCAGAAAGGTGACGAAGATAGTGAGGGCGCGGACGATTCGAGCACAGTGCATGCCTTGACCTGGCGTATTGACCAGCGTTTTGTGGATAGCTTCACGTTCGACGATATGCAGCACCTGGACCTGCCGGAAATCTTCAAGCCGGGACAATGTACCGTGGTGCAACTCAACGATATTGACGAGCGCGATCAACAGGTCGTGGTGGCTACATTGTTGCGACGACTGAATAAAGCGCGTATGGAGACCGAACGCGGCAAGGTCCATGCAGGCGAATTCTACCTGCCTTATCCCGTCTTTGTGCTGCTAGAGGAGGCGCACCACTTTGCTCCCAGTGGGACGGAGGTCGTTTCGACGGCCATTCTCAAGCAGGTGCTGGCCGAAGGGCGCAAATTCGGCATCGGCGTGGGCCTGATCAGTCAACGTCCCGGCAAACTTGACGCGGATGTGCTCAGCCAATGTCAAACACAGTGTATCATGCGCATCGTCAACGAAATCGACCAGAAAAGCGTTGCAGCCGCTATCGAAGGCGTTGGTCGCGATCTCTTAGATAACCTGCCGGCACTCTCCAAGGGGCAGGTGATCGTTGCCGGGGCAGCAGTCAATACACCCGTGATCTGTCGCGTGCGTTCGCGCATTACCAGGCATGGAGGCGAGAGCAAAGACGCACCAGATATGTGGCAGAAGTACTTTGGTCCCGAAGCGCAGGAGAGCCGCCGCCGCAGCGAAGCACCCTTGAACGGCAATAAGGGCTTTCAGTTGTTGAGATGATCTCTAGCATGACAAATCGTAGTGCCCTATATACATTGATGTTGCTAGCGCCGTTGGCATGGGGAGGATTGCTCCTTTTCACGTACTTCGTGCCGCCACATACCATGCTGGCCTTTGTCGCCCTTTTTGTGCTGTTGGGTGTCGCACTTACCTGCACCTTCTCACCACTGGCTTATTTCGTGACCTTGCGTTTTCTCGCCTCACGTCTGTACCGGGCTACCATTCGTCACGCCCTGCGCCAGGGTGCATTGTTGTCGCTGTGTATCATCCTCAACCTGATCCTGCTGGCACTGCATAGCTGGAATATCTTTACGGCGGTTGTGATCTTTGTGGCCGCTGTTGTAGTAGAGGTGCTCTCGTTGGCGCGGAAGTGAAAGACCATGAACCTCCTCATTATCCGCCCCGGAGCCATCGGCGACACCCTCCTCACCTTCCCTGTGCTAAGGGCCTTGAGGACACAATTTACTAACCCACACATCTCATTCGTGAGCAATGCCAACGTATTGCCCCTGGCAGTAGCATTCGGCCTCGCAGAAGCAGTATCCGACTATGGGCATATGCAGTGGGGAGAGTTGTTCTCGACAACAGGCATCCAAACACCCGCCATGCGCGAACAGTTGCAGCGCACCGATCTTGCTATCTGCTGGCTGCCTGACACTGACGGGCTGGTAGAGCGTAACTTGCGCACGGCAGGCGTCGGGCAGGTAATTGTTGCTCCTGGACGTCCAGCAGAAGGTATGCATATGCATGTTGTGGAGTACCTGGCGCAAACGGGAGGAGTATCCGTAGGGCCCTCAAAGGAATGGGATAGTTCGTACGGGCGTGATTCATCACGCCCTGGAATGCCTGTGCAGCGGCCCGCGGGGCGTGATTCATCACGCCCGTACGAAGGACTTTCACCTCGAAGGATGGAGAGCCTGCAAAAGGGACACATCGCCATTCATCCTGGCAGTGGGGGAGAACAGAAATGCTGGCCACCCCAGTGCTTTGCCACTGTTATTGAGTGGTTATGGAGCCTGAATGGGCTAGGTAGGCATAGCCATTCAGTCCTTTTACTGGCGGGACCAGCCGACCAGGAGCGCGTACATGATATACTGAACTCTATCGGGCATCCGCCTAAACCAGGTATGCTCAAGATGTTGGTAGATGCGCCATTGCTCGAGGTTGCACAGCAGTTGCAACAATGCAGGTGCTACCTTGGCAATGACTCGGGTATCACTCACCTGGCAGCAATGCTCGGGGTTCCCACCGTAGCACTCTTTGGGCCAAGCGATCCTGCCACATGGCACCCTGTAGGGCCTTCAGTGAGGGTCATAAGAGCGCAGGCGCTAGAGTACCTGGGGAGCGATGTGGTAATAGAGGCGCTTGAATCGTTCTTAATCTGTACAATGAAATATCACAATCAGGAGGACGTTTATGGCAGACCAACCGAATGCACCAGAGCAGACGACTCAACCGAGGAAACTGGTCCTACCAGCTTATCCTGATGAGCAGCAGAACGTCAATAGTAAGCTGCATCTACGGCCCGAACAACTCATTAGTCCTAATACCGTGCCTCCACCTACTAATCCAATGGCAAAGCTTCAGTACTTCTGGCGCAAGGACCCGGCTTACAAAGTACTGATCATTGCTAGCACCACGGTAATAGTGGCAAGCATCATCTTCACGATCCTTGGCAGTATTACATTTTTACAGAACTCCAATGGTACCACGCAGGACAACACGATACCTCAGAACCCACCAACAGGAGTTCCTGCCTCAGGCACGGTTGATCTCCGTCCTACGTTTCCTACCCCCAGCGGTAGCAACGGCAGCACTACAACTAGTCAACCGCCTGCGCACACTACACCCACTCTCGAACCTGGTGTGCCGACTCCAAACCTGAACAAATCATTGATTGTAGTCATCACAAACCCTCCGGTTCAAGTACCTAACAATAGCAAGGTCGCTGTTGACGTCGTTACCAACTACACATTAGCCGAGGTCAGGTTACAGGTTCAGTACAATGCTCCTCCCTTCTCTTACGTCACACCGCTGTATATGACCAATGGGAGCGGGAATGCAATCATTCCCTGGCAGGTGCATGTTGGTGGGGGAGGATTCGACCCGGTGACCGCTACCGTGGTTGCCATAGCGATCAATTCAAGTAACGGCGAGCAAAATAGCTCTGCACCTGTTGTGGTTCGGGTAGATACGACTGGCGGGTGATGGAGCGAAGCTTGCGCAGCGCCTTTCAAATCTTCGCTGTTTGTGCGTATAATTAAACGTGCCGGAATACAAGCGGGGTGACCGCGAGGGAACCCTGCCTGGGGGCAGGTAATGCCCCTACTCGAATCGGGGATTCCCATGACACAAACAGACGAAATCCGCCAGGTGCAGGAGGCCGCTCGCGCTATTCGCCAGAACATCAGCCGGGTCATGGTGGGCAAGGAAAGCGTGATCGACCTGCTCATGGTCGCATTGCTGTGCGAAGGACATGTCCTTTTTGAAGATGTGCCTGGCATCGGAAAAACCACCATGGCAAAAACATTGGCAAAATCGCTTGGATGCTTGTTTCAACGTATACAGTTTACCCCCGACCTGCTGCCTTCAGATATCACCGGTATCACGTTCTACAATCAAAAAAAAGGTGAGTTCGAGTTTCGCCCCGGCCCACTTCTGTCACAGGTCGTGCTTGCCGACGAGATCAATCGTGCCACGCCACGCACCCAGTCTGCGCTCCTGGAAGCGATGGAGGAGCGCCAGATAACCATCGAACGTGAAACACTGCCGTTACCACGCCCCTTTATCGTTATCGCGACGCAAAATCCTATCGAGCTTGAAGGCACCTTCCCTTTGCCCGAGGCACAACTTGATCGTTTTCTCATGCGCCTGCGCCTGGATTATCCGAGCCATTCGGAGGAGCGGCTCATTCTACGCCGTTTCAAAGAAGAGCAGCCGCTAGAAGAACTGGCACCGGTATTGAGCACAGAACGCCTGCAAAACTTGCAGAAGATGGTTCGGCGCGTGCACGTCGAGCCAGGAGTTGAAAGTTACATCGTTGAATTGGTACGAGCTACTCGTACGCATAGTGGTATTGAATTGGGTGTGAGTCCGCGTGGCACAATGGCGCTCTATCGTACCTCCCAGGCCTACGCCGCCATCGGTGGCCGATCGTATGTCATCCCCGATGATGTAAAGCGTGTGGCGCGGCCTGTGCTGTCCCATCGTATGATCGCCACCAGCCAGTCTCGCCTACACGGGCGCGTGCTGGAGCAAATCGTAGATGATGTGCTGCATACCGTCCCCGTTCCAGTCGAATCATGATAAACAGATTCCTGTTTCTACCCGGAGTAGACAGAGGACAACTCCGGTCTCCGAAACTTCCCAAAGGCAGACGGCTGAGATTCGGTACCGATGCAGGCGTCAACAGGCGCTTATACCTTCTCGGCGTTGCAATCGCCATTGCCGCCGTCCCTTTCCACCAACCCTTACTGCTGATCATCGGCCTCCTCATCCTGATCGTCACCGGCACAACCGAGATCTGGGCAAGGTACTGCTTGCAAGACCTGGATTATAAGCGAGAGTTCAGTGAACGGCGCGTGCTCTTCGGTGAGGAGATAACGCTTTCGCTCTCGGTTGAGAACGCAAAACTCTTGCCGCTGCCCTGGTTAGAGACAGAAGATAGCGTACCGAGTTCGCTGACGTATCCTGGCCAGCATATGCGCGTCAGCATTCGCAGTAACTCAGTCGTATTCGAGAACCTGTTCAGCATACTCCCGTATCAGCGAGTGACCCGCCGTTATACCATACGATGCACTGCTCGTGGCGTTCATACCTTCGGTCCAACCGTCTTACGCAGTGGTGATGTGTTTGGCTTTCTCAATCGTGAAGTATCGCTGCCCAACTGGCAATACCTGCTCGTCTATCCAATGGTAGTCCCCTTAACCCGCTTTGGCCTGCCTGCACGCCACCCCTTCGGTGACTACCGCGCTCCTCGGCGCCTGTTGGCAGACCCTTCGCGGGTGATTGGCGTGCGCGATTATGCATACGGTGATGATCTGCGGCACATCCACTGGAAAGCGACTGCACGCACCATGCAGTTGCAAAGCAAGATTTATGAACCCACGACGACATTTACACTGGTCATCTTCCTCAATGTCGTATCGCAGCTTGATGCCTATTATGGCATTAATCCCGAACTACAGGAACTGAGCATCTGTGCCGCCGCCTCGGTCGCCGATTGGGCGCTCGACCAGGGGTTCGCCGTTGGCCTGTACGCCAATACCATCATGTATATGCCGGAAGTGGGCCTATCTGCTGATGAAGGATGGGAGAACGAGAACCCTCAGGATGGAGCGCGGGAAGCAAAGGGTGAAGAGCAGGGGCAAAGCGGGCGACCACAAGGGCACCCTGCCTGGGGGGCAGGTATCCCACCCAACACCACCCCATCCCCGCCCCTACGGGACCAGTTGAAGCGTCGTCGTATTCACCTGCCACCGGCCAGCAACGAGGAGCAGCGCAAACGCATCATGGAGGTGCTAGCTCGTGTCCAATCCTACTTCGGCAGCACCATCGAGGACGTGATACAGACTGAACGCACTCGCCTTCCTGCCGGCGCTACCATCGTTGTCATCACCAGCACCATCAGTGACCTCTTACTCAATTCGCTGGCACGGGTGAGACAATCCGGCCACGCCCTCAGCATTATGTACGCGGGCGATACGCCTCTGCCAAACAGGTTAGCCAGCGCGACGGTCTATCACATCGGGGGCGAGGATACCTGGAAAGAAATGGTGGCTGTCTCTACCCAGGCTCCTACCGAGTCATCTCCTCTGCAATCAACCAGCGGTTTCCAGTTTTGACGGGAGACGTCGATGCGCGACACTGAGCACGAACCTTCAAAAGATGACGCTCCATTAGAGACTACCTATAGTAGAACTCCCGATATTGATACTGCTGGCGAATGGCCCAAATACAACGAGCGAAACGATGCCGCATCCCGTAGGAGCCCTCAGCGGAGCTTGCGGAGTGCGTTTCAATACTCCGTGTCCACCGCCGATTTATCGGCCAGCGTCTTCACCAATTCGCCAGCGGCATCCGATATTGAGGTCACGGACGTTCCGCCTGGTGAGCTTCCCATCGTGCCGGAAGCGCTTATCGTGCTGGGGTCGCACTTTTCGCCACAATCGCCGGTGTGGCGTTGGACGACGGTTGGAGGTATTGTCATTTTCGTGCTTCTCGTCCTATTCAGCAGCTACCCAGCTTCTCTGCTCGCGCCTGCGGTGACGGCAGTACCCACGCCCCGCGAACATGTGCCGCTGATACTGGACTCGAACCTACTGCCGATACTTAAACCGGCACCGCAGAACTGTCCATCAACGGCTCCGCTGCACAGCTTCGACCCTGCTTTCCCACCCGGTGTTGGCGATTCTCCTGTGTGGGTAACCGGCTTTAGCGGACCGCATGCCCGGCTCGTTCATCTGGATGATTCGCGTCAGCAGCCACAAGAGTTTGGTTGGGCCTACAATCTCTTGCTCGTGGAGAAATCCGATTACATACGTCCGGTAGTGATCTCCGGTGACAATCTACAGGACGGCTCGCCGCTTTTTTTCGAGGATGGGATTTCTATCCGCGGCCAGAAATCGGTGACTGCGTTCTTCGAGCTGGCCGCCGACCACCCCAGGCTGCCCAGCAAATACGACACCCAGTGGAAAGCCTGGACGGTCATTATGTACGTTCCCGCGGCAGGCTGCTACTCTCTGGAGGCCTTATGGCCTGAGGGCAGCTGGCAGGTGAATTTTGCGGCGGGGAGGTAAACGTACAGTCTCTGCCTTCGTCCCCTTTTAGCCCAGACCTCTAAGGCTGCCCTTTCCTCTCTCGTTTCATGTCAAATGTCGTCTGCAAAAAGAACCGTAGATAGTCGAATAGTTCCATAAGTTGAAGTAATTCTAAAGAACCTACCCGTTTGGCATAGTTACCGAGCGGCTTGATGTACGTTCTACCTATGGTAGTCTCTTTAGGCAAATGCTTCTGCTGTTCAAACGTTTCTGGTTCTACAAATAGGTTGAGTGAGTTTTTGGAGGGTCAATGCAATAGGTGATCGGCTCTCCAATTTTAGAAAGTGAGTCTACCTATGCAGCGCTTTCTCCTTCCCAAATTTGGCTTGCTAAGTGTTATCGTATCGTTCATGCTCTTCCTCGGTGTGCTTGCCTTCCCCATCACAGCGTCGGCACATACGGCCAACGCCGGTCAGACGAACATTCCCTTGCGCCCGCAGCTGAGTGCCCTTTTTCTGGGCCGGGCTGGGAGCATTAATTTCTGTATCAAGGTTCGAGTGTTTGGAAACCGTTACCGCGCAGGCGTAGTTCATGTGGTCGCCTTTGCTGGAGCACGTTCCCTGTCCGTCCAATCTGCGAAATTTTCTCAGAAGGGCTCCTTCACTCGACAGGTGGTCATCTGTCGACCCATTCGGGTTCTCCCCAGGTCCATCGTCCTATGGGGAGTCGGCCCATTTGGTGGAATTTCCAATCACGTGACCCTATTCGTTCCATTTTGGTAGATGCGTTTGTTCGATGGATCGAGATGCCTGATGAGACAGAAGAGCCGGTGAGGATATCCCCTCACCGGCTCTTTCAGCGGAGCTTATTCGATCAAGCCAGATCCGCAAGAAACTCCCTCCCCTTCTCCTTCCCATACTCGTACACTGCAACCATTCCTTCCTCAGTCACATCCCTAAAGCCAGTACCCATCTCGTCGGGGTCCTTGTCCGGTCGGATAACGTGGATTGGCACACCCTGCCAAACATCGGGTATTGGCTCGCTGTGAAAAATGTCCCTGTATAACGGTCCGGGTTCTGTAGCTATAGCTATCACCTCGGCATATCCTTGCTGAGCCATCTCCAGCGCGGGACAGGCACAGGTATAAGATGCATCGACATAGGGAAGACCGGCCACCCATGCAGGAATACTCCAGGCGTGTAACATACGAGTAGAGGCGTAGATAACCTCGTTGATATTGTCGATGGTCAGACACTGCTCTTCGTCAGGCGCGGCACTATCAAACAAGTATGCTTGCAAGTGCTCATCCACCCAACTGCGATCGCCGCGAGCCGCGGACAGCAGGAGACGCCGGCCAAGTCGCCTGGCCCCATCCCCCTGTGTCTGTTCGGCACCTGCGGTGGTCTTGACAGCACTGGTGGTGATGAAAAAACGTGGCGCTCCGGGTTGAAATAACAGGTTGAACAGTATCGGGCCTGACTCGGAGATACTCCGCAGGACCACCTCACTCATACCATTCCCCGGTTGCCTCAACGTCTGGAGAGCGCTGCGCCAATACCTGAGACCGACTTCGTCGGCCTGTCCGATAGCGGCACAGATGGAAGGAAAGACAGATGACGACGCGGCGGCATAAGCATCGGCATGTACGCCTGCTGCTTCGAGTGCGCTCAGAACGCCGTGGACGAAGACGCCCTTGAAGCCTCCCGCAGAGCAGGCGATGGCGAGTGACTGGGCATTATTTCCTGGCATAATTGGCTCTGTATCCTTCGATGTATAACAAGATGATATCGTACGAATAGTTTTCATCTTCAAGGTCTCAGCGCATTTTCGTCGCATACCCTACATACGATATACCTGTAAACCACCCTGGTCCCATTTTGATGTGACCATTTGCGAAACCGCGCGGCATAAACCCTGTCAACTCATGGACCTGCAATCCGCTGGCCGCCAGCACTGCCCGCAGTTCCCTGGGCTTGATGAAATCATGATAGTTGTGAACCCCTCGTACCAGGCTGCCGTTGGGGAAATTCTCACCGTACCAGATCAAGACCGCTCGTGCGATCAGTGTGCGATTGATCGTATCGAAGACAAAGACGCCGCCTGGAGCAAGCACCCGCGCAATTTCCGCAATCGTCGCTTTCAGGTCCCGTACATGCTCCAACACGTCCAGGCAGACGATCACCGAAAAGCTGCCATCCGCATAGGGCAATGCCTCAGCAGAACCTTGCTCATAATGAATGATATGACCCAAACCACGCTGCCAGGCGTGCGTACGAGCTGTTGCCAATGCCCCTTGAGATGGGTCTATCCCCACCATTACTACATTACGTCCCGCAAGCTCTTCGCAGACTAGGCCACCACCGCAGCCCACCTCTAAAATCTCTTGCTGCGCCAATGCTCCCGCACCAAATACTTTCGTAACGCAAAATTCAATGTAGTCACAGCGATCGCCGGTTATCTGGCCGAGAATGCAGCCCTTATTCCACCAGCCAAAAGACGCAAAGATGTCCTGCTGCGAACGCTTACGTTTGAACATAAACATCACGTTTGGAGACTAGTCCGAATCCGAGCGAATATGCATGGAAGTTTCTTCCTCGACCTTTTCAGCGAGGAAAATTTTTACCAACGACTGGTAGGGAACATCCCTTTTGTTTGCTAGCGTCTTGAGCGCTGCAATTAAAGACTCGGGTAAACGGATAGAAACAGTCCTTGTAGACGGCCTGAGACGAAGAAAGGTGGGGTTTTTTTCCGCTTTACTCCAGTCTATATAGTCAGTTGAATCATGGGTCGCCCAGAACTCTCGTTCTTCATCTTCGTTGTTAAATTGTGGTATTGGTTTAAGTTTGCTGTCCATATATCTTACTTTACCCTATCCCTACAGAAATAGTGTATAAAATAGTACAATACGTTTCTGCCGTTGTCAAGAAAACAATTGTACTGGTTCTCCATTCTTCAGGGTGAAACAAGCGAAAAATGGCAGAGGATAGTTCGTACGGGCGTGATTCATCACGCCCCGCCTGCCTTGTCGAGCAGCCCACAGGGCGTGATGAATCACGCCCGTATGAATCGCTTTCACCCGCAAGGATGCAGACCCATTGGGGTATGTTTCATTTTTTTGCACAGGGAGAAGTCATGAACCAGGACGGAGGCAAGCTCGCGTCCCTACTACCCCTACTGTTCCTTGAGGAGCCCGCTGCGTGGTTAGTAGGGGCGTAGCTCACGGCGATGGGGGCAAAGCCGCCTACCGTTTGGGTGCAGAAGAGTCGCCACCAGTCGGCGTAGCTTTTCATTCCCACGAGCACACTCCACAACAAGCTCACCCACAGATGCGCTGGCTGGATCGTTTGGGGACGACCCCGTTTCCCTTTGGCCTGCGTTGGCTCGGCCAGCGACGTCACCTCGATCCCTTCCAGCAGAACCTCTCGGGCTGCCCATATCTCGACTCCCATCTCTTGAGCGACTTTGGTATCATGCATCTGAGGACCTTCCTTTCGTTGGCAAACCATCTTTCTGAAAGGATTTTCCTCTTTTTTGCTGCTTTTGGCAAGTCGACAAATGATTTACTCGGTGCCAATGGAGCTTGCCTCCGCCCTGGGGGGTTGGGGTGGTCTGGCTCGACGCAAAAATCTGAACCTTAACCGACCCATTGTACTGTACCAAATCGGCTCTCAAACGTGTTATAATTGGAATAAACTGGCTACCGGTGGAGAAGAGGAAAGAAACAATATATGGCAATGTTTGAAAGCTTATCAAAGCGTCTTGAAGGCGTATTTACCAGTCTCAGTGGCAAGGGCAAACTAACTGAGGCTGATGTCAATGAGGCTATGCGTGAGGTGCGACTCGCCTTGCTCGAGGCAGATGTTAGCCTCAAAGTTGTACGGCAATTCGTCGAGCGTGTCAGAGCGAAGGCTATTGGTGCAGATGTGCTGGGGAGCTTCTCCCCAGCGCAGCAGGTGCTCTCAATCGTCAACGAGGAACTGGTCGAGGTGCTCGGTGGGACTGAAGACAAGAACCAGCTCGACCTGAATGGAACGCCGCCCAATGTCATTATGCTTGTAGGACTACAAGGTTCCGGTAAGACGACAACCGCGGCCAAACTCGCCAACTATCTACGCAAGCAAGGCCAACGTCCGTTACTCGTCGCTGCTGACATGTATCGTCCTGCTGCCGTCCATCAACTGCAAATACTGGGAAAACAGCTCTCGCTGCCCGTCTATGCCGAACCGATGGGAGCTAACCCTGTTAACATCTGTGTTCATTCCATTGACTATGCTCGCGAACAGGCGTGCACCGTCGTTATTCTTGATACTGCGGGTCGCCTCAATATCGATGAGCGCATGATGCAGGAGATCATCAGCATTCGCAATCGTATACAACCTCGCGAGGTATTACTGGTGGCCGATGCCATGACCGGTCAAGAGGCGGTGCGCGTCGCAGACGATTTCAACAAAGCCGTCTCGCTCACAGGCATGATCCTGACTAAGATGGAAGGTGATGCCAGAGGTGGTGCAGCACTCTCGATTCGTGCCGTGACGGGTGTACCTATCAAGTTCATGGGTGTGGGCGAGAAAACCGATGCGCTGGAGGCATTTTATCCAGACCGCCTGGCATCGCGTATACTAGGATTAGGTGATGTCCTCTCACTGATCGAACGCGCACAGGAGACGATCGACCAGGAAGAGGCATTGAAGGCCCAGGCCAAGCTACAACAGGGCAAGTTCGATCTGGGCGATTTCCTGAGCGCTATGCGCCAGTTGAAACGCATGGGGCCACTGCGACAAGTGATGGAGATGGTACCGGGTTTCAATAAACTGGCGGACATCCCAGAAATGGATGAAGCCCTGGAAGGAGACCAACTCAAGTATATTGAAGCCATCATACTCTCAATGACTTTAGAAGAGCGGCGAAATCCCGATATTATTAATGGCAGCCGGCGCAAGCGTATTGCTCGCGGCAGCGGCACAAGCGTACAGGAAGTCAACCAACTGCTTGAGCAGTTTAACGAAATGCGCACCATGATGCGCCAGGTTGCTACTGGCAAAGGTCCGTGGGCGCGGTTAGCCAGGCAATACGGCGGTGATGGCGCTAACATGCCGGCTATTAGTATGCCAAAGTCCAGTGGCGGAGGCAAGAAAACCGGCAAGGCCGCACGCAAAGAGAAACGCAAACAAAAAGCCAGATCACGTAGCGGCAGGAGGTAGAACATCCACCATGCAAAAAACGCATCTTTGTCGCGTTTATGACATTTTTGCGGACCGGGCAAGGGTGGTGTGGTGTGCTTGCTTTTCCAAGCCTGGCCAAGGGTGGTGTGGTGCGTGGAGTGGAGCCAGGCGCAGGCAAAGTGTTGGGAGCCGGTCCAGCACAAATTTGACGCAGATGCTGTTTGTGGGGGTTATGATAGGCCTGATGATGTTCATCAGCGCCTGTGGTGGTGATGATCATACTCAGCAGCAAGCAAGTCAAAACAAGGCGCAGCTCGATCACCTACTCCAACAAGCCAGGGACATTGGTGTCCCTCTAGCGCTGCTTCAGCCTGTCCTCCAGCAAGAACAGCAACTCAGTTATTCAAATGGGATCGGGTTAAATACTCAATCTAATACAGATCATTATCACTATCTAGCGACACACTATAACCAATTAACTGCGCAGGTGCGCAACATCATCACGAGCAGTACCCAGCAGTTCCAGTCACAAGCACAGACAGATATGCAGAATTTCCAACTGGCACTCTCACAGGTAGGCTCATGGGGACATTATGCAAACATCCTGACGTTTTCTGAGCAGTTCAGCCACGATCAGTTGTTACTCTCTGCGGCGCACTACCCTAAAGACTATGCAGTGATTAGCGCGAATGCACATCTATCAACCCAGGCATTGGATCAGATAGAGCCAACATTCCAGCAACTTACGACCTTCAAAAATACGATCACGCAACTGCAAGCAGCTTCCCTCGATGTGACTGCCATGCAGATCCAATATCAGGCCGATATGCAGGCTTACAATAGCGCTTTCACTCAGCTCGATTTTCTAAACCTGGGCTCGCTCATTGACGCCCAATACCAGGAGGCGGTGGTCAGTTCCACTCAGGCGCTACCCTATGTCGGTGCCGCAAAGTTGAGCGAGTTGCAGACGCAGATAAACGCCCTGCAAGGGTATGGCATCGACACCAGCAATTTCCAAAAGCATCTCGTTGCTGACCAGGCCGCAATCAAGCAAGCTTCGAGCGTGAGTGACTACCTGAAAATTGCTACACAGATCAATGCGGATTTGGCATCTATACAGATTTCGCTCTTGCAAGCTGAGGCAACCCAGACCATCAACCGGCTGGATCAGGCAGCAAAAAGCTGGGGGCAAGCACACCTCTTCCACGATCCTTTCGATAACAATAACTATATCCTCACTGCCGGCTATACACTCGATGGCATGGGCTCCTTGCTTAATGAGGAACTCGGCGCGGCCTCATCACTTGGTGACTTCCAGGCAGTCATCGATGAGGAGAATAATGACCTCTACAATCTGCAGCTGCTGGAGGCAGACTACAACGATACAACTCCCTATAACCAGGTGCATGCCACCGATCTGCAGTTACTGGATCACTATAACCTCACCCACAGCCAGGTGCTGGTGGTCTCGCTGGTTGAACAAGCCTTGCGCCTCTATCAGGATGGCAACCTGGTAGCAGCCTTCCATGTGACGACCGGTCGTGTCGAGCTTCCATCATTGCCGGGTATCTGGTCGGTGGTCAATCGTCAGGCACCAACTTTGTTCAAATCGAGCGATCCGCCGGACTCACCCTTCTGGTATCCGCCCACACCGATTAACTATGCTATAGAATACCATGACGGTGGGTACTATGTGCATGATGCCTGGTGGCGTCAGAACTTCGGCCCAAGTACACAATTCCCACACTATGATACAGGTGGCGATGAGACCTATGCGGGCAACGGCAGTCACGGCTGCATCAATATGCAAGAGGACCAGGCTGCCTGGGTTTACAATCACACTGATTGGAATACCGTCATCACTGTCTATTGACATTTTTGCGGACCGGGCAAGGGTGGTGTGGTGTGGTGTTGGGAGCCGGTCCAGCACAAATAGGATCGTGTAGGTATGGCACAACAGCAACAACAGCAACAACCAGCACAACAACAAGCAGCATTAGCGGAAGTCAATATACTTGCGTCAACACATCAACTCGGCACACTGCAAGCACAGTATAGGGCCAAACTCGCCATCTTGAGTGGGCGTGCCGTCGCTATCCTGACCCTCATAGGCATACTGGGAGGCGCAGGTCTGGTGGCCTACGATATCATTCTTACACATGGAACCAGCCCATGGATCCTGCTTGGTGTCGTCCTGCTGGGTGCTGGACTCTGGCTTGGCATCAATGCATTACGCTACTACGGCTTGCGCGTATACGTGTTTACCGAAGGACTTGTGCAGCTTAAGGGCGACAAATCCACGGTGGTGCGTTGGGACCAGGTTAAAACGATGTGGCAGAAGGTGCACAGGCGTTTTATCAGCAGCTTTTATCTTGGCACAGCTCACGTCTATACACTGCAGCGCGATGATGGGAAGAAGTTCATCTTCAATGATGCGTTAAAAAACGTTGAGCTTTTAGGTGGCACGCTCCTGCGAGAGGTCAATAGTCGGCTACTGCCCGATGTCATCGCTAAATACGATGCTGGCGAACCTGTAACCTTTGGTAAGCTCAGCGTGAGTATACATGGAATAAGCATTGGTGAGGAGATAGTTTTGTGGAACCAGATCAAGGGTGTCCAGGTCGTGAAGGGAGCGCTTGCCATTAACAAAGACGGCCAATGGCTGAACTGGCCTGGCGTCAAAGCTGCCAAAGTACCGAACTTCCCACTGTTTCTGGCCCTGGTGGATTATGTCCTGAAGAGGCGATAATACTATGCTTCCTCGCTGCCTGCAGCGCTCGCGTCTGCTTTTACTGCGGGATGTGCCGCCGCAGGCGGCACATCCCGCAGTAAAAAACCTCTTGCGAACCGCTGGGGGCCGATTTATCGGTCCCTACGCGACATTCTCCTGCTCGTCTATCGTTAAGGGCTGCATTGGTAGTGGCGGCAACTGATCCCGGTACAAGACAGGGAGTTGCCGGTAGAGGTCAGCGCCGGTGAGTTTGCTGCGCCAGCTCTTGACAGCATGCAGATCACGCAGGAAATCACGCTGCAGATCGACGCTTAGCGCCTGCCAGTAGAGGCTGATAGCACGACGTGCAAAGGCAATATCGTTGCGTGGTTCGATACGGTCCACGTCCTCGAAGAAAAAGCCACAACTGGTGAAGCTGTATTGCTGATAAAATTGCGCGTCGAGCAACAACAGTGTACGCTGCGCCTGCAACATATCATCTGATGGGCGTTGCTGTTTGCCATACTGGGCCCAGAAGCTCTCTACCGTCTCCCATGACATTTTTGCGGACCGGGCAAGGGTGGTGTGGTGTGGTGTTGGGAGCCGGTCCAGCACAAATCCATTGCGTACAGCAAGGTACCCATCACGTGCGGCCCAGGGATCATTCAGCGTCTCACCAGCATACTGCTCAAAGAGCTGGTCTCCTCGCATAGCCAGCTTATCCAGTGCACTCCGTAGCTTCCCCTTCCAACTGCTATCGCCCTCGGTGCATTCACAGCCGGTTGACCAGCGTGCCACACCATGCCCACAACTCCAGGAGCTAGGCGCGCGTAGCTCAACCTCTCGAGTGGCCGGATGCAGGCGCATGTACCTTTCCAGGGTGCAAATTTCAAAACCATAACTTGTTGCACCATGCTTGACCAGGTGCGTCAGAAACTTATCGCGCCAGGGTTTGTGGTGCCCGTAAAGTTCACCATCGGTGGCAATGAGTATCAGTTGTGCTTCTCCCGCATCGCGCTTGCTCGCCACAAGATGCACAGGCAAGTAGCTTGCGGCGAAGAGGTCTGCATCGCTGGTCGTATCCCAATCGAAAGAGACGCCACCAGACAGTGGAGCATTGTAGAAGAAGACTGTTATGCTGCGACCATTGAACAGCCGCACCAGGTATGGCTCGGAAGGATCAACGGGCGTGGCCGCCTGCCAGGGAGCCAGCACAGTATAGGTAACACCGTGCTGTGCCAGGAGATCCAGACTCTCCAGGTCCATCGCCGTTTCTGCTAGCCACATCCCGTGTGCGTCATGACCATAGCGATGGCGGAAATCTTGTAGACCCCAGACAATCTGTGTATGCTTGTCACGGGTTGTTGCCAGGGGCAGAATTGTGTGATTGTACACCTGCGCCAGGGCATTGCCAACGCCATAGCGCTCCATATGTATGCGGTCAGCATCGATGATACGCTGATAAACGTCTGGATGTTCTTTCTCCAGCCACGATGCCAGTGTTGGCCCTAGATCGTAACTAATGACTGCAAAATTGCCAGCTTCAGCGTTAGGGCGGTAGCACTCAGCAGTAATCTTTTCATTATAGTTTCTATAGGGAGTAGCTCCAGGCTCAATAGGGAGCAGTTGAGTGAACGGGTCCTCCCGCGGGGGTTGATAAAAATGCCCGTGCAGGCATAAGTGTATCGGGCCGGCTTGCGGGCTTGTAATTGTAGCATCCTGCCTGGGGGGCAGGTATCCCCGATTTATCGTGGGGAATTCCTTAGATTTTGTTTGATCGAGCATATAGTCACCTTCTCTGGTAAACAACAGAAAAAATCAGCACTGCTACTACCAGAAACTACGTACAAATCCTTTCTATTCATTAGAACGTACGAGCAAAAGTGAATGGTTACATGGTAGTCATTTTGTCTCATCTTGACTTATCCTGGCGGAGCATGCCCCGCCAGGGTCCTACACATCATAAAACCGATTATCTATCTATGCACTGATGCTACTCTGCGCACTCATTAGAAACTCCTCGTAGGCTTCACGCAGCTTGGGGTAGCGCAGCAGGAAGAACCCTGCGTACTCTTGTGTTAGCGCGCGTGGTTGACGCAACAGGCGCATATGGACTTCCTTGAGTAAGTGGTTGCCCTTCTTCCCATTGCAGACCTTACAGCAGGCCACGAGATTCTCCCAGGAGCTCAATCCACCACGGGAACGAGGAATGACGTGGTCAAGTGTCAGATCGCGGCTGCGTTTGCCACAATACTGGCACGTCTCATCGTCACGCAACAGGATATTGGCCCGTGTGGGCTGAAGGATCATACGCGGCACTCGTACATTAGCCAGCAACTGCACAATGACGGGCCGTTCCAGCTCAAGACGCCGGGCGGCAATGCTCTCCTCGATCAACTGACGAACACTCTCATCTACAAAGGTAACCTTCTGCTTCGACAGCAATACGATGAGACGACGCTCTGGAATGACCGAGAGAGGCTGTAGGGAGGAGTTCAATACAAGCACAGGCATAAATGACTTCCCTTCCTCTCTGTCAGAGCCGATATCAAGAGCAGACAGCGAGGAAGAAGCGTGAGACGTGAAAGGGTAAGGGGGAGAAACCCAAACCCCTCAGCTTCTAGCGCCGCCTGCGACGACAACCGTGTAGATAAGGACTCAAGCGTCTTGCACGTCCAGGTAGGCCAGGTATAGCATGGCGTTTACCACTTGCAACCCGTTCGTCTGGCGAACTGGTGTATATGGTGTTCAGATGCCAACATGCTGCAAGAGCAGTTTGGTGTATCCGATACGCCTGCATTCCATAACTCCTTTGGTACGGGCCTGATTGAGCGGAGCTTGCGCTGCGCATTTCAATCTTCGCCCTGCTTGGCACATGCTTAGGGAAGTAATTGTGCCACCCTGGTCGGGGTGAGAGGACTTGAACCTCCGACCTCAGCGTCCCGAACGCTGCGCGCTAGCCGACTGCGCTACACCCCGTTTTGACGATCCGTGCAAGTAAGTGATCCGCTGGCTTACCTCTTCCAGTGAACCAGGTTAAGTGCGCTTCCCTTACCTTACGCCTAGTATAGCATATGTCGGCAAAAGCGGTCAAGGTAGTTGTGCTCAGGACAGTATGCCATTTGACACCCTCAGGTGGCTGTGCTACGATACAACGTGAAGAAGTGTACAAAAGACACCAGGTTCGAGCATGAGCGAAGCTTGCGCAGCGCATTTAAATTTTCAGTCGTATAAACAAAAACGTAAGGAACCTCACCGATGGGAACACTCCCTATTTTTATCCTGATAACACTTGCTATCCTCTTTGGCGCATTAGTCATGGTCCTCTGCACTATCCTGGGACCAAAGAAACCAACACCAGAAAAATTAGCGCCCTACGAATGCGGCCTACAAGAGATTGAAGCGCCCAGACGGCGTTTTCCCGTCAAGTACCTCTTGACTGGCATGCTTTTTATCGCATTCGACATCGAAATCGTCTCATTCTATCCTCTGGCCGTCCTGATGCACCAGCTTGGAGTCTTTGGGCTAGTCGAACTGCTAGTCTTTCTGCTGGTCCTCATGGTCGGCTATGTCTATGTTTGGCGCAAGGGAGCATTCACATGGGAGTAACGAACCCCTGGGAGCCGGTACAGACTTTCTCGAACACACAGACGCCTCGACGACAAGAATTGCCTGTGAAAACTGGGGATTTCGCTATCTTGACTACCCAGGTGAGCAAATTAATAGATTGGGGACGCAGTTCCTCGCTCTGGCCTGCAACGTTTGGCCTGGCCTGCTGTGCCATTGAGATGATGTCGACCAGCGCCGACCGCTTCGACATCTCGCGTTTTGGTGCTGAGGTCTTTCGCGCCTCACCACGCCAGGCTGATCTGATGATCGTCGCCGGGCGCTGTTCGATCAAAATGGCACCCGTGCTGCGGCAGATTTATGACCAGATGCCAGACCCCAAGTGGGTCATCTCGATGGGTGCTTGCGCATCCTGTGGTGGCGTCTTCAATAACTATGCCATTGTACAGGGAGTAGATAAAATCATACCGGTCGATGTGTTCATCCCCGGCTGCCCGCCGACACCCGATATGCTGCTCTACGGCTTCAACGAACTGCAGCGCAAAATTCGCGCAGGCATTCCAAATCCGCCTGACCCCTTGAAGGCCAGCGGCCTCAAGCTCCAGGGACCGATAGGAGAAGAACTGTAGTATATGGACAAAACTGCAATATCGGCGGTAGAGATGGTGCGAGCAAAGTTCCCGCAGGCTGTGGTCGAGGCGGTCCTGTTCCGTGGTGAACAGACAATCGTGCTGCTACCCGAACGCCTGGTAGCGGTCTGTACTCACTTAAAAAAGCAACTAGAATACACCTTCCTTTCGAGTGTGACGGCAGTGGATTGGCTAGAGCGCCTACCACGCTACGAAGTAGTCTACCACCTGCTCTCAATTCCGCGCCTGAGTGAACTGCGCCTGAAGGTGCGCGTGGGCAATCGCGGCGAAGAGCATCCTTCTGTCCCCACAGTCAGCGGAGTATGGCCAGGAGCAAACTGGTACGAACGCGAAGTATACGATCTCTTTGGTATCACATTTGCAGGTCATCCCGACCTGCGCCGTATCCTGATGCCCATAGACTGGACGACGCATCCATTACGCAAGGATTATCCCCTCACGGGATTCGACCTGCCAGAGCCTCACTGGGGCGGCCAGGTCCCCTACGATATCGACCCCGGCGTCGGCAGCCAGACACTGCGTACACCAGGTGGCCGCGAACTCAACGAGAGCCGCAGTAATATCAGCCAGGCCCAGGAGCCAGGCACGAACAGGAAAGAATGAACCGTAGGGGCGGGGTGGTGTGGTGCGGGGTGGGGACCCTTGTGGTCGCCCGCGTGGCCCTTACATCCGATGACGAGGCCATATGAAACAACAAGAGATAGCGACACAATACACAATTGAAGACAGCCAGCCCATCGAGGATGGGCAGCGCGTCGACACCATGACCATCAACATGGGGCCACAGCACCCCAGCACGCATGGGGTATTGCGACTCATCTTGACCATCGATGGTGAGACGGTCGTCAAAGCGGTGCCAGATATTGGCTTTCTGCACACAGGCATTGAGAAGACCGCCGAAGCCAAAACCTACCATCAAGCACTCGTGCTAACTGACCGCACGGAATACCTGTCCCCTCTTTGCAACAACCTGGCTTACTCCCTGTCGGTGGAGAGGTTACTGGGTGTTGAAGATGAGATCAACGACAAGATTCGCTATGCGCGCGTCCTGCTCGTCGAACTGCAGCGCATCGCCAGTCACCTGGTCTTTCTCGCCAGCAGCGCCCTGGACCTGGGAGCCCAGAGCATCTTCCTCTACTGCTTCCGCGAGCGCGAAATGATCCTGGACGTTTTCGAGCTGGTTTCCGGCGTGCGTATGATGACCAGCTATATCTGCCCTGGCGGCTTGCAAGCCGACCTGCCTCCTGGCTTCGATGCGAAGGTACGCGAGTTCACCAGCATCTTCCCAGAGCGTCTGCAAGAGTATCATGACATCTTGACCAATAACCAGCTCTGGATCGAACGCACCAAAGGTATAGCGACGCTCAGTGCACAGGATGCCATCGCGTACGGTGCAAGCGGTCCTGTGCTACGTGGCAGCGGCGTCGTGTGGGATATCCGCAAAGCATTTCCTTATAGTGGCTACGAGCACTTTGATTTTGATATTCCGGTTGGCTCCAATTGTGACGTGTACGACCGTTACCTGGTACGCATGTTGGAGATGGAGCAGAGCCTCAACATCGTGAATCAAGCTCTGGAAGGCATGCCTACTGGCAATTATCGCATCAATAATCCAAAGATCGTACCGCCTCCTAAGTGGCAACTCACTGGCAGCATGGAGAGCTTAATCCACCACTTCAAGCTGTACACGGAGGGCTATCGTCCTCCTAGAGGCGAAGCCTTTGTGCGTACTGAGGCGTCCAAGGGCGAACTTGGTTACTACATCGTCAGTGACGGCAGCAACAAACCCTATCGCATGCATATTCGTGGTGCATCATTCGCCAACCTTGAAGTGCTGCCGCTGATGATCGAGGGTGGGTTTCTTGCTGACGTGGTAGCAGCGATTGGCAGCATTGATATTGTGCTAGGTGAGGTTGATCGATGATTTCAGAACAGGCGAAGCAGCGTATGCGTGACCTGGCGGCGCGCTACCCGGTGGCGCGTTCGGCTGTCATGCCAGCGCTCTATATTGCTCAACAAGAAGAAGGCTACATTACACGAGCAGCGCTGCAAGCGGTGGCCGAGGCGATTGGCATGACCGTTGATGATGTTGAAAGCGTGGCAACCTTCTACACCATGTACTTTCGGCAGCAGCCGGGGAAAAAAGTTATCAAAGTATGCACCAGCATCTCATGCTACCTGTGCAACTGTGATGCCCTTGTCAGCCACCTTGAACAGCGCCTCGGCATCAAACGCGGAGAGACAACCGTCGATGGCAACTACACTCTGCTGACCGCTGAGTGTCTTGCCTCGTGCGGCACCGCTCCCGTCTTGCAAGTCAACGACGAGTTCGTCGAGAATGTTACCCTTGAGATGGCCGACGCTCTCATTGACGAGTTGAATAGGGAATTAAGCACAAAAGCAATGGAACCAGCGTGAGACCGAACTCCTTGCCGCCTGTGGCAGCTCGCAACTGCTTTTGCTGAGGACAGAGCAGGAAGGGAGAAGTCCCTGCCGGCGAGGAGATTGACAGTGGCGGCTCGCATCTGCTTTTGCTGTGGAGAGTGCAGCCGCACAAGTCAGACTTAGGCATTAGGCGCGCAGGTGGCAGCTCGCAACTGCTTTTGCTGAGGACAGAGCAGGAAGGGAGAAGTCCCTGCCGGCGAGGAGATTGACAGTTGCGAACCACTGGCGAAAGAGAAAAATAGTTGTATGATAGGAGCAAGAGAGTGAAAACGAGAACAAGGAGAGAACCCATGTCGATGTCTCCACACCCGATTGCTCCTATCCCAGCCGAAACAGCGCAGCTGGCTTGGAAAATCAATCCGAAGGGAACCCTGATCATGCGGTTGCGTGATCGATTGGGCAGCCTCTACCAGGATGAGGATTTTGTCGGATTGTATCCAGCCACTGGACAACCCGCCTTTGACCCCTGGCGGCTGGCTTTGGTGGTTGTGTTTGAGTACGTGGAAGGCTTGACTGATCGTCAAGCCGCCGAAGCGGTGCGCAACCGCATTGATTGGAAGTATGCCCTAGTCTGGAACTGACGGAGTCGGCTTTGATGCCTCGATCCTGAGCGAGTTTCGTCAGCGGCTGAGCGAGCATCACCAGGCGGCCTTGTTGCTGGAAAAACTGGTGCAGACCGGTCTGCAAGAAGGCTGGATCCGTTCCAGCAGCAAAGTGCGAACCGACTCGACGCATATTCTGGCACGGGTGAGGCGTCTGAACCAGTTGGAATTGGTTGGCGAAACGCTGCGAGCGACGCTGGATGCGCTCAGCCAAGCGGAGCCGGCCTGGGTGCTTGAGCGGCTTCCCCGCGAATGGGGGATGCGCTATGGTCTGCTGATCAATGAACGCCGCTTGCCCAAGAGTGAAACGGAGCGTGAGCGCTGGGCGAGCCAGGTGGGCGAGGATGGCTTTTTCTTCTGGCAGCTGCTGCAAGAGCCCGCGACGCCGCCCGGCCTGCTGCAGCTGCAGAGGTGCACATCCTGCAAACGGTCTGGCAGCAGTGCTACCAGCGCGATGAGCAGGGTCGGGTGAAATGGCGCGATGGACCGCGACCTGCGGCCAAAGAGCGGATCATCTCCCCTACGAGACGGATGCCCGGGTCGGCTGCAAGGGAAACCAGACGTGGCTGGGCTATCGCACGCATCTGACGGAGACCTGTGAGGCCGATTTGCCCGAAGTGATTGTCCAGGTGCAGACCACCCCAGCCCCGATCAATGATGTGGACCAATTGCAGCCCATCCAGCAGGACTTGCTCAAGCAAGGGCTGCGGCCCCGTGAGCAACTGGTCGACGGAGGCTATCTGGAGAGTGAACAGATGCTGGCAAGTGCGAAGCTGGGCATAGAGGTGCATGGCCCGGCCTTGAGCGACCAAAGCTGGCAAGCGCGAGCCCCGGGGGGCTATACGCTCAAGGAGTTTGAGGTGGACTGGCAGCAGCAGAGCGTGCGCTGTCCGCAGGGGCAAGCGAGCCAATCGTGGCAAGTTGCCCGTCGAGGCAAGCAAGCAGGAAGCATCACGGTGCTCTTTGCGCGAGAACCTGTGAGACCTGCCCTGTCCGAGCACTGTGCACCCGATCGCTCAAAGACGGGCGCAAACTGAGCTTGCCGCCACGAGAGCGTGCGGAGCTGTTGGCGCGCAATCGAGCGCAGGCGACCGATGAAGCCTATCAGCGCCACTATGGCTTGCGCAGTGGAGTCGAAGCCTGTATTTCGCAGGCGGTTCGTCGGGTGGGAAGCCGACAGGCCCGCAGTCGAGGCGAGCCAGCCGTGCATTTGCAGCAAGTGACCTGTGCGGTGGCACTCAATTTCATCCGTCTGGATGCCTGGTGGCAGCAGCGGCAGCCACGTGGTAAGCTGCGGCGTGGTCGCTTTGGGCGCTTGATGGCTGCCTGATTTTTGCATCCTGTTCCTTTCTAGTTTGAGTGTCATTCGCAGCAGAGTCCGAAGGTGGTGAGGAGTGCTGAGGAAATACATTTAAGGAAACGAAATCTATGCCAGAACTTATCGTCACGAAAAATATAGACGTCCCCGGCCTGGACACCCTGGAGGGCTATCGCCAACACGGCGGCTACCAGGCGCTGGAGAAGGCTCTCAAAGAGTATCAACCCGACGAGATCGTCGAAGTGATCAAAAAATCGGGACTGCGAGGGCGAGGTGGAGCAGGCTTCTCTACGGGCACGAAGTGGAGCTTCCTCGCCAAAAATGACAAGCCGCGCTACCTCTGCTGCAATGGCGACGAGAGCGAGCCGGGCACCTTCAAAGATCGCATGTTGATGGAGAAGAACCCCCATCAACTGATCGAAGGGGTCATCATCACCAGCTATGCCTGCCATGTCTCGACCGCCTTTATTTATGTTCGCGGTGAATTGGCCCTGGCAGGACGCCAGGTCCAACGAGCTATTGACGAAGCTTACGCTGCTGGCTACATCGGCAAGAATATCCTTGGCAGCGACTACAGCCTGGAGATGATCATGCATCGTGGTGCTGGCGCGTACATCTGCGGTGAAGAGAGCGCGTTGATGGAATCGCTCGAAGGCAAGCGCGGCTACCCACGATTGAAACCGCCGTTTCCCGCCGTCATCGGCCTGTACGGTGGACCAACCGTCATCAATAATGTCGAAACGCTCTCGACCCTCCCGGCGATTCTGCTGAATGGGGCTGACTGGTACGCCTCGATCGGCACCGAGAAGAGCAAAGGCACGCGCGTCTTCTGCCTGAGCGGGCACGTCAAGAAACCCGGCAACTACGAATTGCCCCTGGGCACATCATTGCGCACAATCATCTACGACGAGCAATACGGCGGAGGCATCCTGGACGACAAGCAACTCAAAGCCATCATCCCAGGCGGATCGTCCTCCCCCATCATCGGCGCAGATAAAGTAGACACGCCCCTCGATTTTGAGGCCATCGCCGTCGCAGGCTCCGCGCTCGGCTCCGGCGGAATCGTCGTCATGCACGAAGATACCTGCATCGTAGGTGTCGCGTTGCGCATGATCGAGTTCTATCGCGATGAATCCTGCGGCAAATGTACACCTTGCCGCGAAGGCACTTACTGGCTGACCGAGATTTTGCATCGCATCGAGCATGGCCACGGCAAAGAAAACGACATCGACCTACTACTGGACATCTGCGATAATATCACTGGCAAGTCATTCTGTCCCCTGGGTGACACCTCTACCAGCCCGATTACCAGCAGCATCAAACTCTTCCGCGAAGAATACGAATATCACATCCGCGAAGGTCGATGCATGGTCGGTGCTCAGCGCCAGGACCAGGAAGCCATGCTCGTAGGAGCTCCCAGTAAACAATAATTAAGAGAAACAGGGGTTCAGGGGGCGTAGCCCCTGAGCGGGGAGTGGGGAGTCCTCACCCACCCCTTTTTCAGGGGATAAAGATAAGAGAAATATATGCCAGAAGAGAAAAAAGACGAACTCGTACACCTGACAATAGACGACATACCCATCGCAGTCCCTCCTGGAACATTCGTCTGGGCGGCAGCACAACAAATCGGCATAGAGATCCCAATCTATTGCTACCATCCCAAAATGCCACCGCTGGGTGCATGCCGCATGTGCTTCGTCGAAATCGAAAAAATGCCCAAGCCACCGCAGACCGCCTGCACCACCCCCGTCAGCGAAGGTATGGTCGTCCATACCAACACCGAAAAAGTCCTCAAAGCGCGCAAGGGAACCCTGGAATTCTTACTCATCAACCATCCTCTCGATTGTCCCATCTGTGATAAGGGCGGCGAGTGTGATTTGCAAGACTTCACCCTGCGTCATGGACCTGGCGGTACACGCTTCGACCTCTTCAAGCGTCACTATCCTAAGCCAATCCCCGTCAGCGACAACGTCATGCTCGACCGCGAACGTTGCATCCTATGCCAACGCTGCACGCGCTTTTGTTCAGAGATATCAATGGACAATGGTCTTGTCATGATCTCACGCGGCTACAAGATGGAAGTTGGCACGGCCCCCGACCACGCTTTTGACTCGATCTTCTCAGGCAACACCGTCGAAATGTGCCCTGTGGGCGCCCTGACAGCCACAAACTACCGCTTCAAATCCCGACCGTGGGAGTTGAAGCACACACCCAGCGTTTGTAACAACTGTAGTGTCGGGTGCAATGTGCGCGTCGACGTGCGCGTCGACAAAGTCATGCGCTTGATGTCGCGCACCAATGACGGCATCGACGACGGCTGGCTCTGTGACCGCGGACGCTGGGGCTTCGAGTTTGTTAACAGCCCGCAACGGCTGCGCACTCCCCTCATGCGTATTCATCGCAACAAACCATTAGAGCCGGTAACCTGGGACGAGGCCTGCTACTTCATTGCCACACGTCTCAGAGGCATTATTGATAAGCATGGCGCCCAGGCGATTGGCGGCATCGGCTCAACCCGTACTACCAACGAAGAAGCCTACCTCTTCCAAAAGCTGCTGCGTCAAGTCATCGGCTCGCCCAACATCGACCACCATCACGGCCACTTCCCCGGCCCACGCGACCCATTGACAGGCAAACCCTGGATGATGACCAACAGCATCGCAGAGATTGAACAGGCCTCCCACATTGTCTTGATCGCCGCCGACCCCTATCAGCACCAGCCAGTACTCGACCTGCGCATAAAAAAAGCCATGAAGGAAGGCGCAAAAATCTACATTGTCAATTCCGTAGAAACAGAGCTTGATCGCTTCGCCGTGAGCAAAATAACTATTCCACAATACGGCGCAGGCATAGCTGCGAAAATACTCCTGCACCATATCCTGAGCGGGGATGTAGGCACCCTGCCCGGGGGGCAGGTATCCCGATTTATCGGGCCCTACGGGGTCCCCGTTGGGCCCGATCTCCCTGTCCCCCAGACAGGGATCGAGCGGCCATCGCCTCAGCGAAGCGAAGCGGAGCGCGCGGTAGCCGAGCTTGCGAGGCGTCTTTCAATAATACTTCGGCCTCTGGGGGAGGGGCAAAACCCCTTCGATCCAGAAACAACCACCCAAATCCAACATCTCGCCGGCGAGATAGCACATGCGAAGGGAGCTATCATCCTCTACGACGAAATGGCCACACTCGACCCTGGCTGCGAGGACCTGGCAACTGATCTGCAGGCGTTGGCCGTCGTAACCGGGAACATCGATCGTCCCGGGGCAGGCGTCGGCCCGCTCTTCAAGGATGCCAACTCCCTGGGCGCACGCGACATGGGACTCTTGCCCGACGTGCTCCCCGGCTACCAGGCTGCACCAGAAACAGGCATGCCATATGCTGAGATGCTCAGCAGCCCCCAGATCAAGGCGCTGTATGTGATGGGTGCCAACCCTGCGCGCCACATGCCAGGTAGTCCCCCGATTATCGTGGGGAATTCCTTATTGTACAGGATATCGTACTTACCGAGACAGCGCAGCAAGCCGATGTCGTCTTGCCAGCCATCACCTTCGCGGAAAAAGAAGGCAGCATGACCAATATCGACCACCATGTGCAGGCCATCCGGCGCGCCCTGCGACCTTTGCCCGGTGCCAAAGCCGATTGGGAAATCCTTGTCGAACTGGCACGGCGGTTAGGTCAACCGTGGAGCTATAGCAGCCCACGCGCGGTGCTGCAAGAGATCGCGGCTAACAACTCATTCTATGCAGGACTCAGCTGGGAAGACCTGGGCCTGCAAGGAGTACGCATACAAGAGCAGGAGGTGGCTCGTGCTTGAGTTTCTCAATAACCCAATTGTCACCGATGTTATCAAAAGTGCAATCGTCATCCTGATCCTGTTGACCGCCTTTGCCTACATGACACTCATCGAGCGGCGCGTCATAGCCAAGATACAAGGTCGCCTGGGGCCAAACCGCGCAGGGCCATTCGGCCTCCTGCAACCTGTGGCCGACGCCATGAAGATGGCATTCAAAGAGCAGATCGTGCCAACACAAGCCAAGAGATCAATCTACTTGATCGCTCCTGTCATCTCGGTCATCGTGGCACTCTCGGCCTTCGCCGTGATTCCCATCGGCAATAGCTGGATCAATGGCAAGCCAGGTCCCTGGGATCCACTGATCGCTGATATCAATGTTGGTTTACTATGGATACTCTCCATCTCGTCGCTGGCGGTATACGGCATCGTGCTAGGCGGCTGGTCATCTGGCAACCGGTACTCCCTCCTCGGCTCACTGCGCAGTGCTGCGCAGATGGTCTCCTACGAGACGAGCCTCGGGCTGGCCTTGAGTGGCACGCTTATGTGGGCCGGCACACTGAGCCTGGTAGGCATCATCCATGCGCAACTCAATCAAGGCATCTGGTTCGTTTTCGCACAACCACTGGGCTTTGTCGTCTACATGATAGCTGCTATCGCTGAGGTGAACCGCGCGCCATTTGACCTGCCGGAGGCTGAACAGGAACTGACCGCCGGCTACCTGACCGAGTATAGCGGACTGCGCTGGAGCCTCTACCAGATGTCCGAATACATCAACATGATCACTACCAGCGCCGTAGCCTCCACGCTCTTCTTCGGCGGCTGGAGCTTCTTCGGCTTTGGCCTGGAGGGTATTCCTGGTGTATCGCTACTCATTTTCCTGGTCAAGGTTGCCTTCTTCCTGTTCCTGTTCATCTGGATACGTGCAACCCTACCGCGCATTCGCTACGACCGCCTGATGCGCTTTGGCTGGCAGTTGCTGCTCCCGCTCGCAGTACTCAACGTCGTCATTACCGCGACAGTAGTAGCCCTTGGCTGGCCCTGGTGGGTCAATGGCCTGGCCGGTCTTATCGTCATTGTGGCGCTGTTGCTCTCGGCGCGCCGCCGAACCGCAGCCGCTCAAACTGCAGTCTCTGACAGGATAAAGGGCGCAATGGTGTTGCCGTCATCGGTGCATCTGGCAAAATTTGCAGGAGCGAAAGAGGAACCCAGTTCGGCTGTACAGAAGGTGAAAGCGTAGGGGAGAGAAGCTTGGGGGACACCCCCAAAACCCCCGCCAGGGGCGCAGCCCCTGGACCCGCTGCCACAAAATTTACCCGTGTAAATAAACAGGTGACAATGTAGGCTCGCTCTGGTATGATTCAAATAGATTGTGCCAGCGAAATCAGCCGTAGGTATACTCAAGGAGAGCGCATACATGTCAACCGAGGATTATGATGAAATACTAGAGCAAATCCAACTCCTAACGCTTGATGACCAACTCAGGCTATTGGAGGATATAGCATCCATGCTTCGCCAACAGTTCACAACACAGCCTAAGCATAGTATTATGGAGTTAGAGGGGCTGGGCAAAGAAATATGGGAAGGTATTGACGCCCAGGAGTATGTGAACCAGGAGCGAGATTCATGGCGTGGATAACCTTGTTATGAAGAGCGGAGATATTAAGGAGAGCGCATATGTCAACCTACACTTATCATGAGGTACTAAACCAAGTTCAACGTCTCACAGATGATGAGAAGCTTCAGTTGCTGGCGGACGTAGCTACTATGCTTCGTCATCAAGTCAAGGCTCGACCTAAGCACAAGGTTATGGAATTTAGAGGGGTGGGCAAAGAGACATGGCAAAGCATTGATGTGGAGAAGTATATAGAAGAAGAACGAAACTCGTGGGATCGGTAGCGCCGCTCTATGGATGTACTTTTAGGAGAAAGCAGATGTCAACCGATGCTTATCACGAAGCATTAAGTCAAGTTTTGGCCCTTACGCCTGAGGAGCAGCTTGAATTGGTGGAGCATATGCTATCAATTGTCCGTCATCTAGTCAAAGCTCGATCTAAGCACAATATCATGGAATTCGATGGGTTCGCAAAAGAAATATGGGAAGGTGTCGACGTGGAAAAATACATAAATGAGGAGCGGAATTCATGGGATGGGTAGACTTGCTTCGGGGAAGTATAGTGGGTGTAGATACAATGCCGTTAATTTACTTCGTCGAAGAACACCCTGTTTACTTACCAATAGTTGATCCTTTCTTTGAGGCGATAGAACGTGGTGAATTCACTGTTATTACCTCTACAGTGAGCTTACTTGAGGGGTTGGTTCATCCTATTCGAAATAAAGACGCAGAATTGATTGAAAAGT
Source organism: uncultured Chloroflexia bacterium (assembly GCA_963767625.1). Lineage (GTDB taxonomy): Bacteria > Chloroflexota > Ktedonobacteria > Ktedonobacterales > Ktedonobacteraceae > CAVYFB01. The sequence continues at coordinate 488,602 of CAVYFB010000017.1, forward strand.
ATCGTAATCTCCTGTTTGATACAGAAGGTGTAACTACTATCGAACTCTCTCAAGAGATCGCTGAAGAAGCAGCACGCCTACGTGCGTTTCATAACATTCGTACACCAGATGCCATTCAGATGGCTACAGCTATCATAAAGGAAGCACCTTTCTTTCTCACGAATGACAGAGGTCTACCATCTCTACCAGGTCTACAAACATTGGTGTTAAACGATCTGATGAAAGAGGTATCAGATAACCAGCAAAAGGACTCGTAAGGAGAACACATCATGTCCCTCGACATCATCAAGGGTATGGCAACAACCCTCAGAAATATGGGCAAAAAACCAACTACCATCTCCTACCCGGAGCAGGAACGCCAGTTGCCGCCGCGATTTCGCGGACGCCACGTCCTGCACCGCTACGAGAACAGCCTGGAACGGTGCGTTGGCTGCTTCCTCTGCGCAGGAGCCTGCCCCTCCGATGCTATCTACATTGAGGCCGAAGAAAACACCGAGGAGAACCGTGTCTCACCCGGTGAGCGTTACGCCAAAGTCTTTGATGTGAACATGCTCCGCTGCATCTTCTGCGGCTACTGCCAGGCTGCCTGTCCCACGGGAGCTATCACCCTGGAACACGGCTACAAACTAGCCTCGTACTACCCAGAAGAAATGGTCTACCACAAAGAGCAACTGCTCGAACCCGAAGGACAGGCAACTGTCGGCTCGAACGAGGTATGGTTTGAGGCACCGCCTCCCGAAGCTGCACAGCCTGTACCTCAGCAAAGCCATGTATTTGACGGACTACAGGCCAGCGCAGCCGCCGTTGGCCTGGGTGATCTTCCAACCGAACAACCTGTGCTCCTAACCGATGAGGAGCAGGACCAGGACCGTAGGGGCCGATTTATCGTGCCCACCGCCGATTTATCGGCCCGCGAAGAAGGACAAGGAGTATGATAGATCTGCAACTTGAACTCTCCTTTTTTGTCCTGGCGGTTGCCAGCATCGCATCGGCGATAGGCGTCATAGCGTTCAGGAATGCCGTATACAGTGCTCTGAGCCTGATCCTCACCTTGCTGTTCCTGGCACTTTTCTATCTGCAACTGGGCGCTATGTTCATCGCCATCGTGCAAATCCTGATCTATGCAGGCGCAATCATGGTCCTGTTCCTCTTCGTCGTGACTATGCTCGCCAGCGAAGCGAGCGATACCGAACTACCCGACCGTATACCCTGGCAGCGTGGCATCGCCGCCACACTGGGTCTCATCCTCGTAGGTACGCTGAGCTACCTGCTCTTCACTGGCACTACCATCGGGGCGAAGGCAACACACGACAATAGTCTCTCACTAAAGGTTGCCTCACAGGGCGATATCGAAGCGTTTGGCCTGGCGCTCTTCCACGGCTTCGCTTTCCCCTTCGAGGTAACCAGCCTGCTCATCGTCGTGGCCATTCTGGGTGCTTTAGTATTCGGCAGAAGAGCGTAATCGCAAGCCAGGGCGACCGCAAGGGTCGCCCCTACTACGGCTTCGCAGGCCGATACGTGCATGTAGGGGCGGGTCTTGCCCCCGCCCTGGGAATCGGAGGAAACTATGTTACCATTATCATGGTATTTAATCGTCAGCGCCATCCTTTTCACAATTGGCGTTAGCGGAGTGCTTATCAGGCGCAACCCACTGGTCATTTTTATGTCGATTGAGTTGATGCTCAATGCCGTCAATCTGTCGTTTATCGCCTTCTCCAGGTACCTCGACTCGGTAGACGGGCAGATGTTCGTTTTTCTCGTCTTGACCGTCGCCGCCGCTGAGGTAGTTGTAGGTTTAGCCTTGATCGTCTCCATCTTCCGCACCCGCCGCGATATCGACGTTGACGATATGAACGTATTACGAGGCTAATGAATCATGATAAACCTGACTCTAGAGGTACTGCTATTCCCCTTGCTAGGGTTCATCATCCTGGGCTTGGCGGGCAGGTTCATGTCACGCGCGGCCATCCTAACGGTAGCCTGTGGAGCGTGTGGCCTGGCCTTTCTCTGCGCTGCCATCAGCTTTTTCTCAGTACTGGGCACACCTGCCTCGACCTTTGTCAGCAATCCTGCTGCCGGTGACCAGATTTTCTACACCTGGGTAGTCTCAGGTGATTTTCAGCTGAACTTTGGCCTGCTACTCGACCCTCTATCTGCCGTGATGCTGATGGTGGTCACAGGCGTTGGCTTCATCATCCACGTCTATTCTGGCGGATATATGGAAGACGACCCGGGGTTCTGGCGCTACTTCTCCTTCCTCAACTTCTTTATTTTTGCCATGGTCTTACTGGTCGGCGCGGACAACTTCCTCTTCCTGCTGGTTGGTTGGGCCCTGGTTGGCCTGGCTTCATACCTGTTGATCGGGTTCTGGTATCAGCGTCGTGCAGCAGTTGCGGCGGCTCAAAAGGCGCTTGTCATCAATATCATCGGTGACTTTGGCCTGATGATTGCCATTTTCATGATCTTCACCTTCACGGCCCAGAAAGATGGCACCGGCACACTCAACTATTTCATGAACCCGGTTCCCGTAGGCACCTTAACAGGCCCCTTAACAGGTGTCTTTACCTCGCTCAGTACCGTTCCACATAATTACTGGCGGGTCGTCGTCATCTGTTTGCTGCTCTTCGTCGCATGCACGGCGAAATCGGCACAATTGCCGCTGTACATGTGGCTCCCTGATGCAATGGAAGGTCCAACCCCTGTCAGCGCACTCATTCACGCCGCGACGATGGTCACTGCCGGCGTCTATCTCGTCGCTCGCGCCAATCCTATCTTTGAGGTCGCCCCACTTGCGTTGATGGTTGTCGGCATCATCGGGGGCGTCACTGCCCTCTTCGCTGCAAGCATTGCCTTATTTCAGCTTGACGTTAAGCGCGTATTGGCCTACTCGACTATCAGCCAGCTCGGCTATATGTTTATGGCTGAAGGAGTGCATAACTACAGCACAGGTATTTTTCACCTCATCACCCATGCCTACTTCAAAGCCTTGCTCTTTCTTGCTGTGGGTGCCGTCATCCACGCGCTTGGTGGTGAACAGGATATGCGCAAGATGGGTGGATTGAGCAAGAGGCTGCCGATTACCTTCTGGACCTTTGTAATCGCGGCCCTGGCCATCAGTGGCATACCTCCCTTTGCTGGCTTCTGGAGCAAAGATGAAATCCTTGGCTCATTGTTCGCAAGTGGCGGAAGACTGGGATATGCTCTGTGGGGGCGTCGGCATCGTTACGGCAGGACTGACGGGCTTCTACATATTCCGCCTCGTCTTCGGCATCTTCATGGGATCCTATCGCGGGACCGGACCTGTGCGTCATGCCCATGACGACGAGGAAGAAGAAGAACCTGTAGAGACCGTAGGGACGGGGGTAAGAGGCGCGGTGAGGGGGAGCTGCCTCGTCCGTGCCTCCGCCGTCAACCTGTCCGCAGCCAGGGGTCCGGCAATCTTGCCCGGGGGCAGGTAATGGAAGCATTTATGAGGCTCCATCGATCATGACCATCCCATTGATCATCCTGGCCGTCCTCTCGGTCGTTGGTGGCTTCGTCGGCTCCTTTAGCCTTTTCGGTGATCCTGGCTGGCATCCCCTTGCCACATTCCTTGCGCCGGTCTTCAACAATGTGCATACGTTCGTAGAACCGTCGTTCACACGCCAGTGGATCTCAACTGCTGTGAGCGTGGTTGTCAGTAGTCTGGGCATCGGCGGTGCATGGCTACTCTACGGAAAAGGCTTCGAGTACAAAGAGAACAAGAATCCCTTCTACCAATTGGTATTTCATAAGTACTACGTCGACGAATTCTTTGGCCTGGTCCTCATCCGACCGCTCCTCTGGCTTGGGCGTGCAGCATCACATTGGCTGGAGGGTGACGCGCTGGACGGTGGCAGTCGAGCTGTGGCGTGGGTTTTACGCGGCACAAGCGCAGGGCTGAGCCGCTTGCAAACCGGCTATATGCGCAATTACGCCCTGGCAATTCTCTTCGGCGTGGTAGTGATCATTCTCTATTATGCGGTGAGGAGGTAGCGGCATGTTTCCCATACTTTCTATCATCACGTTCTTTCCTCTGCTAGGAGCAATAGCTCTCCTATGCTTTCCTAAGAGGTGGGATCGTGCTATAACCTGGACAGCCCTCTGGGTAGCAGGGATGAACCTGCTGCTGGCCGTGGCATTGATACTGGCTTACCTGGCACTCGGCACAGCACCCGTAGGCGGTACCTTTCCCATCCATGAACAACTCTCATGGATTCCCGCTCTTGGTATTAACTACAGCCTTGGCGTCGATGGCATCAGCGCCTTGCTTGTGGCACTCACGGCACTGCTTACTGTCGTCTGTATCGGAGCGTCCTTCCGTATCGAGCCGAAGATCAAGAATTACATGGCCTTCATGTTGTTGCTGGAGAGTGGCATCATCGGCGTTTTCCTCTCCACCAATCTGTTTCTGTTCTACATCTTCTGGGAACTGATGCTCATACCTGCCTACTTCCTCGTTGGAAGTTGGGGGGGCGAACGCCGTATCTACGCCGCCATCAAGTTTGTGTTGTATACATCGGTAGGCAGTCTGCTCATGCTGGCGGGTATCATAGCCCTGGGCTACTATCATCAACAAGCAGTGGCGGCAGTTACACGCTTGAGCTGTCAGCATTACTCAACACCAAACTTAATAGCAGCGTGCAATTGTGGCTCCTGCTAGCTTTCGCAGCAGCCTTCGCTGTTAAGGTGCCATTCGTGCCATTTCATAGCTGGCTGCCCGACGCATACAGTGAGGCGCCCGCGCCGGTGACGGCACTGTTAGCCGGAGCGATGTCGAAGACGGGTGCGTACGGTTTCCTGCGCTTATGCCTGCCACTCTTCCCAAATGCAGTGCAAACGCTCGCTCCGCTCTTCAACACCTTAGCGGTCATCAGCATTCTCTATTGTGCGCTGTTGGCATTAGTGCAAACCGACGTCAAACGCCTGCTGGCCTATTCCAGTATCAGTCACCTCGGCATCGTCATGCTCGGTATGTTCGCTTTCAATGTGCAGGGCATCGTCGCGGGTTCAGTCTCGCAGAACATGCAGGGTATCGAAGGCTCAGTGCTACAGATGGTCAACCACGGCATCACAACTGGAGCACTCTTCCTGATTGTAGGCTTTATCGAGGCCCGCGCAGGCACGCGCCGCTTGGGTGACTTTGGACCATTGGCTAGGCGTATTCCTATACTGGCAACGGTGATGCTGATTGCTGTGCTTTCATCCCTTGGCTTACCAGGACTTAATAATTTCTCCGGTGAGTTCCTGGCCTTGCTCGGAGCCTTCCGCAATAATGCAATCTTCGGCACATTGGGCACAGCCGTTGTCATACCTGCAGCATGGTATTTCATCCGCTTCTTCCTCAACGTCATGGAGGGGCCGCGCCATGGGGAAGGCGGGGTAGTTACTGTTGCCGAACGCAAGGGCCTGCTCAGTGACTTACAAATGGGCGAGTTTCTGGTGCTCTTGCCGCTGCTGGCACTGATTTTCTACATCGGACTGCAACCCTGGCCACTCACATTCGTGATGGAGCCATCGGTGTTCAACACGTTGCAAAATATCGCCAACGCATTTATTCATTAGAGGATTTTTCTATGCCTTTCACCTATTTTGTATCCGCAGCCGATTGGGGACGCATCGCGCCAGAACTGGTGCTGGCAGCCATGACCTTGCTGATCATGCTCGTGGACTTGCTTTTGCCACGAGCAGGCGATAGCTCCCCCGTAGCTCCCCTCAGCGAAGCGCAGCGCAGCGCGTTTAAATCCTTCGTGGGAGAGCTTGCGGAGCGCGTTTCAATCCCTCGTGGGAGGCGCGATAGCGGGCCATCGAACTATCTGGTCTTGCCTGCCCTGAGCCTGCTCGGCCTGCTACTGGCCCTGGTCGCAACCATCGTTCTGTTTATTATTGGTGATCACCAGAACGCCTTTAACCAGATGATCGGCTCCGACCAGGGTTCGCTCTATGCCTACGTCATCATCCTCAGTGCCAGCACACTGGGTATTCTGCTCTCGCCTGCCTACCTGAAGCGCATCAATCTCCCACACCTGGGAGAGTACTACGTCTTAATGCTGCTCGCCACCATTGGTATGATGCTAATGGCAGCAGCCACCAGTTTCCTGACGGTCTTCCTGGGCCTGGAGATGCTCTCGCTGGCTCTCTACATCCTGTGCGGGTTCGTAACTCGCCGCCAGAGTTCCCAGGAAGCAGGTATGAAGTATTTCCTGCTCAGTTCGTTCGCCTCGGCCTTCCTGCTCTACGGTATTGCACTCGTCTACGGCGCAACAGGGAGCACATCCTTCAACGGCATTAAGCAGTTTCTTGCTACCCAACCAACAGTTTCAACTCACCTCCCACCCGGCTTGGCTCCCAACGCTCTTCAATACTCTGCCGTCCATAGTTCAACCCTCCTGCTCGTTGCTATGGGCCTGCTCACCGTCGGCTTTGCCTTCAAAGTCTCGGCAATTCCCTTCCAGGCGTGGACACCTGACGTCTATGTTGGCGCGCCCGCCCCGGTAACCGCCTTTATGTCCGTAGGCACCAAGGCCGCCGCACTGATCGCTTTCGCGCGTGTCTTCGATATCGCTCTCTTCATGGTCAGACTGGATTGGCGACCGTTGATCCTGGCCATCACTATCCTGACTATTGTCGGCGGCAACGTAATGGCACTCGTGCAGAGCAACGTCAAGCGCCTGCTGGCATACTCCAGCATCGCCCATGCTGGCTATCTCTTGATCGGCATCGTTGCTGGGGGTGAAGTTGTATCCGTGAACGGTATACTTATCCCTGGCAGCATATTTGGCATCTCCGCCATCCTCTTCTACCTCCTCAGCTACACATTTCTCAACCTGGGAGCATTCGGCATCGTCTCCATCCTGGAGCGAGCCGACAATACGGGCAGCGACCTGAGCGACATCCGCGGCTTGTGGTATCGCCGGCCGGTCTTGGCGGGCCTGCTAGCCTTCTTCATGCTCTCATTGGCAGGTTTCCCACCGATGGCCGGTTTCGCTGCCAAATATTACATGTTCTATGTCGCGCTGCTGAGTGGGCATCCTGAACTCCTCATCATCGGTGTCCTGGCCAGCGTCCTGGGCATGTACTACTACCTGCGCGTCATCGCCGTGATGTTCATGGAGACCGTAGGGCCCTCAGCGGAGCTTGCGGAGCGCGTTTCAATTCCTTCGCGGCCATCGCCTCAGCGAAGCGAAGCGGAGCGCGTATCAATACTTCGGCCCGCCGGGGGGGACGTACGGACCCAATCTATCGCGCCTGCAGCCACTTCGCCCAGACCAACGGCCGGCAAACGCGCTTCAGGAAAGCTCGGCGCGTCAGGCTCTCCTGCTAAGAGCAAGGCAACAGCCGTCGCTGTGAAGACGACAGCCGCCAGTAAGACAAAGACAAATGTTGCAATCGAACAAAGCTCTGAGGAAATGCCAACTATCGGTTGGACGACATGGGTGGCTCTTGGCATCGCTGGAGCAGGGACGCTTTTGATGGGGACAGTATTACCATTCTGGCTGGTCAACCTGGCACAGCAGGCTGCGCAAATGATGCTCAAATAGGGAAAGTTGCGGCTCGCGTTTCTTGTAAGGACTTTGCAACAACCCTGGCCCAATGCCTGAATGCGCTGGACGAGGTATGTGCCACATGCTATACTTCTATAGACACATACACATGACTCGGTTGATAGAGTCACCGGCGATGAAGCTCGCCTGGAAACTGCCTATGCTGGCTGATAGCTTCTATGACGTTCACATGAGCGTTATAGAAGCTTTTTTGTTCTACGTTGAAAAACAGGAGATGTGTTTCGATGACTGGTGAATTTGCTCTCTCGTAGGGGCGGGAGTGGTGGGGGGAAGGGTGGGGAGCTTGCCTCCGCCCTGCAGGCACTGGCCGAAGCCGTGCGTGCTAATGTTGCACGCGTGATCGTTGGCAAGCTCGATGTCATTGATCTCCTGCTGGTCGCATTGCTCTCCGATGGGCATGTCTTGTTGGAGGATGTGCCTGGCATGGGGAAAACGGTGATGGCTAAGGCGCTGGCACGCTCCATCGGAGCGACATTTCAGCGTGTGCAAGGGACACCGGATCTCTTGCCTACCGACATCACAGGCGTGAGCTACTTCGATCAGCGGCAAGGTGAGTTTGTTTTCCGCCAGGGACCAATCTTCGCGCAGGTCTTGCTGGTCGATGAGATCAACCGCGCAACGCCGCGCACGCAGTCCGCGCTGCTTGAGGCCATGGCCGAGCGCCAGGTCACCGTTGAGCGCGAAACCATGCCGTTACCGCGACCATATCTTGTCCTGGCTACACAAAATCCTGTCGAACTGGAGGGGACATTTCCCCTGCCGGAGGCGCAACTCGACCGCTTTTTACTGCGTGTGCGCGTCGGCTATCCTTCTGAAGATGAAGAACAGGCCATTTTGCACCGCTTCAAATACGATGAACCGCTCGAAACCTTGCGACCACTTGTCTCTGCCGACCAGGTCATTGCACTCCAACAGTGTGGTCCGCCAGGTCCAATGGCAGCCTGAAGTAGAGCGCTACCTCCTTCGATCGTGCGTGCTACACGCGAACATCCCGCTGTGAATCTTGGCGTCAGCCCGCGTGGCACGCTTGCCCTCTATCGCGCCTGTGAGGCATACGCCGCGATGCAGGGGCGCGATTACGTTCAACCGGACGATGTGAAACGCTTGGCACCCAGCGTCCTGGCACACCGACTGCTGACGACGACACGTGCTCGCTTGCGAGGCAGTGCAAGCGAGGCGATCATTGCCGAAATCGTGGAGGCTACCCCTGTACCGGTTGAGACGATCTCCCTGCCGCGCAAGAGGTGATGGTCATGGATACGGATCGCTTCAATGACGCCCGCGATGAGACGCTGATTTCGCGTCGCCCCTGGTACGTGCTCGCAGTGGCCCTGCTGATCCTCAGCGCGGTCACACGCCAACCGATCGCCTTTCTCGCCGCTCTATTTACTTTTGTGATCGGCATTGTCCCGGAGATCTGGTATCGCTCTGCGCTGCGCGATCTCGGCATTCACCAGCGGGTCAGTGAACCGCGTGCCTTCTTTGGGGAGACTCTTACCCTCTCGATCAGCGTTGAGAACCGGAAACTCTTGCCGTTGCCCTGGCTGGAGATCGAGGATGAACTCCCTTCCCAGCTCACCCTCCTGACAGGACATGCATCGCCAACGTACAAAGTCAATCGTGTTGCGCTCGTCAATACCTTTTCCCTCTGGTCCTTTCAGCGTGTGACACGACGCTATCGGCTCTGCTGTAATGCGCGAGGCGTCTATACCTTTGGGCCCGCGACCGTACGCAGTGGTGACCCCTTTGGCTGGCTGGTGCGCGAGGACCGTGTGCCTGCGCGTGAGACACTGCTGATCTATCCACTTGTTGCTCCTATCGAGGCCTTTGGGTTACCCCCGCGCCATCCGTTTGGCGAGCATGCGACGCCACGTCGCCTCCTCGAAGATCCTTTGCGCGTTGCAGGGGTGCGCGAGTACGTCTTGGGCGACGACCCCCGCCGCATTCATTGGAAGGCGACCGCCCGAGCAGGAGAACTACGCAGTAAGATCTATGAGCCCAGCAGCCAATATCGCCTGCTCATTCTCCTGGATATCAATACCTATCCCGAGCCGTGGATGGGCCTCGACCCTGAGATTCAGGAATTCTCCATCGCTGCGGCAGCTTCCATAGCCATGTGGGCACTCGACGAAGGGTATACGGTTGGCTTGCTCGCCAACAGCCTGATGATGGGGCTCGCTGGCGAGGATGCCACTGGGGGCGATGAGCAGACACCCCGGTCCGCGCGGGCGGAGGCAAGCTCCCCCACCCAGCACGACATCCGCTCCCGCCCCTACAACAGGCCTTCGTCCATCGCGTGCGTGTGCCGCTGGCGAGCGAGAGTGGACAGCGTGAACACATGCTCTCAGCACTCGGCCGGCTCCTCCCCTATTTCGGCTCGCCGATGGACGCGCTCATCGACGCTGAACGAGTCACCTTGCCGATTGGGACAACCGTCGTCTTCGTAGGTGCGGCAGCGGTGCTACGCGAGACAACTGTCGAGCGTCTCATCGATCTACGGATGCATGGCGCGCTGGTCCATCTTGCACTGACAGGTGACGCAGAGAGCAACGTGGGGGCAGATACCTATGACTTGCCCGTGCATCGATTGGGCGGAAGGGAGGTGTGGCATGAACTCGTCAGGAGCGTCGGCGACGAAACGTCCAACGACATCGGTCGCAGCGCCACAAGCCTCCACCTGGATTGAGCGCTTTGCTCTCCCTATCACGATCAGTGCCATGGAGGCACAGCCCATTGCGCTCCTGATCGCGCTGCTCACCCGCATCGTCGGCGGAACGAGCGCAACTGTGCCTCTCGGAGTTGGGAGCATTACGCTTGTTGCACTCGGTCTGCTCTGGTGGGCGATGGTCGTGGAGCACATCATACGGCACTCATCCAGGGGAAGGAGAGCGGGATGGTTTCACCTTCTCGGCTGGCTCGTTGCCTTTTCAGCAATAGCAGGCCCGTCTCTTCCATCCCTCATCAGGGGCCAGAACATCCCTGCCGTACTCGTTGATACGGTACTCGTGACATGGCTCTGGAGGCGCGGTACGCAACGCGCCCAGACCGGCTTCGAATACGACCAATTGGCCCGCTCCTTCAAAATAAGCTTCGGGGTGCTCCTTGGTATCCTGTTCCTGGTGATCGTGCTCCCCGAGTTGCAGGCCCTCCGCGATACGCTGGCCACTGCCTTGCCCATCTTCTTTCTCAGCGGGTTGGTGATGCTCTCACTGGCACGATTGGGAGCCATCCGCAACGCCCGTCGCACTTTGGATGGCTCCCAGGCTGATCCAACACGTTCCTGGCTGCTCGCACTGACTATCTTTGCAGTGACCTTGATAGCTATTGTCATCGTCATCGAATCAATCTTTTCGTTCGCCTCCTTTGAAGTGGTGTTGACGGCGCTCACGCCACTATGGAATGCACTGGGAACGCTCATCAATTGGATTCTGTATGCCATCATTATCGTGATACTGTCACCGATCTTCTCTGTGGTCTCCTTTCTCCTTGGCTTGCTCATCGGTCATCCAACTGCTCAACAGAGGCCGCAGAACGTAGGACCGAAACCATCGCGCCTGCATCCGCCGTGGAATGCTCAGGCAATTCCACCAGAGCTTTTCACCATCGGTCGCTGGATGTTCTTAGCACTGGCCGCAATCGTTGTGCTGCTGGTGGTGCAAGCCAGCCTGAGACGCTGGTTCACGATGGGCAATGGCGAAGGGATCGAAGAAGTGCGCGAAGGCCTGGATGCACGCTCTTTGCTGGGGCAGCACTGGCGTGAGTGGTGGAACCGTTGGAGGCGTAAGACGCATGAGATTTCTGCCCTTGAGCCGCTCGATCCAACCTCTGCCCGTGCTCACTATCGTGAGATGCTTCAGGCGGTAGCGGCGGCGAACGAAGACCTGGCGCGGACTCCTGCCGAGACTCCTGGCGAATATGAATCACGTCTCCTCGTCCATCTGCGGAACGGAGTGCCAAATACGCAAGGACTCCCTCATGACGATCGTCCGCCTCCCGATCCCGCTATTCTGAACGAACTGACTCGTGCGTATTCAAGCGAGCGCTACGGCGGTAAGCGTACAGATGATCGTAAGCGCGCACTTTTGCGAACCTGGGTACCGCGCTTGGTGAAGCGACTGATTGACACATCTCCAGGTCGCTGAAGTGAATGTCAACGTCCAGAAGAGTAAGGCATGGCAAATCTCACATGAGAGAAAATGAAGTAGTCACTTATTCTCGTATTCTCTTTGCCAGTGCTGCCAATGTTTGATCGTCAGCTCGCTTGTAATCATGGGAGGAAATATAGCCTTCGTATTGCTCAAAGTACTTATCGAGATTTGCTTTGGAGTGGCCTCCACTCTGTCATCTGTGCAGTCCCATGCATAGGAAATAATTTCGCGTGGACATGATCGACGCCAAAACCTTCAAAAATCATCCCCGTTCTCCCAACGTCTGCTAACTTTTCATCGAGCAATTGAACAACTCTTTTGACTGCGATGATCAGGTCCTGTAATACCTTATCTGGTAAGTGAAATGCATAGCTTGGGTAATGCTGTTTGGTGATAACGACTGAAAACGCTTGGGTATTCGGAAAAATTGAGAGAAATGCTACGTGCTTCTCGTCTTCCCATATTTTGTGGTAGGGTGCTTCACCCTGTACTATTTTACAGAAAATGCACTCTTGCATACTTGACCCTCCTTCAAGAACGTCTTTGTCGCGGCTCATGCTTATCCCTCCTATCAGGCAACAGCAGCTCATCCTGTATATCAAGGTTGTCATCACTTGCTGTTTGATGAGTGGGAAACACAGGCAGCATATCTGTCAACCTACGTGTTGTTTTCGCCAGTAAGCTGGGACGTTGTACTTTGCTGATGAGCCACTGACCCAGCCAGTCGCCTAGCATCACTGCTACCACGCCGCCTATGATGCTCACGAGGACGTAGAGCAGCGCCGGGAGCCATTGACTACCACTCAAGAGCAGATCTGTGCCAAGGGTAAAGCTGCTGAAGGTGGTATAGGCACCGAGAAACCCTACATTGATAAACAGGCGGCGCGTGGATCCAACCAGAAAGGTGGCATCAGCTAAGGCTGTCACAAAACTTAGGAGCAGCGCACCTGTGATATTAATGAGCAGAATATCGTAAGGCCATCCCTTCCCAAGCCATGCTTGCATCAATCCGCTCAACAGGTAGCGTGCCAGGGTGCCGAAAAAGCCACCACAGAGGACGGCAACGAGACGCCGGCGTGCAGAAAGAGCCTGTGACATCACAGCCACCATCCTACGAGTAAGCCCAATGCGGCAGCAGAAAGACCCAGGACGAGATTGCTGCCGAAGTAGAGCAAGCTGTTTCTCGTGCTCCCGCCACGCGCTAACTGGACGCCTTCCCAACTCATGGTGCTAAAGGTGGTATAGCCGCCCAGGAATCCTGTTGCGAGGACGAGTTGCAGAGCAGGCATGATCAGTTTGCGCCCGGTAAACGCAAAAAGGAAACCTATGAGCAATGCTCCCGTGATATTGATCAGCAAGGTGCCCAGCGGAAACTGCGACCCGGCCCGCTCCGCAATAAAACGGCCGAGCAAGTAGCGTGCTAACGCTCCCACTGCCCCTGCTAGCCCGACGAGACCTGTGAGAGTTAACGTTACTGCTGTCACGATGCCCCTCCGTCGTAGATAATCTCGACGGGGGCCACCGTCATCGTCCCTCGCTGCACGATGCGGTCCAGCAAGGGAAGGAGGGCCGCTATGCGCTCTTCACTTTCCACAATTTCGACTATCACAGGAAGATTGTCTGAAATATCGGGTAAGCGCTCGGTCGAGAGGTGATGTTCGGGGCCAAAGCCCTCAATACCTCGTACCACTGTGGCTCCCGCCATGCCGTGCTGTTGTGCAAGTTCTAGAATAGCTCGATACAACGGCTTGCCTTGCCATTCTTGTGCCTCACCGATATAGATGCGGAGACGTTTGCCCTTCCTGGGTAACGGTTGCATCGTCCTCATTGGCTCACTTATCCTTCCAGCAGTACTCGGAGTAAGTCGGATCGTCCCACCACTCCTACGAGATGCCCCTGGCTATCAACAACTGGCAGCACCTTGCGGCCTGTGGCCATCATGCGTTCAATAGTCTCCTGGACTGAAGTCGTCTCAGTGACGGTGATCACTTCCTGGTTCATGACATCGGCTGCCACACTGTCGCCCCCGACAGCGTCCCGAGATGTGCCCGCACGGGGTTGCAACAGACCCGTAGACAAACGTCCTGGTTTGCCGCGTGCCCAGCCTGCCAGCGCGCGCAGCAGACCAGGGCGGACCTCCTCCTGCATGCGTGAGAGCACGTCCACATCGCTGATAATACCCTGCACCTTCCCTTGATCATCGACCACAATGACACGCTTGAATGGCGAAAGGATCAGTGCATCAATCACCTCAGCAAGGGATGCCTGTTCACCAACCGTTGCCACATCGGGATTGGTATAGTCAGCTATGGGCTGCTGTTGTACAGGCACCTGGGATAATGAACTGGTGCGACGCAAGGGTTGGGTCGCACTGCTGGCGTGCGGGCTCATTAAGGGGCTGGTGACGATGGCTTGGAGCAGGTCGGCGCGTGTCAATATGCCAAGCAATACCCCATTGCTCTCGATGACAGGCAGACGACGTACCCCTGATTTCCAGCATGATCTGGGCAGCTTCACGAATGGATTGGCCTGGTCCTATCGTACGCACGTCTCGATTTATGATGTCCTGTGCCGTGCGTGTACTACGCCGCGCTTGCTCTAGTGGAGTCTCTATCGCCTCTGCGGTCAAACTGTCCAGTTCCAGTGCTGTTTTAACCAGCCCTCGGCGCATAGGCAATACCCCTGCTTTGATCAGGTCACCGATACTGATAATGCCCTGTAATCGCTGTTGATCATCGACGACTGGCAATGCACGAAATGTGGCTTCCATCAGCAGGTCGACGACGGCCGCCACAGGAGTATCAGGGCTCACGGTCGTGATAGCGGTCTCCATGACCTGGCGTACAGGCAATTTGGTTGGCAACCCGCGCCGCCTGGCATGGGTATACTTGAGCACTTCGACTTCGTGCAGCGTCATCAGCCCACCACTGAGCATCTCTTGCAGTCGAGGGAACAGACGGCGTAGCCGATCAGGCTGATCGACGACCTGGATGACCAGTGGGGCATCAGAAGACCAATGCCATCCTGCGCTTTCGTGCAGCCGGGCTCCTGCACCATAGCCTGCGACTGCTCGTGTGACGGTGGCTCCTGCGCATCCTTGCTCGCGGAGAAACTGCACAAGAGCAACATAGAGTGGCGTTCCTTGCCACTGATCTGACTCACCAATGTAGATGGTCAAGGCCTGTGCCTTGCCCTGGCGTAGCAAGCTCACTGCGTATACCTCCTTATCTGCTGTTGTCTCCTCAGAGCATAGATAGTACCACGCGATCTCCTCCCCCCACGCACCTTTCTGGCTCCTGTTTCAAGCTGGCGCTGAAGTACTACGCACTAGAAGCACAGCACAAGGAGCATGATCGAGCACAAAACGTGCCACGTGTCCAACAGACCTTGGTCCTAGTGGAGGTCCTGCGCTTTTGGGAGAGCGAGGACAAATGACAATGAGATCGGCTGCCCACTCAGCAGCGCACTGCACAATCTCACGTTCTGGGCGTCCCTGCCGTTGCAGACGTTCTGCGCCGGAGAGATAGCGAGCCCCCTCTTGAAGAATATCCTGGGCAGAGGCTTCTTCTGCCTGACGCATTTGATCGCGTCGCGAGGGAGTGAGATCAGGTCGGCGTAGAAAGCGCTCACGCTGTCGCTCTATCTCTCCCTGCGGTCCACTATCGATCACATAGATGACGCCGAGAGTCAGCGAGTCCGTTCGAAGTAGCTGTGAAACTGCTGCATGCACTTGTTCAACGTTCGTGCCATCCAGACAACAAAGTACCCGCATTGGTTTCCTCCTAGAGCAATAACAACCAGATTATCAGAGCACCCACACATAGCATCAATGGTGTTACCAGTATACCGACTTTGAAGTAATCTAGACCCGAGACATCAACATGACGGCGACGGAGAATCAAGAGCCAGAGAACGGTAGCAAGCGAACCAACAGTGGTGAGATTTGGGCCCAGATCGCAGCCAAAAATGGTAGCGGCAATAAAGCCCAGGCGCGTAGAGGGCGCGATATGTTGCACACCATGCAGTGCCGAAGTAAGTACTACAGCCATAGGCACATTGTTGATCAAATTCGTTCCTAGTGCTGCTCCTAGCGTTCCTACCATGACTGCACCAAAACTGCTTCCGCCTGAAAGATGAAGCAATACTTGTCCAAATTGCGTTGTAAGGGAAGTATCTTCCACGGCATGAACAACGAGAAACATGCCTGCAATGAAACCAAAAATTGACCACGAAATGTGCTTGCCAACATCCCGAAAGGTGCTCTGCTTCCAGCTTAACGCACCTATCAGGAGGAGTAAAGCTCCTCCGAGCGCTACCAATGAAAGAGGAAGTTGTATTGCTGAAGCTATGATATATGCCAGGGCTACCAGAAGCAATACAGCGCACGTGTAACGAAAATAGTTTGTATGTCTGATGGATTCTGCTGCTGATGGTAGACGCTTTGCGTCGAACTGTCCTCGCAGTTGTCTGCGGTAGAGCAAAAAGAACACAGCAACGTTGATACTTATTACGGCCAGGCTGGGTAAAAGCAGGAGACGAAGAAATGTCCAGAGATCAAGCCGAAATGTAGTAAGGACAATAATGTTGATAGGGTTGCTTACTGGCAGCAAGAATGAAGCTGTATCGGCGATGAACGTACACGCAAAGAGGAAGGGCAACACTGGTAGGCGCAAACGGGTAACCAGCGTGTAGACGATGGGGGTAAGAATGAGTGCGGTCGCATCATTGGAGAGTATCATGGAAATGAGACTTCCAAGGAGAAAAGTGTTCAGTAACAAACGTCTGGGACTGCCTCCTGCTAAATACGCTGCTTGTGCAGCTAACCAATCAAATAACCCTGCCGCCTCAGCCAATGCTGATAGAGCCATCATGCCGAGAAAAAAGCAAAAGATGTTCCAGTCACCGAGTAATACTTGAAATGCATCCAGTGGACGAATCAGGCCAAGCACAAGCAGCAGTGCCGCTCCAACCATGGCTATTCTTGCTTCATCCCACTTAAACGGACGAACCATAATGCCAATGAGTGTGAGTAATGCAATAAGGGAGATGAGGAGTGTTTCGGTGAGCGCAGGTAAGTGAAAGAAGAGGAACATAATTACCCACCCCATTATAGAAAGAGAGCGCCAGAGCTTTCGTTAGCCTCAGTTAAACTGGCTTCCTTGCTCGCGATACAACAGCGAGATGGTTATTCAGCTGTTATCGCTTGTTTCTTGCCACATATCTACGACATCTTGTTTCCCGCTTGCCACGTCGTTGATTGACAGCATGAGTTGGATCAACCTCTCTATGCGTGGACCGAGTACAGCATGTGCCTGTGGGTTCACTATACCATAGTTTCGCAGCTTCTGTGGCCGTACATCTTCTAGATCACACCACAGCAACGAAAACTCCGCCTTGATGATCGACAGGAGAGTTCTGCAACGTCTAATACTGTTTCACGATGAGAATGATATATTATTGTGCTGTACAACGCTCCAATGGGCTAAGATCACCTACGCTATCGTATCTTTTCCTTCGTGAAACAGTATAAGCAGTAGTCCGCTGCGAGTTGCATTACCTCCTGACGTACCTGTTGTGTCAGGCGCAAGAGCGCAGCCCGCTGAGGCGCACTGAGCGGATTGGTGAAACGGGTGAGTGCGAGTTCGGGCAATACGGAACGCCCCAATTGATCCTCTAGACGCCATGCTGCTAGCTCGACCCGCCGTAACGTCGATGTGAGAACCCGTCGATGATTGGCATTCAGCAAGCTAGCTGGCCATCCTGCTTCGTTCGCCGCCGTATCTTGTTGCTCTTTGTCAGATTCTGCCACAGGAGAACCCTTTCATTAACCTGGTTGAACTTGCCTGGCAATGCCTGGCAAGCTCGTCAGAGACCCTTCGCTGCGCTCAGGGTGACAACACAGGGCCAAAGCCGGTCCTCTCATCATTGTCATCCTGAGCGCAGCGAAGGATCAGCGCAAGCAGCCACTATGTTCGATAGGGGCCACTCAGTGATAAGCGCAGTCGTGTTCAGAGACCTCGCTGCGCTCAGGGTGACAACACAGGACAAGGTCCTCTCATCATTGTCATCCTGAGCGCAGCGAAGGATCAGCGCAAGCAAAGGATGCCACTATGTTCGATAAGGGCCACTCAACAATAAGCGTAACCTTGTGAAGAGCGGCAGAAACCAGGCAATAGCCGGACTGTGAAAAGGAAAGACATGCTGCTGAGCACGACCACCTGGTCCCGGCACAAAAATGCTGAGACTCGATCCGAGCAACGAGTAGCGCAGTTGTGCAGAGGAGATCGTTGCCAGGTCGTAACGATGCATGTGTTCTCGTTCTTCTGGCGATTGACGTGACTTGCTGCTCACGTCTTCGAGTACATACAGCGCACCTCGCGTGAGAGCGACCAGGCGTGCTGGACTCTTGTAATCCTCCAGGGCAGGAACCAGGGCTGAAGCTAAAAGCTCCTCTTCGGGAGTGAGCAGGCGAGACAGGCGCTGCTCCAGCCTTTGAGCAATAGCCGACGGGACAATCCCTCCCAGACCGGCAAGCCGCTCGGCTTCAACACCACGAGGCATCCATACCTCGACTGCTGGGAGACGACGCACACGTCGATCTGCTGTTCCCTGCGGATACGGCAGGAAGGCGCGGAGGATGCCACCCAGGCGCGCCAGCACTTTTTCCATCTCTGGCGTTTGTGGAAACTCGACGACAAACGGTTCGCTTCCAGTACAGCTTGCCACCTCCATGATTAGGCGCAGGTACGGCGAGTCGTTCGACTCTAAACGATGTGCAAACTCACCTGGGGCAGTGCCTGTTGGGAGGATGGCAATCTGCTGTAATCGCTCCAGGGGGGCCATGTGTGCAATGTAGCCTCCAGGCAAGAAGTTGGAACCTGGGGCAAGGAAATCGCGCAGCCAGAGCACTTGCCGGTCGGTGACCAGGAACAGTCCTTCGTTGGAGCGCCAGGTCTGCATACCCAGCCATCCCGTCCGGTGACGCAAAAGAGGACGCTCTACAAATGCAAGCAAGCGTTCATCATCGAGCAAGAGGTCGGCAAGCGCGTGCTGAAAGCGTTGAGGAACGAAACGGATGAGTTCTTCTGCCTGGGCATGGGGTGCAAGAGTACCATCTTGAAGAAAGGCTTCTTTCTGTATCTGCACACGCAGTGCCTCGGCCAGTCCTTCAATGGCACGCCAGGCGACGGGACGCTCTTCCTCTTCTTCATGTCTGAGCCATCCCTTCTTCTTCGGCTGCATTCGTTGCTCCCGCTTCAAAAACAGGCGTGTCTCACGGATGAGCCTTGCTGCCATATCAGCATCGCACAGTTGGACCTCTCCTGTCGTCTGTTGAAGTTCCTCCTGTGCTTTTACCTGTACATACGCCGAAAGTGCGGCAAGCTGGACGGGTGGGAGCATGTCTAAGGATTGATACTGTGACAGCGATGCATCTGCCTCCGCAACTGCAACACATACCCAGCCATCAGTCTGGAAACGCACGTTCCCTTGAGGCTGCGATGAATTGACCCCCATCGGACGCGATAAATCGGGTCCCTACAGATAATGCGCCGAGCAGCCGTGCCTGCACGAGTGTCCCTGGAGGAGAACTGTACGTCGTAAGCAAGAGGATGGGTACATCCAACCGCCCCTCCAGTTGGAGCGTGGCGAGGTCGGCAGGCAATCCTGGCTCAGCACGATAGATGCCTGTCAAGCGCATGCACTCATGTTCGCGCTCCCAGGTATAGATGGGGCAGTCGGTACGAGGTTGGCGTATCTGTACGTCGATCAGCATTGCTTCTGCATAGAACACTTTCTCCCCACGCTTAGGCCTCCATCTTGATGATGGAAGTGTGCAGATTATGAGAAACGTATGAAAGAGCTGAGCCGCCCTCAGTGGAAAGGATACGGCTCCACGAACCGGTCTGCATTTCAGGCACAAAAAAACTTCTACTACTGACCATGACACTGCTGAGTGTGATGAACAGTGCGTAGAAGCTATTAGCCCTTTGGCGTTTATGCGAGCCTCATCGCAAGACCTATAGGTAGTATACGAAATTGTGGTAGTGGAGGTCAAGGGAGACTCACCTCTTGTAAATGCTCGCTAAAGCATTTATACTTGGGGAGGAGAAAATACCGGCGATGAAGCTCGCCTAATGCCTTGTGCTGATAGCTTCTAGCAATCGACTGCAGAGATCGTCGGCTGTTAGAAGCGTTTTTGTTCTCTGAAGCTCTCTTGCTCCCTGACGTACATACCTTCGAGTACCAGAACGCGCCTTTCCAATACAACCATCTCTGTAGCGAAAGCATTCTAGTAGACCCCCGATTCATCGCGGGGTATTCCTGACAGCTTGGTATGCAGAGAGAAATAGCGAGGATAGTACGCATGGAAACAAACACTTCTTCTTCACAGAAGGAACCCAGGCAACCATCACGAGCGAAGACTATAGCGCTCCAGTTCGTCCTGCTGATCGGCGTCATGAGCTTTTTCGCCGACTTCACCTACGAGGGCTCACGCAGTATCATCGGCCCGTACCTTGGCCTCCTCGGAGCGAGTGCAGCTGTCATTGGCATCGTCACCGGTTTCGGCGAACTGCTTGGCTACGGCCTGCGCCTGGTCTCAGGACGCATGAGCGACCAGACCGGCAAATACTGGCCGATCACGATCTTCGGCTATATCATCCAGATGCTCTCGGTGCCGCTGCTCGCCCTGGCCGGGAACTGGCAAGTGGCAGCCTTGCTGATTATCCTGGAGCGCGTTGGCAAGGCGACCCGTAATCCACCCCGCGATGTGATGCTCTCGCACGCTGCCAAGGAGATGGGATACGGCTGGGCCTTCGGCGTGCATGAGGCACTGGACCAGGGCGGGGCACTGTTCGGCCCGCTGGTTGTCGCCGCCGTGCTGGCCTTACGCGGTGAGTACAGGATCGCATTTGCGGTGCTACTCATTCCCGCCCTCGTGACACTGAGCATCCTGGTTGTCGCGCGCCTGACCTACCCACGACCCGAGGAGTTGGAGGCGACCCCGCCGGACGTGAAGGCCACGGGACTGCCACGTGTCTTCTGGGTGTATCTGACGGGGGCAGTGCTGGTCGCTGCCGGGTTCGCCGACTTCCCGCTCATCGCCTACCACTTCGCGCGAACGTCCACCGTGTCAAATGTGCTGATCCCGGTCTTCTATGCCGTTGCCATGGGTGTAGGTGGGATTGGCTCGCTCGTCTTCGGGCGTCTCTTCGATCGGGTTGGTATCTCCGTCCTGCTTCCCTTGACGCTCATCTCGGCCTTGTTTGCCCCGTTGGTGTTCCTGGGTGGCTTCTGGGCAGCACTCGTCGGTGTCGCGCTCTGGGGGCTTGGCATGGGTGTCCACGAATTGATCATCCCGGCTGCCGTAGCGCTGATGGTACCTGCCCAGCGACGTGCTTCGGCCTATGGCCTCTTCACCGCAGGATATGGCATATTCTGGTTCCTGGGTAGCGCACTGATCGGCATTCTGTATGGCATATCACTGCCCGTGTTGATTGCATTCTCTCTGGTCGCCGAACTCGCGGCCATTCCGCTGTTTCTCCTGGTGAGACGGCAGTCCGCACGATGACAACTGTAGGATAAAGGAGCGAGGGATAGAGAAATAAAGTTTGATGATCCTCACCCTCTGCGGAGGTGAGGCTAATCAAAGGAAATAGGCTTTGATTAGAATTTGCGAAGCAAATTATCATCAAACTTAAATCGGGGGCGATCTGCCTGGGGGGCAGATTTGGAAGTCATCGAACGCCGCTATTGCCTGCACAGAGTTGAGCAGCGCGCCTCCAGGATATCATCTCGTTTCCTCGGGGCTCGTCACTGAAACGATAGTCATGTTTGCGTACGAGTTCGCGCACTTCCTCCAGCACACGCTGAGTACAGGTAAGCTGGCAGGTGAGTACGTGACGTAATACCAGCGGATCATCCACTTCGGCCTGATGGCGAGCCTGTGCGAAATGCAACAGGCACAATCCTGTAGACTGTGAGAGTAGCGTCCGTATCTCTTCAGCATGCAATTGTTGCACAAGCGTCGAGATGACGCGCTGCTCAACCTTGCTACGGCTGCGGCAGAAAAAACACTGTGCATGTGTAGGATACTCAACCGGGTGATGACGCCATCTTCTCCACCATCCCTTGAAGAGCGACTTACGCTTCGAAACAGTGGCAGCAGTAGCAAGCCTGCTGTCATCTTGCTGCAATTCATGCACGACATCTGTCAGGACTTCGCTATAGATCAGACCAAGCCTGAAAGCATTGCTGCGCTGCGCCAATTGCCAGGTATGCAATGGACAGAAACCGCGAGACCGGATGAGTTCATGGCGGTGTTCAACATCACTAAACCCTTCATATTCCCAGCTGTCAATGAGGAGTTCTAAGTACTCGAGCACAACAGTGCAGGCCGGACAACCTTCGCGTCCAAATGCAGCACGTAAGGCATCGGTATCTCGTGTTCGCGGTACTTCTTTAGTTTCTTCCTGCATAGACTCACCTGCTTCTCGTGTTTACATCTTTGCCTTCGTGTTAGAGCCAGGTAGGTGCGGTAGAGTTAGGATACAGTTCCAGTGCCATCACCCTCTGTGCCAGAAAAGGACAGGATGATGATGCTGATGTTCTCATCTCCTCCAGTTTCATTTGCTAGACGAACCAATTCTTCACATGCCTGCTGTGGAGGCATGGTGCATACCTCGTATGCTATCTGATCCTCTGTGACTGCGCTCCACAGGCCGTCACTGCAGAGGACGAGCGCGTCACCAGCACGCACCTCATGCATGGTAAAATCAGGATATGGGTTATTCTCTTCGCTCTTCCCCAGAGCTCGTAGAAAAACGTCGCGACCAGGGGAGTATCGCATCTGCTCAGGGGAAAGTTCTCCAGCCCGCACCATTCCTGCCACCATCGAGTGATCCGTTGTCAGGCGAGCAATCGTGGGTCGAGATCGAGTCGAGGCACGCACAAGATATGCTCGACTGTCACCAATATGTGCGATCCAGATGCGTGTGCCCCTCACCACAACAGCAGTGCAGGTGGTTGCCATTTCAGCATACTCTGGGTGAAGAGCAGCAAACTCACAAATGCGCATATGAGCTGCAAAGAAGGCTTGCTGCAAGCGTACCAGGGGTGAATCACCTTCTGCTCTGGTGATAATAGACGGCAGGAATTGTTTCGATAGCGATGCGACTGGCAACTTCACCTGTGGCATGGCTTCCTGTGCCATCGGCAAGCAGGTACAGCCTCCCAAGTTGCTCTGCTTGTCTCGGGTCCGACAGATCGTAGAAGGCAAACGCATCTGCATTGTGGTCGCGCATCCGCCCAGTTTCTGAATGACCTGCGACACGGAGGTGTAATGCACGCCTTTTGGAGAACGTATTGTGCTGATTTAAGGTGTTTCTCCCTTTCATACGACGCATTCGGGTAATACTCTCAGGTCACCCCTCCCACCAGAGAGAACCGTATCGGTAGAGGCACCGCAGGAGTCAACCCCTGCTCGTCTGGAAGCGCTAGATACAAAAAACGCCTCTAACAGCCGATACACTCTGTGAACGGGTGCTAGAAGCTATCAGCACAAGGCGATAGGCGAGCTTCATCGCCAGAAGGTTGGTAGATGTTCCTCTGCCTACTAGTATAGACACGTTTTGACAGGAATTGCAAGCCCAACTTCTCATAGCTGAAAGCCCACCTGGAACTGAGCAGAGAAGGAATGCTATTATGCTCTTTGTTCGTTACTCTGCCTTGGAGGGTTTTGTGATTATAAGAGGAGGTGGCTCTTCTTTGGGAATGTGTAAAACCGCTCGTAATGCCTGTGCGCATGCTTCAAATTGACTTGCCGTTGTACGTCCCTGTTTTTCTGCCTCGTACTTTGCATATCGTTCAACAGAAACACCACCCAGCTTATAGTATTCACGCACGATGAAATCGAGGTCAATAGTGGCGACGCGCCTTTCAGGAGCATGTGATGTCGGTTGAGAAAAGACACCATAGGTCTTGCGAACCTTCCCGACATATTCCCGAACATCTACTACAGTAGGATCAAGCTCAAGGCCAGGCGTCTGTCGAATCACGCCAATCAGTTCTGCTTTTAAAGTTTCTCTGTCTTGATCGATGTATGGTGTTTCATGTTCTCTTGCTTGGCGCATACGACTGTTTGAGTTTGCCCTCTTTAGAGGCACTTTGGCAACCCATTTGTGCAACTCACCCGTTACTGGTAGTCTTAAAATGTCTGCTTGCGTTTGTATGTTCCGAGGATCTACATCACCAACGACGCTGCTCTCATGTCGATCACGAAGCAAGAGCTGTTTGCCATGCACTTTAGACCAGGTTTGAAACATCCGGTCGGGAGTATCGTAATATCTATCAATAATCCTGCACACTCGAAGCGGCCTGATAGCATAATGTCCCCAACCCGGAACTTCTATCCGCATCCCCGCGTCTAACTGGCGCACTATCCGTATTGCAAGTTCATCAGGTAAGCGACCTTTGTCTTCGATTTCAGCGTGTGCTTTTGGATGAGTAAAATCTGTCGTCACTTCTTCATGGCTTTCACGTCTCACTGCCTGGTTTGTCTTTGGCGCTTCAATTTGCTTCCAGTATATGGATTTGTAGCAGTGAACGTCAAGAAAAACATACTGAGCACTGAAGCCTACTGGCGTTGAGGTATGCGAGCCATGCTTGCAATTCCGGCAAAAGAGCGTCTATAATCTGTAGTAGAGAAAACCTTCCAGCTTTCCGGCGATGAAGCTCGCCTATTGCCTTGTGCTGATAGCTTCTAGCACCCGTTCACAGAGTGTATCGGCTGTTAGAGGCGTTTTTTTATGCCCTGTGTTTCTTGATGGGCAGGGGGTTGAATCCAGCGATGCCTCTACCGATATGGCTCTCAAGTAGGAAGGACGATCTGAGCGTATCACGTGAAAGGAAGAAACACAAAGAGCATGAGACTACGTATGGTAACCAGCCATGAGGAAACGCACAGAGAAACAGGTCGCCTCAGATCTGTTTCGGAAATGAGATCAGTATGAGGAGGGAATAGAGATGATACACATAGACATTCCCAAGTGGGGGATGATCGAGCTTCAACATGCTGTCTTTGATGTCAACGGCACACTCGCCATTGATGGCATGCCAATCCCAGGCGTGGTGGATCGTCTGAAGTCCCTGGCAGATCTGCTTTCTCTCCACGCACTGACGGCGGGTACGCATGGCAACCTGGCAGAGCTTGAACAAGCATTGGATATTCCTCTTCATATCATTAGTATTGGGGAGGAGAAGACGCGCTATGTGCAGCAGCTTGGTCCAGCCCATGTGATCGCCTTTGGCAATGGCATGAACGATGTTGGTATGCTGCGTTTGGCCGCTATCGGCGTGGCAGTCCTGGCAGGAGAGGGGGTGGCAATGGGCGCGCTGCACGCTGCCGATGTGCTGGTCCTTGGTCCGCTGGATGCCATTGACCTGGTGCTCAATCCCAAACGCTTAGTGGCGACGTTACGGGGATGAAGTACCGAGGCGCAATACCCCCAGGATGGAGTAGGTGAAATGCTACGAGAGCCAACAAAACCCAGTAGTATCACACCCAACATTCAGCAGGTGGATAAAGTTCCTCTTTTGATATCACCACCTAAGATTGAGAGCGTAACTTTGCTTCGTACCCTCAAACCTCGTAGCGGTATCGTCGAGAGTATAGTGCTCAGTATCGATGGCTGGACTCTGGTCAGTGGGGGTGGGAATGGAGCTATCAAGGTGTTGGCCTTTGACACAGGTGAGCTAAAGCGTGCCCTTACAGGCCATACAAGCAGCGCTAGGAGTCTGGCACTCAGTGCTGATGAGCAGACCCTGATCAGTGGAAGCGGGGATGGAACGATTAAGGTGTGGAACCTACCCACAGGTGAACTCAAGCGTACTTTCACAGGCCATGCATGGTGTGTGAATAGTCTGGCACTCAGCGCCGATGGACAGATTCTGGTCAGTGGAAGCGGGGATGAAACGATTAAGGTGTGGAACCTACTCACAGATGAGCTAAAGCGTACCTTCACAGGCCATACAAGCAGCGTTCTGACCGTAGCGCTCAGCTCCGATGGGCAGACCCTGGTCAGCGGAAGTTATGATGAAACGATCAAGGTGTGGAACCTACCCACAGGTGAACTCAAGCGTACCTTCACAGGCCATACAAGCAGTGTTAATAGTGTGGCACTCAGTGCCGATGGACAGACCCTGGTTAGCGGAAGTAGTGACAGAACCATCAAAATATGGAACCTAGACACAGGCGAGCTAAAGCGTACCCTTAAAAACCATACAGGTATCGTTACGACTGTAGCGCTTGGTGCCGATGGGCGGACTCTGGTCAGCGGAAGCCGGGATAAAAAGATTCAGGTATTTAGAGCATAAACAGAGCCTCCTACTTCTCCTGCAAGCTTTTTCTCTCAAGCCGTGTCATTTTTAACAGTATCGAAGTAGAGATAATCCTCCACAAAAGCGGGTCAACCTCAGGTGTACAATACCGCGTACGGATGGCCTTCTCTGAAAAGACCGCCGGTTAGGTCTGATATGTGCTATACTATAGTACATGAAAAGTTTAGGGCGATGAGGCTCGCCCGAAAGATACCCGGAAGGGTTGATGGCTTCTATGACACGACAGGTCGTGTTGTAGAAGCTTTTTTTAATTTACCATACACCTGAAAGGAAGAGAGCCATGCCGCTCATCCAGTTCTGTTCCAACTGTTGGGCAGAGAATCTTATTGACGCCACCGTCTGTGACCGATGTGGAACATCGCTCTCTGAAACCGAGCCGATCTTCTACGACCAGAAATTGATGCGGGCATTGCAGCATCCTGTTCCTGAGGTGAGGGAAATGGTGGCCATGTTGCTTGGGCTGCGCCAAGATCGACATGCGCTCCCAGTCTTGCTGGCACGCCTGCTTGAAGAAAGCGACATGGGAGTGCTCTGCGCAATCTGCAAGGCTCTGGGACAACTGGGAGACTGCCAGGCCGCCGCATCCCTTGCAAAGCGCCTGGCGCAACCCAATGCCCTCGTGGTGGCTCTGACTATTGTCGACGCCCTGGCAGCGCTCGCCCGAACAGGATGCTGGGAGGCTCTGAACGTGCTCAAGACTCCACCTCCCGTACCTGAGAGGGTTGCACAAGAGATCACAGCGAGGTTGGAAACGCTCAATCTGTTGTATTACTGATCGATCATACGCAGCTCAAAAAAGGTGGTAGGCTTGTTTACGGTACTGAAGGACGATGCCGTCCTCGCATCCTTTCTGCTAAAACTGGGAGAGGACTACTCATGCTTCAAGCTGTCTGGTCACGCCTACGCAGGCGTCGAAGTATACTCCCTGCTCGTGACATGTTCGACGCGGACCTGGATCGTGCGCGTGGCAAACCCGGCTGCGTCCTCTGTCGCCTGGTTCAGGAGCATGACCAGCAGGTCATGCATAGCTTCTTATGGGAGTACTGCACTGATCCTCATGTTGGAGCGGAGATCGGTAGATGCTGGGGATTTTGCCCGTACCATACCTGGTCACTCGCTATAATGGAACATGAGCGCATGGGCGATGGGTTAGGCATTAGCATTGTCTATCAAGCCTTGCTGAGGCCGTTGCATCGCTTGCTTTCGTCTGCACGACAAGCTAAAAATCAAAACCTTCACATCGTGCTTCCTGCTGGCCCAGAGATTGGTTCCGCACAATGCCGCTTCTGTCAATCGGCTCAACGGGAAGAGTCTCACTTTCTCACTCGGCTGGTGAAACGTTTCCAGCACGTGATGAGCAGCGACGACGAAAGAGATTGGCCTTTGCTGCAAACAGAACTCTGTCTTCCTCATGCCACGCATCTGCTGGCAGTATGCTCAGAAGGATCAGCAAATAGACCATCTCTTTGGCGTGTGCTGCTACGCAGTGGGCGGAGTGCTTCTCTTACTGTCTCTCAGCAGCGTGGTGTACATGCATTGGCAGCGTTGTTGTCGCAGTTCACAGCGCAACGTGTCATCGAATCGGACACCAGCTCGAAAGGGGTAGGTAATGGTTGGAGTCAGATCACTCATTACCTGGCCGCACTGGTGGGAAACCGAGAAACTCTGCCTGTCCTTGTCACCTTCAAAGCTGGACAGTCAATGTCTCGTCAACTCCTTCTCATAACAGGAAGGCGCAGCCAGCTAGAAAATCCCGCCAGCACTGCATGTCCCGTGTGTGTTGCTGCAGCCTCTGCCTGCATAGCAGAGTGCTTCAGAGTCTTTGAATCGGAAACGCCTCTGCCGTCAACGGAGGCATTCTGCCAGAGCCATCACTGGATTCTCGCAGCGGGTATCGCCCTGTATACAGATAATATAGACCGTTATCGTTCCTGGCTGAAGCAGCAATTGGAGCAACAAGTCACAGCGCTGGCTACCTCCCAAGAATATAGGACAAACTGTCTAGCCTGCTCCCGTGCCGCAGAAGCTAGCAAAGAGAGTATTGCCTCCATCACGCAAGGTTTGCGACAGACGACTGATGACTCGGCGACACTGGAATTAGCGCTACTCTGTCTACCTCACTGGAAGCAATTTCATGAATCATGTATGCATGAGCGGGATGCTACTACGTTGCAAAAACGACTGCTTCATCGGCAACAGCAGCACCTGGCTCAGCTCGACCTCGCCGTGGAAGCATATCTTGCCCGCTTCAATGCGGGCAAGCGAGAGCGGGGCGAAGTACCCGATATTCCGGGTGCAGCATGGGCCTGGGAGCGTCTGCTCGCCTTTTTCGTTGGGGAACTGGCCCTGGTATATCCCATGAGTATCTGACGGTTACTCTGGCCTGTCCGTACTGGCATGGGCAAAAAGAAGCTGTGCAACGTGAGGCTCATGCTGCGTACCCAGTACACACGAGTAGCAGTTGTGCATTGGGAGTTGGAGGAGTACTGGCGGAAGCGCGACTGGACGCACCGCTGGGAGCCCAGAGGCGACGAGCAGGTCGCGTGGCGCCGTGCAGTCGCACAGTATAGGGGAACTGACGCGACGCGATGAAGCGCCCTCCATCCACGAGCGACACGCGAGGGTCGGCAGACCGTAGGGGCGGGAGTGGTGTTGAGTGGAGACGCAATCCGGGGGATTGTGTGTAGGACCCTTGTGGCACCCTGTCTGGGGGACAGGTATGCCCGTGTGGGTTGTGTGGCAACACGTGCGACGATGCGGGAAACGCTGGTTTGTACATGTTGAAAGGCCAACTAAGCGCATTGCAGTGAGGGAAAGGAAAACATGGCAAAGCAGGAACAGTTACTTATTGCAGGCTCCAGAAAAAAGTGTTATCCTATTGTAAAGGGATGAAGCTCCCCTTCGGAAAAATCCGAACTGCTGATGACGGCTGATAGCTTCTACGAGAAAAACGTAGGGTCTATCAGCTTTTTTATGCGCGTCGCTTCCACAGGAGGTGTTTTTCCCATGACTTTCCACAGTATACTATTTGAAAAAACTGAAGACAGCATAACAAAAGAAACACTTGAAGCGCCCGCCTTTTTTGCTGATTTAAATCTTGATCAGATTATAGACGCCATCACGGCCGGCAGGCAGGAATATAATTTAAAGCCGTTTTTTTACGCTTCCTTGAACGATATCGACGCGATCCAGTATCGTCATGAAATACTGCGGGATCTTGAAAATCAAAAGCTGTTTGAGCATATACGATCATTTGCGCAAAAAATGCGCGCAATGCGCGAACGTCTTGCCCAAGCAGACAAGCTTTACTACAAATACCAGAAGGAAAGATGGTTTGTGGACGCCGTAGAAATGTATTGCGACGCCGTTACTTGCCTGGTACTTGATTTATCCCTGGTAGATTTACAATCGCGCGGCTTTTTGGCCTTCCGCGGCTATGTGACGGACTATGCCAATTCTGGCCGTTTCCCATCGCTTCTGGCGGAAACGAAAAAGCTGAAAGCCGATTTGTCTGCAGTAAAATATTGCCTGCTCATAAGGGGTAACAGCATCAAGGTTCGCCAATATGGATCTGAAATTGATTACAGCGCAGATGTTGAGGAAACATTCGCGAAATTCAAACAGGGGGCGGTAAAAGATTACCGGGTGAAATTTCGATACTGGCCGGATATGGACCATGTTGAAGCGCAAATACTGGAGTTGGTAGCCAAATTGTATCCTGACATATTTTTACATCTAGATGATTACTGTGCGAAAAACAGGAAGTATCTGGATGAAACGCTAGCCATTTTTGACCGGGAAATACAATTTTACGTCGCCTATCTGGAGTATATCGCGAGAATCAAGCGAGCGGGATTGAAATTCTGTTATCCGCACATTTCCAATACCTGGAAGGAAGTGTATGATTATGAAGGGTTTGATGTAGCTCTGGCCTATAAACTCATTACCGAAAAATCGTCCGTTGTCTGCAATGATTTTTACTTGAAAGGTAAGGAGCGCATATTTGTCGTAACCGGTCCGAACCAGGGCGGTAAATCCACCTTCGCCCGCACCTTCGGACAGTTGCATTATTTGGCCAGCATAGGCTGTCCCGTCCCAGGCAGGGAAGCGCAACTCTTTCTGTTCGACAGGCTCTTTACGCATTTTGAAAAGGAAGAAAACATCAAAGATCTCAGAGGCAAACTGCAGGATGACCTGGTCAGAATTTACACTATGCTTAACCAGGCCACATCAAACAGTATTATCATAATGAATGAAATTTTCACATCTACTACAGTAAACGATGCACTGTTTTTGAGTCAAAAGATAATGGAAACAATAATACAATTAGATGTGCTGTGCGTTTGGGTAACATTCATAGATGAATTGACTTCGTTCAGCGAGAAAACCGTCAGCATGGTCAGCACGGTGGTTCCCGAAAATCCGGCAGTGCGAACATATAAAATTGTCAGAAGGCCTGCTGACGGACTTGCACACGCGATAGCAATTGCCGAAAAGTACCGGCTGACATACGATTGTTTAAAGGAGCGTCTAAAACCATGAAGGCTTTTCTCATGTATAAAGATGGTGATTTTGACCTGCAGCGGGAATTGCCGCCGCATGCACAAGCGTTGACACAAGATCTGGAATTAAACACGTTGTTCAACGCCATGGCGCTCGGTGACAAATTTTTATTTGAAGTGGCAAAGAGAGCTGTTTTGTCCGGTTTACATACTGATCTGGATACACTACTCTACCGCCAAATTATACTTCAGGATTGCCTGAAACATGCTTCCATTGTCAGGGATATCTACACTATCGCAGTAGAATCAATCGAAAGCGAGAAAAAGCAGTTTCTTGGCTTTTTGAGCAAATATCCCGACTCGCTCCTACGTCGATCGATACAAGTGTTGCAGATGTTTGTGGGCATGCTGAAAAAACTCAAGCAGATCGCCGATGAACATGCCGATCAATTTGAATCAGAGGGCTTTACAGCGTTTTTCGCGATGCTCAACAAAGAACTTGGTGATGAATATTTCGCCAGCGTCCAACAGCATCTACGGGCACTGGAATTCCGCGACGGAGTGTTGATCAGCGCTAAACTGGGACAAGGCAATAAAGGTACCAATTACATCCTTCGTAAACCACCAGACAAGAAGCAGAGCTGGATCGAGCGGATCTTTGCCGAAAAACCGCCCGCTTACACCTTTTATATCGATGATCGCGATGAAAGCGGTGCCAGGACCCTGTCGGAATTAAAAGACCAGGGGATCAACCTTGTTGCCAATGCGCTCGCCCAGTCCACTGATCATATTCTCAGTTTTTTTACCATGTTGCGGACCGAATTGGCCTTTTACATTGGTTGTTTGAATGTACATGGGCAGCTTGCCCAAAAGGGGGAGCCAGTGTCCTTTCCCCTGCCTGTGGTTCCTGGCGAACGCAGACATGCTTTTCAAGGATTATACGATGTCTGTCTGGCTTTAACCATAAAACAAAGCATTGTGGGCAACGATATGAAGGCTGACAGTAAAGACCTCGTGATCATCACAGGCGCCAATCAGGGCGGCAAATCGACTTTTTTGCGAAGCATAGGTTTGGCTCAATTGATGATGCAATGTGGCATGTTTGTACCGGCTGAGTCTTTCTGTGCCAATGTCTGCGAGGCCCTTTTCACGCACTACAAACGGAAAGAAGACGCTACCATGAAAAGCGGCAAACTTGATGAAGAACTCAGCAGAATGAGCGATATCGTAGACAATATAACGTCAAATTCCATGGTGCTGTTTAATGAATCATTTGCCGCGACAAACGAAAGAGAAGGCTCGGAGATTGCACGGCAGATAATTAACGCGTTATTGGAAAAGCGCATCAAGGTTTTCTTCGTTACGCATTTATACGAATTCGCGCATGGTTTTTATAACAAAAAAATGGCAAACGCCATGTTCCTGCGGGCTGAAAGGCAAACCGGCGGAAGACGAACTTTTAAATTAATCGAAGGAGAACCATTGCAAACCAGCTATGGCGAAGATTTGTATCACAGGATATTCTCAACAAACAACAATTAAATTCATTCATGTGGATTGCGAAAAAGAAGGGCAGTATGTCAAGTCCTGTTCTTGATAGGTCTCCTCATGTTGAACAGACCCATGCATGCAGCCTCTTCAGAGGAAATGCTCCCTCTTCACAGATGTATCTTCTGGAGCAGTCGCTGCCACCAGGTTCTGGCAAGAGGGCGTTTGGCAGTGGGGGTAAATCCCGTTGGGGGTCCTAAGGTAGCTTCTTCGCCGTTCACGACACGCAACATTTTTTGCGTCTCAGGCCAGTACTCGGGAATGAGTTCACGCGGAGGGCGAGGGAACCAATGCTGGCAGGACTTGCACACAAGAGTATCGCGTGGTTGATTCTGCCCGTACAAGCTGTAGAACCAGCGGCAAGGAAAAGTAGAAGCTATCAGCCGGGATGTTCGGCGTATTGGGTGAGCTTCATCACCATATAAAACACTATTCGTTATGCCTAAACATTACCATGCGGTGGTACTAGCGTCAAGATGCCCTCCAGACATGTACAGTGCCATTATCGCTCCCCGAGGCAATGTACCTGCCATCGGGCGACCACGCCACGGCTTCCACAAAATTCCACAGACTGCCGGAATGGCCGTGATAGGTGACAATGGTGCTCCGAGTCGTCGCATCCCAGATCTGCACAGTGCAATCATTGCTCCCGGAGGCGATAGACATGCCGCCGGGCATTCCCTGCCCCCCAGGCAAGGAATCCTCTCTGGGGGAGAGGTAACCTGTCCCCATGACAGGGTTCCACGCGAGGGCATTGACACTCCATTCGTGGCCACGGTAGGTGCAGATACGCTGGCCAGTGGCGGCATGCCACACGTGCGCTGTCTCGTCACGACTCCCAGAAGCGATGCACGTGCCATCGGGTATTCCTGTCCCCCAGACAGGGGACCCTGCCTGGGGGACAGGTATCCAGGCCACAGCATTGACTCGAGCCGCATGGCCGTGATAGATGCAGGTGGGCTTTCCTGAGATAGAGTCCCAGACCTGCACAGTGCCATCCTCGCCTCCAGAAGCGATATGTGTACCATCGGGCGACCAGGCCACAGCATGCACCGATTCGGGGTGGCCGCGATAGGTACCGATATGGCTTCCAGTGAGAGCATCCCAGATCTGCACGGTGCTATCCCAGGAACCAGAGGCGATATGTCTTCCATCAGGTGACCAGGCTACAGACAATACGAAGCTGGTATGACCGCGGTAGATAATGACGTTGCTGCCCGAGATAGTATTCCAGACATGCACCGATCCATCGTCGTTCCCAGAAGCGATATGTGTGCCATCGGGCGACCAGGCGACGGCATTCACCCGGCTGGGGCTGGTGGAATCACGATAGGTGAGGATTGTTTGCCCGCTGCTGAGATTCCATATCTGTACCGTCTTATCCCATGAGCCAGAGGCGATATGTCTTCCATCAGGAGACCATGCCACGGCAGCTACTCTTTCGGCATGACCTTGATAGATAAAGAGAACGGTTCCAGGCTCTGACATGTTCGACACTCTCCTTCCCGCATTAATTAGCCTGGTCGAAACGGTGAAGCCTATCACAAAAAAACTGGATCATGCGCTCCTTGAGGCTCAGGGGCAGCAAGGTGCCCTCCAGATGAGCCTGGTCGAGAAAGACACCACGCATG
The DNA here is from genome assembly GCA_963767625.1 of uncultured Chloroflexia bacterium. GTDB lineage: Bacteria > Chloroflexota > Ktedonobacteria > Ktedonobacterales > Ktedonobacteraceae > CAVYFB01. The sequence continues at coordinate 522,411 of CAVYFB010000017.1, forward strand.
ATCGCGCGCCGCAAGTCCGCTCCAGCCAGATTGGCGCATTCCAGGTGAGCATTGGTCAGATTGGCCTCTTGCAGGTTAGTGTGCTGCAGCCCTGCCCAGCGCAGCGAGGCTTCTTTGAGGTTTGCTCTTTGCAGACGAGCACCTTGCAGATTCGCCCAGCGGAGATTGGCCTCCGCCAGGTTAGCATCATTCAGAATTTATGGTGGGACCTGGCTCGCAAAAGTATTGCTCAAAACAAATCCTACAATAACTGAGATGGCAACAAGCACAAAGAAGGCAAGTACTGCCATCTCGAATGCCATCCAAAATGGCTTGCTCTTGTCTCTAAAATGGCGTCTGTATTCATCATAGGCGATGATGAAAGCCATAATGCTGCCGACAAACCCGAAAAAACCGCCAATGATAGCAACGCCTTCAATAAGGCGAAATGTACTGTTCATATCTTCGTCCTTTGCAAGGCACTTCAAATAGGTCACTCTATGCGCTTGTCGCGACCTGTTTAAAGTGCCATTGGCTCTACACAGTACTGACTCCCTCCCCGCTCAGGAATACCCCGCGATAAATCAAGGACCTACTTCCGAATCTGCCCCCCAGGCAGATCGCCCCTCAGCGAAGCTTGCGGAGCGCGTTTCAATCCTTCGCGGGGTATTCCTTATTCATGGTGAGACGTGGCTCGCAAAAGTATTGCTCAAAACAAATCCTACAATAATGGAGAGGGCAACAAACACAAAGAAGGCAAGTACTGCCATCTCGAATGCCATCCAAAATGGCTTGCTCTTGTCTCTAAAGTGGCGTTTATATTCGTCATAGGCGATGATGAAAGCCATAATGCTGCCGAAAAACCCGAAAAAACCGCCAAGAATGGCAACGAGTTCAATAAGCTGAGTGTTCATGACTTCATCCTTGCTAAGAAATACCCCGCGATAAATCGGAGGTCTACAGTAGGAGGGGAGCGCAGAAGAGGACTGTCGCTATCTGCAGCCCCTGCAGTATTGCTATTTGCACCATGTTGACCTCTCATTAAGACAAACCATCACCAGCGAGCAACTTCAGCAGGTAGCGATTTGCAGAGGTGTCCCAAGGAGAGATGGAACCACGTCTTGATCAACAATTGGTGCCAGCGGGGCACAAAAAAACCTCTACCAGCCGGGTATTCCTGCTCTTCGGTGGTAGAGGCTATTAGCACAAGGCGTTAGGCGAGCCTCATCGCCATAGGATAGATGGCAGCAATACTACCATCACAGATATGTTTATCTGCAACTGATTATAACTGTTTAGATGACCTGCTGTCAAGTTGAAGCGGTACCTTGCCGACCGCCTACTTCATTTTTTACTATTCTGTAGTAGCTCCCTCTGAGGCAGAGGTCACGAGCTTCACATACTTCGCCATGACCCCTTTCGTGTACTTGGGTGCAGGTGGTTGCCACTGCTGTAGACGTCGTGCGATTTCTTCATCACTCAGGTCAATCGACAGCGTATGATGCTCGGCATCGATGGTGATGATATCGCCATTCCGCACAACAGCAATTGGACCGCCTACCTGGGCCTCTGGTGCAACATGGCCCGCGACCATACCATGTGTGCCACCTGAAAAACGTCCATCCGTAATCAGCCCGACCGTCTCACCATAGCCCTGGCCAACCAGTGCCGAGGTCACAGCCAGCATCTCACGCATCCCAGGACCGCCCTTTGGTCCCTCATAGCGGATCACCACGACATCCCCATGGGATACCTGATGTTTCATGATTGCTTCAAGTGTCTCTTCCTCTGAATCGAACACCTTAGCAGGTCCGCGATGACTGGTCACTTTGAGTCCGGAAATCTTACATACCGCACCTTCGGGCGCCAGATTTCCTTTGAGGATGACCAACGGAGCTGTAGCCTGGAGCGGTCGATCGAGAGGCATGATGACCTTCTGCCCTTCGGCCAGATTGGGCGCTGTTGCAAGGTTTTCGGCCATAGTCTTGCCTGTCACAGTGAGCACGTCGCCATTCAAGAAGCCTGCTCCCAACAACATCTTCATTACCGCCTGGACGCCACCAACGCGGTCGAGGTCAGCCATAACATACTTCCCTGCCGGTTTCAGATCGGCTAAGTGCGGTACCTTGCTGCCAACACGGGTGAAATCATCAATTGTCAGAGGTATGTCCAGTTGGCGCGCAATGGCAATCAGGTGCAAGATCGCATTGGTTGAGCCGCCAAGTGCCATGACAACCGTGATTGCATTCTCGAAAGCGGCCTTTGTCAAAATGTGCCGAGGGGTAATTTCATGTTCAAGTAGATACACCACCATTTGACCCGCATCATAGCAATCCTGCGCCTTCCGGGCAGTCACTGCCGGCATTGAGGAACTCCCTGGCAGACTCATCCCCAGAGCCTCGATAGCGGAAGCCATCGTATTGGCTGTGTACATACCACCACACGATCCTGCGCCAGGAATCGCCTGGGCTTCAATCTCTTTGAAATGTTCGCGGCTGATTTTACCTGCACTATACTGCCCCACCGCCTCGAAGACACTGACAATATCAACGTCCAGGCCACGGCATATGCCAGGAAGAATGGTCCCGCCATAGACAAATATGCTGGGAACATTCAAACGAGCCAATGCCATCAGGCACCCTGGCATGTTTTTATCGCAGCCGCCAATGGCTACGACCCCATCGAAACGCTGAGCATTGCCCACTAACTCGATAGAGTCAGCGATGACTTCACGGCTCGGAAGCGAAAATTTCATCCCCTCAGTTCCCATCGAAATCCCATCGCTCACCGTGATGGTACCAAAGATCTGTGGAACTCCTCCACCGACACGCACCCCCTCTCTCACCTTCTCAGCCAACTGATTGATGTGTGAATTACACGGCGTAATCTCACTCCAGGTGCTCGCTATACCGATGAGCGGCTTGCTGAAGTCGGCATCTGTCAGACCAACCGCTCGTAGCATTGAACGATTGGGGGCGCGTATATCTCCCTCCGTAATCATCTTGCTGCGATTGTTGTACCTGGTATGTGTAGCATGTGTGGATCCGTCGGTTTCAGGCATACTAGCAATGCTTCCTTTCTTCGAGCTTGGCTGCTCTCTTTGAATATATTCATACACCCAATTTGAGCAAGACTAGCCTCTCGTGTAGAGTGCAGGCACACTGTAAAATGCGCTGAACCCCGCATAACGTGCGGCCTTTTCGCTAAGCTCATCTTCGATCGCGAGCAAGCGGTTGTACTTGGCTATACGCTCACTGCGTGCAGGCGCCCCGGTTTTGATTTGCCCGCCGTTGGTAGCCACCACGAGATCAGCAATCGTGGTATCCTCAGTCTCTCCTGAGCGATGCGAAACAACCGTCGTAAAGGCAGCCCGCCTTGCTATCTCAATCACTTCCAGCGTCTCCGTTAAGGTGCCGATCTGGTTGAGTTTGACCAGAATAGAGTTCGCCGAGTGTTCCTCAATACCGCGCTTGAGCCTGGTCGGATTGGTGACGAAGATGTCATCGCCCACAAGCTGTATACGATGACCTAACCGCTTATTGAGCAGCGCCCATCCTTCCCAGTCGTCTTCAGCCAGCCCATCCTCGAGGTTAATGATGGGATACTCGTTCACCCACTGCTCATAGAGGTCTACCATCTCACTGGAAGTGAGCGTGCGGCCCTCGCGTGCCAGTACGTACTTCCCATTCTCATAGAATTCGCTGGCAGCAGGGTCCATTCCCAGGAAAATATCAACACCTGGCTTGTAGCCTGCAGACTCGATGGCAGCAATGATCAGCTCGAGTGCTTCACGGTTGGAACTGAGTGATGGAGCAAAGCCACCTTCGTCACCGACGTTGGTGTTGAGTTTTTTGCCGTGCAGCACCTTCTTCAGACTCTGGTACACTTCAGCACTCATACGCAGAGCCTCACGAAAAGTTGGTACACCAACAGGCAGGATCATGTACTCCTGCATATCGGTCGAGTTGTCGGCGTGTTTGCCCCCGTTCAAAATATTCATCATGGGGACGGGAAGCGTTCGCGCCGAGACGCCGCCCAGATAGCGGTAGAGAGGCAGTTGCAGGGCATAAGCGGCAGCCTTTGCGACGGCAAGTGAAACGCCGAGGATGGCGTTTGTTCCCAACGCTCCTTTGTTTGGCGTCCCATCCAGCTCGATCATGACTTCGTCGAGCGTCACCTGATCGGTCGCATCAAGCCCGACCACAGCTTCGCGGATGGCCTTGTTGACGTTAGCTACAGCAGTAAGGACTCCTTTCCCGCCATAACGATTTTTATCGCCATCACGCAGTTCTACTGCCTCGTGCGTTCCCGTCGAAGCACCAGAGGGCACTGCCGCCACACCACGCTCACCACCCACCAGAATGACCTCGACTTCGACAGTAGGATTCCCACGCGAGTCGAGAATTTCTCGTGCGACCACATCTTCAATCGTCATAACCTCGTTCACGTTGTTGGACATAATATTCCTCCTTAATAACCATTTTACTACCACGGTTGTATATACCGCTATCTCATAGTTCATGTCGCTGAAAAAGCTCGCCAGTCCAAGGCCAAAAACGCTTCAGCTCAACCATGGGCGTCGCGGGAGTGACTCGATCGTTTCATTGCTTGAAGCAGGTGTCGCCATGAGCGGTTTCCTACCATCTTTCCAGTCTTTTGTGTGTCCTGGTCCTGCACAAATGAGAGCACGACAACGCTGATATTATCCTGGCCTCCTGCTTCATTCGCCAACCGGACCAACTCATCACATGCCGCTTGTGGGGAATTGCTACTCACCACCGTGGCGATCTGTTCCTCACTCAGCAAGCTCCAGAGGCCATCACAGCAAAGAACGAGATAATCTCCGGCTTGCACAACGTATGTCGTGACATCAGGGTTTGGGTTGTCTTGCTTACTCCCCCCTAGCACGCGCAGGATAATATGGCGAGACGGTGAACTGTGCATCTGTTCAGGAGTGATCACTCCCGCCTGCACCAGTGCTGTCACCATCGAGTGGTCTGTTGTCAGACGGGTAATAGTTGGCAGAGACGCAGGCGAAGGACGAATCAGGTAGGCTCGACTATCACCAATGTGAGCAATCAAGAGCTGAGCGTCCTTCACCACAGCAGCTACGCACGTTGTTGCCATACCGGCATACTCCCGCTTGAGGGTAGCAAGTTCGCCAATACGTGTGTCGGCAGCCAAAAAAGCTTGCTGGATCTGCCTTACAGGCACAGCTAAGTCAGGAAGAAGACCATGAAGGTGCGAAACCTCGCCTTGAGATTGAGGCACATTCTCAACTGGATGGGCAGAGGTTCTCTGATCATAGTAGGTAGCAGCGATTGTTTCAACCGCTACCTGACTGGCTACTTCACCCGCTGCATGGCCGCCCGCCCCATCAGCAAGGAGGTAGAGCCGACCCAATTGCGAAAGCCCCGTCTGATCTGGCGGCTCACAGAGGGCAATGGCATCTTCATTGTGCTTACGCACACGTCCTATGTCTGAGCAACTCGCTGCGTTGACATGCAGCTCTGTTACTTTGGAAGAGGAGTCCTTTTGATCCATTGTATGCCCTCCTAACATACGGAGATGCTACAAAATACCCCTACCAGCGATGACTCTATCGGCAGGGATGCTTTGGTGCTCGGATGTACGCTCTTGGGGAGCACACATAGTTCAGAAAACAAAAACGCTTCTAACAGCCGACAATCTCTCTGGTCAGTTGCTAGAAGCTATCAGCACAAGGCGTTAGGCGAGCTTCATCGCCAGTAGTTTTCTACCACTTAAGTATAGACCCTTGTTGAAGCAATTACAAGAGGTGCCCTGCTCTGCTCTGTACTTGTCATATTAGAACATATATACTATAATAATGTCGGCATACCATGTTACCATGTGCCTGACAAAGATTTTGTCTACAGCTTGCTCTTCTCTCGCCATAGCATAACATCCTTGGAGCAGAACTACTTCCAGGAAATCCAACGCAAAAAAGAATACAAGATAAGGGATACTTCCGTCTCCTAAGAACTCCCATCGTGGAACATATCAAAGGGAAAGCTCCCATGCTAGAAAGCCCAAACAGAACAGACATGCAAGAACTCAAAGATGCTCATGCCGAAGCCAATGAAGTGAGGGGTTTGATCAACCAGCTGATAGCGGACATTGCTCAGTTTCGTGACCAAAGAATAAATGCGCTCTACTACAACATCTGGTATCAAGGCACGGTAAACCAGTGTACTGCGTCTGCTGTTCAGTTTCTTATAGAACGGCTGCAAAGCGACTCAATTCAAGACAAAGATGAGCTACTCCTTCTACTGGCGTATGTGGCGAGAGGAAACTCGTATGCCGACGTAGAACAAGATGCCATCGAGAGCGAAGAACAATCGTCACAGGAACGAGAGTGGGTACAAAACGCACACAATGCCGTTGCAGCAGGAATTCCTAATATACCTGGACCTGCTGAAGCATGAAGAAGCAAGCGTCAGAACATGTGCCGCCTACGCGCTCGCCTGCTTCAAAGAACACGCCTGCGACATCATTCCCCGGCTTCATTCTTGTATCGACACGGAAGAGGAGGGAAGAGGCGGTCAATGGAGCAGCCTCTCCCCCATGTCCCGGACGTTCCAGCATACCTATCCAAGCCCGCAGATGGGTTGTCCTTATCATCCGAAGGGTAGTAGGTACTGTCGCATGTGATGCACACATGGTTTCTCCCTTCCTCGTGTCGCATTATCCCTGGAAGCGTTGCTCTTCTAGATCTAGCTCCCGCTCGACCAGGCGGAGCGTTTCATCATCGATGCGGCCACGATCGCGTAACCCGATCACTGCCGCGCGTTCGGCCTGGAGCACCTCTTGCCGGAGCCGTTGCTGGATCGGCGCATGCACAGCTGAGCCTTCATTTGCTGCGTCATCCATGGGCGTCGTGAAGGCACGCAGTTTCTTTTCATAGGAGGAATGCAGGTGGGTGAACGCGTCCTGGGGAACCCACCCTTCAGTCGCAAGTTCATCGAGACGGGAGAGGGCCGCGCGTGCCGCCACGAGATGTGCCTGCGCGTGTTCGCGTGCGAGGGAGCTATCCGGTTCAAGACCAAGGAGCCAAATCACCGGCCCCAGGCTCAACCCTTGCCCGACCAGCGTGACCAGGATGACACTGAAGGTGAAAAAGATGACGAGATCACGCTGTGGGAACGGCACACCGCCGGTGAGCGTGAGAGGCAGGGCCAGCGCTGCAGCCAATGAGAGACCCCCACGCATACCGATCCAGGCGACCATTGCCACTTGACGCCATCCTGGGTACGGGTCGTGGTCACGCAAGCGAGGACTGACCAGGCGCGGAAGGTAGGCCGCGGGAAAGACCCAGGCGATGCGCACAGCGATGACAGTCAGGCTGATGAACAGCGCTTCCCAGGTCAGTGTGAGCAGAGAGCGGCCTGCAATGGATTCTAGAATGCTAGGCAGTTGTAACCCGATGAGCAGAAACACCAGGCCGTTGAGCAGGAAGACCAGCACGTTCCAGACGGCATTGGCTTGCAGACGCGTATTGGAGGAGAAGAAGCGCGACGACTGTCGACTCAAGTATAGCCCTGCCGACAGCACAGCGAGAACCCCCGACACCTGGAAGGCATTTGCCACCAGATAGGCGGCATAGGGCGTGAGCAGGGTGATGGTGATTTCGATGGGCGCATCATCCAGGTGACGGTGCAGCCAGGCCACCAGCCAACCAAGAACAAGTCCAATAAGCAGTCCGCCGAGGCCGACGACGACAAATTGCAGGCTCGCCTGCCACAGCGAGAAACTCCCCGTGACCACCGCAGCGACGGCAAAGCGGTAGACGACGAGCCCCGTGGCATCATTGACCATACTCTCGCCCTCGATCACGGTCACGATCCGCCGGGCAAGACCCAGCAGCTTCGCCGTCGCACTGGCAGCCACGGCATCGGTAGGCGAGACCACCGCTCCCAGGACAAAGGCGACCGGCCAGGACAATCCTGCGATGGCATGCGCGACAACGGCAACAATGATCGTGGTTACCAGAACCAGGCCGATAGCGAGCAGCAAGATCGGCCGCAGGTTCGCGCGGAATTCGCGCCAGGAGGTGAGCCAGGCCGAGGAGTAGATCAGCGGCGGTAGAAAGAGCACCAGGATCAGCTCAGGATCAAGCATAATCCGGGGAAGTCCTGGAACGAAGCCAAGCACCAGACCACCAACGACGAGCAAGACGGCATAGGGGATGCGCAACCGTGTCGCAATAGTAGCCAGGGCGACAATTGCCACCAGCAGGCCGAAGAGCAGCGAAATCGTAGCCGACATAGACGGAACCATCCTTTCCACGCGATACGATGCCTGTTTTCTGCGTGTCCAGGAGCATAGAGCTCTTCGTGAACACAAAAAAGCACCGAGACGTGCCGACCAGGCTTCCCGGCGCTCCATGTCTTCTTAGATGAGCATATCGCTCCTCTCCATTGTACCATGATCTTCCTGGTCCAACAAGAGGAGTCCTGTTTCAAGCTGGCGCTGAAGTACTACGCGCTAGAAGCATAGCACTAGGAAGCGCTGGCATTATGAGGGCTGGCAAGGTAAAATCTACTGGTATCCCATCCTCTTGTCACGTCAACCAACTATCACAAATATGGTAAAAATGAGAGGAATAGCACATGACTCTTTCATTCCAACGGTATCAGAGTTTGTTGACAACCTATCTTCGACCACAGTGGTTGCGCGTGCTCTTGCTTTTCGTACTTTTATTCAGCGGTATTGGCCTCTCACTCATTAATCCGCAAATTATCCAGGTGTTTATCGATACGGCCAGCTCAGGTGGAGCAATCCAGATACTGATCAATCTGGCACTCGTGTTCCTTGGAGTCGCTGTCTTGCGGCAGGCAGTCGCTATTGTCGAGACCTATGTTGCCGAGAATATCAGTTTGACTACGACGAATAAACTGCGCGCTGACCTGATGCTGCACTGTTTGTGCCTGGACCCGGCCTTTCATGCAACGCATACTCCTGGAGAGTTGATTGAGCGGGTCGATGGCGATGTCGCTCTGCTTGGCAACTTCTTCTCGCGTTTTTTGATCTCCCTGGTGGGGAATATTCTTCTGCTGCTAGGCGTGCTCATTATGCTCTTTCGCGTGGATTGGCGTGTGGGCCTGACCTTAACCATCTTTGCTCTCGTCTCGCTGGCGATTGTGAGTGGCTTGCGCAATGTAGCCGTGCCCTATTGGGAAGCCGAACGTCAGGCCAGTGCTGATCTGTTCGGCTTCCTGGAAGAGCGTCTCTCCAGTACGGAGGATATACGCTCTAATGGTGCCGCGACCTATATGTTACATGGCCTGGCTGAGCGCTCTCGTATGTTATTGCGCAAGCTGCGCGCAGCTATACAAGTGAATCTGGCGATGTGGGGCACGATGATTGTTTTCGACGCTATCGGTACCGCCATAGCACTTACATTGGGGGTCTATTTGTTTCAAATGAAGCAGATCAGTATCGGCACGGTCTATCTGATCTTTGGCTATACTACCCTGCTGAGTACTCCTATTGATCAGATTATCCAACAGATGCGCGATCTTCAACAGGCCACCGGGAGTATCACACGTATTCTGAAATTGTTTGCTATGCACAGTGTTCTGCAAGAAGGGGCGGGCGAATCGGTGCCAGCGGGTCCACTGGCGGTCGAATTTGAGGATGTTTCCTTTAGCTATGTTGCTCATGTGCCTGTTTTGAAACATATAACGCTCTCGCTGCAACCAGGCACGGTCATGGGGCTACTGGGGCGCACGGGTAGTGGAAAGAGTACGCTGATGAAACTTCTGCTGCGGCTGTACGATCCTGACGAGGGAGTACTCCGGCTGGGCGGCGTAGACCTGCGCGCTATGCTCCTGGGCGATCTCCGTGAGCGTATTGGCATGGTCACACAGGATGTGCATGTACTGCACACGACCGTGCGGAACAATCTGACGCTCTTCGATCCTGGTATTACAGACGAGAAAATCATCCAGGCGCTTGCTGACCTGGGTTTGGAAGCGTGGTACAGATCATTGCCGCAGGGATTGAATACGAAACTGGCGCCGGGTGGCAGCGGACTGTCCGCGGGTGAGGCGCAATTGCTTGCCTTTGCTCGTGTCTTTTTGAAAGATCCTGGTCTGGTCATTCTCGACGAAGCCTCGTCACGTCTCGATCCGGTTACAGAACGGTTGCTCGAACGAGCTATTGATAAGCTGTTGGAAGGGCGTACCGGCATTATCATTGCTCATCGTCTTGCCACAGTGCAACGGGCGAATACCATTATGATTCTGGAAAATGGCCACTGTTGTGAGTACGGCCAGCGGGAAACACTGGCGAGCGATCCCGACACGCGTTTTGCGCACCTGCTGCGCACGGGACTGGAGGAAGTTCTCGCGTGAAACATCTCTGGTATGCCTGGAAGCTGGCACGCTATCGAACAGGACTGTTCCTGGCAAGTTGTTTGTTGCAAGGCATCGTCTTCTATCTCTTCCCATTGGTCCCTGGTTTGATTATCGCTCAGATCTTTAATACTCTGACCGATGCAGCGCCAATCTCTCCGGACATAGCGGGCCTGATAGCGCTCCTGGTTGGTACCGCTCTGGCGCGAGTAATGATGATCGCATTGGGAATGCGGCTGGAAACAACGCTGGCATCGACAACCGAAGCATTATTGCGTAATAACCTCTTTGCGCGTATCCTCCAGCGGCCCGGCGCCCAGGCGTTGCCCGTGTCAGCCGGAGAGGCTATTACCCGTTTCCGTAACGATGTCTCAGAAATTGCAAGTTTTGTTTGCTGGATGTTTGATCCATTTGGACAGATTATCGTCGTGTGCATTGCCCTGGGGATACTGGTGCATACGTCTCCTCTCTTTACACTCATTATCTTTATCCCACTCCTGCTGGTGCTCACGATTGCTAACATGGTAGAGAGACGCGTGCGAGCGTATCGTCAGGCGCACCAGGAGTCGATAGGTGAGGTAACTGATTTGCTGGGCCAGGTGTTTGGCGCAGTGCAAACTGTGCAGGTTGCCAGGGCCGAAAGACATGTGGTTGAGCATTTCAAGCAGGTGAACGAGAGACGGCGCAAAGCTGCGCTCAAGGATAAGTTATTGAGTCAGATGCTGGACTCGGTCTTCACGAATGCTGCCGATCTGGGAACCGGGTTCCTGCTGTTGGTGGCCGCGCAGGCTATGCAGCAGAAAAGTTTTAGTGTTGGCGATTTTGTCCTCTTTGTGTCATACCTCGGCTGGCTCACTCAGGTGATCAGTATGTCGGGTGGATTTATCACACGCTCTACTCAAGTGGGAGTCTCAATTGAGCGACTGTTCACGTTGCTCCAGGGAGCGCCACCACAAACACTTGTCCAGCATAATCCAACCTATCTGAAAGGGAAAGTTCCCTCCATCTTTTCTCCTGCCAAAGCCGGGCAACATACGCTCAACCAGCTCGATGTAGAAGGGCTGAGTTATCGCTATCCTGGTTCGGAACGAGGGATCGAGTCGGTCAGCCTGCATCTGAAGCGCGGATCGTTTACTGTTATCACGGGGCGTATCGGCTCTGGCAAGACGACGTTGCTGCGTGTGCTGTTGGGGTTACTGCCGAAGGACTCCGGTGTGTTGCGCTGGAATGGGCAGGAAGTGGATGATCCGGCTTCCTTCCTGGTGCCGCCGCGTTGCGCGTATACACCCCAGGTGCCACGCTTGTTCAGCCTGACGCTGAAAGAGAATATCCTGCTGGGTTTGCCCGAGCACAGTGTTGATTTGCCCGCCGCAGTTCACTCCGCGGTTCTGGAACATGACATTCCTGAATTGGAGCAGGAGCTAGAGACGAAGGTTGGTCCGCGCGGCGTCAAGCTCTCGGGTGGACAGGTACAACGGACAGCGGCAGCGCGGATGTTTGTACGCAATGCTGAGCTGCTGGTGGTCGATGACCTGTCGAGCGCGCTCGATGTGGAGACGGAATTCCAGCTCTGGCAGCGTTTTGCTCTCAGCAGCACGCGTCTTGCTGTCTCGCATCGCCGTGCCGTCTTGCGCGAGGCCGATCACATTCTCGTGCTCAGAGATGGCAAGATTGAGGCGGAGGGAACCCTGGACTTCCTCCTGGCAACCAGCGAAGAAATGCAGCGTTTGTGGAGGGGCGAAGTTGATGGTGGGAATATTCATGCATAAACATGTGGAAACCTGCTCAACACCACCTTGTGGACATATGTGATTCATACCTTTTGGACTAAAATGGGAAGTTGGCTCGCGGATCAGTCAGATGCGTCAGAAATGCCTCATCACGCATCAGGTTTCTCACGCTCAGCCAGCTCTCTCTCGATCCGCGAGATCTTCCTGGTGGGAATGGTGAGATCATAGGGCAGATGAGCTGAGGCTTGAGAGGCGGCATCGATCTCGCCGCCTTCCGCCAAAATCGCCTGAAATAACTGGACGGCATCCGCCTTGGCCCCTTCTCCCAAATCGTCCCTGAAAAACACTTCCTGAGCGCACGCGATCAGTTCTTGAACCACTCGTTCATATCGGTAGTAGGTGAGCGCAATCCAGTCGATTTCCGTTTGTCCGTATCCCTGAAAAAACGCAGGGGTGCCGGGCAGCGCCTCGCTATCGGCTGACGATGCCTTGACAAAGATGAAATCGCGCTCTTTGGGAGCCAGCATGACCTCATCCCAATCGATCACAAACACATGGCCGACATGATCGCGGAGCAAATTGGCTGGATGCAGATCCGCGTGACAGACGACGTATGGGAGAGTTCGTCTTTGCAGCACGCCCCCCAGCGTTTCCAGGGAAGTTACTGCCGTGTGAATCGTGGACTGATGGGCCATCCAGGAGGAGCGAAGCGCGCGCTCAGAGGCGCTTGCCCCGCCTCGCGAGCGTGCATGTTGGGTCTCAAAGGTACGTATCCATCGAGCATACTCTGTCGGATCAAAGGTTTCCTTTCGCAGTGACTCAAAGCCAAAAGACGGCAGCATGACCTGGTGAATCTGTTGGAAGATGGTTCCCACCTCCTTCCACTGCTCATCCGTCATCCCCGTCCAGCTCGTCTCTCCGTCGAGAAAAGGGTACACGGTCACGGTCCCTTCCGCCAGATGGGTCCACAAGGCACCGCTCCTGATAGGAATGGGAGCCACGACGGATGTGATCCCCTGCTCGTTGAGATAGCGAGGAACCAGACAACCTGGTTCGTAGAGCGATCGAGACGTGACTTTGAGCAGATAGGCAGTTCCCTGCTCACTCACCACCCGATACACCCCGGCGTAAGAATCCAGGCCCAGGGGAAGAAATTCAAGCGTGACGGGGATCAGGTCATACTGTTCAAGGAAACAGGCTCGAAGCTGTTCCTCTGCAATACTCAGTGGTTCTCGCATAGCTCGTTCCATCCTTTCTTTTCTTTCATGAATACTGGCATGCCAGTTCCGCAGGTGCTTTTCCCGCTCTGGCGAGTGATCGGCAGATAGGCGCGCAACAACGTCGTTTTCCCTGAGTCAATGCGCCCCGTAATGACCGTGCACGAGCCGCGCTGGAGCTGGAGGTCAATCTGTTCTATGCCACTACCTGATTGAGCATAGCGGTACGTGAGGCCCCGAACCTCTAAATGCTCAAGGGGTCTAGCCTGTCTCTGCGGTGCTGGCACCTCGGGGTACGCACCTCTGAGGTACACTGGAGCGTGAGCCACCACTGTGCTTCGAGGAACGCCGGCTGGCAGCGCAGACTGGAGACGTTGCAGTGAGATACCCGCCTGCTTGTACATGGCAAGCTCCTGGAAAAACAGAGCAGTAAAGGGGGCGAACTCGTCAAGATACGCGACAAAGAGAGCGAGACTGCCAACAGAAAAAGAGCCACTTTTCATCGCTTGCACCGCCAGGAGGAGAATCACACCCGTTCCTAGGTTTGCGGTGTTCTGCGCGATAGAGTTCAGCACCACATCAGTAAAGAAGAAACTCCTGAGCTTTGTGTGCCTGCGTGCATCGTTCAACTGGCGCAAATGAGCTATGACCCGGAGTTGCGCATTGGCGAGCTGAATAGCTTGCGTCGTGTTAAACATCTCTCCGATGAAAGAGCTCACCTCACCCGCCGCTTTGCGACTCTCGTGATGGTACTTCTGGATTCTCGCGCTCATCCTATTCATCAGCATGCTTAATCCCGCAAGCGGCACAAAGACGACGAGGGTAATCAGCGGATTGATTGTCAACATGATGATCACTGCCACCAGCGCCTGAATGGCAGATCCAAACACGATGTTTCCATTCCGAGACTTCCAAACAGGAGCAGGGCTAACAGGCTCACGTTGAACCAGTGAGGTTTGAGATAGGTTCTCAACAGCGAATCTGCTTCTCTCGGTTTGCGCATACAGAAACCACGCTTCATGCGCCCTTGCTCGAAAGACAGAGCAAGAGGCAACGACCATGAGTATGATGGTACATTTCAGTCAATGGTAGGTAGAGAGGTTATGGAGAGCACCTGTGAGGCAAAATGACACAAAGGGACCCTCAGGCAAAGAAACGTTCCCTGAGGCCCGGCTAAGCTAGTGGAAGGCTTCAGGGTGGGCATCATAGAGCTTGATATGCATACGTGTCCCCCTTCAGGCTAAAATAATAGTGATATCTCAGCAGAATGATACACTGAAGCAGCAAGAGTTGTCAAGGGATGTTAATCAAGACAGAGGGAGGCAAGTATCAGGTAGGTTTTCCTCACTCTCTTCACTACTCCTCTCGCATGACAACAGAAACACAATCTACACACAATGAACGGAGAAGAAACGATGACATCGCCCTTTCGGGAGGGTCTGGAACAGACCCTGACCCACACGCTCACGTATCTTGAGCACCTTGAGCATACCCTTGTCGCCGCGACGACCACGCTTGCTGGACTGCGCCAACGGTTTGGGCAGCAGCTTCCTGATGTCGGGATGGAGGCAATCCAGGTCATTGACGAGCTTGTAGCTGATGCGGCAGGTGGGGTACTCGGTAGCGCGAGTGGTCGCTTTTTTGGGTGGGTCATTGGTGGTTCCCTTCCTGCCGCCCTTGCCGCCGACTGGCTCACGGCTACCTGGGATCAAAATGCGGCACGGTATTCCGGTGGCCCAGCCGTAGCGGTGATCGAAGAAGTGTGCGGTGCCTGGCTCAAGGAGCTGCTTGGGCTACCACCGGGTGCCAGTTTTGCACTGGTTTCGGGTTCCCAGATGGCCCATGTCACCTGTCTTGCGGCTGCGCGTCACGCACAGACCTTGGTCACGCAGATTGGGGCGTTGCCTGGTGCTGAAGTCGTGTGGGTACCGCAGATCAATCAAGGGTTGGTGCGCTTTTTGGATACAAGACCGAATGCCACTCTTGCTCATCACAACCTGCGTACCGACGCGGTGATCGCCGCGATCACCGAAACCGGCGAAGCCTTTTTCGGAGGAACAACCTGGCAGGGACAACTGATTGCCAACAAGTATTTCATACACCCTGGTACAACCTGCTCTGCAATGTACTTGCCATATTAGAACGTATGTACTATAATAATGTTGGTACCTGTGCGCCCTGACAACCCATCTGCTCTTTTCCACCGAAATATAGCGCGGCGAGGACCTGGATTTCCTGGAAATCCAACGCAAAAAAGAATACAAGATAAGGGATACTTCCGTCTCCTAAGAACTCCCATCGTGGAACATATCAAAGGGAAAGCTCCTATGCTAGAAAGCCCGAACAGAACAAACATGCAAGAACTCAAAGATGCTCATGCCGAAGCCAATGAAGTGAGGGGTTTGATCAACCAGCTGATAGCGGACATTGCTCAGTTTCGTGACCAAAGAATAAATGCGCTCTACTACAACATCTGGTATCAAGGTACGGTAAACCAGTGTACTGCGTCTGCTGTTCAGTTTCTTATAGAACGGCTGCAAAGCGACTCAATTCAAGACAAAGATGAGCTACTCCTTCTACTGGCGTATGTGGCGAGAGGAAACTCGTATGCCGGCGTAGAACAAGATGCCATCGAGAGCGAAGAACAATCGTCACAGGAACGAGAGTGGGTACAAAACGCACACAATGCCGTTGCAGCAGGTGTCCCTGTATACCTGGACCTGCTGGAGTATGAACAACCAATCGTCAGAACATGTGCCGCCTACACACTCGCCTGCTTCAAAGAACACGCCTGCGACATCATTCCCCGGCTTCATTCTTGTATCGACACGGAAGAGGATGAGCTAGCAAAGTCAAGCATGCTCCTATGCCTGGCTGCTTTTACCGAATCAGCAGAGTTCGTAGGGGCGAGCGGGGTGTGGAGTGGATGGGTGGGCCTTTATGGTCGCCCGCCGTGCCCTTACCCAAAAAAACCTACCTTTGCAAACCCTGCCTGGGGGGCAGGTAATCCCCACCATCCTCTTTCTCCTCTTGAGGATGGGAAACCTCCAATATGCCAGCAATTATTGACGGAAATAACGAATCAACAAACAACCTCCCTTGTCAAACTGGCGGCATCGATGGCACTGGCAAGACTGGCAAAAGAGAACACCCCACCTGAGGCACTGCATGTGCTCGTTGATACCATCGTAGAGCCAGAATCAATCAAAGATAGATATGTTGAACTTCCATGGGCTAATATGGATGTCGTAGGTGATACAAGCCGCATCCTGTATGCTCTTGGGCCTAGCGCCGCTCGCATCGCTATCCCCATCCTGATAGAAGCACTCAGGACAGCAAATACACCTGACTCACTGAGAGTAGTGGACGCTCTCCTCCATGTAGCATTCAACGGCGAACTGGTAAATACCGATATTACTGCACCGATACTGACCGATGAGCAGAGGCTGGTACTCACTGCGATCGCAAACAGTCATTGTGCCTGGGTCATCGACATTATCAACATCGGGAAGGCCGCGTCAAGTACTCAATCCCCTGGAAGGGGATGAGCTTGCAGATGGCCTTTCACCGAACTGACGATTATTCCGGCAGTTCTCAGGCCCCGCAATAGGCCGCTTGACTTCACGGCCCGTTGGAAGCTGGCTTAACATTTTTACACAGCAAAGCCATTGGTTGCTGAAACCCGTATGTTACTGTTCAGGTGCAAACCGTTGCTCCCCGCTTCCAGGGAGTGTCTAAGCACCTACAGTAGAGCACAAAGGTTCAAAACATGCAAGAGAATACATCTGCGGATGCCTTTCTTTCCTCGGGGTACAGGCGTCCGCCGTGTGAGGACATGAGGCGGGCATCCAGAAAGGAACGATGGTGAAACCGCCTGGCAGAGGTTTCACTTTTTCTGTTATAATACAGCAGCAATCACACCGTACCAGAACTCCTGACCAGAAGAAGGATCAATGTTGCATGCTTATCATCCGGCGTTATAACCCGGCGGACCAGGCCGCCGTCGAGTCCCTGCATGTGTTTGCCATGCAGCAGGTTGGGGCCTATCTTGGGCGCGGGCCCTGGGACGATGATCTCTATGCCATTGAAGAGCACTATCTCAACGCGCATGGTGAATTTCTGCTTGGCGAGATCGAAGGTTGTCTCGTTACCATGGGAGCTTTTCGCCGCACCTCGCCCATGCGAGCCGAAATCATGCGCATGCGTGTCCATCCCGACTATCAGGGGCAAGGGTTCGGGCAGCGTATTCTCAGCGAACTCGAAACGCGCGCCCGTGCCAGAGGCTACACTACCTTGCATCTGCACACCTCAACGGTGCAGATCGCCGCGCAGAAGTTGTATGAGAAGCATGGCTTTCGCGAGGTAGGACGAGAGATGTATCATGGGCTCCAGATTATTTTGTATGAGAAGGAGATTGCACCTCCGCCTCACCTAACAGGAGGAAGGAGTATGAATTATTTGTAGGCAGGCGAGCGGGAACAGGTAGGCCGTAGGGGCCGATTCATCGTGCCCACCGCCGATTTATCGGCCCCATCGACGATGATGGGATGTCGCTTTGGGGCCTTTCCCAGGGCCGATAAATCGGCGGTGGGCGCAGTAAACTGGCCCCTACGCTTGTTTGCCAACAACAATTTCATACACCCACAGGAGGAGCTACTACATCATACCGCCCATGCCACCCATGCCGCCCATACCACCAGGCATCGCCCCGGCGCCCTGCTCCTCTGGCGCATCGGTAATCAGCGTATCAGTCGTCAAGAACATACCCGCAATGCTGGCAGCATTCTGCAACGCAGAACGTGTCACCTTCACGGGGTCAATGATACCAGCCTTGAACATATCCACATACTGGCTGGTCAACACATCGAAGCCGTGACCATGCGGGCGTGAGCGTACCTCGGCAGGCTGTGACAGCCCCATCGCTACCGGCATTGAGAGCGATCTGGCGCAGTGGCTCTTCCAATGCACGGCGAAGAATGTTCAGGCCCGTCGTCTCTTCGCCAGGAGCGACCTGCACCTTGTCTAGCGCAGGAATGGCGTGGATCAGCACAGAACCACCACCGGCCACGATGCCTTCCTCAATTGCAGCGCGTGTGGCAGAAAGGGCATCCTCAATACGATGCTTCTTTTCCTTCAACTCCACCTCGGTAGCGGCCCCCACCTTAATCACAGCGACACCGCCCGCCAGCTTCGCCAGGCGCTCTTGAAGCTTTTCGCGATCATAGTCGCTCGTGGTCTCTTCGATCTGCGCGCGAATTTGGCGTACGCGGGCCTGAATCGCATCCTTCTTGCCAGCACCTTCAACGATCGTTGTCGTATCCTTGTTGGTAATCACCGTGCGAGCCTGCCCCAGGTCACGCAGCGCGGCGCTCTCCAACTTCAGACCGGCCTTCTCAGTGATCACCTTGCCGCCTGTCAGCACAGCGATATCTTCCAGCATGGCCTCACGGCGGTCGCCGAAGCCAGGAGCTTTCACGGCCAGCACATTGAAGACGCCGCGCAGCTTGTTGACCACCAGCGTTGCCAGCGCCTCACCATCCACATCCTCGGCGATGATGACCAGTTCTTTGCGGCCCGTCTGTATCACGCGCTCCAGCAGCGGCAGAATATCTGCGATAGCGTTGATCTTCTTGTCCGTGATGAGGATGTACGGATTTGACATCTCAGCTTCCATGCGGTCCATGTTCGTCGCCATGTAGGGAGAAATGTAGCCACGATCAAACTGCATACCCTCGGTATACTCTTTTTCCATCGCCAGGCCGCGACCTTCTTCAACGGTAATCACACCGTCTTTGCCGACTTTGTCCATCACCTCAGCGATTAACGCGCCAATTTCGGGATCAGCCGCCGAGATCGCAGCAACCTGTGCAATCTCTTCCTGTGTCTCGACCGGCTTGCTCATCGCCTTTATCTCAGTGATGACCGCCTCGGTTCCCTTCTCCAGGCCCTTGCGCAGGATCATTGGATTTGCGCCTGCCGCCAGGTTCTTCAGACCCTCAATGATCATCGCCTGGGCCAGGACAGTCGCCGTCGTGGTACCATCGCCTGCAACGTCATTCGTCTTCGTCGCTACCTCTTTGAGCAATTGCGCGCCCATATTCTCAAAGGGATCGGGCAGATCGATATCACGAGCAATCGTCACACCGTCGTTCGTAATCGTCGGTGCGCCGTACTTCTTATCCAGCACCACATTGCGCCCCTTCGGCCCAAGTGTTACTTTTACGACATCCGCCAGCGCATCCATACCCTTCTTCAGGGAATGGCGCGCATTCTCATCAAATTGCAGTCTCTTCGCCAACTCATTTACTCCTGTTCAACAATACCCATGATGTCGCTTTCGCGCAAAATCAAATACTCTTCGCCATCCATCTTGACTTCGCTACCAGCATACTTGGCAAACAGTACCTTCTGTCCGGCACTTACTTCCAGCGTCACACGTTTGCCGTTGTCTAAAACCTTCCCTGGACCAACTGCCAGCACCTCGCCCTCCTGAGGCTTCTCTTTGGCGGTATCCGGCAGCACGATGCCGCTCTTAGTGACGGTTTCACGCGAGATGGCCTTGACGACCACCCGGTCACCGAGCGGTCGAAGCTTGACACTTACCGTTGGCATACACCAATCCTCCTAGTTTTCTTTCAATTTCCTATTTCTGCGGGCGAGACTCTCCTCAGCCCTTTTATTAGCACTCCTCTTGTGAGAGTGCGAACCTGCTATATCATACACCATCCGTGGCCCCTTCGCAAGAGGTCTCCTCTGAAATCCGCTCATAAATCAGGAGTGCAGGGGACGAAGTCCCTTGCCGGAGCGCGAGGTGTCCTCGCTTTCTCCTTTCTCTCAAAGTGGGCCGCAGGCCCACCAGAATAATTATGAGTGGATGTCAGGTCTCCTATATTGCGAATATGAAATCGTGCGTAGGGGTCGATTATGAACTTTAACGAAATACCTCGGACACCGTGAAAAGGAACAAAACGCCTGTAGGGGCCGATTCATCGTGCCCACCGCCTCAGCGAAGCGAAGTGGAGCGCGTATCAATACTTCGGCCCCGGCAAACCCAACGGCATGTCCAGGGTAATTTGTTAAACCTCATTATCGGCCCAAAATCCCTTCCACACATCCATTGAACATGTTGCGAAGCCGTTGTATAGTAGAGGAAAATCAAGGAACGTACCAGTGTCTAAGCTCGATAATGCTCAACAGAGCCCCACATTCGCCAGCAAGTTCATCGCTACATTCATCGGAGGACAAATGCTGCGAAACCGCACGCTGCTGGCGGTTTCACTCACCATCTGTGCCGCCTATACAGGGATAGGCATGATCGTCCCTGTCCGAGTCCTGTATGCACAGTCGCGTGGAGCTTCGCTTGGTATCATTGGAGCTATGGCATCGGCTTACCTCATCTCGAATTTCGTCTTCCAGTACCCAAGTGGCTGGATAGCTGATCGCTGGGGGCGCAAACGCATCATGGTGATCAGCCTCATAGCGCAAGCGCTACTCTCGCTGGCCTATCTCTTCATCACCGATCCAGTGTTTTTTGTGGTTTTGCGTTTCGTGGAAGGCATCGCGGCTGCAGCAACACTGCCTTCGGCTCGTGCGCTGATTGCAGATACCGTGCCAGCCGAGAGCCGGGGTGAGGCGTATGGTGTATTCAGCGCATTCTTCA
Organism: uncultured Chloroflexia bacterium; assembly: GCA_963767625.1. Taxonomy (GTDB): domain Bacteria; phylum Chloroflexota; class Ktedonobacteria; order Ktedonobacterales; family Ktedonobacteraceae; genus CAVYFB01. Next base: position 543,373 of record CAVYFB010000017.1, read on the forward strand.
ATAGTGGTTTCCTCCTGGGACCGGCCATCGGCGGTCTCCTGGCCACCACGGGCTATGCCAGCGCCTTCATTATTGCTGTGCTGTTCCGCCTCGCCGCTGTCGTAATAGTCATCACGATGATACACACACAGGGTCAGATCAGTAGAGAAGCACGCGAACGTGCAAAAGCGGTGCCGCGTCGCGCACTCTTCACACTTCCCCTGGTAGGAGCTTACATACTGGCATTCGGCGACTACCTCTACCTTGGTTTCGACCTCACCATCATGCCTCTGTGGATGCACAATAACCTTGGAGCATCGATTGCACTTATCGGTTTGACATACACGGCGTGGGCTATTCCCAATATCATCACTTCACCGATCGGCGGACGCATTGCCGACCGCACGCGTCGCTCCCTGCTCATCCTGGTCTTTGGCCTGGCACAGATACCACTCTACCTTGCCTATGGCTTGCTCAACACAGCATGGCCCGTTGCTGTATTGTTCGCGGTGCATGGAGCCGTCTACGCTCTGATACAGCCAGCCGTCGATTTACACGTTGCCGCCTCATCGCTTGCCGACGCGCGGGCGCGAGTGCAGAGCGTGTACAGCGCCTTCGGTTTGTTAGGCTCTTTCATCAGCGCAACCGTGCTGAGTAGCCTGTACGTGGTCAACTTCCACCTCCCCCTCTTCGTCCTGGGTGCGGGTTTTGCAGTGTGCGTCATAACGGGCGGCTTGATGATACGTATCTCTGAATCACGCAGACCGGGCTAGGAAGCCCCTCGGCTTTAGCGAGGGGAGGAATAGCCCGCCGCCGCAGCGGTGAAAACTTCTCATTGCTATCCATTTGACAATATCTCTCAAACGTGCTATACTCAAACCATGAAACAAACGATGCTCTTGAAGCTGGCACCTACAACTGAACAAGCCAAAGCCTTGCTTGACACGATGCATGCTTTTAATGCTGCATGTGACTACGTAGCTTCCCAGGCATTTGAAGCCAAGGTTGCTAATAAGTTTGAATTGCAGAAGATGACCTATGGTGAGCTGCGTACCACGTACCATTTGCCTGCGCAGTTGGCTATTCGTGCCATCAGCAAAACAACCGATGTCTACAAGCGCGATAAGAGCATTCAACCCACGTTCAGACCAGAGGGTGCTATCGTCTATGATGAGCGTGTGATGTCCTTCAAGGGCATTGACACCGTGTCCTTCTTGACCATCTCTGGCCGTGTGCTTGTCCCATTCCGTTTCGGGGCCTATCAGCAGTCCCGTCTGGATGCTATCAAGGGACAAGCAGACTTGCTCTATCGGAATGGGACATTCTACCTGGCTGTGACGTTGGAGGTCCCTACTCCAACGCCTGGTGAAGTCAATGACACCCTCGGCGTCGATCTTGGCATCGTCAATCTGGCAACTGATAGCGAGGGTGAAACCTTTAGTGGTCAGGCTGTCGAGCACAACCGTAAGCGGCGTCATGCCTTGCGTCAACGCTTGCAGAAGCGAGGCACCAAGTCTGCTAAGCGGCATCTGAAGAAACTCTCTGGCAGAGAAGCCAGGTTCAAACGCAATACCAACCATGTGATCTCCAAACGGATTGTTCAGAAGGCCAAAGCGCACAAGCAAGGAATAGCGATTGAGGAACTTAGGCACATTCGGAAAAGAACCGATAGCACGGTTAGACGTTCCCAGCGTTCGCGCCATTCCTCCTGGTCATTTGGGCAACTCCGTTCATTCCTGTCCTATAAAGCTGCTCTTGCAGGCGTGCCATTGCACCTGGTAGACCCTCGCAACACGTCTCGAACATGCCACGCGTGCGGCCACTGCGCAAAAGCGAACCGCAAGAGTCAAGCTTCCTTTGCCTGTCAACAGTGCGGCTTATCGATGAACGCTGACATCAACGCCGCCATCAATATCTCTGTGGCTGTCGTCATGCAGCCAATTGTAGCAGGACGCGCCTAGCTGCAAGTCCCCGTCATTTATGCGGGGGTTCATGACGGAGTCTGCCATCTAAGATCGACAGATGAAGAAAGAATCTGAGAAGCCACCCGGCCCTGCAAACCTCGCACGCGCACCCCTTCCAAGTGTTCCTCTCCACACCCGGTTTCCGCTATGCTACACTATCTATTTTCTCCCCCACTGTTGTGCTATACTCTACTTACATCACACTGGACATTCCTCTCTTTTCTCACAATTGTTTATGATCGAGGTGTAACATGTCACTGGAAGGACAACAGATCCATCGCTATCGTTTCGTGCGCCTGCTGGGTAGCGGGGGCATGGGTGACGTCTACCTGGCCGAAGACCCACGCATCGAGCAGCAAGTGGCTATCAAAGTGATCCGCGCCGAGGCCAGTCCTTATCCCGACACCCAGGACAGCCAGGAAGTCGCTCGCCTCTTCCAACGCGAGGCCAGGGCCATCGCCAAATTAGATCACCCACATATCCTGCCGCTGTATGACTATGGCGAGGAACGCGTGGGGAACATGACCGTCATCTACCTGGTAATGCCCTATCGCCGGGAAGGCTCGCTCTCGGACTGGTTGCGCCAACGTGGTCAGGCAGGATTGCTCGCGCCTCAGGACGTCGCCCACTTTGTAGGTCAAGCCGCAAACGCGCTGCAGCATGCCCACGACCGCCAGATCATTCACCAGGATGTCAAACCCTCCAACTTTCTGCTGCGGCATCGACAAGAAACGCCGACGCGCCCGGACCTGCTGCTGGCCGATTTTGGCATCGCCCGCGTCTCGACAACCACCGCCAGTGCCAGCCAATCCATCCGGGGGACACCCACCTCCATGGCCCCAGAACAATGGGAGGGTCACCCTGTGCCTGCGACTGATCAGTACGCTCTAGCCGTGATGGCTTACGAATTGCTCACGGGACGTCCCCCGTTTCAGGGCGCGCCGGGACCCCTGATGTATCAACACCTCACCGTGCCACCACCGCCTCCAAGCAGCGTGAACCCGCATCTGTCCGGCGAGTTGGATGCCGTGCTCTTGCACGCCCTGGCGAAACGACCTGAGCAGCGTTTCGTTTCCATTATGACCTTCGCCAATGCGTTCCAGCAGGCAGTACAAGCCCAAACTGTGGAAGAAGCCGATGCTCCCACGTACCTATCCGTGACCCCCACATCTACACCCAGGTCTGCCAGCTCGGGCAATTTTCGTGCGGTGCTGGCCATCAGTACGGCAGAGGCCCAGGCGGGCACGACTCGCACGCTGATGCTGCCGGGAGGTCAACAGGTGACAGTGTCCGTGCCTGCGGGTGTACGCGATGGGCAGATTGTGCGCCTGGATGGACAGGGCAAAACATCCCCCGCCGGTGGCCCAGCCGGAGCATTGGTCCTGAGCATCCAGGTCAAAACGGCAGAGGAACCTTCTCCCTTGTCCACAGTGAGTGCAGCGATGGCCGAAGACACGGCCCTGACGGCCAGCCCAATGGCACCAGCTCCCGGTGCACCTACGTAAGCAAAAGCCCACGTGAGGAGTGCTGTTCGCCCGGAGATGGCCATGCCGGCGAGTCCTTCGGCCCAGCCAACGCAAGCGGCTACGCCAGTAAACCAGGTGGTACCTACTGCAACAGAACTGGCGCTTCCCAAGGAACCTTTGGTCGGACGTCCTGCCGAGACAACCCTACCGGCGCAAGTAGGACAACAAGCAGGGGTTATGCCAATCGGTAGAGTGCCTCAGCGAAGCGCAGCGGAGCGCGTTTCAATACTTCGAGCACGTCCATTGCAGCCTCCTGCTCCGGTCACGGCACAACCGCAACGGGGCATCTCCCGGCGCACGGTCGTGCTGGGATTGGCAGGGCTGGCGGTCGTGGGCGTGGCCGGTGGTGGTCTCATTTGGCTGGCACGCTCCCAGCAGCCTCCTGCTCCTCCTACTCAAGCATCTCCTCCTCTCCCTGTAGGCACAACGCTCTACACATATCATGGCCATTCCAATATTGTGCGTGCGGTGGCCTGGAACCCTGCCGGGGGGATAGGGACCCTGCCTGGAGGACAGGTAATGCCCAATGGTAGGCGCATCGCCTCAGCGAGCAATGATTGGACGGTGCAGGTGTGGGACGCTGTCGGGGGCGACAGTGTGGCTGTTGATGGAGGCAACGTCTTCACCTATCGCGGGCATTCTGGTATTGTGGACGCGGTGGCGTGGGCGCCTCATGGCAGGCGCATCGCATCGGGGAGCTATGATAACACGGTGCAGGTGTGGAATGCCGCAGATGGAGGTCACGTCTTCATCTATCGCGGGCATGCTTCTGTTGTGAATGCGGTGGCGTGGTCGCCCGACGCCACACGCATCGCCTCAGCAAGTAGGGATAAGACAGTGCAGGTGTGGGAATCCGCCAATGGCGGCAGTATCGTCGCCTATCGCGGGCATGCTTCTGTTGTGAATGCAGTGGCGTGGTCGCCCGATGGCAGGTACATTGCCTCGGGGAGCAGTGATTGGACGGTGCAGGTGTGGGATGCTGTTGATGGAGGCAACGTCTTCACCTATCGCGGGCATGCTTCTGTTGTGAATGCGGTGGCATGGTCCCCTGATGGCCGTCGCATCGCCTCGGGGAGCGCTGATAAGACAGTGCAGGTGTGGGATGCTGTTGATGGAGGCAATGTCTTCACTTATCGCGGGCATGCCAATGATGTGCTAGCAGTGGCATGGAACCCTGTCTGGGGGACAGGGACCCTGCCTGGGGGGCAGGTAATGCCCGATGGCCAGCGTATCGCCTCTGGAGGCGGAAACTCCCTCGTAGGAACAGTGCAGGTGTGGGATGCCGTGGATGGAGGGAACGTCTTCACCTATCATGGGCATTCCGGTGCAGTGCTTGCGGTGGCATGGTCCCCTGATGGCAAGGATATCGCCTCGGGGAGCAGGGATAAGACGGTGCAAGTGTGGGTGGCGGAGTGATGGGCGAGCACACCTGCTAGTACCAAGGCGCGTCGTGTGGAGCGAGAGGTGCGACATGATTGCACTTTTCCCGAAGGGATAAGGACCCGTATTGCTATGCGCATGCAATCTGTGATATCCTAAGATACACATTCGTAATGGATCCTGGAGTACCCCTTACCCACTGGACTCAAATCCTGGGGGTCTGGTCATCTTCTCAAGAGAGATGGAGCTAAGGATGAGCCTTGAGGACGCCTAGCCTCGACGAGACCACGAAGCACATGCTTCTGGCAGTGCAGGAAACCAATGATGGTTTATGGGACTGGAACCTCGTCACCAACGAGTTCTACCTCTCCCCACTCTGGAAGGAGATACTCGGCTTTGGTGACGCCGAGCTTCCCAACAGTTATGACGCCTGGCGCGAGCGTGTCCACCCCGAGGACCTGCCAGTTGCGCTGCTCACCCTGCAGCGCCATTTCGATGGGTCCACACCCTTCTACCAGGTCGAGTATCGCCTGCGTCACAAAGACGGCAGCTACCGCTGGTTTTTCTTGCACGGCAGTTCATTGCGCGATGCCAGCGGCACCCCGCTGCGTGCCTTTGGCTGGCATACGGACATCACCGAACGCAAGCAGGAAGAAGCGCAACGCATGCGCTGGTTGGCCTTACGTGCGGAAGTCAGCCAGGCGCTGACCGAACGAAGCTCCTTACCCACCATGCTACAGCGTTGCTGCCAGGCGCTGGAGGATCACTTGCGGGTGGCCTGGGCATTCATCTGGCTCGCGGAGGAGGCGGAGATGGCGCTGGACCTGTGGGCCAGCAGCACCTGCGACCCGGCACTCCTGGACGAGCAATACTGCGATCCGGCCTTCGCCTTGACTCTTGGGCACATCGTCTGGCGGCGTCAGCCCTATCTTACCAATGATGTGCCCAACGATCCATACCTGGGCACCACTGGCTGGGTCGAGCGTGAGCACATCAGCGCCTTCGCAGGCTATCCCCTCCTCGTGGAGGAGCGTGTCGTCGGTGTCATGGCACTGTTCTCCCGCGAATGCTTCAGCACAGAGACCCTCGAACTGCTGGCGTTGCTGGCGAACGCCGTCGCTCAGGGCATCGGGCGTAAGTGGGCAGAGGAGGCTCTGGAGGCGCGCGTGCAACAACAGACACGCGAGCTCGAGCTACTCCTGGAGATCTCCCATGCCGCACCCTCAACTCGCAACCTGTCCGCCCTGCTCGACAGCCTGCTAGTGCAACTCAAAACAGTCGTGGACTACAGCGGAGCAGCCTTGTATTGTATCCAGGACGACCAGCTTTCCCTGCTGGCCCAGCAGTATCCCCCCGCAGCTACGCGGAACACCCAGGTGTATCGACTCATAGTACAGGAGGCTCTGCTAGCAGCGCCCAGCGAGCTACGCGAGCCGATCATTATCAACGACCTACACACAGATCCCCGTTTCGTCCAGCTGTATCTGCGCGTCCTTGAGCACGCACCAGCTATGGCATGGCAATTTCGTTCCTGGATGCTCGTACCCCTGCTCGTGCAGGAGCAGGGGCTAGCCATCCTCACCCTCAACCATAGCCAGCCGCACGCCTATACGCCCCAGCATGCCCGTTTTGCCTTTGCCCTGGCCACCCAGGCCGCCTTCTTTGCGCTGGAATATCCACGACTGGCTACCCAGGCCCACACCTACGCCTCGTTCCTGGAGCGCATCCACCTGGTGTGCGAGTTGCATGAGGCAGTAGCTATCCATCTGTCTACCATTCAGAGCTGTACGCAACAAATCCGGCAGGCGCTGGTCAACGATGCCACAGCGGCAATGGCTCCATTGCGAACCGCGCAGTTACTCACCAAGATGGGCCTGGCTGATTTACACGCGCTGGACGTAGAACTGCAACCTGAATTGCTTGAGACTGAGGGGCTGATCGTCGTCCTGAAGCGGTACCTGGCAGCGATACGCCTGCGTCGGAACGTGCCGGTGGAGGAGCGCCTGGGAACTGAGCCCAGACTACCGGTCAAGAGCAAGTACGCCCTGTATCGCATCGTTCAACAAGCACTATACCAGTTCAGCAGCCATGCCCTTGCCAGTGCCATCACGCTTCGTCTGCAACAGGAGGAGCAGACGGTGGTTCTGGAAGTACGCGCTGAGGGCATAGGTTTTGACGAGCATGACTCTTGGCTCAGCCGACCAGGATTGCAGACCATCCGCAAGTACGCTGAGCAGCTCGATGCACAACTCTCCATCGACAGGGCTCCCGAGAACGGAACTACACTCAGCGTGCGCTTTCCACTCCCCGGCTGATCAGCCCTTCACTGGTAGGTTTTTTGGAGCGTGCCCATCGAGTCCGTAGGGGCGAGCGGGGTGTGGAGTGGATGGGTGGGCCTTTATGGTCGCCCGCCGTATCTGGTATCTAAGCCCCTTCCCAGGCAGCTTACCCAAAAACCTATCTTTGCAAGGGCTGATCAGCCCCCTCCACCGGCTGGAGAGCTTCTGGGGCGACCGCGAGGGCAGGGAGAGAGCGCCCTGTTCTCTGCAGCGCTGAACGCTCTCATCCTGCTGGAGCTGGAGGTGTTGAGAACTGCAAGAGTTCTTCTGCTATCTGCCACATCGCGTGTTGTTCTGCAACATCATAGCTGATGGGGCGCTGGTCAAGAACTGCCTTCTTCAACAGTGCCAGAATGCGCTGTTGGAGAGAAGAGATATATGACTGCTGCACCTGGAACGATGGCACAAACTGGAGTTCAATACGCTCAAGTTCGTAGAAATCCTCCGGACGAAAAGCCAGCGTGAGCAGTTGTGCATAGTTTTGGATGAGATCAAGCAGAGTAGGCCGGCAAAAATAGTCAGGCCGAGTGCTGACAGCAAAAAGGCACCCTGCTACACGGCCCACGTATATGATAGAGGATGCGACTGCGCTTTTGGCATGTTCTGGTAGATGGTTTGGGACGGAATGCTCTTTACTGGCATTCTCAACGGTCTGTTGACGGCTTGTCGTGGTGACGAATCCGGCCAGTGACTCCGCGCCAAAGAGCCTCTCCCGTTGTTCCACTTGTTCGCTCCACGGGGGAGTCCCAAGTGCGAGACGCTCTCGCAGGCATCGAACAGTGTTCCCATAGGCTGGAGCCATGCACTGCACAACACTCAGTTGTAATCCAAGACGATCCGGATCGAGCCGCCTGCATGCATCATGCAGGACAGCAGTGCAGATAGACCAGAAGCGTCTCTCCTCGGGAACGGTACAAAGAAGATGGAGAACGTCGTTGTAGAGCGTGACCGGGATGTTCTTCTGTGATACATCGGCAGGTGGGGTATAGGAAAATCCATCGAATGCCTGAGCGATCAAAGGTCGAAACTTTGCACGATATTGAGGAACGACTTCGAGCAAACGCTGCAGGTTTCGCGGACGCGGGATCGCATCGCCATGCGCCCAACGCTCCAATGTGATTGGATGGATGCTGAGCGCCTCAGCAATGCGGTGCTTTTCTTGAGAATTGTCGATAATCCTTTTGAGCAGGTCACGCCACGTTCGTGATTCTTCCATAGCCATTCCCTCGCTGCTCTACTCACTTACAGAGAGCTTTCCGTCTTTCAATGGTAGCAGCAAGGAATGTCAAATGTCAAGTTCATCTCCCCTGAAATCCGCTCATAAATCAGGGGTGCAGGGGACGAAGTCCCTTGCCGGAGCGCGAGGTGTCCTCGCTTTCTCCTTTCTCTCAAAGTGGGCCGCAGGCCCACCAGAAGAATTATGAGTGGATGTCAGCATCTCCCATCTAACCAGAGCCACAAAAAAACGCATGCTAGATGGGTGCATGAAATCTTCTTTTTACTTGACTGGATCTCTGCTAAGGACGCAGCGCAGAGAGCAGTTCAGTTTGCAACAGCGGTCGAGCACGACTGTAGAAGGCCTTCACCCTGCCTACTGGCATATTGAGCGTTTTCCCTATCTCCTCATAAGTCATTTGCCTTGTGCAGCGCAAGATTGCCACCAGGCGATACCTGGCGGGCAATGACTGAATAGCTTGTGCGAGTAGGCCCTGCAAGTCGCGCCCTTCTGTAATTTCCTCTGGCGAAGGCCCAGGATCAGGAATTTCCTCTAAGAGGTATTCGGCCTCTGCTGCTCGCATTTCAGAGAACAAGATGTATTTCTCCTTCTTACGAAGTTCATCTATGCAGCGATGCCAGGCGACCTGGAATAGCCAGGCTTTAATGGTTTTTTCCCCGCGTGGAGCGGCCATGTAAGCCTGGACCTTTGACATGGAAAGGTACAGTTTGAGGAAGACATGCTGTGAGACGTCAAGGGCGTTATCATAATCCTTCAGGCAACGGTAGGCAAATTTGCATATCATTGGATAATAGCGAAGGACCAGGGACTCAAATGCATCCTGATCGTCGACGAACGCTCGCTGAATCAAGTCGCTATCAGCAACTTCTGTTGAGGGTGAATGTAGATAGCGCATATACTCCGGTCACCTCATCTTGCATTCTCTCGTCAGGATTACACATCTGTCGAATCCCCAGTACAGTTTGAAGTGCCCTGGCTGTTCCTCTTAGCTAACTTGTCATCTGCTCGGTCTGCGCGCTCCTGCGCGTACTCTCTGCGACCTCGTACTGGGAGCCCAGTTTGGGCGGTAAGATCGCCCCAATGAGCCAGAGGAAAGGAAAGAAGATGCCGATAATCCCCAACAAGAAATATCCTTTCCTGAAGGTAAGCATGCACACGGTAAAGAGACAGACTAGGTAGACGCTGAAAAGAATGACTGTCAGAAACCAATCGAGTACTGTCATGAGAAAAAACCCTCCTGTGTGATGATTACCAGCCGGGCCTGAAAGTACCTCCAGAACTCCAGCGGGCTTATAAGACGTATATCCCTTCTGTTCAGTAGGTGCCCTGGTGTCTTCAAAGATCTGGACGCAGATCACACCTAATTCTATTGAGTATAGCGCTCCGCGAACGAAGACACATCCTTAGAACACGCTATTTTTGTATGCCTTGGGCGAGGAGATAAGGACGGCGCAGGTTGACCATATAGTATGTTTGCACTATTGCAGCCACTTTTTCATTCTTCTGATTGAGAGCCTACGGTCTACTCTTGCGTGTCTTCCCATTTGCTGGCGAAGGACTTGTGAGGTCATGTATCATCATCACAAGATTGTCAGGGAGGGCGCGAATACCTTCTGCAAAAAAGGCGTTGACTTCAGCGCCAATGAGCAAGATTACGGCAAAGTAGTAGAAGAAAAACAAGAGAATAACTGCCAGGCCAATTGCCCCTGTATAACTGCTCAAGAAATGTGTTACGTAGAATGGGAAGAGTGCGAGATAAACCTGTAAAGCAACTGCTGCTAAGAGTGCTCCAAACCAGCTCTTACGAAAGCTTATATGCTGATTGGGCACGATTATGTATATGGCCTCTATCAAGACCCACGAGACGAACAACCCGGAGATAATACCGATCGCGTCAAACAGCAAACCATTGCCAGGTATGTGGCTGTGAGGGGCTGCCTGTAAAATTGAGTGTACCAAGTTTGGCAAAGAGTCCGCAAATATCATCAGTGGTGTCAGCGCGACAAACAATAAGATCATACCTACGGCCATCATATACTGTTGGATGAGACCTCGCGGGGGCCTGTGATAGATGATATCGAAATATCCCTCCATCGTAATGAAGAGTCCTGAACCAGCGAATACCGCCCCGAAAACGGCGATGATGCCCAATAAGCCAGCACTTTTGTTCAGTGAATCCAGGGCCACACCCACTATATCTTCCGACGGAATGGGCGGAGGAAAGGCGTTTTGAATACGCTGAATGAGCTCTTGTTTTACATTCGGATCCAGGTCGCCAAAAATAAATCCGGCGAGGGAAATCATGGCAATAATGATTGGTATGGTAGAGACGAGCAGGTTAAAAGCAATCCCTGATGCCAGGCTGAAGACCCAATCGTTATTGATTTTGGCCACAAAATCCCGTATGGACTTGAAACCTTTCTCTGCTGTCTGCACTACCGCCTGGTCATCGATTGATTTCATTGCAATTACACGGCATCCTCACTAACCTTGTCTGGTCTTCTACCTGCACAGAAAGCTTGACGCTCTTGACTCAATAAAGAATCACAATCACTCCTTCGAAGGTACTTCCCTTTGGACGAGAACGCATCTTCAGAACATACTATTTTTCCCCTCCAGGACACCGCGCCAGGCAATCGACCCACTAGTATAAACACTCTATGCAATCCGCCAGTTCATGCCCAGGATGGGTGTCAGAGCGCACAAAAATAGTGCGTTCTGAAGATGTGCTTCCGACCAAAGGGACTCTATACTGAAGGAAGTGTTTAAACACATCGAAAGGAGAAAGGAGAAGATGACGTGTTTCGGATAAGACCAGGCGAACCGATGGAGCCAAAAGAGGTGGGGGGAGGGCGCTATCACATGCGTCAGAGGCTCCTCGCGTTTGGCGATGATTACTACATTGAGAATGCCTTGGGGCAGCGCGTCTATTTTGTCGATGGGAAAGCCTACCGCTTACGGGAGCACCTGGCCTTTAAGGACATGAGTGGCAATGAACTTGCCTCGATACAGGAACGCGTACTACCTATCAAAGACACTTACAGCGTCTACCGCCACGGGAAGGTGTTAGCCACAGTGAAAAAAGCCCTGATTGCCCCCCTTCGCCAGCGCTTCGACATTCACGTGGCGGGCGCAGATACCCTGGAGGCGCAAGGCAATATCCTGGATCACGAATATGAGATACGTGATGGACGTCAACGGGTTGCTGAGGTTTCGAAGAAGTGGTTCCGTGTTGCCGACACATACGGGGTGGACCTTATCCCTGGTGTTGACGATGTCTTGATACTTGCCTGCACGGCGGTCATCGATATGATGACCACCGATGAAAGATAAGAGCGCTGCTCTATGCCATCGCCTGTGCGAAAGCAGGCTACGAGGATTTATGGAGAGCTCAGACACCATGAAAGACCAAATTGCGGACGAGTTGGGGCTGTTGTGTCCCAAAGAAATCGCACTGGGAAAAGTCAGGACAACACACACATGGACAGAGGAAGAACATGCGACAACTGCGGAAAACCCGTTACGCAGTGAACTTGCCTTCCAGAGCAACCAGGACCGGGCGCCGACGTCTAGCTACCCGAACGACACACCCGGAAACGAGCTCTTGCTGTTGATGGTCAGTCACGAGTTGGGCAACGTGCTCACCGCCATCAATGGATCGGCACAACTGCTCCAGCGCAGCCTGCTGAAGCAGCAAGGCGCGTCCCTCGACCAGCACGCCCAGCAGCAGGTAAACGCGCACCAGCTTTCCCTGGTGAAAACGATCCTGCATCGCATGAGTTCCTTGCAGGAACTGATTGGCCAGCGCCTCGATGTGTCACGAATCCAAAGCGGATCTCTTGCCATGAAGTCGGCGCAGCAGGCCAACCTCGCGGCCCTGGTGCGATCAGTGGTGGAACAGTATCAGGGCACATCCCTGTATGAGGTAGTACTCGAGGCCAGCGAGGAATCCATCTTCACTTCCTTTGATGCGTTCTGGATTGAGCAAGTACTGCACAATCTCGTGGGCAACGCCATCAAGTATAGCCCTCCCCATACAACAGTGGTCGTGGGGATCGAGCGCCAGGCGGAGGCCATCGCACCGCAGGAAGTAGTGATCTGGGTGCGCGATCAGGGCTCTGGCATCAGCCAGGAACACCACGCCGCGCTTTTTCAGCGCTTCTACCGGGTGCGGACCAGGGACAACGTGCACGTCGAGGGTCTGGGACTGGGCCTCTACATCTGTCGCGAGGTCATTCGCCAGCATAGTGGCCGTATGTGGCTCACGAGCGAACCAGGCAGAGGGAGCATATTCTCCTTTGCACTGCCCCTCGCGCAAGTTTAGTACCTTTAAGCAACCCTCGTCTTTCGACCAGGTTTTTTCCTAACCGTTCGGTTAGGAAAAAACCTGGTCGAAAGACGCTCCTTATGCAGGATGTATAAAACCCTACCTCTCATTTATACTCTCTCTGTGTGCTCTCTTAGTTTTGATGACCAGGAGGCATGGACAAATGCCACAATGATGAAGATATTTCAACGTCCACAAGCGATCGCAATGATCGTTGCATCTGCGCTCTACCTCCTGCTGAGTGTGCTTCCCATTACCAATCCGGTGATCATTCTTCTTTCGCTTGCCTGTGTCATGATCGATAGTATAATTGCGTTTGCCACACTTCTACTCTTTTCGATGTTAGGGGCAATTACATTTCCAACTGCATCATCCGATTACTGTCTATGGACAGGATTTACTGCTGTTTCTCTTTCCTGTGCTATTCATGATGCTCATCTGATACTTTCTTGACGAGGGAAAGAGATCTCCTTTACTGATTTCGCTGTGTAGTCTGTACCCAACGTAGTTTGAGCCATGTGACTCTCCTTCTCTGTTCTCGATCTCGAAGAGATCGGGCTTTGACATGCACAGAGCAACGGAACGAGGTCTACCGAAAAGGTCGAGGTACGGCAGCGTCCAGGGACGTGAATGCGTTTAGTGACATGGATGGAAAGGAAGCTATACCGTGATGAGTGAGCGCATAGACTGTGTGGGCCAGCGGCTGGGGAACTACCGCCTGCTGCACCAGCTCGGCGCGGGAGCCTTCGCCGACGTCTATTTGGCCGAGCACCTCTATCTCAATACCCGTGTGGCCATCAAGCTCCTGCACGCTCATCCTGGGGCTGTCAGCCGCCAGGCCTTCCTCACCGAGGCCCGACTGCTTGGGCAGTTAGTGCATCCGCACATCATTCGCGTCTTCGACTTTGGCCTCCAGGACGACGCGCCCTACCTGGTCATGGATTACGCGTCGCATGGCAACCTGTGTCAGCTGTACCCAGCAGGCAGCCGCCTGCCGCTGTCCACCGTGCTAGCCTACGTGCGGGCCATCGCCTCGGCCTTGCAGTATGCCCACGATCAACACATCATCCACCGTGACCTCAAACCCGAGAACCTGCTCCTGGGTCCCAAGCACGAGGTCTTGCTCAGCGATTTCGGCCTGGCACTACTCACCTCTCCCGGGGATGCCCTGCAAGTGCAAAGCCGCCTGGGCACGCTGGCCTATATGGCTCCCGAACAGATCCGTGGCCAGCCTTCCTCTGCCAGTGACCAGTATGCCCTGGCGGTCATGGTCTATGAGTGGCTCTGCGGCCAGCTTCCCTTCCAGGGTTCGGTCGCCGAGCTCACCCACCAGCAGCTCTACAGTGCCCCGGTGCCCCTGTGGGAGTACCTGCCCGACCTGCTGCCTGGGGTGGAACAGGTCGTCAGTCAGGGGTTGGCCAAAGACCCGACGCAGCGCTTCGTGGATGTGCTCTGCTTCGCCACCGCCTTCGAGGAGGCCTGTCAGGTGCTCTCCCATCTGCCTTTGGCCGTTGGCTCGTTCACCCCTACCACCCCAGCCGCCTTGCCGCCCTTGCCTGCCCCACTCACGCCTCTGCTAGGCCGCGCTAAGGAGATACGTATCGTGCGCGATCTCTTGCTGCACCCTGAAGTGCATTTGCTCACTCTGACCGGTCCCCCAGGCGTCGGCAAGACCCGCCTGGCACTTCACCTCGGTGCCGAACTGCTCCAGGCGCAGGCCTTCCGCCATGGCGTTTATTTCGTCTCACTGTCCGCCATCCGCGACCCGTCCCTGGTGCTACCCACACTGGCTCATGCACTCGGCCTGCCTACCAGCAGAGAGCTGCCGCTGAGCGAGCATCTCACCGCCATGCTGCATGACCAGCAGATCCTGCTCCTGCTGGACGACTTCGAGCAGGTGCTACCCGCAGCCCTCCAGCTGACCACCCTGCTCTCGGCCTGCCCGCGCCTCAAGCTGCTCGTCACCAGTCGTGCCCTACTCCATGTCGAGGGCGAATACGAACTGGCCGTCCCGCCGCTGGCGCTGCCCGACGAGCAGCTACTCCCAGCAGTCGAGGCTCTCTCCCAGGTGGCCTCCGTAGCGCTCTTCGTCCAGCGGGCGCAAGCCGTCAGAACGGAGTTCCGACTGACCGAGAACAATGCGCGCACTATCGCTGAGATCTGCCGTCGCCTGGACGGCCTGCCCCTGGCCCTCGAACTTGCGGCGGCCCGCATCCGGCTCTTCCCCCTCTCCACGTTGCTCGCCCGGTTGGAACACCGTCTGGAGGTCCTGACTGGGGGTAGACAGGATGCTCCCGCCCACCAGCGCACCCTACGCGATACCCTTGCCTGGAGCTATGAGCTGCTCAACCGAGAAGAGCGAGCCTTTTTGCGCCGGCTGAGTGTCTTTGTGGATGACTGTACCCTGGAAGCAGCAGAGGCCATCTGCACTGCGCCGGGGGATATTCACACCCCTGCCCTGGATCTGGTGGCCTCCCTGCTCGATCACAGCCTGCTGCACCAACACGAGCACGAAGCCATGCTTGGACCGCGCCTGCACCTCCTGGAGATAATCCGCGAATATGGCCTGGAGGAACTGGAGGCCTACGGGGAACGAGAGCCCTGCCAGCAGGCCCACGCCGCCTACTACCTGGAGCTTGCCGAGGAAGCTGAGCTCGCATTAGTTGGACCTACCCAGGCCGTGTGGAGGGAGCAATTGGAACTGATGTTAGAGAACATCATGGCTGCCCTCCAGTTCCTCCTCGAGCGCAAACAGAAGGAAGAGGCGCTGCGGCTGGCGAGCGCTCTGCGGCGATTCTGGCTGCTGGGCGGCTATTTAAGCGAGGGACGGCGTTTCCTGGAGCAGGGTCTGGCAACCAGTCGAGACGACAAGGCGTCCGTCTCGGAGCATGTGCGAGCCAAAGCGCTGTCTGCGGCAGGTTACCTGGCCTTCTTGCAAGACTCTCCAGAGCAGGCGCAGGTGCTCTTCGCAGAAAGCGAGCGCCTGCTCCGGACCCTGGGCGACAAGCACGGCCTGGCTGAAGCCCTGAATTACCTGGGACTGCTCACCCACAATCGCGGTGAGATGCAGACCGCCACCGCAATGCTCGACGAGGGCTTGCAGCTCGCCCGCGAATTGGACGATCACCGGGTCAGCGCTACGATCTTGCAAAGTATGGGAGTCATCCTGTTGCTCCGTGGGGAGTTTACCCGTGCACACGCGTTGCTGGAAGAGAGCCTGAGCTATTTCGAGGAGGTGGGCCATGTCTGGGGAAGCGCTATAGCTCTGTATTATCTGGGATGGACCATCTACAGCCAGGGCGATGCGACACGCGCCCGCCCACTTCTTGAGCGGAGCGTCGCGCTCTTCACGACACTGGGCAAATCCGTCTTCGCAGTGGAAGCACGCATTCTGCTGGCCTCCACCCTGGCCACAGCCAGAGAAGAGGGGCCTGCATATACCCTCCTTCAGGAAGCGCTGGCAGTGGAGCAGCAGTTGGAAGGCACCTATAATCTCGGCCGAGCGCTGTACGGTCTTGGACTGTTGGCTCTGCGCACAGGCGACTTGGCGCAGGCACGCCACCTGTTTGAGGACAGCCTTACGCAATTCCAGGGCTACTGGCTCCTCCCGCGGATCAAGTGGGTGCTGGCCTCTTGTCTGGAGGGACTGGGGGAAATCGCCCTCGCCGAGGGTAAGGCGGCCTGGGCGGTGCACCTGCTGGCTGCTGCAGAGGCGGTGAGGGCCGCCCACGGGTATTACAGCCCGCTAGGGAGAGTGCAGCCGTTCTACGAGCGCGCGCTGGCCGAGACCCGTGCGCGGGTGGGGAAGGAGGTCTTTTCCACATTGTGGAACCAGGGGCTGGAGATGACGCCGGAGCAGGCGATGTCCGCCCAGGAGCAGGAACAAGCAGAAAAAGCCCATGGGGCGATGCTGGCAACGTCTTCGCCCGCTGCATCCACCATTCCACCATCTATGCCTCGCGCCAACTTGACCCGGCGCGAGGTCGAGGTGCTGCGCCTGGTTGCCCAGGGGCTGACCAACCACCAGATCGCCGAGCAGCTCATCGTGAGTCCGCATACCGTCAATGTCCACGTGCAGTCGATCTACGGCAAGCTGGGGGTCTCCTCGCGTGCCGGGGCCACTCGCTACACTCTCGAACACAATCTGCAGTAGTACATGATTATATTCCATGACACTCTTGCGTAGTGTGTTTGCACTAGTTGGACTCAGGTTGGTGTATCGGTTTTAACTAGTGCAAACGTATTATGCCTCCCCGGCCGAAATTATGCAGCTTCTCCTCATACCTTCTGTGCTTATGCAGTCACCCCCCCCGTAGCTCCCCGATTTATCGTGGGAGAGGCACCTAATCAGCAGGGGGTGCCGGGGGACGCAGTCCCCTGGCCGGGGCGCGGGGTGTCCCCGCAAAATCCCCTTCTTTTCCAGGGCCGCCGCAGGCGGCGCGAGAAAGGTACCTAATCAGCAGGAGGTGCCGGGGGACGCAGTCCCCTGGCCGAGGCGCGGGGTGTCCCCGCAAAATCCCCTTCTTTTCCAGGGCCGCCGCAGGCGGCGCGAGAAAGGTACCTAATCAGCAGGGGGTGCCGGGGGACGCAGTCCCCTGGCCGGGGCGCGGGGTGTCCCCGCAAAATCCCCTTCTTTTTCCAGGGTCGCCGCAGGCGGCACGAGAAAGGTACCTGCTTAGTTACTGGGAGAGGCAAAATAGCGCATTCACGCGATGCATTGCTGAATATCTTATCGTAATATAATTCATGTTTAGACTAATTTCTCATCAAGCGATTTGTAGACTGGGATCACGCGATTCCCATAAAGTATGGCTCACACGCCTTCCCACCTTGCTTCACAAGAATTTAGTCTAAACTCCAAATAAATGTACCTATTCAGCAGGGGGTGCCGGGGGACGCAGTCCCCTGGCCGGGGCGCGGGGTGTCCCCGCAAAATCCCCTTCTTTTCCAGGGCCGCCGCAGGCGGCGCGAGAAAGGTACCTGCATAGTTACAAAAAAATTCTGTTACCCAAATTAATTGGAATCGAACCCGGCCTCAGAGGTTGAGGAGAAGTGACCAATGGCCGAAGGTGTCCCGATTCGCGTCATGGTTGTCGATGGTTATGCAATCGTGCGCAATGGCATTAAATTTTCGCTACTCGCCTTTGAGGATATCGAAGTCGTTGGCGAAGCTGGCAGTGCTGAAGAGGCCCTCCACCTGTTTCCCGAAGTTCAGCCAGATGTTGTGCTGATGGACCTGATGCTGCCTGACAAGGGCGGTATCAAGGCCACGCGAGCGCTGCGCGAAACTTGCCCACGTGTGCAGGTGCTCGTATTGAGCAGCTTTCCTGAAGGACGCCTGGTACAGGAGGCTCTGCTGGCGGGTGCCATTGGTTTTTTGCTGAAAGATATAGCGGTCGATGAGTTGGCCGAGGCGATCAGGCAGGCGTCGCAAGGAAAGCCAACACTTGCACCGGCAGCAGTACAGGCGCTGGTACGTGCCACTACCTCACCTGGACAAGACCTGACCGAACGGGAGCGCGATGTCCTGGCCTTGCTGGTAGAAGGCCTGTCCAACGACCAGATCGCGGAGCGGCTGGTCATCAGTACCCCGACGGTAAAATTTCACGTCCGCAGCATTCGCTCAAAATTAGGAGCGATGAGTCGAACCGAGATGGTTGCCCTGGCCTTACAGCACGGGCTGGTGAAATGAGACTGGAGGCTCATTCGTCGTCTTGCTCACGGCAACATTAAGAGGTTTACCCATGTATATCGACGAATCAGATACAGAGCAAGATATGCTTGCAATATCCTTGGGCAAGACGCCAACCCGTGCCCTGGATGGTAGGGTGGGCAACCTGGTTCAAGGACTGGAGATGCCAGAGCAGGTGGGTCGCGCGCTGCCGCATCGCATAAGCGCATCTAATAAGGGGCATGCCAACGATCGGCAGCAAAGGGACCAGAGCGGGAACAATGAGAATATCTACTTGAGAGCATCTCTTGAAGGGCAGCAGATTGGTAACTATATGCTGCTTCGCCAGATTGGACGAGGCGGCTACGCGTCCATCTACCTGGGCATGCATACCTACCTTGGTACCAGAGCAGCTCTCAAACTGGTGAATTTCCGTTACACAAGCCACGACGATCTGCTATCCTTCCAGTTCGAGGCGCGCCTGCTCGCTCACCTGAGGCACCGGCACATCGTGCGGGCGTTGGATTTTGGATGGGAGGGGGGCATTCCCTACCTGGTGATGGCGTATGCGCCGGGGGGAACCTTAAGGCAGCGCTTTCCAGCAGAGGTACCGCTTCCGCTGGACGCCGTTTTGCCCGCAGTCAAGCAGATTGCGAGTGCGTTGCAATATGCGCATAATCACCGCCTGATTCACTGCGACGTCAAGCCCGCCAATGTGTTGCTCGGCCCGCACAACGAAATCTGGCTCAGCGATTTCGGCATTGCAATCACTACGACGGACAACCGTCCATGCGACCCGGGCGTGGTGAGAGGCACAGCCGAATACCTGGCGCCCGAGCAGATCAGTGGGCATCCTCTTCCCGCGAGCGACCAGTACGCCCTGGCGGTGATGGTGTATCAATGGCTCTGTGGTGAGTTGCCTTTTCAGGGAACCGGCCTGCACATGTGCCTTCACCACCTGTCCACCCCTCCCCCACGTTTGCGCGACCGTGCCCCTTCTATTTCGCGCCCGGTCGAAAGCGTCGTGATGAAGGCAATGACCAAAGACCCGTCCCGGCGCTTTGCACATGTGCTGGAATTTGCCCGGGCCCTGGAACGGGCGAGCCAGCAGTAGCCCCCTCAGCGAAGCTTGCGCAGCGCGTTTAAATCCTTCGTGGGGGACTCCTTTATCGAGGAAACGTATGAACAACACCAACAGTAGCCCCCCGATTTATCGTGGGGGAATGGCTCGCACACGGCCAACAAGGCGCGGGAGCGCGATCAACGTGATTCTACTGGGTTTGCTGGGCATCTTTGAAGCGACTTTCGATATGCTTTCTCTGCTGGCAGCCCTCCTGGGCGGTATTGCTCGCGATACCGGTAGCACGAACAATACGAGCAGCAATCCAAGCGTCGCGACCGAAGAACTGCACCAGCTCGCTCCTCAAATCGGGGTGATGGAGAAACCTGCCAGGCGCCCGGTCGGCATCACGATCATCGCAATACTTCTGGGTCTCCTGGGCATTCTCGAGTTTGGTTTCGGAGCGCTGGCTCTTCTGACCTCCTTGCTCGATCGCTTTGTCTTCCCTCTTCAAAGTCCCGCTGTGGGAGCGGCTCTCGGCGTCTATTATATGGTGTTAGGGCTGGTGAAGTTCTTCTTTGTGTGGGGGCTGTATCGACTTCAACGCTGGGCATTCTGGGCGACAGTGTTCATTGCAGCCGTTAGCCTGCTGTCGAGTATACTTGGAGTCACAGAACCTGCTCCCACTGTATGGGGATTTCTGGCTGATCTCGTGATTCCAGCGGCGATTCTGGTCTACTTCGTCGTGGACTCGAACCTACGCAAGGCATTCCGTATCTGATGCCCTTCGAGGCTCATCGTTCATAAGAGTAGTTGTACTGCTGTAGTCCCCCGATTATGAAATTTAAGGCACGGTTCAAAAGAACTTGACAGTTCCTTATCAGCAGAAAGGTCCAGCCCTGTCATGCTGAGCGTAGCGAAGCATCTCGCTGCCGATGGAGACAGACCCTTCGCTTCGCTCAGCATGACACGGTGTGACTGTTCAAACTGTCAAGTACAATTCGTCCAAATTGAACCATGCCTAACAAGCAAGGTCGGGAATGATTTGTCACCCTGAGCGAAGTGAAGGGTCTGTCTCGATGGGCCGACAGATGCTTCGCTTCGCTCAGCATGACACTACCGGTTTTGGTCGTTAAATTTCTTTATCGTGGAGAATTCATTCATCCCACAGTTGCTCTAACATTGCTTGTTGCCACTGCAGCCGCGCCTGCTGTCGAGCCAGCCGTTTTTGCTGCCGCCGCACCTGCTCTGGATTCCACTGCACGCGTAGTTGGAGGTACTGCTCAATCGATGCGAGCTGCATCAGCGACCGTTCCAGGTGCATCACTATAGATTGGGTCGACTCTGATTGTGCCAGAGCTACAGCGCGTTGCAGGATCACGTTCATTCGAGCAAAGGGTAGAAAAGTCGCTCTGAATTTGTCTTGCATATCAACCTTGCTTTCTATGATCTGCTCGGATCGAGAGTGAGTTCGGCATACCACATCTTGCATTGAGATACGCTGACCTCCTCCTCCTCTCTTCGTAACTCTTCAGCAGGAGGTGCCGGGGGACGCAGTCCCCTGGCCGGGGCGCGGGGTGTCCCCGCAAAATCCCCTTCTTTTTCCAGGGCCGCCGCAGGCGGCGCGAGAAAGGTACCTGAATAGTTACATCTCTTCTTTCTCTCCCTGGCACCTTCTATGTGCCCCTACCAAGGAGTGTAAGAGCTCTGAGATGAAAACACATCTTCTAAACGCACTATTTTTGCATACCGCCTCCAGACTAGAACCCGGTGTGCCTGCAGGCGTCCGACTAGTGTAATCGCACTACACATACCCGGTCTAAGTGGAGAGGCGCTCACGTAGGTGGTGGCAAAAATAGCGCATTCTGAAGATGCGCTTTCGCTCCCAGGCCAGTACACTAAAGACAGAGGTGCAAGCGTCTGACCTACACCGGGCCGGTCACGGCATCAGGCACAGAGACCTTGCAGGTCATCCACCGGGAGGCAGCGAACACTCTGCCTGGCGCGGATGGAAGGGGTACTTGGAACCAATTTACGCACTTGCTCAAAAGAGATGAGGAGGTATCCATCATGGCTTGTCTGTTTGCATTAGGCGCAGCCTTTTTCCCACGCCTGGCGTTATTGTTCATCTGGGTGTTTACCCCATTGGTCAACCGCGCTTTCGACACGTTTCTCATACCACTGCTCGGCATTGTCTTCCTGCCGTTTACAACCCTGATGTACGTCTTCTCCTACATCCCTGGCTATGGCTTGACCTGGTGGGGCTGGTTCTTTGTAATCCTGGGAATCTTTCTCGACATGGGAGCGTATGGGGGCAGCGCGGCTGCCAACCGCACGCGCATGCCGGGATATAGCAGTATGTGACAACTCCCCACAGCTAAAGCTGGGGGCTTTGCAAGCGGCTGTATACTATTATTCCTAACCTTTGACAGCGCCAGCAGTCAACCCGGAAACAATGCGCCGCTGCAAGAACAGCACCATAATCACCAGTGGAATGGTCACGATGATCGCGGCAGCAGCGACCTCACCAAAGGCAATCTGGTGCTCTCCGTTAAAAAGGGGAATCGCCACCGTCACCGTCTGCGCATTGGAGTCCTCCGTCAGGGTCAACCCGAAGAGGAAGTCGTTCCAGACCGTGATAAACGAAAAAATCGCGGTGGTAAAGACTCCTGGTGCCGTCAGTGGCAAGATGATGCGCCACAACGCCCCCAGTCGCGTCGTCCCGTCCACTAAGGCCGCTTCTTCCAGGTCGGGGGGTAAATCCCGGAAAAAGGACGTCAAGAAGTACACTGTGACGGGCAAGGCAATCACCAGGTAGGGGATGATCAGGGCCACATACGTATTGTAGACATTGAAAGACGGGCTGGTAAAAAAGACGAACAGCGGCCCGACCAGCGCAATCAGCGGGAACATCTGGACTGAGAGGATGATTGCCAGCACGCCTGCTTTTCCCCTGAATTTCGTGCGGGCGATGGCATACGCGCAGATCGAACCGAAGGTCAACGCCAGGATGGTCGTACAAATCGCCACAATCGTGCTATTCAACAGGTCCTTGGCGAAAGCGGGCTGAACGCTTAAGAAGGCTTGCACATAGTTGTTGGTGGTGAACGAATGCGGGTAGAATGTGGGTGACCCGTTGATCTCTGCGTCGATCTTGACCGAGGTGATCGCTGTCCAGTAGAAGGGGGCAAGGGCGATGAAGACCACCACGATCACCGCAAGATAGCGACCAATGGCTCCCCAGTTCGTGCGTGGCTTTGGTGTGGTGGCAGCCTTTGCCTGTGCTGAGGGGACGACTTGCTCTCGTACTGCCATGATAGACCTGCCTTTCTGTAGACGTAGACTAGTTCTGGCTCAGACGTGTCATTGAGACGACCACAATGCCAACGACGGCACAGATGATAAAGAGAATGACCGCGGAAGCCACTCCAGGAGCAAAGTCCAGGGTCGTACCCTAAAACATATTGGCATAGGAGTACAGCGCTAAGGTCTGTATCTCCCGTCCGCCACCGGTGAGGATATAGAACAGGTCAAAGGCACGCAGCGCGTCCAGGAGACGGAACATGAGTGCAATCAAGAGCGCACTCCTGAGCAAGGGGAAGGTGATCATCCAGAACGACTGCCAGCGATTGCTGCCATCGACGCCTGCGGCCTCGTAGATCTCGCTGGGGATGACTTGCAGACCAGCCAGCAACAGCAGGGCCATAAAGGGCGTGGTTTTCCAGACATCGATGATGATCGCGGCAGTCACCAGGCCAGCCGGCGTTCGCAGTAAGGAATCACCGGGTGCCAGCAGATGCGCTGCCTGCATCAGGTAGGTCAGGACGCCGTTTTGGGCGTTAAACATCAAAAACCAGATCTGGCCGGAGACAATGGTGGGAAAGGCGAAGGGAATAAGAATGGCGGTGCGGACCAGGCCGCGACCTGAAAACACCTGGTTCATCAGTAAAGCGATGCCAAAGCCGACGAGGGTCTCCAGTGCCACGCTGACCACGCTGAAGACGATGGTGATGCCAACGGAGTTGCGGAAGGCGGGATCCCCGATGACCTGGAGATAGTTGCGTAAGCCAACAAACGTCGCGCCAGCCGGTACTAAGGGATTAGCAAGCAGACTGAGGCGGACCGAATCGATGATGGGATAGACGGCCACCAACGCGATAATGAGGATGGTGGGAGCCACCAGGAAATAAGGAAACACGCCATTGCCCAAATCTAAGCGCTCGCGCAAGCTTACTTTACGAGCAGGGAGAACAGCCGCTTGTGTGGTAGTCGCCATGACACTTTTCCCCTTTGCTAATTGTTCGACTGCAAAACTGACAGGATACGAACCATTACTTCGAGACGAGCGCTTGCAGTTCAGACTGGAGAGCACTCAGCGCGGCGGCGGGACTGGCCACCTTCGTGAGCGCCTGGTGTACGTGGTTCTGAATGATATTCGAAAGGTCCGGGTACACGGGCGAGACCGGGCGTGGCAAGGAATTTTGCAGGATGGGCTGCAATTTGGTGAAGAGCGGTTGCTTCGACTGTACATCAGGATCGTTGTAGACACTCTGTAAGCAGGGTGTAAACGAGCCCTTAATCGCGAGCTGTTTCTGGGCATAGGGACCGAGCATGTACTGCATAAAACTCCAGGATGCATCGGGGTTCTTGGAGAAGGCATTGATAGCCATATTCCAGCCACCAACGCACGAATGCCCGACGGTGCCGCTTCCGCCATAGGGCAGGGCATGGATATCAAACTTGTCGGCGACCTTTGAACCGCTGGCGTTGCCCAACGAGTAGGCGTAGGGCCAGTTGCGCATGAAGATGGCGTCACCGTTCTGGAAGGCCTGGCGGCATGCTTCCTCATTAAACGTGGTGATAGCAATAGGTGAGATTGTGCCGACCCAGCTGACCATCTCGGTGAGAGCCTGCACTCCCTGTGGGCTGTTAACGGTCACGCTCTTGGAGTTGGTGGGATCGAGGACTGCGCCGCCGTAGCCACCCAGGACCTCGACAAAGTCACACACCAATCCCTCGTACTGTGCTCCCTGCCAGGCATATCCGATCTTGGCCTTGGATGCGTTGCTCTTGGCCAGGTTCGTCAGGTCATCAAAGGTAGTTGGGGGTGAGGAGACGATGTCTGTACGATAGTAGAGTATTCCCAGGTCTGTACGCAGTGGCGCAGCCACAACCTGGCCATTGTAGGTACAGGACTTAATTGGCCCTGGAAGGTAATTTGCTCGGGCGCTTGCAGGCCACCTGCTCGTAAGATCCACTATCCACCCATTGGAGGCGAATTCGGCAGGCCAGATAACATCTATTTGCATCACGTCAAAAGAGGCACTACGAGCCCGCAGCGTATCATCATAGAGGGTGATGAGACTACTGGCGTCGGATGGACCATTGTACCAGGTCACATGGACACCATCCTTGTTGGTCTTGTTGTAGTTGTCTACAAGTGCCGGGTAGGTGCCTGAGTTATCATTCTCAGTCTGCCAGACAATGGTCCTCGTCTGACCACTGCCACCGCTACCTCCACCACCACAGGCTTCGAGGAGTGAACCAGCTACGCTACTGGTCAGGCCTATCGCAACCGCGCGTTCGAGGAACGTGCGACGGGTCACGCGTCCAGCGCGTATTTTGACAATAATTTCGTCGAGGGCTTCACGTTGTTCGGGAACCATGTCTAATCCTCCTTTGGAGTAATGATTTTACAGGTCAACGTAAATAGAAGAAAGTCACTTAACACCGCTGTAAACGACAACAACAAGATGTACCAACGCCTATTCAGAGCTTTCCCGAATTCGATGTGACGCGAACTTTTGGAAACGTTTCCATTTATCTTTTCAAGAATACCATAAAAATGTGCGTTTGTAAAGGGGTACATGCCAGTAATATAGAGAAAACTTTCTCATGTTGAGGCCGATGTTTCACTTATTTGCCTACGGAAATACAGGGAGAGGCTTTACAGAAGTGGCATGGTATGGTATGCTTACTGCAGTGCAATAAAGGAAACGTTTCAAAGATTATGAATGACCATAGACAGGAAAAGATCCCAACTATCCATGATGTGGCGCATATCGCCAATGTTGGTATTGGAACCGTTTCACGCGTGATTAATGATAGTTCGGGCGTGAAGCCTGCGACCCGTCAGCGCGTGTTGGCCGCTGTTGACGCACTGCACTACAGCCCTAATCTTATCGCGCGCAGTATGATTTCCAGGCGTACCGGTTCTATTGGTGTCATTGTACCATTCTTCACTCGCCCTTTCTTTTCGGAAGTATTGCGGGCCGTGGAAGTGACGATTACTCAGGCAGGGCGAGAGTTAGTGCTGTACAATGTGCAGACCAATGAACAGTGTGACTCCTACTTTCGCAAGCTGCCCAAACAACGCAAGGTAGATGGTCTGTTGGTAATCTCCATATTTCCCGACGACGCTGCTGCCGCAGGTTTCAAGCACGCAGGCATGCCTGTGGTGCTGGTGGATGCCTATCATCCACTGCTCACCTCGCTGGTGGTTGACAACGTTGAAGGTGCTTACCAGGCAGTCAAATGTTTGATTGAGCATGGTCATCGCCGTATCGGCTTTATTAATGGCATTATTAAGGGTAACTTCCGCTTTAATCGAGCCAATGATCGTCTCATCGGACTGCATCGTGCCATTGGCGAGGCGGGCCTGCTGTTTGAGCCAGAACTCGTGCTCACCGCCGAATGGGATCGCCAGGGAGGGAGACGAGCCGCCTTGCAACTGCTGACGCGTGCAGACCGCCCTACGGCGATCTTCGCGGCCAGCGATATGCATGCCATCGGTGTGTTGGAGGCAGCCAGATCCCTGAATATCGCTGTGCCCGCTGATCTCTCCTTGATTGGCTTCGATGGCGTTGAACTCTCAGAAATCATGGAACTGAGCACCGTCCAACAACCAATGAAGTACATGGGTGAGCTAGGAGTGCAGAAATTGATCGCGCAGATCGAAGATTCTGCGGATGGGGGGTCTCCGCCTGAACTTATTCGCTTGCAACCCAGTCTGATGTTACGGCGCACTATCACCACGCCTCCACCCCTGAGTGAAGCAACAAATACCTGAGAGAAGGAGTAAACGTGACATTCAACACCTCCCCCTGGTGGCAACACGGGGTCATCTACCAGATTTACCCGCGCAGTTTCAAAGATGGCAACGGCGACGGCATCGGCGACCTGCGAGGTATTACTTCGCAACTCGAGTATCTGAGCTGGCTCGGTGTGGAGGCGGTGTGGATATCGCCTTTCTACCCTTCACCGATGGTTGACTTCGGCTATGATGTGAGCAACTATACCGATGTTGATCCGGTTTTTGGCGATCTGGCAACTTTTGACGAACTGCTACAGCAGGCTCATCGGCATGGCATCAAAGTCATCATTGACTTTGTGATCAACCATACCTCTGACCAGCATCCCTGGTTCCTGGAATCTCGCTCCTCAAGGAACGCATCCCGACGGCATTGGTATATCTGGGCCGATGCTGTAGGGGTATCCCTTGCGGGTACCCACAGCGCACCGCCTAATAACTGGGTCAGCCTCTTTGGGGGTTCGCCTTGGGAGTGGGATGCAGCTACAGAACAGTATTACCTGCACTCGTTTGACAAGCGGCAACCTGATCTCAACTGGCGCAATCCAGAGGTGCAAGCTGCCATGTTCGATGTCCTGCGCTTTTGGCTGGAGCATCAAGTGGATGGCTTCCGTATCGACGCCGCCCACATGATCATGAAGGATCCTCAGACTGCGTGATAACCCGCCGAATCTGACCGGAGCAAGAGTCATGCACAAACCGATGGGCGATTACAGTGCGCAGTTCCATCTCTATGATAAGGGACATCCCGATGTCCATGGCATCTATCGTGCATTGCGCCGTTTACTTGATGGCTACGGCGGTGAGCACCCGCGTGTAGCAATCGGTGAAATTCATATCCTCGACTGGAAGGAATGGGCGAGCTATTACGGTGCAAACCAGGATGAGATGCACATGCCCTTCAATTTTGGTTTAGTCTGCGCAGCATGGAACGCCCAGGCCATTCGTCAGTCGGTGGATGCACTCGAGGCGAATCTCCCGCCCGGGGCCTGGCCCAACAATGTGCTTGGCAATCACGATGAGCCACGTATTGTCAGTCGGGCTGGTTCCGCTCGGGCGCGTCTTGCTATGCTGCTGCTGCTCACCCTGCGTGGCACCCCGACGCTGTACTACGGTGATGAGATTGGCATGCACAATGGGGATATCCCACCAGAACGAGTCTACGATCCGATGGAGAAGAACATGTCCGGGCTGGGCCTCGGACGTGACCCGGCACGTACCCCGATGCAGTGGGACAGGAGCCCGAACGCTGGTTTCTGTCCACCCAATGTTGAGCCCTGGCTTCCCATCCCTGCTGATTACCAGCAGATCAACGTGACCGTTGAGCGTGAGGACCATCACTCGATGCTCACTCTGACCCGCGCTTTGCTTGAGATCCGACGCACAACTCCGGCGCTCAGTGGAGGCAGCTATCGTCCGGTCGACAACGTCCCTGAAGACTGTTTCGTCTACCTACGTCAGTTTGGGAACCAACGGCGCTTAATTGCCCTGAATTTTTCCAGCCGAGAACAGATCGTGAGGTTAGCAGAGTTAGGTGCCGGGCAGCTCATCCTCTCGACGCATCTCGATCATGAGAAGCCGATCGATCTGACCTGTTTGCGCCTGCACAGCGATGAAGGGTGCATTATCGCGCTAGCAGATTCGACGGAGTAGCCCGTCGTCGTGACTCCTCTGATAAGGATCGAGCATGTGTTTACCGAAGAAAGCAGAAAGGAATGTGGATGGCGATTTCTAAGAGACAGAACCATGAGTTACTCACTAAAAACACCCTTAACGATATGGGTGGCGATCGCTTCCTTTATTTCACAAAAAGCGTTCTCAACACAGCCTATCCTAGTATATACAGCCACAATTTGCGTAAAAAGCATGGTGCCAATAAGCCACCACAGCTTATGGCACTGCTGATAGAGTTCTTCACAAAAACGGGTATGTTCGTGCTAGACCCTTTCGCCGGAGTAGGAGGCACACTCATCGGAGCATCAATAGCTACGCCTGGTCCTCGTACATGTATAGGTATTGAGATCAGCCAGCAGTGGACCGATATCTACGCACGTGTGCTTGTAGAGAATCCTGACTTGCTTCCTCAAACAATGATCTGCGGTGATTGCATCAGTGTCATGGATAGCTGGTTGGCCAATGGGAACATCCCGGCTATAGAGGGACTTGAGGTTTCTGCCGGTGGGCAAGCGGCTACATTCGACTTTATCGTCATGGACCCGCCCTACAACATCCATCTAGAGCAGACCATGAGTGGAGCAGGTGGGGAACAGTATGCAGAAAAGCACTCTAATAGGCGCAGTGACTACAATATGCGTTCCGACGAAGAGCGTGATCTCGCAAATTTAGCGTCGTACTCTGACTACCTGGAGGCAATGGGTGAGGTATTTGACCGTTGCTTCCGCCTGTTACGCCCTGGGCGCTATATGGCTATCATTGTGCGTAATGCCTACCAGAACTCAGAGTATATGTTTACACACGTGGATTTAGCTCGCCGTGCCAGGTCGGTGGGGTTTGTACCCAAAGGGGAGATCATCTGGTATCAAGCAGGTACAAAGCTGCGCCCTTATGGCTACCCTTCCAGTTACGTCCCTAACATTGCACATCAGTATATTGTTATTTTGCAAAGTCCGAGGCACAGGGGATAATCTCGGATCTCCGTGTAGAACGGCCCGCGGGGCGTGATGATGAATTTTAACAAAATACTCGAGATACCACGAACGGGGACGACACACCCGTAGGGGCCGATTTATCGTGCCCACCGCCGATTTATCGGCCCACGGCGGGGCTTTCCCCATATCCGCATTAAAATTTAAACTTCATTATCGGCCCCCAGAAACCCATCCGCATGTACGTATTAAAAAGTTATGTCTCGTCCTTCAGCGTCGTCAGGACCAGCTTCAGTTGCTTGTACACAGTTTCGAGGTGCTCCGGCATCACCTTGACATCGGCAAGTACCGGCA
This sequence comes from uncultured Chloroflexia bacterium, assembly GCA_963767625.1. Taxonomy (GTDB): domain Bacteria; phylum Chloroflexota; class Ktedonobacteria; order Ktedonobacterales; family Ktedonobacteraceae; genus CAVYFB01. The sequence continues at coordinate 572,906 of CAVYFB010000017.1, forward strand.
TGAAGTTAGTATCGCCTTCCCAGCGTGGCACAACGTGTAGATGCACGTGATCGGCGAAGCCCGCACCCGCAGCTTTGCCCTCGTTGATGCCCATATTGAACCCATCGGGTTTCATCGTCAGGCGTAATGCCTTCAGTGCTAATTGTGCCTGCGCCATCAACTCAGCAAGGGTTTCCGCGTCAAGCTCTTCGATGGTCCCCACATGCTGGTAGGGTACAACCATCAGGTGCCCATTGTTGTATGGGTACAGGTTCAGCATCATGTAGCAGCGTTCACCACGATAGAGTATGTAATGCTCCGCATCGTTCTCGTCGGCAGGAAAAATACAAAAAATACACCCTTGTTGTGGTGTCTTCGGCGCAATGTAGGCCATGCGCCATGGCGCCCATAAATTTTTCATGCTGCTGCTAGTATAGCATAAGCGACATCGCCAGGATCAAATTATTTCTATCCAACGCTGTGCCCATATGTGAATCGCATCCACAACAGGTTTGAGGTCATGTCCCTTCTCGGTCAGTCGATACTCGACACGTACAGGAATTTGCGGATAGACCACCCGCTCAATGACGCCTTCAAGCTCCAATTCACGCAGGCGGTCGCTCAGCACACGGTCGGATAGCCCTTCCACTGTGGCAGTTAGCTCGCAAAAACGCCGCGGTCCCCCCATCAGTGCGTCTAATATAAGACCCGTCCAGCGTTTTCCCAATAACTGAATTGCGTGCTCATAACGTGGGCACATTTGCGTGCTTGATAATGTAGTGGTGCCCCTTGCGGGTACCAGGTTTTCCGCCATTTCCTTCCTACACTTTCCGGCTGGGTGCTGACCAGAATGGAATGCTACTATATATACGTGGCTACAGTATAGCATATAACTGGTCCTAACGCAAGGGATGATACTTATAAAAAGTAAGTTGAGGAGGATAACCAGGGTGGAGGCAAGCTCACGCCTCTACTGTCCGCGTGGTTAGTAGGGGCGTGAGCTTGCCTCCGCCCTGGGAGGTTGGGGTGGCCTGGCTCGACTCACGCCTCTACTTGCCTCCGCCCTGGGAGGTTGAGGTGGCCTGGCTCGACGCAAAAATGTGAACTGCACCCTATTGCAGCGTAGTGGCGATCCCTTGCGGTCGCCACATCACACAAGGTACACTGACACTATGCTTATAGCATCACTTAACACTCATCTCAACACCTTCCATCTGGAACTCAGTTTTTCCGCCGAAGTGGGCAGAACGACTGTTCTGCTCGGTGAGAGCGGCGCGGGCAAGAGCACTGTTTTGCGGCTCCTTGCTGGATTGCTCCATCCAGAACGTGGGCATATTGCTTTCGAGAGTATCACGTATTTTGACAGCGAGCGGCGTATCATCATTCCTCCCCAGCACCGTCCCTTTGGTTACGTCTTTCAGGACTACGCCCTCTTCCCCCATTTGAGTGTCTTCGAGAATGTCGCTTTCGGTCTGCGAGCGCAGTATCTCCCGAGGCAGTTGATACGCCGGCGTGTCGGGGAGGCGCTGGAACAGGTACGCTTGAGCGGACTCGATGAGCGTCGTCCTGCGCAACTTTCGGGTGGGCAGCAGCAACGAGTAGCCATTGCAAGAGCATTGGCGCTGCAGCCACAACTATTACTCCTGGATGAGCCGCTAGCAGCTCTTGATGTACAGACACGACGCGAAGTACGCCAGGAACTGCGGCGCATACTGGCCCATATCGGCATCACAACTGTATTTGTGACACATCAATACCTCGAAGCGCTGGTCTTCGGGCACCACATACTCGTACTCGACCATGGTCAGTTGATTCAGCAGGGCAGCCAGCGTGATCTCCTGGAGCGTCCTCGCTCATCGTATGTAGCGGAGCTTGTAGGCACAAACTTTTTTCGCGGGCGCGTGGTGCGTTGTGAGACAAACACGATATGCACCATCCGATTAGACGACAATCATGAGCGTGGCATCGAGATCAGTGCAACACTGGAGGAACACTTGCAGGCCGATCAGGCACCAGGAGCAGATGAGGAAGCCTATGTGGTGGTTGATCCACACAGTATCACACTTTATCAGACCCCACCTGATAGCTCGGCACGCAACGTCTTTCGTGGCGAAATTGTGCAGTTGCTGCATCTAGGGGCTTCTAGTAACTCAGGAAACATGGATGATGGCCGGGTGCGTGTCAGCATGCAATTGGATACTGCGACGGACTTGTCACTCCCGGCACCCTTGCTTACTGCCGAAATTACTGCGGCCTCTGCTGCACGCATGGAGTTGCTGGAAGGTAAGACCGTGTATGCGACGTTTAAGGCGACGGAGGCGAGGGCCTATACGTGAGGTCCTTTATTCGTGAACCGTTTCGCTTTGCCATTCGCAGGTCGCGGGAATTACCTCTTTGAGTGTTTTAGCCATGCCATCGATGTCGGTTACGTCGTCGCGATAGACCGCCCAGGCTTTTGGTTTTTGCTGTGGTGAAGTCGGCTTGCGGTAGGCGGTGATACTGATGCGCTTGCCGTTGGGGAAAAACTCCTCTTTAATGCGTGTCAACTCTTCCCAGGGCACCTCGATCACTTCGCCATTGCGACTGCGTTTGACGAGCGCCTCCGGTTCCAGGGTAATGGTAAAGGGGACAGGGGCAACGATGCGCAGGTAGATAAGGAAGCCGGCGATAAAGAGGAGTGCGACAATGGTACTACCGACCGCTGATATTCCTTCGCGAATGGCAATCAATAGGACCAGCACGGTGATGCCCAGAACGCCGATCATGGTCAGAATAAGTTTGGCAGGCCTGAGGCCGGGTCCGTTGAAGACCTGTCCCTGCGCAGTTTGTGATGATGCCATGAAAATACCTCGCGGATAGCCTTTGTCTATCTATGGAGGTATTGTAACAATGGGTTAGATGGAATGCAAGTACACAGGAGGTTGGCTTGAAAATCTGGCACACTATTGTTTAGAGGCCATTCAAAAATGGGTGCTGGCTAGCCAGCACCCATTTTTGAATGGCCTCCCCCTACAACAGATCCAGTTTTCTGGCGAGCACCACTGCTTGTGTACGACTGTCCACGTTGAGCTTGCGGTAGATGTGCTTGAGATGCGATTTGACGGTACTCAATTCGATCACCATCTCATCGGCTATCGCCTGGTTGGACAAACCATGTGCGATCCTGTATAAGATATCTCTCTCCCGCCTGCTCAAGAGCTGGATTACCCCGTTTTCCGTCTCAACATGACTCACATCTCTCCTTGATCGATCGGTGGATTGCTGCTTCCCCTGGCTGAGTTGTGTCAGCAGTTTCTTGACATACTCCCAGGAAAACTGATCTTGTAAGGAGAGCTTTCGCTGTCGATACATCTCCACCAGCTTCGACAGCAGCGTCTCCATCGCGGTTCCCTCATCAACAAAGAGGCGAATGTAACCTTCCGGCTCAGCCAGCGCGAAGGCCTGTTGGATCAGCATGAGTGCTTGCATTGTCTGGCTCTGCGCCTGATACGCCAGTGCCTGCAACATGATGATCTCGATCACACGTCCCTCGCGTCCCCCAACCTGGGCATTCTGTCGCAATCGTTCTAAAAGCTCCTGTATCCCTTTTAGCTGTCCCTGGCGAATAAGAGACCGGATGAGCGTCAGGTATTCGTGCTCACGCCTGGTCTCTGGCGTATCCAGGACGCTCAGCCCACACTCCGCAGCCCATTCTGAGACTGCTTCTAAACTTCCAGGGAAGGTCCACAGGCGAAGCTGCGTCGCCGCAACCTGCGCAGTAAGATAGTTGAGCTGAGCCTGTTGGATAAGTGCAGATGCTTGAGTGAGATGGTCATGCACCTCTCTCTCTTTCCCTTGTACCTGCATGGCGCTTGCTAGAGCCAGGTGGCCTCGGACGAGGTACCTTGCAATGGTCCAATTCTGTGGACCGAGTTTGTTGCCCAGTTCAAGGCCCTGCTTCAGGTAATGCGCCGCCGCCTCTAATTCGTTCCACTTGTAGTGTATCTCACCCTTCTGGGTAAGGATGAGACACATCAATGGCACATGGTGGCTCCCATGCTCCCTCGCAAACTGAAACGCCTGCTCGAGTTGCTCATATGCCTGGTGAAGCAACCCCGCAGCAATCTGTATCTCTGTAAGACTACCCATGGCAAGCAGGACCGTATGCGTATTCTGTGCGGACCTTCCCTGTGTAATCGCCTCACGAAACGCCTGGGTCGCGGCTTTCACGTCCCCACGCAGGCGATAGGCATGCCCCAGATTGAGAGCTATAATACTGCGCAGGATGGCATCACCTTGAGCAACAAATTCCAGTGCCTGGTGAGAAAACGCGATGGTACGCGAAGCATCCTCCTGCAAACGTGCCAGCGTAGCGCGCAGCGTCATCAGTTCGGCGAGCATATCAGTAGGCAACCGTGCCGTCTCCGGAGTAAACCCTTCACACGAACAACATTGCTGCTTGCGTAAGGCCACCTCAGCGTCAACCAGTCGTTGCTCCGCCTCGCACCCTCGACTTGCTGCAATGAGCGCCCAGGCCGAGAAAAAGCAAAGGCCTGGGTGTTGCCGTATTACACCCCCCGGCAACCGCTCTAGCCAGTCGAGCAGGCTGACCCACTCTCCTCTCATCCATACTGATCGCGCAACCCGCTCGATGAACTGTCCTGCCTGTTCCATATCTGCTCCCAAGAGCGCTTGCTCAATCGCGTCGGGGAAGAAACCATGGTGCGCATACCAGGCAGCAGCCCGCCGGTGCAGTCCCTGCACAAACTCGGTGGAATGCTCGCGCCTCAAATACCTGCTCAAAGCATCACCGAAGAGTGCGTGATAGCGATACCAGTGCCGCTGCGCGTCGAGGGGATTGAGGAACAGGTTCGATGTTTCGATCCGCTCGAGCATGGCCTGGCTGCCTTTTCGCCCCGTCACTGCATCGCAAAGCTCAGCCGAGAGCCGCTGAAGCAACGAGGTTTGCAGTAAGAAATCCTGAACATCCCTTGCCTGCCTCTTCAGCACTTCCTCTATGAAAAAATCTGAGACGTAGTGATGGCTCCCTGTAAAACCTTCAAGCACGTTGGGGGTGCCTGGCTGAGAACGTATCGAGAGCGCCGCAAGCTGTAATCCAGCAATCCAGCCCTCGGTGCGAGCCTCAAGTTCGGATGCGTCCGTTACCGAAAGGCCAAGCTTCATCGCCTGGTTGAGAAAGATTTTCGCCTCATCCCTGGTAAAGCGCAACTCACTTGTCCGTAATTCGCTCGACTGTTCCCGAGCGCGGAAGCGGGCAAGGGAAAGAGGTGGATCGACTCTCGTTGCGATGATAAGGTGGACATCGCGGGGAAGGAAATCTAGCAGGAAGGTGATGGTTCGATGGATAGGTTCCGCCTGTATCAGGTGGTAATCATCCAGCACGAGGGCGATCTCACGTTGTTCTGCACCGGAGGCGAAAGTGTCGGAGATCGCATTGAGCAGCGTTATTAGAACGGACTCGATGGGCACCGGGGGAGATGAGTGCAACAGGCTCATGGCATCGTCGCCCAGACCAGGATATAGAATATCAAGAGACCTGATCACGTAAGACCAGAAGCGTACCGGGTCATTATCCGCTTCGTCAAGAGAAACCCAGGCAAGCTGGTAGCTCTTCCCCAGCGAACTGTCATGCCATTCGCTCAGTAGCGTGGTTTTGCCAAATCCAGCGGGGGCGGAGAGCAGGGTGAGACGCCGGCTCACCCCCTGGTGAAGCCGTTCAACCAATCGAGGCCGCTTTACCAATGTCGGTGGAAGCGGTGGAATGACAAGTTTCATCGAGAGTAACTGTGTTTGTTGCAGCATGGTACCTGAAAAAATAAAGTGACCTCTGATTGACCGCCGCACACAAGATGTCTTCATGCTTAACGCATGTTAGTCACATCTGTATACTCTTACCTATACTTACGCAACGACGTTTCATCAGATTCTTTTTAAGTAACACTTATCCCCCCTGTGCGTATTCCTTTCCCCCTTTAGAAGGATGCGGCGTTTCCTCTCGTCGGGTATACTCGGTAGCACATCCTTTGTTAAGGGTTGGTTTTGCGCAGCGGAATTTTAAGCTCAATCCTGGGCCATAAAAAACTGAACTCGTGACACTCCCGTCGCCTAAAGGCTGACGGGCTTCTGAGCGATTTCCACGGTGTGGCCTGTCCCCGTAGGGACCTGCGAGGCTCGCAGTGGTTGACCCGTGGACTCACTCAGACAACGTTGGGGCGTGTCTGCCCTACTACTACTCCTGGACGAGCCAGGGCGTAGATACGTGAAGGAACGAGGAAACTCCACTTGAGATCCATACGCAAGTTTATGCATATTGATCGAACCAACAAGATCACGGTGGCCGATAAAGCCACATTGCTTGCAGCACCACACCCTGCCTTTGGGTTTGTGCTTCTGCCCACATCGGGGACACTGGCTACTTGTTCCTCGTTCGGAGCCAGTGAAGCTCAGGATATGGGCTTGTTTGGCTTTATGGGTCAGATAGTCGATATCTTTGCCATATTCCCACAAAGCCATGCGTTGATTGTGGTGTCTGCCACTATCACGGTTGCGAACGCCATGTGGATTGCCGATAAAGAGGCTTCCCACTTCATTCTCAGCACAGAAGTCAATCACTTGTCGCGTCGCCTTATGCCGCATATCGCGGATACGCCGTTCAGAGCGACGACATGTCTTGTTCTTGACACGTTGCAGTTTCTTCCAGCGACGGGAATGCTTCTTGCAGCGGGCTTGCTTCTTGGTGATCTTGCGGAGGCGCATGGTGCGTTGCCGCTTGAGACTGCGGATACCACGCCCGGTGACAATCATCGCCTTGCTGGTACTGGTTGTCACTGCCGCAAGATGTATCTCACCCAGATCGACGGTAGCATGAACCGAACCCGGAGCGTTTTGCGCTTGTGGTATCTCGATACACACATGCAACTCAAAGCCATTCTTCCAGACCAGGGTACAGGCACCGGCTTCTTCTGGCAGATCGATAGGCAAAACGAGAGACTTTCGCCCTTTGCCCATTGGCAATACCACACGCCCATGTTCACGGCTCACGGCCTGAGCGGGCCACATCACGGGATAGAACCGCTTGGTTTTCCAAGGATACTTCATCTTGGGGTTGGAAGGCTTGAGTTGCCGTGTGGCGAGGACATTGGCAAGGAAGGCATGCACGATCATTTGGACGGACTGGCTATGCAGGGCAAAACGTCCCTTGGTAGCCTTTTGCAACTTGGTGCGTCCAGGCCACAGTGCATGCTCTTGCCGTGCTTGCTTGTGGGTCTCCATGCACTCGTTCCAGACCTGAGCCGCTTCCATTTGGGCGGCTTTCAGACGTTGAAAAAGAGAGGAAGAGAGCATGCCTAGCCTATATATCCTGACGGTCTTCATCCTCTCTCCTGGTCGTGTTCCCATCTCGCAAGCGGTTATACTCGACTTGAGCCAAGCGATGGAGCACTTCTACCATACTTTCATCCGTCTGGGCGGCAATCATGCGCAGCAACTTGTGTGTCTTCTTCCATACCCGCATGGTTTGATGTGGTTCTGTACCCATGTAGATATTGTAGCATTTATCGTATGAGATATCAAAGGGGATGGGTCGCTTTCATCCCGCCCCCTGGAACGGGGCGGGACTTCCCGCTCCCACTGTTAATCTCGCTGAATATAGGCACGCATCTTCGTATCTGAAAGGAACCTCTTGTGAGTGAGATAAGCCGCCAGCTTGATAAGGGACACCATCGAGTACCCTCAGCTGGTCTCCCTACCCAGCGCATCGAAGCATTTAGCGATGGGGTATTCGCGATTGCATTGACGCTTTTAATTTTAGAGGTTAAGATTCCTCCACTAGCTTCCATTGCTAGTGATACTGCACTACAAACCTTTCTCATCAAGCAATGGCCTACCTACCTGAGCTACGTGCTGAGCGTTATTGTGATTGGCATTTTCTGGGTTGCACATCATGGGCTCTTTCACTATATCAAACGAGCAGATAGAAAGCTGCTCTGGCTCAATATCCTGTACTTACTGTGTGTCACCTTCATTCCCTTTCCAGCAGCATTATTGGGCGAGTTTAGCGTATATCAAACCTCTGTCGTGCTCTATGGCGCGACCCTGGCAATAACCGGCATCCTGCTGAACGTGATGCTCTGGTATGCTACCAGCGGACATCGTCTGGTTGAGCCGGACATAGACCCGGCCTTAATCCGCGTCGCTATGATACGCAATCTGATCGGTCCCGTCATCTACTCACTTGCCATCGCCATCTCGTTCCTTCCCCTGCATTTCTTCGGCTTGAACAGTGTTCAGCTCTGTTTTGCCCTCTATGCCCTGGTTCCTGTGCTCTATATTCTGCCTGGTCGCATTGATACCTACTGGAGGCAGGCACACGATGCCAACGAGGTCAGTTCTGTCGATGGTAATACTGGTCTCTCTGGAGTGACAACTCCCCACGGCTAAAGCCGGGGGCTTCTCAGTTCAACCGGTTCCCCATCGGGAGCCGTCCCTGAAGGCCATGCCCTGGCCTTGAACAAAATGTTTTTGGCGGCGTTGACATCACGGTCAGCGACATAGCCACAGGAGGTGCAAATGTGTGTACGAACGCTGAGGGACTTTTGAACAAGCTCCCCACAGTGACTGCACGCCTGCGTGGTATAGCGAGGGTTCACTCGGATGACTTGATGACCAGCTCTTGCAGCCTTCTCTTCAAGGAGAGCGAGGAACGCACCCCAACTAGCATCCAGAATGGATTTCGACAGGTGATGGTTCTTGACCATATTGCTGATCTGAAGGTCCTCAACCGCAATGCGTTGATAGCCGAGAGCATAGGGCTTGGCGACCTTAAAGTGATGGTCTCGACGCTGACGGGTAATCTTCAAATGCGTCTTGGCAACGTTACGAGATGCTTTACGGAAGCGTTTGCTGCCCTTTTTACGTCGAGAGAGTTGGCGCTGTTTGCGCCTCAAGGTTTGCTGCGAAGTGCGATAGAAGCGAGGATTAGCAATGGTGTTCCCTTCACTATCGGTCAAGAAGGACGAGAGGCCAACATCCATGCCAATATCAGGATGAGAACACGTACCAGGAGCGTGTTCGGCCTGTGGTTCCGTTTCACAGACGATGAGCGCATACCAGTGACCGTCCGCACGCAAGACGAGATGCACTGTCTTGGGGGTACCGAGAGGAGGGCGATGAAGCTTGATCTTGAGGAGGTGTCCCAACTTCTTGGGCACCACGAGGTGTTTCTTGTCTTCATGCAAGTACACATCTTTGCCATACTGACGCAGTTGGATCGAGTGCCATCGGTTCGGCGACTTCCAGCGGGGAAAACCGCTCTTCGCGCCCAGTTCTTTCATGGCCAGAAAGCGTTTCAAAGCTTTGGTGAGCCTGTCAGCAAGCATCTGAACCGTGGTGGCTGGGACATGTTCTTTGCCTTGCCCCTTGAACTGCGTTTCCAGTTCGTACTTGTTCGGGAAGGTGCCTCGCTCCTCATACTCTTGCTTGGCTACTGCTCGCATCTCATTATAGATACGGCGCGTTTCCGCCAAACAGGCGATGAGGTGACGGCGCTGGGCCTTATTTGGGTACAAGCGGTACTCGAATGTTCTCATGAGCGTATTCTATGATACCCAATTAGAGTTGTCAAGAGGGATGTGCGCCTGCGGCGGCGGCATTTCACCTCCATGCGTGAACGCAGGGGCCCTCATGCCGCTTTGTGGTAGAAGTGCCTCTTCTGAGAAGAATATCTCCAGAGGAGTGATAACCGCTCATGAAGCAGGAACAGGAACGACGCAGGAAGGAGAAAACCGTAGAGCCTACACTCTATTGGTTCGTTTCATGAAAGATGAGTCAACGGGTATTCCGGCGAAAGGGATCATGAACACATGGCTATTGACAAAAGAAGAAAGAAGAGGAAATTAGACATGACACAGGTAACCCCTGTCCCCAAGCTTGATCGCTCACATATCGCGCCCATCACGACGCGAGAAGAGCTGATCTATCTGCTCTCGCGTGCCGCCGAACTCGAACATGGGCTGGCATGCATCTATCTGTTCGCCGCCTACTCGCTCAAGAACGACGTCAGCGAGGGCGGCATGACCGGCGAGCAAGCCGCGATGGTGCGCGGCTGGCGCCGGCATCTGAACTCGACGGCTGTCGAGGAGATGGGGCACCTGGCGCAAGTGTCGAACCTGCTGACCGCCATCGGTGGCGCACCGCACTTCAAACGCGCGAATTTTCCCTTGCCGCCATCGGCGTATCCATTTGGCATTCGCCTCAGCCTCGAGCCGTTTTCACAGGAGACGATTGAGCGTTTTGTCTGCTACGAGATGCCGGAGACGGGCATTCTCTCCGCGGAACAGCAGGCGCTCTTCGATCCGATCCGCGCCCGTGTCCTCGAGGCCCAGGGTGACATGCAGACCAGCCTGGAGGAAGAGGACGATGACGAAGAGAGCTACGAGCCGTTCGAGGTCGACTTCAAGACCGTCGGCGAGTTCTACCACAAGATCGAGACGGGCTTTACACACATCCCGCAAGAAGAGCTCTTCATCGGACCGCCCGAGACCCAGGCCAATGCGCGCTTCGTCGATCTGAATGGCGACCTGGTTGCGACCGTAGACCGAGCCTCGGCCTGTGCCGCCATCGAGAGGATTGTCGAGCAAGGCGAGGCACCCACGTCGGCCCATCCTGACGCGCACTTCTGGATCTTCGACAACATCCGCACCCAGTATGCCGAGGCGATGGCGCAGGCGGAGCAGATCGGCATCCCCTTCGAGCCGGTTCGTCCGGTGGTCTCCAATCCGATGACGCATTTCTACGACGACACCTCTGGCGGCATCGTCATCCATGATCACCTCACACACGAGGTTGCCGATCTCTTCAACGTGACCTACGATACGATGCTGCTCATCCTGTTGCGCTTCTTTGCCCACACCGAGGAGACGGAGGCCGAACTCGAGCACCTCTCGCGGGCCACGCTGCGGCTCATGACCACTGTCATTCGCCCGCTCGGCGAGGCACTGACGAAGATGCCGGTTGATCGTGCCGCCATGCCGGGGATGACCGCGGGTCCGGGCTTTGGCTACAACCGTGATATACATCTCCTGCCGCACAAACCGTCGGCCTGGGTGTTCTTCGGCGAGCGACTCTGGCAACTGGCAACGGTCGCGACAAAGCTGCGCTTGAACTCGACCATGCCGACTGAGATCCAGGAGGCAGCGGCCGCCCTGCAGGATCTGGCCTGCCAGTTCGCACCGTTGGATGGCCCGCGGAGCGTCGCGGCGAAAGTCGCAGAGTTGAAAGCGATGGAGGTTGGCCTGGGATGCACTATCCAGGCCTCGCTCAATGGCCCCTACCTGGTGACCAACGCCGAACACCTTCAGAACTCACTGGGCGAGCACATCCCAGCGCGCCCGCAGATGGCCCTCTGCCGGTGCGGCGGCTCGGCCATCAAGCCGTTCTGCGATGGAACCCATGCTCGCATCAGGTTCACCGGCAAGAAGGAACCCGACCGGGTGCCTGACCGGCGCGACACGTATATTGGTGAGCAGGTCACGATTCTCGACAATCGCGGGATCTGTGCGCACTCCGGCTTTTGCACGGACAATCTGGCGTCGGTCTTTCGCCTGAGACAGGAACCCTTTGTCGATCCAAATGGGGCTAGAATGGAAGAGATCATCGCTGCCGCGCGAAACTGCCCCTCCGGCGCGCTCAGCTATGCAATAGGCGGCGTCGAGTGCCGCGACGAGGTCGACCAGGTCCGCGAGCCGACGATCACGGTCTCCAAAGACGGGCCGTACCGGATTACCGGTGGGATCCCACTCGAAGATGAGCAAGGCAAGGATGAGCAGCGCGCTCAAGGCTCCTCGCGGGAGCACTATAGCCTGTGCCGCTGCGGTCAGTCGAAGAACAAGCCGTTCTGCAGCGGGATGCATTGGTATGTCAACTTCCATGATGAGAAGAACTGAGTTTCATCTTCGTCTTCTCAATGATGAATTGCAGCGAGGTGGGGCCAGCCCACAGTGAACGTGTAGGCCATTCTGGTCATGCATGAGTTTGAGTTTGTATACACACGAATGCCTTGCAGGCTCTTATGAGGGTACCTGCGAGGCTTCTTTAGTTGTGTCGTAAGGTCTCACATTGTACTTTGCGTATCTGTTTCGATATGATATACTTATGCCTACTTAAGCATAGGCAAAGCACATAATTCTGCTTTCATGCCCCACCATTGTAGAGCTCAACGACATTTGTTTGTTTGGACAGTCCCTGTGGGTCCCACGTTTGGGAATAAGGCAGAGCACAGTTCACTCAAGAGGGAGACGGTAATCATGTCTGCACAGCAAGGGGATACCTGCCCCCCAGGCAGGGTTCTACAAGAGTCCCTGCCTCAACAAGAAACAATTGTCGCAGCTTCGAGGAACCATCGGACCGTCCCACAGCCGGGAACCCAGAGGATTACCGGTAAGTTGCTGGCAACACAGGGATACGTCGTGGGGATTGAGATCAGTGGCAGCGGTGCACGCCAATCGGTGGCGCTGGCGGACCTCGATGGTACCATACTGCACCACATACGTCGCCCATTAGACGATGTCCCCGACACCAACACTATCCTGCAATTGCTCAATGAGATGCTCGCCGAAGTGATGCACCCTGAACGGCTTCAGGATGGGCGTGAGCGGAGCTTGCGCAGCGCCTATCAAGTACTTCGTGTCGGGGTTGCAGTTGGCGGACTGGTAGATGCCAGTCGTGGTGTAGTACGAACTCTGCATCATGCCCATGGCTGGGACAACTTCCCCTTGCAAGATTACCTGGAGCAGCGGCTTGATATCCCCTGCATCATTGATAATAATGCCAACGCAGCAGCATTGGCAGAAGTACATTATGGCGCAGGCATTGGGGAGCGCATTGTCCTGTATGTAGGCCTGGGACGTGGCATCGGTGGTGGTATGGTCATTAATGGCAAGATCTATCACGGAACAACATGCTGTGCAGGCGAGATCGGGCATCTACTGGTCAAAGAGCATGGACCAAAATGTTCATGCGGCGGCTTTGGGCATCTCGAAGCTATCGCATCAGCGCAGGCTATCTCACGTACCATAATTGGCTTGTCGATAGAATTTCCCGAGACAGAGGCAGCTATTCGTCGCATCACAGGTGCCAGAGCTGAACGTATCACGGCAGAGCAAGTATTTCGACTGGCGGCGTCGGGTGACCAGGTCGCCCAACGTGTTGTCGAGGACGTGTATACATATCTAGGAATAGCCCTGGCAAACATCGTTCATTTGCTGAACCCCAGTATGATCATCCTGGGTGGCCAGGTGGCACAAGCAGGAGAGTTGCTGCTTACGCCGTTGCAGGCGCGTCTACGCGACCTATGCCTGCCAGCAGCAAGTGAGGACGTGCGCATTGTGCTGGGCAAGCTCGGCACAGAGGCAAACATCATTGGTGCTGTGACACTCGCCCTACAGGACATCTAAAATTGCAAGGAAGATTTGTAACTATTCAGCAGGAGGTGCCGGGGGACGCAGTCCCCTGGCCGGGGCGCGGGGTGTCCCGCAAAATCCCCTCTTTCTCAGGACATCTAAAATTGCAAGGAAGATTTGTAACTATTAGCGGAGGTGAATGGTTACCCACATTGACCATGTATGTACCAAATGATCCCTTGTAGTGAGAGTGGCTTCCTTGGGGTACGAGTCTACACAGGAGGGTCACGAGTTGGACTCCATACAGATCCGGGGGACGCAGTCCCCTGGCCGGGGCGCGGGGTGTCCCGCAAAATCCCCTTCTTTTTCCAGGGCCGCCGCAGGCGGCGCGAGAAAGGTAGCTGAATAGTTACCAAGATTTTAAGAGGCACATCGTGGAAATAGGCCGGGTCATTAATGACCGTTACAGGCTGGAACGCCTGATAAAGCAGGGACGAATTTGCATCGTCTATCAGGGTAAGGATAAGGTACTGCAACGCACCGTTGCCATAAAAGCCGTGCCCGCCCACCACGCCCCGGCGTACAGGGCCGCAATTCGCATGACCTGCCACTTTTCTCATCCGAATATTATTGGCCTCTATGATCTGGTAGCAGAATCTGAGACGCTCTACATCGTACAGGAATACGTTGAAGGAGTTGAATTTGCTGCTCTACTGCAAGTCTCAGCGTATGAGGTTGCCGACTTTGGTTGCCAGCTCTGTCAGGCATTGCTTTACGCAAGCAGTTCTCCACATCCGGTGTGCCATGGAGACCTGACTCCTACAGCGGTTATGCGTAACCGCCAGGGTATGGTGCGTGTCAACAACTTTGCTCTGCCGGGTGACCACGATTACTTTGAAAACTGGAGTCTGGTAGGCAGTCAAGAAGTGATTGTCTCTGACGCAGATCTCCCCTCTGGGCAACTAAGCGCGGGCCGCCATGCCGACGATACCCGTGCTGTTGGTTTGCTCCTCTACCAGTTGCTTGCAGGCCGCCCTCCCGATGCTATGAAGGTCGAGCCTCCTGCTGATGGCCAATTGCACTTCCCGCGAAGTACCCCAGCGGCATTGTGTGAAACGATTGCTCGTGCCGTCATACGTTCGCATCCACACCACATCAATACGATTGAAACACTTGACAGCGCATTGAGGGCAGTGGCAAATGCACTGAAGCCTCCTATGCCCACACGAGTAAGCAGTACTCCTCAACCTGTAGAGATTCATCACTCCAGACAGCCTTCGCCAATTGGCCAGGCCAGGCAGGCGGAAGTGGAAGATCCGCGAGGAACGGGGAAACTGGTTACGGCTCTGCCAGTGCGAGAAACTGGCAATACCGGGCTTAGGATCGCGGCATACCGGGCCGATGGTCCTGGCCCTGAAAACGCCTTTGCCTCCGATGCCCCCACGACCGTTGCTGATGTTCCGTTCAAGCTGGTCGCAGCACGACAAGCAGCCTACCAGGGACTGGAAACGCAGACACGTCGCTCACCGATATTACTGCTCTTGTTGCTCGGCCTGGTTGTGTTTGTGCTGTTCTTTGTCGTCGGCTACTTCACCGGACACCTGTTGTTCTTTCATTGAGCACACAAAATCACTAAAAAGGGAGGGATTTTTGCCCCTGAAGCAGTTTTAATGCCGATAGGGCTGCGATAAAGATCATGGTGTAGATGCTAACAATGGCTTCCGACTCGTAGATGCTCCCGGTATGCCAGACGATGCCGGCCGCATCTGTCACCGGCGTATTGCTGCCCACCAGGTAGGCCAGAATAAACGTCAGCCCTATCACCGCGTATATCACGACAGCCTGAGCATAGTACGACTTGGGTAAAGGCTGTGCCTCCCCTTGACCAACCTTGCGGAAACGCAGGTAGAGGGCAAACAACTGGAAGAAGACAAACACTGTGAAAAACCAGCCCAGGTAGTTTGTGAGTGGTACCCCGAAGTAGCCGCCTCCTTGCTCCCAGATCCACCAGTGATGGATCGTAGCGCGAGTCGGATCAAGGCACAGATCCCAGACCACCATCACAAAGGCGGCAATGAACGGGACGGCAAACGTCCCAAGCGCGCTAGACTCGCGGCGGACATCGCCCATGAGGACGGTGGCGAGGACCCAGGCGAGATAGCCGGTGGAAACGTAGGCCGGGCCGATGAACAGTGGCACCAGGAAGAGCTTGGGCCCCAGTGCGTCGGTGTAATAATAGTGACCAAACGGAAAACCGGTCAGAATGCTCGTGTTTTCCAGGACGTTACTCACGACCAGGCAAATGACAATGAACGTTACAATACCGCTCCACCGATAGCGCAACGCCCCATGGATGAGCGCAAAGGCAATCAGGGCCAAAAGCAAGAGTGGTGCGGCAATGGGGAGCGAAACCGCCGTACTCACCAGTGCCGCCATTGTGTAGACCACTACCAGAACCCACAAGACGTTGAGTGATACTTTCATATTCTAACCTCATCTATGTTTTTTACTGCACAGATGGCATAATTCTCGCTATCTGTGCTCAGCCCCTCGAACCACTCTGATTGAATGGACGTTAGAATGACGTTCTGTACTAAGTTGTTCGAGATCATTTCCAGCGTTGTGCGTCACGGCCCTGGTACTTTGCCATGACGGCCTCAAAGGCGCTATCCAGGTCAACGCCGATCGAGTTTGCCAGCGAGGCCAGGATAAAGAGGATATCGCCCATTTCGGTGGCGATGTTGCCCTGATCCTCACTCCCTTTCTTCGGCTTCTCGCCGTAGCTATGGTTGATTTCGCGGGCAAGTTCTCCGACTTCTTCGGTGAGCCGTGCCAGGCTGGAGAGGGGGTTCCAGTATGTGCTTTGCCACTCTTCTCTGATCAAGTGATCTACCTCGTGCTGTATGTCGCCCAATGTTCGCATGATAAACTCCAAGAAACTTTTCAGAACTTCTCACCACCTTCGGTGGTTCGCAAGAGGGTTTTTTGCTGCTGAAATTGCAGCCGCAGGCTGCAATTTCAGCAGCAAAAAAAAGGAAGAACCTTCCCATTGAATTAACTTTTCTAAATCCCTGTAACGGGTTCTTCCATTCCATCAATCATATAGGCATGAGACATTTGCCGGCTGTTCCAGGCAAAGCCAACATTGCCTGAACGATCTACGACGATCAGGCCACCGGTGCCTGTTGCCCTGGCAGCAAGCACAGCGATAGCTGACTCTGCTGCTTTGTGCGCATTCTCGCCGTGTGCCACAAAATCGGCTGCCCGCTTGGCAATCAGCAGACGTACGAAGTCCTCACCGTGGCCTGTACAGGAGATAGCAGCGTTGTCGTCAGCGTAGAAGCCGCAGCCGACGAGGGGCGAGTCACCAACGCGTCCAGGATACTTATTCGGGATGCCGCCTGTTGAAGTGGCGGCAGCCAGTTTTCCTGACCGGTCGAGAGCCACCGCACCAACCGTGCCATGTTTCTCATGCAGGTCTTGCACCGTACGTATGTGGCTAGAGGATGGAGACTCGGTGAGACTACTCTGCTCCTGGTGAGACTGCTCGTCCAGCCAGCTCTTGTAGCGTGGCCCGACCATCAGGTCTTCAACCTTACACAGTGGTATACCCTGCTCTAGCGCGAACTGCTGTGCTCCTTTACCCACGAGTAGTACATGCGGACTCTCTAGCACCTTGCGCGCAAGGGAGATGGGATTTTTGATCAACTCGACATCGGCGACAGCACCGACGGCCAGCCTGTGACCGGCCATCATACCGGCATCCAGTTCGACCTTGCCATCGGTGGTCATGCTGGCACCAGTCCCAGCATTGAAGTAGGGATTATCTTCCAGCGAACGCACAGCGGCTTCAACGGCATCCAGCGCGGAACCTCCCGCCTGAAGAATACGCCACCCTATCAGCGCAGCCTCTTTACATCCTGCTTGCAAACGCTCAGTGAACTCAGGCAGAATGGTACCTGCACCGCCGTGAACAGTTATCGCGATTGGCATGTTTATACGATCTCCTCATCAATGTAAGATAGAGGCATTGTACCACGCCAGGATTACAGCACCGCTTTTTCATGATTTGCCTGCCGTCATATGCATGTGTGATAATGTCAGCAAAATAACACCCGTCATGAATGTCCTTACCCTACTATAAGGAGGCGGAATGTGAAAAGATTGACCGTCCCTTCCCCTGGGGATCAGAAGGCTCTTAGCGTTGCAGAGCGACGTGCTGCGGGCAGGACTCTACGCGCGAAGGCGCCCCGCTCGAGCCATGCAACATGGTCGCCGGCTCCCGATCGGCCCGACCCGATCAGCCTGTTGGAGGAATCGAACCGCTCCCGCATTGCAACGCTCGTGCCGATTCGCTATGGGCGCATGATCACTTCGCCCTTCGCCTTTCTGCGCGGGTCGGCGGTTGTCATGGCAGGCGACCTGGCAATGACACCGGTCACCGGCATCCAGGTGCAAGTATGCGGTGATGCTCACATCGCCAACTTCGGAACCTATGCAACGCCTGAACGAGACCAGGTTTTCGATGTGAATGATTTTGACGAGACTTTGCCGGGTCCCTGGGAGTGGGATGTGAAGCGACTGGCTGCTAGCATTGTGCTTGCCGGGCGGCAGAATGGCTTTTCTATTGACAGTAACAGGCAAGCAGTATTGAATTGTCTGCGGACGTATCGTGAACGCGTGTGGGAGTTTGCGGATATGCGCCATCTCGATGTGTGGTACTCCTGCATCGATGCACAGAGCTTGCTCAAACGTGTTGGGCGCGCGAGTCGCCCTTTCTTTGATCGTGAGATCGAGAAGGCGCACCAGCAGACAAATGCGCACGTATTTCCACAGCTCACCAGGCACCTCAATGGTCAGTACTCCATCAAGGACGACCCTCCCCTGATCACGCACCTGGATGACGAGGAACGCACTCTCTGGCTGCATGCGCTGCTAGGGGGATATGAGGCATCGTTGTCAGATGACCGGCGGGTGCTGATCAACCGCTACCGCGTTGTCGATCTCGCCCAGAAAGTCGTCGGGGTGGGCAGCGTAGGCACACATTGCTATATCGCGCTGCTTTTGGGCAACGCGGACAGCGATCCGCTCTTCCTGCAGATCAAAGAAGCACAGGCCTCGGTGCTCGAGCAACATCTCGGCACAAGCGCCTATCCTAACCATGCTCAGCGGGTCGTCTGTGGGCAACATTTGATGCAGGCGGCCAGTGACATCTTTCTGGGGTGGACAAGCGGCAGGTCCATCGACTGCTACATTCGCCAACTGCGTGACATGAAAGGGACTCCAAGTCTGGTGCACCTGGTTGAGGGTGATTTTATTGTGTATGCTGGACTGTGTGGATGGACGCTGGCCCGTGCCCATGCGCGCTCCGGTGATTCTGCGTCCATCAGCGGCTATCTGGGTACCAACGATCAGTTTGATCGTGCAGTGGCTACTTTCGCCCAGGCATATGCGGACCAAACCGAACGCGACCACGCCGCGCTTGTCGCCGCTGCCCGCGCCGGTCGGATTCCTGTCGAGACGATTAAGTAACCATCTCAAGAGGAGCTCTCAGGGGGTAGGTTTTTTAGAGCGTGCCCATCCTATCCGTAGGGGCGAGCGGGGTGTGGGGCGGATGGGGGGGCCTTTATGGTCGCCCGCGTAGCCCGGTCTGGTTGACGACAGGGTGGGTGAACGTCGCAGAAAGGGACGGCGGGCGACCATAAAGGCCCTCCCAACCTCCCATCACCACCCTCGCCCCTACGGATCAGGGCCCTTCGCAGGCGGCTTCCCCCCAAAAACCCCTACCCGTGAAAGCTCAAGAGGAGTGGGTCTCCAGGTAAATCTGAACGTCGGCGATAGCCTGGGCGGTCTCCTGAAAGAGAATGGCATGGATGCCAAACTCGCGGGCAGCAATTACGTTCGGCTCGATGTTATCGAGGAAGACCATCTCTTCTGGCTGAACGCCAAGGCGCTCACAGGTCAGTTCAAAGATGCGCCTCTCAGGCTTGGCAGTCCCCTCCTCATGGGAG
Source organism: uncultured Chloroflexia bacterium (assembly GCA_963767625.1). Classification (GTDB taxonomy): domain Bacteria; phylum Chloroflexota; class Ktedonobacteria; order Ktedonobacterales; family Ktedonobacteraceae; genus CAVYFB01. The sequence goes on from CAVYFB010000017.1 coordinate 592,293, forward strand.
TAAATGATGAGGTCGGTCATCTCATCAAAATGGTAGCGCTCCTGCTCTTGGCTCCGGGCACCGACATAGCTGTTGCTGAGGAGGGCGGTTTGATAGCGCGGACGCAGGCTGCTGAAGTAGGCAGCAAGCTCAGTATTGAGCTCACCGAGATACTCTTCCCAGAGGTCATGCATAAATGCGTCTACCTGCGCCAGGTCCATCCCAGTGATCTGGCCCAGGCTCTTTTGCAGTTCCTCTTCCGAACGTTTTCCGAGGGTGCCATCTCTCCACACGCTTCTGAGCCGTTCATCCAGTTCCCCCGGTTTCAGAAAGAGAAGTGTCTCCCACTTTGCAGTCATCCCAGTGTCAGGCGTGGTTTCCAGCACCCCACCGATATCAAAAACAACCGCTCGAATGGTCATACCTACATTCCTTTGTGTTCTCTCGCTGGCGGCGCAAAATATCTTGTGCTAAGTCGTTCAACTCGTTCTTTTCTGCATCAAACCCATAGCAGAGAAGGTCAGTCGCCTCACCTTTCCACGACGAGCTCATTTCCACCGCCGCGAGCACTGGTAGCCGTTTTTCCGCCGCAAGATGTTGCAGCGAGGCGGCGGTATCCACACGATCATGATCGGTTATGGCTACCAGGCCAAACCGTTCACTCACCAGGTAGTCGATCAACTGCTCAGGAGTCCAGGTGCCATCACTGTATAGGGTATGCATTTGCAGGTCAATGGCAGCATCTGGTGCAAGCACGAGATGGGTCGTCAATGCTTCCAAAAGCTCATCCTTTCATGGCGTTCTCATCTCCTCTCGACCGATGTCGAGCAGAGTGCGTGTCAGTGTGAAGTCGAGAAAGCAATATATCCCTAAACATTGTATTGGTTACAGATATATCTTCCTAAAAGTATACGCTAGTTATCTTTCCGTCAAAGAGACAAGCTGACATCCACTCATAATTCCTTTGGTGAGCCTGCGGCCCGCTTTGAGAGAAAGGAGAAAGCGAGGACACCTCGCGCTCCGGCAAGGGACTTCGTCCCCTGCACCCCTGTTTATGAGCGGATGTCAGGACAAGAGCTTGGAACATGAGCAATGAATCATGTCAGATCACAAGATATCTGGAACATCCCATCAGGCAACATCTATATCTTTGTTTCTCCTTGATGATTCAACCGCCAGTGTGGTCAGCAGGCTAACGGTGATAACGGCAGTAATGCAGTGCATGACGATCATCGTCCAGAATATGTGCAGGTTCATTCCTGGAGCAGGGAACAGACCGGCCAGAGCCAGAACGGGGTTGAGAAACGAAACGACCAGGCCTACCAGTGCCACAATCCGATAAACGCGCACAGGGTGGCGAGTGAAGCGACCGACCAGGACAAAGGCCACGAAGGCCAGCCCCAGGAAAATGACGGTACTTCCGATGACAAAGGGAGCCTGCAAGTACGTGAAGCCGTCAGGAACGTCGAAGAACGCGACCGCGATGGTCCGTACGACTAGATTGGCAAGTGCAACGACGATGATGGTCAACGGCCCGACCCACAACAGCTTGCGTGCTGCAACGCGTTCCTGTGAGATGGGAGATGTGTTGATAGATGCCATATTGGTTCTCCTCTCTTTTTCTCAACAATTAGTTAGACGGCAAAGTATATTGCCAAAAGAAGAGCCACGCTCTCAGCCAGAAGAACGAGGCTAGCAGAACAACGACGAGTCAGGAAAGGTTCGTAGACACCTGTAAGAGCAGGCGACGTAAAAGCGTCTGCTCAGTGAGTGACAGGCCAGATACGGTCCGTGCTTCGAGCTGCCTCCACACGTCGAGGACAGGCTGTTCAAGTGCTCGGCCGCGTTCGGTCAGGTAGACACGGGAGACACGCGCATCCTCCGGGTCCGGTTTCCGTTCGATCAGTCCTGTACGCTCCATGCGCTGCAGCATTTTAGTTGCTGTTGGTGGTTCGACCTCCATGCAAGCGGCAAGCTGGGATTGTGGAATGCCTTCTTCGATCCAGAGCTGGAACAAGATCATCTCCTGACCGGTATGAACGCCTAGTTTGTTCAAACCCTCCTCGGCTAGCTGCCGGTGCGCTTTATGGATCTGGAGCAATTGGAACCCGATATAGTCTTGTATCTGTCTCACAAACCTCTCCTTTATTACTTAGCCGTCTAAATAATAACATAGGATGCTCTCATTGTCAAGGGGCAAGTAAGGTGGGGTCTCCGTCCTTTCGGAGGAAAGTCCTTCGTACGGGCGTGATTCATCACGCCTAATAGACATCAACCTAAGCCTGGGAATGCGGTAGGAGGTCGGGTGATCGGTAGGGGCAAGGGTGGCGATGGGAGGTTGGGAAGACCTTTATGGACGCAGTCTGGGGGACTGTGTGGCCTGCGTCGGTCCACTTGCGCCTCCCCAATCACACCGTCGGGAAACAGAAGGAGGGACGGCGGGCTCTCTCCCTGATATATTTCGGTTCGCCCTGCGCCTGGCACCCACAAGGGCCCATCCACCCCCAGCCCAGCCCCGTGCCACTACATATCGTCTGGCCCACCCCCCCTCGTGTGTCCACCGAGCCGTCGCCTGATGGTGGGGTGGGTCCCCCGAAATGTAGTGGCACGGGGTGGCTGGGTGGACGTGGGGGGCCCTTGTGGGTGCCAGGTCCCTCGCGACGATGGGGCTCCCGCCTGCCGCTCCAGAAACTGTCAGGGAGAGAGGGGACGGCGGGCGACCATAAAGAAAGGCCCGCCCCTACCGATGTTGATGGGCTTTTCGTGACGTATATTCTTTAGTTACTTCTCGATCGGCACCCCGATCAGGCTGCCCCACTCGGTCCAGGAGCCATCGTAGTTGCGCACCTGCGGATAGCCCAGCAGGTAGTAAAGCACAAACCAGGTGTGGCTACTCCGTTCACCGATGCGGCAATATGCCACGATTTCTTTATCCGGGGTAACACCCTTGCTTCCGTACAGCGAACGCAATTCATCTGACGGCTTGAAGGTGCCATCTGCCTGCACCGCCTGAGACCAGGGAATATTAGCCGCCCCAGGAATATGACCGCCGCGCTGGGCTCCCTCCTGTGGTAGATTGGCAGGAGCCAGCAGCTCTCCACTATACTCACCAGGGGAGCGAACATCGACCAGCGCGATATTCTCACGCCCTAACCATCCAAGGACCTGGTCGCGCAAGGCACGTATCCCCGTGTCTGGCGTACCGGCATGATAGGTTGTTGGGGCATAAGAAGGCACTTCCGTCGTGATTTCGCGCTTGTCTGCCAGCCACTTCACGCGACCGCCATCCAGCAAACGCACATCCTGGTGACCATAATACTTGAGGATCCAGAGCGCCCAGGCGGCAAACCAGTTGTTGTTGTCGCCATACAATACCACAGTGGTATCATTGCTCACACCAGCGCCCCCAATAATTGCTCCAGGTGCTCCTTGCTCAACGGGGCGCGTACAACCTGGTCCTGAAGCTCCTTTAGCCAGTTGTAGGCAACTGCACCTGGGATATGCCCCTGGTCGTAAGCCGTAGTATCAACGTCTACCTCAACGAGCCGAACCTTTGGATCGTGCAGGTGAGCCTGCACCCAGTCTGCGTCTACCAATACCTCTGGATGAACGTACCCTTTGTTTTCCGACATAGTTACTCCTCTTGTAAATACTTGACTAAGTTGAGTAGTTTACTCAACAAAAACTCGTCTATATAGGAAAACCAGGGATGACGAGGGTTTTATTCCCGTAAGTAAGACTTCGTTTGTTCCCTAACCCCAAGGCTGCGACAAGCCGAGACCCTGGGGCTATGGAACTGATTCAATCCCGCAATCCCAACAGCAGCATGTCGCCTTCCTCGGGCGTAATGCGGCCTTCGGCCACCCTCTCTCCCTGACACTTTTTGGAGCCGCCTCATACCTGGCACCCACAAGGGCCTATCCGCCCCCAACCGCACCCCGTGCCACTACATGTTGTATACCCCTGCTCCCACGCCCGTCGCGCCGTCGTCTGGGGGTAGGGCGATCCCCAAAATGTAGTGGCACGGGGTGGTTGAGTGGATGTGGGGGGCCCTTGTGGGTGCCAGGCCGCTCGCCACAACGAGGCTAGGATGTCTCTCGCCCAGACATATTTCGGTTCGCCCTGCGCCTGGCACCCACAAGGGCCTATCCGCCCCCAACCGCACCCCGTGCCACTACATGTTGTATACCCCTGCTCCCACGCCCGTCGCGCCGTCGTCTGGGGGTAGGGCGATCCCCAAAATGTAGTGGCACGGGGTGGTTGAGTGGATGTGGGGGGCCCTTGTGGGTGCCAGGCCTCACGACGCGCCGCTCGATGCTCTTTGAAAGCTGCTGCAACTTCTCGCCCTATTTCCCGGCCCAGCTTGCCCATCTCGCGACTCCTCCTATCCTAGCGCTTCAAGCAGCATGTCACCTTCCTCAGGCGTGATACGACCTTCGGCGATCATACGCAAAATGGCGATACGTTCTTGCTCAGGATTTGGCTCTGCTGCATCAGGTTGATCAACAGGCGCTTCACTCCGTGCTGGATCGTCAACCGACTTCTCCTCTCTCGCAGGCGCACTACCCGCCTGGTTGAAAGCTGGTGGTGGCGTAGGTGCAGGCGGCGGTGGCGTTCCAGGCATTGGAGGTGGACCTGGAGGAGTTGGCGGCACAGGAATACGCAAATTGCTCACGGCTCGTTCTACGGCCTCCAGAGCGCCTGAAACACCCTCAGAGGCAGCGCGGCGCGCCTGGTCCTTGATACGTTCCAAACGTTCGGGGTCGAGCCGCCACTCACGATCATTGATACGCACGTAGGCACGAGATGATCGATCTCGGGTGCGACAACCTTCGTCTTCAGCATGCCGCGCTCGTTCTTGAGCTCTGCGGGCCTGCTCTTCAGCGTGACGGTGAGCACGGCGTGCTTGTTCTTCGGCGTGGCGTTGGGCACGGCGCGCTCGTTCTTCAACCTTGCGCGCAATCTCATTAGCCCAATCTGCTCCGCTCGACCAGCCAGCCTCACCAAAGGCTCCTCCAAGCTCGCGGCCCAATTCCTCACCAAGCTTCCCCATCTCGCGACCGATTTCTTCGCCGAGTTTCCCCATCTCACGTCCGAAATCGGCCCATTCACGCCCGAAATCACCCCAGGAGCTGCTGCTGCTGCTACTGCGAGGGGAACCAGAGCCTTGTATCTTCAAATCGCCACCAACGTTCAACTCTAGCTGAGCGGCCCCTTCACCATATACCAGGTTGACCAGGTTGCCGCCACCACCGGAGCCAAAGGAGATGGATCGACCGCTCACATCGCCAGCTACTGCGGCGCGAATGCTCAGGTTGGGGTTATCTGGCAGAGTCACGCTCGCATCGCCGCCAACGTTTATACGAGCATGGGTGTCGGCAGGGAAGGTAGCGCGCAATTCCATATCGCCGCCAATGCTACCTACCTCGACGTTGCCGTGCAGGGCTAACAACTCCGCATCGCCACCGATACTGCCGACTTGCAGGTTGCCTCCAACGCCGATAAAACTGCCATCACCGCCCACCTGGCCGACCTCGACAGCATCTTGTATACCGTCCAGGTCGCAATCGCCACCCACCGTGCCTATGTGCGCACGCGCCGCGCCATCTATCTCCAGGTCGCCACCGATCATACCCAGCGTAACTTCTTTGTCTGCGCCACCCTGGACCTGGCAATCACCGCCCACAGTACCACAGCGCAGCGCAGTCGCAACATCCTGGGCATCCAGGTCGCCGCCCACGGTGCCGGCGATCACGGTCTCAGCACCTTCCAGCGAGAGGTCAGCGCCGACGGTTTCAATCTCCACCTGCGCGACATGTGCAAGCGAGACATCTCCACCGATAGCGCCACGTACACTCAACGTGGGCGTGTTCATCACATCCAGGTCCTTGCTTAAGCCTGCTAACTCGACGGCTTCAGCTATATCTTTCAGTTCTACCTCACCGCTGACGTTCTTCAGATCGACTAACCGTACACCTGCAATGTCTGCATCGCCCGCCAGGTTTGTCACGCTGATGCTGGTATCGGCAGGTACCTCCAGCTCGATGTCACTATCACAGTTGTTAATCATCAACAGGTCGCCCTCCTGTTGGAGTTCAACCCTACCTCCATCGATATCAACACTGATCGCTCGCTGGTCCCAGACGCTCGCTTTCAGGTCGCCATGGGCGTGCGCAATCACCACGCGCGGTGCTGCGCCAACAGGATATGTTTGTTGGGCCATGATATGCTCCGTTTCTTATATGCTGGATATTACCTGCCCTAAGGCAGGGAACTCTTGCGGAACGATACTTGTCTCCGTTGTCTCCATTGTCTCCGATGTCTCCGTTGGGACACTTGTCTCCATTGTCTCCGATGTCTCCGTTGGGACACTTGTCTCCGTTGTCTCCATTGTCTCCGATGTCTCCGTGCTCCCAAAACCTCCTGTAAAAGGTCCCCGGGCAGGGTCTCCGCATTCTAAACATGACGTGCTCGATAAATCGGCACTCTACATAAATCCGCATTCTACTTACTCAACAAAGATTTCTACTCGTTCGCCTGCTTCCAGGTCTTGCATATCCAGGAGACGACCTGTAGCGCCTTCCTCGATGCTGCGCAGCAGGCCCTCTATTGCACTGCCACTGAGTTGCGGTATCAGACGTGTACCTAGACGCAGGCTGACTTCGATCAGGTACACAGGTAAGGTTGCGGTTAAATTGAGCTTGCGGGGATTGGCCGCGGAGTTTGTTACCCGTATGCGCACCGTGCGGTTGCGAGTACGCTCAATGATAGGTCGCTCGCGCTCCTGCCCCAGTGCGTCCAGCAGTTGAGCCGCCTGGTCCGCCGTCATCTCACCTGACTCAACCATGTGCAGGATACGGTTACGTTCATCGGTGAATGCTGCCATAGAAAACGCGCGGCGGGGACTGTCGCCTTCAGGCGGCAGAGGAAGCCGCGCCCTCCTTTCTTTACTCAATGGTTGACTACTCAATCAAACACTAGACGACTCTGCTACAATAAGAGTACGTGGGGCCTCATGCCTGCACGTTTTAAGCACATTGACAACACACGATATTGAAGGTTCAAGCGGGAACGCCGCTTGGTAAAATGTCGTCGGCGTCCACGAACAAGTTCGTGATCGTGCTGCTCGTGGCTCGGACGGAGCCGTCAGCACGTAAGCATCTCGAGAGAGGTGTTGTGCTGAGAAGCCGCCTGCTTTTAGCTGGCGGAGTCGTCACTGTGTTCACCCTTTCAGCAAGCGCGTCGCTTCCTCAACACTGATCTCCTTGGCATACAGACGGTTGAGAATTGCCCGGCGATCGACGCGGCCATCAGTTTCCGGTGGGCCGCCAAGCGCGGTTACAATCTCATCCAGGCGGCTACGTGCAGTGTTGTAAGCGATATCGAGGTCAGCCGCAATCTTCTGAATATTGCCACGGTTCTTGACGAGCAACTCGACAAACTCCAGTTGTTCGCGGCTCAGGCGACCGATCCAGCCCAAACTGAACCTACCCTCGATCACGATGCCGCTATCGGGACTTTCCAGCCGGGTAACGATGAGCTCACCCCCGCTCACCGGATCCCTGGTAATCAGACTGGTGCATGGGTATGCTCCTCCTACTTAAAAAATGACATCAGGAACTTGTTCTGGCTCATCGATGTGTCTCCTCATCGAAGATAAACAAGAAACTGCTTTGACTTGGTAATTTCCGTTAACTCTATGGTGATAATAACATGCCAGCGCAAAAATGTCAATAGTTTTGGCGAATAAAATCACCTCATTGGCAATTTATTGCGATTTTTGTATGTAACAATTCTTAACTATTCAGCAGGGGGTGCAGGGGGACGCAGACGCCGTCTGGGGGACGGTGTGCCCCTGCCGGAGCGCGAGGTGCCCTCGCTTTATCTTCTTTTTTCTCGTGCGTCGCCGCAGGCGGCGCGAAAAGGATACCTGAATAGTTACGCAAAACCGTACAATACCAAAGAACATGGCGAATTATGGATGGCTGTGGGTGGTTTTGGGGCATATGAAATATGCGTTGGCAATCAAAGCGAGCAGACGTAAGGGCCAATTCATCGTGCCCCTACGTCGCTCGATTACCTACAAGTAGTTCATAGCGAGTGGAGAAGAGCAGAAGAAGACCTGCCCACACTGTGGGAGCGCGGCCCTGCGCAGCGAAAACACTGATCGCCGGGTCGTGCCCACCAAAGGTGGACGGGTTCTTGCGCGTTTTGCTGCCCGAAGAATTCTGCCGACTCCACCAGCAAAAAGCAGTAATTTACCATTAAGGTAACTGCATAAGCCCGATGATGTTACTGTCTGCGTCTTTTACCCATGCAATCAGCTTCCCCCCACCGACATCTTTGACCTCTTGCTGTACTTGTGCGCCAGCGTCTAACAATAATTGCAGACTATTCTTAATGTCGCTAACGTGGAAGTAGCCGACAGGCCCCGTCATGCCTTGGTTGTGGCCATTGGGGTCTAACCCTATTTCTTGGTCTCCAACCCTAAAGCCAACATAATAAGCCCCATCAAAATAAGGCTCGACATCCAAAAGCTTGCTGTATAGCGTCTTCGCTTGAGCTATGTCTTTGACGGGATAGATGAATAATCTGATACCTTGCATCATGAAGAACTCCTTCTACTCATTGGTGTCCCCGGTTTCGCTCGTCACTACTATGACGAAACACAACGAGGAAATGTGACCGATGGACGAACACGCATGGCGGGCTGCGCAACTCGAGGCCTACCGAATGCTCGGCTCCCTGTCACATCGGTTGGGTTTCGCTCGTTACTACTATGACGAAACACAACGAAGGAATGTGACCGATGAACGAACACAAATGGCTGGCGGAGCAATTCGAGGCCGAGCGTCCCCACCTGCGGGCGGTGGCCTACCGGATGCTCGGCTCCCTGAGCGAGGCGGACGACGCCGTGCAGGAGTCCTGGCTCCACCTCAGCCGCTCCGACACGAGCGGCGTCGAGAACCTGGGCGGATGGCTGACGACGGTTGTCGCGCGGGTGTGCCTCGACATGCTGCGCTCGCGCAACTCGCGGCGCGAGGAGCCCCTGGGCGCGCACGTGCCCGATCCGATCATGAGCCGCGAGGACGGGATCGACCCCGAGCACGAAGCGCTCCTGGCCGACTCGGTCGGTCTCGCGCTGCTCGTGGTACTCGAAACGCTGGCTCCCGCCGAGCGCCTCGCGTTCGTGTTGCACGACATGTTCGACGTGCCCTTCGACGAGATCGCTCCCATCGTGGGGCGCTCCCCGACCGCGGCAAGGCAGCTCGCGAGCCGCGCACGCCGCCGGGTGCGGGGAGCGGCGACGGTTTCCGACGCCGACCTCACCCGCCAGCGAGAAATTGTCGACGCCTTCCTCGCTGCCTCGCGCAACGGTGACTTCGACGCGCTTCTCGCGGTGCTCGACCCAGACGTCGTGCTCCGAGCCGACCGCGCAGCCGTGCATGCGGGCGCATCGAGGGAGGTCCGCGGTGCGCCGGCCGTGGCCAGGCAGTTCTCGGGGCGTGCTCGGTTCGCACAACCAGCGCTCGTGAACGGAGCCGTGGGAGCCGTGTGGGCTCCGCGCGGACGGCCGCGTGTCGTCTTCGGCTTCACGATCACGCGCGGCAAGATCGTCGCAATCGACATACTCGCCGACCCCGAGCGCCTCCGCCAGCTCGACCTGGCGGTCCTCAACGACTGACGAGCCAACCTACGTTGCGGCTCGGGTCAGCGGGCGCCGAGTTGGGGGCCGATCAGGTACTGCAGAGCACAGTGCCTGCCGCCATGCCAGTCTTTGGCCTCTCGGCAAATAACGGCTCCACCCAGACCTGGCGCTTGCGCAGGGCCTTTTTGTAGGCTTCGGTCGAGTGGTAGCCTCTGACCCGATCTAGATACTGCTCATCACATAGTATCCCCTCTCTCCCTGACATATTTCGGTTCGCTCTGCGCCTGGCACCCACAAGGGCCCATCCACCCCCAGCCCAGCCCCGTGCCACTACATTTCGTCTGGCCCACCACCCCGCCCGTGTGTCCACCGAGCCGTCACCAGATGGTGGGGTGGTCCCCCGAAATGTAGTGGCACGGGGTGGCTGGGCGGACGTGGGGGGCCCTTGTGGGTGCCAGGCCTCACGACGCGCCGTTCGATGCACAGCCCCGAAAAACTGTCAGGGAGAGAGAACTCCTTCCCAGGCGGCTTACCCAAAAAATCTACCTTTGCAAGATCCGGGTCGGTCGTGCTGACCAGGTAATCAGCCATGCGCTGATAGCCTCGACTCGTCACGCGACGATCTTGCGCTCCCAACTGCTCTATCCAGTCGTGACGCTCGGTATTCTGTTGGCACCAGGTCCTCAAGGGACACATTGACAAGTGAGGAAAAAGATCGCTCTTTCGTTCCCATCATCATAAGTTGCCTTTCCAACCCGCAGCACGCATTGGTATACTACATAGCACCTTTTTCCTCACTTTTCCTGTGGAAGTCCTTTTTCATGCTTCTCTCTGTCCGTAATGACATGGCGCTTCAACAGGTTGTGTTCATGGGAAGAGCCAGGGCTCAACAATGAGAAGAAGGATCGTTGACTTCCTTGTGATGTGCGTACGATTGGACCCAAAAATCGGCAAGGGGCGGGAGATACAGCGCTCAGAAAGCGTGACATCATGTTTTCCCTTCCCGTTTCATCTCCCTAAGCAGGCCCGCATAGTTCTCTCGCATGGTCTTTGTAGAAGGGTGCTCAGGACCCAGCATCTTTTCCCGGATGGCCAGAGCACGCTGGTAGAGCGGCTCGGCTTGCTCATAGTGTGCATGATCATCACAGTAGTATGCCGCTTCATTGAGGAGACGGGTCGCTTCAGGAAACGCGAAGGCATGTTCCTCAATGAGTACAGCACACGCAAGCGCGTGAGGAAGAAGGCGTTCACACTGTGGCCAGGTGTCTACTTCTACCCTGGGGAATGCCTGATTCACGGCTCGTACGGTATAGTCCGCCCAGCGGCGCCGTTTCTCGTTCGTCAAACTCGCCTTGAGAACAGCCTGGACCAGGCGATGGATCCTGATTACCTGCTTGTCGGTGTGGCGTTGCACCAGCGAGTAACGCAGCAGCATGCCGATGGCCTCGTGCAGGAGCACTTCATTGGTGGCCAGAGACCGGAGCTTTGGGCTCAATTTGCCTGCGCCTTCCTTGATCAATTCTTCCGGAATGGCATCGGGGGCCAGAAACGCAAAGAACCGCAACAATTCAGCAGCTCTAGGATTGAGGTGCTCGACCTGCCCAAAGTTGAGGGACCAGGTCGTCGCCACCGCCTCAGGATGCTCGTGACTCGATCTGCCTCGTCGTTTCAAAAGCGCATCACGCTGCTTTTGATAGAGGTTGAGGTAGCTCGAGAGTCCGCATCGTGTTTCCTCAATGTAAGCGCCGACCTGGTCGAGCGCGAGAGGGAGACCGCCCATGGCTTTCACTATCTCGGTCGCTACCTTTTGCTGAGCATCGCTTACCTGCGAGAGTGGGGTATGAGGAGTTTCGAGGATTTTGGCGCGTCGTAACAGGAACAAGACGCCCTCGGTTTCGCTCATCGGTTCAACTTCAAAGCGTGTCATATTCCCTGTCGCTGACTCACGGGTGGTCAGCAGCATATGACCCTTGCCGACCATGGGCAGAAACTCGTCGGTTAACGTAAGGTCATCGCTGTTGTCCAGAATGAGGAGCCAGTGGTCATGCTGGGCCAGCCATTGCCGCGCAGCTTCTACCATGATGCTCTGGTCTGGTTCGTCTTTGACTGCCAGCCCCAGCAACCTGGCAAGAGCGACAAAGCCTTCAATCAGCGTTTCCTGGCTCGTAGCATTGACCCAGAAGATGTAGCGGTACGCATCTTTGTGGCGGTGAGCGTACTCAACGGCCACCTGAGTCTTGCCGATACCACCCAGGCCCGTAATGGTCGGCGGTTGTGTCAGGGCAGCCGTCGTTGTCCGTGCGAAGTGCTCGTGAAGGCGGCTCAGCACATCTTCGCGCCCGGTGAAGAATGGGTTTCGGCGGAAAGGAACATTCCAGACAGACACCTGACCTATGCCCATCGAGGCGGTACCTGTTTCCCTCGATGGGCTGACTAAGGGTTTGGTAGTATTCCCTTCTTCGTCAGCTCATCAATGGCCTGGCGGATGCCTTGCACAACATCCTCAAATGCATCATCAGGTGTGGGCCATCTGGTGACGGCCTTGCCATCTGTCGGGAGCACCTTGAGATCGGCGAAAGGCGCTCCCTTCCAGTCAGTGGGACGCAGGATGATCGGGATGACACGCGCCTGATTGGTCTCATGCCTTGTGATGGCGTGCATCATCTCCAGACTGTAACAGAAGTCTGAGTGCATAAAGTCGGCGCTGATCAACAACAGAATGATTTGATCGGTGTTCAGGTGCTCGATGATCTGTGACTTCCATTCCGACCCGGGGCTGATATCACCATCATACCAGGAGGTGATGACATCTTGTCGCCTGAGGTTGCTCAGGTGCTTTTCCAGTTCCTTGCGGAGTTCTCGATCGTGATGAGAATAGGAGATGAAGACAGAAAATGGCATGGGATCCTCCTCGGGCAGTGCAGTATTGTTCAGGAGGCATTATATCTGCAAATGCAACAATTGTCACTACGTGTATGGTGGAGGGTGTATGAATGGCTTTGTTGGGAATTGAACCCTATGTCGGTCTATAATAGAATGCATGATCAAGGTAATGAGAAAGATTTGGCTACCAGCCTGCAATATCATAGGTCTCCTCCTTCTTCTAGCCATTTTGGATCAGGCAGGACTGATACACCCTGTGATAGACCTCCACCCAGCGGATTCTCCAGAAGTACCGGCTTTGTAACCCGCTCAGGGACGCACTTGATGCTCAATGGACAGCCATTCCGTTTCGCAGGAGCCAATATACACTGGCTGGCATTGGACGATTCCACCAACTATCCCTCCCAGTTCCGCGTCAACGATGCGCTCGATGCCGCGCAGGCGATGGGACTGACGGTCATCCGTTCGCATGATGTAGGCATCTCTACCGGATGCCCGAATTGCATTGAACCTTCTCTGAATGTTTTCAACGAAACAGCCTTAGAGCATGTCGATTACGTCATCAAAGCCGCGGCTGATCGTGGCTTGCGCTTAATCATACCCCTGACGGATAACTGGCACTACCCTGCCGGAGGAAAGCACAACTTTACCGGCTGGCGTGGCATTTCGACGAAAATCAATTCTATTACAATCCACAGGTCATCAGCGATTTTGAAACCTATATCGGCACACTGCTCAACCGGGTAAACATCTATACCGGCATCCCGTATAAAGACGACCCGACTATTCTTGCCTGGGAGACCGGTAATGGACTAACCGCCCACGAGTTGGACACAGACCATCTCCACGTATATCAAGAGGATCGATCCCAACCATCTCATCATAGATGACGACGAGGAGGCATCGATCCCAATGCCGCTCGTTTGACGCATGTAGATATCCTCTCCGACCACTACTATCCCAAAAGCATTTCAAGGATGAATGCTGACGCAAGCGCTGCGGCAAAGGCAGGCAAAGCATTTATCGTCGGTGAATTTGACTGGAACGATGCCAATGGTGGAGACTCGCTTAACAGCTTCCTCGCCAGTGTGCAGGCCAATCCGGCTGTAGCTGGTGATGTCTTCTGGAACTATGGTCGCACGGTGATCAATATGGCTATGTAAGTGAAGATCAGTATACCCTGCACTATCCAGGTGATACCGCCGCCATGCGCGCAGCGTGCAGCTATTGCGGTCGTATGCCTATAAGATGAGCAATCAACCAGTTCCACCTGATAGCGTACCTGGAACTCCTTTGCTTGAGACCGTGATAAGAAGTGAGACCAGCAATACATTGGTCTGGCAAGGGACGACTGGCGCGGCTAGCTATACCATAGAACGTTCTATAGTCGGTCCCAACGGCCCCTGGTCGGTGATCTGTGATAGGTGCGCTACCGATAATGATACTCCCTGGGTAGATGCACAGGTGCCCGCAGGGACCCCTCTGGTATCGTGTAACGGCGTATAACCTGTCTGGGAATGCGGGCCCGCCTTCGGCTTCCTACCAGGCAGGAGCGACGGGCATAATGATCGATAATTTGAATGATTGGAGCAAGGTCTATCAGCACAGTAGCAATCTGACGTTTGATACCACCCATGCTCAATACATGAGGGGCGATACCTCTGGGTCATGAGAACAACGGCAACGCACGAGTTCGTTACCTGGAGACAGGCGAAAATGGTATCCTTCCAGGCCATTGTTTACTTCTGGCCTTCTGAGCCAGTTTCGTCCCTTTCTTTCTACACATCCGCAGACGGAACAAACTGGACGGCAGTCGTGCCCGGAGTGGTAAGTCTTGGTGGCGATTGGCTGGAATACGTCTATACATTGCAGGGCCTTTCAAACACCAACTACGTCAAGATGGTCTGGAATAATCTCACAGGGCAGGTGTGAGAATCCGCAGCTGGGGACTGTATCTATTCTCTATTGAGAGTATTTCATAACTCTCTACACCACACCATTTCCCAAAAACTCTCAATTAAAGGGGAAAATGTGGGCCATCTTCGACTATATTCACGAGTGATCCAAGTCTACATCACCCATTATGGCTACCAGCTTTAGATTGCTATACGGCAGTTAATGAACATGATAATATTCAGTGAAGAGGTAGTGGCTCTCTGGGGCATGAGACGAACTAGTGGTTAGTCCAGTTAGACTTGCAGCCAGCTTGCCATGCCTCAATGGTTTGAGACCTTCTAGCGCATCACTAATGGGGCCCGTTTCTATTATCCTTTGCATGCTTAAACAGAGTAGAAAGGAATTAAGCAAGCTTTATAGGCGAATTGCGACCACTGTACTCGCATTGATATAAAATTTGGGGAATGAGCAGCAGGAAGGAAAAACAAAATGCAACCCCCTTCGCCTTATCAACCTCCACTACCATTGTTACCACATCAACGTATTGGCCCCTGGTTTCGCTCCAGAAGAAGACGGCTTACCAAGATTGGCCTTGGCTGGGGGGCGCTTGTCGTTGGGGCTTCTCTCTGCACCTGTGCCCAGGCAGTCTACGGTTCAACACTTCCCCCGGCACCAACTGCTACATCAGGTCCACAAGTTACACGGACTAACAGCACCAACAACAGCACTGATCTTACAAGCCACAGCCGTGCCAACACTAGCACCTACACCGACATTAATACCGACACTAGCACCTATACCGACATTAATACCGACGTCAACACCAATGCCGACACCAAAGCCGTCTATACCGACACCAACGCCCACGGCTATAGCAAATGCGATGCCAGCAGGAAGTTCACAACAAATTTATTGGGGTGCTGCGATTTCAGGAACGACATATGGTCCAAATTACAGTAACCCGCCGTGGGATACAAATACTTGGGATTTATTTAAATTCGATACAGGAAAGAAAGTTTCAATCTTACATTGGGGTTTCCCTTGGTATAGCTCAGTTAGTTGGCCACAAGGATATTATCCCTTTGTTTCAAGTTCTTTCTGATACAACACGATCAAGAAGGGGCAATTCCGCTAATTGATTGGGCGTCCATGGATTCTGATAACGCGTCGGTCGCATCACAGCCAGCATTCGCACTGAGGAATATCGTAAATGGTGCTTCATATACCTTTGGTGGACAAACGTTTGATAGCTATGTTACACAGTGGGCACAAGCTGCAAAAGCGTGGGACACCCATTCTTTTTACGGTTTGATTGGGAGATGAATGGGTGGTGGCAGTTTCCGTGGGCAACTGCACCTGATCCTACATCAGGAAACACTATTAATAATAATACTCCTCAAGACTATGTTAATGCGTGGCGTCATGTGCATGATATTTTTACCAAAGTTGGTGCGACAAATGTATCATGGGTATGGTGTTCGAATATTAGCAGTAATGGTACGATTCCACTCTCTCAATTATACCCTGGCAACGCATATGTAGACTGGGTATGTTTGGATGGTTACAATAAAGATCCAAATACGTGGCTAACTTTTGTCAAGTTTACTCAGGGTCTTCTTTTAATGGTAATCATAATAGCTATACTGAGATCACGTCAGTAGCTCCAAGTAAACCTCTTATGATCGGCGAGTGGGCATCAATAGAGGCAGGAGATGGCGGGGCAAGAAAAGCTGCCTGGATAACTGATGCGCTTCAGACACAACTTCCAAGAAATTATCCGAAAATAAAGGCAGTTGTATGGTTTAATTGGAATGCAGATCCCGGCAGCACATATGTCATTGAAAGTAGTGCACAAGCCACAAGTGCTTTTGCTTCGTCAATTGCTTCCTCTTACTATGCAACTAATAATTTTAGTACATTAAATACCTCACCGATACCGCCTATTTCGCCATGACAAGGTTCAAGTGGTGTTCAAACGGATGTGACAGTTCTGAGCTTGCATCTTGCGAAAACTGTCGCATTCATTTGAACCATGCCATTTGTTTCTATCACATATCCTTCCAATGGAAGTATTGTATCTAAAAATACTAACGTTCTATTGAGCAATAGTCAGGTTTAAAAAGCATGATTACGTTCCGAGCGTGCATTGATGTCGGGCCTGTCCATTTTTGGTTCCTGTCGAATTGTGGAATGTCAAATGGACGTTCCGGTACACCGTACCCGGTGTATCTGCCCGGTAAAGCTGTGCTTCAATGTACAAGCTGCTCACAGCTCGTGGCTTTACCGGCACTGATCGGGACCATTTCTCCTGGGGTGCCAGTACGATTGATGACCACATGCCTGCTTGAGAGCCATTGACCGTCATCACAACACGATATGTGACAGACGCTGATTCAAAGCTTTGGACGCCAATAGAAACGGCGCAGCTATTGTTCGCCGGATTTGTTGGAAGCATCCAGAATTGCGTAAAACTGGGTTGTGGTTCTAGTGGCCTGATGATAGACAACCAGATAGCCGCGGCTGCTACGAGTATTGCCAGCCCAAACAGGATACCATCGTAAATAGTAATACGAAGTCTTGTCGCTCTCGCAACCTTCGCGATATCCCTTCGCCGGAGGAACGCCGCTAGCAAAGCAAATACAGTTGTGATGAGTCCTAGGGAGAACGCCCATGACAGCGCTTGTAATCCTATCGGGAATACATTGAGCGAGAAACCTACCAACACATCAATTGCCATGCTCAGGCCGAGGCTGAGAATGATCTGATCAGCGCCACCCACAGGTTGTCTTATTATCAGGCTTGGCCGGAGAATGGTATTGTTAGTGGAAGCAAGCGATTGATCAGGTGATCGCTTGCGAAACAGGGTTTGGGTGAGCGTGTAGCCTGGTAAAATAAAGGTTAAAGGCAGTGCAAGGATGATCCCTACGATCAGCGGGCGATTGGGAATCTGCGTCCACCCCACATTGATTGTGACAACGAGTATCGCTGCGATGAGATCAAGGTTTTTTAAACGCATCGATAAATCCTCCTGTATCATAAATTACGATATTCCCGCTATCAAATACTCGATTGATCTGTGATATAGCGTTGAATTTTGTCAGAGCCTCCCTGCTAATCGGGCTAGTGAGATGGTAGGCATCAGGTTCATTTTCCTCAAAATAAAATCCTACTAATGGGAGTGCCGTGCTTAAACGCCGATCGACCACCAGGTAACGCATTCCGGCCTGCTGCAGGATTGCTACATCTTCGGGGTCAAATTGCGCATGAAAAAAATACGGGTGAAATATCTATGTTGTCTGCCTGGCTGGTCACGACATTCTGGTCACCATACGTGTTCATCAACATTTGATTAATACGATCGGCGCCAACCCGGTTATCAGGTCCAAGATAGGTGAGGCTCCATGTCGCGGCTTGAATGCCCTCAGGCTCAACGGAGCGCGCATCAGCTACAACTAGATACGGACCCGGCAGGACTGACCAGCCCGGTCCACCTTCTAGAATTACTCCTCCCAGGAACACCACTGATATTGCACAGGTGATCAGTGAGGTTGCTTTCCAACTGAGCTTTCGCGTTGGCCAGAAATGCGTAATCAGGATGGTCAGCACGTAAGCAATAGGTAAAAAGAGAAAAGCGGCAGAGCGGTCTGTGATCTCGGCACCAAAATCTGTGAAGCGGAATACCTGGGTGACGGGATAGGCGAGTGAGAAGATACCGAACATGACTGCCAGAGCGTCGTGGCGGTGCCGTTGCCAGAGGGAGAGCAGTCCGAATGGGAGGCAAAATGTGACGAGAGCTACAGATGCCAGCATCAATAGTCGATCCCATATCGGTGCCGCTTGACCAGCGGGACCGACAAATAATTCCCTGGCTGTACTGGTGCCTGTAATGATATGCCCAAGCTCACTGAATGCACTTTCAAAATATTCGGAGAGATATCCCCAAACTGGATTTCCCTTAAGCAGAAAAGCATACGCAAGCGCGAGAAGAACTCCGAAAAGAGCTATTGCAACTAGGTGAATGCGGGTATTACGTGAAGAAGGCCGGAATAGACTGACCGCCGCCCAGAATATGAGGAATCCATCGAAGACATAATCTGTCATATGATGCGTAATAGTAACGGCAGCCAGAACAACCCAGGCAGTGAATATGATCCAACGATGGTCTTTGTCTCTAATCTCATAGCGTGCCAGGATATAGAGCATAAAGGTAGCGAGTGGTAGTGCCAAAGTTTCGTAACTAAATGCCGCATCGAAAAAAAGAAAATGTGTATTTGTCATATAGATGATCGTCGCAATTCCTGCCATGCGGCTGGAACTGGTTATTTGCTCATAAAGTAAGAAAAGCGACAGGGTCATTAATAAGCGCAGCGCGCTTATTACGAGAATGCCTGCCTGAAAAAGTACTCAGTCCACTTGTAGTACTTAAGGCATTGGTTACAATTTCGAGGCCAGGGTAATAAGGACCCACAGGAAGCATCGAGTTTTCACTGAAGAGATGCCCGGTCCTGAGAATATCATCGGCAGTACG
This sequence comes from uncultured Chloroflexia bacterium, assembly GCA_963767625.1. Classification (GTDB taxonomy): domain Bacteria; phylum Chloroflexota; class Ktedonobacteria; order Ktedonobacterales; family Ktedonobacteraceae; genus CAVYFB01. The sequence continues at coordinate 611,228 of CAVYFB010000017.1, forward strand.
CCAGTGCAGGAATTCGTCAAACGATGCAAAATAGAGAGGATTTACCTTCCTGTGGCTTGAAGGCCCCTGCATTCATGCATGGGGATGAAAAGCCACGTGCGAAGCACTCAATAGCTGAGTACTCATAGCATGAATATTCAACGAAAGTCTAGACAGTCCTGGTACACTTGTTTCAGCACCTTGACAACGGAATAGTGTTTGCGGGTTCCAAGCTAAATCGTTCGCTTGGGTAAAAGCGCTAGCGTGTTGAACCAAAGAACGCTTGGGATAGGCAGCGTAAAATCTCTGCCTGCTTTGGCAGGGGCGCAATACACGCCTAACGGCCTGTTCGTCTATCTCATTGGTACCACCACCGTACCGGGGGGCACTCGGAAACGGGCACAAGCAATTGTGCAAAACGCTTCTGGACATGCGGGCCACTACCTTTCAGTTGCGAGACTGATGGGCAAGTCTCATGGTTGAAGGAAGAACCCCCTTGGCCTTAGCCAAGGGGAGTGTCAGTGAGGGTATCCTGCGGGCACGCCATCACTACTAGAACCGGGGCGGGTGTATGAGTTATGGCTCGATCTGTGGGCGACGGCGAACGTGTTTTCTGCAGGGCATCGTATCCGGCTTGAGGTCTCCAGTAGCAACTTCCCGCGCTTCGACCGCAATACCAATACTGGTCGTAGCATCGCAACCGAGGCTATTGGTGATCTTGTCCAGGCAGTGAACCGGATCTATCACGACCGCACGCATCCGTCGTATCTGTTACTCCCAATCATCGAGCGAAGCTGAGTGCGACTTTACCCATGTTCTGGTTCTCCCGCAGCCTCGCTGATTTTGATTACCAGCGCTCTGACGAAGAAGTTGTTCATCTTTAGGAAGACATTGCGGCCTCGATTGCAGCGAGGAGCGTCTCCAGCTCATACGAATCATCGTGGCGTACCCCATTGATGAAGAAGGTCGGTGTGCCGTTGACTCCACTTCGTACACCGCTCAAGAAATCCTCGTGCACGCGATTGCTATGCACATGCTCAGTCATCTCGCGCTCGAACCTCTCCTTATCCAGATGGAGTGCGACTGCATACTGGACTAAATGCGCGTCGTCGAGCGCCCGTTGATGCTCAAAGAGGGAGTCATGCATCTGCCAGAACTTCTCTTGGACGGCGGCAGCTTCCGCCGCCTCCGCGGCATGCTCAGCATGCGGGTGGCTCTGGGTCAGGGGAAAGTTCCGAAAGACAAAGCGCAGCCGATCCCCCAACCGTCGCTGAATCTCCTTGACGATGGGATAGGCCTGCCCACAATAGGGACACTCATAATCGCCGTATTCCACCAGTGTCACCGGGGCGTTGTCTGGTCCTCGCTGATGATCTCGCTTCCCGACTGGCAGCGTGAGCGAGGCCATTCCTGATTGTTGCGTCATTGAGAGCTCTCCTTCGTCTGCAACGCTTCAAGGGCATTTAGTATCCCATCCGCACCAGGGTTGATCCCGACAGGAGAGACATAGCTCCAGCGAATCATCCCCTGGGCATCAAGCACAAATAAGGCTCGTTCACTCGTCCCATCGGCTCGACGATACACCCCATACATTTTGGCGACTGCTCCCTTGGGCTCGAAGTCTGCGAGCAAGGGAAAGTGCAACTTCCTGTCCTGGGCAAAAGCTGCGTGAGACCAGACACTATCAACTGAGATACCGATCAACTCGGCATTAAAGCGGCGAAACTCAGGCAGAACCTCATTATAGAAGGCCATTTGGTCACCGCAGACCGGACTCCAATCGGCAGGATAGAAGGCGAGAATAACGGGGTGACCGCGAAATTCGCTCAAAGAAACCGATTGATCAGGCGTACTCTGTAAGGTAAAGTCGGGCCCTGGAGTACCAGGTTGGAGCGCGGAAGATGGCTCATCTTTAGCAGGCTGGTTCTCTCCCCGATCTTTGTCAAGGTTCAAAACGTTTTCTTCCTCTCTAGATTGTATGTACTTGAACGCGTCTACACATGAATAACAACAGTCACACCACTGGCCGATATTCCTGTGACTTCTAGCCACTTTCGACAAACATCGCTTCTCCTTCCGATTTTCGCGGCCCTCATCTGCTTCACATTGCCAGGAAATGGTTCAGAGATCCCTTGCATCAGAGCAAATTCTCTGACTATAATCAGATAATGATAGGACATTGATAGAGCAAGTCTGGAGGTTTTCATGGATATGCCACTGGTTGAACAGGTCCGAAGCTTCAATCGGACCATGACAGAGCGCGTTGGTGTCCTCAACGATCACTTCCTGGGTCGAAACCATCCTCTTGGCGAAGCACGGCTCTTGTGGGAGATCGGAGCAGAGGGGGCGAGTATTCGGGAACTGAGACGGCGGCTCTCACTCGATTCTGCCTACGTCAGCCGCCTGCTGCGCTCACTTGAGAAACAAGGCTTGCTTGTGGTGAGGACGAGTGAGCATGATGGAAGAGTTCGCCTCGTCCAACTGACCGAAGCTGGCCTTCGTGAGCGAGCAGAGCTTGATCACCGAGCCGATGCCTTTGCCCGATCCCTACTCTCGCCACTCAGCGAGAGCCAGCGCGTGAAACTGGGGGCAGCCATGGCACAGGTCGAGCGCCTTCTGATCGCATCCATGGTCCAGATCACCGTCGCCGATCCAACCAGTCAGGATGCCAGATGGTGCATTGAGCAATATTTCACTGAACTGGGCGAGCGCTTTGAGACGGGTTTCGATCCAACGCTCGGCATTTCGGCACATGCGCACGAACTGGTGCCCCCAGCGGGTCTGTTGCTCGTTGCCCGTCTGCGAGAGGAGCCGGTAGGCTGTGGTGCCTTAAAGTTTCACGAGAATACTGTCGGGGAACTCAAGCGCATGTGGGTCGCCCCACGAGCGCGTGGCCTTGGGCTGGGACGGCGTCTGCTAGAGGCTTTGGAGCACAAGGCCAGGGAAGCGGGAATGAAGGTCATTCACCTGGAAACGAACCGCACCCTCATCGAAGCCATCGAGCTGTACCGACACTCTGGATACCAGGAGGTAGAAGCTTTCAACGACGAGCCCTATGCCCACCACTGGTTCGAAAAGCACCTCTGAAAGAGATCCCCTCTCTCAACTCAAATCCCCTCTGTGAAGGACAATATGGCTCATACGCATCCTCGCTGCTGAGAGATGTGATAGGATGAAGAGTAGGAACATTCTTCCTCAGAAACACGGCGTGAGCCCTACCAACGCCGGGTGTTGCTCTTTGCTGCAACCCGTCCAATCGTCCCTCATCCGCCTCCTCGGCTCTCGCGGATGAGCCATCTACCGTTTGCATTGACCTCGAAGGGAGGATCCATCATGCAAGAGGCTGTGCTGTCGCCGCTTGCCACCTGGCAAAACTTTTACGTCATCATCGGCTCCGCTGCGGCGACGCTGACGGGCTTGATGTTCGTGGTGATGACCTTGATCGCGGGGGTGCGGGTGCGAGTGTCGTCGCCGAGTAGCGGGATTGCGGTATTCAGCACACCAAACGTCGTGCATTTTGGCGCCGCGCTGCTGGTCGCCGCGATTCTCAGTGCGCCCTGGCAGGCGCTCTGGAATGCTGGCCTGCTGCTCGGCCTTTCGGGTCTCGGGGGGGTGACCTACATCATCATCGTGCTCCGGCGGGCACGCCGCCTTCAGGCGGACTATCAACCGGTGCTCTCCGATTGGCTGTGGCATACGATCTTGCCGCTCGTCTCCTACACCGCCCTCGTCGTCGCGGCAATTCTGCTCCCAGTCCATCCGGCGCCGGCACTGTTCGTCATCGCCGCGGCAACAGTGCTGCTCCTGTTCATCGGCATCCACAACGCGTGGGATGTCGTGACATACGTTCCCTTTGAGCGCTCCCAGCCGGAGAACTAGAGCCAGTCGCCTTTGTTCAAGGGGTTGGAGCCCTACCCCGACGGGTGGCGGGACAATCCAGTCCAGGTAAGTCCCTACTTTCCTCAGGCTCCTCTCCAGGGACTCCTCGATTTACAAGTGGTTCTCCGTGTGGCTTGTCCACCGGGTAGCCATCAAGTCGACCTCATTTGGTACCAGATGGAAACGGTAATGTACAATGTATAACGGTGCCGATTGGTAACCCATTCAGGGGGTGCCGGGGGACGCAGTCCCCTGGCCGGGGCGCGGGGTGTCCCCGCAAAATCCCCTTCTTTTTCCAGGGCCGCCGCAGGCGGCGCGAAAAAGGTACCTGAATAGTTACGTAGATACCATAGTGTCTTCTCCTTCTGATTAGCAGAGGCGAGAGGAAGAAAGAGAGATCGTCATGAGTTCTGGCTGGTCAGATCAACAGCCTTCTACGAGTACACCTCCCATCGTCTTACCCTCCGGTGCAGATGCTACTGTCACCCTCTTTGTGGAGCCTGAAAGCAAAGAGGATGTCATACTCAAAGCAATTGAAGCGGCACAACAATCGATTTGGATAGAGATGTACGAGTTCACAGACAGCAATGTAGCCAACGAGCTAGTAGCGAAGAAAGCCGCCAACCCCAATTTAGACCTACAGCTCCTCTATGAGCCGAAAAGCTTTCCCTCTGTCCTGTCGCCCGATGGTCAACAACTCCCTCCCTGGGCGCAGCAAAATCAGGCTGTGAAAGCGGATGGGAATCCCGTTGGCTATTGCCACGCGAAGTTCATGATTATTGATGGCAGTAGTGCCTACATCATGACCGCGAATTTCACCGAAGCTGCACTCGGCGGCACCACTGACGCTACCAACCGCGAATACATCATTTGCGACACCGACCCGCAAGATATCCAGCTGCTCCAGGCTATCTTTCGGGCTGATCGGCAGGGAACTCCTCTCTCCTCACAGACAGCTCCCAACCTCGTCGTTACTGATATGAATGCTCATGCTATGCTCCGGGCGTTGCTGGATAGCGCACAACAAAGCATTTATATTCAGGTCGAAGTCTCTCGCTGACCCAAACACCGGTGGTCGGTGGGCGCAGAGCCACAGCATAGAGGGAGCGTTGCTAGATGGGGTTCAGTCGCGTAGCCTGCAAGATATCAAAATCATGCTTCCACCCCTCCCCGGTGCTGTCACAACGATGCCCACTGTGGATAACAATGCGGCCATCGGCAACCTCCAAGCAGGCACACCTTCCATCACGATCACTACACTGGCCCAGTACTATATGCATGCCAAGCTCATCATCATCGATCAACGTCTCGCATTTGTCGGCTCACAGAACCTCACCCGCGAATCGCTCAACAACAACCGCGAGGTCGGCATCATTATCAAAAACGCGGACAGTGTGAAGACTTTGTCTACAACCTTTATGTTGGACTGGGTCGGCGCACAACCATCTCAAGTTTCGCCCGCGCCGAACGGGCTAACTGGGTCATAGGAGTCAGAGACTCATTCTTGCAAAAACAATCTGGACTGACTACTACATATCCAGGCATTGCTTCGCATCCAAAAATAAAATTAGTACCTCGCACCTGGTGACTACCTTGACTAATTAGGCCTGTTGCAAACGGTTAAGCCGTTTAAGATGGGCTGGTACACTCACGTCGCTCACCTTTGGCAGGTTCCACAACGACAGCGAGGTCAGGTTGGGCAACTGCCCCAGCACACTCACGTCGCTCACCTCTGGCAGGCCCCACAACATCAGTGTGGTCAGGTTGGGTAACTGCCCCAGCACACTCACGTCGCTCACCTCTGGCAGGCCCCACAACATCAGTGTGGTCAGGTTGGGTAACTGCCCCAGCACACTCACGTCGCTCACCTTTGACAGGTCCCTCAACGTCAGTGTGGTCAGGTTGGGCAACTGCCTCAGCACACTCACGTCGCTCACCTCTGGCAGGTCCCACAACGTCAGTGTGGTCAGGTTGGGCAACTGCCCCAGCACACTCACGTCGCTCACCTTTGGCAGGTCCCCCAACAACAGCGAGGTCAGGTTGGGCAACTGCCCCAGCACACTCAAGTCGCTCATCCCTGGCAGGTACTCCAACGACAGCAAGGTCAGGTTGGGCAACTGCCCCAGCACACTCAAGTCGCTCATCCCTGGCATGCCCTCCAAAGACAGCGAGGTCAGGTTGGGTAACTGCCCCAGCACACTCAAGCCGCTCCCCTCTGGCACGTACCGCAACGTCAGCGAGGTCAGGTTGGGTAACTGCCCCAGCACACTCAAGTCGCTCCCCTCTGGCACGTACCGCAACGACAGCGAGGTCAGGTTGGGCAACTGCCCCAGCACACTCAAGTCGCTCCCCTCTGTCAGGTACTCCAACGTCAGCGAGATCGGGATTGGCAACTGCCCCAGCACACTCACGTCGCTCCCCTCTGGCAGGTCCGGCAGCGTCAGCGAGGTCAGGTTGGGCAACTGCCCCAGCACGCTCAAGTCGCTCACCTTTGGCACATCCCCCAACGACAGCGAGGTCAGGTTGGGCAACTGCCCCAGCACACTCAAGTCGCTCACCTCTGGCAGGTACTCCAACGACAGCGAGGTCAGGTTGGGCAACTGCCCCAGCACACTCAAGTCGCTCATCAATGGCAGGTCCCGCAGCGTCAGCGAGGTCAGGTTGGGCAGCTGACCCAGCACACTCAAGTCGCTCACCTTTGGCAGGTGCTCCAACGTCAGCGAGGTCAGGTTGGGCAACTGACCCAGCACACTCAAGTCGCTCACCTCTGGCAGGTTCCGCAACGACAGCGAGGTCAGGTTGGCTATGTACTGCAAATACTCTAGTGGCAATGATGAGTTTAATTCCAAGTTGGTGATGTGTGATAAGAGACGGTCAGCATATGCCTGCTTGTCGTCGCTATCTCGCAGTCCAGCAACCAGGGCTTCTACCACTGCTGGTGTGAAATCATTTGTATATGTTGTCAATACCTCGATGGCTGCCTTACCTCCTATATGCGTGAGGGCGCGGACGCAAGCGGCAGCCATAGCCGCAGAATACTGCAGCCGGGGATAAAGATATGGTAGTGCAAGCTCGCGCGCTGCTGCTAGCGCCTCTACTTCTTTGACGCTCTTCAGTGGAACGAGCGCCTTCAAGCGCCGCTCGATACGCAACTTCGTGTTCATTCCTACCTCCTCACGTGAGGCCTGCGCACAAGCAGCAGCGAGCAAGTAGAGCTGTGATCGGTAGCCTTTTTCCGTCTCACCACGCCCAATCAAGCGCTCGATCAGATCCTCCAGCACCTTTTGGATGCCTGGCCGGCAGCTAGTAGTACGACCTCTTGCCATTGATCATCGTGGGAGTGCTGCACGAGCACCCCAATATCTCCCTCATCGATCACTGCCCTGGCAGCAAGGAATTCTTGAAAGGTACGGTGAGCAAAGTTGATGGCACCCGGAATTGGCTCACGAATCATGCCGGATCGTTCAATGAACAGCTTCCGGGCATCGACGCCGTTCATTTTCTGCTGAATTCCAGGTATGCGCGCTAGTCGCCAGGTGAAGCGCTCGTCAACAGATTCCAGGGCCGCTTCTGTCCAACCATTCCGCACAAACCAGTATGCGAGATCTACAAGCAGGAGGCTTTTCTGAGTATAGGATAAGGCGGCTGCGGGATACTGGGCAAGTGATATGCGTCTTTCCACGTCACGACGCTCTATCAGCAACTCGCAACATGCTGCGTATAATGCAATGCGATCAGAAGGTAGTTGTTGATGCCTTTCCCGGTTCAATGCGCAGAGCATTGCGCACAGCAAGGGATTGGTAGCTAGTAAGCGCTGGGAACGGTTGCGGCGCATCTCCTCTTTCAGCCATGTAGCAGCGCTGCGCAATTGCGTCCGTTCTTCATCCTCTTGTATGTTAGCTATCATGGCGGTGTGCCACTGATCGATGAAGGTTTCAATATCTGCCAACTCCATAGGCAGCAAGAGAGCATCTTTGAACCCTTCGGCAGGGAATCCTTCTCCAATAGCATATGGACGTGATGTGACCACGAAACGCACCTGATCATAGGTCAGCATGAGATCTTTCAGCCAGGCGTACACGCTCTCACGCTGCGATACTGGCACTTCATCCACGCCATCAACAAGTACAATGGCACGCCCGCTTTGCAGCTGTTGATGCACCCACCCATGAGGCATTGCTCCGGCGATGGCAGAAGCTATCAGACCTGGGAACGCTTCAGGAGCAGGCCAAACAGGCGGAGTCGAGGCATCTACTGGCACATGCTGACGCAGGCGGATATAAAAAGGGATGGTTCCATTCCATACGTGCAGTGATTGCGGAAAGGTCCTGGATGCTGACTGAACCGCAATCCACTGCAGTAGTGTGGTTTTGCCTGAACCTGCTTCTCCCCGAATGAGCACAGCGTGTGTATCAGTGAGCATCTCATTGACGGAAGTGATCCGTCTTACAGTCGCTGCGGATGCCTCACTCTCGAACGAGAAGTGATCCTTCATGCCCTTCTCTTTAGATGGATGCGTGGAGTGCTCTCTCTGCTCCAGAGAAAGCGTAACATAGGCAAGACTTAAAGAATACTTGCGACTTGTGATCGACATGCCAGACCCAAAGAGTTCCAACTCATCCAGGTGACGCACCACGGCTCGCCGATAGTCTAACTCGAAACGTGCCGATTCCAACTGAGGATCAAGTTCCGCTCTCATGCGAGAAACTTCTTCTAAAATCTTCTCAGCAATTGTAATGAGCTGCCCTTCACGTTGGAAAATCTCCGCAAGCGTTCTTTCAGTAAAGTGGGGGAGTTGCGAGGCAATATCGACGATATACTCACATGACTCTTCGATGATGCGCTCGTATAAATGTCCCTCGGCTTCAGAAAAGTAATACGACCTGGCAGGATGAGTCAGCAGCAGTTGCTTTGCTACTTCTGCCGGCTCTAAGTTTTGCTGCGCAATCACCTCACTTGTGGCAGCATTCAGCGTGTCGGCGACAGCCCGAGCCACCGCCAAACGCTCATTCTCTTCTAATACCGCTCCTTCTATTTGGAAAAGTGGCAGCAGACTCTCGCCTACCTTCTCACCAATAACCTCGAATTGACGCTCGGCCCTTCGCTGCGCAAGTCTATCGGCTGTCCGCGTCTTGAGAACATCCACGATGCTTGACGCAGTATCAGGGATAGGACCAGAATCGCCCAACCAGCGTTTGACAATCGCTTTAGCAATCGATCCACCCACATCAATAGCAAGAACTTCTAAAAGCGGCATAGGGAACATCCTCTCATGCGCAGAATAATCATTGCTCAACAACAGGGAAGAGTGCTATACGATAATGTGTAGTGTAGCATAGTGCATTTTCCTTGTGAAGCTCCATTAAAATCGTGGGAAACGCATCATATCTACCCTACTTATAACTCTTCAGCAGGGGGTGCAGGGGGACGCAGACGCCGTCTGGGGGACGGTGTGCCCCTGCCGGAGCGCGAAGGAGGGAAGTTTGGGGAACTTCCTGGGATCGCACCTTCCCCACTCCGTCGCCTTCGACAGCGCAAGAACAAAAGGATTAAACAACGCTCGAAGCCTGAAAGTCGATTAAAGCGTGCGCTCAATCGAAGAAGGAAATCCTCTGCTTTGCTATCAATTAGTATATGAATCGAGCAGGGTACTTAGGGACTGCCGTCCCTAAGCGGGGCGAGGGGTGTTCCCACGTTCTCTCTTCTCTCCGCCGCAGGCGGGAAATAGAACTTTTGAGAAGCCCTGCTCTGGCTTTGTTGGGAATTGAACCGTATGTCGGACTATGATAGAATGCATTTAGAGCAGAAAATCTGGGATGGTGCGGCAACATATATGAAAGTTCGGGATGTCATCAAGCTACTAGAGGCCGATGGATGGTGCTTAGTGGCAACTAAGGGGAGCCATCGTCAGTATGAACACCCAAGTAAAAAGGGGCTGGTCACCGTTCCAGGGCATTTTGGTGATGACATGCCTCCTGGTACACTGGCTAGTGTCTTTCGCCAGGCAAAGCTGAAGCGTCAGTAGGATGAAAGGGTTTCTTCAAGGCTCTTCCCTACGATAAATAGAGAGCATCGAGAGGAACAAACATGGCAACATACCACTTCCTTATTATTATTGAAAAGGCAGAGCATAATTATGCTGCCTATGTCCCTGATCTTCCTGGGTGTGTGACCACTGGAAAAACACCAGATGAGGTACGACAAAATATACAAGAAGCTATAGCCCTGCACTTAGAAGGCATGCTCAGGAACGGAGAAACTATTCCAAGTCCACAAACCCTTGCAGAGTATACAGACGTCTCTATTTTCAACCCGGCAGCTTGATTTTGAAATCAAGCTCCCCCTTCACATACGCAGTCTGAGGCTGAACTGTGGATTGTATTTTTTATCGCAACTACTGCACGAAACAGCCTTCGAGTAGCGACGCGTACGTGGATACTCCTTGCCACAATGTGGGCATTCGTACAAATAGCGAATTGGACGGAGTTCGCGCCATATACGCTCGCGGCGAGCACTCTCTTCATGGAGTAGATGGCGTAGTTCTTCCAGGTCATAGCCTGTAATGGCGGCTTCATCGAGGGCAATAGAATCATGTCCATGGTGACGATGGCGACGTGGAGTACCTTTGACTCGATCCGCTAAATGTATCAGTTCATGGGCCACGGTCACTTCAATCGAGCGCGGATGCATATCTGGCTCAATGAAAATGAGGTGTCTATGGCTGGGCTGGTGAAGTTGGAGCATATCCTCAGCTGCTTTGTGAGTGTGGGAATGATGTCCTGCTTGTCCAGGCGTTTTGTTCTTACTTGCCTTCCGCGAGGATGTATGGGACGCCGGAAGATAGCAATAACAGCCCAGAACCATAGTGCTGAGCCGTTTTCCTGTCCAGCGCATATACTCCTGGCGGTCCTGGGTGATGGCGAGTCGGCTGAGTTCTTGTGCGGGAAGGTGCAATTTTTGCCAGTAGTGTGTTAACCAGTGCTGAATCGTCTGACTACCACATACAATCGGTCCTGCCTGCCTGGGTGGTGGCTCAGGCCCGGTAGTTCTTTCTGAGGTGACCATGATCTACTTTCTTTAATCAACTACAAAAAACGGTAGTGTTCTGTGATGACTCAAGAGAGTCGCGTTGCCAGTATATCAGGCAAGAACGGTAGATGCAAGGAGAGAGTTACTGGGGGTGCGCGTATGACTTTTGCGCGACGCATCAGATGTCGGTCTAAGGGGTTGTTTTTGAAAGAAGGATGTGCTATCTTATAGACGAAAAAGTTTCATCTTTGGTTTTCAACAAAAACACCCTCGTTGCGGATAGTCAGGAAAGCGCACATGGAGGTGACGCATGGCTACAACACAGACGCGTTGGCAAATCGCAGGAGACTATTTCGAGAACTGTAACTGTAAGGTAGTGTGTCCTTGTCTCTTATCGCCGAACCAGCCTTTGACCTCCAGGCCGACAGAAGGAGCGTGTGAGGTCGCCTTTGCTTTCCACATCAATAGTGGCAGCTACGGCAACGTCACGCTCGATGGCTTGAATGTTGCGATGATTGCACGTACACCAGGACCCATGGCCGAAGGAAACTGGTCTGTCGCGCTTTACCTCGATGAGCGAGCAAATGAGCAGCAGCGTCAGGCTCTTGGGGCGATCTTCAGTGGCTCTACTGGCGGCCCATTAGGTGCTCTTGCACCTCTCATCTCCACCGTGCTCGGTGCGAAAACCGTCCCGATCACCTTCAACGTAACAGGCAAACGCCGCTCGGTCGAAATTCCCAACATCATGCACCTTGCTGTCCATCCCCTCCCAAGCCTGGACCCCAACAACGAGATCTGGGCACTCAACGCCCATCCCTTTTCCCCCAAGCTAGCAATGGCGGTGGGCGAGCAGAATAGCACCTGGACGGACTATGGCATGAGCTGGGATAACTCTGGCAAGAACGGCCACTACGCATCGATCAACTGGTCCAACACATAGAAGCAACCTGGCAGTCCCTCAAGGAGGAGAGTGCATATGTCTGGTACCACTCCCCAGCTTCTTGCAACGCGAGCGTTACCTGATCCTGGGCGTGCTCCTGGTGCTGGCTGCCCTTGCCTGGGGTCTGCTCATCTGGCAGGCACCTCTGATGAACAACCAGGCAATGGGGCTGACCATGGGAATGAGCGCAGTGCTGTTCATCGCGATCTGGGCGGTGATGATGGTCGCGATGATGTTTCCTGCTGCTGCTCCAATGATCCTCATGTTTGGTGCTGTTTACGCTAGCAAGCGTCGGCAGGAGCAGCCTTATGTGCCAACCTGGATCTTCGTCAGCGCCTATCTCCTCGTCTGGGTATTGTCCGGAGTGTTGGCATACTTTCTCGCCATAGGAGTTGAGAAGCTAGCAGGACCGTCAATGTGGCTCATGGAGAACGCTACCCGCATTAGTGGTGCCATCCTGGTGATAGCGGGCCTCTATCAACTCTCGCCGCTCAAAAACGTCTGCCTATCGAAATGCCGGACACCTTTACAATTTCTCCTCACTTCCTGGCATGATGGATATGCCGGTGCCTTCCGTATGGGGATTGAGCACGGTGCCTTTTGCCTCGGTTGCTGCTGGCTGCTCTTTGTAATCCTCTTTCCGCTCGGCCTCATGAATATCGCGGTCATGGCACTGGTGACCGCGCTGATCTTCGCTGAGAAAGCGCTGCCCGTTGGTCGGCAGATCAGCCAGCTAGCGGGCGGAGGATTGATCGTCTACGGGGTGATTGTCCTGTTCTTGCCCGCTGCGCTCCCCATGGGGATGTGATGCCAGAAAGAGAAAAAAGAAGCCGCTGCCAGCTCAATTTCTCTCAAGAAAAGATTACTGTCAGAGCCTCTACATCTTTTTCAGCAGTTCTGCAAGACGATCATAGGTATCATTGACTCCTTCTTCCATGCCACCTTGGAGCATGCCATCGCGGTCAGCGACTGACTGGAAAACAGATTGAGCAGTTAACCTGGTTCTTCCTCCAGGCAATTCCTCAAGTTTCATCGTCTCCAGAGCCACATGTCCTGTTTCTGGTAACCCTTCAAACTCAAAGGTATCAATAATTCGCTCAGGTGCAAGTACTTCGTGATACACGCCGTGAAACGCGTATTCCTTTCCCTCAGCGTCTCGATTGATAAAGCGCCATTGACCACCAGGTCTCACGTCCATCGTATCAACCTGGGTTGAAAGGTATCTCGGTCCCCACCATTGCGGTATAAGTTTTGGATCGGTGCATGCCTTAAAAACGAGCTCTCGCGGTGCATCGAATTCACGCGTGATGAGTATTTCTTGTTTTCCCGGTTCTGCACTAATATTCGTTGCATTTGCTGTCATAGAATGTTATTCACCTTCCTTCTTTTTTCACTTTCGAGTACTGTATCTAATGCGTCAAAACGTTCACTCCACCTCTGCTTCATTTGCTGAACCCATGCTTCAAATTGGGACAGCGTCTGTGGATCGAGGCGATACAAGCGCTTTTGTGCACGTTTTTCCATCTCCACTAAGTGTGCCTCACGCAAGACTTTGAGATGTTGTGAGACCGCTTGTGGACTGACAGGAAATTGCTCGTAGATAGCAGTAGCAGATAACTCACCACGGGTGGCAAGTAGTTCTAAAATGGTCCTTCTTGTAGGATCGGCAAGTGCCGCAAACATATCCATAAGTAGGATTATAAAACATTTCCTTAATTAAGTCAATACTTGATTTTATGTTCGTTTTGGGCGCTGCACCTTCCCTCAGGATGCGCCCGGCTACGGCATCAATGCTCTGCGATGTTTGTTCAGTGTCGTCCATAGAGCCTCCTCAATCAATCACTTGATTAAATATGCCTCGAAAATGCCCCTTTTTCAATCAATTGATTGAAACAAGGTCTACCCAGGTGAACATGAACGATGAGTCGACTTCCTGGGCGGGATTGAAACGTCTGGTACAATGATGTTAAGCGATGATATCAACCCTGTCGCAACAGGATCGGCTTCTCGGGCAGGATGCTCCTCAAAATACACCTCTAGTACCCACCAGGACACCCCCCCTTTTTTATCACCCATTTTGAGCGATAAATGAGCGGTATCTCCCCTGCGACCCATCGCGTCCGGCTTCTTCGGGTATTGCGAAGTTTGCTGGGGCAGTTCAAGACACCCTGGGGTTGGGTGGTTTGGCTCCACGCAACAATCTGAACCTCGACCATTACAGACCCGTTCTCACACCTGCTCTTTCCATGCTGTCACCGGGATTGTAGTTGACGGTTGGTGGTAGGTCAATTGGCTTTTGAACTTGCGATGCTTGACACTACTTCCTCAGCAGAAGTAAGATGAGTTTGAGTAACTATTCAGCAGGGGGTGCAGGGGGACGCAGTCCCCTTGCCGGGGCGCGGGGTGTCCCCGCTTCCTCTCTTCACCTGCCGCCGTAGGCGGCTCGAAGAGGGTACCTGAAGAGTTACGAGTTTGAGAAGATATGGTGAAGTTTTGGACCGGTCATTAGCGGAGTTTCGCTTATCCAACGTCTCAGCGGAGACCCATATACAATCTCTATTTCAGATTAGCCTTGATCTCCAGAAGGAGCCTTAGGTATGTCATTCCAAATCTGCATCAAAACCGAAAAAACCCTGGAGCAACTTGCCAGCGAGATACGTGATCTTTTCTCGCTGCCATCATTCAAGCGAGGTTCTTTTTCGGGTGAGTCGTATTGCCAGTTTGAGGTGTTAGGGCTGCTTATTCTCGTCCATCGAGCGGAAGAGGAGGACCGCGACCCGGAGGTCATGCACTATCCCTACTGCTTTGACCTACAAATGGCCTTTACCGATCACACACTGGATACCGATGATATGGAGTACCGCTTGCAGCCCTACTACGCTGAGTTGCTCTGTTTTCAACTTGGCCTGGAAACAGCATACCATGAGAAACAGAAGGCGGACCGAGCCTGGAAGATACGCTACCACTGTTGTAGCAAGAACCCGCGCTGGAATGGGCATATTTTGTATGGTGAGCCTGGCTGGGAACCAGCCGTCCTGAAGTCTCCCCCCAGTCCGTGGCGTTCCATGCACCCCGTCTTCTAGTACGGACCCGGTGATGACAGCCTTTCTTTGATCAACCCTTGCCGATTCCTCTTCAATCATGCTACTCTCTTATTAAGATCGGCATGCCCCTACTACCTGCGGGCACTGGCTTTGGACGAACTGTATGGCAGCCAACATGGCCAAGCGTATCTCAATGTGGTCGATGTCCACAGTGGCGCAGTGTGGGCTAGCACCAGTCCGGTGGCAGTGGACGGGGAGAGCTGGACCCTGGTGCTGTGGCAGTTGGAGGAGCAAGGCATCCGATGGCAGACCACCGTCAGTGATGGCGGGCGAGCCATTGAGGAGGCCGTCAGCACCGTGACTCCCCAGCAGCCCCATCAACGCGATGTCTGGCATGTGCTGCACCTCTGTCAGCAGGTGCAAGCGCGCCTGGATCGGCAGGTCGAAGGGCTCCAAGCAGCGAACGCCAGTGGTGGCGCGGCAAGCAGCGCGCCTGGCAGCAGGAAAGCTGCCGCGTGGGAAGTGTCCCAGAACGGATGTGGCAGCGCATGCTGCTGAATTGGCCCAAGCGCAGTATGCCTGTGAGGGCCTGCGCTACCTGTCGGGCGAATTGCGCTACCTGCTGGGCGTGGTGGTACTGACCAGCCAAGGGATCATGCCCAGTGCCGTCCGGCAAGGGGAACTGGGCGCTCTGATGGTCCTGCTCGACGAACTGAGCCAGGTGGCTTGACGATGCAGCACGAGCTGGTGCGCCTGGTGAACAGGCTCGATGCGGCGCTGCCACAGCTGATGCTCTTTGCCCCAGCATTGGATGGGCTGCAGGAGCAGGTCGGTCACGCATTGGGGCCAAGCGCTCTGCATCTGCTGGGCTGGGCGTGGCAACGACGTGGCATCCTGGGTCCGAGCATCAAGGCGTTGCTCTCGGGTGTGCCAGCCGATTGGCAGCCGGTTGCCGCACCCCTGCTGGCCGCCTGGGAGGCGGCCGTGCGCGCCAGTAGTGCCGTCGAGAATTGGCATAGTGTGTTGCGCCCCTACTTGGCGGTCCATCGCACCCTTTCGACCGGGATGGTGGCCCTGTTGGCCGTCTGGCACAATCACCGCATCGCCGAGCGGGGCCTCCATCGCGGGCAGAGTCCTCTCATGCGCAGTCGCATGAAAGAGAGCGACGGGCTGATGGGCTTTTCGTTAGGTTGATGCGTATTGGCACTTCTTGCGGGTGCCCCATACGGTCCCTATGGGAGGCGCGATGAGCATTTTGCACACAGCCATCAACGAATGGCTTGATCCTCTGGTCAAACCGCCTATTATGCAGGAGCAGCTCTATCGCTACGCCGATGCGTCCGGTGACCACAACCCCATTCATCTCGATGAAGAGGCTGCGCATCGTGTGGGCCTGGACGGCGTCATCGCACATGGCATGCTCAGCATGGCTTTTCTCGGACAGTTCGTCAGCCAGCACATCCCCGCTATTCCAGGTGCGTATATTGAGCAACTCAAGGTACGTTTCGTGAATATGGTGCACCTGGGTGATACTATCACCTGTCATGGTATCGTGAAGGAACGAATCACCGATGAGGCCACATCTTCCGGGTCCGCTACCCATGTCATAGTTGAATGCTGGGCACAGAACCAGAAAGGTACCAAAGTGACCACCGGCGAAGCGGTCGTATCTGTTCCACGCAGTAGCAAATAAGAAGGAGTCAAGGAAACGCTATGTCCATTGAAATGCCTCTGGAGAGTGCCCCTCTCGTACAGTTACAGCAGACTCCCATTGACCAGGTTTTGAACATCATCGATGAGGGTCTGGTACACCTGCCATCCTATCGCGAACTCTACTATCGCTGGGAGCGCCAGCAGTGGAGTGTACAAGGGATCGATTTCAGTTCTGACCGCAAACAGTGGGAGGGCATGCCGCAAGATGAGCAGCGATTGCGTTTGTTCGGCCTCTCAGCCTTCTTCCAGGGAGAAGCTTGTGTGACGGATACGCTGGCTCCCTACATAACGGCCATGCCAGACGAGGAGATGCGTATCTTCCTCACAACCCAACTGGTGGATGAGGCACGGCATACCGTTTTCTTCGCGCGCTTCTTCAGGGAGGCTTTAGGCTTTGATAAAGGCAAATTGGAGGACACGTTAGCAGTCGTCCGGCAGAACATGAACGCTGGATTGCGTTACATCCTGATCGACTCGCTGCTGGAGGTTTCCGAGCGTATTCGCCAGGAACCGCGGCAACTGGCTCACCTGGTCACCGGCATTACCCTCTATCATGTGATTGTCGAGGGGACGATGGCGCTTGCAGGTCAGCGCAACATCCTTGAGATCTATCGCCGTATGGATCTTTTCCCGGCCTTCCGTGGTGGTTTCACCGCCGTGGCACGAGACGAGTCACGTCATGTCGTCTTTGGCGTCAAATTCTTACGTGACATGATTCAGCGCGACGCCGCATATGCACGGGTGGTAGCCGACGCGGTCAACGAGTACGCGCCCACGGCACTCGATGCCATCTCACCGTCAGCCGACGAAGCACCACGCATCATCGCGCTGGGGCAAGACCCCTGGCGGGCACCGCGCTATGCACAAGATTCTCTGCGTAAGAAGCTCAAGGTAATCGGCCTGGATATGGAATTGCCCGTTCCACCAGTGCCACCACCACCGTTCTAAATAGCGGAACGTAACTTTTCGGAACTCCTCACCACCTTCGGTGGTTCGCAAGAGGGCAAGAGGTTTTTAGTTACCTGCGGGCATGGCAGCCGCAGGCTGCCATGCCCGCAGTAAAAACGACACGAGCCGCCGGGGCGGCGAGGAATCAGGCAGCAGGAGAGTTACCTTATATAGTAAGGAGAGTCGCTATGATATCGGCATTAGTCCTCATCAATGTCCAGCGCGGGCAGGTGAATGAGACAGCAGAGGCTCTGCTGGAGATCGAGGGGGTAGCTGAGGTCTACTCTGTGACTGGCGAGTATGACCTGGTTGCCCTGCTGAGATTGCAACACTACGAAGACCTGGCCGAGGTCGTCACCGCGCGCATGGTGAAGTTGTCTGCCATCACGAAGACGCATACGCTGATGGCTTTCCAGTGCTATTCGCGTGCTGATTTGCAGCAGGCGTGGGATATTGGAGTTGAGTGAGGAGCAAGCTGATGGTCACTCAACTGAAGACGGCAACAAAACCCATTCCTTACGTTCGTGAGTTTCCCATCATTGGCAGCATTCCTCAATTTATGGGGGATCGCCTGGACTTTTCGTTACGCCTGGTGCAAGAGCTGGGGGATGTCCATGGCTTCCATTTAGGACCGGTGCCCGTCATTGTCTTCAACCAGCCGGAATACGTCCATACCATCCTGGTCGAGCATGCCTCTGACTTTGACAAGGGACGTGTGATGCATAAGGCGTTTACTGGCAATGGCCTCTTCATTAGCGAAGGGGAATTCCACCGGAAGCAGCGCAAGCTGATGGCTCCGTCCTTCCAGCCGCGCCTGATTGCCAGCTATGCGGATACGATGGTCTCCTATGGCGAACAACTCCAGCAGACGTGGAGCGATGGGGAGGTGATTGACCTCAATCAGACTATGATCAGTGTCACGATGAGCATTATCGGGAAAGTCCTGTTCGATGCTAATGTGTTCACGGAAACAGACGAGCTGGGCAGGGCCATGGCGACGATTTTCGAGAATGTAACGCATAAGCTCACGTCGCTGTTTGTGCCTCCGCTGAGTTGGCCCACCCCGCGCAACCGCCGCACACAGAAGGCAGTGCAATTGCTCAATGAGCGCATTCAGCAGATGATTGATGAGCGCCGTCATACGGACGCGAGGGACCTGGCACCCACAAGGGCCCCCCACGTCCACCCAGCCGCCCCGTGCCACTACATTTTGGGGGACCACCCCACCCCAGACGCGCGGTGGGCCGACGCTTGGGGCGGGGGGGCCAGACGACATGTAGTGGCACGGGGTGGTGGTGTGGAGTGGATGGGCCCTTGTGGGTGCCAGGCGCGGGACCACCCCAAAACTGTCGGGGAGAGAGGTCTGGGGGACAGGTATCCTACGCGTAATGATTTCCTGTCCATTTTGCTGCGGGCGAAGGACGAGGATGGCAGTGGGATGAGCGATCAACAGCTTATGGATGAATGTCTGACGCTCTTTGGTGCAGGGCACGAGACCACGGCGGCGGCTCTCACCTGGGCCTGGTACCTTCTCTGCCAGCATCCTGCACTCTATGAGAAGGTGCAGCAGGAGGTGGATAGCGTCCTGCAGGGTTGCACACCGACCTATGCCGATCTGGCGAACCTACCGTACTGTTTGCAGGTCTTTAAGGAGACGATGCGCCTCTACCCGCCTGCGACCGGGGTGATGAGAGAAGCGTTGCACGATGTCGAGATTGATGGCTATCGGGTGCCGAAAGGGGCAAATGTGGTGGTGCCCATCTATACACTGCATCGCAATCCGCGCTACTTCCCGGAGCCTGAGACGTTTGATCCTGACCGTTTCCTGCCAGAACGGGAGAAGGAGTTGCCACGCTATGCCTATCTTCCTTTTGGAGCTGGGCCGCGCATTTGTATCGGCAACTATTTCGCGATGATGGAGGGACAACTCCTGATCGCCACCCTTGCTCAGCATGCAACATTCTTCCTGGTTCCTAACCAGGTGATAGCGCCTGACCTGACCAAGACGCTGGCGCTGCGCCCCTATGGGAAAGTAGAGGCGGTGGTGAAGAGGCGTGTATGGTAGGGGCGACCACAAGGGTCGCCCAATATACATCAACCTAAGCCTGGGAATGCGGTAGGAGGTCGGGTGATCCGTAGGGGCGAGGGCGGTAGGGATGAGTGGGGAGGGCCTTTATGGTCGCCCGCGTAGCCCGGTCTGGTTGACGACAGGGTGGGTGAACATCGCAGAAAGAGACGGCGGGCATACCTGTCCCCCAGACAGGGTGCCATAAAGGCCCTCCCCACGCCACTCCACCACCCTCGTCCCTACGGATGTTGATGGGCTTTCCGTTAGGTTGATGCGTATTGGGCGACCCTTGCGGTCGCCCCGGGAGGGCTAGCATAGACAAAGATTGGAGTCTACCATGGGCATGACACACGGCGGCTGGCTCGTCGCCAAAATCCTGAAGCGAGAAGGAGTCGAGGTCGTCTTCACCCTCAGCGGTGGCCACATCGCCGCCATCTACGACGGCTGCGTACGTGAAGGCATCCGTGTTGTGGACACGCGCCACGAACAGGCAGCCGTCCATGCTGCCGAAGGCTGGGCAAAGTGTACGCGCACCCCCGGCGTCGCCCTGCTCACCGCCGGTCCTGGCGTCACCGACGGCGTTACAGGCGTCGCGAACGCCTATCTTGCGGGCAGCCCCATTCTGGTCATCGGTGGAGCGGCTCCGTTGAGCCTGTGGGATCGTGGCGCGTTACAGGAGATGAACCAGATCGATCTACTGCGCCCCATCACCAAATGGGCACGTACCGTCCATGAGACATCGCGCCTGGCCGAATACACTTCCATCGCTTTTCGCCAGATGTTGAGCGGCAAACCCGGCCCAACCTTCCTGGAGATGCCGATGGATGTGCTCAACAACTTCGTCGATACCGATGCCGCCTTCGACCCAGGCGAACCTTCTTACTATCGTCCAGCGGGCCGTACTGTTCCCGAAGCTGAGTGTGTGCTGAAGGCCGCGGCCATCCTGGAACAGGCACAACGTCCCGTCATCATGGGGGGTACAGCAGTCTGGTGGTGTGACGCCGCCGAACCCCTGCGCCGTTTAGCCGAGCGCATCCAGGCTCCCGTCTTCCTCAATGGAGCCGGGCGAGGCTGCCTACCGCCGACACATCCCTTGTTCTTCACTGCCGCGCGACGTAAGGCACTTGAAGGAGCCGATACCATTCTGGCGATTGGCACGCGCATGGACTTCCGCCTCAATCACGGCCAGCCGCCACTGATTCCGGCTGAAGCGAAGCTGATCTGGTTCGATCTGGCAGGCGAGGATATCGGCGTCAATCGTGGTGCCGCTGTCGGCCTGGTGGGTGATGTTGGTGCCAGCATGAGCCAGGTGGCAGAGGCTACGGAACAACACGCGGAGAGCGAATGGCTCACCTACATTCGCACGGAAGAACGTAGAGCCTTGGAACGCGATGCAGCGGCGCTGAACTCTGATGCTGTTCCCATACATCCTATGCGCCTGTGCCGTGAGATACGCGACTTCATCGACGAGGATACGACGGTGGTGGGCGATGGCGGCGACATCGTGAGCTATGGCGGCAAAGTGATCAATGTCGACAAGCCCGGCTACTGGCTTGATCCAGGACCGATGGGCTGCCTGGGCACCGGCACCGGCTTCGCGATGGCGGCACAGATCGCACGCCCTGGTAAAAAGGTGCTGATCCTGCATGGCGATGGAGCCTTCGGTCTGAACGGCATGGAGTTCGAGAGCATGGTACGTCAGAATCTGCCCGTTGTCTCTATCATCGGCAATGATGGAGCGTGGGGGCAGATTAAACACCCACAGAAGGCGCTCATTGGCCACGCGACCGCGGCAGAACTCTCCCCCGGCATACGCTATGATAAGATGGTCGAGGCTTTCGGCGGCTACGGTGAGTTAGTAGAACGACCGCAGGATATCCGGCCGGCTCTGGAGAGGGCATTTGCATCGGGGCTGCCTGCATGTGTCAATGTGCTGATTGATCCGGAGAAGCCATATGGACGGTCAACGAATGTAGCGGTGTAAATTGCTCGTCCTGCTGGCCGTTGCCCTGGCGCAGTCTCGCAGGTCTCGCACGATCAAGTCACACCGTGTCACCCTGAGCGAAGCGAAGGGTCTGTCGCCATCGGCAGCGAGATGCTGAGCGCAGCGAAGCATGACAGGGCTGGAACCTTTCTGTCACACCGTGTCACCCTGAGCGAAGCGAAGGGTCTGTCGCCAAGACTACAAGCGTATCCGGCGATACACCTCGTCAAAAGGGAAGCTGACTCCTATGCTGCTGAGTTCTACCAGGTCGCCTTCTCGATAGTGGTACTGTCTCCAGAAGTTGCCATCGCGCCGGTGGACCTCAATCGCCTTGTATTCGCTGCCGATCAACACGTACTCTTGCACTGACGGCAACACCTTATAGGCTTTGAATTTCGCACCACGATCGCGCTTCTCGGTCGTTGGTGATAAGACTTCGATGACCACGACCGGATTGGTCAGCATCGTCCCTGCTTGCTCGTCACAGGCAACCGTGACATCCGCGTACAGATAGCGTTTCTCAGCGAGTTTCATACGAGCGTCACTGGTGTAGACCGCGCAGAGACTCTCTGCGAGCGCCTGATCGAGCAGGGACGCCATACGCGCACACAGAGCCGCATGGGCGACACTCCCACCAGCCATGTCAATGATGGCGTCATCGTCATAGGCGCTGGAGGGTGGACGTAACAGGAACACATAGCCATCGAGGTATTCATACTTGGCATCACTGCTTTCATCGAGGGTCAGGTATTGCTCGACGGTCATGTAGAGGCCATCGCTCACCTGTGATCTATCGGCTACCATGCTGTCTCTGCTCCTTGCTCATACGCTGGTTAGGGTACAGACCACTCTCATCCTATTATACCATATGCCGCTTTGCTCACCTGGGCCAGCCTCAGGAATAGCGCTCTATACTACTGCGACGCGACGTAAGGCACTAGTAAGGAGCTGACAACTACATTGATTACCTCGCCAGGCGTTTTCATTCTAGAGTATGAAGGGGTATCCGTCAAGCAAGCAATTGCCAGCTTGACAAACATTGACACGTAATGAGTTTTTTTTGTACACTTACAATAGAGGGTGACGAACACTCAAGCCTGATTATGATATATAAAACGTAGTAGACACCCTGCCTGGGAGCCAGGAAACCTGGCTGGGGCACACAATCCCCCAGATTGCGTCTCTCGGCCGTAATGCCAGGACTGAACCAATAATAAGGAAATGCTATGAGAGTCATCCGCTGTCCCAAATGCAATAAGTCGCTTCCTGCGTGGGCCCACTATTGCGGTACGTGCGGTGAGTCCTTAGCTTCTCCTACCCAGGAATCCTCGCTGGCCAAGGGCAGCGAAGTCCTCAAAAGTCAAAACGCACATGCCTTGTCGAATCGCCTTTCCGACCTCCAGGTTCCTCATTCCTTCGTTATTGAAGCAAATGGGCGGAAAGCAGACGAGCAAATGGAGTTATCTCCCATAGGACAAGAGGATATATCCATCCAGCGCGTAATGGAAGGACTTTGGGAGCCTCCCACTCCAGGTGGCGCCTCGACAAATCGCAATGGGGTGCACACACAAGAACACGACGAATTAGAGGATACGATAGAAGACGCCTGGCATAGTCGTACAAATTGGCATCAAGACGTAATCGCCAGGTCATCCATCATGGATAGGCCTGCAGGAGGCGAAACACCTCCAGGTTTGCTGATCCCGCCTTCCTCAGTGGACAGGCGCCGTATGCCCCGTGGCATGCTCTTCTGGGTAAGTATGCTCTTACTATTTGGTCTCGTCATGGGCGGGCTTTTCGGCGTCGTCATGACGTTGGGGCGCGGCGTATTTTCACCACCAATGCCTCGTCACGCGGGCCCTTCATTACAGGTCAGCCCTTCCAGCATTGCGCTCGGCGCACTGATCAGCTTGCATGGCAGCAACTTCACTCCTAAAGGGCGCATAGGCCTTTCATACGATGCCAACATCCCTATTATTGATACAGATGGCAATAGTGTCATTCTGGCCGACAAGGAAGGCAACTTCACTGATACGGCCATCGTTGAGCCGGAGTGGCTGGCGGGTCCACACACCATCCATGCCGAAGACGCCACGCTGCACAAAATTGCCAGCTTCACTGTGATGGTGACGGGACAGAGTCCCTCGCTGCGTCCTGCGCACCTGCGGCTCTCAGCAAATGCCGTCGATCTTGGTTCGGGGGATCAGGCCACCAATAGCACACAGACACTGACCCTGATGAACGTGGGCGGGGGATTGGTAACCTGGCAAGCGGCGGTTACCCAGCCATGGTTGATGGCCAGCCCTAAAAGCGGTACATTTGCAAACAACCAGAGCGTCCAGGTGGTCATCGCGGCTAATCGCTCAAACCTCACACCGGGGTCCTACACGGCGTCTGTGATCTTCACGTCGAATGCTGGACAGATCGATCTGCCGGTGAAGATGGAAATCACACCACTACAACCCGGGCATCAGCCAATACTACAACTCACCCCTGCCGCCCTCTCCTTCAATGCCAGCGATGGAGGCACAAATCCACCCGGTCAGGTAGTAACGATCAGCAATCCGGGCACACAGTCCTTGCAGTGGAGTGCCACGAGTGTCATCAAAGATGCACCTGACTGGCTTTCGATTTCGCCGAGGTCCGGCAGCGTTACACAAGGTGCTAGCGAGGCAGTAACGATTAGCGCCAATATCAACGCCCTGTTGCCAGGTGTCTACAATAGCCTGGTGACGTTCACCAGCCAGGGCTCAGAGGCAGTTGCGGGTAGCCCCCAATCGGTCTATGTGAGTCTGACGGTCCTGCCACAGTGTCAGCTCCAGGTATCTCCTGGTGCACTCTCTTTTGCAGGCGTTCATTCGCAGTCTCCCACGATAAATCAGGGAGCTGCGGCGGCTAAGAGCGTTGATTTGAGTGTGCTGCAAGGATGTTCCGCGCCATTGAACTGGAGTGCGACAACGACGACAGATAACGGTGGGCAGTGGCTGAATATAGACGGGGGCGGCAGTGCAAATGGTACGACGCCTGCTCATCCATTGGTCAGTGTCAACGTCACAGGTCTCGCTCCCGGTACATATACAGGGGCAGTAGTCTTTAGTTCGTCCGTGGGGACGCAGACCTTGCCGGTAACGCTCACCATAGAACAGGCGGCAACGCCGATCATGCTCACAACGCCGACAGCAATGGCCTTCAACGCTGTGGTTGGCCAGTCCAGTTCGGACAAGCAAACGATCACGATCACCAATACTGGCGGTGGAACTCTTACGTGGAATGCAACGGCGGCAACAGATGTTGGCGGCTCGTGGCTTGCGATAACGCCAGCGACAGGTACGCTGTCTGCACACCAATCTGCGTCGGTGACGGTGTCAGCGACACTTCTGTCCTCGCTCACACCCAATCTTTACAATGGTACAATTACGATCACAGGGCTTGATAGTGAAGGGAATCCCGCCTCGGGCAGCCCACAGCAAATTCCGGTCACCTTCAGGGTAAACGTGCTCGCTCAGACCACTTTTTCAGTGGGTCCCAGCTCGCTCGTTTTCAACGTCACAGGTGGAGTGACGAGTAAATCATTGGCCATCTCGAATACAGGAAGTGCGTCACTGAAGTGGCAGGCAACGCTGGCTTCGGATGCACCACCCTTCGTGAGCCTCTCAGCAAGCCCCAACAACATCCTGGCCGGCGGGGCAAGTGTGGACGTAAGAGTGACTGTGGACGCAACGGGCCTGGCTGGTGGTACGACATACACGACTACTGTAGTGGTCAGAGCTATCGATCCGCTCACCGGTGCGGCGATTCCAGGGAGTCCCGCCACGATACCGATCACAATCCACGTTACATCACCTCCGCCGCCGGTCAGCAGCACGATACAGGTCAGCAGCACCCACCTTTCTTTTCGTGCAACGAGCGGCACCGCTTCCACTTCGCAGTTTGTCGTCGTCACCAATCCTGGTGCTGATCCAGTGACATGGACGGCAAGCGTACCAACAGATGCTCCCTGGCTGCAGGTGAGCCCTACAAGCAATAGCGATGCCCCTGGAGCATCTTCTACGCTCACGTTTACGGCAGATGCGACTGGCTTGCAACCGGGGGTATATAGCACCGCAGTGACGATCACCCCTGCTGGGGGAACGCCGATCCAGTTGATAGTCAGGCTCAGAGTCTCAGCGTCAGTACCAATACCATTACCACCACCTACGCCTGCTGCACCATCGACGGTGCCGGCGACACCAACGTCCACGTCAATTCCTGCTGCGCCAACGACGGTGCCGGCGACACCAACGCCTACTCCTGCTGCACCATTGACGGTGCCTGCGACACCTACGGCAACCCATTGTGGCCGCCACCGCCAAGCACTACAATGTGAACCTGCTACACCAACGACGGCGACACCTACGGGTTTACCGTAGGCCTGGTACCTGCAAGGGGCACCACTACATTTTCTGGCAACGACGACGGTGACACCTACGGCAAGCCCGTAGGTGCCATTAATTCCTTCGCCTTCTCAAAATGTTGCTTATCATGCTCCCAATCCTCTTTGCCATCGGGGCCGAGCTTGATAGGCGTCTCCAGCAAAACCGCGACGTGATCGAGCCGTGGATCGGTGAGCAGAGCTCGCAGCCCTTCCTCACCAATGATACCCTCTCCCAATCGTGCATGCGCATCGCGGTGACTGCCCAGCGTCATCTTCGTATCGTTGAGGTGAATGACATGTAAGCGTGACAGTCCAACAGTTTCATCGAAGTGCTGGAGTACCTGCAGTGTCGATGTTACATCGGAGATGTCATGTCCTGCACCCCACAAATGAGCCGTGTCCAGACAGGTCCCCAGGCGCTGTCGGTATTGCGGTAACAGGTCCAGCACTGCGCCAAGCTGCTCGAAGTTATGCCCCATCGAATCACCCCCGCCGACATCATTTTCCAATAGCAGCATCACCTGCGGCGGCGTCTCAGGCAGAATGCGCTTTACAGCCTGAACGATGCGAGCTATTCCCACTTCGACACCGGAGCCGCGATGACTGCCCGTGTGGAAGACGACGTAGATCGCGCCGAGTAGAGCACCGCGTTGCAACGTCCAGCGCAACAGGTTGGCGGACTTCTCCCAGATCGCTTCATCGGGCGAGGCCAGATTGATCAGGTAAGGAGCATGGATGACGACAGGATCGAGTCCGCATTGATGTGCGGCCAGGGCGAATGCCGCACAAGCCGTGGCATCACCGGCTGTTGGTTGCCAGCTTCTGGGATTACTGGCAAAGATTTGTATAGTGGTACAGCCGAGGTACTGAGCAATCTCCGCGGCTTTGATGGCGTTGGAATGAGTGGGCATGTGGCGACCAATACGCATCAATCGGTTTCCTGTTCTTGCAACTCAACCTGCGGCAACTGTTCGAGGCTGGTCAGGCCGAACTGCTGTAAAAACTCGCCGGTGGTGGCGAAAAGCGCCGGGCGTCCGACCGTCGGTGCGCGGCCAACTTCAACAACCAGGCCATGCTGTATCAGGCTCATCAGTGCCCGGTCGCTGTTCACTCCACGTACGGATTCAATTTGTGCTCGGGTGACCGGTTGGCGATAAGTGATGACTGCCAGGGTCTCCATCGCAGCCGATGTCAGCCTGGCGGTCATGGGCAGGCCGAGCAAGGCCGCGACATAGCGGGCATTCTCCGGAGCCGTCACCAGTTGCGCCTGCTCACCCAGGCGCTGCAGGCGTATACCACGCCCCTGGCTCTCCAATGTATCTGCCAGAAGCTGCAAGCTACTGGCTAAACGTACATCGTCAACATCCAGCAACTTGCGCAATTCTGCATACATCAAGGGGCGACCGGAGACGAACAATAGGCTCTCGATGGCGGCTGCCATGTGCTGGATGGGCGACGGATCTTCTCCTGCCCGGAAACGACCATCCATGAACAGATGCGCGCGGGAACCTCCGCCTTTAGGCGGGGGAGGAAGCGCGCTCCTCCTCTCTCTGAATGATCCATCCCTGCGTTGGGCGCGAAAGCCGTCGGAGTTTGCGCGGTGTGACTTCCAGCATGGTTTTTGCTGTGGCTAGATCCTTGACGACAAAAGCCCCTTTGACTCGTCTTCCACCGATGTAGCCTCTGACTCCTTTCGCCTCAACCAGTTCATACAACTTCCAGCCATGCAGCTTCTTGGGTGCCCAGACTCGGTGTTCCCCGCGCTTGCCATTGAACAATTGGTAGTTCCCACGCGCAACGCAGCGGATCTGATAGACCACAGACCCCGGCTTGACTGCTTCGCCCATCCCGCAGGCAATGGCCACGGCATCGTTGGTATGCGATTTGGGCAGGTCAAGCACCTGGATGCGCTTGTACTTCGTCTCATACCCATAGGTGATCACGATCCTCTCGACCCCGAACTGCTCGCGCAGTGCTGAGACGAGAGCCGTCTTCACACTCGAGACCTGGGCAGCATCCCGCAAAGGAACCCTGGCTTGCGCCTGGATCTCTGGGTAGCCGAACTCTGCGGCGGTCTGCTTGCCTTTGCGCCGATTACACGGCTCACAGGCCAGGGCAAGGTTGGAGACCCGGTCCGATCCTCCTCTGGCTTTGGGAGTCAGATGTTCAACTTGAAGGGGAATGCCGCTCTTGTGACAGTAGATGCACTTCCTTTGCCACTTTTCCAGCAGATATTCCCGCACCTGGTAGCCTTGTAACTCGCCCTGGTGATATTGCATCCCCGCGATTTCAGAGTGCTGCATCTTTTGCGTATCGAAGCTTGCTACCTCTATCTTGATGTGCTGGACAGGTAAGATGGTGGTGACAAAACGCACGGCCTTGATGGTTGCCTGCGCCTTCGAGCGCAGCGAGGGTGCAAGCCAGCCTCTCGACCGACGACGGTTGGCATAGCGTGCCGGTCTGTACCGCGTTTTGCGACTCCGCCGATTCCGGCGTGACTTTCGGCGCCGGGTCAGCTTGCTCGTGATGTCATCGCGCAGATGCACTTCAGCCTGGTAGACCACCGAGCCTCCCGTCGTCGCGGCAACTCCCACCGTCTGCGAGCCTGTATCCACGCCAACGGTGACGGGTTGGGTATAATGAGTGGTCTCAAAGCGCAACTGGATGGTAAACGGGTCGCGGCTGAGCATGCGCGCACGCCTGGCCTTGAGCCAGAGCCGTGCCCTCCTGGGCGTGGTGGGCATGAGTGGTGTCCCCTGCTGGGACAAGACAAAGACCTTCATCAGGTAAGGCTCCTTTCGGAGTACAAGTGTTCCCCTCGACACAGATACGACGCGGTACTTTCCGCTGATCACGGCAACTGACCGCATTGCTGGTTAAATCAGCGGTTGAAGGGTCTGCTGCTGGGGCGGCACAGCAGAGTCCGAACCGGAACGCTTCGTCGTATCGTAGCCCTGTCACGGATGAGCCAGACGCACACTTGCTCGGCTGGCCGATCTCCAGGGCTCAGTCTGGTCAATTCGGCTTGCAAGAGCTTGGCTCCTACAAGCCCCCCCTTCTAGGGGGAGGTCATTGACTGGTTGTTGACTTGCCTGTTGCTGCATTGTGATGGGATTATATCATAAGGGGCAACGGTGCAAGGTGGAGAAACCTTCACCTCCACATGGTACTTTGCTGCTACTACACAAGCGAATATGCTCAACCAGTTGGTAGGAGCATGGTACTGTCTAATCATAACTCATACTATTTCAACAAATGTCATAGTGTTTCAGTTGTACTTGCCTTGCTCAGACAGAGCAGGTGCATGAGCTAGGCATTGCACGAACGTCGGTTACAGGCCCGCATGGGCTTCTAGATAGTCAGAGCACGTAAAATGGAACAAGACTCACATGACCCGCAGGAGCCTGGCTTTGTCAGGCCACAGCGTGCCTCTAAAAGCGTGGTGACAGCGTTTTGTCTTACGCTGCTGCTGTTTTCGCTGGTAGGAACCATAGCGAGGACCAGTACCAGCCACGCCGCTCCCGCTGATGCAACACCTGCCGCCTGGCCTGTGGTATCACCCGTCGATACTCCCGTGTCGATACCTACTGATATTCCTGTGCCAACACCTGCCAATACGCCCGTGCCGATTCCTGCTGATACGCCCGTGCCGACACCTGCTGATACACCTGTACCGATTCCTGCCGATACGCCCGTGCCAATTCCTACTGATACTCCTATGCCGACACCCGTCGATACGCCCGTGCCGGTTCCCACTGATACACCCGTGCCGACACCCGCCGATACACCTGTGCCGGTTCCTACTGATACGCTCGTGCCGAACCCGTCGATACGCCCGTGCCGGTACCCGCCGATACACCTGTGCCGGTTCCTACTGATACGCTCGTGCCGACACCCGTCGATACGCCCGTGCCGATACCTACTGATACGCTCGTGCCGGCACCCGTCGATACGCCTGTGCCGACTCCCACTCCCACTAATACTCTCGCGCCTGCTCTCGTTTCTACCCCCGGAGCTCATCCCACGCCTCAACCAGCTGCCACAACTCCCCCCACAGAGGCAACCACTCCTATGCATACAGCTATCCCTCAGGGAACGGTTGCAACAGCGCCCACGGCTACACCGTACCCACCTGCCAGTCAAACGCCGACCTTACTAGCAAAGCCACCATCAGCAACAGCCATCAGGCATAGTCAGAGTACATCCACGGCGCGTTCACAGAAGAACGGGCTCCCATTTGGTGTGCTGGCAATTGGTTTACTCGCTGGCCTGGGAGGCAGCATTGCACTTGTTAGGGCGCTGTTCTTCCTGCGCAGATCTCTTTGCACCATGACTCTGGTCAACAGGAAGTTGCCTCCCAGTGGTGCTCTTCCCTGGCAACTTGAGCGGGCCATCAGCATGGATGGTAACGCGATACTCGATGGCGACAGTATGCAGGCAGTGCCGACCTTTAACGCTTTCCCCACGAGCACTGGTGAGCCTGGCCTTTTTGATGACTTAGCCTTTTCTGACTGGAGTTTCATGCACACCGCGAGCGACCCTGATTCTGCTAGTAGCAGGCTTTTTTCGCTCAATGAGGACTTTCCACCCGGCACGAGCCAGCTCACACCGATACAAGCACCGCCTCAACATGCGCTTAAACCGATCAGGTTGGAGACAATGGAGGACAATGCACTCCTGCAAACCCCGAGGAGTAACAGTACAATTCCGACGATGCAGGATACAGAATCCCTGGTGACGATGAGTATGGCATGGTGGGAAGAGGAACTCGGAGAAAATACTCTACATTAATGCACATTTTTGCTGCATGCATCACCGGCTGTCTTCGCTAAGCTACTTGCTCTTCAAATTTCTGTTCCGAAATTCACATTTTTGCTGTGGGCATGGCAGCCGCAGGCTGCCATGCCCACAGCAAAAAACCTCTTGCGCACCACCTTCGGTGGTGAGTAGTTTGCAACTTAATCTTTGATAACTACACACTCATATTTTCTTGTAAAGAAACACTCAAAATGATATACTATAGACAATAATCAACCATTGGAGAAACATCAATGAAAATTGAGCGATTTACCGAGAAGGCGCGTGAAGCCCTTAGCGAAGCGAATGAGCTAGCCAAAGAACACAACCATAGTCAGATTGAGGTTGAGCATCTCCTTACAGCCCTGCTGGCCCAGGATGATGGCGTTGTACAACAGGTCATCCAGAAGGTGGGAGGCAACATAGCAGCCGCGCAACGTATCGTCGATAGCGAGATCGAGCATATGCCCCGTGTCTATGGTGGCAGCGAGCCAGGCATCTCACCACGCCTGCGCGCTCTGCTGGAGAAGGCCTGGCAAGAAATGGCCAACTTCAAGGACGAGTACCTCAGCGTTGAGCATATCCTGCTGGCCATGCTTAACGGCAGTGACGGAACAGCACAGCGCGCGCTGAAAGCAGCAGGCCTGACCCGTGCCCTCGTCCTGAAAGCCCTCGGCGACATTCGCGGCTCGCAGCGTGTCACCGATCCGCATCCTGAAGGCAAATACCAGGCCCTGGAGAAATATGGGCGAAACCTCACCGAGTTGGCGGCGCAGGGCAAACTCGATCCGGTCATTGGACGTGACGAAGAAATTCGCCGCGTCATCCAGGTGCTGAGCCGCCGTACGAAGAATAACCCGGTGCTCATCGGCGAACCAGGCGTGGGCAAGACGGCCATTGTTGAAGGACTGGCACAACGTATCGTGCGCGGTGACGTACCCAAAACGCTGGTTGGTAAGCAGGTTGTCACCCTTGACCTGGGCGCGTTAGTTGCCGGAGCAAAGTTTCGTGGTGAGTTCGAGGAACGCCTGAAGGCTGTTTTGAAAGAGATCACCAGTGGCGAAGGTAACATCATCCTTTTCATCGACGAATTGCACACACTGGTCGGTGCTGGTGCCGCAGAAGGCGCGATGGACGCCTCCAATATGCTGAAGCCAATGCTGGCACGTGGCGAACTGCACTGCGTCGGCGCAACCACACTGGATGAGTACCGCAAGCACATTGAGAAAGATGCCGCCCTGGAACGCCGCTTTCAACCGATTATCATCGATCAACCTTCGGTCGAGGACACAATTAGCATCCTGCGCGGACTGAAGCAGCGTTACGAGGTGCATCATGGCGTGCGCATTCAGGATAGCGCCCTGGTCGCTGCTGCCGTGCTCTCCAACCGCTATATCACCGATCGTTTTCTGCCGGACAAGGCCATTGACCTGGTTGACGAAGCAGCCAGCCGCCGACGTGTGGAATTGGATAGCAAGCCGAGTGAGATCGATGCGCTGGAACGTCGCATCCTGCAGTTGGAAGTCGAGCAGGAGGCACTGAAAAAGGAGACCGATGCAGCCAGCCGTGAGCGCCGCAGCAGAGTTGAGCAAGAGATGGCTAACCTGAAGGAGCAACTCCACTCGCTGAAGCTGTCGCTAGAGAGTGAACGCGAGCCGGTGGAAGAGATTCGCCGCCTCAAGCAAGAGCTAGAGCAGGCACAGGTTGACCTGGAAAAGGCCGAACGCGAATATAACTACGAAGCGATGGCGCGCTTGCGCTACGGCACCATCAAGGACCTGGAGCAGCGCATCCAGGCTTTGGAATCGAAGCTGACCAGCCTCAAGGGTGCGCGTATGCTCAAAGAAGAGGTGGATGCTGAGGACATTGCCGAGATCGTCTCGAAGTGGACGCATATCCCCGTCTCGAAGTTGATGCAGGGTGAGGTAGAGAAGCTGCTCACGATGGAGGACCGTCTGCGCGAACGCGTCGTTGGACAAGACGAGGCCTTAAGGGCCATTTCCGATGCAATCCGTCGTTCACGTGCCGGCTTACAAGACCCTAATCGTCCGTTGGCAAGCTTCATGTTCCTGGGACCAACCGGTGTCGGCAAGACAGAACTGGCACGCGCCCTGGCAGAATTCTTGTTCGACGACGAGCGGGCCATTGTGCGCATTGACATGTCCGAATACATGGAGAAGCATAGTGTCTCGCGACTGATTGGCGCACCTCCAGGCTACGTCGGCTACGAAGAGGGAGGCCAGCTTACCGAGGTCGTAAGGCGCCGTCCCTACAGCGTGGTTCTCTTCGATGAGATTGAAAAAGCTGCGCCGGAGGTCTTCAACGTTCTGTTGCAACTGCTCGACGATGGTCGTTTGACAGACGGACAGGGCCGCACCGTCGATTTCAAAAATACGGTCGTGATTATGACAAGTAATGTGGGTGGCCGGTGGCTGCACGAGTATGATGGCATGGATGAAGACGAGATACAGCGCACTGTACGCCAACGACTACGTGAGGAGGGTTTCCGTCCAGAATTCATCAACCGCATTGACGAGGTGATCATCTTTCATCAACTGAAGCGCAATCAGATGCAGGACATCGTAGAGATTCAGATCAATCGTCTCCGCCCACGCCTGGCGGAACGTCATATCACACTCCATCTGAATGATGCCGCCAAAGACCTGCTGGCCAACCTGGGCTACGATCCACAGTTTGGTGCGCGCCCGCTTAAGCGCGTCATACAAAAAGAGGTCGAGAACCGCATCGCGCATGCTATACTGGATGGAACCATTAGAGATGGCGACATCCTGGAGATCGACGCCCGGGACGGGAAACTGCTGATTGAACCCAAACGTGTGGAGGCGAAATCCCAGGCCTCGTAACCAACAGTAACAACAGGCTTGCAACGCCATTGTGTATGGTGGGTAAACCTCCTTCGAGGGAAACAAAGTAGAAATGGAAGAGGATCGTTCGTACGGGCGTGATTCATCACGCCCCGCGGGCCCCTCTACAAGGGAAGGGGGCGTGATGAATCACGCCCGTACGATAAGAGCGACCCTTGCGGTCGCCCTGGGACAGGGCTTGAACGGACAACATAATGCAAACGCAAACCAATGACGCACCACCGTCACAACATACCGATCATACGCACCTGGTACAGACGCTGAGCGCAATGATGATACAACTGAACGCTCTGCAGGCTTTAGTGCGCGCCGAAACAAGCCAGGGCAGTAGGGGCGGTAGGGACGTGACCTTGCGTCCGTCCGTGCCTCCGCCCACCACTCCACATCACGACCTTCCCGATGTCGACGCCATACGGGACGGCCTCAACGTCCTGGAACAGATGACGAGAGAAGCCCTGCACCAGGCACGTTCAATCGATGAAGATGAGCTGCCGGCAGAGCTGATCGGAGTCACCTTCCCAGAAGCATTATCACATGCCGTCGAGGAGATGGCAGAGAGGCTAAGACTTTCCAGTCGCATCGCTTTCTCTGGCGAGGAACGTACCCTACCCAGTTATACTGAAAGCCTGCTCTACCGTATTGCACAGGAAGCACTGTATCAAGTACAGCAGCGCACAGGCACACGCAAGCTCCGTCTCGTCCTCACCTACGGGCATGACGAGGTACAGATGAGTATTGAACACGACGGAGTTGCAGCGACCCCAGTAGATGACGTCCCTGCCCCCCCATTCGCTCCTCCCCTCGTGACAACCGACGCCGTCCTGAACGACTTACGACAGCGCATAGAACACCTTGGCGGTTCACTAGAGGTAAGCGCCGAAACAAGCCAGGGCGGAGGCCGGACGGAGGCAAGCTCACGTCCCTACCGCCCCTACCAACCCGGGCGTAGGGATGTGAGCTTGCCTCCATCCGGCGCGAGCTTGCCTCCGCCCTCCACACAAGAGGGACAACTCTCTCGCATCCAGGCTCGCGTCCCCTATGAACACCATCCGTACGGGCGTGATTCATCACGCCCTGTGAGGCCTTCCACATGGCAAGAGGGCGTGATGAATCACGCCCGTACGAACGATCCCATTCCCAGGGGCGAGGCCACCAAGGAGGGTGAGCGTGTGCGCGTGCTGGTCGTAGAAGCACAGGCAGTGACACGAGCAGGACTGCGACGTCTCTTAGAAAGTTACCCCGACCTGCAGGTCCTGGGCGAGGCAGCAGACGGAGTGCAAGCCGTGAGCGAGACACTGGAGCTAGGACCACAGGTAGTACTCATGGATATGCAGCTCCCCAATGGGCAAAGCCTGGAGGCGCTGCGACAGATCAAGCAACTCAACCTTAACACACAGGTCTTGCTGCTTTCTGCCCTGGATCGCGAAGAATACTTGTATGAGGCTCTCCGTGCAGGTGCAGGCGGTTACGTACTCAAAGATATCGCGCCCGACGAACTCGCCCAGGCCGTACGCGCTGTCGCTCGTGGTGAAGTCCTGGTACATCCACAACTCGCGCGACGGCTGCTCTCACAATTCAGTCGCCAGACTCGTGGCAACTATCCTTACGAAGCCTTGACGGCGCGAGAGCAGGAAGTCCTACGCCTGCTGGCGCGAGGATTGCGCAACAAAGAAATGGCCGCCCGTCTTCATGTGAGCGAGCGGACCATCAACTTTCACTTAGCCAATATCTATCAGAAGCTCAATGTTTCCGGTCGTACCGAAGCTATGAGCAAAGCACTTGAGCAAGGACTGATTACGGCCTGATAATACCAGCATGCCACGCATCAACAGAGTGCTTCAAGATTGCTATGTACCCTTGCACATCATTGTGGTCGCTCGATGGGGCATACACCGGAATGATCTGATCAACGGTCGCAAGCCCCCATTTCGAGACGTATAGATTGCGAATCAGTTTGTAGAACTGTTCGAAACCATCCTCCCAACTGTACATTTGAGCAAAATAGCCATTAGAGCCAGCCTGAATGCAAGGACGAGCAGGAATGCAACGCAGATTGCCAAGCGACAAGGTCGTACGGGCCACACCGGTTGTGCCCATCGAACTTTCATGCAAGAAGAACGCGAGGGCAAAGGCCGGGTCAATGCCATACTTCACGCCAAGGTCATACAGGGCCTGTCCCTTGCCTGCCGCTGGCGAGTGATAGCTGGCCAGCACCTCGTTGATAAATGCTACGGTTATTGTTGGCTTACCGAGCACTGCATACGCACCGATGTGTATAGGTACCCTGGGTGGTAGGGGTGCATTAGTGTTCTCCCATGTATCTACATTATCAATCGAGCCGCCAACCTGAATGGAGTACACCTGCCCACCCGGAAAATTCACAAGATAGGAGCCACCGGTCCTTTGATACAAACCCGCGCTAATCAGCACGAATGTACCCAACACTACCACAACCATACAGATGATGAACAGTTGCAATAATGTGCGCGGTGGCCTCGGCGGCTGTACTTTGTCCTCATACAATCCTATTTCAGTGTCAGAATCCCTTTCAGACACCTCGTCAATTTTCCTATGCACCTCCGGCAACCAGCGTGTTGCTTTCTCGTCTCCTTCACGCTCCCTGTCATTTCTCACCGTTCGCAATTGGCGTGTAGCACGCGGAGGGACGTTGACCGGAGCAGGAGGTTCTGGCATAGGCATCTGGCTATAACTACCACCGGCCATTAATGGCCTCCTTCTGGTACATATGTTCTAATAGTCCGTGGATATTATAACACAAGAGTGTTCCCCTTGTAAATTCTTCTATTTGGATTTTCCAGGGCTTTTTCCGTCCTCAAGAGAGGGGAGATGAGAGATTTGGGGAACTGCAAGCCCCCCAGCTTGCTTGCCTTCGAACCTGCTCCCAAGGGCTACGCCCTTGGTTACCTGTCCTCCAGATATCGTTCCCTGCTTATAACTATTCAGCAGGGGGTGCAGGGGGACGCAGTCCCCTTGCCGGGGCGCGGGGTGTCCCCGCTTCCTTTCTTCACCCGCCGCCGTAGGCGGCTCGAAGAAGGTATCTGAATAGTTACCCCTGCTTATTGAAACACTATGATACAATCAGCTTATCACAAAACACATACATTTGCATAGATCGATATTATGTCAATTACAGTTGCCGCACCATAGCCTATCGGTTATAATGGGCAACATCAATACCTGATCTTACCGTAATTATACCATTGTATAATGTATGGTACAGGTAATTTATATGCATGGATGTGCCATAAAACCAATATTTGCCAACACCTACAGAGGAGCGTTATGACCGAGCAACTTAACATCATCGTCGTCCCGCATACCCATTGGGATCGTGAGTGGTACCAGACCTTCCAGCAGTTTCGTATGCGCCTGGTTCGTGCCATTGACAAGTTGCTCGATATCTTAGATCGTGATCCCCACTTCAGCAACTTCATGCTCGATGGGCAGACGATCGTTCTGGACGACTATTTAGAGGTACGACCGGAGCAGGAGGAACGGCTGAAACGTCATACGCGCTCTGGCCGCATAACAGTCGGTCCATGGTACTTGCAGCCCGACGAGTTCCTCGTCAGCGGGGAGTCGCTGGTGCGTAACCTGCAGATTGGCCTGCAACGCGCCGCGGAGTTTGGCGAGCCCATGCGCATCGGCTATGTTCCCGACTGCTTTGGCCACATTGCGCAGATGCCGCAGATCCTGCGCGGGTTTGATATTCACAGCGCGGTCTTCTGGCGTGGCGTTGGTGCAGAAGCACAGAAAAGCGAGTTTTACTGGACCGCACCGGATGGTACTAGCGTACTGGTTGTGCATCTCGCCAATTCTAGAGGATACTCCAACGCCGCTGTCATGCCATTATCGCCGCAAGAGTTCACGACCCGTGTCGAATTACTCACCGCCAACCTCCTACCGAAGGTGACAACCAGCACCTTGCTGTTCATGAATGGCTCCGATCACCAGGAGCCACAAGATGGTCTACCCACAGCTATCGAAGCCGCTAATGCCCGCCTGTCCTCCATCAACCCCGAACATGAGAAAATTCTTGCACTCTATAGCGGAAAGGATGGGAACATACCTCACTTTGATAAGATACATCTCCGCATTGGGACGCTCTCCCAATATATTGAAGTCATTCGCCAGCACAGCGAACATGCAAATGGGATGCCCTTGCAAACACTCGACGGCGAGATGCGCAGCAGCCAGTATGCACACCTGTTGCCGTCCGTCCTCTCCACACGGATGTGGATTAAACAGCAAAATACTGCGATAGAGCACCTGCTCGAGCGGTGGGTAGAACCACTGACCGCGTGGGCCTGGAAACTAGGCGCAACGTATCCGCAGGGCATGGTGCGGCTGGCATGGAAGTACCTGTTACAGAACCACCCGCATGATAGCATCTGTGGCTGTAGTATTGACCAGGTCCATCGCGAGAACAGCGTTCGCTTCGCTCAGAGCCAGCAGATCGGCGAGGGCGTGGTCGCGCAGGCAATGCAGAGCCTTGTGTCTGCAACAGATACACGAGGGCCTTTCCCCGTCACACACAGCAGCCATGAACCCATCCCGATCGTTGTCTTCAACCCTGCACCTGGGCCACGTACAGCAGTAGTGCAAGTGTTGGTACAGGTTCCCGGTTCGCTGCGCAATGCCGTCATCGTTGACGAACGAGGTGAGCAGATACTTGCGCAGGTGACTCATCGTTGGAAGCAGGAACTAGGCGTGATGCCAGTTCCACGCGAAATGCTTGCAGCAACCGTCGCTTTAGCAGAAGTGAATGAACCCGGACAACTCACTCGCATGGCTCACAGCATGATTATGACAGCCCTGGAACAGCCCGAAGATGCGCGTGTAATCACCCATATGCATCTTACCGATGCTGGTGAAGCTTCACCAGGCATCGAACATCTTGAGATCATGATTGCACCGAGTGGGCGTGTTTCCATCAACGAACAGGAGCTCCATGCCGCCGAACAGCAGATACTGGCGGTGTTGGAACGTGAAGATGTGCATACCCTGGAGATCTCAGTAGTGGACCAGGTGCGTGAAACGATTGAGTTCGTCGCCACCGATCTGCCCGCCTATGGTCTCAAGACGTTCTGGCTCTATCCACGCGGGCTCAAAGGTGAGAAACACACTCCGCTTGTCAGTACTGTAACAGGCCAGCAAGCAGGTGAAATGTCACCTCAGTCGTACATTGAAAATGAGTTTTACCGCGTCGAGGTGAACGGAGAAGACGGTACGCTCACAGTCACCGATAAACAGACCGGGGCTGTCTTTACAGGACTGAATCGCATTGTGGATGGTGGTGATGTGGGTGATTTGTACACCTACTGCCCACCCGCACAGGACTCGCTCGTCACAATGCCAATGGAGCCGCCAAAGATCGAACTGGTCAGCGCGGGGCCTATCCATGCCACACTGCGCATCAGGGGACGTTGGGCGCTTCCCAGCGCCTGTTCCCCCAGCAGAGCCGGACGCAGCACACGCACAACCGTCTGTACTATTACCAGCGAGGTATCGCTGATCCCTGGTCTGCGTCGTATAGATATTCACACCAGTGTGGAGAATCTGGTAAAAGATCATAGACTCCGTGTGAATTTCCCGCTCCCATATAGGGTAGAGTATGCTGCCGCCGAGGGGACCTTTGAGGTACGATCGCGACCTATTGCCGCACCTCAGCCTGTGGATGTCGCTGAATGGGCCGAAACCCCTGTCAATACATTTCCGCAGAAACGCTTTGTCGACGTCAGTAACGGAGTGCTGGGATTAGGCATACTCAATCGCGGCTTACCGGAGTACGAAGTAGTACAAGACGGTCACGCTTCCACTTCGGATCGTTCAGGAGGGCAACTAGAGGTAGCACTGACACTACTGCGTTGCGTCGAGTGGCTTTCACGTAACAACCTTGCTACTCGTCGCGGCCACGCAGGTCCACCTGAACACACACCGGAGGCGCAATGTCTGGGCCATCACGAGTTTGACTATGCACTCGTACCGCATAGCGGCGACTGGGAGGCAGAAGAAGCGCTCGTATTGCGCGAGGCGCAGGCCTTCAACACGCCCATACGGGCAACCGTAACTAACCAACATGCAGGGCAACTTTCTTCACGAGCAACATTGATAGAGGTTGAGCCACGCGAACTCGTCGTCAGTGCCATCAAGCGCAGTAACTCAGGGGAAGGCCTGGTCGTCAGGGTGTACAATCCGCTGAGTCGTGCAGTCGAAGCCAGCCTGCGGCCAGGAGAGCACCTGCAAGGGAAGCGCCTGCACAAAGCATTTCTGGCAAACTTACAAGAGGAGCCACAAGAAGAGCGATTATTGAGTGATGCTGAGCCTATACATTTCGGCATGCGTTCCGGAGAAATCCTGACGGCTTTGTTTCTCCCGTAGGGGCGGGGGTGGGGTGGATGTGGGGACTTTCACTGGTAGGTTTTTGGGAGCGTGCCCATCGAGTCCGTAGGGGCGAGTGGGGTGTGGAGTGGATGGGTGGGCCTTTATGGTCGCCCGCCGTGCCTGGTATCCAAGCCCTTTCCCAGGCGGCTTACTCAATAGTCCTACATTAGCATCTTTTTATCCTACATATACGTTGTAATCTTAGATGGAGCTATATAGTCTGAAAGGGGCATTCGTCCTGTGTTCGCAAATACTATCATCATTCTCGGCCCAACCGCATCAGGACCAGGGGGCCTGCTTGGCGCTCTCAGCAACGCGTTAGGGCTTATTATTGGCTTTGTAGTCGCCTTCACAGTCATCTTCTGGCTGAGTCTCATCATCTGGACGTTCCGCGATATCCGCTCGCGTACGCAAGATTTCCTATCACAGATTCTCGCAACACTCTTAGTCACCGTGTTCTTCATCGGTGGCCTTTTCATATACATGATTTTGCGTCCCCGCCAGACGCTTGCCGAGATTTATGAGCGCCAACTGGAGGAGAAATCTCTCCTGGCCGAGATGACCGAGCGCCAGACCTGTAATAACTGCCATGCGCGTGTCGAGTCAGACTTCCAGGTCTGCCCATCCTGTGGTCAAAAGCTGAAGCGTCCCTGCCCCAAGTGCGAACGCTTGCTAGAGTTGCGTTGGGTCTTCTGCCCCTATTGCGCAACCAACCTCGCACCCGTCCCAATGCCCAGCATGCCCACCATGCAAGGCAAACCCGGCAGCCCTGGCGTCCCCATGGCTGGCAACCGCTATTGATGATGGTGCAAGATTGGGAAGAAGCAGGGGTCCAGGGGGCCATTCACTGGTAGGTTTTTGGGAGCGTGCCCATCGAGTCCGTAGGGGCGAGCGGGGTGTGGAGTGGATGGGTGGGCCTTTATGGTCGCCCGCCGTGCCTGGTATCCAAGCCCCTTCCCAGGCGTCTTACCCAAAAACCTACCTTTGCAAGGTCCAGGGGGCGGCCGCCCCCTGGCGGAGCGCGAGGTGTCCTCGCTCCCTTCCCCTTCCATCTCCCCGCCGCCGAAGGCGGCACATGGGACTTTGCAATAGCTCTGAAGCTATGCTCTCATGACTTTCCTCAACACCCAAATCGTGGTATAATAGAAGTGTGCAAAAAACAGCACCCAGGGCCTTCCGAAGCAAGTAAGGGATTGAGACAGGACACCAAATCTACCACATTCTCCTTACCTGACGAGAATATCACCTATAGGCGCATTGTGCCGACATGACCGGGCGGTTTTTCGGTCGCCCGGCCCTTGTGCATGTGATTACACACATCTACAGCCTTCAATAATCGACCATACTCAAAGGATATACTAGCTCTATGGCAAAAACGAGAGAAGCAATTATGAACGATACTGATACCCAACTCAGCCAGAGCGAAAACAATAATGGCGGTGCGAACGGGAATGGGAAAGCACCTTCAAACGGCAGCGGGAATTATAGCGAACAAGATATTCAGATTCTCGAAGGCCTTGAGGCCGTTCGAGTGCGTCCCGGCATGTACATTGGCGCGACCGACCAGCGCGGTCTACACCATCTCATCTATGAAGTAGTCGACAACAGCATCGACGAAGTCATGGCCGGTTACGCCGACACCATCAGCGTTACCATCCACGCAGACGGATCAGTCATCATTGCAGATAACGGACGCGGCATCCCTGTAGAAGAACACCGCCAGCGTCCAGGTGTTTCCACCCTTGAAGTCGTCATGACCATTCTCCACGCCGGTGGCAAGTTTGGCGGCTCAGGCTACCAGATCAGTAGCGGCCTGCACGGCGTCGGCGTCTCGGTCGTCAACGCCCTTTCAGAGTGGTGCCAGGTCGATGTGAAACGTGATGGTCGGCTCTATCGCCAGCGCTATGAAAGAGGTATCGCCGTCACAGAGCTGCTCGATCTGGGGCCTGCTGAAGGCAAAGGCACGATTACCTCGTTTCTGCCCGATCTCATGGTCATGGAGACACGCGATTACAGCTTCGACATCCTGGCGCAGCGTTTTCGCGAGATGGCCTACCTGAACCGCGGCTTGACGATCTCGTTACGCGACGAGCGTGTTGACCGCGAAGTAACCTTTTACTTCGAGGGTGGACTCGTCTCTTTTGTACGCTATCTGAACAAGAACCGCGGGCGTGTCCAGGCCCGTCCGGTAAGCACAATGCGCGAGATCGATA
Organism: uncultured Chloroflexia bacterium; assembly: GCA_963767625.1. Lineage (GTDB taxonomy): Bacteria > Chloroflexota > Ktedonobacteria > Ktedonobacterales > Ktedonobacteraceae > CAVYFB01. The sequence continues at coordinate 653,526 of CAVYFB010000017.1, forward strand.
ATGTGCGGGTCGAACTGGCGGTCCAGTACAATGACAGTTGGACGAGCACCGAGTTTTCCTTCGCCAACGGCATCAACACCGCCGATGGTGGCATGCACATCACCGGCTTCCGCAGCGCGCTCACACGCTCACTCAACGATTATGCCCGCAAGATGAACCTGCTCAAAGAAAAAGATAGCAACCTGACGGGCGATGATGTGCGCCAGGGTCTGACGGCGATCGTCAGCGTCAAGCTGCCCAACCCGCAGTTCGAGGCGCAGACGAAAGCCAAACTCAACAACGCCGAAGTCCGTCCGATTGTAGAGATGGTGACGGCGGATATGCTGACCAAGTACCTGGAGGAGACACCCAGCGAAGCCAAGGCCATCATCGAAAAATGCCTGTTGTCCGCCCGTGCGCGTGAGGCGGCCCGTTCTGCCCGTGACCTGATCCAACGCAAGAACGCCCTCGACACGACACTTCCCGGCAAGCTAGCCGACTGCTCCGAGAAACATCCCGACCGCTGCGAACTGTACCTGGTGGAAGGGGACTCCGCCGGTGGGTCGGCAAAACAGGGGCGCGACCGCCACTTCCAGGCCATCCTCCCATTACGCGGCAAGATCCTCAACGTTGAGCGTGCCCGCCTGGACAAGATGCTCGAGAACGCGGAGGTCAAGAATATCATCACCGCCATCGGTGTAGGCATCGGCGAGCACTTCAACAAGGCCAAGCTGCGCTACGGACGCATCGTCATCATGTGCGACGCTGACGTTGACGGGGCGCACATACGCACACTCTTGCTCACGTTCTTCTTCCGCTACATGGAGCCGCTGATTACAGACGGTCATCTCTACATCGCGCAGCCCCCCCTCTATCACATCAAGATGGGCAAGCAAGTACGCTATGTCTACACCGAAGAGGAACGTGACGCGCTGATTGCCGAGTACAAGGCCGCCCACAACGGCAAAGAGCCCGATGTTGGTCGCTACAAGGGCCTCGGCGAGATGAATCCGGAGACGCTCTGGGAGACGACGATGGACCCTGCGAAGCGGACTGTCCTGAAGGTGAATATCGAGGAAGCGGTAGAGGCCGATAAGATTTTCACGATGCTGATGGGCGATGAGGTTGCCCCAAGAAGAAGGTTTATCGAGAGCCACGCGAAGAATGCGAATTTGGATATATAGGGGAAAATGTGCTTATTGTCACAAATATTTGGCAGGGCCAATATGATATAGATTTTTTAGCAAACATTAAGCTTCTTCATTTGTTTGGGCAATAAGAACTGATTTACGATTGACGCCGCAACATTGATGATTGTATAGCGGGTATTGTCAACTTATTCGTAGAAAAGAAGATTATTGATGAGTTAAAGAGAGGAAAGGAAGTGGAGAGCAACGAGAGGCTTGGGATACTCAGCTGTTAGCCGACCAGTTTCACTCCGGTCACCTCATTCCAGACCTGGAATCTGCTCTGTAAAGTGGCACGGTACTCCTGGGCACGTAAACGGTGCCTTCGCGGTTGGAAATGGCCAAAATGGCCCGAAGGCAGAAAGAAAGCGCTGTGCTTGACCTGCCGATTTGCATTTCCGCATTTTCTTCTCGCGCAATCGTGTGGGTTGGTGCGAGTTCTCGGCTCGATTGTGCAGTCGTTTGTGTTGGCGATGCTCCACACCCGGCAAAATCTCCCGTTTCGCCGCTCCATATCTCTTCAGCTTATCAGTGATGATCACGCGTGGCACATACTTCAGCCCTTTGAGCAGTTTCCGAAGAATCTTTTGGCTGCTTTTTGTTGCGTCGGCTCTGTACGAGGATGTCCAGCACGTTGCCTTCCTGATCCACCGCTCGTCACAAGGAATGCTTCTTCCCACGAAGCGTGAGCACCATCTCATCCATGTGCCATTTGTCTCCACAGCGAGGACGACGGTGGCACAGTTCATTGGCGTATGCTTGGCCAAATTTCAGGGACCACTGCCGAACCGTTTCATAGGTGAGCACGACGCCTCGCTGTGCCATGAGTTCCTCGACCGTACCGAAAACTGAGCGCGAAGCGGAAATACAGCCAGACGCAGTGGCTGATAATTTCAGGTGGGAAGCGGTATCCTTTGTAATCGGGAACAGATGGGTGTGTTTTCATGAGACCATTCTACCATACTTTCCTACTTCTCTCGCCAAGTTGACAATACCCGCCAACGGAATAAAAAAGTTTGTAACTACTCAGCCTCCTAGTACTGCTTTGTTAGTTTCTATGAAGCAGATTCACTCAAGCCTGATGGCAAGCTCATAGCTCTTGCATTGACTGCCAAAAAGCGGTTTCTGCCAGTTGGCTTGTAGAGCCGACCGAATCGAAACTAACAAAGCAGTACTTGGAAGAAAGGGCTAAAGGGCTTGCAGAATTGGGAGCAGTTGAGTAGAGTAACCCTATGGACGTGGAAGCATTGGTCAAAGAGCTGCAAACGCTGCGAACTGCCTATGGTGTTACCTCTATCGGGCTATCGACCGTGACGACAACTTGGTCGACTCATTGCTCAGCGAAACGCGAGATATGGAGGCGGCCAAGCGCTTTTTCAAGCAGGCTGTCGACGTTGTCGGCCATGCCCCAGAACGGGTGACGACAGATGGGCATGATTCCTACCCTTGTGCGATTCGTGAGACGATAGGCAGCGAGGTTCTGCACCGGACCAATGCGTACCTCAATAATCGACTCGAGCAAGACCATCGTGGCATCAAACAGCGCTACTATCCCAGTAGATGCAGGGAGGAATAACTTGCTGCTGTTCTCTAAACTCTCTTCTATAAAGATGTATCGTTCTGGTAGGGGCCCGATTTATCGCGCCCGCGTTGGTAGGTTCTCTAAACTCTCTTCTCTAAATCTCTTCCTGCTTGTAACACTTCTTGGCCTGGCTCTTTCCTCCTGTTCGGAAGCCACTAATACCTCTGAGGCAACGAGTGGCAAGGCTAATCCATCGATACATGTGACGGTTGATCGTTCATCCCCTATTGGTCTCAGTCAATTCTCGTCCGGAATAACTTATACAGATGATAGTTTAAACTACCCCTGGGGCGACAATAACCTTGGAGCCGTCAACAGCGTGGAATCACTGATCAGGCAGGCAATACCATTTGAGAATACTCCGATTATGGCATGGGGAGCGCCTGATCCCTGGCCTGACCCCTCTCAGGCAGAGCCGAGCGACTGGGGGTATTTAGATGGTCGATTACAGACGATTCTTCAGACAGGTGGTATTCCAGTTATCACGTTAAGTGAGGCTCCCTGGTGGATGAAAGGGCAATTGCAACCGGATGGAACCACGCGCTTACTTCAGCCATCTGATGAGTGGTCGGACATCGCCTATGGCTCTCGAATCCTGGATAACGAAATGGGTGCATGGCTTCATCTCGTTCAAAGAGTAGCGGAACGCTACATGGTTCCGCCGTACAATGTCAGATATTTTCAGGTTTGGAATGAACTCAAGGGGTATTGGAACCCTATCACAAATGCATACGATTATTCTACAAGTCCCGGTGATCCAGGTGGACCCAACGCTAAGCACGGTTATACCTACATGTATAATTTGGTCTATGAGAGGTTGATGCAGGTCGCCAGGTCATTAGGGATACCAACAAATAGCGTAAAAGTCGGTGGCCCCTATGTAGTGATGGATACCTGGGGTTCAAGCAAGCAAAGCACACTTTCTACCATACGTAAGGCATACGGTACATATGACCTGCGGCCTCTCGATGTCGTACTCTATTGGTTGCAGCATAAAGCTGGCGCCGGATTTATTACGTTGGATGGCGGTAATGGCAACAAAGATAATATCAATCTTGCCGATCCATTTGTTGCCTCTGAAAAGTTCGCTGATATGGTTACTTGGATCAGATCGCTTGATAACACTCGCTATCCGGGAGCCACAACACTGCCTATCTGGTTGGCGGAATGGTATGCTACGTCCTATGACAATACTCCAGATAACCAGTACAATGATGCTATTAAATCCTATGCTATGATCGAATTCCTAAAAGCTGGTGGAGCTGTAGCACTTTCATGGGGAGGTCTGGGTGGCGGACAGTTCGATAGGGGTTTGTGGACTCCCACTACAGCAGAAGGAGGAGGGAAGGCGCTTCCCTGGTACTACTCCACTAAAGCTTTCAAGGATTACTTTGCTCCTGGTACCCGGATTTACAAAACTACTGTTTCTCCACCAGGGGACATAGAAGTATTAGCTTCAGCTGCTGTGGTTATGCTCGTTAACAAAACAGCAAGCAGCATGACAGCTACTGTTAATGGTGCATTTGTTTCGCTCAGCCCCTATCAGGTAAGTGTGGTAAAGCTCTAACTTCAAGGAGCGGGAGCAACACTCCAATGGTAATATTCGCTGGTATATCATAAATAGTGCCCTTATATAATTCAGTACTTCCGACAAGGGGAAGTGAAGTAGCACCGCTATGAGAGGAAGTCTGATGCTCGGGGCGCAGCAGCGCTTGTGTGTATGACGACAAGTTGCATACTCGCACCAATGAGACAGAAACCCATCAATATACTAAGGATGCGGGCTGGCGACCACCAGCCTGCATACAACATGATACCAGCAATAAATGCATCAATAGCAATACTTAGAGCAACAGCCAGTATGTACTCTACCACAATATCGGCAAGACGGAAGAAGCATACTACTGTCATGCCTGGGCAGGCAAAGAGAAACCACATTACCAGAGCCGGGCGGACCACCGTACCTGGAAACACAAAAGTAACGAGGCCAGCAGCAATAGCTGAGAGCATAATAATCGCCGGCCATAACCACGTCAATCGGTAGACGCCTGACATCCACGCATGAATCAGGGGTGCAGGGAACGGAGCCCCTGCCTTCTCCCTCTCCTCAAAGCGGGTGGCAGGGTCGCCGGAAAAGTTATGAGTGGGTCTCGGGGAGACGCGCCTGAGAGTGTGTCCTCTGTGTGTGTTTCTTCGTCCCACTGTCTGATTCACGGTAATTGTCCTTTGGCATCTGATAGTGAAAAGGGGACATCAAGAGCTAAAGTAAGACAGTGTACAGCCCCACCAGCTTTGAGAAATTCGCTGACCGGTGATACACAAATCGCGAAGCCCCAACGTTCAAGGATGCGCCCAACACGTAAAGGACAAGAGGGCATTATCACTGTCTTGCCTACAACAATGGAATTCGCACAAAATGTCAGAGCCTCGTCTAATTCAAGCACAAGCGGTTCGGGTACAAGCTTCTCGATCAGCTCACAACTACGACGGACCCAGGCTGCGGGAACAACCATAGCCCTGCGGTCATCGAGTGGACAGAAGGAGAGATCTAAATGGTAGAGACGAGGATTGGCAAACCTGATGGGAAGTACCCTACGCTCTAACAAGTGAGCAAGTGCCATGTGAGTAGAGAGGGTGCTACGAAACCCATAACCCGCGAATAAGTAACCGCCAAATGGTAGTATATCGCTGCTCTCCCAGCTTGTCTCAGCCATCAGCGGAAGTTCCACCACCTCATAGTTTCGACCCCGAAACCAATCAGCCCCATGCCAGGCTTCAGGCTGTCGCTCTGGATAGCGAAAGCGACTCATGATGAAGCGATGTTCGTCAACGAGACCGATATCAGCAGTAAATACCATATCCGGGAGTGATACTACAGGCTGCATAATCTCAACAGTTGCTCCTGCCTCCTTGAGGTTGGAGAGGAGGCTACACCATTGCTCTCTGGCGAGATCAAGATCGGGCTGGACTGCTCGATCCATCCAGGGATTGATCTCATACAATACCCCAAAGTGATCAGGTGGACACATCAAATAGGTCCAGCATTGTGAATTCGAGCAGCTATTGTTCGTTTGATGAGAGAGTTCCATTTGGCGTGAAACACTCATGAAAGATACCTCCTTATCATAGATCATAACCATGTCAACCACGACAATTGCATCACGGTGAACCGCCCCTCCCCCACCGCTCTCAGGGGGTAGGTTTTTTGGGGTGATGTCGCCTGGAAAGCCGAAGAGGAGGGATTCTTTTCTCTTCCTTCTCGATTGGCTTCCTCCCGCCTTGACCAAAAAACCTACCCGTGAAAGCTCCCCTACCGGTGAACAGGAATATTTGCGCATCGACATTGCTGTACACCAACGTAAACTTCTGGGATGTTAGCAGTGCATGCTCGAACTGATCAAGTGTGCCGGGCGGCAGTCCTCCGATCTGAGCCGTTGCTTTCTGGCTGCGTGTGAAAATCAAGTAAGCTGTTGGGGGTCTTTTGCTTTCTATAAGCTGAACAACAGGATGAACATTTTTGGTTACAACAGCAGCAGAAAGCGCATTATCATCGCTCAATACGTAATAATCATATTGCTCATAATGCTGAAATTGCCAGGGTGTCCCATCCCAGCCAGCAATAAGCATCGACCCCTTTGGAGCTATACTGTAGAGCTGACGAACCCCAGCAATTTCAGCATTAGTCATATAGTCCATTCGCTCATTGCCGTAACGGGTGAAGAGAAAGCCGCCAAGTAATACAACACTTACAACTCCAACCGTCAGGGCAATCGCATCTAATTTTGCAAAGGGCTTGTAGAGCGTAGCTATGCTTCGGGGGATTATGAGTCGGCTGTTGGTGACATGGCTTCCAGCGTCAGTTCCCAGATTTAGATGCGATTGCACTGCTCCAATCGTCACCTTCATCCAAGGTAGCGTGCTCCAGGTAAATCCACTGTAAAAGAAGGCGGCGGCGAAAAAGACCATCTCTGGTAAAGTGAAGAGGTAGATGCGCAGGAGCATCTCACCACCGTACGACTGGACCAGGAGCAGTGGGAAAGGCATGACCGCCAGCAAAACATAGCTGGCATCACGATAGCCTCGCCTCAGACGAAGAACTCCACCCGCAAATGCCAGAACCCATATGAAGATCGTCATAATCACCCGCATTTCAGCGATAAAGGTATGTTCAGGATCGCCTTGTACCACGCGATCAGTCACATTGGACGTAATAGCGGTACTAATTTGACCTACATCACCTAGAAGTGAAGCCAGGTGACCAGCTAAATATGGCTGAGCCATAAAAATGTACCATGCCGCAGTCATAACGGTCATCAAGATAGGTAACCAGCGCGGAGTAATACGACCAAACACTACAAGAGCAGCGACGACCATAATCGTAGGAAAAGGTGTAAGAGGATGGCTAAATACGATGAATGCGAAGATTACCACTACGCTGGCAAGCAGGGCTCGTCGTTGTCGTGGCTGAGCAGGTGTTAAAAGCGTATCTGGCGCTGTCAACCATCCATAGATCTGCTCTATGAAGGGCGAGAGCCTGCCTAATCTTAACCACTTCAGCATCTGCTGGCGTGGAGTTGTCGGTACTGGGCTCTTGAACCATTTCAATAAGATGGCGATAATGAGCAGATACATGAAGAAGTTCAAACCCTGGGGCGAATAGTAATCCTGCGCGATCCAATTCGTCAGATAAAAGAAGCATAGTCCTAGCCATACGATTCGTTTATCCGTTGTTGCAGTGGTAAAGATGACGTAAAGTGGCCCCAGATAGAACAAATTGAAGTAAACAGGGGACCAGGCCGCGTAGCTGAGTATGTCATGATATCCCGCTATTCGCGTCAGGAACGCGCTTAATATAAAGAATCCCGGCCAGTTAAAGTAAGCATCTAAGTAAGGGTCAACAGTGCCAGTGCGCATAATGAATTCTGTATACCCTGCGTGTCGGTACACGACGGCAAAGCGTGGCGCTTGCTCAACAAGAGTTGTTACGCCGTATAACATAACAATCAAGAGCAAAAGGTGTAGGAGAAGAACAGGTACACGCAGTCTTTTCTGGTTTAAGGCCACACAAAAACTTCCCACGAGAATGATAAGAGCAAAAATGCCTGGCGCAGGTAATACCGAAACCAGACCCAGGTCCGTCATATGCTGTACGTTCACAGAGTTGAGCGAGAGAAACCATAGCGCGAAGGTACACAGAGGAAACAGTACAAATGCAATATCACTTGAAATTGAAACTGTTGACCATGCCTTGACACTCTTATCAAACTTCGCCCCACAGACACCACAAAATTTAGCATGCGAAGGTAGCATGGCATCGCAGTTTGCGCAACGTATATTGTTCGTCAGGATACGGTTATGTATTGGGAGTGTTAATTTCATCCTTCGTACTATGCCTTCCTCAAACCCCGCTCATAGTTTTAGCCGAGTCTGTACCTCCACACATCGTTGCATAGAACCATACGTCATTAACCCCTTTCGTTCTCCACGGAAATTTTATTATCGTACCCGGCTGCCAAGACCTGCATCACTTGCCTCCATGTTGATGCATTTACAGGAGAAGCAGCCCTATACACCGCAGGAAACATAAATACTGCCTCCACACATACGGCTGCATCCCATCCAAGACTCAATCCAACTAAGCCGCCGAGATGTGCTCCCAATGCTGCTATGCCCAATTCAAGCAGACTACCTATTGCTACGGGCAGCGCAACTCGTGCGATCTTGCTGTGAATACGACTGACAGCTATATAATGGTGCTTGATGATCATTGGGAATACTCCAAGCGCCAGAATGCGAAGGCACCAGGCAGCTTGCTCAGCATAATTATGGCCGAACAAATCCAATATCTGCGGTGCCCCAAACTGTAACAGACAATTGCCTAAGACGCTTGTTACCAACGCAAGACCCAACGTCACGCGGATTTTGCGTGTCAGCTCAGCGGATTGGCCAGCATTGATCGCATAGAGCACAGTGGTAAGTGCGTATGAAGCAATGAACACCAGGCCGGAAATCATCCAGGCCACATAAAACCACGCATTCGCAGTTGCCGAAAGCAGGATTGTAACCAGCACAGGCAGAGCCGTTGTCGGAGCTTGTAGAATCAAATTCAGCATATGGTGCTCTAGGGCTGGTAATCCCAGTTTGCGAAGCAACTGCCAATCTGGCAGAAGGCTTCTTCCTGACCTGCCCACATGCAACACTACAATTCCAGCAAGCGGTACTAAAGAGAGAACATACCCAAGAGCCCATGTCCCGTAAATTGTCTCCCCTACTTTCACCAGCCCGAAACCTGCTAGAACCAGTGCGACAAGTTTTGCTACAGCAAAAAGTGTGTTGCGCCAAAATACTAAGGCACCCTTCAGAAGTCCGATAAGTGCCTCGTCGAGGACTATGGTGATCGTGGTGAGACTTACGCCAACGGCGAAGAGCAAAATAGCTCCAATGCTAGCTCGAAATGGCTGGAAGTCAGCCGATACAAGTGGTGCAACGAGTGCGAAAATGATACCACCGCATGCTCCTATACCTCCAACAAGGGTCAGAGCTGCGCTGATAAGAGATGCTTCTTTTCCGGGGTGGCGCGGCAATTCACCGATCAGCAGGGTGCCTAATCCCACTATACAGATAGCTCCCAGGAGCATCATAGCAGAGACAGCGGCAGAGGCCAGGCCTACAGCCTGTGGCGGAAATTGCCGAGCAGCTATCCACCAGTAAGCAAATCCGAGCACACCTGTTACCGTTGATGTACAGACTAACGATCCGGCATTAATTAACATAACTCTATTCGTTTTTATCCATTCAGAAAGTAATGTTCTTACCTTATCTGGCCCATCTTCCAGCAACGCAGGAGCATCAGGTGGTTGCAGCGGCTGTAGGTGAATTCGTTGGAGCCAAATTCCTTGGGGTCGAGTTTCTTGTGACCGAACTCCTTGCAGCCAATTCCCTTGCAGCCGAATTCGTTGGAGCCAAATTGCCGGGCGCTTCTCCGTTGTATCTAACTCGTCTTCCAACAACGTACGAGCATCACCCTGGTGCAGCGATTCCAGCCGAACTGCCGGACGCTCCTCCGGTGTATCTAGCTCGTTTTCCATATTGAGTGTGCTATCAACAGCATTGTCAATCGGCGCTTCAGACATGAAATTCCTTCCTTATCAGCTTTCCGTAGTTATAGATTTGCTTCCAAATGCATCGAGGCATATGGCAATTAGCCAACCTTCCATGTCAGGCCATATCACCGCTGGCAAGCCGTCCTGTCGCATGCCCATTTATCTCCTTGTGGGAGGTAGAACGCCGAGCTATGACGCCGGTCGAATAACCAGCAACGGTAATGGTCAGTCCGGCAGCAATAGCGCCGGCTCGTGCGAAACCCGTCACATCAAGATGCAAGATACCATCCATCACCCCGCGAACTATTCCACCCAACAGTGTCCTGACTATGTAGGTTCGCTCGGTTGCAAGACCATCTTTTGAGCCGACATACTGGGTCACAGTAGCTTTCGATAGGCCTTCCGCGAAGCAGCGTGTCCTGAAATAACGCCAGCTGGCACGGGAGGATGGGATGTGATGATGAATTCGGGCCTGCGGCTCGTAGAGGAAGACTTTCCAAGGCCAGTGCTGGCTGACACGGATACATAATTCTGTTTCCTCACATCCCATAGGGAGTGTCCCTATACGTCCCATTCCGGTTCTAAACCCTCCGACCACTTCAAACACTTCCCTGCGATAACATGCACAACCACCGAATGGGTTTCGTACCACTATGGGCTTCTCAGGCAGATCCTGGTAGCTACAACCGACAACCCAATAAAATTCCCTTGGGAACCAGGCTGGTCGCTTACTCAACCATTCAGGCTCAACTGTCCCGCCTACACCCAAAACCTGGGGATCCTCAAAGCATTGGTGTAACCGTTCAAGCCAATTCGGCTCCGCCGTTGCATCATCGTCCAGATATGCGATTAGGGCTCCCCGTGCAATGGCTATTCCGCTGTTGCGTGCCCCAGATAATCCTCGAGGCCCGCTGCTCTCTACCACCACGATACCGGGGAGTTCTGCGCGCACCCGCTCCAGTAAGCGCTGGTTATGGTCAACTACCACAATGATCTCACGTGGAGATTTGCTCTGATGATGAAGCGACTCCACCGCCGCAACAAGGTCGCGCCAACGTGCCTCGGTATAAGCGCAGATGATCACTGAAACATCAAGCGTTGCTTCTGTCATCGTGCAAACAGTCCTTCCTGGAGATGGCGCGTCATCAAAGCTGAACTTCGTCGTGCCAGTTGCCATACGGGAGTCCTGGCACGTGAGTACATCGTAGTGATCATCAGTGGACTACGGGCGTCCACTAATGCGGCCAGAGCATCTACATCGGTATCTGATTTGACCATCAGTCGTGCCAAAGTGAAGGGGTCAGTCATCTCTGAACTCATTGCATGTTTGACGGCGCAGGCCGATGTATACCCCGCCTCCTGGACCTGCCGTCGTATACTGGCCGTGTGATAGCCAAAGGGATAGGCAAAACTCAATACGTTCTGACCCAAATGGTCCTCCAGGAGTCTTTTGCTTTGCACAATTTCACTCGAGGCTTCGGCTGGAAGAAAGAGTATCAAGCTGAGGATGGCTATGACTATGACCACCGCACTCTATGCCGTTTGCACCGATTTCACTCAATTGATCCCAGGTGAGCATCAGGCGGTTTGCCTCTCCTTCGTGCTGTAACCAGCGACTCGTCCCATTAATAAAGCCAGTAGGAACGTACAGCGTTGCAGCAAAACCGTATCGTCTGAGTACAGGTAGCGCTTCCGTATAAAAGTCAGCGAAGCCATCATCAAATGTTAAAACAACAGGTCGTTCAGGGAGCTTAATGCCATCTTGAGATTGAGATGCCAAGAACCGCGTGACCGTCATCGGAGTATAGCGATGCTGGTGCAGGTAGGCCATATGCTCAGCGAACAACTTCGGTGACACCGTAAATTGCTTGAATTTCCGGCTGGCGTGGTCTGAGATGCTATGGTACATAAGGATGGGTATTCTTTTCTTTTCAGGAAGCCCGAGCGCCATGCGCTCCTTCACGATCATTTTTAACACACGCCAGCCATCACGGAATGTCCGTAAGTTACTTTGACCAAAGAGGCGAGGTCGTTCCACGCTCGGCACCTCGACAATGTTCAACCCAGCCTTGTGCATACGTATATTGATCTGTGTTTCAATCTCGAAGCCGTCACAGTCAATGTGGATGCGATCAAGGCAGTGCTTCCCAAAAGCGTTGTAGCCGTAGCACAGGTCACTATATCGGGTCCCGAACAGTATATTGACTAACTGACTTAATGCATAATTCCCTAGACTCCGTAGAGGAGTGATATCATGGCTTCCACCCGCTGCAATAAAGCGTGAGCCTTTAGCGAAGTCATTCCCTTGAAGCAATGCTGCAATAAAGCGTGGTATCTCATTCGGGTCAGTTGATCCGTCGGCATCCAGCATAACGATGATATCGCCAGTGCAAGCGGCAAAACCGACCCTGAGAGCATCTCCCTTGCCCTTCCTCTTCTGCCTGATAGTCCGAATCGTCGGTAGTAATTGCTGCGCCACCGCGATCGTGTCATCGGTTGAATGCCCATCCACCAGAATGACTTCACTGACGATAGGCGGAATGTGTGGCAACACATAATCAAGGTTTTGCGCTTCATTCCGCGCTGGAATCACGACGCTAATTCGCGGATATTGTTGCTGTCCTTGCATGAGTACTATCCTATCTGGTATATGTATTCACCAGCGCAGTATTGCTGGTGGCTCCTCCTGGTTGGTTCAAGGGTTCCTCTTGTATCCGACTCAGGCAGGCACTCAAGCATTTGGCCAGGTCCTGAATGTGTTCGGTGACACAGGACATGTGCGTGCCTGGAACGTTATGAATCTCTATATCTTCACCGTCTTTAGCCTCTGTCACTGGAAGCCATGTTTTTTCGCCGGAAGGCTCTTCCCTTGCCCAATAAAATGTGATTTTGCCTGGATAAACGTCGGTTTCATATCTCAAAACCGCCCAGCTAACCACACCAATGTAGTCGTTGTAAAGGGCTTCAACTGGCGGGAACATCCTTTCAAGCCTTGGATCAATGGCAAGCAATTTATCGAAGTCCTGCACTCTCCTGCCGGAAGGGCGCAGCGTTCTGTAGACATGGCGTATTGCGTGTCGCAGACGCAGAAACAGTTTAGCTTGCGTATCCACCCCAAGTCGGGGTAGCTTACTCATACGCTTGCTTATGGCACGCAGTGCTTCATACTGGACAGGAGATGAAGAATTCGATCAAAGCCAGGAAATCGACGCGCTCCCCTGCCGCTCGAAGCTGTCGGGCCATTTCATAGGCGAGCAGGCCTCCATTGCAAAACCCGCCCAGCAGGTATGGGCCCTCTGATTGAATAGCTCGCACCGTTTCAAGATGGACCGCCGCCACGGTCTCCAAGGAAGACAGGCTCTGCAAGCCAGCGAACTTATACGGTTCCAGCACGTAAAATGGCTGATCTGGCCCTAATGCACGAGCTAAAGCAAAGCAGTAAAAAGCGCCACCCGTCCAATCTCCATGTAAGAAGAAGAAGGGTCGCTTGGATCCACCCACCTGAACCGGCAAGACGGAAGTGCGCGCATCCGCATGCTCTTGCTGCTGAAGAGCTTCGGCGGGTTGAGCGATGGTCGGCCCAGAGAAGAGCGCGGAGGGAGCAATTCTTTTTCCAAAGACATGCTTGATATGGTTAACAAGGCGAGCGGCAAGTAAGGCAAAATCCGAAGGCATGTAACCTCCGGCCTCAGGGGATTGGCAGTGAGCAATGAGGGAGCGTAACGCTTCCAGGTAGTAATTGGCCAGACGCTCGATAGTGGCGCGCTGATGCACGTACTCGTTATAGAGCCAGGAGACCTCCAGATGACCATCGATGACAAGCCCATCGATCTCCAACAAATAAGATCGAGTTTCGTCTAGATTACATGTTGGTCCAGCCGATTCACACGCGAGTTTGAAGAGGGCCCTTTCCGAGACCACCTGATCAAACTGCCCTAGGTAATTGAAGCTCACCTGTGCCTGGGGTAGCGCCTTCAGACGCTCGCGGTCTTCCTGCTCCCCCATGTAGCGCAACACCCCGTAGCCGATCCCATGGTTGGGAATGTGGCGAAGTTGCTCCTTGACGGCTTTCAAAGCTTCTCCTGGAGAAACATCATTGAGCTCCAGACAGACTGGAAAGATCGTAGTAAACCAACCGACCGTGCGCGAAAGATTGACATCCTCATAGAGAGCTTCTCGCCCGTGTCCTTCCAAATCCACCAGCAGCGTGCGCTCGCCCGTCCACCGGGCAAAGGCTTGTACTAAGGCCGTCAGCAACACATCATTGATCTGGGTATGGTACACTTTGGGCACGGAGTGGAGCAGCACCTCGGTCTCCTCAGCACTCAAGCTCACATCCACCGTACCGGCCGAGGCCCTGGTATTGGCCTGCCGATCATCGGTAGAGTCGACGGGCAAGGGCAAAGGATGTCTTCTTGCGATATTCAGCCAATACGGGAGTTCCTGGCCCACAGCAGACTGACTGAGCATATTCTGTCAGTCGCTGCGCCCACTGTTGAAAGGAGGTCGTCTTAGCAGGTAAGTGCGGCATGTGACCCTTGCGGAGCTGCTGGTAAGCGGTGGTGAGATCCTCCAGCAGAATACGCCAGGAAACCCCATCAACAACTAGATGGTGGATGACGATCAACAGACGCGCCGGTTGGTTCAATCCCATCTGGAAGTACACCACCCGCACGAGGGGTCCCGCCTCGAGATGGAGACTAGCTTGTGCTTCTGCCGCTATGGCCTCCAAGGCCACCTGCTGCTCTGCTGCTGATAACCCAGACAGGTCTACCTGGCGAAAAACCGCGGCCCTCTCGCTTTCCTCATGCCATTGCAGCCAACCTCTTCCTTCTGGCGTGAAGCGAAGGCGGAGTGCGTCATGATGGGTCAGTACTTGTTGAACCGCTTGCTCCAGCAGCCCCCCATCCAACGCCTGATTCATTTCCAGGAGCCAGGCTTGATTCCAGTGGTGAGGAGCCACAAATCGCTGCTCGAAGAACCAGTGTTGGATCGGCGTGAGCGGCACTGCGCCTGTGACTGGCGCTTGTTGAGCTTCAACCGATTGAGAGGGAGTAACAACCGCCGCTAATTGGGCGATGGTTTGGTATTGAAAGAGGTGTTTCGGGGTCAAGGACAACCCTGCCTGATGCGCTCGTGCGAGCATTTGAAGGCCGAGGATGGAATCGCCACCGAGTTCAAAAAAGTTGTCATGGACCCCCACTCGGTCGAGTCGTAACACTTGTGCCCAGATGTCCGCCAACACTTCCTCAATGGCGGCGCGTGGTGCCACAAAGGTTTCTGCCACTTCTAGGTGGTTGGCTTGAGGTGCTGGCAGCGCACGGCGGTCCACCTTGCCGCTGGGTGTCATCGGAAGCACTTCGAGCGGCACAAAAGCGGAAGGCACCATGTAGTTTGGCAAGTTTTTCATCACATGGTCCCGCAGGTCACTGATTGTGGGGGTCTGTCCCTGATGAAGGACGACGTAGGCCACCAAGCGTTTATCCCCAGGACTGTCCTCACGAGCCACAACCACGGCTTCACGTACTTCGGGATGCTGGCTGAGCACCGCCTCGATCTCACCCAACTCGATGCGAAAACCGCGAATCTTCACCTGGTGATCAATGCGACCGAGAAACTCGATGTTGCCATCGGGTCGATAGCGTGCCAGGTCGCCAGTCTTGTACAGACGTGCACCCGGCTCGTCGCTGAAAGGATTGGGAATGAAGCGCTCGGCGGTTAACTCAGGTCGGTTGAGGTAGCCACGAGCCAGCAGGTCTCCGCCAATATGTAGTTCGCCCGACACTCCAATGGGGACCGGAGCGCCTGCGCGATCCAGAATGTAGATACTCCTGTTAGGCAGAGGACGTCCGATCGGAACACTCTCGGAGGATGTGTTCCCACCCATGTAGTCCGCCGCGTCATACAGGGTTGCCGTGATAGTGCTCTCTGTCGGTCCATAGGCATTGAGCAACCGGACAGAGCGTAATGGCGTTTGCCTCCATAAGTGCAGCGCTTCGGGCAGCAACCGATCTCCTCCCACAATCACCAGCCGGAGGTGATGCCCCAACAGGTATTGGGGAGCTTGCGTCCACTCCTGCAGTACATGATGCCAGTAGGCCGGAGGCAGATTGATGACAGTAAGTCGGCCATCCTTGATCTGCTTGAGCAACTGAACAGGCGACCACACGTCTTGTCCTCGCAGCAGCAGCAGCGCTCCGACCAGCAAGGTCGTCAGGATTTGCTCCAAGGAGGCGTCAAAGGTGAAGGTGCTGAACTGCAAGATGCGATCCTCTGCTCGCAGCTCATAGACCTGGGCCATGCTCCAACAATGGGCAGCCACTGCTCGATGAGGGATCAGTACTCCCTTCGGTTGACCCGTCGAGCCCGATGTATAAATCACATACGCGAGATTCTCACCCGTGACCCCACTGATCGGGTTTACCTCGCTCTGCTGAGCAATCTTGTCCCAGCCTGTATCCAGACACACCAGTTGGACATGCTGCTGCGGAAGCCGGGAGGCCAGACGTTGTTGCGCGAGCAGGACAGGCATCTGCGTATCCTGCAAGAGGAAAGAGAGGCGTTCCTGAGGATACTCTGGGTCAAGGGGTACATACACCCCTCCTGCTTTGAGAATGCCTAGAAGCCCCACTATCATCTCCAGCGAGCGCTCCATACACAACCCCACCAGCACCTCTGGTCCCACTCCCAGTTGTTGCAGAGAGCGAGCCAGTTGATTGGCCTTGCTATTCAGTTCTCGATACGTCAGCTGCTCTTCTTCGAAGACCACAGCCACAGCATCTGGGGTGCGCTCCACCTGGGCCTCAAAGAGCTGATGGATACACTGATCCCTGGGGTAGGTCGCCTGGGTGGCGTTCCACTCCACTAGGAGCTGGTGGCGCTCCTTCTCCGTCAAGAAGGGGCAACTCGGAGAGGTGCCGGGTAGGATCGGCTACGACCCCTTCTAAGAGGGTCTGCCAGTGCCCCGCCATGCGGGCGATGGTCGCCGCATCGAACAGGTCGGTGCTATACTCGAAGTGACAGATCATGCCATATGGCCCATCGTTGAGATCGAGGGACAAATCGAACTTGGATGTTTCTGTCCAACCGACTATAGGACCAGGGATCCAGCCGGGGGCGGGAGGAGACATTGGTGGATCAAGCGACAAGAGGACCTGGAAAAGAGGGTTCTGACCCGGTGTACGCTCGGGCTGCAGTTCTTTGACCAGGTAATCGAATGGCACCTCTTGGTGGGCATGGGTCTGCAAGACCACCTCGCGCACACGCCCAAGCAACTCGCTAAAGGTGGGATTGCCCGAGAGATCGGTACGCAAGACCAGCGTGTTAACGAAAAAGCCAATCAGCGGCTCGCTCTCGGCCTGGGTGCGTCCCGAAGCGACCGTCCCGAGGACCAGGTCCTCCTGGGAGCTATAGCGGGACAGTAAGCACTGGAAGGCGGCGACTAGCGTCATGTAGAGGGTGGTACCTTGCTGGCGACTCAAGGTTTTGAGCGCGTCGACCAGTGCGCTGGGCAGCGTCATCACATAGAGCGAGCCGCGTGAACTGGGGGAAGCGGGACGAGGATGATCGGTAGGCAGATCGAGCGTAGTAGGTGCTCCAGCCAGTTGCTGCTTCCAGTAGGCTAACTGCTCAGACAGCCCATTGCGCTTAATGTATTCCTGCTGCCAGATAGCAAAATCGACGTACTGCAAGGGCAGAGGGGGCAGAGGAGAGGGCCGTCCATGCGTGATGGCGTCGTAAAGGGCAGCCAGTTCCTGGAAGAACACGTTGATGGACCATCCATCCGAGATGATGTGATGGAAGGTCAACAAGAGCAGGAAGTCCTGCTCAGCCAACTTGAGGAGGCAGGCCCGCACCAAGGGAGCCTGCCCCAGGTCGAAAGGGCTGCTGGGCCTCCTGGTTAGCCAGGCGAAGAGTCTCCGCCTGTTGATGCCGCCCAGAGAGCGCCGAGAGATCGACCAGCGATAAGGGCAGTGTGAGGCTGGGAGTGATCAATTGCCTGGGTTGGCCATCGACGACCACGAAGCTGGTGCGCAGCACTTCATGACGCTCAAGGAGTGTATTGAGACTTGCTTGCAACGCCTGTACATCTAGAGCCAGGTTCAGGCGTATGTTAGCGGTGAGATTGTAAGCTGGACTCTGCGGTTCCAACTGATGCAAGAACCAGAGGCGCTGCTGGGCCAATGACGTGGGAAATAGATATATATCCTGGTTTGATGCCATGTCAGTTTCATATGTGGGTGATGTAGTCATAGTTCTATCCTCAGCTTCTCTCTTGCTTAGGCGATACAGATGGTATTGGTACACGATAGGCTTCACGTGAAAAAGTGCCGAGTGCTGGCATTTGAGGCGTAGCTCCCTGCGCCTGCAGCTGCGGAATGATTTCAGCTAGTTGAGCAACGGTGGAAGCTTCAAAGAAGGTGCGCAAGGGCACTTCTACCTGCAAGGCTGTCCGTAGACGCGACGTCACCTGCATGGTCAGCAGGGAATGGCCGCCCAAGGCGAAGAAGTCATCGTGGATGCCAACTTGCTCAATGCCCAGGACCTGCGACCAGCTTGCTGCCACCACCTCTTCCAGAGGTGTGCGGGGAGCTACGAACCGTTCCTCAAGCTCGGGGCGCGTATCGTCGGGCGCAGGCAGCGCCCGACGATCCACCTTACCATTGGGCATCAGCGGCAGCGCCTCCAACAGCACCAAGGAAGGTGGTATCATGTAGTCGGGCAACTTCTGTTTCAGATAGCTACGCAATTGGGAAAGGAGCATGGGCATTCCCTCTTTCAGCTCATCTGGGGCTTGATACTGAGGGTTCTGTACTACGTACGCCACCAGGCGCTTATCTCCAGGTGCATCTTCACGGGCCACCACTACCGCTTCCCGCACTGCCGGATGCTGTCTGAGCACCTCTTCGATCTCACCCAACTCGATGCGAAAACCGCGAATCTTCACCTGGTGATCAATGCGACCGAGAAACTCGATGTTGCCATCGGGTCGATAGCGTGCCAGGTCGCCAGTCTTGTACAGACGTGCACCCGGCTCGTCGCTGAAAGGATTGGGAATGAAGCGCTCGGCGGTTAACTCAGGTCGGTTGAGGTAGCCACGAGCCAGCAGGTCTCCGCCAATATGTAGTTCGCCCGACACTCCAATGGGGATCGGAGCGCCTGCGCGATCCAGAATGTAGATACTCCTGTTAGGCAGAGGACGTCCGATCGGAACACTCTCGGAGGATGTGTTCCCACCCATGTAGTCCGCCGCGTCATACAGGGTTGCCGTGATAGTGCTCTCTGTCGGTCCATAGGCATTGAGCAACCGGACAGAGCGTAATGGCGTTTGCCTCCATAAGTGCAGCGCTTCGGGCAGCAACCGATCTCCTCCCACAATCACCAGCCGGAGGTGATGCCCCAACAGGTATTGGGGAGCTTGCGTCCACTCCTGCAGTACATGATGCCAGTAGGCCGGAGGCAGATTGATGACAGTAAGTCGGCCATCCTTGATCTGCTTGAGCAACTGAACAGGCGACCACACGTCTTGTCCTCGCAGCAGCAGCAGCGCTCCGACCAGCAAGGTCGTCAGGATTTGCTCCAAGGAGGCGTCAAAGGTGAAGGTGCTGAACTGCAAGATGCGATCCTCTGCTCGCAGCTCATAGACCTGGGCCATGCTCCAACAATGGACAGCCACTGCTCGATGAGGGATCAGTACTCCCTTCGGTTGACCCGTCGAGCCCGATGTATAAATCACATACGCGAGATTCTCACCCGTGACCCCACTGATCGGGTTTGCCTCGCTCTGCTGAGCAATCTTGTCCCAGCCTGTATCCAGACACACCAGTTGGACATGCTGCTGCGGAAGCCGGGAGGCCAGACGTTGTTGCGCGAGCAGGACAGGCATCTGCGTATCCTGCAAGAGGAAAGAGAGGCGTTCCTGAGGATACTCTGGGTCGAGGGGTACATACACCCCTCCTGCTTTGAGAATGCCTAGAAGCCCCACTATCATCTCCAGCGAGCGCTCCATACACAACCCCACCAGCACCTCTGGTCCCACTCCCAGTTGTTGCAGAGAGCGAGCCAGTTGATTGGCCTTGCTATTCAGCTCTCGATACGTCAGCTGCTCTTCTTCGAAGACCACAGCCACAGCATCTGGGGTGCGCTCCACCTGGGCCTCAAAGAGCTGATGGATACACTGATCCCTGGGGTAGGTCGCCTGGGTGGCGTTCCACTCCACTAGGAGCTGGTGGCGCTCCTTCTCCGTCAAGAGGGGCAACTCGGAGAGGCGCCGCGTCGGATTGGCCACGACCCCCTCTAAGAGGGTCTGCCAGTGCCCCGCCATGCGGGCGATGGTCGTTGCATCGAATAGGTCGGTGCTGTACTCCCAGCGGCAGAGCAGGCCCTCCGGCCGCTCGGCGAGGTCAAGGTACAGATCGCACTTGGCCGTACCCGTCTCGACAACCATGTGGGAGGGTTCCCACCCTGCTGGTAGGGTGGGCAATGGGGGAGCAAGGATCAGCATCACCTGGAAGAGCGGGTTCTGACCTAAGGAGCGGGTCGGCTGCAGCTCCCTGACCAGGTAATCGAATGGCACCTCTTGATGAGCCTGGGCTTCGAAGGTCACCTCGCGCACCCGCCCCAGCAGCTCACGAAAGGTGGGATTGCCCGACAGGTCAGTGCGCAGCACCGGCGTGTTGACAAAGAAGCCGATCAAGGCCTCGAGTTCCGCTTGTGTGCGACCCGCAGCGACGCTCCCGATCACCATGTCGTCCTGCCCAGTATAGCGATACAGCAAGGTCTGGAAGGCGGCGACCAGCGTCATGTGGAGGGTCACGGCCTCCCGACGGCTCAGGGCCTTGAGCACTTCGGTCAGACCTGGGGGTAGCGTGACGAGATGCGCTGATCCACGGTAGGTCGGCACTGCCGGATGGGGGCGATCGGCGGGCAGGTCCAGGACCGTAGGAGCGCCCGCCAGCTGCTGCTTCCAGTAGGCCAGCTGGTCGGCGCGCGCCTCCCCTTGCAGTTGCTCCTGCTGCCAGAGGGCAAAGTCGGCGTACTGAATAGGTAAGTCCGGCAACGGTGAGGGCGTGCCGCTCGCAAAGGCCGTGTAGAGGGTGGCCAGCTCTTGGTAGAGTACGCCTAGAGACCACCCATCAGAGATGATGTGATGTATGGGCAGCAGCAGTACGTACTCCTCCGCTCCCAGTTGCAGTAACAGGACGCGCATCAGCGGTCCCTGGGTCAGGTCGAAAGGGCGCTGCACCTCCTCGTTGGCCAAGCGGAGTGCCTCGGCTTCGCGTTCGGCATTGGGCAGGGCCGATAAGTCCACTATCGGTAGCGGGACCGTGAGGACGGGGGCGATCACCTGCATCGGGTGTCCATCCACTGCTACGAAGGTGGTGCGTAAGACTTCGTGGCGCTGCACGAGCGCATTGAGACTCTGATGCAACGCCGTTGTATTCAGCGGACCTGACAGCTGCAGAGCAGCAGGAATAGTATAAAGAGGGCTGCCAGCTACCAACTGATCTAAAAACCACAACCCCCGCTGAACGAAGGAGAGGGGAACAGGCCCCTGCTGTGGCCGCCGGGGAATAGTAAGTGCTTCAGAGGAACTGGCCAGTTCACCCCGCAATCGCTTCTCAAGAAGGGCTCTTTTTGTCTTTGAAAGTTGAGCGTACCTCACAGAGAAATCTTTTTTTTCTTTCTGTAACATGTTTACTCCTCGTCTCTAATTGATGCTATCGTGCCGTTAGTCTCTGCGCCTCTTCTTCGTCCAGCTCTTCTATCTCGTCCATGAGCATTTCCTCGATCACCACTGTCAGCTCTACGATAGTCGGTGATCTAAAGATAGTAGACAGGGACAGTCGTATCTGTAAGACCCTACGAAGATGCGAAATCACTTGCATAGCCATCAGAGAGTCTCCCCCCAACGCGAAGAAGTCATCGTGGATGCCAATCTGCTCGATTCCGAGGATCCGAGACCAGATTCCTGTCACCACCTCTTCGGTCGGAGTGCAGGGTGCTACAAAGGCCTCCCGTAGCTCAGGTCGCGTGTGTTCAGGGGCTGGCAGGGCACGCCGATCGACCTTGCCGTTGGGTGTCAACGGGAACGCCTCCAGCAGCACAAAAGCCGAGGGCACCATGTAGGTTGGCAATTGTTTCATCACATGGCTTTGCAGGTCACCGACCGTGGCGGTTTGCTTCTCACGGAGAGCCACGTAGGCCACCAGGCGCTTGTCACCAGGCACATCCTCGCGAGCCACCACCACAGCTTGCCGCACAGCAGGATGCTGGGCTAGCAGCGCCTCGATCTCCCCCAACTCGATGCGGAAGCCGCGCAGCTTGACCTGGTAGTCCAGGCGACCTAAATGCTCGATGGTCCCGTCCGGTCGGTAGCGGGCCAGGTCCCCCGTCTTATACAGGCGAGCGCCAGACTCGTTGCTGAACGGATGAGGGATAAAGCGCTCAGCCGTCAACTCGGGACGGTTCAAGTAACCTCGAGCCAGGCCATCTCCCCCGATGTAGAGTTCACCGGGCACACCGACTGGCACCGGTTGCAACTGGGGGTCGAGCAGATAAATCTGCGTGTTGGCAATCGGGCGGCCAATAGTGATCACTTCATATCCGGGCTCGATCTTGCAGAGGGTGGACCAAATCGTCGTCTCCGTGGGGCCATACAGGTTCCAGAGGGAGGCAGCCCTGGGCAGTAACTGCTGCGCCAGGTCCAGCGGGAGGGCTTCCCCACCGCACAGGATCTTAAGATCAGGGTTCCCTTGCCAGCCTGCTGCCAGCAGCAGGCGCCAGGTGATCGGTGTGGCCTGCATCGCGGTAACGCGCGCCCGGGTCAATGTCTCCGCCAACGCCACCCCATCTGCAGCGGTATCCCAGCTGGCCACGATCAAGCGCGCCCCCACAAGCAGCGGGAGGAAAAGTTCGAGGGCCGCGATGTCGAAAGATAAGGTGGTGACAGCCAGAAGGGTATCCTGCGCCGTCAGTCCCGGCTGCTGGCGCATAGACAGCAAGAAGTTGACCACGGCGCGGTGCAGGATCTGCACGCCCTTGGGTCGTCCGGTGGACCCAGAGGTATAAATGACGTAGGCCAGGTGATCGGAAGTGGCTGCGGAGAGCGAATTGGCCTTGCTCTGCTGGGCGAGCACTGCCGCATCGGCGTCCAGGCAGACGACTTTGGTAGCATGAGCAGGTAGCTGTGTGAGCAGGTGCTGCTGCGTCACCAGCAGCGGAACTTGGGCATCCTCCAACATGAAGGCAAGGCGCTCGGCAGGGTAGGTGGGGTCCAAGGGGACATAAGCCCCTCCGGCTTTGAGAATGCCCAGCAGACCTACCACCATATCCAGTGAACGCTCCACACACAACCCCACCAGCACCTCCGGTCCTACCCCATGTTGCTGCAAGTGGTGTGCCAGTTGATTAGCTTTGCCATTCAGTTCCCGATAGGTCAGCTGCTCGTCCTCGAAGCTCACGGCAACTGCATCAGGGGTGCGCTCGACTTGGGCCTCAAAGAGTTGATGGATACAGCTCTGCTGAGGGTAGGCGGTCTGGGTGGCATTCCACTCGACCAACAGACGGTATTGCTCGGCTTCCGTCAAGAGCGGTAGATCCGAGATGCGCTGCTGAGGATCTGAGACAATACCTTGCAGAAAAGTAGTAAACCCCTGTTGCATCTCCACAACGCTTTCCTCGTCCAGCACCTCTGCATTGTAGACCCACAGGCATTCTACCCCATCTTCTTGGATGACCAGAGCAAGCTCACTGCCATGCGACGCCTTGTAGTCATGCAGTGCCTCTACCCGCTCGACGCAGATCGATGGTACGTGTGCCTCTTGCAAGTTTGCCTTCGAGCGAAGGACGGGATATCGAGCTATGATATCTCGTGCATACGTCTTTCTCTGTTTCGTTAGCTTCACCTGCTCCTGTACGGCATGAAAAACTTCCTCAAAGCGCTGCTTATACTCCATACTCACATGCAAAGGCACATACGCTGCGAAAATGCCCGCTAAGTCCGCCACATCGCTCTCCTGTTCGATGTCTCTGTACCCGAGATCAAAACTCCAAACTCCTGCCATACGGGCAAGATACGCTGCAAAAGCAGCCAGGAGAACATCCCCTATGCGCCCTGTGGCATAGCGATGTTCTAAAGGGTTGAGAATCTCTCTTGGTACAGGCATCGGTACACACAAGCACCGTGCGGTTTGTATGTGCGGTGTTTTCCGATGCACAGATGGCAGCGTAATGTTCTCTAGCGTTTCCAGTTGCTTTGTCCAGAATGCCTCATGCTGACAAATCGAAGCATGATAGGCCGTTATGCGAGTTGCTAGCTCCTGATCGAGTTCCTTGAACTGATAGCCTTCATACAACCCAAACTTCGCGACAAAGTCTGCAATGGGTAGAGGTTGACCATCGATGGTTAGCAGCTTGCGTAGGGCAATCTCACCGTCTAATGTGGAAACGCTGACAAACCCAGGATCGATGTGTGTCACCGTCCCGGGCGGGTCCGCTGACACTGAGTAGAGAACTTCAACTGCTGAGACAATGATAACATCCGTCCCTAGAGCAAGCTTGGGAAGCCCGATTGGATTATGGTAGGGCCCAAAGTCCAGGGCTCGAACGAAAGCACCGAGATCCCGTGCAGAACAATTCCAGGAGAGCATACATCCTGGGGAAGGCCTCTTGTCTCGAGAGAAATAGGTGCGCTCGTTGAGATTTTGCTTCCTTGCCGATGCACGACCACAAGCTATATCGTCGATCAGTTCGGCGAAAGAACTGATCGCGGCAGCATAGCATTTTGCGTTAAGGGTAATGGCCGTCTCATCATCGTCAATCTCAAAGAGAGATTGCTTAAAAATATCGCCTCCGTCGACAAGTTCAGCCATGCCATGCCATGTCACACCATGGACCCTTTCACCGTGCAGAATGGCCCAGGATGTTGCATAATTCCCTGCGTATCTGGGCAGTGGAGCATCGTGATAGTTGATGGCGCATCGGCGAGGTAACGCTAGAACCCGTTTAGGTAAGATCGTTGGGTTGACTATACTAAACAGGTAATCGAAGGGATGCTGGCTTAAAAATGTGACAAGATTGTTATCCTTTGGATCAATCTGAGGTATCCCTCTCTCCCGTGCCCAGTCATGAACTGCTGGATCGGAGGAGATAATACCGTAAATTGTATGTCCACGGTTAACCAGGATTTCAGCACACTGAATAGGAAGGGTTCCTTCTCCAATAATGAAGCAGCTAAATGTATAGGCAATATCCATATATCCCCCTAGCTTCTAGTTAGTAATGAGCAGCCTGTTAAAAAGTGCAAACACAGAGGCTAGTATTAAAAGCACCTCTTTCCACCATATTGGACGCCAGACCTTGTTCTCTCCACTCTGTAGTGGTTACGCTTTCCATATCATCATCCTTCCTTACAAGTGATAAAGCTCCCGTGTATCGCTTCAAGAGTATCCTAGCGTTATGATGAGGCGGCAGCAGTATTCGTATTTTCCCTATAATGATCACTTTTACTGTTCCGCTCATCAAGTAGCATCGCGATGCGCGCATCAAGTACTGATGTTAGATGGTCATAATCAAAAGGAGATGTACCACTTAATCCGGTGCAGAAAGCTTTTGTTAGGACTCACCCAGCTCCATACCCTTACTACTCGCACGCCTTCTCGCATCTCTTCTCGGAGGAGGCGGCCACGATATTCTGGTAGCACAATGCCAGTTGGGTAATTTGGAAGTGTAGTTAGCACTGTCACCCGGTGGCCCAGATTTACCAGGCGTATGCAAGTTTCACCAACACACGCCGAGGCTGCACCGTTCTCAGGCGGATAGTAAGAGAGATGAAGAGGATATGTGACATGACTTCGCTCCTCAATTTCTAGACTTATCTAACATCTGACAGTGAGTACGTAGGTCTCCGATATTTACTCTCGATAAAAAAAGCCGCTGATGAATAAATAGTACTCCCTCCGATCATCACTTCAAATTTTTTAAATTACTCTTAAGAAATCCTCAGGATTATTCTAAAACCTGATGGTATGTTGCAAGTTGAGATTCGGTTAAGAAAGGGTCAATTGTGAGATGGCAGGTATGCCAGCTGGAGGTGTTTGGGATGCTTCCTTCTGTTCCATTGGTGTCAGGACATTGCTGATCGGTGGGTCCAATGTGTGTAAGATACTCCGTAAAGATTGCTTGTGCTTCTACCATATTTCCCCTCCTCCAAAAAACACGTACATCTAACATCCCACATCTGCGCAGTCAGATTACCTTCAAGTATACTGATGCCTCCAAATCATACTATTGTGATAAAGTCTTAACTACTTGTTGGCAATCAAGCGGGCGAAGGACAAGTGTAGGGGCCGATTATTCACATTGACAAAATAATACAGACATGCCATTGGGTTTGCCGGAGGCCGAAGTATTGATACGCGCTCCGCTTCACTTCGCTGAGGCGGTGGGCACGAAATATTGAAACGCGCTCCGCAAGCTTCGCTGAGGCCCCTACGGGCGTTCTGTCCCCGTTCACGGTGTCCAGGGTATTTTGTTAATATCCATCATCGTGCCCATCGCCGATTTATCGGCCCATGATTCTTCACTTGCTGATCAGAAGGGATATTCCCCTGGAACCAACCGGTATTGTCAACTTATTCGTAGAAAAGAAGATTATTGATGAGTTAAAGAGAGGAAAGGAAGTGGAGAGCAACGAGAGGCTTGGGATACTCAGCTGTTAGCCGACCAGTTTCACTCCGGTCACCTCATTCCAGACCTGGAATCTGCTCTGTAAAGTGGCACGGTACTCCTGGGCACGTAAACGGTGCCTTCGCGGTTGGAAATGGCCAGAAATGGCCCGAAGGCAGAAAGAAAGCGCTGTGCTTGACCTGCCGATTTGCATTTCCGCATTTTCTTCTCGCGCAATCGTGTGGGTTGGTGCGAGTTCTCGGCTCGATTGTGCAGTCGTTTGTGTTGGCGATGCTCTTCGAAGCCCTGGAGCAGCAAGCCAGGCCCACCTCAGCCCAGAAACGTGGGGATTTCTTGCAGATGGTGCCGGTTCGCAGGACACCTTGCGTGCGAACCTGGCCGCTTTTCGCCGCTGGCGTATTGTACCCCGTATGCTGCGCGATGTCGCGCGGCGCGACTTAAGCGTGAAACTGTTTAGCACGAGTCTGCCAACGCCGGTTCTGCTGGCCCCAATCGGCGCGCAATCCATCGTGCATCCACAGGCCGAGGTGGCCGTTGCTCGTGCTGCCGCCTCTCTCAACATCCCGTTCGTCCTGAGCACTGCTTCATCTCGGTCGATCGAAGAGGTGGCCCAGGCGGCTGGCAATGCGACACGCTGGTTTCAGCTCTACTGGAGTAAAGATCCTCAACTGAATGCCAGTTTTGTGCAACGGGCAGAGCGTGCCGGGTACAGCGCTCTCGTCGTCACGCTCGACGCCACCATCCTCGGTTGGAGGCCACTGGATTTGCAGCAGGCTTACCAGCCCTTCGCTCAGCAGGAAGGGCTGGCAAACTACTTCAGCGATCCCGTCTTCCGCCAGGTGTTGGACCAGGCGCCAGAAGAGAATCCCCAGGCAGCGATCACCCACTTTATCTCCATCTTCTCCAATCCGGCGCTGACCTGGGATCATCTCGCGTTCCTGCGCCAGCACACCCGTTTACCCATCCTGCTCAAGGGCATTCTGCACCCTGCCGACGCCCTCAAAGCCATCGAGTACAAGATGGATGGCATTATTGTTTCCAATCACGGTGGTCGCCAGCTTGACGGCGCCAGGGCGTCCCTGGACGCTCTGGCTGACATAGCCCCTGCCGTGCAGGGACGCCTGCCTCTCCTGTTCGACAGTGGGATCCGTGGAGGTGCCGATGCCTTCAAAGCCCTTGCCTTGGGGGCGTATGCCGTTTTACTCGGCCGGCCCTATCTCTGGGGTCTGGCCCTGGGCGGCGAACAGGGTGTAGGCGAAGTAGTGCTCAATTTCCTGGCAGAGCTCGATCTGACCGTGGCATTAAGCGGCTACAGCTCTTTGCAGTCCCTGGACAGATCTGCTTTAGTCAGAGAGGCATAATTCTCAAAAGGAGAAGAATTGATAGAACGGATGGAAAGAAGAGGAGGGCGACAGCAATTTATGAGACCTCGACCAGTTAGGGACTCGCGAAAACTAGATTGTCCCACCTGGAGCGACACTCATGACGCCCAGCAGCCAGCGAAGTGGGGCTGCTGGGCGTCATGATGAACGTTGACAAATTCATCAGGGCATGGAAACGGTCTATAGGGGCGCAATGATGAACTTTAACCAATGAGGGAGGGCTGTGTTGGCTATTTAGTACGTCCGTTCTCAAAAAAGGCCGTTTAAACTCTCGCTTTATAGGCAATTTTGAACCTATCCTAATGGGCTTGCAGCTCGGTACGTAATAAAAGCACACGCCAAATGAAGCAAACGACCAATGGAATGCGTCGGAAAACTGTATGGCTAACCCAAATATTTGTGGGAATAAGTACGGTCAACCCGAATATATGTGGAATAAGCTGCCAGATATATGTGGAATAAGAGGTGGCACGACACTCATTTATGCTTGAGCTTGCGCCAAATATGTGTGAAAAATGACAAGGTTTTCACACATATTTGGCAGATTATCAATAAAATCTGGCCCAAATTGTCACAAATATCTGGCCTTGACACAAGGGGATGCTCCCGCCATGTAGAAAAGCTGCTCTGTCACCTCCCAAAGAAGGCCTATCTGTTTCAAGGAGGACTGCCTGTATGGCTACTTGCTTCATGTGATGAAGAACATAAAACACAGAAGAAGCTTCTCCTTTGCCCATACCATAAGTGAACGGCATTTGAAAACAGAGCAATACTTTCTGATGGTAGGCACGTCTCATGCTTCCTTGCAAGCACGCTCGGTTAATCGTTCTCAGCGGCCTTTTTCTTGGACGGATGTTTGATGTAGCCACCACAGGGAGAAGCGGACAACATGGGTATCTGACCATTGAGTGTCTATTTGCTTAGCGGCTTGAGGACGAAATCGTATTCCACTCTATAAAAAGGCACGGTGACATGGTAGCTGGCGGCTTCTTGGCCAGTTCAAAACCCAGCAGGAGGAAAAGCAAGGAGTTGGCGAGATAGTCGATGAACTCCCAGACGTCATCAGCGGCCTCGATCGTGCGAGGGGACATGGCGTTCTTGCGTCCAAAGCTGCCCATCATCTGGATGTCCGCCGTGGCATTTGCTCTCGGACTTCTGGTCCATGTGTTCGGGTTGTGGCCGGTCGAGCGCAAGAAGCGCGCTGAGCAGGCAAAGGAAAAGGCAGTCTCCGAAGGCGATGGGATGCTTGCGCCAGGCTAGTGCACCATCTCACCTGGTGAAGTCACTTCCTGGTCTGGCACTTTCACCCGTAGCTGCTCGTCAGCAACATGCACATACATCGGCGTCTGACCTCGCACCTCTCCATCAAGTGTCACATCCCGTGGATCAGCACTCGTCCTGATCGTTACTCCTCGCGCTTGCACATGATGGATACCAGGGATGCCTGATAACTCCGCAGGGTGGTGGGTAAACGTACGCTTTTCCCCTTTCGATACAGCAGTCTCTGCATGCCCTAGAGGACCAAAGACATGAGGTATGCTTTTACCGAGGGTCCCGACATCCATCTGCTCTATCACCACGATATCGAGCAAACGATCTGCGAAACTTGAACCGGGAATGGCGAGTTCCCGTTGCCCTCCAAAAATAGGCGTGTTAATGACGGCTACTTGGAGTGCACGACAACGCAGCGTTGTTTGTCGCTCAGGTGTTGCTGGTGCTGGCGACATGGGTCCTTGAGGAGTGGCCCTGGCCGGTGGCATCGCCAGTCCCTCAAACTCGAGTTGTAGATCCAGCGCGTCATGAGTTACCCATGTCTTCACCGCAGCCACAGAATAGGTCATACGTCCGAAGCGCTGGCGCGTCGCCACGTTCGTCGCTATACGCGCGAACTGGACGTTGACACCGACGGTCAACGCGTGTGCGAAGTATCCCTGCTTTTGAGGAGCACCTTGTTCCAGGAACGGACCCGCTTGGTGTTGAGTAGCAAGGTGTGGCGCTTGCTCGGCAGGCTGCGCTACACCGACATCGACCTCTTGTTCTTTTCCCTGTGCGATGGTTTGAGCTGCTGCCTGCAGATCCTGAGGAATATGGAGAGAACGTGCAATATCATTGGAAGTGCCCAGTGGCAGTATTCCCAGGGGAAGACCGCTTTCGGCAATATGGGTAATCACGCCTCCCACCAATCCATCGCCACCTGCAGCGATAGCCACATCGATGCCGCTCTCCTTCCAGGTGGTTCCTTGTGCAGGCAGATGATCCAGGTCAGCGATAGAGATCGTGTTCACAACCTCTACCCCCGTTTGTGCAAGGTGTGTCATTGCCTCGACGAGTTTTTCCGATCTCCCTGAATGGGGACTGTGTATGACACTTGCGCGTTGGGGCATAAACAAAGTTCCTTCCCTGTTTGCCGACATCCAAGAGGAGGAAAACAGCTCTGTTCGAGAGACCCCTCTTTCAGCGTACCTTTAGCTTGGGCCTGTATGCATCGCTTGCTCCGACCACTCCAGTGTATACTCTTGCATTGTGCGCCACTGTGCCATAAAACCAACGACTGCCAACACAATCACCACGAGACTCCAGATCCATGAGGCCCTGATGGCCGCTGCAGCGAAACCGTATTGCAAGGCCGCCGTGTGGATTTGCCCAAACAAGAGCAACAAGCCCGAGACGATCGTTGCAGCTCCACCAATCGCTGTGAAGACCATGATGAGGAGTTTGGGCAGGTTGAGGGCCAGGACCAGAATGGTCAAAAGAACTGCGAGGACGACCCCGACGAGAACCGACAAAAAGCCGGGATTGTTCAATCCGATGGCACCCACGAGGCCGCTGCCAATTCCATACCCGACCGATGCACCCAGGACCACAATGGCACAGTAATACAAGAAGTAAGCCAGCAGGGCGATGACCACACCCACCACTATTCCCAGTACCCAGCCGGTAACCGTCCCCAGGAAGTTTTGTCCAAAGAGAGCGGCCATCCCTGAGGCGCCGAGATTGAACCCGGCGAAAAAGCCCCAAATGGCTATCAGAATCCGAAAGAATCGATAGCCGGCGAAACAGAATGCTGCACCAACTACGAAGAGGAGCAAGCCAATCAGAAAATCTTGAAAACCCATGATACCTTCTTGCAGTTTGACTCTAGGAAACTCAACGCTCATAGGAAGACGTGGAACCGACACACACCAGGAACACCGGTCAGTGACTACTCCAGAGAATCACTCTACTCGAAGACGCACCAGAAAGCTATTCTCCAGAGGGTATAGAAAGGGTATAGTTTTCGGAAAGGAGAAGCAAGATGGCACTTGCCAACAAGCCGTATCAAGTGTAAATGGTAGTTCTCCCACCCCATCGCAAGTTGCAGAAGCCGGTGGAGACGTGCCAGGGAGATCTTGCCAGGAATGATAATACGTCGCCAGATCGCTGGCTCGATCTCCTCGAGCTGAATGTGAAGCTGGTAGATACTCCGCGAGCGGTAACTTCCCACCTCTCGTGCCCTCCTCTTTTACTGTGTCTCGTGTTCGTGGAGAGTATGCTTCTTCTCTGCCCGCTCGTTTAGAGGCGTTTTCGGGAGTCTACATTCTGATGTTAGAATGCGTAATTTAGGCACCTGGCAAATCTGCTATAATCGAGGTTAGAGAGGGATATCGGTCACAAGCAACCAGTCTTGTACCTTAATGAGTACCGAATGCTTCTGAGAAGCGGGAAAAGCGATGCAACGCCTCCAATTGTCCGTCAACGTCAGTAATATCCTTACCCTCGACGCGGGATGGTGGGAAGAAACGATGGAGGAGACTGCCCTGGGTAATCCCCTTCCCTGTCGTCTTATCCACCCCCCTGAACCTACTATGTATGATCAGGTGCTTCGCCATCTGGAAACGATCTCTCGCGAGACCAGGATTCCACCAAAGTCCCAACTCAATTTTGCAGAGGTAGCACTGGCAACCATCGCGATCTGCTTACGTTGGGGAACATATTTCGCGGTACTCGCCGATCGGACCAAACCAATCTGGCCGCAGACGGAACAGGAAGAGATCAGCATGATCGGCGATGAGGAAATGGCGCGGATCAATATCGAAGCCTCGGCGGCGCTTGCACAGTGGATCGAGCTGATGCGAGCAGATGACAGCCACTTTCGGAAAATGGTCAAAGCGGCACAGACTCTTCCCATGCTACCGCCGCTCCTCGACGAGAGTACTAACAACAAACTGTACCGAACTATTGGCTTCATCAACTCGGCTCAATCGCGCCAGGGCTTCTTTGAGACGCTCAGAGAACAATACGGGGACCAATGGCTCAAACAAAAGCAAGCGGATATCATGCCCAACCCTGCTCGCTGGCTTGCCAACGGATTGATCAACGCATACTGGCGCAACAAGTCGGGCATCGAGGACATTCACGCTGGTGAGTGCGAGGCACGCCCACTCCTGCAGCGGCGCATTGCGCCTATGCAAGAATACACCATTGTAAAGAAAGTTGCTGAGGGAATCGTGCCCAGCATGCATGCAATCTACAATGTCATCAATAAGAAGAGCGAAGATGGTTGGGAGGAACGAGCCTTATCACTTGCGATCAATTTTTCGCCCCCAGATTACTGGTCGCTCACCGAGCGAACAGCAGAGGTGCTGCTCGAAGGGGCTGAACCGTAATCGTGCCCTTGGTGCGACAAAAAGATTTGCTTCTATACCTATGGATACAGTCATGTGTCGACTGAACTTAGTGCTGGACCAGTTTCTGCAAAAAGCCATCCTCAATTTGCCTCCGGAGTCGTGCCACGTCCGCATCATCACTGCTAAAGACAATGTTCCCACTCTGTATATAGGGGAAGACATCCTTGAAGCCCAGAACTTCATGCACCTCTTTGAGTTCATCCATTCTTATCTTATGGTGACCTCCAACATTGATGCCGCGGAACAGTGACACAAATGCTATCATAAAACTTACCGCTCCTCGTTGTTTCATACTCCTTGCATCCTGCCTGAGTGAAGTGCATTCCGCTCGTTCGGACTGATCGCGCAGCAGTAGAGGCGCTAGCCTCGTTGCCGAACGACTATGCTTAGACAAAGCATACTCAATTCGCCCGAGAAAAACAATCTTCCGCGTTCCTGATCTCAATCATGAAGCCAGGCACAGTTGTTTCATTAGGACTGCATGGGCATTCCTTCCTGGTTTGGTCACCTGGTGGCACGCGTAGGGATGTGCGCAATTCGGTTTCACGCTGGATTGCGTTGGCAGCAAAGACGAGCACCATCTGCTCATGATCTCTGTGTTGCTGCAAGCAGTAGAGGAACGTGTTACCATAGAGGAGATCGTGCAACTGATCAGCACGCGGGCTGCATCCTCAACGGAGTACTGCGAAGCCGAGAAGACCATACCGACACAGGAGACGAACAGTGGAAAGAAAACCGTTTAGAATCCTCGCCGTAGCGGGCAGCCTGCGGCAGGGTTCCTTCAATCAAGGGCTGCTGCGCGCCGCAAAGGAGGTTGCGCCCGAGTGGGTCGAGGTGCAATTCTTCGACATCGGCCAGTTGCCTTTCTTCAACGAGGACGTCGAGGCCATCGGGGACCCTGAGCCAGTCCGCCGGTTCAAGGATGCCATCGCCACATCAAACGCCGTCCTGATCGCTACCCCTGAGTACAACGGCGTGGTACCGGGCGTGCTCGCCAACGCCATCGACTGGGCCTCGCGACCAACAGGTCGCAGTGTACTGCGTAACAAACCGGTGGCATTGATGGGTGCGGTCCTGGGCAAATCGGGCTCAGCAAATGCACAGGCCGTCTTGCGTGGGGTGCTCGGTCGCATTGGTGCCGTCGTGGTACCCGACCCGCAGGTGCTGGTGCCGCGGGCCTCCAGACTATTCGATGAGCACGTGGACCTGCGTGACGCGGGCACGCGCGAGGAGATCCGCCAACTGGTCGATGCGGTAGCCCACTGGTGCCGACGCGTCCAGCCCGAAGAGCCTTTCAGCACACAGTCGGTGACTGCTCCGTGAAGGGGGTGAACCATGAGCGACCTTCCTCCACACTTCATCGCTGATGTAAGACATCCCAGAGGATACCCAGACCTCGATGCGGGTCGGTGGTTCCAGTGGCGGAGCATACCCATGATCAAACTGAGCGCCTTCGATACTTGCCAGTTCATCAAAAGCATGCTTCCCCAACCAGCACAGACAATCTTGGAGGTTGGCTGTGGCAACGGCTACCTTACCCTTGAGCTAGCTAGAGACGGCCATGCTGTCACTGGGATTGATCTGTCAGCAGATATCATCGAGGTAGCCGAGCGAAGCAAAGCTGCTCATCCTGACACCCCTGGGTTTGGCAGCCTGCGCTATCTCTGTACAGACGTGAATACCTGGCAGGCCCTGGATGCGAGCGTTGATTGTGTCATCTTCAATCGTTCCCTCCATCATATCAGCGACTTGCCGCAGACGATGGTGACGATGAAACGCCTCTTGAAGCCGGGAGGCAGAATCATCTGCCAGGATTACGCCTATGATCGGTTTGACGAGCAGACCGCCTGCTGGCTCTTTCAGATGCAACGCTTGCTCTTCTTGATTGGACACTACGATACCGACCCGGCAACGCTACCTGATGAGGCAGCCTCCATCGGGGCAATGAGAACGGCCTGGCTCACACGGTCCTCCGAGCATCACCTCAACCAGTATGAGGAGATGATGTCAGCACTCCATGGGACATGTCACGAGCACTATTTTGCCTGGGTTCCCTATCTCTTCGTCTACATCGGTAATGGGATTCGTCGTGTCTCAGCAGAGCAAGAGCGAGAGCTGCTCACCTTTCTCAAGCATATGGAACAGTATCTGGTGGACCACGATGCTATCCAGGCAGTGGGATTTCGCTTTGTTGGCAGCCCAAACACCTGACGTACCGATCTTCTGTCCCCCTGGATAGGGCTGTGCTGGCTAGGCGGAGTGGTATGCCTGCAGCGCATGACGTTTCAATGACAACCATAATGTCCCAACGGAGACAACGGAGACAATGGAGACAACGGAGACAAGTGTCCCCAATCGAGAGAAACATCATGACCAGTGTACCGCAGGATATGCTGCCTCAGGCACCCCTTGCAGTCACCACGCTCCATATGCTAAGCTCTACACCAGATCATGCACAGCAACCATCCTCGGTGTACCCACATCGACCCTGGCATATCTACTTCCTACTATGTTTTTCTATCCATTCATTATCATGAGGTGAATTACCTATGCCCTACAACATGGGAGAATACTACGAACGAGTCACCGACTACGACCTTGAATATCAGAGCCAGACCGAGCAGGACGTCCCCTTCTGGTGCGAACTGGTCATGCGCTACACCCCACAGCGTGTACTGGAACTGGCTTGCGGCAGCGGACGTATCAGCCTGGAACTGCTCCACAGCCCTGGCAATTTTCAATTAGAAGGACTGGATATCGCGCCAGAAATGTTGACCGCCTATCGCCGTAAATTGGCACGAGAACCAGAAACAGTGCAACAGCGCGTCACCCTGCATGAAGGTGATATGAGCGACTACCAGCTTGAGCACAAAGGTCAGTATGACCTGATCCTTCTGCCTTTCAACTCTATCGCGCATCTCTACGAAATAGAGCAGCAGCTTGGCATGTTCAAAAACACCTATGATCATCTTACCGCAGGTGGCCGGTTCGTCGTCGATATCTTCCTCCCCGACATCGACTACCTGAGTGATGCCCTCAACCGCCCTTCGCATGTCTACCTGGAAGATGAGATCAGTGCGCCCGGTGACGAATTCACCATGCTACTCTACACCACGCGCAAGTACGACCCCTTCGAGCAGTTGCAACACATCACCTGGACACACGAAAAGTTCTTCGAAACGGGCGAAAACGAACGCTACTTGACGAGACTCGACCTGCACATCTTCTTCCCCCGTGAACTACAATTGCTCTTCCTGGCCACCGGCTTTAGCATCGAAGCGATCTACGGTGGCTATGATTGGCAGCCCTTCGGTAGAGGAACACGACAAATCGTGGTGGGGCGAAAAAGGTAAGACTGGTACCTGAGCACCCGCAAGAGGTGCCACTACGCTCGCCAGGCAGCCAATGGGGCACGTTGGAGCGTAGCGGATACCTGTGCCCAGACAGGGTGCCCCTTGCGGGTGCCAGATGACTGTGCTAAAATATATCCTAGTGAATTAGTCGGATTAGTAGGGGCGTGATGGAGCGTAGCTTGCGTAGCGCGTTTCAATCTTCGCCCTGCACCGATGCAGTACCATGTACAATCCTAACCCTGGCATAACAAGAACAGACGAGAAGGGAGTCGGCCATGATGTTACGGGTATCTACAAAAGGCGAATACGGCGTGCGGATTATGGTCGACCTGGCGCACCACTACGGCGGTAGCCCGCGCTCGCTCACAGATATCTCACAGGCGGAGATGCTTCCATTGGCCTACCTGGAGCAATTGGTGAAACTATTGCGTGAAGCTGACCCTCCCCTGGTTGTCAGCACACGTGGGGCACATGGAGGCTACCGGCTGAGCCGCGACCCTGCCAGGATCAGCATGGGTGAAATTGTGCGTGTCCTGGAGGGACCAATTGCGCCAATGATCTGCGCCACTGAAGGCGAAATGACCCAGATTTGTGGCTTGCTCGATTCGTGCAAGACCAAGTATCTCTGGGCAAAGGTGCGTGATGCGGTCGCTCACACACTCGATAGTATCACACTAGCCGATGTGGTGAATGAGTCAACTGAGCAAAGCGCTTCCACTCATTTCATCGCGCTATCAAAAATCCAGGTGGCCCAGTCCGCCACACATAATTAATGCCTAATTCAAGATGCCAATTCAGGCATGGGAGTGCAGGGGCGCAGCCTCCTGCCAGGGGCGCGGGGGTGTCCCCCGAATAACTCCCCCTTTTACACATTTACACATTTGGGAGTGCAGGGGGCGCAG
The DNA here is from genome assembly GCA_963767625.1 of uncultured Chloroflexia bacterium. GTDB lineage: Bacteria > Chloroflexota > Ktedonobacteria > Ktedonobacterales > Ktedonobacteraceae > CAVYFB01. The sequence continues at coordinate 690,370 of CAVYFB010000017.1, forward strand.
CCTCCTGCCAGGGGCGCGGGGGTGTCCCCCGAATAACTCCCCCCTTTTTATACGTTTACACATTTGGGAGTGCAGGGGCGCAGCCTCCTGCCAGGGGCGCGGGGGTGTCCCCCAATAACTCCCCCCTTTTATACATTTACACATTAAGGAGTACGTTGTTCATGGGATCAGAACTGATCATTAAGAACCTTCATGCGAACATAGAAGGCAAACCGATTTTGCGTGGCGTTAACCTGGTCGTCAGACAGGGCGAAGTCCATGCGTTAATGGGACCTAATGGCTCTGGCAAAAGCACGCTCGCCAACGTTATTATGGGCAACCCGAAATATGAAGTAACCGATGGTGAAATCTGGTTTAAGGGCGAGAACATTCTAGAATTTTCCCCTGACCGCCGAGCACGTATGCGCCTCTTCCTGGCCTTCCAATACCCCATGTCCATCCCTGGCGTGAGCGTCGCCAATTTCTTGCGTCGTTCACTTGAGGCCGTACGCGAGGGCAACAAGCCGCTAGAAGAGGGTGAGAATCCCACGGGTAAGACAACTAAACGCAAGAGTATTCCCCCCGGCGAGTTCCGCAAGATGCTACAAGAGAAGATGCGCCTGCTCAAAGTCGACAACAGCTTCATCAACCGCGCCATCAATGATGGTTTCTCCGGTGGCGAGAAGAAACGCGCCGAGATTCTGCAGATGGCGTTGCTACAGCCAGAAATCGCAATGATGGACGAGACCGACTCCGGACTGGACATCGACGCGCTCAAAATCGTCGCCGATAGCGTGAGTGCCTTGCGGGGTCCCGACCTGGGTATCCTGCTCATCACCCACTATCAGCGCATTCTAAACTACATCACCCCCGATTATGTGCATGTGATGTACGACGGCCGCATCGTCAAATCAGGTGGGAAAGAGCTGGCCCTGGAGTTGGAGGACAAGGGCTATGAGTGGCTAAAGCCTGTCGAAGCAGAGAATGAGGTGGGCGTCAATGGCTAATACTCTTTCAACCGGGCTTTCCCGAAGTGCCGTGGAGGAACTCTCGCGGCAAAAGGGTGAGCCTGACTGGATGTTACAAAAGCGCCTGCAAGCCTGGGATGCCTATGAGCGTATACCGACCCCACTCGGTCGACGAGGAGACCTGGGTACGTTGCGCGCATTCGCGAATTTCAAGTTTCAGCAGTTGAGTCCATACGTCCCCAGCAACGGCAATGGAGTATTGCCTGCTGTCATTGAACAGTCCCTACAAGAGGCCCTCGTCGATGCGCGTGCTGGCCTGGTCGTGCAGCGCAACGCCTCGGTCGTGCGTGTTGAGCTTGATGAGCAACTGAAAAAGGTGGGCGTGATCCTGACCGATCTTGATAGTGCCGTGCGTGAATACCCCGAACTGGTGCAAAAGTACTTTATGACGAAATGCGTGCCGGTGGAAAGCAACAAGTACACTGCCCTGCATGCAGCCTTCTGGAGTGGTGGTATCTTCCTCTACATTCCCAAGGGAGTCGAGATTGAAGACCCCATCCTGACCCAAATCTGGATCGACTCACCGGCGTCCGCTACCTTTGCACATACGCTCATTATCGCCGACGACGAGAGCAGTGTACACTACGTCGAGGAGTACAACTCGTCCTTCGAGAGCGAACAGCCATCGTTGTTGGATGGCGTTGTTGAGGTGTATGTCAAGAGTGCAGCGCATGTCGAATTCAGCAACTTACAAGACCTGGGACAGAATGTATGGAACATCACCAATAAGAATGCGGTCCACGAGAAGGACGGCAGCACGACGTGGGTGATGGCTGACATTGGAAGCAAAGTTACCCTTGCTAACATTGGTGCAGGCTTGACCGGTAATGGCAGTGCTGCTGAACTGGTGGGCGTGTTCTTCACCGACCGCGATCAGCGCTATTCCATCAATACGCTCTCCCTTCATGATGCTGTCTCCACCAATGCCGAGACGCAGGTGAAGGGCGTGCTCACCGATGATTCTCGTGTAGAGTTTGCTGGGATGATCCGTATTCAGCCCAAGGCGCAGCAGACCGCCTCGTTCCTGTCAGCTCACATCCTCCTCTTGACCAGCATCTGGGCCGATAGAAAGTGCCGTGCAGAGGCCATACCTGGCCTGGAGATTGGGGCCAACGATGTACGGGCCAGTCATGGTGCTACCGTCAGTAAGATTGATGACGAGCAACTTTTCTACCTGATGGTGCGCGGCATCCCCCGGGAGGAGGCAGAGCGTATCATCGTGCAAGGTTTCTTCGAGCCAGTTCTGCAACGCATTCCGTTGGAGAACCTGCGCACACGCCTGCGCCGCAGTATCGTGCGCCGTATGAGTGGTGCCTATGAGACCGAGGCCGACACCTGGGTTGATGCCCAGGAACGCTGGGAGGTCGAGGGAGTAGACGAGTACGCGGTGAGTCTTGAAACGCCCAAAGAGGCTGAAGAGATTCAGTTGGCTGAATATTGATAGGGAACATTATGATCACATATGAGACATTCACCGGTGCGGACCAGAAGGTCCGTACAATAGCGGATATCCGCAAGGATTTTCCTATCCTGTCGCGCCAGGTGCATGGGAAACCGTTGGTATACCTTGACAGCACGGCAAGTTCGCAAAAACCCCAGGCTGTCATTGATGCCATGAGCACCTACTACCAGACCTATCATGCCAATGTCCATCGTGGGGTCTACGCGCTCAGCGAAGAAGCAACGGCCGCAATGGAGAAGGCGCGCATCAAAGTTGCCCGCTTCATCAATGCACGCCAGGGCAAACAGATCATCTTCACCCGCAATACCACTGAGAGCATCAACCTGGTGGCCTACAGTTGGGGTGGTGCGAATATCCATGCCGGTGATCTGATCATATTGACCATCATGGAGCATCACAGCAACCTGATTCCCTGGCAACTGCTCGCCGAACGCACGGGAGCGCGCCTGGAGTTTATCCCTGTGACGGATGATGGTCTCTTGCGCCTGGACGTCTACGAGCAATTATTGCAGCAGCAGCCAAAACTGGTAGCGTTCACCCATATGTCGAATGTGCTGGGCACCATTAACCCCGCTAAGCAAATGATTGAGCAGGCGCATGCCGCTGGAGCGACTGTGCTCGTGGATGCTGCGCAGAGCGTTCCGCATTTGCCGGTAGACGTGCAGGAGCTAGATGCCGATTTTCTCTGTTTCAGTGGACATAAGATGCTGGGACCTACCGGCATCGGCTTGCTCTATGGCAAGCGTGAGTTGCTGGAAGCCATGCCTCCCTTCATGGGCGGGGGTGAAATGATCGGGAAGGTCGGGCTACGCAAGTCCACCTGGAACGTGCTGCCGTGGAAGTTTGAGGCGGGAACTCCTGCCATTGCTGAAGCGATTGGCCAGGGCGTGGCGGTCGATTATCTGAGCGCACTCGGTATGGAGAACGTGTTACGCCATGAACAAGCCATCACCGACTATGCTCTGCAGCAGTTACAATCCGTGCCAGGATTGACCATCTATGGACCACAAAGCGCGGACAGGCGTGGGGGCGTCATATCCTTTACCCTCGGCGATATTCACCCGCATGACCTGGCATCGATCCTTGACCAGGAGATGGGGGTTGCCGTTCGTGCCGGACACCACTGTGCACAACCGTTGATGGAGCACTTCGGCCTGGCTGCAACTGCACGAGCCAGTTTCTACGTGTATACCATACCAGAAGAAATCGATGTACTGGTGCAAGGCCTGCACAAAGCGCTGCACATCTTCAATTTGTAGGGGGTGTGACATATGGCAATGGACTACCGTGAATATATCCTGGACCATTATCGCAATCCGCGCAACTATGGCAAGCTAGAGCACCCCGACGTGCATGCTGAAGACTCCAACCCTTTATGTGGAGACCAACTCGCGCTTGACCTGCAGATAGCGGATGACCACATCACAACAGTGCGCTTCCAGGGGCGTGGCTGCGCCATCAGCCAGGCCTCGGCCTCTATGCTTTCGGAGATGATGGAAGGGAAAACGACAGAGGAGGTCATTCATCTAGGCAAAGACGATATTCTGGATGCACTGGGTATCCCGATCAGCCCTGCACGTACTAAATGCGCCTTCCTCTGTCTGCGCGTGCTCCATCGCGGCCTGGCAATGGCGGGCCTGGAAAAACCAGGCGAGAGCGACGACGAGGAAGAATAGTAAAGAAATTGATACATTCCCATGCTTGACATGCAGTTGTGTATCTCAGATAATGAGGCAGGCAATTTTAAGACATGCAATTGAGCCGGTGGCCGCAGTTCCAGCAAGGTAAGACCAGAGAAAGGCAGAGCTAATGCAGAGCGATGAGAAGCAGCCTCAGCAAAAGCGATCCAAAAGGAATCTCGATCCAGCTGAGATACGTGTGACGGAAGAGGACATGGATGATGATCTGATGGACACGAATCCGTACCGTTATCGTAATAGCTCTATTCGCCTGCGCGACCCGATGGGCATACAAACGACTGGCCCGCAACCTGCTCGCCGCAGTGTTGATGTAGACCCCATTACTGGGCGGGTGGTGACTCCACGTTCAGTGCGAGGTAGGGTGACGGGTAAAGTGCCGGCAGCCAGGGATCAACAAAGAGGTTTGCATTGGCTGCTGTATGTAGGGGTAGGGATGCTCGTCATGCTTGTGCTGTGGGTGGTTGGTTCAGCAGCACTGGCCTGGGGGCTGGCGAGATATGATGATATCCGCTATGGTTATCCACGGACGTTCCAAACGGATGCGGTGGTTGGTCATGGAGATGATCCTCAACATCCCAGCCATTTCATTGCCATCAACCTGCATCGACATATTATTATCATAGAGTTCATGGGCGGGAATCCGGCCAGGTCTATCAGCTATGGCGGGCCTTATCTCTTCGAAGCAGACGGTGACCAGATACCGGTGACACTGGAGTTTCGGGATGTGACGGGGGATGGGAAGCCGGATATGCTTATTCATATCCAGGACCAGACGGTTGTGTTCGTGAATACTGGGACGCAGTTCAGGCCGCAGAACAGTAGTGACCATATTCGCTTATGACTTCATGTGATGGTAGATGAGCCAACGAGGCCCCACCCCAGGGCGCAGGCAAGCTGACGCCCCTACTAACCGCACGGGCGTGGTTAGTAGGGGCGTCAGCTTGCCTGCGCCCTGGGAGGTTGGGGTGGTCTGGCTCGACGCAAAAATCTGACAGACACCCGTAAATACTCCTGTTGGGAAACGTGTAACTCAATTGAGTAGTATAATTATGGATGTAGGTATTTGACCTCTGCGAAAGGCACCTGGGTATGGAGACTATTAGACAGAATCGAAAGCGACGTTTGCGAACTGGATTTATAGCCGGTCTGCTGGCCGGTGTTGTTGCCACGGGTGTGATGTTGTTGGTGAGTGTGGTATGGAATGGCATTTCATTGCCGGAGGTCTTTGGCTCAGAATTAACGGCGCTTATGCCCCCACCCTTGTTTAATTTTTTACATGGAGCGATTGGCGGTGATGCTAAACATTACCTCTTCTACGGTATCCTTGTGGGACAATGCCTGGTGTTTGGACTGAGTGGAGCACTCTATAATCTGGCTGTAAACACAACTACGGAAGCCGCCAAGGCGATAGAGAAGCGCCCGTATTATCAGTGGCGAAACTTGCTCAATAGGTTTTTAGTAGGGAGACAAGAACTCCGTTGGTATGATGGGCTAGTGCTTGCGTTGATCCTCTGGCTGCTTGTGGGGTTTGGGCTTTTACCGCTGACGGGTGCAGGCATCTTTGGCGCACAATTGACAATTGGTTTTGTGAATGGGATGTTGAGCCTGGCGGTGGTGGGAGTTGTTTTTGGCCTCTTGTTCGTTTCTATAAGGAACTGGCTTGCGGCACAGACAGCAGTTCCAGTGGGTGCCAGTAGAAAAGAACCTGTAGGGGCGGGAGGTGTAGGGGCTGAGCTTGCCTCCGCCCGTGGAGAGGTCTCGCGACGCGATCTGTTGAGGCGTGGGGTAATATTGGCAGGTATAGGGCTGCTGGGAGTGGGCTTGTGGCGTTTTATCACTGAGGGGGCCACAAGCCCCAGTATTCCGCTGAGTCGCTTGATGCAGAACTTCAAGAGTAAGATTGTACCGCCGCCCGTACCGAACTATGGTGTGGTGCACCCTGCTCCTTTCCTCTCACCAGAGGTCACGTCGAACGATCAGTACTACATTGTTTCAAAAAATCTCTTTGCCGACCCGACCGTTGACGGCAATTCGTGGAAGTTGGTGATAGATGGCGAGGTTGACCATCCTTTTGTGCTGACTTATCAGCAAGTATTGGCGCTGCCAATGCAGCAGCAGTATGAGTCTATGATGTGTATTAGCAATGAGGTGGGCGGCGTGTATATGAGTAATGCGCTGTGGGAGGGTGTTCCGCTGAAGGACTTGCTGCAGCAAGCGGGTGTAAAAGTTGGGGCGACAAAGGTGATCTTTCACGCGGTGGACGATTATAGCGATAGCATTCATCTGAGCAAGGCTTTGGAGCCGACAACGCTGATGGCAGTGCGCATGAATGGGGTCACGCTACCTGACAGCCACGGTTTCCCCGCTCGTATGCTGGTACCGGGGATTTACGGCATGAAGCACTGTAAGTGGCTGTCCCATATTGAGGTGGTGAACTATGATTACCAGGGATATTGGCAGGAGCGTGGTTGGAGTGATGCTGCTCCAATACGAATGACGGCACGTATTGATACTCCCCTGGATGGTTCGACGGTGGCTGCTAATCGGCCCACTTTTATTGCCGGTGTGGCTTTTTCGGGTAATCGCGGCATCAGCGAGGTGGATGTAAGTACGGATGGAGGGCAAACCTGGCGAGTTGCTACGCTCAAACAGCCGTTATCGGCGCTTACATGGGTGCTGTGGGAGCTTGAGTGGCAGCCAAACCCGGGCAATTACCTGGTTATTGCGCGTGCTATTGACCTGGATGGGAATGTTCAAGACCCCGTGGTAGCGCCACCATTGCCAAATGGGTCTTCGGGCTATCATACAATCAACGTGACGGTGTCGTGAGCAGGAGCCGATTTATCGGCTCCTACTTGGGGCCACGTTGTAGGCGTTCAATGATCTCTTTTAATCTGCGTGTCTCGGCCATGTGTTGATTGCGCAGTTGAGCCATTTCTTGTTCTAAGTCCAGCTGCAATTGTTCCATGCGGTCTTTCATATGCAGGATAGCCTCGACTCCAGCAAGGTTCACTCCCAGATCACGCATCAAGCGACGAATATGTATTACGCGCTCAATGTCACGGTCCGAATATAAACGCGGGCTGTGCGGGCTGTTTCCTTTGCGTGCAGGAGAGATGAGACCGAGACGCTCGTAATGGCGCAATGTCTGCTCGTGTACTTCGGCCTTTTCTGCTGCTACGCTGATGATGTACCACGCGCCTTCATTCTTCTCAGCCACGATGCATTCCTCCTTTCGCATTACGGAGAACGGGCTTGAAAGCTCCCGTCTTTGAAGCGGGGGATGGAAAGCCCGCGCCCGCAGGCGGAATCTCTTCTTGCCTTTTTTGTACATTTGTGCTATACTGTGCCTGTACAGGAGCCATAAGACCGTAAGACGGGCAACCGTCCCAGGGCAGGCACACCTTCCACGTCTCTTGCTTCGTTCCGGCATGCCGGGACAGCGCCTGGAGATGGGCGCGAGTCGGAAGCAAGAGAAGCAACGAACGAAAGAAGGGCATTTTGCCCAGAAGCGCGGATGTCCTCCACGCCAGAGTTCGTCGGCTCGTAGTTCTGTTGGTCTCCATCGATGTCCCCTTTCCGAGCAAGGTGCGAAGAGGTGGAACGACAGCAGAACCCCTGTCATTCATGGCAGGGAGTCTCAGGATGAGGGGACTTCAACACCGCGACTGCGCGCCAGTTGCTCGAACAGTTCCCGTTCTGTACCTGATAGGTGCATGGGCAACACAACCTTGACACGGGCATAGAGATTGCCACTGTAGTCACTGCGCAGGTGCGGCATACCCTTACCTGCCAGGCGGAACATACGGCCGTTCTGGGTCTCAGGTGGAATGCTCAACACGAGTTTGCGTCCATCGGGCAAAGGTACTGGTACTTCGCCACCCAACATGGCTTTGACCAGGTCTACATCGATATCGAGGTACAGGTCGTCGCCTTTGCGCTCGTACATGCTGTCAGGTTTGACGCTGATCACCAGGAAGAGGTCGCCGCGTGGGCCACCGCCGAGGCCAGGCTGCCCTTCGCCGGCAACACGAATCTTGGAGCCGTTATCCACCCCGGCGGGAATCTTGACCTGGATGCGTTTATTACGAGCAACCATGCCTTGACCACCACAGTTGGCGCACGATTTGCCTGCTCTTTCACCTGTCCCATGACAGACGGGACATGCTTCCGTTGACTGGATGTTGAAGGTGCGTGCCCCTCCGGTATATGCCTCCTGCAAGGTTACTTCAACTGGCTGCTCGATGTTGTCGCCCGCCCGTCGTCGCAAGTCGTCACGTATGTTGCGTGCTCCGGTCCCGGTCGAGGTAGTACCGGTACGGCCAAAAAGTGTCTCGAAGAAGTCAGAAAAGCCACTATTGGAATCGAAGTCAAAAGGAGTACCACGGCTACCAGTACCGCCGTATGTGTAAGTACGTCTTGTTCCAGTCCCTGGCTGGAAGCCAAACTGTTCCTGCCAGTTTGGACCCAGCGTGTCGTATTTGTGGCGTTTGTCGGGATCAGAGAGGACCTCGTAGGCCTCATTAATCTCTTTGAACTTTTCTTCTGACTTTTTGTCGCCGGGATTTACATCGGGGTGATATTTGCGGGCAAGCTTGCGAAATGCCTTTTTTATCTCATCTGCACTGGCTCCCCGCGCAACTCCAAGCGTTTTGTAATAGTCCTTGTAGTCCATACTTGTGCCATTCTTTATACTTCCTGGCGGGAGTAAGCCCCAGCCAGGTTATTCCTGTGCTGGTTTGCTGCTGGTGCTTACCTTGACGCGGGCAGGACGGAGTGTCTCGTTGCCTAAGGTGTAGCCTTTGAGGACTTCTTCGACAATGGTGCCTTCGGGTTTGTCGCTGTCTTCGACTGCTTCAATTGCTTCATGCACATAAGGGTTGAAAGCTTCGCCAACGGTGGGAACGGGTGTGATGCCCTCGTCGCGCATGACTTCATTCATCTGCCATAGTACCATACGGAGTGTCTGTTGCAATTGCTGACGATCCAGGGTGTCCTGATATGCCAATGCTCGCTCGACATTGTCTATCACGCCAAGCACTTTGTGGAATAATGCTTTTTTCTGTTGTTGTATGCGGTCCGCTAAGACACGTTCTTGACGTTTGCGGAAATTCTCCATTTCAGCGCGTTCGCGTAAGTACTTGTTCCAGTTCTCTGTCGCCTCCTGGCGTGCTTTGGTAAGCTCTGACTCCAACTCGGCAATACGAGCGGCCTCTGGCGACGATGCGGTATTGTCTTGCAGCGGTTCCTGCGGCAGCTCCTGTGACTCTTCCATGATACGTTACGTCTCCTTGTTATTAATCTATTTGGTCCGTCAACCACCCTTCACAAAAATCTGATGGGCAACGATATCCATAAGAAGTTTATTATGGACTATAGTATAAACTTTGAGTCAATGGTTGTCAAGTTTTGCGGCCTCTGTTTCGGCCCAATGTGTACCACGTTCCAGGTAAATCGGGCCGAAAGGGGTGTCTTGCTGTACGGAGATGCACTCTTGCTTCCACATGTCCAGGATGGCCAGAAAGGTGACGATGATTACCAGGCGGGAAGGTTCGTTTTCAGTCAGTTCGGCGAGCGAGATACGGGGCTGCTTGTTCAGCGATGCTATGATCTTAGCGATACGGTCACGGACGCTTACACGGGCCAATGGCAGTAAAGGTGTGCCGTTCAGTTCTTCTTTTGCTGGTCGTTGGAGGAGATGCTGGAATATCTGGGCCAGTGCTTGCGGCTCTACACCGATCAGCGCGAGGGGTGTCCATGCCAGTTGCGCTTCGATGCTGGGTAGTGGCAGGGGGCGGAGTGGTGCGGGGCGGGGCCCTTGCGGCTGCCAGGTTCGTTCATAGGTTTGTAGCCCCGCCTCTTCGCGTTGGCGCAGGAGGCGAGCAATCTCTTTGGCTGCTTTATACTCGAGTAGATGGCGACGCAGTTCGTCGGCCATGGCAATGGCGTTTTCTCTCTCGCTGCCTGGCTCCTCTTTAGAGGTAGTAGGCAAAAGGCTTTGTGATTTGATGAAGAGGAGGCGGGCAGCAATGGAGATAAACGCTGCCATATTTGCCAGAGGCGGGGCGCCTGCTGCCGGGTCCTGCCAGCGTTGGAGATAGGCAAGGTATTGGTCTGTGACGGCTACAAGAGAGATCGTAGTGATCTCCATTTGCCGCTTCTCAATGAGATACAGCAAAAGGTCGAGCGGTCCCTCGAATGCGGGTAGGCGGACGACATAGTGCGTCTGTTCGCTGTCTATTTCTGTTGTTTCGGATGTGATATTCATGAATCCTCGTCCACCAGGTGTAACTCTGCTGCTGGACCATGGGACTGATGATGGGTACGGATGTAGAGGACAGCACGCTCGGAGAGTCCGGCAGCCGCGGCCAGGTCCGCTCCTACGTCGGCATGATACCACGCATAGCTGAGCGAACGACGCCAGCTAGGATAGGGCATGTTTTCATGAGGATAAACGGCCAGGCGGGCGAGAAGATGTGGTACGCATAACTTGCCAATGATGATGAGGGGACGTGTCCAGAAGGGTACGCGACCCTGCCCTTTGCCGACATCGTGTAATAATGCAGCAGCCAGGAGGTCCTTTTCTACGCATCCGCGGGTTTGCAATCCGCGACAAACACGCAGGCTGTGCTGCTGGTCGGCGGGCGACATAGTCTGAAAAAGGGATACGGCAGTAGGTGGCAACCAACGAGCCACCTCTGCATGGTCCTCTGCCGAAAGTGGCGTGACGAAGCCAAGTTGTTGGCGCACCTGGCGGAGACGATAGATGGCGATATGTAGCCAGTGCGGCATACTCATATGATAAAAAGACATCATTATAGTAGCAGCCGGTAGAAATAGAGGGTAAACACAGTATCAAACGGTTGACCGGTAACCAGGGCTATCAGGTTAAGGGAACCTATGAGCACATAATAGGGAATACGGAAGATAAACAAATCGCCAAGCCCGGTGAACTGAGCCAGGAACGGCAATAAAAAGAAGAGCGCCAGGATGATAAACGGTCCATAAGGGATAGATTTAGCGAACTGCACGGCCTGGCGGGTTGGTAGAAGGGTGTAGACGATCTGGTAACCATCGAGCGGATAGAGGGGGATGAGGTTGAAGATGGCCAGGCTGATATTCACGCTGGCGAATACCGTCAACAACTGCGGTAGACGTATGGCAAAGTCGTTTGTAAACAGTGAAAGGGGCATGACGCGCAGCAAGAGGGCGAAGAGCAGGCCGATGCTCAAGCTAAAGAGTGGGCCAACTAATGCCACGATCAGCGTTCCACCATTGGGACCACCACGCAGCTTCCAGGGGTCGGTCTTGACGGGTTTTCCCCAACCAAGACCCACCGGGCCAGCCAGTGCTGGATAGAAAGCTAGAATAAGGCACAATATGGTCCCTAATGCATCGAGGTGTGCACGCAAACTGAGACTTTGTCGTCCTTCGCTGCGTGGGGTTGAGTCGCCCAGCAAGGAGGCCATCAGGGCATGACCAGATTCGTGAAGGGCGATGGCTACTAAAAACGAGCCAATAATCATGAATGCCAGTATTACGTTTATTAACATACTTCTTCTCACCAAGCCTTTATGCTAAAAGATCGATTTCCATACCTTCACATGCCGAGTATGTGTTGGCAAAACTTGTGCGGGCCCCGGCTTCCATCCGGTCCAGCTGGTTGTCGTCGTAGGTTGGTTCGTGATGGAAGAGGATCAAGCGACGTACCTGGGCAGCGAGAGCTACGTCTGTCGCCATTTTGACGGTGCTGTGACCAAACCCCTGTTTGGCTTGTTCGTAATCAGCGCTGGTGTATTGTGCGTCGTGTATAAGCAGGTCTGCTCCTTTTGCAAATGAGATAAAATCTGCATCAGGCCGCCCGCTCCACTCCACGTCGGTAGCAAAAACGAGATGCCGACCGGCGTGCTCAATACGGTAGATGAGCGCTCCGTTTTGAGGATGGCTGTCGGTAATTTGGCTGATGACACGAACCTCGGCGTCTGTGCTATCTTCGTGTTTGGTCCTGACGGTAGGGTCGGTATCACCATGTTGCCAGATGATATGCTCTTCCTGGGCGATTGTGTGGAAGATGCGACACGATGGCAACGAGCGGACATCTACTGGGAAATACGGTGGGGACATGATGGGAGTGACAAGTTGCTCGATGCTCTGGCCTGCGAGGCGGGGTCCAAAAATGCTAATTCTGGTGCGCGAGTAGTACAGGGGTGTGAAGAAAGGGAACCCGATCAAGTGATCTCCGTGGCCATGGGTGATGAAGAGGGAGACGTTGAGTTCCGTACCTTTGCTACGCTGCAACAGTTCACAACCTAGACGGATGATGCCGCTGCCTGCGTCGAGGATGATAGTATGTGTGCCTACCTGCACTTCAACACAAGTAGTATTGCCACCGTGACGTATCGTCTGCGGACCAGGGGCGGGATAACTTCCGCGCACCCCCCAGAAACGAACCAGAAAACGCTGTGTGTTGGCCATAGGACTTACTGCTTTCTCAAATGTAGTAAAACGTATTTACGACACCTTCGTACCTGCTTCATCGCAGAAAGTTTCACTCCCTCCGCAGAGAGAGCCAGCGCTTCCCGCTCCACAGGCGAATTTCTGTCCCGACGAAGCCACTACCGGGACATCCGCTACTAAACGGAAGGCTTCATCCCTGATGTTGAGGGATGCATTGAGATCTCGCTCATTCACCGTCCCGCATTGTTCGCATCCCCACTTGCGGTCATCGAGCGTGAGATCTTCCTTGATCCAGCCACAGGCATGACAGGTTTTGCTTGAGGGATACCACCGGCTCACCAGTTGGACATATCCCCCGTACTGCTCAGTCTTGTAGAGAAGCTGGCGCTGTACCTCAAAGAAGCTGGCATCGCTCACCGCTTGCGCTAAGCAATGATTGGCAAGCATTCCCTTCGTATTGAGGTCTTCCAGGCCAATCAATGTATACGTTCGGGCAAGATAGGTCGTCATTTTATGCAGGGTATCTTGCCGTTGACAGGCGACGCGATAGTGGGCCTTTGCAAGCTTCTGGGTCGTTTTCCACCAGTTCTGACTCCCCTCTACTTTGCGGGACAATCCTTTGCTTAAGCCCTTGATGCGCCCTAGCGCCTTTCGGTAGTGCTTTTGGTTCTCAAACACCACGCCATCACTACAGGTCGCTAAGGTCTTGATGCCCAGGTCTATCCCAACGGCTCCACCGCTAGGGGTAGGCACTTCATGCTCAACCTCTACCGAGATGGAGACGAACCACCACCCTGCACGATAGGAAATGACGGCACTCATGATCTTGCCTTGAAAGCGGAGCGCTTCGGTCATGTTGACGAAGCCAAGCTTGGGGATACGTATCGTCTGCCCATCGACAGAAAATTTATCATTGGCAAGATAGAAGCTCAATCGATCCCGTTTTTTGCTTTTGAAACGCGGAAAGCCACCTTCCTCCCCATCCTTACGCGGATGCTTGAGTTTTGGGAGGGTCCCTTCCTTCTTCATCCGCCAGTAGTTGGCGAAAGCCCGCCCTAGATTGCTAAACTCTTGTTCGGGAGCGCATTTTGTCACCTCGTAGCACCAAGGGAATTGTTCACCTTTGATCTGGTTATACTCTGCCTTCAGATCTTTCATCTTGGTCCATTTCCCCTCTGCCCGGTAGTCTTTCCAGCGAGCAAGCGCCCAATTGTACGCATAGCGTGCCACTCCACAGGCTTTGCGAAAATAGACTGCTTGTTCTGGCGTTGGATTGAGCCTGATCACATGCGAACAATTCAAGAGCACCTGCTTCCTACTCTTTGTGCAGAGCCGCGTCTTTCAGCACTTTTCTGTACGATCTCAGTCCAGGGACACCTCTAGTCGGTGCCGTTCTAAAATGTGGTTGTCCCTGTATTATAACGTGCGAGCGGGGTAATGAAAAGTGGGAGCTTATGTCAAGGAGGAAAACTCGCTCAGTATACGGTATAATTGTCTGAGTGTGTGTAGCAACCCTGCCTCGGGGGCAGGTATCCCAATTTATCGTGGGACTGCTGAAGATCAACAGCCTGTTATGGATGGGCAAGAGAAGTCGAAAATTGCAGACTACCCCTTGCAAGTACCAGGAAATTACCCTGATGAGTAGAGACAGACATAGAGCGCAGGAAGACTGGGATGAGGAACAGGACGACGATTCTGATGAAGACGATGAGGAGTATGAGGCACACCCTAGACAACATAGACGTCGTCGACAAGATGAGCAACCGCAGAGACGGCGGGGCAGTTGGCCCTGTCTGTTGAAAGGTTGTGTCGGTGGTATTTTGATTGTGGTTCTGCTTACCGTTGTATTCGTGATAGCAGGTAATGGTTCAAATCCCGTTCCAGTTCCAGGTGGCAGTATTGGAGGTGTCAGTAATTCGTCGACCTACATTCAGCAAAGTCAGCAGACATTGCAGCTTGCCACTATCGCACAGATACAAATATATAACCAGGTTGGCGATATCTCCATTTCCGTAGACCCTGGGGCTTCGGTAGCGACGGTAACAACCGTTAAGAAGGTCAAGGCAGGCAGCAACAGTGAAGCGCAAAAGGAATTTGGGCGTGTCTCAGTACAGGTGCAGGCGGATAGCTTGACGAATACCGTGACGGTGAGTGTGATCCTCCCTGATACAGGCAGCAGTATTTTAAGCCAGAATAGCGATGCCGTGGATGTGACGATTACACTGCCGCCGGGTGTAGTAAAGAACACCGGAGTGCCATTGACACTGAATGCTGATACATCGGTGGGGAATGTGCTGGTCGATGGGCTGAATGGTATGCTGGTGGTAAAGGATAGCTTTGGCAATGTGACGGTGCGCCATTCGACGCTTGCCGATGGCTCGCATCTGGAGACAGGCACCGG
The DNA here is from genome assembly GCA_963767625.1 of uncultured Chloroflexia bacterium. Classification (GTDB taxonomy): domain Bacteria; phylum Chloroflexota; class Ktedonobacteria; order Ktedonobacterales; family Ktedonobacteraceae; genus CAVYFB01. Next base: position 705,397 of record CAVYFB010000017.1, read on the forward strand.
AGATGTAGTTTTCGATGGGGTGTTAGATACGACCGGCAGTGCAAACCCGCAGCCCATGTTTAAGATTCAGGCCGAGAAGGGAAATGTGGACATTAGCTTGCCTGCGACTACAAACGTGATCCTGGACGCCAATGTCAACGTCGGCAGTATCAAGAGTGATTTTGCTATTAAGGTCACGAGTACTGGTGGGTCACCGAGTTACTATGGTCCGCTGATCAGTAGTGCAACCACATCCAGTGCGGTGTTGGTGCTGGATGTAAGCACCGGGGATATCGATTTGCACCAGGTTTGAGGGTGGCTGGTGCTCGCCCCTTGCCACTACTATATACTTCGCGGCCCGAACGTAGTATAGTAGTGGCGAGGGCGGCTGGGTGGGGATGGGTGGGCCCTTGCGGTCGCCATGCTTGCAAAGGCTCATTGCTATTATTCATCGATTTGAACACCGTCTCAACGAATCGCAGAGGGAGCGCATATGGACGTAGTGAACCGACCACCAGGCTTGGGATCGATACAATTTCTGAGCGGGCCACTAGCGGGAAGTACCTTTCCGATCAACAAAACAACCATCACGATTGGACGGGAACCCGGCAACGACATTGTTATTTCTGACCCGACTGTTTCGCGACTTCATGCACGACTTCTCTATAATGGATCGCAGTGGACTATAGAGAAACTGAGTCCGCAGAACAGTCTCATCGTCAACAAACGTGAAGTGCAGCAAGCGATAATCAACGATCACGACACCATTAGTGTGGGACCAGGGACGTCGTTTCTTTTCATCGTAGGGGCGATCCCTAGCGGTCGCCCTGGAGTGCAAAGACCAGCTCCGCCTCCTCCAGACCGGCAACGCACGCCATTAAATCCTTCGCCGGAGAGTCCCCAGTTCGCTCCTCCTCAGGCTTCGTTCAGTCCGCCACAGAACGACCAGCCCGTAGGGGCCGATTTATCGCGCCCACCGCCGATTTATCGGCCCCCTCTTGCATCATCATTTGCTGAACAGCCTCCGCCACCCTCTTTTCCTACGGCAGCCATCCCGTCTCCTGTACAAGGCCAAAAGCAATTGCTGGAGGATGCGGCAACACAACGTGTAGTGTTTGGCCCAGGTAGTGCAGGCGGTACACCTTCACTTGAGATTAGCAGCAACGTCCATCCGGGGAAACAAAACTATCCGTTGACCAAACAGGTGATCAACATCGGACGTGACCCGTCCAACGATATCGTCATAGACGAACCCATCGTCTCCGGCTTCCATGCCCAGATCGTGCGGGATGGCAACCAACTCATCCTGGTGCATCCCCATCCCACGCGCCAGAGCACACTCAATGGACTGCTCTATCAAGGTCGCCATATTGTTGGAAACGAACAGTTCCGCAAGCCGCTGGCCCGCGGTGACATCTTCCGCATTGGTGATGAGCATGGCACGCTGGTCACTCTCACCTTCGATGATGGCAGCGGCGCGTCCCAGGAACTCGTGCCCGAGATTCACCCGATCCCCCTGGGCGCCAAGACCATCACCATCGGGCGTGCATCCGACAACACAGTTGTGCTCAATCATCCGCAGGTCTCGGGGCACCATGCCCACCTGGAACAGGTGCCAGGGGGCTACCGCATTGTTGACCAGGGCAGCACGAATTATGTCTACGTCAACGCGCAGCAAGTTAACAGTCAACTGCTCAAACCCGGTGACGAGGTGCGCATCGGTCCATTCAAGCTCATCTTCACTGGCACCCAACTGACCCAGCACGATGAGCGTGGCAGCATTCGTATCGATGCCCTACATCTCAAGAAGGTCGGCAATCGTGAAGTCATTCTCATTGATGACATCTCGATTGCCATTCCCCCGCGCAAGTTTGTGGCAGTGGTTGGGGGCTCAGGGGCAGGCAAATCCATGCTGCTGGATGCCCTCAATGGCCTGCGCCCAGCACAACAGGGAGTTGTGCTCTACAACGGGCAGGACTACTATCATCACCTGGCCGCCTTCAGCACGCAGTTGGGCTATGTGCCCCAGGATGATATCATTCACCGCAATCTCACTGTAGGGCGGGCCCTCTACTATGCCGCCAAGATGCGCCTGCCGGAGGACTTCACCAGAACGCAGATCCGGCAACGTATCGATGAGGTGCTTGAAGACGTAGAGATGTCCCACCGGCGTCATCTATTGGTCAGCAAGCTCTCCGGTGGGCAGCGCAAGCGCGTCTCCATCGCATTGGAACTGCTGGCGAATCCCAGCGTCTTCTTCCTGGATGAGCCGACCTCGGGGCTGGATCCGGGACTGGACCGCAAGATGATGTTCTTGCTGCGCAACCTGGCTGACAAAGGCCACACCATTGTGCTGGTGACCCATGCCACGAACAATATCAACTCCTGTGACTACGTCTGTTTCCTGGCTCAGGGCGGACGCCTGGCCTACTATGGCCCACCCGAGGAGGCCAAGGTCTACTTCAACAAGGCCGACTTCGCCGAGATTTACAGCACCCTGGAGCCGACCGAGAACAATCCCGACATCCCGCAGCAGGCAGAGGAGAAATTCAGGGCGTCGACCGACTTCCAGAAGTATGTGGCAGCTCCTCTCCAACAGGGACCGGCAGGGCGTGCCAACGTCCAACAGCAGCAGACCGGAGGGGTCACCCCGCCCAAGCGAGGTAATCCCCGCAAGCAGTTCTGGCTGCTCTCCAGCCGGTTTCTTGAATTGCTCTGGAACGATAAAGGGAATCTGGCAATCTTGCTGTTGCAAGCGCCGGTGATCGGGATCATCCTCTTCTTCCTGGCGAGAGGCGACATCTTCTTCGCTACCAGTGTGGCTGACTGCCCCACACGAGCGAATATCACCGACACTAGTGGCCCTATCATCTCGCATAACTGCGAGCGCGTGGTGCTGGCGCTCGAGACGCAGCAAGGGCAACAGTTTGTCGCTAATCAAGGCCAAACTCCCGATCAAGCATTGAACAATGCGATCAGACCGGGGTCAGGCGCGGATGCGCAGGAGATCCTCTTCATCATGGACTTTGCAGCGGTGTTCTTCGGCTGCATCAACGGGGCCGGGGCCATCGTCAAGGAGGTGGCCATCTACCGGCGAGAGCGGGCGGTCAACCTGGGCCTCGTCCCCTACCTGTTCTCCAAAATCATAGTACTGGGGATGCTCTGCTTGCTGCAAAGCGCGGTGCTGGTGTTCTTCGTCAATCTGAAAGCGCCCTTGCAGCCGGGTGTGCTTCTGCCGCCAGTATTGGAAGTCTACATCACGCTGGCACTGACATCGCTGGCGGGCTTGATGTTGGGATTGATGGTGTCGGCGACTGCACCCAATAATGACCGGGCTTTGAGCATCATCCCGATCATAATGGTCGCGCAGGTGATCTTCGCAGGCGTCATTTTCTCGCTGGACACCCCCTTCCTGAAGTTTATTGGCGTGTTCTTCGCATCTGGCTGGGCGAACGCGGGCCTGGGAACGTCGATTGGCCTGCACAGCGACAAGTTGGGGCAAGATGATTGTTCGTATATCACCTCCCCCAACAACTGTCCATATCGCGGCGACCTGTTCGTCTCCCTGAACCAGGGAGCGGCACAGGCTGCAGCCATCGAACACCTTTTGCTGGTCTGGTTTGCCCTGATCGTGATGTTTGTGGCGTTCGCTACCCTGACCGTCTACTTCCTCAAGCGCAAGGATGTTCGTGGATAAAAGCCGCTCCCAAAGAACGCCATTTTCGTACGGATGTGATTTATCACGCCCTATGGACTGCTCGCAAGTTGGGCCAGGACGTGATGAATCACGCCCGTACGAATGATCTGATTCCATTTCTAAAATGGTACTTCTTGGTATTTTTTTGCGTAAGGTATCATCGTATGTTATTGTACCATTGTTCTCATTCGGATCGAGTTTGTCGAGATTGAGAGAACATGCAAGCAACTATGTTACGCAACAGGCGCATTATCGTCGGTATATGTGGGGGGATTGCATCTTACAAGGCAGTTGAGCTGGTAAGCCAGTTGCAACAAGCAGGTGCGCTTGTAGATGTGATCATGACGGAGCACGCAGAGGACTTTGTCCGGCCACTGACATTCGCGACCATGAGTCACCGGCGTGTGTATATCGATCTTTGGGAACCTTCAGGGCAAGCGGCAGAGACGCATATTGCGTTGGCAGAGGAAGCCGAGTTGTTGGCAGTGGTGCCGGCAACAGCCAATACCATTGCAAAGTTGGCCTATGGTATAGCAGATAATATGCTGACTGCCGTGGCTTTGGCGACAAGAGCGCCGTTACTGCTAGCTCCTGCGATGTACCACGATATGTATACACATGTGGCAACACAGTCAAATCTGGCTTTGTTGCGGGAGCGTGGGGCATTGATCGTGGAGCCGGAGGTGGGGCGACTAGCTTCGGGAGCTATTGGGCCAGGTCGACTGCCGGAGACGCCGGTGTTACTAGGTGCTATCAGTATGGCACTGGGACGCAATGGTGACCTGGCTGGTTGTCGAGTTGTGGTGACGGCGGGTGGAACACACGAGCCTATTGATCCGGTGCGTTTCGTAGGGAATCATTCATCAGGAAAGATGGGCTATGCTCTTGCGACGGAGGCAAGAGACCGCGGCGCATACGTGACTCTGATCTCCGGCCCTGTTTCGCTCGAAGCTCCCTACGGTGTGCAACTGCAAGCTGTGGAAACGGCTATACAGATGCGCGATGCGGTTCGCGGTGCGATCGCTAATGCGGATGTGTTGGTGATGAGTGCTGCTGTTGCGGATTTCCGGCCTGCAGCGCCGATGGCACAAAAGTTGAAGAAGGAGAGTGCTGGAGCAGGATACCCATCCCCCGGATGGGGTGCCCTGCCTGGTGGGCAGGTAATGGGTGACCAGGAAGGCTTCAATATTCGTCTTGTGCATAATCCGGACATATTGAAGGAACTGGCCGATGCGCCCAATGAATGGAAAGGGAATGAGAAATCACAACGGCGTTTAGTGCGAGTGGGATTTGCTGCTGAGACGCAAGACCTGGTAGCGAATGCACGCGCCAAATTGACAGCGAAGCGTCTGGATTTGCTTGTGGCAAATGATGTCAGTCGCCCCGATAGTGGTTTTGGCACAGAGACAAACAAAGTTCTCATCTTTCATGCAAGTGGCGAGGTAGAGGACTTGCCTGTAATGCCCAAGACAGGTGTTGCAGCAGTCATTTGGGACAGGGTTCGTGCCCTTGTTGGGTGCGACATTGTAGGGGCGGGAGTGGTGTGGTGTAGGGCGGGGGAGCTTGCCTCCGCCCGTGTTGTGTCTCGTAGCATCCAGCTGATCGCGGCTGGGTGAGGATTGAAACAGAAGGAGTTCACTATGGATCGTGCTGCTAGCGCTGGTTTTGAGGGCATTGCCCAGATGCTGCTCGAGCAGAAAAAGTTGATGGATGCTTTAGAGGCTGAGAATTGCGAGTTGCGCCGCCAACTCAGCGACCTACGACGAGGCGTAGGTATCGCGGTCATCATCGAAGGTAAGACTGTTCAGCTTGCGACTGAGCCCGGAGCGCCAGTGCCAATGGGCGCACAAACGCAAGCTGCGTTACAGAGCCTACAAAGCTTGCAGAACTCGCAGGCCGGATTGCCGGCAAACTCATCCCAGGCGAACGGTGGTTACCCGCAGAACATGCGCCAGACAGGTGGCCAACAGACGGTAAATCTGAACAGCGATAAGCGGGACAATAGCAATACCCGCAATCAGCTCGCAGATAGCTTCGTATTGTAGGAACATAAGCACCCTCGAGGCTTGCAATTGTTGAGGACGCAATCGGGGGGATTGTGTGGCTCATATAAGAGGTATTATACCAGGGTGGAGCACATGCACCCACCCTGGTATAATACCTCTTGTATTTTGAGGCCAATGCTGCTATCATCAGCAGGGGGTGCAGGGGGACGCAGTCCCCTTGCCGGGGCGCGGGGTGTCCCCGCTTCCTCTCTTCACCTGCCGCCGCCGTAGGCGGCTCGAGGAGGGTACCTGAAGAGTTACAAAAGGAGATCAAAATGATGATTTGTCCTCGCTGTCAAAACCAGGTGGCCGATGGAGTAAAATTCTGCGATAGGTGTGGTTCACCCATGCCTGCTGCGCAAATGGCATCTCAGCCACAAAGTCCATATGGAGCACCCCCTCAGAGGCAATATGCACCACCACCACCTGGCCAGTATGGAGCTGCTCAAGGGGCATATGTGCCACCCAATCAGTATGAAGAATACGCGAATAGCATGTTTGGTGCCTCTGTTCCAAAAGCCGAACTGCATAACCCAAAGGGGCCATTGAAGATAGGGGATATGACTGTTGCAATCGATGGCGAACTCGTGCCGGTCGTAGATATTTTGCTTGGCAATCAGCTCACTATCTACTTTGAGCATCACATTCTGCTCTGGAAACACCCAGGAGTGCAGATCGGCTTCAAATCGTTCAAAGGCATGGCCAAACGCTTTTTTGCAGGTCTGCAAATCTTCATCAGTGAAGCACAGGGGCCGGGGAACATTGCCTTCTCCCGCGATTTTGTAGGTCAGATCGTGGCTTTGCGTCTGCAACCGGGGCAGATGGTTGAAGTACGCGAACACCAGTTTCTGGTGGCCACAGGCAACGTTGATTACGGCTTTACTTTTATGCAAGGGGCAACGAACATCTTGTTTAGCCGTACGGGTTTATTTATTGACCAGTTCACTGCTCGCGGTGGTGAAGGGTTGGTACTGCTACACGGCTATGGGAATGTCTTTGAGAAGATGCTTGCTCCGGGGGAGACACTCGATATTGAGCCTGGCGCGTGGCTGTGGAAGGATCCATCCGTGCAGATGATGACTACTACGGTCGCGAGTTCGCAGCGTGGTGGAGGCATTCTGGGTGCTATCGGTGGTTTGGTAGCCGGCGCTTCCTTCATACTCAACCGTTTCACCGGGCCAGGACGTGTGGGTATCCAGTCGATGAGTTATCATCCCCCCACTCCCGAGGGAGCACAACAGGCAGGCGGTTCAAGCAATTTAAACCTGGGCAGTTCGTTCAGTTTGGATTTTTAAACACATAGTCAAGATATCCCGGCATTGCCGGGATATCTTGACTATGTGTTTCCTTTCCCCTTTTCTCGTTCGCGGTTGATGCGTAGAATTTTGAGCATATATTGCTCTGAATTCAAGTAGTAGGGGTTACGTCTGATGTATTTACCGACTACAGAGATAGGATGTAATTTGAGCATCTCCACTACGAGGTTGGGCTGTAATTTGCCATAATCGTAGTGCATCAATGCAATGATGGGAGCATTTTGAAAGGTAAAGACCGCATCAGAAGCTGCCTCATACTTGAGGATCTGCTCAGGAGTAGCGACATTTCTGGTGAGCCAGGTCATATCGATTGAGATACGTACCGCCTGCCAACCTTCGCGCAGTGCCTGGGCAATAAAGGTTTGGTGGGAGGAGAGCAAAAAATAGGGATCGAAGCGGTTGCCGTTCGCTAGAAACATCTCGCGCTCCTCATGTAACACCAATTGACCTGTTTCGATCAGTCCACCCACATCAACCTGCAACTTCTGAAGCTCTTCACGTAGTTCATTGATCTGTGTCGGGGCGGCAGCAAACAAGCATTTTTCCGAGAGCGAAAGCCCTACCCGCATCAGACGCGCGGTTACACCTGGAATCTCTGTCACTTTGCTATAGAGCTGGCAGATATGCGAGCCAGGTGGGATACGCTCAGTTTTGCCTTCGACGCTAAGATCCATATCTACCTCCGTTTTTACCAATACCCTGTGCGGGCTTTCAATTGCTGGCGAATGTGAGCAGCCCGGTTACTCAGACTCACAGTGATCCACCCCAGGATGCCAAAGGTGAAGAATCCTGAAAGAAAGGTGAGCAGGAGGAAGAGTACCGTTTTGTGCAAAGGAAATGCCCCAAAAAGGCAAATCAGCAGTGTGCAAACAGACATTGACAGGGAAAAAAACAATGCCCATCCCATGATGACGCGCAGTCCTTGTCTCAGTGTGAGTGGCTCCTCTCCACTGTAAGGGAAAAGGATACGCCGGGCGAATTTATAGCGCGGCTGGTTTTGCATACGGCTATGTGATTCCTTCCTTGGGCCGATTCTGTAACCAACGCTGTAAAGTTGCTTCTGCCTGATAGAGAATGTTGACCTCATTCTGATAGGTCAAGCGACGAGATGCTTCGGGCAAGGGAAACCATTCCACCACGTCGTACTCCTGATCGTGCAGGGCTGTATCACCGCCAATGGCTTCCAAGAGGAAATGGCGCACCTGTTTATGATAGCGTACCTTACTGCGCACAAACGAATAGGTGATACTGCCAAGATAGGAAATCAAGCGTACTTGTAATCCGGTTTCCTCTTGTACTTCACGTACCGCCACCTGTTCGATGGTTTCCCCTGGTCGGGGCGTTCCCTTGGGTAAGGCCCAGATACCGGGATGGCTACGCCCTACAAGTGCCACTTCTATAGATACATCACGCGGATGTTGTCCAGCCATCTGCTGGTCGATAGCCTGGCTATCCTCAGTGGGGTCTCGTGGCATAAGGCGAAATACCACCCCACCGGCAGAATAAGCCTGTATCGTTCGATACCGCTCCATACATCTCATGAGCGCAGGGACAGTCCGTCGCTCTCCTCCTTCTGCCAAAACGACTCGAAACCAAAAGAATATGGCGCGACGGGGGTCGCGCCGCTCGCTGATTGTCAGTCTATTTGCTGCTGTAACTTTCTGTTCTCGAAGTTGAGTATAGCATACAGGCACGTTAGCTGCAAGGGTAGCTGGCAACGCGACGACTCTCAAGAGAGCGCAATACGAATGGTTGCCAGGTTTTGTGCAGGCGTCTCAGGCGGAATAGAGCAGCCCGGAGCAAGCAGGAAATGCCTGCCGCCGGTGAGGTCCAACGCTTTCTCTACCTCTTCACGTACCTGGTCTGGTGAACCAGACTTCAGGGTTGTTTTTTCGCTTATGCCCCCCATGACGGCTTTGCCAGAACGCAGCCTTCCCTCGCGAAGGTCAGGATTGCCCTCTGAGGGTGGCTGCCCAATTTATTGCCTGCACCGGGTAGGTCGCAAGGAGGTCAAAGTAGATATGTGAACCACAATTGTGCAGGATGTTGAACTTGCTGCGGCTCTTAATGCCATCCAGGAACTCCAAGTCGTACTGCTCGCCAAATTCACGATACTGGTCTTCGGTGAGCATACCTTCACTGGCCCAGCCATTGGTTGCGTAGAAGATGCCACTGGCTCCCTGTTGGAGGCAGGCAATTGCATAAGTGGTAAACGTTTCGGTGATTACGCGTAACGCGGCATGCATGGCGGCTCGGTCCTCGCGGATGGTCTGTTGCACCGGTTCGCTCCTATTGCCAACCAGATATTTGGCGACACCGAGAGGACAAAAAACGGTCTGCACGAAGTAAGCGTTATAGCCAATCGAGTGATTGATGAGTTGCAAGGCTTGTAGTTGTTCGCCCAGTGGTTCGTCGTCCGGTTCCAATGGACGAAGGCGTTTCCAATCGGAGGCGGTTTTGATAGGAGTATCTTCGATGATTGGCGCTTTGTACCTCTCGCCCGAAGGTCGAACCTTGACTCCCCAACCTTCGACATGGTAGGAAGCACGAGGGTTGACTTTCATGTAATCCCAGTCGTAGCGGGCGAAGTTCTCAACCATTGCTTCGGTCAGTGTGTTTGGGTTCCATTCGCGTTCAAAGTCGTGACCCCACATGCTCGCCGGGACACGATCTACCGGGTCACCGCGTAGAGCAGCATCAACACGTTCTTTTTTATTCATTGTTTTTCTCCTTATCCTTCCAGTTCTTTGAAACGATAGCCTACACCGCGTTCGGTCAAGATATACTTTGGGTGCGCAGGGTCTTGCTCGATCTTCTGGCGTAGATAGGTAATGTAGAGGCGAAGGTAGTGTGCCTCGTCACGGTATTCGCTCCCCCACACTTTGGAGAGGAGTGTTTCGTGTGTCAGTAAACGCCCGGCATTATTCACCAGGTGATAGAGGAGACGATATTCTGTTGGACGCAGCACGACCTTTTTCCCGCACACAATTACTTCACGTCGCGAGAAGTCGATCTTCAGGTCGGGGTCAACGATAATCTCTGTCTTACGCGCCGGCGCGGGCATGAGTGAACGACGGAGCAGCGCACGGATGCGCGAGAGCAGCTCACGTGGGCTAAAAGGCTTGGCAATGTAATCATCGGCTCCCAGGTCGAGTCCGTGTATTCTGTCCTGTTCGTTCTGGCGTACAGTGAGCATGATGACCGGGACTGTTGAGACTTCGCGGATGCTGCGTAGTGTCTCGAAACCATCCATTTCCGGCATCATGACGTCGAGCACGACCAGGTCGGGCAGGTGCTCGCGCAGCTGGTCCAGTGCTTCTATGCCGTTGCTCGCTTCGACGACATGATAGTGCTCTAGTTCCAGGTTCATACGCACGAAATCACGAATACGTGGCTCATCGTCCACTATTAAAATAGTCATGTTGCGCGGATCAAATGCTTCCTTCTCCATTAAAAAACCACCATAGGTAATTGTGCTTTCTCAGCACGCGGTAAACTAAACGAAAATGTAGACCCCTCGTGCAGGGTGCTCTCAACCCAAATTTGTCCTCCGTGGGCTTCGACGATGGCCCGGCAGATGTATAAGCCTAAACCTGCTCCCGGCGATGTAGATGTCAAATGGTTACCAATACGCTGGAAACGATGAAAAATCTGTTCCTGGTCGCGCAATGAGATACCTATGCCAGCGTCGCTCACGCTGACAACCACCTCATCACCGGTGGCTCGGCATGTGACCGTCACAGTCGGATGCTGGGGCGAGTACTTGATGGCGTTATCCAGCAGGTTTTGTAGCACCTCTTCGATACGATCTCTATCGGCTATGACTGTGGGAAGTTGGAGCGGGATATCGAGGGTCACGGAACAGTCCGGGCTTTTGGCACGCAGACGACGTACAACTCCCTGAACGAGACGCGCCAGATCAAGCGGTGCGATCTCCATCTGCAAACCACCGGCTTGAATGCGTGAAGCATAGAGAAGGTTGCCTACCAGTTTATTCAGACGGTCTGTCTCCTCCTCTACGGCCAGCAGGCGTGAACGTAATGCTTCTGGATCGAGCATGGCGTCGGTGCGCGCCAACGTCGAGGCATAGCCTTTGATGATGGCTATCGGCGTTTGCAGTTCGTGCGAGATCACAGAAATGAAGGTTGAACGTTGTTCCTCCTGTTCTCGCTCACGGGTGATATCGCGCACATTGAGTATACCATTCATCGGTTCGCCTTTAGCTGAACGCACACACGAAGCGGTCACAGACACTGCGAAACACTGCCCATCGCGCGTGGAAATGACCATCTCTCAATTCACGACGTTTTGTCCTGCAAACGCCTGCAGAATCGGCGAGTCTTGCCATGCCAACGTGTTCCCCTGGCGATCTTTAGGGCGCAGCACTTCATGATAGGGACAACCCAGGACCTCACTTTCACGCCAGCCGGTCAGTTTCTCCATGGCCGGGTTGAAGTCGATGATGCGCTGCGCATCATCGACGATGAGGATGCCTTCTGCACTATAGTGGAAGATGGCGGCCAATCGTCCCTGCTCTTTCATCAATGCTTGTGATTTCAAGATAGCACGCAAACCGGCGGTCAGGTGTGCAATGAAGAGCCGCAGTGAACCATCGGTGTGTCGTTCAAAGCAGGAATATGCTCCTGCCGGTCGCAAATAATGTATGACTCCCAGTATGCCTGCGTGGTCCTGCAAGCGTAATGAACAACGTTCAATAAGCGGCAGTTTTCCCTCAGACAGGCCGCCGTTATCGTCGTGAAAGAGTCGTAGGGACGTGAGCTTGCCTCCGCCCTGTGTAACTAACGTTGGCGATACCGGGCTGACGACGAGGGGGCAGGCCGAGGTCGGCTGAATGCCCTCCTGGATGTTTGATAGTAGCACCGGCAATGCATCAGCGTCAAGCTGATACAGGGTAAACTCTGGACTACTCTGAGGGTCGAAGGCTTCGCCGGATACGACAAAGACGCCAGCCTCACCACACAGCAGCCGGATGGCGCTGCCGATGAGGATGGTGGTTTGGTCATGCAAATCCTCAGATTGTTGTGCTTGGGATAAGGACAAAGTAGACCCCATGTTTTCACTACTTGCCAGCAATGGACAGCAGTGTTATTGTAACACAAAACACTGGAGTTGAGGACACATGCATTTCGATATCTTCACGCTTTTTCCTGATATGTTTCAGGGTCCGTTCGCTGAGAGTATGCTCAAGCGGGCGCAGGAGCGTGGGCTGCTCAGCATCGCGCTGCACAATATCCGCGATGCAACCAGCGATAAACACCATGTGGTCGATGATTATCCCTATGGTGGTGGCGTCGGCATGGTGATGAAGCCGGAGCCGATTTTTACGGCGGTTGAGGCTGTCTACCAGGGTGGGCCGATTATTCTATTGAGCCCCCAGGGACGGCTTTTCAACCAGCAGATTGCTCACGAGCTTGCGCAGGAGTCGCGTGCGACGTTGCTCTGCGGGCACTACGAGGGGGTCGATGAGCGAGTGTGCCGGCATTTGGCGACCGATGAACTTTCGATCGGTGATTATGTGCTGACGGGGGGTGAGTTAGCAGCTATGGTCGTGGTCGATGCTGTGAGTCGCCTCATCCCCGGCGTGCTTGGGGCTGATGCGTCTATCCAGGAGGAGTCGCATAGTGAGCACTTGTTGGAGTATCCGCAGTATACGCGCCCACCCGAGTTTCGCGGCTGGCGCGTGCCGGATATTTTGCTCTCGGGGCATCACGCGCAGATTGCCCGCTGGCGACGCAAGGAGTCGTTGAGAAGGACGCGGGAACGGCGACCTGACTTGTTCGCGAGGTTGGATGTGAGTAGTATGCTGGATCAGAAGTTGCTGAAGGAGTTGGAGGAGGAGAGTCAGGCGTGATATCTGGCTTTGATAGTTCGTTTGGAAAAAGTCAAAAAGTCCTTCCCAATTGACTCGTGTTGAACAACCGAATATAAAGAGAGGGTGTGCCCATCTTCTCTGACCTTGTATAATAAGATGAAGTGTATACAACCTAAACCTGAGTGGTTGTGGCGATCGGCAAGACATGCCACTCTGGAAAAGGAACGATGTGATGGAAGTCATGAAACAGCAGGAGGTGCAATTCCCCGACAAGGGTCTTGTCCTGGTTCTCCTGCTTAGTGGCCTATTTGTCGTCTACTTGCTTAGCAAAACAGGAACTCCACAAACGGTGACCCTGGTTGACAATCTCATACAGGGACTGCTCGAAGGGGTAGGCTTGTTCCTGACGCTCCCGCTCTGGTTGCCAGGGGGTGGACGCATGTGGCCGCCTGTTCGTTCGCTACTGCCAGGTGCTGCCGGAATGAACCCTGTCCAGCGATGGGTCCCGCTCCTGCTCGGCCTGGGCATCCTGAGTTATATCATAGGACAGGCGATCTGGACGTATAACGAGAACTTCACCCACCTGCCTATGCTCTTTCCTTCCTGGGCCGACGCAGGCTATCTGGGGTCCTATCCCTTCGTGCTGCTGGCCATCTTGTTGCTGCCTCGTCGACCGCTAGTAGCCGGGGAGCGGGTAAGTGTCCTCCTTGATAGCCTGATAATCATGGTGGGAGTGGTCACCTTTAGCTGGTATTTTGTTCTGGGTCCAACGATCCTACACGGAGCAGACACGGTAGCAGGCTTGATCATTGGGATGGCCTATCCCCTGGCGACGCTGGTACTGATCTTCTGTCTCCTGCGGCTGATGGTTCGCAACTATGACCGTGAGATGCAACCGGTAGTGCTTCTCCTCATCCTTGCTCTCAGTGTGATTGTGATCACTGATAGCGTCTATGATTACATGGAACTGCACAATATGTATGCCACAGGAGGGCTATTGGACGTTGGGTGGCCGCTAGGCTACATGCTAGTCGGCCTGAGCGCTCGTGCGATGCAGCTGCAACTGGCCTCCAAAAGGCTCTCTATGGCTCCTGCACCCGTTCCAGTTTCTTCCCCGGAGACGAGCGAGAGTATAGGCTCACTCCCTTCGCTGTGGCGAGCCTTGTTACCCTCGCTCTTCGTTGTTGCTGCGGTCTTGCTGCTAGTTTGGGCGCTATTTGCACCGGGCGATGAATTCCAGGAACCGGGCACGGCTCTTGGTGTGCTCATTCTCCTGGGACTGCTGGTAGTACGGCAGGCTATGATCTTACAAGAGACAATCAGCCAGAACCACCTCCTGCGCAAGATGCAGCGGGACTTGTGGGCGAGAAACGAGGCACTCCAGCGGGCCAATGCACAGATTGAGGAGCAGGCACGGATCGAGGCGGCCTATGAACAGCAGCGTCGCTTGAATGAGCTCAAAGACCAATTCGTTTTGAATGTGAGTCACGAGTTGCGCACTCCCCTTACGCAGGTCTACGGCTACCTGGAATTATTGGGAGCCTTTCACGACACGCTCACGAGTGAGAAGCGGGTGGGGTACATCCACCAGGCGACGCAGGGATGCGAAACCCTGCTGCTGCTGATCAACACAATTCTGCATGCAGTGGGGACAGGCTCGCATATGACTCCTCCCCAGGCACAGGAGCTTGTCGTGGCCGACCTCGTGCACGAGGTTCTAGAAGAGTTTGAGCAGCAGGCAGGAGCACCCCGTCCATCTGGAGATTGCTGAAGGGCTTGTCGTCCAGGCCGATCGCCAATCCCTATGCCAGGTGCTGCGCAATCTGCTCTCCAACGCCTTCAAATATACTCCTCCCCGGACCACGGTAGAGGTTGTAGCCACGCGATGTGATCCTGTCATCCAGGACCCGGATGGCATCTCAGAGATATGCATCTGTGTGCAGGATGCTGGACCTGGTATTCCTCCTGAGGACATTCCTTTGCTCTTTGGGAAATTCGTCCGGCTGAAACGGGACCTGGCTAGTTCCATCCGAGGAACAGGTCTGGGCCTCTACCTCAGCAAACAATTGGTGGCAGCGATGGGCGGGAGCATCTGGGTCGAAAGTACGGGGGTCGCAGGGCAAGGGAGCCGCTTTTACTTCACACTTCCCGCTCCCGCGTTTAACAGATAAGATGAAATGGGAGCCCCCGGTGCTCAGTGAGCAGACCCTGGGCTTCCCAGCACCAACGGCAGTGACCCTCTGCTCGCAAAAACAGGGGGGATGACGTGGCGAGAGAGGCCGATGGACTTCCTGTCAGAGGGAGCGTTGCTATCCCTCGATAGCGGCAAACAAGTCGCGCAACCTGAACGGTTTTTGCAGGGCTCTCACGCCTGGATAGCGTCTTGTGACGGCTTCCAGATGCGAGGTGGCAACTGCCGAGATGATTACAATGGGCAGATCAGGATACTTCATCCTCACTTGATGAATGACCTGCTCTCCAGTAATATCTCCAGAAAGGATCAAATCGACAAACAATATATCAAATGGTGGTGGGATGGCCCTTGGCTCCTCCAGGTGGAGCGCTGCTAAGAAATCCGATCCGTCCTGGTAAGCAGAGACGATATGTCCACCGGTTTGCAGCATTTCCTGCATCATTTCGCAGATCGTCAGGTCGTCTTCAAGCAGACCTATTCTCATGTCCAGGTCCTTCTTCTTCCCTGTAGGAGGTCGAAATTGACAAGGCAAGTATACATGGTAGGCGCTGCTTCTGTCTAGTACTCGCATTCCCACTGAACCAGGAGAACTACCCTTGTCCAGGAGATGATTGCTGCCCGTTTGGTGGCTGCTTTTGTTGTGCGGGCCCTTGTTTTTTGAGGAAGTCCTCGCGGGCTTTCAGGAACTCTTCGCGTGCCTTTTGCTCGGCGACGATATCGGCGGCTTCGTCTGCCAGGGAGCGTCCTTCACCGTTGCTGCGCCTGCCATGCTGTCCGCCTCCTTCTCCTTCTCCGTCATCGAAGACTTCGCGGGCACGTCCGCCCATCTCGGAAGGGCCGATGACGCCACGCGCCTCTAGCAGGTCGATGAGGCGGGCTGCGCGAGAGTAGCCGATGCGCAGGCGACGTTGCAAGAGCGAGATGGATGCGCGTTCGTACTCGCGCACAACCCGTTCGGCTTCCTCGAGGAGATCATCCTCCAGTTCAACATCATCGGAGACGTACTCGCTGATCTCCCAGCCAGGTTCTACCGCAGGTGGCACGACACCGGCATTCTTTGCATCCTTACCGCGATTGATGAGGGCGGTGTGTTCGGCGTATTGCTGTTTCCAGTAGGCCACCAGGTTCTCAATCTCCTCGTCTGCCACGAATGCGCCCTGGATGCGCTCGGGCTTGCCAGCGTCGGCGGGAAGATAGAGCATGTCGCCACGGCCCAGCAGGCGTTCAGCGCCACCCATGTCGATGATGGTGCGCGAGTCGACCGATGAACTAACCATGAATGAGATACGCGTGGGAATGTTCGCCTTGATGAGTCCAGTGATCACATCAACGGAAGGGCGCTGTGTGGCGATGACCAGGTGGATGCCTGTGGCGCGCGCCAGTTGCGCCAGGCGACAGATCATGCCTTCGATCTCTTCGGGTGCAGACATCATCAAATCTGCCAGCTCATCAATGATAACGACAATGGCGGGCAGTTTCTCGAGTGAGTTATCCCCGCGAGAGAGTCTCTCGAGGCGCTGCTTGCGGTAGCCGTCCAGGTTGCGCACACCCAGCTGTGAGAAGAGGCGATAGCGTCTCTCCATTTCGGCAATAGCTCTCTTGAGCAACCCCACCACCTTCTCGACCTCCGTCACGACTGGTGCGAGCAGGTGAGGAATGCCGTTGTACATGACGAGTTCGACCATCTTGGGGTCAACCATCAGCATACGCACATCATCGGGTGTGGCCTGCATGAGAATGCTGCCGATGATAGCGTTGATTGAGACCGACTTGCCAGCCCCAGTTGCTCCTGCGATCAAGAGATGCGGCATTTTCGCCAGGTCCCCGAGGCGCACGGTACCTGCGACATCTTTGCCCAGGGCGATGGTCAATTTTGATTTCGCCTTTGCTGCCACGTACTCTTTGCTCTCCAGGACTTCACGCAGGGTCACGAGGCGACTGTTCTTGTTGGGAATCTCAACGCCGATATACGGGCGACCAGGGACGGGAGCCTCCATGCGAATGCTCCTGGCTTCCAGGACGAGGGCCAGGTCATTCTGCAGTGCCATGATGCGATTGACTCGCGTGCGCGTCTCATAGACGATGTTGCCGGCGGCGTCTCTGACAGGTTTTGGCTTGCCTTTTTCATCCGGTTTCATCTCCGCCTTGCCGGTTGGACGAATGCCAAAACGAATGACGGTTGGGCCGATGCTGATGTCCTCCTCTTTCACATCTGCGTCTACGTGGAAGCTGCGCAGCGTTTCCTCGATAATCCTTGACAAAATCTTAGTATCATCTCCCAGCATGTGCAGCTTGACCTCTTCGGGGTTGTTGAGCATTCTGGTCTCTGGGAGTTTCCAGGGTGGCCCATCCCCTACTTGAGCCTGCGCCCCGGCTGCGCGGGTGATGACGACAGGCTGGTTATTGCGTGAAGGATTGGGTGCGAGTGGCTCCATTTCGCCTCTGGCCTGGCCGAAGGGTAACGGCTGCTGACGCGCGCCCTGGACAGCGTTGTTATGCTCCTGGCGGTCCAATGGTTGGACAGGGCGTGATCCACGTGGAATCAGGCCGATCTCCTGTTTGTGCAGGTTGATGTCGTTGAGGGGATCTTCCGCGTCACCAAAGTCGGACTCGAAGTCAATGATCTCATCATCTGTCTCGTCGTCCTCTCCACCCTGCTCGTTAGCGGCTAGTGTTGCTTGATCTTGTGATGGCACGGTTGGAATACCAGGACTATAGCGGCTGTATTGGGGACGCTGACCGAGAAAAGGTGAAAGTTTACGAGCGCTGCCTGCTATTGACGTGCTCTTGCCTACTCCGCTTGAGAATACTTGTCCAATAAAGCGACCTAGCGAGAGCAGATACCCAAACCTTATGCGGAATGTCAGGATGGCGACAATGATAAATAGCCCGATCAACAAGACGTGGCCAAAGGGACCGTTCCAGCCCTCCAGTGGGATGACCAACAATGCGGCGACTACTCCACCTGTAAGTCCGCCAAGCAGTAAGTGACTTTCGGCGAGTACTAAGAGCCAGAGGACGGTTAGACCAACCACCAGTGACCAGCGAATGAAGCGCTTGTTGAACATGCCTTCGATGAGGTGTGCAACGGCGAAGGCGATCAAGCCCAGTGCAAACAGGTAGGCTCCCCAGCCGAAGAAGGTGATGAAGAAGCCGTGCAGACCGGTGAGCAGAGGGAGGGAGCGCAATACAGTCAGCGCAGCGAACAGAAGCAGTGACAGTGCAAGCAGCAGGAGGCTAAGAAAACGTTGCTGGTGGCGTGGTTCCATATTAGCCCAACCCTGTCGCAGCCAATCAATGAAACGTGTATCTCTGGTAGGGGACGGAGTAGACCGATTGGGTGAGGAGCGCTTTTTCGTTGTCTGTTTGCTGCTCTGGGCTTGTTTTGTAGCGGCCTGGCGACGCGGGCTTTGTTTGGGTTTGGTCGAAGGTATAGGTATGTGACCGGAACTTTGTTCGACACGCATGCTTTCCGAGCCGATACTTCCGGCTGCCCGGCTGACACGCGAGCCTCCTTGTGCGAAGTCTGCGTTTACGCCTGGTCCCACCCGCCCATTGTGCCGCCTGCGATCATTTTTGTGGCTGTTGCTTGTGCCGTTGTCTGGGTCACTGCCTGCCATAACTCGCTCCTTTGTGCTGCTTGCATCCCTCGATAAATCGGGGATCTACAAGATACCCGTATCATAGCTCAGATGTTCCAGGAGTGCAAGAGAAAGATTCCTCTTCACAGCGCCTCTTTTGCGTGGCATAATAATTCTGTGACAACTCCCCACGGCTAAAGCCGGGGGCTTCTCAGTTCGTCTGGACTCCCAACGGAGACCATCCCTGAAGGCAGTGCCCCTGCCTTGACTAGAATATTCTTAGCAGCGTTGACATCACGGTCAGCGACAAAACCACAGGAGGTGCAGAATGCGTACGGACACTGAGGGACTTTTGAATAAGCTCCCCACAGTGACTGCATGCCTGTGTCGTGAAGCGCGGGTTCACTCGGATCACTTGATGACCAGCTCTCTCAGCCTTATCTTCAAGGATATCGAGAAACGCACCCCAACTGGCATCGCTAATGGATTTTGCGAGATGGTGATTCTTGACCATCCCACAGATATTGAGGTCTTCAACCACGATATGGTGATAGTGATCGGTATATTGCTTAGCCGTCTTGAAATGGAAGTCACGGCGTTGCCGCTTGATCTTGAGATGTGTCTTGGCAGTGTTGCGAGCAGCCTTGCGATAGCGTTTGCTGCCCTTCTTGCGGCGGCACATCTGCCGTTGCTTGCGTCGCAGCGTCTTCTGGCTTTTGTGGTAGTAGCGTGGGTTCGCAACCGTGTGCCCTTCGCTATCGGTCAAGAACGATTTCAGTCCGACATCGACCCCGATATCAGGATGAGAACATGTAGAAGGGCTATGTTCAGTTTGTGGGTCTGTTTCACAGACGATGAGTGCGTACCAGTGACCATCAGCACGATGCACGAGGTGAGCCGTCTTGGGCGTTCCCTCGATGGGCCGATGCACCTTGATCTTGATGGAGCCGCCCAACTTCTTGGGGAGAGACAGATGCTTCCCGTCAGGGGCAAGCGAGAAATCGGTCTTGTGCTGTCTCAACTGAATGGAATGCCAGCGATTTGGCTTCTTGAACCGGGGAAAGCCGCCCTGCTCACCGAGTTCTCTCAACGCAAAGAACCGTTTGAAGGCCTTGTCCAAGCGATCTGCCAACATCTGGACCGTGGAAGCGGGTACATGCTCACCCCCACGGCCACGAAACTGAGCGGTCAGATCGTATTTCATGAGGAATGTGCTTGTCTGCTCATAGTGCTCTTTGGAGGCGGCCAACATCTCATTGTAGAGATGCCGCGACGCGATCAAGCACCCCATGAGGGCTTTGGCTTGGGCTTTATTCGGATAGATTCGGTACTCAAACGTTCTCATGGCAGACATTTTGCTGCAAATGAATTAAGTTGTCAAGTGGAATGGGGCTCCACAGGCAAGGCTGTTGCAAAGTCTTATTTTGCCGCCTTCGGCGGCAGGGAGAAGGGAGGAGGCGAGGGCACCTCGC
The DNA here is from genome assembly GCA_963767625.1 of uncultured Chloroflexia bacterium. Classification (GTDB taxonomy): domain Bacteria; phylum Chloroflexota; class Ktedonobacteria; order Ktedonobacterales; family Ktedonobacteraceae; genus CAVYFB01. The sequence continues at coordinate 725,514 of CAVYFB010000017.1, forward strand.
GCTCCGTCAAGGGGCTTGCAGCCCCTTGTAACCCTGCTTCTTCCCGATCTTGCAACAACCCAGCCGGCCGGCGAGTGAGGCCCCAACGCCGTTTTCATCCCCAAGACTCAAGTCAGGGGCTTTCAACGGCGGAGGTCGGTAAGAACATAACGCGAAGGGCAATAGTTGTCCTCAACACATAAGATAACGAATCACAATTCTAAGGAGCGGAGATCATGAGCACTGAGCTAGAGAAGACGACTGAGAACAAGGGACTGGAAAATGTGGCTTTGAAGAACTTAAAATGGCCTACTTCTAGACCAGGCCCACAGGCAACGCAACCACCACCGGGGCAATTGCCGCTACCGACTCGTACGGATCAGGTGGTCGAGATTGATTATGACCAAGAACGTGGCGTGCCGAGTGTTCAAAGTCCGGCGTGGTTACTGCCGCACGCGTCGTTGAAGGAGAATATCGCGCCAGAGCAGCAGGCCACAATGTAAGAAGCGAATACAGGATAAAAGTGAGAGCACACTTCCGCAGAGAGACCAAACGATCACACTGCGGAAGTGTGCTCTCAGATTCACCTTCATGGAACTGTTGTTGTACTCATCTCCTTGACGATTACAGGCCTGGTTTTTCCTTTGCGAGCTGTATAGGCCAAGAGCAGCAGTACGGGCGAGAGAATGATACTGACCGCCACCAGCGCTGCACGTAGGGAAACAACGGTACCGATATAGCCGACGGGAGGGCCACCGACGACCTGGCCAAGCGCGTTCATTTGACCCACCATGGAGAAGACGGTTGCACGTACCTTCGCGTCGATGTTGCGTGTGAGCCATGTATTCCAGATAGGATTCCCCGCACTGCGGATGGCGCCATAGGCCAGGAAGGCTGCCGCGGCGAGAAAGAAGTTCCCGGTCAGGGCAAACACAAGGACGCACACAACGTTCAACGTATTCATGAGGAACAGAATACCTATCACGACGCGCTCGTTGTTGGTATTGATACGCATCTTGATGATCTCGGTTACCGCCAGGCTGAGTAAGGTCCCGACGATTTCAAAGATGGCAAACCAGACGACAGGCTTGAGTTGACCCAATGCGGGGAATGTGAAGTCTGCCAGGAAGTGTGCCGTTGAGAGTCGATCAATTCCTTCGCTGGATAGGCCATAGAACAACTCGATGAGGAGTATGATGAGCAAGACCGTCCGTAGGCGGACCAGGCGAATACCGGCGCGCAGTGTGTTGCCCATTTCCCGCCACGATGGCCGTTCTTCCTTCGGTGCCGGCCGAAAGCCATGCTCTGGCATGAAGAGCAGCAGAAAGACTGCGAGCAGGACGGTCAATCCGCCACCGGCAATGATGGGCAGGTTGAGGCGAATGCTGGCAAGGCCAACGCTGATGCACGCACCAATGAGTCCACCCAGTAGTCCTGCCTGCGTGCCACGTGTAAAGACGTGGCCGACGTGGTCTTCACCGACTTCACCGGTGATCCATGCCTGTTGTGCGCCATCGGTGAACGTGGCACCGAGGCCCCAGAGGATTTGTGCCAGCAGAATAAAGCCGAAGCGCGGGATCGAGCCTTCAAGAATGAAGCCGGCGCCAATGAGAAAGACGCCGACATCGATGGCCAGACGGCGACTAAACACGTCGGCAAGCACACCGGTGGGAACCTGGCTCAGAAAACAGACCGCTTCTAGGACGGTACCTACCAGAACGAGTTGTAATGGGTTGAGATGGGCGACCTGCACCTGGTAGACGAGGTCTACGGTGAAGATTGTACTAAGGAAAAGGGAGCTTGCGCCTGAGTAAATCAGGTAGACGGTATAGGCGCTTAGCTTTCCCTTGAGAACAAGCATAGGTTATTTTCTCCTGACTTCCCCTTTGCGTAGAGGAGAGTAGATGAAGCAGGGGACACCCCTGCAACTCTCAGGGGTAGGTTTTGCGGAAGGAGGTCATCGTGTCCGTAGGGACGGAGCGAGGTTGGGTGGGGAGGATACCTGTTCCCCAGACAGGGTGCCCTTGTGGAACGACACTTGTCTCCATTGTCTCCGTTGGGACACTTGTCTCCATTGTCTCCGTTGGGACACTTGTCTCCATTGTCTCCGTTGGGACACTTGTCTCCATTGTCTCCGTGGGACACTTGTCTCCATTGTCTCCGTGCTCAAAAAAACCTACCCGTGTAAGCACCCCTGCAACCCCGGCAAGGGGCTAGCCACCCCTTGCAACCCTGCTTGAGAAGCGGGATGAACGAACTCGCACGCATGTTCGTAAAATTCGGGATGACTCATGTTATATGTACAAAAGGATATATTAAAAATTGGGAGTGGAATGCCTGGACGGGTTACCTGTCCCCCAGACAGGATTCCCGCAAGGGGCACCCCTACACGGAGGCTGACTTTTTATCACAAGTCTGATCGACATGATGGTAGATAAGGAAAGCCGTCATCAAGAAAGGAAAGCCGTCATGATGCAGCATGACCTGTTGTCGCCTGCTGTGGGCAGAGGCGACCTTTGGTTCTGTGGTTGGGCGATCCACGTCGCGACCGTCGTGCGGCATTGCGCTGCGTTGGCTCGGAGACGGGGGCGTCGTTGCCAAGCACTGCTGATGAGGCCGCTTTGGAAGCCACCTACCGTTTTTTGCCTCGGGGCTGTCAGCTACGAAGATGCGCGACCGCTGTGGAGACGACGCGGCAGGACTGTCGTGAGCCAGGGAGGTGCTGCTGATCCAAGATACGACCGAAGTGGACTACCAGCATCACCCCACGACCAGCGGCTTGGGACCCGTTGGCAATGGCTCGCCCAGGCTTTTTGCTGCAAACGGTGCTGGCGGTGTGCCTGGCAGTCGCCAGGTGCTTGGCTTGCGCCCAGGAACCTTTTTGCGCAGACGGCTCCGCCAAAGAACCAAGCAGAGCGCCTGCATCGTGAGCGAAATCGCAGGTCTGGGAACGAAGCGTCCAGGCGCTGGGAACCCCCCCGATGGGGTGTGCTGGGTCCATGTGGGAGACCGCTACAGCGATATCTTTGCGTTCCTGTTCTTGTGTCGGGAAATGAAGTGTGACTTCGTGATCCGTGCTTGCCAGACCGCTGTGTCGATCTGTTGGTGGAGCAGCCGAGACGGCCGTGCCTCCTCGTTCGCTCATCCGGAGCACCCCAGTCCGCCCGCCAGCACCTCTTTGAGGTGCTGGGGAGTTGGTCGGCCCAAGCCAGTTCGACTGTGGAGATAGCAGCAGCCAGAAGCACAAGGCCCGCACCGCCCAGGTCTCGCTCTCGTGGCAGCCCCTGCGCTTGTTGCCGCCACGCACTCACGAGAGCAAAGGCTGGCATCCCTTGGTGGTGTGGGTGATCCACGTCTGGGAACCAGAGCCACCCGAAGGCGTCGAACCGCTGGAATGGATCTTGCTCTCTTCGGTCCCGACGCTGACGCTGGAGGACGCGCACGAGCGGGTGGAATGGTATCGTGCCCGCTGGATGGTCAAGACTCATCAAGGACTAACTGGCTGCCAGATCGAGCAGCGTCAGATCCAGGACTATGAGGGGTTGCGCACGCTCTTAGGACGCTTTCCCCTATGGCTGTGCGCTTGATGCAATTGCGAGCCGCCTCCAGGCAAGATCCCGAGCAACCAGCAAGCCAGGTCTTGCCATCTGACGTCGTCGAGGTGGTGGCGCATCTGGATCACCGGTCTGCTGAGACGATGACAGTTCAGCAGTGTTGGCATGCCATTGCCCGCTTTGGCGGCTACCTGGGCCGCAAACGCGATGGCCCGCCGGGGTGGAAGACCCTGTGGCGAGGATGGCTGCATATCCAAACCCTGCTGGAAGGCGTTCATCTTGCACCTTTCCTTTCTCGATTAAACTTGTGATAAAAAGTCAGCACGGAGGTAGGGTTGGAGGACTACTGCCGGGGCTAGAGGCGAGGTGACTCTAACTGGGGATTACATAACAGTCGTCAGTCCCGTTTGGGACATGGGACAACATCAGATGTGTGGCGGGCCTGATTTTTGTAACTGTTAGCGGTCGTTGAATGGGCAGTGGTCCAACAAGCAGTCCATTGCGTTAAGTGCTGTTCTGACTGACATTTAGAACCACCTTTCAGAAATTATTATGTTACTTACCTGATGACAGTATAACGACGCTTCGCTGGAAAGTCAAGCAGAAACTGGACGAAGGGACGAGTCTGGTCTCTTTGGATGGGTTGCAGATTTTTGCGTAGAGCCAAACCACCCAACCCCAGGGCGGAGGCAAGCTCACGCCCCTACCAACCCGGGTTAGTAGGGGCGTGAGCTTGCCTCCGCCCTGGCACGGGACCCATAGACGAGTCTCTGAGCACATTGACAATTACTTGCACTTATGCTACTATCATTTTAACACAAATATCGTGAGTATGCAAAGGTTGTGAATGTGCAACAAATTAACATCAATGATCGTGAAACACTTGCCCGCAGCATCAGCCAGTTTCGGCGTACAATCGTGCGTGAGTTTGTTTTCAGCATCTTGCGCACGTTCGGCGACTTCGACTTCTCGTTGCCCCAATTGGCTACTCTTCTCCTGCTTGATGAAGAGGGTGAACTCACCATTAAGCAGGTGACTGAAATTCTGGTTCATCCGCATCTTTCGTGCAACGGGTCTGCAACCCTCCTTCGTAAATATGAGAGAGAAGAAGAATTGATCGAAGGAGGTGGTTTTCCGTGTTTTCTTCCCTTTTCAGCTCCCTGGTTTTGCCGTCACGCAGGTGACGGATGGTGAGACAACAGTGGTGGTCTACGCTTCGGCCCAGCAAGCCACGGCGTCTTGTCCTCGTTGTCAACATCCATCGCAATCCATTCATAGTTACTATTCTCGTTCGCCCCAGGATTTGCCCATCAGCGGTAAAACGGTGCGATTGGTGTTGCGCGTGCGTCGCTTTCGCTGCCAGAACCTGGCGTGTCAACAACGAACGTTTGCTGAACGATGCCCTGAGGTTGTGATGCCCCATGCGCAACGCACGAAGCGACTGACTACAAGCATCAGACATTTCGGCGGTGAGGTGAGCAGTGAGCCAGCAGCGCGTCTGTTGAGCCGTCTGGGCATACTGGTCAGCTCTGCCACCCTCTTGCGTCTGGTCAAGAGGACACCGGAAGAGCCGCTCAGTGTCCCTGAAGCGCTGGGGGTCGATGATTTCGCCTTTCGGCGTGGTCACTCCTACGGCACGCTGCTGGTGGATTTAACGAGCCATCGACCGGTCGATGTGCTGCCTGATCGCACGGCCGACACGCTGTCACAATGGCTCAGAACTCATCCTGGCGTCCACTACCTGAGCCGGGACCGCTCCCCAGAATATGCGCGTGGAGCAAGTGAAGGAGCGCCTTCGGCCCACAGGTTGTCGATCGCTGGCATCTGGTGAAAAATTTACGAGAAGTGCTCGAACGCGTGCTAGGGCGGGTGCATGAGACGCTCAAACAGCGCCAGCAGGCCTCTGGGCTTCCGGTTCGTGCTCGGAGCAGGCGACGGCGCAGCAACAATGAGCAAACCGCTTCCCAGATGGCTCGCTTGCGGCGTGAAGCCCGCTATGAGGACGTTGTCGGGCTTACAAGCAGGGCATCCCGGTGCTGCGCATTGCTGAAGACCTGCATATGAGTCGCACAACGGTGCGCAAGTTTGTCGCCGCTGGAGCGTTTCCTGAGCGAGCGACTACTCTTCGCAGTAGGAGTATTCTCGACCCCTATGTACCCTATCTTCAAGAGCATCTCAACAAAGGGGACGCCAACGCTAGCCAACTGTGGCGCGACGTCCGCAAGCAAGGCTTCCCAGGCGGCTACAAAGTGGTTGCCCGCTGGCTGCAGACGCAGGGATGGCAACCGCGCAAAGTTGTCCCTCCACAAAGCGAGGGAGGCATGTGCCAGGCAAAGAGCTCGTCACAACCGGAGATACGCCCCTGCACCAGAAAGCTCAGAGAGAGCAAGCCCCAGCGAGCCAGACGCAAGAACCACTCGAGTCGCCTAGGCATCTAGTCTGGCTCTTGCTGCGCGATCCAGCACGTTTGAGCGAGGCAGAAGAGCAAATGCTCACCTTCATTCGGCAAGAACCCACCGTGGAGCTTGCCTACATGCTCGCTCAGCACTTCACCCAGATGATGCATGAGCATCAGTCAGCCACACTTGATCAGTGGATCAGCACCTGCACTTCGAGCGGGATTCCGCATCTGGAAACCTTCGCCCTTGGCTTGCACAAGGAACTTTCCGCTATCAAGGCGGCCTTCACCCTCTCGTACAGCACTGGGCCGGTGGAGGGGCAGGTCAATCGCTTGAAGCTCATCAAGCGGTCCATGTATAATCGTGGGAGTTTTGCCTTATTGCGTCATCGTGTCTTGTATGTTCCGTCAACTTCTGACCCGTTGCACGAAAGATGCGGATGAACCGAAATTCTGGGACGTTCGGTGTCAGCTACCAGTCGTCTGCTTGACCAGTTAGTCGAGCGAGGGATGATAAGTCGGCGCGAGGATGAACGGGACCGGCGTGTAAAGCGCGTAGCTATCACAGAGAGCGGTCGAACACTCATTGCCACGCTCGAACAGCGACGTGCGGACGCGCAAATAGTTGTCATGGAATATCTCTCGGCTGAGGAGCGAGCAGATGTCACACGGGCGATGGCTCTTCTTGCCGAAGCTGGCAAGAGAAGGAGGCACTATGAGCATCCAGAGTCAAACACCACAGAATAGGGGAATTCAGACTGACATCGTTCTACCCTTCACCGCCATCGATCGTGCCTCACTCTCCATTGCCGGCGGCAAGGCGGCGAACCTGGGCGAAATGGCCCGTGCCGGGTTGCCCGTGCCGCCTGGCTTCTGCGTAACCACGGCAGCCTATGCACTTGTAGCCGAAGGAGCAGACCTGGAACCCATCCTGGTTGAACTTGCTGCGACTCGCGCCGATGATACTGCCCACTTAGCAGAGTTAGCAACTGCCGCGAGAACCAAGCTGCTGTCAGCACCCGTCCCAACCGTTGTCGCAGAAGCGATCACCGAGGCGTATCGAGCATTGGGAAACGACGAATCCATTCCAGTGGCCGTGCGCTCCTCGGCCACGGCTGAAGATTTACCCTACGCGAGCTTTGCGGGCCAGCAGGACACATACCTCAACATCGTCGGCGTGGAGGCAGTGCTTGACGCGGTACGGCGCTGCTGGGCCTCGCTCTGGACAGACCGCGCAGTGAGCTATCGTGCCAGCAACGGCATCAATCCCCGTACTGTGCGTCTCGCCGTTGCCGTCCAACGCATGGTCGATGCCAGCGTGGCGGGGGTGCTCTTCACTGCTAACCCACTCACCGGCAAGCGCCGCCAGGCTGTGATCGACGCCAATCCGGGCCTCGGCGAGGCAGTCGTCTCCGGCGCAGTCAACCCTGACCACTTTGTGGTCAATACTATCACCGGCGAGATTATCGAGCGCCGCCTCGGTGACAAGCAGGTGGTGATTCAAGCAACGCCAGGTGGTGGCACACAGCGCATCAAGCAGACTGAACTCGGCAACGTAGCCTGCCTTTCCGATGACCAGCTACGCGCTCTTGCTGCATTGGGAGCCCAGGTCGAGGCTCATTATGGAGCACCGCAGGACACCGAGTGGGCCATTGATCCCACCGGCCACCTCCGGCTCTTGCAAGCACGACCGATTACGACCCTCTTCCCATTACCTGTCACAGCACCGACGACGGATGATGTCCTGCGCGTGTACTTTTCGTTCAACGTCGTTCAGGGAGTCTATCGACCATTCACTCCTATGGCACTCTCCTTTTTCCATCTCTTCTCCTCAGCTCTGGCAATAGCTCTTGGCATGCCTCCTCGCGATCCTCTGATCGGTCCCGCTGTGCTTGTCGAGGCAGCCTCCCGTCTCTTCATCGACATGACCACCCCCCTGCGCAGTTCATTTGGGCGCAAAATCCTGATAGGATTAGCCCAGGTCGGAGAGGCACCCTCTGCCAGACTCTTTGAGCAGCTGACCACCGATTCGCGCCTCTCGCTCGTCCCTACACGCCACTGGCGAGTTGTGCGCACTCTTGCCTCGTTCATAGCCCTCACGCGTGCCCCGCTCTACCTGCCCCAGGCGCTATTCTGGCCTTCAGCAGCAGTAGCACGAGTGGAACGCACGAGAGCAGTGTTGCAGGAGTTCAACGCCGTCGTCGAGAAAGCTGGTCCTGCCGGCTCAATCGAACGCCTGACCGCGCTTGAGCAGCTCCTTCTTAACTGGATGCTGCCGCACACCTTCCCCAGAATGGCCCCGGCTTTCGTCTGTGGGCTTATCTCCCATAATCTGGCCGGCAGACTCCTGAATGGCCTTGCCACCGATGATGAGCTACAGAGTGTACTGCGCGGACTCCCCCACAATCCGACCACAGAGATGGACCTTGCCCTCTGGGAGCTTGCCCGGCGCGTGCAGACCGATCCGGTCACTGCTCGCTATCTCCGTGAAACCCCACTTGAACAGCAGGTACAGGACTATCGCGCAGGCAGCATGCCTCTACTCCTCCAGCAGGGATTAAGCGAGTTCCTGCGCGCCTATGGACATCGCGGAGTGGCCGAAATCGACGTGGGACTGCCGCGCTGGTCAGAGGACCCGACCCATATCCTGGGCATGCTAGCCAACTACCTCCAGCTACAAGACCCAAACAAAGCACCGGATGTCCAGTTCCGGCGGGGAGCGCAGGAAGCCGAAGCAATGGTGGCCAACCTCACCATGAGAGCAACGCGCAAAGGACGACTGCGCGGCCTGCTGGTCGGTTTCTTGCTCAAGCGAGCACGCGCGCTGGCCGGGATTCGCGAGATGCCCAAGTTCTGCGTCGTCTTTATTCTGGCACGCGCCCGCGAACAACTCTGGGCTATTGGGGAGAAGTTGGCGCAAGCCGAGCGACTGGAGACGGCCGAGGACATCTTCTTCATCACCCTGACCGAAGCGCGAGCCGCCCTGCTTGGAACAGATATGCGCTCCATAGTACGCGAACGCCGCACCACTTACGAGCACGAACTCAATCGTCGTCATATCCCTCGAGTCCTGCTCTCCGACGGCACCGAGCCCGGTACCCAGACTCCTATCGACGAGTCAGCCGCAAACAGCCTCAGAGGCGCACCAGCCTCTCCTGGCGTAGTAACTGGGAAAGCGCGCGTAATCCTTGACCCAACCGGTGCCCATTTAGAACCCGGCGAAATCCTCGTAGCTCCTTCGACCGATCCCGGCTGGACGCCGCTCTTCCTGACTGCCGGTGGTTTGGTAATGGAAATGGGCGGAGCCATATCTCACGGCGCGGTTGTTGCCCGCGAATATGGCATCCCCGCGGTCGTCGGCGTCCTGGGTGCCACAGAGCGTATCACTACAGGCCAGCAGATTACGGTCGATGGGTCGAAAGGGATAATCTCTCTAGTGTAAAATCAAAAGACATGTTAGACAATAGGGGTGCAGGCGAAGCCTCCCTGCCAGGGTTTGGGGAACGCCGTCTGGGGGACGGTGTGCACTCCCCAAATTTTCCTTTTCCCTAAAATGTCGGATGATTATACTCTAAAGTAGGACCATGTGCGTCTCAGTTGTCACATTTGTACGAGAGAAATATAATGGATAGGTAATGCGGCAGGGTAAGGATAGGAATTGTCGTTCATTATTTTATACTACATGTGAGGATACCATGATTATTTTAGAGACGGAACATCTGCTGTTTCGGCCATTGACGCTCTCCGACCTGGATGATCTCACAGCACTCTATGCGGACCCTGAAGTGACGCGCTTCCTTGGTGGGCCGCACAGCAGGCATGAGATGGAGCACGTTCTGCGGGAATATATCCGAGAATATGAGATGTATGGACACTCATTCTTTGCCACTATTCAGAAGAGCGACCAGCGCTTTATCGGGCAGTGTGGACTCCTGAAACAGGAGGTAGAGGGGCTGCCAGAGATAGAACTGGGGTATGTGCTGGCACCGCAGTACTGGCAGCGCGGCCTGGCTTTGGAGGGGATTCAGGCGCTCAAAGACTATGGGCTGCAGCAGTTGGGCTTCCCGCGCATAATTTCACTTATTGCACCTGGCAATACTGCCTCACGCCACATTGCGGAGAAGATTGGCATGCGGTACGAGCGCGACGTGGACCAGTGGGGACAGCACCTCCTCCTCTACGCTGTGAAGCAGCCTGAGCGCACAGACATCTGAAATGCCACTTCATGTGAAGAGCATTAACTTGCCTAGTGAAATGCTATATCCCGGTTTCGTTCCTTTGGCAACTGGTACCAGACATCATCGCATGCCGCAAGCATCTGCTCATCCAGCACAAGATCAACCGCAGGTAGTGTTTGATCGAGCTGCTCCGGTTTACTCGCGCCAACAATAGCCGAGGTAATAGCTGGTTGGGCCAGCACCCATGCGATAGCGAGTTGCGACACCGAGATGTTACGCTCCTGGCAAAATGCCTTCAGCTTCTCCACTGCTTGCATCTGCGGATCTTGCCAATAGCGAGCCTGGTAGAGCTGCCCTGCATTATTGACAGTGAAGCGCGTCCCCTCGCTCGGTGTTTGCCCAGGTTGATAGCGCCCCGTGAGTAAGCCGCCTGCAAGCGGATTATAGCTGATGACACCTATCCCCTCGTCGATAGCCAGCGGCAGCAACTCAGCTTCGATATGGCGGAATAAGATGTTGTAGCGTGGTTGTACACAATCAAAACGCGCAAGGCCGAGTTTGTCGCTCGTCCATAGTGCCTTGCAGAGCAGCCAGGCAGGATAATTCGAGCAACCGGTGTAGAGTACCTTGCCGCTGTGGACAAGGTCATCTAAGGCGCGCAACGTCTCATCGATGGGCGTCTCAGAGTCGGGAAAATGCATCTGGTAGAGATCGATGTAGTCTGTATTCAAGCGGCGCAAACTCTCCTCGACGGCCTTGAAAATATGCTTGCGCGACCCACCCTTGTCATTAGGACCTTGTCCCATCGGCCCAAAAAACTTTGTCGCCAGCACAATCTGATCACGCCGACCTTTGAGCCAGCGTCCAATGTATTCTTCGGTTCGCCCGACCGTCTCCAGAGTAGCCCCAAGCGGATAGGCATCGGCGGTATCAAAGAATGTAACGCCCTCATCAAATGCCCTGTCCATAATAGCACGTGATGTTGGCTCATCGCATTGATTGCCAAATGTCATTGTCCCCAGGCATATCTCGGAGACATTCAGTCCTGTACAACCCATGCGCTTTATTTTCATGAGTATTTTCTCCTTTCCAATGTTCATATACCTAAATGGGCTCAATAGAACACTACTTCTTGCCTTGACTTCGGTACATTTCGATCAACTCTTCCACGGTCGTTGCATCCTCGGGCTTTTTATCCTGCTCTCGAAATGTGACGAGTCTTGGAAAGCGCAGCGCATATCCCGGCTCATCTCCTACTTTTCCAGCGGTATGGATGGGCGAACGCGTGATTTCATCTGCCAACACTTCGATGACCATTTTCGGCTCGAGCCAGACGCTCGGTTCGATCAGCGATGAGACGCGGGCCGGCTTGTGATCGACGACCAGTCCTTTGGTGCGCTCCTTGATACTGCGCCATTCTTCATCGCTTAAACCCGTGCCAATTTTTGACACGGTGACGAACATATCCTGCTTTGGATCATACACCCCAACGAGCAGTGCGCCCGCCCCGAATGCCGCGCGCTTGCCCCTGCCAAAAATGTATCCCAGCAAGACGCAGTCGATGGTGTCCTGCAATGCTCCAGCTGAGTGTCTCTTGAGTTTCACCCAATTGAAATTTCTCGCGCCTGCTTCGTAGGGGCTTTCCAGCTTTTTGACCACCACTCCTTCCAACCCCTTGCTGATGGCTTCTTCGAAGAGGAGCGAGAGCGTTTTGGCATCCCTCACCATCTGATGATTGGTGAGCATGAGGATGTCGTCAGGTTGAATGGTTGCTTCAATAATCTTCATGCGTTCAACCAGCGGTTTCTCAAGGAGCGACGCTCCGCTAAAATCGCAATCAAAGCCAGCCGGGAGCTGGTTTTTCCCAGTTTTTCGAAGGAGTGCGCAAGGCTTGCAAATTCCAAAGGGTGTTCCTCTTTCTTGCCGTCGAGTTGCTTCACGGCCTGGTGTCGTACATCTGAGGCGCATCTGTTTCCAACAGGCCTCAAACTTTCTTCGACTTCAGGTGCGTATTGACAGCCGGCGCATCCGACATGTAGTAATATTATAGCGTGCAAAATACTGTCATCACATCATCGCGGATACAGAACTCCATTGGTAGAAATCAAACTCATTGACTTTCTTCACGAAAAGAGAGGTGTCACGCATGCAAGGATCTCCTGTCAGCCAAACACACTTCAGCAAGACGTGCGCGTTCTGTAAAATCATCCATGGTGAAGAAAAGGCGTACATTGTCTTTGAAGATGGCATTTCCCTGGCCTTTTTAGATAGAAGGCCTCTTTTTCCTGGACACTGCCTTCTGGTGCCGAAGGACCATTACGAAACGCTCGCCGATCTTCCTGCTTCACTTGTCGGGCCATTGTTTCAGAATGCACAACTGTTGGAACGGGCCATAGAAGAGGGCTTACAGGCCGATGGAACATTTATTGCCATCAACAACCGTATCAGTCAAAGCGTACCCCATATGCATATTCACCTCGTGCCTCGCCACAAAAGGGATGGCCTCAGGGGCTTCTTTTGGCCGAGACAACGCTACAAAGATGAAGCAGCCCTCCTCCAGATGCAGGAAACACTTCGATCTGCCGTTGCCAGGATCCAGTCTCCCTGACTTCACCACTCGGCAGGGGAGCTATCTGATGCAGTTTGGCTGCTGCCACCTCCCCATCCCTCTAGCTCCAGGGCTATTCAAAAGAAGCCATAGAATTTGTCAAGCCCCCTGGCAAAACGGTAGCGTATCAATCTCTAAGGGTCGAGATTTCGCATAGCCTGTGAAGCTGCCCTGCAAAACCAACCCTTAGCAAAGGATACGCTACCGGCAAAACTCCCAGGCTATGCAAGAGCCTGCATAGAGACAAAGAGTCCCTCTTGCGCTTGAGTGCTCGTGCTCAAGCGCTCTGCCCTGTGCTCCTGCGCACTTGGAGCAGGGGTGTTGGCAGCCAGGCGAAGCCTCGTCGCTCTTGAAGCCGCCGCTGATGCAGGTGTCTCCTCTCTGCCAGAGCCAGGCTCAGGAGCCCGGTTCAAGCCCTAGCCGCCCCTGAGCATGCGGCTGGGGGGTGGGGGGCGCGTGTAGAGGCTGATCCCGCGCGGGATCAGCCTCTACACGCGCGGGCGACTCTGCCCGGATCATACTCCTCTCCGGTTTTGAGCAAGTGGACGGCCACGATCAGCATTTTGCGCATCACGGCAATCAAGGCTGACCCCTTGCGCAGCCCACGTGCGACCAGCCGATGGTAATAGGCTCCAAAGGCCGAGTCGCTCATGTGGACAGAGCGCACAGCGGCCAAATACAAGACCCGCCGGAGCAACCCACTGCCACGTTTGGAGAGCTTGGCCTGTCCTTGCCATTTGCCACTGGTCCTGATCGCCAGATCCAGGCCAGCCGAGGCCACCGCCTGGTCGATGCGCTGGAAACGGGCCACATCGCCCAATTCGGCTCGGAGCACGGCAACGGTCTTGTCTCCAAACTCCGGCACCCCGCTGAGCCGCTGCGAGCCGCTATCCTGCTCTTGCAACTGCTCAAGCTCGGCTTCGACCTGGGCCAGAATTCTCCCGCGTGTGCTTGAGTTGATCGCACAAGATCCGCATACTGGTGCTGCGTGCTCGTTGCGCCAGCCCTGGACTCACCGACGTGCGAGCCAACTCAAGCAATGTTTGGGCCGTCTGGCGTCCGTAGTTGCGCGGGGCCAGTTGCTGCAAGAGCGTGGTGAGCTCCTCCACACTCACCGTGCTCAGGGCGGCGGCACTGGGATAGCGCTGGAGCACCGCTAAGGCCGTGGGGCGGCACGCATCAGCAAAGACCTGGTTGAACTCGGGGAAGAGCACCTGCAAGAGCGCATGGATCTCATTCTTGTAGCGTGCGATCTCATCGGTCAGGTGCGTATGTAACCGCACCAGTTCGCGATAGGAGCCGATCAGTTCATCTGGCACATAGCCCACGCGGGCTTCGCCACTCAGCAGCACATGCGCAATCGTGACTGCATCCAGTTTGTCCGTTTTGGCTCGCAGTCCACGCCGTTGCGCAAACTGATGGGTTTGTGCCGGGTGCAACAAGCACAGCTGATAGCCCTGCTGCTGCAAGAAGTGAAAGAGCGCGTCCCCGTAGCGCGACGTTGCTTCCATCCCAATGAGGATCTGCGAAGCCGGCACGCCCAGACCTGCGAGCTGGTTCTGCAAGAGCTGGAAGCCCGATGCCGTATTGGCAAACAGACTGGCTTTGTGGACCAAGCGTTTGTCTGGTCTCAGGACACACCTACTACAATTCTGACTGCCGATATCAATGCCGACGACATACGAAAACGGTGAAGGGTCCAATGGGGATGGCAACCTGCTTTGAGCCATCTCACGCCTCCTCTCTGACCTGGTGCAGTCACGTGTTCTCTTGCCTCTTCTTTGCTCGACAGTGGGGAGATCGTCCTGCCAGAGCCTGCGCAAACTCATACTGGATAGGCAGTCACCCCTCGATCATCTCAAGGATGAGGGCTGCTGCAACAAGCCCAATAGGCGCTTGAAGCCCTGGTGGACGGGGAACCGTTTTTTGATGGGGGTCACTGCCTCACCGAGACAGGCCGCAAAGTCGTCCTTCGGTTCTCCCGCTGTTCCCACCAGTGGAGCAGATTTCCTGGTGATAAGTCCTCTGCTTTGCTATCAATTAGTATATGAGTCGTCGTTTCTCTTCTCGCGTCCCCTTCGGGGACAGGAATTTTTTTTGTTGTGGTGCGTGCGGACGCAGTCCGCACGCACCACAACAAAAATCTATTTGGGGCCGCAGGCCCTTCGTTGAGGACTTTTGAATGGCCCTGCTCTAGCTCAAACATGAATAATTGACAGGGTCTATGATAAAATATACCATGTGAATAATGAAATCTTGCTTGGGAGAGCCATTTCAAGACAGTGAGAACGGCAACAGCAAGAAAAAGTGTGAGAAGGACACCCATATGAGTGCCTCATCTGAAACGTGGCAACTCGGAAGTCAGACCGTACAGGTAGCGCACCTGGAGAAACGCTACTGGCCAGAGGCAGGGTTCACCAAAGGTGACATGCTGCACTATTACCGGCAGATCGCACACGTGGCGCTCCCCTATTTCAAAGACCGTCCAGTGACACTGCGCGTGTTCCCCGAAGGCGTCTCTGGCGAATCGTACTACCTACGCGACTGCCCTGAATATGCACCCGACTGGCTCCAGAGGGTACCGTATCGGCCCAAGACGGTCGACCACATGGTTCCTTTGCCACTGATCGACACTGCAGCGGGCCTGATCTGGTTTGCCAACGAGGGGGCCATCGAATTCCACCTCTGGAGTTCACATGTCCCGGACCTCACGCAGCCCGATCAGGCCATTTTTGATCTGGATCCCGGTGATATAGCGTCTTTCACTGACGTTCGGGAGGCAGCGCTGCGGCTCCATGACAGGCTCGAGCAAGCAGGAGTCAGGGGATATCCGAAGACCAGCGGTGGACGCGGTCTGCATATCTACATGCCGTTAGTAGCTGGGTATACCTTCGAGCGCGTACGCAGCTGGGTCAAAGCGGTGGGACAGCAGCTCGCTACCACCTATCCCGATCTGATTGCCATCGCTCAGGGTGCGACGCACCGGGGAGGTCGCGTCACGATTGACTCTGGACAGAACAGCATCGGTCGCAACACAGCGGCCCCCTACACCCTGCGTGCCAGTACTCCTCACCCGACAGTCTCCACGCCGCTCAGCTGGGAAGAACTGGATGCCGGTGACATTCACCCAGCTGACCTGACTCCGCAGGTGGTACTCGAGCGCGTCGGGCGACTAGGCGATCTCTTCGCACCAGTACTCACTACGGATCAGCACATCGCATAGCATTTCAGCTTAGCTAAGGGCATGGGAAAGAAGAACTTTCAGAGTCTCATCGACCCATTCCCAATGAGGAAGAGGCAGGAGTAAAATATGAACTCCGATGCATTGAACAAGAGGCAGAATGTTCCTGAAGGGCCAGCATCAGAAGAGGAGATGAAGGGAACGCAAAACTCTCTCGTCTTTGTGGTGCAAAAGCACCAGGCTTCCCACCTTCATTACGATTTTCGGCTGGAACTCGATGGCGTCTTGAAAAGCTGGGCAGTGCCGAAAGGCCCATCGCTGAACCCACAAGAGAAACGGCTGGCGATCATGGTGGAAGATCATCCCCTGGAGTATCGAACCTTCGAAGGGGTGATTGCAGAGGGCGAGTATGGAGCAGGAGAAGTCATCGTCTGGGATCAGGGAACATACAGACCCCTTGCGGGGAAAACCAAAGACGCCATGCAGGAGCAGGTAAGAGCGCAACTGAACCAGGGTGAGCTCCGTTTTCTGCTATTCGGAGTAAAATTGCGCGGGGAATTTGCGCTCATCCGACAGAAACGGCTGGGAGAGAAGGCCTGGTTACTGATCAAAAAACGGGATCACTATGCCTCCGATGCAGATATCATCCTGCAAGATAGATCAGTCATCACTGGCAAACGGCTAGGAGAAGCCAGATAGAAATGAATGAGATAGAGCATCTTTTGCGCAGGCAAGTGCCTCATCGAGACCGCCGTATTCTCTGTTAGCTAGAAACCAGATTAGTACAATCTCTCATCTGCTTTGTTGATAGCAATAGGAACAAGACCCTGCTAGGCCGGTGGAAAGAAAGTGCCGACCGCCAGGATCAGGTAGAAGGCGCACAGGAGGAGTCCTTCGAGCCAGGTGGATTCCCCGTCCAGGCTGATGAGCGCGTAGAGCCCAGTCACCAGGCCAAACATCGCCACTTCCAGCAGCGAGAAGTTGAGGTCAAGCGGCACGCCGATGAGTGGACCCGCGAGTACCAGGATGGGCGCGGCCAGCAGGGCGATCTGGATCGACGAGCCAGCGGTAATGGCCATCGAGATCTCCATGTGATTGTGGGTGGCCGAGGTGATGGCGGAGTAGTGCTCAGCAGCGTTGCCCACAATCGGCAGAATGATGAGACCGACAAAAAAAGGACTCAGTCCCACCTGGTGGGTCAGTGGCTCGATGGCGCTCACCAGTACCTCACTCATGACCGCAGTGACTGCCGTCACGCTGGCTAGCACGACAATCGGAAGCCAGAGTGTGGTCCTCCACCAGGTGGCAAGTGCTGCGAGTGGACCGGCGGAAGCTTTCTGCCGCTGTATGGCGGTTTCTCCTGCAGGCTCCGATACGTGGACAGAGTCATGTGGCGTGCGCGCCTCGTCACCGGAGATGGAGGCTGAGCTAGTGAGCAGGTCGTCGCGGGATGCGTGCACGCCGAAGACCGAGTAGGCGATGTAGGCCGCGTAGCACACCAGCAAGATAATGGCCACCCCAATGCTGAGCTGATGCAATTGGCTGCCGCGCACCACGTCCGCTCCGGGGCGTGTGCTCTCGCCGACCGTTGCCAGTAGCGATGGGATTGCCATGCCGATCACTGCCAGGGTGAGCATGGCCGCATACTGGCCGGCCACGCGGCGACTAAACCGTTGCCGCCGGTAGCGCCACCCACCCACAAGCATCGACGTGCCCAACACGAGCAGCGCGTTGCCGATGATGGACCCGGCCAGCGAGGCCCGCACCACCTCAGGCAGACCTGCGGCCAGCGCGGTCAGGCCGATGATGATCTCCGCCGCGTTGCCGAAGGTCGCGTTGAGCAGACCGCCAATGCCATGCCCCAGGCGCGCTGCCAGCACCTCGGTGGCGAGGCCGATCAACCCTGCGAGCGGGACGAGCCCCAGCGCCGCGAGCACAAAGGTGGCCAGCGGCGACGCATGTAAGGACTCGGCGAGAACGGCCGCCGGGGCCGCGAGTAAGAGCAAGTAGAGCCAGCAATTCATGGTCTTTCGGTCTCCTATGGAGAAAGTCGGCAGGAACGCCTCGCTGTCTGTCTCTTGTGGTCAGCCCTGCGTCCCGTCTTTTTTCAGCAAACAAAGGGGGCTGCAGGGCAAAGACACATCCCTTGCATTTGCGCCGTCTGCCTGCTGGCCGTCACCTTTTTTAAGCACTGTGTGATTTTAGCCACAAATTGGAAATTTTTGTGAAGCATATCATAAGCAGGCCCAGATTGCCAATTAATTCCTGCAAGTCACAGTGTTGTACCGTCGATGACCCTGGCGTGAACTCTCCTGGGAGGCAATATGAGAACACCTAGGCGGCTGGTCCACGGCCAGCCGCCTTCTTTAAACGAAGCGATGAAGGGTTTGCGCTGTCTCGCTTCTTTCAGAAGCCATCATCCCCCGAAACCAAACCCATGGTGGTGGTGGCGGGTGCAGACGATCCGGAAGAAGCCGGAGTCTCTGTGCCTGAAACCTCTGAAGTGGGAGAATCTTCGGTCAAAATCGTCTCTCCTGACAAAGATTCTGAAACAACGATCCTCCGTCGATACACTGACGCTCGCCTGGCTGTGGGTAGCCTGGAGGCTATGGGCCGAGGCTCCACCTGCGGTAGAGAGGAGTCCGAGCAAGAGCGCGAGACACGAGAGGACAGTGACCAACCCTACTTTGATATGCATTGGTAACATAGTACTTCTCACTTTCTGCTGTAAAGCAAAAGGGGCTGAAACGCCTATCTTGGTTCATCTACGTCATACTGCTCTACAAAAACGTTTTATATCGTACATTGCGCAATGTAGGATGTGGCGCATCAAGCACGAGAAGAGTGTTGTTGCTCCCTCTGCAAGAAAGAGTCCTGCTCGTTGTCTCATGGCACGCTTGTGGAAGCGTTTGCCAACGTCTCTGCTTTGATGCACCGCCTATTAAGTATACGTGGTCTTTCTGAGTTGAACCTGTGAACAAACTGAGATGGAGGTGAAAAAGTGAGAAGACAAGGTCAGTAAACCGTACCAATTTGGGGCAAAATTCACAAGTAGCCGGTTGTACGGAGGGAGCAATATGCTCTCTCCAGCACCGGCTACGAAAGGACGACTCTGGCTTATACGGTGGCTGGACGCCGCTTGTATGGGCGATGGCGATGCCAGATGCGGGAAGTCAGCAGATACCAGAGTGCCGCAAACAAGATCGCTCCAATGAGCGCTTTGAAGAGTGGTATCCCGAAGAGGACGAGATCACCAGGAATGATGAGGGTGACCACACTGGTGACGATCCATATCCCTACCAGTGCGGCAACGATCGCGCCAATGATGCTCAAGGTGGATCGCCAGCCCACAATGAACTCTGTCACCAGACTGACAACTACTGCGACAAGCAAGTACAGAACTTGACTCTGATAAAGAACTAGATGCAGGTTCCCCAAATTGAGCGTGAGGAGTGGAGCCTCACCCAGGACACTGAACATAAAACTCTCCTTCTTGTGTCTAGAGATGTCTCTTCCGGTCGAAAAGGCATACTGTTTCGGTACACACCAAATTCACTCTTGCTTTAAACACGAGGAGAACTAGCAGAACGTTTCAGAAGTTGCTACTGAAACCTTATGCCCTTCTAGAGCGTGATATTACAATAGGTCTGTTTCGGTTGCAGCTGAATTTCCTTCGTGTACTCCCGTGACTCACAAGCAACAACCGTTCTTAATGACAAGTAGAAATCGGGGTGAAATCCAGCTTGTGGTATTGTAAGATACACGACCAGGAGAGGGGAATACCTTCCCAAACCTCCGAGCATTTGCGTAGAGTATCTTCGTGGATTTTCGAGCATACTATATGCAACCAGGCAAAAAGAGCAGACAGCTTCAGTAAACAGATATTTAAAAGCGTTTTCCGGAGAGGAGATGCAGGATGCTCCAGGTTCAGAACACCGTCTCGTACGCTGATCTCGTCAACTTCGTGCTGCTGATGGTGGCCTTCATCAGTATTTTCTTGGCGCTTCGTCGTCACACGAGGCAAAACAGGGCCACGTTGTTCAAAGAACTCTACCTCATGGTTTTTGGGGATGCTGATTTCGGTGAAGCCTTTTTCCTGCTAGAAAAGGGTCAGTTCGTCTATGGAGCGACCGTAGCGTATTCAGCCCACGAGCGTTTAGTGAACCGCTTGCTCCGTTTCATGGACCTCGTCTGCGAAGTCTACGCAGACAAGTTACTGACGGAGCAGGAAATGAACTTCTTTAAACGCCAGTTCATCCGCGTCTATGAGCATCCCAGTATTAAAGGCTACCTCAAGTTTTTAACCGAGGACTACACCCTAGCAGATGCTGGCACCACACCCTTCCCGCATTTTATTGCCTACTGTGAGAAAGCATTACCCGCTAGAACAGTCCCCGCCAGGGCGGCTGGTAAATAGCACCTCGGATGGGTATGGCTATGATCTAGTTATGAATACCAGTGTCTCATAAACTGGATTGACAACGTGTGCTGTCAACGAGGAACAATGAAGATGGAGGAGTCACGCACACTTCCCGCTGGTCCTCCATCCAGACGTGTGTCCTCATGATCGTGTGTGAGAAGGTACTTCATCTTCGCTGTACAGGTCAACCAGGGCGCAGGCAAGCTGACGCCCCTACTAACCACGCCCGTGCGGTTAGTAGGGGCGTCAGCTTGCCTGCGCCCTGGGAGGTTGGGGTGGCCTGGCTCGACGCAAAAAATGAACCGCACCCACAACACTCTCGCTTGTTGTATCTTCTTCTCTCCTCTGCTATACTCTACTGCAATACTGCAACACTGATGATTGTCTTTTGTCATCGAGAGTAGATAGAGAGAAGACGCAGGATGCTCAAAAATCAGCTCGAAACGTTCACCGACCGCCACGAAGCCATTGCACTCTTTGACCATCTGCGCGGACGTGACCCCGAAAAGCCCTGGCCGCTTCTGCCCATCCTTGCCTTCATTGCCCCCGGTGGCAGCGGCAAAAGTACACTGATAGAATACCTGCGTCTGCAAAAATGTTGCTTATCCGAAGGGCGTGCCGCTCTGCCCTATGCCTCTTTGGACTTTACCCTCCCCCATACTCCAACAGATCTCCTCCTCATCCTCGTGAGCCTGCGTGACCAGCTTCAGCAACATGATGATGGGCAGGGAAAGCACCTGACCTTTCCTCGCTTCGACCTGGGAGCACTCATTGCCCAGGCGACTTCAAGCGGTGAAGACCTCTCTTCCTTTGGCCCTCAGGAGGTTCGACGCAAACTTGCAACCGGAAAGCAGGTCTTTGAAGCAGCCAGTGCCCTGGGCAGTACACTGGGTTACACGCTCCCCTTTGTCCTACCGCTGTTAGCGGGGCTGAATCTGGCCGGGCAAATTAAGCCAGTGAAAGAACTCTTGAGCTACCTGGAAGACAGCACTGGCTGGAAGTGGTATCGCATGCACAGTGCCGATACCGGGCTGAACGCCAATGCGACGATGAAGGATGTCCTTCTCCGTTTGCATGTGTTGAGTATGCCGGGCAAACCCGAAAGAGAACACCTGGTGCAACAGTTGCTGCCTGCTGCCTTTATGGCTGATCTTTACGATGCGCTTGTACGTTCTGATCCTCCACTTGCCTGGAGTAAAACAGCGAACGTGGTGTTCTTCCTGGATGGCTTTGAAGCGTTACAGCGTACTTCCAGCAGCACAGCTACTCGTCTCCTGCAAGTACTCACGACCGAGCAGCGCAAACAAGGAACGACTGATCCATTCTTGCTCGTGATTGGGAGCCGAGACCGTTTACCTGGATTGAGCGAAGCAGAACAGCAACCCGCTTTTGCACAAAGAACGGCAGCCCGAGATGAACAAGCGGTGCAGCAACGTATCCGAGAGCTATACACGGACTGGCAGCAGCATCTCCCAGGGAATAGACGCTTTCTCCGGCTTAAGGATCTCTATCTTACACTCTGGCTCCGTGATTTTGGGCAAGATGATACCCGCAGCTACTTGTTGAAGTTTGGTGAACGGGAACACACACGGGCATTTACTCAGCATGATCTACTGGTGCAGACGATTGATCGTGCGACTCACGGTCATCCACTCTACCTCGCCCTTGCTGCTGAAGCTGTGCTGGAGGCAGATGTACGTGGTGAGACGTTGAACCCCGACGACTTTGAGCTTGCTGATGTGTCTCCAGAGATCGTACCTGACCACGAAGATGAACAGGTCGGAGACTACCTGCTCAACCTCTTCTTGCGCCAGCTTCCTGAACCCGAACGGAAAGAGCTGATTTTCTGTGCCGCACCACGCTTTCTCGACATTGCTTCCCTGCGAGTGATTTTACAATTGCCCACTGATGTGGAGGCGCGAGAGCGATGGAACCGCTATCGCCGTCTCACGTTCATGAGTGCCATCGACGATCACCGAATCGTGTTTCATCCTCTTGTACGTACACTCCTGCTTCGGCAATTGCCACCAGATCATGAACCTGAAAGCGATTATTACCGAACGCATACGCGTCTGCGAGAGCATTTTCACCGGCTTGCAAGTACACAGCTATCCTCCCTGCAACGAGGAATGGTGGATTGGCAGGTCCATATTGAGGAAGCATACCATGCACTAGCACTGGGAGATCCTGAACCTGCCATCAAACTTGGCATTGTTGCTCAACGCGCTACCCTTGCTGTCTGGGAACCGCTGTTGGAAGCAGTGACACAGGCACCCACTGAACTCATGCCTGCAAACATAGAGGAACAAGCCTATGACGCACTGGTTCAGGCGGACCGGCATCACTATACGCAGGACGGGGTAACCGCGATTATCCTCTATAGCTGGCTACTTACCGCCTTTCAAGGCGATCCAGCGGAAGTTGCTCGTCTCCAACACAATCTGGGGGTTGCCTACAGCGACTTGCCAGCAGGCGACCGCCAGGCCAACCTGGAGCGCGCCATCGCCTGCTATGAGGCGGCGTTAGAGGTCTACACGCGTGAGGCCTTCCCAGTCAATTGGGCTAGGCACACAGAACAATCTGGGGACTTGCCTACAGCGACTTGCCAGCAGGCGACCGCCAGGCCAACCTGGAGCGCGCCATCGCCTGCTATGAGGCGGCGTTAGAGGTCTACACGCGTGAGGCTTTCCCAGTCGATTGGGCTGACACAGAACAATCTGGGGAACGCCTACCACTTGCCAGCAGGCGACCGCCAGGCCAACCTGAGCGCGCCATCGCCTGCTATGAGGCGGCCTTACAGGTCTACACTCGTGAGGCATTCCCAGTAAATTGGGCGATGACACAGAACAATCTGGGTGCCACGCAACTTGCCAGCAGGAGACCGCCAGGCCAACCTGGAGCGCGCCATCGCCTGCTATGAGGCGGCCTTACAGGTCCGTACACTCCGTGAGGCCTTCCCAGTCGAATTGGGCTGATGACACAGAACAATCTGGGGAATGCCTACAGCGACTTGCCAGCAGGAGACCGCCAGGCCAACCTGGAGCGCGCCATCGCCTGCTATGAGGCGGCCTTACAGGTCCGAACTCGTGAGGCCTTCCCAGTCGATTGGGCTATGACACAGAACAATCTGGGGACTGCCTACAGCGACTTGCCAGCAGGAGACCGCCAGGCCAACCTGGAGCGCGCCATCGCCTGCTATGAGGCGGCCTTACAGGTCCGAACTCGTGAGGCCTTCCCAGTCGATTGGGCTATGACACAGAACAATCTGGGGAATGCCTACCGCAACTTGCCAGCAGGAGACCGCCAGGCCAACCTGAGCGCGCCATCGCCTGCTATGAGGCGGCCTTAGAGGTCCTACACGCGTGAGGCCTTCCCAGTCGATTGGGCTATGACACAGAACAATCTGGGGAACGCCTACCGCAACTTGCCAGCAGGAGACCGCCAGGCCAACCTGAAGCGCGCCATCGCCTGCTATGAGGCGGCCTTAGAGGTCTTCCACTCGACGCGCATGGATTACTATTTACAGGTAGTAAGCGGAAACCTTGAAGTGGCCAAAGATGAATTGCAAAATTTGGCAGGAGCTTGAGCAGGTCTGAACGAAATCTTTCGGTTCCTGCTATCATTTCTCGCTTGCCTCTCCCTCAAACAACCCCAACGAGCAAATAATCTGCGGCTCCTGCTGCTCCGTCTCATCCTGCACAATGCACAGGCGATCATCTGCCCGCAAATCTACCACCAGTTGCGCCAACTGCTCGTTATCGATCCCGCTTCGCAACTGCCGGTTGAGCGTATCTTTGGCCGACTCACGCAAAGGATAGCGATAGATTTCGTCGATAGCAGCCAGCAGCTCAGGCGATGGCGGGAACAGCGTCCCTTGCATGGACTCGGCATACTGCTTGAGGCGCTCATAGGTGCGGCGGCGCGCCCCGGAAGGACCGCCAAGCTGCCCACCGCCGCTTTGCGCCTGCTCCTCAACGATATGCTCTACTCCCTGCTTGACCAGCTCGTGCTGCTCCGGTGGGCGAGGAATAGGCTTTTCCTCGATAGTGCAGGCGGCGGCTCGCAGGATCGCCAGTTGCGACTGCGTCACGTTCTCACCTTTGCGGTTCACCCACGCCAGCGCATCGTTGCCATCTGCCGTACGCATGTAGACCAGCACGCCTTCTGGAGCTGCCGCCGTGCCGCGATGGGCGCGCGTCGAGAAGACCACGTTGGGCAACTTCTCAATGATGCCCTTCAATTTGGGATTGGCATCGGTCGCATTCTTCCAGATCTGATACGCCTGCGATGCCAGGTCTACCTCGGTATCGGCCTCACCGTCCAGGATACCCGCCTTTTCGTTGTACAGGTCAACCAGGGACTGCGTATTCGCCTCATCTTCAAAGAAGGCTTCGTCGGTGCCGACCACTTCGGCGTTTTGTTGTAGCCGCGTGCGCACACGCTCGCGCAGGCGAATGATGCGCTCCACGCCCTCGGCCGGTAAGAAGGAATAGCAAGCGATGGTATCCGATTGTTGCCCGATGCGGTCCACGCGCCCGGCTCGCTGGATCAGCCGGATAATGGCCCACGGCAGATCGTAGTTGACGACAATCGCCGCGTCTTGCAGGTTTTGCCCCTCGCTCAGCACATCCGTTGCGATCAGGATGCGCAGTTCGTCTGTTGACCTGACCTGCTCACGCTTGTCGTTGCTCACAGGGCTGAAGCGCCAGGCCAGCGCGGTCGGATCATCAGAGTCGCCCGTGACGCCCTCAAGCGCGGCGATACCCCGCGCCTTGAGCTGCCTGGTGAGGTACTCCACCGTGTCGGCAAACTGCGTGAAGACCAGCACTTTCTCATCGGGGTGCCGGTTGGTCAGCAGATCGACCAGCGCGGCCAGCTTGGCATCCTTTGCCGCGTTCCATGTCCCGCATTGCGTGAGCACCTGGAGCAGCGCTCGCGCATCCTGGAGCAAATCCTTTTTCAGGTTGGCGCTCAAGAGTGAGGGACGCAGCCACTTGAAGCGCCTGCGGTACTGCGTGGCATACTGCTGGTAGACCTGCGCAGCTCGTCGGCGATACTCTTCCTCGCTATGCAAAGGCGAGACGATCATGCCGGCCATGAGCGTGGTTTCGCCGCCGTCCCCGTTCTCATCTGCGGCATCCGGCAGCAGGACGTTTTCGTCTTCGTCGCTCACCCCTGGATCGAGCAGTTCGGCATCTTGCGTCCCGATGGGCAGCGCTAGCTCGTTCTCAATGGCATGGAGATAGACGTAGTTGCGCAGCACGTGCCGCTCGATGAGATTGCAAGAAGGCTGGGCCGCCGCTCTCCAGCCGTTTGAACAGGTTGGTACGGCAGAAACCCATCAACCGCTTGCCAGCTTTCGAGAGGCTATCAAGCTGCTGCCTCTCCGCCGGTGCCGGCTTGGATTTCTGGGGCGGCAAGATATAGTTTGCCAGGCCATAGCGCGGCAAATTCAGCGTATTGATCGCCTCAACGACGCTATCGGAGTAGAGGAGAGCATAAGGATCACCGGCTTGCTCATCGTTGACGGCGAATTTGACGGTGCGGGGCACACGCTCGGGAAAGTAGGAACGCTTGCCATCGGGGAAGAGCAGGTACTTGCGCCCCGTCTCAGCGTCGGTCTGAGCGTAGTTCTCCTGGATGAAGCTGCGCGTGCGCCGCACCAGGTACAAACGCATCAAATCGCGCCAGTCATCGGCGTAGTCGCTTTTCTCGAAAGCGGTCAGCGAGCGCACCGGGCATTGATATGCCGCGTAGAAGCGTGATTCGCCGATCTGGCTGATCAGGCGTTCTGGGCGGATGCCCAGGTCTTTGCTCTGGTCATCCGAGAGAAACAGACGCAGTTGGGCTGAGAGGTCAAGGTAGGTTTTGTTGTAGGGCGTGGCCGTCAGCAGGATACATTTGCTCTCGTTCTTCTCGATATAATCTTTGATCACCTTGTAGCGTCTGCCCTCGCGATTGCGCAGGTTGTGGCTCTCGTCGATGATCACCACGCGGAAGCGCCGCAGGTCGGGCAGTTCATGCTGCACATTGCTGACAGAGTGGACCTCGCCGACGAGGTGATAGTCATGCAGGTAGTCGCGCCACATCGTGACGAGGTTCTTGGGGCAGAGCACCAGCGTCTCGGTGCCATAGTCGTCCTGCATGATGCGTGCCAGCGCCGTTGCCATCAACGTCTTGCCGAGACCAACGACATCGCCGATCAGCACGCCGCCGCGCCTGTTCAGGTGATGGGCAGCGATCTTGACCGCGGCGACCTGGTACTCGAAGAGGCGATCTTTGAAGTCACGGGGAATGCGAAATTCCAGCAGACCGGTGCGGGCCTCTTCCGAGAGGTGATAGGCCATCTTGAGGTAGATATAATACGGCGGGAGCATCTCTTCACGCGCCCAACTCTCGTCGATGATATCGGCCAGTTCCTGCGAGATATCCAGGCACCAGCGATCTTCCCAGCGATCATTGAACCACTTCTCGAGCTTCTTGCAGGCATCGCTATCGACGACATCAATGTTCAGCTCGCCCTGGCCCGACAATCCAGCAAAGGTGAGGTTGCTACTGCCCATGTAGCCAACGATGGGCGTGATGGGATTGCTCTGTTGGTAGAACAGGTAGAGCTTGGCATGCAGCTTGTGGCGCAAAAAGAGCTTGACCACCAGTTTGCCGCTTCTCAGTTCCCGGCTCAGGCGGCGCAAACCTTCTTCATCGGCATTCGATGGCGCGCCGACAAGCAATTGCTCGCGGAACTCCTGCGCCATGCGCGCTTTGAGGCGCACAATGGTGCCCTGGTCGATCTCCTGCCCGCTCTTAAGGCTGAAAATTTTGCGCAGTTCATCTTCGGGCTTCTCCTGCATCCCGATCAGCAAACGGCAGCGCCCCTGCTCGTCGCCCTGCCAGCCCTCCACCAGGCTATCGATGGTGCGCCAGCCGCGCAGGTTGAAATAGCCGACGCAGAAATCAGCCCGTTCCGAAATTTTCAGCGTATGTTGCAAAGCATCCAGCAGGCGCTGGTCGATGTTGTCGAAGATGCGTGGCATGTATCACGCTCCACCTTTCACAGCTTATCCCCTGTTCAGCTTTTGGGAACCATTATAGTTCCTTGCTATCTCTCGTGTCTACTACTCTAGTACAGAGTCAAGAGACCATCCTAGAGGGTGCGCGTGAGATTTTGCGCGGAGCCAAACCACCCAACCCTAGGGCGCAGGCAAGCTGACGCCCCTACTAACCACGTTCACGAGGTGGACCCAGCGGCCAGTTGGTACGGGCGGAGCTTGCCTCCGCCCTGGTCCAGGGCCCTTCTTGCAAAAATCTCACGCACACCCCCATCCTGAACAGTGATTGCGCTTTTTGCCGAGATGGTTTATAGTCAGGATAAGCCATACTTTAGTTGAGAAAGAGATACCTTATGAGTGAAGTAGAGCAAGAAGAGCAGCCATCAGAAGGGATCATGCTTCCTGTTGAGTGGCATGTTCCTGATACTATACAAGCTTACATCAGGGCTTACCATGCTGTTGTACCAATGAGAACCATTGAAGAGGAGGAAGCGGAAGAACGAGAATGGCATGCTATTATCAGCCAGCCCCATGTGCAACAAGCATTGCGCCGTATGGCAGCCGAAGCACGACGGCAATACTATGCAGGAGAAACGGAAGAAGGCGGCTTTGCAATTGAGTGAAAAGCAGACTCACGAAAGAATTTCGCAAACGGTTCGCACGGCTGCTGCTTATCTCCTCTCGGAGGAAGATCGACCTGTTAACGAGGAAGAGCCCAAAACGATGAGGTGAAGCCAAGTTCTGTCCAGAGTGCCTCTACCTCTTCGCTCGTTTTGCGTCGCCAGTCAAGCTCCATGCGATCAGCATACCAGGCTTGAGCAAGCTTCCATTGCTGCTCAAGCGAAAACACCGCTCCGCGTGGTTGATGCCATTGTTCACACCAACGGGTCACGTGTTCTTCCGACCAGAAGAGTAGCATTGTTTTTCACGTAAAGACTACATTTTTCCACCACTCTTTTGGCGGAATGGCAAAGTGGACCAGGCCGGCTGCATCCACAAGTGAACCGTTCCGAATCGTGACGGTCATCGCATCGTTACAACACCCACACGTCGTGAGAATACGAGCATCCTCCTTCAGCATGGCTGGAATACCGAGGGCATCCCAGATACAGTTGCCCCACCAGGCATGGTCGCCTACTTTCACATAAAACGCTGTTGGAACGGCAGAAAAAGGTTCGGCCATGACTATTTCCCCTGTGCTTTGAAGGACGAGGGCGCGTCCCTCCGCTAACCGCTGGTAGGCTGCCTGCACGTCGGCAATCGGGCAGGAAAAGGCTTGAGCAGATTGCAAGAGCGTGGGAGCTTGCCCGGTCTTGACGAAGTGCTCATAGATATATCGACGAACGTGTTTATCAAACACCTGCGCCGGATGACCTTGCGTCATCTCGCTCTAACTCCTTTCGCATTACGCTCCCGGTTTGAGCGTCTTCACCATCGTGAAGAGTGGTGTGCCAAAGTGCGTCTAGCAAGCGTTGGTCAATGTTGTCGAAGATGCGTGGCATGTATCACGCTCCACCTTTCACAGCTTATCCCCTGTTCAGCTTTTGGGAACCATTATAACTCATGCACCCCATCCTGAACAGTGATTGCGCTTTTTATTGAAGAAGAGGAAGCGGAAGAACGAGAATGGCATGCTATTATCAGCCAGGCTCTCCCCCACATTAAGTGTGCCTGCTTGTTTACTCAGCTGGCATCTTAGCTATTTCACAAGACCAACTCAGAAAGCCGAGGTAGAATGAGGTGTAGTGCGGCACACCAGAGGCGCTGGCAACCGCTTCCGATAAACAGAGCGCGACGGGAAGCAGGATACTTCCTCCCAAGAGGAGCACTCGCATTCGTCTCCTGCTTACTGTGCAGCAGCCATTCCTTGCCAACGCCTCTGCGGACGTCGTCTGACCGGAGAGTTCATAGAGGGAAGAAAGGCTTGCCCTGCAAGATACCATTCACAGGAGGTATACCCTATGTTAGCAGATCGTCCTATCCATACTGCGCTGCCAGCAACTGATTTGCAACGCGCCAGGCGCTTCTACGCTGAAAAGCTAGGCCTGACCCCAGAGAGCGAATTACCCGATATGCGCGATGGTTTGTTCTACCGTTGTGGTGGAGGCACTCGATTTCTGTTATTTCCCTCTCCCAATGCTGCCAGCGGGACCCACACACAGATGACCTGGACTACCCATGATATCGAGGCTGACGTGGCTGAACTCAAAGCCCGAGAGGTGGCCTTTGAAGAGTACGATACGCCCGAGGTGAAGACTGTCAATAGTGTGGCGACGATCGGGCAGAGCAAGGGAGCCTGGTTTAAAGATAGCGAAGGCAATCTGCTTGCTTTAGGTCAGTTTGACTAGGGAACGCGGGGGGAAAAACGAGGTTCTTCCTCAACCACAAAGAACTCGGCAGCATCACGCCACCGAGTTCCTCACCTTCCATGTTGAGAGGCGCCAGAGGTGACTCGCTGGCCTATCCTGGTGGAGGTTGCAAACGTGTGAGAATTTCTTGCATTGCCGGATTGAGATCGGTGTGGTGGTGCACTATCTTCCAGCCTCCCGCTTCACGGCGATAGACGTTAGTGACGCGGTGCTCAAAAGAGACTTGCTGTCCAGCGAGAGTACCTTCCCCGGCCTCGGTGCCTACCTGGTATGCCAGGTCACCACCTACCCGGATCAGGGGGTCTCTTAGGGTGACTTGGCCGCCCGAGCAAATCGCGGCGATCTGCTCCCAAGGAACTCGTACCTGCTCCCACCCAACCTGCCGACCCTCGACTGGATGCATGGTTGTGACGTCCGAGTTATGCGACCAGACCTCCATCATCGGCCCGGCATCGCCATTGAGCATGCGGTTCAACGCCGCGTAGAACCGGTCTGATGCTTGGCGGACTTCGTCTTCTGTTGACATAGGACATCCTCCTTCTGTGTGATAACTGAATATGTAGCAAGCTGACCACTAGCTGGCCTGTCCCGCTGCTGGAACCACACCCATCTGGTGCAGCATCCCCAGTGTGTCCCAGACATTCTAACTCTCGATGATCTTGCCACCAGCAACACGGTGCATCCAGACTCCCGACTCACACGGAAAAGTGTTCTACCTCTTCCAGGAAGTAAATATCAGGCTGGTCAACAACCCCCGCCCGCTGCATGATCTCTCGCAAATCGTTCGACTGGGCGAACTGGCGCGCTTTCTCCAGATCATCCCACTCGAAAAGAATGACGAGTTCGTTCGGGTCATTGGCATTGCGCAAGAGCCGACCGCCCTGGGAACCGCTGGCCTGGCGGGTGGCTCCGTGTTTGTCAAAGAACGGCTTCCACTTGGCATAGTCCGCGACTTTATGCCGGACAAGTAGGTATGGCATAGTACGTTCACCCCTTTCTTCGGTATATCTATTGGTGAGGGCACTTCGCCTGGAAATACGACATTTTCATCCGCTTCTCTGTCTGGCACAGACATCGCGCTTCCTATCTTGCCAACGGCTCTGCACTCCCAGTCCCTGTGCGCAGGGTGCTCAGAAAACTCTCGCCACTGTCTAGTATAGGGGGTGAAGCGTAAGAATCCATCCTTTAAAAACACTATTTCCATCTTCGGAACACACGATTGTTCGCTCAGGAGGGATAGCGTATTTACACTAGACAAGGTTTGAAGGAGCACCAGAACACGCTCATGTTGCGCCCCGCGAACACGGCTGACACCGTCCACGTTGGGGAAGTAGCCCATGTCTACCGATATGTTGTCGTTTCGGGCTTTCCCTTCACTCAATGCAGAGAAGCCAGCAGATATGTTCTCAGGTGCGAAGACTTCAGGCACTATCAGCCACCAGGATAGAAACAAGGAGACGATATTTTTCGAGTGAACAAAGTACCAGCAGGAGGCCTTTTAGTTATGGTTGGTTGTGACTAACTTTCGTCGTTGGATTACCGCCTGTTTCAAAAGCCTCTCTACCTCATCATGAAGCGGGTCCTTGCGATCCAGATGATATCCCCATCCAGAAGTATCGACGAATAAATCACGTGCTCTCGGCATAGTTCTCTAGAGATACGTCTCCGCTAAGTATTCATCATGTTTGTCAGCCCACCCAGGCTCATCAATCTCAAACATCCCCGCTACCTGGAACAGAGGGCCGCTCAACAACTCTTCTGTTGTTGGTGCTAGTTTTAGAATAGTTGGCCCTTCAGTTGTAGTTTTCGTCGCTGGGATAGTCGTCATGGTAGGGTCAGTCTGTGATCGTTGTGTAAACGTAGGTATGAATTCTCTCCAAGAAGAAGACGGTTTGTAAGTGAAGCTAGAAAGTACTGCCTCTTTTCTCATTGTCTGAAGTACGGTATACGTCGTCGTCTGAGAAGTGCTACTCGTCATTTCCGCTTACCTCCTCTTTTCTTGTCATCAGGACTGTTCAACTGGTCTGTCAACTTTGTCTGTTGATCATATTGGCCTGCCGCCATAGCTAGAAACTTTTCCATCGTCTCACGCGACAGGGCGAAACGAAAAACAGGTTGAGCTTCAAGAAAACCAACTTGCTGTGCTGCTGCTATCTCTGGCGGATCTGGGGGCATAACAACGCCCCAAAGTAACGAAAAACTCATCTCTTGCGAAACGGATACCGACGACATTCACTTGATGTAAAGGCAAGTTGGAAGCGTCAGCAAGCCTGACATCCAACGTCACTGGCATGGGTTCTAATTCTGGTTGATTTACGCTTTTTCTCCAACTGTATAGAGATGAAATGAATTCAGGGCAATCTATTCCTATCGTCTTTGCTTATACTATTGTCCACTATGGTAGTCTGTCAAACATGAGATAATCATAAGGCATTGAAGGGCTTATTGAGACTCTACTCCCAATCTACATTTTGTGCAAAGCCTTGGTTAAAAGAAACAGCTATGGGGTAATACTTCAGCCATCCATTGGAGGTATCTTGGTGAAGCCAGTAGGAGGCTTTTGGCCTTGAGATCTTTCGCATCCATTGCTTTTCCTCTCACACTCCTTTCACGAAATAAGGTGCAGAAACTCTTGCTTGATTATAGTTCACCCTTGTACCCATACAAATCGTGATAGAGGAGGCGAAACCGGGGAACAGCCTGGGCCATCACTCCTCATCCCCTTCCACGTTATCGCCTCGCCCCATGCGATACTTGATATCGTAATTGATGATAAAATCCAGTTCTTCGTTCGTAAAGCCGTAATGTTGCGCCAGCACACGGTCGATCTCGTCGATGATAGGCTTGGAATGCTTTACATTGAACTCATCATACTCTACAGTTCCTGTTCCCTTATATCTGACAATTTTACGCTCTGAGTTTTGTATAAAACTTGCCATAAGACTTGTAACAAGCTCCTCAATGTGAGGAACTAATTCACAAGATACACTTTTAGGCTCAAACGGGAATGCTGCTATATTATCCTTGCCACAATGATAACCGTCGAACATGACACGCCAGAACCAGTAAAAGAGAGAACTATTCAAAACTGCTACAGCAAGTACAGAATTTATACTATCTGCAACATAGTAAACTTTGAAGTCATCGGATCGCTTCACACCATCTCTCTCGCTACAAAAGTATGGCACAAAATTTGTTGACTTAATAAAATATCTAGCAATGCGATGGCAGTAAAACTCTTTTCCTGAGTCAAGCACAGAATTACCAAAGGGTTTCCACTTTGTGATTTTCCTTAAAACGGCAGACTCCGTGCTATCACCAAGCTTGGGCAGCACATGAAAATGACTCCATTGTCGGGGTAGATCAATCGGACTATACTTCATTTCCCCAAATATGTTATTTCTCTCTTCTGTATACCATCGCTGATATGTTGTAGAAATGTTTTTAGGATTATCGGCGACAGTCGCTCTTTTAAAGGCACCCATAAAGATGCACAAGCATTGGTCTGCTCCATCAAATAGCTTTCCAGGGCGTCGGCTAAAATAGGAATAAGCACCTTCCATGACATCTATAAGCATTCTCTGAATTTGATTCATGCGGTATGTTGCGGCGATAGAATGAGGAATGATTAGACCTAACCATGCATGCTTATCTAAGATTGTGATACTGCGCTCTAAGACATAGGCATACAAATTTCCACAGCTTTCCGTCTGATACCCCTTGACCGTGTACTCCCTTCGTACCTTGCTATACTCCACATACGGCGGATTCCCGATAATCACATCAAAGCCGCCATTCTTCATGATGCCGTAGAACTCCACGAACCAGTGGAAGGGCTGATGGCTCTGTCGCCATTGCGTCAAACTTCTCATCATACGCTTCTTTTTTAGTAATGTTGTTACTGGTCAATGCCATACTCGCGGCGAGGTAGCGATCAAGTTCGGCACGCAGTACACTGGAGTTTCTCCCGCATGTGCTCCTTTGTTCTCGGCCAATCAGTGGGATCAAGTTGAAGTTGCCGTCTGCAGTGAGCGGAAATGGTCGAAATCGCGCTCGACTTCTTGGCCTTCTGCTCGATGCCTGCCATGCATCGGTCGAAGTCAAGCTTCGCAAATGCACGTGCAATGGCCCGCCCACCTCCTCCTGCGTTGCAAAGCCCACCAGCGTATTGCCGGCGCGGATATTGAAGTCGATATCGGGCAGCGGCTCGATGTCCTCGAAGCGCTCGATCTGGGCGACGAGCTTGAGGAAGAGGCGCAGCTTGCAGATTTCCGTAGCCTCTTCCATGATATCGACGCCGTACAGGTTGTTGATGATGATCGATTTGAGCATAAAATAGCGGCGGTTGGGGTGCTTTGCCACCTGCGCCAGGATGTCGCGGAAACGAGGGATATAGCTGCCGGGACGCTGTAAGCGGCGCTTCGGCATCGGCGGCATCAAGGCGGTCGCGCTCGGCGACCATTTCCTGCATGCGGTCGAGGCAGGCTTCGTAGAGCGGTTCGAGGATGGTGAGAGCGGCGAAGAGGAACGCGCCGGAGCCGCAGGTCGGATCGAGGATGGTGACATGCTCCAGGCTCTCGTAGAAAGCGTTGAGCAGGTCTACTCCCTCGCTGTAAGTGATCGCATCCTCGGCGAACTGGCGCATGTCCAGGTTGTAGGTGATGAGATCGTTGATCGCGCTGATCTCGCCGTTCGCCAGCTTTGCCCTGACCTCTTCGTAGCGTGGCGGCGGGCCACCACTTCACGCCATATTTCGGTGGGCAGCGCATATTCGGATGGCGCGGCTTTGTTCCACTCCGTGCGCTGGCTGACATCGTCAATGCCGACCGCGATTTCTGGCGGGAGCGGCAGGTCGCAGCCCTTCTTGCCGGCCTCGTAGATGTAGCGGTCGGGATCGTCGCGCAGCAGCGCCAGAGAGGGCCATCGGGCGCGAAGGCAATGAGGCATTTCTGCTCGGCGGCTTCGAGGAGAAAGGGAATAATGGTATTCTTGCCGATGTACTCGGTGATGTCCTCTTTGGTGTAGTAGGCCCCCATCTGCTTCTGGTTGATGTACTTCTCGAAGATGTAGCCCAGCACGTCGGGGTTGATCTCGCGATCGTTACGCAGGGGGCGGTCATCGAGGTGCCACTGGTATTCATCGAAGAAGGCGAAGATGCGCGCGAAGGCTTCGTCCGTGATCTGGATGTTCGGGATAATCGCGTTCCAGCACATGCACATCGAAGAGTCCGCCGTTGAGGTAGGGCACATTGCCGAGCAGTTGGTCCAGTTCCGGCGAGCGCTCTCGACTGCTCAACCCTTCATGGAACAGCCTGAGCAGAAAAGAGCGATAGAACGAATAGAACTGATCGCTGCCGTAGCGGGCTTGCATGATGTTGAGCTTATGCGAGAGATACTCAGGGTCGCCGTCGAGTTGCCCACGTCCGCTGGTCGCCAGCAAGCCTTTTTTCTGGATGAAATAGACGAACATCAGGCGGTTGAGCATGAGCGAGGCATACCACTCACAATCGGCTTGCGCGCTGATGCCCGCGATGAAGGTGAGGAAGCTGGCGTGTTCTTTCTGGAAGCGGTCGTAGAACTTCTTCGTGACGCGCTCGGCGTCGAGAGCCTGGCGCACGCGAGCCGCGACAACGGTCGTGCCAAGTTGGGCTTCTTCCTCGATACTGAAGGCCAGCGCCAGCAGTTTCTGCGAGAGCAGTTCGCCGGATTGGTTGCTATGCAGGCGATAGAGGCGCGAGGCGGACGCTTTGCCAGGTTCGCGTTTGATCCATTGCCACGCCTGGTTTTCCTGGGCTGTGTCGATATAGATGATGATGTGTTCGTACGCGTGCCGGGTCAGTTCGCGCTCGATCTTATGCATGATGGCGCTGCCGGGCACCTGTCCTTTGGCATCAGGGCTGCACGTGTAGACTTTGAAGCCACGCTTCTCCACCAGCGGGCGCAGGGTATAGCTCTGCCCATCAACAGAAAGAGTCAGTGGTGCTTCCTTGAGGGTATCCCAGCCCAGTTCCTCGATGAAGAGCGTTCTGAAGTCGAACGCTTTGAGGTACTGCTGGATGCGCTGTCTGTCGGGTGCCATCGATAACTCTTCTTCCCATCTATTGATCTCCTCTTCCAAGGTGAGATCGTCATATGCCATAGCAGGTGCCCGTATCATACGGTCTAGCTCTTCATTTGTAAAGGTGGCGTGGGTGTAGGAAAAAGTTGTAGGAAGTTAGGAAGTTGAACCATTGTCTACTTTTCTGCTGAAGTTGTACAATGAAGCGGCATCCAGAGAGGGATGCCTTTACTGACAGCTAGCAGGACGGTACTCTTTTCCTCGCAGCCTGTCACTGCTTGCGCTGTTAGCAATGTTGCAGCGGCGAGAAGTCTATTTTTCAGTGAAGAAAGGATTTCGTATGAGTAACAGCACTGTTCCGATCAAAGAGTTCCGCCTTGAACTGAGCGATCTGACCTACACGGGTCATGATCTGGTACGCCCCGAATCAGTACTGGTTCAGCCCAATGGCACGTTATGGACATCAGACGGTCGTGGTGGTGTGACCCGTATCAATCCCGATGGTTCACAGCAATTTATCGCTGGTCTGGGCGGCAATGAAACAAATGGCCTGGCGATGACCGATGATGGCTCCATCATTGTTGCCAACCTCGGTATGGGCAAAGTTCAGAAACTCCACCCCGATAGGCATGTTGAAGACCTGTTGACAGAGGTGGATGGTGTGAGCATCACAACGCCGAACTTTGTCTTCCTTGATAGCCGCAATCGGCTCTGGATTTCTGTCATGACGCGAGAGCACCACTGGTGGCCTGCGGCGGCGGCACCACGCCCTGACGGCTATATCGTCTTGATAGACGACAAGGGGCCACGTATCGTGGCAGATGGTCTCTTTCTGACAAACGAGATTCGCCTCGATGCCCAGGAAGAGTATCTGTACGTCGTAGAAACCAACATGAATCATCTGCTGCGTTTCCGCGTCCAGCCCGATGGGAGCCTGACCGGCAAAGAAATATTTGGACCAAACAATCTCGGGACAGGAGCAGCTCTCGATGGCTTCAGCTTCGACGCCGAGGGCAACCTGTGGGTCACGCTGGTACTGCGCAATGGCCTGGGCATCATCACTGCCGACGGTGACTACCATGCCGTCATTGAAGACCCACGCGAGGATGTCCTCAAAGGCTTCGAGGAGAAAATTGCCAATGGCACGGCAGAACCAAACGATATGGTGATGGCAGCCGGCCCCAACCTGCAATTTATCACGAGTCTAGCCTTCGGTGGCCCAGACCTGCGCACGGCCTATCTCGGCTCACTGGCGATGAGCACGCTTCCAACCTTCCAATCACCAGTGGCCGGATTACCCATGCGGCATTGGAAATAGTCAAGCTCATAGGGAGCACATCGCAAGCGGGTGAAAAAGTTGTCGGCAAAGCCAAAAAGGAGCATCCGCAACTGCAAAACCAAACGCAGCGAAAAGCAGAGAGGAAAAGACTATGTTTGAAGCAAGTTTCAGGATTGTCGCCCAGGTCGAAAGCGACGGGCAAGGGCAGCGGGTCTTTCGCGTCACCAAGCGAGAAGAACCCCCCAACGATACGAAGTTCTCGTCCTTCGTGGCGACATTGTATCAGCAGGAGGTATACAGAACGCTCCAGGTCGGGGATAGCTTGACGATCACGGTTCGTCTCGATATTTTTCCAGCCAGGGAGGTGGAACGAACCGTACGCTTGCGTGAGGACCGGCAGTTTGAGGGGGATGATGTGCCGCAACCGACACCAGACCTGCTTCCTTTCCTGCGGTTGTTCTATGAGCCATTGATACAGCAGGTATATCCGGGTGATGTTTTCACGATCACCTTTCGAGTAGAGCGTCTCTAACGAAAAGGAGTATAAGGAGCAAGATCTATGCAATGGTTAGCGCACCTCGTAATGCCTCACAGGGAACCGGGCAAGGAGTCTGCCCCCAAGACGCGAGGACTCGTCCTCAACTGGGCCCGGCGCTATGACCTTTTGGTGTGGTTCCTCTCGCTTGGCAGGGAGCAGGCGTTTCGGCAGATGACGGCAGACCTGGCCCAGCTTCAGCCAGGAGAGACGGTGCTGGATGTGGGATGCGGCACCGGAACGCTGGCGATGGTCGCCAGAGAGCGTGTTGGCGCAACGGGTCGCGTTTCTGGCATTGATGCCTCTGTGCAGATGATCGTCCGTGCCCGCCGCAAAGCGGCTCGACGCGGCCTCTCTCTCGACTTCCAGGTCGGTGTGATCGAACAGCTGGCCTTTCCTGACCAGTCGTTCGATGTGGTGCTGAGTACCATGATGATGCACCATTTGCCTGATGATCTCAAGCGACAGGGACTGGCGGAAATTGCCCGCGTGCTCAAACCCGGGGGGCGCCTGCTGATTGTCGATTTCAAGCACCCGGAGGAGCATCATGGCCGATCTGCACGGCCCGCTCGTCCTGGCGCAGGGGAGATTGGCATTCAAGATCAGCCTGCACTGATGAAGGAAGCAGGTTTCTCACAGGTTGAAACCGGGGAGACAAGGTTCCCAGGACTTCCAGGACTCAGACTCCCAGAACTCGGCTTTGCGCTGGGGAGAACAGGCTCATGAGCAAGGCTGATAATCCACTGACAATCAACTGCACTGACCAGTCGGCTTCACCTGGGGCGAGTTCACCTGGTTGGGACTGCTCGTTATCACCTCCGCGATACCTGGGAAGGTGTGGTCGGGGTAGAGAACGCCTGTGTTCGTGAATGTGTAGACCACTGTCGTCTGACCCGCATCTGCCGTAACGCTGCCATTCGTGCTGGCGCGCCCGTTGTTGGTTGTATACATGAACTGAATTTTGCCGCCAGGGCTGTTGGCCGCGACATGGAACGTGACGGTATAGATCAGGGTCACGGTGCTATTGCAGGTCATCCCTGCGATGGACGATGGACTAACCGACAAATCAATGCTCGTTACCTGAAACGCAGCCGAAGAAACGCACGTCCCTGTCGGCTTGACCTCCGGCGAACGCACCTCGTTAGGGCTGCTTGTCAGCACTCCACCCAAACCCGGATAGACGTTGTCAGATGAAAGCGTCCCTTGCCAGGTAAAGGAAAATGCCTTTGTCGTCTCTCCCGGCCCAAAGTTCAAGCTGGCCTGTCTTGTAGAACGCCCATTATTGACCGTATACATAAACTGCACTGCTCCGCCGGGACTGTTGGCCGCGGCATGAAACGTAGCCGTGTAGGTGACAGTAATACTCTGCCCGCAAGCCATGCCCGCGATAGAAGCCGGGTTGACCGCCATATCAATGCTCGTCACTCGGAATGGCGACGCCAGTACCGTCGGCGTGCTGCCTTTTGCACTTCCTGGCGTACCATTAGAAGCGCTTCCACTCGTACCAGACGTGCTACACGCCACCAATCCCACAACAGTCAGACAGGCGAATAAAATCATAACAAATCGCTGTTTCAACATACTAGACGCTCACTTTGAGATGTGAATATATTTCTTAGACGCTGCTACTCATACTCGAAACCGACACAAGGAGTACGAACGAAGCGCAGCATTGCGCTTCACGCTGTTCAAGTGTTATCACGTGCTCCTTTTTTATAGTTTAGATCAGGTTGCGCCAAATTATGTTGCAGAAACCAACAAGAAATTCGGCTATCCTGGTTCTGTATATGAACAAAACGTGAAGTTAATGAGACACGACGAGGATATGCGTCAGGATGCTTTTACTGATTGACTATCCTGCGACTCCTAAGATCCAAGCAATGCTTCCAATTCGTTTAGATAACCCAGGTGTGCCTCAGAATCAAGAGGAGCACCACTATAGTAAATGTATGCATCCGAACGAGTACCTGAGCGAAGACCAAAGGTAAATGCATGCGCATCATTGGCGCTTGGTATTGCCCGTACCACTTCATCCTTGGGAAATGCCTGTAATGCTATTGTGGGAATGATCACCTTGGATTTGTTATCAACGTCTATGCTCACGGTTTTGCTGAGCAATCTTCGTAATGATTTTGGAAAGATAGCGTCCAAGGGAGATGAAAAATGAGCACTAATCTCAGAGTAGTCTAGTATCCGTTCTGGTTCTCCAACAGCGGATGTCCCATCAGCAGCACGTAAGCCTGATAGAAAGTAGAAGAGACGCTCTGCTATCCCATCAATCGCGGCTGATGGTCCTGCAATGTCAATGACAATGCGATTCGGTTCAAAGTGAATAAAACGAATGGGCACAAGGTGCTCCTCCTGATATATCCACACTCCTAGGTTGAAGACAACTCCTGGAGGATAGGTTGCAGGAACCTCTCCAAATGTTGGTATGGGGGAACCAATAGTAAACGATTGGAAGTTAAAGAGTTGTTGGATTTGCTGTTGTACTCCCTGAATACTCAGCGAGGTTAAACGCAATGTATCAGGACTAAATTCGTAAGCTCTTCGGCTAGCTAAGATTTTCACTTGCTCAAGCATTTGATGCAACTACTCCGTATGATCTATATTCTTCGCCTCTGTATGAAAGCGATGTTCGTTTGTGAGAATTCAAAGGTGTTCATCGCAGGGGCCCACCAAGGCTGAACTGTTGTAGTTACAGTGATTGATGATTGATTTGGGAAGGTTGTAGGTGTTACGTTTTGGGAAAAAAGCAGAGATTGGATTTCTTTATTCAGGAGCCAAGCATGATAATTCTCCTGCGTAAGCGGCAGTTGGGGATTCTCCAATGTATAGCCGTGAACAGCCTCTATTGGCACATACGCGATGTTAAAAGGAATCATCCCACAGGCCATAACAAAGTCCACATAGCGATGGAGTGACATCGCCCCTTCTGTATCATCCTCTAAACGAGCAATCGCAGCTTGCCCAGTATTTAATCTTTCCGCCAACTGTGCCTGAGTAAGATCGGCTTGCCGACGTGCCTGATACAACGTGTTCACAGCGGACTCCAAGAAACCAGCCCGCAGATATGCTCTAAAGTATGCTTCTCCATGTATAGGGTCTTTAAGCCTCTCGGTAATAAAATCGGCTGTCGTTTTTGTATCCAGTTTCTTTTCTTCATATTGACTCATATTTATCTCCCTTGTAACTGATTCCAGAACCTTCTTGCACGTTCTTTTGCCACATCTACCTCCCTCTGCTCCCTCTGTTTCCCTTTCCGAAATAAAGCGATCCAATAGGCATTTGGGTATTCTTTACGAAAGAAAATGAACGCCCGATAAGTCCGCTTTAAATAAATCTGCCAAAGCTTATATGGACTCGTTACATGTACCTCAATTTGGTAACTGTTACGCAACTCCATATCCATTGTACTGTTCTGGTAATCACTCTCGAAACGGTTCATGTATCGGTCAATTGACGCCTGTTCGTTTATGCTGAAGGCGTCATGGTCTCTTTCAAAGCCAGGAACTGTGCTAAAGGTTGTATCACTTCTTGAACCCAAAATACAAGCTGTCCTTCCATAATTATCATGACCCCCGTTTCTTTCGCTATTGGTTTCTCTCTTGCAGGCTCTTCGAAATACATTGTATCATACACTTTCCATTTAGTCAAGAATAAGATGATAAATCCATCATAATTTAGCTGCCTTTTCAGGCCACTTAAATGATCGTGAAATTTCGTGGTGGGTTAGGTGTATGATGAGTTGGCAGGAAAAATAAAAGAGGCGTTAGTAAGCTTGCTAGGCACAACATACCACATACCAATATGATGGGATTGTGTCAAGTACGGAAGGTAGGTATCATACTGGTATCCAGTTTGCTAAGGGAGAGGCATCATGACCCGTTTAAGTATTCATCATGTTTGTCAGCCCACCCAGGCTCGTCAATCTCAAACATCCCCGCTACCTGGAACAGAGGGCCGCTCAACAACTCTTCTGTTGTTGGTGCTAGCATAGCTAGAAACTTTTCCATCGTCTCACGCGACAGGGCGAAACGAAAAACAGGTTGAGCTTCAAGAAAACCAACTCGCTGTGCTGCTGCTATCTCTGGCGGCTCTGGAGGCATAACAACACCCAAAGTAACGAAAAACTCATCTCTTGCGAAACGGATACCGACGACATTCACATGATGTAAAGGCAAGTTGGAAGAGTCAGCAAGCCTGACATCCAACGTCACTGGCATGGGTTCTAATTCTGGTTGATTCACGCTTTTTCTCCAACTGTATAGAGATGAGTAACTATTCAGGTACCCTCCTCGAGCCGCCTGCGGCGGCAGGTGAAGAGAGGAAGCGGGGACACCCCGCGCCCCGGCCTGACTCGTTATCACAAGTTTAATCGACATCGTACAAAGCCCGGTAGCAAGTCGATGAAAACGCCTTGCCACTTTACCAGTTGAGCTAAAATCCGCTCGAACTGATCCTTGGGAGCCAGCCTCCCAGGGGGGCTGAGCAGATCGACTAGACTTGTGATAACAAGTCAGGCCCCGGCAAGGGGACTGCGTCCCCCTGCACCCCCTGTATGGGTTACCCACATCGTGACCCCTGTTAGGTACCCACATCGTAACCTCTGGATGAGAGCCGCTGTTGCACCTACAAGGGATACGATGTACGTACACAGCGAGGGTCACGAGGTTGGTACTCCATACACCCCCTGCTGAATAGTTACAGCTATGGTTCATAATGGACGAGGACCTTCACTGGCAGAGAACGACTCCTTGCCAACTGTTCAAACAGAGAGATGAGTTCACTCTGAGCAATCTCTTCCTCAAAAAGCTGTTCCAGCCGGGGTGAGTGCTGCTGAATTTCATGAAAATACCAGGCAGCATGCTTCTGATAGTCCCAGCCGTCACTCGAACCAACGATTCTCAACTCTCTTTCGTGAAAGGTTGGAGTAAGCATGAGCGGTTCAAGATTGCCATCGGCAGTAATGCAGATACGCCCATCATGTTGCATGTGGTTTTGAAGCAACGCGAATGCCTCACTCCGGCTCGAACACTCAAAAGCAACTGAGTAGGTCTCACTGGTAGAAGGAAGGTCTTGAGGGAAGAAGACCGTTCTTGCCCCCAGTCGAGAGGCAAGCGCATGTCTTTCCTGGATGGGTTCAATGATATCGACACTGGCACAGCCGTAGGCTTTGAGGATAAAAAGGGTGAGCAATCCCATTGTTCCAGCGCCAGTAATCAGAACAGTTTCCTCCGGCAGAGGGGCGAGTTTGCGCACGCCTTTTGCTGCATCACACGTCAAAATGACCAGAATGGCGAGGGGATCAGAAATACCGTCGGGGACCACGATCACTTTTGCTTCTGGGACAACTGCATGCGTACGATGTCCGTAAAAGGAAACGATGCGGTCACCGGGGTGAACCGTTTGGACGTGGGAACCACAAGCCAGAACGAGCCCAACACTTTCATAGCCTGTCATTCGTGGATAGCGCAGGGGACGGCTTGTCCGTGATGTTCCACAATACAGAGGAAGTTCACTGCCAATACTGATTGCTCCCGTTCGTGTCTGGACCAGGACAGCATGAGCGTCTAACGGCGGTAATACTTCAGCCATCCATTGGAGGTATCCTGGTGAAGCCAGTAGGAGGCTCTTGGCCTTGAGATCTTGGGCCATTACTACTCATCCCCCTCCTCGTTATCACCCCGCCCCATGCGATACTTGATATCGTAATTGATGATGAAGTCCAGCTCCTCGTCCGTGAAGCCATAGTGCCGCGCCAGCACACGGTCGATTTCATCGATAATGGGTTTCGATGCTCCCTGTCTGTAGAAAGGAACCTGGCACTTACCGATTGAGCCGACATAGTCACACGCTCGCCATTCCAGGTTGTCTGTATATGATTGCATGAGCGTTTTGGCAAGCGTGCTCAGTGTATGGGCAACGCCAACTGTGAGGCTTATATAGTCGAACATGAACCTGTCAAAGTCTGCTATATTTACATGCCGGAAATCGGAGAAGACGCTGTAATGAAAATAGAACAAGTTGCTGCTGAGCAATGCTATAAAAACGTAGCGATCGAGGTGTGGTTGTAATGCCAGGGTCTTGACATCTTGTTGTTGGCGTGTAGAACCATCAGGCAGCATAATGCCCTGAATGTCGGCTGCAAAGAGCAGAAAGTACGACCATCGTCTCTTGTACAGCAGGGTGTTGTTGGCATGTCGTTGAGTATAACTTGAAATGGAGTATCTCTGTTCATTTATCTTGCTGATGATCTTCAATTCTGTGTCAGTGCTTACTTTGGGTATCAGGTCACCGCCGGATTGTGGGCAGTTGTGTAGATATGAAACACCCTCAAAGAGGGAAGGCCTCTCAGATACGTACCATTTCTGGTTTTTGGTCGTGTATACTTTGCTTGTTTGCTCTTGCTTGCCCGTACTCCTGCTTGCAAGAACGATGCTGTTACGTTGAACAATGCCAGAGAACAACGTGCCTGGGATGGTATCGTAATTGTTAAACCACAGGTGTGAGTAAGCTCCATATAGGATGCGCCGCACCGCTGCCATACGGTCGGTGCAAATAATGCTCAGCGGGACGATCAGACCGGAGGCCGCCGTGGAGTTGCTCAGTGCTGCGAAACGTTCCATGCAGAAAGAATAGAGGTTGCCGCACGTCTCTGTTTTGTACGTCTCCGGCGGAAGCGTATACTCGCCCTTGACGGTACTGTATTCCACATACGGCGGATTGCCGATAATCACATCAAACCCGCCATTCTTCATAATGCCATAGAACTCTACGAACCAGTGGAAGGGCTGGTGGCTCTGTCGCCACTGTGTAAAGCGCTCTTCATACTCTTCTTTCTTGGGGATGCTGTTACGGTCAATGCCGTATTCACTCGCAAGGTAGCCGTCCAGTTCAGCGCTCAACTCCTTGAGTTGTGAACGCACTTGCTCCTTCACCTCGGCCATCAATGCGGGTTCGATGTTCATAGCCGTCTGCATAGCACGGAAGTGATCAAAGCTGCGTTCCACCTCTTGCGTCTTACGCTCGATGTGCTCCATCGCGTTGTCGAAGTCCA
This sequence comes from uncultured Chloroflexia bacterium, assembly GCA_963767625.1. Lineage (GTDB taxonomy): Bacteria > Chloroflexota > Ktedonobacteria > Ktedonobacterales > Ktedonobacteraceae > CAVYFB01. Next base: position 770,181 of record CAVYFB010000017.1, read on the forward strand.
GCTTGCTGGTGATGGCTCGTTCAGCCTCGGCATAAGTGGCGAAGCCGACCAGCGTGTTACCGGCGCGAATGTTGAAGTCAATATCGGGCAGTGGCTCGATGTCCTCGAAGCGCTCGATCTGCGCGACCAGCTTGAGGAAGAGGCGCAACTTGCAGATTTCCGTAGCCTCTTCCATGATATCGACGCCGTACAGGTTGTTGATAATGATCGATTTGAGCATAAAATAGCGACGATTCGGGTGTTTTGCCACCTGCGCCAGGATGTCGCGGAAACGGACATGGCGACCGCAAGGGTCATGGCGGGGGCAAGCCCCATGGCGACCGCAAGGGTGCATTGCTAACATGCCCCCGGCATGTTGGCCGCAATCGCTTCGCGTACTATACAACGGTTGGGCATCTCTGGCGTGTATAGTAGTGGCGGGGCTTGCCCCCGCCATGTAGCCCTTGCGGTCGCCATGGGGGCTTGCCCCAGCCATGCAAAAGGCGGTATCAAGGCGGTCGCGTTCGGCGACCATTTCCTGCATGCGGTCGAGGCAGGCTTCGTAAAGCGGTTCGAGGATAGTGAGAGCGGCGAAGAGGAACGCGCCGGAGCCGCAGGTTGGGTCAAGGATGGTGACATGCTCCAGGCTCTCGTAGAAAGCGTTGAGCAGGTCTACTCCCTCGCTGTAGGTGATTGCGTCTTCAGCGAACTGGCGCATGTCCAGGTTGTAGGTGATGAGATCGTTGATCGCGGTGATCTCGCCGTTCGCCAGCTTTGCCCTGACCTCTTCGTAACGTGCGCGGCGGGCCACCACTTCACGCCATATTTCGGTGGGCAGAGCATATTCTGACGGCGCGGCTTTGTTCCACTCTGTGCGCCGACTGACATCGTCAATGCCGACCGCGATTTCCGGTGGGAGTGGCAGGTCGCAGCCCTTCTTGACGGCCTCGTAGATATAGCGGTCAGGATCATCGCGCAGCAGCGCCCATAGAGGGCCATCAGGCGCGAAAGCGATAAGACATTTCTGCTCAGTGGCTTCGAGGAGGTAGGGAATGATGGTATTCTTGCCGATGTACTCGGTGATGTCCTCTTTGGTGTAGTAGGCTCCCATCTGCTTCTGGTTGATGTACTTCTCGAAGATGTAGCCCAGCACGTCAGGGTTAATCTCGCGATCGTTCCGCAAGGGACGGTCATCGAGGTGCCACTGGTATTCATCGAAGAAGGCGAAAATGCGCGCGAAGGCGTCGTCCGCGATCTGGATGTTGGGATTGTCGCGTTCCAGCACATGCACATCGAAGAGGCCACCATTGAGGTAGGGCACGTTGCCGAGCAGCTGGTCCAATTCCGGTGAGCACTCTCGACTGCTCAACCCTTCATGGAACAGCCTGAGCAGAAAATAGCGATAGAACGAATAGAACTGATCGCTGCCGTACCGCGCTTGCATAGCATTGAGCTTATGCGAGAGATAATCATGGTCGCCGTCGAGTTGTCCGCGTCCGCTGGTCGCCAACAGGCCTTTTTTCTGGATGAAATAGACGAACATCAAGCGGTTGAGCATGAGCGAGGCGTACCACTCGCGGTCAGTCTGCACGCTGATGCCCTCGATGAAGGTGAGGAAGCTGGCGTGTTCTTTCTGAAAGCGGTCGTAGAACCTCTTGATGACGCGCTCGTCGGGTGCCATCGATAACTCTTCTTCCCATCTGCCGATCTCTTCTCTGTGGTGAGACCGTTCATAAGCCATATCAGGTGCCCGTATCATACGGTCTAGCTCTTCATTTGTAAAGGTGGTTAGGACCGCATTGTTTGCTGGTCTATTCAAGTGACGAGTCTTCGGGCAAGGGTAGAGGACGAAGAGGGACTGGTGAGGATTGGATGATGGTGGTCGTCGTTGAGCCATAGAAGAGGAAGCAGTCGAGGAGCCGGTCAAGCTGATCAATGGCAGGGATATGCACCTTGAGAATGAAGCAATCCTCACCAGTCACGCGGTGACATTCCACGACTTCAGGAATCTGCTGGGCCAGTTCAGCAATCTTCGGAAGTTGTCCTGGACTCGGGCGGATGCGAATGTAGGCAGTAATTGGGAGCCCAAGTGCGACTGGATTCACCTCCAGGCGATATCCTTGAATCACTCCGGCTTCCTCTAAGCGACGGACTCGCTCGGTGACGGCAGGCGAAGACATTCCGACTCGGCGACCCAGTTCAGACATGGAGAGTCGTGGATCACGCTGCAGTTCTTCCAGCACCCGAATGTTGACCGGGTCAAGTTCCTCCGATAACGATGTATAAGTAAATATGCGCTTTTTCTTTACATCTTGAGCCATATGATCAGTATCTCCTCAAACTTGCCATGTGTTTTCATCGATTTCCATTGTAGCATATGGGAGGATGAAATCAAAGCAGAAAGAAGGGTGGCTCTGATGAAGCGCGGCAAAGGAGAACTACGTCTATCGAGAGTGTAAGCTTTGTCAAGACCTTGCCGCGTCCCACTTTGGTTGAGCCAGGAGACCATTCTGAGCTCAGCGGTCTGTAAACACTCGACTTGGAATAGTATCATCACCTTGCGGGGGCTTCGCTTGGAGATCTACTGTGTGGGCATGACGCTTGATAAAAGCAGTGATCTTGGCGTAGACCTCCTCGCGGTCGTAATCCTTCATCAGAACGTGGGACGACCGATGAAAGATCACCAGATCTTTTTCCTGCGAACCTATTGTGCGATAAATTTCATGGCTATCACGGGCAGGAACCACATGATCACGCCCCGCTAGCATGATGAGCGCGGGAACCGTCACTTCCGGCAATGTCGTGCGCACATGAGGCAGAAACTGAAACAGGCTTTCCACTGACTGCACAGGGACCCAGCGAGGCGTCCCTGCTCTATGGGTATACCGACGTTCGAGCCTGCGGATTAGAGACATCTTCACGTAGCACCGGCAGGAAGGGGGTAATCGTCTTTATCATGTGCACCAGCGGCGCGACTATCGGATACATGCGCAAGGGAGCGCACATCGTCACCACGCCAGCCACCTCCTCATGAGCTGCTGTGTATAAGGCAAGCGCACCACCTAAGGAATGCCCCACCAGAAACACCGTGCCACTCTTCTGTTTCAAGACCGCTAGTTCAGAGGACACTGCCTCTGTCCACTCTTTCCACTCTATCGAGAACTTCTGGCGTACATCCGGGTCATGCCCTGGTAATACCATGTTCGTTGTAACCATCCCCTCTGTGTGCAGAGCACTTTCCACTTCAGCCATATCATGCCTGCCGCCATTCAACCCGTGTACCAGGAGGACACCAACCTTTGGCTGATTTGAGATATCAGATGGGCGCGAATCGTTAATTTTTTCCTGAATCTTCGTCATTGTTTTGCAATACTGTGGGATATGCACTCGTACCTCTACAGGGCTCCCTTACTTCGGTTTCGTAAACCATCCTATGAGCGCTTCTGTGTAGTCGCTGGCGATAGGTATTTTCGTTCTCGCTCCTGTACGCCTGCATTAGCAAGCACATCCGGATCAGTGCTGAAGGAACAAGCAGCACAAAGAACAAACAGGAGATGATAGGGCTCAAGAGAAATCCTACCAGTCGATGAAGAAGGACCAGCCTGAAAACGGTCTATACTCTCACGACGCGCTCAAAGCAGATCAGTGACTGAGCGGCATGGAAACGTACCCAACAGTTCCTGCTTCCTAAAACAAAAAAACTAGCTCGTTCATTCCCAGAATAGAGAGCTCAGACTCCTCATTTGCCGACCAGGACTCTCTCTTTCGGAGGATATTTCATCCGTGTCGCGCCGCTTTTAGAACGCATTCGCGCCCATCGCGTGTCTAATGCGCTTCGGGCACTTTGGTCTCGGCGCCACTAAACTGGATGGCCTTGAAGCGACGCATGTTCTCGGTGATGGCAACCTCCGTTGGGAGCCGTTCCATGCTGGAGGCGCCGAAGAAACCAACGACGCCATGGGTGCGCGCGAGCACATACTGGGCATCCTCGGGTTCGGCGATGGGGCCACCGTGGCAGAGCACAATCACATCAGGATTGACCTTCTTGGCGGCGTCATGCATCGCCTGCACGCGTTCGACGGACTCGTCCAGGGTGACCGCGGTTTGCGCGCCGATGCGACCCTTGGTGGTCAGGCCCATGTGCGGGACCAGGACATCGGCCCCGGCCTCGGCCATGACGCGCGCATCTTCCTCGTTGAAGACGTAGGGCGCGGTCAGCAGGTCGAGTTCATGGGCGAGACGGATCATCTCGACCTCCAGCTTGTAGCCCATCCCGGTCTCTTCCAGGTTCTGCCGGAATTTACCGTCGATCAGGCCCACGGTCGGGAAGTTCTGCACCCCGGAGAAGCCAAGCCGCTTCAACTCCTCCAGGAAAACCGGCATCAGCCGGAAGGGATCGGTGCCACAGACGCCGGCAAGTACAGGTGTCTCCTTGACGACCGGCAGCACCTCGCCCGCCATCTCCACGACGATCGCATTCGCGTCGCCATAGGGCAGCAGACCGGCAAGCGACCCCCGGCCCGCCATGCGGTAGCGGCCTGAGTTGTAGATTATAATCAGGTCGGCACCACCCGCCTCAGCGGACATAGCGGAAAGGCCGGTCCCGGCACCGGCGCCAATGATCGGCTTACCCGCGGCGATTTGCATCCGCAACCGCCTGAGTGCCTCTGCTCGTTTCATGTTTGACCTCCTGATTGCGCTGCTGGCCATGCCTGATAGAGCTGATCCAGCTTCTTCGCCATCGCGGTCGCGAAGGCGGGATCATTGATATCCGTGTCCATTGTGATGACCTCGATCGAGGGATCGAGGGTGGCCTGCAAGTTGTCGATCAACTGGCGGTCAGCCTCGGCATCGTAGAAGACGCCACCCTCCTTGTCGATCATGGAGACACCCCGCAAGGGGATGAAGACCGCCAGCGGCCCTTTGGCCTGGTTAAGCTTGCGGCCGATGATGCGACCAAGTTCGGCGCACTCTTCGGGAGTCGTCCGCATGAGGGTGACGGTTGGATTGTGTTTATAGAGTTTGCGCCCTCTGAAGCGTTCGGGCACGGTATCCATGGGCCCGAAGTTGACCATATCCAGGGCACCCAGCGAAACAACCTGAGGAATGCCCAGTTGGCCCGCCATTTCCAGGCGGTCAGGTCCGGCGGAGAGCACACCACCGACCAGTTCGTCGGCGAGCTCGGTCGTGGTGATATCGAGCGCGGCGGTGATGAAACCGTCCTGCATCAGCCGCTCCATCGAGCGACCGCCAGTGCCGGTGGCGTGGAAGACCAGGACCTCATAGCCGCGCTGCTCCAGCACCTCCCTGGCCTTGGTCACGCAAGGCGTGGTCACGCCGAACATGGTGGCACTCAGCAATGGTTTGGTGGTTGCGCGTGGCGTAAAGGAAGCGCTCGCTTTCGCCATGCCAGCGATGGCCGCCGCCGCGTTGCCGATGATGCGCACGGAGATGCGATTGATGCCGGCGATGTCCACGACGGAGTACACCATGTCGATGTCGGACTCGCCGACGTAGGGGCGGGTGTCTCCGGAGGCGAGGGTGGAGACCATCAGCTTGGGCACGCCGATGGGCAACGCGCGCATGGCATAGGTCGCTACGGAGGAGCCACCAGAACCACCCAGGGCGATGATGCCATCCAGCCGGCCGGCATCATACAGTTGGCGAGCGATCACGGCGGCGCCTTTGGCCATGGTCTCCATGGCCGCGCCGCGGTCACCGGCGGCGATCAGTTGTTCAATAGAACTGCCGACGGCTCTGGCGACCTCTGCCCGGCTCACATCGGCCGGGATCCGCGGCTCACCAAGCACGCCGACATCGACCATCACAACATCGCAGCCTTGTTCCCGGATCCGCTCGCGCAGGAAGGCGTACTCCTCGTCCTTGGTATCGAGCGTTCCCAGCAGTACTACTGTTGCCATGTCAATTCTCGCTTTCAAAGCTTTCAATCGGGAGGCGAACCAGCCAAAACTTGGTGCAATACGTATTCTAGAGTTACTATCTGTAATATAGATCAGAGAAGTCACAGTGTGTTCACAAAGTACAGTCAGGAAGTCACAGTGCGTTCACAAACGCTGCCCTGCATTACCGGAGGAGTTTGGTATCAGCCCAAGTCGGTTTCTGGGGGCTTGTGAATTCTGAACTTTCCGCCTCTTTTTCATTCATATGGCCGCATTGTTCGCCACGCGCCGAGGAGATGAGAATCACCGTGCCGCCGCGCCCTGCTCAATCATGACGCGGCCAGCCTCCTTGCAGGCCAACCAAGTGCCCTTGACGTTGACATCCATGACCTCCTCCCACTCCTCGAGAGGTATTCGGTAATTGGATGCACGTGGTTGATCCCGGCTGCAGTAATGAGGATGTCGAGGCCACCGAAGCGCTCGACGGTGGTCTTCACAATGCGGCGCACATCGTCATCGTCGTCCGGTCGACCGACGGTGTAGGCAGCGGTCTCCCTTCCTGCACGATGCTAGCAACGATGGAGACCAGTTTGTCCTCGCTGCGTGCAGTCAGCATCACGTTCGCGCCGACCCACGCCAGCCTTTTGGCTGCCGTCTGACCAAGGCCACCGGTGGCACCGGTAATCAGGACAACTTTGCCTGTGATGTCGAAGAGTGAGGAAGTGTTGTGTACTGCCATGGTATCCTTCTCACTTTCTAGTGTATTTCCAAATAGTTACGAAAAAGGAAGCAATCATTGTGATACCCCATCCACGGGTTTTCATCCAGTCACGTTAGATCCTGGTACTTTGATTCCCGCAAGATGGGGTAGTCAGAAAACGCTCGACATTTAAGAACGAGTAGCTGTTACCTTGCCCCCTTCACCTGCCGAATCACCAGCGTTCCCAGTGCAAAGCACAGGATACTTATACTAAACACCACCGTATAAGCAAGATGGTTCGGTAGACCATGCAGCAGTTGCAAGAGCACCCCACTCATCGTAATGGCAATCACCTGTGCCAATATGAGCATTGCCGACCAGAGGCCCATAAACTTCCCGGCCTCGTCTGTGGGCGGCAACACGTCGGTTGTGAGCGCATAGTCCACGCTCATATAGGCCCCGCTGCCAAAGCCGAAGAAAGCAGCCGCGATGAGTGCACCATACTGACTCTGAGCTAAGATGAAGAAGAGACACACGATGGTCGTCATTGCCCCTGAGACATACACCGGGAGCTTACGCCCCCAACGGTCTGAGGCCCAACCTGCCACAAGGGCGATCGGCAGTGCCACTAACAGCATGATAGGCATAAAGAGCGTGCCGACAAACTGTTCGCCAGAGAAAGGCGTGTTGAGCAGGATGGTGCGCACATGCGGTCCGCCCAGCACATCATCTGCGTAGTACTGCAAGAAGGAGGCGATGCTCATCACGCCCAGCATCATCAGCAGACGTGCCAGCAAGACCCAGGAAAAATCGGGGTAGCGAGATGGCTTGAAGAGGAAGTTCCTCATCATGCTGCCAAGCTGAATCCGGTAATGTGCACCCGCTGACAGGGGCGTCTCTTTGACGGTCAGGACGGTATAGGCCACAAAGAGGATCTGGATGATGGCGATGACCAGAAAAACGTGTACCACTTCGCTATTGTAGACAGGTAAGGGATCGTGCTTGTTGAGGAGTATGCTCGCCGTCACCGTGCCAGCAATTGTGCCAATCAAGGTAAAGAGTCCGGAGAAACCGGAAGCCAGTCCACGTTGGAGCATCGGCACCCTGTCTGCGATGATCGCGCCCCAAGGGCCAATGGCCAGATTGGTGCTGAATGACAAGAGCAGGAACAGCAGCGCGAACATGAAGAGCAAGATGCGGTTGGGAAACCACATTGGCGCAAAGGCAAAAGCCAGAAGCACCAGGACCGTGAGTCCCATGCCGAGCATCAGAAAAGGTCGGCGGCGACCCATACGTAACGTCACATGGTCAGAAAGAGCCCCGACCAGTGGCTGGACAATCAGCGCAACGATCGTTCCCCAAATGACGACGAGAGTAAGGTTGATATCTTTGTTGGCATCTCCGAAGTACTTTGCCACCATACTGGAAAGGATGATTGTGGTCAAAGACCCCCCGAGAAAGTTGCTCGCAATCCAGAAAACGGTCATATTGATCTGCTCGAAGAGGGAAACGTGTTGCTCCGTCGTGGTACTGGATGGGCCAACGACCACTCCTGGGTTGACGGTAATATCCATAAGGTGCTCCCCTTTTTGCATTGGAATTGTCAACGGTTGTTCGGTCATTAATGTAGAAGTAGCCATGAGTTATTTTCCTTTCCTAATTAGAATTGTTCTAGACACTCTAAAACTGCTTTAATTAGCACTGCAGGCTGTTCCTTGGGGAACAATCCTTTGCTCTACATTTGTCTGTTGAGGTGTCCGCCATCAACTGTTGAGAGTATAGCCGGTTAGTGCGCTCTGAGACATCGGTAGGATTACGTGATGCGATTACCTATTTTTCAAGGAGTGGAAGGGCACTATGTCAGAGGAGTTCGAGTAATATTACCTACTTGTCGTTGTGCTTGATGTGTTTTCGCGGATGGTGGTAAGATGGTCTATGGCCGAGATAGGGGATTTGACCCTGGTCACCCAGGCGCTTCGCATGGCAATCGCCCGTCGTCGTGAAGACGGCTGGGTTACTCCATCACACGGATCGTGGGAGCACCTACACGAGCGAGGACTATCAATCGCTTTGAAAGGAGCAAGCGTATGTTTCTCAAGCTTCCCCTTCGCAGAGCGCCTTTGACTCTCCTGCTCGTCAGTCTCCTGACTGCTTGCACCACACAATCGACATTACCTCCGACTCCTGTGAGGGAGAGCACTCCAACAACAGCGCGGACTGGACCCACCTGCCAGACGAGCCAGCTGACCCTCGCTTATGACAGATCCGACGAACTCGTGAGTAATCGAGCCGATCAGTTTTCCTTGCAGAACACTTCGACCTCCACGTGTACACTCTTCGGGTACCCGCATATCCAGATGCTCCTGGCTGACCGCCATCCGACCCCAACACATGCCACGCAGGCGACGAGTGCTTACCTCTTTTCGACTGCTCTCAAGGTTGTTTCTTTGCCAGCTGGGGCCAAATCGTACCTCATCGTTGAGTGGGTGGCGGGCACGTGTGTTCATTATGCCTCTACCGCTGGCGCATTCGTGCAGGTCACCCCGCCTGGTGATACAGGCATCCTCACCACGTCGGTTCGCGCCGGTGCTGATGGTAGCATCGATGCCTGTGGCAAGATAGTCGTCTCCCCGGTCGCCGCGGTGAGTGTTCTGCTTTGAACCCAGGCAGTGCCTTCAAGGAAGCCTGACTTCCTCGAGGGCACTGCCCTGTTCCAAAGCGACAGATGCCAATCTCTCAAGCGAAAATGCTATGCCCCATGGATCATCTAACTCTCTGAAGAGTGTCAGGGCTTCCTCTAGTTGCGCGCGTGAACGCAGCAGCCTTCCTGTCCAAAACGTGATCTCCCCCAGCCAGAGAAGGGAAAGCGCGGTGCCTTGTGTGTCTCCTAATTCGCGGAAGAGTGCTTGCTCAAAGTTATCCAGCAGCAACAGCACCTGTTTGTCTCGCAGAAAGGTTGTCACCAGGTCGAACAGCGGTTGACCCGCGCCTTCTTTGACCTCGAGGGTCTGGGCGATGGTCGGCACGACCAACTCCGGATCGCTGATGGGAGCCAGATTGACGAAAAACACGCCATCGCGGAAGGCTTCGCTGAGTTCGGCTGCGACCTGTAAGCCCAGGCGGGTTTTGCCGGTGCCGCCCGGTCCGGTCAGAGTGAGCAGACGCATGCTTGCGCGTTGCAGGAGGTGCTGCACGGCGCTGACTTCCTGCTCGCGCCCGATGAGCTGGGTGAATTGGATGGGCAGGTTGTTAGGGTGGCTCTCGAGGGTCCTCAGGGGCGGGAAATCAGCAGGCAACCCGACTATGACGAGTTGAAAGAGGTGGCTTGGATGCTGTAAGTCCTTGAGGCGATGCGCTCCCAGGTCCTGTAAGCTCACTCCACCAGGGAGATCATGCTCCACCAGGTCGCGGGTCGTTTGTGAGAGTAGTATCTGGCCCCCGTGGCCAACACCCATGATGCGTGCCGCATGATGCACATCCAGGCCAACATACCCATCAGCCGTTTGTGACGGTTCGCCCGTATGCAGACCCATGCGGACGCGCACGGTGACGCCATTCGGAAAGGCGTGGGAAGCGAGTGTACGTTGCATCTCCACGGCTGCCCAGACAGCATCGGTGGCGCGCGCGAAGGCTACGAAGAAGCTGTCTCCTTGTGTATCGACTTCCTGACCGTGATGCGCCTGGAAGGCACGACGCAGCAGGAGGCGACAGTCTGCTAACAGCACATCATAGCCAGCACCCGGCTGCTGAAGCAGGTGCGTGGAGCCCTCGATATCGGTGAAGAGCAAGGTGACGGTTCCCGTTGGGAGAGCATCTCGCATCTGAGAACCTCCTGCCTACTCAGGCGATCAATCGCTTTTCTTCTGCTACGCTATAGTAACAGAAATCTATCCACCTCTGCAAGAGATTCATCGTCAAGGAGACACTGGCTGAGCAGGCCACGCCTCACACCACACACGTAGGCTCCCAGGTGCTATACTGAAGCAGAAAGCATGGAACAGAACCGTGAAACGCTGCTTCTGTGTGGGGAGAAAGGAACGTCGATATGCTGTACCGTGAAGATACGCAGGGACGGATCGCTATCGCACAACCGGCGCATGCCTGGCTCTCAGGTCAGTTGGCGCGCGCCTGGGGAAACGAGCACTTTGGTGACGTGGTGCCCTGGGAAGAGGTCTGCCTGGGCACAGAACAACACGACGTTGGTCACACTGCATGGGAACAAGCACCCGCACTCAACCCACAGACGGGTTTGCCCTACAGCTTTTTTGAGATGCCCAGGCAATGGCATGTTCGGCTCTGGTCAGGAGCCGCACGCCTGGTTCTCCCACAGGGGCGCTATGCCGCGCTCCTGGTCTCCCTGCATGGCACAGGGCTCTACGAGAGCTACGATGCGGCCGCAGATACAGCCGAAAACGCCCAGGCGGTCCTGGACTATCTGACGCAGGAACATGCCTTTCAGGAGGAGCTCCTCACGACCTTGCGTGCCGACCCGCACTACGGACCATATGCAACACTGGAGGCTGTGGCACGCAACCGGCAGCTCCTGCGGGTCTGGGATGCGCTCTCCCTCGCCATTTGCTTCGGCGGCTGGCAGACGCAGTCATTGCCGCAGGTTCCCACGGCCACGAGTGCCACAACCCTGACGCTTCGCATGCACGATGGCGATTCCACCCACCTCATCGTCACTCCGTGGCCATTTCGTCACGAGCAGGTCGCGCTGGTGTGCGAAGGGCGCCACCTGGCAGAAACGTTCTCCAATGAAGCAATGATGCACGAGGCTCTCAAGCGCGCTCCCTGGGTCACGTTGAAGATCACGCTCATTCCCGATCAACCAGAGCGACAACATAGCTCACTTCCTGGATAAAGGCAAGATTGCGCTTCACCAGCATGAGCGGCGGGATCGCGCTCACGAGCACGGCCGAAGCTATGCGCGTCGTGCCGTGGCGGCCGATGTAGCCTGTCACTTCGCCGCCACCGATCGAGTGCCTCACGAGAACGATGTCGTGCAGGCCGAGCTCTTCGATCAGCTCCGCGAGGTCGTCCGCGTACGTGTCCAGGTCGTTGCCGTTCCACGGCTGGCTCGAGCGGCCGCTGTCGCGCCGATCGTGGACGATGGCGCGACAGCCGTTGGAGCCGAAGAAGTCAGGAGCCTCACCCTTAGCCGGAGGGTGATCGAAGATGTGCCAGTTCCAGGACCGCGCTGGCGAATGCGTCTGGAGACTCCTGGGGAAGGCTGTGACCCGCGTTGGGCACCTGGTGGTGCACGCGGGGCCCAGTGAAGTGACGGGCAGACGTGCTACCGTCAGTTGCCGGGAAGTTGCCATCTGCCAAGCCGTCCAAGGTGACAGCCGGGACCGTGATGGCCGGCCGCGCAGTCAGCTTCTGCTCGATCTGGTCGCAGGGAAGGTAGCTGGGTGTGTATCCGAGGCGATGACGGTAGGAGTGAAGCACGACGTTGACGTAGTCAGGATTGTCGAAGGCCACCGCGGCGCGTTCCAACGTGGCGTCATCGAAGTGCCAGTTCGGAGAGTTTCGCGTCCAGATCACCCTCGCGATTTCGCGCCTGTACGCGGTGAGACCGGCTCGGCCACGCTCGGTCAGGAAGTAGTAGAAGTACCAGAAGCCGGCTTCGAGGTCGGGCCGGATCGGGATCATGGCGAGGCTTACGTCCTGGATGAGGTAGCTGTTGACCGAGACGATGCCGGCACACCGTTCTGGCCACAGCGCGGCGGCGACGCAGGCTGCACGCCCGCCCCAGTCATAGCCGGCGAAGATGGCGCGCGGGATGTCGAGGGCATCTAGCAGAGCGATCACGTCGACGCCGATGGCTGCTTGCTGTCCTGAGCGCGGGGTGGCGCTGTCCAGGAAGCGGGTGGGTCCATGCCCGCGCAGGTAGGGGGCGATGACCCGATGGCCCGCCTCTCCCAGGCGGGGGATCACGTCGATGTAGCTATGGATGTCGTAGGGGAACCCGTGCAGGAGCAGCGCGACCTCGCCGTCACTTCGACCAGCTTCGTAGTAGGCGACCTCGAGCACATCAGTGCGCACGGATCGCAGGGGTTCGAGCCGTGGCAAAGCTCCGGTCACCACGGCACCTGAGTTCTCGCTTCTCATAGTTGCTTCCTCGTCTCTTTCCATAGATAGTCGAGCCATGCCCGGTCACGAATCAACGTGAAGAACCGACAAAGCCTCGGACCAATGCGGCGATCTCATCTGCAGCCGTGTCCAATGCGAAATGACCGGCGTCGAGAACGTGAACTTGAGCGTTCGGCACGTCCCGGCGATAGGCTTCCGGCTCCGAGAGGTCGAACGAGAGGTCATACTTACCCCAGATCACCAGCAGGCGCGGCTGCTTCTCGCGCATCCATGCTTGCCATTTCGGGTAGGCGTCCACATTGGTTCGATAGTCGTAGAACAGGTCGCTTTGAATGTCGGCCTGGCCGGGCTGGTTGAGAAAGGCAAATTCATCGGTCCAGAGATCCGGGTCATAGCGTTCCACGTTGGGATCGTTCCCGACATGGCGCGTCCGCGTCGTCGGCAGCGACAGGAGATTGGTGCGAAGCGTGCTTTCGTTGGCAGCGCGATCGGCCCAAAAGGCCCGCCGCGGCTTCCAATTCGCCCCCAGGCCTTCGTTGTGCGCCACTGCGTCCTGGACGATGAGAGCCTCGATCCGGTCCGGATGGGCCAAGGCCATGCGAAAACCCACGGGGCCGCCGTAATCCTGCATGTACAGCGTGTAGCGCGAGAGCCCGAGCGCTTCGGTGAAGTGATTCATGATCTCGGCGTAGTGATCGAACGTATACGCGAATGTTTTCGGGTCCGGCCAGTCGCTGTGTCCGAAGCCCGGGTAATCGGGCGCGACCAGGTGATAGCGATCGGAAAGCCGGGCGAAGAGAGGCTCGAACATCCGCGATGAAGAGGGGAGTCCGTGCAGCAGGAGAAGCGTCGGCGCGTCTTTCGGGCCGGCCTCTCGGTAAAAGATGGAGAGCCCATCTATCTGTGTCGTGCGATAAAAAGTCGGGTGTTCCACGGGACGTTCCTTTCCTTGAACTTGGGCCAGCAATTGAAAAGATCGAGGCGCCTTAGTCCGCCACGCGCAGGACAACCTTGCCCCGCGTGTGCCCTTTCATTCCCTGTTCATAGGCCTGGCGCGCCTGGGAAAGGGGGAACACTGCGTCAATGATCGGTCGCAGCTTTCCCGCGTCAATTAATTCACCAACCTGGATCAGTTGCTCCCGGTTGGGTTCGACTACAAACCAGGCAAAGCGCACGTCATGTCCCTTTGCCACATCAGCAGGGGGTGGTGGACTGACAACGGAGACCAGCGTCCCCCCCGGTTTGATCACCTGCCAGGAGCGTTGCAGGGTGTCACCACCAACCAGATCAAAGACGAGATCGACATCATGAACCACATCCTCGAAGCGCGTAGTGGTGTAATCGATGAACTCATCGGCTCCCAGTTCGCGCAGGAAATCACGATGGCGTGCTGAGGCGGTCGCAATGACATGTGCGCCTGCCCAGCGAGCCAGTTGGACGGCGAAGACACCAACGCCGCCCGCACCTCCGTGGATCAGGACGGTTTGCCCGGCGACCAGGCTCTGCGTGTTCAAAGAAGCCTTGCCAGGCTGTCAGGGCAGACAGCGGAACCGCTGCAGCCTGCACAGCATCGAGCGTGCGTGGTTTGGGAGCCAGTTCGCCAGGCAGGGCAATAGTGTAGTCAGCGTCGGCGCCGTCTCGACCATAGTCCAACATGGCGTAGACCTGCGCTCCTTCGGTGAGAGCGGTAACGCCAGGGCCTACCTCCACCACCACTCCTGAGAGATCACGCCCGGGAATGGGCAGGACACGCTTGCTCCCCTCTTTCGTCTCGTAGGTTTCGTTCCATCTCAACTCGTTGACAAAAACCCCCGTCGCAGAGACCCGCACCAGCACCTCTCCTGGACCAGGATGGGGTTGTGGTACATCTTCATACACGAGGTGATCGGGGCCGCCACGGCCATGTATACGGATCGCTTTCATTTCCTATTTTCCTCCTCATCACGCAGTCTCGGGCCTTGTTTTTCAATTTTCTTGCGCAGTTTGAGGATGCCCTTCTTTCATGAGGTACCTCTCACATCCTCTCTTCCTCTCCGTTCACTGGGAGGAAGCAATACCGTAAGCCCCGAAGCAAAGGGAACTGAGCAGTGAATGCTCTACTCAGTTCCTCACCTGCCTCGCGAATAGCGCATCCATCTCCTGTGTCGTGGATCAGCCGAACGTGAACGCAAAAGCCTCCACGCCCGAGTCGAGAAACTCGATCTCAAACTGGCGATCAGCGATTGGCTTAGGTTGTCGGATCAGTTGATACAGCCGCTGCTCGGTCACCGTGCCGTTGCCCTGGTCGTCAACGTCACTTCCGTGAGCAGCACCCGGCGCCTGTCCATCGATGAACACCCGAAATCGCACGGACGTTCCTCGCACTGCTTGTCCCATGACCAGATGCAGATCGCGGGCGTGAAAGCGGTACGCGATCCGCCCGTTGGCCTTGTTCAGCGCCGTGGCCTGTCTCCCTACCGTCCAATCACCCGCAAGGGCCCACTCATTGAGCTTCAACCGCGCGGGGACAGCATAGACGTGAGGTGTATCCAAGACTGCATCACCGGGGGACGCAAAGTTCTCGGTACGCTCATAGCCGACATAGTTTTCTGCAGACCTCAAGCTGTCCCAATCGGCGGCAGCTTCAGCACCACTGGCATCGACCGAAACCAGTTCATCATCTATGCCGCCGATTCCGGCCTCGGCCAGCACGTATTGAATTATCATTTCCGACTGTTCGTATTGGCCCTCGCCGAAGTGATGATAGCGAATATGCCCCTGCGCATCGACAAGATAGAGGGCCGGCCAATAGTGGTTATCGAATGCATACCAGATCGCATAGTCGTTATCGATGGCGATCGGGTACTCGACCCTCATGTCCTTCGCGGCTCGGCGAACGTTCTCGATGTCGTGTTCAACTGAGAACTCAGGCGTGTGCACGCCGATCACCACCACTCCGTGCTCCTTGTATTTCTCGGCCCACGCTCGGACATAGGGAAGTGTGCGGAGCCAGTTGATGCAGGTGTAGGTCCAGAAGTCGATGAGGACGACTTTTCCTCGCAGGCCGGCCGCTGTCAAAGGCGGCGAATTGAGCCACGCGGTCGCGCCACCCAGAGAAGGCAACTCACCTTCAATGGGCAATTGAATTGCTGCGGGGTGTCTCGCGGCGAGCAAGAGCTTGTTTATTTTCATCATCAATGCCTTTCTGGCAAGCCCCCGGCTTGCCGGGCGAAAGATTGCTGAGCATCCCCCGGATGCTCGGGCGCAATCGCTTCGCGTTCAGATGCCCCCGGGCATCTGTTCGTGTCATATGCTTGGATGTGTCGGCAATGTGCGTCTGTACTATTCAGAACGCCGGCATCGAACTGTATAAGTCTCACTACGTGGTTCGGGAAGCAACCAGCTAACGACCACGGTCGCCACCCGCTCAACTGACGGCGGCGACCGCGCTCAGGATCACGTCTGTGACGACCTGTGGCTGCGAGATCATGATCACGTGGGAGCCCTCGACCTCGGTAATCGTAGCTCCGGCGCGCCTGGCCATCGAACGGATGACATCGCTGCCGGCCGCCTTGTCGCCGGTAGCAACCACGGCCCAGGAAGGTAAGGTCTTCCAGGCAGGCACCCCCGACGGCTCGGAGAACGCCAGCTCGGCAACGGGACGCTGGGTCGCGGCCATTATGGCGGTCTGCTCGGTGGGTAGGTCGGCGGCGAAGGCATCTTGGAGTTGTGCTGGATTGATCGCAAACTCCACGGCTGTCTCCGCACCCTGTCCCGTCGGATAGTGAAGCGGGACCAGGGCTGCGTTCAGGACGCTGTCCTTCGAGGTGCTTTCGACATCGCCCAGACGCTCACCTTCGTCCGGTGCGAAGGCGGCGACATAGACCAGGCCGATGACGTTGCTGGCCTTGGTGGCGGCGTTAGTGATCACGGCCCCCCCGTACGAGTGGCCGACGGCAAGAACTGGGCCGGGAATCTGGTTGAACAGGCTGACGAGGTAGGCGGAGTCAATGGAGATGCCACGAAGTGGATTAGCGGGGGCAGTCACCTGCACCCTTTCTTTCTGCAGCCGCTCGATCACGCCGGTCCAGCTTGACGCATCAGCAAAAGCGCCATGCACGAGCACGACGGTGAGAGGGCCAGCAGTGCTGGGGGTTGTCTGAGACATGAGCGTTCCTTTCTTGGGTGAGTGTCGGCAAACCAGTCAACAGGGTCGTTGACAGATCGGCCAACGAGCACGAAGTTTATTCTGTGGTGTGGGACGACGGACACACATCGTGCTCGCCGTCCCTCTCTTACAAGTCTAGGTTTTTGGGAAGACCCCATTCGTACTGTAGGGACAAGGGGCAGTGTGGAGCGGGACGGGGGCCTTGTGCTTGTCCTGGCCCTTGTCTCCCCTGCTTAGCCCATCTTAGCAATCTCACCAAAAAACCTCTACCTGAAAGGCCGTCCCCCTCTCCGATTAGCGCAGCGGTCTGAAGCCCGCGCGAACCTCTTCTGAAAGGAGTTGCGGCTGTTCCCACGCCGCAAAGTGGCCGCCTTTGTCGACCTTGTTGTAATGGATGAGTTTGGGATACGCCCGCTCTGCCCAGGTCCGCGGGGCTTCATAGAGCTCGTCAGGAAAGATGCTCAGGGCAACCGGGATGGAGACGCCCTTGACGGCGAAGAAGGCTAACTTACTTTCCCAATAGAGACGAGCCGAAGAGATCGCGGTGTTCGTCAACCAGTAGAGCGTGATGTTGTCCAGGACGTCGTCTTGCGTAAGACCGCCGGGGTGTCCGTCAAAGGCGCGTGCGATGAGCGCGTAACTGCGCGCGTCGTGGTCAATCATCCAGGCTGCCAGGCCGACGGGTGAATCCGCAATCGCGTAGAGCGTCTGCGGGCGATTCCCCATCTCGATTGCGTAGCCCAACCCGTGCTTATAGAAAAAGTCCAGCTCCTCGTACGCGCGTTTTTCGTCGGGTGAGAGGCCGGCCGGCGGCGGGCCGCCGACTTGCAGTGCCTTTGCAACGTCGTCCGGAACAGTAGCAGGCATGTTGGTGTGAATGCCGAGCAATTCCGGAGGTTTCTGTAGAGCCATCTGCTCCGTAACAGCATTCCCCCAATCGCCGCCTTGCGCCACAAATCGCGTGTATCCGAGGCGCTTCATCAGCACGATCCACGCACGTGCGATGCGGACGGGGTCCCAGCCGGTCGTGGTCGGCTTGCCTGAGAACCCGTAGCCCGGCAGCGACGGAATCACCAGATGGAACGCGTCCGATGCGCTCGCACCATGGGCCGTGGGATTGGTAAGTGGATCGATGATCTTCAGCTGCTCGATGACCGAGCCGGGCCAGCCGTGCGTGACGATGAGCGGCAACGCATGCTCATGCTTCGAGCGCACGTGGATGAAGTGAATGTCGAGCCCATCGATCTCGGTCATGAATTGCGGCAGGGCGTTCAGTCTCGCCTCGACCTTGCGCCAGTCGTACTCTGTCGCCCAATAGTGGGCGAGCGCCTGAGTCGTCGCGAGCCGCACGCCTTGCGAGTCATCGGTGACCGTTTCGCGCTCAGGCCACTTGGTCGCGTTTATGCGCCTGCGCAACTCGGTAAGCTCCGCTTCCGGCACGTTGAAGCGGAAGGGGCGGACTGCGGTTGGTGTGGTTTCGTTGGTTTGGGTTTGCATAACAGTTCTCCTTTGTGTTGGTACATTACAGATTGGCCGCCTGATGGGGAAGTTCGCCAACAGGGAACTTCTCCGTCAAACGATATGATGCCGAAGCCTAGAAACTGTCGACATCGATGATAGCCCGGGCAAAGGCCTGCGGAGCTTCTTGAGGCAGATTGTGCCCGACGCCGCCCGTGATGACCCGGTGCGCATAGCGTCCCGAGAATTTCCTGGCATAGGCACTGGCGTCCGGGTGCGGTGCTCCATTGGCATCGCCTTCAAGCGTCATCGTGGGCACGGTGATGGTCGGACCTTCGGCGAGCCGCTGTTCCAGCTCGTCATATTGCGGCTCGCCTTCAGCCAGTCCGAGCCGCCAGCGATAATTATGGATCACGATGCTGACATGATCCGGATTGTCGAAGGCTGCTGCGCTCCGATCGAACGTGGCATCGTCGAAGTCCCATTGTGGCGAAGCGATCTGCCAAATGAGCTTCGCAAAGTCGTGCCGGTATCTATCGTAGCCGGCCCGGCCGCGCTCGGTGGCAAAGTAATATTGGTACCACCATTGGAGCTCGGCCTGCGGCGGCAACGGCACCTTGCCGGCTTGCTGGCTGCCGATCAGGTACCCGCTCACCGAGACGAGGGCTTTGCAGCGCTCCGGCCAGAGCGCCGCGATGATGTCGGCCGTCCGCGCGCCCCAATCAAAACCGGCCAGGATCGCCTTGCCAATTTTGAGCGCATCCATCAACGCGACGATATCGACAGCGACCACCGATTGCTGGCCATTCCGCAATGTGTCACTTGAAAGAAATCTCGTCGTGCCATAGCCGCGCAGGTACGGGACGATCACCCGGTAGCCCGCCTGCGAAAGCCTCGGCACAACATCGACATAGCTGTGAATGTCGTAGGGCCAGCCGTGCAGAAGCATGACCGCCGGACCATCGCTCTTGCCAGCTTCAGCGTATCCGACCTTCAGGAGGCCGGCATTGATCTGCTTGAGCGAGCCGAAGGACATGTTCGTCTCGTTACTCATACTACTTTTCACCTTTCTTATTTGCAGCGTGTGTCTCTCAGAAGAGGCACTCTATGGCTCTTCCTTTTGTCTTCGTAATTCTGGCAACACAACCAGTCAAGGCAAGATTTTGTCTCCAAATGCAGTAATCAGTAACAGGTGGGCGGAGAGAAAATGCCTTGAACTGCTACTTCACTTAAATTAAGAAAGCAAGCCTCCTCTCTAGGTAGATTGACACTACCATTGTCAGAAGCAAAGTCTGAGGGTACTTCGTAACTCGAAAAGCCCTCCCATCGCTCCAACTAGGCCTAGCGTTAAGGTAGCGGCTTTGCAGCCGCAAAGTGGATAAGTGCGGAGCAGTTGTAAGATTCTCCGTTGCAATGAGTAGGTGAAACTGCTCCACTGTTAAGCTTAACGCTGGTAACAACAGGAAAAAATTGGGATGACCGGCATCAGTACCTCTCAAATATCGACTCTTATTTTATGGCAGAGATGCAAGCACTACGATCCAATCAAACTGAGCCAATAATCCACGTTATCGGTCGAGTTTTCCTCGTCTTTCGGGATGTTATCGGCAGAGTCGCCCGATCTATCACACCAAAAACTCTGCCGATAATAGGACTGTGCCGATAACCGGTGAGGAGAATGTTCCAATTGTCCCATCACACCAGGGCAATCGCATCTAATTTTTGGAACTGGCTCTACAAGCTGCATCATAACAGGTCAACTTTCAAAGCCCTACTGTATAAATGCGCTCTACAAGACGCTTGAAAATTTAGATGCGATTGCCCTGCCCATCACACCCATTAACTTGCCGCGTTCCAAAAAAACGTGCTACAATGAATTTGACCCATCAAATGGGATAGACGACAAACAAATGTATGGTGTTAGGAATGCAGCAAGCCCAGGACCAGCATAGTGAATGTATACCAGATTGAGGTGCGGGCAATTGCTGAGCAGCATGATGTGCAGGCTCAGCGACTTGCCCGTGAAATACTGCACTTACCATTGAAGCATCCAACCACACTTCAATCCATTTTTGCTACCACAACCCCATTCACCATCCGCACCGCACAGCTTTACCTCCTCACCGGAACCCTCACCCCTTCACAAATAGACCAGCTCACCAGGCAATTGCTCGTCGATCTGGTAGTGCAAGAGGCCAGGGCGACCGCAAGGGTCGCCCCTACCATACACGACCGAGATGCCCATGGTTGGTGGACAGAGAAGGTACATATCGTTGACGTGTTTTTCCATCCCGGAGTCACCGATACTCTGGCAGAGAGCGTCCTGGCCGGTGCATCTATGCTTGGTATCACAGACATTGAACACGTAGAGACGGGACGCCGCTATGTGTTGGATGCGCGCTTAAGTGAAGATGAGGTCAGAACTATTGCTGAGTCCCTGCTCTACAACCCGGTGATCCAACAATACACATTACATGCGAACGCCCAGGGCGACCGCAAGGGTCGCCCCTACGATACTACGGCTTCGCAGGCCAATTCGTCGTATGGTAGGGGCATACCTGTCCCCCGGACAGGGTTCCCTGAACCCTCCATCTCCCTATCCGATATGACCGATCAGCAACTCCTCGAACTCAGCAAAAGCGGTATGCTGGCGTTGAGCCTTGATGAGATGCGGGTCATTCAGCGACACTATCGAGAGCAGGGGCGTGAGCCGACCGATGTTGAACTGGAAACACTGGCACAAACATGGTCAGAGCACTGCTCCCATAAGACATTTAAGGCTACCATCGATTACCGCGAAGTGGACGGCGATGGCAATGTGCTCGCAAGAGAAACCATTCACGGTCTACTCAAACAATTCATCATGCGTGCTACAGAGCAAGTCAAACGTCCCTGGGTGGTGTCGGCATTCAGTGATAATGCTGGTATCGTGCGTTTTACCGACTCGCAGGATATCGCTTGCAAAGTCGAGACACACAATCACCCTTCGGCTATCGAGCCGTTTGGCGGCGCAAATACGGGTGTCGGCGGCGTGATCCGTGATGTGTTGGGCGTTTCGGCACAGCCCATTGCTTGCACCGATATTCTCTGCTTTGGTCCACCAGACACACTGGCCGAGGATTTGCCTGCCGGTATGCTCTCACCACGACGAATTGCCAGCGGTGTAGTGAATGGTGTACGGGACTACGGCAATAAGATGGGCATTCCCACCGTCAATGGTGCCATCCTCTATCATCCTGGATACATGTACAATCCGCTCGTCTTCTGCGGGTGCCTGGGTATACTCCCCCATGGCAGTCATCCGAGCCAGGTACAATCCGGTGATCACGTCGTTGTGCTTGGTGGGCGCACCGGGCGCGATGGCATACATGGTGCAACATTTTCCTCTGGCGAGATGAGCAGTGAGATCAACGCGCAGGCAGGCAGCGCAGTGCAGATCGGCGCGCCCATTACCGAGAAGAAAGTCACGGATGTCATCATCCAGGCCCGTGATCGCCGACTCTACCATGCAATCACCGATTGTGGCGCCGGTGGCTTCTCCTCAGCAATTGGTGAGATGGGCGCAAAGACAGGCGCCCAGATCGAACTGGCACGTGCTCCACTCAAGTATCAGGGCCTGGCTCCGTGGGAAATCTGGCTCTCCGAAGCCCAGGAACGTATGGTACTGG
The DNA here is from genome assembly GCA_963767625.1 of uncultured Chloroflexia bacterium. GTDB lineage: Bacteria > Chloroflexota > Ktedonobacteria > Ktedonobacterales > Ktedonobacteraceae > CAVYFB01. The sequence goes on from CAVYFB010000017.1 coordinate 792,129, forward strand.
CCGTGCCACACGAACATCTGGCGGAATTGCTGGAAATTTGCGCCACCGAAGAGGTTGAGGCCAGCATCCTCGGCACCTTCACCAATGACCACCACCTGAGAGTAACCTATCACGGTCAGCCCGTCGCCGACATGGACATGGATTTTCTGCACGCGGGCAGACCCGATAAAATTCTTGAGGCAATCTGGGTAAGGCTGAACGATGAAAGCACCAACTCATCACCCGCAACGGGTGATGAGTTGGTGCTTTCATCTATCCTCCTCGCTCTTCTGCGTCACCCTACTATCGCATCAAAAGAGGCTGTTGTGCGCCGCTACGATCACGAGGTGCAGGGAGCAACCGTTCTCAAGCCACTGGTGGGGCGAGCTGGTAACGGACCCGGCGACGCAGCAGTGCTTCAGCCTATCCTGGATGAGCCAACGAAGTCAGGTATCATCCTATCCAACGGCATCAACCCACTATACGGGCGGATTGACCCCTATCACATGGCAATGAATGCCATCGACGAAGCCTTGCGCAACCTGACAGCCGTAGGAGGCGACATCGAACGCGCTGCCATCCTTGACAATTTCTGCTGGGGCAACCCTACAGACCCAGTCCAACTAGGCATGCTGGTACGTGCTGTTAAAGGCTGCCACGATGCTGCTATCGGCTTCGGCACACCCTTTATCTCCGGCAAGGATAGTCTGCATAACGAATACCGCGCCGGTGACCAACGCCTGCCTGTTATCCCAACACTGCTGATCTCCGCTGTCGGGGTGATTGACGATGCAGCGCAGACCATCGATATGTCGCTCAAAGCCCCCGGTAACCTGCTCTACATGATCGGTGTCACGCGCAACGAACTGGCGGGTTCACATTATGCTGAGATGTTGGGGGGGCACCAGTACATTCCCTACATTCCAGGTACAACTGTCCCGCACGTTGATATTCCCCATGCGCGTCATGTGATGAAGACATTGGGTATAGCTATACGAAAAGGACTTGTATGTGCCTGTCATGATCTTTCGGAAGGTGGGTTGGCCGTTGCAGCCGCCGAGATGGCGCTGGCCGGATTGCTTGGGCTGGAGATTGACCTTGGGCGTGTCCTTTACAAAGGAATAGTTGGAGCAAGAGATATCAACACCATCTTGTTATTCAGCGAATCGGCCTCGCGTTTCCTCGTCGAGGTTTCGCCAGCGCAACGGGACGCTTTTGAGGCACATTGGTCTTCCTGGCACCCGCAAGGGGCGCCAGTACAGGATGTCGCCTGTATTGGCACAGTAACCGATACTGACCGTTTCATTGTGCGTAATGGTGAGCAAGTATTGATTGATATTCCTGTGACTCAGCTACAAGAGGCTTGGAAGGGAGAAGAGCTTTGAACACTCCACGTGCGCTCGTCCTGCGTGCCCCAGGCATCAATTGCGACCGCGAGACCGCCCAGGCCTGTCGCCTTGTGGGCTTTGCCACTGATCTCTTGCACATCAATACACTGCTCAAAGCTCCTGAGCACCTGCTGGACTACGATTTTCTGATCATTCCAGGTGGGTTCTCCTACGGTGACGACCTGGGGGCAGGCACACTACTGGCAAAAAATCTGACGATCCACCTCGGCCAGCAATTGCAGCAGTTCATAGATAAAGGCCGCCCAATATTAGGTATCTGCAACGGCTTTCAAGTACTCGTACGCGCAGGGCTGCTGCCTGGTTTTCTCACCAATCGTGGCGATACATCACACGATATACCATCTGCCAGCCTCACTGATAACGCCTCGGTACAATTTGAGTGTCGTTGGGTCACTCTGTCAGTGCAGCCTGGCCCGTGCATCTTTACAAAGGGTATAGGGCATTCTATAGAGTTGCCCATTGCTCATGGTGAAGGGCGGTTCGTGCTGGCTGATGCTGCAATGCTATCCTGGTTGCAAGCGCACGGGCAGATACCGCTCGTCTATACCGGGCCGAATGGGGGATGCGGGCGACTTGGGTACCAGGTACGGCGGGCGACCATAAAGGCCCACCCATCCACTCCACACCCCGCTCGCCCCTACGGACTCGATGGGCACGCTCCCAAAAACCTACCAGTGAAAGACTCCACACAACCCCCGCCCCTACGGCAAGAAGTTCCCTATCCCTACAATCCCAACGGCTCTATTGGCAACATTGCGGGCATATGCAACGCTCAAGGAAATGTTTTCGGCCTGATGCCTCATCCTGAACGCTATGTCCATGCGCTGCAACATCCTCAGCGCGGGCGCGAAGTATTGACACGCAGCACCCTGTCCGGGGGACAGGTATCCCTAGACTGCATCGCTGCTCCGCAAGCTCCGCTGAGGGCCCCCTACGGACAGAACGGACAGGGTGACGGTCTGCTGATCTTCAAAAATGCTTATGATTATGCAGAGACATTGCAATTGAATGTGAGAACTCGTTTATAGATAGGAGAGGTAACTATTGAGAACTCCTCACCACCTTCGGTGGTTCGCAAGAGATTTTTGCTGCGGGCATGGCAGCCGCGGCTGCCATGCCCGCAGCAAAAGGAGACGTGAGCTGCCGCAGGCGGCGAGAAACGTTTCTGGCTGAGCTCAAAACAGGCATGCCCGCAGCAAAAGGAGACGTGAGCTGCCGCAGGACTCTGCTGGCGAATGACACTCAAACTAGAAAGGAATCAGGGATGCAAAAATCAGGCAGCCATCAAGCGCCCAAAGCGACCACGCCGCAGCTTGCCACGTGGCTGCCGCTGCTGCCACCAGGCATCCAGACGGATGAAATTGAGTGCCACCGCACAGGTCACTTGCTGCAAATGCACGGCTGGCTCGCCTCGACTGCGGGCCTGTCGGCTTCCCACCCGACGAACCGCCTGCGAAATACAGGCTTCGACTCCACTGCGCAAGCCATAGTGGCGCTGATAGGCTTCATCGGTCGCCTGCGCTCGATTGCGCGCCAACAGCTCCGCACGCTCTCGTGGCGGCAAGCTCAGTTTGCGCCCGTCTTTGAGCGATCGGGTGCACAGTGCTCGGACAGGGCAGGTCTCACAGGTTGCTCGCGCAAAGAGCACGGTGATGCTTCCTGCTTGCTTGCCTCGACGGGCAACTTGCCACGATTGGCTCGGTTGCCCCTGCGGACAGCGGACGCTCTGCTGCTGCCAGTCCACCTCAAACTCCTTGAGCGTATAGCCCCCCGGGGCTCGCGCTTGCCAGCTTTGGTCGCTCAAGGCCGGGCCATGCACCTGGATGCCCAGCTTCGCACTTGCCAGCATCTGTTCACTCTCCAGATAGCCTCCGTCGACCAGTTGCTCACGGGGCCGCAGCCCTTGCTTGAGCAAGTCCTGCTGGATGGGCTGCAATTGGTCCACATCATTGATCGGGGCTGGGGTGGTCTGCACCTGGACAATCACTTCGGGCAAATCGGCCTCACAGGTCTCCGTCAGATGCGTGCGATAGCCCAGCCACGTCTGGTTTCCCTTGCAGCCGACCCGGGCATCCGTCTCGTAGGGGGAGATGATCCGCTCTTTGGCCGGAGGTCGCGGTCCATCGCGCCATTTCACCCGACCCTGCTCATCGCGCTGGTAGCACTGCTGCCAGACCGTTTGCAGGATGTGCACCTCTGGCAGCTGCAGCAGGCCGGGCGGCGTCGCGGGGTCTTGCAGCAGCCTGCCAGAGGAAAAAGCCATCCGCGCCGACCTGGCTCGCCCAGCGCTCACGCTCCGTTTCACTCTTGGGCAAGCGGCGTTCATTGATCAGCAGACCATAGCGCATCCCCCATTCGCGGGGAAGCCGCTCAAGCACCCAGGCCGGCTCCGCTTGGCTGAGCGCATCGAGGGTGGCTCGCAGCGTTTCGCCAACCAATTCCAACTGGTTCAGACGCCTCACCCGTGCCAGAATATGCGTCGAGTCGGTTCGCACTTTGCTGCTGGAACGGATCCAGCCTTCTTGCAGGCCGGTCTGCACCAGTTTTTCCAGCAACAAGGCCGCCTGGTGATGCTCGCTGAGCCGCTGACGAAACTCGCTCAGGATCGAGGCATCAAAGCCGACATCGGTCAGTTCCAGACTGAGGGCATACTTCCAATCAATGCGGTTGCGCACCGCTTCGGCGGCTTGACGATCAGTCAAGCCTTCCACGTACTCAAAGACGACCACCAAAGCCAGCCGCCAGGGGTCAAAGGCGGGTTGTCCAGTGGCTGGATACAATCCGACAAAGTCCTCGTCCTGGTAGAGGCTGCCCAATCGATCACGCAACCGCATGATCAGGGTTCCCTTCGGATTGATTTTCCAAGCCAGCTGCGCTGTTTCGGCTGGGATAGGAGCAATCGGGTGTGGATACATCGACATGGGTTCTCTCCTTGTTCTCGTTTTCACGCTCTTGCTCCTATCATACAACTATTTTTCTCTTTCGCCAGCAGAGTCCGCAGGCGGCGAGAAACGTTTCTGGCTGAGCTCAAAACAGGCATGCCCGCAGCAAAAGGAGACGTGAGCTGCCGCAGGCGGCGAGAAACGTTTCTGGCTGGGCTCAAAACAGGCATGCCCGCAGCAAAAGGAGACGTGAGCTGCTGCAGGCGGCGAGAAACGTTTCTGGCTGGGCTCAAAACAGGCATGCCCGCAGCAAAAGGAGACGTGAGCCGCCGCAGGCGGCGAGGAATCAGGCACCTGAATAGGTACCAGGAGGGTAGTATGTCAGCTTCGTATACAGAGAGTGGCGTCAACATTGATGCTGCCGATCGAGCGAAAAAGCTGATGCACGAGGCCGTTCAAGCGACCCACGGGGCAGAGGTATTGGCAGGAATGGGCGCATTTGCGGGTGTCTTCGATGCAAGCAGCATACAGAAGATGTGCAAACCGGCATTGGTGGCCTCAACCGACGGAGTAGGCACAAAAACGTTGATTGCGGTCCAGGCCGGGTGCTTCGATACTATCGGCTACAACCTCGTGAACCACTGTGTCAACGATTTGTTGACGCAGGGAGCCAAACCTCTCTTCTTTATGGACTATCTCGCCATGGGAAAACTTGATCCGGTGCAGGCAGCGACCATTGTTCGCGGTGTCGCTGCAGCTTGCCAGGCGATAGGCTGCACACTGCTTGGAGGAGAGACGGCCGAGATGCCAGATGTCTATCTGCCGGGCGCCTTCGATCTGGCAGGCACTATTATCGGCGTTGTGGAGCAGGATGCGCTGGTCGATGGGCGACCGCAGGTTGATGGGCGACCGCTAGGGTCGCCCCTACGGGGGGACGTGTTGTTGGGTTTACCTTCGAGCGGCTTACACACCAACGGATACTCGCTGGCCCGGCGCGTCTTCGCACCCTATGCGCTTGACACCGTTTTTCCAGAACTAGGCGAACCCTTAGTTGACGCTTTATTGCGACCACATCGCTGCTATCTCCACGAGATACAGACGTTGAGTGAGCATACGGGCATTTTCATAAAGGGAATAGCGCACATAACCGGGGGCGGTTTTGAAGGCAATGTCGCACGTATTCTGCCCCCTGGTAGGCAGGCTGTGATAGAGACAAATGCCTGGACTGTTCCATCTCTCTTCCAGTTAATAGCTCGCCTGGGTCAGGTAACTCGCGAGGAGATGTATCGTGCCTTCAATATGGGTATCGGTATGGTCCTGGTTGTCTCACCAGAGGTAGTGGAGCAGGCGCAGCGTGTACTCCCTGAACTGCTCGCTGTGGGATATATCAAAGCAGGTGAAGGAGTTGTGTTAAATTTTTAGCAGAGAGTTTGTGTCTTGGCACCCGCAAGAGTGTCACTAGTAACTACTTTTTCGTGTCTAACTTGTCTCGAAATCGGTCATGAGGGTAGTATCATCCATTAGTAATAGGACCTGTAGAGATTTGATTCGTTTTCGTAGCAAAGGAGGTACTCTCCTATGCTAAAGTGCAACGATGGAGCAGAGGTATCAATGGAGACCACAATAGAGATTTTCGTCTCCTATTCTCATGGCGACGAAAGATTGCAGAACGAACTGATGAAGCACTTGAGCATTTTGAAATTGCAGAAACGGATCACTTCTTGGCATGACCGTCAAATTGTTCCAGGAGATGAGTGGGCTCAAGAGATTAATACGCACTTAAATACAGCCAATATTATTCTGCTACTCATCAGTCCAAATTTTATGGCTTCGGATTATTGCTATGGTATTGAAGTGAAGCGGGCTATGGAAAGGCATGAAGCCGGAGAAGCACGCGTAATCCCTGTTCTCCTTCGCCCAGTCTATTGGAAAGGGGCACCGTTCGGGAAGCTTCAAGCCTTGCCTAAGAACGCTAAACCTGTGATCAGTTGGCAAAATCGTGAAGAGGCGTTTTTCGATATTGCTGAAGGTATCCGAAAAGCAGCTGAGGAACTCACTATTAATCCATTTTACAACTCATCAACAACTAGCAAGACTGCAAGGGAAAGAGAATAGACATGTCAGTGCTTTTTACTGGTGCAGTCAGGGAAACGTTACAGGTAATGGCTTCATCCTATTTTGTTAAGAAGGCACATCCTCTTACTGAGAAGAAATTTAAAATTCGTTGAATCTCCTAAGGAGGCGAACTCCTTACGAGTGAGCACAGGACGCTTTCAGCTATGCTATCTACAATATGGTCGCCGATAAGGAAAGGATTTAGTGAGTAATCATGGATAAATCTATCTTTGGCCCGCTACTGGCAGAGGGGAAGACGAAACAGATTTATGCCTATCCTGATGATGACAACCTGGTCTACATGGTCAACAAAGATCAGATCACGGCGGGTGATGGCGCGAGGCGCAACGAGCTGGTTGGCAAGTCACGCTGGAGCACTATCACAACAGCCAACATATTTCGTTTATTAAATGAAGAGGATATCGCGACTCACTTCGTCGAGCAGATCAACGATGTGACACTGCTTGTCTATCGCTGTAAGATGCTGCCTATAGAACAGGTGATGCGGCGTATAGCCACCGGCTCCTATCTCAAGCGGCATCCTGAAGTGAGCGAGGGAACGCGCTTCGATCCGGTGCTGGTCGAGACGTTTCTCAAGGATGATGCTCGTCACGATCCGCAAATCTGGCAAGAGGACATCGTGCAGATGGGCCTGGCAACGCCGCAGGAAATCGAGTGGATGGCCGGGCAGGGCCGTCGCGTCTTCGAGACATTGGAACGCGCCTGGGCCAGTGCGGATGTGACGCTGGTCGACCTTAAAATTGAATTTGGCTGCGACGCCAATGGCCATTTGCTGGTAGCCGATGTGATTGACAACGATAGCTGGCGGCTCTGGCCTGGGGGTGATAAAACACGCATGTTGGACAAACAGGTCTATCGCAACCTGAAAGAGGTCACCCCGCAAGATTTGGAGAGCATCGCTGATCGCTATGCCCTGGTGGCAGACCTGACGGGGAAGTTGAAACGTTAGTAGGGGCCGATTTATCGCGCCCAATATGCATCAATCTAACGAGATGGGTCCGGATGTTGATGGGCTCTTCGTTAGGTTAATGCGCATTGGGGCCAATTCATCGGCGTGAGAAAGGAGAAGCGCATGGAGCTGGAACGCTTGCATGATGCCTGCGGAATAGTAGGTATCTATACACGGGAGGAGAACGAGGGTATTGATGTGCGGCGCTACCTCACACTTGCACTCACGGCCCTGCAACATCGTGGCCAGGAAAGCGCCGGTATGGCGGTGTACGATCGTACAGGCAATATCGCGCATCGTGCTAGCATGGGCAAAGTGCGTGAAGTGTTCTCTGATACTGGGACAGGCTTACCCGCAACGTGCTGCGGCATCGGCCATGTTCGCTACTCTACCACCGGTTCAAGTTGTGTTGAGAACGCGGGTCCATTCGTCGTTGGTCCAGGACAGCACTCCCACGAAGGATCTATACGCGCTCCACTGCGTTCCGCTGAGGGGAGCAACGCCACCATTGCTGTCGCGCACAACGGTAACCTGGTAAATGGCGCTGCCCTACGCGAACAACTACCGCAGGAGTTTCTGCATTCCACGACCGATAGCGAGGTCATCGCTCTGCTGTTGCTGTTCCATCCAGATGGGACGACGTTGCGAGACCGCATGATTGCCACCTTCCCACTGCTACGTGGAGCATACAGCCTCGTCATCCTGGCAGAGGGTAAGTTGTACGCCGTACGTGATCCGTGGGGACTGCGTCCACTATGCATAGGGCGCATCGGCGATAGTTGGGTTGTTGCCTCCGAGTCATGTGCCCTGGACCGCGTTGGCGCAACCTTTGTGCGCAAAGTTGAACCAGGAGAACTCATCACCATTGATGAGCGCGGCATGCATGCAGAGATTCTTATGCGTGTGCCTCGTCAAACACTGTGTGTCTTCGAGTATATCTACTTCTCCGACGCCACAACGCGTTTGAATAATAGGTACGTCTACCTGGTACGCGAGGCGCTGGGACGCGAGTTAGCAAAGGAGCATCCCGTAGACGCTGACCTGGTGGTGCCGGTACCCAATTCATCCATCCCAGCCGCACTTGGCTATGCAGCAGCATCGGGCATCCCCTATGGGCAGGCCATTATCAAGAACCGCTATAGCGACCGCACCTTTATCAAGCCCGATCAGCGGCTGCGCCAATTGGAAGTGGACCTCAAATTCAACCTGGTTGAACCGAAGATCGATGGTGCGCGCTTAGTCATCGTAGATGACTCCATTGTGCGCGGCAATACCATGAAGCGCCTGGTAGCGGCCTTACGCCACCGCGGTGTGAAGGAGATACACCTGCGTTCCAGTGCGCCGCCGCTGCGCCATCCCTGCTACTTCGGCATCGACATCCCACAGGAGGAAGAGTTGATAGCTGCTGGCCGCACCGTCCAGGAGGTTGCCGACTATATCGGAGTCGATAGCCTGGGCTATCTGAGTGTAGCAGGCCTGGGCCGAGCCATAGGCTCAGCCACCGGCAGCACCACCATTGACGAGACCGCTGCCCGCAATCTACTGCACAACGAGTTCTGCTACGGCTGCATGGAGCGTCAAGGATGGCCATTCGACCCACAAATGGCGATGAACGACGCACCCAGGCGAGATTTCATTTTGGCAACAAAATCACGAGGATAGGAGGCATTCATGCGCATCCTGGTCATCGGCTCAGGAGCACGAGAACATGCACTGGTATGGAAACTGGCACAGAGTCACCGTGTAACCCGCATCTACGCCGCGCCAGGAAACCCTGGTATGGCTTCCCATGCAGAATGTATACCGTTGGGCGTAAGCCAGCTGGTGGAACTGGCGGATTTCGCCGAACGCACACACATCGATCTCACCGTTGTCGGGCCGGAAGTCCCATTGGTAGCAGGTATCGCTGACCTGTTTCGCCAACGCGGCCTGCGCATCTTTGGACCAGGAGCAGCCGGTGCAGCGCTAGAGGGAAGTAAAGCCTTCGCAAAGCAACTCATGGCAGAGGCTGGCATTCCTACTGCACAATACCGTACCTTTACCACTGCTGACGACGCCTTCGCCTACCTGGAACAGCACGGCGCACCCGTCGTTGTCAAGGCAGATGGTAACGCCGCCGGTAAAGGCGCCATCGTCGCCCTCGATGTGGCAACTGCTCGCGACGCGGTACGTCAGATGATGATCGAGCGTGTTTTCGGCGACGCCGGGGATATCGTAGTAATCGAAGACTACTTGCAAGGTGATGAGATTGGCTCGACCGCCATGTGCCATGGCACGCACTATCTTCCCTTGACGCTGACGCAAGACCACAAACGTGCCCTTGATGGCGACCAGGGTCTGAACACCGGAGGCATGGGCGTATTCACCCCCTTGCCTTTCGTCGACAGGTCGAGCGAAGCCCAGGTATACCGGCACATCGTCGCCGCAACACTGCAAGCGCTCAAGGCGCGCGGTATTGCCTTCTCAGGCGTCCTGTACTCGAACATTATGCTCACCGAACGTGGCCCGATGGTACTGGAGCACAACACCCGCTTCGGCGACCCCGAGACACAAGCGTTCGTGATGCTCATGGGCGAGGACCTGCTCAACGTACTGGAATTTGCACACACGCTCCCCGTGAAACTCGACACATTATGGCGTCCCGGATACGCCGTGAGCCTCACGCTGGCAGCAGGCGGCTATCCAGGAAAGTATCGTACCGGCATGCCGATTACGGGAGTTGAAGAGGCCAACCGTTTGGCAGATGTGCAAGTCTTTCACGCTGGAACCGCTTTACAAGACGGAACCTTGGTCACCGCAGGCGGCCGTGTTCTCAGTGTTGCTGCTTATGGCGCAACACTCCAGGAAGCTGTCGCGAGAGTCTATGATGCAGCTGCTCGTATTTCGTTTGAGGGGATGCATTACCGGCGGGATATTGCACATAGAGGATTACAAGGTTAGGAACGAAAATGCCACCACAAGTCATCATCATCATGGGCAGCAAGGGCGACCTTTCCCATGCCCAGGCCGTCGCCAAAACGCTCAACGCTCTCGAGATCGGTCATCAAATGCGCGTTTGCTCAGCTCACAAAGCCACTGCACGCCTCTTAGAGATACTGCGCGAATGCGAGTCGGCAGGTCCCCTGGTATACATCACCATCGCCGGACGCTCAAACGCACTGTCGGCAGTCGTTGATGCGAACACGCGCTACCCCGTCATCGCCTGCCCACCATATAGCGACCGCTTCGGCGGCATGGATATCCTCTCTTCATTGCGATTACCATCCGGCATCGCCTCACCCTTAATCCTGGAACCGGAAGGAGCAGCGCTCTTAGCCGCGAAGATACTGGCCCTCTCAGATGCACAACTGAGTCAACGTCTGAGCGATTACAAGCAACGTCTTGTCGCTGAACTGGCCCAGGCCGATGATGAGGTGCGCTTGCAATGACCAACCATGTTCCTCTTCGCCTCGGCATCCTCATCTCCGGCACCGGCAGCAACTTGCAGGCGCTCATCGATGCCATCGAAAGCGGAAAACTGACGGACGTCGAGATCGCGCTTGTTGTAAGCAATAAAGCCAACGCCCAGGGTTTGCAACGAGCCCTCAAGCACAACCTGCCAGCAATCTACCTCCCATGGAAAGAGCGAACAGAGAGCGAAGCGCAGCTTGTTGCGTTACTGCACTTATTTGAAATTGACCTCATCGTGCTGGTTGGCTGGATGCGTATCTTAAGTGCTTCATTCGTTGAACAGTTCCCGCAGCGTATCATCAATCTCCATCCCGCCCTGCTTCCTGATGACGGCACAGGCAACACCTATACAACGAGCGATGGTTCACCAATCCCCGTCTTCCGCGGGCTACACGTGGTAAAGCAGGCACTCGATTGCGGTGTGAAGATAACAGGAAGCACAGTACACTACGTAACGCCAGAGGTGGATGCGGGTCCGGTGATATGCCGGGAAGAGGTGAAAGTCCAGGAAGGGGATAGCGAGGAAAGTTTGCACGAGCGGTTAAAGCTGGTGGAGCATAGGTTGATCGTAGATGCTGTGCGCGTGTGGAGGAGTCGTTAGGGGGTGGCACGCCTCTCCCCCCGACATATTCCGGTTCGCCCTGCGCCTGGCACCCACAAGGGCCCCACACCACTCCACACCGCCCCGTGCCACTACATTTCGGGGACCGCCCCACCACCAGGCGACGGTGCGGTGGCCACACGAGCGGGGTGCTGGGCCAGACGAGATGTAGTGGCACGGGGCTGGGTTGGGGGTGGATGGGCCCTTGTGGGTGCCAGGTACGAGGCGGTTATTGAAAGAAACTCAAGTATAAGGAAAGCCATCATATGTTCTCGCCATCTGAATTAAACCAGTTCCGCGCTGCCGCCGCCAACCACATCGAAGCTGCCGCCGAACTCGCTCAGCGCATCTGCGCGATTCCCGCGCCGACAGGGAACGAGCGGGCTCGCGCACAACTGGTGGCCTCGCTCTGGAGAGAACGGGGCTATAGCGCGGAAATCGACGCCACCGGCAACGTCTACACCCGGCGCGGCAAGCGCGAGCAAGGCCCGGTCTTGCTGCTGCTGGCCCACACCGACACCGTCTTTCCACAAGCAACACCCATCTCTATCCAACGGGACGCGGACATCTTGCGCGGTCCGAGCATTGGGGACAACAGCCTGAGTGTTGCTGCTATGCTTACTACATTTGACATCCTCGATGAATTGGGAAGAAAGACCGAGGCCGATATCGTCGCCGTTGCCGACGTGGGCGAGGAAGGTCTGGGCAACCTCCTCGGCGCACGCACCGCCATTGAACGCTACCGCCAGCAACTGGGTGCGGTCATCGCCATCGATGGAAGTTTTGGCAACATCACACACATCGCCGTCGGCTCCCAACGCTGGCGCATCACCGTTCGTGGTCCAGGGGGCCATTCCTATGGAGCCTTCGGAACACCCAGCGCCATCCACGGCCTGGCACGCATCATCGCCGCCATCGCCGACCTCCAGGTTCCCCAGGAGCCGAAAACCACCTACAATGCCGGCATCATCGAAGGCGGGACCAGCGTCAACACCATCGCCTCGCATGCAACCGCCTTGCTTGATATGCGCTCAGCCGACAGCGCAGCCCTTGATCGCATCGCCGACCAGGTGAGAGCCATCGTCGAGCAACGTGCTGGTCCCGGCCTCCAAACAGAGATAGAAGTGCTTGGTGAGCGCCCGGCAGGCGCACGCAGCCAATCGGACCCGCTGGTGCAACTGGCAGCCCAGGCGCTTACCTGGCTCGGAATAGAACCCAGTTATAGGGCCGCCAGCACCGACGCCAATATCCCCATCAGCCTCAACATTCCAGCAGTGTGTATAGGCATTACCCATGTCGAACAGACTCACACGCTCGAGGAGTTTCTCTACGTCCCGCCCATCGGTGATGGACTGGCACAGCTTGTCCGCCTCTGTATTGAGGCCACTGCCCTCATCGCAGGCATCTGAGAGACACCGACTGACCCCCATCTTTGCTTGCTCATTAAATACATCAAGGGCTGGTAGGAAAAAGTTAAGATTACTTAACTGGATTGATCTCTTCTTATTCGAAGGCATTCCCTCACTCGTCTTGGGAGTAGCTTACCCTATCTTGTCAAGTGAGGAAATGCCCTCCTTTTTAGTCATATCTAAGATCGCCTGGAAACCCACGCCATTTGATGGGGTGGAAGGAAAGGCGTTCCTTATCGGGGTGGCAGGGGTCGGGTGGCCTCCCTTGCCAGACTTCTTCGGAACCTCTCGTGCCACCACCCAGGAGCGCCACGCCACCCAGGTCAAGGCTCGACACTCCTTGCCCCGTGCTCCTTGCGTCAAGCGTTTGTTGGTGCGATAGGCGTGCAAGCTGAGCGTGTGCTTCTTCCGATCAAAGCCACCCACTGCACACAATCCGTACTTGGGATGCGAGACCACCGTGCCGCGCTTGTAACCCAGCGAGCGGGTTCCGCCGTAGGGCTTGCGCTCCCCGCCTGCTGATGCCTGCAAACGATGCAGTTGCCGTCGATGCAAGCGGGCGGGCACCACGTACCACAAACGGGTACAGGTCGGTTTCTCCGCTCCACTGATCGATGCGGCCAAAACCCAACTGTCAACGGCATGCGACGCGAAAGCCTGCTTGGACTTGCTTTTCGTCTTCGAGAGGCCGTAGTGCTCCCGCAACGCTTTGGTTTGCCAGCCCTCACGGGTGTGCACGGTGAGGTCCATCTGCTCAAGCAGGCAAGAGAGATGTTCTTTGCCGACCTGCACCGGGCTAAAGGATTGGTTCCATGTGCGACTCTTCCCCTGGCGTGTCACGGCCTGCACATCCTCTACCACGGCGTCGGTCAGGGGGATGATCTGCTTGAGCTGTGCCACGATGCGCGCTTTGGCTTCCCAGCGACTCCGTGTGGAGGGTGGGAGGCGCTGCTTCCGACTCAGGCGATTGTCAAACCGGATGGCGCGCCGCCATTTGCGCGAACGGCGTGCTCGGCGCATGGTGCGGCGGGTCTCGATGGCCTCTTTCACGTGGGTAGGGGCTTGCACCATCAGGTTCGTCACGGTGTCTTGGGTCCCCACCACACTGAAGCCCTCAAACTTGGACCCAGGATCGATGCCTACCACTAATGGCTGGTTGTCCGGTTCCTGTTCGTAGCACAATTGGACGTAGAACAAGCCTACCTTATTCCTTTTGGCCGCGCCTTGCCCGACTTGAATAAGTGGCGTGCTTTGGCAGGCGTACAGGGCATCAGTGCGACGCCCCGGGTATCAACAACTGGTATTCGCAAGGGATTTCCCTTTCTCCAAGTCTCAGCTTGGGTAATATGACCCTTCCCGATGGCCCCACAGGCTTAGAGAGGATTGTATCCCTCTCGTCCGCTTCGGCGTGGCGAGCAGCGGTCCGAGTTAGGGTGGCGCTCGGACATGCTTGTAGCCCATAGGGCTGCTCCACTCACAGGGAGTGGCCGGTAGACAGGAACTTACGTTGCGCTAGCCGTTTCGCAAGCCCGCCTCCCTTTTAGGGGCGGGTTCCTGACTCTCCACGCGATGCAACTTCACAAAGTTTGTGCGCGCCTGGCTTGCGACGGGCAGACCACCCATTATGACCACGTGCTCACCGGCCTGCACCAGGTGGTCCTCCAGCAGCCGCTGACCGACGACCTCGATCAGCGTCTCGGTCGACCCCTTCATTTCGATGCGATGTGGCCAGACGCCCCACCAGAGAGCAAGCTGCCGGTAGACACGCTCGGAGGGAGTATAGGCCAGGATAGGCCGCGGTGGGCGATCCTTGGAGATCAGGCGCGCCGAGGTCCCCGAACGCGTTAAGACAACGATGGCCTTGACGCTGGCCTCTTCCGAGAGCGCACGGGCCGCATGGCTCACAGCGTGTTGCTTCGTGAGCTCCTGACACTGCGGTTGGCGCGCGGTCCTCTCCCCCGCTTCCGTCTCACCAGCTATACGCACCATCATCTCGACCGCTTCGATCGGATAGGCGCCGGTAGCTGTTTCCGCGCTCAGCATCACGGCATCGGTCCCATCGAGAATAGCATTGCACACATCATTCACTTCGGCCCTGGTTGGACGGGGATTGGTCACCATCGACTCCAGCATCTGGGTGGCTGTGATGACAGGCAGCCCAAGGTCATTACAGCATGCAATCAAATGTTTTTGAATTAGCGGCACCTTTTCTGCAGGCATCTCGACCCCCAGGTCTCCCCGGGCCACCATGACACCATCAACCACGCGCAGAATCTCTTCCAGGTGCGCAACGGCTTCTGGTTTCTCTACTTTCACAATGAGGGGGAAAGATACCTCATCGTGCCTCTGTCCGAGTTCCGCTTGCACCTGCTGAATATAGTGTCTCGCGTCGAGAATATCTTGCGCGCGACGTACAAAACTGAGCGCGACATAATCAACGCCGTGCATCATCCCGAACCTGAGATCATCGCGATCTTTCTCCGTCAGCGCGGGTGAACTGACCGCCACGCCAGGCAAATTGATCCCCTTGTGCTCTTTCAGCAGCCCCCCATGCACAACAACACAGTTCACCTCCGTCTCAGTGCTACTCAGCACACGCACTTCCATATTACCGTCGTCCAGCAGGATGCGATCCCCTGGCTTCACATCCTGGGGCAAGCGTTGGTAGGTTGTGGAAACTCTCTCAGCCGTCCCGGCGATCTCGCGCGTCGTAATGGTCAGCCTGGCTCCATCCACTAAAGTGACGGGTTGCCCATCCTTGAGCGACCCGACGCGAATCTTGGGACCTTGCAGGTCTTGCAAGATGGCAATCGGGCACCCCAGGCGTGTGGAAAGCGCTCGTATCCGCTCGATGACAAGGGCGTGCTCGGACTGGATCCCATGCGAGAAGTTCAAGCGGGCAACATTCATCCCGGCCCGCATCAATGCTTCGAGCCGTTCCTCGCTATTAGTGGCCGGTCCTATCGTACAGACAATCTTGGCACGACGCATGTGATACCTCCTTCTTCACTCGCACCCTCAGCCAAACCAATACCATACAGAAGGGCCATGGCGAGTGCTTGATACTCTTGTATGCCCTATCATATCATGCGATTACTTGAGGCCGTTCATAATCCGTGCAATATTTTCAGGCGCGAAGAACTCGGCTGGCGAGACCGTTCCTGCTAATGTAGCCATATAGCGACTGGCCTCAACCGGGTTAATATGCAGGGCACTGAAAAGGGGTTGCATTTCGGGGGGAGGTGGCTCAAGCGTCGCCATCTGGCAGTTGAGCCTGGTAGAGGGGCAGAGCCGTCTCGTTGCGTCGGTGTTCATAGTCGGCCAGCGCCTCTTGCAGAGGTCGTCTGCCTGCCAGACCGCTATCGATGGCTTCGGCAAGGAGTTCAGCATCGTGGAAGGCGTCGCTGATCCCATGCGCCAGGACAGGATCTTTGCAATGACCTGCATCCCCAACCAACGCCCAGCCTGGACCATAGGGTGTACGGAAAAAGTTGGGAAGATCCCCGGTACCGACGAAACGTTCTTCTTGTTTGCCCTGTCGTACATGGCTGGCAAGATGGGGAGTAAAAGCATCAAGCGTCCTTTTCTTTCAAGGCTTTCTCTCATTATGTTGGACTGTAACTGTATATGAATAGGATTGTCTTTATGATCCCTGTGTGCCTTCGAGAAAAGGGTACAACAATGGACTGGTTGACGCATGCGCAGGATTACCCATCTTATGGTTCTCCAGGAGATACCTCGTCCCCTGCTCAGACAACGAGGAAGCAACCGATGTGGTAAACTTAGAGAAAAGAAGAAGGATGCATCAGAGGAGTACAATCGATGAAAGGAGCAGTCCATGCCAGATAGAGCGAGCGTTACCGCCTGGCTAGATGCCTATGTCCGCGCCTGGAAAACGTACGACCCTCAGGCTATTGGCGACCTCTTCAGTGAGAATGCCATCTACGCTTACAACCCGTACAGTGAGCCAATTCATGGACGAGCCGCTATTGTGGCATCGTGGTTAGAGGAACCCGACACACCCGGCACCTATGACGGTCATTACGAACCTATCTTGATCGAAGGGGACCGTGCCGTGACCAATGGTCGCAGTCTCTACTTCGAGCAGGATGGGTCCACGCTCAGGGCCGAGTGGAATAACATCTTCTTCTTGCGCTTCGACGACCAGGGACGCTGCGCGGAATACCGTGAATGGTATATGCAGCGACCCAAGTAACTACCATCCTCAAGCGGCTCGGGTGAATTGATGTACTGATCAACAATGCGGGCTTTGCGCTGGGTGTCACCACCCTGCCTCTGCATCCCTCGCTGGTCATTGCCGAAAGTGCATCCCAGTCTCCTTACATGCTTCTAATCATCTCCAGCAGTTCGTCCACTGTATGGACAATCTGCTTGCCATACCCGCAGATGCCCCAGATGATCGTATTCACATAGGCACGCTTATCATCCGTGATGCCAATACAGGGCTTGCCAAGGGCGTAGAGATAGCCAAGTTCGGCGCTCGTCCCCGAGTCGTGATCCGGACCGGTGAGCAGCGCCACGCACAGGTCGCAGGACTTCAATGCTTCAATATCTGTGTGAAAAATACGGGAGCGCTCTTCATCTGAATTGCGTGTCACGAGGCCAGCATCGCGATGCGGGAGAAATGTGCGATAGCCGGCAGCTTCGAGGGCCTGTGCGACACGCTCCAGGTACCATCGTTCATGTGTGCTGAAAAGCGGCCCGGCAACATAGACCAATTTCACTGTCACCTCCACTAAGACCAGTCTACCGCTATTTTCGGTGGTTTGGTCAGCGTCTGCATGACCACGCAATATTGTTCTGTCTTCTCGCGTAACGCATGCAGTTGCTCCGCCGTTGCCTCAGGGGCATCTATCTCAAAGCGAAGACGGATCGTTTCAAAACCAACGGGCACCTCCTTCGACATGCCCAGTGTGCCCCGAAGATCCAGATCTCCTTCTACCTTCACTTCGATGAGATTCGTTGGTATCCCCATTGCTGTAGCGACCATCTGGCAGGTGATCTGCGCACAGGCGGCAAGGGCTCCCAGAAGAAGATCGCCCGAACAAGCGGCAGTGCCTACTCCTCCTACCCCTCGATGAGCTTCGGCTTGATAAAGTGCGCGTCCGATATCGAATGAGCATGCTATTGGGGTCTCAGTCTGGCTGCCTTGTGCCTTGAGCGTTATCTGTGCGGTACCTGGGTCGCTACGATATTTCTCCTTGATGGGTTTTTGTACTGATCGAAGATCCATAACTTTCTACCTCCTGAGCGGAAACAGAGTCATTATACTACACGTGGTCGAGGCAGGCTTTACTACATTGTTTGGGACAACTCACGAATATTGTCCGCCACTGGCATTATCACTCGTCTCGTCACTGGAGTAGATAACACCATTGAGGTCGTCGAGCTGGCCGTGTGCCGAGAGCCGGTCAATCAGCGATTCCAGGTGCTCGACCGATGCAGCCATAACCTTCAAGATGAGCGAATCGCTGCCGGTCACACGATAGCATTCCAGTACCTCGGGGATGTCCTGGGTAAAAGCAGCAAAGCGGGTACAACGCTCTCCAGCGAGGGTACTCATGCGAATAATGGCCGTGATGGGAAAGCCGATCTTTGCCCGATTGATCTCGGCATGATAGCCGCTGATAATTCCCGCGTCTTCCATTTTTCGAACACGCTCTGCGACTGCAGGTGCAGTAAGTCCAACCCGTTGTCCCAGCTCCGTGTAGGATAGCCGCGCATCTTGCTGGAGTGCCTGCAAGAGTTGCCATCCCAGTACTGTCTAGCAATTTTTCAGTTTCTAAAGTCATGTGTCACCTTTACCTTGTTATTGTAACTCTTTCCGCGAAATTGCCTTTTCTTTTCTCTGTATTATAGCAGATGTTGCGAGTACAATTGTAGTAGGTGAGCCGACGAAGATTGACTTCATGACCCACTCGGAGAGCAAACGATAGCGAATAAGGAGAAGATCATGCTCACAATCATCATTATATTAACTCTGTTTATCGTCTTAGATATAGCGGCCCTGCGTTGGGGCTTTGACAGTTCAGAACGTGTTAACAGTCGCGAGTGGGAGCGCAGAACGAATTGGCATAGCGGTGTCGATGATCAATGCACGGCGTGTTAGCAAGGAGCGGTGCGTCGTGAGGCCTGGCACCCACAAGGGCCCTCCACATCCACCCAGCCGCCCCGTGCCACTACATATCGGGAGACCACCCCACCACCAGGCAACGGCGCGTTGGACACACGAGCGGGATGGTGGGCCAGGCGAGATGTAGTGGCACGGGGGGAGGTTGGGGGTGGATGGGCCCTTGTGGGTGCCAGGTCATCATCATCCTCTTTAGTTCTCCACCGCCATGCGTTCAAAGACTGCCATCGCCTCTGCCGCTGTCGGCACCTTGAGCACGTTCTCCTCAGCGAAGTCCTGAGCCTGTGGGTAGCCGCTTTCCCGCACTTGCTGTGCTGCTGTCTCTACGTCGTATGCTGTTGCGCGAAACTCGCTCCCTTCAGGCCCAAGCAGCAGCCAATATGCACCGGGACGATCAGCATAGGGCATCCCCACACTCCCTGCATTGAGAATGCGGATACTTCCTACTCGTCGCTCAAACTGCATATGGGTATGTCCGCACACTACGATCTGCTGCTCAATACCCGTAAAGATGGCGTTGAGCCGCTCCTGCGGTGTGATTGGCGTAAAGATCTCTTCGTCGCTGCGCGGTGTGGCGTGGCAGAACAAGATGTCTCCCAGTCCCTCAACGTGGAGCGTTATCTGCTCTGGTAACTGTGCCAGGAAATCTCGCTGGGACCGTTCTAACTGCCGGGCAGTCCAGCGCGTCACTTCACGCACCTCCTCTGGCATCCTTGGAGCAAATGGCAGGCCATCGAATGCAACGACTACTTCGCGCTCTCCATTCCCGCGAATGTAGCGTACCCGATCGCCAAGCTGGCTCAGGCGCTCCAGCGTCTGCCGGGGCATCGGACCAGAAATAATATCTCCGCCAACTACAATCAAGTCCGGTCGCACTCCCTCAAGTTCCTCCAGCACCGCGTTCAGTGCTGGCAGGTTTCCATGGATATCGTAGAGTGCTGCGATCTTCATTCTTCAGGCTCCTTTCTTTTACCCATATTATTTCGTCAACGCCTTCACCGTCGCGGCGAACGCTTCCATCGTACTATAGCGTGGAGTCCACACACCTGTTGCCTTGAGCTTCTCATTGGAGCAGATAATATTGCTATCACCTCTGGCCCATTCCGGTCCTGCCGCGCTCAGGCCCACCTGCCATGCCTGCTTGACCTGCGGTAAGTATATCTCGTCGGGAACCTCGATTACCTGCAAGCCCGCCTGCTTCGCGATGTTTATTTGCGTATCGAAGCCATCGCCCACCACGTTGTAGGCTCCCGGCAGGTCGTGCTGGATCATTGCCACCAGCGCGGACGCCAGATCATCTTCATGGATCAACTGGATACGTCCGCGATTCGCGCTCTCGGCGAGGATATGCGTGTTGTTCGGCTGCAACAGCGTTCGCGCCGAGAGTTGATGAGGGCCAATGACGACACATGGACGCGCCCGTGAAATGAGAACGTCTGGAAATTCGCGCTGAAAACCATCGAGCCAGATTTCGTTGGCGTGCTTATGCTGGCTATAGTAGAAATCGGTGTAGAGGCCGCGTAACGGGCTGTCCTCGTAGAGCACATCCGGGTTGTCCGAAAGGTTGCCATAAGCGGCAATCGAGCTACTGATAACGAGCTTTCTCACTCCCAATTCTGCGGCGGCACGACAGACATTCCAGGTTCCCGCCAGGTTGATGCTCGCCGTCTCTTCCAGGCTCATGCTATAGGGACGTAGCACGACAAAGGCGAGGTGTAACAGCACATCGCATCCCGCCAGAGCCTGGCGTATCTGTGGCTCACGAATATCGTACTGATGGAAATGTAGTTTTTCATACTTCCCCACAGGTGGCACACGGTCAATCCCCACAATCTGTTCAATCTCTGGATCGGCCTCGAACAAAGGAAGGAGCGTGGTGGCGAAACTGCCACCGCATCCTGTAACCGCGACTCGTTGCATCGTTTTCTCCACATTCTCTATTGGACTCCAAAAGAGAGTCTGTAACCTTTGCTTCTCTCTATTTGTGTGTCATTCGACACGATGAAGGTTTCTACTTCACTCGCACCTTCCGGCCAAACCAATTGCGTCCCGAGGGCCAGGGCGAGTGCTTGATACGCTTGTATTCCTCAGTATACCATGCCAGGGAGAAGGCTTTCTTGTTACACAGAACCGCACTGTTTGCGCTCCATTCTAGCGAGGGAATGTCTGGTAGAGGCGGGGATCATTGTGCTCTCAGGGGTAGGTTTTTGGAAGGAGGTCATCGTGTCTGTGGGGACGGAGCGAGATTGGGCGAGCTCGCCGGGGGCGAGATCAAGGGAGGGATTACCTGCCCCCCAGGCAGGATGCCCTTGTGGAATGACACTTGTCTCCGTTGGGGACACTTGTCTCCATTGTCTCCGATGTCTCCGATGTCTCCGTGCTCAAAAAACTTACTTGTGAAAGGGACCATTGTGGCCCGCGTTAGCTAACCAGACAGGTGTAAACGTGCGATGACATCGGCGGATTCTACTTGCACTGAGAATATGACGACATCCCACTGGGTGCGCAACGAGATGACCAATAGAGCGCATCGTCTCCTACCTACGAGGAACGACGAAAAAAGTTAGGTCGCTTGGCTCCTGTCTCTCTCCGCACGAGCGTCACAGCAGCCAGCAGAATGAGCACCCCGCCGAGCAGTTGCACAACACCCATCGACTCTCCCAACACCAGCGCTGCCAGCACGACCGTCACCACCGGTTCACAGGTCGAGAGCGTCGAGGCAGTGACAGGGCCAACGCGTTTGAGGCCGGCGAAGAACGTCACAAAAGCAAGCACCGTCGAGATCAACGCGATGGCCCCCACTGCCACCCAGCCAGCAACACTCTGCGGCACAGCCGGGCCCTTTAGCGCTGCAAGACCGGCAAAGACCGTCGCAGCCGAGGCCATAATGATCGTTGAGGAGGCAATGGGCCCCGTCTGGTGCACGATACAGCTCCCCACCAGGATATAGATGGCATAGAGTACGGCTGCAACCATTCCTAGCAGCAGGCCGAGCGCACTGGCCCTTCCCGTTACTCCAATCGTGAGCGCTATTCCCGTCAGCGCGAGCAAGAGCTCCCCTATCTTGACAAGGCTAAGGCGTTCTCTCAGGAAGACCACCGACAACACCATCACCAGCGCTGGATACAGGTAGAGCAACAGTGCAACCAGGCCTGCCGAAGCCATCGTCAGCGCCAGAAAGTAGGCCAGCGATACCCCTGCATACCCACACGCACCCATCAGCACAAGCCCCAGCAGCACCCGCCCACGCGGGAATGGTTCCTTGCGCACCAGCATGATCGCAGCCATCACCACCGCAGCTATGCCAAAGCGCAACAACAGCACAGTAATGGCATCAGCTCCCGCGGCATAGGCAAAGTGCACGAAGACCGGCATCACGCCAAACGACACAGCTGAGATGACAATCAACAACAGGCCAACGTGACGCTGTCGAGTCATGGCAGGTTCAGCTTGTCTGGTATCTTGGCCCGACCGATCCGCTTCACCCGCCTGCCGGTCTTCTTCAAGCTGAAGATCACCTCCAGCCATAGCAAACGCCCCACGTGTAGCGTAATCGCGGCGTAGTCTTGTCAATCGCGCTCTTTCCTGGGTAGAAACCCCCTGTTTGAGGAAGAATGCACCAATTGCTTCATTATCCATAATGACCTTCCTATGGTAGTTTGCCATGGTTGACGAGAAACTATCAAAATGCATATAGATGCATCTAGTATATAGTAAATATACCTCCTCACTGACACAAACCCATCTCATTGAGCACTTGTATTCTCACATGACCATCACAAAAAGTCTGTGCAAACCTCACCATGGATGATTTCTACATTCCGGCAGTGCCAACGACAGATAGGCACCGATGGACAGGCACATCTGGCAACCTCACAGGATGAGACTGAAGTCGACTTAGGCCTTGAAGTATATCGCAGAAGCTTCCCGATGTCTCAGCGTAGTGCAGTTTCTGCATCACAAAATTGTCACCACGGTTCGCCCTCCCCCCTCCCTTGCACAGGTAGGGTTTTTGGGTAAGCCGCCTGGGAAGGGGCTTGGATACCAGGGCACGGCGGGCGACCATAAAGGCCCACCCATCCACTCCACACCCCGCTCGCCCCTACGGACTCGATGGGCACGCTCCAAAAAACCTACCCGTGAAAGCTCCCCCCTCCTCCCGCCGAAAGCGTCAGTTTCGTCTACGTGTTTGCAGGTACTTCACTACCTGCTCGTAGGCCTGCTGTAAAGCGAGGAAGTCGGTATGGTGTCCACCTGCATCTGGGTGATAGAGCTTCGCCAGTTCACGGTACTGTATTCGCACATCAGCCAGGCTTGCTTCAGCGTGTAGCTGAAGCAAGCGGTATTCCGCTTGCAGATGGAGTGGGATAGCGCGTGGCATGGTCATCCCGACTTGTCCATAAAAAAGCGCCGGGCCTAGCAGGAATAGGTGAGCGGACAAGGACCACATCTCAACATAGTCCTGGAAGAACTTCGTAAAAGAAGCAGGTTTCGTTTCCATGAGCAACTCCATGATGTCTTTAGAGAAAGACAAAGGCTATGGCAGTCCTTCTTTAGGTCCAATCCGACATGCCAGGCAGAGCAACGAGAAAAACATGGCCATTGCATGCTGCAAGCATGGGGCGCGGAACGAGTAACTGGAAGTCTGTCCAACTGAGATAGGCTCCCTGGAACGTCGCCTGGCTCAGGTTGGTTCCTACGAAGTTGGCAATGATGAGATGGGCATTGTCGAGGTTGAGGTGTTCGAGATTGGCTTCGCTGAAATCGGCAACCACATATGGATGGGTGTTTATCCAGGTGTTCCACGTCTGAGTTCCCTCTCTCAGCAGTTCGAGGTGGAATGGGGTTGTCATCGGAATACCCTCCTTTGGGTCCGATAGGCATGTATTGCGTATGCCCTTGCCAGATCGCTCACAAGAAACCATTTCGCTGGGAAGGATATGCAGTATGCTCTAATATAAGTATATCACAAACACATCACAATCTCACAACTTGTCTCGTTTTGTAGGAGACCATTCAATTGCGGGTGCTGGTAAACCAGTTATCCTCTACTCAGAATCCAATTACCCGTATATATCGATATAAAGTAATTATTCAGGTACCTTTCTCGCGCCGCCTGCGGCGGCCCTGGAAAAAGAAGGGGATGTTGCGGGGACACCCCGCGCCCCGGCCTGACTTGTTATCACAAGTTTAATCGAGAAAGGAAAGGTGCAAGATGAACGCCTTCCAGCAGGGTTTGGATATGCAGCCATCCTCGCCACAGGGTCTTCCACCCCGGCGGGCCATCGCGTTTGCGGCCCAGGTAGCCGCCAAAGCGGGCAATGGCATGCCAACACTGCTGAACTGTCATCGTCTCAGCAGACCGGTGATCCAGATGCGCCACCACCTCGACGACGTCAGATGGCAAGACCTGGCTTGCTGGTTGCTCGGGATCTTGCCTGGAGGCGGCTCGCAATTGCATCAAGCGCACAGCCATAGGGGAAAGCAACCCCAAGAGCGTGCGCAACCCCTCATAGTCCTGGATCTGACGCTGCTCGATCTGGCAGCCAGTTTTGAGTCCTTGATGAAAGTCTTCGACCATCCAGCGGGCACGATACCATTCCACCCGCTCGTGCGCGTCCTCCAGCGTCAGCGTCGGGACCGAAGAGAGCAAGATCCATTCCAGCGGTTCGACGCCTTCGGGTGGCTCTGGTTCCCAGACGTGGATCACCCACACCACCAAGGGATGCCAGCCTTTGCTCTCGTGAGTGCGTGGCGGCAACAAGCGCAGGGGCTGCCACGAGAGCGAGACCTGGGCGGTGCGGGCCTTGTGCTTCTGGCTTGCTGCTATCTCCACGGTCGAGCTGGCTTGGGCCGACCAACTCCCCAGCACCTCAAAGAGGTGCTGGGCGGGCGGACTGGGGTGCTCCGGATGATGCGAACGAGGAGGCACGGCCGTCTCGGCTTGCTCCACCAACAGATCGACACAGCGGTCTTGGCAAGCACGGATCACGAAGTCACACTTCATTTCCCGACACAAGAACAGGAACGCAAAGATATCGCTGTAGCGGTCTCCCACATGGACCCAGCACACCCCATCGGGTGGGGTTCCCAGCGCCTGGACGCTTCGTTCCCAGACCTGCGATTCTCGCTCACGATGCAGGCGCTCTTGCTTGGTTTCTTTGGCGGGAGCCGTCTTGCGCAAAAAGGGTTCCTGGTGCGCAATGCCAAGCACCTGGCGACTGCCAGGCACGACCGCCAGCACCGTTTGCAGCAAAAAGCCTTGGTGCGAGCCATTGCCAACGGGTCCCAAGCCGCTGGTCGTGGGGTGATGCTGGTAGTCCACTTCGGTCGTATCTTGGATCAGCAGCACCTCCCTGTGCTCACGACAGTCCTGCCGCGTCGTCTCCACATGCGGTCGCAGCAGGTCTTCGTAGCTGACATGCCCCGAGTGCAAAAAACGGTAGGTGGCTTCCAAAGCGGCCTCATCATGCAGTTGCTTGGGCAACGACGCCCCCGTCTCCGAGGCCAACGCATGCGCAATGGCGACGGCACGACGGTCGCGACGTGGATCGCCCAACCGGACAGAACCAAAGGTCGCCTCTGCCCACAGCAGGGGCGACAACAGGGTCGATGCTGGCATCATGACGGCTTTCCTTTCTTGATGACGGCTTTTCCTTTGATTCTACCATCAGTTGTCGATCAGACTTGCGATAAAAAGTCAGGCCCCGGCCAGGGGACTGCGTCCCCCGGCACCCTCTGCTGAAGAGTTACGATATAAATGTGTTGCATCTGACTCGTTAAAGTTCAGCACTCGCGAAGGAAGAAGTCTTGTGCTCTGTGGTATATTGATCCGCGGAAGACATTTCACCGTAGAGTTCAGATGGGCAAGACAACCTTGCCCACAACGACAACACACAAAGGAGGTAAATCAGCATGGCACTGGCGTTTTTATTTGAGTTTCCTGGTGGCAGGCAAGAGCAATTTGACCAGGTGTTGGAGAAACTGCAGCTTGGCGGTAAAATCCCTCCAGGGCAACTCTTTCACGTTGAGGGTCCGATGGAAGGAGGTTGGCGAGTGGTTGACGTATGGGAGTCACAGGAAGCACTCGACAAGTTCTTTCAAGAGAAGCTAGGGCAGGCATTGCAAGAGGCAGGGTTAGCGAATCCGCAACTGCAGGTCTGGCCCGTCCACACCCTTCTCATGCCCTAATGTTCGTGCTCCGTCCTTTATCAACGATGGGACAGGCCAATTCGTGACGCTTATGGCCCCTTCCATATGGTAGGCGAGGAACTCGGTGGCGTGCTGCTGCCGAGTTCCTCGCCTCTCAGGTGAATGGGACTACAGAGGTCACGAACTGGCCTGTTCCGGTAGAGGGACAACACCGAGCTGTTGCAGCGCTGCCAACACGCATGGAGGAAACTGCACGCCACGTGTGCATCACCAGTCCCACCACACATGGGAAGCCAAGCAGCCGTTGGCCTTTTCGTCTCATTGAGCGTTGCGTCTGCACACAGCACCACGGCTGGAGCGTTTACACCCAACCGGCGCATGACAAGCTGCTTCATGAGGTATCAATCAGTGAGAGGAACCCCTTCATGATACCCCATGATCAGGCTCGTGGCACTCGCCACATCTGCGGGGTATTGGCCCGCTCATCTACTTACGAGGAGACGGTCTCGTTAAACGTCACTGTGCTAGTAGTGAAGTCGGAATCGTTTTCACCCGAAGCCACGATGGTGAATGACCCCGATGCATGGTAGCAGACTATGAAGAGCGTGGCGATCGAGACGTTGATGAAACGGAACTCTCTACCAACACTGCCATCGAGCTCTATTACCATACCCTTTGGGGTGGTGGAGCCGACATTGAAATCGACCGTCCCCACGAGAGGGTTGCCGGCACTATCCGTCAGCATCACCGAGAGCGGCGCGAAGTCAGCTTCACCGCCGGAGACAAGCGTGCCAATGCGGGCCACGCTTTGGTCGTTGCCTGAGATGATGGTCAAGTTCACACCTCCCCCTGCTTCGGCCTTGCTGGCCCAATAGGGAGCCCCGATGTTACTCGGGCTGCCGTGGTAGAGCACGAAATTGCCATCATCTTGCATCAGGGCCGCGTACTCGCCATCGGTTGAAACCAGGTAATCACCGCCCAGGAGAGACTGCCCGTTCGTCAGGACCGACCCTTTATTGGCCAGCTGGTGTGCGCTCGCAGTCCAGGCGCTGGGACTGGGTCCGAGCAGCAGAGCCAGGCCCGACAGCAGCAGGGCACAGCTCAGACGTGACCGAAGGGCAGCCAGGCGCATGCCAGTCAGCTGCACGCGGCAGGACCAGCGCCCAGGGTCTGTGGGAAGCGCGAACTTCTCCCAACGATCGAAGCTCCAGCCAAGGGCTGGCAGGCCAAGGACCATCAGGAGGACGAGGAAGAGGATCAATGGGGTCACGATAGTTTTCCTTTCTTCCTGGGCAGACGCCAGAACAGGGGGAGCGAGAGCGAAGCTCCAACCTTGCGGGGATAGACTCCCCCCTAGTGTTCTGTGTCCATGAGCCACTAGCAGGAACAATCTCTTGCTCTAACGATAGCAGAAAAACACGTGGGTGGGTCCCTTTTACTTATCAAAATTATATCACCTGGGTCCCTAGAGAAAGTGAGAAAACAGATGGTTCCTCCCGAATTCTTGAGCTACTTTATCACGGCTGCCTCGGCTGGAGGCGCTCTCATTGGCCTGCTCTTTGTCTCGATCTCCATTGCACCACAGCGGACGGTGCTGGCGAGTGCTCCCATCGAAGCGCGGGTGATGTCGAGCAGTGCCTTCCTGGCTTTGCTGAATGGGTTCTTCATTTCATTGGGAGCGGTGCTGCCGTACTGGAACATCGGGGGGATTGCCCTCACGATGAGTCTCATTGGAGCGATCGGTAGTCTGAACCAAGGGTGGCTCGTGCTCAGACCCTGGCCTTCCTGGCAAAATGTACTGCGTCGAGCGTGGTTGACCGTGGTGAATCTCTCCCTCTATGTCTACCAACTCATCACGGCCATCCAGCTTCTTCTCTCCCCAGCGCACGATTCTCTCGTCTTCACCCTGTCCATCCTTCTCATGAGCATCTATGGTGTTGGGCTGCTGCGTGCCTGGGAATTGCTGGGTGTTCAGCGAACTGGTCTGCTGTCCTGGCTAAATCCTCTCTACGAAATTAGTAAAAGCCAGTCGCTTGAGAACACTGACCAGGCCGACAGCTCATTATGATCGCAAAGGGGCCGGTCCGTTTCTGCGCGATAGGCTGTTACGCCTGGGTATTCCCTTGCTCATCTACGACAGTCTCATCAATCCTTTCGTCTTGTATATAGCCGCAGGATTTCCAGGGTCATACTGGCATTTCTACACCAACTACGTGCTCTCACTGCGAGGCATCGGTCAGGGACCGGTGTGGTTCATCGAGGCCCTGCTCTTCTTCGTCATGTTCTACGCGCTCTGGCGTATATGCGCCACCTGGTGGTCACCTGCTCATCCCCGGATGACGATACCCACGCGGTCCATCACCTCCGCTTACACGCATCCCTACCCGACGACTGGAGAAATGGTCCTGTATATCGTTGGCCTGGCGCTGATCACCTTTGTGATTCGTATCTGGTTCCCGCTCAACTGGACATTCCGGCCATTGAATCTCATGTTCGCAGAATTTCCCCAATACATCAGCATGTTCATCCTGGGTCTCATCGCCTACCGGCGTGGGTGGTTTACCAGGATACCGGACGCGGTGGGCAAGCGATGGTTGTGGGTTGCGGTCATTGACCTCGTGCTCTTCGTGTTGATCTTCGTGCTCCTTGGAATATGGGGAGGAGGCACCAATCATCTCGACTACTTTTTGGGCGGACTCCACTGGCAAGCGTTTGTCGACGCTTTAGGGGAAGCCACCATGTGTGTGGCGATGTGTACTGGCCTGCTGGTCTTCTTCCGGAAACACTTTAACCGCCAGGGGCGCGTATGGAACTTTCTCTCGGCCAATGCCTACGCGGTCTACATTTTTCACCCAGTCATCCTGGTAAGTGTCGCGTATGGCTTGCACACGGTCGCACTCTACCCGTTGCTCAAATATGGTGTCGCCGTCATCATCGCCATCCCCTGCTGTTTCGCGCTAGGTGCTCTTGTGCGCATGATCCCCTACGCGAAGAGGATTCTATGATGGGATATGGGGAGGTTAGCGAGTGGTCAGTACGGCGGGCCTCGTGCGAGCAGATCCTGCGGTCGATACCACTGGCAGAGTGTGACGGGCGTGTGATCGGGAAGCTCCCTTTTGAGATGGCTATGTGAGGCTCCTGTCTTATACTTCTGACAAGAAAGATGAGATTATTGTGTCCGAGAGGATGGCGAGGAGCGCTTCCAGTTGATTACCTGTATCTTTGTGTAAAAGCGAGTTGGCCTCTCAAGCCAGTTGTGTCCGACACTCGAGTGTCACCCTGAGCCCTTCGCGTTCGCTCAAGAGTAAACTCCGCGAAGGGTCTGTCTCGATGGGCATAGAGATGCTTCCCGCAGTCAGGGCGGCTCGCCTCAGCATGACAATGTAGAGTGATCATCAGGCTTTGATATGAGCCTCGCTCACCGATCGGTTTCGTTCGGAAGGCGAAGAGCAAGAGACGAGAAAGAAAGAAAGGATTAAAACAATGTCAGATTCACAAATGGCTCCCCAGAGCCAGGACTTCAAACCCAATGTTCGTCAGGCGTTCGGTGGCCAGCTCCCGTCGATTATCATCAATGCGGTGTTTCCCGTGGTGATTTACCTGCTGGCCAGTCCGCATATGCCTATCATGGCTGCCCTCGCCCTGACGGCTATCCCCCCCGTGCTCTATTCCGGATATAGCTGGGTGCGCACGCACAGCATCGATCTCCTTAGCATCATCTCGCTGTTTCTGATTGTGGTGAGTATGCTGATCGCCCTGCTGGTGCATGACCCACACTTGTTCCTGCTGAAAGACTCCTTTGAGACAGGCGCCTTCGGCCTGCTCTGCTTGTTATCGCTGCTGTCCCCAAGGCCCCTCGGGTATTACATGTACCGGTGGGCCTTTGTACGGACCCCGGAACAACTCGCCAGCCTGAATGCAGGATGGCAAGTGCCGTATGCCCGCTTCGTCCGGCGCCTGGTCACCCTGGTCTGGGGACTGGCCTTCCTTGGGGAAACGCTTCTCGATACTTTCCTGGTCTACCACCTCCCGATCGTCCAATGGATGGCCATCCACCCCTTGCTGTTCTGGGGGACCATGCTTGTGGTCTTTGGCTGGGCGATCCTCTACAGCAGGTATGCTCAGCCGAAGATCGCAGCGAGCCTGCGGCAGATGGCTCAAGAGCAGGCTGCCAGGACGGGTGAAGGCAGAAAAGAGGCAATAATCAGTTAAAAAGAGGAAAATCGTGCCTACTCATTCCATTCAGCGTTTCTTGCTGATCTGGCTAGGCTGTGGTCTCGTCGCCTTTCTCGCGGCCTGTGGTCCTCAGACATCGCCGGACCTGAACACGAGTCAGCCAGCGACGAGTGCAGCCAGAAGCGATGCGATTGTTCCAATGCCACCAACACAGACGAGTTGTCCTCCCCAAGGGCAAGGGCGACCGGCAGTGATTGCT
Organism: uncultured Chloroflexia bacterium; assembly: GCA_963767625.1. GTDB lineage: Bacteria > Chloroflexota > Ktedonobacteria > Ktedonobacterales > Ktedonobacteraceae > CAVYFB01. The sequence continues at coordinate 822,682 of CAVYFB010000017.1, forward strand.
CCCATCACGCTGGGAAGCGATCAGAATATCGTCTATGTCTATAACACAAGCGGGACAGGCGTTCTCAGGCGGTATGATGTGAACAGGGGGCAGGCGACGACGATCGTGAGTCTCTCCAATGTCAAGATCAGCGATGCTCAGGTTTCAAAAGATGGACACTATGTGCTGTTTCTTGCGCAAGTCTCCGGGCAGCCGGCAATCCAGTTGATCCGTATAGACGGCCAGGGCCTACAAACGCTCTACTGCGGGTATCGCAAGAATGGTATTCCACCGAACATCAGTGACCTCGTCTGGTCTCCCAACCAGCAGCTAGCGGTCTACCTGGAACCCAATCCGGGCGGCGGACCAGGTGCCCCTATTGTGCAACTGCTCAATCTGAGCAGCGGAATGGTGCAAACAGAGATCACACCCAATAACCGCTCTGGTTACATGCTGCGTGCCTGGCTCAATACTACAGAAGTCTACATGACCGGGTACTTCACCAACCAGGCAGCTCCACCCCACGATGTCTATGTGCTCGACGTGAGCAAAGGTCCCAACCAGAATAACAACATAAAGCCGGTAGCCCTGATCCAGGGCTATAACTGGGATATCAATCTTACTCCAGATGGCAATCAGCTCATCCTGAGCCAATGTGGTGACAGCCCAACCCTGGACATGCCCTCTGCACCAAGCTTAATTAGCTCACAGCCAGTAACCGGTGGCGTATTGAAGATCATCTATGCCAGCCATGTTCATGCCGTCACCCAAGCACGTATCATCTCCGCTACAGCCCTGCTCTTTATTCTAGGAGGGAAATTCGGTGCCGAACCTGGCCCCTATGATACTAATCTGGTACCAGGTCTCTGGAAAATCAATCTGGATGGCACCGGGCTGACCCAGCTCACGCGCGATGGAAGGTTCTTGAGTGATCTGCATACGACCTGGTCAAGTGACTCACGTGACGGCAGGTTCTATGCAGTGGGTGGCTACGAATATGGGGGGACCCAGCTTGCGGTCAAGCTGTTCTACGGCTCGTTAAGCGGCGGTTCGGCAACGCAATTTGCGATCACCAACCCAGGTGAAGATGCGCAGATCGCAGGGTGGACGACAATGTAATAAATCGCCCAGGCACAGAACTGGCTCGATTTTCTCCTTCCGAATGCCGAGCATGTCATAGATCTGGATGGCAGCAGTTGAGATGTCAATAAGGTCGGGTCGTGAGTCGGTTTGCTCCCTGCTATTTCGTTGCGTACCTCATGGGACTCAATGTACCTGGAAATAATTCCTGGCCAAATTGGTCATCCATATACTGGCCACATAAACGCTTCAAATGAGTTCTAGCCTTGATTAGTGTTGTTCAGCTTCCTTTGATCTGAGACATATATCCTGACCGCGAGTTCTCTGAGCTTCTTCGTCACTCGATCCTCGGAGTCCTTCTTCGCAGAATGCGAACTGGAGGTCAGCATATGCGTCATTGTGGCCAGCATCATGTCGTTCTCTGCATGGTAGCGAAAGCGAGCATCGAGATGTCGCGTTGGCTTCTGGCCATTGTGATCGGCCTTTCGGTAGCAGACAGACAAAAACCAACGTTTAGCATCAGTAGCCTATTATCAGCAGTCAGTTTGCCTTGTTTGTGAGCATGGAAACGCGCGTTATCAGCGGTTCAGGCCACAAATCACTGTGAATAACAACTATTATCAGCAATGTTCTAGAGCCTCTCTACAAGCTGCTCTAGAGCCTTAACGTTGGAAAATGTCCCGCTGTTACGGAAACCCCAATACCGGAAAATCCAGACCATATCTTGAAGGTCCCTTGAGGATATCTTGAAGGTTAGCAGGTATTCTTTGGATGTCGATGATGAGCGTTCATTGACATCTCAAAGTTTCAGCATACGTCTCAACAGAAAGTGAGAAAAACCATGTTTTCGATGCGTCTGAAAGTAGGATTGGTCACTGTTCTCTCGTGTTTCGCACTCTTGCTCGGACTGCTCGCGTCCACAGGTGTTGCCTCAGCCCATACTACCAGCGCGCAAGCCCCAGCTGTCAACTATATCGGTGTGTTCGGGACCCATCTGATTGGCGGTGGCTGTGTACGGACTAACGTGGTGGGCAAAGGCTTTGCCCACGGTACGGTGCATCTGTTCGCCCGAGGGCGTTTTGGCCATCCCGTCTCCGTGAGTCCTGCATCGTTCTGGCAGGGCGGGTCCTTCGAGCGCACGGTGACCATCTGTGGCGGCATTCCGCCCATCGTCCTGTCCGCGGTCGGGCCGCTCGGATACCTATCCAATCAGGTCTACCTGCCCTAAGCCGACGTGTGGACTGATCGAACAGGCTGAGGGAGCAGGGAAGGATGCATCTTTCCCTGCTCCCTCTTTTTCGTGGGTGTGGTCCGGGCCAGAGGCGTGCCATTTCTGATTGCTGCAACCAGGTTGCAAAAGGATGGAGTCCCGGGTCGCAGGAGCGAAGGAGAGGTTCTGGTAGCAGTCAGACAGAAAACAATGTTGAGGACTGGCTGCGTCGTATCAGCAACTTTTGTTGCTCGGCGGCTTCGCACGAAAAAGCGTAGTATCTGAGGTTTAGACCATCAAATACCGTGAATAATAACTCTTACCAACAGCCATGTGCAACCCCTTTACAGGCCAATTGAGAGCCTTAACGTTGGAAAATGTCCATCTGCTACGGGAACCCCTGATCCATATCCTGTCCATTTTGGCTTCAGTCCCTGAGTAGGAAACGTCTTTCGCTGACTCACAGCCCGTGAGCATACAGCTCCGCACTTTGAGGCGTTTTATGCGTCATGTATTTGCATATAAAAGAAGTATTATAGGAAACAAGTAGGGCAAGATTTGCGTCAAAAGGCTGATTCTGCGGCCAGGAACTATGTCCAGTTACACTCAACCTCCTCACATGAGCTTCCCGCATTGGATCAAAAAAATGCAACAATCATTTCAAATGCGGTCACTTTTCTTCAGGTTACAACTTCGACACAGCAATTGTACATTTGCCACAGAATTAGCGCCACCTTTAGAATGTGGAATGATATGATCATACTCAAGATAGTTATCAGCCCCACACTGGACACATTTCCCACCATCCCGTTGCCACACTGCATGTCTCACATCTTGTGGTATGTAGCGGTCAGCATCAGCTTTCATCCCCACCAGTTGGCGTTTCGCTCTTTTTACGAGCGTACTCAGAACTGCTTCTACCAGCTTTGGATCCTCTACTGCATAGAACCCATTCCCTGTACCTTTTGAGAGTTCTAGATACACACCACGATGTAGCTCTGGATGAGAACGAATTTCGACATGCATAATATTACTCCAGCTTATCGACATACCTCGTGTTGACGACAGGAAATGCAGTTTCTTATTAGTAGCGACGAGTCGTCCGAATATACGTGTCGTGGATCTAGCATTGACTTTATGATAGGTAGCCGGTGTTTCCAGGTGGCACAACTCATCAGACTCCAACTCTACACTGGTAGATACCGTAGGTAGGTCGCCTCTACGTATATCAGTGAGTTCTTTTAAAGAGGCTAACCGCTGGAATGCCGGTCGTGCTACTTCATCTGGAATAGCCAGCGCTCTTTGCAAGTTATATATCCGCTGTATTGTCTCATCGGTAATATCATCCTCGGCTTCTGCTTGGGCCACTGCTTGATTAAACCGCTGGACTTTCTTACTTTTCCTCAATTGAGCTAACTGCTGGAATGCCGGTCGCGCCATCTCATCTGGAATAGCCAGCGCTTTCTGCAACTCAAAAATCCGGCGCATTGGTTCGTCGGTAATATCATCCTCAGCTTTTGCTTGTGCCACTGCTTGATTGAAGAGCTGGATGTTCTTGCGTTGCTTTGAGGCAACTAGCCATTGGAAAGCTGGCTGAGCTACCTCATCTGGAATAGCCAATGCTTTCTGCAAGTTATAAATCCGCTGTATTGTTTCACCTGTGATACTACTCTGAGCCTCTGCCTCCATTACTGTCTGATTAAAACGCTGTATGCTCGCACGCTGCTTTGAGTAGGTCAATCTTTGAAGAATTGGCAGAGCCACCTCATTTGGAATAGCAAGTATTTTTAGCAAGTGAAGGATATAGCGCTCTTTTTCGTCAGTAATACCACCATTCGCCTCTGCTTGCGCTACATATCGCTCTATAAGTCCTCCGGCATCTTTGCATATAAATGCCAATGCCTCCTGCATATCCAGGCGTTCTTGAGCTGCAAGACTCTGTAACGCCATCCAATCCGTGCTGTTGAGGGAGCCATAACGTGTCACTTCAAGAAATTTTGCGCGGAAAAGCTGAAGTAATTGACCTATCTGACTGCTGCAAGTACGGCAATAGTGTTCTTTTTTATCGTGACCGAGCCGGTCAAGAAAACCAAATTCTCTACCACAACGTCTACAAATCGACTGATGCTCGATTTGCGCTGGTGGTCCCTGAGGCTGGTATCGCCTTGCCTCTGCTGGCATCTCAGCTACTTGGACAGGTGGAGTACCTTGATACGGTGGACTCCACATGGGGGGTTGTGGTGGTGACGATTGAGGCTGCTGTACTAGCGATTTGAACTGGCTCTGCTGGTTCACTTGATGCCCCTTCCGTCATTACATGCAATTTGCTTCATACAGATAAAACGTCAACATGGAATATCAGTAACAAACTCGGTAGATTGCTGCTTCAGTTAGCATTTGGTTTCTCGTTTGGGCAAGCGCTTCCCTTTTGCGCGGTCGACCAACAAGTTCGTCATGCCCACGTTAAAAGCAACTGATGAAGCTTTCTTGTCACCAGAACAGCACTGTTTGCGCTCCATTCTAGCGAAGGAATGTCTTGTAGGGGCGGGGACCATTGTGGCCCGCGTTAGCTAACCAGACAGGTGTATACGTGCGAAGACATCGGCGGATTCTACTTGCACTGAGAATATGACGACATCCCACTGGATGCGCAACGAGATGACCAATAAAGCGCATCGTCTCCTACCTACGAGGAACGACGAAAAAAGTTAGGTCGCTGGGATCGAACTGAACAGGATACAAGATTCCCTCTGGCAGGTTCCGAAGGGTAGAAGAATAACGGGTATTCACACGAAATGAGTAGAGTTGTCCTGTATGTGGATCTTGCCAGTTCAGGTACACGATGAAAGAAGCGTTGCGCCCACCACCATCTATTACAAGAGCGTTCTTTCCCGCATGCCTGGTGACGGGAGCCAGGATATGCAGCCCGTAATCGTTGAGCCAGTTCTGCTTCTGTTGTTGCGTTTTCTGCATGAAAGGACCCAGTATGCTGATGCCTGGAATGAAAAGAAGGAGAAAGAGGAGCCAGAAGAAAAGAGCGGTCCAGCCCGAGGTGAATGCCGCCTGGGGCCATGCTGCACGAGGAGCTGCCTGAGAAATAATGGTTGCGGGAACCAACCATGCTATCAACAGAAGGACCGGGAATGCAAAACGGGCTGTTTGTTCTCGCTTCTGAATACTGTGTTTCTGGCGCTGACGTGTATCCATTGATGCCATTTTCTCGCTTTGTGAGCATGTTTGCACCGGTTCTCACAGAATACATGAGGGAATTAATTTGCTTTCTTCTTCCAATTCATCTGATGTGTATCATAGAGGATTTCGGCAGCCCATGCAAGGGAGGTATCGCAACAGATGGTTTCAATAGGTGTAAATAAGGGGGACTCAACCTATGTTTGCTGAGATTCGAAGAGTCCAGGCATAATCGGCCATCAGTAGAATAGCAAGGAGACGATATTTTCCAAATCCTCAAAGTACTGGTACAACCCAAATTAACCCACAAAAGTTCTATTACAGCTACTGACTTTGATTTTTGCATAACATATAGTATAATGGCCATCATCGATGAGCTTCTTCCGTCAAGAAAAATCGAATAAATCACCCTGAACATTTGAGACAGGCAGTAATGTGCTCTAAACCTCGAAGCGGGATGATGCGCTCGAATACGGATGAGTATCTTGAGTCTAGCTTACAGCCTTCTCTGAAGTACAAAATAGGGCAAGCTTTTGGGTATCGTAGAAAGTAAGGTATGAAATCACTACGCGATTTAGCTCTACTGGCCGTAATGGATACCTCCAGCCATGATCTCACAAACGAGTTCTTTGTACCGTTGCTCTCGAATTCAATACGATATGATCGCGGAGTGGGATTCTTTAGCTCCAGCTGGTTGCGCATCAATTGCAAAGGAATGGTAGCCTTTGCAAATAACAGAGGTCGCGCTCGCTGGGTAACAAGCCCTATTTTAGATGAGGCCGATTGGGAAGCATTAATGGCTGGCAATTCAGCACGCAGTGACCCTGTACTGCGTAAAGCATTGGACAGCAATGTCACAAATTTAGCAGATACTTTGGACAAAGATACGCTATCTGCTTTGGCTTGGATGGTGGCTGACGAAATCCTTACCTTTAAGTTAGCTCTACCATATCATAAACTAAAGCAAGGTGACTTCCACGACAAGTTTGGTGTCTTCACTGACGATCACGGCAACCAGGTCAGCTTCAACGGCTCCTACAACGATAGCTTCCAAGGCACACGCAACTATGAGTCCATTAAAATATTCTGCTCATGGCAACCAACCTTTATCCCGTTAGTGCAAGCAGATGTAGAGCGTTTCGAACGTCTGTGGAACAGCTTTGATCCCAATGTAAGAGTCTTCGATTTGCCAGAGGCTGCTCGTGAAAAAATCCTGCGCCTGCGCATAGGCGAACAACCTTACTCAGAACCTGAATGGGTAAAGCTACGACGTATACACGAAGCCAAATCTGCCTATATTGCTCCCCAGCCCACAATTCCTAGCCATATTGTCCTTCGTGACTACCAGAAAGAGGCAATCAAATCATGGTTTGCTCACGAGTGCCGAGGATTGCTGGAGATGGCGACTGGCACAGGGAAGACCATTACGGCATTGGCAGCATCCGCTCGCCTCTACCAAAGAGAGGAACAATTAGCAGTAATCATAGCCGTCCCTTACCAACATCTAGTGGACCAGTGGAACGAAGAAGCAAAGGCATTCGGCTATCGACCTATACTTGCATATAAAAGTAAAGCTCGCTGGCTGAATGAGTTAAATCATCAAATTATGGAATATAATTCAGGATATCGACGCTTCAATTCGGTCATCACTACGCATACAACTTTCATCAGCACTGAATTCCAAGATAGCATTGCCCGTCTAAAAGGTCCATCACTCCTGATTGCTGACGAGGCCCACCATTTGGGTGCGGAGCGAAGTCGCTGGAGCTACCCAGAACATATATCCTTCCGCTTGGCACTGTCAGCCACGCCAGATCGCTGGTTTGATGACGCTGGTACGCTGGCTCTACGAGCCTACCTCGGCGAAACTGTTTTCACCTTTCCCTTAGAGACAGCCATCGGCATTAGCTTGACACCTTATTACTACTATCCTCATTTAGTACCTCTAACTGACGAGGAGCTAGAGCAGTATCAAGAACTGTCTGTCAAAATTGCACGGTTAATGAGCAGAGAGGATGAGAGAGGGCAGCAAGCCCTTAAGATGTCGCTCATCCAACGTGCTGAACTATTGAATAAGGCAGAGAATAAGTTGGAAGTATTATCTGAATTAGTGGATACACAAGATACAATTCAACATACATTATTTTACTGTGCTCAGGGCAAATTGATGATGTAGTACACATGTTAGCATGGGATAAAGGTTTGCGAATACATCGTTTCACATCTGAAGAGAACACCCAGCAGCGCCAACAGTTGTTGACCAAGTTTGCCAATGGCAGTTTACAAGGATTGGTAGCGATGAAATGTTTGGATGAAGGAGTAGATGTACCTAGCACCCGCACAGCTTTCTTTTTAGCTAGTAGCGGTAATCCCAGAGAGTTTATCCAACGGCGTGGACGTATTTTGCGTACCGCAAAGGGTAAGGAGTTCTCTATTATCTATGACTTGATAGCCATACCACCAGGAACCTGGACAGTGCCGCGCAATTCTCCAACGTTTGAAGCCGAACGTGGTATTATTCGCAAGGAGCTTCAGCGTTTTAAAGAATTTGCTGACCTGGCGCTGAACAAGCATCAAGCCTTGGATGTGATTTGGCATCTCGTTGAAAAATATGGACTCAAGGATTTCTAGGAGAGGCAGTACGATGCGAAGAGATTCTCTCAAAGCTTTTTTCAACCAATATGATCAACGCATACAAGATTTGGTAGATGGGGTGTTGAGCATAGAACAAGAGTACATAAGTTACGAATTGAAAGTCGGTACCAAGCAAGTACAAGAAATCAAACAGAAAATTAAACAGGTTATTGATAGGAAGCCAAATAAAGATGAAGCTTGATTGTATCGTACTAGAGAACTTTCGCCAATACTATGGTCAGCAGAGGCTTACTTTCTCTCAGGATCCACGAAGGAATGTGACAATCGTTCATGGCGTGAATGGTGCTGGCAAGACCTCTTTGTTTCTAGCCATAAATTGGTGTTTGTACGGGGAAGTAATTTTCAAAGAGGGAGTATCCAACATAGCTGAATTGGTGAGCAAAGAGGCTATTAGTGAGGCTCAAACTGGAGATAGTATACAAACATCTGTTCAACTCACTTTCGTTCATGAGGGTGAACTTTATTCAGTATCCCGCTCTCTTGTGAGCGTAAAACAGCTTAATGACTTTATTGCGATTACTGATCGGGGCGACCCCACGATGTTACGTATCCGATGGGGTAGCAATAGAACAGAAATGATAGATAACCCCATAGGTAGAATGAATGTAATTCTTCCTAGTAATGTGCGTACTTATTTTTTGTTTGACGGTGAAAGGATTGATAATTTTGCTAAGCCTGAAGCAAAAGACGAAGTACGCTATGCGATATACAATGTGCTCAAACTGGAGATATTAAAACGAGGTCAAAAGCATTTAGAAGATGTAGCGAATGAATATCGTCGTGAGTCAAAACGTTCCTCTGTAGGCAACTTACTGGAGTTGAAAGAGAAAGAAGCCAATGCATATCTTGAGAAAACAAAGAAGCTGAACCGTAA
>CAVYFB010000018.1:0-326073 GCA_963767625.1 uncultured Chloroflexia bacterium
TGGTACCGTTTGTCAAGACAGTTTTTGGGCAAAAATAAGACAAAACTCAACAGTTCGAGAAACTCACGCTATCTTTTCAGATACACCTGTGCTGGTGTTTGATAGTCAAGCGCTTGATGCAAGCGCTCATGATTGTAAAACGTGAAGTAGGTATGTAAGTTCTTCACAGCATCGGGAACGCTCTGGTAGTCTTTAATGTACACCTCCTCGTATTTCACACTGCGCCACAAGCGCTCGACGAAAATGTTGTCTAACGCCCGCCCTCGACCGTCCCAACTGATGCGGATATCTGCGGACTTCAGCCGACTGGTGAACTCGTTACTGGTAAACTGCACGCCTTGATCACTGTTAAAGATCTCAGGCGTGGCTACGCGCAAGGCCCGGTCCAGCGCTTCCAGGCAGAAACTGGTATCCAGGGTGATCGAGATTTCCCAGGCCAGCACATAGCGACTGAACCAATCGATCACCGCCATCAGGTAAATGAACCCGCGTTGGAGACGGATATACGTGATATCACAACTCCAGACTTGATTGCAGCGCTCAATACTCATCCCCCGCAGCAAATATGGATAGCGCTGGGCCGTTGCTCCAGCTAAACTGGTGCGCGGCTTAGGATAGATCGCTTCCAGACCCATCAGGTGCAGTAAGCGCCGCACGCGTTTGCGTTCCACTGGGTAGCCTTGCGTATCCAACCAGGCCGCCATCTTCCGTGCTCCATAGAACGGCGTTCGGGTGTATTGCTCATCAAGCAGTCGCATCAGCACCAGGTTCTCCTCGCTTTCCGGCACCGGTTCATAATAGTAACTCGACCTCGCGAGTCCCAGCAGCTTGCACTGCTGAGCAATACTCAGTTCCGGGTGCCCGGCTCAATCAGCGCTCGTTTCGCCTCAGCGCAGTGATTTTGATTTTTTTTCCAGCCAGTCTACCTGCACTTTCAGCTGGCCGATTTGCTGGTAGAGACTGGCTATGAGCGCTTCTTCGCTTTTCTCACGTTTGCCTGCTTGCGGGGAGAACACCTCCGGCAAGCCATCGAGTGCTTGCTTTTTCCACTGCGCAATCTGCGTGGGGTGGACCCCATACTCTGCTGCGATCTCATTCGCTGTTTTCTGCCCTTTGATTGCCTCCAAGGCGATCCTCGTCTTCAGGTCGGCACTGTATCGTTTCCGTTGCACTGACATCGTTTTCTTCCTTCTCGCCGGTTTCTCGATACAGCTATTTTATCTTATCGACCTGTCCAGTTTCCTGGTTCATCCGCATCTTTCGTGCAACGGGTCTGCAACCCTCCTTCGTAAATATGAGAGAGAAGAAGAATTGATCGAAGGAGGTGGTTTTCCGTGTTTTCTCTCCCTTTTCAGCTCCCTGGTTTTGCCGTCACGCAGGTGACGGATGGTGAGACAACAGTGGTGGTCTACGCTTCGGCCCAGCAAGCCACGGCGTCTTGTCCTCGTTGTCAACATCCATCGCAATCCATTCATAGTTACTATTCTCGTTCGCCCCAGGATTTGCCCATCAGCGGTAAAACGGTGCGATTGGTGTTGCGCGTGCGTCGCTTTCGCTGCCAGAACCTGGCGTGTCGACAACGAACGTTTGCTGAACGATGCCCTGAGGTCGTGATGCCCCATGCGCAACGCACGAAGCGACTGACTACAAGCATCAGACATTTCGGCGGTGAGGTGAGCAGTGAGCCAGGAGCGCGTCTGTTGAGCCGTCTGGGCATACTGGTCAGCTCTGCCACCCTCTTGCGTCTGGTCAAGAGGACACCGGAAGAGCCGCTCAGTGTCCCTGAAGCGCTGGTGTTGATGGACAATAGAAATGACCGATGGCGGAGGATTATCCTTGCCGCCCGAGAGATGAAACGGTCAGATGACTGTTCTGTTTGTGGGGAAACGCGAACGTGAGCCGTGGGGGGAGTGGGAGTACGCCTTCGCATTTTGCTCGACTGAGGTGGTGGGGAGTGAGGGGGAGGCAGTCGAGGCAAAATGCGAAGGATGCGAACGAAGCCGGGTAGCCCGGTGGAGTTGGCAGGGAGGTGGGGAAGGGCTACCTGGCGTGAGTTCGCAGGATGGCGCTTTATCGACACCACTGCGAACAGGTCGGAGCGATCCGCGCAGAGAGACCGTCTGGCGCTTTATCGACACCACTGCGGACACAAACCAGGCCATCGCTCTCGACAAGCGAAGGACGATGGCCTAGCATACCACCATCACAAAACAAACAAGGTGGTATGCATATGAAAAACGATTACGAGGTGAAGTTGTATATGGCTGAACGACGCAAGGGCCTTTCCCAACAAGTCGCGGCAGCGCGTGCTGGGATGAGCGAGCGCACCGCGCGCAAATATGAGCAGGCGGGGAAGTTGCCCTCAGAGCTTAAGCGCCCCCATGATTGGCAAACCCGCTCGAACCCCTTTGAGGAAGACTGGCCCTGGGTGGTGGCGCAACTCGAACGTGATCCCGCCCTGCAGGCCGCGACGCTGTTTGCTCTGCTGTGCGAGAAGCACCCTGGTCGCTACCGTCCTACGCAGGACCGCACGCTGCGTCGGCATATTGCGCGGTGGCGAGCGCTACATGGACCGGAGCAAGAAGTGATCTTTGAACAGCGCCATACCCCAGGCGAGCGGGCGCAATCGGATTTCACGCACATGGAGGATCTGGGCGTGACGATTGGCGGGGAACCGTTCCCACACCTGTTCTATCATTTTGTGCTGACCTACTCCAACACGGAGGCCGCCAGTCTGTGCTTCAGCGAAACCTTCGAGGCGCTGGCCGAGGGCATTGAGAAAGCGCTCTGGCAGCTTGGTGGGGTCCCACAGCAACACCGCACCGACCACTTGAGCGCCGCCGTGCGACACTTGCGCAAGGAAGAGCGAGAAGACTGGACGGCTCGCTACCAGGCCCTCATGCGGCATTACGGCATGCAGCCCACCTGGAACAATCAGGGAGTCGCGCATGAAAACGGCGACGTGGAGCAAGCCCATCACCGGTTCAAAGAGGCAGTCGATCAAGCGTTGCGGGTGCGAGGTAGCCGGGACTTCGCCACCCGAGCGGCCTATGAGCACTTTGTCGCCGATCTCATTCACAAGCGCAACCAGACCAGAGCAGCTCGGTTCACCGCAGAAAAAGTGGCCCTGCGTCCCCTGCCTGCCACCTCGCTTGCCCCGTGCAAGGAGCTGCGGGTGATCGTCTCCCGGTTTTCGACGATCTCCGTGGCAGGCAACGTCTATTCCGTCCCATCTCGTTTGATTGGGACCTCGGTCCTGCTGCGCATCCGTGCCGAGCACCTGGAGGGCTATGTGGGCACAACGCGTGTCTTTGAATTGCCTCGTTTGATTGGCAAGCATCACCACCGCATCGATTATCATCACATCATCTGGTCGCTGGTGCGCAAGCCGGGCGCCTTTGCCGCTTACCGCTACCGCGACGAGCTGTTTCCGACGACGACCTTTCGCTTGGCCTATGATCGCTTACGCCGGGATGGGGCCAGCCGTGCTGATCGCGACTATGTGCGTATCTTGCACCTGGCGGCTTCCACCTCAGAGTCAGAAGTAGAAACCGCGCTGCAAATCGTCCTGGAAGCAGGAAAATCCCCAACGTTTGTGACGGTGCGTGATCTGGTGCAGGTGCCAACGCAGGTGCCGACCATCGAGATCCCGCCGCTGGATTTGTCTGCTTACGATCAACTCATTCCATCAAGGAGGAACTGTGTCTAACCCCATCAATCGCCACACCGAACTGCAAGGGCTCTTGGAACGCCTCAAGCTCGCCGGCATGGCACAGAGCTTTGCTGACCTGGCGCTCAAAGCAGCCAAGGAAGGCCTCTCGCATGAAGCCTATTTGCACGAATTAGCCAGACGAGAAGAAGCGCTGCGGCATGAGCGACGAACTGACCGACTGCTGCGCCAGAGCGGGTTGCCTCTGGAAAAGACCTTTCGCACCTTTGATCTGGGACGTCTGTCCCCGGCGCTGCAACTGCACATCGAGCGCTTGAAAAAGGGCGCGTTTCTTGAGCAAGCGATCAATGTCGTGGCCGTTGGGAAGCCAGGCGTCGGGAAAAGTCACGTTTTGGCCGCACTTGGGCATGACCTCATCCTGTCTGGTCATTCCGTCTTGTGGACGCCAACCAGCACCCTCGTGCAACGGCTTCTGGCCGCCAAACGCGACCTGCGCCTGCCCCAGGAGTTGGCCAAGCTGGACAAATATGCCGGTGTCATCCTCGATGACATTGGCTACGTGCAGCACGATCGCGACGAAATGGAGGTGCTCTTTACCTTTCTCTCAGAACGCTACGAGCGCAAATCCGTCATGATTACGACCAATTTGGTCTTTAGTGAATGGGAACGCATTTTCAAAAATCCGATGACCACCCTGGCGGCCATCGACCGCGTGATCCACCACTGCGTCATTTTGGATCTGATGGCCGTCGACAGCTATCGCGCACACCAGGCGACCCATCAACATCTCCCCCAACGAGAGGAGGCCACCATCGGCACGAATAAATAGCCAACTAGTCCCATTTCTATTGACCGTTAACAGCTGGGGGTCGATGATTTCGCCTTTCGGCGTGGTCACTCCTACGGCACGCTGCTGGTGGATTTAACGAGCCATCGACCGGTCGATGTGCTGCCTGATCGCACGGCCGACACGCTGTCACAATGGCTCAGAACTCATCCTGGCGTCCACTACCTGAGCCGGGACCGCTCCCCAGAATATGCGCGTGGAGCAAGTGAAGGAGCGCCTTCGGCCCAACAGGTTGTCGATCGCTGGCATCTGGTGAAAAATTTACGAGAAGTGCTCAAACGCGTGCTAGGGCGGGTGCATGAGACGCTCAAACAGCGCCAGCAGGCCTCTGGGCTTCCGGTTCGTGCTCGGAGCAGGCGACGGCGCAGCAACAATGAGCAAACCGCTTCCCAGATGGCTCGCTTGCGGCGTGAAGCCCGCTATGAGGACGTTGTTGGGCTCTACAAGCAGGGCATCCCGGTGCTGCGCATTGCTGAAGACCTGCATATGAGTCGCACAACGGTGCGCAAGTTTGTCGCCGCTGGAGCGTTTCCTGAGCGAGCGACTACTCTTCGCAGTAGGAGTATTCTCGACCCCTATGTACCCTATCTTCAAGAGCATCTCAACAAAGGGGACGCCAACGCTAGCCAACTGTGGCGCAACGTCCGCAAGCAAGGCTTCCCAGGCGGCTACAAAGTGGTTGCCCGCTGGCTGCAGACGCAGGGATGGCAACCGCGCAAAGGTCGTCCCTCCACAAAGCGAGGGAGGCATGTGCCAGGCAAAGAGCTCGTCACAACCGGAGATACGCCCCTGCACCAGAAAGCTCAGAGAGAGCAAGCCCCAGCGAGCCAGACGCAAGAACCACTCGAGTCGCCTAGGCATCTAGTCTGGCTCTTGCTGCGCGATCCAGCACGTTTGAGCGAGGCAGAAGAGCAAATGCTCACCTTCATTCGGCAAGAACCCACCGTGGAGCTTGCCTACATGCTCGCTCAGCACTTCACCCAGATGATGCATGAGCATCAGTCAGCCACACTTGATCAGTGGATCAGCACCTGCACTTCGAGCGGGATTCCGGATCTGGAAACCTTCGCCCTTGGCTTGCACAAGGAACTTTCCGCTATCAAGGCGGCCTTCACCCTCTCGTACAGCACTGGGCCGGTGGAGGGGCAGGTCAATCGCTTGAAGCTCATCAAGCGGTCCATGTATAATCGTGGGAGTTTTGCCTTATTGCGTCATCGTGTCTTGTATGTTCCGTCAACTTCTGACCCGTTGCACGAAAGATGCGGATGAACCAGTTTCCTGGTACCATTATAGTCTGAATGGCCTGGTCGTAGGTGGTCGTTTTGCTAAAGGTGATGGAGGCAGTGTAGACCGGCGGCTCCTGCACCGGCAATTCTGGGATCTTATAGTGCCAGATCTGTGTCCCATCGCTTAGTTGAAAGGCATGGAGAACGCCGTCATCCCCTCCGACGTAGATGGCGCCATCGCCAACCACTACCGGCCTGCCGGGTCCTGGCGGGCCTGCATAATTATCGGTCGCGCGTTGCCAGACCTGACTGCCATCGCTGGCGCGCCAGGCGGTCAGCGTGGCGGCCAGGTTAACCAGCACTCCGTTGGCAAGCATCAGGTCGCTCGGGTCGATTGCCCACTGCTGTGTCTGCCAGATTAGCGTGCCATCGTTGGCGCGCAGTGCGACAAGCTTGCTAAAGGGAGGGCTGCTCACTAAGTAGACCACGCCATGATTGACCAACGGCTGCATGCCAAAGGAGGGGCCACCTTCTGTGCGCACACTGTATGCCCACAGTTGCTTGCCGTCGCTGGCCCGGTAGGCAAACACATGCTCCACGCTCCCGGCAAACACCATACCGCCGCTGACCACTGGTGTTATCCAGATAAAATCCTGATCAACAAAACTACTCGCCGACTGGCTGACGTGCCAGATGAGTTGCCCCGTCTGGGGTCGAAGTGCGTACACGGAGCTATGATTGGTGCCTATATAGGCTACGCCGTTCGCCTCCACGACCCCATCTCGCGCATAGCCATCCCCTCTCGGGATGGTGATCTGCCAGAGCACCCGCCCGCTGCTCGCATCCAAGACGGTGATGGTCTGCGGGCTGATCGATCCATCTCTCGCCTCCGAGAGAGGTGCATCATAGACTCGCCCGTTGATGACACTCACCGTCCCCAGTCCGTCTGGACCCTGGGCGTGCTGCCAGAGGAGGACGCCACTGCGCGCCTGCAAGGCATAGATGAACGCGGTGTGGGCCGAGTTACCCGTGTCAACGTAGACCATGCCGTTCATCGCCTGGACATGATCGATGTCTGGGGTCCTGTGCCGCCAGAGGAGCACACCGTTGGTCGCGTCTAGTCCAGAGACAGTGTTGCCTGTCTGATCCGTGGAGATGAGGATCCCCTGGGTGAGGGCGTTGAGGGAATTTGCGCGCTGTGTGTGGTGCCAAAGGATGCTTCCGCTGTGCTCATCAAAAGCGTACAACTGTTCATTATCGGACCCGACATAGGCGATGCCATTGGCCGTAAGAATGGACTCCCAGTGGCCATTGGGCAGTGGTTTCGGCTTACCATCGGTTTCCCGGCTCCGGTTGGTTGCCTTTGCCCGTTGGGAGTGAGCTGAACGTTGCCTGCGGTGTGTGTGGTGTGCCCGTCAAGTTAGTTGTGCTGCAGCCTGCGAGCAATACCAGCAAGGCGACCAGCAGGAGGATTTTGCTTGCGTGCGTGAACATCGATGTGTTCCTCCCCCAATACAGGCATGGAAGCACTACGCTGTGAACATCCTGCCAGAGAAGCGTCTTCCTTCAGGATGACGCTTTTCCTCGGTCACGAGTTCCCGTTTGGCCAGTGTGCTGGCTAGCTAAGATATCCGTTCTCAAACAGAGCAGGAAACACCCACGTGAGTCACTCCATCACCATCTACCCAATGGAAAAGTGGCGCCAGAAAAATTTTCAGGGAGCCCTCCGTGCTGCATTGTTGGAACGGATACCCGAAGGAGCCAGAACAAGCTCAAACGGGAGACCAACACACGGCGGATGGACCGCCTATCAGATAGTTTCTTGCTCAAATGTCTCTGTCATGGTTTACATACGTCGATTTCGACCTATTTATCACTGTATTGGCTACTTGGACTATCCGTTCCCACGGGATGCGCAACGAGATGGTGCGCCGCATCAGCGGCAGAAAGTGAGTGTATCGGAAGATATCAGGGTTGTTGGAAGACCCTGTGCACACCCGACTTATCCCTGCCACCTGGCTTGAATTCCGAAAGGAAGGGGGGAGTGTAGCATGTCGGGACCAAAGGCAACGTAAGAGGGAGTCATCACTCCTCTGGGCTGCCAGTGCAAAGCGCGTGTGGTTAAACCTACACTGGCTCAATTCTAGTCTCTCTGGCCTTCTTGCGGACGCCAGCGAAAGATGACTGAAACGCTGGACCAGAAGATAGAGGAGTATGTTATCTCTGCCCCTCTATCCAACTCTTCTGGCAGACTCTCTTTACGAGGGAATAGGGACGAACGGAAGACCTGAAGCGCGCTGGATCTCAGTTCTGCTGAAAATGCGGGATGCCCTACACAGGATGACACCTGCAAGGGTACGGAAGCACCGTATTACTCAACGTGAAGCTGTAATGGCGTTCGCAGACCACTGTGTCGTAAGGCGTCTGTGGTACCGGCAGAGGGATAAAAGGCGGTAACGTCCTCGAAACCCGACCTGCCTGGGAGGAAGGGTGCTAGCGGAGCCTGAAGAACACCGAAGAAGAAAGTGGGATGTGCTGATGCTGTCCCGATAACTCAGAAGCAAGTACTCAGGCGAAGTGGAGAGCCGTATGCCGTGATAAGCGGCAAGTACTGGTTCGGAAGGGGGGATACGGGTGACCCAGTAATGGGCAACCGGTCCCTACCTTACTCACTCAACAGCAAGCTGGCTCGAAAGTACCCTTCCTGACTCTCTTGCTTCCATAAAGCAGAGGGAGCAGCTCGTCAAGAACGCAAAGAAAAACCACGGACACGGCGCATGGTATCGAGGTTGATACCATGCGCCTGATCATGCCTCTCTCCAAAGAGCAGCAAAAAAGGGAAATCTATGGTGAGCCCCTATTTTACCTCAGCCAATTCGAAGCCCAAAATATCGGCAAGCTCTGCCGTTATTTTAATGAGGTATTGTGTGATTTCGGGCCGCATTAGACCAAATGCGTATTCATGTTCGTGTCCCCATTTCCATCTTTAACACAGGTAATTTTGGCTCCTCCGAGATTGACCTGTTTGAGCGGAGCAATGGAATAGGTATGTCGCTGGCTCCTTTGCTTGTGGTGCTCTTGCCGGAGGTGGCTGCTTCGCCTGGATGCCGGAGGCCCTCAAGCTCTTCCAGCAACACAGCACGTTCCTGGCTGCCCAGCGCAAGCAGGCAAGAAGGAAGCGCAAGAAGCGATCGGGCGAAGAGTCCTCTCTTCCGAAAGACTCTCTACTCAACTACAAACGTCCACAGTTAGCATCCCGTCTCCGGCAAGAAATGCACCGTCGTGAAGAGATTGAGGTGCAGTATCGCCAACTGCTTGAAGAACGGATGCAGGCGGATCTCAAGGTCATGCAGCTGGAAGCAGAACTCGCCAGATACCAGCAGTTCCTTGGGCACATGCGCGCCCAGGCCGAGCCGAAAGAACAGGACAGCAAAACATGACGCGCTGGCGCCAGGTGACAGATGTCTTTGGCGGATGTCTACCGATTGGCTTCACAAGCTTGCTCAATTGGTAATTTCTGTCGGAAAAGGAAGACTTCAGTAAACGCTCTATGTATGGACGAGGTGGTTTCTGTAGATTCCAATGCAAGCGCAAACGCGAACAGAGCTTCAATCGGCCAAATGAAGCTGTTCTAGGCGCGAAAGATTCCAACGTAAGCACGAATAAAGTACAGATTTCCAGTGGAAGCGCGAATTTCGTCTTTTTTCAAGAAGCTTCTCTCTGCCATCTTCCTGTGTACGGAGCAAGGAGTGCTTTGCTGGCGGGAAGAGCATCGCAATTGTTTTTGGCCTCTGAGGAGTAATGGAACGATAAACAACGGTAAGGGAATTTTGCTGCCATAGCGAAAATCTCCTTTGGCTTTACAGGCGGATTCAGCCGGGTGGGTTCCAAGGAGAGTGAGGAACTCAATAGACAATAGACACGTATATCAGTTTGCATGACGAGTCCATCGACCTGCTCTACAGGCCACTCCACTTTCTTACCGTTGTTTATCGTTCCGTTACTCCTCAGAGGCCAGCGTGAAAATTTCTGGACGTGTAGATTGTACTTGAGTTTTGCGGTCACAATACGTAAGTTTTGCGCATGTGTTACTAATGGTGCAGAATAGCCTGTAGAGCCGTTTGAGCGTGAAATCATAAACGAGGCAAGATGTGGCGGTCTTACTCGTTCAGAACGCTATAAAGCCGCCTATCATGCTAGTTCACACGGTTTTCTCAGACCGCGCAAAACTCATGTACCGAAAGCGCAAAACTTAGGTACAATCTTCAGGACGCGGCCAGGTTATGGCGTTTTTGGCGGCCATTAAATGCCGTGTGTGACACCACTCAAGCTCGAACGCGGATGCGCATTACGGCGCGGTCCAGACCTTCACGTCCGATGCATCGCTGGAGGCAAGGTACTTGCCATTGGGCGACCAGGCCACAGAGAGCACCTGGTAATCATTCTGAGTGGCCTGGTAATCATTCTGATCGTAAGCGTAGATCTGCTGGCCGCTCTGGACATCGATGATGGCTATCTGATTAGCATTAGCATAGCTCCCTGTCGCGAGGTAGTGGCCATCCGGCGACCAGGCGAAGATGCCATTATTATCGAGAGTATACTGCTTGAGCAGTTTATTGCGTGCCACATTCCAGAGCATAATAGTTGGAGCCTCCCACCCGTCTCTCACGGTGGAAATGTTGCCTTCAGCAAAGAGGAGATTATCGCTCTTGGGCTGCCAGGCAAACTCACCAGCTGGCATCGGGCTTCCCCCACCCCCATCTGTGCTCTGTTCAACCACCGTTTGGTAAGTAGACATATCCCAGACCCAGACCATTGTTTCCGTTAAATCGTTGAGGTTTGTGCTTCTCACACTGGCCGCCAGATATTTGCCATCGGGCGACCAGCTTGCTACGGTCAGGATATAGCCTGTTAGCCTGGAGAAACGATGCACGAGCGCGCCGGTCTGAGCGTTCATGATGCTAAAATTATTCTGGCCAGTGTTGGCTGAATAGTCCGTAACTGCCAGCTGACGACTATCGGGCGACCAGGCCAGACCACTGACAAACAAGCCACCACCACTGGTCGGCAGTAGCGCGTCAAGGGGAGAGCCGTGAGGAACAGAGAGGGTAGCGGCCAGGGATGTTATTGGGTCACTATAGGCAAGCACGCCGGTCTGGGCATCCACGATCGCAATGCCCGCTTCTGCCGCGACCGCAATCCATTTCCCGTTGGGCGACCAGGCCATATTCTGAGGGCCGCCGAACTCGCCTGGCAATGTAAAGGTGATCAGGTGTGCGCCCGTGGTAGCATCCCAGATCTGCACGCCATTGAACGTCAAACTGGCAACACGCTTGCTATTGGGCGACCAAGCGATACAGGAGAAATTCGAGAAGACCGAGCCTAGTGGCTTGGTATAAAGCGTCTTGCCCCAGACCAGGCTGGTCGGCTGCAGCTCATGCAAAACGAGCGCCATGCTGCCAATCAGGGCGCAGACGACCAGGAAGGCCACGAGCAGTTGCAGCACGCGCCTGTGTTGACGCGGGCGTGCGGACGCCTGGCGCTGGTTTTTTCTGGGAGGAAACGGTTGTGTTGGTTGTTCTTCCATGAGTGTTCTCTGCTTTTTTCTTTCATCTGGGCCTATTACTACAGTTGTAGATAGTGAGCGAGACGACGTTTGTAATGACAGAGTTTGGCCAGAGCTTGATGACGGCGTCGCCACATGGACCACGCCAAACGGTAGAGCGGAGCCAGTGGACGCGCGCCGACCAGATACCAGAAGAGCCGACGCACTTCTGGGATACTGAGTGGCACCATCACAGGCAGTGCAGGCCGCGCTTGTGCTTGAACTGGCTCAACGAACTCGTCGGGGTGCTGGGTGCTGGGCTGAGAAGCCTGCTCAGCCGTTTTTTTCCCTGCTCCCCCTGGCTCTGGACACGCACGACGGTGAGAAAAGCCTGTGCGACCAAGGCAAGGGTGACGTGTCCGTTATTCGGAATAGAAGCGCAGCGCACTATTCTCGAATAACAGCCATTATTCCGAATACACGCTCGTTCCTTTCACTACTTCAGATATATCGAGCGTGTATTCGGAATAATGCCGATACCAGCCATGCCAGGACCGCACCTCATAGTCCGCCAGCCCCACCTCGCCCTTGCCCACTTCAAAACACTGTTCCACGGTCCAACGACTGCCGATGGCCCGCACCATCTCTTCCACTGTGGTTCCTTGCTTGGCAAAGATGAGGAAATAGGCGAGCTTCTCCTGCACTGCGGCGCCTGGCAGGCTGCGGCGCACCACCAGCCAGCGCTGCCATCCAGGTTCGGCCGGGCTGCTCAACGCGACAGCCGCCCAGTCGTAGAGCCGGGGTCCTTTGGCTCCCGCTCCCGCACTCAGAGTGTGCCACTGCGACGCCGAGAGTCCCTTGGCCAGCCGATCCACCCGCACGCGCTGCCCGCTCACCTCCACCCACTCGTGACAACACACCCCCAATGCATAGGCTTGCCCACGGGCTTCCAGTCCTGCTCGTAGCTTCGGATTGCTGCCATAGACCGTGTCGCCAGTCACCCAGCAAGCCGGCACCCCCGCATCCAGCGTTCGCCACAGCATGCGTGCTGCCAACTCCGGCTTGGTGGCAAACCTCACCTCGGCTGGCACCCACGCCTCTCGGCAGCGCTCTGGGTCCTGGGTCCAACTCTTGGGCAGGTACAGTTCGCGATCCAGCAAGCAGGCTCCCTTGGCACTGGCATAGCGGAAGCGCGACTCCTACCTGGCAGTTCTCCACCCGCCCGGCTGTACCGCTGTACTGGCGTTGCACTCCCACCGATTTGTTGCCTTTCTTGAGAAAGCCGGTTTCATCGATGACCAGCACCGCTGCCTCATCGCCCAACGTGTATGGATTACCCTCTTCATGACATGCTTCTCCACTCCACATCGTGTCCAAGCAAACAAGCTGCTTTTGGAGGGAAGAATCGGCAGAGACAGGATAAAATGGGAGCAGATATCAGGCCATTCTAGCTCTGAGAGGAGAGACTCCTATGCTCCTGGAAGCCGATTTGATTGCGAAGCGAGCCGCGTTGCGTTGGTTAGCCGAGCACCATCCACAATGGACGCATCAAGACCTGGCTGATGCGCTCTCGATGTCACGCTCCTGGGTGAACAAGTGGCTCCAGCGGATACGCCAGGCCGATCCCCACGATGCTCTGGCTTTACACTCCCGCTCGCGAGCGCGGCACACGCCTCCTGCCTCCATCGCCTCCCAACCCGCCGTCGTGCAGCGCATCCTGGAGATCCGTCTGGAGCCGCCTGAGAACTTACAGCGCGTCCCAGGACCAGAAGCCATCCTCTACTATGTCCATCGCGACCCCGCACTCCAACGTGCCGGTGTGCGCCTGCCGCGCTCGCAGACCACGATCTGGAAGATCCTGCGCCAGGCAGGCTGCATCGAAAAGGATCGTCGCCGAAAGCCCAGGCCATTAGAACTGCGGCAGCCAGGGGAGGAAGTCCAGTTCGATCTCAAAGATGCCAGTAGTGTCCCCGCTGATCCCGAGGGGAAACAGCAGCATGTGGTCGAGATTGCCAACTTCATCGATGCTGGCACCTCGATCTGGTTGCACCGCCAGGTAGGCAGCGATTTCGATGCCGAAGCCCTCTTCGAGGTGGTGGCCCAGTTTTTGTGCGAGCATGGCTTGCCCCACATGCTCACCTTTGACAATGATCCACGCTTTGTCGGCAGCGCTACGGGACGGGATTTCCCTTCCGCGCTGGTGCGCTTCCTGCTCTGTCTTGGCGTGCAACCCCATGTCATCCCCCCACATCGACCCGATTTGAACGCCTACGTCGAGAGATTTCACCGCTCGCTTGGTCAGGAGTGCTTGCAGATCCATCGGCCGGGCACGCTCTCGCAGGTCTCTGAGCTCACCGAAACGTTTCTGACTCATTATAACAGCGAGCGTCCCAACCAGGCGCGTTCCTGTGGTAACCAACCGCCTCGGGTGGCCTGTCAGCAGTTCCCGACGCTGCCCCGCGTCCCAGAGACGGTTGATCCTGATCGCTGGCTTGTGCAAATGCCGAAGCACGCCTTTGCTCGGACCATACGCGCTGGTGGGGACCTGACGATCAACCATCAGGACTACTACGTGAGCCGAAGCCTGGCTGGTCAACGGGTCACCTGCTGGGTGAACGCAGCAGAGAAGCACTTCGAGATCTGGCAGCCAGGAGGGCTCATCAAGTCGGTCCCGATCAAAGGGCTGCATGGAAAGATGATGCCCTTCCAGGAGTATGTGGCGTTGATGAAGCGAGAAGCGCGCTCCGAATATCGGCAGTATCTGCACACCCATAAGAGGTTGACCCAAGGTCGCCTGTGGGCCTGAGCCGAAAGCCGAGCGTCAGGACAAGGGGATCACAGACTCGCATCACGAGTCTCCTGCTCGTGGTGATGCCTTCCTCTGTCTTCCGCTTGCTTCCACCAGACACTGAACAAGCACGCAGAGTCTGGCAAGCCACTGGAAGAAGAGCAGCACTCTGTTCTCTCCCCATCCCTCTCGTTCCTCTTTGACGCGAGAAGAGTCGTTGCACCAGGAAGAGCTTTTAACAAGCCCATCCATTGAAAGACCGCTTGTTTGCTTGGACACGATGTGGAGTGGAGAAGCATGTCATGAAGAGGGTAATCCATACACCCAACGTCTCGGTGACGTAGCTGCGCAATTCATCGCGCACCCCATCCGCGTCCCACTTCGCTCGATCCAGCAGGTGCTGCATTGCATAGGGCGTCGCCTCCCCCGCCTCTTCGGCCACTTGCCAGCCATTTTTGCGTTCGACCGGGCGGAGTCGACACCCGCAGGTACACCTTTATCCGCTCTCGTGCTTCCTGCCGTACCACGTAGCGACCGATCCGCTCGCAAGTCGCGTCAAACGCGCTGGCCCACTGCGTTTCTGCTTCCTCTGGCCCGCCCTCGGGCGCCTTCTGCTCTTTGATGGCTCTTGTTCCTCGCTTCCTTTTCCTTTTCTCCTCCTATTCTATCATATTTACAACTGTAGTACTATTTGGCCCGTACACGAAAAATACAACGTTAAGGAGTATACCACCAGGATTGAAGCGGCTTGGGACCGCGCCTCTCGATGTTGGTCAAAAAGGCATTCGCTCAAGCAGTCCAGACCTTTGCCACCATCAGACCCTGTGTATTGCCTTCAGCAGAGGCGATATACTTGCCATCGGGCGACCAGGTGATCACACTGATAGACAGATGATGCCCTTTATAGACATAGATCCGCTTGCCGGTGATCGCATCGATGATCATCACCACGTTTCCAGCGTCTTTCCCGACATAACCCGCGAAGGCAAGATCTGTGCCATCAGGTGACCAGGCCAGTGCACCAGTACCTGCACTGACGTACTTTTTCACCCGCTTGCCCGTCGTTGCATCCCAGATCTCAAGTGCAAGATGACCGTTAGAAGATGAAGCGCCGACAAAAGCCAGGTGATGGCTCTGGGGCTGCCAGGCTACTGGTGCATCGCTACTACTCATAAAACTCCTCTGCTGGAACACCATCTGGTGAGTAGAAACGTTCCAGACTACCACCTGTGGCGGGTCTATCCCCCGAGTATTCCAGGTCGTTGCGGCAAGATAGCGTCCATCGGATGACCATGCCAGCGCACCGATAGTATCAGAGTTGCCCACGCTGAGGGTAAAGTGAGTAGCGCCGGTCTGAGGGTTCCAGACTTGCAGCTCTCCATATCGGCCAAAGGATAAGGCAGCAGCTATCACATGACCATCAGGTGACCAGGCAAGAGTGCGATAGCCAAAACCGCCGCTGAGGGGAACGAGACTGGAGAGCAACAGCTGGCCTGAAGAGGTCGCGCTACTCGCAGTCGGCCCAGTGGCCGCGTAACTGCTGATCACCTTGCCGGTCTGGCTATTGACGATCAGAATGTGCTCATTGGTCGCGACCGCTGCTTCCTGGCTAGTGGGTGACCAGTCCAGGGCAGACGCCCACTCGTTCGCGCCGCCGGGCAACTGGACCGTGACCAGGTGATCACCAGTGGTGGCATCCCAGAACTGCACACCTCCGGTACCGACCGTCGCGGAGGCCATCCGCTTGCTATCTGGCGACCAGGAAAGACTTTCAAAGCCCCACTGAGTAGCTGGCGTGGTATAGAGCGTCTTACCAAAAACAGGAGCAGGAGTACTGGTTGCGCTTGGGGTATTTTTCGCTGTAGCACCGGGTGGGCGGCTTGTGCTCATCTGGCGGCTCAGGTTCAATACTGCGGCCAGACCCCCTACCAGTAACGCGGAAACGAGCACGGCCACCAGCAGACTCAGCCGCCGAGAAAAAGTTCCTCTTCTAGAGATCATCGTGAACCGAATTTCGCATCGTACAAATCCTTCCTTAGAGCTATCTGCTCAGGGGAGCGCTCATCGTCGTCATAGATCCAATCAGCAACCTGTTCAAGGTCCATCCCCTGGCGGAGCCGTGAACGTCGATATGCATCGACCGCTTTGTTACGTGCCACGCGCCAGAGCCAGACTACCCGCTCCTTTTCACCCAGCCGGTCGAAAGCGCTCGATTCGACCGCGGCGACGAGTACTTCAACCAGGATATCATCCGCGTCTTCACGTGAGCCGGTCTGCTGACGCAAGGAGGCGAAAATAGCCGTGGCCTGTCATTCGTAGAGCCTGGCTACTGGCGAGTCACAAGAAACTCCATCTTTCGAGGGTTGCATATCATCCTTCTTAGAAAATTTGAGGCCTCACTTGCCTTAACGCATGAGATGGCAGGAACGTAACGTGCCTGGGTGTTTTTGATAGTTACATTTGGGATCTCCCCACGGAATGCGCAACAAGAGTGTATTGTTTTGCATCCTCGTCACCCGGTTTCCCCTCATCGTGCACTAGCAAGCAAGTTGAGAAATAACTGGAACCATGATGGAACAACTCACTTGGAAACAAGCACAGGCGGTCGAGACGCTCTCCCTGACCAGAGAGGTCTGGCACTGTCCGGTCTGAGCATCTTCCAGTTTGGGACCCTCTCTGCAGAAGAGGAGAGATCCCAGGAGCCATTTCAGCTGATCGCACCTGGGTGACACCAGCTGGGGAATTCAGATGCCCAAAGAGAGCTGGCGCCTCCTGTGCTGCTTATCAAGCAAGCGCCGTAGATCGCGAGCGAGCTTGCTTCTTCATGAATGCCACATGGCCTATTTGGCCCGCTGCTGATTTTTACCAGCGCTCGCGATGACAAATCCAGATTTGGCCAAGGTTTGTCCGAAGCCTCAATGCATCTATTACCATCATCACCCCGTTTGGGGTAGTGTCACAGAACAGTAACCGCCATTGTCTAGAGTGGTCATCGACAATGGCAGGAAGCGAGACAACCTACAAACTACCAATTCATAGAGGAGAAGGGTGCCCATAAGCGGACTCACCCACCTGTATTCTCTTCTCGCCTCACTGCTTTTTCCTCCAAAGAACTCCCATTTTCTATCGCCCTGTGGCTCACAGCGCCGGGTGAGCTTCATTGAATATACAATGGTTAAAAGTAAGCTGCTACCAGCCGCAAAGTAAAGAGCACTCAACCTGTTCATTCTTCTCACTCGGGTCTAAAAACGCCTTCGTTTCGCTGCCCTATACAGTCAGAAGACCAATTGGAAGGATATTTCTCTCGGCTTCAAGCAAGGAAATGCTCGTTCTGTTTCTCAAAGAGCTTTCTAACCGCTCCTACTTTGCGGCTGGTAGCAGCTTACGTGACACTACCCCATGAAGAGACGCGGAGGCTCCGATGAAGTCGAACTGACCATCGAAGTGGTAACGCATGAAGTCGGCCTCGACGAACTGAATCGACAGGTCGAGTGCCTCGGCTCGGGCTCGCTCGATCATCGCTCAATTCGAGTCGCTTCCCGTCACAGCAACACTGAACCGGTCTGCTAGACGCCGCGCAAGGCTGCCGTCACCACATCCAACGTCCAACACATTTCGGCAGCTGGAGGGGAGCTGACGCAGAAGCAAGTCGGTATAGTGCTCGTTGTGGTTGTACTGAAACATGACGCTTTTCAATCCGTCTGTGCGCCTAAAATTCATTGCATCCTTGGTGCAACGAACGTGAGCGTTCCCAGGACCAAGACACGAGAAGTGAAGTTACACGGTATCAATGGAAGCATAGCCGATGTGGAGCGGAATGTGAAGGCGGCAGGAAGGCCACATTCGAAGATTCCGTCGATTTTCGATCATACAGTCCTCAACTCTTCAACCATAGAGTCATATTACCACCAGCCATGCCAAAGCATCCAGTGTATCAATCACGGCGCTATAGTCGGCGTGGAGCACTGCAGCTGATGGCAGCATTAAGCGGAGCTTCCGGACTCGTCTATGGTCAGTGCCACACGCGCAAGCGCTTTGTGGACTTCCGCTGCTTTATTAGAGACCGTTCTGCTTGCAGAAGCACAACGGCGTCGGGTGCGAGAGCAGTGGCATTGATCTTGGATAATGGCTCGACCCATGCACGCCATCCAGCTCACCCGCTGGATCCAGGAACTGGCTGGCAGGTCGGATGGCAAACTCACGATGCAACTCTATTGGCTGCCTACCAATGCCCGCCTTTCTTGATCAGATCGAAATCTGGTTCAGGAGGCTCGCAACGTCAACTCCTGCAGCCAAAGCATTTTACCAGCCTGAACGAGCTTGAGCAGGCTATCCAAGACTTTATTGGCTACTACAACCAGGCGGCCAAGCCTCTCGAGTGATCCTACACCGTTGAGAAGCTTGAACGCAAGCTCGCACCACGCTTGAGAGAAGACGTGAAGTCGGCGGGCCTGTAGCCTGGAACGCATTTGCGCCCGCCTATACTCAGTCAGTTAGATCTGAGCGGAGTGGTGGTCAGCGGCACGGTAAACCAGAAGGTCGAGCCTCGACCAGGAGCACTCTCGACCCCCACCTGCCCCTGATGCTGCTCTATGATGGCTTTGGCGATGGCTAATCCCAGTCCCAATCCTCTGTCTGGCCCTCGCAACCCTGGCGCTGCTGCTTGATAAAAACGCTCCCAGACCCGTTGTTGCTGTTCTGGCGTCAACCCTGGTCCCTGGTCACGCACCGACACCCGCGCCACCCTTGCCTCCACCTCCAGGTGAACCGATACCATCTGCTCGACCGGTGCATACTTGAGAGCATTGGTCAGGTAGTTGGTGAGCACTTGCCCAATGCGACCAGCGTCGACGATCACCGGCACCAGTTCGTCTGGAGGCAAGACCAGCTCGATGTCCCGTGTGGGTGCCGCCTGCTGCTGATTGGCGACCGTCTCCTGCACGATCGTGACAAGGTTCTCCCGTTGCAACGACAGCTCAAATTTGTGCATTTCTAGCCGGGACACATCCAGCAGTTCCTCCACCAGGCGAGCTTCGATCTCCACCTGCCCACTTGCTCGCTTGAGCACCCCTTCGATCCGGTTGATCAGCCCTTCTGCCTCTGGCGCGAGAGAGCTAGGGCGGAGCTCAATATGCTGCAATGCTAGCTCAATCAAGCCCAGGATGACGGTGAGCGGCGTGCGGAGTTCATGGCTCACCATGCTCAGAAACTCCTCTTTGCGTCGCTCGACCTCTTTGCGCTCGGAGATGTCGTGGAACAGCACCAGAGCGAGACCTCGCTCTTGATCAAGCAAAGCTCCCGCCATCAAGGTCGGCACGCGACTCCCATCCTTGCGCAGGCATTCCTTTTCCCAGGGTGGCATTGCTCCTGTAGCCAGAAGGATCGCTTCATGCTGGGCCAGCGCCTCGCGATAATCCACTGGGATCAATTGATCCTTGATGACGGCTCCGGAGAGCAGTTCTTCTTTGCTGTAGCCTACCAACTGCGCGAACTGGTCATTCACTTCATGAATGCGCCCAGCGCTGTCGGAGACAGCCACACCGAGAATGTTGGACTCTACCAGCGAGCGCAACTTGCGTTCGCTATACTGGAGTTGCTGCTCCAACCGACGTCGCGTGGTCATATCACGGAAGACCATGACGCCACCCACCACCTGACCTGCGGCATCACGAATAGGCGCACCGCTGACATTGAGGATGATAGTTGCCCCCTCGCGGGTGCAGCACTGGAAGTCCATGGCATATGTGCCTAAGAAGTGTTCGCCCCGCAGCACCCGCTGCGACGCGAGCTGTTCTCTGGGCAGTGGTCTTCCCTCCACATCACGTAAGGCCAGCCACTCTAAGCGATGGTCGAACTGAAGCACCGAGGGATCGGCGTTCGCTTCCAGCGCCAGCAGGGAACGGTAGGCGGCGTTGGTGTAGCGGAAATCTCCCCTGGCATCGCAGACAGCAACACCGTCTGTCATCGCCTCAAAGGTCGCGGACAGCTCGGCAGCGCGCGCCTCAGCCTCCTGTTTAGCCTGACGCAGGGCGTCCTTCTCTCCCTCCAACTGGCGGTTCAGTTCCTCGACGCGACGGCGTGCCTGCACTTGTTCGGTTACCTCGACGCTATGAATTAAAACCCCATCGACCTCCCCCTGAGCCGTACGAGTAGGTTGATACACAAAGTTGTAATAGGCTTCTTCCAGCACACCGTCGCCCCGGCGGTCGATCTGTCTGCGGACCTCGGTCCCGACGATGGCTCTGCCAGTTGTATAGACTTCGTCCAGGATGGCAATTACCTCTTGCGCCACGGATGCCGGAAACCCCTCACGAGCAGTCTTGCCCACGAGATCAGCACGATCTCTGGCCCACTTGGCAAACTTGAAGCGGTGCTCCGGGCCACCCAGAACAGTAATCATGGCAGGAGCTTGCATAAAAAGCTCGTACATGCGCGCGCGTTCCTCCTCGGCCTCTGCTCGCGCTGCTTGCCCACGCGCAAGCAACTGGCGGCGTTCTTCCTCCGCTTGTTTGCGTTCCGTAATGTCACGGAAGTTGACCACAATGGCCTGGATCGTTGGATCAAGCAGCAAGTTGGTCGCTGTTCCTTCCATCCAGCGCCAGGCGCCGTTTTTGTGACAAATACGATACTCAACGGTGATGGAGTGACCTGGCCGGTTCAGGAGAGTGGTGAACTGCTGCCGCACGTCTTCCAGGTCCTCAGGATGTAGCAAGGCAAAGCCGTTCATGCCCACCAGCTCTTCGGCAGTATAGCCGGTGACACGCTCAGTGGAAGGACTGGCGTAGGTGACGCTGCCCTCCGCGCTGAGGAGCGCGATGGCATCATTGCTGTGTTCGATCAGCGCGCGGAAGCGCTGGTCGCTGTGCAGAGATACTCCTCTTGACATACGTCTCTTTCCTAAAATGCGTTTTCTACTATGCCGCTTGAGCTCACGGCTTACTGGTAGCGAGAGAAGAGCGAACGGGTAAATTGCATGAGACGACAGGCAAACGGCTGATCTGTGAGCAGGAAGCAGCACTGGAAACATGCTTCAAGACCTCTAGCATACCATATCTGTCACTGCCGAAAAGTGGCTGTGGTGATTGACCAGGGCCGCTGTTGCATGCTCGGAAAAAGCAGGGAACCCTGCCTGGGGGGCAGGTAATCCTCGCACCCTCCCACTCCCTGCCGCCGAAGGCGGCAATCAGAGACTTTGCAACAGCCCTGGCGCTTGCGGCAGTGAGACGACCAAAGCGGCTCCAGGTAAGCTATAATCAACGTAGAAAGCAAGTGGCTACGTTGAAGGGAGAATGCACTACTATGAGCGAGAGACCATGCCATTCCGGGGCAAATAGCTTGCCTGGTTTGCAATGGCCTCAAGAGGGAAGAGTGATCATCCCAGAGTCAAGCACCATTGGGAAGAGTCTCGTGCAGAACAAAAGGATACTGCTTCTTTCAGCAAGCATTCGGTTTGCCCCCGCAATGGCATAGTCTCCTATGCTATAATGGGTCGAGAAGTGATAGACCACCATCTACCGATGACAGAGCAGGCGAAAAACAGATTTGTTACACCAGAGCATTGAAGCTGACATCGACCGCTACGCAGAAAGGGCACTCCCACCTCTGCAGCACCAATGGCCGCTGCTAGGCAAAGAACTGTTTGCCCAGGAACACACACTCACCGACACTCCTGGTGCGAATCAAAAGCCCTTGACCGAACAGGAAAAGCGGGAGAAACGAGAAGCAATTCGGAATACCATCATTGCGCAACTGTACCGCGATGAAGAAACCTATTCCCTTGATACACGCTACCTGGCTTTCTTCTTGCTCAAACACGGGAGAGGCGGAGCAATTGTTGGGAATCCCTCTGCTCTAGGGGAAGGCATCAGGAAACAGGAGCTTCCTTATACAGGATTAGAAGGATACTACGCTGGCTCGGAAAGGACTCCAGAGCGCCCTGGAATGACCCCAGAAGAAATTATCCAGGAACAGGCAAACATAGGAGCAGAACTGCTGAAAACCATCAAAAAACGCTGCATTGAGAATGACTCCTGGTCCAAATTCGCACGATTGAAGCACGTGCTCGAAGGCGGAAAACCGGTTGTAGAAGAGCTAAGAGATATCCAGGTATTCTGGGGCATGATCGTCAGGCGATCACATGTCAGAATCTATCATAATCCAGAATTTGAACTGACGCTCGCCGAACAAATTGAGCAGTTTGAGCAACTGTTAAGTGGGACTCCCGGGAGAACTAGAGAGGAAAGACAATTGAAAAGGAATTTACAAGCAGAATATGATCGGCTCAAACAGGAGCAAGAGGGCAAGAGTGGAGCAGAGAAAGAGCAAGAAAGGCAGGAAAGAAGAACAAGAGAAAGGATACGTGCAGATAGATTAGCAGAATTTACCCGCTTTCGTGTAGAAACGTACCAAATTTTAACCACGTCAGGCCAGGGGCGATACACCATTGCGGCTCAAGATGCTTCCCTGGAGGAGGCAACCATCATTGAAACCATTACCTTGCCAAAAATTCCTGGCAGAAATGCGTATCCACCAACGCCTGTCCATCTAACGCCAGAACAACTGGAGGGCTACCTGTTTCTCGCTAAACTGGGAGAAATAGGAGGTGATCCTCTTACAAGAAGCGTTTTGGTCTCCCAATAACGCTCCACGAGGTGACCGAGGGCATGTTGGAGATCATTCCATTCTGGGGGCAAACCGAACGCTTGCTGAAAGAAGCAGTATCTTTTTGTTCTGCACGAGACTCTTCCCAATGGTGCTTGACTCTGGGATGATCACTCTTCCCTCTCGAGGTCATTGCAAACCAGGCAAGTTATTTGCCCCCGGAATGGAATGGTCTCCAAGTAGCCAATACAGGCTCTGGTGCGGCTTTCCTCAACGCAAGCTAATTGCCAGTTGACCCACTAGTTTTGTGATGCTTCTGTGATGCTAGAAGGCCCTGAGAGCTTGATAGAAAGCCATTCATAGAGTATACTATGCTTGTCTCAAGAAAAAGACAAGTCGAACAAAAGATGAGTCGAAAATTGAAGGCCATCTTAGTTAAATTAGCTACGTGAGTGAAAGTTGCGTAGAAGAATTACTAACTAGGATGCACTCCTACTTATGGCTCTTAGACTTTCACGATCTGTTAGGAGTGAGCCGGAGCCGAGTACAGGCAGGATATCAGGCAGGTACTCGGCTTCAGCATTTTTGGATGTTCACGTCCTCCACCCATAGGGGTCCCGACATTTTTACCTCCCAAAATCCCCGCTAAGCTTGGTTAGCTGACTGCTCAAATGTCTCACTGCTCTGCAAAGAAGCCCTCCTTGATCACTTTTTGAGCGAAAATGGCCTAGAATATCGCCTCCTCTGCTGTCGAGCAACAAGGCCGCCTGCTTCGTTCAGCCCTGTCCGAGAGCGCACTGGTGCCTTAGCGGGGATTTTGGGAGGTAAGAATGTCGGGACCCCCTTCTGACGGCACGAATGATGTTGCCTTCTCAGTCAAGCATACTCGAGCTGGATGTCAAAAGCAAAGATCATCAGGATACATCTGGATGTCATTTTTTGCGTCTAAGCTCTGCATTACTATAATTGCTGCTCATCTTCCGTCTTCCGTGCCCGCTCCAACTGCACCCTGAACCATTCCTCCACCTTGAGCCAGTCGGATTCTAAGATATCCTGATACTTGGGAACCTCAAAGGCCCGGTAGAGGTCGGTGTAGATGGTTTGCTGATGTTTGCCCGTTGCCTCATGTAACCTGTTGACATACTGTCGAACCTTCGCTTGGTGCTTATCGGTGAGCTTCTCTGTCCCGAGGCGCTCCAATATCTCAGGGATAAGTCCGGTCATGGCCTCGACGCCTTCCATCCTGCTCTCCATGCTGCCACGCCAGGTCTCTATCCTGCCGCGCCAGGTCTCGATATCGTGTTGCCAGTCAATCCAGACAACCATCTGCCGGTGATATTCTCGCCACTCGTCGAGCGATGCATCATCGCCGGGTACTATGGGTTTCGTGATCGGCTCGGCAGGTATCAGGTTCCTAGGAGTGGCTATCACCTTGGGTACTGATGCTGCCCAGGCGAAGAGTGCGGCGACGGCGCGTCGTTGGTACTCAAGGATCTCTAGGCGGTTTGGGTCATCCTTTGCTATGCGGCGCGTATCAATGGTGGCCAGCCAGTAAGGAACCGAGTCAAGCACCAATGTCGGCATATTTTGGAATCCGCCTTCGGTTTGCACCTGCGTGTACACCAGGTCACTGGCTATAACTTCCGTGCGTCTGATGCGAAGGACCTGGGGGCCTGGAGCTAGGTGGAGGTTTTCGCAGATCCAACGAAGGACGACACCAGGCCGGCCATCGGGTAAACGCACGACAACCAGGGGCTTGCCATTGAAAATAATCGTTTCTTGCACAATCGGGATAAGTGCTTGGGTTTGCTGCTCTGACTCCTGCTCGTCATGTTCTTCGTCAAATTCGTTGCTCAAAATGCACCTCTTTCAAAGGGGTAATCACAGTGATTACCCCTTTTCACATAGTCATAGTCACTCGCTCAATTGCCTGCCTCTGTAATCTTGTATGCTACCAGCTCCTCTGGGCGTGCATTCATCATGGCGAGACAGAGTGCCCGATGATGCTTCATAAAATCTATGGCGTTGGTCGCCATCGGCGCGTTGATCCGGTAGCGATCCCGCGGGATCGATGAGGTGAAGGTTGCACCTTCGTCGTCAAAAGTGATGGTGTAGCGTCCAATCTTGATCGTGTCAGTCATGATGTCGCTTCTCGCTCTTGTGGTATACTTGGTTTCAGATAGTCAAGGGCTATGGCGTGACTTGGTTTCTCAGGCGCAGGTACACCATAGCCCTGGCTACGCAGCCGTCTGTTGTGGCTTTTTTGCCTTCGCCTCTAGCCTCCTGTTGACTTGCACCTTGATTCCCTCGACATTGCGCAGAGAGAGGTTCACCCCGTAAATCTCGGAGAGTGCCCGTAATAGCCTGTTTACGGTACTTCGCCTGGTCGGTTTGCCATCCCTGATCCGCGCAATCGTGACTTCGCTTAAGTTGCTTTTTTGCCCCAACTCAACCAGGGTGCATGGCAATTCTTCATATAACTCCTCAAGAGTGTAAACGTCTTTTGTTTCGAGCATAGATGCCTCCTTTTCGTTTCGTGTTTGTCCCTGTATCCATATTAAGCCTTCTTTAGTTGCTTGTCAAGTACTGACATAAATACAGACAAAAATATTTGACAATTGGCTTAATATAAGGTATACCTAGATGAGTAAGAATGAAGGCGACAAGCCAGAGGAGAACGAAAATGACAGTTCAATCTTTCACCGAAACACGCAAGTGTTACGAGGTCACCGAAACGTCCTGCACCTGCGGCGACTGGACCTATAGGGGTAGCCGCACAGGCAAACCTTGCAAACAGATGCTGGCCATCGAGGTCGCACGATACATCGGGATCCTCCAGAGTGATACCCCTTGCGAGCGTCAGGCATACTGCCCACCAGACAGGGTGACCGCAAGGGTCGTCCCTCCCATGCAAGAGTTTGGTGCTCACCCGAATGATGGCCTCAGAGATCAGGTCCTGGGTCATTGTTGTTGAATGGACAGGCGTTCCAAAGTGAGGTAAACTTGTGCTAACGCGGCTTAGCACAAGTCTACCCTAGTATTGCTGAGTCTGTCAACCACAACAAAAAAGCCTGGGCTATTCACCCAGGCCATCATTCATTTCCATGTGGAAGCCTTTGCTTGACCCTTCACGGGAAATAGCGCGTCGAGGCCTGCATCGGTGCTCGTCGCCCTGGTGGGTGTGGTGCAGGTGGCATCACTTTGCCCTGGCAGATCGGGCAGAGCTTCACTCCAGAGTGCCAGCGCTTCAACTGATGCTCCAGATCGCGTCCACCGGGCCAGGTTCGCGCCAGCACCCAGGACCCGCCCGAGGCCTTCACCACCTGCGTAAGCCGTGCGTCGTGTCCGTTGGCATGACGTGCCAGACGCACCTGCAGGGACTCGGCATACCCCAGGTAGTGCCTGGCATGCTTGAATGGTTGCTTGAAATGAAGCAGGTACACCTGCGGACCTGATATGGGGTCACCATATTTTTTCGGGAAAATCCTACGCTAAGAAGTGAGACGGCTTCTCAGGCTGTTCTGTCAACTTCTCCTGACGAGAAACGAACACTCAAGAGCACGTTTTGCCTGCATCTTTTGCACTTCAAGTGCCGGGAAGCCTGCATCAAGAGGCATGTAAACGGGCTTAGCGTATGCTTTGCCCGAAAAAATATAGTGGCCCCCCATAGATTTTTACGGGATTCGCCCGTGATCGGATGAAGAGCTCGTTCATGGTGATACTTGCCCAATACAGAGAGGATATGATACGCTGAGCACATATGCGCATACAGGCAGTGTATCCCACTCTTGAACACGAACGGGCCGCAGGGGCTGTGGTCGATTTCTTTTCAGCGCAGGCTGACACCGATGCGGTGATCCTCATGGGGTCTTGTGCGCGTGGCAAGGCCGTGCCTG
Organism: uncultured Chloroflexia bacterium; assembly: GCA_963767625.1. Lineage (GTDB taxonomy): Bacteria > Chloroflexota > Ktedonobacteria > Ktedonobacterales > Ktedonobacteraceae > CAVYFB01. The sequence continues at coordinate 26,574 of CAVYFB010000018.1, forward strand.
ACAGCTGCCTTGATTTCCTCATCCTGCTGCAGCCAGACGTCTTCCCCCGGGCTATGGATGCGATGGAGCGGGAGTGGAAGGAATTTTACACCTTTGCGGAGACGTTTCGTGCGTTGCAACAGGTGGGGAAGTATTCCCATGTGGACCTGGACCTCATCGATGGACGCTTTGTCCCCAAACCACGAGGTTGGACCTCCGGGCCGGACGAGTTCGAGGTAGAGATTGGAAATACGCTGGTCTATGCTGTTCCCCTGTGGAAGCGCAGCGATTACCTCGATGGCCTCAAAGCGGAGTGGCTGCCCTACTATTCCGAAGCCTTGCGCCAGGAGAGACTGGCCATGGTGCAAGGTTTTTGCCGCAACAATCTCGATCACATCCCCCTATACGTTGCACGTGGGCTGTATTTCCAGTCCTTTAATCGCCTCTATGACGCCTTCCGCGAGTTCCTCCAGGCTCTCTTTATCTCGCACCAGTCCTACCCCATTGCCTACGACAAATGGATTCGCGAGCAGGTCGAGGAGATCCTGGGTCAGCCTGATCTCTATCAACGACTGCCAAAACTCCTTGAGATTTCGCACTTCGAGAGCGATGAGATTGCTCGGAAAGCGCAGGAGTTGCGAGGTCTGCTGGAAGACTTGTAGGGGGAACCCGCACAAAGCTTTCGGCCACTTTCACCCCAAAGGATGAAGGTCCCATCCCTTTTTACTCTTGACAAATTTTTCTCCATATAACCAAAAACGGGGAAGCGGTTCAAGACAGTGGATGACGTGTGCACAACTGCCCTCTTGCTCTGAAAAGCAGCATGATGAGTGTTGAGACTATCCTCTGAAGAGAGGCAGGAAGCCCTCCCATACGACTTCGATTGTCTCATGCACTTGTTAACAGCCAGGTCAATGACGTTTCGATTGACAACCAGGGAGGATGCCCTTACAATAGCCCGCATGGATGAACCAGAGACAGAGGCAACACCAAAAGCTTCGGCAGAACAGTAGCAAGAGACGACACCACCGCGTGAACCTTCACAGTTCGCGGTGGCGATGCTGATCGCAGATCGCCTCGGGGAGACCGAAGAGCAGGCCAGGCAGCAGTTCGTGCGAACTGTGAGGACATTGGGGCGCACCCAATCGCTTGCGCTGCTGGAGGAGACCTTGCAGACTGAGGCCAACGGCGGCATCATGCTGCCAGATGGATCGCGGCGGCGAACAGCAGGGGGCGTTTTCTTTTTCCTTGCCAGAACGAAGGGTCAGCCAAAGAAGCGGCCCTGGCTGAAAACCAGCAAGAAGCAAGCACCCCGTGCCGATGTGGAAGCAGGCCCCACACCAGCGTCACCTTCACAGCCACCACCTGCACCAGCAGTGCCACCGTTCACCTGGGCTGATCGGATTGCAGCCATCACTGCGATTGGAGAGACGAAAGGAGCAGCCAACGTGAAGATTTCCGTCATCGGCCGTCCTGGCAAGGTGGTGGACAAAGGAACCTGCGTCGTGACGGTCATGGAGGCGACTAAAGTGCCTTCTTTACCCAAGGGCCTGCCTTCACCACCACCAGTGAGTACCACCTACACGGTCTATATCGCCGCCAAACAGTGGCGCAAAGTCCAGGATGCCATCGCAGACCCGGAGGATATTCTCATCATTGAGGGGTTCCCACAGATCGACACCGCCACCAGCAGTATTGCGGTGTTCGCCACCAACACGACGACCAAGAAGCTGCAAGCCGCCCAGCGGCAAGCTCCGGCAAAAGGTGAGACACAGTAGGCAGCAGGCCTCGTTCTGCTGCCTACTGTGCTCACTGGTCACATATGTCATGGGACGTGTGTTAGGATGCGATGTCGACGTTTGCAGGCAGGATAAGCGAACCCATCGGGCGCAGCTTGTGCTCAGAACGATCAGGTACCAAATGATCCAGTTCGGCCTATTAGTTCTTTTGAGACAAAAACGTGATGCAAGAAACGTCAACAACGTCACGTTTAGAACGCTCACGTTCACGTCGTTTCTCTGTTCTTTGGAGGACGTTAAGACGCCTTGGAGCTGGGTATACTGCATTCTCGCTTCGTTTTTGTGGTTTGAATGATCGTTGAGTTAGCTCCTGTCCTTGCTTTAACGTTTTTTCCTCTAAAGATCTATTAGGCCGCATCCGGTTCTGATGCAACCCAGGTAGCCACGCTAGAGAAGCGAATGAGAGATCTGGAAGGCAAACTTGCGGCGTTCCAAGATGTCACTGAACGATTTAGAAATGATACGCGGAAGCGGGCATTCGCTCCCTGGTTAGAGAAGCGTGCCCAATACTATGCGGAGTCGCCTTTTGGTACGCGCTTCCTTGCAGACAGTCGAGAGCGATTGCTTCCACCACAAGCCTCACGATCTGAATATGAGCGTATCATGCGGCACATGCTCCACTACTCGGAAGAGGACCTGGAGATGTTTCGCGAGGCGTGGCGCGAGATGCTCAAGACACAATTCTAATCGTAACACAATTGAAGGGAGTAGCATCAATGGCAACCTATGAAGAGAGGCGCGACAAGCGGTTTTATGAGGCAACCATAGCCACGTTGAAGGATATCCATGAGCGAGCTATGCAATTGCCGCAGGAGCAACGCTATGCGGCTGCGTATGGCATCTTGCGAGGCTACGTTGAAATGGTGCTTGTCAACTTTGCTGAGTCGTTCAATGTAGACCAACTCGCAGAAATCAGGATTGTCTTGGACCAGCTCGCCAAAGTCACCGGCGAAGACCAGTATCTCGACGAAGCAACCAGAACAAGGCTCGATCAACTGGCGCAGTCCCTCAGAGAAAGCGAGCAAGCATCGTATACGCTGTACTGGCATCCTGATCCGATGTACACCGCACGGCTGGCCTATGGGAATGACACCGCGCTCTGGGGCAGCGAGCGGTTAGAGGTGTGGCATGAAGGGAAATGGATACCGGGCAAAGTGGGGCATCTGATGGCGAGTGGCGGGCTGGTGCTCTGGCCGCATGAAAAAACCGGCAATCCGCAGTACATCACGTTGACGGTCGGCAGCGTGGTTCGCAACGTCAGTGAGCCGCGAGGCGACGGCGGAGGGCCAGAACAATGAGCAATCAGGACGACATCACCGCGGCGATCGCCGGCATACGATCTCCGTTGGACCAACTGGCCAGCATCAACACAGCGAATATTTTGGTACCAGGCGATCCGCAAGAACGCTACCATGCAATCGTTGAAGAAGCCTATGCAGCATTGGGGCTCATCGAAACGCAGATCGAAGAACTGAGAACAGAGCTCGAGTATCAGCATAAGCGTCTGGATGAAGCCAGGGATGCAGCGCTGGCGCAAGAAACGGAGCGATCATTATGAGCGACCAGTCACAAGCGTTACACGAAACGATAGAGCGGCGCCTGCTCGCCCCGTACCAAGTCGCTCTGTTACTCGACAATGGGGCGCTTGCCCTGATGGATAGCCGGGCAGGTGCACAGATCACTCTGGACTCCGATGCGGCATACAATCTGCTGGACCTGCTCTCTGCCCACAAGACCTTGTTACAGCAGATTTCACAGGGACAAGATCAACCGACTGCCCCACCCTTGCATCTCGCCCAGGATGAGAGCGGCGAGGCAATGAGCAACGCCACGATAGAGTTTGATCTGCCGCGGAAAGAGGAACAACCAGGGCCATGAATTGGGGTGATCTGAATGAACGCCAACAAGAATACCTGCAGTTCTCTGTAATCGAACATTGTAAACAAACTAATCCGATGGACAAGGCCCAGTGTTAAGGAAGAGGCCTTAGAGCCGCAGGGTAGATAAGTGCAGCGCAATTCTCTACAAATTGTGCTTTTCACACCGATTGCATTGCAGCACGGTCAGCTATCCGAGCCGAAATAAACCTTTTCTGCTCAGTTTTTCTCCCTTGGTGTCATCTTCTCAGCGCGGTTGCCTGATCTCTCTCATCAAAAACTCTGTCGATAACGCAACCGCGCCGATCACTGGGCATGCCATACTCTTCAGGAAAAGAAAACTCTGCCGCAGTTATCCATCTTGCGGTTGCAAGGCTGTTATCTTAACGCCGGGCCATGTACTGAAAACCAGAAGATACCGGGCACGACAAACTTAGTACAAGCGGTCATGAGTTCGTTCCGAGCTGAGCATTGCACGTGTCATCACTAAGCTTCATGGGTCTAGAAAGGCGTCGTGAGAGATGACTGAACGAAAGCGTATTCTGATTATAGGCCTAATCCCTACTTTGGCGCTACCAGGGGCAATATAGTTATATATTGCTGGATTCGGCCATTTCCCCAGGCGAAAGCGGCAGGAGAGACGTTTTTGTCCTGTCTCTCTTGTCCCTCCCGCCATCTTTTTATAAGCGAACGGGGAGTTTGCCACTGTTTGGTTCCATTGGTCGCCGTTAGATAGACGCCTATATTACCCTTTATACTGCTATTATCTGTTCGTAGAGAGGATTATAGCTGTGATATAACTATGTTGCCCCTGGTAGCGCCAAAGTAGGGATTAGGCCTTCTGGCAAAACCGATGCCGGAAAAGATCTGGTGATCCTTGCGAAGGATCGTCGCATCAAGGAACTGGAAGCAGAAAATCGAAAACTCCAACAACAACTCAAAGTCGCTCTCAGCAAGGCGTATGAGCAGATCTAAAGATATTCCACTAAGGTCTCACACCACCGATGGCTTTGCGCATCTGGATCAGGAAATCTTTGGATATTCCCAGTAGGGTCTCACACCAGTGCCAGCTCCAGGCATCGGGAATGGGAACCACGAATCTGGATGTTCACCGTGGTAACCAGAGACGGAAACGGTTCGTTTAGAGAGCAAAGAGAAGATGGAAGAGGGGAGAAAAACATTCTTGGAGGACACATGAGCAACCTCTCACGACGACGCTTCCTTGTGGCTGGCTTGACTGCAAGCTCTGTACTGGCTCTGGGTGCAGGAGCAGGAGCCTATCTGTTCTTCTCGCGTTTATCCACCTCTGCCCGCCCCTTGCCCCCGGAAGCGCGCGAGTTTGATCTGGGTAACCACGGTGTCAATACGGTCACCTGGTCACCCAATGGTCATGCCTTCGCGGCAGGAGGTGCAACGAATCAGGTGAAAATCTGGCGCACCAGCGATGGTCAGGAACTGACTCGGCTTGTTGGACCCACCTCCAACGCAGGCGCTTGGTCGATAGCTTGGTCGCCGGAGAGCACGTATTTCGCCATCGCCTGGACTGGTGATCGTATCAGCATCTGGAAAGTGCCGGCTGATGAGAATGCTTCTCTCTGGGACCACGAGAGAGATCTCCTCATCAGTAGAGATAGTGACGTGTGGCCAATGGTGGTCGCCTGGTCCCCAGATGGTACCCGCCTGGCGGTGGGCGATTTGGGTGGAGGACTCCAGGTCTGGAATCCCCACAGCGGCCAGGCGCTCCGTGTGCTGCAAGCCTCGCAAGTCAAAACCGAGATCCCGGTTTCGAGCCTGGTCTGGTCCCCAGATGGTACCCAAATCGTCACGCTCAATGTGGCGGCAGACGCAAAGTATACGGTGTGGAATGCCACTACGGGAGTAGCTATGAGATTACCCTCTCCCAACGGGATACCGACCTACCACACAGGATGGTGGAACAATAGGACGGCGGTAGGATGGTCCCCTGACGGAACCACTCTTGCTGGAAGTTCTGGTGGAAATGTGCTCGTTTGGGAATGGGACGAGAAGAGGAAAAGCTGGGGAAATGGCCGTTCTATACCCGTTACCACCTGGATGATGACAGCACTAACCTGGTCACCGGATAGTAAGCGTTTTGCTACGGCTGACCGGGACAACAAGGTCCGAATCTGGCTCGCGTCTACAGGCCAACAGCTTGGCTCCTACAGCATTAGCCCGCCTCAAGTAGGTGGTTGGGATCAAGATTCGCGTGCTCAGGAATACATGGATACAGACTTCGAGATCGGGGCTTTAGCCTGGTCTCCAGATGGGAAGCATCTGCTCTCGGGAAATTCTGCAGGACGCGTTCTGCTTTGGGGAATCCACTGACCGGCTTTCGCGCTCCAAGCATTGCTTGCGCCTTTCAGAGGCAAAACCAGACCCTGTTCACTCCTTTCGTTTTTGATATGTCTATGACGTAAACTGACCTCAAAATGTGGTTGAAGTCGAGATAACGTCAGAAAAGGGTCAACGTATCAAAACGTGAAAGCTGTACGTGAAAGGACGTGATTAAGAAGGTACATGAAGAGCTTCATGCTCATGGTTTGCGAGTCGTCGTCCAGGAGGCATGCAGATGGTGTTTCTTCACTTTGCTCGCCCGAGCCAAAAATGGTATGGCTCTGCGCTCTTCTGGCTCTGCATCGGCAGTTTGCTTGTGTTCTCCAGTTGCGGGAAGTCGAGCCAATTCCCCACCCCAGCTCCAACCAGCGTACCAACCAAAGCTTCCCAGGCCGTCTCCCTCAAGTCGCTGCAGATGTTTGACCAGGTGCATGGATGGGCGATCTCCTTTGATGCTGCTCATGTCCTGCATACGACTACGGGAGTGACAGGCTTTCAGGATGTCAGCCCACCGCGCCTGACGCAGCTCTCCAGTCAGGTCTATCAGCTTGTTGGGAGCTTTTTCCTCAATGAACGCCTGGCATGGATTGTCTTGATAGGGCCTACTTCCCTGACCGCCACCACTCCACCCACACAGGGCTTGGTTGAGCGAACCACAGATGGGGGACGGAACTGGCAGGAAACCCGGTTTCCCCGCCCTGTAGGTGGTCAGGCTCTGCTCTCCTTTTCTTCAGCCCAAGACGGTTGGGTTCTTCTCATAGAAGGTGCGGCTGCTGGCAGTGAAGCGGTCGAGGTGCTGCGGACCAGCGATGGGGGAGCGAGCTTTCAGACGGTCGAGAAAACTACCCCCTCAACTGGCTCTGCTCCGGGACTGCTCCCATTTGGAGGAGACAAGACCGGCATCAGCTTTCTCGATCAGCATGTGGGTTGGATCACTGGGTCGAATGGCCTGTTCTACCAGACGCGAGATGGAGGGCTCACCTGGTCCTTGCAGAGACTCTCGATCCCATCTCCCGTCCCCGGCTATGCTGGAGCTTACGTAGCAGAAATCCAACCGCCCAGGTTTTTTACGGCTCAGGAGGGTATCTTGCCGGTGGTGCTCGTCACAGATCGACCGCTTCAACTCATCTACCATACCCATGATGCAGGCCAGACCTGGCAGCCAACTTCCCAACCATTGGAAGCACTGCTCGAAGGGGGAATGATGAATCTGACTGACTTTATCAATCCCCAGGTTGGCTGGGCAGCAAGCCTGCATAATGGCGTGATGCTGTTTTCCAGGACAACCGATGGCGGGCAGACATGGGAAGATCTCCGACATCGGACTCAGGCTTCCCTTCCTGGCCCCATCACCGAACTCAATTTTGTCTCCGAGACAACCGGCTGGCTGTTGTGTGAGACCAATCTGGGGCAGACTCCCCCACGACTGCTCTTCACCAGTGACGCTGGGCACACCTGGAAAGAAGTGCGGCCATGACGGGAGAGGGTGGGAAATTTCCGCAGCCCATTGCTCGACAGAAGAGAGCCCTTCTGCCCAGCTTGCGCAGGCGTACAGTTTTCAGGTTTCGATCCATTGACCCGTGAACCAGTGGTTGAGCCGTCCCTCGTAGATTGACATCAGCACTGTATTCGTCGTCGGCTGACAGGACTCGTCCTTGTCGAACAGAGGTGGAGTGATCATGGCATCAAAAGCCTTACCAATGGACAGAGCGGCCTTCGAGCAGTGGTGTCGTGCGCACGCCCTCGCGCCATCCACCTGTGACTATCTCTCGACCATTCGTGGATCTGGGCCCGTGCGTCGCGTCACATCCCGTGCGAATAATGTGGTAAATGCCCTACGAAGTGAGCAGGTTTTGCCCTCCAACATGAGCATTTGCCCTCACATGTGAGCACTGGGACACACGTCCCCTGAACAAACCGCTTCTCATCTGGAGTATCGGCATGAAATGTTGGAAATACATTGTAAATCCGAAGATTTCAGTGAAGCAAAATCTGTATAATTATGTGGGTGAGAGTACCTCCACCTTTGCTTCCGAGAAAGGGCCTCCTTTGGCTTTGTGAGCGCCTCAAGGGAAACATGAGAAGAGAGCTCAGGAACGAGAAGTACCCATTTAATTGTACAGATTTTGCTTCACTGAATCTTCGGATTTACATTTACACACATCTCACCGCCATTCCTTGAAATTTGTCCCCTCTTCTCCTCTTGAGAAGATTGCGGTGCTGCAAGTAGGGAAGTTGCTCAATCGATGCATCGCTCTGCTTGACCGTGTCGGTGCCCGCTAGCGTGGGATTTTCAAGACCGTATAGGTGGCTTTTGTCCACGTATGTCCCCCATCTTCTGTCTTGAGCAGCAAGACATCAGAGCCGGAAGTAATTGCCCACCCGGTCTCACTCGAGACAAAGTCAAGAAGTATACCGGGGCCTGCTCCAATGGGATTGATCTTTGTCCAGTGTTGCCCCGCATCGCTGGTCATGTAGAGGCCGGTCTGACTGGGAACCCATCCGTGGTTGAGATCGACGAAATCCGCGTATCCCTGGCCAGCCGAGAGTGTCGTACTATGCCAGGTTCTGCCTCCATCGTGTGTCACGTATATGTCACTACCCCAGCATTGTTCATTATCTACGTTATCAGGGTGGCAGCCGCCAATGAATACACTATAGACGGGAAGAACACCGTCGGTGGCATTGAAAAATGTTGGTGGTGCAAGCCCGAGGCGGGTAGGTGCTTGGTTCGGTGGCAGTTGGAGCGATTGCTGTTGCCAGGTCCTGCCGCCATCATGTGATACGTAGAGCCAGGGGATATGACTCGGACCGTCGTCTACAGTGATCCAGCCAGTGGATGCGTCCAGGAAGCTGAGTCCTGTCTTTTTTCCTGCATATGGAAGAGCACCCGGCATGCTCTCACCCCGCGAGTTGGTACTTGAGGCGATGGTCCACGTTGCCCCTCCATCAGTTGTACGGAAGATGACGATGTCTTCGCCTGGCCCTGACCCAAAGCCTAAATTGGCCATTATCCAGCCGTCCTGGGTGTTGATGAAGGTGATGTCGACATCGCCTTGAATGGCATATACATGGGAAGTGTAGTGTATCGTGCTTTCTTGCCAGGTCTGGGTACTCCCATTGGACGTGGTGGATAAATCGATCAGCCCTCTGCAAACCCACTTCGGGCCAGTTTTTTGTGATGAGGCAGTCCAGACAGGCCTTCACTTCCCCGTGCTTGGCTCCCTCGCATGCTTCTGCGAGCACCTCCACCCATCTGCCCGCAACATGAGACTACACTCCCATGGGGTTTGGATGCCTCTCAAGCGCACACCTTTGGCAAGGGGCACGTGAGCACCTCGCCTGTCGTCCATCGTCGGTTCGTTTTTCCTGCTGCCATCGCCGGCGTCCGTTGCCGGTAGCGTTGTGCCATCAACTTGCCCCCTCGCTCGCACGGCTGTACGAGCCTCACCCGCAGCGAGGCATGGGGGCGTACAAAATGATAGTAGGCGCGCCACCACTCCAGATGAGCCAGGAGCTGTGGAGCCTGTTGGGAAGTGGCCCAGGTCCGTCTCGCGAGCGCTGCCACCCCGTGTCGGACGGTCAGATTCACCCGCTCGATGAACGCCGTGTTCAACCGTCCAGAGAAACCCAGTCCCTGCAAGGCGATGGTGAGATCTGCCAGTGTCCCCAAGCGCATTATAGGCGTGACGCGCATCAGCTTGCGCCGCCGGTAGCTTTTCTTCACCTGACCGTAGATCAGCTTCGCTGCCACTTGCCACTGGAGTGTTTTCCGTCCTCGGCGACGCACCTCTCGCCACTGTCCAAAATGGGCCGTGAGGGCATAAAAGTACAAGTTTAAGCCGTCACTGGTGAAAAGGGGAAGGCAGCCAGGAGCCAAGAGCTCTCGCAGGGAGTGGATGACGTTATGCGCGGCGTTTTGCGTGCGGGGACCCAGATGGAGGACGGGAAGAAGCTTCGTGCGGGGGTCGATGGCCAGCCAGAGCCAGAGCACTTGGGTACAGCTGCGGAGCCGTGTTCGCAGTTCATCCAATTGCAAGTGCGGGAGACGGAGGTTGCTGAAATAGTGCTGGTGTAAGGTCTGAGCATGCTCGCCAGCACGCAAGAGCCAGGTGGTGATCGTGGCTTGTCGGAAGCCGAAGATCCGCTCGGCGGCGGATGGGTCCAGCCCTTCAGCGAGGGCAGAGAGCACCTGGGCGACCTGCTGGGAAGGGGTTTTCAGCCGGTACAAGGGGGTGTTGCGTCTGGAAGTGAACGTGGTATGGCAGGCCTGGCAACGGAACGTCTGGATCTGCTCAGCACGACCGTGCTTGCCATCGCCGACCAGAGCGTGGATCTGAGCATCGGTGTTGCCGAAGTAGGAGCACTGCTGATTGGGACAGGCGAAGCCCGCGGTGTTCACGCGCTTGGGTGCTCCTCGGCGGCTTTTCACCTCAGACCAGGGGCGTACAGGAGCAGGTGCTGGCTCTCCACCCGACGAGGCGGTGGAGGCGAGACGACAGGCCGGGCAATCGTCTGGGCAGCGGGGCTTCAGCAGACGGTGGAGCGTGCTACGCTTGGCCTCTCCGCTTGAAGAGGGTGGTCGAAGAGGGAACCAGCAAAGACGCCAAAGCAGCGCCAAAGAGAGGAGAATGCAGACCAGGAGCAGGAATACGAACACATGAAGCGCCATACTTATCCTCACTGCTTGAAATGGGGAGCATCGAGAACTCCTTGAGCAGCAAGCATAAGGTGAGTCTACCGTGCTGTCAAGCTATTGGGTGAGAAGTCCGAATTATCCACCGCCGTGAATCGCTGGACCCGACCCCGCCGCAGCTTGCCACGTGGCTGCCGCTGCTGCCACCAGGCATCCAGGCGGATGAAATTGAGTGCGACCGCACAGGTCACTTGCTGCAAATGCACGGCTGGCTCGCCTCGACTGCGGGCCTGTCGGCTTCCCACCCGACGAACCGCTTGCGAAATACAGGCTTCGACTCCACTGCGCAAGCCATAGTGGCGCTGATAGGCTTCATCGCTGGCCTGCGCTCGATTGCGCGCCAACAGCTCCGCACGCTCTCGTGGCGGCAAGCTCAGTTTACGCCCCTGTTTGAGCGATCGGGTGCACAGTGCTCGGACAGGGCAGGTCTCATACCAATCCGCACTCTAAAGGTTTACATTGACAAGATGCGGGAAGCCAGTTAAGGAACGCAAGCGCTCGGGATCATCAGCAAGTTCGTTGAGTCCCTGGCAGAGCACCTCGATCAAGGCGTCAAGGGAGGGGAAGGCCCGAATTCCCAAAATGTTTTTCCCGCACGTCGTCCCAGACATGTTCCACCGGGTTGACTTCGGGACTGTAGGCAGGTTGCTGGATCAAGCGAATATTGGAAGGGATCACCAACTCGTCAGAGTGATGCCAGCCCGCCCCATCGACTTGCATGACGATGAAGTACTTCGAGAACGTCTGGCTCACATGCTCCAAGAAGAAATTCATCATCGCGGTATCGGCCGTGGGCAAGATCAGCGAGGTCATCTCTCCCAGAGCCGGAGCCACAGCGGAGTAGACATAGACGTACTCTCGCACCACCTGGCAGGGGACGTGCGGCCGGATCCCCGGCGGAGCCCAACACCGTGTGGGTCGGCTGATGCGGCCAAAGCAGCCTTCATCTTGGGCCATGATCAGCACAGGGCGTTCATCTTCGGCTGGCCGTGTTGCGACTGCCGCTTGAACCTGCGTTGCAAAGTTTTTTTAAACTGCTCCTGAACATGTGGGTCAGCCTTGGGATGCCTGGGACGTGGCATCAGTTTGCGCCAGCCGTGACGGTCGAGCATGCGGTAGATGGTGCTGTCATCCACGTGGTGTCCGACGCGGCTCTCAAAGGCTCTCCAGATCTCTGCCGTCGTGGTGAGCAGGCCTTCCTCAGCCCGGGCAAAGAATGGAGCAAGGAACTGCGCTTCTTCTTCCAGCGTCAGATACTGGTGACGTCGGCCTCCCTTCCCTGGCGTCTCCACCGCCACCACTCCCAATCGATTGTACGTGGAGATCACCTGATGCACCGTTGCTTTGGAAACCCCACAGTGCCGGGCGATCTCCTCCGCCTTACGCGGCTGGGCCAGCGCATTATAAATGATCAGCCACCGTTGCCGGTACAAGGGGCGCGGATCGGTTCTCATGCGGGTCTTCACTTCTTCCAGTGTCAGATGGGCTGCTGCACGCGTGACTCTTGCCATATCTTCCCTCTTCTCTTTTCAGTCATCACCTCCTTTATTTTATCACAGTACGCGGATTAGTATCAGAGGCTGTGTGGAAAGGCTTCAGGAGCTATCTTGAGCCAAGCGTCTCAGCATAATACGGCTCATGGCGATGTAGATCCAGGCTTCTTCGCTGCTCTTGAGCACTTCATAGTCTTTGGAAAGCCGACGAAAGGCGCGAAAGCCAGGCGAAGGTGCGCTCGACAATCCAGCGATGGGGAAGCACATGAAAGCCACTGGGTCGGATCTTCTCCCAATCGATGACGGCATCCTTAGGCGCCCAGACGCCCCGTAAGCCGCTCCAGGGATGTTGCACAATCTCGACCTCCCATCCCAGTGTTGCCTTGACCCACTCGTCGAAGCCCTCTTTGTTGTATCCACTATCGGCCCAGATCAGCTTGAGACGTGGCAAGATCCCGCTGAGCGGTGCAAGCAAGCGTTTGCCGCTGCGATAGTCCTGGATATTTGCCTCATGAACCAGAACCTGCAGGATCAGCCCGTTGGTATCGACCGTGCCTCGTGGCGCTTACGGCCTTTAACTTTTTTGCCTCCATCATAGCCACGAACCCCTCCCTTTTGGGTCGTCTTCACCGATTGACTATCGATGATCGCCGCGCTGGGAGTCGGCTGGCGCCCGGCTTTCACGCGCAGCCATTCGCGTAAAGCCGTGTGCATGCGCTTCCAGATCCCTGTATTGCGCCAGGTGCGGAAGTAGCTCCACACCGTGGACCAGGGGGGAAACTCATGGGGCAAGGCTCGCCACTGGCTTCCAGTTCGGTCCAGGTACAAAATGGCATTGATCACTTCGCGCATCTCGGTGCTTCGGGGGCGTCCTCCTGGCTTGGCGGGCGGAATCAGTGGCTCGAGGATCCTCCACTCGTTCTCGCTGATATCGCTGGGGTAGCTTCTTCGCATCATCTTCCCACCTCTTCTCTTCCCTTTTTCCTCTTTTCCTCTTCCTCTATTCTATCACCTGGCAGGCGTCTTTGCCGAGCCGCTCTCCAGGCCTGTGCATCGGCCCTGTCCTCTTTCATCTGGCTTCTCAAGCCTTTCCACACAGCCTCTCAGACAGCTGTACCATATTTTCCCAGAGAATCCTGGAATGGACACTATGGGGGCGACAAACTGCCAAGATGGGTACTTCTCCTGATGCCCTCGTTGACTGGCTCCCTGTATCCTTTCGACGTACAGGGTAGTGAAAGGAGGGCAACATTCTCCATAGGAGACGTTGGAGCGTCGGGCAGATGGCAGTGCCAGGCGTCAAGATGAAAGAACAGCAAAGGAAAGACATGATTGCGAGTGATTCCTCACTACCAGAGAGGGCAACGGACAGGGGCAATCAGGCCATGACACCACTGGACCCCGACGACGCGGCGCGCGTGCAGACTAGCTTTAGCCGACAGCAAGCCATGACACTGCTGGATGCTGAGATGATTGAGGTGCTACCGGCATGACGGAGATCGTGCTCCCATTTCGGCAAGAGCTGACGCAACAACATGGCTTTGTGCATGCCGGCATCATCACGGCAGGTGTCGCTTCTGCCTGTGGCTATGCCGCGCTGAGTCTGACGCCCCCTGGTGTGGGTGTCCTGACCGTTGCATTCAAGGTCAATCTCCTCAACGAGGCCTCGGGCAGACGCTTCTTGGCGCGAGGGCAGGTGGTGAAGCCTGGGCGGACGATTATGGTCTGCACAGGCGAGGTGATGGTGGTGCGCGACCGCACCGCAGTCTTGGATTAGGGGACGTGAAGAATCAACCGCTCACTCCTTATGAGTGGAAACGTTCAAGAAAGGAAGGATTACACATGCAGTATACTCAATTGCTCTTCGAAGTTCGTGACTCGGTCGCTTCGATCACCCTCAACCGACCGGAGATCCTCAACGCCCTCAACCTGGAACTGGCGAGAGACCTGATGAACGTGGCGATGGAATGCTCTGGCAATCGCGATGTGCGAGCCGTCGTGTTGAGCGGTGCGGGAAGTGCTTTCTGCGCTGGAGGCGATCTGAAAAGCTTCGCTGCTCAGGGGGAGCGTTTACCCGCGTATGTGACAGAGGTGGCTACCTACTTACACGCGGCTGTGTCGTACCTGACGCGTATGCAAGCCCCAGTCATCGCGGCAGTGCAGGGAAGCGCCGCGGGGGCTGGGATGAGTCTTGCCTGCGCCTGTGACCTGATCTGCGCAGGCGAATCGGCCCGCTTTACCGCAGCCTACACACGCATCGGACTCACGCCTGATGGCTCATTAACCTACTTTCTCTCACGTGCCGTCGGGATGAAGCGCGCGCTTGAGTTGACCTTGCTGAACCGGACGCTTTCAGCAGAGGAAGCGTATCACTGGGGAATCGTGACGTCCATAGCGCCGGACGACAGTATGCTGGCGCAAGCAGAAGCGCTGGCAAAGCGACTGGCAATGGGACCAACCCTGGCCTTTGGCACGACCAAGCGACTCCTGCATCAGGGTTGGAACGAAAGCCTGGAGACGCAGATGACGTATGAAACACAGGCAATTTCAGCGATGGCTGCGTCATCTGACGGTCAGGAAGGGATTGCCGCCTTCCTGGGAAAACGTCCTGCTCACTTCGAGGTGAAATAAACCCCGTTCCAAGGGTTGTGTTGCAAAAACTCTCAGAGGAACACAAATAGGCAGGGAGGTCCCTCTTCTTGTTGGGCTTAGGCGGCCACTCCAAACAGGTGGGCGATGAAGGAGACCTGCCCACTGCTGTCTCCTTTGCCCACCCCGCTGACCTGTCCCTTGCGAATCATGTTCATCATCTCGTAGCCCTGCAGCGGGTGCTCCCATGGAATATGGTGGATAATTCAAGTAATCTCTGCAAATCCCCTTTGAGCAGGTTTTTTCGTCAGTGGGCAGTCCGGACGGACATCTCACCCTGGAGTGAAGCCCCATTCGACTTCTTCTGCTCGCACGTTCACCATCCTCTCGACGGGATGATACTGCAACCGCATTAGGCTTGAGTGGCTCTCAAGCGGAAATCGGCAACAATGGACACGAGAGCACCTCGCGTGCCGTCCATCGTCGGTTCGTTCTCCCAGCCGCCATCGCAGGAGTTCGTTGCCGATAGCGTTGCGCCACTCGTTGGCCCCCTCGTTCTCGCGGCTGCACGAGCCTCACCCGCAGCGCTTCGTGAGGGCGCACAAAGTGATAATAGGCGCGCCACCACTCCAGATGAGCCAACAGCTGTGGCGACTGCTGAGCAGTGGCCCAGGTCCGTCTTGCGAGCGCTGCCACCCCGTGTCGGACGGTCAGATTCACCCGCTCAATGAAAGCCGTGTTCAGTCGTCCAGAGAAGCCCATCCCCTGTAAGCCGGCTTTGAGAGCGTCCTCTGTGCCAAGACGCATTACGTGCGTGACGCGAACCAGCTTGCGCCGCCGGTAGCTTTTCTTCACCTGGCCGTAGATCAGGCGTGGATCCACCTGCCACTGACGCACGTTCCGCCCTCGCCGACTTCCTGTGATCCAGTGGCCAAAATGGGCCGAGAGGCGCATAAAAGTACACGTTTAACCCATCACTCGTGAAGAGCGGAATGCATCCAGGGGCCAAGATGTGTCGCAGGCAGTGGATGACGCTATGCGCGGCGTCTTGCGTGCGGGGACCCAGATGGAGGACGGGAAGAAGCTTGGTGCGAGGATCGAGAGCCAGCCACAGCCAGAGCACCTGGGTGGAGCGGCGGAGCCTGGTGCGAATTTCATCCAACTGCACGTGTGGAAGATGCAGGTTGCGGAAGGAGTGCTCATGGAAGAGCCCAGCGTGCTTGCCTGCCCGCGGGAGCCACCTCGTGATGGTGGCCTGACGGGAGCCGAAGACGCGTTCGGCCGCGGAAGGATCTAGTCCTTCGGCCAGCGCAGCCAGCACCATGGCGACGTGATAGGAAGGGGTTTTCAACCGGTACAAGGGCGTGTCGCGTCGCGCACTGAAGGTGGTGCGGCACGCTTGACAGCGAAACGTCTGGATCAGCTCGGCCTGGCCATGCTTGCCATCTCCCACCAGGGCGTGGAAGTGCGCATCGGTGTTGCCGAAGTACGCGCACTGACGGT
The DNA here is from genome assembly GCA_963767625.1 of uncultured Chloroflexia bacterium. Lineage (GTDB taxonomy): Bacteria > Chloroflexota > Ktedonobacteria > Ktedonobacterales > Ktedonobacteraceae > CAVYFB01. The sequence goes on from CAVYFB010000018.1 coordinate 42,865, forward strand.
TGGGACAGGCGTAGCCCTGTGTGTTGACGCGCTTGGGCGCTCCCCGCCGGCTTTTCACCTCACTCCAGGGGCGCACAGGAGCAGGCCCAGGCTCTCCAGCCGACGTGGCCGTGGAGGCGAGTCGACAGGCGGGGCAATCGTCTGGCGTGCGCGGCTTCAGCAGACGGTGAAGCAGGGTGCGTTTGGCCGCGTCTCTTGAGGAGGAAGGCTGAAGACGGAACCAGTCCAGACGCCACAGTAGCGCCAGGCAGAGGAAGAGGCAGACCACGAGCAGGAACACAAACACGAACAGGTGAAGGGCCATTCAAAACCTCGCTGCTTGAAATCGGGAAGCAGGAGAGCTTCCTTGAGAAGCAAGCATAAGGCGTGTTTACAGTGCTGTCAAGCGATTGGGTGAGAAGTCCGAATTATCCACCACCGTCAATGGCTGTACCAGAAGCAAAAGTTGGCTTGAGAAATGCATGAAAGATACGGTAAAACCGCTTTTATGATACTTCTTGGCTGGTTTCATGAGCCACATTTTAGAACATTCGTACCCTATGATCGATTTTCGCATGAATCCTAGCCATACCTCGGTATGGTCCACCTGCCACTGCCACCTCCTGGAAAGCAGGCCGCTTCTCGGGGCAAGATTTTCCTCTCCAGCCCGATGGGACGCTGCGGTGTCCAGCAGGGCAATCGCTTTCTGCCCATGAGCGGCGTCGAGAAGCCGATGGCAGTCTGCGTGTGGTCTATGCCGCCAGCATTCGCAGTTGCCGCCCCTGTCCGCTGCGCGAGCAGTGTCAATGGAATGGCAACGCCACAGCAAAGCCGCGCCAGGTCAGCGTGCTGCTCCATCCATTGATCGTCGGCTCTGCTCCTGTACTCTGGCGGGATTGGAGTCGTCGTCACCATCGACGGGCGTGCATCCACCTGCTGTCTCACCAACGGGTGGAGGTGCAGATGGAATCCGGCAGTTCTCCCAGCCCACCTCTCTCGCCTGCGCCCCTGTCCCGTGCGCAACGGGCGCATTATCGTCTCGACTGGCAGGAGCGATCCGCTCGCAATGCGCGCACCTCGATAGCGAGTCCGCTGACGATCAAACTCTTCGGCATCCCAAAAGCTTTTGCCATCTCGCTCGGTTTGGCGACGGCTTAACGTCGTTCGACAACCGTTGCGTGCTCTCTTCTCGGACAAGCTTACTTCTCCGAGTGGACCTTCATGGCCTCTTTTCCTGACTGTTCCTCAATTCTTCCCATCTGTTGCCCCTTTTGCTCTCCATCCCGCTGTTTCTGCCATCTCTCACGGACCGGGCGTCCCATTCTGCACAACCTTCGCGTATCTGATCAGGATTAGCTCTTCAACAACCTCATTGCGCAATTCGTGGGAGTTTCAGGTAGCTCAGTCCCCTCTCCCAATGGGTATCGACCCAGCGATGCTTCCCTGCCTGAACGACCCCTGCTCCCAGGCTCGTCAAGTGAAGGGTGGCAATTGCTACAATCAGCAGGAGCCGCTCCAAAGCTTTAGGAGTAGAGAGTTCGCTGGTCTGGAGCTGGAAGCCACCTGATTTCTCATCGAGAAAGCCTTCCTCAATGTCAAAGCGCAAACCGTACTCGCCCAAGGTTTTGGCATCGGTGGGCTCATCACTTGCCACAAACCAGGGATCATCTGGGGAATCCAGCAGACAGGCCAGAGCGAGGTGGACTGGCCCAACAGCCGTTCCTAACAGCGCTACGTGCTGAAAGAACCGACTCTCTCCAGCAGGTGGACACAGATCCTTGACAGCAGAGACCGGCTGGTCCAGCAGATGGACCAGGGTGTTGCTCATCAACCGCAAGCGAAGATGCCAGTGCTGCGTGCGGATGTAGTGCAGCAGTTGTTCATGGACGAAGCCACGATCGGCCAGCACAATCACCTGCATGTCTTGTAGCCCGATGGAGCGCACCTGTTCAAGCACAGGTTGATAGTCCTGCACTCGCGACCTTGGTACTTTTGTGCTGCATGGCTCGCCAAGCCAGCGGGAGGGCACGGCCTCGGTAGATGAGCGAGGCGCAGATCAAGACAAAGGGGGTCAGGGCCGTGGTATCGAGTGCCACATATAAGCGGGCGTTTCTGGGCCAATCGCCCAAGGCGGCCTGGAGAAGGGGTGCATACCACTGTTGTGGGTGGATGGCTGGTTGATGCAACCAGCGGGAGAAGCGGCGCACCCGACTGGCAGCATACTGTGCTCGACTCTCCAGCACTTCGGCCCATGCACCCAGTCGCACGGTGTGGGTCAGACAGAGGCCAATGACGGCCCAGGCCAGCGTGCTCAGCCGGTGAATATTCTGGTAGGTTGTTCGCGGGACGATGGAAAGCAGTGCTCTCATCAGATCGTCATGCAGTTCTTTCGCTTCGCTCAGGGGGCACCTCCAACCATCCATACAATCGGTCGAGCACAATTATTCCTTTTTTCGAACATTCTCATTCTTTTCTCAGGCAGATTAAAAGTGTCAGCCAACCAGCGCGACGACTCAGCTTCCTGCCAAAGACAATGGAAGCATATACGCAATGGAAGAGCATTGCTAAAGATTACAGCTTTGCCTCTTCACCATTATCGAGCAAATCACTGGTAGCCAGAGATGAGTATGTCACTGTACTGGCTTGTTGGCTGGGAGTATGGGACCTGGCCGCCGCCTGGAGATGTTGGTATCGGTGGAAGCGGTTTTGGTATGAACATGAGTATGATAAGCGCGAGAGTCAGGACAAGTATGATGATGCCCATAACCACCTGTGGGCGGAAATTTTGAGACATAGGATAGAAACCTCCATTCACTTATTCACAATAATTTGTGGATTGAGAGCCTGGGCGAGTTCAACGCCATCACGGCTGTTGTCCGGCTGGTATTATTATCGGGTGTGCACCGATAGGCAAGATGCCGAAGAAAGGCAGCACTTGTTGAATCAAGAGCAGAACTAAAATGATGATCGTCATCAACTGCACGATGTAAAGTGTGCGTAAGGGATTTCTGTTCTCCATAGTCATCTCCTTGTTACAATGATGATAGTTAGACCGTTCGCAAAGCTTCGATGGGATCGAGTTCAGAAGCGCGCATGGCGGGATAGAGGCCAAAGACGATCCCAATAAGCCCAGCAACGCCAACCGCGATCAGAATCGCAGTTGGGTCCAGAATAAATGGCACCAGGTTAGCAGTAACAATCTCATAGCCGGTAAAGAGGCCGAAGAGGACTCCCATAACTCCACCAGCCGCACTCAAAAGCATCGCCTCAATCAGAAATTGATTGCGAATATCGTTCCTGTTCGCCCCCACGGCCATGCGAATGCCGATCTCGCGCGTACGTTCACTGACCGAGACCAGCATGATATTCATAATGCCGATGCCACCCACTGTTAACGAGACTGCGGCAATGCCGATGAGCAATGTAGTGAGCGAGGAGGCACTAGCCTGCTGGTTCCGAATGAGTGAGGTGGGAGATTGAATCCAGAAATCATCTTTCGTGCCGCTGACGTGATGGCGCTGTTCTAGCAGAGACGTAATCTCTTGTTGCACCTGGTCTATATTATGCGAGTCGTCTACCTGGACCTCAACTTCTTGCACTTTGGTTGTATTGGTCAGGCGAACCTCGACTGCTGTCAGCGAAGCGTAGACGTTCTGATCAACGGTGAAACCTACCGGATCAAGCACGCCTACGACGTGGAAAAGCGCACCTCCTATGTTGATCGTCTTCCCAATGGGATCGACCTTTAATGGTCCGAAGATGCTCTGCGCGACAAGCGAGCCGAGCACAACATCAGGAGCCGCCGAGGAGCCATTCAGGCTGCTAAACCAGGAGCCTTCAGCCAGTTGTAAGCTATGAATCGTTGGGTAACTGTCTGATACTCCATAGATTGGATAGCTCGCACTCTGATTCTGATAGGTCACCTGTTCGGGGTGAGAGATAATAGGACTCACCTGAACCACGTGCTCCGACCTGGAAAGCGCACTGGCATCACTAAAACTCAGCGTTGGGGTTGCGCCGCTAGTGACGATGAAGCCGCCTTTCGCACCCGCGAAGGGAGGTGGGCCCGACATGACCGTCACGATATCGGTTCCCAGACTGCTGAATCGCTGGTTAATCTGCGCAGCAGTACCCTCGGCCTGGGTTGCTGCCGTGATGACGGCGGCCACGCCAATAATGACTCCCAACATCGTTAAGATCGACCGTGTGCTGTTCACCATCAGCGCTTTGATGGCGGCCCGGAAATTTGCCTGGATGAGAGGTCCTCGTTGAGCGATCTGCTGGTGTTTTGCCTGGGACGTGGGCCGTAGGGGAGGCGGCGCAGTAGCAGTACTCGTTCTCATACGCATTGTTCTCCTATTTGCTACTCGTCTGAAGCCTTACTATCCGCTTCCTGTGACGCACAGGAGCCCGCTTGGGGAAGCGCAAGAGGACGCGGGACGGCAAGGTGTTCATCTCGCACAATGTAGCCATCTTTGAAGGCCACACGACGTTGAGCGGTCTCGGCAACCTCTGTGTTGTGAGTGACTACGATGATGGTGATGCCTCGCTGGTTCAAAGCCAGCAGCAGCGTCAGGATCTCCTGACTCGTCTCGCTATCCAGATTGCCGGTTGGCTCGTCCGCGAGCAGGAGCGATGGTCGGCTCACCAGGGCGCGGGCGATAGCAACGCGCTGCTGCTGGCCGCCAGATAGCTGTGTCGGCAAGTGATGCAGACGATCAGCAAGACCCACCATGTGCAAGGCTCGCGTAGCGTACACACGCTGCACCTGCTGCGGCAAGCCCTGATACACCAGGGGGAGCATCACGTTAGCCAGTGCTGACTCGTGCGGAAGCAGATTGAAGTTCTGGAAGATAAAGCCTACGTGCCGGCTGCGTACGAGAGCCAGTTGCTCTGGCCTCATTTTGCTCACGAGCACGCCTTTAAGCCAGTACTTTCCGCCAGTCGGTCGGTCCATGCAGCCGATAATATTCATAAATGTGGATTTGCCAGAACCGGAAGGGCCGGTCACTGCTATGAACTCGCCAGGGTACACATCAAGCGAAATGCCCCTCAAGGCTCGCACATCGCTTTGACCCAGCCGGTACGTCCTGGTCAGATCGCGCACCATAACTAGCGGAATTACACCTGCGCTCTGCTGTAACTTCTCACTATTGACCTCTTTCACCGTCGAGTTTTCAGCCAGGTTACGATGAGACGGTGCTTGTACATCATTACTGCTCACATTACATCCTTTCAAGGCGAGAACAGGTCCTTACACACGCACACTTCACCGCATTTCGCCTCAATAATTCTCTCTGATGGCGAGTATAGCGGTGCCCGACTGATCGTACATCGTCTCCTCAGCCAATCTTGTTCTGTCTTTCCAGACCTGTCTCTTCCGCCATGGCGGAAGAGACAGGGTTCTTATTGGAGGAAAGGACGACGCAGCAACGAGAGAAGAGATGGTACAATGCAATCATGGCCATGATGGGCAAAGCCTCAATCGTGAGAAAATACGGACAAACAGATGCACCGCTTGCTGAATACCGAAACATATCGAAAAATCATCTGGGACACCACTGAGAAAGACCTGAACCTCTACAAGCGCGATATACGCCCTATCCGCTGGTTTATCTTGTTCTGGGTGGGCATTGTTTCCCTCTGGGGAAGCGCACAATTGCTCCTGGGAGACTATGTGAGACTACCATTCGGCGGTTTCATCATCGTCATTAGCTGGATGAGCTGGCATCCTCCTTTCTCGAAGCTCATGACGCCTCCGCCATTGTCAGGGGAAGCTCCTGCACTCCAAGCGAACAACGTGCAGTACACCCTTCAATTCGATCAAGCATATTCCCCCCTGAATGTGATCTGGGTTGGATTGATGGCCGTCCAATTGTGCCTCCACTGGTTCTGCCTTTCGGGCAGGTTGCAGCGGCGCTGGTACGGGGTCTACTTTCTGCTCCAAGGCATCTGTGTTCTCATCAGTAGCCTCATCTGGTCCGATATGATCATCGCGCTTGGCCTCTACCTGGTGTTGGTCATCGAAGCGCTCAGCCTGCTCAAGCAGGTCCGACAGATCGTGGTCGTGGTGGCAACCTATCTGGGGTTCTTCCTCGTGACCATCGTGTGGCAACTGACGCATTGGGTGATCTGGATGACGTTCGGGTCGATCTTGCTGCTTGTGCTCTTCCTGATCGGATGGCTCATTCTCTCGATCCAACAGGTCCATGCTCGCAGCCAACTGGAAGCAGCCCATCTGCAATTGGCAGCTTATGCCATGCGTATCGAAGAACTGACCCTGGTCAACGAGCGGCAACGGCTGGCTAGAGAGTTGCACGACACCCTTGCGCAAGGCCTGGTGGGTCTCACGCTGCAATTAGAGCGGGTCGATCTGCACCTGGAGAAACACCGTGTTGAGCGAGCGCGTGAACTGGTCCAGCAAGCGATGGCACGGGCACGCGCCACCCTGGCTGAAGCTCGCAGTGCGATTGATGATCTGCGCACCCATCCGCTCGATCCCGACAACCTGCTCCTGGCGTTAGAGAGGGAGATCAACCGCTTTCGAGCCACGACATCCATTTCGTGCATTGCTGACCTCTCCGCGCTTGCTGTGATGCCCGCAAGCCTATGTGAGCACGTGCTGCGAGCGATCACTGAAGGGCTGACGAATGTGGCACGTCACTCCCAGGCCCACCAGGTATGGATATGTGCACAACGCACTGAGACAATGCTGACCATTGAAGTTCGCGACGACGGAATTGGCTTTGAGAGCAGGGCGGCGGTAACTCAGCAAGGGCACTATGGGCTCTTGGGATTGCGCGAGCGAGCACGCCTGGTTGGGGGCTATTTGGACATTGAGAGTGCTGTAGGAAAAGGGACGGCTCTGCGATTGTGCCTGCCCATCAATCAGAGAGGAGGTCTAGAGTGACGGAGGGAAAGCCAGAGATCCGCATCGTGGTGGCCGATGATCACCTCGTCGTGCGTGAGGGGCTGCGTTTCATGCTGGAGGAGGCGGATGAGGGCTTTGTGCTGGTAGGTGATGCTGGTGATGGTGCGACAGCGCTCGACGTTGTTGGCAAAGTCCAACCGGATGTCGTATTGATGGATCTGCGCATGCCGGGAATGGACGGGCTGGAGGCAATCAAACGGATGCGGGCGGCATGGCCTCATATCGCCGTTGTTATTTTGACCACCTACAACGAAGATGATCTGATGATACACGGTCTGCAAGTGGGGGCCTGCGGTTACCTGCTCAAAGACACGGACCGCGCGACCCTGTTCCGCGCGATCCGGGCAGCAGCACGCCGCGAGATGATCGTACAGCCGGAGGTCATGGCTCGTATTCTCTCGCACGCGGCGCATGGCGTCTCCTCACCGGCGAACAACACCCGCAGGGAGACGAACCTGACTGAGCGCGAACTGGAGGTGCTGGAAAGCCTGGTGCGGGGTGAACGCAACAAAGAGATCGCGATGCGCCTGGGCGTAACAGAGCGCACAGTACGAGCCCATCTGAGCACCATCTATATGAAGTTGAACGTAGACTCACGCTCCCAGGCCGTCGCTGTCGCCATCGAGCGTGGCCTAGTGGGGATATGGTAACGATTACGACGAAATTGGGCCATTTGACATAATGCTCATCCGCTCGCGCTCCCTTATCGCACCTCATGCGCAAAAATGGTAGACGTTGACTGTTTCTCGGGGGAGCATTTTCCCCGTTGTTTGGCAAGTTGTCGCACCTAATGGCAGTTAGCTGCGATATCATGGAAGGCAGGAAGCGGACCCATGACACGTTCCATCAAATGGCCCATTTTTGCTCGAATCGTTGTCCTATCCCCTGTATGGTCGCGCCGTAGTCGATCTGCTCAAGCTTCGAGTACTCTATCAGAGCAAAAGGAGTCAGGACAGAAAGAACAAGAGGAAGACGAATGGCCAGTCCGGTTAGCTTTTACCAAAGGCATGTCGCCTGGATAGTATGGAACTGAGCAACAGAAAACGAGACCATGCGAGGTTCGCGGAACCCATACATTACCTGATCAACCAGTCGGAGTACTCACAGATGATACGCCCCTGACTCAGGGTCTGTAACAGCAAGAGTAGCATCGTCGCATACTCTGGGATAGTTACTGATACTGACTGAACGCCTCCCACCGATGCTACTTCAAACACGAGCCTCTGACCCAGACTGGCTTTGACAATTGCGGGCAGCGGGAGCTGATAGCTTTGACTACGGTAGGTCATGCTCCCAGGGATACTAACTCCGTGTTGATCCACACTCAGTTGTCCAAAGAGCAGGGATCGCCCCGTATGGAAGTCGGCCAGCATCTGCGGAGCCATCTGAGCAAACTCGCGGCGTGCATGTTCGTAGTTGGCCCGCTTCCAGATGGGCAGGGAGGCTTCCGAATGGGTTTGGCCCTGCATATCGCGGATGTAATAGATGAAACCCGCTGCGACTCTTCTTCCGTTGGTTCTACTATACCTTCTCTCCTTCCAGACCTGCTGGATCTGATCCCAGCGCTTTGCCCGGACGACCCGTTTGCCACGAACTTCGATGAATCCCCCAGTACATTCATAGGCGCGATCTCCTCGGAGCAATAAACCCCACATGAGCAAGCCCAGGATCACCAGCAAAGGAACGATGAATACGACAGGAACCGGGAAAGATGAGAAAGGAGAGCCAGGAAGGTGGGCGCTCACCACAAACAATACGGCGGCTGCAAGCGTCAGCAAGCCGATACACGAGGCGAGAGCGATTATGAGACAACCGGTGGTTGCACGGCTATACTGCGCTTGTGGTTGACCAAGCCCATAGGAAGCGGCCAGGCGGGAGACCTCTGCCGGAAACGCTTGCTGGGCACCTGTTGGCGCAGCCTGCTGATATCCTTGAGACATCATCATCTTCCTCCTTTGAAATGCTGAAGAGGGATCAGTTGGAGCGGCCCGTTTCATCGCTCTTTACCAACTCTACCATCATCTTGAGACCTGGACAATGCAGGAGGTCACATGAACAGGGTTGTGGAACTCACATAACTTCTGTCAAAAGCTAACCAGATTGACCACTAATCAAGCACAACAGATGGGTCATCTCAAGAAAACGAGAATGATCAAAAACAGCACAACCTCTCAGCATATCACAATTGGCATCAGCAAGGTTGCGTAAGAGTCAGTTTATCTGCTAAATGACACAACACCCTAAGACTTTGCAAGCCAGTACTTCCTTATTTCCCTGAAACGACTTATACGAGAGTTTATTTTACCTATTTCATGCGGATAGAACTCAAGCATTACATCGCATAGTTGTATCATCCATTCCTTCCACGTTATGCTGTGGTCGGTATTAACAGTATTCGAGTTCGCTATCTGGATTTGACCCCAACCAAGCGCACCAATTGTTAAACAATCCCACTTCAGGTTTTCAATCGGTGTAAACTGCACTTTCTCAATTTTAAGACTCAGCCTGTAAATCCCAACATTAAACTGGTGGGGAAGTACAATTATTCTGGTGGCTTCGGGCTTTCACTGTCTTCTTTGTTTTTGGCCCATTGCTCTTGAGAGGCGGAGCGCGGTTCTCTTCCTTCCTCAAACAGCATTTCCGCGTTGACCAGGATAATTATACCGCTCCCACCAGTTTAATGTTGGGATTTACAAAATGTCTCCCTCTACTGTCGAGAGAGAAAAAGTTCCCTAATTTGGGGTCATGGCCTAACAGATCTTTAGAGGAAAGAACGTAGAAGCAGCTTCTGTCCTCTTGTGAACGTCATTTCTCTTGAGAAAGAACGAAATGAGAACACAGGGGGGGTGGCTTCATAGCGCCAACGAACGTTAACGTCTTCTCTAAAACAAAAGAAAACAACGTTCGCATTCTCGCCAAAAACGTAACGTTCTTTTCGTTTCTTGCATCACGTTCTTTCCTCTAAAGAACTATTAGGCCCGTCAATGAAATTTACAACGCGAAGCTCTCAATCAGCTTCGCAAGCCAGTTGAAAGGAAGGCTCTATCTTTTCTCACCTGCCCAGAACGGTTCCTGAGTGACCATTGTTCGCACCTCTTGTCACTTTGTGCCGCTTTTTCACTTCTAACGTTGGCCCTCATGTGCTTGTTCTTTCCGTTGCCCCTTGTTTTTGGGGCTTAACGTTGTAAAGTGTATCGGCGGGCCTAATAGTTCTTTAGGGGTGCCCCACAGATTTTTGCAAAGGGGATATGCAGGACCTCGTTTGGCTAACCGCGTTTTCTGTAAGATTTCACTTGTCGACAAACCCTCTCAACCGATGCTGGCAGTGCATGGAACGGGATATCCGTTGATTTCGTCCCATCTTCGCTTGTCGCTGGTGGTAGGCGCGGACCCGACAGCGATCAGAACAATAGCGTTTGGTTCGGCCTCCCGACTGCACGAGGGGAGTTCCGCAACAGAGGCAGGCTTCTGCTCTGGCTTCGCTTGATCTGGCCGGGGAAGCCTTCACCCTCTGCAGGGTCGGATCGTCTGGCGAAGATGGCGGCTTGGCATTGGCTTGTCGCTGGTGGTAGGCGTGGACCCGACAGCGATCAGAACAATAGCGTTTGGTTCGGCCTCCCGACTGCACGAAGGGAGTTCCACAACAAAGGCAGGCTTCTGCTCTTCCCGCGCTTGATCTGGCAGGGGAACATTTCACACGAGCAGACACAGTATGGCGATGAGGCTCCCTTTTCCGACGAAGGGAAGGACGAGAGGGACCAGGGAGAGTTGCCGCAAGCACTGGAGGAGGGGACTGCAGAGAGGAGGCATCGTCAACAGCGAAGAAAGCTTGTGCCCGTTGCTCGGCTCGCACCGACCTTTGAAGGGCTTGCTGTCGGCGATGTTGCCTGAGCGCCTTTTGCCACATCTCCCGCCAACGATCATTGCAGACGGCATTGCGTAATGCGAGCATGGGGTTGACATTGTCGCGTTCCCAGTGCATCCCCGTTCCCTTGAGACGAGCTTCAACGATGTTCTTGTTGGCACTTTCCACCATGCCAGAGCCAATCGGCCAGCCCTGTTGTCGGAACACAGGATACTGCATCAATGCCTCTCGCTTGCGCAAGTAGTCCAGATGCTCGTAGACCCCCTTTTGTTGGGCAAGACCGCTCTCCAAACGAGCAGCCATGCGCAGCAGAGGACGGGGACCTCGATGTTTGAGGATATGCAAACACCGGTCGAGCATCTGAGGAGGAAAACGCATGCCCGCTTTCTCTAAGGCTTCCAGCAGTTTGGTGATGTGTTCGGCCGCATGCGGAAAATCCAGAATACGCAGCGCATCAGGTCGATGCCTCTCCGTGAAGGTTTGCAACCAATCCGCCCCATCCATGACAGCACACACCTGCTTTGCCTCCGCCACCTTGCGCCGTCGCATCTCCACTTCTGCCAGATCGGTAAAGGTCGAGGCATCCGCTAACTGCGAAAAATACGAGAGATGACCAACATGAATCTCTGTCTCTCCCTCGGCGTTGAGCTTCTCTTGTGGCTCACCAATGGCCACTGTGCGCGTTTCTACCCATTGTTTCTTGACCAGAGAAACCATTGCGCCATCAGAACTAAAAACACAACGTTGCAGAGGTTCCTCATCTTCTGACTCAGACTTACCATCAGCCTCGACTTCTGCCGTTTGCGCGGCTTCCATCCAACTCCCGACCTGCTCGGTGAGTCGGCGGACCGTTTCCTCGTGGGTCTGCACAGAGAGAAGCGCGTCCATCATCTCGGCTACTTTGTCGAAGGGCATGAAGCAGGCCAAATGCACTAGATGTTCCTGTTGGCGTGGGGCGAGATTGCTTGGGAGTAACCCTAATTCTTCATCGAGGGGGAAAAAGACCTTCTCCACATTTGGGGCACGTTCCATACATTCTGCTCAGCGTCACACTTTGCCCTCCATTTCCGTGTAAGGTCCGCTTTTGTTTGCCTCGCGCCTGCAAGGGAGTTGCGCACTTGGGACACACCGCGGCTTCGTGCTTCAACCCTCTTCCCCACTCTCGGCTCGGACTTTCCTCTACTGCACCTTCTATGAGTCTTGCTTCCAATTGCATCATCCGCTTATGAACCTCATCTTCGATCTGCACATACGTCGCTCTAGGATTGGCTCGTCGCCACTCTTTGATATCCGCCAGGATCTCTACACTCATTTTCCGCAGGGCTTCTTCATCCATCTGGTTTCTCCTTTCTCGTGCACCGATGGATCTATCTTACCACCTTCCTTCTGCTTGGACATCCCAGTTGCAAAAATCTGTGGGGCACCCATATTACACTATGGCGAGGTGTCGTCCCTCTCTACCTCGTTTGATTATCTTCGTAGAATGTTTGATTGTCCTCACACCATGCTTCTCTCAGAGCCCGAACTTTGAAGCGATCGCGGCTGCGTATTTATTCTTTTGCCGCTTAAAATGACGGGCATAGCGCTGCGTGGTCTTCGGGTCGCTATGATGTAATTGCTCCTGGAGGTTGTCGTTTGTGGCTCCGGCTTCCAGCATCGCCAGGCTAAAGGTGTGCCTGGTCGTATGCACCTTGCCGGTTCCCAGGAGCTGCTGACAAAGGTAGCGAATGGCCCCGTATCCTAGCGGGTCGCCTTTCTGGTACAGCGGTCTCCCATCCTGCCTCTGGGGGCTAGGAATATCGTTGAGCACCGTCCAGAGCGGGGCGCTGGTGTCAATCTGCTCTATCGGCTTTTCGTAGAGGGCTTCCAGGTAGTCGATGAGCACGGCGGAGACACGGAGGTCGAGTTCCTGCTCAATGGCCTTGTTGCCCTTGGTATGACGAAAAACAATGGTGACGACCCTGGACGGAGCAATATACAAGGCCCCTCGCGTCAGCCGTTGCACCTGTCCAACGCGCCCACCCGTGTTGAAGAGTACCAGCAACAGGGCGTAGTTGCGGCTTCCGAGCAACGTTGATCGGTCGATCGTGGCGAGGGCAGCCTGGACATGTTCTTCGGAGAGCGCGATGGCTCCGGCGTAGGCTTCGATGGGGGAGCGTTCAATCATGGTGATCGGGTTGGAGAAGGGCACCTTGCGGCGGGTATCCGCATAGCGGTAGAAGCTGGAGAGGATCGCCAGCCGCTGATCGCGGGTTGCCTCCGCCACGAGCGTCTTGCCCGGCTTCTTCGACTTGATGGCAAAGTCGCTGGCGCAGTCGGCGATTTTGCTGCGAATGAAGGTGTAGTCGTTCCAGCCCACTTCCTCCCTGGTATACATCACCAGGTCATACCCCCGCTGTTGCAAATAGGCGCGAAAGGCGGTGACGGTCTCAAGATAGGCCTTCGCCGTCTTCTGGCTCTGTGACCTGGCCGCTTTCTCCTTCACAAAGTTGAGTATCAGTTCTTCAATCGGGCTGCCGTCCTGACACCTGGGTTCTTCAGGAGAAGTAAGCGCCTTTTCGTTGCTATCAATGATACTAGGATATTGACTCATACAGTCACCTCGCTGGTCAGGCGTTGCCATTCTGCGACAGCAAAGGCTTGGTACTGAAGAAACCTGAAAAACTGTTCATCCGAAGAGGCCCAAGTTTCTTGCCTGAGCGTTACAATACATCTGTTCTCGCCTACCTGCTTTACCTGAGCGCTCGGATACGTTTTTCGCAGCCAGTACGAAAGATTGAGGGAAGCTCCTTCGCCTTTTAGAATAGTCAGAACACGTTGCGGCGTCATACCTGAACATTGAAGCTCGTTGAGTGCGAGCGTGGCAGAAAACTCGTAGGTACATTGGGTTCCATCTGAGAGTGTCTGCGGCTGCTGTGTAATATCCCCTGGCAACGTTTCCCGCCGTAGAGCGCTCAGGACAACCGATGTGGGGGCTAACCCAACCTCATCTTTATAGTGTGCTAATCCCTGATTAAGAAGCCGAATGCTTCCCCGATTATCTCGGCGAAGTCCTTTAAAGATGTAGCGTCTGGTTTCCATTTCGCTCATTCCTTGTTGTATTCTGCTGGAGAAATGATGTTGCCTTTTCTTCCCTCAAGGATACGTTGTAATCCTCTGGCAATACTTTCATTGCCACCTCCCCTTAGCCGTTCGAGGAGCAATTCAGCATACGCTCTTGCTTTTTCTCGATTGCCTTCAATGCCACATTCGATACAATCAAGAACGGTTGCCCAGGGCAACACGGCGGCTTGAAAAAGCTTTCTCTGGTCGTAAGGATGCCAGTGATCGGCGTCTATCAAATCTCCATACCCTTGCTCGCGCCCCTGTATCTTTACCGCCTCAACTGAGCCAGCTTCTACGAACTGCCAGCCCTGTGATGTTCGCACACGTAAAAGAGCATATGGCTCTCTTTCCGTAGGCGGTACTTTGACATCATCCATGAGAGCGGCCCGTTCCGTATTGCCATAGTTGATAACGGCGGATTTGTTTGGGGCAAGTTGACAGTAGTGCAATGCATCATCTAAAAGCATGTATCTTCCTTCCCTTGTAACTAACCTATATTAGTTGGAAGGCAAGTGTACCTGCTACACCCGACTCGTGTCAAGGAAAAAGACTGCTTGACATCTCCGTTCCCCTTCTTTACAATCAAGCGAAATACAGAAGAGGAGTGGCAACGCAAGGGCATGGCAGCCAGGCGTATAAGCGAGAAGTCCATCAAAATTGTCTGGGCGAGAGCAGGTGGAATCTGTTCCTATCCTGGGTGTTACAAATCACTCATTCTTTCCTCAGAAAGTCCGGGTAATCCTCATGCCGTGCTGGGCGAGATGGCTCATATTGTCGGCCACAGTGAGGATGGACCACGCGGAGAAGCGTCCTTCCGTGGCGCAGATCGGGATGGTCCGGAGAACCTGTTGTTACTGTGTACAGACCACCACACGCTGATCGATCAACAGCCCGAAAGCTATTCGTCTGCCCACTTGTACTCCATGAAGGATGAACACGAGCACTGGGTCCGTGAGCGCCTTTCGCCAGATCAACGCTTTCTTCAATCCCATGCCTCTCATAAGCGCGTCGAGGATACGCTCCACAGCACGCTGCTTCCTGTCACCCATATTCCGCTCACGGTGTTTACCGCTCCTTGTACGCTGACGCCTCAGGAGGTGCAAGAACGCTTGGTGTATCCGGCGTCCGGCAGCGAGCCCCAGATCTACCTCCCGTTTGTCCTTCATGGGAATCGACTTTTCACCTTTTGTGATCTCAAGAGCAAAGAGGGCCCGTTTCGCTACTGCATTGACGCCCGTAAAAGTGCGAGCGAGTCCAGTGTCCAGTGGTGGAATGATCCCGACTGCGCGCGCCTCTATACGCAACTGTTGAACCGCACGCTCAATAAGATTACTGGACGACGCGACCTGCACCTGGATAAGGAGCATCAACGCTATTATTTTGAACCGCTTCCCGGCCCGCAAACGCGCCAGGTTTCTTACCAGAGCCTCCAGGGCAACCGCACCACTCGCCGTGTGGCCTGGCAACCCAAAACCAGGAGTACTGGCGCGGCGAAAGGCTATTGGGAACACATGGCGATCAATCTCCAGTTCCATCGCATGGGCAAACACTCCTGGTGTCTTTCTCTACGCCCGGAACATCGCTATACCACCGATGGCTACACGCCTCTCGAAGGCAAACAAACCGGCCGCAAGGCGACCAGGCGGGCGGCCAGGACATACAACTATGATCTGTTAGGCGAGTTGAACTTCTGGCGACACTATCTCTCCAATGGGGCACCACGCATCATTTGCTCATTTGGCTGTCAGCACCTTGTGATGGAGACGACGCTGATCCAAACGACGGTCGTCTGGCCAGGCATTCCAGAAGACAGCCGCCCGTTCAGCAACCGCCGTTTTCAGGAGAGCCTCTTTTCCTCTGCCGACTACCAGGCTGTCCTCTCCACCGAACTGGGTGAAGAAGACGAGTGGGAAGAAGAGGAATGGGCTTCGGAGGAGGAGTGAAGCATGGTAAATACGTCAATCCAGCGATCGCAAATTCTGGCGCCGCGGATTGCCTGTGCGTATCTGAATGAGCCGTCGCTGCTCTTTTGTGGCAACCGTGAACACGTGAGTGCCAGAACTGGTATCACATTATTCGGCCCGCGCTCGCTCGATATGCCTGGGCGCCATCCGGATACCACTCGTGTCGGTTTCATCGGTTCAGGGGAAAGCCAGGAATTGGCGTACCAGTGGCTCTCCTCCTGCCTTCCAGGGGTTGCAGGCGATAGCGAGCATGACGCCTTCCCTGGCTACACCGATCGTCAGGGCTTCTATGCGTCCCTGGCCTTTAGCGACCGGTGGAATGAGCAGATTACCCAGAACGATCTCCATGCGGTCGCGCAGCATCACCTGCGCAAGGACCGCTTTACCGCCGCGCTGGAACTCGTCTCCGATAAAGTGCGCCGGATCTCCCGCCAGGATTCGCCGCCGGACTATCTCATCCTGGCCCTTCCGGATGATCTGCTCATGCATTGCGAAACGGTGGACTATATCGAGGCAAAACAACCGATCCACCGGGATTTTCGTCGCGCGCTGAAGGCGGAAGCTATGAACTATCAACTCCCGACCCAAATTTTGCGGCAACGCACGACAGAAGCGGCCCCAGTGAGCCGGGAAGTGGATCATAAATCGCGTGTGGCCTGGAATGTCTTTTCCAGTCTCTATTTCAAAGCAGGAGGCATTCCCTGGAGCCCTAAGGGTCTTGCCACGGGAACGTGCTATGTTGGCATCAGCTTCTTTCGACCGCTCGGCTCAGCATCGACGCTCTGTACCAGCCTTGCCCAGGCGTTTAACGAATATGGCGATGGGTTGGTGCTGCGCGGACAAGATTTTCTCTGGGACGCCAAAGCCCATGGCAGTTCACCACATCTGGGCCACGATCAGGCGAAAACCTTGATTGACCAGGTCCTCAAACAGTACAAAGAGACCGTCAAACAGCAGCCGCGGCGCGTGGTGATTCATAAATCGTCTCGCTTTTGGCCTGCCGAACGAGAAGGATTTCAAGAGGCATTGAGTGGTATCCCCAGCTATGACCTTGTTGCGGTACGCCCAAACAATCGTGTTCGCCTGTTGCGTGAGGGCCAGTATCCTCCCCTGCGGGGGACGGCTTTTACGGTCGATGAGGTCCGCTATCTTTACACAACCGGCTTCATTCCGGCATTGAATGCCTATCCGCATGGGCATGTGCCTTCGCCACTGCAGGTTGCGGATTATATCGGTGACACGCCACTCACCACGATCCTGGAAGAGATTTTATTGCTGACCAAGATGAACTGGAACACCACTGCCTTCGCCGACTTGCGCCCGATCACACTGCGCTTCTCACAACTCGTCGGCGATATTATGCGGGAGATCCCGGCCAACCGCGAACCGCTTCCACAGTTCAAGTTCTATATGTAGTCGGCAATAGAAGAGCAGAATAGTAGCGTAGGGTGTTCAGAAGAAACATACAGGGGATGCAGGGACAAAGGGGTGACATGCTTCGGCGTCGGCTATCTGGCATTGCAGGATGGTGATACGCGCCGCGTATCTGCGCTGGAGGGTAGGGTCGGCGCGGTCAGCATCCAGGTCGGCACGGGCCTCAGCCAATGCACGGCGAAGTTGACGAAGTAGGCAAGTCTTGAACGCGGCGGTCTGCTCCTGATAGGTGTAAATTTTGAGATTAAACGCCTCATGGCCAGATTTGGGGCAAAGTGCTTGCTTGCTCTGCACAAAGAGAACGCTCTTGAGAGAAACATCGTGCTCGACGTTGCAGGCAAGCAAGCAGTAAGCCCCGAAAGTGGCCATGAGGCATTCCATGGGCGGAAATCTGTACAATTGCGTGGGCGCTTTTCGCTCTCGTTCTCTCCCTTCACATTTCTCTTGAAGCGCTCGCAAAGCCAAAGCAAGGCTCTTCTTCACGGAAAGGCCGTGTTCGTCCTCACCCACATAATTGTACAGATTCCGCCCACGGAATTCCAAAATTTACAACCAAGGTTTGGCTGGATTCGCAACAACTTGGGTTGTCACGACATGCTGTGCCAATCTCAATGCCTCAGGGGTCTTGTCATTTATTCTAATTCATGGCGCGTTTCAATCATAAAACTTGGCATCAATTTTGCGGATTTAACTTGAGTGTGGCCGTTTGACCAACATGAGTCTGGCCGCAAGCTTGCCCTTTGCCAAAATAATTTGCCGTTTTGTGCCATAAGTTGGTTCTTAGACACATTGATATTGGTGGCAAAATGCAAAACGCCATTATTTTGATAAAATATGGTGAAAGTTGTATTCTCACTATGCTGAGTAGCGAAATTGACAGCACTGCTCAAGCGATTTTCTGCATGAACAGGGCAAAGTGTGATTGAGGGGTGCTGTGTGGGACTACGCCTGTTAACCAGTCATATAATCGAGACAAGTTGATATTGGTGGCAAAATGCAAAACGCCGTTATTTTTGATACAATATGGAGGAAGTTATATCCTCACTACACTGAACTGCATGTGCAGCTCGAACTATTCCGGGCGGGATCTCGGGAATTCCCCATGATTTCAGAGCCATCTCTGGCCTCCTGCTCTCCCTTCTCAGTCTATTGAGGCAACAACTCCCTCGGTATTGTATCCCAAAGAATGGAGTTTTGCATTTTGCCACCAATATCAATGTGTCTAAGAACCAACTGGTGGCACAAAGCGGCAAGATATTTTGACAATCCACAAGCCAGCTAGCTTCACCAAAGTCGATGGAGAGCCAATCTCGGGTTCAATCCACAAGGACAGCTCGTTGCGCATCCCGTGGGAACAGCCATCGAATTAAACAATTTACACCCTTGCGTGAAGGAAGAAGCCAACGAATGTTGCAACGGCTCGCACTGCTCTTCGGATGCCGGAAGGCTGCCTCTTCTCTCACGCCGGGACGCGCTCTCGCAGAGGAAAAGAGCGGGGCACGACTCGTCGTCGGGTACCTGCCTTTTCCCGCTCACGGCGACTCTGCCCCTGCTTGCTCCGAAGCCGATTGGACGAGAAAAACGGGATGGGTCAGTACCTCGCGCTCAAATTCCTCAAGCGAAGCGTTCTCGGTGACGCCCAGGTAAGGGAGGACCTCGCGTTCGCGGTACTCGCGAAAGATCACGGCGGGAACGCCTGGGGGACCAGAGCGCAACGCTTCTCGAAAGACAAGGGCTGCAGCGTCTTGCGAAAGCTCAATGGCATGAATCTTTTCTCTGTGCCGTCCACGAACAAGGTGGCTTCTCCTCTCGCCGCTCGGAGGTTGCGCACCCAGTTCACGACCCCATACGTGGCGATCAGGTAGCGTTTCTGATCCTGAACAAAAATGGCAAGCGGGGTCACAATGGGCTTGCCACTTTTCCGTCCGCGAACCGTGAGCAGGGAGAAACTCCACATCTTGATGCCCAGGCGCAACAACGATGAAATCATGAAGTTGTTTATGCGCACGGAAACAGTGACTCGATAGGACTTTGCCATACGATTCTTGCTCCTTTTTGCCCAGCCCGCCCTCCATCGGTGCAATACGCGCGGGAGGAGGAGAGAACACTCATTCTCTCGCCACCCGGCGGCTGCCGCTCAGGCAATCAACTACTTCTCCGCGAGACGAGATAGACGACCTCGGAAAGATGGGGGTCAACGCGCTCGGCGAGCGGGCGACGGGCCTCCATTTGCTCGCGGTATTTCTGCACAAAGTTCTCAAAGTCCTCTTCCGATCTCCACTGTGCATAGTTAACAACGCGGGTACCGTCTGTGCTTCTGTGCAGCGCCGCCCCGATCATGCCGGGCTCATCCGTGACCGCCTCGACAAAGCGAATCCACTGATCGATTACTTCCTGCTGCTGTTCAGGTTTCGTCTCAAAGATATTGATCACTGTTACCAAATTACCCTCGCGGGAAAGACGCATCTCTTTCCTCCTCTCGAAGTGTTCCTCTCAGGCTTTGATTCTGCCATGATGACAAAAAACCTCCTTCCTATTGCTCGACGGCGAGCGTCGTCAGCAGGCTGATTGTGATGAGAGCTGAGACACAATGCATCACGATCATCGTCCAGAAGATGGGCAGGTTCATGCCCGTTGCAGGAAGCCAGTGACCAGCCAGCTGCAGGAGGGGATTCAGAAACGAGACCACCAGGGCAATACCTCCCAAGATCCGAAAGCTCCGAACAGGATGGCTGCTCACACGATCGACCAGCACAAAGGCGAGGAGGGCCAGCACCAGGAAGACAACGGTAGTGATAATGATCACAGGCGCCTGCAAGTACGGAAAGCTCGAAGACACGCCGAAGAAGCTGACCGCGAACGAACGCACGACAAGATTCACCAACACCGCAAGAACGATTGTCAGCGGTCCAACCCACACGAGTTTGCGGGTCGCCACCCTTTCTTGGGGTGTTGAACGAGTGGAAGTGGATCCCATGTTCTTTTTCCTTAGACGTTCCTCTTGAACCAGGCCCCCTCGACACGGGACCGGTGCCAGGTGTAAACTGCCACAAAGGAGAGTCGAAGCGCTTTGTCTCCATTTTCTATGCAAAGCATACCAGCATTATGGACTTGTGCAAAGAGCCATTTTTTGCAATAATTACTATGCCATTTAAACGTGTGGTCATGGATCTCACACCATGTGTCGATCACCAGGAGAGCGATTATGCCCAGGCGCGTTCAGCCTATCAAGCGGCCAGAGATCAGACTCGATGCGACGTCGCCGATGCCACTCTATAAGCAGCTCTATGAGCGCTTACGGGGTGCCATCCTGACAGGGCAATTGGAGCGTGGGGCACGTCTGCCCTCCACACGCGCACTCGCCAGTGAACTGGGCGTGGCGCGCATGACGACGGCTCTGGCCTATCAGCAGTTAGTGTTGGAGGGCTATCTGGAGAGCCGGGTAGGACAGGGGACAGTGGTGGCACGCTCGTTGCCTGCGACGCTGGTGGGTGCCGAGATTGCGTGCTCGCGGGAGGAGCGAACCGACGGAGGCGCGACTCCCCCCATCCGCCTCGCTTCATGCCTGGGCCCGCTCAAGGACGTTCCGTGGCCTTCGCGCAGAGAGGGGCAAGTTGGCGGGACGTTTGCTGGTGGTGAGCCAGGTATCGATCGGTTTCCTTACAAGGTTTGGGCACGTTTGATCGCGCGCCGTGCACGGCAGTCGGTGCGTGAATTCGCTCACTATCAGCCGCCAGCCGGCTACTTCCCGCTGCGGGAGGCCATTGCGGCACAAATCGGCGTCACACGCGGAGTGCGCTGTACCCCCGAACACATTATCATGACCGCTGGCTCCCAGGGTGCGCTTGACCTGGCCGTGCGCACGCTGCTGAGCCCTGGCGAGGCAGCCTGGCTAGAGAATCCCGGCTACTTTGGAGCGCGGGGGGCCCTGCTCGCCACGGGGGCGCGGCTCGTTCCAGTGCCTGTCGATGAGCAAGGACTCATGGTGGAGATCGGGCAAAAGCGGTGTCCAGAGGCGCGCCTGGTCTCGACCACCCCCTCACACCAGTTCCCCACAGGAGTGACCATGAGCCTTTCTCGCCGGATGATCCTGCTGGACTGGGCCAGGCAGGCCGGAGCATCGAATTCTGGAGGATGATTACGATAGCGAATACCGCTTTCGTGGGTGCCCGTTGGAGGCCCTCCAGGCATTGGATCACGACGGGCGGGTGCTCTATATCGGCACCTTTAGCAAAGTGCTCTTTCCCGCGCTGCGCCTGGGTTACCTGGTCGCGCCTACTGAACTGATCGAGCCTCTCCTGCTCATGCGGCGCTCTCTCGATATGCATCTTCCTCTCTTGGAGCAGATGGCTCTCTGCGATTTTCTGCACGAGGGCCATTATGCACGCCATCTGCGTCAGATGCGCCACCATTACCAGAAGCTACGCGATCTGCTCTGCCGCGAATTACAAGCTCACCTGGGCGGCCTGCTGGAAGTGCACGCTTCCGAGGTCGGGATGCATCTTGTCGGCTGGCTCCCGCCCGGCAAAGATGATCGGCGCGCCGCCCAATTGGCCGCGCAGGTAGGTATTCAGATCCTGCCTATCTCTACCTATAGCCTGGAGCCGCTGTCTCGCGGGGGGCTGGTCTTTGGCTATGCCGGGACCGACGAAGAGGCTATTCCAGGAGGAGTGAAAAACCTAGCGGCAGTACTCGAACAGCTCTGACCGCGCTTTCCCTTTCTCTCCTGCCAGACAGGCAGCCTCGCACCAGCACAATGAACAGGCTGCGGGCAGCGACATGCATGAGTGAGAAAATTTGGGAGCGGAATACAACCGGCTTGGCCCTCCATGCCCAAAACCGAAAGGAGCAAAAACGCCAGGCTGTGGAACATGCCATCGCAACGCTCTTGCGAGAACAGAAGCCAGTGAACTTCAACACTGTGGCGAAGACGGCTGCGGTAAGTAAAGCCTATCTCTACAGCCAGCCAGACCTCCGAGAGCGCATTGACGCACTCCGAGAACAAGAACTGGCCCAGCGCCTACGGCCACCAGCAGCCCAGCCTACTGGCAAAACTGATGCTGGAAAAGATCTAGTTATCCTTGCGAAAGATCGTCGCATCAAGGAACTGCAAGCAGAAAATCGAAAACTTCAACAACAACTCAAAGTGGCTCTCGGTAGAAACCTAACCAAATGAATATTGACTCTCATGGGTGGTATTCGCTGGAACAAAATCGCCTGGTTACCGCGTGATTCAAGCTCATTTGGCTAGGTTTCATCCTGTGGCCGCTTTTACATGTATCTCGGCTGGCACCGTTTTGCATGCCTTCAAGAGTTTCTGCAACACAACCAACTGTTTGAGAAGCTGTTCCCCATCTTGCTTTTTTCAGCAACGTTTTGTAAATTGGGATGCTTCCGGGAAGAGCAAGGAGGAACCATGAGGCTGGTCGAGAAGAGGAACAAGCGGTAGGCCCGTCAGAATCGCACTGACAGGCCTGTTGTCGCCACAGGCCATGCGCATGGCTATGGCTTGAGGGAGAGCACCGCGCGGCCTGTCTCCAAATCGACAGGCACCGAGTTCTGATGGTGCACGATCAGCCACTTGCCGTTGATCTTACGGAAGCAGGCGGTCCAACGCAGCCAGAGATCGGTCTTCTGCCCATTGTTCATGGTTCCGCTTATCTGGTTGAGGCTGTGGCTGAATGCAACGTCATCGCCCACAGTGATGTTGAGGTCGTGAATTTCATAGTCGATCGGGCCTTGGAAGACTAAGAATGTCTCTTCCCAAACTTTCCTGAATGCATCTGCTCCCATGTATCGCAGCGGGGGCACGATGTCGAACGACACGACCTCCTGCGCGTAGATAGACATGACGCCTTCGATGTTCTTGTCACGAATCGCCTCGACCCCACCCTCTATTACCCTTTTGATTTCGGCTTCATCGTTTTTCTTGTTTTCTTCGACTGCCATAGTTTCCTTCTTAACTCTCGCCTGTTATGAACCGCAAATTCTCGTGGTGATGTGTACATTTTGGGGAGAAGCTGCTGATTTCTTGGCCATGCTTCTGTTGAAAGCCTCTCCCCTTCTTTCGCCTGTGAAACCGTTCTCGCGGGCCTCATCCCGCGAGAACGGGAATCGAGAACTCCCAGGATCATGGACAAGAAATCCACAGCTTCTTCCCCAAATTTGCACCTGTGGTTGTAAATTTTGAGATGAACCTTGTGGAATTTTGCTGATTACTCTGTTGATGAGCTATCCTCTCTCTCCTCATTTGGTCGGTCCTCTCGTTGATGCGAAAACCGTTCATCAACAGAAGAAAGGCCCAAATTTGACCAGGTTCATCTCAAAATTTACACTTTGTGAAAGTAATACTACCAAGCTTTTACTACTGTCTCTGACTCCTTGCCTGCGATCTCCACAGCTACTAAAGCTATCTCGACAGCGGCCGTCTTGCCTGCCGCAGACTGTACCATCATGCCCCGGCCCAGGCCAAAATCGTCACGGTTCATCGTCGCCCTGGCGGTTAAACCTGCACGGGCATTTAATCCGGCGCTCTGGCCGCTATATGAGACATCGAAGGTGATGGGTTTCGTTGTCCCAAGTAGTGTCAGATTCCCCGTCACTTTGTATGCAGAGCGGCCGATATGCTCGACGCGCGTGCTCTTAAAAGCAATGGTGGGGTATGTTTTCACGGCGAAGAAGGCATTGGAACGCAGATGGGTATCACGCAAGAGATTATGCGTATTGATACTGGCCGCGTCGACTTCAGCCTCTACCCAGGAATTGGCAGGGTTTTGCTCATCAATATGGAGATGGCCGTGCAGCCTATTGAAGCATCCTCTGGTCGTAGCGAGCGACAGGACGCGAATAGCAAACGACACCTGTGAATGAGCGGGATCGATTTCCCAGATCATGGTCATCCTCCTGGAGTCGCCCTCGTCATGCTGGTTGAACACCCCAAAATCGCCAATCGTCCGGTAAAACCAGAGCGGCGCAAAGAGCAGCGCCGCACCGGTAAACACCTACAAGGCTCCGGCCAGTGCCACAATGAGCTGAGTCAATCCCAGACGAGCCCGAGGAGGCATGGCCGGCGGCGCTTCCACCTTTTTCACGCGCTCCTCCTGAGGTATCGCGCAAGATAGGGCGAGGCCGCCGAGCGGTTCTGCCCATACGTTTCCTGCACCCACGCTTCCCAGCTCATTTTGCCAGCTTTCTGCTCCGGACAGGTGTTGTACCCATTGCGGAAAGCTGCCGCCGTCTTGCCAGGCAAGGGCAGATGAACGATAGGACGGCGCAGCCCGCGCGCCGCCATCCAAGGTTTTGCCAGATCGCCCAGGGTACGCACCTGCGGGCCGCCAATATCGGGCAGCCAGCCGGCTGGCCCGGCTATCAGGCGATCAACGATAGATTGGGCAGCTTCTCGTATATCCATCGGCTGAAATTGAAAGTCGGTTGGCAGCAGCGCCACCGGCCAATGGACAAAGGCGCGCAGAATCAAGTCAATAAACGGATAAAACTGCACCGCCCGCTGAATTGACCAGGGAATGCCGCTTTGCTGCACTAGCGCCTCTGCCTTCAGCTTCATTTGATAGTAGGCAAAGGGATTGCGCTCAATGCCCACAATCGAGACATAAAGCACATGCGAGACATCCGCAGCGCGCGCCGCATCCAGCAGCCGCTTTGTACCGGCAACATCCACCTTGCCGCTGGAGAAAAAATTGGTGGCAGCGTGCACAATGGTATCCACGCCGGCAACGGCCTCGCTGATGCCGGTTCCCGCGTCCAGATCAGCCTGCGCCCACTCGATCTCTGGCAACTGCGTCGCCGGGCGGCTGCGCCGGCTCATCACCCGAACCGTATAGTCCTGCGCCGAAAGCCTGTTCACCATCTCGCGGCCCAGTGCGCCGGCCCCGCCGGTTATAAGCGCTCGTTTCATACACACACCTCGAATCCTGTGTTGACGTGACATTGCCTCCCAGAAAAGGGGCTACTCACATCCCCTCCTGGGACATACGGGAGACGAGTGAAGGCTCACAGGTGTGACAGAAAGCAAGCGGAATAGAGGAGATACGGCTAGGGCGCGGCGGAGGGTGTGTTATCGCGCTTCCGAAGCTGACGCTGGAGATAGGCCAGTTTGTCCGGGTTCAGAATCGCATATATCCCGTGTATCTGTCTGTCAGCGATGCGAAAACCACCGACCATAAAGAGTGTCCCGCCAGTCCAGAAGAGGAGGGCCGGCCCGCCATTGATCGTTTCGACGCTCACGGTCAGATCAGCCAGCGCTTTTCGCTGTAGCCCCTGCACAAAGCGGATGACCTTCTCCTGCCCAGAGACCGGGCGGCGCGCCGCCGACACCTTGCCGCCGCCATCCGCCCAGACCACCACATCACGCGCCAGCAGTTCGGTCAGCGCCTGCACCTCACCGGATTGTGCAGCCAGCAGAAAACGCCCGACTAATTCCTGCTGCGCATCCAGCGCCGGCTCGAAACGGCGCTGATGCGCAGCCAGCCGCTCCTCCGCTCGGTGGAACAACTGGCGGCAGGCAGCAGCGTTTTTATCAATCATGTTCCCAATCTCGTCATAGGGATAGTCGAAGGCAGTATGCAGCACAAAGACAGCGCGCTCAGCAGGTGTTAGCTCCTCCAGCAGCGTCAGGAACGCCAGCGACAGGCTTTCGCGCTGCTCCACCAGCGTTTCAGCATCCTCGGTGAGCACCGGCTCCGGCAGCCAGGACCCCAGATACTGCTCGCGCTGTACATGGGCCGACTTCAGTTCATCCAGGCAGAGGCGCGTAACCACCGTCATCAAGAAGGATTTCAGCGAACGAATCTCTGCTTCCTGGGCCGTCCGATAGCGCAGATAGGTCTCCTGCACCATATCCTCGGCGTCGCTGGCGCTGCCAAGCATGCGGTAGGCAATCGAAAACAATAATGGTCGGTAGGTCTCAAAAACTTCCATAGCAGTAGGCAGAGAGAACAAAAAGCCACCCTGTTGATAATTGTACCAGGGTGGCTTTTGCTCTGTCTACATGAACAGGGTCTCCGGCAATTTCCAATGGTGCTTATGAAGACTGAGACCGGAAGGCATGATTTGTGCTCAAAATGCATTCCAACTTCTCAGTCTTGATAAGCAAGAAGAAAGAATGCCTGACACCCTGATGAAGTGATGGGTGCAGAAATCGGCTTCTCTGCTTCAACCATTCTCCCGCTTTGCTGGATTTTGGGCGAAGAGATGGGTCATCATGGCGAAGAGATGAGCCAGAGAGGGTACTTTTGCTCCTCAGCTAGAATGGCTGCATCGTTCTGCCAAGCCAGCCTGGGCCTCTGGGCGAGCGGTACAGGCCTTGTGATACGCTTAGCGTGCCTGCCGCACATGGGCAGGGGGAAAGGAGTGAGCGATGCAACCACCACCGCCAGTTCTGGTGGCCGAGTTGTTTCCTGGAGAGCGCGCGGCACTCCTGAAGTTGCTGCGAGGGCTTTCCGCCGAGCAATGGGCCAGTCCCACGGTGTGCCTCTCTCCCTGACACATTTTAGCTAGAGGAAACAAGAAGAGGCAAGCGAGATCGTCTCAACCAAGAGACAAGAAATTCTCAACAGGGAGGGACGATCTCAATGAATGCATCGATCACATTATGGGAGAACTGGCAAGAGCAAGTCAAGGAGATGTTAGCAGGAGTGCATGGACACCAGAAGAAAACCTTGGCGCTGTGTGTGTTGGGCATCCTGCTATCAGGTAGTGCAGTGCTGCAACGAATGGCCGAAGAGATAGGGCTGCGCGGCATCAGCGAAGCGAAGATGGTCAGCATCGAACGACGGTTCGCTCGGTTCATGGCCAACCCGCGCGTGCAGGTGAGCAAGATCTGGAAGCAATTTCTGGGGCAGGTGTTAGCGTATTGGAAAGGAAAATCAGTCCAGTTGGTGTTAGATTGTACGCCGTATGAGGACCGAGCGAGCATCGTGTATGTGGGACTGCTGGTGCATTCGCGAGTGCTGCCGGTGGCCTGGCGCATCATGCCAGCCCAAGAGAAATGGGATCAAGGGCAGTGGGAGCTGGTGGGCGAACTGCTGGATGAAGTCAGCCTGCATCTGGAGCCAACTGACTGTACCATCATCGCGGACCGCGGCTTGGCGGGCTCGCCACTGGTGAAGCTGTGCCGGGATCGGAAGTTCCATTATCTGCTGCGCGTGTGTAAGGAACATACCTGCCGTCGGTGGCTCGGCGGATGTTGGACGCCGTCATGTGCGTTCCAACACATCATCCGAGGCCAAGGCCAGCAGTGGTTTGGGCGCATTTTGCTGTGGCAAGATGCGCAGATGATTGAGACCTGGGTGAGTGCGGTCTGGGATCCAGGGCACAAGGAAGCTTGGCTCTTGATTTCCGATCAGCCTGCTGGACGTCGGCGCGTGCGCGAGTATGGGTTGCGCATGCGCGTGGAGTCCACATTTCAAGATGACAAGAGCCGCGGCTGGAATCTGGAACACAGCTTGATTGAGGATTTGGAGCGGCTCAATCGGCTCCTGCTGGCGCTCTTTGTGGCCATGTGGTGGGTCACGCATTTGGCGGCAGCCTGTATCCATCATGGCCACCGCGATCGCTTTGATCGGCATGATCGACGTGACAAAGGCATCTTCCGGCTCGGACGCTTGTGGTTGCTGGATATTCTGCATCGCGCACGCACTGCTGCTGCCCTGGTCCACTGCTTACCGTTCCAGAAGACATCGACTGGATGGCGCTTCGCTTTACGCTTCTAAAATGTGTCAGGGAGAGAGCCACGGTGTGCGCGGGCTGGTCGGTGCATGAGGTGGCGCTGCATATTTTGGGCGGGGATATGGGCATTCTCTCGGTCAGTCGCGATGGCTACCGCAAGGCACGCATGGCCCCCGACCTGGATTTGTCACAGTGGGAGACGCTGGTCGCCTTCATCAATCGCCAGAACGAGCTGTGGGTGCAGGCGACTGAGCACCTGAGCCCGCGCCTGATCTGCGACTTGCTGGAGCTGACCGGCGAGGGCATTGGACACCACTTTGCCCAGCTTGATCCGTTTGCGCTGGGTGTGTCGGTGCAGTGGGTCAGTGCTGAGCCTAGCCCGGTCTGGATGGACACCGCCCGTGAGTACACTGAGCGCTGGACGCATCAGCAGCATATCCGCGATGCCATTGGGCAGCCGGGGTTGAAGGAGCGCCGCTGGCTGGCACCGGTGCTGGCCGCCTTTGTTCATGCCCTGCCGCAGGCGCTCCGGCCGATCAGCGCGCCCGCAGGCACCAGTGCGCAATTGACGATTACTGGCGAGGCGGGCGGCACATGGTGGGCGGTGTGCACGGATCAAGGATGGGTGCTCACGATAGACACGATCGCCGCGCCGGATGCGCGGGTGACGCTGGACCAGGAAACTGCCTGGCGTCTGTTTACGAAGGGGCTGAACAAAGCCGACGCCGCGCCGCGCACGAGCCAGGAGGGCGATCGGCTGCTGGCAGACCGGGTGCTGGAGATGGTGGCGATGATTGCTTGAGGCCACCCCAGGAGATGACCACCGTTTCCTTCCTCACGGCGGCCACGCCTCCCAACCTTGCGTCTCAAGCGTATACGGCCCAATATCACGCAAGCTGTCATGAAGTGCAAAGTAGGAGGCAGGAGAAGATTGAGCATGACTTGACAGGCAATACGGGTATATCACTGACCTATCTTGCCTGTTTTTCTTCTCCATTGAGCGTACGATTCCCTGAAATGGGCCAGTTTTCTTGGGAGAAATCAGTGAAAAGCTGTACTGTATTGCCTGTTTTATCATGTCCGGCGCGAATTTCCCCCTACTTTGCGCTTCCTGACAGATCAGTAAACGCCTTTAACCAGAAGTCCTGGTGGATTTGGAGAAAAGCCAAAGGAGATATACACTGGTAGTACCTAGCAGTTGATGCTCTTTTGAGCAAGATGGGAAAGGTAGAGAGGGATGGGAAACGCCTACTGGTTTGCTCCTCGTCCGCCCGATGTGAGCCATCGGCACCCCTTTTTAGTGTTCGATTGTCAGGATCAGCTTCACTTTGAGCTGACGGTTTTTGGAAAAGAGGCGGCAGCACGTGTTGAAAAGAAAACCGTTGAGGGGTATCTTCGTGCGCTGCTGCCCTTTTTTACTTACCTGGAGACAGACGAATGGCAAGGGTGTGCTGGCCGTGATTGGAGGAGCGAGCCGGATACTGTCCGAAGCACAGTTGAAGACTATCTGATTCACCGGTTGCGCTGTATCACTCGTCAGCACCGTCGCGGGTTTTTTCTGGTTCTCAAGACAAATCAAACTAATCAGACCATCAAATTGTTCCTCAGTAGTCTCAAATTTTTCTACCAGGTCATGTGTCAGCAAGGCTACTACCGCTACCAGAACCCTCTGATTGACTCTTCTGCCTCGATGATACAGTTTCTGGAAGCTCAGGACAGTGACAAGGCACCTCTGCCTCGCATGCCAGCCAGCAGCGGAGTGGTTGAGCCTCTAAAGACGCGGAAGCCCCGGTTATCCGACAGTTACTTCAAACTGGAAGACGAGCGCTGGATGCCGCAGGTCGTTGATGATCCGACGTTGTTTGCACGAGTGTTGAGAGGGGGAAGGCAGCTCAAGCACTGGGGTATTCGAGAAGAGTGCGTCACCCGAATCTTGTTCGAGTCGGGATGCCGCGTCTCTGAGGCAGTTGGTCTGACGCTTGGTGATTGGGTCGCACGCGGCATGACCCAGGAAGCGACTGCCTTCAGTAAAGGCAGTCACGGCAGGCGCGTTAAATTTTTGCGCTTCTCCAGCGAAACAGCAAAACTGCTGCGCCGGTATTTTGATGGAGAGCGGCGATGCCTTGATCCGCAGGGATATACCCTTGAGAAGTATCTGCAGGAGGCCAAACAAGGGCAGGGAGATCTATACACGATTCCGCTCTTTTTGAGCAGGCAACGCACCGTGCTCTCTGCTAAGACGTATCGCGAACACAGTTGGAATCCAGCCTGCCAGGCGGCCCAGATTGATGCCGATGTCCACCAAGCGCGTCATTGGCACGTCACCCAGGCAGTTCGCTACATCTATGAAACATCGCAAGCGGAAGGAGAAGTGCACCGCCGCCTCCAGGAGCTGGTAGAGTACATGAAGTGGCGGAGTAAAGAAACCCTGGAAGCCTACGAGCATTACTTTGACGCCGCACGTCATGCCGAGACGCTTGATGTGCTTCATGCACGCATGCACCAGGAACTGGAGCGCTTTTTCTCCCAGCCGGGATCTCCGCCTGTCCTCCGTCGGCGCAGGATGCCAAAACGTTCAGATGAACTGGCAACATCTCTTCCAGCAGATGAACCCGATCTCGAATTCCTGCATCAGTTGGGAGGGAGCCTCTGATGAAAGACCCTTCCCACGATTTCACCTGGACGTGCTTAGAGGGGTGCATTGCGCCTGAAATTCTCTGCGCCCCCAAGACCTGTGGGGACCCAGACGGAACATGGCCATCCGTTGATTTGCGCAATGTCCGCTATCTCCGGCACACGGTGGTTGGCAGTCCTTGGGCGAATCATCTGGCTCTGGTTGTGGCAGTGATGAGCGCGCGGCGCTATGATGCCCAATCGGTCAAGTTGGTGATATGCAGGCTTCATACGCGTTTCAAGCTCTTGTTCAAAGAACTTGCCTTACACCAGATGGAAGAATGGAATGCGGAGCAGTTTTTTCCAGCCTACCTCAAGGGAGAAGTGCTTGCTCAAGACAGCGCATATGCAAGGGAGCGTTTCTGGATTGAATACAGTATGGCCACTAAGCAAATCTGGTTGTGGCTAAAAGGGCTCCCTGAGCCGGAGCAAGAGTGCTATCGGCCCTTCGCCTTGCCACTGGTCCCGCGCCTGGCCGTCCATGGGCTCCTTCATTTCAAAGAGTCGCAACAACGACAACAACACGCCAGGAAACAGGAAACCGATGCGATTGTCCCCCACTTTGCAGCCATGCGTGCTCAGGCGCATCTGCGTTACAATTGTCTGGTTCGGCTACGCCAAGTATATCAGGAAGCCGTTTCGCAGACTCAACAAGATCAGCGAACGTTTCCTGTTGAATTTTCCTATGAAGAGGGACCAGAGCGCTGGCATTTTCGTCTCTGGGATCGGCGAAGCTTTGTGCTCGCATATGCTGAGCGATACAGTCGCCAGACAGTGACCAATGCCCAAGAGAAGCTGCGCGGTTTCACCGATGAACGCAATACTCCTTTCGTCGAGTTTGTCAAAGCGACTCGCCAGGCCGATGATACAACACCTTCTGGGCCGTGGTTCACCGATCTGCTCAAGCTTGGTCTCCTGGGGGATGGTCCGGTCAGTGGAACAGATGAGGAAGTGAAAGCCAAGCAAGAATGGCTTCGTCAATGGGGGTATGCAGACCCTGAACGAGGCTACACGCAACCGTTTCTCACCACTTCCTCCGGCCTGCTGTGTTGGTCACATGATGCAGGAGATGCGTCGTTCATGGCTCGTGCGCAAGATCGTGCTGATGGCATTCTTGTGCCCGTGGAACCGCTGTATGCTGCTGCTACCTTTGGTCTCCTGGCCCTCGATATGTTTACGACGACCGGCCTGCGCCTCAATGAATTGATGCAGGCGCGAGTCTCGAAAGACTGTTTGGTGCGCCAGGTCGATGATCCTCCACCAGGAGCCAAAGACCACTCTGCTCGTATTCGCTACTTGTTTCGCCTCATCCCCAAAGGGGAAAAGACGGATACGCCGCGCAATTACTTCATCGGGAAGGAGACGTTGCGGCTGATCGAAAAAGTCGGACGTATGCTCAAGGAACATTACCAACTTGGCAGAGCCGAGGCGCTTCCTGTGGTTCCGTTCGCGCCGACGAATGGGCGGGCACATCGCTTTGCTTCTGCTCCATACCTCTTCCAATATCGCCATCATCACCTTGACGGAGGAACCATCACGTCGTGCATGCGCTTCTTGCTGCATGGCATGATGTTCGAGACCAAGGAAGGTAAACCGGTTGTCCTTAAAGCGCATCTCTTGCGCCACACCTTTGCGACCTACGCCGTGCAGGTTGCAAAGGTTCCCATTGATATTGTCGCCGAGTGGCTCAAGCAGAAAGACCTGGAGGTAACGCGCTACTACAGCCGGGTGCCGGAAAGCCTCGTTGCCGAGGAGCATGGAACCTTCGTGACGCACCTCGCGTTACAGGTCAATGTGCGCGAAGTCTTCCTCCGCTCGCCTCAAGAGATCCGTGAGCAACTCGAACAAGCAAAGCGCTGCGTCGGCACGCTCATTCCGGTCACTGGCGGGGAATGTACGCTGGATGGGCGCTGCCCTTCTCAATTCGCCTGTATTGGCTGCCCGGCGAAGACTCCTGATCCGGCCAAACGCTATCAGGTTGAGCACATGCGAAAGCGCGGGCAGGAAAAGCTGGCCTACTGTCAGCAAGAAGGTCTCGTACTCGAAGTCGAGCGGATCAGGAGGCTTATCCACCACTGCGAAACGGAGTTGCTGGAAATGGATGCCATTGAGCACTATCGAGAGGATGAACACCATGTCCCGAATATCACCATCGAATGAGTCCACCGCTCCAGCATGGCTTACTGAACAGGTGTATCTGCCAAAGCGCCAGCGAACCATTGATCTTGTTCACCAGTCGGTCGAAGCTCTGCACCGCGACAAGGCGCGGATCTCTCTGGCAAGTATTGCAGCCAAGTCGAAGGAACTCGACCCGGGCAGCGCGGGGATCTCTGAAAGCGCCATTTTGACAAATGAGGAAGCACGAGCGTACTACGAACAACATCGAAGCTGGAAACGTCAACGACGCCCTCCAACCTCCTCGCAGAAACCAGAAAAGCGTCTTCCCACAGGGTCGGTCAAACTCACCCGCGACGAAGTGCGTGCTCGCCAGCGCTATCAACGGCTTTCCAAGGCTGCTTTGATCGATCGGTTACTTGCAGCGGAACGCAGTGCGGCGCAGTGGGAGCAACGCTGGCTCTCCCATCAGGATGACGCACTGTGCTGGCGACTCCGCGCGGAAGCAGCAGAAAAGCGCCTCTAGTTCCCTTCGGAAACAGGAGATCATTTTCTGGCTTGCTACAAACTACCATTTTGTATCGCCACATAGCCCCAAGCTGTAAACGATCACCACTGAACGTACAATGGTTAAAAAGCTTGCGTGACACTGGGCCGAATAGCAGATAGGACAAATGGGTCATATGAGAAGCCAAAAGCGTAGCAGACAGCGATTTTTCAGGTTTTCGGGAGAGTTAGCAGACATCAGCCTCCCGGTTTGTGCTTGCTCTGCTTGCCAGTATGACTGCTCTTCAAGATGAGCAGAAGTCCTTCACCTGCTTTCTCTTTTTCTGAAGAGGTTTTTTCGGGTGAGAGAGCCTCTTTTTCGCCTCCTCTAGCCCTTCTGGGCTACGTTCCTATTCCGACTTCTTGTTCCTACTAGCCGCAAACCCCTAGATCGTCGATCCGGGCCTGCAAAAGAGCGAGGCGCTCCCTGCACCGCCCGCATCCGCGCACCTGGCGTACCGTTTGCAGAACGGCCTGGGCATACAACAAGAGGTGGACGGTATCCTGTAGCCCTGTTGGCTCCGTTCCATCCTCCTGCAGATGGAGATCAGGAGGCGCAGGCTCGATCATATGAGCGAATCCGCATGTAGGGCAGTGTTCACGCCTCCCTCCATGCAAGACGACTATACTCATGAGATCGTCGCCACAGCGTGGGCAACGACTGCGCGGCCCTCCAGGCATTCGTAATCGAGGCATACTCTCCCTCATCGTGTCTTTTGACCGCAAGCCGGGCAACCGCAGCGACGCATCCTCCTGTTCAGATAATTGCACAATGGCGGCCTCTTCAGGTTACTCTCGTTTTCTTTAGCGTAGCTCCAACTGCTGTACTATCCGGACGATCTCTTCAGGAGTGGGAACGCGCTGATGGTGCTGATCGAACCAGGAGAGTTTCTGAACGAGCCGGAGCTTCTCATCGTCATCTGGCAAGCGCTCATACTGGCTCTCAAATGCATCGAGTGCCATGCGCACCGCTTTCCCTCCCCGTTGGGTACGGGCTGGGCCAAACCTGATCAGTCCTCGCACAAACAGGTATCTTCTTTTGAGAAAGAAGAACAGCCATGTTCTGAGATCTCGCATAGTTGGCATCTGCGCTATCCTTGTCCCCGTGTTCAAACCCGCGAAAAGAGAGAGACGAGTCGACTATCGATGAGCGTCAGTATACCAGCGCCTGCTGTTTTTGTACAGTGAAGACACTCCGGCAAGATTTCCGGCTTCATTTGGGTGAAAACTAACACCTGTATTGTAAATCGCCAAATTCCAATGGCGGAATCGGTCCAATGATTCTGGTCAAAAGGTGCCTCACTATCTCAAAAATAGGAATGAGATGAGTTTTGAGATTGCTGATGTCGAGTACAGGCAGGAAGGGCCAGCATGAGGCTTCGATCGTCTCATGAAGCGAGGTTTTTCAGGTTACTTGCTCACCAGAATCATTGGACCGATTCCGCCATTGGAATTTGGTGATTTACAGCTTTTTATCAACCGTCGGGTAAGGAGTGGTGCTAAGCGAGCAGCCTTTCAATGATACTCAGAAGCTCGTCCAACTCGAAAGGCTTCGGTAGACGCAATAATCTTCCGCTTCTCAAGCTCCTTGGTCGGCAGATTGGTACTGTACATGATCGTCGGGGTCTCTGCCAGGTCTTCTCTGCTGTGCAGTCTGTCAGAGAGTTCCAGACCGTTCATCTCTGGCAGCAAATAATCCAAAATGAAGAGCTGCGGTTTGATCTCTTTGACAGCTTCCAACGCCTCGAAACCATTAGGAACGGCCATCACCTGGTAGGGCGTTTCATCGGAAAGAGCCAGCACGAGAAACTCTTCCATGATGCTGTCGTCTTCGACGATGAAAATGAGCTTGGAATGCCTGAGTACCGAAGACCACCTTTGCTCCTGAACCATAAGACCTCCTTTGTTTCGGTAGCCTGGACGAAAGGGATATATGCTTTCAGGCAAGATCGGCTCTGGATGGGGAAAAAGCTGTTGATGGACAATAGAAATGACCGATGGCGGAGGATTATCCTTGCCGCCCGAGAGATGAAACGGTCAGATGACTGTTCTGTTTGTGGGGAAACGCGAACGTGAGCCGTGGGGGGAGTGGGAGTACGCCTTCGCATTTTGCTCGACTGAGGTGGTGGGGAGTGAGGGGGAGGCAGTCGAGGCAAAATGCGAAGGATGCGAACGAAGCCGGGTAGCCCGGTGGAGTTGGCAGGGAGGTGGGGAAGGGCTACCTGGCGTGAGTTCGCAGGATGGCGCTTTATCGACACCACTGCGAACAGGTCGGAGCGATCCGCGCAGAGAGACCGTCTGGCGCTTTATCGACACCACTGCGGACACAAACCAGGCCATCGCTCTCGACAAGCGAAGGACGATGGCCTAGCATACCACCATCACAAAACAAACAAGGTGGTATGCATATGAAAAACGATTACGAGGTGAAGTTGTATATGGCTGAACGACGCAAGGGCCTTTCCCAACAAGTCGCGGCAGCGCGTGCTGGGATGAGCGAGCGCACCGCGCGCAAATATGAGCAGGCGGGGAAGTTGCCCTCAGAGCTTAAGCGCCCCCATGATTGGCAAACCCGCTCGAACCCCTTTGAGGAAGACTGGCCCTGGGTGGTGGCGCAACTCGAACGTGATCCCGCCCTGCAGGCCGCGACGCTGTTTGCTCTGCTGTGCGAGAAGCACCCTGGTCGCTACCGTCCTACGCAGGACCGCACGCTGCGTCGGCATATTGCGCGGTGGCGAGCGCTACATGGACCGGAGCAAGAAGTGATCTTTGAACAGCGCCATACCCCAGGCGAGCGGGCGCAATCGGATTTCACGCACATGGAGGATCTGGGCGTGACGATTGGCGGGGAACCGTTCCCACACCTGTTCTATCATTTTGTGCTGACCTACTCCAACACGGAGGCCGCCAGTCTGTGCTTCAGCGAAACCTTCGAGGCGCTGGCCGAGGGCATTGAGAAAGCGCTCTGGCAGCTTGGTGGGGTCCCACAGCAACACCGCACCGACCACTTGAGCGCCGCCGTGCGACACTTGCGCAAGGAAGAGCGAGAAGACTGGACGGCTCGCTACCAGGCCCTCATGCGGCATTACGGCATGCAGCCCACCTGGAACAATCAGGGAGTCGCGCATGAAAACGGCGACGTGGAGCAAGCCCATCACCGGTTCAAAGAGGCAGTCGATCAAGCGTTGCGGGTGCGAGGTAGCCGGGACTTCGCCACCCGAGCGGCCTATGAGCACTTTGTCGCCGATCTCATTCACAAGCGCAACCAGACCAGAGCAGCTCGGTTCACCGCAGAAAAAGTGGCCCTGCGTCCCCTGCCTGCCACCTCGCTTGCCCCGTGCAAGGAGCTGCGGGTGATCGTCTCCCGGTTTTCGACGATCTCCGTGGCAGGCAACGTCTATTCCGTCCCATCTCGTTTGATTGGGACCTCGGTCCTGCTGCGCATCCGTGCCGAGCACCTGGAGGGCTATGTGGGCACAACGCGTGTCTTTGAATTGCCTCGTTTGATTGGCAAGCATCACCACCGCATCGATTATCATCACATCATCTGGTCGCTGGTGCGCAAGCCGGGCGCCTTTGCCGCTTACCGCTACCGCGACGAGCTGTTTCCGACGACAACCTTTCGCTTGGCCTATGATCGCTTACGCCGGGATGGGGCCAGCCGTGCTGATCGCGACTATGTGCGTATCTTGCACCTGGCGGCTTCCACCTCAGAGTCAGAAGTAGAAACCGCGCTGCAAATCGTCCTGGAAGCAGGAAAATCCCCAACGTTTGTGACGGTGCGTGATCTGGTGCAGGTGCCAACGCAGGTGCCGACCATCGAGATCCCGCCGCTGGATTTGTCTGCTTACGATCAACTCATTCCATCAAGGAGGAACTGTGTCTAACCCCATCAATCGCCACACCGAACTGCAAGGGCTCTTGGAACGCCTCAAGCTCGC
Organism: uncultured Chloroflexia bacterium; assembly: GCA_963767625.1. Lineage (GTDB taxonomy): Bacteria > Chloroflexota > Ktedonobacteria > Ktedonobacterales > Ktedonobacteraceae > CAVYFB01. The sequence continues at coordinate 80,104 of CAVYFB010000018.1, forward strand.
CGGCATGGCACAGAGCTTTGCTGACCTGGCGCTCAAAGCAGCCAAGGAAGGCCTCTCGCATGAAGCCTATTTGCACGAATTAGCCAGACGAGAAGAAGCGCTGCGGCATGAGCGACGAACTGACCGACTGCTGCGCCAGAGCGGGTTGCCTCTGGAAAAGACCTTTCGCACCTTTGATCTGGGACGTCTGTCCCCGGCGCTGCAACTGCACATCGAGCGCTTGAAAAAGGGCGCGTTTCTTGAGCAAGCGATCAATGTCGTGGCCGTTGGGAAGCCAGGCGTCGGGAAAAGTCACGTTTTGGCCGCACTTGGGCATGACCTCATCCTGTCTGGTCATTCCGTCTTGTGGACGCCAACCAGCACCCTCGTGCAACGGCTTCTGGCCGCCAAACGCGACCTGCGCCTGCCCCAGGAGTTGGCCAAGCTGGACAAATATGCCGGTGTCATCCTCGATGACATTGGCTACGTGCAGCACGATCGCGACGAAATGGAGGTGCTCTTTACCTTTCTCTCAGAACGCTACGAGCGCAAATCCGTCATGATTACAACCAATTTGGTCTTTAGTGAATGGGAACGCATTTTCAAAAATCCGATGACCACCCTGGCGGCCATCGACCGCGTGATCCACCACTGCGTCATTTTGGATCTGATGGCCGTCGACAGCTATCGCGCACACCAGGCGACCCATCAACATCTCCCCCAACGAGAGGAGGCCACCATCGGCACGAATAAATAGCCAACTAGTCCCATTTCTATTGACCGTTAACAATAGCACCCAAACCGTGTGAACTGACCTTCATTAATTCTATGTCCCCAGTACGCTCGTCTTTGCGGTAAAGAGCATAGCGTTTAGCCGATACTGCAAAGAGCCATACATTTTCATGCTCTAATTTGAGCATTGGAGCGTCTTTATCATGGTAGGGGGATAGAGCTTGAAACCACGTTGCTACATCCTGTTCTTTTGCCGTAAATGTATCCACACTCATTGTTTTCGGTTGAAGCACAAAAATACTGTCTGTATCCATAAAACCATAGGTCATGCCCGCATTGCTGTACAATTTCTCTGCTATGGCAAGCATGAGCCTTGCCGCTCCTGGAATAAAAACACCCAACGGTGAAAAGTACGTTCCTGTTTTTTCTTGCTTTGTGGCAACGGTCATATACTCGTTACCGTCTGTCTTGAAAAAATGTATCGTGAAGTCTCTTTTTTGTGCTTCTTGATCTTCCGTTTCATCCGGTGCTGCCCCAGGACATGGTGGAGAATTCGACAAGCCCCTGTGAACGCCTTTCGGGCTGGATGTTCGTCATTGGACAGATCGGACAGACCACCTCTTGCCGAGGCGAGGCTCCCTCCGAGTTCTTTCGCCGACATCTTCACTGACTTCCTCGCGACATGACACTCTAACCTCATCTGGCTTCGGCGGTTCTCAAGCGGTAACCTTTGGCAATGGGCAAGAGAGCACTTCGCGCGCCGTCCATCGTCGATGGGTTCTCCCGGCTGCCAGAGCTTTCGTACGGTGTCGGTAGCGTTGCGCCGCCAGTTTGCCACCTCGCTCTCGTGGCTGCACGAGCGCCACGCGGAGTGATTCGTGAGGACGCACAAAATGATAGTACGCTCGCCACCACTCCAGATGGGCCAGAAGCTGTGAGGCCTGTTGGGAAGTGGCCCAGCTGCGACGTGCCAGCGCAGCTACGCCATGACGGACCGTCAGATTCACCCGTTCGATAAAAGCGGTGTTGAGCCGTCCAGAATGGCCCAATCCCTGTAAGACGACTTTGAGAGCGGCTTCTGTCCCCAGGCGCATCACGTGCGTGACGCGTGCCAGCTTGCGACGCCGGTAGTGTTTCTTCACCTGGCCGTAGATCAGACCTGCCGCCACCTGCCACTGGCGTATATGCCGCCCTCTCTGAACCACCTCAAGCCACTGGCCAAAATGGGCTGTGAGGGCATAAAAGTACAAGTTTAAGCCATCGCTGGTGAAGAGTGGGAGATAGCCAGGGGCCAGGATCCGTCGTAAGGAGTGGATCACGGTATGGGCCGCGTTTTGCGTGCGGAGACCCAGATGGAGGACGGGAAGAATCTTCGTACAGGGGTCGATCGCCAGCCACAGCCACAGGACGTGTTTGTTGCTACGCAGCCTGGTGCGCAGTTCGTCCAACTGGAGATACGGAAGCTGGAGGTTGCAGAAAAAGTGCTCGTGGAAGCTTTGAGCGTGCTGCCCTGCGCGGGACAGCCAGGTGGTGATAGTGGCTTGTCGGTAGCCGAAGACACGTTCGGCAGCGGAAGGGTCTAGCCCTTCGGCCAGCGCCGTGAGCACCATGGCGATCTGGTGCGAGGGGGTTTTCAAACGGTATGGTATCTTGCGCGAAATCTTGAATACTTTTGCACGAATTCTTGAATTCTTGCAGGAATCTTTGAATAGCAGAGCTTACCTGTAGCCTGATGCATGTTGGTATCTGCTAGAACGTGCAAATTCGCTTTTTCATGTTACGTTCACTTTTGCCTGATATGTCATGCTTTTTAGCATTCTGGGAACGCATTGATGATAATTCGTTCAAAGATTCGTGCAAAATTCTGCGGCGAAATTTTGCATGAGTCTTTGAACAGGGCGGCTTTTCACGCTCGACCGCCGTTCAAAGACTCATGCAAAGTACCACGGTACAAGGGCGTGTGGCGCCGAGCACTGAACGTGGTGCGGCAAGACTGGCAGCGAAACGTCTGGATCTGCTCGGCACGGCCATGCTTGCCATCCCCGACGAGTGCGTGGATGTGAGCATCGGTGATCCCGAAGTACGGGCACTGCTGATTAGGACAGGCGAAGCCTTCGGTGTGTATCCGCTTGGGTGCTCCCCGTCGGCTCTTCACCTCATGCCAGGGGCGTACTGGTGCAGGGGCAGGCTCTATACCAGACGAGTGGGCGCAGGAGAGGCGACAGGCGGGGCAGTCAAGAGGAGTTCGTGGCTTGAGGAGACGGTGGGCTGTGGAGTGCATGGCCCCGCCTCTTGTGTGGGAAGGCTGAAGATAAAGCCAGCAAAGACGACACAGCAGCGCCAGAGTGAGGAGAAGGCAGACCACGAGCAATAACAAGAACACATGAAGGGCCATAGAGATCCTCGCGGCTTGAATTATGCGGCATGGACAATTATAAAGGAAGAATAAGCCGAGTCGATGAGGAGAGTCAAGCGTTTAGGAGAGAAGACTGAATTATCCACTATCAAGAGGGGGTGTACCCATTTGCGTACAATGGTTAAAAGTAAGCTGTCACCAGCCGCAAAGTAACGGATGAGGTAAATGACGGAGTTCGTGCATAGCTCGATAAGGTTTTCACATCTTGGTGCTCACTATCGGCTCTTTCTGCCGTTGCGCTTCCGTTCAGTGCTCGCAGCATTGCCATTCCTGCTTGCTCGAGGCCAGGCTGCCCCGCGCACGATTACTGGCTCCCGCAGGCTCGCACCCGATCGCTGCGTTCCGGCAGGAAAAACTCTGGGACAGGATGGGTGCCCGCCATAATGCCGAAAAAGCAATTCGTCTCCTTCTGATTTCCACGCAGGGCATCCAGGAACCGGTACATCTCGGGCGAAGGTGGCTTAAGGCTGGCAAGGTGATAATTCCACTCGTAGATTGCCATGGTCTCTTCATTGCGCTGCCGTTCGTAATCGCCCAGTGCCTCCGCCAACTCCCGTCGGCCAGACAGGCCGGCGTCAATGGCCCGAGCCACAAGTTCCGCATCGCGGAAGGCATCACTGATCCCCTGCGCCAGATAGGGGTCCTTGTGGTAGCCAGCGTCGCCCACCAGCACCCAGCCAGGCCCATAGGGCTTACGGTAAAAGTTGGGCAGATCGCCAGACCCCATGAAACGCCCCTCGCGTCTGCCAGCCTGCACCCGCTCGGCCAGCTGAGGCGCCAGCGCAATCGTCCTGAGAAAGCTCCCCTCCAGGTCAGCACGGAAGGCCTGGAATTCCTGGAGAGGCCATTCGATGCCAATGCAGGTGAGGTTATCGTTGGTCGGAAAGGCTAAGAAGACGCGCTGCTCACGCACGTAGATCTCGCCTCCTTCCAGCGGAACGCCGCTCCAATACCCGAAGTAGCCACAGGTCCGCGCGGGCTTTGCACGATAGATGGGGGCCTGAACCGTCCGAGCGACTATGGATCGCATCCCATCGGCCCCGACGACAATTCCTGCCTGCTCCATGACCGTTGCCCCATTCAGAGCGCGACCTCGGATGCCTATGACACGATCATCCTTCACGAGTACCTCCTGCACCGCAAAGCCTTCCCGCACCTCGACGCCCGCACGCGAGGCGGCATCGATGAGAATGTTGTCAAGGACGGTCCGCCTTGGACCGTATGACCCGCCAGCTCTCTGTTGGGATGGCAGAGAGCTGGCTAGTGCATAATCAAGCGACCTTTTTGGGCATCACTAGGTGAGGTTCACGCGGAGATCCGTAATACACACAAACGCGAGCCTCCAGCTCGTCCGCACTCAGAATATGATCAGCTTCGGAAGACCTTCCGCTTGCCATGGACCCACTTTGGCTCAATCGGGTTAAGCCAGGGACTTTTGGAGGGCAGCAGGCAAGGCAGAATGCGCACCCCATTGCCAGTTTGCTTGACCGTCTGATTGTGGCTGCGCAGCCAGGCGCGAACCATCTGACTCTTGTGCCAGGAGGCGTTGTCCCAGATCAGGACGAGAACCGTGACCGATTGTGAGGCCAACTGCTGGCAACATGCCACCAGGAAATCGATGGTGACCGCGCTGACAGGACGGCCATCCACAAAGCGCAAAAGCATCTGGTCGGCATGCTGGGGACGGCGACGCAACAGCACTCCATAACAAGCTAAGGCTTGGGGATCGCTGTCCTCTTTGCTGCGTTCGAGTTCTTGCAGCCGAGTCACGTCGTCCTCATCCACCCAGCGGTGTTGATCAGGCTGAGCCAACCGGCTCCACCAGACCTCATCGAGGAAACCGAGCGCCCAAGTCGGATGAGCCAACACTAAACGGATCAGGCTATCCCGTCGGGTTTTTTTCCTGACGTAGTCGGGATCAGGACTGGTAATCCAGTGTTTGGCACGTTTCCAGCGCACGCCGAGTTGGCGAAGGGCATTGCGGATCGTTTCTCTACTGATTGGTCGGCTGGCGATGCCTACGGTGACGCTCACCTCGGCTGCCAGATCCAGCGTCCAGATGCTCGTGTTCTTCCCAAAGGTGCGAGGACTCTGATGCAGTAGCGCTCGCAACCGTTGGCGGCTCAAGGCATCGAAGACCTCATGGGTCGTGTGCGGACGCGAGGATTTGGGCTGGAGCACAGCCAGTCCTCGCTCGTGAAAATCGTGAATGGCGTTGCGAACCGTTTGATCGCTACAGCCGATAAGACTGGCAATAGTGGTCGTTGGCTTTCCTTCAGCACTGGCTAAGAGCATCAGACTGCGGCGGACGGTGAAGCCTTGAGATGACCGACAACCGGCTTCGAGCTCCGCCTGCTCTTTTTCAGTAAGTGGTCGGATAAACAATGGTGCTTGCATAATCTTTCATTTTATCACATGCCCAAGTGCCTCCTTTGCATTTGCACTAGGGCGAAGGGACCCACGTCGAAGCGGACCACGGGAATGGCCGGGCAGTTGGAGGCCTTGATGCTATCTAGCAGTCCCCAGCGCTGTGAGCCGGGTGACGCCTGGCGGTTGGATAAAATGGCACCTGGGAGCGTCGCTCGGGAAGGTCGCCCGGTCAAGGAGCAAGATCCGGTAGCCAAGGCGTCCCAGCAGCATTGCGGTCGGTGAGCCAGCACAGCGCGCACCCACCACAATCACATCATACATGGTCTGCCTCCTCCCGCTCGCGCTTAGTTGACCTTGCGGCTCTTGCCGGCCCAGTGAGGGCTCGCGCAGTTCCCGCTTGAGAATTTTGCCCGCTCCACTCTTGGGCAGGGCTTCGCTGTGGAACTCGATACTGCGCGGCACCTTGTAGCCTGCAATCCGGGTACGAGCGTGGGTGATCAATTCCTCACCGCTTACCTGCATCCCAGGTTTGCAGACGACCACCGCGTGGACAGCCTCGCCCCACCGTTCATCTGGGATCCCAATGACCGCCGCTTCCAGCACCGCCGGATGGGTAGAGAGGGCTTGCTCCACCTCTACGGAGTAGACGTTTTCGCCGCCGGAGATCATCATATCCTTGGCTCGATCGAGAATATAGATGTAGTGCTCCTCATCGACGGTTGCCAGGTCTCCAGTGTGCATCCACCCATCTTTGAGTGCTTCGGCTGTGGCCTCTGGCATGCGCCAGTACCCCAGCATCACATTGGGGCCACGCGCAATGATCTCCCCATCTCCCCGGGCTTCACATCCTCTCCGCGGGCCGTGACCACTCGCACTTCGACGCCCAGAACTTGCTTGCCACAGGAACTGAGGCGGCGCACCTGCTCAGGTGTTCCATCAACGATATGATCCCACTGGTGTAGCGTGGTGAGGATAGGAGCCGTCTCGGTCATGCCATAGCCCTGCATAAAGACCTGTCCCCACTTCTTCAGGCCCTTCTTGAGCAGTTCGACGGGCATCGGCGAGGCTCCGTAGATGAGCGTGCGCAAACTGGAGGCATCGTAGCTCTCTACCTTGGGATGGTTAAGCAACACATTGATCATGGTTGGCACCAACATCGTCACCGTCACCCTTTTCGCCTGGATGGCCTCTAAGACCTGGATCGGCTGGAACTGGGGCACAAAGACATGGCAAGCTCCCTGCATGGCCGTGCCAAAGGCACCACCGAGATCACCCAGATGGAACATCGGTGCCGCATGCAGGTACACATCACGTTCATCGGTCCCAGTGGCCATGATAAAATGCATGGCATTGGAGACGATATTGTTGTGGGAAAGCATGACCCCTTTGGCCCGTCCCGTCGTGCCACCCGTGTAGAACAACCCGCAGAGGTCATCTTCGCCAACCTCCTGGTCCGCACTGGTGCGTCTGGCTGCCCCCTGCTGCACCAGGCGTTCGTAATGGAGCATTTCCGCGGGCGCCTCTTCGGTTTGGAGACCACTGTACACAATCTGTTGGACGTGAGAGAAGCTTTCCCACTTCGACGTAAAAGGGGCGAAGGTCTTGTCAACGAATAGCACCCTGGCTTCGCTGTCGTTGAGGATAAAGTCGATTTCTGGTGGGGCCAGGCGGGTATTCAAGGGGACAATCACGCCTCCCATACGGGCGCAGGCATAGTAGAGTTCGAAGTAGCGGTGACAATTGAGCATCAGCACCGCGACACGGTCGCCGCGCTCGACGCCCAGATGCGCCAGTCCGCGTGCGAGACAATCTGTGCGGTACGCAAACTGACTCCAAGTATACTCGGTCTCCCCGCAGGAGACAGCCAGGCGGTTCCCAGCTACTTGTACGGCATGGGCAAGTCCCTGTGCAAGGTTCATCTGCCTGCTCCTTTCAGGAAAAACATATGCGAAATGTCTTTCCTCATCTCTGATTGTTCCTTCCCCTCACCCTGTGAGGGAGCGTTCCTCTTTGGAAGAGTCTACCAGGGCAGCGGAGTCAGCACATCTGTAAGAGAACCTATTTCGACTACGTAATGATGGTGTGGCGGGAAGATGATGTGGAAGAAGTTACCTAGGTAATTGACGGAGAAGACTCACACCAGGAGGTGTATGCGGGCATAGTGGGCGGCAGCGTGACGGGAGGAGACGCGAATTTTGCGGTAGATCGAGGTCAGGTGGGCATTGACGGTGCGCGTGCTGATGACCAGTTCCTCAGCGATCTGGGCATCAGTCCATCCCTGTGCCACCAGACGCAGCACTTCCACCTCCCGCGCCGAGAGGTGATCCGGAGAACGGAACGTCCGCGGTTTCCCACTGCTGGGGGAAGATACCGCTTCATGATGGAAGACGTATGAGGAGGCAAGTGCTTGCTGTGGCGTCATGACCTCCCCTTCGGCCCAGGCGGTGGTAAAGGTGGTGGCATCGAGGTGTGCACGCAGGTCGGCCACATTCCGTTCATACACGGCTCGTTCAACAGGAGCCAGGTGCCTGTTGAGGGCGAGCCGGTGCGTCGCGGCGGCGAACAGGCGGGTGGCTTGCGAGAAGTCCCCTGCTGTCAGGGCTTCGTGTGCCAGTCCCAGCAGGCACTGCCCGGCGATTGTGCTGGCATCGAGCGTTGCCGAAAGCCCCAGGCTCTCACGGTACGAGAGGGCGGCTTGCTCATGCTCTCCTTGTGCCTGGGCTATCTTTCCCTGAATACATAGCAGGCGGCTGGTGGCGTAGCGATCTCCGATCTCACGCAGAGAGCCAAGCCCTCGTCGCACAGGGCCTGTGCCTGAACGTGGTCTCCTTGGAGCCCGGCGAGCTCTGCCAGGCCCGCTAGAGCCCAGCAGAGTGCAGTCAGATTGCCCGCTTCGCGCGAGAGAGCCAAATTCTCTTCCAGCAGAGCTGTTGCGCGCGCAGAGTCCCCGTGTGCCAAAGCGAGTGCGGCCAGGTGTCGGCGCGCGCGGGTTCCTACGGCGACGTTCTCGTCCAGTTCATGCGCATACTGGAGGGAGCGCTCCCACTGGGCGACAGCCTCGGCTTCCTCTCCCTCTTTCTCAACCACTATGGCCAGCATACTCTGGTTGAAGCCGGCAAAAACATGACTCAGAGCGATGCCGCGCTCGGCCAGCGCACGGGCCGCGCGATAATCCTTCAGATAGAGGTGTGCCTGGGCATACCATCCACACGTTTCTGCCATCGTCACCTGCTCTCCCAGTTGCGAAGCGGTGGCCAGGCTCTGCTCGAGCAAGGCCAGGCCCTCACGCCTTGGACTGTGTAGGTACACGGTCAAAAACCCTGCGCCGCACAGGGCTTTCGCACGAGCGACGGTCGGTTCCTCCGCGTCTGGGAGCTCGAGTGCCCGCTCGAGCCATTCCAGCGCCTCGCTACTGGAACCGCGCAGGTTCCAATACCACCATAAGACCCCGCTGAGCTGGAGCAGCGTCTGAGCCTCTCGTCGCTCCAGCAGCCAGGCGAGGGCCGCACGCAGGTTGGCCTGCTCCCGTGTGAGCCGTTTGAGCCAAACGAGTTGCTGTCCGCCGCCTTTGAAGTGGGTCTCGGCCTCCTCGGCAAGCCGCAGGTAATAGCTGGCATGAGCCTGGGAGGTGTTCTCCTTCTCTCCGCATTCACGCAAGGCTTCCAGGCCATACTCGCGGACGGTCTCCAACATCCCAAAGCGCGGCTCCTTCGCGCCTCGTCGACCGGTACAAGCAGACTCTTATCCACCAGGGCTGTCACCGTGTCGAGCAGAGAGGCATCCTGACCGGTGAGAGCTTTCGCCACCGCCTCTACTGCCTCGAGAGTACAACCGCCGACAAAAACGGCGAGCAGGCGGAAGAGCCATTGCTCATGCGGTGAGAGTAATTCATAGCTCCATTGCAACGTCTTGCGCAGGGCCTGCTGGCGCTCTGGCAAGCTGCGCGTACCGCCGGTGAGCACAGCAAGACGTTGGGAGAGACGAGCCAGAAGTACCTGGGGGGGCAGAGTTTTGACGCGAGCGGCGGCCAGTTCGAGGGCGAGTGGTAAGCCATCGAGAGCAATGCAGATATCCGTGATCGCGCGAGCATTGGCTGCTGTGAGTTGGAAGCTGGGCACGATCGCCTGGGCACGCTCCAGGAAAAGTGCGACGGCTGGATTGAGGGCGAGCGCTTCGATATCGGCCCCCTGCGAAAGCTCGGGCAACGGGAAAGGAGCCACGGGAAACTGACGTTCCGCTCGCAAGTGGAGAACATCGCGGCTGGTCACCAGGATTGTGAGGGAGGGGCACGCTAAAAGCAAATCTTCCAGCACTGGAGCTGTCTGCACTACGTGCTCAAAATTATCGAGCAAGAGCAGGGCGTGCTTGTCATAGAGTACCTCCTGCACTTGGTCCAGGAGGGAGTATCCCCTGCCCTCTGCAGGTGCAAAACCTGCGCAAGCGTAGGAACGACCAGGCCAGGATCTCGAATCGTCGCCAGAGGCACAAAGTGGACGCCATCGCTGAAATGCGGTTGCAGACGTGTTGCGACAGACAGTGCCAGTCGTGTCTTGCCAACGCCACCTGGTCCCAGCAGTGTCAGCAACCGCACTGCTGGACGGGTCAGCAAATTAACAGAGTATGTCTACTTCTCGCTCACGCCCGATGAGAGGAGTGAGTTCTGCCGGCAAGTGACGATGTGCCGCTCGTTCAGGCCAGGAGCCCTGCTTGGATGTGAGCGGGATGCGCTGGTGCTGCATAGTCGAGAACGCTCCACGGTTTCTACTGCCGAGAGCACGGCTACCCCTCTGCCAGGAGTCGTTCCAAACAGGGGGTGAGAGTGTACGTAAGCACGCCGTACTGCCCGTCTGTATGTCTGGGTCTGCTCATAGTATATCCCAATCGGAAGGACTGCGCATGAGCAACATTACCCACGTGGTCTCAGGATTGGAGATGGAGCAAGGCTGGCAGAGTGCGAGCAGGCAGTCTCGCGCCGAGATCAGCATTGGATATGCTGACCCGATGTCGCGCAAATCGAGAGAGTACCCCCCTTTGTCCCTCCTTCAGAAACACTCTACACCCTGTATCATACTCCAGAGTCAAGAGGAAAAGTGTGGAAAGTTCCGAGTTGGATGTCGGCAAAGGAACTTGACCCAATTTACCCATTTCTGCCAGTTCTTCTTGTGCGTGTTGCAAAAAATCAGCATGAAACGCAACGAGCGTGAAGGCTCTCCTTCTTGCTCGGCTTAGGCGGCCACTCCAAACAAGCTGGCGATGAAGGTGACCTGCCCAGTGATGTCTCCTTTGCCCACCCCTCTGGCCTGTCCCTTGCGAATCATGTGCATGACCTCGTAGCCCTGCAGCGTTCGCCCTGCCGTTTCAAAGGAAAAGAAGCCCATCCCAGGCTTGACCAGCCGTTTGATAAAACGGTGGTCTTGCTCCACCAAGTTATTGAGGTATTTGACCTGCCTCAGTTCGACACGCTCGGGAAGCGTTCCAGAGGCTTTGAGGGCAGCAATGGCCTTGGGATAGGCCGCATTCTTATCGACATTGATCACACGAGGGGCAGACGTGGTGGGGTTGGGGTCAGCTGCAGCAGTGGGCTCTTCCGCCTGCTCCTGGACCGGACATCCTTGAGGCGCTGAACAAGCAGAGGAGTGCAGCGCTTTGACGAAGAAGCGTTTGGCGGCCTCAGCATCTCGCGTCGGGCTGAGGAGAAACTCCAGGGTGTTGCCTTCCGAGTCGACGGCTCGGTAGAGATACATCCAGGTTTTTTTGATTTTGATGTAGGTTTCATCCACTCTCCAGGAGTCAGTGGAGGCTTTCAGATGAGGCCGACAGCGTTTTTCCAGTTCTGGAGCATAGCGCTGCACCCAGCGGTAGATCGTGGTGTGGTCGACCTGCAGATCCCCGTTCCAGCATCATCTCTTCCAGATCGCGGTAGCTGAGCGCATAGCGCAAATACCAGCGCACGCACAGCAGAATGATCTCTGCCTCAAAATGACGCCATTTGAACGGGTTCTGTTGGTTCATGAAGGGAACTCCTCTGCTCTTCTCGAATAGAAGCAGAGCTTACTGCTCTGTCAAGCATGGTTTGCAACATAGCCCAAAAGAGGATATCCTTGGACAAAGATGAGTTTTCCATTGTTCAAGGAGGGATCCATGAGAGAGCGACCACACAAACATGAAATCGATTTGAGCGAGGAGCAGCGTTTTGTCTTGCATCAGTTGATTTCCTCGGGCAAAGCATCCGCGCGCCAATTGGCTCATGCCCGTATTTTACTCAAAATCGATCGGAATGCACCTGGACCTCGTTGGACGGATGAGCAGGTAGCCGAGGCATTTGAGATGAGTCGCTACACCGTGATGCGCATCCGTGAGCGCTTCGTGAACAATGGGCTGGATGATGCGCTCAATCATCGCCATGGACCGCATACACGCACCCCTGCCATGGATGGAGAGCAGGAAGCCCATCTGCTTGCCCTCTCCTGCGGTCCCTGCCCTGCTGGCCAGGCTCGCTGGACCTTACGACTGTTGGCCGATCGCATGGTGGAACTGGGCTATGTGGAACACGTCAGCCACGAAACCGTCCGCAAGGTACTAAAAAAAACGAGCTCAAGCCGTGGCTGAAACAGTGTTGGTGTATCCCGCCTGAGGCCAGCGCCGCATTTGTGTGGCGCATGGAAGATGTATTGGAGGTGTACACGCGTCCGTATGACCCCCGCTTTCCACAGGTTTGTATGGATGAAAGTGCCAAACAGCTGCTCAAGGACAAACGGGAGAGCCTGCCTATGCAACCGGGTCAGCCTGAGCGGGTTGATTACACCTTTGAATCAGCAGGGATGTGCAAGATTTTCCTGGCCTGCGAGCCACTCACAGGGCAGCGGCAGGTCAAAGTGACCCAGCGTCGTACGAGCCAGGATCTGGGCCCATTTCATCCGCGAACTGGTCGATGTGCAGTATCCTACCGCTGAGAAACTGGTGTTGGTCATGGATAACCTCAACACCCATACCCCGTCCTCCTTGTATCAGACGTTTGCCCCAGCCGAAGCACGCCGTATCCTGCAGAAGCTAGAAATCCATTACACCCCAGTACATGGCAGTTGGTTGAATATGGCCGAGATTGAACTTTCCGCTCTGGCGCGCCAGTGTCTCTCGCGCCGCATTGGCACACAAGAGGAGTTGGAGCGCGAGGTCCACGCCTGGCAACACTCTCGCAATGAGGAGGCCATCACGGTCAACTGGCGCTTTACCACGGCTGATGCACGCATCAAGCTCAAGCGTCTCTACCCTTCGCTTGAACCACGAAAGCGGTCATCGCAAAAGAACAATGTTGCAAAGAAAGCTTGACAGAGCAATTACCACATCATCATCATTTTTGCAACACAACCAACCACTCCACGATCTGGGCAGCCTCTCCATCCTGATCAGTGCAAAGCAAAGCCATTGGCTCATACTTTCCTTCTGGATCGCGAATGAGCACCCAACGGATCGCGACAGGAGGGACAGGCGATTGATACCACAGAGCCGTGCCCGTGGCGATCTCCATCTCTCGCGTTGTCCCCCATACCAGGACAGCGTGTGTTTCTTCCACTGCGTCCTGGGATCGGTGAGGCGCGCAGAAAGCTTTGGTTGAACTTTGCCTTTGAGCGCATGTCGACCTCGTTTGCCTGCTTCACGCACAGGGGCAGGATCGTACAAACACGCATCCAGGCGCAATCGTGTGATGGCACTCACCCAAGGCAAGCGGCTGACTTTCAGCAGGAACTCCAGCACGGCATACGTCCCATCAGCGACCACGATCAGACGTCGACCTGGCATCCAGCGAGCCACTTGCAGGATCATCTGCCAAGCCCAATCGGTGATGGTTTTATGTCGCATCTTGCGCTGTTCATGATAGCGTTCGGAGGGAGCCAACACGGTCAAAAAGGGCAAGGCCCACACCCGCTGTGCCCACGGGATGGGGGTCAAGAGCATCAGCGCAATCCAGCGCAAGCCATTGGTTTTCACAAAAAACTCCTTGCTCGACCGAACGGGATCACGATAGACCCCTCGTGCGGCAATCTCTCGTCGGCGCTCGATGGTTTCGTCGATGCCCAGGATCACTGGCTCGTCCCTGCAACAAACAGACGCTCCAGCAACCCCAGCAACAGGCGACTCAGTTCTCGACTCGACCAGGTGGCACGATTGAGCACGCGATGATAGTTCTGGAATTGTTTTTCGTCCGAACATCCCATCACTCTCAAGATGGCAGCAACGGTTCGCTCTCCAGGAGCCAGGATCGCTCCTATCAAGAGCACCTTGGCCCATTCCCACACTCGTTCGCTCAAGGCCGCCTCAAATTGGCGCAACACTTGTATAATCCCTTTTGGCAGAGTCAGCATCTCTTCTTTTTCCTTCGTACGAATTTTGAAAGAAGCTTACTCTGCCTTTCCATTTTTGTCTAGCGATTGGATAAAGTCTACCTCAGAAGAGACCGGAAATGGTTTTGGAGAGGGGTGAAACCGCAGCGGAAGGTGCTGTTCCTTCCGTGCCCTCTCGTCCTAAAGAAGGAGGCGAGGCAGGTAGGGTAAAGCAAAAGCAACTTCCCTCTCCTGCCTTGCCAGAACTCTCAACCCAGATCTGTCCTCCCATCGCCTCGACTAATCGCTTGCACAAGTAGAGTCCCAGACCACTGCCCCCGATCGTTCCCGCCAGGTCGCGCCGCAGGCGCACAAACTTCTGAAAGAGCAGGGGCTGTTCTGCCGGGGGAATGCCCGGGCCGACATCCTGGACCGTGATGCAGACCTGCTGCGTTTCAGGACCTCCTCTCAGACTGGTACGGAGCAGAATCGGCGTCTGAGTCGGGGTATATTTAAGCGCATTGGAGAGCAGATTGAGCACTACCTGACGGACATACTGGGGATCGGCCCAGACCAGCGATTGGTTCGCCAGTTCCATCTGCAGTGGGTGCGCTTGTCGGTCCCCTGGGTCCAGGCAACTTACCACCTCCTCCACGATTCTCTCAACCGCACAGGGCTGGCAATGGAGCGACCAGGTCCCCTGGCTCATGGCTGCTGCCTCCAGCAAGTGCGTGACCAGCGTGAGCAGATCTTCGCAGCCCTGCGCTGCCGCATCCAGAAAGGTCATCCTCGAAGCAGGGTCAAGCTGCTGATCGTGCATGCGCAGCAGCTCCACATAGCCTGCAATGGCGGTTAAGGGGGTCCGTAGCTCGTGATTCAGATTCACCAGCAACTCATCCTTGAGTTGATTCACCTGCCGTTGCTGCTCATACGCCAACACGGCTTGCTGTTCCGCTTGCCCCATCAGAATCTGCCGGACGACGACGAGACTGATAACAAGCAGAGTAGCCACCAGCAGCACCGGGCGGATGTACTGCTGACTCGGCGTAGAAGAAAGCCCATTGGCGAGCAGCACCGTCAAAAGGACGAACAGCAAGACATAGGGGATCGCTTGCAGCGGGCTGAAGCGGACACGCCTCGTCTGGCTTTGGGGTTGATCCTGCGAGACTATTGGCTGGGTGGCTGACAGAGTGCCACGTAAGTGGGCAGCTACGCCTATGGCCATCATCCCCAAAGGCCAGCCCAAGTCCATCCAGGTCCCATCGACGTAGATTCCGGCGTTTTGCTGGACACTCCAGGCTGCGAGAGAATCCGAGAGAAGCAGCAGGCTCAAGCCGCAGCCCAGAACCAGTAAACTCACCCGCCGAGCAGGTGTGTGAAAAACGGGCCCTTGTCTGCAAAGGAGGAAGAAAATAACGCAGCTCACCAGTGCCACATCTGCCGTCGGATAGTAGAGCCCAAGAAATTTTGCAAGCGTGGTCTCCCCAGACGCTTGTGCCAACGACCCAAGCAGAAGATACCAGGCGATTGCCAGAATGGATCCCATAGCGATCAGACTGTCAAGCAGAACCAGCAGACGCTGACTTCCGATCCTGGAAAAGGACAAGAGAAGGCCCAGCAACACCAGAGGAGGAAAACTGGCATAGCCGAGATCCGCCAGGGAAGGAAAGGGATTCTGACCGAGAGCAAAGTCATACCGCCAGAATCCCTCACCTATCCCCCACACGATGCACCCGCAGCCAATGAGGGTCCAGCCCAACCGTTCGCGCTTCGGCCAGAGCGCGGCAGCCTCTCCTGAGAGCCAGGAAGTGTTGGCAGAAAGGAGAGTGAGGAAACCACCGATGAAAGCCCCGAGGAGTTGAGAATAGACACCGACTTTGAGCACGCTCTCCCCTCCCAGGTGCAACCCGACGATACCAATCACGACGAAACCTAGACCCACCATCGATCCTATGACGATCCGTGAATGTATGCGCATCCTTACCTACCTATTCGTGAATCGTGTTCGGGCCCTGCAAAGAAAGACGGCAACTCAAGCGGTCTAGTGGCTCGCTTCTCCACTCTAGGGGTCAAAGCAGCACGACGAACCGCACCGGAGGTATAGTATAATCTCATTCAGAATCGACAACAAGGAGTGTCAGTGACACTAGTAACACATACTACTGTTTTTGTCAAGAGGTACTTCTGACAGTCCTGACGTTTTGATATAAGACTCAAGGGCTAATGCCAAAGCGCTGAAGAACGGCCTGTGGAGAGCCGAGAGAGGAGGGGAGGCGGCGGAGAGGCAGATGGGTCAAAATGGCAAATTCTGCAAGATGGAATACCCCATAAGCCTGGCCGATGAAGACGATGATTTTATCCCGATTTTCCTCCTTCAGACGCAGTCGCCAACGCGCGGTGCCTTCACCCCCCAGCAGTGTGGTACTCAAACTGGGACGGCTCTCGGTCTGCTGCCTGGGAGCAGTAGCCTGTTGAGCTTGCCACAAGCGAAAGGCGGTACACAGGGCCATGACCAGCAAGGTAAAATGGACATGCACGACCACGGCGGCCTCAGTTCGCTTGGGGAAACGGCCTAAGTGCCAGGGATACTTCCCCTCCTTGAACATGCCATTCTCAATCACCGAGCGGCCGTCATAGCGATCAAAGACCACAAACGGGTCACGGACCGAGCCATTCGTCAAGTAAACCGTGCCGTCCGTGGCTGGCACCCGATTGTCCCAGCGACGCACGACCACAGCGTTGATAGGCTGGCCTTGGTAATCGCGCCGATGAGCGTGACTCTCGTCTGCTCTGGGTCCCCATAGGCATCATAGGTCGTCAGTCCCTCGATGCCCACCAGTTCGGTGCGTAAACGCTCCTCACGCGCCGTTTTGCCATGTCCATGCCGGACCACGCGTTCACGGACCTGCCCCCGTTCGCCTTTGGCCAGCGCCTGGGCATCCTGGGTCACCGCCATGTGGGTTTTGCCCACCACCACAAAGATGATCCCCTGCCGATGCACCTGCCACAAATCCTCTCCATCCAAATAGCCCCGATCAATGACGATCGTGCTGATGTGCCCCCGCTGCCCAGATTCTCTTGCGCTTGCGCCAAAAGGGGCACTAACCAGCGACCTTCATACTCCTGGATCTTGACCACTTTCATGGCCAGCGGCAGGCGCGTGGGCACGTCGATGAGCACCAGCACTTTCCACCCATAGAGGTAGTATTCCTCCGTTGCTCGCTCCTTCTGCCCTTTGACCTTGACACTACGGGTTTGCTTCAGCTTGCCGCAGCCCTCATAGCTCTTTGGCGTCGGCAATTTGCTGCCATCCAGGGCCGCGATGCGTTGCCCATCGAGCAGTCCCCATCTCACCACACACTGCACCATCTGGTTGAAGAGTGGTTCCAGTTGCTCTGCCGTCAGTTTGCTGATGTTCTCGGCCAGGCACTGGGGGAGAGCGGGCCTTGCTTCTGCTTGCTGGTGCGTTGCGCGTCCCCGCGCTTGGTCAAGCCCTCTTCCACTTGCCGCCCATTGAAGCCCACCAACTCCATCAAGGCCATATTGCTAAAGAGCCAGCGCGGCAATGCGTTCATCGACTGGCCCCCAAAGAGCACTTTGAGCAGGTACAGCAGCACAAACGGTTGTGTTGCAAAAATGATGATGATGTGGTAATTGCTCTGTCAAGCTTTCTTTGCAACATTGTTCTTTTGCGATGACCGCTTTCGTGGTTCAAGCGAAGGGTAGAGACGCTTGAGCTTGATGCGTGCATCAGCCGTGGTAAAGCGCCAGTTGACCGTGATGGCCTCCTCATTGCGAGAGTGTTGCCAGGCGTGGACCTCGCGCTCCAACTCCTCTTGTGTGCCAATGCGGCGCGAGAGACACTGGCGCGCCAGAGCGGAAAGTTCAATCTCGGCCATATTCAACCAACTGCCATGTACTGGGGTGTAATGGATTTCTAGCTTCTGCAGGATACGGCGTGCTTCGGCTGGGGCAAACGTCTGATACAAGGAGGACGGGGTATGGGTGTTGAGGTTATCCATGACCAACACCAGTTTCTCAGCGGTAGGATACTGCACATCGACCAGTTCGCGGATGAAATGGGCCCAATCCTGGCTCGTACGACGCTGGGTCACTTTGACCTGCCGCTGCCCTGTGAGTGGCTCGCAGGCCAGGAAAATCTTGCACATCCCTGCTGATTCAAAGGTGTAATCAACCCGCTCAGGCTGACCCGGTTGCATAGGCAGGCTCTCCCGTTTGTCCTTGAGCAGCTGTTTGGCACTTTCATCCATACAAACCTGTGGAAAGCGGGGGTCATACGGACGCGTGTAGACCTCCAATACATCTTCCATGCGCCACACAAATGCGGCGCTGGCCTCAGGCGGGATACACCAACACTGTTTCAGCCACGGCTTGAGCTCGTTTTTTTCCCTGAACGGAAAAGATCACTCGAGAAGTTGAGCTTCCAGAGCGGCCAGGTAAGCGGCAGGGTCCTTGCGAAAACGGAACTGCAGGCGGCGCGCTTCCTGGCGATAGCGCAGTTGTATCCGCAGTTGCCGCCAGGCCTGGTAATCGCGGGGTTGCAGGTCAGCCACCTGTAGGTCCTCGTGTTGGGTCATCACCACAGCCATCAGACGGACGGAGCCACGCACCACCACCCCTGGAATAGCGCCCCGGCGTCCGGTCGCGCGGCGCTCATGCGCACGGGCGACGCCAAAACAATGCTCCAGATCATTATTGGTCTTCGGCAGGTCTGGCACGTCATAACAGTGAAACAACCCAGGAGCAAAGTTGGTTGTTTTCTCCACAAAATGATCAATAGCTGTACTGAGTACTCCCAGGCTCGCTTTCTGTTCCTGCATATGCTTGATCCAAGCTAGATACGTTTCCCGAACCTGAGCGCCCGTCTGCCGCTCGTGATTGGCTAAAATGTGCGCGGCTTGATGCACCAGGGCATAGGCATCCTTGAGAGAGGGCCACAGCGCCGCCGTGCGTGCGAGTGCCCTGGTGAGGATCTGCTGCAAGTGTTTCAGTGCTGGCGGAAGGCTTTTTTCCCCTCCACACGGGCAATGGAGTCGCTGATCTGCGTGAGTCGATCCTGCAATTTGAGGCCCGAGGCATCCAATGGTGCACGCCCATCATCGGTCAACGAGCTTCTTACTGCCAGACAATACCCACGGATCGCTTCGGCCTCGGGGTCACTGCGCTCCTCTAAGGCTCGCTCGAGGGGTCGCACCCCGCGTACGAGTTTCTTCAACTGCGTTTTCGCGTGTCGATCCGCATCGTAGAGCGGCTCGGTGGCATCTTTCAAGTAGTGAAACTGACAGAGCTGATGAGGCACCTTGGGGAAGACAAAGGCCACCGCACTGCCGATGGTTTCTTCGCCATCGGATATCACCCCTTTGACTGGGACTTTCAGCTGATCCAGTTGCTCCTTGACTTCGGTGAGCAAGCTGGTCAGATCACCCTGGCTACTACTGAGCAGAGGACGTGCCAGCAGGATCTCCTCCGAGAGACAGTCACGCACCACCCAAAGCACTTCATGCCCCACATCCGGCTGCAAGCCATCGATGGCTAGAATCACACGCCCTTGCTTCTGCAAGCGTGCCTTGATGCGCTCGTGATCGGCCACGCGCAACGCCACCAATTCTTCATATCTCTGCATCAAATTGGTGACACTGCGCTCCGTGATGCCCACTCCACGAGCCAGAAGAGCCCGGTGCATCTCCGGCACGCTGCGATGCTCGCGAAAACGCCAGCGGCCAATCAAGGCAATTACCTCCAGGCCAAATTCGCCGTGGGGCAGTGCCCAGCCTCCCTCTTCTTCGGGACGGTAGGCCACATGGTAGCGCGGGCACTCCGGCTGGATACAGCGACGCACCACAATCGTCAACTTCCACAGGCCATCCAACTTGGTCACCGTGCGATGGGCGTGATAACCCACCCACAGGGGCTGACCGCACTGCTGGCAAGACTCTTTCAACGGGGTCAGCGTCATCGTGTGCGTCGCTTCGGGACGCGGGGGTCGGGTTCGTCGGACCATGGTCATTCTCCTGTCGTGCTTTTCATCCTCCTTCTTTCTTTCCTTCAGGCTACACCTGCTGTCAAGCTCTCTTTTCCGTTCAGGGGTTTTTTTCCGTCAGAGCAAAAGTCACGTCGAAGCAGCGGCAGCCCAGCGCACCTCAAGTGAAGCAAGATAGGCCTGGCGCCGATGGCGGAAGCGAAAGCGCGTGAGTTGCTCGTGCTGGGCGATCGTCGCCTCGTGACGCAGTGCTCGCCAGCGAGCGCGGTCGAGCTTGGAGGCCCGCTCGATCAGTTGCTGCCGCCGGGCGGCATCATGCTCCCACCACTCGTAGTATGCTACAGAACGCCCGTAGCGCAACAAATAGGCATTCCAGTTCTTGCGGCCGCTGATGCGGCGGTAGCGGGTCTTGAGCCGGCGGATACTGCCTTCCATTTCATTATTGGTGCGGGGGAACTCCTCCCGATCGTAACACTGCACCAGGTAGGGCCGTAAGTTGGAGAGCACCTGTAAGAACTCGGTCAGATACTCCCGCTCTTGATCGGAAAGGGTGCCATCGCTCAGCCGGGTAGCCATCTGCGCGCGCCAGGCATCCAGGCGGCTGCCGACCGTGGCATTGCTCACCACTTCTCCTTCTTGCGCCGGGCTTGCGTCCAGGAGGTGCTCGACCTCCAGCAGCCATCCGTGCAGGCGTTTGACGTGTGCCAACTGGTCCGCGCCAGGCGGACCGCTCGGCGACGATGGTCTTGAGACGCGCCAGCTTCTGCGCACAGAGCGGGCTTACAGGCCCCCCTTTTTTAAGAGCTGCCCGAGGCTGGCTTCAATTTCATCGAACATCTCGGCGGCTTCCACCGTCGCGTACTTAAAGGGCTGGAGCCCATCGGTGTTCAGGGCGGTGAGCAATCCCGTAGCGTAGTCGTCGAGCGTCGCGAGTTGCTGAGCTTCGTCGGGCGAGGCCTTGGCCAAGTGCTTCTTGATCTGCTTGCGCACCGCTCTCAGCTTGGGCTGCAAGCGTTTGCGCATGGCCGTTTTGACCTGCTTGTCCGCCTCGAAGGCCGATTTCGATGCGTCGCGAAGCGCGTGGAACTGGCAGACCTGATGCGGCACTTGTGGCCAGAGTTCTTCTACCGCCTTCAGCTCGCTCTCCTGCGCGTCGGTGATCGTGCCCAGCACCTTCACCTTCAAGGCCACCACCGGGGCTAAGAGCGCTTTCATCACCGCCGTCTCCGATGAGCTCACTTGCTCGGCTGCCAGCACCCGCCCGGTGAGCGCATCGCGCACCACGTAGACCGTCTCGTTGCCCTTCTCCGGTTGGATGCCGTCCACCGACACGATGATACCCCCGTTCTTCTCCACCTGCCCCAACCACTCCTGGTCGTCTTTGGCCTCGCTACTCGCGCGCAAGAGCGTGCAGTACGCTTCAAACAGATACAGGATCTCGCGCCGCGAGATCCTCACCCCCAATGGCGCCAGGCGCTCCAACAGCTCTTCGTGGACTTCATCCACCGTCTGGTGCGAGGCAGGGGTGCAGCCGCCCTACCAGCAGCACGATGTCCAGCCCATAGGTGAAGCCGGGTAGCGCCAGCGCATCGGCCGCTGGGCTGCGGTACGTCCGCTGGTGTCCCGGGCACTGCCCATCCGGGCAGCGATAGCCCGCGTGGATCAGCCGGATCACCCCTGCCAACGTGATCACCGTCCGCTTCGACAGCGTCATGGCTTGCCGCAGCGTTCGATGACACTCCGGGCACTCATGCTCCACTGGTCGATACCAGCGCCGCAGCACATTCGGATAGCTTCGGGCACGTTTCATACCTTCTCTCCTTGCCTCACAGAGACTGCAAACGTTCCCTTATTCTACCACCTCATCCTCGACGCCGCTTTTGCCCCCACGGCTGCTTCACTTGAGCAAAGATGGCGTCGGTCTCGGGAAGTTTTTTTGGGGCTGGCTCTTGGCCACCTTTTTCGGGTAGTACCCCAGCATGTTCAGTTTGGCTCCAATGGTCTCCGCTGTCGGCAATTCCTCATCCGTGTAGCCTTGTTGGGCGATCAACTGGCGACGCACTTCCGTCGCCGTCAGCCGGCTATAGAGGCGCGTCGTGCGAAACTGCGGATCCGCCTGGCTCTGACCATCCACAATGGCGGTGATATCGCGCAGCAGATTGGGTAGATGGTCTTCGCTGCGCTTGCGCCCATGCAACCGAAAGCCATCTATGCAGGCGATCCCATGCGCGGCTTCGTGCATGCCTTTGCGGATGGTTTCGCGATTCCACCCCAACCCTCGTTCGGCCAGCCGCTGACCACCTTCGCCCAGTGCTTGCACTGTCCGGGCCATGAACATGCGGCGCGCGTTTCCCTTGAGATCCTTCGCCGTCTTCAACAGCAACTCTTTGACTTCCTCTGTTAGTTCCATGCTCGTCCCTCCATAAGAACTTTTCTTCGCGCAGTATACCACAGTGGGACGATTTAGTCTTCGAGAGTCCCTTACGCGGTGTACGCCGTTAACGTTACGTAGGAACGTGAGCAGCCTTCCTTACAGCCTTTAAGCATTACAGTCGAGATAATCGCGCGAAAAAATATGGTGACCCCTTTACTTTACGACAGAAGAGCAATGCGTACGGCCACAGAAGGGTAATAGACGACGGTTGCGCCGAGTTGTTCGAGATCAGCTCCAGATGCCATCAATTGCTCAACACCAGCCTGTGCAATCAGAGCAGCAAGCGTAGCGCCTGGACAGGCGTGGGGGCCAGTACCGAAGGTAAACAGGTGTCGGTCCCGCCTCAACATATCGAATCGCTCAGGGTTCGGATTGAGCGCTGGATCACGATTGGCGGCGGCCAGAACGACAAGGATCCCGTCACCCTCTTGCATGGCTTGACCGGCAACACGACCATTCTGAGCAAGGAAGCGGCGTGTGTTCTGTGCTGGTGAATCGTAGCGAAGAACTTCTTCAATGACCAGGCGAAGAAGGCGGGGATCGGCGGTCACCTGCTCACGCACGCTGCGATGGGAAGCGAGCGCGACGACGGTATTGCCAATCAAACCAGCCGTCGCCTCATAGGCTTGAGATAAGAAGCCAATTCCATTGGCGGCAATACCCTCTGTCTCTTCACATCCGGCTCGCTTTACCTCCAGTGCGAGACCCGCAAGGAGGCTCTTGTCCAGTCCTGCCTGATGTCTGCTTAAGAGAGCGCGGAAGAGATCGAGCAAGTGGCGGCTCGCAACCTTTCCTTGTTCGACCTGAGAAGGAGTACTCGCTGGCGCGAGACCACGCACATACTCGCTCACCCACAACGCTGTATGGTGCAGCTCTTCTTGAGGAATGCCGAGCAGGCTTGCGATCACATACACTGGCAGGTGAAAGGCAAAGTCCTGGAGACGAGAAGCAGTCTGCGGCTGGCTCTCGCCCAGGAGAAAGCGTGCCCACTTGTGGCCTAGCTCGGCGGTGGAGCGCTCTTCGATGGACTGCATAGAGGCTTGCACGGCTTGCTTGCAAGGACCATGCTGTTCGCCATCGTTCCAGCGAACGAGATGCCCAAAGATAGAGGCCGCAGGCGAGCCAAGCAGCGCCTTGGGAATGGGTTCATTTAACGGCCGTACTCGGCAAATATCGCTCGTCAGAACAGCCCGCACCAGGGCTGCACTTGAGGCGACCCACAATCCAAGCGTTTCGTCACGATAGATGGGCTTGCGTGCGACTAAATCCGCATAGTAGGGATAGGGATCAAGGTGACTCACAGCTGCAATCGGATCTGGTGGAAATGGCATTTTCATCTTTTCTCCTTCACTGTACACTCGTCATCTGAATATCGAGCGCCTGCAACTGAGTGTAGCATGGGAATAGTTCGGTGAGAGCCGAAGCATGTTTTGGGTATACTGGGAGAGTATTCCTTGATTCTAGAAAAGGAGGACAGACGATGCCTGGAGACGCTGATATTGCTTCGATCGCTGCTCTACTGGCCGACCCAACGCGCGCGGCGATGATGCTTGTCCTGAGTGATGGGCGCGCTTTTACTGCCAGCGAACTGGCGAAAAGCGCGCGGGTCGCCCCCTCGACGGCCAGTGAACACCTGGGTCGCCTTGTCGAGAGCGAGCTTTTGGCCGTCGTCAAGCAGGGGCGCAATCGCTTCTACCATCTGACTGATCCCACCATTGTAGAAATTATGGAAGATCTAGCCCGCCTCGCTCCTCAGGTGAAGATTCGCACGCTGAGCGCGTCGGAGCACGCGAAAGCGCTGCATCGGGCCAGGATGTGCTACACCCACCTGGCTGGAACGCTGAGTGTGCTGCTGACCGAAGCATTGGTCCAGAGACAGATCCTGCATGTTGGGGATGCGGGCTATGTGGTGGAAGAGGAGGGGATTGCCTGGCTCGACACCTTCGGTATCACCAGTGGACCATTGAAAAAACGGGGACTGCTTGTTGCCCCCTGGCACATCGACTGGAGCGAGCGCAAGCACCATGTCGCTGGAGCCCTTGGTGCCGCGCTGGCTGGTCGTCTTTTCGAGCTCCAGTGGCTCGAACGCCACCCTTCCAGTCGCGCCGTTCGCCTGACCACGGATGGAAAAACGGGAATGGAGCAGACGTTCGGACTCCGTTTCTGAGAGGCGGAGGTATTGCTCTCAAACAGGCCAGCGGATAACCAGGCACAAAGAGCGACGAGCGGGAGAAGAGTCGTACTTTCTCACTCGTTCTCTGTCCAGGCGGGAGAGATGCGAACATACGACATGGAGCGGGATCAAAAGGACGACACCACATGCTCTCATTGACATTCGCGTGAACCCACCAGCACAACTGATGGTTCTACACGCTTCAATTTCACTGAGCTCCATAGCCGTCAGTCTATCTGATGGGATGGACTGCACTAGCGATATGTTCAGACAAATCTCGTGAGAGGCACACAGCAGAACAAGAAAGGAAACCGGAGCCATGATCGCTGTGATCGCTGAAAATTTCTTGAAGGATGGTCAGGAGCAAGAATTCCTCGACCTTTCAACACGTATTCGCCCTTCAATCGAAGCAATAGACGGATTTCTCTCGGTCGAGCGCTTTGAGAGTCTGTCCCAACCGGGCAAGATCCTCTCGCTCTCCTTCTGGCGCGACGAAGTGGCCCTGCTCGCACTGAGGCAAAATGAGCCGCATCGTAGGGCAGAAGTCAAGGGACGAGCCGACATACTCAAGGACTATCGCATCAGGATTGCTCAGGTCTTCAGGGACTATGGGATGTTTGACCGGGAACAAGCCCCTGTGCTGGCTACTTGGGATATCCGTTCCAAAACAAGCAGTAAAGAGTTCTGTGGAAAACCTTGCCCGTGATGTGGATAAGGAGGAAAAGATCGGAGTGGCGCTCATCATCAGCGCATTTTTATGGAACGGATATCCCAAGTAGCCAGTACAGGGGTTCATTAGCTGTAGTATAGCACTGTAACAGATGGAAATGCTATACTACCTAAAAGTACATACCCTGGACTCTGACGGCGCAACATATTCAGCGATGGCGCTTGCTACATGGATAAGGACCCCAGCTAACTAGTAGGAGGGTCGCTATGGGAAAAGTCTTCATCCACGTCACCATATCACTCGATGGTTTCATTGGGAGGCCGAACGGCAAAATCGAGGACTGGGCCTTTCATTACGGCACTGATGAAATGGTTGATGAAGTGATGGGGAAGATTGGCGCTGTCGTGCTAGGCAATCGGACATTTGAAGGCACCATGAAGATCAATGGACTCCCGTATGGCGGCATGGTCAAGGTGCCGCAGTTTGTTGTGACGCATGCTGCCCGAGAACCTCTTACTAAAGATGGGCTGACATTTATGTTTGTTGATGGCATCGAGAGTGCTGTCCAGCGAGCCGAGACAGCCGCTCGCGACAAAAGTGTGGCTCTCTTAGGGGCGAGTATTGACCAGCAGTGCCTCAAAGCCGGACTCGTCGATGAAATAGTTATTCATCTGTGCCCTATTCTCTTAAATGAGGGTATCAGACTATTTGATCATCTAAGTAGTCAGTCAATTGAGCTCGAAAGAACCGAGGTCGTCTCATCTGCTGGCATAACGAGCCTTCGCTTCCGTATCGTAAAATAAGCAACTAGCGCTCTCTCTTTTGTCACGATCCATTGGTAGAACAGATACCCATTCCTGTCCTCTTTGGACTTGAGAAAAGAAAACAGGAGGTGTCCATTGAAGAGCTTGGTAGAGTACGTATACGCGGTCCTCTCCACCACCACAGAACGCTGGCAGCGGCTGGTCAGCACGCTTCCCATCGATCTGCTGACCCGTCCGCCAGCCGAAGGAGAGTGGTCAGCGTTCCATTGCTTCCAGCATTTAGTAGACGCGGAACAGCAGGTCTTTCCTGTCCGCCTCCACGCTTTTTTGACCGGAGAGGATTTCGTCGATTTTGATCCAAACCGTGCCGCCCCAGACCTTGAGGCGCAGACTCCTGAGCAGCTTGTTGTTACGTTCGCCCGCGCTCGGCAAGAAAGCCTGCTCCTGCTCAATCAGGTGAAGGATGACGACCTGGGAGGGACCAAACAGCATCCGCAACTGGGCATCGTCACCCTAGCAGAGCTGCTGCAGACCTGGGCCGCTCACGATTTAAACCACACCGTCCAAGCCGAACGGGCTCTCATGCAGCCCTTCATGCTCGGCTGTGGTCCTTGGCGTGTCTTCTTTCGGGATCACGAGATCGGCGACCTGAAGGAATAAGCGGCGTTGCGGTAATGAGTCCTAAGCTTCCTTTTGTGACTGCTATTCGGGCGTTTCTTCTCTATTGCGAACGACGGAAAACAGCCACCTGATACAATAGCTCTGCAAAGGCAACCGAAAGGAGAAATCGCACGCATGAAACTCACCCCCTACCTCTTCTTCGACGGGAATTGTGCCCAGGCAATGGCATTTTACCACTCCTGCCTTGGGGGAGAGCTTTCTCTCACGATGGTTGGCGATTCGCCGATGAAAGGACAGTATCCACCGGAGCAGCACAACAGAGTGGTCAATGCTCGGCTCATAAGTGGTGCCATAGACATATCGGCATCGGACTGGCTGCATCCCACACGAACCCCAATACCAGGCAATACCGTCTGCCTGTACATGAGCGAGGGAACTTATGCGGAGCTCAAAGAGCTGTTCGACAAGCTCTCCCAAGGAGCAGACCCAACCCTGCTCGACGTTTTGAGGGACATGCCGTTTGGGAGCTATGGAGCGCTGACGGATAAATACGGAGTCAGGTGGATGTTCCAGGGGGAGAAACAGAGCTAGTATGAGTGCCTCTCAGACTGATCCTCGCGTCGATGAGTACATTGCTGCTCTGCCCGCCTAGCAGCAGGACATTGCTCGCCAGGTGCGTGATGTGGTGCATGCCGCAGACCCTGAAGTGACCGAAACCATCAAGCGCACGAAGCAACCGTACTTTACGCTCGACGGGAACATTTGCGCCCTGCTCGGGACCAAGGACCATCTCAACCTCAGGTAGTCTGGAATGAAGGAAGGATGGGATGACCGCGCAAAGTGGCCTCCAAAGAGGCGAGCAGATCCAAGCCCTGCTTGCGCAATGTCGACAAGTAGCCGCGGATGCGACAAAAGGCGCTGGCTCCCGCTTCGCTGCGGAAGGAGCCCGAGACCTTTTGCTGGACTTTGACCATCCGAACATCGCGCTCCGCCTGGTTATTGTCAAAAGGTACGACGAGACGGTGCAAGAAGGCCAGCACCGCCTGCTGGTCGCCGATCAAGCGGTCCAGCAAGTTGCGTGCAGCACTCTGTTTGGCGCGTCCTTTTTTGCCGGGTGGAGCCTGAGCGGTGGGGGTCGTCGCATCAGCGTGTGCCACCAGCGCCACGAACTGGGCTTGCCAGTCCTCGACCTCCAGCGGATGCAACGTGGCCAGACCTTGCTCGCGTGCTTGGTCAGTGGCCTGCTTCATATCCAGCAACAAGGCTTTGAGGTCTGCCGCCCACTCCAGGCGCTGTTCTTCTGCCAAGAACGTCAACTCGCGCAGCAGATGCACCAGACAGAGGGCATGCGAACAGGCATACAGGAAGTAGGAGCGCCAGCCATCATGGACCGATGTGCCTCCAAAACGGGGCAAGATGCCGATGGCGTCCAAGGCCGCCCGCCCGCGGCTGGCATGCACGGCATAGTGGGTCAGCCTAGGAGTGCAGGTCACATGCATCCACTGGCGTTGGCCTGCCACATACAGACCGGTTTCATCTTGATGGATCACCAAGCTGGCGATCAGGGCCTCTTTGATGTGCTGCTCGACCTCGGCCAGATTGCTGGCACACCGCCCAATCAAGTCGCAGAGGGTTCCTTCGCTCATCGAGACGGCGAGCACGTCCTCCATCACCTCGCAGGCGCGAGCCAGGGGCAGCAACTGTTGCTGGACCAGGTAGACCGCCAGGGCCGCAATCCTTGGGCCATACTGTACGGGCGCACGCACCTCGGGGGGAAAGGCGGCGACGGTGATCTGCTGGCACTGCGGACACTGTTTCTGCTCACTGTGATGTTCCTGCACCACCAGACGGGCTGGCGGCACATCTACCACTTGCCGACGCTCCAGCATGAGTGGGGGCACCTGTCTCAGGTCCGCCTGGCACTGCTCACAGCGGTCCACGGAATGCACAATCACCTCATCGGGACACGGCGCGAACAGCAGTGTTTTGCCTGGGTGGCCCTCTTGACCACCTGGCTTCTTGCCGCTCTTCTTGCGCAGACTCTTGGGCTGACGGCTGAACCGATCCGAGGAAGGGGGCAGGTGGCTATTGTGGCTATCTTTGGCCAGCCGTTCTTGCAGCGTTTTCACCTGCTCAGCGAACTGGGTCATCTGCTCCTGCTGCACGCTCAGTTCCCGCTCCAGCAACGTGATCTGCTCTTGCTGTCGCGTGATCAGTTCTCGCTGCACGCTGATCGTTTCTTGCTGCACGCTGGCTTGCTCTCGCAGCAACCTATTCTCTTCTCGCAGGTGAATCAGTTCTTCTTCGGCTGTCATGCCCTTACTCTACATGCCTCCTCGGGCTTTAGCAAGTTTCTAGGAGACCTGGGTAGTTACAAAAATTGTTAGCTGGGAAGGATAAAATGTGTCAGTTGGCCAAGAAGCCCGCCAAAAAGAGTGTAAAGGAAAGAGCCTCACAGTCGAGGATTAGTTTTGCTCCACAGCTACCTTGGCCTAATCCATACTTTGACGCTATCAGAGGCAACAGAGTTCTATCACAGCTATAATCCTCTCTACGAACAGAGAAGAGCAGCATAAATGGATTGGGCCTACTTCCTGTTTCGCCGCAGCAAACGGCCGAGCAACGCGCTACTGATGCTACTGCCGACGGCAGACAGGAGGAGGAAGGCCAGATGTCTATCATAGGCCGCGTCCTGCCACGTCGTCTGGTTATCAAAATATCCCATTCGGTCAAGGAACAGGACTCCCCAGATGAGGAGAAAGCTTACCGGATTCAACAGAACATTCAGATACAAACTCATTTCGAGCCACTCCTTTTTTCGCAGCATGGGCAGCAGGCAGGCCAGGTAGGGCAACACTGGGAAGATCACGACCGGAAGCAGGCCGTCCCCCAAAACCGCTTGCCAGCCAGTTGTACTCCAAGTAACGTTCACATACGGATCATACCTGTAGACATAGGGAAAAGCGAGGCTGAAAAAGAGCAGCAGGTGACAAAGCAGACCGAGGACGACGAGGCTGAATTGGCCAATTTGTTCGAGCCGTATTCCTCGCTCGGGGGGACGCAATGGCTCGATTCCCTCGCGCTGAACCGGGAGCGGACGTTTTGAACCAGGGTCCCGCCGTGGCATGCTCTGCATAGCGACTCCTTTTCATGTGGAGAGCGAAAGACAGAAAGTGTTGGGTGTCGTCCCGTAGTAAGACGGTTCACGGATGATCTACGTCACAGGCGTTTTGGAGGCCATTCCAGAACGGGGGCAAACTGAACGCTTGCTGGAACGAGTTACCTGTTGGCTCATTCAAACGGCAAATGAATGTCATTTGTACCAAGCAGTCGATTTGCCCCCGTTCTGGAATGGTCTCCATACAGAACAGCAAGATGGTCCTCTTTCAGCAAGCAAGCACCTTGCCTCCATTCTGGAATGGTCCCCTAAGTCAGTCACGTCCCTTACGTCTGCTGGGCCTTGTCGTAAAGAGCGTACCAGGTATCATCATAGTAGGGAGAGAACATGTGCCCGGGCTGGATACTGCTGGTGAAGTCGTTATGACCGTTGAGGTACCAGTTGCCGCCGATCTGAATGAACCAGGGGCCACCGCTGGAGCCACCGGTCATATCGCAGGGGATGGAAACCACGGTACCCCCTCCATGCTGCCAAATTGTGCCGGAGGCACCCTCGCAGGATTGTCTGGTCTGGCCATCGAAAGGATACCCGGCGGGGTAGCCATAAGCGTAGAAGGGGTGCTTGACAGGTTGATTATAGGCCCAACCGGCACCACCGACCAGGTCGGTCAAGAACCCCTGGCTATTAGGAGAAACGATGGCCATGCCCATGTCATGATGATAGTCGTTTGGCTTGGCGTGTATCCAGTCGGAAGGGACCTCCAAATCGCGGGCGGCCCAGCAGCCATAAGGCGTCCTGCCGTTCTCGTACAGGGGGCAGAAGATGACGTTCTGCACCCAGTCACTCTTCCAGTAGAGGCAGTGCCCAGCAGTGTCAACAACACTCTGGTTGAGGCTTCCAACGGCCGTGCCAGAGCAGAAGTAGTCCTGACCAGCAGCATTGGTAAAAAAGACTTTCCCCACGGTCGAGAGGGGATAAGAAGGGTCCCCATGGAGTGGGGGATGCCCCTGTTGCTGGGCTGCCTTGCCCAGGCTTTCGTCGATGCTCCCCTGGGTCAGATTGGAAGCATTGCTGTCCTGCCGACCGGCGTCGGTGGCATCGCGCATGTGAGCCGCTGTCCAATGCTTGATGACAACGTCTGGATTCGACTCCACCGGGTGCTCACTGATCGTCTCCCAGGGAGCTGACAGCGAAGTGTAGAGAAACTTCACAATGGCAAGAGAAGCTGGCACCGTGGTGGAGAGAAACCTCACAATGGCAACCAGGTACACAATGGCAAGCAGACAAAGAAGAACCTTGCCAACCGGGGGTGGTTGGATGCGTCTGTACCGTCGTGACATCACGTCTCTCTCTTTCTTCAAGCCTGGTGCGGATCAGATGGAGAGCGTCGCGGATGCTGTTTCTCTTGATCGAGAGCATCGACGTTGGGTATAGTGGTGGCTTTGGCAGTGCGCATTTTGTCCGCTGTCCAAGACTTAAGGGTGGCATCGGCATTCTTACCTACCTTGTGCTTGACGATAGTGGACGACCGCTTCGGTTTCGAAAAACGCTTCCATGCAAGCAGGTAGACTCCAACAAGCAAGCAAAGAAGGATCGTGCCAACCAGAGGCAGTTGGATAAATCTAGACCGTCGTGACATCATGGCTCTCTCTTTCATGAAAGATGGTATGGACAGAAAACCCGTGCAGGATAGTAGACATGTCGTTTTCTTGTCTGCACGTTCCAGGAGCAGCATTTTCCCGGGATCAGGATCGTGTTTCCTCTCTTGATAAGTATAGCAGCATTTCTCGATTTTAAGAACCGAGATTTTGTCCAAATGAACGACCCTGACGGGCTGCCAAATCTCATGTACATTAGAAAAGGCTAAGAAGCCTCGACAAAAGGAATAAACGTGCATGATCAGTTGTATGAGTTCAAGGGGGTACAGCGATTCACGACGGTGGACAATTCGGACTTCTCTCCCAATCGCTTGACAGCAGGGTAGAATCGCCTTATGCTTGCTTCTCAAGGAGCTCTCCATGCTCCCTATTTCAAGCAGCGAGGATGATGATGGCCCTTCATGTGTTCGTATTCCTGCTCGTGGTCTGCCTCCTCCTTTCTCTGACGCTGCTTTGGCGTCTTGACTGGTTCCATCTGCGGCCTTCCTGCTCACGAGGAGGGGCCAAGCGCGGCACGCTCCACCGTCTCCTCAAGCCCCGCACCCCAGATGATTGCCCGGCCTGTCGTCTCGCCTCCACTCCCTCCTCGGGTGGAGAGCCGACGCCTGCTCCTGTACGCCCCTGGTCTGAGGTGAAGAGCCGCCGGGGAGCCCCCAAGCGCGTGAACACCGAGGGCTTCGCCTGTCCCAACCGAAAGTGCTTGTACTTTGGAATCACTGAAGCTCGGTACTCCCTCTCACGGTGGTGGATAATTCAACCATCACTCCTATCCGCTTGACAGTCCCTTCCGACGCTTCTTATGATCAGGAAGCTTTCTCTTTTTCTCATTTCAAGCGGCGAGGATTGTATGACCTTTCATGTCTTCTTGTTCTTGCTCGTAGTCTGCCTACTCCTTTCTCTGGCGCTGCTTTGGCGTCTTGGCTGGCTCCCTCTTCAACCTTCCCACTCAGCAGTTGCATCCAGGCGCAGCCCAGTCCACCGTCTGCTCAAGCCACGCACCCCGCTTGACTGCCCTTCCTGTCGTCTCGGCTCCACTCCTTCGTTGGGTGGAGGGTCAGTGCCCACGCCTGTGCGTCCCTGGCCTGAGGTGAAAAGCCGTCGGGGAGCCCCCAAGCGGGTCAACACCGAGGGCTTCGCCTGTCCGAACCAGCAGTGCCCGTACTTTGGCATCACTGACGCTCACATCCATGCGCTTGTCGGGGACGGCAAGCATGGGCGTGCTGAGCAGATCCAGACCTTTCGCTGCCAGGCGTGCCACAGCACGTTCAGTGCCCGACGCAACACCCCCTTGTATCGCCTGAAAACCCCCTCGCACCAGGTCGCCGTGGTGCTCTCGGCGCTGGCCGAAGGGCTCGACCCTTCCGCCGCCGAGCGGGTCTTCGGCTTTCGACAAGCCACTATTACGAGGTGGCTCACTCGTGCAGGCGGGCACGCGCACGCCCTGCACGAGCGCTTCTTCTTCCATCTCCATCTCCCGCACCTCCAGCTGGACGAGCTGCGCACCCGGCTGCGCTGCGCCACGCAGGTGCTCTGGCTCTGGCTGGCCATCGATCCTTGCACCAAGATTCTTCCGGTGCTTTAGCTCGGTCCCCGCACACAACACATGGCTCATAAGGTGATCCACTCCCTGCGACAGGTCCTGGCTCCTGGTTGCCTCCCGCTCTTCACCAGTGATGGGTTAAACTTGTATTTTTATGCGGCTCGCGGCCCATTTTGGACACTGGCTCCAGGTGGGTCGCCCAGGACGGCATGGACGACGGTGGCAAGTGGCGGCGGGGCTGATCTACGGCCAAGTGAAGAAATGCTACCGGCGGCGCAAGCTGAGGCGGGTCACGCATGTCATGCGGCTCGGGACAGAGGCCGCTCTCACGGCCACCTTGCAGGGACTAGGCTTCTCTGGGAGGTTGAACACGGCTTTTATTGAACGGGTGAATTTGACGGTCCGTCATGGGGTGGCAGCGCTCGCACGCCGCACCTGGGCGACGGCTCAGCAGTCCCCACAGCTGCTCGCCCATCTGGAATGGTGGCGCGCGTACTACCATTTTGTGCGTCCTCACCACTCCCTGCGCGTGGCGCTCGTGCAGCCACGAGAACGAGGTGGCAGACTGCTCGCGCAACGCCATCGGCAACGGACGCCAGCCATGGCAGCGGGAAGAACCACCCGACGATGGACAGCCAGGGAGGTGCTCTCTTGCCCGTTGCCGCCAGTTTCCGCTTGAGAGCCTCTCAAGCGAGATATGGTCGCAATAGCGTTCCGGGGGTGGTCGAGGAACGTGCGAGCAGAAGTCGTCGGATGGAGCCTTCTTCTCCTGGAAGAAGGCCTGTCTGGACTGCACACTGATGAAAAAGGGTCCCGAAGGGGGTTTGCAGAGGGCTGGCCGAATTGTCCACCATGTCCCATGGCTGCACCACCCTTCCTTTAAATAAGCTATCCGTTCTCTTCATTTCAAGCAGCGAGGATCCTTATGGCCTTTCAGATGTTCTTGTTCTTGCTCTTGTCCTTCCTCATGCTCTCCCTGGCGCGGCTGTGTCACCTTTATGTGCTCCATCATTGCCTTCCCCACTCAAGAGCGGGGGCGGTGCACACCATGGTCCACCGTCTCCGGCACCGCCCCGTACCCCACGCGATTGTCCGGCCTGTCGCCTTTCCTCCACCTTCTCAGCGGTTGTGGGGCCATCGCCTCTCCCTGTGCGCCCCTGGCACGAGGTGAAAAGCCGGCGTGGGGCCCCGAAACGCATAGACACTCAGGGCTTCGCCTGTTCCAACCAACAGTGCCCGTACTTCGGGATCACAGGCGCTCAAGTTCATGCCTTGGTTGGGGATGGCACCCATGGTCACGCTGAACAGATCCAGACGTTTCGCTGCCAGGCCTGCCGCACTACGTTCAGTGCTCGGCGCCATACCCCCTTGTATCGTCTGAAAACCCCCTCTCACCAGATCGCAGTGGTGCTGGCTGCGCGAGCCTTTGGGCTGGACCCTTCGGCCGCTGAGCGGATCTTCGGCTACCGGCAAGCCACCATCATCACCTGGCTCTCGCGCGAGGGCTCGCATGCACAGGCCTTGCACGAGCATTATTTCTGCAACCTCTGGCTCCCGCACCTCCAGTTGGACGAGCTGCGCACCAGGCTGCGCAGCTACCAACAGGTGCTCTGGCTCTGACTGGCCATTGATCCCCTCACGAAGATTCTTCCCGTGCTCCATCTGGGCCCACGCACGCAAAACGCAGCGCATACGGTCATCCACTCCCTGCGACAAATCCTGGCCGCCTTTCTGTCTGCCGCTCTTCACCAGTGATGGCCTCAATTTGTACTTCTATGCCCTCACAGCCCATTTTGGCCAGTGGCTTGAGGTGGTTCAGAGAGGGCGGCATGTACGCCAGTGGCAGGTCTCGGCGAGCCTGATCTATGGCCAGGTGAAAAAAAGCTACCGGCGGCGCAAGCTGGTACAGGTCACGCCTGTGATGCGCCTTGGGACAGGCGCCGCTCTCAAAATCGCCTTGCAGGGATTGGGTCTCTCAGGACGACTGAACACCGCTTTTATCGAGCGGGTCAATCTGACCGTCCGCCATGGGGTGGCAGCGCTGGCGCGTCGCACCTGGGCCACCGCCCAGCAAGCCCCACAACTGCTGGCCCACTTGGAATGGTGGCGAGCTTACTATCATTTTGTGCGTCCCCATGCATCGCTCCGAGTGGCACTCGTGCAGCCTCGAGAACGAGGTGGCAAGTTGGTGGCACAACGCTACCGGCAGCGTACGGAAGCTCTGGCAGCGGGGAGAACTAACCGACGATGGACAGCGCGGGAAGTCCTGTGCCATCCCCTGCCGCCGGTGCCATGCGTACCAATTTGAGCGTGAATGAAGTGAGAAGACGCCCAGTGAAATAGCAGTAGGCGGCTTGGTGAAGGTGAAAGTAGGTACAGGCGCGTGGACCGACAGGATGCAGTACCCTATTGTCCAGTCGAATGAGGAGAAAATCAGCCCGAAATGCGTTCTCAGGGGGCTGATCGAATTATCCACCATGTCCAATGGCAGTACCCCTTTTCCTTTTCTCCTTCTAGTGTATCACATCTACAACTGTAGTATTAGTGCTAAGTTCCTTAAATGCGGTAATAAAAGAGTCGGCGATAGCGGCGATGATCTTTGGGAGGACGTCCCCAGACCCACGGCTTGGCTCGCAGGTTGAGTTGAGCGGTAGCGACGCGGGTAGCTTGCTCGATCTCCTTGGGATTGGCAAAGCTCTGTCCAGCCAGAGCATCGCGGCGGAAGAGCCGCCACCAGCCTTCCTGTAGATTCAGCCAGCAGGCTCCGGTGGGGATGAAGACGTGGTGGAGCCGCGGATGCGCTTCCAGCCAGGTGCGCGTCTCCAGGCTGATGTGACTGGAGAGATTATCGCTGATGATGAAGATGTCACCGCTGGGATTGTCGGCTTCGATGTCGGCCAGCAGGGCGATGTACCCTTTGGAGTTGCGCGAGGCAGCACACCGGGTCAGCTCCTTGCCATCGCGCACCCGCAGTGCCCCATAGACCCAGGTTTTCTCAGGATCGCGCCCATAGTCCAGCGGCGCTTTGATGCGATGCCCCGTGGGCGACCAACCTGGGGCAGGATCGAAGGTGCGTGGGACTACCGGCCCCAATTCGTCGGTGCAGATGGTCGTCGAGCCTTCGGGAGGGTCGGTGTAGTGGCTGACGACCGCCGTTCTTTTGGGACGAAGTCTTTGTCGCGCGGGGTGCTCCAGCTGTGGGTGTGGCGCCAGCGCACACCCTCGCGTAAGAGGATGCGGCGGACCTGGCTGCGTTTGACCCGGACTCCGACTTCTTGAGCCGCGCGGGCCAGTGCACTGAGACTCCACTGCGCTTCTGCTTGCTCGTCGCGGGCGACCATCACTCCATCATCCACCGTCACTAACCGTCCCGGGGGCGTGGTATGGACCAGCGCAATGATCGTGCTGTCGTCCTGGGTTGTCAAGCGGCGCGGTCGTCCCGGTTTGGGGTGATCTCCCAAGCCCTCGATGCCCTCGGCATCAAAGCGGTGCAGCCGACGGCGCACCGTTTGGGGACTGCAATGCAATTCGCTTTCCGATGGTTTCCACTCGTTGTCCATCCCAGCTGAGGGCCACGATACGCGCATGCAGGATCCAGTCGGCTGGCCCGTGCCGGCTCCCTGCCAGTTTGCGCACCTGTTTCTCTTCTTTTTCATCGTGTGCGGCTCGCACGCGCAAAATCTTCGGCATTACCTGCCTCCTTCCTTGAACACTCCTCCTTTCTATTTTATCGCTTTTTGAGGAACTTAGCATTAGGCAAAGCCTCATAGAGTGGCTTCGGAAGAGGGGAAAATGGTTCAATGAGGTGCTGCTTCCTCTCCAACAGATATTGCCTGGCGATGAGCAATGGGCAGTGTAAAGCAAAAACGACTTCCTTGCCCAGCTATCCCCCTACTCTCTACCCAAATACGTCCTCCCATCGCCTCCACGAAGTGTTTACTGACGTACAACCCAAGCCCACTTCCTCGCTCTTTCCCTCCAAGATCACGCTTGAGGCGCACAAATTGACCAAAGAGCAGGGGCATTTCATCCTGTGGAATACCAGGGCCGTCGTCCTTCACACTAATACATACCTGCGATGGGGAGTCTGCCCGCTGAGAAAGAGTGGTGTCGAGTGCAGCGCTTACGATCACGTCGGTATTAGCTGGCGTATACTTGAACGCGTTGGAGAGCAGGTGACGCAGGATGTGGTGGAAGCATTGCCTATTCGCCCACACTGTTATGTGTTCAGGGATGTCCAGGTGGATACGATGAGTACTCCGCTCCGCTGCGTTGATGTCTGTCACCACATCAGCAACCACACCAGCCACCGAGAGTGCCTCGATGGTAAGCTGATCTCCATCGCTACCAAGCTTCAGGGTATCCAGCACGTTGGTCACTAATGACAGCAGTTCATCGCAGTTGCGAAGAGCCTTTTTGAGATACGGCCCATGTGCTCTACGATCAAGGAGTCCCTGTTGATCCAGGACCACTTGGAGTAATTCGAGATAGCCACTGAGGGTGGTCAGCGGGGTGCGTAACTCGTGGTTCACGCTCAAGATGAATTGATTCTTGAGCTGGTTGAGCTGGCGCTGTTGCTCTAAGGCGAGAGCGGTTTGCCGTTGTGCTTGCTCTGCTTGGAGGCGGGCAGCATCGGCTGAGTCCACCAAAGCGCGCAGTGTGCTCATGATGAGGCCGACGATCAACAAGATGAACACGCCACCCCAAAAGAAGAGAGCAAACTCAGCAGGCCACCACAGGCTCCCTAGTCTGAGCGTGTGATACACTACCAGAACGACAAGACAGGCGGTGAAACAGATGAAGAGTCCCTGTTTCTTGAACAACCAGGCTGCCACGCCGATAGGAATGGCTAACAGACTGCCGTTGTGAGAGAGGGGAAAGGTCAACAGATGAATGGCCATGCACAGCACACTACAGAGGGTCACGATGCCCAGACGGATGCTCAAAGGGAAGGTGAGCAGGAAGCGAGGCCACTCTTTCAAATACCGCACCACGTTTGTCTCCGGTAACACAACTCACAAGAACGATCAGCACTGGTTCCTTAGGTATGACGCGTTGCATCAAGCTACAAGCAGTCCTATTATAGCATGCAAATGTCTGGATGAACTACTTCCTACTCCTTTGAGGGAAATGGGGTTTGCGGCTGGTAGGAGGGATTTGCGACTAGTAGGAACAAGAAGTCGGAATAGAGACGTAGCCCAGAAGGGCTAGAGGAGACGGAAAAGGGGCTCTCTCACCCGAAAAAACCTCTTCAGAAAAGGAGAAAGCAGGGGAAGGACTTCTGCTCATCGATGCCAGAGCAAGCAGAATGGCAAGAACAGCAAGCACAAACGGGAAGGTTGATGTCTGCCCACCCGCTGAAAACCTGAAAAATCGGGTAGCGTATCCTTTGCTAAGGGTGCAGTTTTTTATGGTTCATAATTGAGCTTGAAATCTGATCCAACGAATTCGACCCTTAGCAAAGGATACGCTACCAAAAATCGCTGTCTGCTACGCTTTTTAGCTTTTCATATGACCCATTTATCCTATCTGCTATTCCGACTTCTTGTTCCTACTAGCAGCAAACCCCGTATCCTTCTTCCCAGATGAGGAAACGTCATCCGAACGGAGCACATGTGTATGCGATATGTCATTCGGGTGAAGGGGCACCTGGACCCCTTCTGGCAAGAGTGGTTTCTTCCCCTCTCGATCACGCACGAGGGAGATGGCACGACGCTGCTTTCCGGTCCCATCCAGGATCAGGCAGCGCTCTACGGCATCCTCCTCAAACTGCGCGATCTGGGGCTAACGCTCCTCTCACTCGAGGCAAGCGTGCGTCCAGCTTCCTCGAATCGATCCTAAAGGAGGGCTGATTTGTCCTCCTTCTAGGCTATACTTTCAACAATAGGAAGTAAGTCAAGCGAAATGAAAGAGGAAAGACATGATGACCAATGAATCCACAACTTTCGCGCCGCCAAACCAAACCCGCTTGCGAGGCCTGGCGCTCGTCTTTGTGATCATTGCCCTGCTGCTGACCCTCCTCTTAGAGGCGCTGGATCAGGCCATTGTCGGCACGGCTATGCCGCGTATTATCGCCCAACTACACGGCCTGGATCGCTATACCTGGGTTGTGACCGCCTATGTGCTTGCGTCGATGACCATGATTCCTGTGGTTGGCAAACTCTCTGACCAGTTTGGCCGCAAAGGGTTCCTATTCTTCGGCACGACTCTCTTCTTACTGGGTTCGGGGCTTTCCGGAGCCTCCCAGAGCATGGATCAATTGATCCTCTTCCGGGCGCTGCAAGGACTGGGCTCCGGTATCGGCATCGCCCTGGTGGCCGCCGTCTTTGGGGAACTATTCCCCCCGGCTGAGCGGGCCAAATGGATGGGACTCTTTGGCGTCGTCTATGGCGTCTCCACCTTCTTCGGCCCCACGCTGGGCGGCTGGCTCGCCGAGCATGGCCCGTTGGTAGGGAGCCTGGTCACTGAAAGCAGCCGCTGGCGCTGGGTGTTCTATATCAATTTGCCTGTGGGTCTGCTCGCCCTGGTCGTACTCCTATTCTCCCTGCCCTCCCATCGCTCGGCGCGCACCGGTGAAGCGACCGACCGGACGGCGGTGCGCCACATCGATTTCCTGGGCGCCGTCCTCTGTGCCGCTGCGACGATCTGCCTGATGCTGGGATTGACCGGGGGCAGCTCTCAGGGGTCTGCCTGGAGTTCGCCGCAGGTGCTTGGATTGCTCGCAGCCAGCGTGGTGCTCTTCGCCCTGTTTCTGCTGGCCGAACGCAAAGCCGCCGAGCCGATCCTGCCGCTGGATCTCTTGCGCAACCAGGTCTTTGGCATGGCCGTTCTGCTCTCGCTGCTGCAAATGATGATGCTGATGGGTCTGGCGCTCTACCTGGCGCTCTTCTTGCAGGGCGTGCTCGCCGTCTCCCCGACCAACGCTGGTCTGGTAATCACTCCGTTCTCGGTGAGCATGGTGCTTGGCTCGACCCTGGCCGGTCAACTCATCGGTGCGCTCAAACGCTACCAGATCGTGGCGATCTTTGGGGCATTGCTCATGGTCGTGGGTACCTTCCTGATCACGCTGATGACGCCGACCACCAGTCTGCTCCAGGCCATCTTCTTCATGATCCTGGTGGGCTTCGGCGCCGGCACCTTCTTCTCCCTGCCGATGGTCGCGGCGCAGAATGCTCTCCCTGCCAGCAGCCTGGGCGTCAGCACCGCGGCGACGCGCTACCTGAGCCAACTGGGCGTCACCCTGGGCATCGCGATTGTGGGGACCGTGGTCAGCAGTTCCCTGTCCGGCGACCTGACGCAGCATCTGCCAACCGACCACGCAGGAAAACTGCTGCTCTCTGGTGCGCTCCAGCACGGCTTTGTGGCGGTCTTGATCTTTGCGCTGATCGCTCTGGCAGCCACGTTCTTCCTGAAAGATGTGCCCTTTGTGACAACACCAGCCAGGACAGAGGCTGAGGCCCAGGCCGATGAGGAGGACGCCTTAGAAATGACCCATTCCTAACGAACTGCGCATGACACGTGAGAGAAAGGAGGCAAAGGAGGGACGAACCTTGTACGTTGTGAAGTGAATCAAGCAGAAAAGCAAAGGGAAGCGCCTGGAGGAGCATCCCGCCACAGCTTCCCACCCATTACAACCAAGAGCAGAGAAGGAGAAATGTACCATGAGTATCCAACCATTTACCATAGCCATTCCCCAGGCCACCCTTGACGACCTGCGCGAGCGCTTAGCCCGCACCCGCTGGCCCGACGAGGTGGAGGGAGCAGGCTGGGACTACGGCACCAACCTCTCATACATGAAAGAGCTCGCGCACTACTGGCAGCACCAATACGACTGGCGCAAACACGAGGCAGCGCTCAATACCTTTGCGCACTTCAAAGCGGAAGTCGATGGCATCGGGATACACTTTATTCACGAGCGCGGTAAGGGACCGCATCCGACCCCACTTATCCTGACGCACGGTTGGCCTGATTCCTTCTACCGCATGCACAAGATCATTCCGCTGCTCACCGACCCGGCACGATACGGCGGTGCGGCATCCGACTCCTTTGATGTGATCGTGCCCGACCTCCCAGGATTTGGTTTTTCCGACCGTCCGCGAAAGCCGGGATTGACGCTGGCGCGAACTGCTGAGTTGTGGGTACGCTTGATGCGAGATGTGCTTGGCTACCAGCGCTATGCGGCTGCGGGTGGCGACTTTGGGAGCGGGGTCACGCAACTGCTGGCCCTCGCACACCCGGAGTCGGTCGTTGGCATCCATGTCACCGACCTCGGCTTTTATACCTTGAATGCGAGGCAGCCTGATCTCACACCCGCCGAGCAGCAGTATCTGAGTGCTAACCAGGGATGGTTCTTTCAGGAGGGGGCGTATGCGATGATTTAAGCGACCAAACCACAAACCCTGGCCTACGGCTTGAACGACTCGCCGGTCGGTTTGGCCGCCTGGATCGTGGAGAAGTTTCGTGCCTGGAGCGACTGCGATGGCGACGTGGAAAAGCGTTTCAGCAAAGATGAGCTGCTCACCCATGTGATGATCTATTGGGTGACCGAGACGATCCATTCCTCAATTCGCGACTACTACAAGGACTTGTCTATGCCGCAGCCGCTCTCTCCGGGGCAGCGTATTGACGTGCCAGCGGGGTTTGCCCGCTTCCCCAAAGATCTTCCCCCTGGGATAACCCTTCCGCGCGAACTAGTGGAGCGCCACTTACGCATCGAACACTGGACTCAGATGCCACGAGGCGGGCATTTCGCTGCGCTCGAGGAACCTGAACTGCTGGTCGAGGATATGCGCGCGTTCTTCCGCCCATTGCGTGCGTAAAGCGCGATCAGTGTGTTGAACGAGAAAACTGATCGCGCTTCAGGGTACTCTGGCAGAGCAGTGAGCCCGCTGCCAGAGCACATCCTGACCCAGCGCTCTCTGAATCAAGCAACGCTGGCACGAAATACTGCTACCGGAGCGGGAACATCTCCCGCTCAGAAAGAGCATCAAGGAGAAATGGTTTATGAGTATCCAACCGTTTAAAATAACTATTCCCCAAGCCACCCTTGACAACCTGCGCGAGCGCTTAGCCCGCACGCGCTGGCCCGATGAGGTGCAGGGAGCAGGCTGGGACTATGGCACGAACTTAGGATATCTGAAGGAGCTGGTGGACTACTGGCAACACGACTACGATTGGCGCAAGCAAGAGGCGAAACTCAACCAGTTCGCGCAGTTTCGCGCTGACATCGATGGCTTCGGCATCCACTTCGTTCACGAGCGCGGCAGGGGGCCGAACCCGCTGCCCCTGCTCCTCTTTCATGGCTGGCCTGATTCATTCTATCGCTATCACAAACTCATCCCCCTACTCACCGATCCCGCCAGTCACGGGGGCGATCCCTCCGACTCCTTCGACGTCATCGTGCCCAGTCTTCCAGGATTTGGCTTCTCCGACCGGCCCACTGTGCGCGGCTGGAGGATGCAAGATGCCACTGAGCTCTGGGCGCAGCTCATGAGCGAGGGACTCGGCTACCAGCACTATGGCGCCGCTGGCGGGGACACGGGCAGCCCCGTCGCGCAATTGCTGGCCCTCGTACACCCGCAGGCGGTTGTCGGCATTCACCTTACCGACATTGGCT
The DNA here is from genome assembly GCA_963767625.1 of uncultured Chloroflexia bacterium. Classification (GTDB taxonomy): domain Bacteria; phylum Chloroflexota; class Ktedonobacteria; order Ktedonobacterales; family Ktedonobacteraceae; genus CAVYFB01. The sequence goes on from CAVYFB010000018.1 coordinate 122,517, forward strand.
GGCACAACATGGTGAACCCCACCTCTTCGGACCTCACGGAGGCAGAGCAGCGGTATCTGGCAGCCGGTCAGGGGTGGTTCTTACGGGAGGGGGCCTATACCATGATCCAATTGACCAAGCCGCAGACGCTGGCCTCTGGCTTGAACGACTCGCCGGTTGGCTTAGCGGCCTGGATCGTGGAGAAATTCCGTGCCTGGAGTGACTGTGAAGGCGAGGTGGAAAAGCGGTTCAGCAAAGATGAACTGCTCACCAACATCATGATCTACTGGGCAACGGAGACGATCAACTCCTCGATGCGTACCTACTACGAAGAGTCCCATCATCCCTCGCTCGTCTCCGGGCAGCGCATCGAGGTGCCGGTGGGAATGGCCCTCTTCCCCAAAGATCTTCCTCAAGGGCCTACGCTGCCACCATTGGCACCGAGTAAATCATAACTTGAGTCGCTTGCCAGTCTTTGGTGTCTTGGGTGGGGGAGTAGGGGATGCTTCTTTAGAGAGGCGTGTCGTCTTGGGTTTGGGCTTGGAAGGCTTGCCAGGACGAGGTTGATACTCGAGATAGTGGGCTTTGCGAGTCAGGCTGAAGGTCAGCAGGAAGAGGGATGAGATGCTCAGGCACAATTTGAGGAGCCACGACCTGCAGGCGCGTGCTCTTGCGAATGAAGCCGAGGTGCTTGCCGTGGGTGAGCACCCAGTCGATAGGGTTCTGGCGTTGACGAATGAGATGGGGCACAGACTTAATAAGCAAGGGCAAGGAAACATCGAAGAGGTCAACGTGGGCCTCTGCCGCGATTTCAATGCGCATGGCTTGCAAGAGTTGCGCGATGATAAGCACCACCCACACTTGTTGCACGATGAGCAGCCGCTTGCTACTCCACCAGTGATGCAGCCCCAGCAGCTCTTTGAGGGTCAAAAAGGCCAGTTCAATATCCCATCGTCGGGCGTAGAGCGCTGCGATATTGACCAGAGAGAGCTGTGCCGGGTCCAGGACGTTGGTCAGGTAGAGCCGAAGCTGCTTGCCATCGCCAAAGCGCACCAAGCGGACTGCATGACCGGCATGGGCTCCTTTGCTGGCTCCCAACCAGACCACGGCATCCAAGATCTCGTGATGGCGATAATAGGTGTGAATGATGCGGTAGGTTGTTTTCTCGCGCCAGCGGCAAATGTAGCAGTAACCCATCTGCGTCAGATAATCGAACCACGCGAAGCTGAAATAGCCCAAATCGAAGAGGATCAGGCTGCCAGGCATCAAGCCCTCCAGCAAGCTGAGCACTTCCACTTTGCAGTTGGCCCACACGTTGCTGCGATACTGCAACAAGTCCCATTGTTGCGTGCGCAAGTTGAACCGACCGGCGATCTTGCCCGCCAAGAGCGCTGCATCCCCCGCGGGGCGATGACGCAGCGGCTCCAACCAGCGCTGCACCGCATCCAGCGTACTCTCGTCGATGCTGACAATCTCGCGGGCCCAGGCCGCCAGAGGCGTTTGCACCAGCGGGGCCAGCCGCTCTGCCAGCAGCGTTGAGTAATAGCCGGCGAGCTGCTGGAGGGGCTGGAGTCCCCCTTGTTCCAAGCGGGTGGTCAAGGCATCCACACTCACGGCGATGGGGGCAAAGCCGCCTACCGTTTGGGTGCAGAAGAGTCGCCACCAGTCGGCGTAGCTTTTCATTCCCACGAGCACACTCCACAACAAGCTCACCCACAGATGCGCTGGCTGGATCGTTTGGGGACGACCCCGTTTCCCTTTGGCCTGCGTTGGCTCGGCCAGCGACGTCACCTCGATCCCTTCCAGCAGAACCTCTCGGGCTGCCCATATCTCGACTCCCATCTCTTGAGCGACTTTGGTATCATGCATCTGAGGACCTTCCTTTCGTTGGCAAACCATCTTTCTGAAAGGATTTTCCTCTTTTTTGCTGCTTTTGGCAAGTCGACAAATGATTTACTCGGTGCCAATGACGCTGCCACGCGCCCTGGCCGAGCGCAGCTTGCGCATCAAGCATTGGACACAGATGCCGCGTGGTGGTCATTTCGCCGCGCTGGAGGAGCCCGAACTGCTGGTCGAAGACCTGCGGGTGTTCTTCCATGATCTCAAAGCGAAAAACTAACCTAGTGGGTCAACCGGCAAATGACTTGCAAAGAGGCAGGAAAGGTGAAAGAATGAAGGAGGAAGAGGGAACCACAGAGGAGAAAACAAGCGATGGGAAGACCAGTGAAAGAGGGTTTGCGGTTGTTCACTAGGCCAGAAGAACTGGAACTGAAGCGAGTGGTGAAGGCCACGAGCGAACGGGTCGATAGCGTGCGGTGAGCCAAAGCGCTCCTGGCGGTGGCAGCCGGAAAGTCGCGTACAGCAGCGGGGCAGGAGGCGGGCTTGAGCCGGGAGGGAGGAAGAGGGGTAGTCAAGGGGTTCAACCAGCGTGGGCTAGACATCTTGTCGATTGCGACTGGGCGAGGGCGCAAGCTGACCTATACGAGCGAGCAGCAGGCGTGCATCCTGGCCGAACTGCAGCGAGAGCCCGCTCGCAAGGCCGATCAGACAGCGACCTGGTCGCTGATGACCCTGCGAGCGGCCTTACGCAAGACGGACCTGCCCGAGATTGCCGCCGAAACAATTCGCCAAGTGCTGCACGAAGCGGGTTACAGCTATCAACGCACGCGCAGCTGGGTGCGGACCGGCTACGCCTTGCGCAAGCGCAAGAGCGGCACGGTCACGACCTATGACCCCGAGACGCCGGAAAAAAAAGATTGATCGAGCAAGCCTACGAGCAGGCAGAAGCGGCAGGGATCGTGCAGCTCACTGAGGATGAAGCTGGACCCTATCAGGCCATCCCGCAGCCTGGGGCCTCCTGGCAGCCCGAAGGCCACCCCGCTTTGCAGCCGCATGAATACGAGCGGGGAGGGACCGCCAAATTGCTGACGCTCTTTCGCCCGGTCACCGGCGAGATTCGCGCCAAAGGCGTGGTCTCGGTCACCAACGCGGTGCTGCATCCCTGGCTCAAAGAGCAACTGGGCGCCGTGCTCGCTGAGATCGAGCAGGAGCACCCCGCAGTGAGCCTGCCGCCAGAAGCGGAGCGTCCGCGGTATGCCCAGTGGGAAACGTGGCTGGGTCACCCACCACGCACTCCCAAACCGCCCCTACGCATCGTGCTGGTCCTGGATAATTTGGCGGGGCATCGGTCGTATGACCTGGTGCAGTGGTTCTTCGAGCATGGGGTGATGCCGCTCTACACGCCCGTGGGCGGTTCTTGGTTGAACATGGCCGAGTCGGTGCAACGCATCATTGTGCCACGCGCCCTCGCTGGCCAGCATCCCAAAGATGCTCAGCAGATCATCGACTGGTTAGAGCAAACGGTGGCAGGATGGAACACCAAACCCACGCCGTTTGTGTGGAATGGCAAACGCAGGCGGCGACGCGAACGGGCTCGCCTACGCCACTTGGCTGGCTCAGGTGCTGCTATTCGGGTTTGCAATCCAATTGCCAGTTGACCCACTAGTGGGTCAGTTGGCAAATAGCTTGCCAAGGGCAGGAGAAAGGAGGTAAGATGGAGGGGAGGAGGGCAACGAGCATGAGAGCAGTCCATCCCTTGCGGACCTTGAGCCAAGAAGAAGCGCGGGCCTTACAGCGCCTGGTGAAAGCCAGCAGCGAACGAGTGGATGTGGTGAAACGAGCCAAGGCCATTCTGGCCGTGCAAGCAGGCCAGTCATACACGCAGGCCGCGCAGGAGGCCGGGTACAAGAGTGGAGACAGCGTGAGCCACCTGGTGGAACGCTTCAACCAGCAGGGACTGGCTGCCCTGCTGATTGCGCCGGGACGGGGGCGTAAAGAGACGTATACTCCTCTTGAGCGGGAGCGGGTCGTAGAGGAGTTCCGGCGGGCACCCGACCGCGAAGAAGACGCCACGGCGACCTGGTCACTGATGACGCTGCGGGGGGCGCTGCGCAAGCAAGCCCTGCCGAAGGTCGGAGCGAGCACCATCCGCGAGGTGCTCCATGAGGCAGGCTACCGCTTTGGCAAGACGCGGACGTGGTGCCCGACCGGTACGGCCATCCGCGTGCGCAAAGCAGGAACGGTGACGGTTCACGATCCCAAGGCGCAGGAAAAAAAAGTTTGATCGAGCAAGCCTACGAGCATGCGGAAGCAGCGGGCATCGAGCAACTGTGTGAAGATGAAGCCGGACCGTATCAGGCCATTCCCCAGCCGGGAGAAGACTGGCACCGGGAGGGCCATCCCACCAGTCAGCCGCACGAGTACGTGCGAGGCGGGACCGCCAAACTGCTGACGCTGTTTCGTCCAGCGACCGGGGAGGTGCGCGCCAGAGGCGTGCTATCTGCACCCAATGCGGTGCTACATCCCTGGCTGCAGGACGAATTGCAAAGCATCCTGGACCAACTGGACAAGACTGCCTTGCCGGTGCGCGTTCCCTTGCCAGAGGATCATCCGCTCCTGCTCACCTGGCAGCATTGGTGGTGGTCTTATGAACGTCCCAAGCCTGCTCCGGCCTTGCGTCTGATCTTGATCTGGGACAATCTCAAAGGACACCTGTCGTACCCCATGGTGCGCTGGTTGCTGCAACACGGCATCCTACCGCTCTACACGCCACTGTCGGGTTCCTGGCTCAACATGGCCGAGTCGGTGCAACGCATCATCGTGCGCCGCGCCCTCTCGGGCCAGCATCCCCAGAGCGCCCAGCAAGTGATCGACTGGTTGGAACAAACTGTGGCAGGCTGGAACAAGCGGTACAGCCCCACTAAGATATTGTTGGCGAATGAAACACGGAGTGGAATGTGGGATGGTCCTACAAAAACCATCTTGCTGAAGTGGCTTGTTAAGTCCATCCATGGGAAAGGTGTTTCCTGGTTGGATATCCTGGAGAGTCAGTTGCTACGCTCGATTGCACTTTTTCTTTCATTCGCCAACAATATCACTAACTGGTGAAATTGGGGGGAAAGCTTGAAAAAAGGGGAATCCATCGGCATGATGTGCACATGCAAACGAACACAGCAGAGCCGATGGACGCGTCGAAGCAATTTTGCCCCAACGAGGCGTGTTCCGCAAGAGGCCAAATGGGAGCGGGCAACATTCGGATTCATTCGTATCAGCCGCAACGTTATCGCTGCCGCACGTGTCAAAAGACCTTTAGCGCTCGACAAGGCACGATGATGCAGGGATTGCGTAGCCCAGCGGATCTGGTGATAAGAGTGATCATTTTACTCTGCTAGGGATGCCCCATCCAGGCGATTGTGCATGCCTATGGCCTGGATGAACGCACGGTAGCCGATTGGCAACAGCGAGCCGGAAAGCACTGTCACCAGGTGCATCAAGCGATCGTGGAACAAGGAAAGGTCGAGACCCATCACGTGCAAGCCGATGAAATCCGGGCGAAAGGGAGGAAGATGGTCGCCTGGATGGGCATGGCTATCGATGCGACGAGTCGTTTATGGATGGCAGGAGTGGTGAGCATCCATCGCGATCGAGAACTGGCGGATCGGTTACTCCACCAGGTTCGCACCTGTTGTCAATGCGTGCGAGCGCTTCTGGTCTGTACAGACGGCTGGAACGCGTATGTGCGCCGTGTCGGCGTTTCTGAAATCCCCGTGAAACACGGGAGAGGGAGAGAGCAAGAACCTCTAGGACAAGAGCTTACCCGGCGAGGAAACTCAAAGGCGACTGTAGCATGCTCTTAAAGCGGAGAACGAGAGAAGACATGTATCTCGTGGCTCTGCAAGTCCTGTGTGCATGGTGAAACTGGACAATTGTTGAACCCCAGTTCCCGCACGATGATGTCCACATCCGTCATTCCATGTCGAAAATGGCGACGCTGGAAAACGCATTCGGGGTAGGCAAATGCGCAACATCCATCCACGAACCTTCGTAGATGGAACGCTCTCTCCGGCGAGTGGCAGGTAATGAACCTGAAAGGGAACAAAAAGGCACCTAAACACACTCAACGTTTCAGGGACGCAAAAGCGGGATCGCCTAAACGTCGCGAGACGCATGGCGACGGAACCCCCATAGTACCAGGAGACGAGACAATGAGGCCACCAACCTGGGAAGGGGCAGCCCATGAAGATGGGCCAGAGCGTCTTGTGGATACCAAGACGCAGGGAAGGTATCAGGAAGTGACTAAAGGCAGAGGTATGCGAAATGCAGACAACTGAAGCACTCTTAGGGCTTCTACGTGAGCGAGGCAAGCGAGGCTTGCCACTGACGCGCATCTATCGACAACTCTTCAACCCCAACCTGTATCTGACAGCTTACGGACGCATCTACCGGAACAAAGGCGCAATGACGCCCGGCGTGACGGAGGAAACCGCCGACGGCATGGCACTGGAGAAAATTGACACCATCATTCAAGCGTTGCGGCAAGAACGGTATCAATGGCAACCAGCCCGAAGAACCTACATTGCCAAGAAAAACGGGAAGAAAAGGCCACTCGGCATGCCGGTCTGGAGCGACAAACTGCTGGCGGAGGTTATGCGTCTGGTCCTGGATGCCTACTTCGATGCAACATTCAGCGATCACTCTCATGGCTTTCGCTCAGAACGCAGTTGCCACACCGCACTGCGAGACATTTACCATACCTGGAAAGGTACCGTCTGGATCATCGAGGCAGACATCGCAGATTGCTTTGGAAGCCTTGATCACAAACTCATCCTCTCCACGTTGGGAGAGCATATTCAAGACGGACGCTTCCTGGGTCTGGTGAAAAAGCTGTTGGACGCTGGCTACCTCGAAGAATGGAAACTGAACAAAACACTCAGCGGAGTCCCCCAAGGCTCGATTTTGAGTCCCGTTTTGTCCAATATCCTGCTCAGCAAGCTCGACAGGTTTGTGGAAACCACACTCATCCCCCGATATACCCGAGGCAAAAGAAGGAAACTCAATCCAACCTACGAAAGGTTGAGAATACAAGTCTATCGTTTGCGCAAAAAAGGACAGATGGAGGCTGCCCGCAAATGCAAACAACAGGCCCAACAGCTTCCTTCGGTAGACACGCATGACCCCGACTACCGACGATTACGCTATTGCAGGTATGCCGACGATTTCGCGCTGGCATTCACCGGACCAAAGGAAGAGGCAGAAGAGATCAAACAGCAACTCCGAACCTTTTTGCTTGAAGAACTCAAGCTTAATCTGTCGGAGGAAAAGACCCTGATCACCCATGCAAGGAGTCAAGCAGCCAAATTCCTGGGGTATGAAATCGCAACGCTGCAAAGCAACAGTAAGCAGTTCCGCAACAAAAACGGACACAAAAGCCGAAGGATCAACGGAAATATCGGCTTACGTGTACCGAGAATCGTCATGCAAGAAAAATGCAAGAGGTACATGCGAAAGAACAAGCCCATTCATCGAGCAGAGTTGCTCAATGAAAGTGACTTCACCATTGTTGCAACCTATCAACTGGAATACCGGGGGATCGTCAATTACTACCGCATGGCTTACAACCTTCACACCCTTCATCAACTCAAATGGGTGATGGAAAGCTCGCTGGTGAAGACGCTGGCACGCAAACATCAGATATCGGTAGCCAAGGTCTACAAAAAGTACCAAGCAGATCTGGATATCCAAGGAAAACGGTACAAAGGACTGCAAGTGACCGTCCCACGTGAAGGAAAGAAACCATTGGTAGCCACATGGGGAGGCATCCCACTCGTCTGGGATGCCAATGCACCCATAGAGGACCCGCTCCAAACCAGATGGGGAAATCGCTCGGAACTGGAAAAACGACTCTTGGCTCAGGTGTGTGAACAATGCGGGGCAACCCGCATAACCGACCGCATCGAAGTCCACCACATCCGAGCACTCAAAGATCTGGAAAAGTACACAGGCCGAGTCAAACCGCGTTGGGTTCAAATCATGGCTGCCCGCCGTCGAAAAACCCTGGTTCTCTGCCGTACTTGCCACATGGACATCCAATATGGACATCCGCACCAACGGAAAGTATCACGCTCACGGACAGAACCGCCCTGATGATGCTGGAAAGCCACGTGCATTGAAAGGTGCATGCGTGGTTTGGAGGGGGGCATTTGGATAAAGTACCATTCTTGAATGGCAACTCGCCAGATGCCTACCCTACCCCAACAGCATTCTGCGTGTCTTTCGCGAAAAAGTGAAGAAGATAGCAGGGCCAGGAAGAGCGAGGTTAGAAGTCTGGCCCGAGCTCTGTATCGCGACGGTGATCAAGCACACGAAAAAGAAGCGGGTGGTGGAAGTCACACGCAAGCTCACCTGGGGAACGCTTGAGAAAGCACAACACTTGCTCACCATGACGAGCGGATGCAAACAGTTCAATACGTCCTTGATCGAACGCTTCAATGCAAGTGCGACAAGCACCTTCTGATACACACTGTCCGAAGCGATGGAAACATTGGTAGGACTCGGATTTTCCCCAGAGGTCCGATGGCTATGGGCGTAGCTCCTGAGTGAGCACTCAGGGGTGAAATAGTTGCCCAGAGAATGTGGACGGCGGCGCAAAGCTCTCTGCGCGAGTCGGTCTGCTAGCCAAAGATCGCCAGGGTTACGCGAGGAAGTTCTGTTTGATGGATCGTTAAGCGCGACACGGCCTGAGGAGAGCCAATCCGCAAGGAATAACCGTGAGTACTGGTTAGGGTGGACATTGCATTTCCACCCGAAAGCTGCATGTTATTCAGTGAATGGCGATGGTATAGGGGTGGAACCTAGCCTCCCAGTACGGCGGACGGGAAACGTCCGTATCCGGTCTAGAGGAACGACCCGAAGGTGATCGCAGTGTGTGTGTCAGAAGACTTGTGAGAGCCTGAGCGTTCGCCCGTAAGGGCTAGGGCAGCTGCGCTTGATGGACGTTCGGGAAGTCAGAGCCATCATAGTACCCGTGAAAGCCAGCTAATGACTGGACTGTGGGGAAGGGTGGCAGCAGTCCAGGTCAGAGTAGGAATGAGAGGTCTGGATAGGTATGACCGTTGGTATCAAACCGAAGGAAAGACGTAGGACTGTGGAGAGCCCGTTGCAGCCAACCTGCACGGCGGGTTCGGCGGAGGGGATGCGGAAACGTGCGCTCCGCAAGGAGTGAGGGCGCGCCGTGTCCCTATCCAATCCATGCGGGAACGTCTGGCTTCTTTGACGCGCAAATGTCGGCATGCCGCCCAACGTCTGGAGACCCTTGAGACGGGAATGTCTGTGATCGGAAGCACCTACAATTTCTGTTGGGCGCATCATGAGTTGAGTAACAGCAAGCATTTCGGGTATCAATGCACACCGGCAATGGCAGCAGGACTGACCGATCACATCTGGAGCGTTGCTGAATTACTCAGTTTTAAGGTGGCTCCTGCTCCTTGGGTCGAACCAAAACGACAAGGACAACCTCGCAAAGCAACGGTAGCTGATCCGGCTGTGCCGAAACGACCGGCAGCCGCGACCTCGCAAACATCCTTTGCCTGATCCGACTCTGCGCAAACGGCCACGTGGTCGCCCTCGCAAGGTCGCTTGAGCATGTTCACCGGTTAGTGGGGTCGTACCAGACCTCAGAGGTCTGCTGACTCTATACTAAGAGATGAATTGCAACTATTTCAATGTCTTGATGCACTCTGCATAGGAAGGAGAAAGACAGATGATTCGCTCCGATGATCAGGTAGCAGTTGTGACCGGCAGTGGACGCGGGCTTGGTGAGGCGTATGCGCGTCTGCTCGCGGAGCGGGGCGCGCGTGTTGTTGTGCATGACGCCGGCGTGACTCTGGAGGGTCAGGGCTTTGATGCGAGTGTGGCTGATGGTGTGGTCAACAAGATTATCGCTGCCGGTGGAAGCGCGGTCGCTTGCTATGAGAACCTGGAGACGCGCGAGGGCTGCCGGCGCGTGGTTGCATGTGCGCTGGAGCAATTTGGCAGGCTGGATATCCTGGTAAGCAACGCGGGCTGGGTTGATCGCACGCCACTGGAGGAGATGACGCCAAATCTGCTGACGCGTATTCTCGATATCCAGATAGCTGCGCCTCTCTGGCTGGCCCAGGCCGCCTTTCCTGCTATGAAGCAGCAGCAATATGGTCGCGTGGTGTTGACGTCATCGGGTCTGGCGCTGTGGACTGAAGGTGCCCGGCCAGAACTGTCAGGCTATGCGATAGGCAAGGCGGCCCAGATCGGGTTGATGAACGCGCTGGCCGCCAATGGAGCCGGCGCGGACATTCGGGTCAATATCATCTCGCCCGTCGCAGCCACACGTATATTTACCGGCAGCGTGGCGCCGGGAGCACTGCGCCCGGAACAGGTCGCACCTGGCGTGGCCTTTCTCGCGTCGAGCGTCTGCAATGTTTCCGGGATTATTTTGCGGGCCAGCGATGGACATTTCTCGACGATGCACTGGCAAGTGGGGCCGGAGGTCAATTTTGGCGCGGAGGCGGCCACACCTGAAACGATTGCCGAGAAATGGGAGCTGCTTTCGCTATTTCCTCGTTCATAACCCCGAACGAGGCTCGTTCTCTTGTAAAGGCAGATCCGTTAATGATGCCTACAACCGTCAACGAACAGGTACCTGTGCCCCCGCCTGCATACCATCGTGAGAAAACCCGGTTCGGTCCAGCGAGGCCCTTTGATGCCCTCACGTTGGTCAACACGTTGCATCTGCTCACCCTGTGTCGTCTGGCGGTGTGCCTGGCGCATCGTCGTTGCCCTCCTCCGTTACCTGCTGGTAAAGGCGGGGCGCCACGAACCTACAGCGAAGAGTCCTTGCTGCTCATCGCGCTGCTTACGCACGCTGTGGCGACTCTCCTACCAGGATATGCGCGACTGGTTATGCGCCTGGCCTGCCTTAGCCCTGGCCTGTGGCTTGCCATATGGGCCCCCGCATTCCTAGCCCCTCGCAGCAATGGAAGCGCGGGAAACGGGCAGGAGCGCCTGTGCCGGAGGCGCTCTTTATCCTCAGCGTGCTGACCGCCATCCGCCGTCGGCTCATCGGCGCTCGCGATCTGATCATCGATAGTGCTCCCATCCTGGCCTGGCGCTGCGCTGACCCTGATGCGGCCTTTGGTCATGCCCCGGCTCAGCATCCCCGTCCACTCTTACGCGGCTATCGGGTCCATACCTTGCTCTGTCGTGGCTCGGGTTTGCCGCTCTTCTTTCTGCTCTCACCGCCAACGTCCATGATGCGCCCTTCGCTCGTCCACTCTTGGCGTGGGCGGTGCGTCTCTACCAGATTCGCCCGCGCGTGATCCGTCTGGATGCTGCCTATTGGGGGCTGCGCCTCATCGCCTGGATCCATGCCACCCTGGGTGCTGTGGCCGTCATCCCCTGGAACCCCAAGCGGCAGAAGAATCGCTCCTGTTTGCCTCCCACTTGGACCAAAGAGGAATTGGGCAAACGTAGTGGCATCGAACGCTTCTTTGGCCGCGTCTTCCTCTTCTTTCACCTCCAACGCCCTCCTCTCGTGTGGCTGGTCCACTATGGTTCGGCAGGTCGCTTTGACCTACACCGCTACCATCATCGTCGCTTTGGCTGCCCAGCAAGCTGGACGCCCTGATCTCATCCGCTCTCCTAAACGCGTTTTAGCTCATACGTGGGAGGGCTTCTGAGTTAGGAAATGCCCTCAATAGACTTACTGTTGCTCAAATCAAAACTGGCCATAGGTTGACCTCCTTTATGGCTGATGCATGCAGCCCATTGTGAAGAGTTGAGGAAGAGATAAAGAGCACCAGGGCGTATTACTCCAGGCTATGTATCCACTCTCTGACAGTCGTGACAAACGTGTCGGGTTCTTCGATAAATGGGAAGTGACCGCTGTCCTCGAAGAGGATCAGTTTCGAGTTTGGAAGTCCCGCGTGGAGACGTTCTGCCCCCTGCGCTGGAGGGGTGATCCAGTCGTGTCGACCCGCCATCACAAGGGTGGGCACAGTGATCTCGTGCAACCGATCCAGGGTGTTGAAGGTTGGCAGTAACTTGCCCATGCCCTGGTTAAAAGCTCCTGCGCTGTAGTGCGTTGCCTCGTCGAGCGTTGCAGCCATGTTCGCATCGTACGTCTTGAAGTAGAGAGGCAAGATCGTGACCCAAAGTTGCTGCCAACTGGCGTCGTCTGCTACTGGGGCAGAAAGTCCCGCGACCACGGCTTGAAACTGTTCAGGTGTTCCCCGATGTTGGGCATTGGCCATGATGACATCAGGGTAGTCTACGACGGGAGCGGTATCACAGAGAATCAGGCCAGCCAGATGCTCTCCATGACGCAATGCGTATTCCTGAGCGATAAAACCGCCATAGGAATGGCCTAAGAGGAGTATGCGCTCATGTCCCAGGTGGGCTCGTAGAGCATCAGCTTCGTCTGCCCAGGTAGCCATGGTGATGTCTTCATAGCTTTGGGGTCTTGTCGAGCGGCCCTGACCAAACTGATCATAGTAGATGAGTTGTAGCTGATCGCTCAAAGGATCGAGCCAGGGGCGGAAATAGGTATGATCAAGGCCGGAGCCACCGTGCATGAGAAACATCGGACAACCTTGACCAATGGTGGTGTAAAACACGTCGTGGGTGTTGATGTGAGCTTGCATGCTTCTCTTCTCCTTGTCTCTCAATGAATGAGGTATGCTTGATGACGCCTGTTGCACAGGGTTGAAGTCTGTGCTTGTAGTATAGCTCATAAAGGAAAAGTTTAGCCAGGGAGGGAGGAGATGGACTTCTCAAAGTTATAGACAGGTTGGTATTGCAACTGCTGCATCGCCTTCTCAATCACCTACACCCGATCAATATGTGTCGGCAGGCTCCATCCACGCTGCACAAAGTACTGTACTGCTTCAGGGACTCTACATTGAAGCACAGAGGTGGCATCGCGTAACAACGCTGACATATCACTTTCTTGAAAGGGTGAGCTGCGATGTTAAACGTATCAAACAGAATGTTCTGGTTGGTCATCGCAAGGACATGCGCTGCCGCTACATCTCGAACATCCATTCCTCGCTAGAGCCGGTAGAGGGCTAGCAATTCTGGTGGTTCGGGATAAAAGCCAGTTCAACTAAAGGAGTGCTTACCATGGAGACGATCCAAGTCAGGTTTTTAGGCAGCAGAGACGCATTTGGCAGTGGAGGACGCTTGCAAACCTGTATCTGTATCAAAGCAACCACCAGCACATTTTGGTCAATTGCGGAGCGTCTTCTCTGATCGCTCTCCGCCGCTTTGGGGTTGCGCCTAATGATATCGAGATGATCTTGCTCACGCACTTACACGGAGATCATTTCGGTGGCATCCCCTTTTTTGTGCTGGATGCTCAACTCATCAGTAAACGAAGCCGACCATTGGTCATTGCGGGGCCACCCGGCACGCAGAGAAGAGTGAGGGAGGCGATGGAAATCTTCTTTCCTGGCTCCTCCAAGGTCCAACAAAGTTTCGCATTGGGGTGCTGCCATAGGAGATGGTGGATAATTCGCTCAGGGCCTGCAAATGCATGTTCGGCAGATTTTCTTCTCGAATGACTGGACACAGAGGCCAATTCATCCCGTAGGCTCACCCGCTCCTGCCCAGCTTTCATCTTCACCAAGCTGACGACTGCCATTTCGTGGGCGTCTTCTCGCTCCATTCACGCTCACATAGTGAAGCATGGGACCGGCCGCAGGGGATAGCACAGCACTTCTCTTGCTGTCCACCGTCGGTTGGTTTTCCCTGCGGCCATGGCTGGAGTACGTTGGAGGTCTCGTTGCGCCAGACGTTTGCCATCACGTTCTCGCGGCTGCACAAGCCTCACCCGCAGCGAGGCATGGGGACGTACAAAATGGTAGTACGCTCGCCACCACTCCAGATGGGCCAGCAGGTGTGGAGACTGCTGTGCGGTAGCCCAGGTACGGCGTGCCAAAGCTGCCACCCCATGTCGGACGGTCAGATTCACCCGCTCAATATAGGCGGTGTTCAACCTCCCAGAGAGACCCAATCTCTGTAAGGCGATTTTGAGATCTGCCTCTGTCCCGAGCCGCATCACAGGCGTGACGCGCACCAACTTGCGCCACCGGAGGGCTTTGCGCCCTCGGCGACACACCTGGCGCCAGTGTCCAAAATGGGCCGTGAGCGCATAAAAGTACACATTTACCCCATCACTGGTGAATACTGGGAGGCAACCAGGAGCCAACATCTGCCGGAGGGAGTGGATGACCCGATGAGCCATGTGTTGTGTGCGGGGACCCAGCTGGAGCACGGGAAGAATCTTCGTGCAAGGATCAATGGCTAACCACAGCCACAGGACCTGTGTGGTGCTGCGCAGCCTGGTGCGCAGTTCATCCAATTGAAGATGCAGGAGCCAGAGGGTGCGGAAGGAGCGCTCGTGCAAGGTCTGAGCGTGCGAGCCTTCGCGAGACAACCAGGTGGTGATGGCCGCTTGCCGGTAGCCGAAAATCCGTTCGGCAGCCGATGGGTCCAGCCCTTCGGCCAGCGCAGAGAGGACCATGGCGATCTGCTGGGAGGGGGGTTTCAAACGATACAACGGAGTGTCGCGTCGAACACTGAACGTGGTGCGGCAGGCTTGACAGCGAAACGTCTGGATGCGCTCAGCACGGCCATGCCTGCCATCTCCCACCAGTGCATGGATGTGAGCGTCTGTGATGCCTGAATAGAGGCACTTTCGGTTGGGACAGGCGAAGCCCTCCGTGTTCACTCCCTTGGGTGCTCCCCGTCGGCTTTTCACCTCATGCCAGGGGCGCACAGGTGGAGGTGCTGGCCCTACCACCGAGGAGAGAGTGGAGGCGAGACGACAGGCGGGGCAATCGAGTGGGCTGCGGGGCTTGAGGAGACGATGGAGCGTGCTGCGCATCTTGGCAACCGCTCTCGATTGGGCAGGACCAGGATGGGGCCAGCAAAGAGGCCAAAGCCGGAGCAGGCTGAGCATGAGGAAGGACACGAGCAGGAGTAAAAACACATGAAAGGCCATCAGGATCCTCTCTGCTTGAAATGAAGTGAATGGGAAGAGTACTCAGCAAGGATAAACAGGCTCACGTGGGATTGTCAAGCCTGTAGGAGAGAGGGCTGAATTATCCACTACCGAGAGGGGCAGTACCATTCAACATTCTCTTCAAGTTCTGATTGTCTGTTCGCTATTCTAGCAAATCATCACCCTCTCTTCTATCCTTCTCTGGGATTCGCCAACGGTATCGACTGCTACTGGAACCCCATACAGTTTACGTGATACTGGGCCTGCTCAACAGCCCAAACAACGGGAGCGGTCATGGTGAAAGCAAACGCGTCGCTACGATGAGAAGCAGGAGAAGCAGGACGAGGAGGAGGATCGTATTCGCTATCG
Source organism: uncultured Chloroflexia bacterium (assembly GCA_963767625.1). Classification (GTDB taxonomy): domain Bacteria; phylum Chloroflexota; class Ktedonobacteria; order Ktedonobacterales; family Ktedonobacteraceae; genus CAVYFB01. The sequence continues at coordinate 137,737 of CAVYFB010000018.1, forward strand.
TCAGAGCGAGCAGATACCGAGGCAAGACCTGCTGGTTCGCTGCTGAGTCTGCTGTCTCCTCCCTGCGTTGAGCTGCTTGCTCCTCTTTGAGAGGCGGGTGATCCTTTCTTGCCGCTCCTTGGGGTGGTTGCTCGACCTTGTCTGGTGCTGTCGGGCCGATCTTGACTTCCAGCTTGGAGATGCCTGCTGACGGCACCCACCTTGGAAGAAGACTTCTCAGGGCTCGGGGAATCGCACCTTTCACTCTGGGAGTCCGTTCGAAGGCGAGGGCGCTCTTTCCTTCCTCCACCCCTGTTTTCCCTGCCTCTGCGACAGGCAGTCCACTGCGCGTTGCCCAGACCGGGGCCAGCACCTCTCCCCCCGCTTGCCCAGTGGGACTGACCGCACGCTCTTGTGGCTCTGGTCTTACTTCTGGTAGCACCTCATGCTGCGTGGAGGGGCGTGAACTTGCCTCTGCCATCTGCATCCGCACCAGGCGCGCTAACTGCTCCAGGCCCGTTTCCTCTCCACTTTCGGACGAAGTCGGGTGCAGAGCTGACGCAGCACCTGGAGCGTTCCCCGAACGAGAGCCAGGGGGATTGCATGCGAGCTGGCTGGGAGAGATGATGGCGCGGACCCGGTCAGTATCCTTGTGCGTGGCGAGGCTTTCGGATGGCTGCGGCATCGCCTGGGCAGTGGTCGTCGACTGCTGACGAGCAGGTGGAAAAGAGGAAGCCAGAGCGGCTAAGGCACTGGTGGGGGCCACTGTCGGCAACGGCACAGCCACCCTGGAGGGGCGTGAGCTTGCCTCTGCTCGCGAAGGGGCTGCCAGCACTGCCTCACCTGCTCCTGCGGATGGCTGTCCACCGCCGTAGGGCTCTGAGCTTGCCTCTGCCCACCAAACCCGTGATGGCGAGCCTGTCGTTGCCGCTGGCAGACGCGCACGCACCGCCTCAACCAGGTTCAGGACGCCAAGCATGCCGTCGACTTCGCTGTCAGCCTGCGCTACACGTCCACATTCCTCAGGGTCCTGTGCCCCATAGCCAGCAAGGTTGGTGCAGCGATAGGTGAGGACCTGCACGCCACGCCCACGGCGCTGCGCCTCCATGGCCACCCAGAACTCACCTCGACCCGCTGCGGGCTGTGCCAGGTTGACCAGCACCAGGCGCACGAGTTGATGGGTCATCGTCGCAAAGACTTCGACAGCTGTGCGCGCTGCATGGCATTGATAGCCAGCCAGCTGCAATTCGCTGGTCAGCAAGGTGAGCACTTGCTGATTGCGTTCAAAAAGCAGAAGCTGCGGACCACCAGTACTCCCGTTCATAGCTAGGCTTCCTCCAGTCACCGTGCGCATGCGAGCTGATTTCACCGAGCAGATCAGCATGTCCTCTGTGCTTGGTCTTGCTCTCTCATCCGCAGTATAGCACACAGGGCCATCGGAGCAAAAGCAAAGGGGAACTATGGGGACTGTGGAAGCATGAGAACGCAGTACGCGGAAGTTGAAGGAAGACGTTGAAGGTTTCTCAAACCCGACCCGCTGAGCTAGGCTCAGAAGGAGCGACGCTGGCAGAGCCCGCCAGGGTCTCACGCCAAAAGCCATCTACGCATCCAGTCGGCCTGTGAGTGCCATTTTAACGTTATCTCGACGCCATTTTTGTGATGACAACAACGGGGTGCCCCACAGCGTTTTGCAACTGGGGTGGTAGGAAGAGCAGGAGCTGCACGTCATTCCAGCTCAGCTTCTTTGCTCTGGCTGCTTGGCAAGCACGATGACGCGCAGCGTCAGAGAAGCGGATGATCGTCGAGACGTGCGAAGGAACAGCCCTGACATCAGTGCTCTCGCGTAGGCGTTTGAAGGAGGCTATTGTCAGGGCGTGTAGCCTTAAGGGTACAGTTTCTGCTTGTTAGTCAGCATCTCAATAAACTTCTGTATGCGGGCGGAGCGGGTTTCAGGCTTCTTAGCCGTTTGAATCCTGAACAAGATGGCATAGCGGTTGACGCTATTCAATGTGTTGAAGAAATCCCTGGCCTGCTGATTTTTGTCCAGCGCACTTTGAAAATCAGCGGGGACCGTTATCTTACTCTGCGATTCGTAAGCCGCTTCCCAACGACCATCAGCCTTTGCTAGCTCCACCTGCTGCATCCCTGCTTGCTGCATTCTACCTTCGGCCATCAGCACCGTTGCTTTACCGCAATTCACCTTTGACCAAATGCTCTTGGGGCTACGCGGCGTGAATTTTTGTAACCAGTACTGCTCATCAAAAGAGGCTTTTTGTCCATCGATCCAACCAGAGCATAAGGCACCCTCTAAAGCTTCGGCATAAGACACAGAAGCGATGCCTGTATCTTTTTTGGCCAGTTTGAGCCAGATACCCTTTGTATTCGTATGATGCTCTTCGAGCCATGCTTCCCAGTCTTGTTGGGTTTCAAACGCAATGATTGGTAGACAGGGTCTTGCGGTAAAGAAAGAATATCTACGCATCTGGAAAGCAACCATAATCGCATGCTCAATCGCGATCAGACGCTCCTTCATGTGAGCGGGTCAATGAGGCTCCTCCTCGCTTGCCTGATGGGCGTGTTCTCCATTTTACGATGGGTGCTCCCCGTTGCATTCGCGCCTCGCGCAGAAGCACCGCAAAATACCGTGACTCCCTGATTATACCCGAGGCGCTCGCCTCGTGTACGTGTCTGTTTTTGCTTTATCCCTCAGAGTTGGGTACAATAGGGCCAATTGTTGCTACGGTTTGCCAGTTACGTATGGAACTCCAGTCATATTCCAATCCCGCGCTTAAATAACGGCAAAGTGAGTGCAGCATGAGGCGTAGAAAAGCTCCGCTCAATAGATCAGGTCGGCGGCGCGAGGCAAAGTATCAGAAACGACGAATGAGCGAGCCAGCGCCCGAAAAGACATCGACTCGCAAAATACAGTGGTTCGCCATTGCCTTGCTGTGCATTGCGGTGGTGGTGCTTATCGCACGCATTTTCCGACTCATTCATCCATAGATGAACAGACCTCCACGTGGCCCACTCTAGATATGAGCCTCAATCGCAACCGACCGTACCGTGTCGACAAGGTCCGAAGGAGTGCTGGTGTTCGTTACATGGCTAAATCCAAAGGCGTCTTCAACCTGAAACCGGAAATAACTACTCAAGTGCCCAAGCGACCGGTAAAGGTTGACCATGGAAGACAGCCGTAAGAGCAGAGAGCATGGGATGTCCTTGCTTCTGCATCGTCGAAAGATAGCTACGGATGCGGCAAAAAGCGGTGACCCCAGGCGCACTGCGAAAGGTTGTGGTGGCTACTTGGACCATCCGTTCTTGAATAACGACACACAACAAGAAAACAACCAGGCGCTCTGAAGACGAACTGGCCGATCGTGTCTGCCTGTCACGCTGGCCTTCTTGCAGATAATCGGACGCCCGTCGGTTCCGCGACCTTCCCCGTGACAAATTACTGCGTTGTTGACACCAACTGGGGAGGGTACAATTTCTTGCCTAAAATAGCAGGCAGGTGTCACTCACTTCAGGATTTCTTTCTGCTGATGAGGTTAATGTAAGGACAGACTGACACTCACTGCGGAATCCTCACTCCCAGTACGTGTTTCATCAGGAAACGACGGTGAAATGCTCTCTTTAGACTTTTTCCGAGGTACTGATGGAATTTTCCGAAGATCCACACGACTTTTTACCAAAAAAGTCCTGTTTCGCCCAAATAGCCATGAAAGACGCTTTCCGAGATACCGAAGGATTTTGGGACGTTTTCCGAGGAAGCGCTGGATTTTTCCAAGGGAGAACGTGATTGTTCCGGGGCATCTGTGCTCATTCCATTCTGAGCAAGCGATGGAAATCCCAGTCCTTAAAGATGTTTGAAAACGTCCACAATAATTTTAGAATTATTATCCCATCGTCAAACTGTTTCTGATTGATATCGCCCTCCTAACATTGGAGAAAAGGCAGGCTAGTAGGCTCAGAAATATCTCTACAGGAACATTATACTATGTGAGGCTCGATCAATTCACGTTTTTCTTCGAATAGTAGATTTGTGGAAATATACGGGTACTCCCTCTCACGACAGTGGATAAATCATTCTTCTCTCCTAATTGCTTGACAGTCCATTCTGACACTCCTTATGATAAGCAAACGATCCCTGCCACCCATTTCAAGCAACGAGGATTCTGATGTCCCTTCATATGTTCTTGTTCCTGCTCGTGTTCTGCCTCCTCCTCACTCTGGTGCTTCTTTGGCGTCTGTGCTGGCTTTATCTTCAGCCTTCCCACTCACGAGGAGGCGCCAAGCGCACTGGGCTCCCCCGTCTGCTCAAGCCCCGCAGCCCAGACGATTGTCCCGCCTGTCGTCTCGGCTCCACTGTTTCGTCGGCTAGAGGGCTAGAACCTGAGCCGGTGCGGCCCTGGAGCGAGGTCAAAAGCCGGCGAGGAGCCCCCAAGCGAGTCAACACCGAAGGGTACGCCTGTCCCAACCAACAGTGCCAGTACTTCGGGAATACCGAGGCTCACATCCACGCCCTCGTCGGGGATGGCAAGCATGGGCAGGCTGAGCGGATCCAGACCTTCCGCTGCCAGGCCTGCCACATCACGTTCAGCTCTCGACGTGATACGCCGCTGTACCATCTGAAAACCCCTTCTCATCAAGTTGCCATGGTGCTGTCTGCCCTGGCCGAAGGGCTGGACGCTTCCGCGGCCGAACGCGTCTTCGGCTATCGTCAGGCGACGATCACCTCCTGGCTCACTCGTGCAGGCAGGCACGCTGAAAGCTTGCACGAGCACGTGTTCTGTCACCTCCAGCTTCCCTATCTCCAGTTGGACGAGCTGCGGACGAGGCTGCGTAGCCACAGTGACGTCCTGTGGCTGTGGTTGGTCATCGACCCCCGTACCAAGATTGTGCCGGTGCTGCATCTGGGTCCGCGCACGCAAAACGCAGCTCATACCGTGATCCACTCTCTGCGACGGATCCTGACCCCGGGCTACCTCCCGCTCTTCACGAGTGACGGGCTCAATCTCTATTTCTATGCGCTGACGGCCCATTTCGGGCACTGGCTCGTAGGATGTCGTCGAGGCAGGATAGTGCGTCAGTGGCAGGTCGCAGCGGGTCTGATCTACGGTCAGGTGAAAAAATGCTACCAGCGTCGCAAGCTGGTGCGCGTCACCCACGTGATGCGCCTGGGGACAGAGGACGCTCTCACAAGTGCCTTACAGGGATTAGGCTTCTCTGGGAGGCTGAATACGGCTTTCATTGAGCGGATCAATCTGACGGTGCGCCATGGGGTAGCAGCGCTCGCAAGGCGCACCTGGGCGACAGCGCAGCAGTCTCCACACCTGCTTGCCCACCTGGAGTGGTGGCGGGCCTATTACCATTTTGTGCGTCCTCACCAAGCACTGCGCGTGGCTGCACAAGAGCGAGGTGGCAAACGGGCGGTGCAACGCTTTCGGCAACGGACTCCAGCCATGGCCGCCGGCAGAACAAACAGACGATGGACGGCTCGCGAGGTGCTCTCATGTCCATTGGTGCCGACTTCCGCTTGAAAGCGGACGAAGCCAGTTGGGTTGAAGGGTCATCTGGGGAGGAAGTTGGTGAAAGTGCCAGCAGAAGAACTGAATGAGAGCCTCGCTTCTGGAAAAGGTGGCCTGTCTGGACTGTCCACTGACAAAAAAACCGGCCCGAAGTGTCTTCGCAGAGGTTGATCGAATTATCCACCATATCCAATAAGAGCACCCCCGTCCGGATCTTCGATACACCAGAACTGATATTGATAATTACGCCCCCGCCCTGGGCTCGCATGATCGGAATGACCTCTTGCATGGCTGCAATGACGCTGACAACGTTGACTTCGAAGATCGTGCGATAGATCTCGAGATTCATCTTCTCGATCGGGGCAAATTGTCCCTGCGCGGCATTATTAATCAATACGTCAATGCGCTGATAATGCTCCTGCGTTTGGGTCACCATCTGCCGTACCGCGGCCTCATCGCGTAGATCAGTTGGCACGGCAAGAGCATCAGGGAGTTCTGAGGCGAGCTGTGCCAACTTTTCCGCAGAGCGGGCTGCCAGGGCCAGCCTTGCTCCCCTGCGGGCAAAAAGGCGAGCCGAGGCCCTCCCGATCCCGCTAGACGCTCCAGTAATCAGAACCACTTTTCCTGCAATCTCCATACACTGTTTCCTTTCAATCGTCTCGTTCTCATTTTCCGTCGCAGTGGCGCTCAAACCAGGACGGCTGGCTTGAGCACTTCCTCTTGCCCTCAGCAAAAAAAGGATGACCACTTTCTCTCTCTGATCTATGTAACTGGACTTCAAATCCAGTCGCCCCGACCTCACCGCCGCAACCGCGGCGTTTCGCGCGTCAAGGGCCGGAGCGCTCCCTCTCGCGCGGGGTCCATTGGGGTCCAATTCCGCGGAACTGACTGGTGAGAACCCCCGCCCCCAAGGCACGGCCGCGAAGACTGCGCGCGGCTGCGACCACGCGAAGATCGCGACAGCGGGTTGAGATCGTCTCGGCCTTGCGCCTGTCGTCGCCGTGTCGCGTGCTTGCTCCTCGGTCTCGAACAGGACAATCGAGAAGCCCGGGCCGTCGCTGAAGTCGGCCAGACTCTCCAGACCCGAGCGGCCGCTGCTCTGGCGGGCGGTGCGCGGCCGGGGCGCCGGGCGTCAGCTTCGACGAGAAGCGGCTCAGCGCTCGGCCACGGGCGCAGCGCCCGCCGACGCGAGGTCGGGCATCACGCCTATTTGGGCTAACATGGTGCTGACCATGACGTAGCAGTCGAACCTCTCGATCTTCCCGTCGCGTAGGTACCAGAAGTCGGCGCACGGGAAGTCGAGCTTGACTCCGGTCGGCTGGAGGATGCCGGCAGGGGTCTCCAGCGGCCCGAGGAAGGTGCCCTGAATCGACAGCTCGACGGCGACCGTGTCGCCAAGCACGTTGACGCGGTGCAGCTCACGATGGACATCGGGGAATAGCTTGGCGAGGCTGAGTACAAGCTCGCCGAGTTGCTCGCCTCGATAGCTCTCCTGGCCGACTCCGCCAAATTCTTGGCCAGCGTGCCCCAGGTTGATCACGCCGTCCTCGGCGAAGCTGCCGACAAACCTGGCGACGTCCAGGACGCTGCCCTCCGCCGTGTGGTAGGCGTGCCGGACGATTGCTTCATTGTCGTACGTCATCTCGCTCTCCTCTCTTCTGAAAAAGCTGAACGATCACGGTCTTGTGCTTTGATCCTTACAAACGAAAGCGCTCCGAGAATCATTACGAACCTCCTTCACATGGTGTAATAACGCAACTGGTTTGTTGCTCTCGCGAGGCGAGATCGAGCTCTGTGAGAGCCGTTCCTCACGCCACGGAAGAGCTCATGTCCCTCGCCCGCGCCTCTTTCCAGTGTAAGGTGCAAGCGTCATGAAAGCGCCATGGACAGCGCCATGAACAGCGTCCTGGGCCGTGGTTCTGCGCTGTCGGCAAACGTAAGAGCCATGAAGGACGCTCTCATGCCCGTTCGACTTCACTGATCAAACTCGTTGCGCATCCCGTGGGTTTTATGGCTCTCATGGGACATCCGTCATGCAGCGAGAAGCAACACGTTATGCTTGCCAACCAGCCTGACGTAACCATGTTTCCAGGTTCAGTAAAGCAGGATCCAGTGCGCGCAGAGCTGGAAGCACGGCTTGAAAGCCCTGCGTGTTGAACCATGCAAACATCAGTGCCATCTCTGGATCACCCTGGATCATCTGCTCCATTGGGAGTTCGACGAACTCGATCGTTCGCTTCATCACCCGGCTGAAGGTTTCGGCGAGCTCCGTCATACTCAGTTCATCACCTGCAATTTCGAGTGCCTTGCCAAGAAAGCCGGTGGGCTGCTCAAAGGCGAGTGCGGCAAAGCTTCCGATATTCTCGGTGGCAATCAGTTGCAGACGCGTCTGCGGATGTAGGGGTAAGATGAGCTTATTTTGTTCCTTGATCGGCGTGCCAGAGTAGCTCGCAAAGTTTTCCATGAAGAAGACCGGACGCAGGATCGTTGCGGGCAGACCAAGGGCTCGGATATGCTTTTCGACTTGCCATTTACTTTCAAAGTGTGGAATGCCACTTGCTCGCTCAGCGCCTCCTACTGAGCTATAGACGAAATGCTGGACCTGAGCTTTAGCGGCTGCGTCCGCCAGTAATTTGCCCTGGATGATCTCGCCCCCGATGCCATGCTCAGCATTGGAGGTCTGAACGCTGAAGACTCCATACACCCCAGTGAGCGCTTCTTCTAGCGATGCTGTCGTGAAAAGGTCACCTTTGATCAGTTCAATGGTGTTGTTTGCTAAGTGTTGGGCGGCAGGCGTCGATGGATCACGGACGAGTGCGCGTACCTTCCAGCCATGTGTGATGAGAGTACGCGCAACAGCACCCCCCTGGCGCCCTGTTGCACCTGTGACTAAAATCGTTCTGTTCTGTTGCGTGTCTTTGTGCATCACTTTCACTCCAATTTAAGCACTTTTCTTGAGGACCATCCTTTCCCCAGAAGCTGAAGATGGTCCCTTCCCTCGGTCTCCCTGTTGTAAGTCCCACCATTCACGGGCTCTCCCGCATAGTCCGCGAAAGCTCTTCCATCTGTAAGGCACCCGCAGTGGTGAAGTGGCTTCGCAGCCCACCATCACTTTTTGGTATGTGCGACGGCCCTCACCTCGAAGGTCTCGCTTCCCACCTCGACCGTGGCTTGAGGATGGGCCAGCAGATGATGATACCAATCCGCATTGGTTGAGGCTCCAGCCCAATGTGAGCACTCTCTTGAGCAAAAACACTGCTGAGCTGGGGACACTACGCAACATGGAGAATAATGCGACCTCTCCCATGCCCACGCTGGCTCAGTTCCTGCGCTTTTGCGGCTTCGCGAAGCTCGAACGTGGCGGCAATGGAGGTGCGCAGCTGACCCTCATCGATCAGGCGCGAGACGGTGGTGAGAAGCTGAGGCGTCTCGCCTATTTGAGCGGGGAAGAATGCGGTCCGCACGCCGAGCGCCTGCGCTTGCCTCACGTCGGGTTGTCCCGTGATGGTCAGCAACGTCCCACCCGGTTTCAAGGTGGCCAGGGCGCTCGCGGTTCCTTCCCCACCCACGGTATCGAGGACCAGATCCACCTGGTGAACCTCATCCTCGACACGGGTCTGTGTGTAGTCGATGACCACGTCTGCGCCAAGTGAACGCACGAAGGCGACATTGCTGGTCGAGGTGGTGGTGATCACCTGCGCGCCCTTGCGATGAGCAAACTGAACGGCAAAGATCCCGACACCACCTGAACCGCCCAAGATCAAGACCCGTTGTCCGGCCTGGAGCTGCCCCTGATCAAAGAGCGCCTGCCAGGCTGTCGTGGCACCAACGGGAACCGTTGCCGCTTCGTCAAAACTGAGTGATGTCGGTTTGGGTGCAAGCGTCTGGGCGGACACGAGACTATACTCGGCGTAGGCTCCTGCCCGTGTAAGACCAAACACCGCCTGACCTGGCTGAAGGGCCGTCACTCCGGGACCAACCTGTTCCACCACCCCTGCCAGTTCAATGCCAGGCACGTAGGGAAACGTGACTGGCATCACGTCCTTCAGAAAGCCGGCTGGTATCACGTCCTTCAGAAAGCCGGAACGGATTTGCCAGTCCATGCCATTGACGCCTGACGCATGGACACGGACCAGCACCTGGCCTTCCCCTGGCACGGGTTGCGGGATCTCTTCAAGGTGAAGCTGAGTGGCATCGCCATAGGTATGAACTTGTATGGCACGCATGGTTGTCATGAGAATATTCCTCTTTTCTCCAAAGTTTGGTGTTTAGACTACCTAAGTTTCGCCCAAACTAACGACAATGTGTAAGGGAGTGAGCAACTCCCGCAAGGGACGGATGAATGAGCGAGCCAAGCGAGCCTCTTGGTTCAACACAATCTCAACAACAGAGCCAAAGGCATCAAAGCGGAGCAAGCCACTAACATGAAACACATCACGCACCATACGCAAGATACCGCAGTGTTGGATTTGCGGACTGCTCAGCCAGCGACGCGCCCAGACCACGACGTTGTGGGCCAAAGAGCCAAGCAGCACTACTATATGTTGTGCCTCAAAGCGCTTCTTATTGCGCTTGGTGAGACCCAATCCCTGCTTGTCGCCTTTCAAGGAGGTTTCGATGCCCCCGCCGCGCAGATCGTAGAAGGTGACATAAGCCATCAAGACCGCCACGGGATCAGCGACTTGCGAACTGGGGCGTCCCAGCACCGTGAGGACCTGCTCGGCCGACAACGCGCAGATCAGCACGCCGTAGGCGAAGGTGCCGTCTTGTCGGCGACAGCGCACGGCGATGCGCTGGACGGGACGGACATAGTCAGTAGCTGGCTCGGTCACCCAGCCAAACGAGCGTTCGGACCAGACGGGGTCCTGGATCCACTCGGTGACCGTCTTGGCCAAGCGCACACCCGCCGTCCCGAATACTCTTTGGCCATGACCAGATAGCCCCGAGCAAGCAACCAATTGAGGTCATCCAGGGTCCCGGCACCAGCATCCACGCGGATAATCGTGCGTGCCCGTTTCGCCTCGTCCAGTTCCAAGGTCGTCTCAGCCGCCTCCACCAACGGCTGCAGGGCCTTGATCAACTGGACATTGCCAGCAAAGAGGCGATCAACCACCACTTCCTCATACTGGGTGGCCAACACGCGGCCCAATTGCCGTCCCCGGCGGTGATATTGCCCGGCAAAGTAGCCTTTGGTGGCGAAAGCCGCTTTGGGCCCGCAGGGCAAGCCACTCATGTCCACATCCAGCAGTTGGAAACCGGCCTGGTAATCGTGCCGATACCCTCGGCTCTGCTGCTGGTAGATCAGATCCAGCGCGTGCTGCATCTGTCCCACATTCTCCTCCGTACACGCATCCAGCGTCTGCTGCACCACCGACTGCTCCGCACACGCCTGGCGTCCAAAGGCGTGAGGCCTCGCCGGATCCGTTCGCAGACGCGTGTTGATTTCTACCAGCCCATGAGCTCCAGAAAGCAGGCTGATAAAGGCATCGTAGAGCTTGTCCGTCGGCGTATGTTTGACGGTCTTCTGCTGGATGTGCACGTGAGTGCGGATCGGGCCAAACAGGTTGAGTTGGTTCAACTTCACTCCTATGGCAGCCAGGCTGGCAGCCGGACTAAAATGGTTCGTTGTTGGTGTGATAGACTCGTTCATGTGATGCTCCTCCTCATGAAAACTTTTTCGTTTCTTCATAAGCTATGGAGCATCGCCCTGCTTTTGGCAAGCTCTTCAAGGACTGGCGAATCTGTCGCTAATTTGGGCAAAATTTAGGTAGACTAACGAAGCCAAAAGGAACATCCCCCTCGCAGAGGATGGGCCAAACGAGTAATGTTCTCCCAAACAGATCGTAGGAGCATTACTCGGATGAACCTTCACATAGTGCAAAACTTTCGTCACGAGATCTATAGCTGTTTTGAGCGAGCAGCCGATGCCCTGTTCAATACGGCGGACGCGCACCTTCCGGAGACGGATGCTCATAGCTTTCCCGAACTGTCGCTCTCGCCCTGCTTCGAGCGGCAATGGCCCAGCTTGTATGAAGCCGGGGACCGATGGGCGCATTGATCATGAGGCCTTAATGCTCCTCGAGCTCTTGAAGTTGTGTGACCCACGGGATGCGCAACGAGCTGGACCTTCAGTCTGAAGTGGCTGGACCTTCTCGTTCAATGCTCTGGCATGTTGCTCTCGCGAGGCGAGATCGAGCTCTGTGAGAGCCGTTCCTCACGCCACGGAAGAGCTCATGTCCCTCGCCCGCGCCTCTTTCGAATGTAAGGTGCAAGCGCCATGAAAGCGCCATGGACAGCGCCATGAACACCGTCCTGGGCCGTGGTTCTGCGATGTCGGCAAACGTAAGAGCCATGAAGGACGCTCTCATGCCCGTTCGACTTCACTGATCAAACTCGTTGCGCATCGCGTGGGCCCACGCGTCCAAGCAGCTCCCACAGTGGGTTCAGGAACTGGCAATGACATCGGAGGGGAAGCTGGCGATACAGCTCTATTGGCTGCCCACCAACGCCTCCTGGTTGGATCAGATCGAGATCTGGTTCAGTCTGCTCCAACGCAAGCTCCTGCAGCCCAACCATTTTGCCAGCACTGACGAGTTACAGCAAGCGATCCTCGACTTCATTGCTTACTACAATCAAACCGCCAAGCCGCTCAAGTGGTCTTACACCGTTGAGCACCTGGAGCAGAAGCTGAGCCCCCGCCTGGGAGGCGGTACCAAACCGTCAGAGAGTGCGTAGCTTGCCATGCTTTGCGCTCGGCAGAAGGCGCTACGAACTTGTGCCCGCCTGTACTTAGCGTCGCAGGGCGATCACTGGAATCCGGCGTGTTGTTTTCGCTTCATAGTCGGCGAACCCAGGGAACAGTGCGGCTTGCCTAGCATAGAGCCGATCTCTCTCCTCACCTGTGACTTCGACGGCCATCACCTCGAAGGTCTCGCTTCCAACCTCGACCGTTGCTTTTGGGTGTGCCATCAGATTATGGTACCAATCAGGATTGGTTGAGGCGCCAGCCTTTGTTGCGAAGACGATCAGGCGATCTCCATCGGGCAGGTACATGACTGGCGTTGTGCGAGCCATTCCGCTCCTGGCACCGGTCGTGGTGAGCAGCAGGAGCGGTGCGCCTTCAAACGGCCCACCGACCTTGCCTCCATAGCTACGAAACTCTTCAATGATCTGTCTGTTCCAATCACTCATCTCTCTCATCATCCTTTCTTTGTCAGAGAACGTGTCCTGACTGATCCTTCAATGTCCTTCTGCTTCTAAATGTGGCCCAACCATCACGACCCCATACCGCTCATTGATGCGTCCGAGCGCTTGCTGATCTGCTGGCTCAGATATGAGAAGAGCGCTGACTTCCTCAAAGTACTTGCGCATCCCTCCTTGTAAATGCTCGCAGATTCATCGAATCTAAACATTTACAGGCAAGGGTTTCTGAAAGGAACGAGCCATGCAGCCAGTATGACTGAGCCGTTTCATCGTCCCATAGCTCGTACTGATCCCAATGATGCTCCCTCCGCGCCGCTGCGGGAGCAGGTACTTCACAACAGGACGCGTCATGTAGAATGGCCCATTGACATTCGTCTCGATCATCATGCGCCAGGTTGCAGGTGCGACCTCCCAAAAGGAGGCGGCTTCGTCATAGAAGCAGAACTGACCGCCTGCATCCCCCTGGCCGCATTATTCACCAGAACATCGACCTGTCCAAATCGCTGGATGGTCTGCTCGACGACCTTTTCACAGGCCTGCGGATCAGTCACATCTGCAAGAAGCGCCAAGACGTGATCAGACCAGCCAGACTTCGCCAGGTGATCGAGTTCAGCCGGGTTACGCGCAGCAGTGATCGTCACTGAGGCTCCCTCTTGCAGATATGCCTCCGCAATCACCCGTCCTATTCCTCGCCCAGCCCCGGTCACAATGGCGACCTTTCCATTCAGTTTTCCCATCTCGTTTGTACCTTTTTAGCTCTTCAATACAAGTATGGCTCGTTGCTTAAAAAAACGTAACTATTCAGGTGGACGAGTAGACATGAAAACCATCTATCGCTAGCCACATGGGTTGGCCTCACAGAACGGAGGTGGCCGCTGTGAGCGTCATCCCTGTGGCCCTGGCCCCAGAAGCCTGTGACCAGCCGTCAGGTGTAACACCCCCTCGGTGAGCACGATCAGAACCTGGGTGACCCTCTGTTCTCTGCTGGAGGTTCTTGCTCCACGGCTCCAGTGGGCTGCCGCTCCGAAGATCGCCCAACTCATGACCGAAGCCATCGTTGCTGGAGAGACTCTCTGTCCCATCCCTGAGTCCGGAACCTGCTTGAGCCAGCTCAGGAGGACCTCTTCGAGCTCCTCGCGCACGATCTGTTCAAACAGAGCGTCCACCTCCGTCTCCGTGGGTTTCCACTGACAGCGCCCTGTGCGGAGGAAGTCGAAGACCGCCTCGGTAAGCGCGCGCAGAGGACCCACTCCCCAGTGGGTCCAGAGGAGAGTGTGCTGGCCATTTCCTGCTGAAACTGCTCGCGGATGAGGGCATCGAGCAGATGAAATTTGTCTTCAAAGTGGGCGTAGAAGGTGGCTCGAATTCAGCCTCGCCCGCGCGGCGATGTCGTGGACCGTAATGGAGGCAAAGCGTTTTGCTTGCATGAGCTCCAGCAAGGCCTGCTGCAAGAGCTGATGGGTTCGCTTGACCCGCGGGTCCATGCGTTTCACATAGGTCAGCATAGAATCCTCTCCTGACTGGCTCGCATTTGATTGCTGCTCCTTTCCCTTTCCTTGATGGCTACAAGGTGAGTTCGCCTGTTCTGACCAGGAGCCTGAGAAACTCCAGGTAGCGCACGATGACAGCGCGATCACCTCCCCCACTTTGATACCAATGGTGCAGCCACAGGAGCGAGGCGATTTCTTCACGGCTAAAACCCCACTGGGCAAGAATGTCCTCTTCAGTCGGGGCAACCTCTGCATGCGTCTCCGTTTCATGTTGTTCTTCAGTATGGGTTTGTGGATTTATCAACATGTCCATTTACCAGAATATTCGTATCTCTTCAGGTCCTCTGGTTTTTGACCTGACTTCTCAGCATACGTGCTCGATAAATCGGCACTCTACGGTGCTTCGTAAGGCTACCTGAAGAGTTACAAAGAAACTTGCCTATCGCGTTTGGAAAACTCGGTCAACTTCTCAGCATACCACTATTTGCATCAGCGAGGTTGCGTCAGAACCAGGTTATGGGCCAAACGACACCTGGCGATTCCCGGCCCTGGAGGGAAGCGCGAGCAGTCTGCCATGAGACAGGGAGGACCAACTCTTTGCCCGCAGTGGTCTCACGGCAGCAGCTTATCTAGGGTGATCGGCAGATCGCGGACGCGGATGCCGGTGGCGTGATAGACGGCGTTGGCGATGGCGGCGGCGGTGCCGACGATCCCGATCTCGCCAATGCCTTTCGCGCCCATGGGGTTGACGTGGGGGTCCTCCTCGTCGATCCAGGTCACGTCGATCTCCCCCACATCGGCGTTGGTGGCGATGTGGTACTCCGCGAAGTCGTGGTTCACGTAATCGCCAAAGCGCGGGTCCAGCACGCTCGCCTCGTGCAGTGCCATCGACAGCCCCCACGTCATCCCGCCCAGGAACTGCGAGCGGGCCGTCTTCGGGTTGATGATGCGACCGGCGGCAAAGACCCCCAGGAGGCGCGGGACACGCACCTCGCCGGTATCCATGTTGACACGCACCTCGGCGAACTGCGCACCAAAGGCGTGCATGGCGTACTGCTGCGCCTCGGGGTTCGTCACGAAGGTGCCGGTTTCCTCCAATCCCTCGGCAGGAACGATACCGCCGATACTCCTCCTGCAGCCGTGCACGGAGCGCACTCGCGGCATCGAAGATCGCCCACCCCCACGAGGCGGTGCCTGTCGAGCCTGTGGCCCAGAACGCCTGCGGCAGGGAGCTATCGCCGATCTCGAGCTGCACGCGTTCGGGCGGCACCTCCAGCGCATCCGCCGCGATCTGGGTCAGCGCTGTCCAGGCGCCGGTCCCGATATCGACGGCGTCGATGCGCACATGATAGCGCCCCGCCTGATCGACCTGCACGAGCGCGCTCGCGGGAATCTGGAAGGCCGGATAGGTCGAGGCGGCGACGCCGGTCCCGATGAGCAAGCGTCCCATCACGTCGCAGGCGCGGCGTCGGGTCGCGCGGCTGCCAGCCGAAGCGCTGCGCCCCTTCCCGCAGGCAGGCGACCAGATTGCGGCTACTGAACGGACGCCCGCTCTCGGGATCGACCGCCGGTTCGTTGCGGATGCGCAGCTCGATGGGATCGAGCTCGCACGCGATGGCCAGCTCATCCATGGCTGACTCCAGGGCGAACATGCCTGGGCAATCACCTGGTGCACGCATCAGACGTTGGCACTGGGACGTCGAGCCGCGCCAGCCGGTGCGTGGTGCGGCGGTTCGGGCGCCGCGTACATCACCCGCGTCGCGGCGGCGGTCGGCTCGGCATACTCGTGGATGGTCGCGGTCTGCTCAACGACATCGTGCGCGATCGCCGTGAGCCGCCCATCGCGCTCGGCCCCCACTCGCATGCGCTGGATGGTCGGCGGGCGATAGCCCGACCAGCGCGAACATCTGCTGGCGGGTGAGCGCGAGCTTGACGGGCCGTCTCGCCACCTGCGCGGCCATGACGGCGAGGATCACATGCGGGTGCGTGAACCCCTTGGAGCCGAATCCGCCGCCGACATAGCGTCGCGATGACACGCACCTGTTCAGGCGGCAGCCTGAAGGCTGAGGCCACGGCATCCCGGACGACGTGCGGGCCCTGGTTCGAATCGTAGAGCGTGACGCTGTCCTCGTCGCCCCAGATGGCAGTGGTCGTGTGAGGTTCGAGCGGATTGTTGTGCTCGGCTGGCGTGGTATAGATGTGAGTCGAGCGAGATGGCAGCCGCAGCGAGCGCGGTCTCGACATCCCCGCTCTCCGTGTCAAGCTCCCACCAGGGATGAATAGCTCCGGTGTGTACAGATCAGCGCGGTCAACGCGCAGTTCCACCTCATGTGGCTGCTCCTCGTAGCGGACGACGACCAGGCTCGCTGCCTGCCGCGCCATCTCCAGGGTCTCGGCGACGACGGCGGCGACGAACTGCCCGCGATAGGACACCGCATCGGACTGGAAGACCGCCAGGTACTGGCTGGTCAAGGCAAGCCCAAAAGGGAGTCCGTTCTCAAGCGGCGCAAGCCGTGGGGCGTTCTCGTGCGAAAGCACGGTGATGACGCCAGGAAGAGCCTGCGCGGCGCTCGCGTCGATCGAGGTGACCCGGCCCCTGGCAATCGTGCTCTGGACCGGGAAGACGTACGTGACGTCCTCCACCGGGTATTCATAGGCATATTTTGCCGCGCCGGTGACCTTCTGAACCCCGTCGAGACGGTCCAGAGGCGCGCCGATGGCGCGCGTAATGAGATGCATCTTCATCGTGGCTCTTCCTCCTCTGTCAAGTCAAGCAGCGTCCGCACCAGGGTATTGCGGGCGAGCGGGACCTTGAACGCGTTGCCGGGCAGGGGCTGCGCATCGGCCAACTCCGCCTCAGCCGCTCGCCCAAACACGTCCTCGCTGGCCGGGGCGCCGCGGAGCACAGCCTCGGCTTTCGTCGCCCGCCAGGGCCTGGGTGCCACGCCGCCCAATGCGCAGAGCGCACATCGCGGACCACGCCACGCTCGACATCGAGTGCGGCGGCCACCGAGACGAGCGCGAAGGCGTAGGAGGCGCGGTCACGGATCTTACGATAGTGCGAGCGGGTCGCGAACGCAAGTGGCGGCAGGTCGACGGCGGTGATCAACTCGCCGTGCGAGAGCACGGTGTCGCGCTGCGGCTCCTCGCCCGGCAGGCGATAGAAGTCTATGAGCGGGATCGCCCGTTCTCCCTGCGGCCCCAGCACGCGCACACTGGCATCGAGTGCGGCCAAGGCGACGGCCATGTCCGAGGGATGCGTGGCGATGCAGGCCGGTGAGGTCCCAGGATCGCGAGTTCGCGGTGATAGCCTTCCCGCGCGGGGCAGCCGCTGCCCGGCACCCGCTTGTTGCAGGGCTTGGTGATGTCCTGGAAGTAGACGCAGCGCGTGCGCTGCAGCAGGTTCCCGCCGGTGGTGGCCAGGTTGCGCAGCTGGCCCGAAGCGCCAGCGAGCAGGGCCTGGGCGAGCAGGGGATAGCGCGTGCGAATGGTGCGATCAGCCGCCAGATCGCTGTTGCGCACCAGCGCCCCGATGACGGACGCCCCCATCGGGGAGCGGTTCAATGCGGTCGTAGGGCAGGTGGCTGATATCGACGAGCAGATCGGGTTGGCTCACCCCGAGCTTGAGATGGTCGACGAGGGTTCGTTCCTCCGGCGAGGAACACGCCACCCGGCTCCTGGGCCAGGAGCCCAATAGCGCTCTCTGCATCCTCGCGCGTTCGTAGCGAAAAGGATTCATCGGCGTGCCTCCTGCTCTGACGGCTGGATCCGTAGCGCTTCGTGTGCAGGCTTCGCGACCTGCCTGATCGCTGGAACAATAGTGGCATAGGCGGCACAGCGGCAGAGATTGCCGCTCATGCGCTCGCGGATCTCATCATCGTCAAGGGTAACGTGGTCAACGGTCAGATCGGCGCTCACCGCGCTGGGCCAACCGGCCTCGGCCTCGCGCAGCATGCCGAACGCCGAGCAGATCTGCCCCGGGGTACAGTAGCCGCACTGGAACGCGTCGTGCGCAATGAACGACTGGTGGAGGGGGTGCAGGTGGTCGCCATCGGCCGCCAATCCCTCGATGGTAATGATTTGGGCGTCCTGGTGGGCGACGGCGAGGGCGAGGCAGCTATTGATGCGCCGGCCATCGAGCAAGATGGTGCAGGCGCCGCACTGCCCGTGGTCGCAGCCCTTCTTGGGGCCGGTGAGGCCGAACCGCTCGCGTAGCGCATCCAGCAGCGTCGTGCGGGTATCAACGACAAGCGGTGGGTCACCCCGTTCACCTGCAGGGTGATTTCAAGGTCCATCGTGTAGGTGTCTCCTTTCGTCCTGTTGTGACACGTGGTCACGTAGACAAACTGTGGACTGTGCTCGCTCCCTCCGCGGGACTGGTGCGCGCCCTGGAGGCTGAGTAGGTCGCGGTCCCGCCTTCACAGGCGGGATGGGCCGGGTGATCGCTCCATCCGCAGGTAGGAATATCTCCTCGCCGTGATGGTGCACCTTCAGCGGCGGGCCGTCGAGCAGTCGGTACGTCGCTTCCGTCGCTGTCACCTCGACACGCAGGCGGCTGCCTCGGAACATGAGGTGGAAGGCGAGCCGTCCAATCGCATCCGGCAGGCGCGGCGAGAAGCGGGGCGAGGTGTGTTGCAAGCGCATGCCACCGAACCCCGCGACCAGCGCCGCCCAGGCCCCTGCAAGTGAGGCCATGTGGAGTCCGTCTCGCACGTTGTGATGCAGGTCGTGCAGGTCTACGAACGCCGCCTCGCCCAGGTAATCATAGGCGAGTTGGAGCTGGCCCACCTCGGCGGCGAGGATAGCCTGCGTGGAGGCCGACAACGAGGAGTCGCGCACGGTAAGCGGCTCGTAGTACGCGAAGTTGCGTGCCTTCTGCTCTGCAGTGAACGCGTCACCGCGCAGGAGCATCGCGAGAACGAGGTCGGCCTGCTTGATGACCTGCTTGCGATAGAGGTCAAAGTAGGTGAAGTGCAGGAACAGGGGGTACTCGTCCGGCGCGGTGTGGGCGAAGTCCCACACCGCGTGTTCGGTAAAGGTCTCGTTCTGCGGGGTCACTCCGAGGCGCTCATCGTAGGGGATGAGCATCTTCTCAGCTGCCTCGCGCCAGCTGGCTGCCTCGTCGGCGTCCACGCCGAGTGCGCGTGCCTTCTCGGGATAGAGCTTCACCCCCTCTGCCGCCCAGCGCAGGTTGCGCTGGGCCATGAGGTTGGTATAGACATTGTTGTCAGCGATGGCGCTGTACTCGTCGGGTCCGGTGACACCATCGATGCGGAACTGGTCGGTGGCAGCGTTGAGGAACCCGAGTGAACGCCACAGCCGCGCCGTCTCGACGAGCAACTCGAGGCCCACCTCCTCCTCGAACGCTGCATCGCCTGTCGCCTCAATGTAGGTAGCCACGGCGTATGCGATGTCCGCGTTGATATGGAACGCAGCGCTGCCCGCAGGCCAGTACCCCGAAGACTCTGCACCGCCGATGGTCCGCCACGGGAAGGCAGCCCCACGGAAGCCCGAGCTCGCGCGCATGCGACCTCGCCTGCGGGAGAAGCAATTGGCGCCAGCGCAGTGCATCAGCGGCGGCGCGCGGGAGGGTCAATGCGAGCACCGGCAGGACGAAAATCTCCGTGTCCCAGAAGGCATGACCGTCGTAGCCGGGACCCGTCAGCCCTTTCGCCGCGATGGGGCGCCGCTCTGCACGAGCTCCCGCTTGCAGGACGTGGAAGAGGGCGAAGCGCACCGCCTGCTGGATCTCCGAGTCGCCCTCCAGCTCGACGTCTGCAGATGCCCAGAAGTCGTCCAGGTAGGCACGCTGCTCGGCGAGCAGGCCCTCCCAGCCGGTCAACCGTGCTGCCGACAGCGCGGCCCAGACCTGATCACCGATCGCAGGCCGCGAGCGCAGGCTCGACCAGCCGTAGGCGATGAGTTTGACGATGCGCAGCCGCTCGCCCGGCTTCAGTCGCGTGGTGACGGACACACGGGCGATGTCGGGGGTGCTTTCAGACTCGACGACCATCCCGGGTGATCCATCAATGATGTGGTCCATCGCCGCCCCGATGCGCAGGCCGCTGACCCGGGTGTGATGGATCAGACCCCCGCCGGTGCCCTGAGCCATGTGCTGCTCGGACTCAAGCGCGGAGGAGAGCGCGGCACCCACCCGCGGGTCCTTGCCCTGGTCCGGCAGCGCCTCGTTGGCGACCAGCTCTGACTGCACCACGACACGTATCGGGGCGTCAAGCGGCTCTACCTCGTAGCTGATGGCCGCGATGGACCGCTGGGTGAACGACACCATGCGCACAGACGAGACCTTGACCGTGCGTCCCGCAGGGGTGGTCCAGCGGACGTTGCGGCGGAGCACCCCGTTGCGCAAGTCGAGCTCCCGCTCGTGCTGCTGAAGCTCGCCGTAGCGAACGTCAAAGGGTGCGTCGTCGACGAGAAGGCGGATGAGTTTGCCATTGGTGACATTGATGATCGTCTGCCCGGACTCGGGGTAGGCATATCCTCCCTCGGCATAGGGCAGAGGGCGCAGCTCGTAGAAGGAGTTCAGGTAGGTGCCGGGCAGGCCGTGCGGCTCCCCCTCATCGAGGTTACCTCGCAGTCCAATGTGTCCATTGGAGAGGGCGAAAATGGATTCGGCTTGTGCCAGGATGTCGAGGTTGAGTCCCGTCTCGCGGACGCTCCACTCCTCGACCGGGAAGGCAGGATGTTCGATCATCGTCGACCCTCCAGTTCAGTCATGTCGGCGGCGACGATGTTAGCGCCAAGGCCCTCGATATCAATGCAGAAAAGCGCCGTGATATTCGGCAAATGATAGGTGCGCGGTTCGGGCATGAGAGTTTCTCCTTGATGAGCGTGTGAGACGAACTTCCGACCCTCTGACTATACCAGAGGTATTTCTAAGATCTTCGCGAAAATAGGCAATAGGGTTACAAACAAGCTTCTCAAGCCACAAGGAAGAATGAATATCCATGCACAAAATGCGCTTCTGGCTTCTGATGCCAGTCTAGAAAAAGCCTTTTCCAGAGAATTATCTAGAACAGAAGTGCTCTATTGCCTATTTTCGCGAGGATCTTAGAGATACCTCTATTTGTACTGCTGCAAAAAGTCTCAGCGCCTTGTTAGCGCTCGACGGCGAGCGTCGTCAGCAGGCTGACAGCGATGAGCGCTGAGATCGTGTGCATGACGATCATCGTCCAGAAGATGTGCAGATTCATGCCCACCGCAGGAACCAAGCCGGCCAGGAGCATGATGGGGCTCAGAAACGAGACCAACAGCGCCACCCCAGCCACGATCCGATAGACCCGAACGGGATGGCTGCTCACACGACCGACCAGCACAAAGGCGAGGAGGGCCAGCGCCAGAAAGACGACGGTACTGCCGGTGACAAAGGGCGCCTGCAAGTACAGGAAGCTCGAAGCCACGCCGAAGAAGCTGACCGCGAGCAGACGCACCACGAGATTCACCAGCGCTACAATAACGATGGTCAGTGGTCCAACCCACACGAGCTTGCGGATCGCAAACCTTTCTTGTGGTGTGGAACGAGTGGAAGTGGATACCATGATCTTTCTCCTTTCACAAAGTGTTCTCTATGAGCCCCTTCCGCTTTCGGAGGCCTCCTCCTGCGAGAGGAGGAGGGGCTTGTTGATGGTCAGCACCAGTTCCGGATGCCCGTTCTCTTTGGATGAAGCCAGCACTGCCTTCACCTGGACATCAGCGAGATCCTAGTGATAGAGTTTTACACCTATCCTGGTCCTCCCTCGACTAAGATCTTCATGGAACAGAACCTCCAATTGCTGTCTATCACCGCTCGAAAAGGGCGGGTAACCCCACGGGATGCGCAACGAGCTGGACCTTGGGCTGAAGTGGCTGGACCTTCTCGTTCAATGCTCTGGCTTGTTGCTCTCGCGAGGCGAGATCGAGCTCTGAGAGCCGTTCCTCACGTCACGGCCCAGCTCATGTCCCTCGCCCGCGCCTCTTTCCAGTGTAAGGTGCAAGCGTCATGAAAGCGTCATGGACAGCGCCATGAACAGCGTCCTGGGCCGTGGTTCTGCGATGTCGGCAAACGTAAGAGCCATGAAGGACGCTCTCATGCCCGTTCGACTTCACAGATCAAACTCGTTGCGCATCGCGTGGGACCAGTGTGTCCAAGATCGGTGTGGTTTCAGCAACAGAAGCGTCTTGCTCCCACCAGAGCGTGACGGAAGAGACCAGTCTGCCATGAACGCGCCGCTGGCGGTCTCACCAAAGGAATGGACCGGGAATGGGTGATACCTGCATAAATGGGGGCTATGAGCAGCATGGTTTCCCCAGGAAAGACCTGCACTCGGGGTCAGCATGCCTGTTCCATTAGCGAGTCTCCATGGCTGCTTCGGGGGTCTGTGGACTCACGCCAAATGGTGTTGTCGGCTCTGGCTTCTGAGTGCGACGCTGCGACCTCAGGAAAAACGCGAGCACAAGGATTAGGAGCGTGACCAGAGCAGAAAGCAGAAACACATCCTGATAGGCCAGGGCTTGTGCCTGCCGGGTGATGGCCACACTGACTGGACCATGGGGTGCGAGTCCTGCCTGATGGACCAGGCGTTGCGCTTGCACCAGATTGACTACTCCCGCCACGGCCAGTGAAGAGATCGCCGAACTCGAGACACTTAAGAGGGTATTGGCTCCTGGTAAGGCCGCGCCCCCAATGCCTGTCAAGGCGGCCGTGCCGGTGGTTTGCACAAGGAGGGGCAGGGACAGTCCCTGGACAATGAGCAGCGGAATCAACAGCGCAAACGGGGAGGTGAGTGTTGCCCAGCGACTGATCAGATAGCTAGTTATGCCGACGGCGATGCCCCCGACCAGGACAAGGGGACGCGCCCCCACGCGGCGGTAAAGCAGGCCCACCACGATGGTTGCGACCATGGCGGCCAGTCCCTGTGGGGCCAGCAGCAGACCCGCATGGTACGACGACAAGCCTCGGAGCACCTGCAGGTATTGCGGCAGGAGAAAGGTGGAGCCGAACAAACCGGCCACGGCGACCCAGCTGATCAGGTTCCCGACCAAAAAGTTCCTTCGTTGAAAGAGTCGTACATCCAACAAGGGACGTGCCGTGCGCAGCTCGAGAGGAATGAAGAGCAGCAAGAGCAGCAGGGCCAGGATGACGGGACCCGTCACCGAGAGCCCCGATCCCCAGCCATCATAGGCCAGGTTGGACAGGCCAAACAGCAGCAAGCCCAAGCCACTGCCAATGAGCAGGAACCCGCGCAGATCAAACGGCAAGGTTGGCTGAAGCTCAGACTCCTGCAGCATCCGCCAGCAGATCACGATCCCGAGGAGGCCAATGGGAACGTTGACATAAAAAATCCAGCGCCAGTCCACATATTCAGCAAGATAGCCGCCGATCACCGGGCCAAGAGCAGGGGCGACCAGGACAGGAATGCCAAAGATGCCATTGGCAAGACCTCGTTGTTCCTCGGGAAACGCTCCAAAGATGAGCGAGAGGGACAGCGGAAAGAGCGCCGCTCCACCCGCTCCTTGCAGGACACGAAAGAGGATGAGGATCGTGCTAGTCCAGGCGATGCCACACAAGACTGAGCCCAGGGTGAACAACGCGAGGGAAAGCAGATACATGCGTTTGATGCCAAAGCGATTGGCGAGAAAGCCTGAAGCCGCAATGATGACGCCTTGAGCCAGGGTATAGGCGGTGGTGACGTAGGAGGCCATATGCAGGTCAGAGCCGAAGGCCCGCTGAATATGCGGCAGAGCGGTGTTGACAATGGTGGTATCCAGGATACTGACGAAGGCGCCAAAGATGGCCGTCACCAGCACCCACCACTTATAGTTGCCACTTAGACCAGCGAGCGGGCCAGTCACCCCTGTTCCAGACACATGAAAATGGGTACTCATGCATTTTTCCTTTCTCCCGTTTCGCTCCTCCCATCAATGATCGCGAAGCAGGAGCGATAGTGTGAGTGAAGCGAAAGGCATCCTTCGCATCATAAGCTGTACATGTGTTGATTCGATGACGGCAAAATTTGAGAAGTATCTGACGTAATGCCAGCACTGTCTTTTCTTTCATCAACAATGGAAAGAGCGAGGCCCCCGGTTGCAAGGACTTCCACTGGAGGAAAGCCGACTGAGATGGGCGTCAGATAATTGTCAAAAAACTACGCCATTGCATTATCACATGTACAGCGTGGGCTAGTGAGAAAAGCGGGAACACCGGCCACACTGAGACGCACTTGCGGCGGTCCCAAGCCGGCAGGGCCTCGCCAAGCGGTCTTGCCAACTCCAGCGATGGCGTGAACGAACGGCCCTGGGCGGACGAGGAGGAGGTTTTGTCTCAGGCAGCGTCTGAGGCAATGGAAGCACCTCCACATATTGTCGCCAAAAGTCGGGCTGCCCACCTGCGACGAAGCGCGCTCCCTTCTTTCTCCGTAAGAACATGTTTTTGATCGGTCCTCTACCCCTGCTAACAGCTATGTAGCTCTACCTCAGTTTGGAGAACGTGCTGTTTCTTTCTCCATGTTCTCGCTTCATCAAGCGTACTGCGAAAGGCAAGGGGATCGAGAGTCATTAAACGGCAGCATTGCTCGTTTTACCCACGGGATGCGCAACGAGCTGGACCCTGGGCTGAAGTGGCTGGACCTTCTCGTTCAATGCTCTGGCTTGTTGCTCTCGCGAGGTGAGATCGAGCTCTGTGAGAGCCGTTCCTCACGCCACGGAAGAGCTCATGTCCCTCGCCCGCGCCTCTTTCCAGTGTAAGGTGCAAGCGTCATGAAAGCGCCATGGACAGCGCCATGAACACCGTCCTGGGCCGTGGTTCTGCGCTGTCGGCAAACGTAAGAGCCATGAAGGACGCTCTCATGCCCGTTCGACTTCACTGATCAAACTCGTTGCGCATCCCGTGGGTTTTATGGCTCTCATGGGACATCCGTCATGCAGCGAGAAGCAACACGTTATGCTTGCCAGCCCGTCTGACGTAACCATGTTTCCAGGTTCAGTAAAGCAGGATCCAGTGCGCGCAGAGCTGGAAGCACGGCTTGAAAGCCCTGCGTGTTGAACCATGCAAACATCAGTGCCATCTCTGGATCACCCTGGATCATCTGCTCCATTGGGAGTTCGACGAACTCGATCGTTCGCCTCATCACCCCGCTGAAGGTTTCGGCGAGCTCCGTCATACTCAGTTCATCACCTGCAATTTCGAGTGCCTTGCCAAGAAAGCCGGTGGGCTGTTCAAAGGCGAGTGCGGCGAAGCTTCCGATATTCTCGGTGGCAATCAGTTGCAGACGCGTCTGCGGATGCAGGGGTAAGATGAGCTTATTTTGTTCCTTGATCGGCGTGCCAGAGTAGCTCGCAAAGTTTTCCATGAAGAAGACCGGACGCAGGATCGTTGCGGGCAGACCAAGGGCTCGGATATGCTTTTCGACTTGCCATTTACTTTCAAAGTGTGGAATGCCACTTGCTCGCTCAGCGCCTCCTACTGAGCTATAGACGAAATGCTGGACCTGAGCTTTAGCGGCTGCGTCCGCCAGTAATTTGCCCTGGATGATCTCGCCCCCGATGCCATGCTCAGCATTGGAGGTCTGAACGCTGAAGACTCCATACACCCCAGTGAGCGCTTCTTCTAGCGATGCTGTCGTGAAAAGGTCACCTTTGATCAGTTCAATGGTGTTGTTTGCTAAGTGTTGGGCGGCAGGCGTCGATGGATCACGGACGAGTGCGCGTACCTTCCAGCCATGTGTGATGAGAGTACGCGCAACAGCACCCCCCTGACGCCCTGTTGCACCTGTGACTAAAATCGTTCTGTTCTGTTGCGTGTCTTTGTGCATCACTTTCACTCCAATTTAAGCACTTTTCTTGAGGACCATCCTTTCCCCAGAAGCTGAAGATGGTCCCTTCCCTCGGTCTCCCTGTTGTAAGTCCCACCATTCACGGGCTCTCCCGCATAGTCCGCGAAAGCTCTTCCATCTGTAAGGCACCCGCAGTGGTGAAGTGGCTTCGCAGCCCACCATCACTTTTTGGTATGTGCGACGGCCCTCACCTCGAAGGTCTCGCTTCCCACCTCGACCGTGGCTTGAGGATGGGCCAGCAGATGATGATACCAATCCGCATTGGTTGAGGCTCCAGCCCAATGTGAGCACTCTCTTGAGCAAAAACACTGCTGAGCTGGGGACACTACGCAACATGGAGAATAATGCGACCTCTCCCATGCCCACGCTGGCTCAGTTCCTGCGCTTTTGCGGCTTCGCGAAGCTCGAACGTGGCGGCAATGGAGGTGCGCAGCTGACCCTCATCGATCAGGCGCGAGACGGTGGTGAGAAGCTGAGGCGTCTCGCCTATTTGAGCGCTGAAGAATGCGGTCCGCACGCCGAGCGCCTGCGCTTGCCTCACGTCGGGTTGTCCCGTGATGGTCAGCAACGTCCCACCCGGTTTCAAGGTGGCCAGGGCGCTCGCGGTTCCTTCCCCACCCACGGTATCGAGGACCAGATCCACCTGGTGAACCTCATCCTCGACACGGGTCTGTGTGTAGTCGATGACCACGTCTGCGCCAAGTGAACGCACGAAG
This sequence comes from uncultured Chloroflexia bacterium, assembly GCA_963767625.1. Taxonomy (GTDB): domain Bacteria; phylum Chloroflexota; class Ktedonobacteria; order Ktedonobacterales; family Ktedonobacteraceae; genus CAVYFB01. The sequence continues at coordinate 164,481 of CAVYFB010000018.1, forward strand.
GCGACATTGCTGGTCGAGGTGGTGGTGATCACCTGCGCGCCCTTGCGATGAGCAAACTGAACGGCAAAGATCCCGACACCACCTGAACCGCCCAAGATCAAGACCCGTTGTCCGGCCTGGAGCTGCCCCTGATCAAAGAGCGCCTGCCAGGCTGTCGTGGCACCAACGGGAACCGTTGCCGCTTCGTCAAAACTGAGTGATGTCGGTTTGGGTGCAAGCGTCTGGGCGGACACGAGACTATACTCGGCGTAGGCTCCTGCCCGTGTAAGACCAAACACCGCCTGACCTGGCTGAAGGGCTGTCACTCCGGGACCAACCCGTTCCACCACCCCTGCTAGTTCAATGCCAGGCACGTAGGGAAACGTGACCGGCATCACGTCCTTCAGAAAGCCGGAAGGCATCACGTCCTTCAGAAAGCCGGAACGGATTTGCCAGTCCATGCCGTTAACGCCTGCCGCATGGACACGAACCAGCACCTGGCCTTCCCCAGGCACTGGTTGCGAGATCTGTTCGAGGTGAAGCTGAGTGGCATCGCCATAGGTATGAACTTGTATGGCACGCATGGTTGTCATGAGAATATTCCTCTTTTCTCCATAGTTATCTGGGACATACTACTTTTCCGTCAGAAAAACACTGACAGGCCGATGGGCCTCGACTGACATCCGATCTGGTTCATTGTCTCGGAGAAGAGTGTACATATGACCTCATTTGTCTCGTTACGCGCATCACTATGACAACTTTGTTTGGAGGCGGATAAACCTCCCCATCTGCTCAAGTGATTGCTGTCCTTCGGGCAAGACGGAAGCGAATAGCTGGAAGCCGTGCCACATGTCATCCCAGACGGTCAGTTCGACCGGAACATTGGCGGCTTTGGCGTGTTCGGCGACTTGTAGGGAGTCATCCAAAAGGACTTCGTCAGAACCGACATCAATATGCAAGGGTGGGAAGCCGTGCAGGTCTGCGTTGATCGGGGAAATGAGTGGCTGGTGTGCATCTTCTGTGCCAGCATAAAAGCTCGACAGAGCGTTAACCCCTCTTCCTGAAAAGAGGGGATCAGCAGCTTCACGTGTAGTCCGACTCTCAACAGTGCCGACCAGGTCGGTCCATGGTGAAAGGAGCACTGCCCCTGCCGGCATGGGAAGGTGCTGGTCCCGCACGGTTTGTAGCAAGGCAAGGGTCAAGCCGCCACCTGCAGAGTCACCGGCAAGTATGATATGCTCTGGCTTTGTCCCCCTGGCAAGCAGCCAACGATAGGCGGTCAACGCATCGTCAAGCGCAGCAGGAAAGACATGTTCGGGCGCGAGGCGATAGTCAAGCAGCAGACTCCGCACACCGGCAGCACTACTGAGACGTGCGACCAGATCACGATGCGATTTGAGTGAACCAAGGATATAGAAGCCGCCATGCAGATACAGCACCACGCGTTCTGTCTCAGCATCAGGCGGATATATCCAAGCCGCGGGGATGCCATCCACGTCCACGGACTCGACACGCGTCCCTTCTGGCAATGGGATCGGATGTCCGACATAGTTTTCGACCAAGACGTCGAAAGAGGCGCGCTGCTCTGACAGTGGTGCTGGCGCGCCTTGGCCTTGAGCAGCCTTAAAGGCCAATAAGTTGGATCGAATTTGCACGCCTTCTGGGCTAGGCATCAGGAAATCTCCTTTTTCATCTGAATGTTCTTTAAGATAAGTGGATGACCTCTCACTGGTAATTATTTTAGTTGGCCTGTAAGTGTATTTTTGACGGTAGGATACAACACGTCTATGAATATGCTCTCGAAGCCAGTTGAGAGATGTCGGAAAACGTCTTATTCCCTCAACTTGTCACTTGTGCTCTCAGCTCTGAATGCGCTCTACAAGCTACTTGAGAAATTCTGTTGGATCCTTTCGCTAAAAAACACTTACAGGCCATACACATCTCTGTCCAGAGCGCGCACAGGACGAGCTTGCGTCGGCCCGCGGCGCGCACGGCGGCGAGGAAGTCGGCGTCCTCCCACGCGTTAATAGTGGTTCGGTCGAGCGGCGGGCTTTCCTCGAGCAGGTCCGCGAGCTCGGGGGCGGTGGGCTTTACTCGGCCGGACGAAACGTTGACCGTGGAATGCACGATCGGCAGCCCGCAGGTCTTCGCCAGCTTCACCGTCGACACGATGTTCTTCAGCACCACGTCCGATCCATGGACTGGACCGCGGCGATCTGCCAGGACTGGTAGTCGATCACCAGCAGCGCCGCGTTCTGCGGCGTCAGCAGATGGTCGGCGAGCGGATCGCGGATCGCGCTCATGGGTGTACCCACCAGCCGTAGCCGAGGTCGAGGCGGATCGACTGCATCACCTGGAACGCCGTGCTCTCGGTGAAGACGTCGGCGGCCGCGAGCACACCCGTGTACTTCGCGATCACGGGGGCGGCAGCGGTCCGTGCCATCTCGTCCAGGCCGACCTTGAACGCGGCCCACAAGTTCTCGCCGTACTTGACGAAGATGGGCGTCAGATCGACGCTGTCGATCGCCTTCCTGCAGCTCTGGGCGATATCTGCCATGTACTGCTGATGCAGCGTCACGTCGTCGCGCGTCCCGAGCCGGCCCATGTGGCCGCCGATGTAGTGCTTCCACGGGTACGCCAGCGCGTGCGCGTGGGCCGCGACGTAGCCGGGGATGTCTTCCGTCAGGTTCGCAAGGTAGACCGGTGCCCATCCCGGGTTGACGATGTCGACGAGCATGAGCGTCTCGTGGTCCGGCAGGTGGATGAAGATGTTGTCGGGGGTGTGGTTGGCGCCGTGCCAGGCGAGGTCGATGCGTTCGCCGCCGATCTCGAGCGTCCGGTTGTCCTGGAACGTCTCCTCGTTGGGAGGCCGCGCGGGATCGTCATCGCGCAGCAGCAGCCGTCGCGTCTCCTCGTGGCCGATGCGCGTCACCTTCGTGTCGAACAGGGAAGACGCGCCGACGTGGTCGGCGTGGTGGTGCGAGTAGATGAGGTAGTTGACCTTATTGCTGACGCCGTTGGCCGACGCGATCTCGTCGACCGCGCGCTGGATGTTGTGGCCGATCGAGGGCGGTGCATCGAGAAGCACGACGCCGTCCGACGTCGTCAGGAACGCGCACTGGTAGGTGCCGTCGGTGACGCAGTAAAGGTTCCGTTCGACGCGGCCGACGAAGTAGCCCTGCTCGTTGAGCGCAGGCCCGAGCGCCGAGCTTGGGACCGGCGCGTAGTCGGGTAGGCCGGTTGTGTCAGGTGTGCTCATCGCCTTCCTCCTCTCGAGTTCACAGCACGATCACGGTCTTGTGGTTTGATCCTTACAAACGAAAGCGCTCCGAGAAATCATGAAGAACCTCCTTCACATGGTGTAAATAACGCAACTGGTTTGGTCCCACAACTGTCAATAGGCCGCCAAGCTGGTGGCAACATGGGCTCATTCCGTGATGTCACCCTTTCCCCTTGCTGCTCAACCAACCGCGAAAGCCGGGGCACCCCATCGTGTTTCCTCCTCAGGGCTGCCTCAGATGGGGAGGGGTGGTGTAAGTGAAACGGGAAAAACGCGTGGAATTTACCCCTTGCGCCGTTGCAGTGCAATCACCGGAATCTTGCGCGTTGTATTCCTCTGGTACTCGCCGTACTGTGGGTACATCTCCGCCCAGCGAGCGTAGATGCGGTCGCGCTCCTCACCGGTCACTGGGGTAGCGATGGCGTCATAGGTCTCGTTCCCCACCTCGACGGTGAGTTCAGGGTGGGCAAGCAGATTGTGGTACCAGTCGGGATTGGTTGGCGCCCCCCCTTTGGAGGCGAAGACGAGCAGGCGGTCGTCGTCGCGTAGGTACATCAGCGGGTTGGTAAGGCGCCGACCGCTCTTGGCGCCGTTGGTCGTGAGCAGAAGCAGCGGCCTGCCTTCCCACATGCCGCCGACCTTTCCTCCATTCGCCCGGAACGCCTCAATCGTCTGGCAATTCCAATCATTTCTGTCAGGCATATATTCTCCTTTATGAAAAAATTGATGCCGACTCGGTCGGCATTCCTGTCTTTTGCTAACTCTCAAAAGGCGAGAGGCTTGCCTCATTGCAAGATCCAGTCAGCAGGGGTTGCCGCCACTGCCCAACTGATGCCTCTCACCCTTCTAGCCCCAGTATAGGCACTAAGCGCCATGAAAGCGTCCTAAGCAGCGTCCTGAGCAGTGGTAGAGCAACATAGTCTGCTGAGAAATTCCTCGAGGTTCTGATACCCACCCGTCATCGCATTCACATTTCGCAGTTGAAGATAAGTTCGGATGGCGAATCAGACAGAACTTCCTGGGCGTTCCAGCCCAGCAAGACCTGCAACTGCTCTTGCAGCCAGTGGTCAAACTGATATGGGGAACTGGCTAGCGCCTCGCGCGCCTGCTGTGGCTCCTGCACCTGTATGGTTAGAAGCAGGAGTTCACCCTGGAGCAGGTGCAGCACTCTGACCTGCACCTGGGTGATCCCTGCTCTCTGACAGGATGCGACAAACTGGTCTCGGCGTAATTCGGCGACTTCCTGACAAAGTCGTCGCCATCGCTCCTGGGTTCCCGCTCGTGGGAGGTAGGCAATCTGTAACTGCGTCATAAGAGAACTCCTTGTGCTTGCGTACTCGACTGTGCGCATCTCGGTCTGGTCTGACAGGCTCATTTCTGTTAACGTTTCTATTCACGAGGTCATCCTCATGTCTGAGAGCCTCATCTCTCCTGCTGCAACCGGCTGCCCCTCTCCTTGACTATAAGGAGGAAACGCCATGGAAATGTCCTCAGCACCGCCATGAACGGTGGGAGGCTTCACCGCAGACCACCTGGTGCCTAGCAGAACAAGCGTGTTGAAGCTATGCTTGTGGTTGACCTCGCCTCATCCTGTGTGGTAATCTCCCGTTAAACAAAGGGATCACTCCAGGGTGAACGATTGCTGCTTCTCTTGGTCCAAAGAGAGCTCCGGCTGCCGTGCGAGAGCAAGGCTGCCCGACAACGACGCTGTTGAGCCCTACTTCGTCACCTGTGTTGTCCTACATGGGGAGGACATGCCATGGGTCTGTTACGTCTGGCCGTGCTCGGCCCACCCGAAGTGTTTCATGACGGTAACCGCCTGAGCTTTTCCTTTGCGCAAGGCGCAGGCCTTGCTGCTTTACCTGGCGGTCGAAGGGGGGATGCATCCCCGCAGCAAACTGGCTGCTCTCCTGTGGCCCGATAGTGAGCCCGATGCTGCGCGCAAGGGCGTTGCGCAATGCCCTTTTGCTCCTGCGCAGCCTCCTCGCTGACTCCGACGCTTCGCCTTCCCAGCACAGCCATCTGCTCAGTGAGCATGAACTGCTCGGGCTGAACCCCCAGGCACCGGTGGAACTGGACCTCGACGTGGTGCAGCAGGCCTACACAGCATGCCCAGCGGCTCTCCGCAGCTCCCTTCTGAGCCGCAGCGTCCGCCCTGGTCGCACAGTTCCAGCACGCCCTCGCCCTGGTGCGCGGTCCATTCCTTGATGGCTTCTGGCTGCGGGAGGAGACTGGCTTTGACGAGTGGCGTCGAGCAACAGCAGCACCAATGGCAGGTGCGCCTGCTCCTGCTCTTCGATCGGCTCTCCTCCTGGCAAGAGGATGCCGGGGAGTTGGAGCAGGCCCGCCTCACCCTCGCCCGCTGGCTGGCGCTCGATCCGCTCTCGGAGGAGGCCTCTCGGCGCTCTGATGCGCGTGCACCTGGCGCGTGGTGATGCGAGCGCCGCCTTACAGGTCTACGCCACCCTGCGGGCACGCCTGGCCGAGGAGTTGCAGGTCAAGCCCTCAGCGGAGACCGTGGCCCTGGTCGAGCACATTCGGGCGACCGCGGCGGCCAGCCGCGGCAGTGCTCCATTCGTCCGTCCCCCACCGAGGAAGAGCCGACCCCCAGGCGAGCTGGTGGCCCCGCTGGTCGGACGGGCCGCCGCCTTCCACCAGCTGGTCGGGCTACTTTCAACAGGCGCGGCAGGGGCAGCCGCAGGCTGTACTGGTGGTAGGGCGAGGCTGGTATTGGCAAAACGCGGCTGGCCAACGAGTTTGTTGCCTGGGCCAGAGCCCAGGGCGCGGAGGTGCTTAGTCGGGCAAGCCTTCGAGATGGGGGGTAGACTGCCCTATCAGCCGCTGGTCGAGGCCGTGCGCCAGCGGCTGGAGGCGGAAAACGCGCCGGAGGACCTGCTGGACGACCTGTGGCTGGCCGAACTCTCGCGTCTTGCTACCCGAACTGCGGGTGCGCTATCCCGACTTGCCGGCTCCTACCGAGGATGAGCTGACAGCCAAACTGCGGCTGTTTGAAGCGGTGGCGCGGTTGATCGATGCCCTGGGGCAGCATGCGCCGCTGGTGCTGCTGCTGGATGACCTGCAGTGGGTGGATGGGGCCTCCCTGGACCTGCTGCGCTACCTGGGACGCCTGGATCAGGCATGGCGGCCGGGTGCTGCTGCTGGGCACGATCCGCAATGAGGGGATGGAACTGAACCCGCAGCTTGTCCGCCCAGCTCTCCGACCTGGGCCGAGACCTGCCGCTCACGCGGGTCGCGTTGCAGGCGCTGAGCCAGGCGGAGACGATGCAACTCCTTGAGGCCATTCATCAGGGAGGCGAAGTCTGGAACTAGCAGTGGAGGTGAGCAGCGCGAGCACGGCGCCGCTCTGCCTCGCCACGTCAGGGACCGGGCCTTCGCCCACATCGGAAACGAAGCTCTCCGCATTAGGCGACTTCCTGTTTGCGCACACAGGGGGGCAGCCGTTGTACCTGCTGGAGACGCTCAAGCTGTTCCGGGACCAGCAATGGCTGGTCCCGCGGTTGAGTGAGCCGATGGAACCTGGCGGCTGGAGCCGACGCGTGGAGCTGGCCGCGGCTCTCGCGCAGAAGGAGTCCCGGCGCGAGCTGTTACCGCCCTCGGTGCGTGCGATGATCCTGGCGCGCCTGGCGAAACTCGCGCCTGCCAGCGCGCCAACTGGTGCGGGCCAGTGCCGTGCTGGGGAACCAGGCGAGCGCGAAGATGCTGTGGCAGCTGGCCGAAGTGGAGGTGCAGGCAGGCATCGAGGCCCTGGAGGAAGCCGTAGACAGTGGCATCTTGCGCGAGGAGGAAGCAGGTGTGGGCCATCCTTGCAGCTATCGCTTCGCCCATGACCTGATCCGAGACGTGGTCTACACCGAACTGGGCGCGGCGCGGCGGCAGGTCTTGCACCAGCGCGCCTTGGCAGTGCTAGAGACCGAGGGAGCGCGGGCCGCCGAACTGGCCTATCATGCGCTGCTGGCCGGCGAAGACGAGAGCGCCTATCGCTACAGCGTGCAGGCCGGGGATGAGGCGCTGGCCGTCTTTGCCGTCGAGGAGGCCATCGGGCACTACCAACAGGCGCGCGCCTTGCTGCAGGAGTCACAGCCGCTGCAGACTGCTACCGGCCTCGGAGGTCGCCCACCTCTACGCCTCACCTGGGGCAGCCTATACCTTCCTGAATGCCTGGGAGCAGGCCCAGGAGAGCATATGAAGAGCTGCTTGCCTATGCGCACAAAAGCCGCTGCCTGCGCTGGTCAGCATGACCCTCAACCGCCTGGCGATCCTGGCGGTCCAACAGTCGCACGACAGGCCCAAGGTGCGGGCGCTCCTGGAGGAAGCCTGGCAGCATGGCAGAGACCAGTCACGATCAACGGGCGCTCGCGGAAACGGAGTGCAACCTGGCCCAGATCATAGGCGTCGTGTGGGAGGACCCGAAGAGCGCGCTGCGCTCATGGAGAGCATGCGCTCTCCCTGGCGCGCGGAATACATGACCAGGAACTGGAAGCCAGAAGTCTCTTCTTACTTGGATGGATCCATATTCATGGGGGAGACTTTGCGGAGGCCATGCGCTGTTTTGAAGCGTCCCTGGCGCTGTATGCGGCCCTGGGCAGCGAGCCGATCGCTTCGCGGGAGCTGTCCATTGCCCCCTTTCTATGGGTTCTCCGCTCACCCAGCCCTTGACGAATCGCGCCTCAGAAGCCTTGTGCTGGGCGCATCTGGCTGTCGCGCAACTGCATAGTGGACAGGTGCACGACAGTATTCGCAGTGGCCGCAGGGCGCTCGCGCTCGCGCAAGAGATCAAGAATGTCTGGGTCACAAGTCATCAGTACGCTCTGCTTCACGCAAGGATTGCTGGACGCGGGGGCGTATGAAGAGGCGCTCGTGCTCACACAACAAACCGTCGCGCTGGCGCGGACCCTGCCTCCGGCTATCAACTTCCAGGTCTTTCTCACTACTCTGGGGAGTGCCTATCAAGCCGTGCAGCAGTGGGAAGAGGCGCGTAGCACGTTTGAAGAGGCAGAAGTTGTGGCAGAGAGGTTAGACCTCGGACCAATGCGCGTGCTCCCCCTGTCGCGGCTGTGCATGTACTATGTCGAGGCCGGGGAGTGGGAAGCCGCCTACCGCTATGCCGTGAAGGCCTCCACCGTCCGCAAGCGTTCTGATGTGACATTGATCGTGTTTGATTTCTCCTCGTCCGTATGAAACGGAAGCCTTACTGCGTGCGGGGGATGAGCGCCAGGCGAGAGCAGGAGTGCAACGACTCGGGGAACATCTAGGGAATTATCGGCGCTTCCGCATTTCCTACCTGCGGTCGTTGGCAGTCCTGGCAGCGTGGGATGGGCACAGCGAGCAGGCCATCGGCCACCTGACCGAGGCAGCAGCGCTGGCAGCAGACCTCGGGTTGCCGGGAGAACGGTGGCAGATCCAGGCGATGTTGGGAAGGGTGTATGAGGCAGGGGGTGAGCCTGCGCAAGCGCAAACAGCCTTTGGTGAGGCGGCGAGGATCATCCAGGGGCTGGCGGAGGGCATCAAGGATGAGGCGCGGCGTTCGCGCTATCTGGCTGGGCCGCAAATTCAACCAGTGTTGCAGCAAGCCCAACGCCTTGCCAACCCAGTGCGGAACGACCACGCGGAGCAGAGTGGGCGTTGAGGGGCCTGGTGCGGCAGACGGATGAGTCCTGGGAGTCTTCATGTGCCTGCAGGAGGCACACAGGACAGACGAGGAGACGAGCCACCTCTTCCTCTTGCCCTCCCACCAGAGAACGCATCAGGACATGCACACGCCATCAGGGTGTCACGCCCCTCTGAGCTCGACTTTCTCTGAAAATGGAAACGCGATTGCGCTGGGGAGGGGGGTACAGCGATTGGACATGGTGGATAAATCGATCAGCCATCACTCAACCTATTTCAGGCTGTTTTTTGTCAGTGGGCAGTCCAGACAGGCCCCCTGATTCTGGAGTGAGGCTCCATTCGACGACTTCTGCTCGCACATTCCTCGACCTCCCCGCGATATGACACTGCACCCACATCTGTCTTGAATGCCTCTCAAGCGGAAACCAGTGGCAAGGGGTAGGAGAGCACCTCGCGCGCCGTCCATCGTCGGGTAGTTCTCCCGGCTGCCATCGCAGGAGTTCGTTGCCGATAGCGTTGCGCCAGGCGCTTGCCACCTCGTTCTCGCGGCTGCACGAGCCTCACCCGTAGCGATTCGTGGGGGCGTACAAAATGATAGTACGCTCGCCACCACTCCAGATGGGCCAAGAGGTGTGGGGACTGCTGCGCCGTCGCCCAGGTACGTCGTGCCAGCGCCGCCACACCATGACGGACGGTCAGATTCACCCGCTCAATGAAAGCGGTGTTCAGTCGTCCAGAAAGACCCAGTCTCTGCAAGCCGATTTTGAGAGCGGCCTCTGTTCCAAGACGCATCACGTGCGAGACCCGCACCAGCTTGCGCCGGCGGTAGCTTTTCTTCACCTGACCGTAGATCAGTTCCACTGCCACCTGCCACCTGCGCACGTTCCGCCCTCTCCGACCCACCTCAAGCCACTTTCCAAAATGGGCCGTCAGCGCATAGAAGTACATATTCAAGCCATCACTGGTGAAGAGCGGAAGACAGCCGGGAGCCAGGCTCTGTCGCAGGGAGTGGATGAACAGATGTGCCATATTTTGTGTTCGAGGGCCGAGCTCAAGCACCGGAAGAATCTTGGTGAGAGGATCGATGGCCAACCACAGCCAGAGCACCTCTTTGGCGCAGCGCAGCCTGGTTCGGAGTTCGTCCAATTGGAGGTAGGGGATCTGGAGGGTGTGGAAGCAGTGCTCGTGCAAGGTCTGTGCATGTTCCCCTGCGCGAGTCAGCCAAGTGGTGATAGTGATTTGTCGGTAGCCGAAAATCCGTTCGGCAGCGGAAAGGTCTAGCCCTTCGGCCAGCGCCGTGAGCACCATTCCGATCTGGTGCGAGGGGGTTTTCAACCGGTACAAGGGCGTTTGGCGTCGCGCACTGAACGTGGTGCGGCAGGCCTGGCAGCGAAACGTTTGGATCTGCTCGGCACGGCCATGCTTGCCATCGCCAACCAGTGCATGGATGTGAGCGTCTGTGATGCCTGAATAGAGGCACTTTCGGTTGGGACAGGCGAAGCCCTCTGTGTTCACGCGCTTGGGTGCTCCCCGTCGGCTTTTCACCTCATGCCAGGGACGCACAGGTGTGGGCTCAGGCTTCACCACCGACGAGAGGGTGGAGGCGAGACGACAGGCGGGGCAATCGTCTGGGCAGCGGGGCTTGAGCAGACGATGGAGCGTGCTGCGCTTGGCCCCTCCTCGTGAGAAGGAAGGACGAAGAGGGAACCAGCAAAGACGCCAAAGTAGCGCTAGAGAGAGGAGAAGGCAGACCACGAGCAAAAACAGGACAACGTGTAAAGCCATAACGATCCTCGTTGCTTGAACTAAGAAATAGAGAGCCTCCCGATAATAAAGAGAGTCGGAATGGACTGTCAAGCGAGAGGGACAAAAGTCCGATTTATCCACCATGTTCAATGGCTGTACCACTACACGAACTCACACATTCAGATGCAAATTTAAGCGAAAAATGCTTATAAGTGCTTTAGGACATCAATGACCATCTAGGAATCGATGTTTTGTACCTGTCGAAAAGCGTATTTCTAGGTATGCAGCAATACCCGCCCTTCGTCGTACCTAGCTCTCTCCCAATCCAGCACATCGGCCAGAGCTTGTTGAAATTGAACCAGTGCTTCTGCCCGTTCAGCTTCTTCTGGCATGGTTGTACTTCTCCAAATGAGCAGAATCTCTAAAGCGCCGGGATGTGTCTCGCTCCAAATAATGTAGCGTGCTACCGTCCCAGGGAAAACGTACTCACCCTCCTGCTTTAACTCCTCAAGCTTTTGCTGTAACCTCTCGCGCTGATTAGCTGGTATAACCACAAATATAGAGGTAGTCAGCAGCATATTATCTTCGGGTGAGGTGCGCCAGGCAGGGGTGTTTTTGCGTGGACGCCCTGAAATTTTTGGCTTAAATTTCTTGACTTCCTCTATGGATATCATAATGACATGGGCGGCCCGTACTGCGGGGAGCCGTCCATCTTCAATATAGGCGTAGACCCGCTTGTCAGAGACCCCCAGCATTTTCGCCGCCTCTTTGATAGAGACATACTCCGGCATAGTAGGAAGATCAAGATATTCACGCATGAAGTTAGCCTACTGGCTATATACCCTTTTGTGATAGAGAATTTGAGTAACTGTTTTGTAATCCCTTGAAAAATGTGATATACTGTGAGATATCGGGATGGATGAGGCCAAAGATGAAGATAAGCTTGTCTCAAAAGCAGGCTTTCATGGTTTGCATGGGGATATGTCTATCACCAACAAAAGTGGAAGGGATAATGATAGCATGTGGTCGAGTGAGCAGATAACGTGGTGGCGTTCCAGACAAAAGGCATATTTAGAAGACAGAACTGTCGTCGAGCAAGATCAAGCGATTGATCTTCAACGAATGCATATCAAGCAAGAAATACTCCTGGTACTGAACTCCTTCCTTGATGGTACCATCGGCCTCAAAGAGTTCAATGCAACCTTTCAACAGCGAACTCATAGCAGGTGGAGTGGGTTCCATTTACGAGGGATGTCCGGTGGACTCTTTTTCAATAAACTGGTCAAACACGTGCCAAGCGATGACACCTTTGCCCACCTCCTCCGTTTCATCATTGGCGCCCCGGAGGATATCCCAGAAGGACAACAGCGGATGCACGCCTTCGTTCGCTTTTTAGAAGGACTGATCTCTGCTCACCGGGTGCAACGAGCGCAAATCCAACCAGCCAGAGTTCCTTTCTTCCTCAGTATCTGGTGGCATATGCAGGCACAGGAACAATGGCCGATCTTTTATGCTGATGTTCGACAAGCGCTACTGGGTGAGGGGCAGGCTGGCACGTCATCGCTTGATCCAATCGAAGCCTATTTCGCGTTCCGTACACGTTTTCTTGCCCTTGCACAAAGGCTTGGCATTTCATCCTGGAACTCGAGCATCTCTGTATATGGTCAATAACACAGAACCTTCAAGCAGGTAGCACCAAGTATAAGAAGCAACCCGTCATTTCCTGGCAAGCAGACAAAAGAACATCACCACAAAAGCAAACCTGTCTACTCGTGAGGCAAGCTGAGATAAAGGGCAGGCAGACCTCTGAAGAAAAAGCCATGGATGATGCGATCGCTTGTCGAACCCATATTCAATGGTTGCTTGCGAAGATTGGGCAGAAGGTGGGATGCCGCGTTTGGATCGCTACTGGTGATCACAGCAAAGTGTTAAGCGCATAATATAACTGCCGGTAGAACCAATTAAAATTGCCGCTTTTCACTTGTTTCTTCGCTGCGCCCTTACTCGTTGTGGGACGCCATCCGTAACCTGATAAACGAACGGTGGTGGGTAGAGGCAAGCCTCAGCACTTTGATCGACTGAGGCGGTGGACGGGTTGGTATGGAGGCAGTCGAGGCAAAGTGCTGAGGATGCGAGCGAAGCCCAGGGTTCCGTGGGAGTTGGTATGGAGGTGGGGAAGGGACCCTGGGCGTGAGCTCGCAGGAGGAACTGGTTTTCATGACGCGAGAAGACCGCACGCGAAGAACTTTTTGGCTCTGTTGTAAAGCGCAGAGGTGGTCAGCATAATCCGTTGTAGTGCGAAACGATCAAAAGAGGTATGGCAAGCGTGTCAAGCGCAACACATTACCGTGATCACCTCTGACAATTCAGGCCATCAATCTAGACAAGCGCTACAGTGATGACCTACGATGGCACTCATCCAAGCAAAGAGGTGAGTGTCATATGAAGAAGGATACCGAGGTTAAGCTATTGATGCAAGAGAGACGCAAAGGGACCTCTCAACGGCTCGCGGCTGCACGCGCAGGGATGAGCGAACGCACCGCCCGCAAGTATGAACAAGTGGGCCAACTTCCTTCTCATCTCAAGCGCCCCCATACCTGGGCCACCCGTGCCAATCCGTTTGAGGAACATTGGTCCTGGGTCATCGCGCAGCTTGAACGCGACCCAGCACTGCAAGGGTCCACCTTGTTTGCGCTGCTCTGTGAGCAACATCCAGGCTGCTATTGACCGACCCAAATCAGGACGTTACAGCGACATATCGCTCGGTGGGGGGCCGTGCATGGGCCAGAGCAAGAAGTGATCTTTGAGCAACGGCACCAGCCCGGCGAGCGAGCACAATCGGATTTCACCCATATGGAGGATCTGGGCGTGACCATTGCAGGAGAACCCTTCCCTCACATGGTCTATCACTTCGTGCTCACCTACTCCAACGCAGAAGCGATCAGCCTGTGCTTCAGCGAAACGTTTGAGGCTCTGGCTGAGGGGATCGAGAAAGCGCTCTGGCAGCTTGGTGGAGTTCCAGAGCAACACCGCACTGACCATCTCAGCGCCGCTGTGCGGCAATTGCGCAAAGAGGAGAGAGAAGATTGGACGCTTCGCTACCAAGCCCTCATGCAGCACTACGGGATGCAGCCCACCTGGAACAATACTGGGGTGGCGCATGAAAACGGGGATGTGGAACAATCCCATCATCGTTTCAAGCAGGCCGTTGACCAGGCGCTGCGAGTCAGATGGTGCCGGGATTTTGCGAGTCGTTCGGCCTACGAACATTTTTTGCAGGATCTGGTCTACAAACGCAACCAGACACGCGATGCCCGCTTTACCGCTGAGAAGGAGGTCTTGCGCCCCCTGCCAGCCGCGCCGCTGTCCCCCTGCAAGGAACTGCGCGTCACCGTTTCGCGCTTTTCCACGATCCATGTGGGCAGTAACATTTACTCCGTGCCATCTCGCTTGATTGGGACAATGGTCATGATCCGGGTGCGAGCGGAAACGCTGGAAGGCTATGTGGGCACCTCCCCTGTATTCATCCTGCCGCGTCTGGTGGGCAAGCACAAGCATCGCATCGATTACCATCACATTATCTGGTCACTGGTGCGCAAGCCGGGAGCCTTCGCCGCCTACCAATACCGGGATGAACTTTTTCCCACGACCACCTTCCGCCTGGCCTATGATCGGCTGCTCACCGATTGGCCCAAGCGATCCAACCAGGAATATGTTCGCATCTTGCATCTGGCTGCTACGACCAGCGAATCCGAGGTGGAAACGGCGTTGTGCTTGTTGTTGGAAGCTGGGACACTGCCGACCCTTCTGGCCGTGCGTGACCTGGTGCATCTGCCCACAGTGCCGTCTATCCCACAACTGCACGCCCCAACCCTTGATCTCTCACCCTACGATCAACTCATACCATCAAGGAGGACCAATGGCTAATCAAGTCAATCGACACGACGAATTGCGTGCGCTCTTAGAGCGTCTCAACCTGGGCGCGATGGCCGCTGTCTTTGCGGATCTAGCGCTCAAAGCCGCCAAAGAGAACATCTCCCATGAAGCCTATCTCTTTGAGCTGGGCAAGCACGAGGAGGAACTGCGCACCCAACGGCGCACCGCACGACTCCTGCGTGCTTCAGCCCTTCCCGCAGACAAGACCTTTCGCACCCTCAATCTGGGAAAGCTCTCGCCGCAGCTCCAGCTTCAGATTGAGCGCCTCAAAAGCGGCAGCTTTCTAGAGAGCGCTACCAACGTGGTTGCCGTTGGGAGGCCGGGCGTTGGGAAAAGTCATTGCGCGGCAGCGTTGGGCTATGAACTGATTTTGCAAGGGCACCCCGTCTTGTGGACGCCGACGAGCAACCTGGTGCAGCGACTGCTGGCTGCCAAACGTGATCTGAAGCTCCCCCAGGAGTTAGCCAAGCTCGATAAGTTTGCCTGCGTCATTCTCGATGACATCGGCTATGTCCAGCATGACCGTGATGAGATGGAGGTGCTCTTCACGTTCCTGTCCGAGCGCTATGAAACCAGATCCGTGATCATTACCACGAATCTCGTGTTCAGCGAGTGGAACCAAATCTTCAAAAACCCGATGACGGCGATGGCGGCAATAGATCGCGTCGTCCATCACTCCGTCATTCTGGATATGATGGAGGTCGAGAGCTATCGTGCCACCGAAGCCAACCATCATCGAAAGCTTCAACAAGAAGCGACGAAGATCGAGGCTCAGAAACCGGCAGAAATAGTTGCCATAGGGGGGTCCTAAATAGTTGACATTAGACAGCAAAGCCTGTAACAACGAAAAGCTGGATGATCTGAGCCTTCCGTCGCTTCCCATACTAGCCGATTCGGCATTCCAGAAGGTGATCGGAAAGATCGATGTGCTCTGGTTCGTAGATCAAGCTGTGATCGCTGCCTATGAAATTGAACAGGCATGCACCGATGTGTCGATCAGCCTCCTTCGCCTTTCTGATCTAAGGGAGCTTTTCCCAGACCGCCGAATGAACTTGTGTCTTGTAGTCCCACGAGATCGCTTTGAGAAAGTCCAGTTTGAACTCTCTCGCCCCGCCTTTCAGGCGCGTGACATGCAGCAACACTGTGCCTTGATCAGCGAAGAACGGTTGCTGGAGCACGGGGAACATATCTTGCGTTGGGCAACCAGTCCGGCGGTGATCAAGGATCTGATCTGCATTGGTGATGGAAGGAAGCCATGAGCCCATGGCTCGGTCTCTGGGAACAACGCTGGATGAGCGTGGAAGAAGCTTTGGAAAGTGAGATGGCTGGAAAGCAAGGAACATCGGACGATGGACGAACCAGGGACAGATTGTCCAACAAGCAACGCTTGTGCTTCCCTATTTTGACTCTGAAGTGCCCGTGTTGTACGTGGCAGACGGGACGGCCTACATCCCCGTTGTTGCGCTCTGCCAGATGCTCGGACTGCATGCAGCGACGCACATTGCTCGCTGGCGTCGGCTGATGATCTGGAGACATGCCCGAAAGTTGCCGCTACGGACGGCGCGCGGAAGGCGCATCGTCTGGTGCCTGCACCTGGGCGCGATTCCGTTGCTTTACAGCTGCTTCAACTGGTCGCTGGTGTCACCGGAGCGGCAGGACAGCTGCGCAGGCGACCGATGCATGCGCTCAAGGTCATGGAGCAGGTGCAGCAGGAGATGCTGCAGCGCTATAGGAAGATGCGTGGCCACCTCTTGAGGTTTCTCATGGCTTATGCACAAGCGGACAGCCAACTCGACCAGGTGGCACAGCGCATGCAAGTGCGCCTGGACAGGGCTTCCTGTCTCCAGTTCGAGGTCCTGCTGTCCCAGGGTCGGACGCTCATCCAGGAAGCCACATCGTTTGCACGCAAACTGGTGCAGGAGCAGGCCACCGACCTCATTGTGGATGTGGTCACGCTCGAGGCTGATGGTCAGATGACCCAGGTGGATACGTTCCCGTTGTTCCCGGTCGTCTCACGCCAGGATGAGGAGCGCTTCTCTGCGTATCTGAGCAGGCTGACACAGTGGTATCGCCAGGTGTTCGCGTTTCTGGACGAGAAAGGTCTCTAATGCAACCCCAACGACAACGAGGAAGCACACCAGAGCAGGAACTGGCCGCGTCTCTGTCACGGAAGAGATGTCGGAGAGGAACGATGAGAGGACAAAAGACGTATGAACTGGGATCACCTTGAGCAGTTTCTCGACCTGCGTCGAGCAGATATCGACCCCGACGTGTTTGCGGCAGCGCTGGCGGTCCAACACATCCGTCGGCTTCTTGCCTATGGAGGAAGCGCGTTTGGGCGCCCGGATGATGATTCGGCACTGCGTCCCCAGCACCTCACACCATTGCTCACACGTTCGGTTGAGCTAGCCAGGAAGACCAGGCGCTTTGAGCACGAATGGCGCAGACTGCAACGGGTCATGCCGCGCATACAGCTGGCTTGGGAGGAAGGGCAAGCGCTGTTTCAGCAAGACCTCGCTCGAGCGACGGCCAATCAGGAGGAGATGGAGTACCTCTCGATGATCGATTTCGCTGTTGATTGTTATGCGTATGTCGCCGCACGAAAAAGCCATCCTGACGACAGGACCCTGCAAAATTGGGTCATCAATGGGTACATGCTGGCTTGGCGAGGGCATTTCCTCAAAAACCTTGAAGGAGAGGATCTTCCGGAACAGCGCCTGTAAGCAGAAAGGATGTATGTTCTATTTCAGCAGTTCAAAGCCTCCTTGCTCTTGACCGTAGCAGCCCATCTGCTCTCGAAATCTCTGCGAGTTCTTTTCTCGTGACATACTATTTTGATGTATTGCCACTCCACCCAGGGCCAGAGGATCTGGAGTCACTTACCAGCTACCTCATGCGCCTTGCTGCAGACAATGGTATCTCATCTATAGATGGCATATCAGCCCTCTGTTTCCCACATCAGGATCGAAGGATTACCAGAGACATAGCCGATTACCCACCGGTGTCCTTTGGGACACTCACGAGAGTAGGGGCCTGCAACGAGGAAACTTTGCGAACGACAACCTTTTTTCATCTTGCTGCCAAGTTTGGACGATCAACACTGCCTCAAGCCATGAGTCGCTTTTTATCCGGTTGCATGAGTCAGAGCCTACGCTATTGTCCAGTATGCTTTACTGAACAGCGAGTAAAGTACTACCTGCTGCCTGGAGATTTCTCATGCTCACCTGCTGCTGCAAACATCGCTGCCGATTACTGGAAACATGCGGGCACTGCGGCGAATTGATTCCTCTCTTCAGATCTCCCTTCACAGTAGGCAACTGTCCCAGATGTAACCAGAGCCTGAAACTGTGTACGGCTGTTTCAGTAGCCTATGAAGCGGAACTAGAGGTGGCTTCTCATGTTCACGATGATATTGTTTCCCTCCTGACCCCTCAGCCATGGGAAGCGGAGAGCAGTCGTATTATCAAGCGCGTGGGGCGACGGTTTGCTCACATGAGGCAGATAAAACGACTGACAGCTGTGGAAGTGGCAAGACAGATCGGTGTAACCTTGACAGTAGTAGAGGGCATAGAACGCGGAGATCTTCCAGGGGCGAGGAGCAACACTTCAGAGTTATTTCAAGTATGCTCACTGCTTAAGTCTCGGCTTACAAGAGGTGTTCAACGATGCTCTAGACGCACCCGATCACATTCCTGCATCTCCTTTGCCTCTTTGCCCCGCGTGTCAGCAGAATTCTTACGTGACCCGCGATGGATATAACCGAAGCGGTTCACAGAGGTACCAGTGCCAATCTTGTCATCATAGCTTCACTGCTTCGCCAAAAAGCCGCGAGGTGAAGAGGCATTCATCGTAAATCGATTGGGAAAGATGCTTTTCACTCTATGCACGAAAAAACTCTCTAGGGTCTAGTACACTGCATAGTACTTTTAGGTATTATTCTTTACTTTCGCAAGTTTTGGCTGTATTATAGTAAAAAGCGTCTTTTATAACGATTCGTTTGTGTGTCCCCTTGTAAAGATAAGCGCAGGTGAGATCGCTCGGGTCTCCTCCATGGCCGTGCCTTAAGAGATCCGGATATTTTCATATTGTCCTCTTCATTCGATCAGCGTAGACTCTTCTCCTTAGCGCGGACTTCCTTCACCACAGTTGTAAACTGTTTTCGTCTCCAAATTGGAGAGGCGTCACCCATGCGAACGTCATAGCGTACGTTCTCTCCTGGATAGGCTTGGGTGTATCGTCTCAGAGGAGATCTATCATTGCATGTCATAAAGGGAGATATTCCTCAAGCACCTTCTTCAAGGCTTTGCGCACATGCTAAATCACATGGAAGTGATCGGCCACGATACGGGCACGCAGCAGCGTCAACTGCACAGCCTCGCGGAAGGTCGTGCTCATATCTATGCTTACAGCCTCCACCGCATCACAGTCACTGAGCCGTTCGAGCAGGTGGCTCACCTCCTCTTTGGTCCGTCCTGCGCTCACCTCAAGCACTGAACGTCCATCCAGATCGCACAGGATCGTATCATAACGGTGGCCTTTGCATGGGCAAACTCGTAAATCCCCAGGTAGCGTGGCGTCGGCAAAGGTGTCGTCTCATCTAACGACAGATGGCGTTTGGCCAGTTCCACCTGGGCCACTTCTTCCCAGCAGCTTTGCACCAAGCGTGGCCCCACCTGCATCTCTGCCGCCACATGGCTCACAGGACGACTGCAGGCTTGCTTGCCGAGGTACTCACGCAAGCGTTTGGTGGTCCGTCGTCGCCTGCCACAGGCCTGATCCGGTTGAGTAAAACTGCGCCGACACGTCAGACAACAGAACCGCCGCTTGAGCAGCACCAGCACAATGCGGTGTCCTCGCAATGGCAGATCACGCTTGCGTCGTGGACGCGTGTCATGCACTTTGACACACACGCGCTGACAATGCGGGCATCGTGCGCGATCGCTCGTTGCAATGACCTCGACTTCGATACTTCCATCCTCCTGCACCTGTTGCTTGCGAATACGAAATGCTCCCAAGTCTAATGGCACATGACCGCTTCCTCTTCCCATGCGCACTCGCTTCTCTTTGGGCCTCACGCTGCTCTGTGCTATGCTGTAACGACATCGCTTTACTCACGTTGACTGGTACTTTGGTTTCTAGCAAGTTAACGAAGGATTTTGGGGCTTAAACGAAAACCGCCTGAAGGAGATGTTCGCCGCGTGACGTCAATGGGTTCAAACCTTCCTGGTGTAACAACAAACAAAAATGGTCACACCGTCCAATTTGAGTCCTTCGCCGAACGTATCTTGCTTTTACTTTTCGAGCGCGATAAAACGGTCCTGGACTACAGAAGTCAGCCTGAGACCTTTGAATTTACAGACCGAGATAAAAAATTGCGAAGATATACTCCCGATTTCAAAGTTTGGAAAACCGATGGAACGATAGAAATCCACGAGGTAACACGAACAGAGAGGCAGGAACAACTGCGTATAAGCGAACGCGAGGCTGGAGCTCGAAAAATTTGTCAAGATCGGCACTGGAAGTATATCGTGCATACAGAGCAAACGTTGCCGCAAGAAACGGAGGCCACGAACTTACTTGCGCTACTTCACTACCGCTTAAAAGCATACGCACACGATACGGTCATCGTTGCAGTGCTGGAGCACCTCAAACAAAATTCCACTGTACAGTTGCACAGATGCGTAGAATATATTGCTCACCAACTAGATCTAGCCGAACCACTCGTCTTTACTACACTCTGTCATTTACTCTGGCATGGGGAGATCAGTACTGATCTCCAAAAGCTGCTTATCTTTGATAGTGCCTTTGCGCCTAGCGCAACAGTCTGGTTACCCAAGGAGGAAAAATAACAATGGCACATAAAGGAGGAATACTTTCTCTAAGACAGTGCTTACGGCCTGGTTGGTATATTTACTGGCGAAAGCAAATCTATCATATTCAGTCTCTTGACAACACTGCTCTTGTTCTCCATGTCGAAGATCATCTTTCGAAAGAGAAGACAACACTTCAAGTGAGACATCTCATGCGAGGGGATGGTGAAGATCAAGATATACCACTTTACGCACCTACTCTCGAGCAGCTCCTTCGGGAAGCCGAGAGTCTCAGACCTCAACCAGAAGGGGCTCCTGAAAATGGATTGCCTCCTGAACTCATTGAGAAGGCTGACAAGATGATTGACATTGTTCGCTTTGTCGAAGAGAAAGCTAGGGATTTACAG
The DNA here is from genome assembly GCA_963767625.1 of uncultured Chloroflexia bacterium. Lineage (GTDB taxonomy): Bacteria > Chloroflexota > Ktedonobacteria > Ktedonobacterales > Ktedonobacteraceae > CAVYFB01. The sequence goes on from CAVYFB010000018.1 coordinate 185,267, forward strand.
GGCCGGGAGAGGAATGAGCAGGGGAAGTGTAGTAACGCGTGTAAAAAAGAGGAGTGTAAATGCAAAGAAACGGATGCCTTGCATTTGGCATGCTCTTTCTTGGATGAATCAATAGGATTGACGACTTTTTACGATTACCGGAAGAGATGTAGGAAGAATCAATGGGATCGTGTACAACTAGCAGCATCGTTCAGGCGCACCACGTATGGTAAGACCAGGCTAACTAAAGCGCAGCTTCATTTTCTGGATACCATCATCACCGAATATTATCGGGCAGATCGGCCTTCATCGCCTATGATGGTTTATAAGATCGCTCGATCTGCCTTGAGATTACACCTACAAAACCGCTGGTTTGATCCAGATACATGTAAAAAAGACTTTCCTCAGGATCTTCTTGCAGAGTTACGTCTGGTTCTTGACGAACGCTTGCCAATGCAAGCGGTCCGAGAAAATCCGAATAATGAGAGGCACCTGAGAAAAATTACTCTGCCATCGCGGGGGTTCTTTTACCAGTATCTGCGCTGGTTCGAGTCGCAGCCTGATCAGGGAAGAAAGGTGCTGAACGATCGCTATGGGAAGGGCACTTGGGAGAGTATCTATATGGTCTTTGATTCGTTTGCTCATAGGGCAACTTTCCCTTTACAATATGTCTTTGGCGATCACTACCTGCTTGATGTCTTCATTGTGGATGAAGCAACCCGTAGTATCCTCAGCCGCCTCTGGCTCACCGTTCTCATCGATGCCTATTCTCGCTGTATAGTAGGAATGGCGCTTCTCGAGGAAGACCCGTGTATTGAGTCTATTCAGAGTGCTCTGCTTCATGCGATCTGGCAAAAATCATCGCATACAGACCTGGGAATCGAGGGCGAATGGGCTTGTTATGGTATTCCCCAGCAACTCTTCCTTGACAATGCATGGGCACACCATTCGCATAGCCTTGAGAATCTGGCGCGGGCCATTGGCCAGAATGGAAAGTTCGATACAATAGATCTGGTTTTCCGCCCACCTTACAAAGCGCGCTATGGAGGGCTGATAGAGACGTTCTTCGAATGGTTGTCTGATCGTATCAAGCAGTTCCTGGCAGGCGCAATTCAATCCAGTGATCCCAAACACGTGCGAGATGCAGCGAAAAAGGCTTGTCTTCTCTACGAAGATCTAAACCGGTTCCTTCAGGAATGCATTGTCGAGTATAATCGCACCCCACATAAAGCCTTGAATATGACACCACATCAAAAGTGGATGGAGGGAATGAAGATGGGCTTTCCGATCGTGCCTACCTTAACTGACGAGATCAGGCGGCAATTCCTCCACCTCATTCCAAATTCAAGGCAAATCACGGAGAAAGGCATTTGCGTGTTCGGCATGCAATATACTTCGCCAGTCGTGGCACGTGCTGAGAAAATTGGAATGGATAACAAACCAATCCAGTATAGTCTTCGCTATGATCCTGCTGATATTAGCAAGATTGCGCTGTTTCGAGAAGACCTCTGGCTCGACGATATCGGTGCCAAAGAACTCTTGCTTCCAGATGGCTCCTATAAACCGACGAGCTTATGGGAGATTCAGACGGCAAAAACACTCGCAAAAGATGCAAATGGCGATACCCACGACTGGCTTGCCTTCGTCAATAGGGCGGAAGAGCTAGAAAAAAGGCGCATGTCTGAGAAGAGAAGGAGGCAGAGGGAGCTTCGAAAGGGAGCAAATGACGGCCATACGCAGTCAACTTCAGTAGTAGAAACAGTGACAAAAAAAGGACTAGGTCAACAGATTGACCCGACCGAGTTACTCGCAGGCTTTCTGAGCTAATCGCACGAGAGCGGTGGCAGAGGAGGTATTCATATGAATGATACGCTCACATTAGTTGTGAATGATCAGATCAACGTTCGACAGCGGCTACAGCAACTGTGCGAATGGCAGGAAGAGTGGAAAAAAGAAGATAGCTACCTGGCTCAGCGAATTCAGGAACTGAGCGACACTCAGCTTGGCTTCGCAGGAGGGAGCGCAGATAGGGTCTCTTCCGGCGCAGATTGCTGCTACGGCAGGTACGAAGACCGCTGGAAATTTCTCCCGAGCAGGTCAGAAAAATAAAGTACCCTGTACTCCGTCAGCACCTTGTGGAACAATTCGTACGATTGACACCAGAGGAACGCCTTCTTTGGTTGAATAATTTCCTCTTTATCATGACGCCAGATGTTCGTCAGCTGAATGACAAAATCGCGAAGATACGAAGCTACCGGTCGTTTGGCCAGCAACGAAATTTTCTCTTAGGTGGTGAGTCAGGAATGGGGAAGACAACCTATCTAGACTGGTTTACCTCAAACCAACAACCAAATTTTCTCTTGGGCGGTGAGTCAGGAATGGGGAAGACAACCTATCTAGACTGGTTTACCTCAAACCACCTCCCAATTGTGGAGAGTGACCGCACACGAGTACCCGTCATAAAAATCGATGCACCAGAAGGAAACAGCCCAAAGCCTCTTTTCCAGCGCATTCATCCTGGCATGCGGGAAGAATTATCTGAAGAAGGATAACGAGGAAGATTTGCTCATGAAGGTGTCGCTCTTCTTCCAAAAGTGCGGGGTCGAGGTCTTGATCGTGGACGAAGTAGAGCATATTAAAAGCTATGGGGTGCGTCGCCGGCTTCTAGAGGTTTCCAATATGACGTATGGCATTCCCATCATCTGTGCCTCTTGTGATCCACATCGCTGGACGCTAGGCGACTCAGAAGTAGCTGGCCGCTGGAACGACTACTTCCGCCTCGAACTCTACAAAGAGATACGCCTCAATCAACTGCTCGTTTACATTAATCTCCTGACTTCCATTTCCAAAGGATTTGTTCGTGACCTCTGATCAGCGCGATTCGAAAAAATCGTCGTATTTTATCGAGGATGGGCTAGTAAACTCAATCGAGAAGTGGACGAGAGGAAAATTGCGTGATGTGATGATTTTCTGTTGTTGAAGCAAGTAAGCAGGCTATTCAAGAGAGGCGGTCATGCTTGGATGACAAGTTATTAAAGGATACATGGAAAAGTATTCAGACGCGCCCTTTAGAGGAAGAACACTAATACAAATGGCGAGTTAGCCTAATAGCAAGAGAGGTGAGTGTGCTGTCTTATGAAGCAAAACTACTTTGATACATTACCATTACATCCACAACCCCAACCATTGGAATCATTCACCAGTTACCTCACTCGTGTAGCAGAGGCAAATGGAATTCGACGTTATTCGCAATTAAATCCGTTCTTTGGAGAATACCACAGCATTTCTCACTTTGCTGATTACCCACCCCCCTCTTTTGGGATGCTGCCGGTCCTAACCAGTTGCGGTGAAACCGAACTGCTTAGGACTACGTTCTATCATGTCGGAAAGAAGTTTGGGAAGGTAGACGACCTCCCTTGGCCGACTGAGATTCCTTTCTGGAGTTATAGCTTCTTCATTGCGTTATTGTCCTCTTTGCTTACAGGAAGCTTTATACTACCCTCTGTCATGGCGATTCCTCCCTTTGATGGGCTGTCCCAAACACGCCTGTCGCCTGATAGAGCACTGTGGCCACTGCAATTGTCTGATCCCCATTTTCCCCTCTCCATTTCGTATGGGCATTTGTCCTCTATGTGGAGGGGACCTGCGGGAATGTATTCCCTCAAGACTGACCGAGGAGGAGGTGCAAGAAGTATGCGCAGCATCCCAGGAAATCGATTTTCTCCTTTGTCCGCATCCATGGGAGACCACAGAACCAGCTTTACTTGAAAAACTAGGGAAGGAATTCATACTTCTTCGATATAACAAGCAATTGAAACGAATAGATGTCAGTACTGGAACAGAATTATCAACACGGACCTTGGAGGCCATTGAATTGGGTCAAAGTGGCTCTAGCGGAACAACATTGCGTTGGTATCTCGAGTACGCTAACTATTTAGGGGTTCCCTTGAGTCACATCTTCATAAACACACTTCAAAGAAAGGAAGAAGATTTAAGGATAAAGACTATGCCAGGGAAATTTTTCCTCGCATCAGAAGATGAGGTAATGGAACGAGTTCAAGTAGCTGTCAGCCAACTCGAGATTTCCGGACAACGTCTCACCTTAAAGGCGGTCTGTGCTGCAACAGGCTTTTCTAAAAAAGGACTATATAAATATGATCGAGTAAAAACATTTTTAGGAGAGAATTTTGTATCACAAAAAATCTCCGTCTCATGTGCAAGATCCTTTGTATGAGGAGCAACTTCTGGAAAAGGCACTGCAGGCCGTACAAGAACTCGCTCAGGCTGGAAAGCCTATTACTCACCAGGCAGTATGTTCCCTCATTGGTATATCATCATCGGCCATTGTTCGACATCCGCGGGTCAAGAAGCTTGTAGGACATTTCGTTGACTATGCTCTTCAGCAACAGAGACATGCTGAGGAATGCGAGCAGGCACTTCTCGAGGAGGTACGCACCGGGGTAATGGACTTGGAAGAACATCAGCAGCCCGTTACATACAACGCCATCAGTCAAAAAATCGGCATCCATTCTTATAACCTGGTTGTCTTACGCTCAAGTGAGAGGGTTCGTTGAACAACATCTTGATTCGCGATATCTTCGTACCATGAAAGAGCGTGAGCAACGGGAAGAGGTCCTCATCCCTCGTGTCGAAGAAGCACTTAGCCAATTGGAGGCTGCTGGAAAATCTGTGACGTTCCAATCGGTAGGAAGGTTGTTAGGAGTGGATCCTAGAACATTAAAAGTCTATTCGCGTATCAACGCTCTCATTGAACAGCGAAAGAGTCCACCTCGTTCTCGAGGAGGGCAGGCTAGGCGGAGCGAAGAGGAAGTGTTTTCTGCTGTACAGCGCATTATCCCGTTGTTAACTGAGAGTGGCATGAGTGTCAATTACACGGCAATTGCACGCGAAATGGGAGGGATAGCTGTTCAAACGCTGGGGACCTATCCCAAAGTGAGAATGCTTGTGGATGAGCATTTGCGATCATACCATCTCTATCAGTTGCAGCAGTTTGCTCTCCGTGAGGAGCAATTACTTCGTCGAATGGAGGCTGCCATCACAGAGTTGGAAGCACGGGGTAAGGCTTATCAATCAGAGCGAACTGTGTGAAATGGTGGGAAAGAGTCGCACTGCCCTAAGACAGTATCCGCGTGTCAATGCGTTACTCGAGCAAAAGGTCACCCGCCATCATATTTATCAACGACGCCGTGTTCAACCGGCGGAAGAAGAACTTATGCAGCGGGTAAAGGAAGCCATCATTGATCTGTCTGATGATGGGGAGCACATCACACCAAACAAGGTCGCTCGTAAGGTGCATATTAGCCCAGAAGTGTTGATGCAATATCCGCAGGTGCTACTTCTCCTTGAACAGCATGGGTATCAAAAGCGAAAGCCAAGATCAGAACGGGAAGAGGAACTGCTCGACCTTGTGAAAGACGCTATTAATGCATGTAGGGTCAGTGGACAACCGATTACGAAAGAGAGATTAAGCGGCATGGTGGGTGTAGATCGCGCTGGACTCCTTCGTTATGCCGAGGTGAGGACACTGATGACACAAGCTGCCAATGAGGACAAGCAACAACGCCAGGAACTTCGCTTCCGGGCGCGGGAGGAAGAACTGACTCAGCAAGTCATTGCCGCTTTGCAGCAATTACGAGACAAAAACAGGCGGATATCTAAACGAGCTATAGCGAAAGCCGTGAATGTTTCCAACATCTGTTCATACTATCCCAAAGTCAAAGCCCTTATCGAGAGCGCTATTCAGGCACAGCATACTACCAGCGAAACAGCCGTAGGCTAACGTATATTTCCACAAATCTACTCTTATTGATCGAGCCTCGCTTAGTATAATGTTCCTGTAGAGATATTTCTAAGCCTACTTGCTTGCCTCTTTCCAATGTAGGAGGGCGATATAAACCAGGAAACAGTTTGATGTTGGATAATAATTCTAACATTAGCGCGGACGTTTTCAAACCTCTTTAAGGATTTTTTCTAAAGTTATGGCGGACGGCACATAGTTCTCTTCTATTAACAGAGTTGAGAAATCTGGGGGAAAATTCGGCCCTCACCCCTTACTTTTTTCGGAGTTAGCATGGAATCTCGTTTCATTTCGGAGTTACGGTGGAATTCTCAACACAACGTGGTCAGCTTCAGGCAGAGGCGTATGGGAGTCGAACCCACCAGGGACCGCGCCGAGCGACCCCCCAGCCGTTTTGAAGACGGTGAGACCCACCGGGGCCCCTACACCTCCATTTGTGTAGTCGTATTGTGCCATCAGCATATTCACTTGTCAAGCCACGCCAGAGAACGCACCCGCTCCACATCAACCTCCGTCAGTGATTTCACCATCAGTTCCGCCTCGCGTAAACCTGGCAGATCACGGTCGCCTGCCACCGCAATACAACGCATACCGGCAGCATGCGCCGCCTTCACTCCCGCCACTGCATCCTCGATAACCAGGCATTGCGATGGTACTATGCCAAGTTCCCCAGCGGCCTTGAGGAAAATATCTGGTGCAGGTTTCCCATGTGCCACTGTCTCGCCCGAGACAAGCGCCGTGAGGTAGTGTCCCAACCCTAACACCTCGCTGATAAGCCTGATATTCTCAACGGGAGCCGAGGATGCCAATGCTTGCGCGAAACCTGCCTCATGCAGACCGCGCAGCAATTCGATAGAACCAGGCAGAGGAGCCGCAGTCTCGCGGATCAGAGCACGAAAGTAAGCTTCTTTCCGGTCTGCCAGTGCCTGCAAACGCTCAGGAGACTGCACACCCCACACAAGGGTGATAATGTCATCGTCGCGCTTGCCGAAAGTGGACCAGAAGTCGGCATCGCTGAAGCGGACCCCCTCTTCATGTGCTAAACGTTGCCATGCCTGGCGATGTTCCTCTGCGCTATCGATAATGACGCCATCCATATCCCAGATCACGGCTCGAACTGCATTTGACATATACCTGTTGCTCCTGTCCATTTCTTTTCATTGACTTTCTTCCCGTAGACTCTTCTCACCTATCATGATACAATATACTTGTGTCTTTCACCCTGACTCTCTGTAGCGTGTACTCAATTTTTAGGAGGCATGACGACGCGGTCCACGAAGGCATCGCTGGCGTCACGAAAACGCAATGGATTATGGGTTTACCACCGTCTCTTGTGAGCTGCTCCCGGTGGAAGTGGCAAGAGACAAACAGCGTCTACGCAGTGTATTAGAGCCTCTCGATCTAGGCAAGTGGCTAGATTTAGGGCCGCGCGGCCTGCGACTCATTCCCCATGACCCTGATCTGCCCCCAACCTATTTCAACCCCGATGGGTCGGTGGACCTGGTCAACAAAGATTTGTATCTTGATGATGTCATGTCCCACATGGAGCGCATCGCTGCCGCGCTGGGATGCACGCTTGAGTGGGACCTGTAAAACTCGGAGGAAAATAAGGATGAGTGATCGCAAGTTCTTCAACGAAGAGATGGAGACGCTTCCTAAAGACCAGCTCAAGGCCTTGCAGTTGAAGCATCTTCAAGCGATTGTCGAGCGTGCCTACACGCAGAACAAGTTTTATCGTAACCTTTACGACGAGGCAAAAGTCAAACCCTCAGACATCCAGTCTTTGGAGGACATCCAGAAGCTCCCATTCCTCGAAAAGAAGTCGGTGCGCGCTGCATATCCTTATGGGATGGCCTTCGTAAAGCCAGGGGGACCAGGGGGTGCTGTGGAGATCCATGCAACCAGCGGTACCACAGGCAAGAGTGTGCCCGTCTTCGCCACGAAAAAGGATATCGACTATTGGGCGGACCTCAACGCCCGCGAATTGTGGATGACGGGTATACGCCCGGGCGATATTTTCATGAACTGTTACGGCTATGGCCTGGCAACCGGTGGCTTCGGCTTCCACTATGGCGCGATGGCGATGGATGTAATGGCGATCCCGATGGGCTCGGACGCACGCCAGTATGATCGCATGATTGACTTCATCGTCGATTTCGGCGTCACTGCCATGTGTATGACCCCATCCGTCGGCCTTTACGTTGGCGGCAAGGCACGCGAGCGCGGCGTCAATTTCAAGGATACCAAGCTCAAAATTGGCCTGTTTGGCGCTGAACCCTGGCCTTGGGAGACACGCCTGAAGTTAGAAGAACTCTTCAACATCACCGCCTACGACGAATTCGGCATGACAGAGTTTCTCGGCCCAGGCATGACCTGTGAATGCGAGACTCGCGATGGCATGCACGCTTGGGCCGATGCATTCCTGGTGGAGTGCATCAATCCCGAGACCGGCGAATGGGTTAAGGAAGGCAATGACGGCGAACTGGTATGGTCATGGCTTACAGCAGACGGCACGGCCATGTTACGTTACCGCAGCCGCGACCTCTCACGTGTTTGGTGGGAGGACCGCTGCAAATGTGGTCGCACGCATCCGAAGATCGCTGCCATCAAGGGACGCAGTGATGATGCCGTCTCCATTCGTGGCCTGATCGTCTTCCCCAGCCAGGTCGAAGCAGCCCTGGTGAAGTTTCCAGAAACCGGCGCGAACTTCCGCATCATCGTTGACAAACGTGATGGCCTGGATACCTTCGATCTCAAGGTCGAGGTGAAGGATCCCTCTGTCCTCGATAACTCGGAACGCAATGCCGCCCTGTCCCGCGAGATGGCAGAGTCGGTTAAAACGATCACCGGCAACTCTCCCAGAGTAGAGCTTGTGCCAGCAGACAGCCTCCCACGCGCCAGCGGTGGTGAGTCAAAAACGGCCAGCGCCCGCGTCGAGGATCGCCGTAAGAAGTAGGAATCAAGAGATAGAAGGGCACAACGGGCATCTCTGCCCCCAGGCAGAGATGCCCGTTGTGCCCTTCTATCCTTCACTTATTGAATAGGTGTTCTCGATGTTATGGCAAGCAGCGGTACGCTCTCACCTGCACGATACTGCTGCTTGTGTTTTCCGGCGAAGACGGTGACACTTCCACGCCCACAGACCGTCCAGGTTTGCTCTGAGCCGACAAGGGCTGTTGATCCTGCAACGCCGACCACGGTGACACCCCTTGGGACCATGCGCACGACGCTCGTGATCCACCCAGGGATCTCATCGAAGTGGGGAATAATTGCTATACCCGGAGCCAGTCCAAGTGCAGGAATGGTACGCCTGAGCTGAGGCCAGGCCAGCATGTGCCCTGCAAGAACCATCGCCCCAGCCGAACAGCCTGCTACAACACCTCCAGTTGCGAACACATCCATAATGGCGTGCCAACAGACTGTATCTCGCAGTGTCTCGAGTAGATATTGCGGTTTGCCTCCCGATAAATACACAAAGTTAGCGGCAGCGATCCGACTCGCTAACGTTGCGGATTCGGCGTCCTCACGGGTGAGTAGCATCATCGCTTCGGCTGGTACTCCCAGGCGGACAAAATGCTTGATCCCCATCTGCGCCCAGCGCTCAGAAACACCTGGGCCATCCGGCGCCGATGCCGTCGGCAGTACCACCACCTGCGGCGTACCGTTGAGCCGCTTGAGCAACTCCCGATCAAGAGGTTCGATTGGTTCGAGAAACTCGCCCGATCCGACGAGTGCCACAGTCCCGTTTGTTGATGTCATTAGCTTATCCCCTTAATCAGCAGCAATACCTTGAAAGTAGATGTGGGTCAAGTGCTTCACCAGTTCTTCTGGTCGTATCTGCTCCTCAACGACTAGCCGCTCATACCCCCAGGGTGAGAGCAGGCTGAAAAAAGTCCCCAACAGAACAGGTGTTGGTAAGCTGGAATCAAACTCACCGGCTGCCTTACCCTCTTCAAGCAACGTGGCAATGTGAGCAGAGAGGTGCTTCCAGATATTGTGCAAGTACTCTTTCTTCTGCGGAAGGTCTTTGCGCACATCCGGGCTGGTGTAGAGCGCAACAAGCAAACGAACACGTTGGCCGAGCATGCCACGGTACATTCCTTGCAGTATGCTCTCCAATCTGGCACGAGCAGGCAATGGCGTTGAAACGGTGTGCTCAACGAATTGCAGCAGCTTCTGCATCTCTCGCTCGATAAGCGCGAACACTAAGTCCCCTTTACTGGCAAAATGCAGGTAGACCGTCCCTTTGGCGATGCCCACTCGTGCGGCAATCTCATCCATCGATGTATCATGATAGCCCTTCTCTGTTAACACCTCTTCCGCTACTTGCAAAATCAAGTTCTCCCGTTCCCTGCGTTGCTTTTCTTTGAGCGACTGCCGGGGAATCACTGTTTGCATCCTGACACCTCCATTTGTGATAAGTGACTTCTTAGTTATTCAGTGACTATATTGAATATGACATGACCCTCATGATTTATATTTGACTTTCTGGTCATTATTTTAACAAAGAAGCTGAAGAAATGTCAAGGGTACTTATGAATTGCGGTGTTCTGTCCAGTAGTGATGGGTCTTGGCAACCACGGTGATGACGTTCTTGATTTCCTTTTCCAGGCGGAAGGCTGGCCCGGCGGGCAGAAACAGCATGGTTCCCTCGCGCCGCACACTGACATTTTCCAGCATAATGGAACGTTGCAACCAGCGGGCCATCAGCTCGTCTTCACACTGCAGGCCAACCCACCCTGACTTCTCACTGTGCATCGTGGACAGGCCTGTGACCAGGCGGAACCCACGCTCAATCTCGACGACTACGCGCTCGTAGTCGTCCTGAGCCGCTTGCACTTCATCTAGAGCGGCGGGTTCCAACAAGGTGCCTCGATGGGGAGGACCTCCTGCCATCGCCAGGTCGCAAAAGTCGGTCCACATCTCATCCCAGGCCACTTGACCATCATCCGCGTAACGCAACGGAGCCGAACCCATCGGGGTCGCACAAACCGCCTTTCCATTGCGATATCGCGGCGGAAGCATGTCTGGTGTGATCTCTTGCAGTGGCGAATCGGTGAGGAATGATAGGGAAATGGGAGGTGCTCCATAACCGTGGCGATGAGTATGACCGGCGGAGGGAATGTAGACATTACCGATGTTGCTCCAATCCACCTCGGCGACCTCACCACCGATGATCGTGACTTCACTGGAAGGGTAGCTACAGGTGGTGTAATCTCCCGCAGGCAGTGCGAGAAAGAGGGCAGTGAACATCGTAAGCCCATTAGCCCGGCGTTCGAGGACCCGTGTATGCACCCTGTGCTTCTCGTTACTCTTCGGGCTGACCTCGATTTCCTTGCCAAGGAGTTGCTGCTTGGTATAGATGATCAGTGCCCCGATGTCCTCCCCAATATCCAGCACCGCAGGTTCGGTATGCACTCGCTCGACGTATGCCTCCACCATCAGCTTTTGTCTTCCTTTCACCAGGTACAAAAGATAGCAATGCCTGACATACAGGGAGTTCGGCAGTTCCAAACTACCGAACTCCTTGCAGCCATTGTTAGGAAGCGCTCCTACTCCTAACTGCTTGGAACATCAAAGCCGTCCCTTGGCACTCCTAAATAGGGAAAATGGTCGAGATAACGGCCACTGCCTGGGACCGTACCACTCGAGAACTGTGTACTCGAAAAATCCGAGACCAACGATGCCGCACCATCTGGAGTGAAGTGAGGGTCGACCAGGGGAAGAGTGGCACCGGCAATTGCACGGATCTCGATTGTTGCCACGTCGTCGAAGACGCGGCGTCCGTTCGGAAATCCAGCTATGTCGCCCCCCAGGACCCCGTTGAGGCTCGGACTTGACGCCGGTTGTATCGCCAGGTTCAACCGCAGCATATCCGCCAGTGTATTGCCCGTGAACGTCGTGAATGTTGGACTAACCACCCCGGTCGGTATGCCGGTGAGCAGGATGGCGACCAGGTCATCCCGGGAGGCACTAAAAGCGGCCAGGTTGGGGAATACTCCAGGATAGAGTGCCGGCAGCAGCTGTGCTAGCTCCGGGTGTTGCACAAACTGGGCGAACAAATGATCATCCTTGGGCGACAGAGCATTCCACTCGTCCTTCTTGCCCATGGGAACGATGACTTCATTGAACAACGGGTTGCCCAGCCGTGAAACCTGCACAAATGGCCCAGCCTCCTGGGTCGGAGCATTTGTGCTACGTATGGTTACCTTTTGCCGGCTCGCTGAGGCCCAGACGTCGATCACCGCTCTCGGGTCTGTCGGATTGGTGGGAATCGAGCCATCCCGCGTCAGCTCACTAATTGGCACCTGGATCGCGATGGTATGCACATTGACATTCCTGGTCGCGTCGACGCCATTTGCGGCTGGCAAGGGGATGAGATGCAAATTCTGAAATGGCCGCAGAGCCGCCAGATCGAAGATCGAGCCCAGGTCTACATAGAACCCCTCGAGCCTCTGCCCGGCAAATACCTTTTGACCAGTGGCAAGAGTACGAACAGCTGCTGAACCTAGATTAGCTTCATAGCTGGGTGTGGACCGCACTCCGACGTTGACGGGTGGGCATGGCAGTTCTGTCCCCAGAACGGTCGACCTGCCACTGCCGAAGCCAGCGCTAACCACCTTGGTCACGGAATAGAACTGTTTCCTATTCCAATTCGAGGAAGTGAGCGAAAGGATCTGACCGGTGTTGTACAGGAAGGTGTTGGGATTCTGCAATTCGACGTGGAACTGGAATTGATAGGTGACGTCGGGCTGCGCATCCCCATCATTGTCGATGTAAATCTCATACAGGACATCGTTGCCGAACTCATAGAAATTTGGACCGCCATCTGGCCCTTCTAGAGGAATATAGTTGGCGATCAGAGTAACCGTGCCAGCCTCGTTTGGGTTGGTGCTAAGGAATGCATAGACATCAGTATTATCAGCGACCGGGTCTTTAGAAATCTCGGGCGCTTCGCGATGGGATGACATATTTTCACCTTACAACAAATAATTCGCCTCTTGAGCTGCTTACTGCAGGGCTTTCAAGAGGCGCATAACGAACTCAGGGTCGCGATAAATGACCTCACGCGTGCCAAACATGACGGAGACCTCACCTGTGGCGACATCGCTTACATGGGCCACCAGGGGTCCGGCAAGCGTTGTAGTGGGTAGCTCTGCCGCAGGAACTTCTGGGGCCTCAGCGACGGCCTCCAGGCTGGGCACGGCCGCTAGTATACCAAGCGTAGCCATACTTGCGGATGTCTGCCTGAAAAACCCGCGTCGTGTCAGATTTGCCATCTCTCCCTCCTCTCTCTTTCTGAGCACTGCTGTAGTAGATAACCAGGAAGGTACCTAACCCAGCAATTAGTGCTGCTCATTCAGTATTACGGTGGGTATGGAGAGGCAGATTGCTTTAACAGTAGAGGTTTCTTAACCAGGCAGTGAAGATGCGGTTAAAAGTTAAGCAGGAAGAGAGTTTTCAGAGGTAAAGATTTCTTTACCGAGCGCGACATGTCGAGGGCAAGCTCCGTCATGCTCTCTATTATCATGCCATCATGCCGATCTACATTACCTTTTGTCTTCCCACGCTTGCAACAGGCGTTGATATGCTTCCCAGGTGTCCACGTCATAGTTTGCCATCGGATCGTTCACCTCAACGGTCGCCAGTTCCTGACGATGGCGTTCGATCACACTGCGACCACCTTCATCCCCTGTGGTTGTCAACAGTTCGACGAAAAGGCTGGCATCGAAGAGGACAGGATTACCCCGCTTACCGTCATAGAGCGGAGCTACGATACGCAATCCCATTATTCGCCGGGTAGCGATGAGTGTATCAATCATCTGTGGCGTGATCAATGGCTGATCACCCAGCATAATCAGAGCGCTGTCCACCATAGAAGTTGATGAAGTTTGCTCGTTTGCCATGAGTCTACGTAGCCCCATGTGCATAGAGGTGCTCATGCCTTGCAGGTAGTCGGGATTCTCAACGATGGTGATATGGGGGTACTCGACATAAGGGGAAAGGTGTGCGTATACCCGTTTGGCCTGGTGTCCCAGGACGATGATGATAGGACTTGCCTGAGAGGCCAGCGTAGCATCTATGACGTGGACTAGAACTGGACGACCGGCGAGCGGCAACAGCAATTTATGTCGTCCAGCACCCATACGGCTGGAACTGCCCGCCGCCAGGATAATAGCGGCGGTTGTCTGCGTTGCATCCATCGAATATCTCCTTAGTCTATCAGAGCAGTCGTAATGCACTGAACCGACAAGTCCTATATCTAGACGTAGGCTTGCCTGCAAATGGTATAATAATCGAGGCATCGACAAGCCTCGGTAATTATTGGTCTTTTCTTAACATGCCTGGTCAGGAGAATATCGTACCATGTTGGATACCCGCCCCGTCAATAGTGGTAGTGTTGAAGCACTGGATGCCGAGACACAGGCTAAATATGAGCACCTCCAGGGCATTCTGCGTTCGATGGAGTCAGTGTTGGTGGCCTATTCGGGTGGAGTCGACAGTGCGCTCCTGTTGAAAGTGGCACACGATGTGCTGGGCGAACGCGCCATTGGTGCGATAGCCTCGTCACCTGCCTATGCTGATGAAGAGACAAGCCAGGCCATTGCCGTTGCTGAACGGTTGGGTATTCCACTGATTACCCTGGAGACGCATGAACTTGAAGACGAACGCTACGTTGCTAATGACGTGAACCGTTGCTACTTCTGCAAAACAGAACTCTTTAGCAAGCTGGTACCGCTTGCAAGGCACCATCACCTGCGCTATATTACATATGGTGTAAATAAAGATGACGACGGAGATTTCCGTCCAGGGCAGCGCGCGGCGCGTGAGTTCAGTGTGCGTGGCCCTCTAAAAGAAGCAGGTATGGGCAAGCGCGAGATACGCGCCTTAGCTCACCATCTCGGTGTGCCCGTATGGGATAAGCCAGCAATGGCGTGTTTCTCCTCGCGTATCCCCTATGGCAGCAGGGTTGATATAGCTTCGCTGCGTATGATCTACGAAGCCGAGAAAATGCTGCACGACCTGGGCTTCCATCAACTGCGTGTGCGTCATCATGACAAGATTGCACGCATTGAGGTTGAGCGATCCGAGATGCCGCGGCTGATTGAGCAGGAGATGAGTCGTCTCGTCACGGATGGCCTGCGCAAAATAGGGTATATGTATGTAACCATTGATCTACTGGGATATCGTACTGGCAGTATGAACGAAGGTTTTTTTAAGAAGAAATAGGTGCAATCTATGAGTAAGGCCTCTCGCCAACCAGCGAAGCAAAATCGTCCCACCAACAAGCAAAACACGGTTCAGACCCCGAAGGAAGATCAAACCCCGAACGCTGCAAATCAGAGTTCAAAGCAGGTACAGCCTGGAAATAAACAAGAAATAGATCAGCCTTCGAGACAAAATCAGACTGCAGGTAGGCAACCGACACGCCAGGCAGCGAAATACGAGCGGCGTCAAGAAGAACAGCGTCGACGTGAAGAAGAGCGGGAGCGTGCTGTCCAAAGGAAGCGTATCACGAAAGTAGGTGGTATCGTCGCGGCTATGCTGGTCCTGAGTATCGTTGGCTACTTTGTATTCACGAGGTACGTTCATGCAACCACTGGCTCTAGACCGAGCGCAACAGCAACAGCAACACTTATTGACCCAAACTATCCTCCTGTTGATGGGGTACCTTGTGATGCTCTTGAACAAACCGTCAACCACTATCATGCACATGTGACTTACTACATAAATGGTCGCCAGGTGTCTCCACCAGCTAATATCGGCATTGCGGGCAGTAATCCATACAATCCATCTTGCTTCTACTGGCTACATACCCATGCCGCTGACGGCATCATACACATTGAAGCGCCAGCCAAACGTACATTCACCCTTGGGAACTTTTTTGACATTTGGGGACAAAAGTTCTCGACATTGCAATACCCCCCAGAGTTGGACCAGCCAGGTGGTCCTGGTTGGCAAATCTACGTTAATGGAAAGTTGGTCAGTGGCGATTTTCATAATATCGTGCTGCAATCTCATATGCTGATTACGCTGGCATACAACAGCCCGAATGTGAAACCTGAGACGTCCTATGCGTGGAATGGTCTGTGAGGGTTGCTTTAACCTGGCCCGGCCCTCTGGTACCTGCAAGGAGTTACCTGTCCCCCAGACAGGGTTCCACTACATTGAGGTATCCGTCGTCGGCAAGAAATGAATACAATTACCATGCCGGAGCGTACCATTTACTTTGATCATGCCGCCACCACTGCGCTTGATGCGCGAGTGTTAGATGTCATGTTGCCCTACTTGACGACAGAGTATGGCAATGCGAGCAGCATCTATACGCTGGGGCGGCACGCCATGCAGGCCATTGATCGTGCTCGTGAACAGGTGGCCGATGTGCTGGGTTGCCGTCCAACCGAAGTTACCTTCACAGGATGTGGCTCCGAGAGCGATAACCTGGCTATTAAAGGTATAGCTTATGCCTCTCAGAAGAAAGGTAATCACCTGCTTACCTCGGCGATTGAGCATCATGCTGTCCTGCACACCTGCCAGTATCTGGAACGTTTTGGCTTCAAGACAACCTATCTTCCCGTCGATGCCTATGGTCTCGTCGACCCTGATGAGATTGGGCGTGCAATAACCGACCAGACGATCCTTGTTTCGGTGATGTATGCGAACAACGAGGTAGGGACGATTGAGCCCGTGGCAGAAATTGGTCGCATTTGTCGTGCCAGAAAGGTGCCTTTCCACGTCGATGCTGTGCAAGCCGGTGGCGCTTTGCCGCTTGATGTCGCTGACCTCAACGCTGATCTGCTCTCGCTTTCTGCCCACAAATTTTATGGTCCTAAGGGTGTTGGTATGCTCTATGTACGTCAGGGTATGCGTCTTCTACCGCAACTTCAAGGTGGTTCGCAAGAACGTGGAAGGCGTGCGGGCACTGAAAATGTTGCTGGTACCGTAGGAGCTGCTGCTGCATTGTCTTTGGCGCGAGAGGAACTGCCGCAGGTGACGCCTCACATCACGGCATTGCGAGATCGGTTGATCGCAGGCGTGCTGATGATCCCGCGTAGCCGGTTAACTGGTCACCCAACCGCACGTCTGCCCAACAACGCCAGTTTTTGCTTTGAAGGTGTCGAGGGCGAGTCGATCCTGCTCAATCTCGACCTGCTTGGTATCGCCGCCTCCACCGGCTCCGCATGCACATCAGGCTCCGTAGACCCATCGCATGTACTGATTGCCATGGGACTTCCGCCAGAGTGGTCGCATGGCAGTCTGCGCCTGACACTTGGCAAGGGAAATGCCGATGCTGATGTGGATGTGCTGCTTGCTGCGCTACCTGGGATTATCGAGAAGCTGCGAAATTTGGCTGGCTGAATGTAATAATCTCTTCATTATCCAATCCCTCACCCCATCTGCGTCCACTCCTACAGCCGCATGCACCAGGGGTCCTTCAAGTAAGCGCGGAACCATGTAGCCTGCGAATGGCCCATGCACCAACACCCGTGCCGTCATCTCCTCAAATTGGAGCAACTGCGGTGCGCACAGAGCCACGACAGTCAGTGGGTCGTGCAAATAGGGCAGTGGTGGATGCCAGCGTGGGCGATGTCGTTGCCAGATAGCGATGAGTTGACTGAGAAGCCTGGTCTGTGGCGAGTCGTTGCAGCGTAAATGCTCAATATCCTCTTCACGCAGTTGACAGCGGTTCGTCACATTCCAGCCCAGCATCGTGACGGGTATACCTGCCGCCAGTACTATGCGTGCAGTCTGTTGCATCGTTTCTCACATTCCATTCAGGCAAGGGAATGCCACTTGTTCCTCCCATCATAACAATCCTTCTTATAGCCATGAACAAATGTGGTTCGAGCCTGAGTGCAGTGGCAACGTTAGTCAGGGGTCCAAGGCAGAGCAGTATCAGACGATCATGGTGAGCCAGTGCTGTCTGCACAATCAGTTCTGGAGCAGAGGCAGAGCTGAGCATAGGTGTTGCTCCGCAATCAGCGCAATCATCGACTATGACAGCCTGGGGTACCCCGGAAGGACGGCGGCGTGGTTGCAGGGGAGTTTGTAGTCCGGCGGCGATAGGGATTTCATCGCGCCCGAAGATGTGGAGGAGGTGCGCTGCTAGCTGTGCTCGTCGTTGTGTGTCGCCGAAAACAGTTGTCACGCCGCAGAGTGCTATCTCTGGCGAGCGCAGTGCAAGTGCGAGGGCGAGTGCATCGTCGATGTCGTCGCCGATGTCAGTGTCAATCAGGACAGGATGCTTTTGTGAACCTGATTGGTCTGCTGTTGAGGGCTGATCTATAGACATTTGGCTCATTGTCAACACATCCTTTTATGTGCTACATTTGAAAACGAAAGGTCAGAGGCGAGACCGATGCCTGCGATGATGACCTGTAGATTATCACAGCGGCTTGGGAACAGGCAACATGGTATTGTTGTCCTTGGCTCCGTCACCGCGTAGTTCAAAGGAGAGTAACAATCTATGGACACCCTCAAACGTGAAGTATTGTCAGAACGTGTGCGTCTGGTCAAGCCGTCTGGTATACGCAAGTTCTTTGATATTATTAACACGATGCCGGATGTTATTTCGCTGGGTATTGGCGAACCGGATTTCGTCACGCCAGAGCATATCAGCCGGGCGGGTATTCGCTCCATCGAGGAGGGTCATACTCATTATACGTCGAACTATGGCATGCTTAAATTGCGCGAAGAGATCGCTGCTATGCTAGATCGTCGCTACGGGTTGAAGTATAACCCGGCAAACGAAATCCTGGTCACAGTCGGCGTCAGTGAGGGTGTAGACCTGGCGATGCGTACACTGATAAACCCTGGTAACGAGGTCATCTCGCTTGATCCTGGTTATGTGGCCTATGAAGCGGACATCATCTTTGCCGATGGTGTGCCAGTACCTGTTCCGACCTATGCCAAATTCGATTTTGGCGTGCGTGCCTCTGAGATTGCTGCTGCCATTACGCCACGCACGAAGATGATTTTGCTTGGTAACCCGAATAATCCCACAGGGGCAGTAGTACCACGACCCGAGCTTGAAGGCATTGCCAAACTGGCCATAGAACACGATCTGATCGTGGCAGTCGATGAGGTATATAGCCGCCTTGTTTATGAAACTGAGCATGTGAGTATCGCTGCTATGCCTGGCATGCGCGAGCGCACCGTCTTGCTCGATGGTTTCTCCAAGGCGTACGCTATGACCGGCTGGCGTATTGGCTACGTTGCGGCACCGAAATATATTCTGGAGGCGATGGTCAAGATTTATCAATACACTATTATGTGTGCAGGCACTGCTGCGCAAGAGGCCGCATTAGAGGCGTTGCGTCACGGTGAGGAGGATGTGCAGGCGATGCACGATGACTATGCACGTCGTCGTCGCATGTTCGTTGATGGCCTCAATCGCATTGGGTTGACGTGCTGTGAGCCGCATGGAGCCTTCTACGCCTTCCCTTCTATTGCTCGTACAGGGCTGAACGACGAGGATTTCACCGAGAAGTTGCTCTTCGAGGAGAAGGTGGCTGTCGTTCCTGGCAGTGCGTTCGGTTCTGTCGGTGCTGGCTATGTGCGCTGTTCATATTGTACATCCTACGACAAACTTGAAGAGGCCCTGGTGCGTCTGGAGCGTTTTGTGAAGAAGCATACGATCTAGAGAAGGAGCCAGCCATGCCAGAAAATGACGCACCTTCTGGTTTGTATACTCGTTCGGAAGATATCCCCGACTTTCGCTTCCGTTTCTTCTGCTCAGAGTGCGGTGAGGAAATTCAAGGGATTCCTTATAAGACGACCTGGCATGGCTGGTGTGCCTGCTTCGACCCCTGGGATTTTTGCTCGGAGGAGTGCTGGAACAAGAATGACTTGCTGAATACAGCGAATTGGCCTCCACCAGTCAATAAGCGGTGAGCGAACGGGTGTATGAAATCGTTGTGGGCCGTAGGGACCCGATTTATCGCGTCCAATTTACATCAACCTAAGCCTGGGAATGCGGTAGGAGGTCGGGTAATCCGTAGGGCGAGGGTGGTGATGAGAGGTTGGGAGGGCCTTTATGGTCGCCCGCGTCGGCCTCCTCGCGCCTCCCCAATCACACCGTCGGGAAACAGAAGGAGGGACGGCGGGCGACCATAAAGGCCCTCCCCGCTCCTCCCAGCCACCCTCGCCCCTACGGACGTTGATGGGCTTTTCGTTAGTTTGATGCGTATTGGTCCCGATTTATCGCGTCCGCGAGGTGGGGCCACACGCTTGGGCACAACGGACTGCCCCACCCGCAAGGGTTACGATGTGGGTAACCCATACATGGTATTCTATTCAGCGATGGGTTCCCATCTCACAGCGCTTCTATCGCGTTTCAACTCGAAGAGGTTGGGCTGGTGTAACGCCCACTCGAAGTGATCCCACATCTCTCCTGCTTCCTGGCCACGTGGCACGAATTGTATGATTGGGCCATAGAAGCCGACGTCATGCCCTTCGATGGCGATTGTCGGCACGCCGAAGGCACGATAGCGATTAACGGCCTCCTGATGGTCTGCCAGAACGTCGTTTGTGGTGCTATCGTCAGACAATGCGGCGTCTACAAGGGCCGGGTCGAGTTCTGCTTTCTGTAGGGCGGATCGAACTCCCTCTGTATCTCTTATGCTTTCTCTGCGCCCGTGTTGCGCCGCTCCCAATGCAAGGTAGAGCTTTTCTACTGCCTCATTGCCGCTCTGTTTGCTTACAAGTGCCAGTGTACGTAGTCCGGCCCATCCGTAGCCGTTTTGATAGTCGGGTTCTGTACCCTCCTTGCGGTTGACGAGCTCGAGGCTGAAGAAACGCCAATGGACATCGACCTGACGAACCTTGCGCGCTTCGCGTATCCATAGTGCTGTGCGCCAGGCCAGTGGGCAGAGAGGGTCGAAGTGGAAGTTGATACTGACGGGTGTAGTTGTCTGTTGTGTGGTCATTGAGCGTGTGGTCTCCTCTGGTGTGTTTTGCGTTGGGTTGAACGTAATCGCTACATCACTTCATTTTATGTAGCATGTAGTGATAGCATACGTCACAGGCAGGGAAAGCGTCAAGTAAACGACATGGTTATTGTTGCTATTTGCTTGATAAAAAGCGTTAAACAAGCATATACTATGTTCGGTTAAAGGTGAGAAGATAGGAGGTTAAGTATGCCAAGAGTAACCACAAAAGGACAATGCGTTTTTTGTAAGCACGAGTTCAGCAAGTCTGGCATGACCAAGCACCTGGAGACGTGCAAAGAAAGAGAAATGATTGCCACGAACGGTGCAGGAGCAGGGAGTCGCCAGAAAGCGCGGAAAACGAAAGTATTCCATCTCCTGGTTGAAGGACGTAGCTCACCCGAATATTGGATGCATCTGGAAGTAACGACGGGAACGACGTTGACACAACTGGATAGTTTTCTCAGAAATACCTGGCTGGAGTGCTGCGGGCACTTAAGCGCGTTTCAGATCGGAGGTGTATCCTATGCCTCAGATGCAGAGATGGTGTCCGGTTCGGCATGGGATATGGGTGATAAAAGTATGCATGTCAGGTTAGACAAGGTGCTCACCCCGGGGCAATGGTTCACTCACGAGTATGATTTCGGTACCACTACTGAGTTGAGTCTGAAGGTGGTGTCAGAGCGAGAAGCTGAGGCAAAGGGCAAGGCCATTCAGGTGTTAGCCAGGAATGAGCCGCCTGCGATCCTATGCGGCGTTTGCGGCAAACGTGCTACGGAGGTATGCACTCAGTGTATCTATGACAACGCAGGCTGGCTGTGCGACGAGTGCGCGGAGACGCACGAGTGCGGCGAGGAGATGATGTTGCCAGTGGTCAATTCCCCACGAGTGGGCATGTGTGGGTATACGGGATAAGCCTGAAAACGCGTAGCCGGGTTTACCATGTGTGATAAAATGTGTGCCTGAAGTTTAAGGATAGGAGAGAGCTCATGGCGAAAGAATTGGTGACGAAAGAGGTCTCAAAGGGGACATGCCATTTTTGTAAGAGCGAGATCGAAAAAGGGAAGATGACCCAGCATCTGAAGTACTGTAAGCAGAGGGCTGCTACTATTGCTACTGAAGCAAAAGCTCCTACGGAGCAAAAGACCAGGCTTTTCCATCTGATAGTCGAAGGACTTTGGAGTCCCGAATACTGGATGCATCTCGAAATACCAGCCTCAGAGCCACTGGTAACGCTGGATAGTTTTCTCAGGGGTATCTGGCTTGAGTGCTGTGGCCACCTGAGCGGATTTAAGATTGGCGATACCTCCTATTCGTTAGAGCCGGAGGACATGTATTATGGGTTGGCTGAAGTAGGGGAGGAGGAAGAAGAAGAGGAGGATGAGGAAGGCGAGTTAGATGATGTGGTCAATGGAGAAGAGCTGGTTGAACAATTATCATCTGAAGAGTTGGAGTTGATACCATCCGATTTGCTATCCGAACTCAGAAAGTCCTGGCCTATCGATGATCTTGTTGCCTTTTTGAAGGAGCGATTGAAGTCGTTGCCAAGAGGGGGTGGCTATCGCACGCTTGAAGAAATTGAAGAATCCCGCAGGCTCTATTGGCAACGGATGTTCTTAAAGTCGCTCCTCGATATGGTGGAGGATCGGAGTATGTATGTCCAGCTAGGGAAAGTCCTCAAAGTTGGTCAGAAATTCTCTTATGACTATGACTTTGGGTCTACGACGCACCTCGGTCTGAAGGTGGCTTCAGAACGAGAAGGGGTAGTGAGGGATGAGCAAAGGCCTGTTAAGGTTATGGCCAGGAATAATCCACATGGGTTTACCTGCAGCGTGTGCGGAAAACCCGCTACGAAGCTGGTCTCCGGGTTTTATGGTGGGAAGGCCTACTGTAACAAATGCGCCAGGAAGAGTGGAGATTCCGAGATGATGTTGCCGGTGGTGAATTCGCCACGGGCAGGCGTGTGCGGGTATACGGGGCCAAGCAATCCTGCAGCGTGGGAGGACGAGGATGAGGAAGATGAGAGGTGAGCCAAGCAGGTTTTCCCGTTTCAATGTTGCGTGAAAAAGAGAAAATACCCACCCTTAAGAGTTCATGAGTGATCGGGAGGTGTAGTAGGTGTAGTGGGTGTAGTGGGTGTAGCAGCATTGTTTTGGGAGACCAATGTTTCGGGAGATGGCAGGTGATGAGTAGTGTAGAGACCATAGGCTGGAGAGGTGATGTCTCCTGCATTGAGCATTCGTCGAAGCAATTGTCTCACGAGCGTAGGGTCTTGACCTGTCTGTTCGGCCAGTTCTTTGGGACTAAGTGGACGGTTCGTTGCTTGCAAGACCTTGAGGATATCTTGTCGCTCATGGGAGAGGGGTATGCTTCCTCTCAGGATGGATGCGACTGGAAGGTGATTCGTGCCGAGCCATTGGATGGAGGGGATGCCATCTGCATTGGCGATGACCTGGTAGGTCAGGTTGTCAGCTTTTTCGCTGAGGTTGTTTTTGATGGAGACGAGGAGACGCTTGTTTTCGTCAGAAGGGTGCCGGGCGACGAGGAGGCCAGTGCGAGCTGTGGCGATGATACCGATGGAGCCGCCACCTCGATAGAGTGGGTTCTCGGAGCTGCTTTTATTGAGGTGGCGAACGATCAAAACAGCACAGTTGGCACGATCGGCCATGGTTGCTAGATATAAGAGGAGTTCTCTTACCTTCTGGCCATTAGAGGCACTGACGTGTGATCCCAGGATAGCCATGAGGGGATCGAGAATGACGAGCTTGGGGAGCGTTTTATAGGTGATATTGACTAAGGTCATGAGGTGTTCTGAAAGGATGAAAGGGGACCAGAGGGTTTCCCCCGTTAGGCGGCTGGTGCTATGGACACTGTCAAGGAGACGGATGCGTGATGGATCACCTCCTGCTGCCTCTATCCGAGGTTTGATGGTATCGGCGGCTCTGTCTTCGAGGGCGATCAAGAGGACACTCCCCTTGACGCCGGGTGTGCCATCGGGCATAGCTCTGCCTGTGGTGATACGGGCGGCAAGGTCGAGGGTGAGCAGGGATTTGCCCAGGCCGGGATCGCCGTCAAGGATGGTCAATTTGCCACGCGGGATGCGATTTTCCCAGAGCCAAAGGAGTTTCTCAGATTTGATGTCGGAAAGCAAGGTACCAGATTCTTCTGATTGCATTGCACGAGTTTCCCTTTCGGAGTGTGTAGAGTGGACGATACGAGGTGTTGTGTTGAGTGTGAGATGAGACTGATGGTACGTATCAATCAAGCAAGAAAGAGGTTGGGACTCTTTCTCTATTAACAGGATACCATACGGGTCCAAATGCTAACAAACAGACTGATGAGTGCTACGATGATGTGAGAGATAGCGAGTGGGATGGTGTGCGGCATCGCTCCGGCGTTCATGCGTCATTCCCATAGTGCCGGAGCATTTCGTAGGTATTGGCTGCCGAAACCACGACAACCCTGTCCTGGTTCGTGATACTTTCTAAGAAGCGTGTCGGTTCTGATCCTGGCGCAGTCGTTCTAGTACCCAAATGCGTATGAGTGTGGCCTTCTTCATCCCGCGCTCACGTGCTATTGCCTCTAATTCGTGGTCGGTTTCTGGGTCAAATCGTACCTGTACGTTTGCGGAGAGACCGCGTGTTGCGCGTACCTTTACTGCCTCGGTTTCTTCTGTAAAGTCGGTAATGCTGTGGGTATCCCAGAAATTGGCTTCTTCTTCGTAGCTGTTGAAAGCTGGAATTGAGCCGTGTGCTTCTGTGGGATACTCTGGCCCATTGTATGCTGATTTATCGCTCATTGTTGTGTACCTCCTCAACCTCGGCGCGTGTCAACTGGTGGCGCTCCCATATATGCGCCTTATTAAAACTATCCCACACCAGTGCTAAAATACTAATTTCCTTCATGGGTCTATTGTAATGAAAATCATTACAATGTCAAGGGCATAAAATGGGTGAACAGCGTTTGCGAAAAGACATGGGTGTTTTCCCAATCACTGTCTCTACCGAGGTGAAACGCCTCTGCAGGCCGTTTCACCTAAGTCGCATTTAAAAATCGTTATATTCTGTTGCGGATGTGTGCAATCATGTGTGCTTTCAACTACTTTGAAAGATGCTGATATTCCTCGGAGACTGAATAAGTCGCACACAAGAGGGGTGCGGATTGGTAAATGCTTGCTACATTTCCGATAGTGAGCTTACTGCAGTCTCAAGTTCGCTCCACAAGCTCAAATTCGGTTCCTGATCGTAATTTGTTATCATCAGATGTTCTGACTCCCGGTTGTTCCTGTCCTGAAAACTGACGAGGTATTTCTTATCGAATGCTTGAATGTTCAACCCTTTGCCAGCATAGAAGTTAAAGATCATGGGAGTATTTTTGATAACGAGCATAAACTTTGCCGCGCAGCGGTTCAGCAGATAATGGGCGAGGCGCTCTTGGTCGCTCTTATCGAACATATTTTGTGTGTAGGTGCTGAATTCACTATCATATGGCGGATCAAGAAAGATAAAGTCGTCAACAGCTGGTGTATATTCCTGAAGGAAAGCCTCAAAGTCCATGTTCTTAATGACAGTGTTAGCAAAGTGCTGCCGTACCTCTGGAGACTGCATATAGGCAATCTTTCTTGCCAAATCTTTTCGGTTGTAAGAGATTCCTCCGTAGGGAACGTTGAACTCGCCTCGGCTGTTGTAACGGAACATAGAAGCGTAGGCATTCTCCCTCACGAGAAAAAAGATAGCAGTCGCGGAACCGGTCGAGATCCCATACGCATTGATACTGTTATAGAGGTGCCTTAGGTGCATGTAGAAAGCACTTTTTAAAGCGCTCTCCATATTTGCCACGATATCACTCTCTGGCAGTTTCCCTTTTTTGTTTTCCAACTGCTTCATACGGGTAGTCTTGCTCACAAGGTTTCTCTTTATTTCCTGAAGAAAATTCTCGCTATTCTGCTCAAGGTATCCTGCAAACATATCATGAAAGTCTTCTGTATGACTAAGAACGAATCTAAAAAGTATCTCCCTCATCTTGCCCGGGGGGTACTCCCCCATTGAATAGGCTTTGTACATATTCAAGAGTTCTCCAGCATGGCTATCCACGAACTTACTCATGCGTTGCCACTGGTAGAGAAGTCCGTTTAGCGTTTGAAAGAACTCAGCGTTTTGTTCAGCAACCATTCGGTACAGGCTAATTAATTCTGCGGACTTGTCATTAATAAATTTCATTTCGGCTTGTATTGAAAAAAATACTGCCCCCCCTCCTACAAAAGGCTCATAATAGCGACGGAAAGGTGGAATCATGGGCAAAATATACCTTAATTCTTGTTCTTTCCCGCCTGCCCATTTCAATAAGGATGGTAATCTTTCAGCCCTTATGACCTGTGCTCCCCAGTACATTGGAACCCCTTGAATCATTTTGCTCATGTGTTCTCTCTTCTCACAATATAAGTGCAGCTACCATTCTTTGTGCTTCCTTAGATAGATGTTCTAACTCTATCAGCAGAACCTGGAAAAATCAACATAAGAACATGAATATCCTATCGGGAAAAACTGTATATTATGAACTACTGTCATGTAGCTGCTTCTTCCACTTTTCGATAGCAGTTGGTATCTCGTCTTGCCACTGTTGAGGGCTTCTCACTCCTTGCAGTGCCTCACCAATCTGTTCAAATAGGCGAAGCAGTTCGGCGGGCTGAAAATCTCGTCTTGTAGAGTAAGAACGCGCTACCTCCCGAAATTGAGCAACGCTCAGGGGCACAATCTTTACACTCTCTCCGTAAAAGCCTCCTTGCTTC
The DNA here is from genome assembly GCA_963767625.1 of uncultured Chloroflexia bacterium. Taxonomy (GTDB): domain Bacteria; phylum Chloroflexota; class Ktedonobacteria; order Ktedonobacterales; family Ktedonobacteraceae; genus CAVYFB01. Next base: position 211,782 of record CAVYFB010000018.1, read on the forward strand.
CATGCCATGAAGAATTTTACGATGGTATCGCGATGAATGCGGGGCGCTATAAAAAGACCATATGTTTCCTCGTAGGCAACTTTCCGGACAAAATCCTCTACGTGACGTATCACAGGCAGACTCTCATAACGTTCCTGATCGGCACCAGTTCGCATTGTTACTTCTGGCACAACGTGGAAATCGGGGAGTGATACCTCCATATCCGGCCCATTGCCGCCAGCTGTTCCGACAGGTTCGAGGTTTTCGTCCATCACCAGGTTAGGTTTAATCTTCTTTGCCCTGTCCAAAGCAACAAACACTCGCCAGGTATTCCACTCAAGGAATGTCGGGGCATCAAATGTCTGATGGTTGAGGATATCATCGTAGAAATTTAACGCTTCCAGCAGTTTTTCAGGTCCACGACCACGAATATCCATGATTCCAAGCTCGACCTGCTTCTTCTTCTCTCGGAGACCATCTAGTAGCGTTCGCAATTCCTCGATAGCAATTGGTAGAAGTTGGGGTAAGGATACTGGACTTTCGAGTGGCATACCTTGTTGGAGTACACCCAATTCTGCATAGAGAGTTGTAAGTTCAGCAGCGAGCTCTTGAATTTGTTTCTGTAGGATAGTGGGATTATGATCTGTTGAAAGAACCGGTACATCTGGATTGCCATAATAGTGATAGAACTCGTCCCTGTTTTTGTACGGATACAGCTCAAGCTTCAGTTTCAGGATTTCTTCTACTTCAGCCTCTCTCCCTTTCGTGAGGGTAATACGATTGCCGCTGATGGAGAATAAACCGGTAAAGCGCATATAGCGAGCCAAAGCATCGGCATAGTCATGAAAAGATGTGACGGGGAGGCTGATACCTTGGTCCTGAAACTGTTGTTTCAATGAGCGGCGCATCGTTGCTATCAATCGTTGTTTAGGAATTTTCCCTTTTGCATTCGCATAGTCAACACGAAAGTTGGTGATAGCCTTACGAGCCTTAGTGACATCCCTCATGGTCGTCATGACAAAGCAGAAGAGGGCCAGTTCATTCTTTGTTAATCCTCTTAACTCCTTGATGAGCTGTGCTACAGCAACAAAAGGCCAGATATGAAAGACGGTTTCGGGATATTGAGTGCCTTTGTGCTGATTATCCGGGTATTGCCATTTGATGAGTTGCTTGAGCATGACAATATCGGGACGCTTTGTGTTAGCCATACGTTGGCCTGCTTCGGTTAATTCGGCGTACCCATTCCCAGTGACGGTCACGAAGCCTAAAAATTTGAATGTGCCGAACCTCGCCCGTGCCGTCCATGCTAGGTTTGACTCGCTAATCTCATCCGCTTGCTTTTGAAAAGCCAGACTCTCCTCCATGTCTTCTTCATCCTCGTCCGCCTCATAGTCTCTGAGAGCTTTACCGAACTCGATTTGTGTTGTTAGTGGACTCCAGATCTTTCCCTGTTGCCTCCATTCCTTCGCAAGTGGTGCCAGAATATTGAGTTCAAATGGAATTTTGGCCGGATTCCTCGGGCTGGTAGGAAATGACCAGCTGCTCTTGGTCATAGATAATGCCGCTCCTTACCCTTACGACTGTAAACTACCTGATAGCATACTCTGCCTCATGTTATATGGAGCTTACTGTGATAAAACTAATAACCTCTATATTATGAAACCAATTATGGTTCTAGCTCTTATCGTCTGGCGCCAGCGATAGGAAATCTGGATGGGGTCTGTCAAGCGAATGGCCTCTTCCGCATTTCCCGTGCTCAGCAATTCAAACCTTCTAGCGGAAACATACGAGGGACGGCATCGAGAGCTTTTTCCTCTTCTAGGACATCCTCCAGTTGCTGAAAAGCTCTCCAGTGTCTGCTAGAGCCGATTTCTTTCCCTTCCCTTTCTTCTTGCTGTTTCTTTCTAGCAGACCATGCTTTGCCTGTTCTGTCAATCCCTTTCTCGACTACTTGACCGATACTCTAGCAAGGGTGATCTTCATGTCAGCAGCGCACCGGAAGGATTACGGTCGAGAAAGCAGACCAGGCGATACCCAATCGCCTTTAGTAAAGTTTTCATGCACGCTGCCGAACCTGAAAAACAATTCACGGGGCCGCTTTCGAGCTTGCATTTCCTTATTTCCTAAAATTTCAGTTACCTTAGTCCTACCTTTGATCCTCCTGATCTATTATAGCTCCCGGTTAGCTTGAACTCGGGTGCCGATGGTGTCCACCAGAGTCCTCTGGCATTCCTGAAGGATGATGAAGTGTTCCACGGACGGCTTCAGCGAACCACCCCAGCCAGTGTTCAATGAACTGCTCCTCGTTTCCTTGATCGAATGGCAGTGGCTCCCACGCTACTTGGCGGTTCGATATTGTCTGCGCGAATGCACCAGCTGCCTTCTCGTCCGTAGGAGAGATGGCGAATGGATTCATAGTGCTTCTAAGTGGAATGAAAGCTCCCACCATGAAAGCTGTTTCGAACCAGCGATAGACACCTTCGTCGTAGGCATCGCAGAACCAAAGCGCGTGACTACGCCCTTCATAGTCGTACCGATCGCGAGGTTTATGTACTGCGATAGCGGTATGGGCAATCACATCGAATGCAGGCGGGCCACCAAAGCTGTTAGACACTTGGACGGTGTAGGTTGTGTTGGATCGACTGACAGCCTCCCTTCTCCAAGTTGTACGATCAGATGCGGTGACCGAGTAACAGCGGCTGAAGGTGCAGCATCAAGTATCCGTTCAATAAGTCTTTCGAGAATCGTCTCAAGTGACTGTTGTGCTGTGTTAAAGAGTTCCCTTCTCCGTTCCTCAGTTGACTTCTGTGCCGATGCCATTGCCCCTGCCTGCACCTGTTTATCGACAATCATCTGATTGGCAGCTTGCAGCTTCGCAGCCGCTGGCGAAGAGGGCTGCTGGCTCTTACGCAGACGCGCCAGGATATTCGCTGGTGTAGGACGCGCCTGCGGTGCCTTATAAAGGCATTCGATGACGAGAGTCGCGATTGAAGGGGAACAACCTGCCATGGATGGCGGTATCTGGTTCAGATGCTGCTCTCGATAGTCCGAGATGGCAGGACCAGGGAATGGCCGGTGGCCCTGAAGGAGTTCAAAGGCTGTAACGCCAAAAGCATAGACATCGGTTGCTGGTGTTGCATGCTCAACCCGCCATTGCTCCGGTGCGGCATATAGGGCGGTGAAGGCGTATTTATGTGTGTCTGGGGCTGTTGTTGCTTCCGCATAGCGTGCGATGCCGAAATCCGCTAGACACCAGCGGCCTTGATAGAGCAGAATGTTCTCGGGTTTCAGGTCGCGGTGCACGACATCCTGCTGAAGGCCAGCAAGGGCTTCGGTCACGTCGATAAGGATGCCCAAGGACTCGTTCGTGGTGAGCTTCCTTCCGGTCTCGCTGAGATGCTGACGGAGAGATTTCTCAGCGCGGGGCATCACTAGAACGTAGTAGTCCCCCCATTCTCCAGAATCCAATATTGGAATAATGTTCGGGTGGCCGGATACGGGCTCAAACAGTAGCTCGCGGGAAGCACCGGGTGCCTTGGGCACTAACTTTATGACTGCTTGTAAGCCATTCTCATCTCTAGCCTCGTAGATCCTGCCAAAGCCCCCCTTTGTGATCTCCAGACCAATATTCCATTTGTGCCGAAGTTCAATTGTATTAGAATCGATTGAAAATATCTATTTTTTCCTCATCTGCTTAGAATGTCGAACTGATTTATCTGCTGGCAGCAGATAAAAGAAACGAGAGTAAGCGAGTTGCTTAGTATCCTTTCACAAGTGCTGTCTTGCAATTCATACTCGTATGCAAGTCGGTCTATCGAAAACATTTGCGCTTTGCCGCCAGCACTCAAAGGACACATCCACCTAAATGTGTACAACGAACCCCTTTTAGCAAGTCGCTTCCCAGGCCAATCTACACAACTAATCCGCTCGGAAACTTAGACAACCTTTAGCATTCGCTATACCCGCAGTTATAGCACTTGCGGCATCCCTCCTCGTAGACCATCGTATTGCAGCCGCATTGCGAGCAGAGATTGCCTGTGGTTTGCAAGTAACTCAAGCTGAGTGACTCCACGGCATCCTCATGGCTATTCTCATTGCTCTTTTCGGATGCAGGTGTGCTATCGACCTGCTTGGTAGGTTTTTGTATTTCCATCGCCTCGATGTGTAGCTCCAACGCCCGGGCGACTGCATCAGGGAGAGAACGTACCTGCTGCATACCAAAGCCAACAGAGCGACTGCCACCAATACCGCGCAGTTGATCAGCAATTTCGCGTGCCCGGTCTGTCTGTGAAAGTGGACTGAGCACACGCAAGTTGAGCGAGATCAAACGACCCAATGCCTCCGCAAGGGCTGCAATGTCACTCCCTGCCTTACCAACGTTAACGAAGACCTCCAATGGTCCATGCTCGTCACTATTGATCGTGACATTGACCTTCCCTTCCGGCGCACTTACCTGGCGTGTGTAACCATGTACAACCGCCGGTCGCGGCTTAACGCCTTGTTGAATTGAGGTCACCGACTCCATAACTGTCGCCTGCTGGGCAGCTGCCGCTGCTTTCTTCTCATCCTCGACACGCGTGAGCACCGCATCACGTGAGCCGTCGCGATAGTAAGTGATGCCCTTGCAACCCATCTCATAGGCCAGGCGATAGAGCGTCTGCACCTCTTTGACGGTATGGCTGTTCGGTGCGTTCACCGTCTTGCTGATACTCGAGTCTGTGTAACGTTGGACGGTTGCCTGCACACGCACGTGCTCTTCCGGTGTCAAATCATTGGACGCGACGAAGTAGCCTGGCGTTTGCTCGTTAGGATGCTCATCGCGCCAGGCCTGGAGCAAGGGATGATACAGAATATGCTCACCGGTACGGTCACGGCGCACCATGGCAAAGTCGTACACTGGCTCGATACCCGAACTGACGCCGGCAAACAGGCTCGTCGTGCCGGTTGGGGCCTGCGTGAGCAAAACGGCGTTGCGGATGCCCTGCTTCTCGATCTTCTCCTGTATCGGCTTGGGGAGGCGCTTGATGAAGCGTCCCTGCATATATTTCTCACGATCAAACTGGGGGAATGGCCCTTTCTCTACTGCAATGTCGGCTGAGGCTTCGTAAGCGGCATCACGGATGGTGGCGTAGATGCGCTCGATGACAGGGATGGATGCCTCGCTGCCATAGGCGACCTTCATTTTGATAAGTGCGTCGGCCAGACCCATCGTGCCCAATCCGGTGCGGCGCGTACCCAGCTGGGCCTCGCGGTTCTCTTCGATGAAGTATTCGTTAGCATCGACGACGTTGTCCAGGAAGCGCATGGCTACCTTGCTGCGATCGGCGAGTCGATCCCAGTCCATCTGGCCATTCTCTACAAATGCTGCAAGGTTTAATGCTCCAAGATTACATACGCCCCAGGGTGGAAGCCCCTGCTCTCCACATGGATTCACGCAACGAATAGTTTCATAATACCAGGTGTTTGATTCGGTGTTATATCGATCCATAAACACCATGCCCGGCTCCGCCGACTCCCATGCCGACGTGCAGATCAGGTCCCAAAGGTAGCGGGCGCGCACGGTTTTCTTCACCTCTCCCTGCCAGACGAGGTTCCAGTCAGCATCGTCATTTACTGCTTGCATGAACTTGTCGGAGATGCAGACCGAGAGGTTGGCGTGTTCGATTTTGCCGGGTGTGCGCTTGACCGTGATGAATTCTTCGATGTCGGGGTGGGTGTCGTCGAGCATGATCATTAACGCCCCGCGCCTGCTTCCACCTTGCTGGATCACATCCCCCGTCGCTACAGAATAAAGCTGTGCCCAGGAACAGGGGCCCGATGCGGTGCCGTTGACGGTTTTGATATATGAGCCACGTGGTCGGAGGCTGGAGAGGTTGATGCCGACACCGCCACCGCGTGCCATGATCTCAGTCATGATTTTCAAGTTGTCGAGGATACCCTGACGGCTGTCCTCAGGGCTGGGGATGACGAAACAGTTTGAGACTACGACACCGGCTGAAATGAACGAGTGATCTTCCTCAACCTCAATATCTAGCACGATGCCAGAATACTCTTCAATAGCAATTTCATCGACCTGCACCCACTTGAGGCTCTCGTATTCAAAATAGTATTTCAAATCGACGCTGTTATATGCCACGGCAACGTAATCACCGGGTTTAATTTCTTTGGCGGGAATCCAATCCGGCTCATGTTGCAAACGCAGACCGTCACCATTCGTCCTTTCTGGATGCCCGCCTCCATTCATGGGGCGGGAGGAAAGAAAGGCATCCGCAGATGGAGTCTCTTGCCCTTTTTGTACATTTGTGCTATAATCTGCCTGTAGGCTAAGGCACTCTGCTTCGGCAGAGAGAGACAGTTCGCCTACGGGTTCCTTTCCAACTGAGTGGCCTGGGTTCCCTGCAAGAACGCCATGCAGGGGTAAAACACTCGTGGTCGAGGAGAACGCTTCTTGCTCGGCATGCTGGGCAAGAACGGGGCACTTGTCAGTTGCCCCAGAGTCTTCGGACTCGGATGTGTCGTGCGTTGAAACCAAAGCTGTACATGCATGTTGGTGGACAGAGTTGCGGTAGAGCACAGACACAAGCTCATCCCCTTCCAGGGGATTGAGTATCTGACGCGACTTATGTTTGTTAACCCACTCTGAACGGACAATGTATACTTTGTGGTCGCCTGTCACGCGCAAATCATCGTAGCCCATTTTCTTAGGTCGGATGATGTAGAGTGTTTCCTCAGTCTCACGCTCAAACTTATGCAGTACTGGACGCAGACGATTGCGATGGGTCACCACAAGATCGCCAATCTTGATTTCCGAAATTGGTCGATAACCATTTGCTGTAAGCACTTCCTGGTCAGGCGGCATACAGTTGTAGTATGTGACGGCGTGTCCCGACCCTGCGCCTGCGAGAATGCGACCACCGGGCACGAATTGGAAGTCGGAGAGCGCCTCGTAAAAACGCTTTTCCCAGTCGGCTTGTAGTTCTTCTGTGGGTTCTACCGAGGCAATACCCCGTGCCACCCTTGCCCAGAGTTGTTCTGGATAGAACTCTAAGGGTTTACCGGAAGGGTCCTTTAGAGAATATCTATCCATGAAAACTTTATGGCGAATTCCCTCCAATTGTGTCATTTTCTGAGAACTACCGTCGTTTTGTGTCTGCGGGGTGTGCTCCTGTTGTTCCAACATACCTGATTACTCCTCCTGGTCAAATAATTTGCTTTTTTAGCCCACGCAAGACAGTATACCTAGAAAATTTGTTTTTTGCAAGCCTTTTGGCACAACATATTGATTTTTTTCTGTTGCCAACACAACATATTGATTTATGTTATTCTTGTGGTATGATATGGTGCAGTTCATGTTTTTGTTATGGTTGGCGCATTGGAGGATTTATGCGTGCCGAGATACTTTCGTGTGGTACTGAGTTGCTACTGGGACATATCACTGATACGAACGCCACTTATCTTGCGCAGAGCCTGGCTGCATTGGGCATTGATCTGTATTTTGTCTCGCAGGTGGGAGACAACCAGGGACGTATCGTTGAGACGTTGCAGCGCGCCTGGGAGCGGTCCGATTTGATTATCATGACGGGCGGGTTGGGACCAACCGAGGATGACCTTGCCCGTGAGTCAATCAGTGCCTTGCTGGGCGAGACGATGCAGGTGGATGCAAAGCTGGAGGCCGATCTGCGTCGTATGTTCGCGGCACGTACGATCGAGATGCCTGAGCGCAATATAAAGCAAGCGACATTGATTCCTTCTGCACAGGCGTTGCCGAATCCACGTGGCACTGCTCCTGGTTGGTGGGTAGAGAAGGATAAACGGATCATCGTTGCGATGCCAGGTGTGCCCAGGGAGATGTACCGCATGTGGGAGCAGGAGGTGATTCCCAGACTCGGTCCGTATACGGGTGGCTTGATCTTCACCCGTATCCTGCGTGTCTCGGGTTTGGGTGAGTCAGCTGTTGAAGAGCGCCTGGACTCGGTGATACATAGCAATAACCCGACCGTTGCCACCTATGCCAAGTATGATGCGATTGATGTGCGTATCACGGCGAAAGCAGGGACCCGCGAAGAGGCCGAGTGGCAGGTGGGGGAGATGGAAGCACAAGTCCGGGAAATCCTCCGCCATCATATTTTTGGAACCGATAAGGATACCTTGCAGGATGTGATAGGAAAGCTTCTCCAGGAGCGTAGGCAATCGCTGGCTGTGATGGAATCGCTGACTGGCGGGCTTCTGTCGAGTACGATTACGGACTCGACAGAAAGTTCCAGCTATTTTATAGGCGGCGTGACAGCCTACAGCATCAAACTCAAAGAGCAGATGGGGGTGCCTCACGAGACGATAGAACACTATGGAGCCATCAGCGAAGAGACGGCGCGTGCTATGGCGCATGCGATACGCGAACGTCTTGGCGCGGACTTCGGGCTGGGGATTACTGGGGTTGCCGGTCCTGAGAAGCAAGAAGGGAAAGCGCCTGGTACAGTCCATATTGCGATCGAAGGACCGGATGGAGTCGTCACCGGCAAGGGGCCAGGTTGGCGTGCCAATCGTGAGGACAATAAGCGCTTTGCAGTGCTGGCGGCACTCAATCTGCTGAGATTGCATCTTGAGGGAGTAAAAAGATGAGCATAGTTGCACAACCGACTTGCTCAGTTCTTCGTAGTATTTGTATGGTACAATACGAGTGTGTGAAGCAAAGTGCGATTACACCAGTGGCCAGAATTGAGGCGATTTATGCGCTGGAACCCAAATGATTATACTGAATATGGAGCATCTCCGGGCGAGGAAGATTATTCTGACCCTGCCTATTATAAGCAAGCGACAAGGCTAACGCCACAAGCGCAACATGCTGCTCAACCGGTGCAATCGTTGGAGTCTCCGCCTGCTACCGAGTCCTATGCTGACTACGCCAATGGCCCGACGCTTGTCAATGCTCAGGGTCCGACGATGATGCAAGAATATCGTGGCCCTGCGGGTATGGAAGGCTACACAGCTGATGCAGGCGCGGAGCAACGTGAGGCTGCTGCGCACGGGAAAGTGGAGGCTGGCAAGAAACGCAAGGGATTGGCAGGTCTGGGTGGTATCGGGGCCACGATTGGTGCACTGCTGCTTAAATTCAAGACTGTGCTTCTGCTGTTGTTTAACCTCAAGTGGGTAGTATTCCTGGCCAAGTTTGGTTGGGTGGGTTTTTCTGCACTTCTCTCTATCGCAATCTACTCGCTGATCTTCGGCTGGCAGTTTGCCATTGGGTTGGTGCTGCTGCTGTTTATTCATGAGATGGGGCATGCGCTGGTCATGAAGTTGAAGGGTATACCCGTCGGGGGGATGATCTTTATACCGATGCTGGGGGCCGCAGTTTTCATGCGGCAGATGCCAAAGAATGCACAGGATGAGGCGGAGGTTGGCATCGCCGGGCCTATTGCGGGTGCAATTGCGTCGGGTGCGTGCCTGGCGCTTGCGGAGCTGACTCCCCATACGACGACGATCTGGGCAGCTCTTGCGTACTTCGGCTTCTTTATGAATCTGTTTAACCTGGTTCCAGTTCTGCCATTTGATGGCGGGCGCGTATTAGGTGCGATTGACCGGCGCATCTGGATTGTGGGTTTTCTTGCTCTGCTAGGCTTCCAAATCTGGCAGTGGATCAACGGTATCTCCAACATCTTTTTGCTCTTTTTTATAATCATTGCGGCAACGCAGCTTTGGTCACGCAGAGGCTTGCGTACGAGTGCTGCGGCTCAGGAGTATTACAATGTGCCGGTCGGTACGCGTATTGCTCTGTCTGTGCTGTACTTCGGCCTGGCTGCGGCGCTGGTACTGGGAATGTCGATTGCGCATGGACTGATCCTGCCTATGGGGTAATTGGATGTGCCCTGCGGACGCGCTAAAGTAGGATACCTGCCCCCCAGGCAGGGCACCCTGTCTGGGGGGCAGGTATCCTACGGAGTTCTTACCTCCACACCGGCCATTTTTTCGAGCACCTTGAGCAGGGAAGTGTAGTCCTCGCGACCGTAACCTTCGGCACGGGCCATTTCGTACATCTGGCGCGTCAGGGCCGTCATGACTGTAGGAGTCTGGTTTTCAGCGGCCAGGTCGAGCGCAAGTCCCAGGTCTTTGTGTAATAGGTCGGTCATGAAACCGGGCTGGAAGCTGCCATTGAAGGCGCGAATGGGGAATTGATTGGCAAGTTGCCAGCTTGCGCCGCTGCTGACGCCGATGATCTTTGCCATCGTATCTACATCTGCACCTGCTTTGACTCCTAGCACGAATGACTCGGCTATAGCTGCCGCGATGGCTCCGGCGAGGATGTTGTTGACAATCTTGACGACTTCACCTGAACCGCTTGGGCCAACGTAGAAGATATTCTCTTTCTTGCCCATTGCCTCCAGTACTGGTCGTACCTGCTCAAAGGTCTCGCGTTCGCCACCGACCATGATGGTGAGTGTGCCGTTGACCGCGCCCATTGAGCCGCCGCTGACAGGTGCGTCGAGAAAGTGTACGCCATTCCTTGATGCCGTCTCTGCCATTTTGCGACTGATGGTGGGGGCGATGGTGCTCATGTCGATGATAATGAGTCCCTTGCGTGCCCCTTCGAGTATGCCATTAGGACCGGCTACGACCTCTTCGACCTGCATAGAGTTTGGTACCATCGTGATCACGATGTCTGACGCCATGGCAACAGCGCGAGAGGAAGGGGCAAGTTTGGCGCCTGCGTTTATCACTTCCTGCACTTCTGGCTTGTCTGGATGGCGTGCGAAGACGGCGACCTGGTAGCCTGCTTTGAGGAGGTTGAGGGTCATAGGGCGACCCATAACTCCGATACCGATGAAACCTATCTGCATGGTGGTTTATCCTTTCTAATAGTACCCGCAAGGGGTAGTCCCATGAAGGATTTAAACGCGCTCCACTGCGTTCCGCTGAGGGGCACACAGACGCCATCTGGGGGATGGTGTGCCCTAGACTGCGTCCTGCCCCCCAGGCAGGGTGCCTACTTCAATTTGGGTTGCCTCATTCCATTTCCACAATGATGGTTCCGCCTTTGACAACGTCGCCTTCCTGGTAGTACACGTGTCGTACTTTGCCCGCGTATGGTGCAATGATGCTGTGTTCCATTTTCATGGCGCTGAGGACGGCGAGTAGCTGGCGCTGCTGCACTGTCTCGCCATCATGGACCTGAATTTTGACAATTGTGCCTGCCATAGGTGCGGCGAGTACTTTCTGTGAACGAGCGATAGTGCTCGCCCCTGTTTGTGCTGCCGTGTCTACGTTAGGTGGTTGCCGCCGTGCCAAACGATACATCTGCCCGTGCAGAAAGACCTGTATTTCGCCTTCTACATGCTGCACGTAAGTGCGTAGCTGTTTGGCTCCCTGCCGGAGCAATATGAGATCATCATTGCCGAAGATGCATGATACGTTTTCTGCCGCTTGTGTGTCGACCTGGATGCTCCATACTTCGGCTACGGTGCTGTCTTGTAGTGGTCTGATAGTAACGCTGTGTTCCTCGCCTTCATAGGAGTAAGTGATGCGCCGGGCTTCACCTACCATGCGCCAGGGCCCTAATGTGTGCCAGGGATTAGTGGAGGTTGTATCTGCCGGTCGCGCATAGTGATTTTGGGTAGAGTGGGCAGCTCTATCGACTGAGGTGTCGTACAATGCTGCCGCTATGAGCGCTGCATGCTGGAGGGGCAGGCCTGGTGTCGTGTTGTCCTCACTGGCTAATCCATGTTCGCCCAGGAAGCCTGTATGGGTATACCCATCCTGAAATGCGGGATGTGTGGCGATGGTGTGCAGTAAGGAGGCATTAGTGTTGACGCCAAAGACGATGCATTGCTCTAAGGCTGATTGCATGCGTGCGATGGCTGCCGAACGGTCTTCGCCATAAACAATCAGTTTAGCGATTATGGGGTTGTAAAACTGCGTGATTTCGTCGCCACTGGCAATGCCACTATCCACACGCACGCCTGGTCCTGTGGGTGGGATAAAACGTGTGATAGCGCCGGTGGAAGGAAGGAAGTTCTGTGTGGGGTCTTCGGCATAGAGGCGCATTTCGATGGTATGTCCGCGTTGGCTGATCTGTTCCTGGCTCAGGCTGAGCGGCTGACCTGCGGCGATGAGCAGTTGATGGCGTACGAGGTCTATGCCGGTGACAAGTTCGGTAACGGGATGCTCCACCTGCAAACGTGTATTCATCTCCAGGAAGTAGAAACGTTTGTCGCTGTCAAGCATGAACTCGATGGTGCCTGCATTGACGTATCCTGCGGCTTTAGCAAGGCGGACTGCTGCGTTTCCCATCTCGGCGCGCAGGGCAGGAGTCAAGGCGACGGATGGACTCTCCTCGACGATCTTCTGGTGGCGACGCTGGATGGAGCATTCGCGTTCGCCGAGGTGAATGATGTTGCCAAACTCGTCTCCCAGGACCTGAATTTCGATGTGCCGTGGCTGCCGGAGCAGTCGTTCGAGGAAGACAGTGGCGTTACCAAAGGCGGCCTGCGCTTCACGCCGTGCGCCGGCCAACTGTTCTGGGAAGTCTGCTGCGGTGTATACCTCGCGCATGCCTTTGCCTCCGCCGCCAGCGGAGGCTTTGATGAGCACGGGAAAGCCGATGAGCTTAGCTTCGCGCATCAACATGTTATCGTCCTGGCTCTCGCCGTTGTAGCCGGGGACGGTGGGTACGTTGACCGATTGTGCCAGTTGCTTGGCGGCGATTTTGGACCCCATGAGGCGCATGGCGGAAGCAGGTGGGCCGATGAAGACGACGCGAGCCTGTTCGCAGGCCTCAACAAAGGTTGCGTTTTCGGCGAGGAAGCCGTAGCCGGGGTGGATGGCCTGTACATTGCTGCGTTTGGCGATGTCGATGATGGTGTCGATGCTCAGGTAACTTTGGGTGGCGGGGGCAGGACCGATGTTGTAGGCTTCGTCAGCTTCGCGTACGTGGCGGGCGTTTCGATCGGCGTCGGAGTAGACGGCGACGGTTTGTACGCCCATTTCGCGGCATGTTTCGATTATGCGGACGGCTATTTCGCCCCGATTGGCGATTAAAATTTTTCTGAACATCTAATGATACCTGATTGATGTGGTATGTGAGCTGGTTTCAAGTGCAGTATAGCATAGAATATGACCTGGCAGAAATGTTGTCGTGTCCCTGAGTCCCTGAGGTGTGTTTCATTTTTTGCAGGCAGTCACGAGTCAGGGCGAAGGCAAGCTCAGCCCCTACCGCGTGGTTAGTAGGGGCGTGAGCTTGCCTCCGCCCTGGTGTTGGGTGGTTTGGCACCTACGCCCTGGGGTTGGGTGGTTTGGCTCCACCCTGTTCTTCACGCCTGCATGTCAGCCAGTGTTGACGTATCCCACGTCACATGGCTCTTATCCATCAGGTCTGGCGGGCGTACGATCAAGAGCGGTAGCTTTGTCACGCTCAAAACACGTCCGGTGATACTGCCCATCGCCCAGCGTTGCATGCCACTATACCCGTGCGTGGCCATCGCGATGAGATCACAGCCACCAAACACCCCAGCCCCTTCCGCATCTTCGCCGTTCTCGGCTACCCAGATGATTGCCCCTGCCACATCCGTATCGACCGCAACCGACCAGGTGACCGGAAGTTTGAGGTCCGCTACCACCGGTGCCAGCAGGCCTTCACGAAGATGCTCTACTGTAGAGCTCAGGTATCGTTTGGCTTTGTGCAGAAACTGCTCACTGCCCTCGGAGTCTTTCTCCTCACTCTCAGAGGCTACTGGTTTCACTACACGCACCAGGTGCAGCGCACCCTGGGCGGGAGCAGCTAAAGCAGCGATCAGGTTTGCAGCAGGTTCTATAGCCGTCTTCGCATGTGAGGAACCGTCCAGTGGGACTAACACACGCAGTGGACGTGCCGCATCTGGATGAGGACCAGCAGGCACAGGCCCTCCTTCACGGAGGACAAACACGGGGATTGGGGCATGACGGACCACTTTCTCCGCCACGCTACCAAGGACCCAATGTGTCATACCTGTATACCCATGGCTGCACAGGACAATCAGATCTGCATGGGAGGAGTGCGCAACCGAAAGAATAGTCGAGGCTGGCGGGCCAAAAAGGACTACTGTTTCTGTCGGGACGCCATCCAATGCAGGGGTTGTCGTAATGCCTGCCAGGTACTTCTCTGTATCCGCAAGGTCTGCATCTACAACCGTCTGACCCAACCTTGGTTCTGGTACCAGTGAATGCCAAAACTCGATGTGCATGCTTACCGCCCGCAGCAGGACGACTGATCCACCAGAGGCACGCGCTAAACGTGCAGCAACAGGAATTGCACGTTCGGCACGAGGTGACCCATCCAGGGGCACAAGAATTCGCTTGAACATTATTTTGCTCCTTTCGACTTCTTTGTCGTTGACCACACTCGTTGTATGTTGCTTCTTAAGAAGAACATAACCTTGCACGCTCACGACCACATCACAGTAAAGGAAAATCATCTCACAGGTGTATCACAAAGAAATCGCTTTTATCTCTAGACATCCCTGGTCTCTTGCATATCTCTGCCTCATGGTGCTGATTGCACACTCGGTTGCGTGGCAAGCAGGTAGCCGATCCCGACCTTGGTCAAAATGTAGCGTGGGCGGGCAGGATCCGCTTCCAGCTTGCGTCGCAAACGGTTGATGTTCACCTGCAGCATATGGCTTTCCCCCACATACCCTGAACCCCAGACATCCTCCAGTAAGAGATCCTGCGTCACGACACGACCTGCGTTTTGTGCCAGGTAGGCCAGGAGGCGATACTCGATCGGCGTCAGTGCGACCTCCACTCCTGCCATCTTCACCAGGTGCTGCGCATAGTCGATGGTGAGATCGCCGATAGTGGTCGTCGTCCGCATGGCATATGCCTGATCAAGAGTGGTAAACTGGGCACGCCGCAGCACGGCGCGCACGCGAGCCAGCAGTTCTTCTACACTAAACGGCTTGGTGAGGTAATCATCTGCCCCCAAATCCAGCCCACGGATCTTGTCTTGCTCTTGTCCTCGTGCCGTGACCAGGATGATCGGCACGGCAGAAAATTCACGTGTACGATGACAGACGGTGAAGCCATCCAACTTGGGCATCATCACGTCGAGCAGCACCAGGTTCCGGCCTCTGTGCTTCAATCTGTTCCAGAGCCTGCTGACCATCACTGACTGGGAGCACTTCGTAGCCTTCGAACTGGAGATTACGGGTCACAAGTCGTAACAAGTGTGGATCATCATCGGCGACGAGAACAGTTGTTTTCTTGACAGGCATGGTTCATTCTCCTTTACGTATGCGTGTCTCAGTAAGAGTGGCCAAGCTCGTTACTGCTGATTTATTATAGACTAGAGACTCTCACAAAGGAATCACAGAAAGGACGTCTATATCACAATCACATCACAATGAAGGAGGGAGAAAAAGTATATGTCGAATTATGATGCCTTCCTTTTGTAACTGATACCAGTATAGTTACAGATAGGATGAGACGTCAAGGGAAGATGGCCCGGGAAAAGCTTTGTAAGCCACGGTCAAAGGCAGATGACCATAATTGGCTTATTTCACTAACCCGCTGGCTTGCACAAAAGCGACGATGCCATTGAGCACGAATTGGGTAGCGAGTGCTGCCAACACAATGCCCAGGATACGTGAGAGCACAAGAATGCCGGTGCGACCAATGCGGCGGATAATCCACATGCTGCTGCGCATAACGAGCCACGCAGCGAATAAGGCGCTCAGGATAGCTCCGGCAACAGAGAGTATATCCAGGAGGTTTGGTGAAGCAAGCCCGACATAGAGAATAGTAGTGGCAATGGTGCCGGGACCGGCAATCATTGGAATGGCGAGAGGAAAAATGCTGATATCCTCCCGTGTCATCGCTTCCTCAGACTCCGTTTTGGTTTCACGTGTGCCGGATGATCTTCCAAAAAGCATATCCACCGCGACAAGAAAGAGCAAGAGGCCGCCCGCTATATTGAAGGCGTAGAGGCTGATGCCGAGGTGGTCGAGCAGGAAACGACCTACTAAGGCAAAAAAAGCGATGATAGCTGCGCTGATTATCACTGCACGTGTGACCACTCTGTGGCGTTGTGCCTCCTCGAGGTGAGCCGTAAGGCCGATGACGACGGGAGCAAGTCCAACAGGGTCAATGACGGTGAAAAAGGTGACGAATGCTCGGATTGTGAATAGCATAGCAACTCTCGGCTTCGTTTATCAGACCGAGCCGTAAAACCCCTGACTTCAGTCATAGAAGGCTCGTTCCTTTTGGGGGTGTGATAGGTGGGGGCTGCTCTCCCCTGGAAACCATGCGCAAGGCAAGTTTGATAGCAGCATTGTCTGAGGGACAGCCGTAGAGTTCCCTAAACGCGTGCAATAGCTTCCCTATCTGCCTGCTCAAGACGTATCGTTGTGACAGAAGGTTGCTTCTTTCTCATGGCACAAGTCTACCATGTTGACAGTGAGGTGTCAATGTGCTATAGTATAGGTGTTCTCTTGGGAGCCATAAGACCGTAAGACGAGCAATCGCCCCAGGGCAGACCTCCCCGATGCACATTGACACTAGAATACTGTTTGGGCGTTCTGGCGTAAATCGTTCCGCCAGGTAAAAGCAGTAACGTACCAATCGTTCAATGTGCCAGTCGTTGAGACGGACAGAGCCCACAAGCCTTCCGTTGAGACTGCAACGAACGAACGGGGCAGGAAGTGCCCCACACAAGCCCTTGCGGGTATGTTCCGCAGATGGGACTGTGTAGAAGCCCTTGCCTTCCAGGCATGGGGTGCTTCACGGCATTATACCACGCCTGCGGAGCGGGAACTAGCCTCGTTGCAATCAGATGTGTTTCATTTTTTTGCAGGCAGTCACGAGGGTTGGGTGGTTTGGCTCCACGCAACAATCTGACGCGCACGCACGCAAGGGCCTCCAACTCCAAACGCTTCTAAACTAATGTCACGCTGGTCAGCGATGCGCATTCGACCACCGACAACGCCGTCCTGACGGCTCAGCAAACCATCGCCTATCACAACCATCTCTTACAAATGGTCTGGTCGGATGAGCATGGTGAGGTGGTTGGCGTGGCGGTCAAGCCCACCAGTGACATTGCCGCGAGCCTTTCATGTTGCTATGTATCCATGCTGCGTAGCATCTATAAGCCGGTTTGGAAGGCTCTACGGACATTGCGATCTACCAGCAGGTAGATCACAATGATGATGGAAATAATCCCGCCACTTATAACAGCAAGTGCTGAATGGGTTCGTGGGAGGCCAAGGAAGCCAAAAAGTGATTCAGAATAATGAGAATCTCCACCACCAATGTGCCCCAGTACGCCCAGGGCTTGATCGTCCACAATCCCCAGGCCAGAACGAGTTCGATCACACCCAAAACCAGAGGAAACCATCCCAATAGAACATCGCTTATAGTACCCGTCGGTGTGCTACCGATCACGCTAGAGACGCCGCCAATAATCTCAATGACGGCTGAGATGAAGAGCAGGATGGCGATGATAGTGATACCGAGTGGACGTCTGCGCCTCATACCAGTTACTTCTTGTTGCATGATATCCTCCAATCGTGAAGCTGCAAGATCAACGGTTGACATTAAGAAAACAATGCGTGCTCCAATTTCGTTTCTGCACCTCACCTCGCTTTCTCAAGGTTCTCAGATTAGCTTCTTCTGAACTAGAAGAGTTTTCAAATCGCTTACTACAAGATTGCATTTCTTATTATAGTATGTTTAGACAAAGTTCAAGTTATGTTTAATCAAACTTGGCAGTCTGAAAAGGTCAAAAACAGTCTCTCACATTATCGGACACGATTCGGATAGCAATTGAGTTTCATGAAACTGTCACGTTCATTCGAACCATGCCTTACCGATTAAATGCGAAAACGCATCCTGGAAACACGTGATTTTTGCTTCTGCTTACTCCATGACCCGCTCAATGTGGAGTCCCTCACACAAGGGCAGAAACGGCAACATATCCATCTGCGGCAGCATCGTTCTTCACTGTTCTGTTTCAGATAAAAGTATGCTATACTTCTACAGAGAAAAAGGAAGGATCGTATGCCGACATTAGAAGAGCGACTTGAAGCGTTAGAGCGTGCTCTCTCCACCATAAGGGCGGAGCAGATCTCTGATATAAGACAGCTTGACGAACGGATTAGCGCATTGCACCAGCAGGTAGCTGAACAGCGAAGGCGACTCTCTGAACGGGATCAAGATCTTCAGCAGAAGTTTGACAGTTTGGCAACTGTGCTTACCCAGCAATTTAGCGCTATGCATCAGCAATTTGGTGCTATCAATGTGCGCTTCGATGCCCAGGATACGAGCCTACATCAGCATTTTACCTCTATCGATGCCCGGTTTAGCAGACTGGAGCAGCGGATTGATCAGCAAACGGCGGACATCAAACAGAAGTTTGAGACAAGCGATCTCTATGCTACCAGGGCCTGGGGAGTTGTGCAGGAGCAAGAACGGGATATTCAGGAGATAAAGGGTCGTCTGGATACAATGGACGGCAAGATCGATCAAGTGGCTGGCAAGGTTGACCAGGTGGATAACAAGATCGATCAGATTTTAGTACGTTTACCCAGGCCAGGGGAATAGTGGCGGATGGCCGGTACCGGGGCAAGCTCAACTCTCTCTCAGCATACCACCTTTCGCATCAGCGAGGTTGCGTAAGAGCCACATTATCTGACAAACCACAACAGGCAGTAATTTCCCTCCTATTCCTCCTCAAACCCAAAACTATCGAACTTGAGCGAGCGGCAGTTCTCCGTTATGGTTCTCACTGTCCCTTCTGGCACTCCATTCGGTATATTCGCCTGGATTTCGAGAGTAACCTGCACGTTCGCTCCATAAAGCGTTGTCAGATGCTTGATGACCTCCTCCATGATTTTACCGGCATCTCCGGCCATCACGCGTGCATTGATTTTGACTGAGCCGTAGAAGCGGTGAAATTGCTGTTTGCCGCTCACCAGCGTGGCAGCCTGGCCTGGGGAAGGTATCGATGTTGGTAGAGTAATCGCGGTGACTGGCTCTAGCGTACTGGCTCCATTGTGCTCATTTAGTGCGGGGCTCGGCTTCGTTGGAGCCTGGATGTAGGTCTCCGTTACCGCTGCTGGTACCGGTGATACAGCAACGGTTTCAGCAGCGATTTGGGCCGCTGCAACCTCCGGTTTGACCAGTACGCTGTTTGCGTTGAGGACCACCTGCACGTGCTGGCCTGCTTTGAGGCCGAGGTAACGGCTGCGTTCCGCATCCCAACTATCCGCGTAGGCGAACGTTTCACGTTCCCACCACATCGATTGTGCCCCGTCGCGGATCGCCGCCAACAGCACCTCGGTGTTTCTCAGACGCGGCAGGTAGACATAGCGGGCAAAGTAGTCTGCCAGCTCTTTGGTGTTCACGTGGTTGCTTCTCCACAAGGGAATACGATCTAATTCACGGCGCAAGAGCGTCCCGGCAAACTGTGTAATGAGCATATCTTCCGTACGCAGTCTGCGGCTCGCATTTACCGCCAGAGCACTTTGCGCTTGCGGTTGCAATCGAAGTTCCTCCAATGTATCAGGCTGCCGAGGGTCTGGCTGGTCAGGCACAAGGAGCCAGATATAGGCTTCGGGGATACGCGCCTCGACGCTTTTGTTGGCTTCATCGCGCTTCGTTTTCGCCTGGTTGCGCTGGAAGGCGTCCAGGTTCAACGTCTCACTCTGCTGGTGGATCGATTCCCATGCCAGGAATTGGCGCACGCCTTGCTTCAGATCTTCCAGGCGGTTACGGTCTGCGGCCAGAAATATCAGTGTATTCCTATAGCCACGGTGTATATTTCCGCGCAGGTCGAGGATGGCCTTTGCCCCTTCCCTGGCCTGGCTGTTCTGATCGTGCAAGGCATGCGTGAGGTGAGGCTTGAGGATGACCAGCCGTGCCGAGGTATCATCCTCAGCGATATCTGCCCCCGAGGTAGGGCAGACGTGCACCCTGGCAAAATCGCCGCGATTGCTCTGCTCAGCTCTGAGTCGTTTCTCAATCTCTTGCAGTACGTTCTCTTCGTCCAGTTGGGCGGCGCGGTCCTGGGCGAGACGTGTCACTGTGGGTTGTGTGGCGTACCAGTAGCGTTGCCCGTCCAGGGAGAGGTGCGTGGACTGGTCTGACAAGCGGCGCAGAGCATCGCCGAAGATAGCGACATTCTCTCCCGGCTGCACGCAGCCGAGCTTGACCTGACTCTCAGCGAGGCCTCTGTTTGGGTTGCGCAAATTCGGGGCTGAGCCGAGGTAGATCGTGCGGGCCACGCGCCGGGATGCGGAGTAGCGGCCAAGATTGGCATTCTCGCGATCGATGCGCAGTGGTAGGGAGTGCGGGCCATCGATATCCCTTTCGATGACGGGCGTCCAGTTGTCCTCGAGATAGCGCGTCAGTTCGGAGTGCACAGCAAATTCGTCAATCGGGACATTGGCGGGTAAGATCAGGGGGCTGGCGTCCTGGCGTTCCCACAGGGCATGGACGACGGCAGCCATCAGGCGCAAGACGCCGCGCGTGCGCTGGAACTTTTCGATGCTGGACCAGTCGGTGTAGAGCCGATCGAAGAGTTCGGGATGGATGGGATAGGCGGATTTGATGCGCCGTTCATACTCCGCTTCGCGGCAGTGGGAAGGAAACTCCTGGGGCTGGCTGCGATAGAGGTCCATGAAAGCCTTCGCAACGGTATCACGCGCAACGAAAAGGGCAGGTTCGGTGATGTTCTGGAACAGTCGCCGCCGCACGATCTCGAAGCCTTCTTCCGTATCGGCCGGCCGCCAGGGAGACTCAATGCGACCAAAGATATTTTTGAGTCGCACTGCTGCCTCACGTCCGCCCTCGCCACCGGTCTCCGTGTCGGAAGCAGGAATGGTGGCGACGACAAGTGTTTGCGGTGCTGCCTTTGCCGCCTCGGTCAGTGCCTGGGCGAAACTCAAGTTAGCGTCAAAGGAGCCGCCAGGGAGGCCGGAGACATCGTACAACTGGCGCGCGTAGACCACCCACTCGTCAATGAGGATGAGGCAGGGAGCCGCTGTGGTGAAGAGTTCGCGCAACACTTCCGAGCCTGGGCTGACCCCTTGCCGGTCCGCCTCTGCGACCATGGCAAAGCCGTCCTTGCCGAGTAGTTGCCAGGCCAGCTCGCCCCACAGGGTGTTGACGACACAGCCATCGGCTTTGATGCGCGGCTGACCGGGAGAGAGTTCGTAGCCGACCAGCACAGCTCGTTGGGCCTGGGGTGGGCGTGGGAGGCCTGCGGTTTGCAAGACGAGTTCGATGCCGACCAGGTCGGAGACGGAAGCGCCGGAGAAGAGGTGATAGAGAGCGAGCAGCGAGTGTGTTTTGCCGCCGCCAAAATTGGTCTGGAGGTCGACGACTGGATCGCCGCCGCTGCCGCTCAAGCGATGCAAGGCATCAACCAGGAGCCTGCGCAAACCATGCGTCAGGAAGGTCCTCTGGAAGAAATCGCGAGGGACGCGGTACTCGTCGGAGCCAGCGCCGTGATGCACCTGCCCCAGGTCGGCGGCAAATTCGGCGAACAGGTAGCGACCGGAAGTGACATCGGGTTGGGGAGTGACAACTTCGCGCCAGGGACGCAGGCCTGTGCCCGGTTTGCCTTCGATGGGGGCAGTAGCGACTTTGCGGGTCTCATTGCGTGCCTGCTCCTCGAAACGTTGGCGCAGCAGTTCTTGCTTCTGTCGCTCAACTTCACCGGCCTGTTGGGCAGCAGAGACAGCGGTCAGCAGTCTCTGGACGCTATCCAATGCGCGATAGGCATCGTCGGTGCTAAACGCTTCCTGGTGGGCCCACTTGTTGCGCGTCTCGCGCAGTTCACTCACAAGAGAGCGTTCGGCGTGGCCCAGCACATTTTTGAAGACGGTGTTCCACTGGTCCCACATGACCATAAGGAGCACCTGCGTATCGCCAGATAGCTCGCTGCTGCGTGCCGATGACAGGTGGTAATCGCGCAAGTTGGTAGCGGCTTCCTGCAGCCAGCGTGTTCCATGGACGGCCTGCATTTCACGTTCAATGAAAGGTTGCAGTCCTTTGTTCAGGATTTCTAGCGCTTTGCCGACGCGCTCGTGATTGCTCTGTGACATTGTTATGTCTCCTTACGTGTGCATCTTTCTACATGGGTGCTGTGGCATGTTCGATCAGTTTGATAATCTCATCCAGGCCCTGCATCGGCTGAGGAGCTTGCCGTATAAGATACAAGTCCTCTAGAATCGTCGTATCGAGTTGGGACGTAAAGGGGGTCATTTGAATGGCCTTCTCATAAGATGACTTGGCCGCAGCTATTTTTCCTGCAACTAGTTGAGCCAGGCCAAGATCGAAGTAGTACCAGTAAACCTCTGATGGCCTCTTTTTGATCAGTGCGGTAGCTGCAGCCTCCGTTTCAATAAAGTATTTCCTAGCCTCACTCACCTTTCCTTGAAACCACAAAAGGACAGCTATATGCCCAAGCGTATAAGAAGATGGAGTTTGATCGATATAGCGAGCACGATCATACCAATGAAGAGCTTCCTCATATTCCTGCTTACGTCGATAAAGCCCCCCAAGTAGCGTGAAGGTCTTACTGTCGTTGGGATTTGAAACAGCCGCATCTTTCAGGTACTGTAGTGCCAGATCAAAGTCTTGATCGCGCTTGAGATCTTCCCATCGATGGCGATAGGCAAGACCTAATTTTCTTTGTACCTTCGCCTGGTCAACAACGTCTTTAAAATGAGCATCATTCAGTGCTGAAATAGCTGAATTATAGTCGCCTACATCGAGAAAATAATTACTTAGCACATAGTTCAGATGAGGATCTTGAGGCAGCAAATTTTTTGCCTTTTTAAAGTCTTCGAGCGCTTCAGTAACTTGTTTTTGACTGAGCAGCTGATCGCCTGAATTCATGTAGATCAAGGCTTCACGGGTTTTGTATAACTCCTGCTTTTGATCTTCAACCAGTTTTGCTATCTGCTTACCCACTCGCTCTTCCAATCCTGTCCACCAGGCTGCAACGGCAAGAGCGCCAAGGATTGCCAGGAGTGTCGCGGAAACACCAAGAACAGTTGCTGTAACCCCTGCAATAGTCCAACTATCTCCAACAGTGCAGTTACTCGCTTGTGGTCCCGAAGAGGTGCATAGGGGCCAGAATATCAACTTGTAGATAATCACTCCAGCGCTGGCCGTCAAAAAAATGACTGTCAGCCAGTAACCAGCAAGAGCAATTCGAGCTTTCATCTCACTATTCATAATATGCCCTCCCTTCATCCTAAAAACTTGGTCATCTTCGATGCTCTCCCATGATTTGCCAGCATTTATCTTTATAAATCAAATGATCTTGTGCTTTGTGAATTGCAGCATAATATGCCCAGCTAATTGCCAAACGTAGATTTGCCTCTTGAATCGGAGAAGTTGCAGATTTGGCAGTCAGTTCTTGGACCAAAGTAAGATATTCTGACCAATCGAAGCTCATTCAAACTCCAAACCAATAGAAATTTTTCGTCTTGCTCCAGTGGAAGCTTCTAACCACCATTTACTATAGAACTCATGGAGAGCCTCAATGGCTTCTTTTGGTGACAATGATGTACAAATAGATACGACAAGTTCCTTATTACCGTTCATTGATGAAGGATGGTTTTCAATTGCCTCAAAGTCAACGGCTACATCAAGAAAAGTTTGTAAATCTGGAAAATGCAATTTGATATTATTATGTATATCCGCTAACAACTGAGCCATGGATGGATGCTCCCTAAGAAAATGCCTAACCTCTGCAGCATTTCTAAAGACATAATAGTTCTCAAGCCATTTAGTCATTACAAATATCCTCTTTTTCAATACCACAATTCTGTGTGGCCTTACAATATCATATTAGTGTCGACAGCTCAAGGATTAATGATACTCATTTCTACCCCATATACGTCGCCTCCCACAATCCGCTATCACTCGCCTGATCTCTGTACAAGGATGTATCTTCTTACCCTAGAACTGATGGGATATACCGAAGATTGAGAGCAAAATCTCTCATACAGGTGGTGCTCCTCCTTCATAGTTATCGCGGATGTAGAGTAGCCCATCCTCCAGTTTTAGCTTCGCCACGCCTACCTGCTTAAGAAGGCTTTCGAGTGCGGCTCGCGTCTCATAATAGTGTGTCTGGTCTTCGAGTTCGGGCAATGCATCCTGATAGATGGCTCGTATCCAGATTAATTCTGGAGGTCAGTCATACGAGGTCTGTATGCCTGATTTACGCAAGATGCTGCCTCGTCGAGATGTCCTGTAATAAGCCACTCAAGGGCTCCATCACGTTCTATCCAGTCGAATGCGATGTCATGACCCATGGGAGACCCCGGTGGCAAAGATATGGAGTTGTATTCTATCCATTGAAAGTAGTCGTCGCCCTGCTGCACCATCACTGGTGGCTGGCGTCGCTGCTGCCATTCCTGGAAGTCTTTCTCTTTTGTCGCAGCTTGAACGGCCTTTGCAATATGCGGCGTAAGCAAGTCGATGCTTGGCTGATGGGTGAGAGCAATGGTAGCGTTGTATGCGGTCGCGAGGCGCAATACCTCGTCAAGGATGCTATGTGCCTCTTTGGAAAAATCTTTGGCGTGAGAGTTATTCTTGAACTCTGGCCAGAGTTCAAATGTAGCCGGATTGTACTCATTCGAGTACAAAGCGCGTGCGGGCTCCTCATCTGCTCCTTTGATCCACTTAGGAAATGGTTGTTTACCTGTATATGTCTCCTCAAGGATGATGTGAAGCTTTATCAGTTCATCATGGAGTGGCACATACGACTCCCTTTTTCTTTCGAGATTGGATTCTTTGGCGTACTGCTGGCGAACTGCTTGCCTTCCAGCGATGGTAGAGCTAATGAGCGCAAGAGCAGTTCCGAGCAGCGCTCCACCCGCTGCTTGCAACAATCCTACACGAGTGGCAATCAGGAAAATGCCAACGATGATTGCAATGACTCCAAGCATTACAAGCCAATCGATTTGCTTTTTGAACGACGGCCACCATCGAGGTCTCAAGTTCAGGCGTTGTAAGAGATTCTTTCCTTGTGTGATTAATTTAGTTCTATAGCTGTTCATGGTTTATCTTCTTTGTCTCCGCATATCCTGACAGAGTGTACGAAATTCTCGACGAAGCGGTATTAGTGTAGCACTGTCATCGCCTGTAAGTTGACACAAAAAATCAGGGACAGACCAGGTAAACAACATCCCTTGACGTGCCATGTAAATACCTACCGAGTCGATGTGCAGCTTATCGTCAAAATCGAGCAAGAGATAGCCTGCTAATTGGTAGAGGTACTCAGCTTTGATTTGCGGAAAGGTGCTTGTCTTGATATCGATAAGACAACTATCTACGACTAAGTCAGCATCTGCTCCACCCACATAGGTGCTGCCCGTGAATGTTGGATTGAGTATGTAAGGCTCTGATAGAAGAGAGTTATGGTGGCTATAGAACCGTGTAAATATCTCGCCAAGATCATAGACCCATGAATCATGTGGAATAGCGAGGAATTCTTCCACAGTGTGTTTCACCGTTGGCTGCATGAGGGGGCCTTGTAGATAGGCATTGCTACGGAATACCTGCTCAAAAAGACTTAATACGACACAATAGCGATTTAGCATGCGTTCATTTTCTAATTCCAGAAGCCGTCCCTTTGGCTGTATCATGTTCACTGTATTCTCAAGGCTGTCAAAAAATGCCCGAATAAGCGATAGGGGATAAGGTCCTTGTGCCACCCCGGTCGTTAAGGCCGTCGGTGGTAGTGGAATGCCATCCAGGTCATCCCAATCCACAGCTATATCTTCGTCACTTTCAAACGGTTTTACGGTTAGCAACTTAGCGCCTTCCCAAGCCACCAGTCGTTGATAAGGAGTGATATCAAATGCGTACCGGATACGATAATCAATCGCAGTGCCGATGAGACCGTAAGGGTATGACCTATCAGCCTGCATAGGACGGATGGTATCAGCGCTCTTCAGGCTTTGATTGGCGGTTTTCGTGAGTCGAGCCGTTTGGGCGAAACGCAGCTTGATAAACTGCCCGATTGGACTTGTTGGGTTATTGAGATGAGATGTGAGTGACATACACTCCCTGACTTTCTGATATTCGTTTCAAGTCAATGACTCAAACCAAATCGGATAAGCAGATAGGCAATCAAAATACCTGCGATGATGGCTCCAATGGTTCCAATGAATTGCTTCAGAGCTTCTTCTGTCAGTACAGTTTTAAGCGTCATGATGCTCTGCCTCAGAGAGGAGCATGAAAATAGTGCATAACATGCATTAACGTACACCTCTAGGCTATTTTCATAGGAATCCTCTCCCAAAGAGTCGTTGTAAGACCTTTCGTAATGAACAGGTCATAGCCAAGCTTGGAGGCAATACCTGCCGGACTATTGGGGTTAGTAAATTCGCCAAGCCAGTCTTTTTTTAGAACATGTGCAAGTTCATCTGGTAGTTGATTAAAGCCGGCGGCATCAAGTTTGGAACGGCAATAGTGGCAAATAAATCCACTAAGTACTTTGATCCTGGCATCAGCTAGATTAGCGGTGAAGTCGCATATGCATCCTTTTGTGCCGAGATGAGCTGAGCCACTTAGGGGAGGACAAACGATGCCTATTAATTCCTGTACAACAAGGGTTAAAATAGACTCTATAATTGAAGGGGGAGCCATCCACCGCTCCCAATAACCAAGTGCTAAGATGGATAAATTGTCTATACGTGTCGAATAGTATCTATCCTCAAAGCGTGTCATAGTTATGATTATCAGGTTATCTGGTATCGCTGTATCCCTTATATCATAGCCCATTATCTCCTCTTTAAGAAACTGTTTATGCCGCTGAAGAAATGGATGAACACCAGCAGCGATCTCTACCCTATCGACAGTAGTTTGCGTTGATAACTTTTGAAGAAACTCATCACTATCGTCAGTTGGTAAAAATTCATACTCGAACGTCTGCTGAAGTGTATTTATATGGAGTATTAGATACTTGAGAACAGCTACGTTCAACTTGCCTGGACCTGCCAGCAACACGCCAATGCGTCTGGCATTTTGAGGTGTAGTAATTTGGGCTGTTTGATTCATATCGGCTATCCTTATCCTAAATACGTCGCTCCCCACAACCCCTGATCACTCGCCTCCCGATGCGCCAACCGGCTGATCTCCGACCACGACGTCACCAAACTGTTATACGCCAACGCCTCCTGCGCCCACCCCTTGCGTTCACACACCGTATACAACCGATATGCCAAATCCCTTGCACCCTCACCCTGCGTATTCGCTTGGCGCAAAATATCACCCGCACCAACATCACCTTTCCCATCGAGTAGTTCATGAATCATGCGTTGCATCACCTCCCATGCGGTCAGGTGCGCCGTCTTCGGGTTCCATCCCTCCGCTAGTTCTTCGCGTTTGAGTAAGCGTACCTTCCCGGCCTTCGCCTCCAGGAATCCGCCATCGACCAGGCTCTGCACCGACGTATTCTTGGCCTTCGAGAGCGTTTCGGCAATGCCATATTCCCCTGCGTTCATAGCATACTGCTCAAACCAGGCGATGGCCCAGCGTGTCTCCCCATCATACTCACCTTCCTGCTCCGCCAGCGCCTCATCGAGTACGCGGTTGATCAGTTGCAGGGCTGTACGTACACGCAGCGGTGTGCCATCCGACTCGACGACTTTGCTGTAGCGCGAATAGATGGCCATACCGGGGCCGATGCTGGCCTGGGCAAGGTCTACTGGGGCGATGCTGCCGTGTTGCAGGTTCTTGAGCGCCAAGGGTAACTCTGCTCGGAGCGCATTTAGAAACTGGCGGCGCGAGGCTATGGGTGCGTCTACGGAGCGTGGTCGGCAGACGAGAACGATGGATGAGGCGAGGGCGTTTGTTCCCAGGCCAACACTGCGATTGAGCATTTCTGTTCGGACGGGCCATGTTCCCGTAATTGTGAAGCCGGATCGAATCAGACCCTCCAACATTGTCTCCCATCCGGTTGAAGCCGTCACCTTATTACTATTTCCGTTGCTGCTTACTTCATCGCCTTCATTTCCTTCTGCCTCGGATTCAGCCTGTTTGAAGGCGTAGTATACCGTGAGCGGAAAGTCAGGATGCTGAACGGCTCGCATGCGTTTAAAAGCTTTCTCTAGCCCTGTCTCGAAAAACTCCTGGGCCCTGCTCTTACTACCATCAAAGCGATAAGGAGTTGCCACTAACTCCTGTGCTTTGGGAACGAGCAAGGTCTTGAACAGATCGGGGTAGATATTATTGAGCGAGCGACGTAGCCAAACATAGAAGAAATCAGCCAGGTCCGCGTTTATGTAGACACTTTGGCAAGATGTCTACATAAAACGGGTTGATGTAGCACAGATTGTCTTCGACAACTGTCTACATAACCCTATAGCCGATGTTGTCATAGTAGGGTGGATCGGTAGAAATAAGTGGCTGTGCGACTCCATTGATGGTGGTGGTAGCATCGCGTTGTTTCGCCTCACCAGGCGCATTGCAAGAAGATGCCTCGATGACCTGGGCTACCCAGCCAACTGCTCCTTGAAAATTGCCACTCGACTTACTAAAAGGATTAGCTTCAGCAAAGTCCCATACCATTTGAAGAGCTTGTTTAGTAAAGGTATGCCCTATGGTATCTCTCCCATTGTGCCAGGAGCAGAGTGAAGACCAATAATCTGCACCCTTATCCAAGGCAATCGCCAGGTACATCGTTATTGCATCAGCATATGCATTCGCCCCTATGCCGCCATCGTTGAGCGATATGCCATTTACAGGCAAGTCTGCAATGCTGGCGTCCGCTAGCACCTTTTCCCTGGCTTCTTGCACTAGGTTACTTAAGGTGGTGAGAGCGACGAGTTGGCGAAAGTAAAGAGGTTACGATGTTTGGTCATACCGTAAAGTTGTATACGGAATCCAAGTGCTTGATCAGGTAGGTTAGTCTCAGGTGCTTCTACAGGTTGTGCCTGTGCAGCAGTAATAGCCTGTTCCTCATCGGGAGCAAGATACGCACGTCCTTGTCGCCCTTCCGCAACAATTGTCAGGAGTTGTGCATTCATGCGTCCTGCTTTGCCCTCGCTGCGGATGTAATCGAAAGCAACGGATGTACCACATGCGATACATTTTGTCCCTTGGCAATTCACGGTTCCATCTTGCGGTTTACCTTTGCCTGTGACCACAGTAAAACGAATGACCGGTGGTGTAGTGGCATGATCGACTTGTGGTTCTACCCACGCCTCCTTGCCCTTCTTTTTGGAGAGCCACCATTTACTTGTCAGTGGCATTTGTGCTCCACAAGCGGGATTGGGACAGGTGACAGTACGTACCCAAAGCCAGGCATTTACTGTTGCCTCACCACCGCCATATTCTTTTGGCAAAGTTACTTTGGGATAGAGATGACCGATACGCTTTTTGGCCTCATCACGCATCCATTTGCCATAGTAACGAATATCGTCGGCAAGTCCTTGCGCTCCGTGCCAGTCGCTCCCCATTAAGAATTGTTGAGCGTTTGGATTGACTGGAGGACGATCTGCAAATTTGGGGGGTATTTCGATTAGAGCCTTCGTAATCAGCACCGCAATAGGATTGAGATCGCTTCCAAGAGCTTGCATGCCAAGCCGTTGCGCTTCTAGGGGAATAGAACCTCCACCACAGAAAGGGTCGAGCAGAGGAGGTAGATTGCCCCCGGTTGATTTGCGAACCTCGGCCTGTGCCTGGGCCAGCACATCCTGATTATTGGAGTTCTCCCACCTGATGAGGGCCTCCATCAGCCGAAATAAGCGCAATCGTTCCTGCTCCTGGTCTTGTTCTGTAAGAAACTCCTCTGGATGTTCAGATGGATCATCAACGAGCGAAGCAAAGAGTACAGCCCGGCACGTTGCCAATGGTTTCCGAGACCACCACAGGTGCAGCGTCGAAGGATGTCCATGACGGATGGACTTCTCGCGGGCCGAGGCTTTATTGATCGCATCAAGAGGTAGAGCCACCTCGATCAGTTTTTTACGATAGGGCTTATCAGTGGTCATACAGGGATAGCTCCTTTATTGAGTAGTTTTGCCAGGTCATAGTTGACGCTCGTAGCGCCGAAATCGGGTTCGCGCTGGAAGGGCCGGGGGATATAGTGCGCCATCGTCTCGTCACCGTCGACTTCCACAATCGCAAGGAAAAAATCATCGGGCTTGTTGAGTGCGGTCAGTATCTCGTTCTTTGTGACGGTCACCGTTGTAGAATCCTTGACCCTGCCCTTCACTTCAATGAAGCGCAGCTTGCCGGTGCCTGGGATACGGGATTCGATATCGTAGCCGCACTTCTCGGCGCTGACATCGCGTGGGATGTAGCCGAGCGCCAGCTCGGCCTGCATGATGGTCTCCATTGCTATGCGCTCGATGCGGGCGGTCTCGTGGGCGAATTGGGCTGCGCTGGGAGTGTAGCTATGGCCTGTGAGCCTGTTCAGTAGGCCTTGCGGGATGACGAGGACGCCACCTACTACGACGGGCGGCAGGGGTGAAAGTTTGCGCTCCTGCTCTAATTCGCTCAAGCGACGATCCAGGCGGGCCAGGAGTTCTTCGGCGCGCTGGCGAGCGATCTGTGAGTTCAGGCGGGCGTTGGTTCGGCCTGCTACCTCCTGCGCCTTGAGGATGGCGGCGCGGTTGTCCCAGTAGCTAATCTCTGTGGTCAGGCGATCATTGACGGCAGCGCTGGTTTTGTCGATCTGCTCTTCGCGGCGCTGTTTGACCTCTGCCAGGTGGCGCGGCACCAGTTCGGTGATGGCATAGCTGCGGGCATGCTCTTCCAGGTCAACCGCAAGGGCACCCTGTCTGGGGGACAGGTATGCCTCTACCATACACGAATAGGATGCCCACCGTGTCCGTAGGGGCGAGTGGGGTGTGGAGTGGATGGGTGGGCCTTTATGGTCGCCCGCCGTGCCTGGTATCCAAGCCCTGAGAGCGGCATGTTCCTCTTCGTGCAGCGGGCGATAGTCGAGGAAAGGTGCGTAACCTGCCGCGTGGATGTTCCCTTGCTCGTCAATCTCGATGAATTGCAGTTGGCGCGAGACCTCGCGGCGCTTGCCTGTGTTGTCGGTGCTGGCATCCTGGATGGTGTGTTCAAGATAGAAGAGCACGCGGATGTCTTCACCCATATCAGTGGGATCGACAAGGATGGTGCCCTGGGTGAGCAGGTTGCGGTGCTGTTCCAGCACCAGGTCAAGAGTCACATCGAGCAAGGGATGACCAGGACAGATGAGGGCCGCCTGGGGCTTGCCCGGCACGGTGATACGCTCTTTCTCGAAGACGATCCGTTCGTACTGGCGCAGAATGGTGGCTCTGCTATCGCTGCGCGGGCTGCGGTTGCGAATGGCGGCGGGAATATACGTGATCTCGTAGCGGTGTGGTTCGCGTTCATAAAATTTCCCACCGAGGCGTTTGAGCGCCTCTAAGAAAAATGAGGCGATGAAGTGCGGTTGCAGGCGACGGGCGGCTGCGCGTTCCATTTCTTCGCGCACCTGGCGCACGCGCACCACATCCATCATCTCGTGGGCGAGGGCGCGTTCTTCGAGCAGTTCTTGCAGGTGGTGCCGGTCGAGCGCCTGGTCAACGACGTGCGTCAGCCTGGCACGCACATCCGGGCGATCACCGTAGCGAATGGCCTCAACGATGAGGTCACGCAGTGGACGATGATCGAAGAGGACACGGCCCAGCACGTCAAAGACCTGGCCGCCTAACGCCTCGCGCTCCTCCTCCAGTTTCTTGAGCAAGGTATGGAAGACCTCACCCTCGCGGGTCTGTGAAGCAACGAGGTTCCACAGATGGCACACCTCTGTCTGTCCGATGCGGTGGATACGCCCAAAACGCTGCTCCAGGCGGTTCGGATTCCACGGCAGGTCATAGTTGACCATTAGATGGGCGCGTTGCAGGTTGATACCCTCGCCGGCGGCATCGGTTGCCACCAGCACCTGTACGTGCTTCTCCTGGCGAAAGGACTCCTGCGCCTTTGAGCGCTCCTCCCGGCTCATGCTGCCGTGAATGGTGACAACGGCCTCTTCTCGTCCGAGCATGGTGCGAATGCGCTCGGCAAGGTAGTTGAGCGTATCGCGATGCTCGGTGAAGATGACCAGCCTGCGGCGATGCCCCTGCGCGTCAAACATCTCGGCGTTATTCTGTAGCAGACTTGCTAACCCTTCCCACTTGCGGTCGGTGCCACAGCGACGCACCTGCAAGGCCAGCACTTCTAGCCGGGCAAGCATCGCGATCTCGACTTCGAGTTCGGCAATCGTGCGCGCCGCCGAAGCTTGATCGACAACCCGCTGCTCGGTTTCCTCAAATTCTGCGCCAGGAGCGTCGTCCAGGTCGTCGAGATCATCGTCTGAGAAGGGAAGGTAAACCCGAGAACAGATCAACGTCGGTGTCAGCATCTTGCCTGGCCTGTTGTGTCTCGTTCAGACGGCGCTCAAGCCGCTCTCTTCTGCGCTTCAAGGATTGATAAATGGCCTCCGGTGAGGAGGCGAGACGGCGCTGCAAGGTGGTCAGAGCGAAGCCGACGGTTCCCTTGCGTCCCGTGTCCAGCACATCGGCCCGGTTGAACTCCTGACGCACGTAGTCGGTTACTTCCTGGTAGAGGGTTTCTTCCAGTCCTGAGAGCTGGTAATTGACGGTGTAGGCCAGGCGTTCAGGGAAGAGCGGCGTGCCTTCAAAGGTGTAGAGTTGTTCTTTGACGAGGTGACGCACCAGGTCCGAGACGTCGACCTTGTGCACGCCGTCGCGAAACTTGCCCTCGAAGCGATCAGCGTCCAGCAGGCGCAGGAAGAGTTGAAAATCCTCTTCTTTGCCATTGTGGGGTGTCGCGGTGAGCAGTACCAGGTGGCGCGTGATCTTGCCCAGCAGCTCGCCAAGCTGGTAGCGTTTGGTGTACCTGGTCTCGCCGCCGTAGAACGTGGCAGACATTTTATGCGCCTCGTCGACGACGATCAAGTCCCATTCGGTCTGGCGCAGTTTGTCCTGCACTGACTCGTTGCGTGAAAGTTTGTCGAGGCGGGCGATACACAGTGGCGTTTCGGCGAAGGCATTGCCGGAAGCGGAGGCTTCAAGACGGTCGTTGGTGAGGATGTCAAAGACGATATGGAAGCGCTGTTTAAGTTCACCCTGCCACTGTTCCACTAGGTTGCCGGGAGCGATAATAAGGCAACGACGCAGGTCGCCACGAATCATCAGTTCTTTAATAAGCAGCCCGGCCATAATGGTTTTCCCTGCGCCGGGATCGTCGGCGAGCATGTAGCGCAGTGGTTGTTTGCCGAGCATGGTTTCGTAGACGGCGGTGATCTGGTGTGGCAGTGGCTCAATCAGCGAGGTATGCACTGCGATCAGGGGATCGAACAAATAGGCGAGCCGGATACGGTACGCCTCGGAGGTGAGGCGGAATAAGGCTCCGTCGGCATCGAAGCTCCACGGTAAGCCTGCGGGAACGATTTCAAGGTTTGTTACGCTGTCGCTATAGAGTAGCTCGCTGCCCAGGTTACCGCCTGCATCCTGGTAGACGAGTTCAAGGCCGATGGAACCGTGCCGTTTGATGCTGATGATGGTCACGCTACCGGTGGGGAGGAGGCCTTTCACGAGAACACCGGGTGCGAGTTCTTCCAGGAGAGCCATCCGTAACCACCCTCTTTTCCAGCACAACAATAATGTAATACGGGCAAAGTATCAAATGGCTAAACAATTGTCAAGCATAATCGGGCGGAATGGACGAAGTGGCTAGTCGATGAAGGTCCACCGAGGAGGATGCGAAATACGAGTCTCAGAGATGTACATCGATAAATCGATGAACGGCTGGATCACTTGGGGATCGTAGCGGGTGTATATCAGGAGATTGGCTTGATTGATTCGGCATCCTGCGAGGTTTGCTTTCTTGCAATTACATTCCAGAGTGTCAACAAAACCAGTAGCCCGGAGAGTACGTACATGCTGCCCTGCGCGTTCAGCATGAGCACTGGTCCTAGTCGATCTCCCAGTGTTCCGGCTACTACCATGCCTATGAGTGTCAGGAGTGATCTCATTGCCAGAAGTGCCCCGAAGATACGTCCTCGCATTTTGTCTTCCACGAAGGTCTGAAGGGATGCATTGAATCCTACGAGAAAGCCTGTGCCTGGCAGCCCAACCAGAATGAAGAGGAGAAAGACGATCAGCAGACCACGCACAAAGATGGGTATATCGATAATGAGAAGATCGATGAAGCCGAAGGCGAACAGACCTAAACCGACCAGGCGCAATGGCGGTATGCGATTTCCAATTTGGCCAATGACCAGACCTCCGATCAAGCTGCCTACAGCTTGTACTGCGAGGAGTGTGCCGTAGACTACTGCACCGCCTCCCAATACCTGCTTGACGAAGACAACAAGGAGTACGCCGAAGATTCCTTCCCCTAAACCGGTGAGTGTAAAGGCGATGAGGAGAATGGTAAGCGTGCGTTCGCGGGAGATCAATTGCAGCCCCTCCAGCCATTCTATCACAAGATGTTTCCATGTGGCTGTCGCAGCAGCAGGAACCTCCTCCTTGGGTGGCGTTGATTTTGCTGGTATGGTGATGAGCACAACCATAGCACTGACGAACAAGAAGGAGAGGACGTCGAGGAGGGTCACACCACTTAGCCCCGCAAGCCCAAGAAGTAAGCCTCCGAGTGCAGCACCGGCCAGGCGCGACGTATTCGAGCTGATAGAAATGAGCGCGTTGGCAGAGACGAGCAGATCCTCGCTCACCAGGTTGGGCAGGAGGGCGTTCTCGGCAGGCAGCACGAGCTGTTCGATGGTTGATTTAAAGAACAGCACGATGTACACAATCCACAGCGATTCTTTGGAGTGAACGGCCAGCAGGGGCAGGAGACCGATTGCTAAAAGCAGGTTGCTGATGATCAGGGTCCACTTGCGGTCCCAGCGATCCACCAGGACGCCAGCGAGGGAGCCAAACAGGAGAGCTGGTACAAACCCGGTGATCAACGTAAGGCTCGTGGCGAGTACTGAACCGGTCTGAGTGTAGACGTAGACTGGAAGACCGATGATGAGCAACCAGTCACCCGTCTGAGAGATAAGCCCACCGAGCCAGAGCAAGGCAAAGTTTCGCTGACGCAATGTCATTATGATCATGAGATCAGTCCCTTTAGGTGTTTCGTCCTATTTCTTAGCGGCTATACTCGTCGGCACTCAGTACATGGAGTGTTTCACGCTGGAAAATCACATCGAGCTGGACTGAATCGGTTATGCTCTGGAAGCTGCTTAGAAGGGCTGGTTGACCACCATACACGATCTCACGCTCAGGCAGCCAGAACATACGTGGATGCTTGCGCCAGAACTGCCGTGCTTCGGGTGTATCGAGGGTTAGATGGGAAAGCGGGTTGATTTCTTCGTTGTGGCAGTTGGGACAGATGATGTAGACCCCGTGATAGCTACGTCCTCCTGGCTGGTAGTACTCTTGCAGGATATCCTCTGGGCGGCAAATCGCAGCATGTGCTGGCTGTGGTAGTAAGCGCGAAGAGTGGTCAGATTTTGGGGCGAAGAGTGATCAATCAGCGCGAAGAGTGAGCAGCTCAACCATTGACGGTTTGAGAAGCTGCTCTCCACCCTGCTTTTTCCATCAACGTTTTGTCAATTGGCCCGGCTGTGGGTCGGGCAAAGAGGAACCATACAGGCTGGTCGCGACCAGGAACAAGTGGTATCAGTCAGGCTCGCGCATCAGAGATGCCGCGTTCAGCTCACGATGGCAAGAGCGAAGCCTCCCCATGCGCGCTCCTTTCCCGTCTCTTTCCCAAGAAGGTGGTGCTCAACCAGTGAGAGTCCGCAAGGCTGGAGGAGTTCGGCAAGGCGCTCCCTTGTCGGCGGCAGGCTTTCAATCCCGAATTTCAGTGGCTCGCCGGCTGCTCTGGTGCTCATTCTTGCGAAACGCCAATACAGCGCCTGCGAGGAGAGAACCTCGGTGGTAAAGTGGTCGAACGCAACCACACTGCCAGAGGCGCAGCTTCCAATCTTGCGCAGCGTGTCCTCGACCGCTTCCCGGTCCAAATACATCACCACGCCCTCCCACAGGAAGAGGGCAGGTTTGCTTTGATCGAACCCAGCACCCACGAGCCGTGTGAACCAGTCCTCCTTCTCGAAGTCGGCTGCGACAAACGTGATCCCGGTCGCGTCGATGGAGGTCTTCGAGAGCATCTCGCGCTTGATCGCCTGTGTCTTTGGGGTATCGATCTCGAAGGATCTGACCTGCCTGTCAGGAGGCAGTCTCAACGCGCGGGTGTCGAAGCCTGCGCCAAGGAGGACAAACTATGCCATGTTGGGCAGGTACCGGTCTACCACAGCGTCGAAAAACGCCATGCGGGCTGCGGCCTCGTACTGTCTGGGAACGTCACCCTCGAAAGGATACCTGAAAACCCTGGGCACGTAGCCTGTCAGACGGTGAGCAAGCTTCGTAGAGGCGGATGTCAGACGCACGCCCAGAGGAGAGATGCCCGGCAGCACCATCATCAGTTGAGCAGATGGCTCATCTTCCCTGGTACCCAGATAGTGCATAAACCAGCGTCCCGACAGCGGCCCTTGCGCGCTTACCGAGACCCCCGACCTGCGCCCAGTGAGGAGGCCTTGCCAACCCAGATCACGTAACCGATCAACGTGAGAGGGAACAGAAGGATGCTGATAGCGTAGAAGACCGTGACCGTCA
The DNA here is from genome assembly GCA_963767625.1 of uncultured Chloroflexia bacterium. Classification (GTDB taxonomy): domain Bacteria; phylum Chloroflexota; class Ktedonobacteria; order Ktedonobacterales; family Ktedonobacteraceae; genus CAVYFB01. The sequence goes on from CAVYFB010000018.1 coordinate 248,408, forward strand.
TGAGACCCTTCGCCGAGACGGCCTTGTGATCATCTTTGTTCATAGTTGACCTCCGAAAGCATGATGACAGAACAAGACATCTTTCCTCGGTCCCGCCTTGACCGACGAAGGCAGTTTCAAGAGCAGGGCCTCCAGGTGCGCGATCAGCCAGTCGCATCACCGTTCTCCAGGCGAAAGGTCACACAAGCATCCCTGGTGGGGTAGGCCTCTCAGTGTGAAACTGACGTTATATGGCACATGGCACTCAGTCTGTCAGCAATGCCCTGATTTATCCGCAAGCCCAGCAGCAGAAAAACGCGGGACGACTCCTATCCAGAGATGATCCCCTCACCGGCCAAATGCCAGCTTCAGCAGTTGTCCCAGGCCGGGCCGCTGCCCGTACATCAGGACGCCGTAGCGATACAGGCGCGCGGCAAACCAGGTGCAGGCGAGAATGGTAAGCAGCATCAACGCGATCGTCACGACGATCTCCCACCAGGCGACCGTGCCCAGCGCAAGACGCATCAGCATCAACCACGGAGTCCAGAAAGGAATATACGACAGCACCCTCGTCACGGTCGCATCGGGAGAAGAGGCCGTGAAAAAGAACAGCAGATAGCCACTGGTGATCAGCATCTGTGGAAGCATGATCGCGCTATTCACCTCCTCCTGCCGTTTGACCATGGCGCCCAGTCCGGCAAACAGAGTGGCATACAGGAAGAACGCCAGCAGAAAGTAGATCAGGAACAGAAAGTAAAACGGGATGGACACAGCGGTGAGATACTGGCTGAATCCTCCCGCTTTTGCACCGAACAACGCTGCCTGAAGAGGGGTTTGCAGCAGGAGCCCCGCAATGCCAACCACCACCAGGCTACCCATCTGTGTCAGGCATGCTGCCCCGATGCCCACGATCTTGCCGGCCAGGAGCTGGAAGGGGGTTGCGGCATTCACCAGAAGTTCCATCATGCGGCTGCTTTTCTCTTCAGCGACTCCCGTTGCCACAATACTGCTATACAGCGTGACAGAGAGAAAGATCAGGATAACGCCGGCAAAGGCGAGCACATAGCCGGCAGCAATGTCGCTTACCGGGCGAGTAGTCTGGCTCTGCTGGGTATGCACGGCTGTAAAGTCAGGTGGAGCGGCCAGGCGCTGGGTCTGAGAGGATGTGAGGCCCAGTCGATGAGCGGTATCAAGAAAGGTGAGCAGTTGGGCCAGAGCCTGGATAGTAGACTGGTTGCTGTCATTGGTGGCACTGGCGTCGGTGTCATAGGTAAAGCGTACGTTCTGGTTCGCCGCCCGATCAAGCACCAGCAGGATATCCAGCTTGCCCTGCTTGACCTGACTTTGCAGGTTGCCCAGATTGGTGGCTGGCTGGCTGGAAATGGCATAGGGAGCCTGGCTTCCGGTGTTCGTGCCGTTCAGTTCCGTCCTGATGTAGGAGGTCAGCGCAGCGTCATTCAGGCCTGCGACTGTCCCCGCGTCATTCACCACCACGATCTGGGTTTGCGAAGGAGTTCGCGCCGTAATGAGCTGTCCAACCGTTGGGATAAAAGCAGCAAGAAACACGATCACCAGGAGGAGCACGCTGGTGATGATGAAACTACGCCTTTTCACGAGGTTTCTGTACTCGCGCCCGATAATCAAGCCAATATTGCGCAGGTTGTGTTGGGCAGCAGCACCCGAACTCACCGCTAAGGCCCCTTGCTCTTGTTCGCGACGTTCTTGTACCGGCGTTTGCTGTGGTATCATCTCATTTCCTCCTACTCTATGCTGAAAGAACGGAAGATGGAGCATCTGGCAAGGAGACAGCACCAACTTTTTCGATGAAGATATCGGTCAGCGATGGCCCGGTCAGTTCGAAACGGCTGATGATGCCGCCGTGTTGCAGCGCGGCTTCCACGATCACGTTGGGGTTGAGATTTGCCTCTATCTGCATTTCGATATAATCTTCCCGGCGCTTTGTGACCTGCACGCCATCGAGCGTATCAAGCCAGTTAGCCTCGGGGTTGTTGTCCAGTTTGAGACGCGCTACATTGCGCCCAGACTGGCGTTTGACATCGCGCACACTGCCCTGGACAACGCTCTGCCCTTTATTGATGATCACAATGTCCTGGCACAATTCCTCGGCTTGCTCCAACTGGTGCGTGGAGAAAATAATCGTCTTGCCGCGGCGGCGCATCTCCAAAAACGCCTCTTTCAGGACATTCGCGTTGACCGGGTCCAGACCGCTGAACGGCTCGTCCATGATCAGGATCGTTGGATCGTGCAAAATGGCGGCGAGGAACTGCACCTTTTGCTGGTTTCCTTTCGAGAGTTCTTCAATCCTCCTGTCGCGATTGACAATGATTTGAAAACGCTCCAGCCACTCATCCAGAGCTTTCTGGGCCTCCTGCTTCGATACTCCCTGCAGGCGCGCCAGGAACAGCAGTCTGCTCATCCACGCGCATCTTCGGATAGAGACCGCGTTCCTCCGGCATATAGCCCCATACACGGCGCGGCACCTCGCGCACATCGATGCCGTTCCAGGTAATCCGGCCGGAGTCAGGACGGAAGAGGTCGAGGATCATGCGCATCGTCGTCGTCTTCCCCGCACCGTTGGCCCCCAGGAAGCCAAAGAGCGCGCCCTCCCTGACCTCCATAGAGAGATCTTTGATCGCCTGAAATGATCCAAAATATTTTGAAACGTCTCTCAGTATGAGTCCCATGGGCACAGATCCTTTCGCCAAAAAAACATCAAGCAACTGCTCGACGCAAGAGCAGATACGAGGCCAGCGTTTTCGGAAGAGGAAAATGATTGGTAGCCACTTTGATAGTTAATATGGTACGTCATATCTTTTCGTCAAAAACACACTGAGAGGCCAGTAGCCATCGATCAGTCCTCTCCTGTCTCTCCTCCAACGACTTTCCAGGTCATTTCGCGCTTGGCCCACCGCAAAGCGGCGAGCTGCGCCTTCGTTTTGCGTTTTATCCTATCATGCTGTTTGAAGCGGAGGATGTCACGATGCGGCTCTAACGAGCGGTTTGCCCCACAGTCAGGACATTCCACCAAGCGGGTACCACTGTCCGCAAACGCCTGGAGGTCGATGGGAATTTCCTCGCAAAAGGTACATTTGGCCGGATTGGCAGATGGCGCGATGTCTCCTGCCTCACTGCTCGTTTCCCTCATATGAGGCGAGACATCGGTTTGCGCCACTTCCTGTTCTCGTTGCGCTCCGCTCTCATCTCCCTGCTCTCCTGCCTCCGGTAAAGGCGCTTCACCAATGGGTCCTGCGCCATCAATGATCCAAAGCGTATCATGACGCAGCACGAGAAGCTGTGCAGCTAGCTCTAGCGTTTCGGCCCGTACATTGGGTTCCCCGGCCTGGTACGTCCATTCCAAGGCTGTCGTCACCAGCTTCATCAAGTAGTCCATCGTGACCCGACCAGAGTTCGCTGGATCGAGGACCGGTTGTGTGAGCCAGGTGTAGATCGAACCAGACCACTGGCGTAGGTTGAGCTGCGGGATGAGTTCCCGGTACACCGTTTCCAGGGCGGCCAGGATCTCGCGCACCTCTTCGCTGGTGTGGCTTACTACGCGGCAGAACGGTTGTATCTGGTCGAGGCGGCGACGCCATTGCAACCAGGTAGGATCGGGCTGGTCTAACGTCTCCTTGAGCGGGATGACCTCTCCCCGCGCCGCTGCCACCAAACACAATCCAAGCGGATGATCGTACTGTAACCTCCCCTGGTCTGTCACTTCCTTGATGAGCATCAGGTGCTGGAACGAGAGATCATGGGCATCATCCACAATCAGGCATTGGGTCCCGTACTGGTGCAGGTGTCCCATGAGTTTGGGCTTGCGCGTGCGCCAATGTCCTCGTAGTGGCAGACCTAAAGCGGTAAAAAACTGGTCGCCCAGCGCCTGCTCCTCTTCATTGTTTTTCGGAGCCACGACCGCCAGGATCGCACGGGAGCCTGCTGTTTTGACCAGGTCGCGAATGCCCATCGTTTTGCCCGCGCCCGGATCGGCGACGATCACATGCCAGGAACGATTGCTCCAGGCAGAACGCAGCATGGCCTGGAACCTTCGAGCGAAGGCCGTCTCGATGAAGATGTCTTTGCGAAAGAGAGGATGTGTCATGGTTGCGGCTCCTTGCGCAAGGTGCGAATGGGTAACACACGAACTGGACGGTCAGGGTCGGCATCTGGAGTAGCCTTCGGAAGGGGTGTAACTTTTCGTTTCTTCTTCGCTTCGATACTCGCTAATTGCTCAAGCACATGCTCAGGATGAATGTCTTCCCGTTGGCGATCCCATTGGCGGCTTTGCTCACTCGCTCGAACCTCTGCACTTCGACGCTTGCGGCCAGCCTTCTTCGCTTCGTCCTGAATGTGAGCACGGACCTCTCGCCCTTGGGCGCTCGCAATCTTGGCCTCAGTCTCATCGTGTTTACGCATGGCTCTAGCTTCCCACTCACTGACACGACCTCCCATGAGTTGTGGACAGTAAGCTTCGCCGACGTAGACGCCCTCCACGAAGATGTAGAGCACACCCACGTCTCTCCTGTCGTAATACACCTCAAAGGAGCGGCCCGCCAGCCGCGAGAGGAGCCCTGGACAGACATACCAGCGTCCCTGAAAAGAGAGCCGGTTGCCCTCCGAGACGCGATATCCCTGGCTTGGCCGCTTGCGATTGACCGCTTTCATGAGCAGCAGTTTCAGATCATCGGGAGACCCCAGATACTGCTGGGACCCCGCTCTGCGCGACGGCATGGTCCCAGAGCACGGCATGCCGCTGTCCTCGCGTCTCATCCCAGTCTTGCTGGTAATCATCCACAATGGCTTGAAGGAAGCAGCGCTCCAGTTCCTCCAGCGTCATGCCTCCCGCTTGAGCTGCTGCTTCCACATCAGCAACCCCGTGACTGGTATTGGGCAAGCGTCGTTCAAAGCGTTGCGTCATCCACCGAAAGATGGCTTCCACCGTCCCTTTTGCTGATGGCGCGTAGGGAGGCGCTTGCTCCGTGATAATCCCTAACCGATCCACGAGGACTTGCCGCGCACGCTCAGAGGTGAAGATCTTGCCCCGGTCGTGGAAGATGATGGCGGGTTTGCCGTAACACGGCCAGGCATGCTGGCAGCCTGCACGCACGACCAGCTCATCTTTCGGCTCCAACGCCATTTTGACCAGGCGCATATAGTCCTCCTCCTTCATTGGTCCCAGCGAGAGGACTGCGCCGAGAATGGCCGCCGTTTTGACGCACACGAGCACGGCGGCATGCACCCGTTTGGTCACGGTAATCCCACCAGGAGTGACAACATACAGTTCAAGCGAATGCTCATCCACCTGGGCCAGCAGGGCCGGAGACGGAATGGAGAGCACAAACGATTCGGCAGACTCACGTGCGCGAGGGACCGATTTCGCCCCCTCGCGCACCGCCACCAACGCCGGATCGTTCCTCAGGCGATGGACCTCTCGGCGCACCTGATCGTAGGAGGGAAGTTGAACTGGCTTGCCGGTTGATGCTTCCAGTTGTGCCACCACCTGCCTCATTTCAGTATGCTCATGAATCGCGGTCATCGACAAGCGCGTGGGGAGTACATACAGCCGACGAATGCACTCCTGGAAAGCAGGGTGCATGGTGGTCTTTCGCGCATAGGTGCCGAGAGGGACACAGGCGATCTGCCCCAGTTGCTTCGTTCGCCGAACCAACCGCGAGAGCGTCGTGCGTGGAATACCGGACTCTTCTGCAATTCTCGTTTGGGGTGCCCCGGCCAGCACCTGCTCTACTGCCCGCAAATTGCGGTGAAATTGTTCCCGTCGCTTCTCGTCGAGGGTGGACGCATCAAACGTTGGACCTGGAATTGGTCGGGAGGGTGCAAGAGAAATGGTCGGTGGCACGACGTTCGGTTCTGGCAAGAGCGTGTCTGGGAGAGGCGGAGGCGCAAGAGGCGGAGCATCCGGTGGAAGCAAGACGAGATCGAGCCGACGATCCAACGTGCGCTGCTTCAGATCGACTAACAGATGCCCTGCGGCAGCGCTATCTCCCACGAGTTTCCAGATCGCTGCTTCGACCAGTTTGGCGGGCCACCGTCCGGCGAGACGGCTCTCGATCTCTTCGACGCTGGCGACATCTCCGGCGGGCCAGACTTCCTGCACAGCGGCGGCAATCTCGTCAAAGGCGGGGAAGTTTTTTCGCCGGGCATGCAAGTAGACGAGATTGTAGTGCTGTGCCTTCGTGAGGGTAGCTTCGGTTCCCAGCCAGAACACGCCTTGTTGGATGTGTGCGAGCCTGCGTGCCGCCTCCGCTTTAGCAAGGTTGCGATCACTGCGCTTGTCATCTTCCATGCCCGCCTCGGCGATGAACGGCTTTCCTGATGTGAGCGTTCCGACGACATCGGGCAAATACTCGTGGGGCTTTCCCTCAAAGAGGTAGCCAATTGTGAATGGGGCGTGTTTGGGCGTCGGCAGGCGATAGGTTGCAGCAAACTGAGGGCCAATGTCGCCACGAGCGTAGCTCGCAACCAGGGGGTGGTATTCGAGCCACATCAAAAGCCGTTCTTCCAACTGGCTACAGAACGGTTGCTTGACAGGAGCAGCCGTGCTCATCTTGAAGCTGGGAACCCACCCCGAAATGGAGCGACCCGCAATGTTGAACAGATCGATGCCTTCGACATGAGGTAGCACCATCGGTATCCTTCCGACCAGAGCGGTCTAAAGAATGCAATTTACACTTTTCAGAAGAAGTATACCAGATGAGAAGCGGTTTTTCCCAGGTACATCTGTACCAGTGTTCACTCTTCGCGCTGATTGCTCACTCTTCGCCCCAAAATCTGACCACTCTTCGCGCTTACTACCAATATCGCGCCTGGATAGCAAAACCTGACACGTTTTTTGGGTTTTTCAATAGATGTCAGTCGTGCCACTTGTAAACTGCACTCGTATCGGTTACAATTAAAGTGGAGGTATAAATCATGAGTTCAGGAATTCCCCACAGCCCTGGATGGTTCCCGGTGGCAGTGCAGGCGCTGGTAGTAATCGCCGGGTCAGAAGGACTCTGTTCAAGCTCTACGATGGCTCAGGGTCTCCACTCCCATGCCGTCTTCGTGCGGCGTGTGCTGACCCAACTGGTTCGCGCTAACATTGTGCAGGCGCGCGAAGGACGTGATGGGGGCTATCGCCTTGCCCGATCAGCCGAGCACATTACGCTTGCTGAGGTCTACCAGGCTGTTAAATTGGCAGACCCAGCGGAGGACGCGGCTTGTAGCAGCGACGTGAACGCAGGGGTCCTGGCAGTGCTGGATGAGGTCGGTGCCGAAGTCGAACAACGTCTGCTTGAGGTGCTCGACCAGTATACCCTTGCCTCTGTTCTGGAGCGCGTAGGGATCGTTCATCACAATTCGTAAACCACCTGGCCTGTCCACTACAGAGCACGACGAAGTTGTAGAAGGGTGTGCGTAGGATTTTTGCGTACGAATTGGCCATCGCTTCTTTCATGCCGTGTAAAAAAATGAAGCGGAGAAGTCGAGCATTGATCGAACGTGCCGTGCGCTTTCACGGGATCCTACATCATCACTTCGCTCATCGTTTTGGGCAACTCGCCAACTGTATGCACTGTTTTGAAAGGAACACGATCAATGGCTATCTCACTAGGATTGGGCTTACTCATTATACGGCTTGTTGGTGGGCTGACGATTGCCGCACATGGAGCGCAAAAGCTCTTTGGGTGGTTCGATGGTCCTGGAATAACCAAGATTACGCAGGGGTTCGAGAAACAGGGGTTCAAACCCCCATGGCTCTGGGTTATCCTGGTTATTCTGGGGGAGTTTGGCGGCGGCCTTTCCGTGGCGCTGGGCTTCTTGACGCCTCTGGGGGCAGCCGGCATGTTCGGCGCTATGCTGATGGCGATTTTCAAGAACCATTGGAAGAACGGTTTCTGGAACAGTAAGCGTGGCCTGGAGTTTCCCCTGGCGCTGCTGGCCATGGGCGTAGGGATCGGATTGACGGGGCCTGGCATGTATTCGTTGGATGCCCTCTTTGGCATTGCTCTACCGTACCCGGTAGTTTTCTTGGTCCTGGCGGTCGCCGCTGTGCTCGTCGATGTCATTGGGCTCATCATCAGCCGTCCAGCGGTTATGCAGACGGAGGTCAAGTCGAGCACATCATGATGAGAGATCCTCAAAGTCGTAGAATTCTGTTTGCCAGAAACATTGGAAAGTTCACATATTTTTCTTATGTGTTTCCAATTGAGGGATGCTATAGTCACTGATGAGGGTTGACAGGTAGATGCGGAATAGACGGTGTAAAACATCTTGTAAAGCGAAATCATCTTGTAAAGCGTTATAGCGTAGGTTTACCAATGTCTATTCAAAAAAAGTGTTTCAGAAAACTTTACCACAGAAAGTGAGAAATCTCTATGTCAACACGTTTGAAGGTCGGATTTGTAACTGTTCTCTCGTGTCTCACGCTCCTGCTTGGGCTCTTCGCTACTACAGGGATAGCCTCTGCCCACAGCACACAGGCTCTCCAGAACCAGACGAGCCAGGCGAGCGCAAGCAGTACTCTCGCAGACGATCGGTGTAGAATAATCAGGGTGAGGGAAGTAGTGACCTTCCGAGAGCCCCAATTCTTCTTCAATCGTCATGTTCAGCCCCTTTGAAAATCGTTCCAACTTCTTCTTCGGCCACCGGGTCATCTTCAGAGTAATCAGGATCTGCCATCAGTTCCACAGATGATGGTGACTGTGACGAAGATGCTGAAACAGGTCGCGAGTTTGGCATAAGCACAACGAGCTACCTGGACATGTGGCAAGGGTATCCTTCGGGGTACCCGTTTTTGTTGTGTAACGCTTCCCATACCAGGAATGCTCATATGTTTGTGTGAGCTGATGAGGTGAAGGCCTATGAGTGCATTTCTCCCAGCGAAGGAACTGGTGTCAGTATTCCCTCGTAGACGAAATCATGGCAATGTTTGGCCACGAGTTGCGGGTCAACGCGCAGACGTGCCACACCACTGTCCATTGCCGCTTGAGCCACGGCAGCAGCTACAGCAGGGGCAACATCGTAATTCATCGCCTGCGGAATGATTCGGCCTTCTTCAAACTCTTGTTCAGTTACCAGCGAAGCTAAGCATTCTGCCGCGGCTAGCGTCATCGCATCATTGATAACGCGTGCGCGTACATCCAGTGCGCCACGAAAGAGACCTGGAAATGCCAGGGAGTTATCCACCTGGTTGGGATAATCCGAGCGGCCCGTTGCTACGATCCGCGCGCCTGCAGCTCTCGCTTCCTCGGGCATAATCTCAGGTGTAGGATTGGCCAGGGCAAAGACAATAGCGTCGGATGCCATCGTTTGCACCATCGCTCGCGTCACGACGCCTGGCCCAGACACTCCGATGAAGATGTCTGCGCCAACGAAGGCTTCTGCGAGCGTACCGCTCTTGCCTTCGGGGTTGGTAATAGCTGCCAATGCTTCCTGTGCAGGATTCAAATCAGCTCGTCCTGGCCGCAGGATGCCACGACAATTCACCAGCAACAGCTTGCCGATCCCCCATGCCAACAGTATTTTGGCAACAGCGATACCTGAGGCTCCCGGGCCCATCAGCACTACGGTCACATCCTCTTTTCGTTTGTTCACCAGGCGCAGCGCGTTCATGATGCCTGCAAGAGTCACCGTAGCTGTCCCATGCTGATCATCATGGGAGACGGGAATACTCAGCGAGTTCCGTAACCGCTCTTCCACCTCAAAGCAGCGTGGAGCGGAAATATCTTCCAGGTTTATGCCGCCAAAGGCCGGGGCGATCTGCTCAACGGCCGCAACAATCTCATCTACATCCTGGGTCGCCAGGCAGATGGGATACGCTTCGATACCGGCAAAGATCTGGAAAAGAATGGCTTTCCCTTCCATCACTGGCAACGCAGCGCGCGGACCAATGTTGCCGAGCCCCAACACAGCGCTGCCATCCGTGACAATGGCGATGCGGTTGCTCTTGCCCGTATAGTCAAAGACGGCATCTGGCTGGGCGATGATCTGGCGCGTGGCTTCGGGAATGCCGGGCGGCAGGTAAAACGAATTGAGGATGGATTGATCGCGAATGGGCAACTTGGGTTTGATATGCAGCAATCCTTGATAACGGCGGTGCAATTCGAGTACCTGCTCATCGAGGGTGGTAACATGATATGATGGAGGTGGAACAGGTCTGTGTCCTTCATAGATCGTTGCTCTCGCCTGCGCTTCGACCTCGGCAGGAGTTTTCTCTATACCGGCTACGCCGTTTTCCCTGGCCGCTTCAGCTACCGCCCGCGCCACGCGGGGAGCCACGGCATAGTTCATAACCGAAGGCACAATCTGCTGCGGTGAGAGGTGTTCGGGGGGCACGAGGTCAGCAATGGCGTGAGCAGCGGCAAGCAGCATATCCTGGGTGATGTGAGTAGCCCGGACATCCATGGCTCCACGAAAGATGCCCGGCAACGCCAGGGCGTTGGTAATCAGATTGGGAATATCAGGACGCCCAGTCGCCACAACAGCAGCACCAGCAGCTCTGGCAGCCCTTGGTGTGATTTCAGGAACGGGTACAGCAAGCACAAAAAGAATGGGGCGTTCGGCCATTGACCGGACCATCTCCGGTGTGATCGTATTCCAGGAGGAGAGTCCGATGACTACATCAGCACCACGCAGGGCATCGGCGAGTATTCCCCTGGCATCAGTGGTGTTTGTCTGGCGAGCGATGTCCACCTTCGCCCAGTTCATATTGTGGAGGCGATAGCGGTCAAGGATACCCTGGCGATCACAGACCAGGATGTGCTGAAAGCCTGCGTACAGCAGAAGGCGAGCGATACCAATACCACCTGGGCCAGCGCCATTGATGACAATGCGCACGGCCTCTGGCTTCTTGTCAACAACCTTGAGGGCATTGTACAACCCACCTAAGATAGCCACTGCTGTTGCATGCTGTTCGGCATGCAGGACGGGGATATTGGCCGCCTGCGCCAGGTGATCTGCAACCGTGAAACAGCGCGGTGCAGCGATACCGCTGAGGCAGATGCCACCAAAGGTAGATCGCAATGCCATACAAGTGGTGACAATCTGCTCCGCATCTTGTGTATCCAGGCAGATGGGGAAGGCATCCACACCCCCAAAAGTTTTGAAGAGGATGCACGCATCTTCGAGCATGGGCAATGCCGCCATGGGGCCAATGTTACCCAGGCCGAAAGCCGACGAGCCATCGCTGACCAGCGCGATAGTGTTGCCGCGAATGGTGTAGTCAAACGAACTAAGTGGCGCTTTGGCAATTTCAAGGCAGGGTGCAGCAACACCCGGCGTGTAGATCAGACTCAGGACTGAGCGATCTTTGATGGGCACCTTACTGGCTATACCGATCATACCACGAAATCGTTTGCGATACTCCAGGGCTTCCTGTGCTCCCAGGCCGAAAGTGGGGAAGGGACTTGTTTCGCTATCTATTTGTTGTGCGTGCATTATCTCATCCATGAAATACCTCCTGCTTTGGATGGCTCTATTATGGAGACTACCAACCAACTATCTCCATGAGTACAGGGAACTCACTTTCTCCAAGAGTAGAGCAATGAGCTCACAGTTTCATCACAGCTGTGTACTGCACTATAACAAATCAGTCACAATGAGAAGAAGTACCGCACAACCATCATGCACAATTGAGCCTCTGAACTTCATGCGTCACCTGTTCTACAACTCTCTGCGCCGCCTCCGAAACTTCTGGGGTAAGGCCGACGCCGGCAGAGAAACTCTCCCCCTCGATGGCATACATGATCAGGCATGGTGGGAGCTGCTCCAATGCTCCTGCGAGTCCAATGGCCTCTGCTACGCCGAAGGCGTGGGTAGAGTGAAAGGAAACGCCCATTGGGAGTGGCTGTGTGGGTGCATCGAAGCGATAGATAGTGCCTGGTGCCCCGCTGGAAGAAGCAGCATCGATGAGAATCACCGCACTGGCAACTTCCAACGCCTCCATCAAAGCTGCACCATCGCCGCTAGACTCGGTGACCAGCACGCCCGGGAGATTCTTTGCCCGCAGTTCCCTGGCAACCACCAGGCCAACACCATCGTCGCTGCGGTACTCGTTACCGATACCGATCACCAGGGTTGGCGATGACATCCGTTTTTCCTTCCCGATCTTACTCTCGCTCGATGTGTAGCTTTAGAAAGTGTGTGGCGCAGGAGATGCATGGATCGTAGTTGCGAATCGCCTGCTCACACTGCCAGGTGAGTTGCTCTTCGGGCAAGTGCTTAGCACGCTCAACATAATGCCAGAGGTCGTTCTCGATGATTTTCTGGTTCTGCGACGTCGGCGGAATGATCTTTGCATCCAGAATCAACCCTTCGTCGTTCAGCCGGTAGCGATGGTAGAGAATACCGCGAGGAGCTTCTGTGATGGCATAACCCATCGATGCGTATGGGTGCAGCTCGATGGCGGGTTGATCAGGCATCTCATACTGCTCGATGATGCGCAGAGCTTCGTCAAATGCATAGACCACTTCCACGCTGCGCACGATGATGCTTTGGAACGGATTGCGGCATACTGGCCCGAGTCCGGCGGTACGTGCTGCTTCCTGGGCCAGAGGAGAAAGTCGGTCAAAGTTCAGGTTGTAGCGTGCCAGAGGCCCGACAAAATAGGCTCCTCGTTCCTTGAGCACGGAGTGCAGCGCATTGGAATAGGACACATGCTCTTCGACAAAGTGATCTTCGTACTCTCGAACCGCAATGTCTAGCCCTTTGTTAGACACAAGTCGACCTTCGTTGAAGGAATATTCCGCGGGATGCCGCAGGGCAACAAACTCGTAGTCCTGCTCGAAGTCAGGGAAGGGTAGTTGCGCCGTCCAGCGTACAGTTTCCAGCGCGGCATCCCGCCCCCATTTCAGCGCTTCGGCAAGCTGAGTGAATTCCCGTTTCGATGGAGCTTTGTAAAACCCACCCACACGCACATTGACCGGGTGGATCTCTCTGCCGCCTAAGAGCGCAACGATAGCATTGCCAGCCTTCTTCAGTTGTAGCGCGCGTTTCACCACCTCCGGGTGATCCTGAGCCATACGTATGGAGTCAGGATAGCCAAGAAAGTCGGGCGCATGCAGCATGAAGATGTGCAGCACGTGGCTTTCAATCCATTCGCCACAGTAGAGGAGGCGGCGCAGCGCACGGAGCTGCCCATCAACCACGACGCCAAGGGCATCTTCCATGGCATGGACGGCGCTCATCTGATAGGCTACCGGACATATACCGCAGATGCGAGCAGCGATATCGGGAGCTTCGCTGTACATGCGGCCACGCATAAAAGCCTCAAAGAAGCGCGGTGGCTCAAAGATTTTTAGCTTGACATCCGTGACTCTGTCGCCACGAATCTTTACATAAAGTGCCCCTTCGCCTTCGACGCGGGTCAGGTAGTCCACTCTGATCGTCTTAGTGTTCATGCGCTTCACTCTCCTTGCGAAACTCCTCGGCATAGGCATTGAAGCCGCGGAACATCCGCAAAATCTCCCGATCTTTTATGCCAAGCTGACTCCAGTGCGCGCTCAGCGCAGCAGTATTGGGCGTTTCTTTTGGACCATAGCAGCCATAGCAGCCGCGAGCATAGGCCGGGCAGATGGCACCGCAGCCAGCGTGGGTCACAGGGCCAAGGCATGGTATGCCCTTTGCGACCATTACGCAGACAGTACCGCGCTGCTTGCACTCCACGCAGACACTGTGCGCTGGCGTGTTCGGCTTGCGCCCATGCAGATAGGCGCTGATAACCTCCACAAGCTGGTTTTTGTTAATGGGACAACCACGCAACTCGAAGTCCACGAACACATGGTCAGAGATAGGCGTTGATTTATTCAGCGTCTCGATATACTTCGGCGTAGCATAGACGATGGAGATGAACTGTTTGACATCTTTGAAGTTGCGCAACGCCTGGATACCTCCAGCCGTGGCGCAGGCACCGATGGTCACCAGGAACTTCGAAGTCCGGCGCACCTGCTGGATGCGCTCGGCGTCATGCGGTGTGGTGATGGACCCTTCGACAAGCGAGAGATCATACGGTCCCTTCACCACCGCCCGCGATGCCTCTGCGAAGTTGGCAATCTCGACCTCACCAGCAATCGCCAACAGCTCATCTTCGCAGTCCAGCAGACTCAATTGGCAGCCATCACAGGAGGCAAATTTCCAGACGGCCAGTTTTGGTTTCTGCTTTCGCGCCATCTCAAATCTCCCCCTTTGTTAACAGACTTTGAACACGACTGTACTGGAATACGGGACCATCTCGACAGACGAAGTTCGGCCCGTATTGACAATGTCCGCAGAAGCCCAGGGCGCATTTCATATTGCGCTCCATCGAGACGTAAATATGCTCCGCCGCTATCCCGCGCTTCACCAGCTCAGCAGCAGTGAAGCGCATCATGATCTCGGGACCACAGACCAGTGCCACGGTGTTGAATGGGTCAAACGGTGCTCTGGGGACAAGCTTCGTGACAACCCCGACACTGCCGTGCCAGGCACCTGTAGCGCGATCTACCGTGATGTACACCTCCAGGTCGAAATGCGCTCGCCAACGTTCCAATTCGCGGCGGTAGAGGATGTCTGCTGGTATGCGGGCGCCATAGAGGAGCACGACTTTGTTGTATTTTTCACGTTCTGCGGTGACCTGGTACATCGTCGAGCGCAGCGGTGCCAGTCCGATGCCTCCAGCAACAATCACTACGTCCTTGCCCCGCGCACGCTCGATGGGCCAGTGGCTTCCGAACGGCCCACGCACGCCTATCATATCGCCGGACTTGAGCTCACGCATGGCCTTAGACACGGTACCCACAGCACGGGTTGTATGTACGAGCGGCTTGCGTTTAGCCGGGTCGCCGCTAATCGAGATCGGGATCTCCCCCACGCCGAAGACGTAGAGCATGTTGAACTGCCCGGTTGCAAAGGGAGGAATATCACTGCCATCTGCCGGCTCCAACTCCATCGTAAACGTATCGGGGATCTCACGCCGCACGCGCTGCACCCGGTAGACCTGTGGCAACATGGGATCAAGAGTAGTTGCGCTCATCGTCCACCTCGCGTGTGAACGCCATACACGTCGAGCAGTTGCAGCCGCGTTGCCTGCAGCCGCTGCATCATGATTTGAGCAACGCGCTTGACGAGTTCATAGCCGAGATCGTGGTCGGCCTCACCTTTGGTGCGCAGGCACACCCCGTCCAGGGTAATTGCCCGCGTCGGCTCAACCACTCGCGCATCGAAATGCCAGCGGTACGGTGGGAAAAGCCAGGACCAGCCCAGCACCTCGCCTGCCTCGATGGTCTCAATGGTAATTGGTCCGCGCTGAGCAGCAAACGTCTCCAGCGCCACTTTGCCCTGGCGAATGATATAAAAGTGCGAGGCTGCTTCGCCTTCGCGGAAAATATACGTCCCGGCTCCAAAGCGGACGTTGGACGCACAGCTGGTCATCAACTGCAAGTACTTTGGCTCAAGCCCTTCAAAGAAGGGATGTACTGCCAGGATCGCTTCGAGTGTCTGCATTGCTACTGCTCCTTTGTCGTTGGGGTTAGGGTGCTGTCGCTTTGACGGATGGCGCGGACTTCCTCGGTGATGTCAATGCCAACGGGACACCAGGTGATGCAGCGCCCGCATCCTACACACCCTGACGTGCCAAACTGATCAATCCAGCTTGCCAGCTTATGCGTCATCCACTGCCGGTAGCGTGCCTTTGTCGAGGAGCGGATGCTGCCCCCGGAAATATAAGAGAAATCCATCGTGTAGCACGAGTCCCACTTGCGCCAGCGTTCAGCCTGTTTGCCGGTGAGGTCGGTAACATCCTCTACCGTCGTGCAGAAACACGTCGGGCAGACCATCGTACAATTAGCGCAGGTCAGGCAGCGTGTGGCTACGTCATTCCAGCGTGGATGCTCCAGATTGCGGTAGAGTAAGTCCTTGATGTCAGTAGTGTCCATGCTCCGGCCCATGTGTTCAGCAGTGCGAGCGACGATGTCTTCGGCCAACTGGATGTCGTCCTGACTGGCTGCTCTGTGTGGGACATCCTGGAGGATATCCGCCCCTAACTCCGTGCCGATTTCGAAGACGAAATAATGGCGGTTCGCATCCAGCACTTCGGTAAGGGCCAGGTCAAAACCAGCAGTCGCTTTCGGCCCGGTCTGCATTGATGTGCAGAAGCACGTTCCGCCAGCCTGTCCGCAATTGACGGCCATGATAAAAACATTGCCTCGCCGCGCCTGATAAATGGGATCGATATACCTGGTACCTGTGAACACCTTATCCTGGATGGCGATGGCGTGGAGTTCGCAGGAGCGCACACCAAGAAACGCGCGTTTGGGAGCTTCCAGGTTCTCTGCGTCAATCCGAAAACTGTTTCCGTCGCTTCTGGCTTGCCATAAACGGATGACAGGAGGATGGAGAAACTGCTTCCAGGAGTGCGGGCCGACGGCATAGCCGAACAACGCCTCATCACCACGCTTCTTGAGCCGATAGGTACCGCCATCCTGCTCATCCGTATAGCCGATGGGGAGATCAGCAGTCGAGGTCAACGTATCGTAGACAATCGCATTGTCACGAACGGTCGGCCCTACTACCTCGTATCCCCTGCTGAGCAGAGCGGTAAATAGTTGCTGGAAGTGCTCATGCTCCAGGATCACCTGGTCTCCGACTTGTAAAGGATTTATTGTCATCGTACATTTGTCCTTTAGCATTTGATGTTTCTAACTCATAAGCCATCCAAGGTATGTGCTAAGACCCGCTTGGGTGAGCAGATGAGGTCAGGATACCCTAATAGTTGCTCAAAAATACTTCTTTGTCAAGTGGGTAAGCTACTTCTTGTTTATGGATGCAGCGCTAATCTGCTGTTCCTCACAATTTGTTCAAGCACGGGTCTGTCGGATGGTCAGCGCTGAGGTAAGTCTCTCGTCGTTATTTTCTGAGATTAAGGAGCTTCGAACGAGAGGATCTCCTCCTATGTTTCCTAACTGAGCAAGAAACAGGTAGCCCTCTAATTGTTCCGGCGTTAGCCTTACCTCGCTTGGCGTATACTCATTTTTATCATGAGTTTTTGGTAACTTAATCCTTTCTATGATCGTTGCTTCTTTCATTTTTGAATCGCTGATACTAATATCGTATGCGCTCTTTCCTATCTCTAACAAGCCATACGTCTCCTCACGGAATTGTTCATATTCTCTTGACCTCTCTCTACGTATTCTTTCCCTTTCCCTTCTACACTTTCTCTCGTCCTCTTTTTCTTCTTCGCTCATGCTGCTTCTTTCTTCTTTCAGTCTCTGATATTCCGCTTGTAAAATGTTTTTATACTCCTTTTCCTCCTTCGTCCTTGCAGGTGCCACGCTCAATAGCTTCTCTAGCTGTTCAATTTGTTCGGTCAGGGTCATTTCGAATTCCTTGTTGTTGTATACTCTTACATGTAATCTCATCACCACCTCCGACCATAAGAGCGTGATATTCCTTAAGTCCTCTACGTCTGGTTCTCCACTCTCAAGCGCTTTTTTCATTTTTGCGAACCTGACCCAAGAATAGTTCTCAACACACTGTTTTTTGATGGTTCTCAGCAATTCTAGACCTATATGTGCCTCTTCCTGTATAATTTCTTCTCGCGTCAATCCAGGATGTTCTGAAGTCCTTTCAGAGCCAGCATAATAGCCCTCCAATCCAGTATAGGGCAGTTCTTGTTTCTTGCCATTGTTAGCTCTGAGAGTGGGATTTCCAACAATTTCTCCTGCTCTCCCTTTCTGGACAAATAAAAATGCGCAGTATCGCGCATCACGGGAATATTTGTCTTCGTCGCGATAGAGCTGAGCAAGTATGAGGCCCTTGATGCTTCCCTTTCTCGCCATTTCATCCTGTTCAACGCGAGGGGGGGCGTATCTCGCATAAGGAGCAGTATGGGTGGATTCCAGGGTAAGAAGTTCTCGGCCGAGTTGCGGCCACTGGCGTTGCAGAGGCATTTCTGAGGGTTGTCCACTTATCCGTTCTAAGGCGTCCGTTGCTATCATATTTTTACTCATTCTATATTCAATATAAGGACGGATTGAATAATGGCATGTAGCCACTATTCAATCCGCAGTACCTGTTGTGGATCACTATGAATTACTGTTTGCTACGAGCCGCGCGATACTCCTCCTGCGCCTTACGAGTGACTTCCTCCGAAACCTTCTTGAGCAGCGGCTCTATGCCGCCAAACATGAGCGGTCCTTCCCTTTGGTTGGCCTCGTGCAAAGCGACCTCGTGGACCTTCCATACCCAAATCTCAGTCTGGGCCTTCTCGTCCTTGTCCTCGATCTCAATGAGAGTAGTCTCAAGAAAAGCTTCCGGTCCGGAGGGATGCCAATGCACGCCAGTATGGGTTCCGCTATGAAATGCGATAGACATATTCCAACACCTCCCTGCTGGTGATCTCCATTGCCGCTATCGATTACAAAAAAGCGGCTGAGGCTGATCGGAAAGGGATCTTACTTCGTAACTGGCTCCCTGCACCCTTCTGACCGCTTTTTCCTTCATAATACAATTAAAACACCTGAACATCACGAAACTATCAAAATGTGGGGGTGCAACATCACGAAGTGATCTCAATTTACGGAAGGGAAGAAAAACGAGTTAAGATATTTGGCAACTGTCGCCATCTAAATGTAGCATGCACGAGCATGAGCAGATGTTGAGAAATACGCTCATACATCCCCTGACTCAGTTGCTGCCTGATCAGCGCTTAGAAAATGCGTCAAATTGGTCGCATTTTTCAAACATCTCTGGTATACTTGTTCCTGAGAGAACCATTCACTGATTTTCGCGAAGCTGAGGGAAGGCTGCCACAATGACGCCCGAGGATGGCCACAAGCAAGAGCAAGGAGCAGACGACGATCGCGAGGGGGGATCCCCTGCCCGATCACTTCCTGCTCCAGGTGCATCTCACGTCTCTCTGCAGGGAGAGGGAAGTTGGACAAACCTCCTCACGTTGCTGGAAGTCTCACCTGATGCGTTGGTCCTGGTCGATGCTGCTGGACGCATCGTGAGTGTGAATAGCCAGACCGAAGCCCTGTTTGGCTACCCTCGCTCCGAACTGGAAGGCGAGGCTCTGGAAGCCCTGCTGCCTGAACGCTTTCGGGCGGCCCACGTGCCTGACCGTGAGCGGTATGCCACCTCCCCACGCACTCGTCCCATGGGTGCGGGACTGGCATTGTATGGGCGACGCAAAGATGGCACCGAGTTTCCGGTGGACATCAGCCTGAGTCCGCTGCTGTTCGACGGGGCGTTGCATGTGCTGGGCGCCATTCGTGATATAACTATGCACCAGCACCTGGAAGAGCATGAGCGTGCGGCCCGCGAGGCGGCCGAAGCCCGCCTGGCGCTCTTGCAACTCGTCCTGGATGAATTACCCACCTGCGTGTATTTCGTGACTGGCTCGGAGGCGCGCCTGGTGCTCGCCAATCGTGCCGCCGTCACCCTCTGGGGAACCGAGTGGCCTACCGGTCAACCGATGCTGGACTTTCTCATCACCCACCATATTCGTCTGTTCGACACTCATGGCCAGGCGCTGCCACCCGCCGACTTCGCCGCCTTGCGTGCCTTGCACGAGGGCAAAACGGTGTTTCAACACCAGGAGATCATCCGTCACGCGGATGGCACGAGCCTGCCGGTGCTGGTGAATGCCGTGGCGCTGGAGCCACACCTTGTAGCTGGGTTGGAAGCTGGGGGGGAAACCAGCGAATCTCCTCTGCGGAACCAGCGGCGTTGGTCGTCCTTCAGGATGTCACTCCCCTTAAAGAAGCCGAACAGCTCAAAGATCAGTTTATCGGGCTGGTGGTCCACGAACTGCGCAACCCACTGGCCGCTCTCAAAGGCTTTGCGACGATGCTGCTCCGGCATGCCCGGGGCGACAAAGGCACGGCCTTAGTCTCCTGGCAACAGGAGGCGCTCTCGGAAATCGATCTAGCGGTGAATCGACTGAATCGGCTCACCGAAGACCTGCTTGATGTGGTTCGTCTCCAGGCAGGACGGCTGGTGTTGCACCGTGAGCCCATCGATCTCGTGCATATCATCCGGCGCGTGATCGCACAGATGAGGCAGAGTAGCGACTACCATCAGCTGATGCTCTCAACGTCCCTGTCCCACCTGCAGGCACAGGTGGATAGGGGGCGCATCGAACAGGTACTGGTAAATCTGCTCACCAACGCTATGAAGTACAGCCCAGCCGGCGGGTCGGTCGAGGTGACCCTGCAGGAAGTGCCAGGGCGGCAGGAGGCGCTCATCAGTATACGGGATCAGGGCATCGGCATCCCGCAAGCAGAGCAAGCCCACCTCTTTGGTCGGTTTGTCCGGGCATCCAATGGGGAGATCCACGGGATCAGTGGGACCGGACTGGGCCTCTATCTGTGTCGCGAACTGGTCTCGCAGCATGGAGGAGATATCTGGTTCGAGTCGACCGAGGGAGTCGGTTCGACTTTCTTTCTCCGTCTCCCTCTCTCGCCAGGCATATCAGCGCCTGACGTTCCAGAACGTCCACCCTCTTCCCAGAGAGAACAGGGTATCTTATAATGGAACTGTGGTGAGATTGTGATATACCTCAAGCCTCCTGTGATGGAAAAGAGATATTTCCGGAATAGAGTAGTAATCAGGTGTGCTACCTCGAATGGTCTACGAGAGAAGAAAGGAAGGTGGAAACTGTTATGGTCGTATCATCTGTAGCGATTGAGCGTTTTCTCAATGTAAGGGTCAGGCGCCCTATCATCCTGGGAATCGTGGGAGACGATGCTGCGGGTAAGACGACGCTAAGTCGAGGCATTGTCCAAATTTTGGGTGCTGAGAATGTGGCAATACTCTGCACTGACGACTATCATCGCTATAATCGGAAGCAGCGAAAAGAATTGGGTATCACGCCTTTGAATCCCAAATGTAACTATCTCGATATTATGGCGCAGCATCTACGGCTGCTGCGTGCCGGCGTGGCCATTCTGAAGCCACACTATGACCATCGGTTAGGCGACTTCGGTCCACCACAGTATATTGTCCCGCACCCTTTCCTGATTGTCGAGGGGCTGCTAGGAATGTATTGGCAGAAGATGCGCAGCGCCTACAGTGTTCGCGTTTATCTGGACCCATCTGAGGAACTGAGGCGGCGCTGGAAAATTCAACGTGACACAGCGAAGCGGGGGTATACTGAGGAAGAGGTGCTGCGCGAACTCGCTATCCGTGAGCATGATTCGGCGAAGTATATCCGACCACAGCGTGATCACGCCGATATCGTCGTCTCTTTTCTCTCTGGCAGAGAATCCAACTCCGAGCAAAATGGTGACGCTCATCTCAATGTACGCCTGACCCTGCATGGAACACTGCATCATCCTGACCTGAGCGAGGTTATTGCTGAAGATCAATCTGGCTGCCTGCGTTCGACACTGGGGCGCGAGGGAGGCCGAGCAGTCGAGTACCTGGAGATTGATGGCTCCATCTCTGATGAGCCAGCCAGTGCACTAGAACGATGCATCCTGGATCACCTGGATGCAAGTGGGGCAGCCTCACTTGCAGATTTTGGTCAATACTCCGATCCCCGAACACGGGATAGTCGGCATAGTCATCCACTGGCCCTTACCCAGCTTCTCCTGGTCTATCACCTGCTGCGCGCGAAGCAACGCGACCAGGTCAAAGTATGATAACGAGGCGCACCTGCACTACCGGGTGCAGGTGCGCTGGCTACTCGCCCTCGGGACCCAGGGCCACTGGATCGTCCTGTCCCGAATAGGTGCGGACAACTCCCCTGACACGCTCAGCCTGCTGCCGCTGGCTCTGCTCCACGCGCCGCTTAATCGCCCAGAGCATCTTTCGCGCCAGCAGAAAGTCGACCAGCCAGAAGAAGGGGCGCGTCAGTACGCGGAACAGGCGCGGCCCATAGTTGACCCGCGTCCGCAGGATCAGCCGCGTTGCGTTGGCATCCACTTCGTTGAGGATGAACACCCAGCTAAACTCGCCGTGAATATTCACCCTGGGGTTGTTGCGCAGGAACCCCGGCACCACATAGCGCACATGTGAGGTGGAAGACAGGGCGAGTGCCCGGTTCTCCTCCAGAGCCGCGACGGTGAAGAAGGCCGTCCCAGGAGGCCCATCAAGCAAGATGTCCCCGACCTTCAGGTCCTGCCACTCCGCAACGATCCGGTCTGCACTTAGCTCTGCACGGAGGGAGTAGCCAGTCCTCTCGGAGCTGGACAGAAAGGACCAAAGGACCCTTTCTGTCCACATATCCCACCATTCGGGATCGCTATACCAGCCGCCGCGATCCATGCCCATCTGTACCAGCCACGGCCAGACCTCCCTGGCAGGAGCCTGGATGGTGATGGCGTGAGTCGTTTCTACCATGGGGTGCGGGATCAATTCATCTCCCGGCATTGGTCGATGCACTTCGTCATCCGTTGCCCCCCAGCGACGTCCCAGGCGGCGCAACAGGAACGCGCCAGATGCCGCAGCGAGCAACCCTAGATACAGAGCCCTGTTTCTCATAGCATAGCTTCTCCTTTCTCAGCCCGATTAGCTTGAGCCACTCCGCCACCCTGGCCTCTACGGAGCCCCAACAAAACCATCCCAGTAAGGATGGAGAGCCCTCGATTTCTGACGTAGACAACCCTCCATTACAGAGTGTACCACGCGGACTTCACGATACTATCACAATATGGAGCTGCATGCACACAGAGCAATCACAAATTTACTCCACTTAACCTTTGGACAGTTACCTGTCCCCATGCAGGATTGCCGGCACTGACACGTCTAGCTGCTGTCTCATTTGTCCGCAAGGATGTCTCTTCTTGCATTGTGAAAGAGAGCCTTGTGATACAGTTGTGAGATGAGTTCTTTTCCTGTGATGCTGCTGTGAGATGATAGATATATATTCTCTGTTAGGTACATAAAACGAGTTTTATGTAGTGACGTCCTTACCCCAGGGTAGCGCTGAGCAAGGAGTAATGAAGGAGATGTATCAAATAGAGCCGGGAGCCGCTCATCCTCTATATGCTTCCATATTGAACTTGCGGAATCACCTTTCAAGAGTAGGCTTGCCAGCAGGTTCCGAGTTGCGGAGGATCGATAGAGATTGGAACCTCGATCGATCCGTTTTGACTCTACTCCTAAGGTCGGAAGGGACCGGTTATGTGCTCGAAGCGTGGACGATAGCGGGTGACATGGTAGTCGGCTGGGTCAACGCGGCGGGCAGGTAAGTTTTTACTGGGGATAACGGTAGCGATAAATTCACCGTTGCGGTGAGCCGCCATCACACCATGCATGCCTTTCTCAATGAAGCTCATAACCAGGTTGGCATAGTAGATTGCCATGTGCTTGTCAATAGCATCCGGTTGGCCACTACGCAGGAAGTATGTCAGGTCAATTGGCAGGAAGCGTACGCCAGGTAAGCGCTTGCTCAGTTCGTCTGATAGGAATTCGGCCACGTTCGCCTTATGGCGGTGACCATAGGCGTCGGCTGTGCCAATCTCAGGCACAGGTACGCTCAGGTTGGCTCCTTCTGAAAGCACAACGATTGAATAGTTTTGCGGATTTTGCCGATCCTGGGCGATCAAATTGGCCAGGGTATCGATATTGGCAGGCACCTCGGGGATCAGGAGACGGTTGACCCAGGTGACGACAGCCGTCTCGAAGGCTGTAAAGCCTGCATCGCGACCAAACAAGCGGAACAGGATAGTCTCGCTGTGTGATCCAGCAGTAGAGCGGATGCGATTGATAAACTCCGCCGCCCGTGTAATTGCGGTTTGGAAGCCAATGCAGTAGTCGGTGCCCGGCACATCGTTATCCATCGTCTTAGGGATACCCCATACAGGTACGCCTTTCGATGCCAGTACAGCGGCATAGCTCAAGGTGTCATCGCCGCCGATGACGACCAGGCCATCCAGTTCGAGGAAGTTCAGGTTCGCTAACACTTCCTCGGTGAAGTCAAGCCGATCATTTGGCGAATGGCTAGCGATAGGGGCCGACAGGTGTGGTGGCAAATCACCCACGCGCACACTCGCCGGATTGGTACGAGTTGATTGCAGAATGGTACCACCCAGTCTATCGATGTCGCGGGTGTTCAAGCGGTTCAAGGGCATGAGATAGCTGCCCTTCCATGTGTTGGGGTCGTCAGAGTGGAAGATGAGGTTATCTCGCCCTCGCGATCGATCAAGGTAAGTGATGCCCTCCCACCCGGCCCGCAGGCCAGTAACGCGGATACCCAGGTAGTCCGCACGATAAACGAGTGCTTTGATGGCAGCATTCAGGCCCGGTACGTCGCCTCCGCCCGTTAGTACGCCAAGTGTACGTATAGGACTAGATGTCTGTGATGGCATAGTAAATCACCTCCACAAAATAACGTGACATGCAAGTTTTCCATTTTGCTGTCAACTTCCTCAACTGGCACAAGTAATCCACGCGTTAAAGCATGGCCTCTAAGGGACAACGGAGCGAAAAAGCACGCTAAGACCAAGAAACAACTGCATTGCACTTATTAGATGCAAAATAATGTGCCTCTTCAGACCTTTATGCCCCTCGTGAACTACTCTTCAAAGGCCTCATTCTGCCGATAGACCCCAGTGCTCCTCGGAGCGCCAGAGGCTAGAGAGCATCAGCTCGCGCATGAACAGCATCTCCTTGGGCAGCCGGTCGTACAGCTTCATAAACAGCTCCTCGTGCGAGAGCAGTTCCTGCTGCCAGGCGCTGCGGTCAATTGACATCAGCTCGTAGAACTGCTCTCGCGTGAAGCCCTCCACCCCGCGCCAGTCCAGGCTCTCGTAGCGCGGCATCCAGCCTATGGGGCTCTCGAGGCCGAACGCGCGGCCGTGCGAGCGCTCGACGATCCACTTCAGGACGCGAAAGTTCTCGCCGAAGCCCGGCCACAGGAACTTGCCATCCGCGTCGCGCCGGAACCAGTTCACGCAGAAAATGCGCAGCGGGTTCGGCAAGTGCCGCCCGAAGCTCAGCCAGTGGTTGAAGTAGTCGGCCATGTGATAACCGATGAATGGCAGCATGGCGAACGGGTCGCGGCGCACCTCGCCAAGCGTGCCAACGGCCGCGGCGGTCATCTCCGAACCCATGGTGGCCGCGGCGTAGACCCCGTAGTTCCAGTTGAATCCCTGGTAGACCAGTGGCAGCGTGTCCGAGCGGCGACCACCGAAGATGAACGCCGAGATTGGGACGCCCTGCGGGTCGTTGGCCGCCGGGTCGAGCACCGGGCACTGGCTGATCGGCGCGGTGAAGCGCGCGTTCGGGTGGGCGGCCTTGCGCCCGCTGTCGGGTGTCCAGTCCTGGCCGGTCCAGTCGATCAGGTGCGCAGGTGGGGTCTTGGTCATGCCCTCCCACCACACATCGCCGTCGTCGGTCAGCGCGACGTTGGTGAAGATGGTGTTTTCGCGTATCGACGCCATCGCGTTCGGGTTGGACTGCATGTTGGTGCCGGGTGCGACGCCGAAGAAACCTGCTTCGGGGTTAATCGCGTGGAGCTTACCGTCCGGCCCTAACTTGATCCAGGCGATGTCATCGCCCACGGTCGTCACCTTCCAGCCCTCCTCCTGGAACACCGGGGGCGGAACGAGCATGGCGAAGTTGGTCTTGCCGCAGGCGCTTGGGAAGGCGGCGACGACGTAGGTCTTCTCCCCTCGCGGATCCTCGACGCCCAGGATGAGCATGTGCTCGGCCAGCCAGCCCTCGTCATGCGCGAGCACCGAGGCAATGCGCAGCGCGAAGCACTTCTTGCCCAGCAGCGCGTTGCCACCGTAGCCTGAGCCATAGGACCAGATCGAGCGCTCCTCGGGGAAATGCACAATGTACTTGGTCTCTTTGTTACACGGCCACGGGACGTCCGGCTGGCCAGGCTCCAGCGGCATGCCGACCGAGTGCATGCACGGGACGAAGTCTCCCTCTTCCCCCAGAAGGTCGTACACGGCGCGGCCCATACGGGTCATAATCCGCATACTCACGGTCACATAGGGCGAGTCAGTCAGTTGGACGCCGAGATGCGCGATGGGCGAACCGAGCGGTCCCATGCTGAAAGGGATCACGTACATTGTTCGCCCGCGCATGCAGCCATCAAATAGGCCACCCAGGATCTCCTTCATCTCCTTGGGATGAACCCAGTTGTTGGTTGGTCCGGCATCGGTCTTGCTCAGGGAGCAGATGAAGGTCCGGTCTTCGACGCGGGCGACGTCGCTCGGGTCAGAGCAGGCCAGGAAGCTGTTGGGGCGTTTCTCAGGGTTGAGGCGAATGAAAGTGTCGGACTCGACCATCTGCTCGCACAGGCGATCGTACTCCTCCTGCGTGCCGTCGCACCAGTGGACCTGGTCGGGCTTGCACAACGCAACCATCTCTTCGACCCAGTCGCACAGCTTGGTATTGGTAACGTAGTTAGGTATCTGCATGAGTACCTCCAATTGGTCATAACGCGTCAACGGACGCACATACGGGTTCAGGATCCTCGGCTCTGCCGTTCTCAAGCAGTCTCATAGCGGTGCCTCTTTTCTCTTTCGCTGGGATCCCAAAATCCAGCTAGCACAGACCTGGAGAACTGTCGCCTGACGGTCAATAGTTTTAAATCCCATTGGGCATTCGACGAGTTCGTACGCTGCAAATGGTGGACGTGCATCGCGTCCTCAAAAATCGCCAGGCCTGCTTGAACGATCTCGGTCTCGATCCCTCCTTCATGGGTCCCTCTGAGTATCATACATTCATCTCACTATTGCCTCACAATAGAGCGAGACCGTCACACAATCTTGTCACAACTGCATGTTTCACAGGGCTCTCCCTTTTGCCTCATTAACCGTTCTCTCCATGGCTTCGACCATGCGGTCCACTTCTTCAGAGTGTAAGTGAGCCTCGAGAATGGGGAGATAGATTTCCTCACAGACAGGGAGCAGACAACCCGATTTCAGTTGAAAAGAAGTGTAGCGCATTGATCACACGAATCCATCACAGTGAATGGCGTAATCGGCACAAAGCCATCACGATTTCACACAGGATAATCTCACAGCTCTCTCACAACCGGAAGCTCTCCCAAAACGGACAAGTTATGCGCCTATCTGGGGTCACCGCACTGCCTATGCTTCGGGTATCAGACTATGATATAGTATGTGTATACAGGAACCCTCACAGTCCATCAACACAGGTAGTACCATGAAGCACCCTTGGGAAAGAATTGCCATCGTCAGCCGCGGCGAGGCAGCTCTACGCTTGATCCGTGCCGTGCGGGAACTGAATCGTGAACAGCGCCTGAGTCTGGCAACAGTGGCGTTATTCACCGAGCCGACCGCCATGCGATGTTTGTGCGCGAGGCCGACGATGCGATCTCTATCGGCCCGGCAACCTTCATCGATCAGCGCGATGGGCAGCCTAAAAGCAGCTACCAGCATCGTGAACGTATTGAAGAGGCGCTGCTAGCCGCACAAGCCTCCGCGGTCTGGGCCGGTTGGGGCATCCAGGCTAGCGAATCCTGGCTCGCTGATCTTTGTGAGCGGCTCGGCATCACATTCATTGGACCAGATGCCGGTGTCCTGCGCCTGCTCAGTGACGGAATCAGCGCCAGGCAGCTTGCACAGCAGGCCAACATCCCAGTGGTGCCTGCGAGCGATGGAGGAATCGAGGCCGCGCATCATCTTGAGGTGCAGATGATCGCCGACCAGTACGGGACGACCTGGGCGATCGATGTGCGCAAGTGTACACATTGCGCCTCACGGCCAGCGGGTACTCGAAGAATCTGGCTCTCATACGCTGCCACTCGGAGAAAGAGCGCGAGCTGCGTGAGGCGGCCATTCGGCTGTGCCAGCTTGCAGGCTACCGGAATGCTGGGAGTGTGGAGTTCCTGTATGACCCCAGCCAGCACACCTTCTGGTTCATGGGGTTCAATCCATGCCTGAGCGCCGCGCATCCGGTCACGGAGGTCACCACAGGGCTGGACCTGGTGAAATTACAGTTAGAGGTGGCACGTGGAGAGCGCCTTGAAGGAAAACCCGCCGCTCCCCTTGGATACGCGGTCGCTGCCCACCTGTATGCAGAAGATCCAGATCACGGCTGGGCACCCGCTGGGGGCAAACTCGAACTGTTTCGTCTCGCATCTGGGCCGGGATTGCGCCTGGATACGGGCTATGAGGAGGAGGATCTTGTTCTGGCCGAACTCGACCCGATGCTTGCCACTCTGACAGCGTGGGGACGTAGCCGCCAGGAAGCGCTTGCCCGATTGAGTCGAGCGCTGACCGAGAGCGCGGTCATCATCCACAAGGGAACGAGCAATAAGGCGTTCCTGCTCGACCTCTTAGATCGCCCAGAGTTTGAAGCCCATCACGTTGATACTCGCTGGCCCGCACATCTGAGTACCGAAGAGGAACATCCACCTAAGCAGTACGCTGTTGTGGCACTGTTGCAGGCCGCAGTCGAGGCCTATGACGCCGAACTGCGCCTGTCCGAGGCCGAGTTCTACGCGAGCGCAGCCCGTGGACGACCCAGAGTGCGCCAGAGCGCAGATTTTCCCACTCACTTCCAATATCGCGGGCTGGTCTATCAACTCAAGGTCTCCCGCCTCGGTCAAGAGCAGTATCGCGTGACCATGAGCGGGCAAAGCTTCGAGGCACAGGTAGAGCGACTGGGGAGAGTGGAACGGCGGCTTACCTGCTTCGGACGACGCTATCGCGTCCTTTCGCTGGTAGATGGACCCGACTGCTATGTGGAGGTCGAGGGTATCCCTCATCGCATCACACACGAGGAAGGAGGCCTTGTGCGCAGTCCTGCTCCTGCTGTGGTGGTTTCCGTGACCGTCACTCCTGGCGATCACGTCAATGCAGGCGATCAACTCGCCATCGTCGAGACCATGAAGATGGAGATGGCGATTACAGCTCCCTTCCCAGGCACTGTGGTGCAAGTGTTCGTGAGAAGTAATGTTCAAGTTGATCTGGGAGCGCCCCTCATACATCTTGAGCCTTCGGAATGGGTCGATACGTTAGCTGATACCGAACTCATCCATTCGTAGATGCCACACATACAGCAGAACCCAACGCAGACACTCCCCAGGTGCGTTGTCGTAGGATATTCGAAGCGCTGCGCTGCCAGATGCTCGGCTATGATAGTGACCCCGGCGATTCCAGACGACTCCTGGGCGAACAGAGCGCGGTTTACCAGCTCATTGCGGCTTCGGACCAGGCGTTGCTGCAAGTCGAGAACGAACTGCTCTCGATCTTTGCCGACATCTGCTTGCTGTTCCGTCGCGAGCTAGACCCGATTGAGGCCAATGAGCGGGGAGAACAGGTTCACAGCGCGGAGCACGACCTGCTCGCCTACCTTCGCTCTCGCGATACCCGTGTTGAGCGGCTGCCGAAGGTATTTGTTGCGAACCTGCAACGAGCGCTCGCACACTATGGCGTCAGAAGCCTGGAGCCTTCGCCTGCACTCGACGAAAGCCTCCTCCTCATGTACAAGTCGCACCAGCACGTCAATCAGCACCTGGCCACGATCATCGCCATGCTTGAGAGACGCCTGGAGCATGTTGACGAGCTCGCTTTCCTGGCCACCGGAGAGATGCGTCTCGTCCTCGATCGGCTGCTACAGGCGAGTCGGGAGCGCTACCCGGCTGTGTACGACCTCGCGCGCGAGGTCCGCTTTCGTTACTTCTACGAGCCGTTGTTCGAGCAGGCCAGGGACAGGGTCTACGAGGAGGTGGAGTCACATCTCTCATACCTTGCTGCCCACCCCGATGCTCCCAATCACGACGAGCTGATGAACTCTCTCGTCGCCTGCCCGCAGCCCTTACAGAACCTGCTTACGCGCCGCTTCCCCAAATCAGGAGCCGAGATGCGCCTCTTCATGCTCGAGGCGCTCACTCGCCGCTACTATCGTATTCGTCCCCTGGAGGACTTCGAATCCACGACGATAGACGGGTGCCCACTCGTCAAAGCCGCTTACGATGACGAGGGCAAGCGTGTGGTCATTGTGACCACCTTCGCTCTGTATGCCGATTTCGCCGCTGCGGCAGCAACTATGTCGCACTTTATGAGCCGCTTCTCTGCTGAGCACGATATCGTTGCCGATTTCTATACCTGTGGGTCGGAGCCCTTGCGCGAAGATGAGGCGACAGCGCAGGAGATTCGCGGAGTGCTCGATCAAACCGGCTTCCCCCAGCGTCTCCAGCGAATCGTCGTGGCGGTAAACGCTCCAGGTAAGGACCTCGGTATGGCGAGCACGCAGCATTTCACGTACCGGCCTGGCGAGAACGGCTACCAGGAGGATCACCTCTATCGTGGGTTGCATCCCATGATGGGGGAGCGACACCACATCTGGCGGCTCGCGAACTTCCAGATCGAGCGGCTGCCTTCAGTGGAGGACGTCTACCTGTTTCACGGGATAGCGCGTGACAATCCGAAGGACGAACGGCTCTTCGCCCTTGCCGAGGTGCGTGATATGACACCTCTGCGGGACGAATCGGGCCAGATCATCCAGATTCCCCACCTCGAACGCATGTTGATGGAAGCACTGGAAAGCATCCGCCTGTACCAGTCCCATCTGCCCGCTCATAAGCGCTTGTCCTGGAACCGCGTATTGCTCTACGTCTGGCCGCCACTGGAGCTGCAAGCGGAGGAATTCCTGGAACTCATGCGGAAACTCTGGCCGGCTACAGAGGGGCTTGGCCTGGAAAGGATGGTAGTTCATGCGAAGATCGCAGAACCGGGGACCGGAAAACTGCGCAGCCGCATGCTGCACATCTCGAATCCTGGTGGTCGAGAACTGGTGCTCAGGGAGAGCGGGCCGATTGAAACACCCATCGCAACACTCAGCGAGTACCGGCAGAAGGTCGTCCAGTTGCGCCAGCGGGGACTTGTCTATCCGTATGAGATCATAGAAATGCTGACGCCAGAGCCAGCAGGCATCCGCACCGAGATACCTGCTGGCACCTTCACCGAATATGATCTGGACGAGGACAACCGACTAGTACCCGTTGATCGGCCCTATGGCAAGAACGAAGCCGGGATCGTCGTCGGAGTCATCCGTAACTATACACCCAAGTATCCAGAAGGGATGCTGCGTGTGATTGTGCTCGGCGACCCGAGCCAGAGCCTTGGCTCGGTTGCCGAGCCGGAATGCCGGCGGATCATCGAGGCGCTCAATCTTGCTGAGCGGCTTCAGGTACCGCTTGAATGGTTTCACCCTTTCAGCCGGAGCCAAGATCGCGATGGAGAGCGGCACAGAGAACATGGACTGGGTCGCCAGGACACTGCGGCGCATCATCGAGTTCACCCAGGCCGGTGGCGAGATCAATGTGATTGTCAACGGCATCAATGTTGGCGCTCAGCCCTATTGGAATGCCGAAGCCACGATGCTCATGCATACCCGTGGCATCCTCATCATGACGCCGAATGGCGCGATGGTGCTGACCGGCAAGCAGTCCCTGGACTACTCAGGGGGTGTCTCGGCGGAGGATAACTATGGCATCGGCGGGTACGAACCCATTATGGGTCCCAACGGTCAAGCGCAGTACTTCGCCCTCGACCTCAGCGCTGCCTGTCAAATCCTGATGCGTCACTACGAGCACACCTATGTGCTGCCAGGTGAGCGCTTCCCACGCCGCGCGCACACCGAAGACCCGGTCAACGCGCGATGTGCGTGACTTTCCGTATTTCAGTACCCGGCCCGAGGACAGCGATCTCACCTGCCTGGGTGACCTGTTCTCTGAGGAGAAGAATGCCGGTCGCAAGCGGGCATTCGACATCCGCACGGTCATGATGGGCCTGATCGATGCCGACCACCAGCCGCTGGAACGCTGGCATGATATGCGCGATGCGGACACGCGTCGTGGTATGGGACGCGCATCTTGGCGGCTATCCAGTCGCCATGCTCGGCATCGAGTCCCGGCCTCTTCCCCGGCGCGGCTTCATTCCTGGCGATGGACCGGAGCAATGGACGGCTGGCACGCTGTTCCCCCTGTCAGCCAAGAAGGCGGCGCGCGCCATCAACTCGGCAAGTGGCAACCGACCGCTCGTCGTGATCGCTAACTTATCAGGGTTCGATGGCTCACCGGAGTCACTGCGTAACTTAGAGCTTGAGTATGGGGCCGAGATTGGCCGTGCGATCACCAACTTCAAGGGGCCGATCGTCTTCTGCGTAGTCTCGCGCTACCACGGCGGCTCTTTCGTCGTCTTCTCCAAGGCGTTGAATGAGAACCTCGAGGTAGCTGCCGTGGCAGGATCATACGCCTCGGTTATCGGTGGAGTCCCGGCCGCTGCGGTCGTCTTCGCTCGCGAAGTCGATGCCCGGACAAAATCCGATCCACGCGTGAAGGAGTTGCAAGAGCAGCTCGTGCAGGCAGACGAAACCCGGAAGGCCGCTCTTCAAGTCAAGCTGAACGAGATCAGCGCACTGGTACGGTCCGAAAAGGTAGGCGAAGTAGCCAGCGAGTTCGATCACATCCACACTGTGCAGCGCGCGCAGCGGGTTGGTTCCATTGACCACGTGATCCCGCCAGAGGCCATTCGTCCCTACCTCATTGAAGCACTGGAACGTGGAATTGAGCGGGAACTGCAGCGAAGCGCTGGGTGAAAGCCCAGGAGGGACGCTTGCGCCGCCCTCCGTTCCCCCTAAAGCATGTAGACCCGATGTCCAGTGCTTGATTTTCTGGACGCCGAGACAGAGTGATATGCTTCCAAGATGATTATGCGGCCCTTCGATCTTCCACTTTTCTCCCTCTTATTGTATCACGTCTCCGCATACTTTACCTGGAAGCAGATAGCCTATCTGCCGATTTGTGCCTTCAGATGGTGCCAGGCTTCCTTTGCCTCCTCGACCGAGCCTTCGTCCTCGATTGTCGAAATGTCGCCCGGTTCGCGGTCCACGGTGACCGCTCGTAGCACCCGGCGCATGATCTTGCCACTGCGCGTCTTGGGCAAGGTATTGACGAAGTTGATCTCGCCGATGACGACTACCGGCCCCAATTCATGGCGCACTGTCTCCAGCAGTTCCTTGTGCAATGCTTCCGATGGCTCATAGCCCTGCCTGAGCACAACAAAGGCCGCAATCACCTCGCCGCGCAGTTCATCCGGCCGACCAATCACTCCTGACTCTGCCACGTGGGGATGCGTCAAGAGCGCTGTCTCCACCTCAATCGTGCCGATGCGATGGCCCGCAATCTTGATGATCTCGTCCGCGCGCCCGGCGAACCACACATAGCCATCTTCATCGATGTGCGCTGAATCCCCGGTGTAGTACACGCCCGGCAGCACGCTCCAATAGTCGAGCCCGTAGCGCTCTGGCTCGCCCCACAGCGCTGGCGTCAGGCCCGGGAAGGGCCGCTTGATGACCATGATGCCCTTTTCGTTCGGCTGGGCCGGCTTCCCGGTCCCTGGCGACACCACCTGGGCTTCGACACCGGGCAGCGGAAGAGTAGCCGACCCCGGCTTGATCGGCAACATCCCAAGGCCATAGGGATTACCAAAGATCGGACCGCCGGTTTCGGTCTGCCACATGTGGTCAATCACCGGCACGCGGTTGTGTAATACCGTGTGTTGCAGCCATTCCCACGCCGGCGCATTCAATACCTCACCCGCACAGAAGAGGCGCTCGAGCGAGGACTGGTCATAGGCGCGCGGAGGTTGATCGCCATACTTCATCAAAAGGCGCACGGCCGTGGGCGAGGTGAAAACGCTGGTCACGCCAAATTCCTCGATTACCTGCCAGAACACATCGGGACTGGGATAGTCCAGCGCTCCCTCATAGGCCAGTGTCGTCGCCCCAACAATGAGCGGGGCATAGACGATATAGCTGTGTCCGACCACCCAGCCGATATCCGAGGTAGACCACCACACATCGGTGGGCTGCAGGTCATAGACCCACTTGGCCATGCTGTGGATATACACTTGGTAGCCGCCCTGGGTATGAATGGCGAGTTTAGGTTTGGCCGTTGTACCCGACGTCGGGAGGATATAGGCGGGCTCATTCGACTCCATCGGCACGTAGGTCCCTGAATGACCCTGCGCATGGCTGAGGAACTCCTCCCAACTGATATCACGTCCCGGCTGCATCGGCGTGGGCGATGCAGTGCGCTGGAGTACAATCACCTGCTCGACGCTGCCCTGATCAGGCTCCAGGGCGGTATCCACAATCTCTTTGAGCTGCGTGTTCTTGCCTTTGCGGTAGGTCACATCGGCGGTAAAGATAAGGCGCGAGCCGCTGGCCTGCACGCGGTCGGCGAGGGCCTTAGCGCCAAAGCCGGCAAAGACGACGATGTAAATCGCGCCGATGCGCACGGCAGCGAGCATCAGCATGATAGCCTCTGGGAAGGTCGGCATGTAAATCGTGATGCGGTCGCCTTTCTGTATGCCCATGCCACGCAAGGCGGCCGCGATTCGCTCCACCTCGTGGAGCAGTTGGGCATACGTGAACACGCGCCGCTCTCCGCGTTCGTTGAGATAGACCAACGCGGTGTGTCCCCCCCAGCCATGCTTGACGTGGTGGTCGAGGGCACTGTAAGCCAGGTTAGTCTGGCCGCCGATAAACCAGCGAAAGGTGGGTGGCGTCCACTCAAACACACGCTCCCAGGGGCGCAGCCAGGGCAGTCTGCTCGGCTGCTCGTGCCCAGAAGGCGTCAGGGTCCTCTCTGGCTTCGTTTATCCAACGATGCACTATCGGACTGATCAAGTCCATGAATATCTCCTTGTCTTTCCACTTGACTTACCCAAACAACAGACTACGATGCTTCGGTTAATTGGAGCGGGCGGCGAGCCAGGAGTCAATATGTGGCCAGGTATACTTCTGCGCGCCGCTGCCGGCCATCATGCCAATATGGCCACCCTTGACCTTGAGCATGAACTGGTCCGAGCTACTGACTTTGGTCATGATGCTCTCCGATTGACAGGGCGGCGAAATGTGATCGGCTAAAGCGATTACATTGAGCAGGTTGGCGCGGATCCGGCGCAGGTCGACTCCCTCGCCCCGCAGGACCATCTTGCCTTCAATCAGCCGGTTCTCCTGGTAGAGTTCTTGAATGAGCTGCCGATAGGTCGCCCCAGCCATAGGGATGATATCGGTGACCCAGGTGTTCATAGCGTGCCACGACTCCACCAGGCGCGGGTCATCCAGGTGGTCCCATAGCGTCAAGTAGGAGCCGATGTAGTTCTCGACCGGCTTGAGGGCCTTGGCCCCATAGTCGATCATCTCGCCTGGCACATTGCCGAAGGCGGTGATGATCTTGTCGGGATCGAAGCTATGGTCGTTCACCCAGCGCACAAACCCTCCCGCTTGCTTATCGGTGAAATCCAAGGGCGCCGTCAGCAGGATGAGGTTTTTGAGCCCCTCATCGGGGCGCAAGGCGGCATACATCGTCGTGAGGATGGCCCCGATGCACCAGCCCAGCATGCTGAACTCCTCACTCCCTGCTGCCGCTTTCAGCTTGCGAATGGCCCGTGGCAAGTAATCCAGCACGTAATCATCGAACTTCAGCCCTTTGTCCTCAGGACCAGGTGCACCCCAGTCGAGCAGGTAGACATCATAGCCCTGTTTGACCATGTACTCAATGAAGCTGTGGCCGGGTCGCAGATCGAGGATCTGCGGCCGGTTCATCAGTGCGAACACCAAAAACAACGGGATCTTATGCCGCTGCTCGGCGGGCACCACCGGAATGTAGCGGTAGAGCTTGGCTTTGTTGAGCGTCCAGATCACCTGTTTGGGCGTTTGACCAATCCTGGCGCGGCTGGTACTCACACGCACCAGCGTCCGGGCCCGCTCTTCAATGCGCTGCAGTTCGCTTTGCAGCTCCTCTGGTATTATGGGCAAAGATGAAAAGGACATCAGCGCACCTCCTTGGGTTTTCCCTGCGCCCTGCGTGACGATTTCTCACGAGACGTTCCAGCACTGTTGACGGGAGGGATTGGTGCCATCGTTGTTGTGCCTGGGGCAGGGTTGGACGCAGCGAAGGTCTGCAGAGAATGGAGAATGACGTCGAGCTTGGCATCCAGATCATCCAGACGCATTTCGACATTGGTCATGCGCTCGGCCAGGCTCGTCACATCAGCGCGCGCCGGCATGTTCAGTCCGCTCAGCACCTGCGTCATGGTCGTTTCGAGCACGCGCTGGAATGGTTGTGATAACGTTAAATAGGCATCCAACCATTGGCTGGTGGCTTGGCTGTATTCCTCCGAATTGACCAGGTCGATCATCAGCTTGGACCAGGTCTCCAGGCTGATATCACGAGTCATCTGCCAGATTTCCTGGCTGGCATCACGCGCTGCACGCCAGGTGCCCAAGGGATCTAGGGATTCGGGTATGTCAGGTTGCATACTCATGGTAGCTGATCGATCCTTTCCTTCCAGTTGCCTCTCCTATCTGCTGCTGAGGAACCTGGATATATGTTCAAGCCATGTCGCTGAGGTGAATACCTTCGCTTATTCTGGTAAAAGCGTAAACCACTGGTCTCTCGTAGCTCCCCGATTTATCGAGGGAGTCACAACTGCCCCCGTTCTCCATACAAACCTGTCACAAATGCACGAGGATGATCAGGAGATATTTCCCCAATGGTCATCCGCATGCATCATCTCTGGCAGGCGGCATTTCCGAGAGCCTGCTTACCTTACACTACTCAATGCTGAGTAGAAAAGGCTTGCACTTACATAGCTGCGAAGATGGCAGCGATACCCTGGCCTCCGCCGATGCACATCGTCACTAGCGCATACTTGCCGCCCGTACGACGGAGTTCGTAGAGCGCCTTCACCGTCAGGATGCAGCCCGTTGCGGCAACCGGGTGACCAAGCGAAATGCCACTACCATTGGGGTTTGTGCGGTCCAGCGGCAGGTCCAGGTCCCGCATGACCGCCAGCGCCTGGGCGGCAAAGGCTTCATTCAGTTCGATCACATCCATGTCCTTGATGGTCAGACCAGCTCGTTCCATCACCTTCCTCACTGCCGGGACGGGCCCGATGCCCATGTATTTCGGCTCTACTCCAGCATAGGCATAGGCTAGCAGGCGACCTAAAGGTTTCAGCCCGCGCTTTTGTGCCTCGCTTGCTTCCATCAGCACCACTGCTGCTGCCGCATCGTTGATACCTGAGGCGTTGCCTGCCGTGACGGTCCCATCCCCTTTGAAGGCCGGGCGCAATTTCGCCAGCTTTTCCAGGGTGGTGTCGCCGCGTGGATGCTCATCGGTATCAAAGACCACGGTCTGTCCTCTGACCTTGGACTCAATCGGCAGGATTTGCTCCTTGAAGTAGCCTGCCTTGATTGCCGCCGCTGCCCGCTGGTTGCTCTGCAAGGCTAACTCGTCTTGCGCCTGGCGGGTGATGCCCCACTTGGCCGCTATATTCTCGGCGGTAACGCCCATATGGCAATCATCAAACGGATCGCTCAGGCCTCCCAGCATCGCATCGATCAACTTGCCATCACCCATGCGCTGGCCCCAGCGTGCGCTCGGGAGCCAGTATTGGCTGCGGCTCATCACCTCGGCTCCTCCACCGATCGCCACGGTGGCATCGCCCATATAAATGGTCTGGGCTGCCGACACAATCGCCTGCAACCCGCTGCCGCATAAGCGGTTGAGCGTTAAGGCCGGAGTCTCAACAGGAATGCCCCCATTGACGGCGGCCACACGAGCCAGGTACATGTCATGGACATCGGTATGGATCACATTGCCGAAGACAACATGTCCCACCTCTGCTGGTTCGATCCCTGCTCGCTTGACCGACTCGCGGACGACGGCAGCACCTAATTCAGTTGGCGGCTTGTCCTTCAAGCCTCCTCCAAAGTCTCCAATGGCAGTGCGAACACCGCTCAGGACGACGACTTCTGGTTGTGCCATGTGTTTCTTTCTCCTTGTGTTCTGCTTTTTACGTGCAAAGTTACATGTCTAACTACAACGACTTCAATCCTTTACACCGGCGGCTATCGGCTCTCCCCACTCCTACACATCTCCGGGTCTATTACTCCATGTAAATCCCACCATTCATGCTGAGAGTCGCGCCCGTATAATAATCCCCATCGACGATGAGGTAACGGACAGCACGAGCTACCTCCTGAGGCGTGCCAACTCGACCGAGTGGTACCCGAGCCAGGAGCGTCTCCATCTGCTTCTCTGGAATCGCCTTGACCATCTCGGTTGCTATATAACCGGGACAGATAGCATTGACTGTCACGTTGGAGCGGGCCAACTCCAGGGCCGCCGTTCTGGTGAAGCCAATAATGCCGGCTTTGGCGGCTGAATAGTTAGCCTGGCCGAAGCTCGGTATCTGGCCATTCGCGGAGCTAATGTTGATGATTTTGCCGCTCTTCTGCTGCATGAAGTAGGGCAGTGCCGCTTTCACCGTGTAGAAGAAGCTGCTCAAGTCGGCATGGATCACCTCATCCCAGTCCTCTATGCTGAGATTCTTCATCGTGCGATCAATGTTCTTGCCCGCATTATTGACCAGCACGTCTATCCGGCCAAACCGTTTAACGGTCTCATCGATGAGATTGGCTGCCTGCGCCGCATCCGACACATCAGCCTGGAACGCAACTGCCTCGCATCCATCCTGCTGAAGTTTGGCTACCAGGTCCTCAGCAGCCTCCCTGCTCGTACGGTAGTTCACTACTACCTTGGCGCCGTCGTGCGCTAGTTCTTCGGCTATGGCACAACCTATGCCCCTACTTGCACCCGTGACTACAACAACTGCACCTTTCAGTGTTCCCATGTGAAAACCTCTCTTTCTTCTTTGTTCCAAAACCGAGCATCCACAGGGGGTGCTCCACAATAAACCAGGGCCTACCTACACTATACATCACCGATACCAATGGTACCCTCGCCAGATCACATCTCGGTCACAATAAAGGAGGGTTTTCTCACAAGAAACTCACAGAGATTGTCTACCCAGATGAAATACGTGATGACTCTGTACCTTTGTGGGATTTTACCCAATTTACGACGCTGACCGGCAAAACCTACGTTTTCTGTTTAGTGACTCAACTGTGATACGGTGCTCCTGTTTTGAGAGCCGGGTGTGAGACAAGGAGGGTATGATCCTTTAAGGAGGCAAGTTATGGCCTCAGGGAAAACCTCTCATCGAGGTGCAGTCACACACAGTGTTTTTTCAAGAAGGAGCAAGTCCATGGCAGACAAAGAGAGTAAGGAAGTCACCGCAAGTCCGATCCAAGCCTTGAGCGAGGCCAACCAGGCGCTGGCAGAGAATCTCGCTGCCGCCCAAGAGCGCAATCTGAAGTATGCCCAAAGTGTCTTTGAGAGTACGATCGGGTTACTCAAGAGCCACGTAGAGAGTGCGCGTTCCCTGCTGGAGCAGTGGGAACAGGAGACTCAGCAACAGCAGGGGGGCTCCAGGGTCGCCGAGACCTACCTGAGCCTCTTCCGCGCTCCGCTCGACGCCTCTCAGAGGGTGCTCGAGACGATGGAGACCGCCTCCAAACAGAGTCTAGAGAGCTTTCAGAAGGCGACCGAGAGCTTTGAGAAGGCCATGCAGCAGGGGCGAGAGCGATGGCAGGAAGCGGCACGGCAAGTGCAGCATAGCACGAGGAAGCCTGAGAAATAACCAGGCAGGAGACAACTTGACAGGGCTGGGGACTGACACACCAACCCTGTCAGAAAGCCGCTTCCTGCCGTTGGCTCGCAGGGAGTGAGCGGGTTTTTCCTGATAAATGAGGAATGTCGCCAGGCGTGAGTCGGCCTCCTCAAAAGAAGGCGAAAGCTGCAACATATATAAGCAGCATTGTATACTATACTAGTAGCATATACCTTTCCGGGCGTTCGAATTAGTGATAAGGAATAGGAGTGGAACCTATTGGGAACAAATACTAAAGTACGCATATCGAGTGGGAAATTCAGCGGCATTAATTCGGTTGCCGACGGGAGCGGGATTATTGCGGCCGCGGCAATGGATCAGCGCGGTTCACTTAAGAAGGCTATTGCAAAAGCCAGGGGGAGTGATGCCACGAGCAAAGATCTGAGCGATTTTAAAATCCAGGTAACGGAGGTGCTTACAAAGTATGCCAGCGCTATTTTGCTCGACCCTGAGTATGGGCTGGAGGCACTGAAGCATCGTGCTCCAAACGCTGGCGTATTTCTCGCATATGAAAAAACCGGCTACGATATAAACGTTGAAGGACGCCTGCCCGATCTGCTCGATGAGTGGTCAGTGAGGCGTCTCGTTGCGGCCGGGGCCAACGTCATCAAGGTGCTGATGTACTACAATAGCCAGGACACGGCGCATATCAACACGACAAAATATGCCTTTATCGAGCGCATTGGTGCCGAGTGCCGTGCTTACGATGTGCCTTTCTTCCTGGAGGTGCTGGCCTATGACGACAAGGTTGGTGAGGAGAAGAGCTTTGAGTTTGCTCGTGTCAAGCCAACCAGGGTCAAAGAGTACATGCAGGAGTTCTCTAAATCAGGGTATGGTATCGATGTATTGAAGGTGGAGATGCCTGTGAACATGGCCTACGTGGCAGGAACAAAAGCCAACAAGGATGGTAAAGTTGCATATAGTCGTGAAGAGGCTAAGCAGTTCTTCCGTGATGCGGCTGCAGCCTCGCAGGTGCCGTTCATCTACCTCAGCGCTGGTGTGAGCGATGAGGTCTTCCTTGAGTCGCTGGAACTGGCCACAGAGGCCGGTACACCATTCGCCGGTGTATTGTGTGGCCGTGCTACCTGGCAGGACGGTATTCCTGTCTATGCAAAGGGGGGCTCATCCGCTCTGCGTAGTTGGCTGGAAGATAAGGGTGTGCAAAATATTCAGGCGCTCAATGTGGTACTGAAGAAGGGTGCCCAACCCTGGTGGGACTTCTATGGCGGTAAGGATGCTATCGAAGTCATCGAGACACAGACCTCTACTGCTGTGGTTGATAGGGACCTGTAATATGCTCGAAACGAGGACGATAGCGTGTGGAGTGATAGTCAGCAGGATCCACACGCCGTGCAGGCAAGTCCTTCCCAGGGATATCTGTAGAGATAAAAGCACCATCGCGGTGAGCCGCCATTACACCATAGGTCCCCGATTTAACCAGGCTCATCACCAGGTTCGCATAAAAGATGGCCATATGTTTGTCATAGACATCCGGCTCCCCGCTGCGCAGGAAATACGTCAGGTCAATCGGCAGAAATCGGATACCCGGTAAACGCTGCGTCAATTGCTCGGCCAGGAACTCGGCCACGTTGGCCTTTTTACGATGACCATAGGCATCAGGTTGACCAACTTCCGGCACCGGCACACCAAGGTTTGCTCCTTCGGAGAGCACTACCGTCGAATAGTCATGTGGATTGCGCCTGTCCTGGACGATCAGTTCTGCCAGAGTGTCAATATTGGCTGGTACTTCTGGGATCAGAAGGCGATCAGCCCAGGCAACAATAGCTGTCTCTAAGGCAGTGAAGCCGGCATCGCGGCCAAACATGCGGAACAGGACAGTCTCGCTATGCGACCCGGCAGTCGAGCGAATATGGTTGATAAATTCGCCTGCCCGGTTGATCGCTGTTTGGAAACCGATGCAGTAGTCAGTCCCATGCACATCATTATCCATGGTCTTGGGGATCCCCCAGACAGGAACTCCTTTTGCTGAGAGTATAGCGCCATAACTCAAGGTATCATCCCCACCAATAACTACCAGGCCATCCAGCTCAAGGAAGTTCAAGTTCGCCAGCACCTCATCAGTGAGATCAACGTGTTCATCAGGAGAATGGCCAACGCCATAAGATTGCAGGTAAGGTGGGAGGTCACCTACACGCATGCGTGCGGGGTTGGTACGAGAGGTTTGTAATATGGTTCCACCTTGCCTGTCGATGGTGCGGGTATTCAGCCTATTCAGAGGCACCAGATAGTTGTCTTGCCAGGTACTGGGTTCATTATCGAAGAAGATCAGCGAGTCAATGTTGCGCGATCGATCGAGGTAACTGATACCTTTCCACCCTGCACGCAGACCCACAACACGAATACCCGTCGGTTCCGCACGATAGACCAATGCTTTGATAGCGGCGTTTAATCCTGGTACGTCACCGCCACCAGTGAGTACGCCCAGTGAACGAATTGGTTTTAGTGTCTGTCCTGGCATCGTATGGTTCCTTTCTAGCCAATTTGCGCTCTTCTTACTGCATA
Organism: uncultured Chloroflexia bacterium; assembly: GCA_963767625.1. GTDB lineage: Bacteria > Chloroflexota > Ktedonobacteria > Ktedonobacterales > Ktedonobacteraceae > CAVYFB01. The sequence goes on from CAVYFB010000018.1 coordinate 290,419, forward strand.
GTTTGAGGGCATTTCACCTGAAAATAACGGATCGAACCCCTGGTCTCTCCTACGAGGGAGGGAGAAATGCTGGCAGGCCAGCTTCCTGGCTCAACTCTCGCAATGGATGCCCTGGTCTCAAGCTTTTTTCCCTCCTCCCTTCCATCTTACCTTGTTCTCCAGCCTTTGGCAAGCTAATTGCCAACTGACCCACTAAAGTGAGAGAGAGACATCTGGGATGCGCTTTTGCATTTCTCTCTTTCTCCCCTTCCGTAAATTGTGATCTCTACGTGATGTTGAACTCGCACATTTTGATGGTTTCGTGATATTCAAGTGTTTCAATAGTATTATGAAGGAATATGAGTAAGGAGGAAAGTCATGGATATACTCCTGATCGGGGCACCGGGAGCAGGGAAAGGAACACAGGCAGAGAAACTTTCTCAGCTTTTCGCACTTCGGCATGTTGCCAGTGGGGACCTGTTCCGAAAGGCCTTTGAAAATCAGACTGAACTTGGGTTCAAAGCACAGACGTATGTTGATCTCGGGGAACTGGTTCCCGATGAGATGACGATCCCGTTGGTGATACACCACATTGAAGCACCTGAGGGTATGCAGGGGGTGGTGCTGGATGGCTTTCCGCGTACGTTTGCGCAAGCACAGGCATTGGATGCTGACCTCCTGCGTGTCAAGCGACAGGTCGATCTCGCGATCTACCTGAAGGTTTCTCGTGGTGAGTTACTTCAGCGACTTGCGGGCAGATTGTTCTGCCAGGCGCAGCAGCACGTGTACCACGTCAAATTTCGTCCGCCGCATGTGGCTGATCGGTGTGATCTGGATGGAAGCAGCCTCTACCAACGCTCTGATGATACGGGAGAGGCAGTGCGCAGGCGGCTGGTCATCTTCTTCACGCAAACCACCCAGGTGCTCGACTACTACAGTCAGCAGCACAAGCTGAGAGAGGTAGATGGGAACCAAAGTATCGATCAGGTCCATATGATGCTCTTGAGTGCCATCAACGAATACACGGGAAGAGAAATGAAGGTCTAAAGAATCTCACATCATGTTGTGATGATGAGAATAGTCGTCGGGGTGGCAACAGGATGCTCCTGTCACTCAGCCACATAAAGGAGTGTGTGCTATGAAAGCACGAGCTATTATGACCCACAGAGTCTATACGATCTCCTCCGAGGCAAGTGTGCAGGAAGTCGCACAACTCCTCAGCCGAGAACATATTAGTGGTGCGCCTGTTATCGATAGAGAAGGCAGGATCGTCGGTATCATCACGCAAGCCGACATTATTGGGAAAGTCGATCGAGAAGGCCTGCGTGTGGCGGATATTATGAACCCTGAGGTCATCGCTGTCGATGAAGAGACGCGGGTTGGCGAGGTTGCAATGCTCCTGTACAAACGCAAGATCAAGCGTGTTCCGGTGATGCGTAATGGTAAAATGGTTGGTATTATCAGTCGCGCAGATATTGTCCAGGCAGTCGCGCATGGCTACCTGGTTATCAGGGATTGGTAGCAAAGGTTGGGAGAGGTTGTTTCGGTAGTAGCATGAGGTTTGACGGATGGACTCGCTTTCCAAGCAGGGTATTGGCCCATTGTGACAGCTAGCTTGACTGTTGTGTGCCTCTTTCCTCTGCTTGACGACCGCCTTCTGAAGCGGTAGGATGAAAGGGAGATGCGCATAGGCATCAAGCACAAGAGCAAGGTGTCGAGGAGGGCACAGATGGACATACGCAAATTGAGAGAAGCGGATGCCGAAGCATTTTGGAATATTCGGCTCCGGGCCTTGCGCGACAACCCCGAGTCGTTCGGGGCTTCCTATGAAGAGATCCTGGAACGAGGCATTGCCGGTGTGGCACAGGGACTGCGCAAGAGACATAGTGCGCCTGAAGACGTGACATTCGGAGCTTTTGAGGGGACGACCCTGGTGGGTATTGCTGGCTTCCGGCAAGAGGAAGAAGCGAAAAAGCGGCACAAGGGCGTCATTTGGGGGATGTATGTGCCACAGGAGTTGCGTGGGAAAGGGATAGGCAAGGCGTTGTTGCAGGCAGCCATTGCCTATGCTAAGACCTTGCCTAGCCTCGAACAGATCAACTTGAGCGTGGTGCTTACCAGCAAAGAAGCCCGTCACCTCTTCATCTCACTGGGTTTTGAAACCTATGGGCTGGAACGGCGCGCGCTGAAGTTGCAAGATCGCTATTTTGATCAGGAACTAATGGTGCTGCGCCTGACGGAGATCTAGCCTGGGACAGGTTCCCAGTCTCTCCTGTAGCTCGACTTTGTCCATTTGGGAGACAAAACACGAACGGCACTGAACCTGGGTGGCGAACTCATTCTAGCAACTGCCGCAGTTCCTCTGTCAGTTCTTGGACCAGGTCCGGTCTGCCATGAAACTGAGCCGGGGTATTCTGAAAAAGAGCGATTTCCAGCCATCCAACAGTTGTCGATAGAGCGCGCGGACCTCCATCTCATTGGGAGATAGCGAGTCTTGCGGTCGGACTGGTTGTGAGTTCATAGTTGATTCCTCCTTTTTGTTCCTCTTTGGTTGTAGCAAGGAAAGAGGATACAATCGATCCTCAAATAGAGAAGGGGATGGATGTCCATGGTCACCTGCACCTTCGAGGACCATCTGGTTCATCGCTCTGTTGTGGGCTGTGTTTCATCGAGTCGAAAGACACGTCGCGCATTTCCACCCAAAAACTTCGTCTGGATCTCGTGAGGCAAGTTCATCGCTTGGACCTGTTGGACACACTTCTCCCAAGACAGTTGCGGGAAGTTGGTTCCAAAGAGCACTTTGTCTTGCCCATAGGTTTTGAGATACTGCACTAGTTGCGCAGGATAGTAGCGTGGTGCATGGGCAGAGGTGTCGATAAAGACGTTCTCGTGCTTCCAGGCGACCCCTATCATTTCGTCCGTCCAGGGATAGCCAATGTGACCCGCGACAATCCGCAACTCGGGGAAGGTAAGAGCCACCTCATCGAGATAGGGAACCGGACGCCCAGGTTCGGAAGGCATAAGGGGGCCTGTATGACCGACCTGGGTGCAGAAAGGAATATCCAACTCGATACAGGTGACGTAGAGTGGAAAATAGAACTTGTCGTTGGGGGGACGATTCCACAGCCAGGGCACCACCCGTAATGCCTTGAACCCCAATTCTCTGACGGCGCGCTCCAATTCGCGGACCGCCTCAACGGGCTTTTCCAGATTGACTGCCGCAACTCCAACGAAGCGTTGGGGAAACTGGCGGACAAACTCGGCAATGGTATCATTGCTGATGACCCATGTGCCTGGCCGGTGCCAGGCACAGAGCATGACGCGATCCACACCTGCTTTGTCCATCAGCTCGACGAGTTGTACTGCGCTCAACTCCTGGCCTAGTAGATGTGCTGATCCCGATTGTTCAAAGAGCCGCACGACTTCAGGGAGAAAACCGCCTTTGACGACTGGTTGGGCCCATGCATCGATGATCTGCCTGCTGGAAGCGTTTGCCATGGTGATGGCTCCTTTCAGAAAAGACAAGAGACGAATCGGTGTCTTTCACGAGTATAGAAGAAAGGGGGGACAAATGGAACGTTGCTGGCTAACAGATCATTTAGGCGAAAGTACGCATGAATCAGTTTCCTTGGACCATAATAGTTGGAATACATTAGAATATATACAAAAGCTCCTATGGCCTATATTATAAGAGATTATTGAGGAGTTTCTCCTGATTATGCAAGAAGAGAAGGCTCTTTCAATGCTGAAAATTAAGGCACAAGCACCGAAAGCGGGCAAGGTAAGCATTCAAGGGCAACTGAAGAAGCCAGCAGCGATAGAACCGTGGTACAAGGCTTTTTTAGTCACCCTTCCTATTTTTTTGATTACGCGTGCCATCTTCCTCGTACTGACGTATTTTGGTGTCATTCTCTTCACTCTCCCAAACTACTCTCGCCAGCCATTGTCATTCATGGTCCTGGTCAATAGGTGGTCACATTGGGACGTGAACTGGTATAATGCTATTGCCATTAAGGGCTATGTCAATCCAGAATTGGCAGCATTTTTCCCCCTGTTTCCTTTGCTGGAACGGGTTGTCAGTCTTACACTTCATAGAAACGTCCTCTATGTGGGTATGCTCATCTCCAACCTGGCTTTTTTGGGTACGCTGATCCTGCTCTATCGCTTTGTGGAGACAGAATTCGATAGCGATACCGCTAGACGCACTGCGCTTTACCTGGCGGTCTTCCCTACGGCTCTGTTCTTCTTTGCTGCCTACAATGAGTCGCTGTTCCTCTTCTTCGTGCTGCTATCCTTCTATGCCATGCGACGCGGTCATTGGTGGCTTGCAGGCCTCTCTGGCGCGCTGGCGGCATTGACTCGCTCGTTAGGCTTGCTGCTGCTGTTCCTCTTCTTGTATGAGTTTGTACGCCAGGTGTGGCCTCGGATTCAATCAGCCTGGGGTGAGCAACAACGCTGGCAGATGTTCAAAATGCTTTCCGGACTGCCTGCCGCACTGCTTATTCCACTTGGCCTTGGCCTCTTTGCCTACTATCTAAACCTGCGCTTCCACGATCCGCTCGCTCTTATACATGCCCAGGCGCATTGGCGAGTAGGCCTGACCGTGCCCTGGTATGCACCATTCACCGCGATCAGAAGCATCCTGTCGCTCCCGCCGTTCACCTTTATTACTGCTCACAATATCATTGATGCGACTGCATTGCTTCTCTTCTTAGCATTACTACTCCTTGGTTTCGTTGGTCCCGAGCGTTTTGCAGTGAGTCAATGGGGCATCTTAGTATTCGGCCTTCTAGCATTGCTGTATCCGTTGTTCTTTCCGGGCACACCTGATGCGACAGGTCTCATCTACGATCCATTGCCTTCGGTCCAGCGCTTCGTTCTGGAGATCTTCCCCGCTTTCATCGTGCTTGCCCGTTTCGGTAGGCATCTCTGGCTGCACGAAGGGTATCTCTTGCTGGCTTTGCCCTTGCTGGCATTTTTCGTGCTGCAATTCCTCACAGGCCACTGGACGATCTAGACGGGACATCTAGAGCATCCAGGCAACCGCAATGCCCACCCCATTAGCACCAACTTAAGGACCATTCGACCCTGCCCTCTTCGAGGAGTTGAGCCGAAGTATTTCAATTGCAGGAGGTCCATCGGTCCCCTACTTTCTGTACCTTTGATAACTAATAGCATATGATATTTATATAAAATTATATATTGGACATTATAAGAAATCAATGCTATAGTTGAATCAGAGCAAGATGTGATTGAAGAGAAAGGAGCAATGCGATGTTCATTCTTTCGGAATACTCTGATTCTATTGGCACCTTGACACTCAACCAACCTGCCAAACGCAATGCCTTGAGCGAGGCGTTGGTGGAGGAACTGATCGCCGCCCTGGCAGACTTTCAGCAAGCGGGAATACGGGTTGTGGTGATTCGTACGGCCCCCGGTGCCTCGGTCTGGTCCTCCGGGCACGATATTTCGGAGCTGCCGCAGGGACAGGACCCGCTGCCCTATTCCGATCCGTTCGAGCGTGCCCTGCGGGCGGTCAAGAGCTTTCCTGCCCCGGTCATCGCCATGGTGCATGGCTCTGTCTGGGGGGTCGCGACTGACCTTATCTTGAGCTGCGATCTCGCGATCGGCGATGAAACCAGTTCGTTTGCTGTCACGCCAGCCAATATCGGCTTAGCCTACAACACCTCGGGCCTGCTGCGCTTCATGCGCCGCCTGCCTCTCAACCTGGTCAAGGAGATGTTCTTCACGGGCACACCCGTGAAAGCTGTCGAGGCAGCCAGATGGGGTATTCTCAATCACCTGGTGGAGGCCTCCGAGTTAGAGTCCTTTACCTACAACCTCGCACAGCGTATCGCCACCAAAGCTCCGCTCGTCCTGTCCGTAGTGAAAGAGCAACTACGCATCCTGGCCGATGCCAGTCCGATTACTTCGGACGTCTTTGAACGCATCGAGACGTTGCGCGAGGATGTCTACGAGAGCGCTGATTATCTGGAAGGCATTCGCGCATTCCGAGAAAAACGCCTGCCGGTCTTTAGCGGCAGATAACCGACATCGTTGCCGGTCCCTTGCTCGCGAGGTATCCCGGGTCTTCCGCAGGTGCCTCAGAAAAGGAGGCATTTAGGAGTATTGGGTACTGGGGGCAGGCCAGTTCGTTTGCGACCTGTCTGGAGGTGAAGGAGAGTTCCCCCTCTAGCACTAGAGATGGAGATATCACGGTCAAAAAAAGTACGCTTGCCTGGTGAAGTGGTATTTTGCAGCAACCCTCCTGGACCTCTTTTTTGTCACGCTGCATCGCAAGCCCTGCACCGGTACAATGCAGATGCCTGGGTGCTACAATGCAAAGGCGTCTTATCTCGCCGGGTGCTGCAATGCAAATCCAAAAATTACAAGTACTACCTGATCGATTGCTCGCGGTGGTGGACAAAGGGATTATCACGCTCCTGATGGTAGCTCTCCTCGTAAGCCTTGACTACAATATCGCAAATCTCCTGTGGATCTTCCGAAAGCAGTAGTAAACCGGCATCCTCTGGGGAGATTTTCTCGGTGCCTAGCATGACATCGCGAATCCAGCTCACCAGGCCGCCCCAATACTGCGAGCCATAGAGAATGACAGGGAAGTGGCTGACCTTTTTCGTCTGAAATCAGTAACAAAGCTTCAAAGAGTTCATCCATAGTGCCGAAGCCACCGGGGAAAATGATGAATGCATTTGAGTATTTGACGAACATGGTTTTGCGCACAAAGAAGTAGTGGAAATCAAGTGAGATATCGAGGTAGGGGTTCGGTCCTTGTTCAAAGGGAAGTTCAATATTACAGCCAATGGAGGTATTACCGCCCTCTTGTGCTCCTTTGTTGCCAGCCTCCATAATACCGGGGCCGCCGCCGGTGATTACGGCAAAACCGGCCTTTGCCAGGAGTTGAGCTGTCTCCACTGCTGCGATATACATGGGGTCCTCGGGTTTAGCTCGTGCGGAGCCGAAAATTGCCACGGCGGGAGGAATATGTGCGAGTGCATCAAAGCCTTCGACGAATTCACTCATGATGCGGAATACACGCCAGGGGTCGGTGAGCGTGAAGTCGAGATGCATGGCGCGATCAAGGGCATGTTCTGCCTCCTTGACCTGTTCGTGAGGTATTGGTTCGGTTGGGCCAACCAACTGTTGTGTTGGACGGTGAAGTAATCGCTCGTCCTCTGTTACTGGGCGACGGCCTTTTACCGGTGGTCGGAAACGCGATGGTGATCCATTGTTTTTACGGTTATGATTATTATGATTTCGACTCATCTCTAACTGTACTTCCTTCTTCTGGAACAGGAGGTCGTCGTTTTAACACCACCGTACTGAGCGGTGGTAGGGTTAAAATAATAGAATGCGGGCAGGATTGCCACTGGATTGGCCCGCTAGGCATATGCTGCTTATTTTCTAGCCCACTGCCACCATAACGAACGGCATCACTATTGATTAACTCATAGTACTCCCCTGCATGCGGCACTCCCAGCCGGTATCCATGGCGAGGCACGGGAGTGAAGTTAGAAATAAAAACGATGCTGTCTTCCTCTTTTTTACTACAGCGCATGAAAGAGATCACGCTGTTATCCGAGTCATGGCAGTCGATCCAGGAGAATCCCTGGGGGTCGTTGTCAAGTACGCTCAATGCTGGCTCCTGCTGGTAGAGAAAGTTCAGGTCACGTAGAAAGCTACGTAGCTGAGCATGGTGAGGATCACTTGGCGGCTCAAGCAAATGCCAGTCAAGGCTCTCGGCGAAGTTCCATTCGCGCCATTGCCCAAACTCTGCGCCCATGAAGAGGAGTTTCTTGCCTGGATGTCCCCACATATAGCCGTAGAAAAGGCGTAGGCTAGCAAATTTCTGCCAGAGGTCACCGGGCATTTTGTTAATCATGGAGCCTTTAATGTGAACAACTTCATCGTGGGAGAGTGGCAACACGAAATTTTCGGAGTAAGCGTACATCAACGAAAAGGTAAGGTTGTTATGATAGTAGCGCCGGTAAATGGGATCCATTCGCATATAATCGAGCATATCATGCATCCAGCCCATATTCCATTTCATGCTGAAACCCAGGCCACCGACATAGGTGGGGCGGGAAACCAGCGGCCAGGCTGTGGATTCTTCAGCAATGGTGAGTGTGCCAGGCTGTTGCGCATAGACCGCTTCGTTCAGTTGACGCAGGAAGTCCACCGCCTCCAGGTTTTCCCGACCACCATAACGATTAGGCACCCACTGGCCTTCCTCACGCAGGTAGTCGAGGTAGAGCATGGAAGCGACGGCATCTACGCGCAGGCCGTCGATATGGTATTCTTTGAGCCAGAATAGGGCACTAGCCAGCAGGAAGTTGCGTACCTCGCTGCGGCCATAGTTAAAGACAAGCGTGCCCCAGCCTTTATGTTCGCCAATACGTGGGTCGGCGTGTTCATAGAGGTGTGTACCATCAAAGTAACTGAGGGCATGGCCATCTTTAGGGAAATGCGCAGGTACCCAGTCCAGGATGATACCGATATTTTGTTGATGCATGTAGTCCACAAAGTACTGAAAATCCTCGGGGGTACCGAAGCGACTCGTCGGCGCATAGTAGCCGGTAACCTGGTAGCCCCAGGAGCGATCCAGGGGGTACTCGGTAATGGGCAGCAACTCAATATGCGTAAAGCCGCAATCTTTGACGTATGGGGCGAGGGCATGCGCCAGTTCGCGATAGGTCATGAAGCGGTCTTCTTCGCGTGCACCCTCCTGATGTCGCTCGGGGACATGCTGCCACGATCCGAGATGGACTTCGTAGATGGAGATGGGCGAACTCAGTTGCTGCCGCTGTTCACGATGCTGCATCCACGCAGCGTCTTGCCACCGGTGTTGGTGGATGTCGGCTACGATACTGGCTGTACCTGGGCGTAGTTGAGCAGCGAAACCATAGGGGTCGGCCTTCTCAGCGGCATAGTGATCGAAACGTGAGTAGATGGCATACTTATATAGGATGCCAGCTTGTAACCCTGGCATAAAGCATTCCCAGATGCCCAGGTCTTGATGCCGCAGGTACATGAGGTTTGCTCCACGATTCCAGTTATTAAAGTCGCCTATAACCGAGACGGAGAGTGCGTTGGGTGCCCAAACAGCAAAGTGAACTCCAGCTACACCATTCACAGTTCGCAGATGTGCACCCATCTTCTCATAGATGGTATAGTCTTTGCCTTGCCCAAACAGGTAGAGGTCGAATTCGCTAAAGATGGATGGTATTTCCTCTGCCATGGTTGAAATATGATCTTCCGGGTCATCGTGCTGCTCTGGTACGTTCATGAGTTATTTCCTTATCATGCATTAACACGGATCAGGGCTTGAGTTTTGAGACACCTGCGAAATATCCTGGAATTTCTGCCAGATATCACTTGTGATTCCCCCTTTTAAGGATAACATATGTGGGAAGTGCAAGCGGGCAGATCACAAACAAATAATTCGCACTCGACGCCTGGCCTCCGAAGTGCTAGAATGCTGACAAACGACAGCATTCAACCTAGCATAGGGACAGACAAAATGTATTTAGAACAACCGCTAAAACACTACCTTGATGATCTCGCCTCAACAAAAGGAACGCCAGGGGGAGGCTCCGCGGCTGCGTTGAGTGGGGCCATGGGTGCAGGCCTTGCCAGCATGGTTGCACGACTTACGCTGGGGAAAGACGAGTATAGCGACGTGCAGAAAGAGATCGAAGAGCTGTTGCAAAGGACGGAAAATCTGCGTATGCGCTTCCAACAGCTCATACAGGAAGATATAGATGCCTATGGACGGCTCTCGGCATGTTTTAAGATGCCTCGCGACACCGACGAAGAGCGAGCGGCACGCAGTTCCGCTATCCAGACACGACTTTTGGAGGCTGCGCTCGTACCACTCGAAATAACGGAACGGTCCGCCGAACTGGTACAGTGCTGTCAGCGCATCGCTGAGATTGGCAACACCAAAGTGTTGAGCGATATCGGGACAGGATCCATGCTCGCCTCGAGCGCGGGAGCTGGCGCTGCCTGGATGGTACGTACCAACTTGCGTGCGATGAAGAACCTGGAACTGGTGAATGTATTGAGCGACCGTCTTAGTGTAGCACTAGAACGAATATCGGCGAGCAGCCAGCAAATTACCAGCAGTGTTGGGGGGCGAGCGTGACAGCACATATCATTGATGGCCGTGCGGTGGGTGCGGAGATCAAAGTGGAGTTACGCGACGACGTTTCACGCTACATTCAGGAACAGGGCAGACCGCCGGGCCTGGTCATTGTGCGTGTCGGGGGTGACGCAGCATCCGGTGTCTACAGTAAGGCTATTTTGCGTATCGCTGAAGAAGTCGGGGTGCGTGCCAGGCTGGAGCAGTTACCTACACTCATCTCCTCAGAGGAACTACGGAGAATACTGCTACAGCTCAACAGTGATGAAACCACACAGGGAATAATTGTGCAGATGCCATTACCTGCTCATCTCTCGCAGCAAATGGTAGCGGATACAATCGCTGCGAGCAAGGACATCGATGGTATCAGTCCGCAGAGCGCTGGCAATCTCTTTTTGAGCCTGCCGAGCCTGCTGCCATCGACCGCTGCAGCAGTGGTAGAGATCCTTGATCGCACGCACACTCCACTAGAGGGGAAACGAGTCGTGATCCTGGGACGCAGCAATGTTGTGGGGAAGCCGCTGGCGATGATGTTACTACAGAAAAACGCTACCGTGACTGTGTGCCACTCACGCACTATGAACCTGGCGGACTTCACGCTTCAGGCTGATGTACTTGTGACAGCGGTTGGTCGCGCCAAGCTGATAAGTGCGGATATGGTGCGTCCTGGTGCGGTCGTTATCGATGTTGGTATTAATCCGTTGCCTGATGGAGGTATCGTCGGCGATGTTGATATTGCGTCAGTGCAACAGGTGGCTAGCGCACTCACGCCAACGCCCGGAGGCGTTGGTCCACTTACTAATATTGTGCTGCTGAAGCAGTGTTTGCAGGCTGCGTGGTGGGAGGTGAGAGGTGGCAATGGCTTTGGCAATGCAATTTGATTTAAGCTTTGCCTGCCCTGCGACGACGTGCGGCGGCAGCATTGCGCCGACGTTCGCGGCGTCGTTGCAGGTTCGCGGTCCGCTCCTCTGGGTTCAATTCGTCGTCTATTTTCTCGCTTGCATCGTCTGCCCGATTGCTCTGCGTTGTTTGCACTGAAGTTCGTCCTCTCGCTCTACGAGCGTTGCTGAAGCTTTGACGGATAACAAGTCCGGCCATTACTGCGGTGATGAGCAACACTACCAGGTAGAAAGGAACGATGATCCCGCTCAGGCTACTGGGGAGTATCTTTTCTCGAATGCTGATACTCGTCAGAAAAACCAGAGCAAGTAGACCAAATTCGATGCCTGTGAGCAGATTAATCTGTTTGTACCAGGCTAGTGTTTGTCCGCGTGCCTGTGCCTCACGTATACGCTTGAGCCCCTGGTAGATGTTGTAGAGTCCCAGAAGGCCAAAGACGACGCTGAAAATAATGAGAATGCGTGGATCATTCATAAGATAAATCCTCCCGAGTAAATTGTCCTGGTACCGTTCCCATCCCCAGTACCCGCAAAGAGATTACCTGCCCCCGAAGCAGGGTCCCACTATATTATCTCATCAGTTAAACACGCCATCAAGGCGTTTTTTGCGCTGGGGCTTTGATTCACGTAGCAGTAGCCCTATAGCCAGGCACACCACTGGCCCTGTTATCAGGTTGAGTACGAACGCACGTTGATCCAGAATGACGAGTATCGGTATCGGCACCACAATGTCGAATCTTGGTACTTGCAAGAGTCCTTGCAGTCCTCCCAGCATCCACAAGTCAGCCGGCAACACGAGGAAAAGACCCAGGGCAATTTCAAGCATGAGATAAGTCGGCCAGCTCAGAGGAAGGCCTTGATCTGATTTACCTGCATTCCGTCCATGCATTGTGAGCAGTAGCAGACCCAGTGCAGCCCCATTGAAGACGAGAGGCTCCAGAGCTTGCACGTCGAAGGCCGTTGGGTTTCCAACGAATGCAGGAATGCGCCATAGGAGCAGGACTATTGAACCAAGGCTGCTGCTACTAGAGTCGAGATGAATAGGTATTTGCCACGGCAGCATAGCGCTCAGTAATCGTGAGGTAGGATAGGGACCAGGGGTAAACTGGTAGATGCCGAGCATGTAGTCAAAAGCAGCGCTGAAGACAAATCCCACCAGTGTAGGAGCCAGGCCGAGTAGCAGTACAGTGATCAGGTAATTGACGAACGAACGCAAGGGAGTCTCCGTCTGTGTGGCAGAATGTTCCGTAGGGGCGTGGGTTGGGCTGGGTTGGGACGCAATCCGGGTGATTGTGTGTAGGACGCCGTCTGGGGGACGGTGTGCCGCCGTGGGACCCTGTCTGGGGGACTGGAACCCTGCCTGGGGGGCAGGTAATGCCCGCGCCGGTAAGGGGCGCAAGGGTGCAAAGCAGAGATGTCCCAGTGCTGCGCCTGCTACGGAAAAAATGATTGAAAAGCTTGCAACTAATCCCCAGGTAGCGAAAAATCCCAGGCGTTGTCCTTCGTCTGTACTCAGTATAGTGAGTACGCCGGGGTAGCTGATTGCGGCTGTGAACTGAACGAGTGCCAGGACGAAACCAGCCAGACCTGCTATGAACAATCCAGGTCGCTGTGCTGTACGGAGTTTGCGGAGCGCAGTGACAAGCAAGCCACAGCCTGTAGCACTCAACACCGCCGCTGGGACGAGCGAGCTGGGGGGTTGCGCATTAAGACGCGCTGTAAATGCGAAGGATGCTGCAATGAAGATTAAAATGCCAAATGCCAGCAGGTCGAAGCTACCTGCTATCAATGATGGCGTAGGTAGAGTTGCTGGTCCTGGGGAGGATTGCTGGGTATGTTCTGGCTCGTGAGGTTGCACCTGATCTGTTGCTTCTGTTGGTATTTCGGTCTGATCTGATCCCATTGGTTTACGGTTGCTCCTTGTCGTATGCTCTTGAAGGATACTAGCACATTGGTGATATTGCAACAAGGGGGAAGTTACCCTTGACTATTGTGGGAAAAAACTCTAAAATCTCTATAGACTATCTCATAATTATGATATTTGTGAGATTTGTCTGCATATATCGCAAAATGAAGAGGGAACTAAACGATGTCGCCACACACTGGAGCAGCGCGTTTTCTTGCTGCATGCCATCATAGACAGCCCGATGCCACCCCTGTTTGGTTCATGCGCCAGGCTGGTCGCTGCCTCGCACAATATCGCGAATTACGCGAACGATACGATATCCTGACCATGGCAAAGACTCCCGAACTCTGTGCCCAGGTAACGCTGATGCCTGTTGAACAGTTGGGTGTAGACGCTGCGGTGCTCTATGCCGACATCATGCTGCCACTGGAAGCCATGGGTATCTCTTTTGAGATCCAGCCTGAGATCGGCCCAATCATCCACAATCCAGTTCGGACAATGCAAGACGTCGAAGCTTTACGCATAATCGATGCTGAGGAGTCTACTCCCTACGTGATGGAGGCAATTCGACTCGTTCGTAGTGAACTGGAAGGGAAACAAGCTGTTATTGGTTTCTCAGGTGCCCCCTTTACGCTCGCCTGTTATATGATTGAGGGGCACCCTTCGCGCGATTATGGCATTGCCAAGTCACTCATGTACGGCCAGCCAGAGGTCTGGCATACTCTTATGAACAAGCTGACCGAAGTGGTTACTCGCTACCTGATTGCACAGATCAATGCGGGTGTAGACGTTGTGCAGTTGTTTGACAGTTGGGTTGGTGCACTTGGACCCAGTGCCTACAAGCACTTCGTGCAGCCTTACACGCAGCGCATTTTCGAAGCCGTCAAGCAGACTGGCACTCCTTCAATTCACTTTGGCACCGGAACCGCCAGCCTCCTGGAGTTGATGGCCGAAGCTGGTGGCGATATCATCAGCGTCGATTGGCGTGTTGACCTGGACGAGGCCTGGGCACGTATCGGCTATGACCGGGGTATTCAGGGCAATCTCGATCCCACGCTTTTACTGACTTCCTGGGATGTTGTAGAGCAGGGTATATATGATGTGCTGCAGCGTGCGAATAATCGCCCTGGGCATATTTTCAATCTCGGACATGGTGTGCTTGCTCCCACGAACCCCGACCTGTTGCGTCGGTTAGTTGATACCGTTCACGAGACAACGGCAAGAAGGTAGGAACAACGACAATGATACCCACCAAGTCCCATGTCGGTGTTATACTGATGACCTATGGTTCGCCTGAGACCCTTGATGATATCCCTTCCTACCTCCAAAATGTGCGCGGTGGAGTCCCTGCCAACGAAACGTTAGTCGCAGAGTTCCGACGTCGTTATAGCCTGATCGGTGGCTCACCACTGTTGCAGATCACTCGTGAACAAGCTGCCGCGCTGCAAGAGGAACTGAATGGGCAGTATCCTGATGGCCCACTGTTTCGCGTCGTAGCTGGGATGCGTTTTGCGCCACCCTATGTTGCTGATGTTACACCTGAAGCTGCGGCAGGCGCACGGCAATTGATCGGTGTGATTATGTCACCGCAGTTCTCACCCATCATCATGGGTGGCTACGTTCGCGCATTGAATGACGCCGTTGCTGGTCTGAAGCGTGATGACCTCGAACTCAAGATTGCAGGCGCCTGGCATCTCCAGCCTTTTTTCTTGCAGGCATTGGCTGAACGGGTGCAACAGGCGCTCCAGCGCTTTCCACTGGCAGTGCGTGAACGTGTCCCAGTACTCTTGACAGCCCACAGCATGCCGAAACGAGTGATAGAGCATGAGCCAGACTACATTACTAGTCTGAAGGAAACTGCTGCTAGAGTGGCTGAAATAGTGGGTCTCTCGCCTGAACGTTGGATGTTCTGCTACCAGAGTGCGGGCCACACGCCTGAGGAGTGGCTGAAGCCGGACTTTGCCGATGTGATGCCTGAGCTGCGCGCCGCTGGCCATACCCACGTTTTGATCGCTCCGGTGCAGTTCCTGGCCGACCATCTTGAGATTCTCTACGATATCGAGATTGGGGCTCGTGAACAGGCGGAGGCTGTTGGAATCAAGTTCGCTCGCACCGAGTCGCTTAATACCTCGCCGCTCTTTATCAAAGCGTTGGCGACTGTCGTACAAGAGACGATGAGGTGAGGCTATAATGCATATTGTCGTTGTTGGCGTCGATCATACCACTGCGCCCATCGCATTACGTGAACGACTAGCCTGTTCACCGCATCAGTTACCCCACGTCCTCGAAACGGCGCAGCACGTAGTACAGGAAAGTACCCTGCTCTCAACATGTAACCGCCTGGAGTTGTACGCAGTCTGCCCGGAGTTAAACAAGGCACGAACAACCCTACTGAGTATACTGAGCGAGACACGTGGAGTAGAACCTAGCGAGCTTGAAGCGAACTGCTATGATTTCGCCGACGAAGAAGCGGTATCCCATCTGTTCGGCGTTACAAGTGGCCTGTTTTCGCTGGTACCAGGTGAACCCCAAATTCAGGGCCAGGTAGCAGAGGCGCTGGAACTTGCCCAAGGTGGTCGGTTTGCCGGTCCCATCCTGTCAGCGCTATTCCGGGCAGCGTTGGTTGCAGGCAAGCGTGCTCGTAGCGAGACGGGGATCAGTCGCAATGCGGCCTCGGTAAGTCACGTAGCGGTACAACTGGCACGACAATACTTTCCCGCACTGAGTGAAGCGAGCGTTCTACTGGTAGGGTCTGGGAAGATGAGCGAACTTGCCGCTCGTAACCTGTGGAATAACGGCGCACAACGACTTGTGATCATTAATCGTACACAGGCACATGCCATTGAGCTGGCGCAGCGCCTGGGTGTAGCACAGCGGAGCTTTGCCGAACTTGCTGAGGCTCTGATAGAAGCCGATGTAGTGATCACTTCCACTATGGCATCACATGCTATTATAACTGTCGAAGTCATGCAGCAAGTAATGAAGCAACGTGCTGCGCGCTCATTGCTGCTTATAGACATTGCCCTCCCGCGTGATGTCGACCCCGCTGTTGTCAACTTGCCTGGCGTACATCTCTACAACCTGGATGACCTGCAAGCCAATGTCAGTGAGGGTATGCGCCTGCGTATGCAGGAGGTGGAGCATGTGCAAGCCCTTATTGCCGAGGAGGTCAGCGTCTTTGAGCGTTGGTTGCGCTCCCTCAGCGTCGTTGACGCTATCAGCGATATGCGCCAACGTGCTGACGCATTACGCCAACAGGAACTGGCGCGTACCATGCGGCAACTAGGTGCTTCACTTTCTGAACGCGAAGCTGCTGCACTGCAAGAACTCACCACGCGCCTGATGAACAAGTTCTTGCATGTACCTACGTTACGTCTCAAAAATGCTGCGGCTGACGGACGTGGGCAGATGTATGCCGAAGCTCTACGTTATTTGTTTGATTTGGAAGAGAATACGAATGAAGCGCATTGTGATAGGGACACGAGCCAGCAAACTGGCGATGATACAGACACGGTGGGTAGTCGAACGACTGCAGGAGCATTGGCCAGGCCTGGAGATAGCTGTTGAACACATTTCTACCAAAGGCGATCATATCCCAGAAAAGCCTTTGACGGAGATTGGAGGTGATGGCGTCTTTGTGAAGGAGATCGAACATAGTCTTCACCAGAAGCGTATCGATCTGGCGGTACATAGTCTGAAAGACCTGCCTACTGTACAGCCAGAAGACCTGCGAATCGCAGTTGTTGGTCCGCGTGAGGATGTGCGAGATGTGATGGTATCGAATGTGGCCAGGATTCCACCACATTTCCCCTACCAGGCCAACGCCAATCTGCGTATTGGCACGTGCAGCCTGCGGCGCGCGGCACAGATTCGTGCGCTGCTCACCAACGCTCAAATTTTGCCGCTGCGTGGTAATGTTGATACTCGCCTGCGTAAGCTTGAGGTGGGGGAATATGATGCTATTTTGCTGGCGGCTGCTGGCTTGCATAGACTGGCCTTACAAGATCGTCTTGCTGATCGCATCGTCTATCTTCCCGTTGATGTCATGATGCCTGCTCCCGGACAGGGTGCACTGGCTTTGGAGATGCGCAACGAGGAGGAGATACAGACGCTTATCGCTTCCCTCGAGAACAAGGTGATCCAGGCTGCCACAGGGGCCGAACGTATGTTTATGCGTCGCCTGGGAGCGGGCTGTTATCTTCCAGTCGCTGCTTATGGTGAAATTGTTAACGGAATGCTGACACTCCAGGGGCTTGTGATCAGCCTGGATGGACAACGCCAGGTGCGTGTACAACACAGCATGCGCTGGACTTCACAATCCGAGATTGAAGATGCCGAACAGCTGGGGATACAGACTGGCAGAACAAGCGCTGGCCCAGGGCGCTGCCGAGATTATTGCCGCGTTAGGTATAGATCGGATCCAGGAGAGTCAATATGTCTGAACGCGGCGTAAAATTGCTTCCTCTGCAGGGCAAGCGGATCCTTGTGACCCGCACGCGCCAGCAAGCCAGTGCGTTGAGTGAGCGATTGAGAGCGTTAGGGGCGATACCGATCGAATTTCCCACAATTCATATTGTCCCACCACAGGATTGGGAGCCTCTTGATAGTGCGCTGAGACGGCTTTGTATACCGGAGACCACCTCAGGGCGACCGCAAGGGATCGCTCCTACCATACACGACAAGCCCGGGCCGCGGTTGGAGTATAGTAGGGGCGGGGCTTGCCCCCAGCCTGCCTCTTATTACACCTGGCTTGTCTTTACCAGCGCCAATGGTGTCAATATCTGCTTTGAACGTTTGCGCAGCATAGGGTACGATGCCAGAGCCATCGGCAATGTGCGTGTAGCTGCGATTGGCCCCGCCACTGCTGCTGCTCTGGCATGCTATGGCCTGAACGCCGATCTCGTGCCAGACGAGTATATCGCAGAAGGGGTCGCGGCTGCACTGATCGAAGATGCCCAGCAACGCGGCGAGTTGTTGGCGGGGAAGCGCATCTTGTTGGCGCGTGCTGAAGGGGCTCGTAAGGTGTTAGTCACCGAACTACGAGAGGCAGGTGCAGTGGTGGACGAAGTTGCTGCTTATCGTACTAGTGCTGCTGCAAGTGACGATGGGCAGGGGCGTGAAGTGTTGCGCTTACTGCAAGCCCGACAGCTTGATATCTTAACCTTCACCAGTTCTTCTACAGTACGCAATTTTATACACTGGCTGGTGGAGTGTACCGGGAAGGATGATATTGTCGGTGAGTTGGGCGGTGTTGGCCTCACCGCACCCAGCGGGAACGATGAATCGGGGCATCCTGCCTGGGGGGCAGGTATCCACGATAAATCTGGGTCCCACGGCATCGCTTCGCTTACCTGGTTTGCGGGGGGCAGGCCTAAAATAGCTTGTATCGGTCCCATTACCTCGCAGACTGCGCGGGAACTCGGCCTCGATGTGGGTATTGAGGCAAAGGAGTTTACCATTGATGGTCTGGTCGAGGCAATTGTTCAACATGAGGAGAAAGCATGATAGAACAGACAACAGCAACGATAGCGACACAACCGGAGCAGGCTACTGTACCGGCTAAACCAAAGCAGCCAAGGCAGTTGGTGCGTTTCACCTTCTACAAACTCGATCCGCAGTGGTACAGGCTTCCCACCGAGGCACGCCAGCAGGGGAAGCACGAACTCATCGACATTTATACTGAATATGAACAGCGTTCTCTGATGCGTTGCTTCGGCTTGTATGGGCTGCGTACTGATTGCGACTTTATGTTATGGCAAGCCACCTATGCAATTGACGACTTGCAAGGCGTAAGCAGCCGTATACGTCGCAGTTCGATAGGACCATTTTTGCTCGAGACACGTGCCTTTCTCTCGATGACCAAACGTTCCGTCTACGTTGGGAAGAATGCTCGTGGCGCACACGACCCACGCCTGGTGATTACCCCTGATGACAAGAAGTATCTCTTTGTCTATCCGTTTGTCAAGACTCGAGCCTGGTATGCTTTGCCACTGGCTGAACGCAAGCGTATGATGAATGAACATATTCGGATTGGGCTGACCTACCCCTCGGTGACGCTCAACACGACCTATTCTTTTGGCCTGGATGACCAGGAGTTCGTTGTCGCTTTCGAGACCGATAGTGTAAGCGATTTTCTTGATCTCGTTCAGGAATTGCGTGAGACAGAAGCCAGTCAGTATACATTGCGTGATACCCCTATGTTTACCTGTGTGGCACAACCTCTGAAAGAACTATTAGAAGCCATCGGTGCATAGGGGATAAGATAATGGATAATTCGGCCAGGGTGAGCAGCAACATCAAGTTGTCGCGTTCGCACGAACTCTTTGCAGAGGCACAGCAACTCCTGCCAGGTGGTGTCAATAGCCCTGTACGGGCCTTTCGGGCCGTGGGAGGCGAGCCGGTTTTTATCGATCATGCAATCGGTCCATACCTGTACGATGTAGATGGGAACCGATACCTGGATTATGTGCAGTCATGGGGACCGATGATTCTAGGTCATGCACATCCTGAAGTGGTGCAGGCAGTCGTGTACGCTAGCATGCGCGGCTTTAGCTTTGGCGCACCCACGCAGGCTGAGAGTGAACTGGCGAAGCTGGTGATCGAATGTGTACCCTCGATTGAAATGGTGCGCTTTGTTAATTCCGGCACCGAGGCAACGATGAGTGCGTTGCGCCTGGCTCGGGCATATACCGGACGCCGCAAAATCATCAAGTTTAGTGGATGCTACCATGGTCATGCAGACTTGTTGCTGGTGCAGGCAGGCTCCGGTGTGGCAACAATGGGGTTACCTGACAGTCCCGGTGTGCCACCGGAGGCAACGAACAACACGCTCATTGCCCCATACAACGATAGCGCCGCCGTAGAAACGTTGTTTCGCACCTATCCCCAGGAAATTGCAGCAATCATCGTAGAACCTGTGGCGGCCAATATGGGGCTGGTGCCCCCATTACCTGGCTTCCTTGATAGTTTGCGCAGCCTAGCTGATGAGCATGGCACGCTTTTGATCTTCGATGAGGTCATCACCGGCTTCCGTGTTGCACTGGGCGGAATGCAGGAGCGGGTGGGCATTATGCCCGATCTGACTTGCTTAGGCAAGATTATCGGCGGTGGTCTGCCTGTAGGAGCCTACGGTGGACGGCGCGAGATCATGCAGCAGGTTGCTCCGCTCGGATCGATGTACCAGGCGGGAACACTCTCAGGCAATCCCCTGGCGATGGCTGCCGGCATTGCGACGCTTACCGAGTTACGTAAACCCGGACAATATGAGACACTGGAACGTAAAGGACAACTACTCGCCGATGGCATGACACAGGTGATGCACGAAACAGGCGTGCCAGTGCAATTTGTGTGGCTTGGCGCACTGTTTGGCCTGTTCTTCACAGCACAACCCGTCGTCGATTACGCCAGTGCTAAAACTTCGGATACGGGCCGTTTTGCTCATTTCTTCTGGAAAATGTTGGCTCGAGGCGTCTATTGGCCGCCATCGCAATTCGAGAGCTGTTTCATTTCGCTAGCCCTGGAGGACGAGATGATTGAGGAGACTGTGAAAAATGTTGCATTGGCGTTACGCGAGACCTTTGAGTAGATCGTGTTGAGAAGGACATTGCCAGTTAAAGGATTGATAGTATGAGCACATTTCCTACTGTGCGCTTAAGGCGCACGCGCCAGAACGAAACGTTACGTAGCCTGGTACGCGAAACACACCTGGCTATTGAGCAACTCATTTACCCACTCTTTATAGCGGAAGGACTGCGCGAACCTCGTGAAGTCGCTTCTATGCCAGGCATCATGCAGTGGCCGCTGGAGCATGTGGGACGTGAAGCAGAACGTATTGCCAGCCTGGAGATCCCGACGGTGCTCCTCTTTGGCATCCCCAACGAAAAGGACGAGGTAGGCTCGCAGGCCTACGCCTCACAAGGATCATCCAGCAAGCTATACGTCGCCTCAAAGCTGAGAACCCTGACTTGCTAGTGATCACGGACATCTGCCTGTGCGAGTACACCAGCCACGGGCACTGTGGCGTGATTCACAACGACAGCGTGCAGAACGACGAATCGCTGCACTGCTGGCGCAAATGGCGCTCTCGCATGTTGAAGCTGGCGCAGATATAGTGGCTCCGTCAGATATGATGGATGGTCGTGTGGGTGCTATTCGCCAAATACTGGATGAGCATGGCTCCAAGCAGACACCCATCATGGCCTACTCTGCGAAGTATGCCTCTGGTTTTTATGGACCCTTCCGCGAGGCTGCGGGTTCAGCGCCGCAGTTCGGTGACCGTCGCTCCTACCAGATGGATCCTGCCAATGTACGCGAGGCTTTGCGTGAAATAGACCTGGATATTGCAGAGGGTGCCGATATTGTGATGGTCAAGCCTGCGATGGCCTACATGGACGTGATTTGCCGGGTGCGCGAGCACTGCGATCTGCCTCTGGCTGCCTACAACGTGAGCGGGGAGTTTGCGATGATTAAGGCTGCTGCTCGCAATGGCTGGATCGATGAACGCCGGGTTACGATGGAGGTGCTGACTGGTATTCGACGAGCCGGGGCGGACATGATTATTACGTACTTCGCACCTGATGTAGCACAATGGTTGAAAGAATAACAGTAATTCATCTAATTCTAGTAGTGTTGCCTCATGCACCACCACCAGCTTCCTTTTACCGTGAGACCCTGGACATATATTTTCTTTGCTAAGAGAGGTGCTGGATAACACCTCTCCAGCACCTATCAGTTGCTCTTCTCGAACTCAGGCAGTATGGTTCATGGCATACGCTTTGAGGCTGTCATGCGTGGCATTCATTGCGTCGTCGCCAGCATGCCAGTTGGCCGGGCAGACCTCGCCGTACTGTTCCATCTGGTGCAGTGCATTCAGCAGTCGCAAGATCTCGTCGATGTTGCGACCTAGCGGCAGGTCGTTGACCATGGCGCTGCGCACGATGCCCTTCTGATCAATGAGAAACGTGCCACACAGTGCGACGGAGGGTTTCTCCAACAGCATGCCATAGCTACGTGAGATGGCCTTATCCAGGTCCGAGACGAGCGGGAACGTGATCTCGCCAATCCCTCCCTCGCGACGAGGCATGTTGTGCCAGGTAAAGTGTGAGTAGACACTATCCACCGAGACACCCAGGACCTCGTCTCCTCGTTGGTGGAACTCGGCGATGCGTTCGCTAAAGGCGAAGATCTCGGTCGGGCACACAAAGGTGAAGTCCATCGGGTAGAAAAACAAGACAACGAAGAGGCATTTTTACTGATAGACGCGACCTCAAAGAGACGCTCCTTATTCCTCAGTCATTGCTGAAACAACTTGCGGAATACCCTAACTTTGTGGTATGGCGTTACAGCTTGATTGACGGACAGCGAAAAAAGCCACCTTTTAACCCGAATACAAACCTTCCAGCAAGCCCAAAAAATAGCAACACCCGGGGAACGCTTGAAACTGCCTTAACTGCATTAGCAACCGGCAAATATCAGGGTATCGGGTTTATGCTCTCTCACAGTCCTTTTAGCGGCATTGACCTTGACCACTGCATAGAAGAAGGAACGCAACAGCCGTGGGCGCAAGAGATCATTAGGGCATTAGGCACCTACACCGAGTATTCACCGTCATGGAATAAAGCAGCAGGGACAGGCGGAGTCCATTTGCTTGTTGAGGGAAAACCACCAGGAAGTAAAAAAGCAGGCAACATCGAAGTGTACGGGGAAAAACACTATCTCACCATCACCACCAACCACGTACCAGGAATACCAACAATCATTGAATGCCGCCAGGAAGCACTTGAAGCTCTGTACAGAAGCGTAACCACACCTGTAGAGGAAAGACCTACTCAGAACACGGGGGGGGGTCATGGAGGCGGGTTAGCTACTGAGCTACCACCGGAAGCAGCACATGACCCAGTATTACAACGTTTATTACAAGGCGACATCACCGGATACGCGAGCCCATCAAGCGCAGACTTTGTGTTAGTGTTGAAGCTGTTTCACTGGACAGGGAATAATGTGGAGCTCACCAGGCAACTGTTTTTGCAATCCGGTTTGTACCGAGAAGACAAGACCGAGCGCAAAACCGGCACGACAACCTACCTTGATATGACCATTCACAATGCGCTGAGGAAACGCAGAAACCCGCCGATGAGACGGTAATTGTTTGTGACTTCGCTGTGAGATGCTTGCCCTGTTTTGAGAGCGGAATGTGAGAGGCAGAGTTATATGTGTAGTAGACCTCCTGAGAGGCGGGGACAATGAGCGGTTCGTAGTTGAGAAAACTTCTGCTAATTGACCCCGTGCGCTTCCGGTCAACGTCTCTGACAAGGAACCTCCGGAGAACCCTGGAAGAGAACAAAGGAGACTGGAACGGGAGGTTGGGGATAAGTCCCAGTGCTTTCTCAAGTACTAGGAAGTGTCGGGATGAACAAGAAGAGGGCGCTTCGGCTGCCCTCTTTCCGCGTTTGAGGAGAGTATCTTGCTATATGACCTTCCAGTAGTAATTAGGAAAAAAACAACGCTAAGGCTTGCTATTTGTTGGTTTCTTTGCTACTATCCAGGCAAGCTATGAGCAACTACCATCTAAAACCACTTCCCTACAATATAAGCGAACCACCCGCCAGGCTGAAAAAAGCACGCCTCGATAACATCGCTTTAGTGCCAGCGTCGTTACTTTTCTCTAAGGATGTTACCTACCAACCACTAGCAAACAGACTTCCTACAGGCAGTGTGTTATGCGTCTCAGGAACGAAGCGGCAGAAACAAATTCTGGCAAAGGTCAAAAACTTTTTAAGAAGTCATGGCCGCCAGGTTATCACCATGCCTCTTGAGAAGACCATCAGGAAGACCACAAAGCCCCGCTTACCATCAGCCGAGACCTTACGGCTTGCGCTTCAATAGGTTATACTTGCATCGAGCACGTATTGTGAGAGCTAGGAGTAAGGTATGTCAGAGGAGAAGCAGTTTACACGGTATCGTATGCGGAGTAGTCCTGAAATCAGATTGAATGCGACACCAATCATACACAGAGATGACAGTATAGAACATGCATATACTGTTGATATTAGTCCCGATCTACCTTCCGTCACGCTGAAAGTGTTTATCTTCCCTAATGGTGATGCAAGAGTAGAAGCCGATTTTGTTGACCCCCATACCCTTCAAGGAGCACCGCCAAGCAGTTGCAAATAGTCTTCCTATCGTTTGCGTTTTACTTTGTGAAACAAACACAGCTACAGACGAAACACCAATCAAAGGTAGAGCAAGTGCGCCTTGCGTTTTGAAAATCTGCTACAATAGCACCATGACCCGAAAAGCAGTCAGAAAGAAATCCTGATACTTCTTCTTCCTCAAAGCATGGAAGAGACATTTTTGGTATACTAATCTCTACAATATGAGATTGAAGCATCCCACCGACTTTCTCAACAAGAACATCTGCGGCGATGTGCTCCAGGTGATGAAGTCCATTCCCGATCACAGTATTGATTTAGTTGTCACCTCCCCACCCTATAGCCTCAAAAACTCAACCGGCAATGGCATGAAAGACGGACGAGGCGGCAAGTGGGCAAATGCAGTTTTACAAAAAGGGTACTCGCACCATCATGATGCGCTTCCTCATGACGTGTAGGTGAAATGGCAACGTAAATGCTTGAAACAAATGATGCGCGTGCTTACCGAAGATGGAGCACTCTTTTATAACCACAAATGGCGCGTGCAAGCTGGCCTCTTACAAGATCGGCAAGATATTCTCAGAGGCTTTCCGGTCAGACAGATCATTATTTGGCGGCGAAGCGGCGGGATTAATTTTAACCGTGGGTATTTTCTTCCCACCTATGAAGTGATCTATCTGATTGCGAAACCACACTTCAAACTTGCTCCCAAAGCCAAGGAGGAGGCAGCGGACCCCTACAAGGCGTTGGAGGCAATCCTCCCCTGGGAGATGTTTGTGACGTCCGTCCAGGAAGCGAGTACGCTGGCCCGGCCCGCCAACTTTGATTACCTGGACTTGCTTGACGATCACTACTCACACATTTTCCACCTGGAGAACATGCCAGTTATGATCGCACGGTCGCCGCTGTATACACCCAACTTGGTGAGAAGGCCTTTGCTAGTACGTGGGCAGAAGGACGATGACACCGGAGCAGGTCTTGGTAGGACAGGAACGAGTGACAGTACCGCTTTCATCCAATGCGGTTTCCATAGAGCCACTTCCCTCCTATCCTGCAGGGCTGTCTGCACGAGAGGTGGATGTGCTGCGCTTGATTGCGGAAGGTTTAACCAACACACAAATCGCCGAGCAGCTGGTCATCAGTCCTCTCACGGTCAACACGCATGTGCGTTCGATCTATAACAAGCTGGAGGTATCCTCGCGCAGTGCGGCTACCCGCTTGGCTATGAAACATCATCTCGTATAAATATTTGACGGGTGTTCAGTGTCCCGCAAAGACTATCTGCTCTAAATTATGGACAAGCGCGAATACATCCAGCTTCTGCAGGTTACTCAAGACAATGATTGTGACCTTATCATCGGGGTAACGCCCAATGTAGGCTGTGAAGCCGTCGAGGGCCCCATAGTGCCAGATGAGTGGACGCTGGGATGTAGGTGTAGACTCGGTAGCGATGAACCAACCGTAGCCATACTCTAACGATGAGAAATCAGGGCAGAATTCCTCTGGGCCATTTTGTGGACAAGAGGAGACGTAGGGGGTGAATATCGCCTCCTGTGACTGTTGTGAGACCAGGGTGTGCTGGGAGAGAGCTTGATCCCAGCGATACAGGTCTTGGGCGGTGCTGTATAATAGACCTGAGGCGTATAAGAAAGACATTTCGGGAGGGAGGGGCAAATCGTCGGGGTCTGCTTTGACCTGCCAATCCTGGTATCCGACTGCGCGGTCTGGTATTGAAAGGTAATCCGGGTCAAAACCTGTATTCCTCATCTGCAAGCGGTTAAAAATCGCCTGCTGGACAAATTCGCTATAGGGTTCGCCGGAGACCTGCTGGACGACATACCCGAGTATCTGGTAGCACACGTTACAGTAGCTGAACTGTGCGCCTGCTGCGAAAGCTAAGTGGACGTTGTTGTAGCGGACAAACCAGTCCTGGGGAGAAGAGGTCGGCGGGGGCGAGTCCAATTGCGGGATGCCGGAGGTATGGGTCAACAACTCCTGGATTGTCACCGGCTGCCAGGCCGTGGGGCAATCGGGGATGTACGTGCAGAGAGCATCCTGTACGTGCACCTTACCTCGCTCCTGCAAGATCATGATTGCCATCGCAGTGAATTGCTTAGTCAGAGAACCAATGTGAAATTTGGTATGTGGCGTGTTCGGCACCTTGTCGTCCCAATCTGCCATACTATAGCCATTGCTAAAAAGGACTTTGCCATTGCGTGCGATCAGCACGGAGCCACTGAATTGGTCGGTTGCGACCTGAGTGGTAAGGAAAGTGTCGAGTTGAGCGTTAAGCGTTGAAGGTTGCGGTAGAGGAGTAGTTTGTATGATTGGTGTTGGGCTCCGTGAAGTATGAGTAGCTTGAATGGTATGCTTTGGATTCTGCGTGCGGACAGTTACCTGGGAACTAAATGTTGAGTTTTGCGCATAGGAAGTAGCATGATTGTGGTGGGTAGTGGACCAGGCTGCCAGCGGGAGAGCGAGCAACAAGAAAAGACCTTCGATGATGATAAGGCTTGCGCCTATCAGTGGGCGTGGCTGGTTCACGTGTGGCAGACTGTAAGCCTTTCTTGTATATATCCACTGACGTGCTGACCGTGAGAGTTGTTGCGCTTGTTGGTAGTTCATGATTTCCCTCTCCTTCCCCCAGGATAGAGAAATATCAGGTAAGATATATGGAGGCTTGCTTATTATACAAGCTGAACCTGATGAGGGCAAGTCCCAAGGGACGGAAGTTCCATCCCAATCGGATTACGACTACCAGTTTCCCTCATGAAGGAAGGGTACAGGTGCTGGAGGAACAAGTCAAAAATAGGCTCACTTATTTTGAGGCTCATGAGGTTTCTAAGGAATTTTTAAGGAAACTGAAATGTTTTCTTTTACTAGAAAGGCCCGTGATTCCTATCAATTTCTGTAGCGGAAAGCCTTTCTTTGAAAAAAGGCACTAAATTCATGTTACTATTGGGTGAGCTTTTCCGTTTTCTTCTGATGTAGAGGTGTTCTTCTAAGCATTCTCTAAGGTTTTAATATTATCTTAATGAAATGTTTCAATTAGTTTATGAATTTTCGGAAGGAAGTATGTACATGGTTGGTATTAAAGAAAATGCACACGCTTATCAACCAATCAATTCTTACGGAGTCATCGGTGATTGTCATTCTGCTGTGCTGGTAGCACCGGATGGGTCAGTGGACTGGGGTTGTTTGCCGGATTTTGATAGCCCAGCCATTTTCTGCCGCTTGCTGGATGCTGAAAATGGAGGATACTTTCAGATTGCCCCTACGGATACTACCATCCCGGGGGTACAACGCTACCTGCGTGGTAGCAATGTCCTTCAGACAAGATTTACCAGCACCACAGGAGAAGTGGTGCTGACTGATTTTATGCCCGTAGAGACCTTAGGAGCGTGGCCATATCAGGGCATGAATAACAATACCTGGACACGCGAGGATGGTTCTTGCCATTGCCTGGTACGGATCGTGGAATGCACCTATGGTGAGCTACCGATCACAATGACACTCAAAGTCAGCCCTGATTACGCGGCCTCCCCGAGCCAGGTCTTCCTTGCTCCAAATAACATGGGTGCGGTCATTTCCGGTGGCAACCAGCATGTTGGTTTATCAATAGTCGGTGCATATCGTGTTTCGACGTTTTCTATCAGCGTCGAGCAAGACCAGGCCGGAATGCATCCATCGATGGTTGTGCAAGTGACCCTGCACGAAGGTGAAAGCTTGCTGTTCGCTGTGGGCATGGGACGCAGTGCTCAAGCCGCTCGTAGACTTGTGGAGTCCGATTTGCCCCAGCGTAACTTCGATGCGGAACTAGCGCATACTCTTCACTGCTGGCGCAGATGGGTGGCTGGATGCAGCTACCGGGGACCATATGCTGATTGGGTTCAACGCAGTGCACTGGTGCTTAAAATGATGACCTATGCTCCAACCGGAGCAATAGTGGCCGCTCCAACCACCTCTCTGCCGGAGGACCTGGGCGGGATGCGCAACTGGGATTACCGCTTCACCTGGCTACGCGATGCTACTTTCACCCTTTATGCGCTGAACGTGCTTGGCTTTACAGAGGAGGCCAGGGCATTCACGTATTGGTTGCGTCGTCTTTCTTACTCCGACGGCGAAGACCTGCAGATCATGTACGGCATTCGTGGTGAGCGCGACCTGGTCGAGCGTGACCTGACTCACCTCAGTGGTTACTGGAACTCGCGTCCAATACGTATTGGCAATGGCGCGGCGGATCAGAAGCAACTGGATGTTTTTGGTGAGGTGCTGGACTGCATCCATCTCTATCGCCGTCATGGCGGCTTCGAGCGTTATGACGAAAAGCTAGAAGGGCCATTGTGGGCGATGATGCGTATCCTGGTAGAGCATGTGTGTGCTCACTGGCAGGAGCCTGATAGTGGCATCTGGGAGGTGCGTGGTGGTCTTCGTCATTTTGTCTATTCCAAAGTGATGTGCTGGGTCGCGCTTGATCGTGGGATCAAAGCTGCTCAACAGCTCCAGTTGGAAGCCGACTTGCCACGGTGGTGTATGGTGCGTGATCAGATTCGTGCCGACATTCTGATGCATGGCTATAACACCACGCTCGGAGCTTTCACCCAGGCGTATAATGACACCGCATTGGATGCCTCGAACCTGCTTCTGCCGCTAGTTGGCTTCATTGCGCCGGATGACCCGCGCATGCGTTCGACCGTTGATCGCATCATGGAGCAGTTGACGGACGAAGAGGGTTTCGTCTACCGCTATAAGTCAGAAGATGGCCTGTTTGGTTCAGAAGGTACCTTCGCCATCTGTACTTTCTGGCTGGTGGATAACCTGGCGATGCAGGGCCGTGTCGCGGAGGCGCGCTCACTCTTCGAGCGTTTGTTGACCTACGCAGGCCCTCTAGGCTTGTTTTCCGAAGAGATCGACTTGCGCAATAAGATCGCACTGGGGAACTATCCACAGGCCTTTACGCACATTGCACTCATCAATAGCGCGCTGAACCTACAGAAAGCAGAGATGCGTCTTGCAGAGCGCGAGCATCATACCGATCCGGTGATGGCTGCGATCAAGCTGCAAGGCAATGATTAATTGGTCACGAACAGCGCAAGGTGAGTTTCCATCCCGTCTCTTCCTCGAAGTGTTGTCGTGCCTCCTGCATAGCCTCCGCCGAGGCGGTTCCTTTGCACAGCACAGACACCTTGCGCTGACTATGATAGAGCGACGGTGTGTCGACGCAGGTAAGCCCGGGCGGCAGAACATGTCTTGCCATAGCGATGAGGGCTTCGTGATGGGCTGTCAGCGGATGCACGCGCACCTGCCATCCGGTCTGTGATGAGAGTTCTGCGAACTGTTCGGCGTACCGGACTTTGGCAACGTCGGGGAAGTGGAAGCGCAGTAACAGCGTTAAAGTCGCCACTTCCGCTCCGACCTTAACGAAGCCAGGAAGGGACCCCAAGAGATGCTGCGCAACCTGGAGCGCATCGTACTGGCTCAATGGTTCGATGGCCTGAGGCGCCTCATCTACCTCCTGCTGACCTGGTTCCTGAGATATCTGAGATCGACCGGGTGTATCCTGCGTAGATACCGTTGCACCGATGATCTCCAGGTTCCACCTTGTTGCTTCGTAGAACTGGGCCTGAGCCTCCACAATTGCTTCTGGAGAAACCTGCCCTGTGCAGTAAAGCTGAAGTACATGCTGCTCGTGGAAGATCGATGGTGATCCTTGCACCGTCAACGCCTGGGGAACGCAACCTATCGCCATCTGGGCGAGAGCCCCCTGGTGGGCATTGGGAGCCAGTGTGATGTCGACGCCAGCTTCTTTTGCTGCAGCGGTAAGGGATTCGGCATAGCGTTCATGGGCAACATCGGGGAAGTGAAAGGCAAGAGTGACGTCGCCTGTGTCTGGATCAACGCTACGCCGATAGAGGTCATGCGGTGTGCCGATATGCTGCTCGATGACCGAGAGAATCCAATGCTGGTCGGGACGCTCTTGTTCTTCTGGCTCTTCCAGGGCTTCACGCCATTCTGGAGCAAGGGCATAGAGGGACAATCCTTCTCCCTCAAGTACACTCTGCTGCTGCATGAACAGCTGCGGAGAACGATTTATGAGCTTGGCAACGGCCAGGCGTGTATCCAGAGAGCGTGCGGAGACACCGGCCAGGGTACACAGATCGCCTAATGTGTAGGTTGCTCCTTCTTTGCACTGCTCTGCCAACCAGCGTGCGGTGAGATTTTTGCGGATACGCCTTGCGCTGCGCATCACCTCGCCCAGAAAGACGGCAGGAGAGGTTCCCTCCGTCTCCAATTGCTCACGTGGAAACGGTCCCAGTAGATCGAGCACGGCGGAGTAGGGGTATTTTGTTCTCTCCGAAGAGACGCCTTTGGGAAACAGGACGCGAACTGACGCAACCGGCTCGATAGCCCGGCAGAGCACTGGTTTCGCACTTTCAAAGGTGACCTGCAATAACAACACCTGGCCCACAAGCTCACTGAGGAAATCGGTCGGCTGTTCTTCCTCCTGTCCGCGCACCCGGTATGCCTCTTCAATGGTGTGTTGTCGCACAAAGCAGCGTTGCTCATAATCTTCATCCAGCACATCCAGGATACTCTGCGTCATTATCTCGGTCACCTCGCCATACCAGACGAGGGACAATTCGCGGGCAGTAACTATGCGCAGTGTGGGAACATGTGCCACAGCTTGCCACAGTTCCTCGACATGCTCCCATGAGAATGGCCTGCCTGCGCCAATTCCCGTTGGCAGCGTCGGCAGTGCTACTGCCTTCCCTGCGGCATTGAGACGGTGTGCCTTGCCTTCCCGCAGTCGGATGGTCGAGCCATTGGCGGGCAGCATCACCTCCGTGCCGACCAGCAGGGTACGGAGCGCTGTCCGTGCGTCCTCATCGCCATGCACCAGGGCCACATGCTTGGGTTTCAGCACGGCGGCATAGCCTGCCAGTTCCCCGCCATCGGCGTGGGCACTCAAGCTATATTTCGCCACCTGGCAGCGCACCTCGACAGTTGTGCCGGCCAGGTCGAGCGTGCTGCTTTTCTGCTCTGCAAGGTCCAACAGCCGTTTCCCCGGCGACTCTTCATCTTGATAGCCTGTGATGAGAATGGACGCTTCGGCCTGGGGGGCGAGTTGTGTCGCGTACCAGGCGCTGGGTCCACCGGTGAGCATGCCACTACTGGAAAGGATACATGCAGGAGGGCCGCTCAGGATGCGCTTGCGATCCCGTTCATCGCGTACGAAGGTGATGTTTAGTCCGCTGAAAGGGAGATAGCCTTTGCGAATTTGGCGTTGCAAGACGGGTGATAGTGCCTCAGGCAGCAGCAAGTAGGTGGAGCAGACGCGCCGCACCAGGCCATCCACGAAGATAGGAAACTCTGGTATCTGACCCTTCTCCTGGGCGGCGTGCAACAGTAGCAGCACTTCCTGTCCCCTGCCAAGTCCGAAGCAGGGGATCAGTACGTGTCCTCCACGTGACAGCCCATCGGAGACTGCCTGGGCAAGGCGCAGTTCTTCGGCCTGCCGGTTGGGGTGCAGTCGTCCGCCATAGGTGGATTCCAACACAAGTAGATCGCAGCGATCAACGGAAGGTGGTACGGCGCCAAGCACTGTGCGCTGCGGTGTGAGGCTGATGTCCCCAGAGACGACAATCGAGCCATCGGCTGCCACGAAGCCCAGGCTTACTGCGCCGGCTATATGCCCCGCACGGCTGGCGTGGATTGTCACTCCTGGCAGCATTGGTAAGGTTGTGGGTTGTCCAATGGGCAATGGGCGCACCTGGTTGAGCATTCCTGCTACCAGAGAGTCTGGATAGAGTGGCAATTCCATCTCTTCGACGGCACGTCTCGTCATAATTTTTATCGCATCGGCCAGCATCACTTCCATCAGCAGTTTGGTTCCTCGCGATGTGAGGATGGGCGCGGTGGGAAAGGCCTGGTGGAGGAGAGGTAAGGCTCCTATGTGGTCGGCGTGGGCATGTGTCACGAAGATGGCACACACGTCCTTGCCTTCTAGCAGGGCCAGATCGGGCAGTGGATCGCTCTTGCGGTCCACGCGGACGCCTGCGTCAACGATGAGCCATTGGCCTGCCAGTTCGATGGCAAGACAGCTTGCACCAACCTGACTTGCTCCACCAACGAAAACTACCTGCATGTATGCTGCTTCCTTTACTGACGAACATCTGTGCTGAGAATGCAAATAGTATAGCATTGGTGTGAGATGCAGGCAAGGGTGGAGATGAAAACTCTTGCAACGGTCACGAAAAAAGCATAGGATAAACCAAACTGAATATCTGCCAGCAGGCTTCGTCATAATTTGTTGCAAGACAAACAAGGAGGCAAATGGTAGGAGGTTATATGTTTCGTAACCAAAGATCGGAGAGAAACTATTGAGTTTTCTTTACCCCACCGCCAGCCTGAAACCGCATCGCGAAGAGAGCTTCTTAAAAGGCCACCTCTGGATCTTCTCCGGGGCATTGCAGCAGCCACCACACTGGATAGAGCCAGGCGGGCTGGTCGACGTCAAATCAGCCACAGGCCAATTTGTAGCGCGTGGTTACTACAACCCGCATACCGACATTGCTATACGCATCCTCACACACGACATTGAAGAGGCCATCGACGGCGAATTTTTACGGCGGCGTATCCGCAGCGCCTTGGAGTTGCGGCAGGTATTTGATCCGGTCCAGACGAATGCCTATCGCCTGGTCCACTCTGAAGGTGATGGTCTCCCCGGGCTGGTTGTGGATCGTTTCGCGGATATACTCGTTGCGCAGATTTACACCGCAGGCATGGAGCGCCTACGGCCTCTGCTCATCGATGCACTCATGAGCGAAACGAGAACACGCGGACTGTTGTCGCGCAATGACAGCCAATCGCGCCGTCGCGAGGGCCTGGAGGTAGAGGAACCAACTGTTGCCGCCGGTGAGGTTCCTGCACAGGTGGCGGTGCGTGAAAATGGCGTGCAGTTTCTCGTTGACCCCTGGCAGGGGCAGAAGACGGGCTTTTTCCTCGACCAGCGCGACAAACGCGAGGCTATGCGCAAGTATGTACGTGGCAAGCGCGTTCTCAACTGTTTCAGTTATACAGGCGGTTTCTCCGTCTACGCCGCGCTCACCAGCGACGAGACTCACGTCACCAGCGTTGACACCTCAGCATCAGCAATCGAGTTGGCCCACCAGCATTTCAGCCTCAACGGCCTAGATCCGGATAAACACGAATTTCTTATAGCCAATGTATTCGAGTATCTAGAGCAGACTCAGAGGGAAGGGGAACAGTTTGACGTGGTGATACTCGATCCCCCAGCATTTGCCAAGACACAGGGTGCGCGTACACAAGCTTTTAAAGCATATCGTCGCTTGAATTTGCTGGGTATGCATGTATTGCGACCAGGCGGTATTCTGCTCACCTGTTCATGCTCTGGCGTGGTCGGCTTGGATGACTTCTTGGGAGTTCTGGCGCAGGTGACTCAACGCCTTCACCGACCTGTGCAATTGCTAGAGGTTTATACACACAGCGTTGACCATCCCATCAGCCTGGCGATGCCAGAGACGACCTATCTGAAGGCGGTCTTTTGTCACGTTGGCTGATGGGGAAGCTGAGTTCTAAGCAAACTTCATCTTTCCTATAGCCGAGTGGGCTAGTAGCTTCTGCCCGTTCTTCCACAGCAGTTTCTCTCGAACCTCAGGTTTAAAGTAGTCGAGGACATCAAAGTCCTTTAACCAGCGTTGCGGTGTAATGAAAGGGTAATCCGAGCCGAACAGGAAACGGTCTTGCAAGCGGGTGGCGGCTTCTCTTAAGAGTGTCTCGGGGATGTACTTGGGCGACCAACCCGAGAGATCATTGAAGATATTGGTTTTGTGCTGCATACTTGCGATCATCTCTTCATGCCATGGCCAGGAAGGGTGGGCACCGATAATAGTTAGCCCAGGGAAATCAGCCGCCAGCGAGTCAAGATAGATGGGGCGCGTGTGATCCAACTTAATGCCCATACCCCCAGCTGTACCTGCCCCCAGGCCATTGGTGCCGGTGTGAAAAAGTGCGGGCACACCAAGTTCTTGAATCTTTTCCATCAATGGATAGAAGGTGGGGTCATTGGGATAAAATGCTTGCACTCCAGGATGGAACTTGGCACCCGCAAGGCCCAGGTCTTTAATTGCGCGCTCCATCTCCTTGATTGCTGCTTTGCCTTTGTGCGGATCTACACTGGCAAAGCCAATGAATTGCTGGGGATAGCGTTGCACGATGGCAGCAATGTAGTCGTTTCCCAGCGGGGGCAGTCCGGTCGCAGTTTCTGCATCCCATGCGAGTAGTATACCAACCATGTCGAGCACCGCGTAATCCGCGGCAACTTGCTCAATGTCTTTGAGTTTGACCTCTGTACGGAAAAACCGTTCAGCCGCCTGGGCATAGGGACCAAGGGTCACCCGCATGAACTCGGTTGTGGGAAGATGGACATGAAAATCGATGGCACGTGGCATAACTCATTCTCCAATCCAAAGAGTAAGATTGATAGCTAGCCTATTGATAGCCAACATGGGGCAAGTGACAACGATATGCATTGACACCTCCCTGCTATTGCTCCTATACTGAGATATGATACCGTGTATTGGGTAATAGAACAAGGAGAAGGTGCATTCCCATGTCGTTTACCGAAGATGAACTTCAAGCTTTCAATACTATTCTCGAACGGCGATTGTCAGCCCATCGCCAGGATATGGAGCGTGCTTTTGAGCAACGAATGAATGCGCTTCGCCGTGAACTCGACGAACGTCTTGCCAGCACACAGCAGGACACTTTACGTTCGCTGACGCGCCAACTCTCTAACCAGCACAATGACCTGAACGCTACCTTGAATCAGAAACTAAGCACACAGCAACAGCAGATAATCCAGGAGGTGAGCCAGCAGACCGAGCAGAGTCGGCAGTACAACGAGGGATTGATGGATCGTGTATTAGCTGCTCAACTGCTGGGCATAGAACAACTCATTAGTCAACGCATGACCGCACAGACCTTTGATGAGTCCGGGGTGCACATGGTTGCAGATAAGCAAGTCTCGCCTCCGCGTATTGAGGCCATCGAGGTACAGACCGATCTTCCCTGGGAAGATCTGGTGGATGTATTTGCCAGGGCGTTGGATGCGCGCTTTGCGGTACTCAATGAGTCGATCCAGACAACCATGAAAAATTGGGAGCAGTATCTTTTGCTGCGTCTGCACAGCCAACGCGAGCAGCCCCAGCCTTACAATGGTGACATCTCCTCTACGACTTCCACGCAGGAGCTGATTCGTGGTATTGAGCATCTTGAGCGCATCATTGAGTCTATGCAGGTGGTGATGACGACGAACCATGCACTCCTCGCCAATCGACTTTTTCATCATCAGCAACTCCCCCTCGAACGAGCACATCCAACCGGTCAAGCAAGTCACACGAGTAATACACCCACAACGCCTGTGAATGGCGTCACCGATCCTCTCATACTACCTGGAGAACATGGGAACACTGAAATAACGTAAGAAAGTAACTATCCCTCGATGGGTGAGAGCGTTAGAAGTTTCTTGATCAAGTCTTA
>CAVYFB010000019.1:0-191330 GCA_963767625.1 uncultured Chloroflexia bacterium
CGTTTGGTGGAGTAGATTTCTGTACGCAAGGAAATGCCCCTGAGAGAGCCTCCAGCCAATCAAAAACGACATCTGTACAACACGGATGTCGTTTTTTCACCTGACGGATCTCCAATGGTCACACGCCTGGAGGGAAGTCGCCGAACCGTCCTTGCTCCTCTCGCTGCATCTGCGCACGCATCTGCATCACAAAGGTTCGGTACGGTTCCAGGACCGCCAGTTTCGCTTCCAGTTCTGCGATCCTCGCCTCTTGTTGCAACCTCGCCTCGACTAGAGCGGACTGATTTTGCTGGGCGTCCAGAAGCTGTTGTTGAGTCCAACGCAGACGCGCAACCAGTTGCGGCTTTTTGTAACTGAGCAACGGATCGCGAGACGCGGGCGTAACCTCTTCATCAGCACGCAGTTTCCGCTTGCTTTGTCTTTTTGCAGCCACGAGATGGGTACTGTTCGCCCGAAACAGCGCCAGCGCCTCTGGATTGCGATGGATCGCGGCGTAGCGCAAGCCGCACTCATCGTAGATCGTCTGGACTGAGATCTCCTGCTTTTTCGCTTTCAACGCCTCGATCGCGGTTCGTAGCCGCTCAACTGTGACCAGCCGACGCGCTGTGCTGGACTGTTTGATCCCGGCAAGCTGCACCTCCGAGTAGGTACGAGGCAAACGTGGAGGTCGGCGCTTAATCTGCGCTTTCATCATTGGTCTCCGTGTTTCGGTAGGGGGAGGAAAGCACTTTGAAGACCGGAATATAGCGGCCAGCGGCTTCCTCTTCAAGCTGCAGACGCATCACATTGATCATGTCATCGAGCAACTGGACTTTGATGCGTGCCTGGCGGGCATCAATCGCATTGCCTTGTGTCTCACAAAGTGCTGCTTGTTTTGCCTAGGACTCGCGCCAGACGAGAGCCGCTCCCAATTTTTCCGGGTCTTCGACATGGTAGCCACACCCCAGGCAGTGCGCTCGGTCATTTCCCCGTGGACACAGCCCCGGACAACCGCAGTGACCAAATGCCGTTGGATGTAAGGCATGCCAGATCTCGTACACGGCTTGCAAATCAGCGTTCTTCTGCTCCAGATCCCGAACAGTGGGGACCATCTGCAACAACAGGTGATCCAGTTCCTCTTGCTCATCCAAATCGGCTCGAATGGCAGCGAACTGCTGCCCCTCAGTCTGAAGCGTGTAATACTCTGAGACTTCGGAAAGCCGCGGCGTTCTGCCGGTCAGTTCCCGGAGACGGTGATGTAAATAGAAGTGGGCAATCACTTCTGGTGGAACATGACGGTAATGTCTGGCATGAGTGGCCATCACATGACGAAGCACATGAACTGAGACGCGGATGGGTTTGCCCTGGGTCGTAAAGAGATCGAGCCCATGCAAGATGAAGCGCAGGAGTG
This sequence comes from uncultured Chloroflexia bacterium, assembly GCA_963767625.1. Lineage (GTDB taxonomy): Bacteria > Chloroflexota > Ktedonobacteria > Ktedonobacterales > Ktedonobacteraceae > CAVYFB01. Next base: position 1,391 of record CAVYFB010000019.1, read on the forward strand.
CTTGCACATCGCGGGTGTTCAGGGCCCCAACTGCTCCATCAGCAGATGCGTCCCACTGGAAAAGATAGCGTTCCGGACCCAGATGCTCATATTTGGTATTGCTCCGTGTGGGGAAGACCATGGGAATTTCCCCATATGCTTGTTCTAGCAACGCCTTCACCTCTCCCAGAAGCCGTATGGCCTCTTTTGAGAGGGGGAACAACTGGCGTTCCTCGTCCGATTTTGCTCCTTTGGGCAACAACAGTTGGAAGTGAAGTTTGACGTGCCTGAGGAGTGGCTTGCCATCTTCTGCGAATTGGGGGTGCCCGTCATTTCCGAGCACTGGCACCTCTTCCGTACGAACGATCCGGCGTTCTTTGTTGAAGCTGATCTGGAGCAATTCATTCACCCGGCTGCCATTCGAGAGGGCAATGGTCGTGAGTGCCGCTCCCATCACAATGCCCCGATAGAGACTTTCGGGTTCAAAAAAAAGGTCTTCCCCTCGTTGTGCCGCGCGTGAAAACCAGGGGTCTCCTGGACTGAGGAGACCTGGTCGCCCGCACTCAACGCCATTGGAAAATCCGAGTTGACGTGCATAGTGCCAGCGTGCCTGGTATCCTTCCAGATGGAGGTTATCGGCATCAAAGCGTTGCAAGAGATGTTGCTCAATGAGATCCCCAACCCACAAACAGTTGGCTGCCGGGCCGTCAAATTGGACAAAAAAGGCGTTGTGTTCGGGGGTATATGCCTCTTTGCCGTGCCTGGCCATCCTCACACTCCGTCTGTCATAGCGATCCTGATGATGCAGCACCCACGTCGATTTGTTCCACAAGATGAAGGGCATGGGCACCTGGCGTCCCAAGATTTGGAGTTCTGCAACCGTCATAGCATCCCGGTTCACCTCAGGAATCACATCAATATGCTCAAAGTGGTAGGGCAGCTCGACCTCCCCAGCTTCGACTTTGCGATGTGCTTCCCGAATGGCAGCCATCATGCGTTCCGCGAGCTGTTTGCGCAAACGGACCAGTTGTCGCAAGACGGGATAGAGCGGAGTCAGCACATCCGTTTCTGCCTTGCGTTTCGCTTTCTGAACTGCATCTACCTGCCGATACGGAAAATACTTCTCTCTCAAGTCCAGAGGTGGCGGTGGCAACAGATAGGGCTGCATGCGCTGTCGCTGGCCTGGCTCAAGAAGATGAAGATAGCGTGGCAGATGGCCAACGGCGAGAGCAGCATATCCATTCACCAGTGAGTGCCCACGAGAGGACTTCTGTTGTCGTTCTGCCCATGCATACCAGATCTCCTCCTGTCTCAGGTCAGAGAGGGTTTGAACCTGACCAGTGGCGCGAAGTTCACGCAACAGTTGATTCACCTGTCTCAGCGCCGTTTGTTGCGACACTTGGTCGATGCTCCTCATGGAAGCAGCAGCCACCGCAAGAACGGCGGCATCGGGACTGTCTTTAATCGTCATGATACAATACCGCATGATATTGGGCGAAAGCTGGGTCCAATTGATCCCTGGAGCATCGTGGAGTTCTTTGGGGAGCCAGTTCAAAAAAGCTGCGAGTTGGACCTTCGGGTCCCAATACACAAAATTGTGCTTCCCTTGTCGTTGGGATGCCCGTTTGTTCTCCTGCGAAGGCGTGGTTGATCCAGATCCTGGCGTTTGTGCGCTCGGCGAATCCGGCGTCTTGAGTGGTGACTGCATGGTCCCTCCGGCTTTTCTACTCTTCGTACCAATCAAACTCACCCTGGGCGCTTGTCTCATGAGCATGTTGCTTTGATGATTCTTCATCGTGTCCTGGAGTGAGTTGGGGAGAGCGCTGTTGTGGCTGAGATGGGACTTGAGCATGAGCCATACGCTGTTCTTGCGCTTCTTCGTCTTCTAAGAGGCCCTGGAGAGCCTGACGCTTGTTCATCGTCTTCACATACGTGCTCATGGTCTCTGGGCTCCGCCAGCCCATGAGGTGCTGAAAGCCCTCCAACAGGGCTGCCTCCGTTGCGGGGTCGCCCGAAGCCTCTTTCCGCAATGTGGTGATGGCGCGCGTAGCCCGCAAATGGCGCAGGTCGTGAGGAGTAAACTCCACGTGCTCCTGCTTGTTGAATTGGCACTGAGCGGGCGGAAAGAGCTTGTTCCAGTGGTGATAGAAAGCTGCGCGCGTGTAGGGTTTCCCTGTCCGTGTCAGAAACAGGGGATCATCCTCGTCTAGCTCTTCGAGCCGTTTGCGGCCTCGTGGATCATATTGTGCGCGTTCCGTCCGAATGTACGAGAGCAAATGCCGCTCCAGGCTGGGAGTAAAGTAGATGGTCTTTTCCTCCCGCCCACGGCTGCCTTTGTTTTTCACGAGTGCCCGACCAGCATGTCGGGCAGCTCTGTACCCTCCGGCAGTCATCTCAAGCACCTCGCTGAGCCTTGCCCCAGTTTGTCGAAGGAAGAGTAAGATCACCTGATCCCGCTGGAAGGTGGCGTGTTGGATCATGTAATCAACCGTTTGGCGCATGCGCTCCTGGACGGCGTTCGGCTCCAATACCACCTGGGGTTCCCAGACCTTGCCGCGCCGCTGGCGAAACTGATTGGTGGGGAATGCGCGATTGGTTTCCGCTCGTGTTTCACTGCGAATCCCTGCATGATCGGGAGCGCCAACATTCTGGATCTGGCGCAGGTGCTCCTGTTTGAGTTGAAGCAGCCGCTCAGAGCGCAGAGGATTGCGATACGCGTAATAGCCCGCTCCAATCAGGGTGTCATACAAGCTGGTCAATGCAGCCAGGAGCACACCCAGCGAACTTTTAGCAAGCGGCGAAGCCCCGGTTGTCTGGACACACCAGCCATCTGCACGTTGCCCATCCGCGCCGACCTGGCAGCCTACATCGTCGCGCAGGAACTCAACCAGGAAGGCAAGTAACCGATCAGGTTCAGCGTTCCAGGCGTAGCCATGACGCAACAAGAAGCCAGCCCAAGGCAAAACCATATCGAGGTACGTATCAGGAGTTCTTCCAGGATCTCCCGCCTTTTTACGCCGATACCATTCACAGAGGAAAAACACCGGGGAACCCGCAGAATCAACAATCAGCAGAGGATACGGACTCCCTGGAGGGGCTGCCAGTTTGGTGAGACCACTCAGAGCCATGAAACGGCCCTGCTTTCGTCCTTTCGCACGCATCGCCATCATCTCCCTTCCAACACACTCATGCGTAGCGGAATGATAGCATACCGAAGCGATGCTGTCCAGGCTCCTGCTCACAATGGTGCTACACTGATGTACGATTTCTTCTCAATGGGTCGGCCACTGAGCTTCAAAGGCTGATCTGAGAGAAGCAAACGTTTCTGAGAGGGGCTCCTTTACCTAACAGATCGACTTCCCCACGCTTGCGCCCAGTGTAGCCAGCAGCACAGACCTCATCGAGCCGACGCTGGGCGGGAGGCAGATCCTCCGTCTTCGGTAAGGCACGTTGGCGAGCTGCCTGAGCTTCGTGCCATCGATGTCGAAGACCTCCCACTGTCTGTTTGCTCGATCCAGCAGCTCACCTCTCTGCCGCTCTTTGGTGAGCGGGCGGGTGAGTAGATCCTCCAGAAAGAGCACTCGTAGGGCTTCAACAGCCGCTGGGGTGAAGCGGGCCGCGAAAGCGACTGAGCGCCGAGCGGCTGGGCAACTGCTCCCGATTGAACAAGGCCATCAATGGTTCGGCAAACGGAGCCAGCCGTTCATAGAAGGCTTCGAGGGTACGTTCGCCACTGATCGCGTAGCCGAAGAGCACCGCCAGAAAGTCGATCACCTCGTAGTGCCCAAAGCGTCGTCGTGCAAAGCGGACGCGCTCATCGATGGCAGCAAGGACCCCCTGTTTCCGTAGGTGCTCGGCAAGAAGCACGATTGCCCCCAACCAACAGGGGGTCGAGGGGACAAACTCGCGATCCGGTCTGGATGATCACCGAAGAATCAGTGTATGGATTACGATCATCATCACGCCGTTCTCCACCCCACATCGTATGCAAGGAAGCAAGCTATTTTCAAAGGATGAATTTATACAAAGCTCGTCCTGGAAAAACTCTTCTTTGTTCGTCGACCAGAGACAAACAGGATGGAGAGCAAAGAGCGTACAGGTCTTCTTCCAGAGACTTGCCAGGCTCTGCGCGCTTGTTTAGCCACTGGCGGCGCAGAAGACAGAGGGAGCTATCACTACGAGTAGTGCATGCTGTGATGTGGGGATCGGATCCTTTCGTCCTGCGTTGGAGGTTCAAGCCCACAGGCGACCTTGGGTCAGCCTGGGATGGGTGTGCAGATACTGCTGATATTCCGAGCGCGCCTCCCGCTTCATCAGCGCCACCTAGTCCTCAAATGGCATCGGCTTTCCATACAAACCTTTGATCGGGATCGACTTGATGAACCCCCCGGGCTGCCAGATGTCAAAGCACTTCTCGGCGGCGTTGACCCAGCACGTGACCCGTTGGCCCGCCAGGCTTCGGCTCACATAATAGACCTCGCGATTAATCATGAGATCTCCTCTGGCCCGTATCGTGCGAGCAAAGGCTTGCTTATTGATCTGCATGAGCCAGCGATCAGGATCGACCGTCTGGGGAATAGCAGGCAGCGTCGGAAACGCTGGGCAGGCTACCCGCGGCGGTTGGTTCCCACAGGAGCGCGCCTGGTTGGGTCGCTCGCTGTTGTAATGAACCAGAAAGGCCTCGGTGAGCTCAGAGACCTCCGAGAGGGTACCTGGCCGGTGCACCTGCAAGCATTCCTGACCAAGCGAGCGATGAAATCTCTCCACGTACGCATTTTTGTCTGGACGATGCGGCGGGATCACATGAGGGATCACCCCAAGGCAGAGCAGGAAGCGCACCAAGGCGGAAGGGAAATCCCGTCCCGAAGCACTGCCGACAAAGCGGGGGTCATTGTCAAAGGTGAGCATGCCGGGCAAGCCATGCTGGCAGAAAAACTGGGCTACCACCTCGAAGAGCGCCTCGGCATCGAAATCGCTGCGCACCTCGCGGTGCAACCAGATCGAGGTGCCAGCATCGACGAAGTTGGCGATCTCGACCACATGCTGTTGCTTGCCACCGGGATCAGCGGGTACACTACTGGCGTCTTTGAGGTCGAACTGGACTTCCTCCCCTGGCTGGCGGAGCTCAAGCGGTTTGGACTTGCGGCGACGATGCTCTTCGATGCAGCCCGCCTGGCGCAGGATCTTCCAGATCGTGGTCTGAGAGCGCGGCAGGCGCGCACCTGCGCTTTTGAGCGCAGGATCGCGGTGGACGTAGTACAGAATCGCCTCTGGCCCTGGAACGCGCTGCAAGTTCTCTGGCGGCTCGATTCGAATCTCCAGAATGCGTTGCACGACAGCAGGTTGGGAGGCGATGGAGGCCGGTGGGGTGTGCCGTGCTCGCGAGCGAGAGTGTAGAGCCATCGCATCATGGGGATCGGCCTGACGTAGCCGCTGGAGCCACTTGGTTACCCAAGAGCGGGACATGTCGAGCGCATCAGCCAGGTCTTGATGAGTCCACTGCGGGTGCTGCTGCGCCAGCCAGCGTAATGCGGCTCGCTTGGCGATCAAATCGGCTTCCGAGAGCATAGAATCCTTCCTTTCAATTGACGGTAGGACGGCGTGGTGTTTACGTCCATTCTACCGTATCGGACTTCCTTTGCTCTCTGAAACAGCTTACTTGCTTGCTGCGTTACGATGTGGGGTGGAGAACGGCGTGATGATGATCGTAATCCATACAAATCAGCGATACTGGTCATGTCTACCTCCTTAAATTGGGAAAGATGTGTATCCTTCCTTCATAAGGAGGCACATGTTATACCCGCTTGCTACAAGCTCTATCTCGTTGCGCAATTCGTGGGCAGTGCGGGGAAACCCAGGGCGATGAGCAGCGCACTGCCAATGGCAACAGGGGTGCCAAAGCCGGCGATGCCTTCCATGAGCGCACCAAAGCAGAAGCCAATCAGGATGAGCAGGATGCGTTTGTCCGCCGGGACGTTGAACACCATCCAGCGACGGAAGAGTTCAAATTTGCCCGAACGGACGGCGATGTTGTAGAGCCACATCGCATTCCAGACAATCCACATGACCGGGAGCAAGGCAAAAATCATGCCATTCACAGTTGAGCTTGCTGCAAGCCCAGCCGGCATCTGCCAGACGGCGATGGCAATGATCAGGCCAACAACGAGACCGGCAAGTGCCGCTTGCCAGGCTGGTCGTCGTAGGATGCCAAGCAATACAAGTACGACAGCGATCGGAATCAATCCGACGAGAAAGGAAAGGAAGAGATTCCCTGCTACAGGAGCAAGAATCTGGTGGAACATCAGTATTTCCTCCTTCGACAAAGTGTGACCAATGCAATGCGATTGATCAGAAGGCTACATACACACAAGACAAAACCAGGTGACCCGTAGTACCGTTTCGAATAGATGTGAAGTTAACTCCCTCCTTTCAGTGCTCAGATGAGCGCATTTATGAATATCTTGTAATAAGGGGAAATGTGCGTTCATCCACATTTGACCCTTATAAATGAGTATAACTAATTAAGAGCATATTACAAGATATTCATATCTCAATTCGGTCACAATTTAGAATAAGTCATACAATTTTGTAAGCGTCACTTCTGTGTCTCGTCGAGATTTTTTGACGCAGAGTAGAAGCGGGCCTCTTCTCTGTGTTTGGCATTTCTAGCCTCAAACAAACAACTTCTCAGGAGTGTACGGCCCCAACTCTCACAGCAAGAAACTTCGACCAACTGCCCCCTAGGCAGTTGGGAACCAGCCCTGGCCAGTGGTGTTAATAACCAAACTGCTAGGATAACTTGGAAAAATATATACTACTTATATCTCTCATCTCATCTTGACATATACGGCTCCTGGCGCATATACTTGTACATAGTAATAGGACAACAAAAAGTAGATCCCCGATCTCCCTGTCTGGGGGACAGGGATTGAGTGGGACTTGGTGTTATGGCAAGCAAACCCATTGCTGGGAGCGTGGGCAGGAAAGGCAGAGAAAACATGACGAGCATGATGAAACCGGCAGAGGACGGATACCGACCAGCCTATGAAACAATAGCGGCAAAGATCACGGAGCTGATCACCTCTGACGACCTGAAACCTGGTGACCGGCTGCCAACCGAACATGAGTTGAGCGAGCAGCTAGGAGTGAGCCGTACAGTGGTTCGCGAGGCGGTGAAAGTGCTTGTGGCGACAGGGCTGGTCTACACGCGCAGGGGCAGTGGTCTGTATGTAGCCAAGAAGGCATCGCCGTTTGCAATGACGATGCTCGATTCTCTCACACCCGTTGATCCCACTCAAGTGGTCAGTCTCTATGAGTTCCGCCTCACGCTTGAGCCATCGGCTGCATGCCTGGCTGCAGAGCGCATCACGCCTCACGAATTGCGGGAATTGCGCGAGGTGGTGGCCCTCAACCAGCGGAGCGCGGAGACCCAACAACGCCAGCAGTTCCGCGAGAGCGATGCTGCCTTTCATCGAGTGGTTGCCGAAGCAACGCACAATCCTTTCCTCGCCGCTACGATAGCCACGACCACCCGTGCGCAGGGTTGGGTGTTCGACATCGCGGCAGGACGCACTCAGGCATTGCTACTGTCCTACGCAGAGCAACACACGGCAATACTTGAGGCCATCCAGGAGGGGGAGCCAGCCGCCGCCGCTCAAGCGATGCAGGTCCACCTGGAATGGGCACTGTCCCATTCCAAGCAAGAGGTTCGGCGACGTCTCGGCGCTGAAGTAGTAGAATAACTGGGTGTATGAAAAAGTTGTAGATACTTAGGCAACAAGGCGGGTTGTGTTGCAAAAACTCTGCGTGCCGTTGGTCAAATCGTTGGGGTGAGTTCAACTAACTTCAGATTATATCCGAGAGTAAGAGACCTGTTAATGCAACGTATTGAAGCATATCGTGAGCGATACGAACCCTTGGTATCGGAGCAGGAAACTCATTTGTTGGGCTAAGACAAGGTTCAAAAACCGTGAAGGGAATGTCACAGTTTGAATAGTCCAAATTAAATGTGCTGTGGCTTGCAGAGCCTGATTGCGTATATGCAAACGAAGTAAACTGTCACATTCGTTTGAACCTTGCCTAAGGTTATAGAGGCTATAGAACTCTTGGAGAATAAAGGGTATCCTGTGACGCAAAGGGCCGTCAGTCGATTAATAGGAGTTACTTCACATAACTTTATTAAGTTTGCTAGTATAAAAGGTTGTGTTGCAAAAACTCGTCACCGAAGGCAATGGGCATGGAGGATTGCGTCTTGCTCAGCTTAGGCCGCCACTCCAAACAGGCGGGCGATGAAGGTCACCTGCCCAGTGATGTCGCCTTTGTTCACCTCATGCATCTGTCCCTTGCGAATCATGTGCATCGCTTCATAGCCTTGGAGCGTTCGTCCTGCCGTCTCGAAGGAAAAGAAGCCCATCCCTAGCTTGACCAACCGTTTGATGAAACGATGGTCTTGCTCAATCAGGTTATTCAAGTATTTGACTGGTCTCAGTTCAACAGACTCAGGGAGTATCCCAGCGGCTTTGAGCTCGGAAATAGCTTTGGGATAGGCCGCATTTTTATCGACGTTGATCACACGAGGAGCGGACTTCGTGGGGTTGGGATCCACCGCCGCCGTGGGCTCATCCCCCTGCTCCTGGGGCGCGTCCCCTCCAGAAGCTGAACACCCTGTCGCATGCAGGGCTTTCATAAAGAAGCGTTTGGCCGCCTCGGTATCGCGCGTCGGACTCAAGAGAAACTCCAGGGTGTTGCCGTCGGAATCGACCGCCCGGTAGAGGTACATCCAGGTTTTGCGGACCTTAATGTACGTCTCATCCACTCTCCAGGAGTCGTTGCAGGCTTTCAGGTGAGGCCGAGAGCGTTTGTCCAGTTCTGGAGCATAGTGCTGAACCCAGCGGTAGATCGTGGTGTGGTCCACCTGCAGTCCCCGTTCCCGCATCATTTCCTCAAGGTCGCGGTAGCTGAGCGAATACCGCAGATACCACCGCACGCGGAGCAAAATGATCTCGGCTTCGAAATGACGCCATTTGAACGGGTTCTGCTGGTTCATGAAAAAAACGGTTGTGTTGCAAAAACTCGCAGAGGAACACAATGGCCAGGGGTTCCCCCGTTCTTGTTGGGCTTAGACCGCCACTCCAAACAGGCGGGCGATGAAGGTCACCTGCCCAGTGATGTCTCCTTTGCCCACACCTTTGACCTGTCCCTTGCGAAGCATGTGCATGACCTCATACCCTTGCAGCGTTCGCTCGGCCGTTTCCACCGAAAAGAAGCCCATCCCTGGTTTGACCAACCGTTTGATAAAACGATGGTCTTGCTCGATCAGGTTATTGAGGTATTTGACCAGGCTTTAGTTCGACCTGCTCAGGAAGCTGACCAGCGGCTTTGAGCTCTGCAATCGCTTTGGGATAGGCCGCATTCTTATCGACATTGATCACGCGAGGAGCCGACTTCGTGGGGGTGGGGTGAGCTGGAGCCGTAGGATCTTCCACCGGAGAGGCCGCGTTTGTCTCAACAGTGATCACGCCAGGAGCCGACGTGGGGGTGTTGAGATCAGCCACAGCCGCGGGCTCTTCCACCTGCGCCTCGGCCGGATGCGCCCCAGGAGCTGAACCAGCAGGAGTGTGCAGTGCTTTGAGGAAGAAGCGTTTGGCGGCCTCGGCGTCGCGTGTCGGGCTCAAGAGAAACTCCAAGGTATTCCCTTCCGAATCGACCGCTCGGTACAGGTACGTCCACGTTCCCTTGATCTTGATGTAGGTTTCATCCACGCGCCAGGAGTCATTCGTGGTTTTGAGGTGAGGTCGAGAGCGCTTTTCCAGTTCGGGAGCGTAGTGCTGCACCCAGCGGTAGATGGTGGTATGGTCCACCTGCAGTCCCCGTTCACGCATCAGTTCCTCCAGGTCGCGATAGCTGAGCGAGTAGCGAAGGTACCAGCGGACACACAAGAGAATGATCTCGGCTTCAAAGTGACGCCATTTGAACGGGTTCTGCGGGTTCATGAAAACAACTCCTCTGGTGTTCTTGAAGAGAAGCAGAGCTTACCACAGCATCGTCCTTTTTGCAACACAACCTCTTGGACTGCCCTCGATAGCGCGCACGGCGCAGACCATGGCTGCGAATCCCTTCGGAAAGGCTGCCTTCGATGCCTGCCCGCAAGGCATAGCGCTGCTGAAAGGCAGGGGTGCCTTGTTCCGTTCGGCGACGCGAGCGCGCTTCAGAGAGGGATTGGGGCGAAAGGGTTAAGATCCTGCCCTTGCTGTTCTCCCGCTTGGTACAGAGCGCTTTGACCGGACAGGCATGACAGGTGACGGCAGAAAAGCTCACCCGTATTACCTCCTCGCCGCGGTTGTGTCGTCCAGGGCACCAGCTCTGCGAGAGATGCCCTTGGGGACAACGCACCTGCTGCTTCTGCCAATCCACCTGGAAAGCACTCACTCCATAGCCCGTCTCGTGTTGCCATCCCCCCTCCTGCTTGAGCGGACCCACGAGCTCGATCCCTAGTTGGGCGTGCGCAGCGAGCCCCTCGCCACTGACATAGCCACTATCGACCAGCCGCACCTCTGGCACCAGGTCGCGGGCTTGCAAATCGCCCAGCAAAGGCATCGTCTCTTCGACATCTTGCTCCGTCGCAGGCGTGATCTCGGCTTGCACGATCAGATTCACCGCGTCTTCTTCCCCACAGGTCTCGGTCAAATGCACTTTGTAGCCCACCCACTCGGTGTCCCGCTTGCGACTGGCACGCGCATCCGTCTCATAGGGCGAAATGACGCGCTCGGCACTCTCGACTGCGGGGCCATCGAGCCCTCGGATCAGCCCGTCGACCCGCTCGAAATGTTGGTTCCACACCTGCCGCAAGAGGGCCAGACTTGGGCACGCTCTGACGCTTTGGGGGGCGTGCTCGTCCATCGCGGCTTGCAGCAGATGCCAGCTATCTTCTCCCACCTGCCTGCGCAAGGTCTCTTGGGCCGACTTTCCTTTGGGCAAGCGCTGCAACTCAAAGCGATGCACATAGCGATCAAACCAGTCGGGATTGATGATCCCGAGCAACCAGTCTGGGGCCACTTCTGCAATCTCATTCAGGCTCGCTCTCAGGCTCTCTCCCACACTTTCCAGGCTACTCAACCCTCGCACGTTGGCCAGCACAAACGTCGAATCGGTGCGCTGCTTGCCCCCGGCTTTGAGCCACCCGTGTTCGCGGCAGACCTGCAAGATCGGTTCCAGCAAGCGATCCTGCGCCTCATGGGAGAGCAAGCGCTGACGAAAGTCCACCAGAATACTAGCGTCGAAGCCCTGATCATCCAGCGGCAAGGACAGGGCATATTTCCAATCCAATCGTCCCCGTACCATCTCGGCGGCCTGGCGGTCGGAGAGGTTTTCCAGCGCTTGCAAGATGGTGACCAATGCCAGTCTCCACGGCGCTTCTGCCGCTCGTCCCCGTTTGGGAAACAGATCGGCAAAGTCGGCATCCTCATAGATCGGGCCTAGCGCATCTCGCAGATGCATGGCCAGGGTCCCCTTTGGAAAACTCGCGTGAGCGATCCGGCTGGTCAGATCGGGTATGGGTTCGAGCGGTTGGGCGTGCAGCGACATCTTGATCCTCCTTCACGTTTTCATGAAGCACTTCCTCATGATCTTTTCCCTCTACTCTACCCTCTTCTCCTTGCCTTGTCCACTTGTCCGGACAATATTTCCCAGCAGAGTCTTTTTTCTTCCACTCCTCCTTCCGGGCAGACCGCTTGGCTGTCCTTTCTTGAGTGCGTAACAACTAATTCATACACCCCCTCTACCTGGTTGTCCAGGTAACTGCTTGCATGTTCATTGAGCAGGGGCTTGCCGGTTCTCAATTTTTTAGCACACGCATCTCTTTGTGATGGCAAGGCAAGAGGGGAGGCCGATAGTTTTGGCACAGGTCCCTCCGATTTTTTTGAACGGATGTCCTGTGTAGCCAGCACAAGTTGGCGTTGGCGCTAGTGGATTTGCTGGTGGCGGAACCGTCGGCAATGGCGTCACTCCGGGTGGTGTTGGTGGTGGTATGTTCCCAGGCATTGGTGTCGGTGAAGCCCCGGGTACTGCTGCTGGTGGCGTTGTCATAGGCGTTGGCGTCGGCAACAGTGCAGGAGTCGACGTTGCCCCAGCAGGTGGGAAACTCACCCCTCCCCCAGACTGTACGGTAGGTGTCGCCACCCCACTTGGCGTCGGTGGATTTGCCGGTGGCGGAACCGTTGGCATTGGCGTCACTCCGGGTGGTGTTGGTGGTGGTATGTTCCCAGGCATTGGTGTCGGTGAAGCCCCGGGTACTGCTGCTGGTGGCGTTGTCATAGGCGTTGGCGTCGGCAACAGTGCAGGAGTCGGCGTTGCCCCAGCAGGTGGGAAACTCACCCCTCCCCCAGACTGTACGGTAGGTGTCGCCACCCCACCAGGAGCAGAACCTGCACCTCCACCGCCTCCACCAGGACCACTAGCTGGAGGAGCAGACGCAGGAGGAGTATTCTGCGTGCTTGAAGCTGAAGCTTGCAGCAGCCGCACGAGGAGCACTACTGCTGCTATCACCACTGCTGCCCAGAGCAGCCAGATGGGAAAATCTCGCCAACGGACCTGAGGGAACACAGCCAGTGTTGGGTTGGCCTGCGTCGGATGATCTGCAACTACCATATCAGCCACTGAAGATGCCAGGGCAGGGCTGAGCACTAATGGATTCGATTGGGCAGGGCCTTCTGGAACCGGTACCACATCGGCTACAGCTGGCTGTTCTACCTGTGTATCACCCGCCTTTGGTGGTGCCATTGAAGGAACAGGCTGCAATCCCTGTACCCACTGCCCCTTGATACCAGCGTCAAATGCCGTGGCAAGCGCAGACGCACTCTTGAATCGATCAGTGGGTTGTTTGGCAAGCGCCTTGAGTATCACCGCCTCTGCCGGTTCAGGTAAGTCTGGACGCAGAGAGCGAGGTGGCGGCGGCATCTCATTGAGGTGCTTCATACCCACGAGAGTGGGGGTATCAGCCGTGAAGGGAAGCTTCCCTGTAACGAGTTGGTAGAGCATAATACCCAGAGAGTAAATATCCGTTACTGGCTTAACCTGCTCCCTCTTGAAACGCTCTGGAGCCATATAGGTGGGTGTTCCATATATTTTTCCATTGCTGGTCAAGCTCGTTGATGCCTCGTCAGTGGCATAGGGGCCGCTATCGAAAAGGTGTAAAATACCAAAATCAACAAGGAACGCATTCCCTTGCTCATCAATAAGCACGTTGCTGGGCTTGATATCACGATGGATCACTCCGTGTTGATGAGCATAATCAATTGCACTCGCCAACTGGTTCAAATACCTGGCAACCTCCTCTAAGGGCATCGGTTCTTGCTCGTTAGCCAGTTTTTCGGCTAACGTTGCTCCCGTTAGCAGCGGCATAACCATATAGAAGATATGATCTGCTACTCCAAAGTCCCATACGGGCAGAATATGCTCCTGATGCATTTTTTGGGCAGCTTCGGCCTCGCGCAGAAAGCGCGCCTGGAAAGAGGCTTCTTCTTCCGCTGTTGAAATTTCGGAAGGTGTTAGTACCTTGATAGCAGCCTGCTCCTGTGAGTCATCTACGCTCCGTGCTAAAAAGACAGCACTGATACTGCTCTTGCCGAGCATCTTCAGCAGAAGATAGCCTCCAATCGTTCTGCCTACCAGTTCTTCAGCTTTCGGAACCATCGTTTTCTCCTTATCAGGATTTCAGCCATTTTAAACAAGGGTGCATGAATAATGAGAGACTTCCCTTAGGAGACGCTTATCGCGGATATCCACTTTCACTTTTGATGCGTCTTCTTTCAAAATGGCTGAAACCCTGATAATGTGGCTGTACCGAATTGGTCAACAATCCGATGATAATGATCTTTCTCTCAGGATTCTGAACGCGGAATTTAGAACAAAGCTTCACTATGATAGAATTTCGCACGTATCCTGGTCCTAGCTTACATTGATCCGCACCCACTCTGTAACTTTACCCGAAGTTTATCCGCCTCGAACGGCCTATGTTAGCCAATGGAGTGTGGACACACTTTGCTTCCACAAGTGAGAAGCCGCTTGTGGAGACGTATGAAACGCTTTAGCCTTCCTAATAGTAGCAATATGCGTGCTTGTGGAAATGCACTTTACGGACACACTATCCCGGCCAATTTGGACTTGCGGACATTCTTTGGGTCCAAAGGCTCGTATTCCAGCAGTTTTAGGCTCATCAACTTGAGCTTGCTTGCGGACACACTTTGATCCCATCTGCGGACAAACTACTCGTAAAGTTACACACTCGACAGTGCCGGTGAACGCGTTGTTGCCCACCGGATAATCGTTCGTCACTGGCGAGCCCATGTCGCGGCTGCCACCCGTCGTCTCGTCAAAGGTGAACAGAATCATGTGGGTGCGTTCGACCCGTCCGGAGCCGACCTGGCTCCTATCGACCTTCCCCCTTGAAGCCACCATAGAGGTCTTATGGCTTAGGAGTCTGCTTGGTATCTTCTTTAGTAGCTTGACTTGTCATTGATGTAGCCTCCTGGCTCGTCTGCGCACCCGGCTCCGCCACATCTGCCTCTACTGCCTGTGCAATCGTCCCGGACAGCTCATCACCCAGCGTCACGGTGACTACATTGGCTTTGTAGCCAGACATACTGTTCACCACGACCTCTGCATCGGTGTCCTCGACCAGGGCCAGAAATGCCGAGCTGTTTGGCCGAAGCTGTTCGCCGATCTGCTTCAGGTCGTCAGCGGGGATGGCGCGACCGGCAAAATGGCCGACAACACCGCCCAACCCACCGCCCGCAGCGGCAAGCCACAGGACCCCTACTGGGCCACCTAGCAGACCGAGAAAGCCCCCGGCAACAGCGCCAATGGTCGCATCCCTCCCGCCTTTGCCTGGTTCATGGACCTTGACGGAGCCATCTGCTTCGCGAATCACCACGGCCTCAGCCTCGACCTTGTAGTCTCCAAGTTTCTGCGAGGCCTTCAACTCATTGACCACTGCATCGGCGGTCCGAGTGTCGGCAAAGCTGAAGGCCAGGATGTCGTAAATGGAAGGACCTTTGTTGCTCATTTCATCAACTCCTTCTGTGTGATACACAGAACGAAAATAGAATCTGTAGCGCTGAGGATCCCAATCCCTCCTCATGAGAAGATTACTTTCCTTTGGAAGAGAACGCATCTTCAATACACACTATTTTTCCTTCGCCAGGGCATCGTATGTGGCAATCGACTCGATAGTGTAAACACACTAGTGTTCTGTCCATCAGGAAGTGATGGGTGAGCCATCAGGTGAAGAGAGGAGGAACCAGGGGGTATTCTTGAAGAGCAAAAACAGAAAGATCTCTGCTCATCAAGGAGAAGCCCCCATGAAGAAGTCTATCGTAAAGCTCGCGAAGGAAGAACGAGCGTCCCTGTCCAAACTGATCGCCCAGGGCGAGGCATCGGCGCGAAAATTGATGCATGCGCGCATTTTACTCAAAGCCGATAGCAGCGAGGACGGCCCCGGCTGGACGGATCAAGCGATCAGTGAGGCGTTGGAAATCGGGACGGCGACGGTCGAGCGGGTGCGGCAGCGCCTAGTGGAAGAGGGAGTGGCCGCCGCGCTCAATCGGCACCGGCCTCACACGCCGCGCATGCGCAAATTGGATGGAGAACAGGAAGCGCATTTGATTGCGCTGGTGTGCAGCCAGCCAGAAGAGGGGCAGGAGCGCTGGACCTTGCAACTGCTGGCAGACAAGCTGGTGCAATTACATATTGTTGAGTGCATTTCACGCGTTATCTCAATTCCTTTTTGACAGAGGCAACAAGGTACACGAAGTAGGCTTTGTGAGCCTCTTTTCTCCGTCATGAAGCAGTTATCTCGATGAACATGATTTGGTAGTGCAAGTATACTGTAAGTAAGAGGAAAAGAGGCGAAGCTAGTGGTCGAAGTGGAAGGGCGGGGAAGATGCGTGTGGTGGAGGTTGAGACACAGGATCAGCAGAAACGCTATGTCGTCATTGATGATGCAGGCATGCTTGTCGAGCCGATTGTAGGCTACCTGAAGTACCTTGATCGTATTGGCTCGGCTCGCCAGACACTCCGCTCGTATGCTCACTCGCTCAAGCACTATTGGGAGTACATGACCCAGCAGCGCCTCGACTGGCAACAGGTGACACTGGATGATCTCGCGCGCTTTGTGCTCTGGCTCAAGTTGCCCTCCGGGTCACTCAAGGTTCTGCCAGCCCATCCAGTTCCTCAAGCACGTTCCAACCGAACCATCAATCATGCGCTCACGGTGGTGAGGAGCTTTTACGACTACCACTGGCGCATGGAAGAAGCCATAACGAGTGTCAAAGACAAGACAACTACACGTCTTCCTGCCCGTGCCCGACGGTTCAAATCATTCTTGCATCACTTGACCTCAGGATCACCGGTCGAGAAAAATATCCTCAAACAACCAGAGGCGAAACGGCAGCATCCCAAGACGATCACGAAAGAGCAGATGCAGCAACTTCTGGATGCCTGTTTCAACCAGCGGGATCGCCTCCTGGTCCGACTCCTCTATGAATCAGCGATTCGTGTGGGGGAGGCGCTCTCGCTCTGGGTGCAGGATGTAGATGTGGCAGAAAACAAAGTGCATATTTGTGATCGGGGACCGCTTGAGAATGGAGCTGAGATCAAGACGGTTCACGCTCCTCGTTCTGTCGATGTCTCAGCAGATCTCATTGACGAAATCGTGGCCTACGTTGGTGTCGCACACACGGCTGAGGTAGAGACCAACCATCTGTTCATCAAACAGCACGGATCGCGAGCGGGCCAGGCGCTTACCTATGCCGACGTAGACTCACTCTTTCGGCGACTCCGAAACAAAACCGGCAGCGCCGTCACCCCGCATATGCTTCGCCACAGCATGCTGACGGCGCTGGCAGAGCAGGGCTGGGCACCAGAACTCCTTCAGGAGCGAGCTGGGCATGCTTCTTTTCAGCAGACCTACCAAACGTATGTCCATCCCTCGCAAGAAGCTCTCCGAACGGCGTGGGAGAGAACACAAGAAGCAGTCAAGCTCACCTCAACTCCACATGAACAGAGGTAATCATGGAAACACGTTTCCTACACTTGGTTGATGGGACATCTGCGCTCTCAGCATCCTCATCGCAGATCGCAGAATTTGCCAAAGATCGCTGGGATGCACGCAATATTCCAGGACTGCGGTATGCAACCCACACCAGCCAGTACCACATCCATTTTCAGTCAGTTCCCGGCTGCTTTCACCCTCTGGTGAAAGCGTATGTAAAATACCTGATTGCGGCTGGACGAACAGTGGGAACCATTGACGGCTGCGTGCGCCGCATTGGGCGCTTCCTGTGTTGATGGACAATAGAAATGACCGATGGCGGAGGATTATCCTTGCCGCCCGAGAGATGAAACGGTCAGATGACTGTTCTGTTTGTGGGGAAACGCGAACGTGAGCCGTGGGGGGAGTGGGAGTACGCCTTCGCATTTTGCTCGACTGAGGTGGTGGGGAGTGAGGGGGAGGCAGTCGAGGCAAAATGCGAAGGATGCGAACGAAGCCGGGTAGCCCGGTGGAGTTGGCAGGGAGGTGGGGAAGGGCTACCTGGCGTGAGTTCGCAGGATGGCGCTTTATCGACACCACTGCGAACAGGTCGGAGCGATCCGCGCAGAGAGACCGTCTGGCGCTTTATCGACACCACTGCGGACACAAACCAGGCCATCGCTCTCGACAAGCGAAGGACGATGGCCTAGCATACCACCATCACAAAACAAACAAGGTGGTATGCATATGAAAAACGATTACGAGGTGAAGTTGTATATGGCTGAACGACGCAAGGGCCTTTCCCAACAAGTCGCGGCAGCGCGTGCTGGGATGAGCGAGCGCACCGCGCGCAAATATGAGCAGGCGGGGAAGTTGCCCTCAGAGCTTAAGCGCCCCCATGATTGGCAAACCCGCTCGAACCCCTTTGAGGAAGACTGGCCCTGGGTGGTGGCGCAACTCGAACGTGATCCCGCCCTGCAGGCCGCGACGCTGTTTGCTCTGCTGTGCGAGAAGCACCCTGGTCGCTACCGTCCTACGCAGGACCGCACGCTGCGTCGGCATATTGCGCGGTGGCGAGCGCTACATGGACCGGAGCAAGAAGTGATCTTTGAACAGCGCCATACCCCAGGCGAGCGGGCGCAATCGGATTTCACGCACATGGAGGATCTGGGCGTGACGATTGGCGGGGAACCGTTCCCACACCTGTTCTATCATTTTGTGCTGACCTACTCCAACACGGAGGCCGCCAGTCTGTGCTTCAGCGAAACCTTCGAGGCGCTGGCCGAGGGCATTGAGAAAGCGCT
The DNA here is from genome assembly GCA_963767625.1 of uncultured Chloroflexia bacterium. Taxonomy (GTDB): domain Bacteria; phylum Chloroflexota; class Ktedonobacteria; order Ktedonobacterales; family Ktedonobacteraceae; genus CAVYFB01. The sequence continues at coordinate 19,700 of CAVYFB010000019.1, forward strand.
CTGGCAGCTTGGTGGGGTCCCACAGCAACACCGCACCGACCACTTGAGCGCCGCCGTGCGACACTTGCGCAAGGAAGAGCGAGAAGACTGGACGGCTCGCTACCAGGCCCTCATGCGGCATTACGGCATGCAGCCCACCTGGAACAATCAGGGAGTCGCGCATGAAAACGGCGACGTGGAGCAAGCCCATCACCGGTTCAAAGAGGCAGTCGATCAAGCGTTGCGGGTGCGAGGTAGCCGGGACTTCGCCACCCGAGCGGCCTATGAGCACTTTGTCGCCGATCTCATTCACAAGCGCAACCAGACCAGAGCAGCTCGGTTCACCGCAGAAAAAGTGGCCCTGCGTCCCCTGCCTGCCACCTCGCTTGCCCCGTGCAAGGAGCTGCGGGTGATCGTCTCCCGGTTTTCGACGATCTCCGTGGCAGGCAACGTCTATTCCGTCCCATCTCGTTTGATTGGGACCTCGGTCCTGCTGCGCATCCGTGCCGAGCACCTGGAGGGCTATGTGGGCACAACGCGTGTCTTTGAATTGCCTCGTTTGATTGGCAAGCATCACCACCGCATCGATTATCATCACATCATCTGGTCGCTGGTGCGCAAGCCGGGCGCCTTTGCCGCTTACCGCTACCGCGACGAGCTGTTTCCGACGACGACCTTTCGCTTGGCCTATGATCGCTTACGCCGGGATGGGTGTAATGGCTACTTAGCACATCTGTTCGAGAAAGAGACCCCTTGGGCTTTCACCGCCCGCCACTATTTCCAGGTCAGGTGGCACTCAGCCATCGTAATTGCAGGGGGAATGGTTCTCATGGACCAGAGAAAACAGGGGCGTATGGGCAGAAGACCATCAGGGAAGGCATGCACAGGCTGCAGGAGAGGTCTGCCCAAGACCTCTTCAGCCATGATGCTACCAGTTGGATGGACCTGGTCCAGCAGCTGGATGCTCTCACATGTGGTCCCGCTTCAGGCAGCCCATTGATAGTCATGGTGCAGTCCACCCATGACCGGAAGAGCGATGACCTTCTCGCCTGCTTGGTGAGAGGAAAGAGCTGATCGGCTCGGTTCAGGGATCTGTTGCCCAATCCCTTGATGAGGTCGTGCCCGGTTGAAGTAGGCCACATAGTCATTGAGCACGCGCTGGAGCTGCTTCTCGCCGAAGATCAACAGGTGGTCCAGGCATTCTTGTCTGACGCTCCTCAAATAGCGTTCGCAGATGGCATTGGCTCGTGGTGCATGAACTGGCGTCTTTAGAATCTCAATACCACTGGTTGTCGCCACACGTGCAAAGCACGACCCGAATTTGCTATCATTATCACAAATCAGATACTTCGGTGCTTGTCCATACGGGGTGGCTTCTCGCAGTTGTTGCGCAGCCCAGGCATCGGTTGGAGAGCGCGTCACGCCGACATGGATGACCTTGCGAGTTTTCAGTTCGATGAGGAAGAAGGCAAAGAGCGGTCGAAAGAACAGATCGGTAACCTGTAAGAAGTCGCACGCCCAGATGTTCGCCGCATGATTGCGCAGAAACGTGCCCCACTTTTGCCCTCGTGGCTGCTGGTGGCGAACTCCTCGCATGTACTTCTGGATGGTGCGCTTGCAGACCCGCAGGCCCAGTTTCAACAATTCTCCACGAAGACGCTCAGCACCCCAAAGCCGATTGTCCTTGGCCATCTGCCTGATCAAGGTGATGGTTTCCTCGGCTACCTTGGGCTTATGAGCAGGAGCCTTGGACTTGCGCTTCCAATACAAGCGAAAGAGCTCCCGATGCCAGCGCAGCAGCGTCTCTGGCTGGACAATGAGGAGCGCTTGTCTCCATGTTCGAACCACTCTCGCCAAGAGCACGAGGAGGATGCGATCGGTGTTCGTGCATGCGGGCCGTTTCACCTGCCGTTTGAGGATGATCAGTTGCTGCCGTAAGAGGGCATTTTCGGCGATGAGCTCTGGCTTGCTTCGGGCGAGGTCTGCCAGTGTTTGGAGCGGCATAGAGGAAGTGAGCGGTGTAGTCCATTGAAGACAGCGAGCGCGGATGGTTTTCACCGAAGGACCGACGAGCTGCTTGAGACGAGACAGAATCACGGTGCGTTTCTCCTAGAGGAAGAGGCATTTTTTCTCACTGCCATGAGAGTACCTTCCCATCCCCTTCCATTGTACCCTGATTGCTCATCCATTGGCAACGAGTCAGGAGAGTCGCTCTCCCTGGGGCTTTTTTCGAACGGATGTGCCAAGTAGCCAGTACAGTTGGCAACCTTGTACGGCAAATTCTTTGCACATAATAAATTATGATTGTCACGTAGACAAAGATAGGCTTATTTGCGAACGGATGTACGAAGTAGCCAACACAGCTTTTCGTCAAGAAAACGCTGGCAGGCTCATCGGTTCTCAAGGAAACAGGAGCCGATCTAATCCGCGCACCAGTCCACTCACCTGCATCACTTTCCGTGTTGCAAGCAGGGTGCCACTCACATACGGCTGGGCACCAGAGCCGGCATCGTGGCGAATAGTCAGGCGCTCATCGGGTAAGCCAAAGATCGTTTCAAACGCTATTACATAGCTTGGCAGGCGGATGGAATGCACTTGTGTCCCGTCAATGGTGGCTCCACGTGCCTCTTTAGCGCCGTGTGTTTGTTCCAGGGCAACTTCCAGGCGGTTCCGGGAGACTGTTGCCAGTTCTTCCGCGAGTTCGCGTGTGGTCCCGCTGGGGGCATCAATTTTGGCCGCACTGGCATAATCAATGATCTCCCACGAGGGCAGGTAGCGTGCGGCAATCAACGCAAAATGCTTGGCCAGGGCCGCCGTGATGGAGAAGTTGCCTGCTGCAATGACGCCGAGCTCGCGTTCTCGTGCTCGTTGTTCAATGTCGGCGTAATCGCTAGCGGTCAACCCGGACGTTCCCACGACCACGCGGACGCCTTTGTCCAGCGCTGCCAGAATGTGGCCTTTCACCACCTCACTCTGGCGCAAACTGATGCCACGTCCCAGGCATCCCAAGGCTGACCCACATGTTCAGGAGCAGTTTAAAAAAACTTTGCAACGCAGGTTCAAGCGGCAGTCGCAACACGGCCAGCCGAAGATGAACGCCCTGTGCTGATCATGGCCCAAGATGAAGGCTGCTTTGGCCGCATCAGCCGACCCACACGGTGTTGGGCTCCGCCGGGGATCCGGCCGCACGTCCCCTGCCAGGTGGTGCGAGAGTACGTCTATGTCTACTCCGCTGTGGCTCCGGCTCTGGGAGAGATGACCTCGCTGATCTTGCCCACGGCCGATACCGCGATGATGAATCTCTTCTTGGAGCATGTGAGCCAGACGTTCTCGAAGTACTTCATCGTCATGCAAGTCGATGGGGCGGGCTGGCATCACTCTGACGAGTTGGTGATCCCTTCCAATATTCGCTTGATCCAGCAACCTGCCTACAGTCCCGAAGTCAACCCGGTGGAACATGTCTGGGACGACGTGCGGGAAAAACATTTTCGGGAATCGGGCCTTCCCCTCCCTTGACGCCTTGATCGAGGTGCTCTGCCAGGGACTCAACGAACTTGCTGATGATCCCGAGCGTTGCGTTCCTTAACTGGCTTCCCGCATCTTGTCAATGTAAACCTTTAGAGTGCGGATTGGTATCAGGCCCGGTGTAGTCGATGAGGACATCGGTCGGCACCGCCAGCGCCTCTTCCAGGGAGCTCACAATGGTCACATTGGCTCTCCCCTGGCCCAGCATCTCTCCGATATCTCTGCCGGTTTGCCGGCGCGCAATGGCGCCTACCAGTTGAAATTCGCTCGATGCGAGAAGAGCACCAGTCACTGCGCTGCCGGTCCAGCCGGTCGCTCCTGCGACACACACTCGTATGGTCATCATTCACGATCCTTTCTCACCGTGTCGGTAATAGTCGGTCCAGAGGTCTTCTGGCCTGTCAATGAGCACTGTCTGTATGGAAGGCTTACGCCAGATGCGCATCTCTTGCTAATTCGATCCATCGCTCGCCTCAGAAAATATTGTGTTCGCGCGCTTTCGGCGCGTTGGCAAACCGCTCGATGCGCAGTGGGTCAATCACGATGGAGCGTGCCTGTCCATCCAAAATCTCCTCCGCGATGACCTTTCCAATAGCTGAAGCTTGCTGCACCCCATGCCCGGAGAACCCCGCCGCGTTCACCCAGGTGTCCACCCCAGGCATGCGGCCCAGAATCGGGTAGTGATCGGGCGTTACTTCGTAATAGCCCCACCAGCTCGCCTGGGCGTCAAGCTGCGCCTCCGCCAACCAAGGGAAGCGTTCCACCCCCACCGCAAGCATGTGCTCAAACCAGTCCCAATCCATCCCCTCGGTGAAGCCTGGCGGCTCATTTGGGTTGGAGCGCCCAAACAGGACGCGCTGCCCTTCGCTGCGCAGATAGAATCCGCTGATACAATCAATCGTCAGTGGATACACGTGCAGTCTGGGCAGCGGCGCTGTGGCGTAGATGAGCCGTCGCACAGGCTGTACCGGCACATCCAGCCCGGCCAGCCGCGCCACAGCGCCCGCCCAGGCGCCAGTGGCATTCAGCAAGTAGGCAGCAGTATACACGCCCTGGAGCGTTTCCATCTGCCATGCCGACCCAACACGCCGTATTCCCGTCACAGGGGTGTTCAGGTGGACAGCAACGCCGCGATCGCGGGCCAATTTCAGGAATGCCAGGGTTGCGCTGTGGGGGTCCACGATGCCATCGGCGGGACCGTGCGTCGCCCCCGCCAGGCCTGCCGTCTCAAACGGCACCAGCTGCTGCGCCTCCGCTAGCGAAAGCACGTTGACCGGCGCACCCACGCGCTGCTGTAACGCGACGCTCTCCAGATGGTCTGCCCAGTCCTCCGGCGGGACCAGCAGCAGATAGCCGATGGGCCGGTAGCCGACATCTTCGCCGTAGAGGCTCGGAAACTGACGGTAGTGCTGGATGCTCTCCCAGGAGAGGCGAATGTTTACCTCCTCCGTAAACTGCACACGTACACCCGCCGCACTTTTGCCTGTTGATCCCAGTGCAGGGGCGTGCTGCATCTCCAGCACCGTCACTTTCGCGCCGCGCTCGCCCAGGTGAAAGGCGCACGCCGCCCCGATGATGCCCGCCCCGATAATGATCACATCGGCTGTTTCCTGCATTGCCTTGTCCTCCTGCATGTAGAAAGAAATTGAACCATCGCAACGTTGAGCCTGCAATATTCTACAAGCGCCACCTCTTCCTTTCCTCATTCACCGGCTTGGTTTTTGTTCGGCTCAACCAGCGTCTGTGATTGCTCTCGCAGGTACGACAGGATATAATAGGGGCCGCCCGTCCCTTTGCCTGACGCCCCGCTGCCTTTCCAGCCGCCGAAGTCCTGATAGCCCGGCCACGCGCCGGTGGATGCGCCCTGTAAACGATTGGCATAAGAGGTGCCGACCTGAACACGATCGAAATACCACTGTGCTTCCTCAGCTGTGCCGAAGAAACCGCCCGTCAGGCCATAGACTGTGTCGTTGGTCAGCGAGAGCGCTTCGTCGAGGTTGGGCACGCTTCCAATCATCACCAGGGGTACGAACATCTCGTGCTTCCATAAGCGATGGTTGAACGGAACCCCGGCCACCGCCGTGGGCGCGCAATAGAAGCCATGCGCCCGTTCGTCGTCCTGCAACGTCACCCCTCCTGTCAGCATCTGCCCCTCGCTCGCCAGTTCCTGGCAGTAGCCGATAAAGGCGCGGTAGGCGCTTTCGCGAATCAGAGGTCCCACATAGACATCGCGGCGCGTGGGGTCCCCGGTCACGAGCCTGTCGGTCAAGGCGGTCACGCGCTCGAGCAGGTCGTCATAGACAGGCGCTTCGACATAGACCCGCGAGGTGCATGAGCATTTCTGGCCAGCCGTGCCGAAGGCCGCCCGCACGATCCCCAGCACCGCGTGTTCGAGATTCGCATTGCGCGACACAACCGTTGCGTTCTTGCCCCCCATCTCCAGCACGACGGGACGAGGGTAATCGCGCTGCGCGAACTTGCGATAGATCTCCATGCCGACGGCGTGCGAGCCGGTAAACGTCACGCCGTCCACGTCGGGATGGTCTACCAGGAGCTTGCCCAGCTCATCATCCTTGCCGGTCACATAGTTGAAGACTCCAGCGGGGAAACCGGCGTCGCGGAAACATTCGGCGAGCAAACGCACGACCCAGGAGGTTTCAACCGACGGCTTGGTAACGACAGTGTTGCCCGCCGCTAAAGCGGCGCCCGTGGGGCCGCAGGTGAGCGCAAGGGGAAAATTGAACGGGCTGATGATCAACCAGGCACCGTATGGCTTCATCACGCTGAAGTTGCGCACGGTATAGCCCGGCAGCGGATCGCGCCCTAACTCCACGATATAGCCGTTATGACGCTCCATCCACTCACACGGCGAGCGCAACAGGTCCACCGCCTCCTGCACGTCGGCCAGGGATTCCATGCGCGTCTTTCCCGTGTTCAAGGACGTTGCCACACCCAGCTCGTACAGGCGCGACTCCATGATCTCCGCTGCTCGGCGCACCAGGCGAACGCGCTCGCGCCAGTCCGTCGTGCTCCAGGCAGGAAAGGCAGCACGGGCAGCAGCCATGGCGGCTTCCGCGTGCTGAGACGTGCCTGCCTGCAAGTGTGCAAGCAACCAGTGGCGATTGATCGGTGAGCGGTTCTCGTAGGTACTCGAGGCCTCGACATCCTGGTTATTGATCAGCATGGCGTGTGTTTTGCCAAGCTCGTTGGCCTTCACATGCGCAAGCGTCGCTTCAAAGCGCTCATGCACCTCCTCGGGTGGGTTGAACATACTGGCATAGGTGAGTTTGAAATCAGTCATGGTTTTGCTTCCTCCATCCATGTGATATGTCGAATTGGTCAGATGTCTTCTCTACATGCATACAATCCAATCAGTCTACCGAACGCGCGAGCGGCAACGAATCATGGACGTTCGTTTTCTGCTCATGCCTCCAGCGCCCGCTCTGTCCCCAGCAGAGCGGAGCGTAGCCGATGGGTGAGATACGCCCCATCACGCGGTGGCAAAACGCGGGGGAGGTCCTCTGGGGAAACTTTCACCACAGCCAGCAGCAGATCGTCCAGCGTGTGAAGATCCACGCGCAATGCCTCCAGTTCTCTGGCCTGGCGAATGGTTCGTATGTGTGGAAACCCGCAGCCAGCGGCGACAGAGGCCAGGTCGGTGCCCATAGCCGTATGGGTCTCCTGCTGGCCCGTTTCGCCAAAGCGCTCGTTGTCCATCACCACGATGCGCAAATTGCGTGGACGTTGGGCGGCAATGGTGGCCAGGCTGCCCAGGCCCATGAGCATTTCGCCATCCCCGGTCAGGACCATGACCATGTACTCTGGCTGCGAGAGCGCCAGACCTAGCCCCACCATCGCCGCCCCACCCATGGCGCCCCACAGTGGAAAGTCCAACGGTTCGTTTCCGCACGAGGCGAGGTCGTAAGCCGACGAGCCTAGACCGGCCACGACGATCATTTTCTCGCGTTCACCCAGGAGCGCGCGCAGCGCATCACGCCGATCGAGCAGGCTCATTTGTCACCTCTCATAAAGTTTTTCGCACCGATCAGCTTTTGCGAGAGCAGCACTGCCACGCTGCGCCGGCTCTGAAAGGCCAACAGGATCGCGGCTTCGACGGTGGGACAGATCTCCTCCACGCTGTCAGCCCGGTACACGATGACCCCGCTCGCTTCCAGGATCAGCGGCGTGCCCTGGCCCATCGGTACCTGCCAGGGGTTGAACTCGCCCCATTCCCCGCGCATCGTCACGAGCGTGAGAAACGGCATGTTGCACACGCGCGGCAGAGAAAGCATATTGATGCAGTTCCCGACCCCACTCGATTGCATGAGTAACACGCTGCGCCTCCCTCCCAGAAACGCACCTGCGGCCAGGGCGATGCCCTCTTCTTCGGTGGTGAGTGCCACCGTATGCAAAGAGGGATCGCTCTGACAGCAGGCGATCAAGCGCTTGTGCCCACCGTCTGGCACAAAGGAAATCAGCTCAACCTGGTGCGCCTTGAACAGTTCATAGACGCCTTCCGCCCATTGCTGGACATGCTCTTGAGCGTGAATTGATGGCGAGGCGCCCAGGCTTTCGTCAGTTCTCTGCATGGTTTTTCCTCCTGAACGGAAGGATATTGATGGCGAGCAGTGAGGGGCTGGTCAATAACGCATCTAAAACCAGGCGCTGGGAGGCGGTGATATGAGCCAGCGTCAATTTCCGCGCCGTCTCCCCATCACCGGCGATCAGCGCATCCACCAGATCTTTATGCTCGTGGGCCACCTCTTGGCTTCTATTCTTGAGAACATTGCTGAGATGAAAGAGTCGCTCACTTTCTTCAAGAGCGCGACGGACGGCTTCGGCCAGCCGGCGATTGCCCGAAGCATCAGCGATGGTCGTATGGAACAGGTAATTTGCCTGCAGGTACTGGGACTCGCTCACCTTCTCAAGGGTGGAGAAGCGTGCCGCGCAAAGCTCATCGAGGCGGCGCAAGTCCGTGGCGCTCACATGTCCGGCCGCCAGTTGGGCAGCAGCTGGCTCGACGATGATCCGGAAGTTGAAGAGGTCCTGGACATCGCCCAGGGTGATGGGCGTGACCTCATATCCGTGCCCCGGCATACTGCGCACGAGGCCCTCCTGTACCAACCGGGTGAGCGCCTCACGCACGGGCGTTTTCCCGACCCCCGTCTCAGCGGCTAACTGGGCCTCGGTAATGCGCTCGCCTGGCTCTAACTCACACTGAATAATGCGCCGCCTGAGCGCGGTATAGGCGACCTCGCCCTGGGACGATGCAGATGCCCTTCCCGGCAAGGGTGTAGCTTTTTCTGCTGCGCTGGCATCCTCTACTCGTTCAAGCTCCAATGTGTCCTCCTCTTTCATCGTGATAGAAAGCTTTTTTGATTCTCCATTGCAGTGTAACACGGTACTCTGAAACATACAATAGCAATATATTACTACTAACTTGCATTGTATTGCAAGTGATTCTGTGTTATACTAATTGCAACGAAGTGTGTTGTAATGGCTACTTAGATCATCCGTTCAAGAACAGGCACGTCGAGACGGAGAAAGAAATCCTTTCCCTGCTTGCAAACACAGGAGGGTTGGTGTTGTACTGGCTACTTGTGGTATCTGTCGGCCAGAATGGGCCTGTGAGAACCCCTCATCCTATACCTTGCTTCTTGCCGATTGCACAAAGGAAGAGTACAATCTCAAGCATTGACTCGCTCATCTTCACAGAGGGGGAATGGACATTGTGCACAGGATTCTCACCTTCATCACGCGGTTGACACGCTTGTGTCTTCGGTCGCTCAACCACCGCTTCGTTGCCTGGACCACACCCGACACCACCTCGCTCATGCTAGGAACACTGACCGACCTTGCCAGAAGCAAGTCCGAGCTGGTGGCTGAAAACGCACTATTGCGTCAGCAACTTATTATCCTCAGGCGCCAGATGAAACGGCCAGCATGCACGAAAACGGATCGGATGCTCCTGGTGCTTCTGGCCAGGATGGTCCACACCTGGAAACAAGCCCTCGTCATCATTCAGCCTGAGACGCTGCTGCGCTGGCATCGCCAGGGTTTCAGGCTCTTTTGGAAGTACAAGTCGAAGGCAGCGTCTCTCAAGCCAAGGATATCCCAGGAGACTGTGTCCATGATCAAGGAGATGGCAAGGGACAATCGACTGTGGGGAGCAGAGCGGATCCGGGGCGAATTGCTCAAGCTGGGCCTTCACGTTTCTAAACGCACCATTCAGAAGTACATGAGGCAGGTCCGTGCCACAAGGCCACGAGGACAGACGTGGAGGACGTTCATTCACACTCATGCCCAGCAGATCTGGGCGTGCGACTTCCTGCCTATCACCGATCTTTTCTTCCGTTCGCTGTTTGCCTTCTTCATCATCGAACTGCACTCGCGCAAAGTGATCCATGTGGGTGTCACACGCTCTCCGACCGATGCCTGGACGGCACAACAACTGCGAGAGGCAACCCCCTATGGACAAGGGCCGAAGTATCTCATTCGTGATCGTGATAGCAAGTTTGGATCCTGTTTCGCCCGCGTGGCCGCAACCAGCGGCATCAAGATTCTGAAAACACCCTATCACGCGCCACGAGCCAATGCCATCTGTGAACGCTTTCTGGGGAGTGTGCGGCGCGAGTGTCTCGATCACCTGTTCATCCTGCAGGAGAAGCAACTGCAGCGTGTCCTGAGAGCCTATGTTCAATACTTCAATCAAGCCAGACCGCATCAAGGCATCAGACAACAGATTCCAGAACGGTATGGTGAGCTTGTCCCTCCACATCGAGATGTTGCCAAGATCCTCTCCTTGCCAGTCCTGGGGGGATTACATCACGATTACCACAGAAGCGCTTGACCGCTGAGAGGTGTTGGCTTCCTCTGGGAGTCGTAGACCATCAGTCCCTTTCACAGTGCGTCTCAAATGACGACGACAAGCAAGGAAGAGGTATCTTTGCTGGCAAGGCACTGCAAGCTTCGAAGCGAGGGCCTCTTCTTGACTTGGCTCTTCTCCCCGAAGCAGCAGCCAAGCAGGAGGGTCCTGAAGAAATCAGACTCTCTCTTTTTTCGGGAGATGACTCAGGGATCCAGTACGAGAGGGCCGTTTCTTCATGATGTTCTTGGCACATCTCCCGATTTTTCTGAACGGATGTCCGAAGTAGCCAGCACAACGGGCGTATGGGCCTACAGGATGAAGTACGCTCCCAGTACAGGTGAATGAGAAGAAAACCAGCGCGAAATGCGTTCGCAGGGGCTGGTCGAATTATCCACCATATCCAATGGCTGTACCCCCAGCCGATCAATCCATAGTTGACAATGAAGGGAAGGCTACCACATAAATTCTACTATTTTCGCGGTTCAATCGAGACAGGAGCGGCCAGGTTGGAGCAGGATCAGTAGAGGATAGATGACTTGTTGAACTCGCTCTCACCTGCCCTGCAAAAATGTTCAACCTGCGGCAGTCTATGCACAGTGTACTCTCTCCTGCTCACAGGTCACTCTCAATACGGGTGCAGCGTCTCACAGCGGGGTCACAAAACAAGGGCCTCCCCACCAGAGGCACCACGGGAGTGAGGAGCAGAGAGAGCCTCAAGGGACCAAGAAGAGCGCCTTCTCAGCCAGAAGACCCTGCACTCGTCTTGTGCTCTGCCGAATCAGACTTCTTCGAGCGACGACTGCGTTGCCCGCCTTTGCGTCCCGCTTCACGCGCCTTCTCGGAAGTCCAGATATGGGCCCTTCCCTGTGCATGCGCTGCTTTCCCACCCTTCTGTGCAATCTCACGTCTTTTCTCTGGACTCATGGATGCAAACCCTCGACCATGACCTTCTTTCGCCTGCATGATCGGCACTCCTTTCGCTTCGCTCATACGAGAGGGGTCTGTTGCCAGGTCACGCGCAGTTTCTCTGCTGCGCCTGCTTCGTACTCGTATTGTACCCCGACCACTCAGAAAAAGCACAGCACCAGCAAGTCCACTGACCAAAAGTCCTCTGCCCACCGATCGGGCTCGTGCGCACACGAGCCGCATGCACTTTCCAGGCCAGAGACGACAGACGATGTTTCTGCTGGATGTGGGGTGCCTCTGGGGGTGAGCAGTGTGAAGGGATGGCAACGCTCCCTGTCTGGATTACTCATATCATGACCCTATTCACTCTCATCATGTCTACAACCTGTAAGCCGTTGGGAGGTTGCCTCAACTACCACGCTACGATGATGGTAAACCAGGTGATGATGAGGGTAATCCATACCAACATGCGCTGAATGGCCTTTTGCACCCATCAATTGCCTATTCTACCCCTTTCTGCTGCTTTCTCATTTCTCATAAAGGCTTCACGTTGTCTAGTTTACCGGCGGGCCTACTTGATCTTTAGAGTAAAGAACGTAGAAACGCCTTCTATCCTCGTGTGAACGTTCTTTCTCGTGGGAAAGAGCGAAACGAGAATACAGGGGCGTTGGCTCGAGAGCGTCAACGGAACGTAAACGTCTTCTCAAAAAAGCAGAGAAACAACGGAACGTTTTAACGTGAAACGTGAACGCTCTTTCCGTTTTTTCTACTACGTTTTTGTCTCCAAAGAACTAACAGGCCTCCATGAAGACTGTGATCGACATGTGATGAAACTCAGCGTTTTGTACTTGACAATACCCCCTGAGTAATGACATACTTACTATAGCCTCTGAGGAGTAAGTTGCAAAAGAAACTTGGAAGGCCGTCAAGGGGTGTAAGCCACGTCTAAGCAACTAACAGAATGCCGTAAGGCTGAAGGACTTGACGCAGACCTGCAGAAGTGGAAATCGCATTCAACAAGCTAGAGCAGGCAACTGAGGAAGGGGACCAATGCGGGGAAGTACAACCTGTATTGGGCCTTTTCATTTTTGGGGAATATTGTCTGTGTCGGTCAAAGAGTGTCGTGAAACCCTGTAGGGGTCACCCTATTTTTTCGGGAGAATCCTATGCTAAGAGATGGAATGCCTTCTCAGGCTGTTCTATCGATGTGCAATGAAAAGAGAGCTGTGCTGAAGAATGCTTTCACAGGTAGTGGTTCACATGAGAATGCTAGCCCGGTCCCGGTTGTAGCGGTGAAGAAAGAGGCGAAGGCAGACCTGATGCATCACGGTTGACGCGGGAAAAGGACAGCGTTTTGCGGACGAAGCGAGCCAGACGTTGACGCAAGGGATTGTTCCAACGTTCGACATGTGCCGTTTGTCCGCTTTCTTTGCCGACCGGCGTATGCTGCTCCTCTGGTAGAGGTAGGACTAGGATAGATACTGTTGGCGAATTCAAAAAGTGGGGAAAGATACCCCAAAAATGGTCTTTTTCTTCTCCCGGTGGGGAATATCAACCACCTTTCATGCTTGAGAGAAATAGAACGTCCCTTCAAAAGCCGAATTCGCCAACAGTATCAACGTTGACTCTGTTGCCGAATAGAGAAGGAAGCCTCATCTCATGCAATCACCTTTTCTAAAGCAGCAAAACGTGAGAGCCGTGTCTTGGGTTGGGGAGTCTCAACAAGGCAAGTATCCGTAAGCCACTCGACTGCTCGCACCATGTTGAGAGCAATGGCCGTGAAAATATGCTGCAATCGTGTTTTGGCAAGTCCGATGTAGCGTGTCCGACGCAAATCGCTGCGATGAAGTGCCTGTGCATGGGTACTCTCCACACCTGCTCGCATGGCATACTCCTCTCGAAAGGTCTCGGTATTCTGCCGCTCTTTGGCGGCTCGTAAGGCTTCATAGCGCTCTCGTGGAAGCAACACCAATTCTCGCGGGGCCACTTTTGCTCGGGTACAATGCGCACGAAGAAGGCAGGGAGCGCAATCACGACTGGCGAACTGCACCCGAATACCGCCTACGACCCCTCGACTTCGATCTCCATTGGGCAACCAGGAATAGTTCTTCTTCCCGGCCGGACAGGTCACGGTTTCTTGCTCCCAATTGATGAGGAATGACGCCTTATCAAACCCTTCTCCTGCTTTAGCTTGCCAACTAGGATCAGCCGCAACCGGACCCATGAGGGTGATGCCATAGTCTCGTTGACTGCTCACCAATCCTTCCGCGTCTGTGTAGCCTGCGTCGACCAAATGGACTTCTGGCAACACATCACGCTCAGCTAACCCTTGATGCACCGCTTCAAGGACCTGATCATCCTGGACAGAGGCCCGGGTTGTCTGGACATGGGTAATCAGATGAGGAAAATCTTCATCGCAGGTTTCCGTGAAATGGACTTTATAGCCGACCCAGTCCATCCCGCGTTTCGTACTAAAACGGGCCTCTGGATCATAGGGGGAGGCAATCAAGTTGCCTGGAATATCTAAATCCTTCTTCTCTCGGAAGCAGATCGTATCAACAGAGAGGTCAGTATATTGTTCTGCCCAGACCCGACGTAAGGTTTCAAGGACAGGCAGGTCTCTGAGCCAGGGCAGGTCCGTAGCACGCTCGATGACTAGCAACAATTGGACCCCGTCGCGTCCTATCGTCGCTCCCAATTCGGAGCGTTCAGTCTCGGCTTTGGGAAAACGATAATTCTCCATGCGCCGCCCATAGCGTTCATACCATTCAGGAGCAGCATGAGCACGAAGCCAGTCCGGGACAACCTCCGCAAGAACATTGAGCGCGTGCCGCATTGTTTCTCCTACTCGTTCCAGCCGATTGAGCGTCCTGACTGCCGCCAGAACATGAGTGGAATCGGTTCGCTGACGACCTCGTACTTTGAGTAACCCTTGCGTTTTGAGATGAGCGAGCATCGTATCAAAGAGGCGCATTTCGTTGCCACCAGCGAGCAGACGAGCTCGAAATTTGCAGAGCACGGAAAAGTCAAAGCCAGGATCGTTCAATGCGAGAGCAAGAGCATACTTCCAATCGATGCGCTGCTGAACGGCTTCAGCGGCTTGTCGATCCGTCAAGCCTTCGATGAACTGGAAGATGCAAACCAGAGCCAGCCGCCAAGGGGCTTCTGCTGGTTGTCCACGTGTGGAAAACAAGGAGGCAAAGGACTGGTTCTCATAGATGACGCCCAGGTGATCTCGGATTTGCATATACAAGGTTCCTTTGGGATTGATTGCTCGGGCCAGACGAGCGGTTTCTTCGGGAATGGCATCTGGTCCTGGAGATGGCAATGACATCAAACGTCTCCTCTCGCTGCTTCAAACGGAATTTTCCTATTCTACCAGATTTTCCTTTCCCTGCGTATGGTTTGGCAATTCGGCAACAGAGTCAACGTTGGAAATGGGCCGTATTGAGCCCTATTCCCACAACCAGCATTGATGGATTGCCCTGGTGTCTACACGTTGTAGGAACCCGTGCCAGTATGGTAAGATTCTTTGCAGTGAGAAGACAGGAGGTCAACATGTTCACTGCCGAGTATCGCGACCAGGTGCGTCATCGCCTTCTAGAACTGGCACAGGCCGACCCACGGGTCACAGCCGGTGCGCTCACCGGCTCTATGGCCTTTGGTGGCGGGGACGGCTGGTCCGACATCGATGTGGCCTTCGGGATCGACGACGGCATCACGCCTGAGGCTGTCCTTGATGACTGGATGCGTGTGCTTGATCGGGAATTGGGCATTGTGGACCATTTCGACCTACGCTCCGGCTTGAGTATCTACCGCGTCTTCCTCCTGCCCAGTGGCCTGGAGGTCGACGTGGCGGTGACACCTGCAGAGGAATTCGGCGCGCGCGGCCCGCACTTCCGCGCTCTCTTCGGCACCACCCAGAAACTACAGGCCATCCCGCAGCCCACCCCTTCCTACCTCATCGGGCTCGGCTGGCACCACGTCCTCCACGCTCGGTTCGTGCATCGAGCGCAACAAACCCTGGCAAGCCGAATACTGGATCAGCGGGATTCGCGATAACACGCTCGCCTTGACATGCCTCCGCTTGGGAGAGAATGCCATCTACGGGCGCGGCGTCGATCGCCTCCCCACCGCCGTGACCGATCCGCTCGCAGATGCCCTTGTCCGCTCGCTCGGTGAGCCGGAGCTGCGTCGGGCTCTCGCGGTGGCGACCAGATGTCTGATCGGTGAACTGGAGGAATGGGATGCTCCGCTCTGCGCTCGACTCAAGCCACTCCTTCAAGAATTCGGTGCTCCCCATGTCGAGGGTTCGCAGCCAAGTTCCCCGAACGTGCAGGGGGAGCGGTAGGAGCAAGGCAGAAGCGGAGGTCTTTTCCCAATTTCCAGGCATCCGGAGCCGAAAGGCAGATTTGGAGGGGATCGGGAAGGTGATGAATCCGGGGTTTGCGGCTGGTAAGAACAAAAGTTGGAAGAGGAACGTAGCCCGAAAGGGTTACAAGCACAAACAGAAGCGCCGATGTCTGCTACCCCTCCCAAAACCTCGAAAATCGATGTCTGCTCCTATTTTTGGGACCTCACATGACCTATTTATCCTCCTCGCTATTCCAACTTCCTGTTCTTACCAGCCGCAAGCCCCAAACACCGTCTACAATAAGACCATACTCAAGAGGAACGGAGGATGAGCTAGTGAACGCTCCTAGAGAGCAGAACGCGGTGGACGACCTGTTGCATTCACCGCTTGGCGTGCTTGTCCTCACCAGGTGCATCATCGAAGTGAGTGGCGGGCCGCCCGGAATGCCATGTGCAGAGCATCTGGGTGTCTATCCCGCCCAGGACATGGCTCGTTTTCTCCAAGCACTCTCCACGAGAGAGGCCAGCAGCGGCTACTTTGATCTGCTCTCCACTGAACGCCTCTGTGAACTCATCGCCCAAAGTGTAGCAGAGCTCACCCCCTACTGGGACGGCTACCAACGGCAGACCGAGGTGCTGCTGGCCTCTAGCGCTTCTCTGCGATCGTTTGCGGAGCACTTGCTCCACGCTGCTGGGACGGCCACCTGGTTTGCCGATCTTGATCGCAAGCGGCAGGAGTGGATGTCTTCCGCAAGCCCTGCGCCAGAGGCGTCCTCGTTCCATCCCGATTTGCGTCCCTATGGGGCAGGTATCACGAAACCTCGCCGCGCGCTCTGGACCTCCACCAGCGTGGGTGAGGGCTCAAGCGGCTGGCTGCACTACGTACCCTGGGGAGAGGATCGTCGGGAGCCCTCCTATCATCGGTGGCACCTGGAGGTAGTGCCGACGGCGCGGGTCTACGAGGTGCATGGACCGCGGGCCTGGCAGGCGCTCTGTCTGGCCTATCCTGCTCCGTCCTCCCTTGCCTATCCGGTCGAGACACCAGCAGCCCTCATCGAGCCGAACTGGCAGGCAGTTGCGCAGGACTGGGACGGCATCCATCTCTCGACAGGCGGTCTGCTCACGACCGAGCGGGTGAGATGGGGTCTGCCCGGAGCGCAGACCCACCTCTATGGCTGGGCTGTCGAGAGTACCGTGTGGCTGCGCTGGGTCTTTGGCACTGTGCAACGCTTGCCAGATGGTGGCGAAAACGACGAGCCATTGGGCAGTTGATCTCGCCAGGGAGGTGTTCTGGCATGGAGCATCCATGTTCCTCCTGCATCTGTCGTTTCTCTTCATGAGAGGCTGTCTTGGCTTGATAACTCAATCTTTCTGACCACCGCTGTAGCGTGGAAGGAGGCCTCTGGGGAACAACGGAACAGAAAAGAATGATAAGGAAAGTGTCGATATCCTCTATCACCTCTACAGCCGGCTTGTGTGATCGCGGAAGCTGTCTGTATGACTTTCGATCGTCATAACCCCGGCTGTTTCCGCAAATCGTAGCCCAGCAAGCGAGCAGAAGAGGGACGAGGCCCAGATACGGTATACTCCTTTTGAGTTGAGCCAAGGCTTTGGTTGTGTTGCAAAAATTTTTAAGCTCATCATTATTTTGAGTGCATTAGGCCTGTCAGTGTTTTTCTGACGGAAAAGTACGGTGTACCATATAACTGAGGCTGAGTTTGCCCGTTTTCTTCTTCCATGCGCCTAAAACAGGTTTTTCTCTCTTCGCCAGAAGGCTTTGTCACATGTCGAGCATCTCGCGAGGCTTCGGTATTCATTGCAACGAGGCAAACGTCTTCAAGCAGTGTATAATAGCCTCTAGAGCCACTTCGCACCTAAGCTCAGCCTCAGTTATATGGTACACCGTACTTTTCCGTCAGAAAAACACTGACAGGCCGTTTGCATGGTAAGCAGAGCGAGGACCAGAATACATGTTCATTGCTCTCACAAGGAAACTCACGCTCAGATGCCTGTGATCATGCAAGACATGCCGCTCAGGCTACCAATGTTTGGACCGCATCCAGCCACAACCATCAGCATCTGGTGAGAAAGCTCATTCTCACCAGATGCTGATGCAGCATTCAGAACATAGTTTCTCCGTGAGAGCATTGCGCACCTCTCCTGGTCCTCGCTCATGATGCCTCTCCCTCAACTCTCCCACATCATGTTCTTTTTGGCTGCTCCCTGCCAGCCATCCCGGCTGGTTGGATGCGGTGATTGTGCTCCTCTCTTACCCTCCTTGTGGATTTGGGGATTGGGTGGTGATGCCCTGCATCACTTTGTGCCAGGATTTCCCGCCATCGCTGGTTGTATACAGCGTACCAATGAGGTGGTTCCCCGACCGTTGCTCGGCAGAGGACCAGCCAAGCTGGCCATTGACAAAAGACAGGGACCTCACGCCCATCACATGCGAGCTAGCTTGCTCTTGCCATTGGCCACCTACGAGCTCATAGACCGTGATCGTTTGCTCGTCCGCCACAAGCAGATGGGTTGGATCAACCATGAAGGCTTGCGATCCGCTCGTCCCTTCGACCTTTGTCCCCAAAGGCGACCAGTGCTCTCCCCCATCGCTGGTTTCATATACATACAGTTCGCGCGGCCTTTGTTCGCTTCTCTGCAAAACAATACTGAACACCCCGTGGAGTGGGGTAAAGAATTTCGGCGTCTCCATGGTGACAAAAGCGCCTGACTGGTTACTCCCTTGGATCGTTGTCTGAATGCCAGGAATGAGTCCAGTCGCTGGTTGCGGCAGGTGTTGGAACTGCCAGGTCTTCCCACCATCCTGTGTCGTGTAAAGCAAAGCGCGTTGAGCGTTTTGCGACGGGTAGATGGTAGCCCAACCATGTTGAGGAGTAAGAAAGGTCATCTCAAGACCACTATTGAATGGCAATGGCCCTGGTGCCGGATCATCAAGGACACGATCAGTGCTCAACATGCCAAGCTTGACCCATGTCGTACCGCCATCGACGGTCTTATACAGTGTACTCGACTCTTGCACCCACGGCAGAGCCCCAGTAGCCCAGGCCCAGCCATGTTGCTGATCAAGAAACGTGATATTCGCCATCTCAGGAGGCATGTGCAGGGTTGTCCAGTGTTGTCCGCCATCTACTGTGCGCATGAGGGGCACGCTGGTCTGTGCATCCAAACCTGTACCCATGATCACCCAGGCCGTTTGATCGTCTAAGAAACAGTGTCCGATCAGGCCCGCAGGCTGACCGTGAAAATCAAAGCTCTGCCAGGTTTTTCCGCCATCGGTTGTGCGCGCAATCGTAAGTTCCTGCCCGGAAGACGTCTCTACCACCCGTGCCCAACCAGTAGTGGCACTCGTCATTTTGAGGTCAGCGAGGGCAAAGGAAGCGGGCTTCTGACCAGGAACACTCGTTGGTGTCACCCGAGGCGAGATGGGGTGCCCTGTCGAGGTAAGAACATGCTTTCGCGCGTACCACATCCCACTGAGCACGACCACACACAGCACAGCTACCAGAGCCACAAGGTGCCAGGTGCTCACGGCCTTTTTCTTCGGCTTGGACGGTTGAGAAACACGGGGCGGGAGAAACTGCCCCGCTAGTGGGCGTTCCAACGGTTCGTTGAACAGAGCCCTGGGTGGCTCTGTCGGCATCTCCTCTCTGTGTGCCACGGGTGGAAGCGATGAGGAGCGTTGTGCGAGCAAGCGCGTGCGAATACGCAGCAACGAGCGCTGATCGGCCTGCGAGAGCGGATAGCTTTGCTGCAATTGCCACGTCTGCTCGGGATGCTCAATCTCGTCCTGGATAAGATCTTCTGGTCGGGACATCAGTAGCCCCCTTTCTGTTCCTGTCTGAGATAGCTGGCACGCAAGAGTTTTCTGGTCCGCGAGAGGTGTTGACGAATGGTGTCTTCACTCTTGTTCAGCACGACACCGATCTCGGCAGCACTCAAATTGTGAGCATAGCGGAGATATAAGAGCTGCTGCTGGAACGCGGGAAGTTGCTGGATGTGCTGGTGCAACTGGCGATCGACCTCGCGCTGTAACACGACCTGTTCAGGTTCATCGTTGTCATAGAGCACCTCCGCAAATATATCGATGTTGACATTTCTGCGATGCTGCACTTTCCGATAGGCATCGATCAATTTATTATGGGTGACCCTTTTCAGCCAGGCTAACTGCTCCTCGGGCCGAAGCTGGCTCAAGGTCTTTTTTTCCAGGGCGGCGGTAAAGACCTCCAGGGTCAGATCTTCAGCATCTTCACGTGAGCGCACGTGTTTGAGGATATAGGCGAAGATAACCGGGCCATACCGATCAAAGAGCGTGGCGTCATCGGCTGGAATTTCCCAACTCTTCCTGCGAGGGAGGACGTCGTTGCATAGCTGTACTCTTCCTCTCTTGAGATTATCACTCCCAATATCGTCCAGCAGGCAAAAACGTGGTACAGCCCCATTAAGATATTGTTGGCGAATTCAAAAAGTGGGGAAAGACACTACTAAAACAAGGTATTTTCCCCTCTCGGTGGGGAATGTCGACCAACTTTTGTGCTTAGGAAAGTTAGAACATCCCTACGAAAGTCGAATTCGCCAACAATATCTTAGTGGGGTTCTACCGAGTCAACAAATCAATTGGTTTTCTGGTCATGAAACTGTCCATGCTTCCAGAAGAGTGCCGGAGGTAGGGGTATCAAGCTGTGAGGGCTGCGATCGTTCCTCGCGCCTAGCCTGCAAATGTGTGTCGCGATCAGCGATCAAAGCCTCAGTCACTTGCTCCAGCCGCGCTGGCGTCACTTCGACGGTAATGATCACCGATGGTGTTACCTACGGGTATGTTACATACATGTGCTTTAGTATATCCTGTAGGTAACACCTCGACAAGAGAAAAAGGGGGGGATCACAGTGGAACAACAACGACCCCTCCTGGGAATTTTCACCCAATGTTAGCGTCGTGCATTTTGCCCCATGTAGAGTGTCATACTGTTCGTCTCCTTTGTAGTTATTCCTTCTTTGCTACAGGCATACCTGTCGTGGTCTCTCACCACTTCGGTCACTTTACTGTGCCTGTTTTTCTGGTTCATCCGCATCTTTCGTGCAACGGGTCTGCAACCCTCCTTCGTAAATATGAGAGAGAAGAAGAATTGATCGAAGGAGGTGGTTTTCCGTGTTTTCTCTCCCTTTTCAGCTCCCTGGTTTTGCCGTCACGCAGGTGACGGATGGTGAGACAACAGTGGTGGTCTACGCTTCGGCCCAGCAAGCCACGGCGTCTTGTCCTCGTTGTCAACATCCATCGCAATCCATTCATAGTTACTATTCTCGTTCGCCCCAGGATTTGCCCATCAGCGGTAAAACGGTGCGATTGGTGTTGCGCGTGCGTCGCTTTCGCTGCCAGAACCTGGCGTGTCAACAACGAACGTTTGCTGAACGATGCCCTGAGGTTGTGATGCCCCATGCGCAACGCACGAAGCGACTGACTACAAGCATCAGACATTTCGGCGGTGAGGTGAGCAGTGAGCCAGCAGCGCGTCTGTTGAGCCGTCTGGGCATACTGGTCAGCTCTGCCACCCTCTTGCGTCTGGTCAAGAGGACACCGGAAGAGCCGCTCAGTGTCCCTGAAGCGCTGGGGGTCGATGATTTCGCCTTTCGGCGTGGTCACTCCTACGGCACGCTGCTGGTGGATTTAACGAGCCATCGACCGGTCGATGTGCTAGATGTTAAGAGGGATTACTTTATGAGTATACTGAGAGAACATCCGATCTAACACGAGAGGAGGCAAGAGAGATGTCCGATGTGAACTGGGGCTGTTGCCCTTTGGTTGCTCAAACTCCCATCGTGAGGGCCTTCATTGAGCAACTGGCCAAAGAACGAAAAGCTCAGAGCACCATCGAAAACTACAGTCGCGACCTCAACGATTTCTTGTCTGCTTTTCCAGAGATTCCCTTCTCAGAACTGCTCGAAGCTGATGAAAGCTGTATTGCTGACTATGTAGATTGGCTGTGGAAACGCGATGCGCAACGAGGAAATGGGCAACGTCCTGATCGAAGCAAGATCACGTATCTCACAGGATCAAAACTTGCCCCTGCGACCATCCGGCGGCGCATCAGTGCTTTGCGGAGCTTTTACCGCTGGGCGATCCGGCTCCGTCATCGCCGTGATCCCATCAACCCGGTTCGTGAAGGAGTGCGTGGGCACGAGCGCGGCCTCGTCTCGACTCCGGCCTCCATCCCGTGGATTCCGGACGAGCACCAGTGGAAAGCCATCTTGAAATATGTTCTCACCACGCTCTCGACAAGAGATCAGGCGATTGTGCTGCTCGCACACGATGGAGCACTGCGCCGAGAAGAAATTGTGCAACTGCGTGTGGATGACATCGACTGGCGGACGCATACCATGACCGTTCGAGCAGCAATCTCCAAGAACAAGATGCCGGGGACGATCGTGCTCTCTCATCCGACCTGGACGCGCCTCAAAGAGTACCTTGAGGAGGACCGCGCAGCCCTTGCCGCGGCCTTTGGAGCCGAGGCAAATGGCCCCATTTTTTTGTCGGACTCGCACCGTAACCCTGGCCAGCCCCTCTCGAAATGGACCGTCAAAGATATTTTTGACCGGATCAGCGATGCTCTTCAGATCCCCCAGCTGACGCCGCACAAGATGCGCCATTTGATGCTCACGGAACTCAAAAAAAGTGGGATGGATCTCCTGGATGTGAGCCGCTATGCGCGCCATCGGACGATCGCGAGCACCGAAATCTACCTGCATACCGATCTTTCTGACCTCGCACGCCAGGTCAACAAAGCGCATCAGCATCTTGAGAAACTGCTCGTGCAGATGGAGGAAGGAGAAGCACATGACGGCCAGCCTTAGCACCTCCAATGCGCTCTCCATCTCTGTCCCAGTCTGGCACATGCCTATCGCGCTCGGAAAACTACCCCCATCCTGACACCTGTGTGACTGACGAAGAAGCTGCCCTCATGGATTTCTACGCAACGCGAGGCCAATCATGTCACCGGGGGTCTCGCCGGCGCAATTCTGGCCAAGTTAGAACGATTAGATCAGCCATTTCGTGATGCTCTTCGGTTACATACCAAATACGATCCAGTGACCGCAAGATCGCGCCGTCATTTGTTCAGGTATATGGTCCAAACCCGTCAGGCATTCTGGTCCTGGTCGCCCGAGACTTGGAGCAAGGTGATCCAAACCACCACGGGAGGAAACCACCGCAATGAGGGCATGCGGTTTGGTATGCTGACGCTTGCCTATCTGTTTTCTGGCTTTCTGTATGCCGGAGAAGGAACCCCATATATCGAAATGGCGGATGCCATTTTTGGCGAGGAGAGGATCGGCGTCGAAGCGAACAAACTACACGCGCCACTGGTTGCGCTGGGCTACTCAGAGCATGGGGAGGAGAAAAAGCGCTTTCGCCGCATCTGTGCTCTGGCCATGTTAGTCAATCGATCCCCCTACGCAGAAGCGCTTTCTGCCCAGACCATCCTTCAGGTCAATGAACTCCTCCCCTCTGTTCTGCCCAGAGCGAGAGTGGACAGGCGACAAGATCTCGTTCGCCTGCAAACCGCGTTGTGCCATCTGGGCATTCTGGATGAACCGGTCATCTTCGTCCCGAAAGGCAAGCAAGCCGTCCATCCACCCACGTTGTGGCAAAATGATCCCACCATTGATCCAACCTGGCTGGCCTGGGTGTGCGCCTTCTACGAGCAAACACCCCATCAGGTGGAGAAAACCTTGCGTGAAACCTGTTGCTATCTCATCATAGCCGGTCGGTGGTTGAAAGAAACGCATCCTGAGATCTCTCATCCCGCTCAATGGAACGAAGCGTTGGCGGCTGAATACGTCACCTACACATGCCAGGCCCTGCGAGGGGATTACATGTCTCCGTCACATCTTCGCTATGCACAGTTTCAAGAGGCCCCTCAACAATTGAGTCCAGCGGGCATGAATCATCGCTTGCAAGCCATGCGTGTCTTCTTTTCGACTCTGCAAAGAAGAGGATACACGGTAGAGGGCAGCTACACGCCGAAACTCCATCTCACCTGGCTGCCAAACGAGGCGTTCAAAACCCCAGATGACATCAGAGCTGCTTCCCAACCGAATCCACGAGATATTGCCGAGGATACCTGGTTCAAGCTGATCTGGGCCGCATGCACGCTCTCGAAAGAGCACCTAGATGAGGCTTCCGTCCATACCTATCCTTTGGCCTACTATCGAGCAGCGAGCTTGGTGTGGGTTACGGCAGCGCGAAGAATGGATGAGATCAGACGTTTAAGTGTCGGGTGCGTGCGTCGGGAGTGGGTACCAGAAATGCGCGACGAACAAGGGCAGCAGGTGGAACCTGCCGAAGAACTCTGCTATCTCCGTGTGCCTACCAACAAAATGAGAGGGGAGTTCTATGTGCCGATTCCCTCCTACGTTGCTGATGCGATTGAAGTGTGGGAAAGTGTGCGGCCTCCGAACCAGAAGCCGCTCCCAGACCGCAAAACGCACAAGCCGACGAACTACCTCTTCCAATATCGCAATGAGCGCATGGGACCAACCTTTCTCAATGATTTCGCAATCCCCCTCCTCTGCAAGCTCGCTGGAGTCAGCCAGACGGATATCGTTGGGCGCATTACCTCCCATCGAGCACGAGCCACCACCGCCACCTGGATGCGCAAAATGGGGATGGCGCCGGCAGATATCGGCAAGCTGCTTGGGCACACCAATCCCGCCAGATCGCTTCCCTGGTATATGCGTGAGGATAAACATCATTTGGGGCGTGTCTATCGGAAAGCGAACCCGCTTGAGCGCTATGTCGCAGCTATTCTCGATACCAATGCTCATGCCAGGCAGGAGCCGTGCGTGTTCTACTACCTGGCTGATGGACCCGATGGACGCCCCAGAATGTGCGGCAATCCGCATTTCTCGCGTTGTATCCATCAAATGATGTGTCAAGAATGTGAAGCGTTTATTGATTCGGAGCTGGCCGAGGTGATCGAGAAACGAGAGGGGGCTCTCCTTATCTCGGTGCCCGTTCCACTCCCACCTCAGATGGTGGATGAGCTGAACGAGCAGGACGAGGGTACCGGCGACATCGCAACAAGACTCGAAACACTCCCACCTCCTGCGCTTCCTAGTCCGGCTTTTCACTTCAACAAAAACGTGCCGATGCGTTCTCCCACGACTGAAGCCGAGGAGGTCAACGCACGATTACAGCAAGTGGAGGCTCAGATTGCCAAGAAGCAAGGAAAGACAGATCAAAGAAGTGCCTCTCTGCAGGCGCTTCTGAAAGAACGTGCTGAGCTACAGGCTCGAAAAAGTCTTTTGAGGGTTGACAAGACTTCAAGTAATCCCTCATAATGCCTGATCGCACGGCCGACACGCTGTCACAATGGCTCAGAACTCATCCTGGCGTCCACTACCTGAGCCGGGACCGCTCCCCAGAATATGCGCGTGGAGCAAGTGAAGGAGCGCCTTCGGCCCAACAGGTTGTCGATCGCTGGCATCTGGTGAAAAATTTACGAGAAGTGCTCGAACGCGTGCTAGGGCGGGTGCATGAGACGCTCAAACAGCGCCAGCAGGCCTCTGGGCTTCCGGTTCGTGCTCGGAGCAGGCGACGGCGCAGCAACAATGAGCAAACCGCTTCCCAGATGGCTCGCTTGCGGCGTGAAGCCCGCTATGAGGACGTTGTTGGGCTCTACAAGCAGGGCATCCCGGTGCTGCGCATTGCTGAAGACCTGCATATGAGTCGCACAACGGTGCGCAAGTTTGTCGCCGCTGGAGCGTTTCCTGAGCGAGCGACTACTCTTCGCAGTAGGAGTATTCTCGACCCCTATGTACCCTATCTTCAAGAGCATCTCAACAAAGGGGACGCCAACGCTAGCCAACTGTGGCGCGACGTCCGCAAGCAAGGCTTCCCAGGCGGCTACAAAGTGGTTGCCCGCTGGCTGCAGACGCAGGGATGGCAACCGCGCAAAGGTCGTCCCTCCACAAAGCGAGGGAGGCATGTGCCAGGCAAAGAGCTCGTCACAACCGGAGATACGCCCCTGCACCAGAAAGCTCAGAGAGAGCAAGCCCCAGCGAGCCAGACGCAAGAACCACTCGAGTCGCCTAGGCATCTAGTCTGGCTCTTGCTGCGCGATCCAGCACGTTTGAGCGAGGCAGAAGAGCAAATGCTCACCTTCATTCGGCAAGAACCCACCGTGGAGCTTGCCTACATGCTCGCTCAGCACTTCACCCAGATGATGCATGAGCATCAGTCAGCCACACTTGATCAGTGGATCAGCACCTGCACTTCGAGCGGGATTCCGGATCTGGAAACCTTCGCCCTTGGCTTGCACAAGGAACTTTCCGCTATCAAGGCGGCCTTCACCCTCTCGTACAGCACTGGGCCGGTGGAGGGGCAGGTCAATCGCTTGAAGCTCATCAAGCGGTCCATGTATAATCGTGGGAGTTTTGCCTTATTGCGTCATCGTGTCTTGTATGTTCCGTCAACTTCTGACCCGTTGCACGAAAGATGCGGATGAACCATTTTCTCGGGGCCACATTCCTGCTGGTAGGTGTCAACGAGTTTGGCGATGATGCTGCTCTTACCCTGGCCTGCCTGTCCAGTGATGGTGACATAGCCACCTGTTTGCTGCTTTTCAGCAATCCGTTGACGGATCTCTGCCAGTTCCTTCTCTCGTCCGACAAAACTGCCCAGGCGGTCACGCATGAACCTGCTGTGGTCAGCTAGCATTGCCCGGAGCCGAGCATCTCTTTCTGTATGCTTTGTATCCTCTGACATTAGAATGGCAGGATCTATCGGTACTACTCTGTCCTCATAGCACACTAGCTTAAACGTATCTTGTTGCATTCCGCTTAGGACAGGTCGCTGATCGAAAGGTAGCTTTTGTGCCAGATAGTCAAACAAGCTATTCACCGTTAAGCAGCCGTCACGCCCCAACGCCTGAACCGCACGACCAGAGAGCGCCTCGAGGAGATAATAGGTGAAGCGCCCATGACCGAGTGCCGGATCTTCCACTGCTTTTTGGATTGGGAGACAACTGGACAAGGCTACGCGCCCGGTACTTTTGCCATCGAGCATATGCCTGATATAGCCCTGGACAGGGTCAGTCGTCTGATCGTCACGGTAGATCGGACCATAGAAATCTCCACTGTAGCAGCTATCGAAGATGAAGAGCCGCTTGCGAGAACCTTCACCCTCGAAAAAGTCTTTACGCAGTCGTTCCATGCCCAGCGCGTGTTGTTTACGAAAAGCAAGAGAATGCTTGATCCTCTCGCGGTCAAAATCATAGCTGGTCAGGAAGACTTCACTTCTTAGCTTCGCCTTATCCTGCTCCTCGTCCTCATTAATGGCGAGGGGCAAACTATGGCCCGCGAAATAGAAGACCACCAGGTCGTTTTTCTTCGCTTTGTCCAGAATGATGGTAGACAAGGCGTCATTCACGGCGTCGAGGGTGGCTTCTTTACCCAACAGGAGACGGCGGTTTTCTGGGGTAAAGCCTAACTGCCCAAGAAGGCTGTCCATGGCCTGCGCATCGCCTTCGGCATAGTGCAGTAGGCCTAGCCCGGCAGAAGGCTGGTACTCATTGATGCCGATACAGACTGCATAGCGGTTCTCCGTCTGGGTGGATTTGGGCATAGCGACGAAGGAGCCTTTCTCTCAAGGATGAACGACACTGCCTCTGGTTACTTGCCGGGAAGACGTGCTTTTTTAGACACCTTGCCAGTTACCTGCAGCCTGGACGAAGGAGTCACTTTTGCTGCTATGCCGGGATGTTTCGCTTCATAAAGATCGAGAAGTGTTTGTACGGTCGCTGTATCGGGGTTCTCGATACTAATGCTATCGCCGTCCAGGCTCACCTCAATCTTACCGACGCGTTTTTGTTTTGCCAAAGCGCCGATAGCGGCAGTTCCCACTTGTAGGAACGCAATGATGAGGTCTTTCTGCGCAATTACTTGATGCGCTATCTCACCAAGGAGCAAAATCACACCAGTGCTGCGCTTATCGTCACTTGCTATCTGCGTCCTATAGTCCTGCATAGCCGTGGTATCGCTTAAAACGGCTGCCGTCACGTCCTCAACGGCACTCAGCGTCTCGAAGTCGTCATCTTCATCCTCGAAGGGAACAAGGACGATTTCTGCCAGAATCGTAGATTTGTTTGCCGGTGGTGGATCGGACATAGTGGCTCTCCCTTCCCAAATTATTATTCAACCGCTGAAATAAGCAGCCTGCTTCACCGCGAAAAGGTGGAGCTTGACATCATTAGTATATCCAAAATACAACTGGATGTATAGACAAGAAGAAGCGGTGTGGTTCAGATTTTTGCGTCGAGCCAGGCCACCCCAATCCCCCCCAGGGCGGAGGCAAGCTCCATTGGCACCGAGTAAATCATTTGTCGACTTGCCAAAAGCAGCAAAAAAGAGGAAAATCCTTTCAGAAACATGGTTGGAACCAGGAAAGGAAGGTCCTCAGATGCATGATACCAAAGTCGCTCAAGAGATGGGAGTCGAGATATGGGCAGCCCGAGAGGTTCTGCTGGAAGGGATCGAGGTGACGTCGCTGGCCGAGCCAACGCAGGCCAAAGGGAAACGGGGTTGTCCCCAAACGATCCAGCCAGCGCATCTGTGGGTGAGCTTGTTGTGGAGTGTGCTCGTGGGAATGAAAAGCTACGCCGACTGGTGGCGACTCTTCTGCACCCAAACGGTAGGCGGCTTTGCCCCCATCGCCGTGAGTGTGGATGCCTTGACCACCCGCTTGGAACAAGGGGGACTCCAGCCCCTCCAGCAGCTCGCCGGCTATTACTCGACGCTGCTGGCAGAGCGGCTGGCCCCGCTGGTGCAAACGCCTCTGGCGGCCTGGGCCCGCGAGATTGTCAGCATCGACGAGAGTACGCTGGATGCGGTGCAGCGCTGGTTGGAGCCGCTGCGTCATCGCCCCGCGGGGGATGCAGCGCTCTTGGCGGGCAAGATCGCCGGTCGGTTCAACTTGCGCACGCAACAATGGGACTTGTTGCAGTATCGCAGCAACGTGTGGGCCAACTGCAAAGTGGAAGTGCTCAGCTTGCTGGAGGGCTTGATGCCTGGCAGCCTGATCCTCTTCGATTTGGGCTATTTCAGCTTCGCGTGGTTCGATTATCTGACGCAGATGGGTTACTGCTACATTTGCCGCTGGCGCGAGAAAACGACCTACCGCATCATTCACACCTATTATCGCCATCACGAGATCTTGGATGCCGTGGTCTGGTTGGGAGCCAGCAAAGGAGCCCATGCCGGTCATGCAGTCCGCTTGGTGCGCTTTGGCGATGGCAAGCAGCTTCGGCTCTACCTGACCAACGTCCTGGACCCGGCACAGCTCTCTCTGGTCGATATCGCAGCGCTCTACGCCCGACGATGGGATATTGAACTGGCCTTTTTGACCCTCAAAGAGCTGCTGGGGCTGCATCACTGGTGGAGTAGCAAGCGGCTGCTCATCGTGCAACAAGTGTGGGTGGTGCTTATCATCGCGCAACTCTTGCAAGCCATGCGCATTGAAATCGCGGCAGAGGCCCACGTTGACCTCTTCGATGTTTCCTTGCCCTTGCTTATTAAGTCTGTGCCCCATCTCATTCGTCAACGCCAGAACCCTATCGACTGGGTGCTCACCCACGGCAAGCACCTCGGCTTCATTCGCAAGAGCACGCGCCTGCAGGTCGTGGCTCCTCAAATTGTGCCTGAGCATCTCATCCCTCTTCCTGCTGACCTTCAGCTGACTCGCAAAGCCCACTATCTCGAGTATCAACCTCGTCCTGGCAAGCCTTCCAAGCCCAAACCCAAGACGACACGCCTCTCTAAAGAAGCATCCCCTACTCCCCCACCCAAGACACCAAAGACTGGCAAGCGACTCAAGTTATGATTTACTCGGTGCCAATGAGGCAAGCTCACGCCCCTACTAACCACACGGGCGCGTTAGTAGGGGCGTGAGCTTGCCTCCGCCCTGGAGCTGGGTGGTTTGGCTTTGGAGATTTGTGTGCAGTCAACAGCCTGAAATATATTGCAATGACCTTCTCTATGCGTTACACTGGAAACCACAACCATGGACAAAAGAGAACATTCATAAGAGGAGTGTTTGAAAGAGAATGGCGAGAGTCAAGGCAAGTGATGCAAAGAAGAACAATGGAGCCAACCTCGGCTTCGAAGAAAAACTCTGGCAAGCCGCCGACAAACTGCGCAGTCACATGGATTCTGCCGAATACAAACATGTCGTGCTGGGACTTATTTTCCTGAAGTACATCTTCGCCGCTTCTGGCCTCAAGGCTCCTGAGATCTCAATTCTTTCGGACAAGTTCCTTGAGGAGGTACGTGAACTCCCGCACAAAAACCTCGCCCTGGAACTCTTGAGGAAGTTGCTCAACGACGAGGTCAGAGCGCGTTCCAGGAGGAATGTGGTTGAGGGTCGTTCTTTTGGCGAGATGCTGGAGCAAGCGATACGCCGCTACCAGAACCGCACCATCGAGGTGGCAGAACTTGTTGAAGAACTGATCGAGATAGCCAGAGAGATTCGCAACGCCCAGAGGCGAGGTGAGGACCTGGGCCTTACAGAGGAGGAACTTGCCTTCTACGATGCCCTGGAGACAAACGATAGCGCCGTCAAAGTATTGGGTGATGAGACATTGCGGACCATTGCTCGTGAATTGGTGCAGACTGTGCGGCGCAATGTGACTATCGACTGGACGGTGCGCGAGAGCATCCGGGCGCGATTGCGGACGCTGGTAAAGCGTCTCCTGCGCAAATATGGCTATCCGCCAGATAAGCAAGAGAAGGCAACGCTGACGATTTTGGAACAGGCGGAGCTCCTGGGTAAAGATTGGGTAGCAGTATCCTGACAATCTCAATATGGGCATCGGCGAGAAAAAGGTAAATAGGGGAATTTCGCCAATTACGAACAGTAAGCATTTTCCTGGAATGATGGTGCAAGAGCGAAACAGGTAAAAAGATGACAGCAGCAGCGACAGGGACCATCGAAGTCTTCTATTCCTATGCGCATGAAGATGAGGAGTTGCGCAATGAACTGGACAAACATCTGAGCCTCTTACGACGCCAGGGGGTCATCGCTGGCTGGCATGATCGCCAGATCAGCGCGGGCAGGGAGTGGATGCAGGACATTGACGCTCACCTCAATAGCGCTCAGATTATCCTGCTACTCATCAGCGCCGACTTTCTCGCGTCAGACTATTGCTACAGTATCGAGATGCAACGCGCCCAGCAACGACACGAGGCTGGAGAGGCGCGCGTGATTCCTGTCATCTTGCGCCCCGTGGATTGGCAGTACGAACCGCTGCTGCACAAGCTCCAGGCACTGCCCACCAATGCCAGGCCCGTAACGGATTGGCCTGTTCCTCCCACCTATGACGCAGCCTTCACAGATATTGCCAGGGGGATCAGGCGCGTAGTGGAGGAACTGACGGATAAATCTGTTACGCTTCATCGGCAGAAATACGGAGTGGGTCGTTACATCCGCAGGTGTGGAATGTCCCCTATCGCCGTAACCTCTTCTTCACCGGTCGTGAAGACCTGCTCGCCCAGTTGCACGAGCGGCTCGGAGCAACCGGGGCGGCGGCGCTCACCCAGCCACAGACGCACGCCATTAGCGGCCTGGGCGGCATCGGCAAGACGCAGATCGCCATCGAGTACGCCTATCGCTACCGCGACGACTACCGCTTCGTGCTGTGGGTCAGTGCCACACCTGAAGGCCTACTGACCGATGTGGTCAAGCTGGCGGTGCTGCTCGGTCTGCCAGAACAGCAGGAACAGGATCAGGCGATTACAGTCGCCGCTGTTCAGCGCTGGCTGGCCACACACCCGCATTGGCTGCTCATCCTGGACAACGCTGACGACTTGGAGGTAGTGCGCGACTTCCTGCCCGCGGAGAGTCCAGGGCACGTCTTGCTCACCACCCGTGAACAGGCCGCAGGTAGCCTCGCACAACCTATTAGTGTTGAGCGGATGGACCAGCTAGAGGGAACGTTGCTCTTGCTGCGGCGTGCCAGAGTGCTGGCACCTGGCGCTGTACTGGAGCAGGCTCCAGCTGCAGAGCGGGTCAGCGCCGCAGCCATTGTCGCGGAACTGGATGGGTTGCCATTGGCCATCGACCAGGCGGGGGCCTACATCGAGGAGACAGGCTGCGCGCTGGCAGACTACCTGGCCCTGTACAGGACGCGCCGCAAGGACCTGCTTGGGCGGCGAGGTCGGTTGGTCACCGATCACCCGGGGAGCGTCGCCGCTACGTTTTCGCTGTCATTCCAGCGGGTGGAGGAGGCTAACGTGGCTGCCGCCGACCTGCTGCGCCTGTGCGCCTTCCTGGCCCCGGACGCCATTCCCGAAGCGATCCTGGGGGCAGGAGCAATCCCCCTGGGCAGCGCCCTGGGGCAGGTTGCCGCTGAGCCCTTCAAGCTGAACGAGGCTCTGGAAGTGGTGCGGCGCTACTCGCTGCTGCAACGTCAGAGCGGAACAAAGACGCTGAGCATGCATCACCTGGCACAGGCGGTCCTGGTTGATAGCATGAGCGAGGAGGAGCAACAGCAATGGGCCGAGCGGGCAATCAAGGCCGTTGAGGCGGCATTTCCTGCGGTGGAACAAGGCCATTTAGTGGCCTGTGACCCCTACCTGCCCCACATCCAGGCATGCGTGACCCTGGTAGACACGTATCAACTGGCCTTTCCTGAAGCTGCATCTTTGCTGCATCAACTAGGGATGTACCTGTACTATCGTGCCCGGTACCCCGAAGCCGAGCCGCTCTACCAGCGCGCCTTGCGCATCAAGGAAGCGAACCTGGGACCAGAGCATCCTTCCACCGGCACCACGCTGCACGAATTAGCACGGCTCTATCAGGCCCAGGGCAAGTACCCCGAAGCCGAGCCGCTCTACCATTGCGCCCATGTGGCATAGAAGACCCTGTCTCAAGGATGAGACATCACTGGAGTCAAGTGATTAAAGCAGCATCTTACCTGCACAGGCATCTGCGCAGGGACACCTTCATCCGAAAGGAACGAGGGGACAAAAGCATGATGTCAGTAAGGCTGATAAAGCTTGAGTATCGCAAGCCAGAAGTCAGTCAGCTAGGCCGTGTGTGGTGAAGATCGAATTATTTGAAGCCTAGTCGCGGGGGAAACGCGGTAGCCCACAGGATACGATATGATCGCCTGTGCTCAGTGTTGGCGGGAAAGCTGGTAGTTCCTTCCAAAGCTCCCACTGAGACCAGCCCACAAGGAGTGGGAAACGACGGAAGGGCCACCTGAAACACGGAACGAGTCTTCTACTGCAACTTGGGGATGACCTACAGCCCGTGAGGGCCAGGGTCACAGAGGAACCATAGTACCGTCATCTCAGGCGGGAAGGGTTCTAGGGAATCAGCGACAATCACAGGAGGTTGACTTGGAGAAGTCAGAAAAGATCTTTCAGCGATTAGAGCGCCTACGACAACTGAACACCAACAGGGAATGGACCAACGACCAGCTTTACCGTCTTCTGTATCAAGAGGACATCTACATTCTGGCCTACGAAAGGATAAAATCCGCCCCAGGAAACATGACAGCGGGGACCGACGGAAAAACGCTCGACGGCTTCTCACTCCACATGATCACGGAGATCATCCAGGAAATGCGAACCGAACAATTTCAGTTCAAGCCCGTCAGGACCGTCTTTATCCCCAAAGCAAATGGCAAGATGAGGAAATTAGGCATTCCTTCGACACGCGATAAGATCGTGCAGGAGGTCATGCGCCTCATCCTCGAATGTATCTACGATAGCCCACAGGGACCCTATTTCCACGACGCCAGTCATGGCTTCCGCCCCAATCGCAGTGGCCATACGGCGTTGCGCGAAATTCGCGGGAAATGGCCCGCTCTCAACTGGTTCCTGGAAGGAGACATCCGATCCTGCTTCGACGAGATCGAACATGGAACCCTTGTCGCCTTGCTTCGCCGAAAAATTCAGGATGAACGCTTCCTCAACCTCATCTGGAAGCTGCTTCGAGCAGGATACTTCGACATGCAAGGAACAGCACACGACAGCCTGATAGGTAGCCCCCAAGGCGGCCTGGCAAGCCCGATCTTAGCCAATGTCTACTTGCACGAACTGGACGAAAAAGTGCAAGAAATACGTCTGCGCTTGGAACAAGGGGGCAAACAAAAACAGGTCAATCCTCTTTATCGCAAACTTGCCGCTCAGAAAGCACGCCTCGTCCAGAAAGGAGCGACACGCACCAAGGCGTTTCGGGAACTGGTACGGAAGATCAGAAGCACCCCGGCGGTCGTGGTTGATGACCCAACCTTTATCCGCATCAAATACGTGAGGTACGCCGACGACTGGCTCATCGGCATTGCCGGGCCGCGGCGTCTAGCCGAGCAAGTGAAGGAGGAACTTAGCACCTTCCTCAGTCACCACCTCAAACTCACGCTCTCGCCGGAAAAGACGAAAATCACGCACGCTCGCCACGCGGCGGCCCGCTTCCTGGGAACAGACCTCTCCATTGGAAGAGGAGGAGTCCCACGGGTGGTTACCACTCGTAATGGCACGGCACGGCCTATCCGACGCCGCTCAACCGGCTCGGAGACCGTGATGACCGCTCCCCTGACTGACCTCATCAGCAGGCTCCATACCAAAGGGTTCTGCACCCCCACGGGACAGCCAACCGCGAAAAAGGCATGGACACACCTGGAGGTACGTCAACTTATCCTTTGGTATAGCAGTATCAACCGAGGGATACAAAACTACTATCGCTTCACTGATAACTTCTCGTACCTGTCCCGCATCCAATATATTCTGAAATTCTCCCTCGCCCAGACACTGGCGGCCAAATTCAAGTGCTCTCTCCGCCAAATTTTCCAACGCTTCGGCACGATCCCCACCATCCAGATCAAAGATGGGAAACAGGAACGTCAGATCGCATTCTATCACAATAGCGACTGGAAAAAGCAACGCAATGGCTTTCCCAAAGGCCATGCGCCTGTCGATCTGCTCCAAGAGAGCATCCGTTTGCGATCCCGCTCCAAACTGGGGATGCCTTGCTGCATCTGTAACAACCCCAATCAGGTGGAAATGCACCATGTCCGCCATATTCGCAAAATGGGCGAAAAGAAACCAGGGGGCATCAACGCTCTCCTGCGATCTCTCAACCGAAAGCAACTCCCTGTTTGTATCCCATGCCATCAGAAGATCCATCGCGGAGAATACGATGGATTACGTCTCTCTGATCTGGCATACAACCCTTATCCACCAGTGAAACGTAGGAGATTCCGTGAGAGCCGGATGCAGTGACAAGCTGCCCGTCCGGTTCGGGAGGGGGGGACCGAGGTCTTGAACCATCAAGATCCGGTCTCCTACCTCATGCGCGCCTTGCGCATCTATGAAGCTGCGCTAGGGCCCGAACACCCCTCCGTCGCTGCCAGTCTCAATAATCTGGCCAACCTCTATGAGAGCCAGGGGAAGTACGCTGAGGCCGAGCCGCTCTGCCAACGTGCCCTGGCAATCTGTGAGCGAGTGCTAGGACCCGCGCATCCCAACACCCTCATCGTTCGGAGTAACTATGCTGCTCTGCTCAAGGCAGTGCAACAAACAGAGAATCAGTAAGCGCAGTAGATATTCTACCGTGATCGGATGGGGAAGCATAATGGTGGTGGTCTGTGCAAGGCGTGCATGGAACCTGCTGGCCTACTATCAAGAGGTCAAAGCTCGTGGTCTGCAGATCGTAGCGGTCTGGAATCACGGCATGGCACTTGCTCTGTATGTTCCTGATCCCGAAGGGAACCTGATTGAGATCTACTGGCCTACCGGAAGGGAAGATTATCACCCCCGCATTTCGGGCCGCTTGACCTGGAAGGCCAGACGGAAGAGAGCCTGCGAAGGCTTGTGGCAGAAGGTATCTCGTCACATGATCCAGTCCTCTGGCGAAGTCTGCACCTGCATATCGTCCAGCCATTCGGCGACAGTATCAACTCTCCTCTAATCTTTTCTGCCCATAGTTCTTGAGCCAGAAATCATGCAGCCTGGAGACCTCCTCTTGCGGCAACAACATGGGGTTGCCGAGTTGCCTGGCGATGGCATACACTTTCGCACTATCCTCCAGGGCATGGGCGATAGAGTAGGTGAGAGCTAAGTTCACGCCAACAACCATCGCTCCGTGGTTGCCCCAGATGACGGCCGAGTGCATCCCAAGAGTCTCAGCAATGAGTTCAGCAAACTCCGGCGTGCCAGACATCCTGTAAGGGGCAATCGGCACTTCTTCGCCCAGGCAGAGGGCTGATTCTGCTAAGACCATTGGAAAGGACTGGTAAACAACGCCGAATGCTGTGGCGTATGGCGAATGTGTATGCATGACGCAGTGAATGTCACGGCGCCGGAGCAAGACGAGGGTGTGTAGGGGAGTCTCCACAGAGGGCTGCCATCTGCCTTCGACGACTTTGCCGTGCTCATCCACAACCACTATATCTTCAGCCTGTACCAACTGATAATCGGTTCCGCTCGGCGTTATGCAGATGAGGCCGCTGCTAGGATCACGAGCGCTCAAATTGCCCTGGGTAGCATGTACGAGGTGACTGTCATACATCTTCTTCGCATAACGTGCTACTTCCGCACGTAGTTCAGGTAGTAGCATTCGTTGCTCCTCTAGATATCAACTACGGAAGAAAGCATTGCGCACATTGGAGTCTAGCAGGAAGTAGAGCAGGATCACTATGGGAAGAATCATACCTAACACAATGCTAACGGTGGAGTGGTCAGGTCGCGTGAATTCAAAGAGATGTCTCAGCAGACTAAAGGCTTCTAGGGCCACCACCGACCAGAAAGCCCAGGTCTTTAACGTCCACAACCCCCAGGCAAAGATCAGTGTGACAAGTCCGATAACTAGAGAAATACCCCCCAGAACACTACCCAAAGCATCAACCACGTGGGCGGTGGTAGGATGACCGTGCACGGTGATGGCATGACCAACAGCGAAGACTCCTGCTAGAGTGAGTCCTCCGAGGAGTAGCTCCAGGACGCCTGCTATAATTAACAGGACCGCGATAACCGTTACCCCCAGCGGACGGGCGCGAGATACCGTGTTTTGCATGCGTTCTTTCCTCCAAACAATAGAACAGAATCAACAATCAAGAGACCGCTTCAAGCAGGTCTATAAAGAAGTATTAAGAAAAGCTTTCATCTTTTGTTACTGGCTTCTACCAAATGGTACTGCCTCTTGCAGCATATAAACTCAGAGAATATCGAAATGAGTCCTCCCAAATCTCGTCAAATGGCGCGCTTTTCACATGTTCTGCCTCTTGTCCCACAGAATTGTTTGTCCGCGTTCAAGCAACTGGCAATCCTGTGGTCGGGCCTGGTTCGGCTCTCCTTTCACTCGCTTAAACGCCAGGTACCCATTCGAGTAAATTGAGTTGATTTGCTTGATGCATTTCTCTTTCACGCGCACGATATCGCCTTTGCGAAAGCCTTCTAACTCTTCATTGAGTTGATAGCGAACGCGGCCCTGGCCTTTGCGTGGGAGATCGTGGTACTGCCTACGCGTCCGTCGCGGACGAAATGATACCGTGTAGCAGTGGTCTCGGTCATAGGGCACCACCTCCCCAGTGTTGTAGGTTGCTATACACAAGGCATCGGCATCATGCGCTTTGGGCAAGTTCCTCGCTTTGCGCAAAGTCGCTGTTTGGTAACCAAACAGCGTCGAAAGCGGCACCTGTCGGCCAAGTGCAGCGTACAGGTAGCTCTTGCCCTGCATGCTACGTTGCGCAATCTGATCCAGGTGCCCGCTCACCCCTGTCGCCTTGAGCGTGACTTGACCCTGGTGGACTTTCTTATGGCAGGTTTCGCACAGAGCCACGAGATTGGTCAAGCTATCTTTTCCTCCCTGCTCGCGGAAGACAATGTGATGGGCTTCGAGCCGAGTATGTTGTTTGCCACACTGCTGACAGGTATAGCCATCTCGCATCAGGCACGCGATGCGCAGATTTTCATCAAGCCTCGTCGGGTCCTGATATTGACTGCCTTTTAAGGTGGGGTTATTGAGTCGAGCGATGTCTACCTGCACGTCTTCAATGACGATCTTCCCGATTGGGAGGGGAATCTGCCTGACCACGCGGATCACCTCCTCGACATTCGTTTTGATGGAAGGCGGCAAACGTCCACTGCGCTTGCTCGATCTCCTATTCAAGAAGCGTGCTGCGCGATACCATTTCCGGTTGCGACGCTTCCGGCGGTTGATCCGACGACCACCCATCTTTGCTTTGACATCTCGGCGGTGCGAAATCGCGCCTGATAAAAGGATTTTCCCTTTTCCGACGCAGCAAAAGCCTGTGACATGGCTACCCTTATCAATGCCGAGCGTCACCTCTTGGACGTGCTCTTCACAGTCCCAGAGCAGTTTGATCGTGAAAGGACAGCGACCGATCACTTTGGCTCGTCGATCCCGCAAGAGTTTACGGGCCTTTGCAGGTTTACAAGGCATAAGTGGATGCCCATTGTGATTGATCACATAGACAAGAGTTGACATGCTTTAAGCTCTCCTTTCGGAGTACAATGCCCCTTGCGACTGTTAAGATGGCTTATCCAGCACTCATTCTTTGGCGTTTCCGCTACCCTTAATGAATGCCGACAGTTGCACCAGACTGGAGCAACATCTGGTGGTGTCCTCACTATCTCAACTGCTGCCTCCGCAGAGGTCCGCTGGTAGCCCCATGAATCTCGCGCAATAAATGGTGAGATTTTTAGGGACTATAATCTGTACAGCCCAGGATCACAACAGTCCAGCCAGATACCTCATCAACGGGTACAGCCACATCTGAGTGGGATTGTACCAAGGGACTTTTTTGAACGCAAGAATCGGATAGCTTCTACAGTTCTATTATCCTAGAATACATAAGGAAAAACAAGTCTTGAGTAAAAGAGGCTCTCCTCCTTCCGGGGGAAATACCCTTCCCGTAGGGGTGAGGGAATGTAGGGGTGGGGGAGCTTGCCTCCGCCCTGGGTGGGCCTTTATGGTCGCCCGCCGTCCCCCTACAGGATGGAGATCCGTAAAAGATGACGCAATAACGAGGAGATACGAATCATGCTTGAAGAGAAGTATTGGCAGGCTGTGCTGACCAGAGATAATCGTTCCGACGGGACGTTCGTTTATGGTGTGCGTTCCACTGGCATTTACTGCAACCCATCTTGTTCTGCGCGGAGACCGCGGCGAGAGCAGGTCATCTTCTTTCCGCAGCCTGAAGCTGCCGAGCAGGCGGGATTCCGCGCGTGCCGGCGTTGCAGACCCCAGGAGGCCAGCGTGTATGAACTGCAGGCGGAGATGGTTCAACGTGCCTGCCGCTATATCGAGACGCATCTTGAAGGTCCACTCACCCTCGACGCATTGGGCAAAGAGGTTAGTGTCAGCCCGTACCACTTGCAGCGGGTTTTCAAACGCATCATGGGTATTACACCCCGTCAGTATGCGCAGGCATATCGGCTGGGGCAACTGAAGCAGCAGCTTAAGGAAGGAGAAACCGTGACTACTGCACTTTACAATACAGGCTTTGGGTCCAGTAGCCGCTTATACGAGCAGGCACCTGCTCAACTTGGTATGACTCCCGCTACCTACCGCCGGGGAGGGAAGAGCGTACATATCGGCTATACGATCGTCGATTGTCCCCTGGGTCGCCTGTTGATTGCAGCCACTGAGAAGGGCATCTGCTCCATCTGTTTGGGCGACTCCGACGCAGTTCTCGAAACCGCACTGTTCAGCGAGTACCCGGCCGCCGAGATTCAACGCGATGAAGTCGAACTGAGCCAATGGGTCAATACATTACTCAACCATTTGAACGGTCAGCAGCCCCAGCTTGATCTGCCTATCGATGTCCAGACCACTGCCTTTCAATGGCGGGTTTGGGAATCGCTGCGTGCCATTCCTTATGGTAGTACTCGTTCCTACGGCGAGATCGCTCAAGAACTGGGTGATCCCAAAGCGGCCCGGGCGGTGGCTCACGCCTGTGCCACCAATCCGGTAGCCATTGTGGTACCCTGTCACCGGGTAGTGCGCGAAGACGGCAGTCTTGGCGGCTATCGCTGGGGATTGGAGCGCAAGCGGCAACTGCTGGCACAGGAATCAATGAATAATAACTACTAAAATAGGCTTGACGGGTTAGCTTATCTGTGTTATAATATAACCATCGTAAGTTATGTAGGTGGTTATATTTGCTGACAAACTTGTATGGAAGTCAATGTAGGGTTCTGCGAGCATCTTGGCTGTAGTAATCGGCTCCGTTGCCCGTTACCATTAGTAGTGTAGTAATTATACGTACCTATCCAAAAATGCGACCTGAGCATCCTCAATGGCCGCGGGAAGGAGGGCATGATGGAATTCATCATCCTGCTTGCTGCACTGATTGCTTTCGATATAGTGGCCTCGCGCTGGGGCTGCAAAAGTAACGATGGCATTGATAGTCCCGAATGGGAGCGGCGACAGCGCTGGTATGGCTTTCACTAAAGCCCTATCAGCTTGCAGAGCGACCTATAGACGCGCAGCGATTGCGACACTGCTGACCGTCCCCTGGACGGCTCACACAGATAGATTTTTTTGAGCACGGAGACAAGTGTCCCAATGGAGACAACGGAGACATTGGAGACAAGTGTCCCAACGGAGACAACGGAGACATTGGAGACAAGTGTCCCAACGGAGACAAGTGTCGTTCCACAAGGGAACCTGTCTGGGGAACAGGTATCCTCCCCACCCAACCTCGCTCCGTCCCTCAGGAGCGGGCCATCCCGCTTTTTATACACTAGGAAGGATACAGAACCTTCATGAGAAATAGCTCTCTGACCGAATCAATACAAGAAGAACGTCCTGGTGACGGCACAAAAACGAATGTAGAAGTAAAGATACCTCTTGCGGGCATCAGCATTTCTCGCGACCGCATAGGCATCATCCTATCCATAATCTCCCTCTATTTCATATGGGGGTCGACATACCTCGGCATGCGCATTGGGCTGGAAGGCTTCCCGCCTTTTTTGCTAGGAGGAATACGCTTCCTGATTGCAGGAGGCATACTCTACACCATCTTGCGCATACGCGGCACGCCAACGCCGACTAGAAAGCAGTGGGCAGGTACCGCTGTACTGGGCGCGCTTTTGCTTGCTGGCGGTAATGGTGGCGTGCTCTTCGCCGAACAATGGGTGGCTTCGGGACTGGCTGCGCTTGGCATAGCCGCCGTCCCGCTGTGGACAGTGCTCTTCTTTGGCTTGTGGGGGCGCTGGCCCAGGCGCTTAGAGTGGCTGGGGCTAGCTCTTGGATTCGTGGGAGTGGTGATCTTGAACCTGGAAAATGGCTTGCGAGCCTCCCCTATTGGCGCTATCGTTTTGCTGCTGGCTCCCATGAGTTGGGGACTTGGTTCGGCATGGAGCCAACACTTGCCTCTACCCAAAGGGCTGATGTCCAGTGCGGCACAGATGCTAACCGGCGGCGTCCTCTTGATGCTTATGAGTTTCGCCTTCAGAGAAGGGATGCCGCATATTCATACGGTACGTCCGCTGTGGGCGATGGCCTTCCTGATAGTGTTCGGTTCGCTGATCGCCTTTAACGCTTATGGCTATCTGTTGCAGCGTGTGCGGCCTGCTCTTGCCACCAGCTACGCTTACGTTAATCCGCTCGTGGCGGTAGGGTTGGGTGTGGCGCTGGCGGGTGAGCATATCACGCTTGTGGGCCTGGTGGCTATGCTGATTATCTTGTCCGGTGTGGGGTTGGTTTCGCTGGTGCGGCAGCGTAGATGATTCACTGTACGCTAAGGAACAGATGAGAGAAGTGGTTCAAAAACATGTCTGCTCGCCAGCAAGGAGCAAAGAGGAGAAATCTCGCTCTTCTTGCGCCAACGTGTCAAAGCCCATTTTACATGGGGACATGCCTGTCAGGGGACATGCGCGCGGTTGACGTTCCTGCTTCCATTCTCTATAATGCTTCTAGTTGTTGTCCAGGCATGTACTCAGGTGTGACTTTTGCCGTTCGGTAACTGTCCAATTCGCCATGGACGCCATGAAAGGGCATTTACGTGAAGAGACACCACTCTTTGGCCGTGAAAAAACAGCACGCCATCGTTTTCTCTCGACTCGTGAGCAGGGTGCTGTTATTGGTGATTGCTCTGCTCATTGTTGCCTGCGCAAGTACAACTCTGACTACACCCAGTACGCCAACGCTGCAGAATTCGTCTTCCACTGGGGAGAGCGAGAATGCATCTCCTCTTGAGCAGCCTGCCAAACCCGGTTCCGTCACTGTCCATGTCACGTTGATTGAATTTCGTATCATCTCCTCGCTGAAGGTCTTTCATGCCGGTACTACTTACTACTTCATTATCACAAATCGCGGACAAGACATCCATGAATTCAAGATTCTGCCCGATAAACCGGATGGAACTCCCCTTTCACCGGCTATGCAGTACAAGGATACCCTCATTGAGCTTGAGCCGATTATGCCTGGGACAACCTGGACCGTCAATTTTACGTTCTCACCTTCTACTCCAGGCAGATACGAGTTTGCTTGCCAGATGCGCAACCACTATATGGCAGGTATGAGGCTGCCTATTGATGTATTGAAAGCAGGCTAGAAGACGCCATCAACGAGATCAAATATTGAAGCTCACCCCTTGCCCACGTTAAACCGGAAATGGGCGATATCGCCATCCTGAATGACGTAGTCTTTGCCTTCGAGGCGCTGCAGTCCTTTTTTGGCAGCGGCAGCGAACGATCCTCCACAGGCCATGAAGTCTTCAAAACGTGTCACCTCTGCGCGGATGAAGCCGCGCTCGATATCCGAGTGAATCTTGCCAGCTGCCTCGGGTGCCTTCGCCCCCTTCGTCACGGTCCAGGCGCGTACCTCGTCCTCACCCGCCGTCAGAAAGGTGATCAGGTTGAGTAGACGGTAGCCGACCTGGATGACACGGTCAGCACCCAACATAGGCAGCCCTAACGCCTCCAGGTATTCAGCGGCATCGGCTTCAGGCAACTCTGCCAGCTCTGCCTCCAGGCGTGCGGAGACGGCGACCACCTCAGCGCCTTCGGCCCTGGCACGTTTGGCAATGGTAGCAATTCCTTTCAGTTCACCTTCCTGGGTCGACTCGTCAACGTCTTCACCGTCGGCGATACGCGCCAGGAGATCGGCTGCTGCGCCTAGCACATCCTCACTGACGTTCAGGACGTACATGCGCGGCTTCACCGTCAGCAGGAAGAGTTCTTTCAGCACGGCACGATCCTGTGCGAGCAGTTCGACCTGGCTCACCGGTCTCAGGTCGTTGAGTGCTTCCTGGAGCAGGCGTAGCACATCCAATTCTTGTTGGTACTTCTTGTCACCCGACTTGGCGGCCTTCGTGGTGCGCTCAATGCGCTTCTCAACAGTGGTCAGGTCGGTCAGCGCGAGTTCGGCGTTGAGGCTATCCAGGTCGCGATTGGGGTCTATATTGCCGTAGGGATGCGGGACATTGCTGTTTGCAAAGGTACGCAGCACGATCGCCAGGGCATCGGCGTTGCGGATATGCCCCAGAAACTCTGCACTGAGCCCGCGTTTCTCGCCGCCAACATGCGTGCCCTGTCCCATGCCTGCCACGTCCACAAATTCGACGGTGGCATAGGTGACTTTCTTGGGTTTGAAGATCTCTGCCAGCGGTTGCAGGCGTGCGTCGGGCACCTGTACCACCGCCAGGTTGGCCTGCACGGTACTTGTCGCGTAGCCGCTAATGGGTGCGCCCGCCTTCGTGAGCGCATTAAAGAGGGTTGTCTTTCCACTCTGTGGTAATCCTATAATACCTATACTTAGAGCCATATGTAGCTTTCCTTCTTGACGTTATCTGCACACACTTGTACAATATGTGTGACTTAAGTAGCGTTTTCCACAAACCGGAGGTAACTTTCTATGCCATTGTACGAGTACTACTGCTCGGAATGCAAATCCAAATTTGAACTGCTCGTCAGCCACAAGTACGCAGATGAAGTTGTATGCGTGAAGTGTCACGGCGAAAAGGTACGTCGTCTGCTCTCTATCTTCGCTACCGCACACAGTGAGGGTGACTATAGTGATAGCTCATACGAAGAGATGGCAGGGGGAAGTTGTGGCTGTGGTGGCAATTGTAGCTGCAACTAACCAGGTCTGTTATGTTTCATAAAGTCAGTTACCGGCGTGGCGTGCTAGAGGGGGTTGTACTCTACACGCTAGGCCGCCTTGGCGCTCTCATCACCCCGGCATTCTTCCCCGATTGGCTTTTTGTTGCCGTACCCCTGCTGTTCCTGGCGCTCCAGTATCTGATTGCGCCGGTGTGGGCCACGCAGCGCATTCAGTCCAGCAAACGAGAGCGCCT
Source organism: uncultured Chloroflexia bacterium (assembly GCA_963767625.1). Taxonomy (GTDB): domain Bacteria; phylum Chloroflexota; class Ktedonobacteria; order Ktedonobacterales; family Ktedonobacteraceae; genus CAVYFB01. The sequence goes on from CAVYFB010000019.1 coordinate 63,665, forward strand.
CAGCAAACGCTTCTGGCTGCTCGGTCCATTGCTGGCGGCCATCTGCTTCGCCATCGACCTGCTGGTCACACTGTCTATCGGCCTGGCTCTCGGTCTGGGTGAGGTGCAGCAAGGGCCAGCCTTGTGGCGCCTCTTCGTCAGTGGACCTCATCATCTCACTCTCGTCGCTCTGGTTATCTACGAGCTAAAGAGTGCATCGCTGCTCTTTACTTTGTTTATGATAGCGGTCGTCTGTACTCGCCTGGCACAGGGAGGCTTCTTGCGCTTCACGATGCCAGCGGGCGGAAATCGTGTGACGTTGTAATAACTTCATTATGAATAGCGCAATAGTGACTAGAAAGGCACGGGAGCAATGGAAAAAGCGAGCATTCCAAAGACCATTGGCGATTCCATCTATTCGCTTAGTGAAGACGGAAAGCTGACGATCCTGGCATCAGGCCAGCATCCCGTCGTACATGAGCCGGGGGAGGCGTTGGAGCTTCTCCAGTGGCTCTACGCGAATCGGGACTTATTGCTCAAAGCGGCATATCCGGGGGGCGTGCCTTATTGGGCACAAGAAGGGAAAACATCGAGCCAAGATACCGACCCGCAGGGGCTCCGGCATGCGTTAGAGCAGAGGCAAAAAGAGATCTAACCTTCCAGGTGATGTATGTCTTCGCCTCATGTTATAACGGGAATGCAAGGGGCGCAGCCTCTTGCCGGGGGCGCGGAGGTGTCCTCCGAACTTTTCTCTCCCCTATTGTTCGCCTCCAAAGGAAACAAGTTATGAGTGGATGCCAGCTGTTATAAGTTGAAGAGAAAACAGGCCTGTGATATGCTGTTCTGTGCGGGGTTTTTAGCTACTGCGTAGTATGGTAGGGGCGACCCTTGCGGTCGCCCTGAGGTGGCTCTGGTCTGTTTTGTTCTGCGCTGAGTTTGAAACGGCTCGCGAAGGAGAAGCACATGCCTGACGCTATCTGGGGCAACCCAGAACCACGGACCGACGAGGTGTATCCGTTGGCACTGCTCAAGCATCTCTCACAAGAGATGATGACGCAGTTTGTTGCCAATGGAGCATGCCTGGCGCTGCTGGATGAGAACAGCGGTAAAATGGTCATACAACTGCATGTGCGAGCACGTGGCACAGACCCAATCTCTACACTCAGCAACAGGGACTCCAGCGGAAAAAGCCTTCTCAATCGTCGCACTACCACCAATCTCAACGCGGGATCGCCGATAACTGGCCCGCTGAAACATCACACACAGCCACTGGAAAAAGTGGAGTTGACCCCGGTTCAAAGTGCTGATTTCTTCCCTATCGGTATGTCCTATGCCATGGGAGAAGACTTGATCGGCATTACTTGGCTCAGAAATGAAGCCTACATCATGCGCCATGAGGATTACATCGCCGCCTTTCCCTCAAATCGCAGCATGCAAGCGCAGACCGATGTTACTCCATATTGGTATCTTGTGGCACCCATTCGAGAGCCTCGATTACTTCACGAGATGTATGGCAGGAAACGAACACCCGCCATAATTGGCGTTGTCCTGCTCTATCAAACGACTCCTGGTTTGGGGTTTCAACAGAAGCATCGACAGGAGGCCCTGGACTTTACTGAGCGTATCGCCCTTTATATACAGAACGACCAGTTGCGCCACTCGCAAGAACGCACAAGCAGCTATATGAAGCGTTTACAGCAGATCAGTACTGCTTTCCCCACAAATGTGAAGTTGCCAACCCTGGTAGAGGACGTGTATCGCTTCGCTGCCAGCGTGGTAGATGTCTCCTCGATGCTGCTGACGCTCTACGATCGCGATACGGACAGAATCTACGATGTCTTCGCGGTGTGTGACGGCAAACGTGTGGAAGGATTACCTGCGCAATCTGTGGCTCCCGAAGAACGTCCACAGTGGTGGCACATTGTACAGGAGGAACAGCGGCGCTTGTTGTTGAACACCGATGAGCCGGAGCAAGACAGTTATGCCGGATATGAAGAACTGCTGACGGGCGTCTGGGGTGATCAACGTAAGGCGAAGTCATTTCTGCTGCTGCCTATGAAAATGTTCACGCGTGCGATCGGCTCGCTTGCTCTCACCAGCATGAATGCTGATGCCTACGGCCCCGAAGAGATTCTGGTGATCGAGACAATGGTGCAAATTATCACTGTCAGTATCGAGAATGCCAAACTGTATGACAAAGCTCGTTCCTCACTACGTGAAGCGAAACAACGCCAGGAGGAATTGGCAGTGATGAATAGCGCCTTGCAAGCAGTTGGTTCAGTATTGAACATTACCGAATTGCTCCACAACTTTGTCGAGTTTGCTGCTAAGCTAGTCCAGGCGGAGATGTCCACCTTCCTCAAACTCGCCGCTGACGGCGAGGAACTTATCGCGCAAGCTGTATATGCACCTGCGGGTCAACAGAAAGACTCGCCAGCCTCAACTGAGGAATTTACAAAGCACAGTGAGCTGATAGAGATGATACGCTTGCCTTTCAAAGGCTCCATGTTGGAATCTATGGTTGGAGAGCCCTTTTTCTATCTTGACCAGGCTGCGATTGAGGAACTTGCCCAGGCAAGTACGGAAGGTGGAGTCATTCTGCTACGGGAGATGGGCTTCAAACAGATGCTGATGATCCCGGTGCGCTATCAGACGGACTTCATCGGCATTCTGGCCATACATATGCTTGGATACAATCGGGTGCTTACCCCCAAGGAGGTTGGAGTACTGCTGGCCATCTGTGGGCAAGCTGCCAGTGCCATCCGTAGCGCACAACTCTTCGAGGAGAGAGAAGAGGCATATGCTGAACTACAGCGCGTGAATAGGCTCAAAGACGAGTTTTTGGTGACGGCCTCGCACGAGTTACGCACACCACTCAGCGCGATCAAAGGCTATACTGCGTTGTTACAGCGACAGTATGCACGTGCTACCCCGCAGCAGATTCTGCGTTTTGTCACAAAGATTACAGAGTCAACGCAACAACTAAGCGACCTGGTGGTGACGATGACCGATGCAGCCCAGCTAGGCGCATCGGATAAGAAGCTGGAAATGCAGATAGGTCCCGTCCAACTCTTGACCGCTGCAAGGCTGGCACGGGATATGCTTAGTGCAAGTATCGAGCACAAGATTGACGTACGTGTTACACCCAAGCTGTGGGTGAACTGTGATCCACTGCGGCTGCGCCAGGTGATGACCAACCTGCTCGATAATGCTGTCAAGTATTCGCCCCCGGAAGGCCACATTGAACTTGAGGCCCAGGCTACGACACTGTTCCAGTTGCAACTTCCCGAGGACCAGGTTGATCCTGAATGGGGGGACATAGCCGTTGTCGTGGTGTGTGTGCGTGATGAAGGTGAGGGCATCCTCGAAGAAGATCAGCGGAAAATCTTCGAGAAGTTTGTACGTGCATCTCGTTCGCTCACAACATCTGTGCGCGGCACCGGCCTGGGACTCTACATTTGTCGCCGCTACATCGAAGCGATGGGCGGCAGACTCTGGCTTGAGCAGAGCATACCCGGCGAAGGGTCCACCTTTAGTTTCTATCTCCCATGCATCGATGCCCCTGCTGATATAGGCCAGGAGAGCGCGTAGAACACCCTTCCCATTGTTACTGCACTCTTCCGCTCGCGTTGTAATACAGGATCACTATCGTGCATAGTTCTATGGATAGAAGGTATGAGCCATCTAACGAAGAAATGGCGGCGCTGGTCGCGGATCATCCCCGTCGTGTTCGCCATCGGGGGCTTTGTCGCCATCAACATCCTGTTTGCCATCACGACCTTCCCAATCTTGCCCTGGAAAACGGTAGACACCTTTTATGGCACTGGCTCTATGGATACTAGGGGCTTTGTAGCACCTTCCCACTGGCGCATCGAGTGGTCGTGCGACCCATCCTCATCGCCCTTGCACTCGTACAATATGATCGTCAACATTAAGTATCCCACAGGCAGGACTGAATTCGGCGCGGTAAATACGTTTTGCAAGAACTCAAACAGAAGTGGCATGAGTGACGAGTACCAGGCTGGCGAGGTCTACTTGAGCGTAATTTCCGAAGGTTCGTGGACCATCAAGATAGAGGAATTACCCTAGCTATGAGATATAATAGGGATGGAGAAAAGATGGTGGGAAAAGCTTTAAATCCTCGGGAGAACATTAACCCATGACCATGTTACGCATTACCGTCGGCCCGTTTACGTATACTGCACGTATGGAAGACTTGGATGCGCCGCAAACGTGCGCGGCGTTCAGTAAGCTGTTGCCCTTCCGCGATAAGCTTGTGCACGCGCGTTGGAGCGGCGAGGCCACCTGGATTCCGTTGGGCGATTTCAGCTGGGGAGTAGGCTACGAGAACCATACCAGCTACCCGGCTCCTGGTGAAATATTGCTTTACCCCGGTGGGTTCAGCGAGACTGAAATTCTCTTTCCGTATGGGGGCGCACGCTTCGCCAGCAAATTGGGCCAACTGGCAGGTAATCACTTTTTGACGGTTGTTCAAGGACGCGAACAGTTGCGGGAAATGGGGCGGCTAGTGCTGTGGGAAGGTGCGCAGGATATTGTGTTTGAGGAACTTTAAGAGGGGCAGGGGATGTATTACTTCCTTATCCACTTCTGTTCAACTTCTGCCCAGGCTCCTCGTACCCGCGCCACTTCTGACTCATCCGGCTCGAACCCACCGTAGCGGGTCGTAGCATAGGCTTCGGTGATGACCTCCAATCGCGGTTCGGCAAGAGGAGTTTTTTCGTTCAGGCGTTGTTCGAACTCGTATGGCGTTTCATCTTTCTCGCGCGCATAGCCACGACCGGCGGCCCGCTTCAAGAGCATACGATAGATTTCACGGATACTACGCGCGGTAGGTCCGCCTTCAATGATCTCCGGCGCAGCCTGATCTTCCACCTCTGCCGAACGGCGGGAGAAGAAGCGCCCAAAGAGCGCGTGCAAGAATGCTTTGAGCTGAGCCCAGAAAAGCGACCAGGACCATAGGCTTTCTCGCACTTCCTCGTCTTGTCGTTTCGCTACTAATTGTACGCGCCGTCGACGCAGTGCCCAGCGGATCAGCAGGAGCAGCAACAAGATAAAAGCGATGGGTAGAACTACCTTGAGTATTGGGATGAGGATAATAAAAAACGTGTCTAGCGCGGTTGAGGGTTTTGGGTGGGAGAAACTGCTGACACCACCGTTAGGAAGATGGATAGGAGCAATGCGGGATGGATGATTTGCCTCGAACCAGGAAATGAGCCAGAAGAGGGGTGTAACCAGGAGAACGATCGTATAAGCAATCACATTCACGAGCCAGTCATAGACTACCCCTAGTGGGCCCTGGATCTCCTTCAGGAAGCTCGGAACGGCAACGCTGCTAACCACTACTGTGACGAGCAGGATAAGCAGGCCAAATGCTGCGATGATCAGGATGAGAGAACGCTCCTGTGTGGCGACATTTCCTTCCAGGCCGATTGGGTGGGAATGGCGTACGAAGGCTGCTCGTGCTAATGCGTGTGCAGCAAGTGAGAGGATCAGGAAAAGGGGAACGAGCAAGAAGAGGATCGGCTGGTCATTGAAGACCATGCCAGCGCTTTCCTGTCCTGCCCGAACGAGAACAACCACAACGATGATAACCAGGCCCAGGCGTAGTATATTCAAGACATGAGCGGGTTCAATCTCACGACGCGCAAGACGTACGCCGCGCCAGCAAAAGTAGAGACAGAGTCCTATGATGGTAACCACCAGGTAGGCATTCGCATCGAGCAGCAAGATGTCATTGAGCAGGCTCAAGACCCAGCGGGGATCAAACACAAACCATGTTTGCGCGTAAATACGTAGCCAGATGATGAACAGAGTTACCACAGCTATGAGAGCGATAACCAATGAGGTACCTGGAGTGACTGTACGGGCAAAATCGTTCTGCTCTGACGTGGGTGCTCTGCTTGCATCGCGTCGTTCCAGGTAATTTGCCAGCCAGTGGGAGCCTGCGATGAGGACAAAAGGTGCCCATAAGGGTAGGATGGGGTCATGCGACTGAAAGAGGCCGACACCTGCCAGTCCGATGAGGATGGCGTCCACCCAGCATGCTTCCATAGCGGCCAGGACGATAGGCAGCAGGCGTTCGCCCCAGCTTGGGGTGGCTGACAATTGGGTGGTAGCCATTGACAGCAACTGCTGTCTGCGTCGTTCTGCTGCCTCCTTGAAGCTCTCCAGCTGCTTCGCCGGGTCCGTGGACTTGTCGGGTTGCCTGGGCGAGGAGTTCATTTTTGTTCAGCCTTCGTGTGCAATAGTTGCATTTCAAGTTGTTGACGCTTTAGATTGTATGATTGAGTTGACCCTTTGTCAACAGAAGGATGCCTATTAAGGTTCCTGATTCCTCGCCGCCTGCGGACTCTGCTGGCGAATGACACTCAAACTAGAAAGGAATCAGGGATGCAAAAATCAGGCAGCCATCAAGCGCCCAAAGCGACCACGCCGCAGCTTGCCACGTGGCTGCCGCTGCTGCCACCAGGCATCCAGACGGATGAAATTGAGTGCCACCGCACAGGTCACTTGCTGCAAATGCACGGCTGGCTCGCCTCGACTGCGGGCCTGTCGGCTTCCCACCCGACGAACCGCCTGCGAAATACAGGCTTCGACTCCACTGCGCAAGCCATAGTGGCGCTGATAGGCTTCATCGGTCGCCTGCGCTCGATTGCGCGCCAACAGCTCCGCACGCTCTCGTGGCGGCAAGCTCAGTTTGCGCCCGTCTTTGAGCGATCGGGTGCACAGTGCTCGGACAGGGCAGGTCTCACAGGTTGCTCGCGCAAAGAGCACGGTGATGCTTCCTGCTTGCTTGCCTCGACGGGCAACTTGCCACGATTGGCTCGGTTGCCCCTGCGGACAGCGGACGCTCTGCTGCTGCCAGTCCACCTCAAACTCCTTGAGCGTATAGCCCCCCGGGGCTCGCGCTTGCCAGCTTTGGTCGCTCAAGGCCGGGCCATGCACCTGGATGCCCAGCTTCGCACTTGCCAGCATCTGTTCACTCTCCAGATAGCCTCCGTCGACCAGTTGCTCACGGGGCCGCAGCCCTTGCTTGAGCAAGTCCTGCTGGATGGGCTGCAATTGGTCCACATCATTGATCGGGGCTGGGGTGGTCTGCACCTGGACAATCACTTCGGGCAAATCGGCCTCACAGGTCTCCGTCAGATGCGTGCGATAGCCCAGCCACGTCTGGTTTCCCTTGCAGCCGACCCGGGCATCCGTCTCGTAGGGGGAGATGATCCGCTCTTTGGCCGCAGGTCGCGGTCCATCGCGCCATTTCACCCGACCCTGCTCATCGCGCTGGTAGCACTGCTGCCAGACCGTTTGCAGGATGTGCACCTCTGGCAGGCTGCAGCAGGCCGGGCGGCGTCGCGGGGTCTTGCAGCAGCTGCAAGAGGAAAAAGCCATCCGCGCCGACCTGGCTCGCCCAGCGCTCACGCTCCGTTTCACTCTTGGGCAAGCGGCGTTCATTGATCAGCAGACCATAGCGCATCCCCCATTCGCGGGGAAGCCGCTCAAGCACCCAGGCCGGCTCCGCTTGGCTGAGCGCATCGAGGGTGGCTCGCAGCGTTTCGCCAACCAATTCCAACTGGTTCAGACGCCTCACCCGTGCCAGAATATGCGTCGAGTCGGTTCGCACTTTGCTGCTGGAACGGATCCAGCCTTCTTGCAGGCCGGTCTGCACCAGTTTTTCCAGCAACAAGGCCGCCTGGTGATGCTCGCTGAGCCGCTGACGAAACTCGCTCAGGATCGAGGCATCAAAGCCGACATCGGTCAGTTCCAGACTGAGGGCATACTTCCAATCAATGCGGTTGCGCACCGCTTCGGCGGCTTGACGATCAGTCAAGCCTTCCACGTACTCAAAGACGACCACCAAAGCCAGCCGCCAGGGGTCAAAGGCGGGTTGTCCAGTGGCTGGATACAATCCGACAAAGTCCTCGTCCTGGTAGAGGCTGCCCAATCGATCACGCAACCGCATGATCAGGGTTCCCTTCGGATTGATTTTCCAAGCCAGCTGCGCTGTTTCGGCTGGGATAGGAGCAATCGGGTGTGGATACATCGACATGGGTTCTCTCCTTGTTCTCGTTTTCACGCTCTTGCTCCTATCATACAACTATTTTTCTCTTTCGCCAGCAGAGTCCTGCGGCGGCTCGCGTCTTTTTTTGCTGCGGGCAGGAGCTTACCCTGAGGTATTCGTTCAACTGCCTGGTTTGCAGGAGATAATCTTGAAAGAAGGCTCAGATGAGCAATTGACGGAGAGTTTGTGGTGTGATCGAAGAGTGGCCACCGGGGGTGGCCACTCTTCGATCACACCACAAAACAAAACCCTAATACATGGGGCGAATTGAGCGAATGATGTAGTTCGTCACACCACCGGGGGTTGAGACGCTGACCTCGTCACCTTCGCGATGGCCCATCAGTGCTTTCCCGACGGGTGATTGGTCGGAGATACGGCCTGCTTTGGGGTCGGCTTCGAAGGTTTCGACAATCTTGAAGGTGCGTGTTGCTCTGGTATCGCTCTCGACTTTAACTTCCATGCCGATGCGAACGATATCAGATCCTTCTTCATCGGTGTGCATATCGGGCGTCATGATGTCGGCCACCGAGAGCAATTGCTCTAGCTGAAGAATTTCGCCCTCCACTTTGGCCTGTTCGTGCTTGGCGTCTTCGTAGGCACTACTTTCGGTGATATCGCCAGCTTCTTTGGCGTCATGGATGTAATCGGCGATTTCCTTGCGTTTAACCGTGCGCAGGTACTCCAGACGCTCTTTCTTCTTGGCAAAGCCATCGGGAGTCAGATGGTATATTTTCTGCTCCGGCCTTGCGTCACTCTGTCCACTTATACTCATAAGAAACTCCTGCTTCCTAAAATGTAGTAAAACGTATTTACGACACCTTCGTACCTGCTTCACCGCAGAAAGTTTCACTCTCTACACGTAGAGAGCCAGCGCTTCCCGCTCCACAGGCGAATTTCTGTCCCGACGAAGCCACAACCGGGACATCCGGAACTTGCCGGAGGGCTTCATCCCTGATGTTCAGGGACGCATTCACATCTCGCGAATTCGCCGCGCCACACCGCTCGCATGTCCACTCGCGTTCACCCAGCGTCAAATCTTCCTTGATCCACCCACAGGTATGACAGGTTTTGCTTGAGGGATACCACCGGCCCACCAGTTGGACATATCCACCATACTGCTCAGTCTTGTAGAGCAGTTGACGCTGTACCTCGAAGAAACTGGCATCACTCACCGCTTGCGCTAAGCAGTGGTTGGCAAGCATTCCTTTGGTATTGAGGTCTTCTAGCCCAATCAGCGCATACATTCGGACGAGAGAGGTCGTCATCTCGTGCAGCGTATCTTGCCGCCCGCACGCCACGCGGTAGTGAGCCTTTGCAAGTTTCCTGGTATGCTTCCACCAGTTCCGGCTGCCCTCTACCTTGCGAGACAGTCCCTTGCTCAATCCCTTGATGCGACCTAAGTTCTGGTGGTAGTGTTTTTGGTTCTCGAACACCACGCCGGAGCTTGTGGTCGCAAGCGTCTTGATGCCCAGGTCTATCCCAACGGCTCCACCGAGATGCTCTGGTACTTCATGCTTGACCTCTACCGAGATGGAGACGAACCACCAGCCTGCACGAGAGGAAATGACCGCGCTCAGGATTTTGCCCTGAAAGCGGAGCGCTTCGGTCATGTTGACGGTTCCAAGCTTGGGGATGCGTATCGTATGACCATCGACAGAGAATTTATCGTTGGCAAGATAGAAGCTCAATCGATCCCGTTTCTTGCTTTTGAAATGAGGGAAACCACCTTCCTCACCGTCCTTGCGTGGGTGCTTCAGCTTGGGAAGTACCCCTTCCTGCTTCATTCGCCAGTAGTTGGCAAAGGCTTGTCCCAAATTGCTAAACTCTTGCTCCGGTGCGCATTTCGTGACCTCATAGCACCAGGGGAACTGCTCGCCCTTGATCCTGTTATACTCCGCCTTGAGGTCTTTCATCTTCGCCCGTTTTCCCTGCGCCCGGTACTCTTTCCAGCGAGCAAGTGCGCCGGGTAGCCGGGGGGCATTACTGCCCCCGAGCCCCCTCAGAACGGTACGTGAGTCTTTCGTCCTCATACCGCTCAAGCCTTTCTAACGTCCCTCTTGGTCAGAAGGACACGGTTTCTCCACGTATAAACCCTGGCTGTGCAGTTGCATGTGGCAAGTCGGATGCAAAAGAACCCGGTTGGCTGCATGATGTGTGCCTCCTTTGCTCTTCCAGATAATGTGATGGTTATGCCATCCCGTGATCCGGGTGATCTTCTGTTGGCACATCGGACATATCCCTTTTTGTTCTTCCCAGAGGTGCCGCAGTTGCCGTCTTCCCGTCAGGTTCTGTGCCATTTTGACGCCGAGGCGTTTTTCAAAATACACTTCCCAGGCCGGGTCAAAGGGATTGGCTTCACCCTGGATCGGGATATGCCGTTGGATTTTAACCTCGAAAGCTCGTCTCAAATGGACCAGCTTCTTGTGTCCTTCCTCATCCTCAACTTCTCCGGTGAACACCCAGTTCATCGTTCCAACCGTGGTAAAATATTTCCGTTTTACCCAGGTGGCGCTCTTGCGAGGGTGCCTCCTTCTGGCCCACCACCACAGCTTTTTGAAGATTGCACGATCCACGGAGTTGAAGGTTTGGCTACTTGCGCCGGAGCGATGATAGGTCGCCCATCCCCGGATAACCGGGTTGAGCTTCACAATCACCTGCCCGGCAGAGCTATCCTTGTGTTTCTCGATCATCCCTCGAACCTTTTTTAAGAACGTTTTGACGTTCTTCTTTGATGGGGTGGTGAGTACCTTCCCATTTGGATACTTGCGTACCTGTTGTCCGAGGAAGTCGAAACCATCCTCGATATGCGTGATAACCGTTTTCTCTTGCGAGAGGGAGAGACCTCGCTCTTTCATGAAGGCTTCGATGAAAGGCTTGACCTCCTGTTCGAGGAGCTCTTTTGAAGCTCCCGTCACGATAAAGTCATCCGCATACCTTGCCAGATTGACTTTGGGGCTGTTCCCTTGCTTCGAGCGCGGGAACCGTTCCAGCAATTGCCGGCTTAAACCGTCCAGGGCCATGTTCGCAATCGCGGGTGAGATAATGCCGCCTTGCGGGGTTCCCTCTTCGGTCGCATGGAGGACGTTCTTCTCCATATATCCCGCTTTGAGCCACTTTCTCAGCATATCCTTTTCCATTGGAATGTGGGCTAAGAGCCATGCATGTGAGATTTTGTCGAAACATGACTTGATATCTCCTTCTAAGGCCCATTTTGCTCCGTTCTTTTGCGAGAACAGAATGTGGCAGTAATCGAGCGCGTCTGCCGTACATCGTTCGGGACGAAACCCGTATGAATGCGGATCGGCAAGCGTCTCGGCTACTGGTTGCAAGGCCAGGAGATAGAGAGCTTGCATGGCTCGATCCTTCATGGTCGGGATCGAGAGTGGCCTTCGAGCACCATTGCTCTTGGGGATATACACACGCCTTAGCGGTTGTGGGTGGTAATTCCTTTGCCGCAAGTCGTGTATGGCCTGTGCTTTCTTCTCCGACGTATCCCAGAGAACCTTATCCACGCCGGAAGTTTTCTTGCCCTGGTTTTCCGTCACTCGTCGCACGGCAAGCGCTTTGCCGCTAAACGAGTGGGTTAAGAGGTGTTGTAAGGCTTTGACCTTGCCCCATCTCTTTTCCTGAGTCGCCTTCACGATACGCGCCTGGAGCCGTCGCACGTTGCATTGGGTTCGATACCATGGGATACCGTCCCACGTCTGCTGACTGTGGGAGGACGCACCAGCAGGTCTCTCCTCTTCTTGCGTTGAGGGTGTCTCTACCGTCATCTGCTTTTCCTCCTGTGTCGGTTCGTCATGCGTTCTCGTGATGAAAGACCAGACGGAAGTCTGCCCGCTTTCGCGTGGGGTAATGTTGCCAGGTGGCGCAACCCCTATCTCCCTCATTACAAAGGAGCGTTCGCTTTCTCCGTCCTCCTCTATCCGCAGCCCCATCGGTGTTCCTTACGGGTCACTTTCCCTTTCGGGAGAGCTGCGGACTTTCCATGTTCCACTTGTGTGCCTCGATGGGTTAGGACTCTGCCTGTTCGCCGGTGATGTGTGCGTCTCCGATGGGGGAAACTGGATACCCCCATACCCATCACGTACCTTTTGGTTCAAGCCTGTCAGCACCTTTGGCTTGTTTGCCTTAACGGCGTTTATCAGCAGTTTGCATGTGCTAGCCATACCATCGAACTCTAGCGCCTTAACCGCCTTGGTGTTAGCAGTTATCACCTCTCCTCACGGTTCGGTGACTCTTTCCAGAGAGGCTACAGTGTCCCGAAAGCTTCCCAACCCCTAGATTACTCCAGGCGCGGGTTTCGGTAGAGTACTGGTGGGAGAACACCAGGTTGAGTCCTGTTATCCAGTCTCAACGGCCACACAAGCGACTTCATGTCGCAACCAGTTATAGGCATAGCGAGCCACCCCACAAGCCTTGCGAAAGTAGACTTCCTGTTCTGGTGTTGGATTGAGCCTGATCACCTGCGAACGATTTATGTCCTATTCTTTCTGGAGAGCTGGGTCCTTCAATACTTTCCTGTACGATCTCAGACCATGCAAGCGAGCCGAAATTGCTACCTATTCCTCATTGATTGAGGTGGCACTTCGTGATGTATCAGAAAACGACAATGCACAGGTACGCAATATGTGCGTGAGTGAGATTATACGTTGTGGAGTGCCGAACGTCAAGGGGTTCATGCCTGACTCATGCTACTCCCTATACCGAAATCGTTTGTACTATCTTATAATATGCTATTTCACTTGCAAGTTGTAAGTTGTCCCGATATAGCGCCATATATGTTACACTTATCTTGTTGGCTGAACAAAGTGCAGTTTTGCTTCACCAATACATGACCGAATAGGATGAGGTTACTATAATCTAACAGGTGGAGGCTGTCATGCCAGAGATCATCGATGCACATGTACACATTGGACGTTACCATCTCCCCATCGAACATATAGACGCTCTCCTGAAAAGAGCGGGTATCAGCCGTGCAGTGGTCTTCGCAGACCCGGAGAGCAATGACATGGTGGAGGATTCAACCTATGTGCTGGAAGCTGCACGGCGATTAGGGTATTACCCGTTCTACTATTATGGCGGCAATGCCTATAGTGGACAACGCCCTTACGATGAGCTTCCGGTTCCGGACAACCTGAATCAGTACAAGGGTATCAAGTGGCACTGCTGGTTCTCTCCTGCGCACGATGGAGGGCTGCGCTATAGTTACCCCATTGATATGGACAATGTGCGCCGCCAGATGGATGCCCCAGATTTTCAAACGGTCATGGCAGCGATCCAGGCACTGCGGTTCCCCATGACCTTTGAAGAGCACTTTGAGGTCACACGTGAATTTGTGCGGCGCTACCCCGATGTAACACTGATTATTCCGCACATGGGTATGCTTAATGGGGGCCAGGAGCGAGTGCAAGCGGAGTTCCAGGATTATGCAAATATTCATTTTGACACCAGCCTGGGCCAGGTCAACGAGATGATTGTGCAGATGCTGGGGGCCCCACGCCTGCTCTACGGCTGCGACTATCCTTATGGCATGCCTGGTGATAACCTGCGCCGCGTGCAGCGTCTTAACATCAGCGAAGAGGAAAAGGAACTCATGCTGGGTGGGAATGTGAGAAGGTTGTTGGGATAGCAACGCGGGTATACCTGTCCCCAAGACAGGGTGCCACAAGGGTCCCCGCCCCGCTCCACACCACGCCCGCCCCTACGGACACACCATCACGTTCAACGATGATTTTACTCAATGAGGAGAAGAAACATCATGTCACTTTCACCCCTTACCGCTTCGACAGAACAGGGCCAGGTCTTTCAAAATTTCATTGGAGGCCAATGGCGTAATTCATGCTCAGGGGAAATGTTTGTCAGCACCAACCCGGCCCGCACGAGCGAGGTTATTGGGCGTTACCAGAAATCGACGGTCGCCGATATTGAGGATGCGGTCGAAGCGGCGCTGAAAGCACAACCTGCCTGGGCAGCTACCCCTGCACCTGAGCGTGGCGAGGTCTTGCAACGCACGGCCTCCCTGCTGGAGCAACATAAGGAAGAACTCGCGACGTTGATGACGCGAGAGATGGGCAAGATTTTGAAAGAGACACGCGGCGAAGTGCAGGTCGCCATTGATGTTGCCAGGTATTTCGCCGGTGAAGGACGACGAGCAGAAGGCGAGACACTCCCCTCTGCACTACGCAATAAGTTCTGCATGACGATTCGCCAGCCGGTTGGCATCGTCGGCATCATTACCCCCTGGAATTTTCCCCTGTCCATCCCGGCCTGGAAGACGTTTCCTGCGCTACTCGCAGGCAATGCGATGATACTCAAACCCGCCAGCGATACTCCGCTGCTTGTGCTTAAACTGGCAGAGTTGCTGCAGCAAGCGGGGCTACCCGCCGGTGTGCTCAACGTCGTCACCGGCCCAGGTGGTTTGTTAGGCGATGCGCTGGTCGGCCACAAACGAATCAATATGATCTCACTGACCGGTTCAACCGAGGTGGGACGACGTGTTGCGGAGATCTGCGGACGTGACCTGCGCCGCTGTGCGCTGGAATTGGGCGGCAAAAATGCGGTGATCGTGCTGGAAGATGGTGATATTGCTCTTGCCGTGGAGAGTGTTACCCTGGGAGCTTTCGGCACTACAGGCCAGCGTTGTACCGCGACGAGCCGTGTGATTGTGCAGAAATCAGTACAGCAGGCTTTTATAGATCGCCTGATCGCAAGTGCTGAGAAGCTGTGCATTGGCGATGGTCTCCAGCCTGAGGTTGAGATGGGTCCGCTTGTGAATATGGGGCGCATCAAGGCTGTTCACGAGTACACCGAGATCGGCAAGCAGGAAGGAGCGCGGCTGCTGACCGGAGGCAGCGCCATCACAACGGGCGACTATAGCGAAGGGGCCTTCTACAGGCCGACCATTTTCACGGATGTCGGCCCAACGATGCGTATCGCGCGCGAAGAGGTGTTTGGTCCTTTCATCTCCATCCTGCCCGTGGATTCCTATGAGGAGGCCATCCAGGTGGCGAATTCGACAGAGTATGGACTCTCAACTGCCATCTTTACGGAGAACGCACGCCTGATGTTCCGCGCCATGCGTGATATCGAATCGGGGCTGGTCTACTTCAATGCATCTACTACGGGGGCCGAGATACACCTGCCTTTTGGTGGCATGAAGGCGAGCGGCAACGGGCATCGCGAACTCGGCTCCGGCTCGGTCGATGAATTTAGCGAGACGAAAAGCATTTTTGTGTCATACCCGACAAAGAAATGATTGTTATTGTCGCTGCAAGGCGAACTGGGTGAACATGGCTTCCCAGACTTCCTGGTTTTCGAGGCGTTCAAGCAGGGAGGCTACACGCGAGTTGATCATGTCGAAGACGGCACGCAGCATGCGCTGGAGGACGATTGAGGCTTCATCATAGAAGTCAACGGACTTGCGCATCTCGCCGCCCAGTATTTCATGGCATAAAGAGGTGAAATTCTCGACATCAATATGGTTTTGTCCGAGGATGAATTTATAGTTCCCTATGTAGCGGAGCTTTTCGCGAACGAGCAGCGCTTCCAGCGTGTGGAGGTCTAACTCGATACCATTGGCTTGACAGGTCTGAGCCAGAGCATCCATCGTCCAATTGACGTATTCGACCAGCGCCGGCAGTTGGTCCATTGGACTGCGCCGACGAATCCAATCTTGCTCAATACGACTGATAAGGTTAAGAAACTCAAAACTCTCCATGCGCAGTTTCTCGGCAGGATCGGGCAGACGTACGGCATGACCGTTGCGACGAGGCGCAGTTTCTTGCACGAATTGCAGAAGAAATTGCTGTTGCACGAGTTGTGCGAGATCACGTGCGACCTCTAACTCTGGACGATGCAAGGCATTGGCGATGCGGCGTACACTACGGTTGCGATTCACCTGGCCCAGGATTTCGAGGGTGCGTGTGTCGAAACTCATGGCGTAGGGGATAGCCGGAGCCATTTTGAGCGTTGTGTGCATGCCTTGGGGCAGGAATGAGTGAAGTTGCTCCCATTCATCGGCATAACGAACCATCTCCATGGTGACGCGCATCACCTCAAGGCCTAATGGTTCTTCACCATAAGGTAGGATTTTGCGGCCTTTTGAGCTGGAGATAAATTCGTAGGTTCCCAAGCGCCAGAGGGCCAATTCACGAGCTATCCAGAGGGCCTTGGTACGTAGAGCTTCTTTCAGTTGCTGCTCGGTAATGACTCTCATCATCATCAATCGTTCACCGATACGCATGCCGAAGACATCATGCAGCTGTTGAGCAAATGCCCATTCGATCTGTTCATTTGTGGCCATGCCCAGCTGCTGCAGGACATCGCCCAGGGTTAATGCGCCGACATAGAAGTCAGAACAGCTTGCCAACTTGCCTTCGTCGAAGTACACGATACCAATACGGCCTTCTGGCTGCTTCAGGTGAATTGCGCCTGTCATTCCTCCCAGTTCCATCATTTGCAGGATTTCTACCAGGCCAAATTCTGTGAGTGAGCCATGGAGCAATCTAGTATCTGTTGTCATGCGTTCCTCGTCTGGGTAGCACCCCGATTTATCGTGGGAAGTATTGATACGCGCTCCGCTTCGCTTCGCTTACGACTCTATTCTGAGCGGTGCCTCCCTACATCGCCTCTACAGAAAGTTTTGTCTGTGGCATTATAGCAGATGCCAACGTGTATCAACAAGGCTCCTGCACAGCATGTTATAATTACAGCATGAGCATCAAGGATCGCATTGCTATCATAACAGGAGCAGGACGCGGCATTGGAAGTGCCACCGCTCGTTGTTTCGCGCGCGCAGGAGCGCAGGTGGTCCTCTTCAGTCGTACACATGCCTCACTCGATGAAACCGCTGCCGAGATTGAAGGCGAAAGAAATCGTGCCTTGTCTATCGTTGGCGATGTCTCTCGCGAGGAAGATGTGCATGTTCTTTTCCGGCGCGTCATGGATACCTATGGTAGGGTCGATATTCTCGTCAATTGTGCAGGAATAGTGGCAGTACGTCCATTTGTTGATATGGATGCAACTACCTGGGATCACGTTCTGGGAGTAAATCTGCGCGGTACATTTTTATGCTGTCTTGAGGCCTTTCGCATCATGGCGGCACAGCAATCGGGAGTCATCATCAATCTTTCCTCACTCTCAGGCGTGAAAGGTGTTGAGAAGTTCCCCGGATTGAGCGCGTACAATGTCTCGAAAACGGGAGTAGCGGGACTGACTGAGATTCTGGCAGTAGAAGGCAAGCCGTATAACATCCGTGTGTGTGCGGTCAGCCCAGGTGCGGTGGACACCGAGATGCTGCGCCAGGCTGCACCCCATCTGAAGGCAGGTATGACGCCAGATGACATGGCCGAGATTCTGCTCTTCCTGGCCGATGATTCGGGTCGTATGCTCAGTGGAACCAACATCGAGATATTCAGCAATGCATAATGCATAAGGACTTTCCTATGGTCTACCTGACGCGGCGCACGAGCTTTAGTGCATCCCACCGCTTATGGAGCAAGTATCTGAGCGACGAAGAAAACCTGGCGCTCTATGAGAAATGTGCAAACCCCAACGGGCACGGGCACAATTATGTCTTAGAGGTGACGGTACGCGGTACACCGCACCCACAAACGGGCATGGTGTTGAACCTGACAGAACTGAAGGACATCATAAACAAGCAAGTTGTGGATTGGGTCGACCACAAGCACCTGAACTACGATGTACCCTGGCTCGAGGGCAGTATCCCTACGACGGAGGTATTGGCGGTCAAGTTTTGGGAACGGCTGGAATGTGCATTCCCCAAGGGACTCCTCTATGAAGTAAAGCTCTTTGAAACTGAGAACAACAGTGCCAGTTATCGAGGCGAAAAGTGAGAGTCGCGCTGGTAGCTCCCCTTGTCTCCGCCATTGCTGAACCCCACTTGGGTGGAGCACAGGCGCTGCTGGCCGACCTTGCGCAAGGGCTGGTGCAGCGTGGGCACCAGGTGACGCTCTTTGCAAGAGCCGGCTCTTCCGTGCCCAGCGTGTATATTGAGCCGATAGCCGTTCCCGAAAGCGTGCATCCCGCCAACTTCTCAGAACCATTGCGCGAGTACCCCGCGGGCGCGATAAATCGGGCCCCTACGGCTGCTGGTTTCTTCGCGCAAGCAAATCTCTTTCTCGAACTGTTCCTCCAGTTGCGCGGGCGCAGCGCCGAGTTCGATCTTATCCACGCACATGCATTTGACTGGCCTGCATTCGCTTGCAGCGCCCTTGTACACGCTATTCCTGTACTGCATACCATCCATCTCCCTGCGCTGTCGGTGGAAATCAATAGCGCCCTGCGTGTGCTACACCGGCAAGGCCATCCACTCACGCTCATCACTGTGTCGCACGCATGCGCTCGCACCTATGCAGACTATACCTCCATCGATCACGTTATCTATAACGGCCTCGACCTGGGCGCTATCCCTTTTGCAGCGGTGGTCTCGGCAGAGGCACCATTGCTGTTTGCCGGGCGTATTGCACCGGAGAAAGGCGTGGAGGCGGCTATCGAGATCGCTAAAAGAGCGGAGCATCATCTCTTGATTGCGGGCGGTATCTACGATAGTGATTACTATGAGGAGCGTATTGTCCCGCAGTTGCAGCGAGCAGGCGAACAGGTGACATATGTGGGGCTGTTGGAACGGCGGGCATTGTGGGAGATGATGGGTCGGTCATTGGGTTTACTCTTCCCCAGCGAATGGGATGAGCCCTTTGGTTTGACGGCTGTTGAAGCGATGGCGACCGGTACGCCGGTGATTGCTTTCCGGCGTGGCGCAGCCGCAGAGGTAATCCGCGACGGTGAAACGGGCTTTCTGGTCGAGCCCGGGGATCGTACACAGGCGGTGGCACTGGTTGATAAGCTGAGGGATATTTCTCGCAGGGGGTGTCGTGCACATGTGGAGGCGCACTTTGCGCTTGAGGAGATGATCGATGCATACGAGCGAGTGTATCGCGAGCAAGCTTACGCCTCCTAGTATTTAGGGTGAGATGCTCACAAAAATCCTTTCTGGGGACCCACCATCCTTCAGGCGGTGGGAGGAAAGAAAGCGGCCCGCAGGCCGGACTCCCTTGCGGGACGCCGTTTTTGAGACGGAACGGCGAAACCGTAAAACACTGGCTTGCGCCAGGTAAAGCGGTCCCCTCGACAAGGATACCAGGCGGGACATGTCCTGCTCACTGTGGCTACCCTCCACCACTGGTTAAAGCAGAACTCCCAGGGTTCAGGACTGAGGCAGCATCCTGAAGTGGGTGCTTGACCGCTTCCTGGTATCGTAGTGCTCTCATCGGACGGAACGATGCCCGCTAACTCAGCGTTTCGTCCTCAAGCACTCAGTCTGGTCAGTTGAAGCGTGCGTCGGACGGGCAGAAATCACCCCCTACGCAAGCCCGTCCCTTTTAAGGGACAGGGTCACTGACCTTTACCTTTCGCAGTGAACATGGCACCTTCACTGCTCACAAAGAGCGGGCAGGCAACAAGCGCGGGGGGACGTACTGGCGAGCCTATCACAAGCGCCATGGGAAGCTGCACCGTGCCTATCTGGGCAAATCAGAGGAGCTGACGCTCGAACGGCTGAAGGCGGTTGCAGCGGTACTGGCTGGTCAGGGACCTTCTGAGGACGCTGCACCAGCCACTACACCCACACTAAGAGCAGCTCCTCTCCAGGTTCTTGAGGTACCCCAGAACAGCCAGCAGAGTTTTTTGCCGATTCTGATGCCTCTCTCCGGGCATATAAACGAACCCGAACACAGGCGTCCTTCCAGACGTGATCTCCCGACAGGAACGATCACGCTCCTCTTTACCGACATCGAGGGGTCCACGCGCCTGCTTCAGCAGTTGGGCGACCGCTATGAGTTGGTATTAGCAGACTGCCGCCGCCTGCTGCGTCATGCCTTCCAGGCGCATCACGGTCAGGAAGTCGATACGCAAGGAGATAGCTTCTTCGTGGCCTTTGCTCGCGCCACCGATGCTCTCTCGGCAGCGGTGGAGGCGCAGCGTGCTCTTGCCAGCCATCCCTGGACGGAAGGTGCAGCCGTCCGGGTGCGCATGGGCTTGCACACCGGTGAACCCTCCCTGACACACGGAGACTTCGTCGGCCTGGATGTCCATCATGCGGCCCGCATCATGAGTTCCGGACACGGCGGGCAAGTCCTGCTCTCGCGGACCACGCACAACCTCGTGAAGTACAACCTGCCGGATGACGTGAGCCTGCGAGATCTGGGAGAGCATCGCCTTAAAGACCTGGGGCGGCCCATACGCCTCTTTCAAGCGGTCATCTCAGACCTCCCGGCCGACTTCCCACCGCTCAAGACCCTGGACACCCATCCTCACAACCTCCCCGTCCAGCCCACGTCGCTGGTCGGACGCGAACGGGAAGTAGCGACGGTATGTGAACTCTTGCGTCGCCAGGAGGTCCGTCTTGTGACCCTGACCGGTCCCGGTGGCATCGGCAAAACGCGCCTGGGCCTCCAGGTAGCAGCGGAGTTGAGCGAGCCGTTCGTCGATGGGATGTTTTTCGTGGATTTGGCCTCTCTCAGTGACCCTGCCTTGGTCGTGCCTACCATCGCTCAGAGACTGGGCATCTGGGAGGGGACTGGGCAGTCTCTGCTGGAGCGCCTCAAGGAGGGGTTGCACCAGAAGCAGGCGTTGTTGCTGCTGGACAACTTCGAGCAGGTGCTGAGCGCCGCTGTACAGGTAGCAGACCTGCTCACTGCCTGTCCACGGCTTAAAGTGCTCGTGACCAGCCGGGAGAGGCTGCATGTGCGAGCCGAGCAAGAGTTCTCCGTGCCACCCTTGGCACTGCCTGCTACGAAACTGCTCCCTGACTTGGCGGCACTTGCGCAGTACGAGGCGGTGACACTCTTCCTCCAGTGCGCCCGGGCCGTCAAGGCCGATTTCCAGCTGACGACTGCCAATGCACGAGCCGTGACTGATATCTGTGCAGGGTTGGACGGCCTGCCGCTGGCCATTGAATTGGCGGCAGCCCGCCTCAAACTGCTTCCCCCACAGGCACTACAGGCACGATTTGCCAAGCGATTGCCTATGTTGACAAGCGGAGCCCAGGATGCGCCAGTACGGCAACAAACACTGCGAAACACCATCGCATGGAGCTATCATTTGTTGAGTGCTCAGGAACAGTGCCTCTTTCGGCGGCTTGCGGTGTTTGCCGGTGGCTGCACACTCGAAGCAGTAGAGGCCGTCTGTGAAGCGCTTGGTGACGAGACCCATAAGGTGTTGGATGGTGTGGCCTCGCTCATCGACAAGAGTCTGGTGCAACAGAGAGCGCAAAGGGAGGAGGAGCCACGTCTCGTGATGCTGGAGACGATCCGCGAGTACGGACTGGAGTGCCTGGAGAGCGCAAGGGAGACGGAGACAACCCACCAGGCTCATGCGGCCTACTACCTCGCGCTGGCAGAGGAGGCAGCGCTGGAGCTACAGGGTCCGCAGCAAGCCGCGTGGTTGGAGCAGTTAGAGCTGGAGCATGACAACCTGCGAGCCGCATTGGGGTGGTTCCTCGAACGAAATGGGGATGGGTCGAGCCGTGAGATGGCCTTGCGGTTGGGCGGAGCACTGTGGAAGTTCTGGAGTGCGCGTGGTCTCTCCAGTGAGGGGCGGACCTTCCTGGAGCGGGCTCTGGCAGGAAGCGAGGGAGTTGCGGCCTCCGTGCGGGCGAAGGCGCTCAGTGCTGCCGCGGACTTCGCCTTATTGCAGAGTGTTGACGATCGGACAGAGGCACTGTGCCAGGAGAGTCTCGTCTTGTACCGCGAGCTCGGAGATACTCGAGGCATCGCCTCCTCCCTCTCTATGCTCGCGTGGGTAGCTGAAAGGAGAGGCAACTTCGCAGCAGCAAGCTCGCTGATAGAAGAGAGCCTTGCACTTAACAGGGCAGTGGGTGACAAGGATGCTATTGCCTGGTCGCTCTTTTCCCTGGCAGACAATGCCGGCTTACAAGGAGAGTATACCAGAGGGCACGCTTTGTTCGAGGAGAGTCTGGCGATATACACGGAATTGGGGAACAAGCGAGGTATTGCCACCTCCCTCAAAGAGTCGGCCCTGTGGCTTTTTGTTGCTCAAGGTGATCAGGCGATCGTACGCGCTCGGCTCGAGGAGAGTCTGGCACTCTTCAGAGAGCTGGGCGACAAGGATGGGATGGCCTACTACTACTGGATCTCGGGGTGGGTAGCGCTCAGTCAGGGCGATACAGTCACTGCCCATGCTCTAGTAGAACAGAGTTTGGCGCTCTGGCAAGAGATAGGGCAGAAATGGTATACGGCCTTGTCGCTCGGCATGTTAGGGAAGGTAGCGGCTCACCGGGGTGACCTGGTGGCGGCTCGTGCCCTCCACGAGGAGAGCCTGGCGATAGCTATAGCGTCTGGCGACAAATGGCTTACCCCCTTCTGCCTGGAAGAATTGGCGACCGTGGTCACGGCGCAGGGAGAGGCGGTGTGGGGGGCACGGCTCTGGGGAGCAGCTGAAGCTTTGCGCGACATGGTCGGCTCCCACCTGCCACCAATCTTCCGTGCAGACTATGAACGCTCGGTCGCTGCTGCGCGCACCCAGCTTGGAGAGAAAGTCTTCACCGTCGCATGGGCCGAAGGACGCACGATGACGCCGGAGCACGTCTTCACCGCTCGGGGACCGGCGACAATATCCACATCGACTCCAGCAAAGTTCCCGACTACCTACCCCGACGGATTGACTGCCCGGGAGGTAGAGGTCCTGCGCCTGGTGGCCCAGGGAATGACGAATGAGCTGGTGGCCAAACAGCTCGTCATCAGTCCGCGCACCGTCAACACCCACCTGACCTCGATTTTTGGCAAGATCGGGGTCTCCTCCCGCAGTGCTGCCACCCGCTACGCCATGGAGCACCACTTGATCTAATCCTCTCTGTCCCACTTGTACTGGGCATTCGCTCAATTCTCTGTGGATCACGCACCCGATTAACCCTGTTCATGAACATGTCCACGTCATTTTACGCAGAAGCCCTCGAAACTGTCCCCTCGCCGCTTCGCAAAGATACGTAATGAGATCACGTTCTTCTACGGATGTGCTACAGTCTTCCACTAGGTACATTATGAGCAGAAGTTCACTCTGGTGAACTCTGAGTGCGAACAACCTTATAGTTTCAGCAAGAGAGTTCAGAAAAGGATCCTACGATGAGAAAGAACCGCATGCTCCGAACCGTTCTCCTTAGTACCGTGTTTGCCTTACTAACCATTGTTCTCATGACTCCCGTCGCGAGTGCCCATACGGCCGCCCTAGCTTATAAAACTGCGACCGCGACCAGCCAGGTTCCGGATATTCCGAATGTGAATATCGTCACCAGGCATCACAGATCACTGTTCAGTCCAAGTACCATTCATTGTAAATCGCGTAGTGGACAAGCGTGCTTTACTCTCACCAATCTGACGCAGAAGACTCAACAGGTGCTTTACAATGGAACCAAAGGACAAGCAGTTGCAACCATTCCACCAGGATCTGTTGCAGATTTTGGCCCTGTGAATCCTGGACCGAGTATAGGCCTTTTTCGCTTGCAGGCAAATCCGCAAGCGCTTCTGACCGCTATATCGTCATAGACGAGTTCTGACCTGCCAGGAAAGCGGCTCCTCTCTCTCGATCGGAGCCGCTTTCCTATAAGACTGACTTCCCATACAAAATGGGTCATCTGACCCATCATTTCGACGTTAATGTAAGGTATACTATGCTATCAGTACTACCTGCAGCATATCTTAGGGGAAGCGAGTGACCGATGAGCAAGACAACGAGAACATTCAGGGCCATTCCACGGACTACGCTGCGCCACTTGCGCAACACGCCCAGTTACTTCTTTCTCATCTGGCGCTGGACGTTCTGGTTTTTTGCGCTCATTGACATTGTGACAAATCCTACTTTAAAGCTCGGTCCTCTCCTTCTTGGGATCACTTTTCTACAAGCATTAGTAGCAACCCTCTATGCTCCCGTCTTCCAGATTTTTCTGCCCAGGCTACCGCTCTTCGACAAGTCACGCTTCGCACAGCAGCATAAGGAGACACTGCGCAAACGACAGCGACGCTTAGTGTGGCGTCGTCGCCGTCCACACCCACTCGCTGAAGATGAAGAGGCTGACGTTCTCACTCCATTGGGTCGCACACGCAAGCCTTACTGGAATCTCATCATCTATGGCACAGATGTCCTCATCTGCGGCCTCGCTACCTACTTTGGCGGACCCTGGGGCACGCCGTTCTTCGGCTATTCCTCCCCTTTCTACCGCTACGGTTTCTCAGCAATCTTCGCAGCAGCCTTCGCCTATCGCTACCGTGGCGGGTTAGCAGCAATGCTTGTCTACGAACTCTTTATTTTGTTGGGCATTCTCTTCCCAGCACCTGGAGCGCCGGCACATCTCGTTGTACATGTGGATAACATCATCGGCTCATTCCTTGATGCCCCCCTGGCAGCGATCCTGGCAGCATACGTGGCCAGCCTGCTTGGCAGTTACACACGCAGCAAGAGGCGAGAGCAAGACAACGCACGCAGGCGACGTGCGCTGCTAAGTGTTAGTGATACATTGCTCAAGGAAGCCAGCGACAGGCAAAGTCTCCTGCAACATAGTGCCGAGCAGATTCGCAAGGGCGGTCATTTCGGTCGCCTGGTGCTGGCGCTGGTGACCAACGGCGCTGAGAGCGACAACGAGAACGGCAACGGCAAAGCCGCACAAGCCGAGATTGATACTTACATAGAAGTAGGCGTGGTTAGTAGGGGCGGTAGGGACGTATACCTGCCCCCCAGGCAGGATGCCTTGCGTCCGTCTGTGCCTCCACCCTTGCGTGAGAGCGAGGTATTGCTTGAGCGGGTGATACAATCGGGGGAAAAACTATTATCGTTCAAGCGACAGAGCGGTGAATTGGATGAAGACGACGAAGACCCCCGTGGCATTGCTCGCCTGTACCTGCCGTTTCTTAAAGACGGGCAGCTTTATCTGGTACTGGGGGCCGAGAGCATACGCCAGACGCCATTCGATGAGAGGCAACAGGAGTTCCTGGCTATCGCCGGGGCGCAACTGCTGATCGCGCTTGAGAATATGCGCCTGACGGAACAAACGGCTGAGTTGGCGGCAGCAGCCGAACGCGGGCGTATCGCCAGGGAGATTCACGATGGCATCGCGCAACTCATCTACATGTTGAGCCTGAATACTGAGACGTGTGTGGCCCTCGCCCAGCGTATCGAAGAAGCATCCTCGTCGGAGGTCGAGGCGCTACACCCACTCACAGAGCGGCTGGAAAAGCTCGTCACCATCTCGAAACAGGCCCTCTGGGAGACACGCCACTATATGTTCTCACTCAAGCCGCTGATCAGTGGGACAGCCACTCTAACGCAGATGCTGACCAATCAGTTGCACGAGTTCGAGGCGATCAGCGGCCTGCCGGTACACTTCGAGGTCGAGGGCACCGAAGAGGTACCAAACGGTGACCAGCGACGTACACGCACGGTTGTACAGATGGGGACTGCTATCTTCCGCATTACGCAGGAAGCGCTGACCAATGCCTATAAACACGCCGGCGCTACGCAAATTCAGGTGCGTCTACGCCATCTACCACGCAGCTTGGAGGTCGAGATTTGTGATAACGGGTGCGGATTGGAGACGCTTCAAGGTATTCCCCACGATAAATCGGGGGACTACAGTCTGGCAGCCAGTGGAGAACGCCAGCGCATCTATTCCGGTCGTGGCATGCGCGGTATGCGAGAGCGAACAGAGGAGCTAGGCGGAACGTTTGAGGTAGGGCAGGCACCCGGCGGAGGTGTTAGTATACGAGCATGCATCCCCAGGTAAGGGGCGTGATGAATCACGCCCGTACGCAAAAATGAAGTGCATTCCCAGGTGTAAGGAGAGAGGAAACGATGGCAAAAACACGCATCATGATCGTCGACGATCACGAAGTGGTACGTCTCGGGCTACTTACCGTATTCGAGTTGGAATCAGACCTGACCGTGGTCGGCGAGGCCTGCAACGGATTAGAGGCACTTGCCAAGATAGGCGTACTGGCACCACAGGTGATCCTGATGGATGTACGCATGGAGAAGATGAACGGCATTGAGGCCTGTCGTGAAATCAAGAGCCTGTATCCCGCCGTACATATCCTGATGTTCACTTCCTACTCTGACAATGAAGCCATTGTCACGTCGGTTCTGGCAGGAGCGAGCGGCTACCTGTTGAAGAACGTGAGTCGCGCCGAATTGCTGCGATCAATTCGCCTGGCGGCGGCAGGTCAATCGTTGCTTGATGCCAATACAACAAAGCAGTTGATGGAGCGACTGCAAATGCAGGCCGCAGGGAGCGAACTAACCGAGCGGGAACGCGAAGTATTGGTGTTGGTGGCTCGTGGCTATACGAACAGGCAGATTGCCGAGTCACTGTGTATTACTGAGAAGACGGCCCGTAACCACGTCAGCCATATCCTGGAAAAGCTGGATCTTTCACGCCGCAGTGAGGCAGCTGCTTATGCTGTTGAACACAGGCTCGTACCCCCACGTGAACGAGCATTCGGTGATACGTGAAAATAGATTCTGTAGGCGTATTAGGTGGCGTTGGCCCCACCGCACCCCCTGGACCCGATAAATCGGGCCCAATACGCCCTGGCCATCGCTTCGCTCGGCTTTCATGGCCAATTCACCAACAGGATCAAAATGCTCATGGAAGCTGGTAGACTTTCAAATTGCTATAGACGACATCGGCATTCGTATCGGTGGTAGTTGCCAGAAAAGCAATCACGCCTGATGTGTAGGTTGAAATCATCTACTTCTGTGAGGAACACCCCATTCGCGAAGAACAGCAGTTTACCACCCTGTGCTACCGCCAGCAAAGTGTTCGTCACATTGTTGCCCTGTTTGAAGGCAGATGAAGAGGCCCAATCGTGCAGTGGCTGCACGCTACCATTGAAGCCTGAGATTCTATAGTCTCCCCGGCTGTCTATCTCGAAGAGATAGCCACCCGTATAGGTGTTAAGCACATCTGTGCTGACGCGAAAGAAAACACCACCGGAGTGGCCACTGATAATACGCACATCGACCGAAATGGCCAGGTTGCCATACATATTTGCAAATTCACGACAGCCATGCAGGTTCACGATACCGACAGGCTCGGTGACATGATAGCCATCTGACATGAACGTACAATGATTATTCTTGTCCCAGTTCGCTGCCACTGTGTCCGGGTTTGTGGCATCGGTCAATGGGTCCTGGTAGGTAGGAGTGCCTGCTGTAGCGGTCTGAACGATTCCCGCGGTCGCCTGGGCTTGAGCCTGGGCTGTGGCAGTCACGCCAGCGACAACAGTGGCTGTTGCCTGATCCTGAGCCTGGGCTGTGGCAGAGGCGGCAGCCTGAGCGGTGGCTGTTGCCTGATCCTGAGCCTGGGCTGTGACGGAGGCAGCAGCCTGAGCAGTGGCCGTCAAATCAGGAGTTGCCGTAGTCGTGATGGGTGCGCTAGTCGTACCCTGGGTCGCAGCGGGAGTTGTTGCTGTTTGAACAGGGGTCGTAGTAAAAGCGGTATTTGGATTCTTTTGGGGATTCAGGCGATGTGTGGCCACGAGGAACGTTGGAATAGCCAGCACGAGTAGGATAACCAGGGCCAGTATTGTCACAACCACGGCGCGTTGGCTTGCAGGGCCAGCACGTCTGCGTCTCTGCTTTTGCGTTCTTTCAATTGGTCTACTCTCAATGGGTCTACTGCTGACCACTTTGCGCAAAGAAGTGATGGGAGGCATTTCTGGCAGGATAGGTGCTTGTGGAGGCTGTACAAATAAGGGCGTGATGCGTTCAGGGGCAATCCTGGGAACCGGTGCAACAGGAACAGGGCCTGGTCTACTATCCTGGGCTTCCTCCGTGGTGGAAGCAGCGATAGCAAGACAAAACGCATTGGCCAGTTCAATTGCGCTCTGATAGCGTCGTTCGGGCTTCTTTTCCAGGGCTTTCAGGATTACACGCTCGACCTGGGGGGAGATGTGCGAGTTGAGGCTGCGAGGCGATGGCGGAGGCTTGTTAATATGCATCGTCACAACGGCGATCTGGTTATCCGCCTGGAAGGGAAGTCGACCGGTGACCATTTCGAAGAGTAACACGCCCAGTGAATACAGGTCACTGAGCGCATCGGCCTTGCGGTTGCTTTCAAATAGCTCCGGCGCGATATAATCCACGGTACCCAGCACGTTGCCGGTGCTGGTGAGCTGGGTCACGTCGGCGGTCACGCGAGCAATACCAAAGTCAGAGAGATAGTATTTGCCATCGGCATCTAGCAGGACATTGGAGGCCTTAATGTCGCGGTGGATGATATTCTGGCTGTGGATGTAATCGAGAGCTGGGGCAATCTCTTGTAGGCATTCACAAGCCTCGGCCAGAGTATTGATACGCGCTCCACTGCGTTCCGCTGTTGGAGCATGGCGAATACGAGCACGCAGTGTGCCGCCTTGCATAAACGGCATGACGATGTAGTACTGGGTGAGACCGTCTAGCTGGTATTCACCGGAGCCGTAGATGGGTACGAGATGTTCATTTTTGAGTGATGCCATCAGGTTGGCTTCACGGATGAAGCGGCGCAGCAACTCGTCGTCTTCGCGTTTGAAGACTTTGACGGCGACCTCGCGTTGAAAGTAGCGATCATAGGCATCATAGACGTCGGCCATACCTCCTCT
The DNA here is from genome assembly GCA_963767625.1 of uncultured Chloroflexia bacterium. GTDB lineage: Bacteria > Chloroflexota > Ktedonobacteria > Ktedonobacterales > Ktedonobacteraceae > CAVYFB01. The sequence goes on from CAVYFB010000019.1 coordinate 92,390, forward strand.
ACCAATCAACCTCTGCAGTTCATAGTGGTCGAGGGTTTTCCCTTCCAGTCCTGCCATGCGCTTTCTCCCGCGATGAATGTATTATCCACCAAAATTATACCATAGCCAAGGTCGCCAACTGGGAGATCAAGCCCGCACATACAGCCCTGTTCCTTCATCATAGCGGTAGACAGGGTTGCCCCTTTGGAACTTCAGGTTGCCGTTGTTGTCGGCTGTGAGCCAGATCAGCACTCGCGTGCCTGGAGAAAAGTGAAGCGGGTAGCGCCAATGGTTGAGGCCTCCAGGACCAGTGACGCCCAAGAGCCATGCACCGCCATCATCATCAATAGTATTGGGCTGCAATTGGTCACACGAAAGAGAGTTGTTATCATGGGTATTGTCGATTTGCAGATCGCAGGCATGCAATACCATACCATTGAGTGAAGCACCGGGGTCAGCATAGGGATAATTGCTAAAGCCGGGAACGGACTGGCGGGCATACATGGCCTGGGCCCAAACCCAGGATCCAACGTGCACAGGGATGGTCGTTTGGACTAGCAGTTGTATCTCGACTCCTGGCGCAATGCGCACAGTCAGCCGACAACCATCGGAACAATCGATACCTAGTATTGGCTGTTGAGGAACGGGGACTAAAGGAGTCGGCAACACTTGCTGAGGTGACGTTGCTTGTACTTTGAGGATCACACCCCCAAGCGCGACGAGCGGGTACTGTGGTGAGAGTGCGAGTACCATTCCGGGTTGTAGCTTATGACAATTCACACCTACTGACGCACCAAGCGCTTTGACGGTGTTCGGTTTGACATCGCTGAAAATCTGTCCAGCGTCAGCCATGCGCATCTGGAACACCAGGATCTCATCACAGTTATCGCCTTCCCGCACAGTATAGAGCAGCGAACCTGGTTGAGGCAGGGCGGTTATAAACGGCGGCAATGGTGTGGGCGTAGCGGAAGGCGGTGGGGCACCGAGATTGACGAAAAAGTTCGTCACGTTCGGTATCACATGTGACCCTAGACGGACTCCGAACAAGTAAGCAGGAATAGCACTCAGGACCAGGATGACCAGCGCCAACAGAAATCGCCACGGGATAGCGCGCATGACTATGCGTAAGTTTTCGGCAGGTGTACTACGTGAATGAAAGCGGCGAGCCATACGTCGCCTCTCCTCTCTGTCTCTAACAATCTGGAACGTATTATAGCAGTGTGGAGTATCAATTACCATTGGTAATTATTCACCATAGTGCATTGACCCTGACCCAAAAAGATGAAATGGTTGACAAGGCCAGTGCCAGAACTTATGCTTAATATTGGACTTTAATGGGAAGACACCCCTGCACCTGGCAGTGCGTTTCAAATTTTTGCGTCGAGCCAGGCCACCCCAACCTCCCAGGGCGCAGGCAAGCTGACGCCCCTACTAACCGCACGGGCATGGTTAGTAGGGGCGTCAGCTTGCCTCATTGGCACCGAGTAAATCATTTGTCGACTTGCCAAAAGCAGCAAAAAAGAGGAAAATCCTTTCAGAAACATGGTTGGAACCAGGAAAGGAAGGTCCTCAGATGCATGATACCAAAGTCGCTCAAGAGATGGGAGTCGAGATATGGGCAGCCCGAGAGGTTCTGCTGGAAGGGATCGAGGTGACGTCGCTGGCCGAGCCAACGCAGGCCAAAGGGAAACGGGGTCGTCCCCAAACGATCCAGCCAGCGCATCTGTGGGTGAGCTTGTTGTGGAGTGTGCTCGTGGGAATGAAAAGCTACGCCGACTGGTGGCGACTCTTCTGCACCCAAACGGTAGGCGGCTTTGCCCCCATCGCCGTGAGTGTGGATGCCTTGACCACCCGCTTGGAACAAGGGGGACTCGCAGCCCTTCCAGCAGCTCGCCGGCTATTACTCGACGCTGCTGGCAGAGCGGCTGGCCCCGCTGGTGCAAACGCCTCTGGCGGCCTGGGCCCGCGAGATTGTCAGCATCGACGAGAGTACGCTGGATGCGGTGCAGCGCTGGTTGGAGCCGCTGCGTCATCGCCCCGCGGGGGATGCAGCGCTCTTGGCGGGCAAGATCGCCGGTCGGTTCAACTTGCGCACGCAACAATGGGACTTGTTGCAGTATCGCAGCAACGTGTGGGCCAACTGCAAAGTGGAAGTGCTCAGCTTGCTGGAGGGCTTGATGCCTGGCAGCCTGATCCTCTTCGATTTGGGCTATTTCAGCTTCGCGTGGTTCGATTATCTGACGCAGATGGGTTACTGCTACATTTGCCGCTGGCGCGAGAAAACGACCTACCGCATCATTCACACCTATTATCGCCATCACGAGATCTTGGATGCCGTGGTCTGGTTGGGAGCCAGCAAAGGAGCCCATGCCGGTCATGCAGTCCGCTTGGTGCGCTTTGGCGATGGCAAGCAGCTTCGGCTCTACCTGACCAACGTCCTGGACCCGGCACAGCTCTCTCTGGTCGATATCGCAGCGCTCTACGCCCGACGATGGGATATTGAACTGGCCTTTTTGACCCTCAAAGAGCTGCTGGGGCTGCATCACTGGTGGAGTAGCAAGCGGCTGCTCATCGTGCAACAAGTGTGGGTGGTGCTTATCATCGCGCAACTCTTGCAAGCCATGCGCATTGAAATCGCGGCAGAGGCCCACGTTGACCTCTTCGATGTTTCCTTGCCCTTGCTTATTAAGTCTGTGCCCCATCTCATTCGTCAACGCCAGAACCCTATCGACTGGGTGCTCACCCACGGCAAGCACCTCGGCTTCATTCGCAAGAGCACGCGCCTGCAGGTCGTGGCTCCTCAAATTGTGCCTGAGCATCTCATCCCTCTTCCTGCTGACCTTCAGTCTGACTCGCAAAGCCCACTATCTCGAGTATCAACCTCGTCCTGGCAAGCCTTCCAAGCCCAAACCCAAGACGACACGCCTCTCTAAAGAAGCATCCCCTACTCCCCCACCCAAGACACCAAAGACTGGCAAGCGACTCAAGTTATGATTTACTCGGTGCCAATGCAGCTTGCCTGCGCCCTAGTTCGGTGCCTTGTTTGTAACATCCTCCTGTAATATATTATATTGCATAGCCTCTTTACGGGCTAAGAACCAATATTTCTAGAGGAGAGAACACATGGCTGTAATACGTACATCAAACATTGATTTGAAGGTAAACGGCGACAATGCCTATGCCTTCATAGCCGAGCCGGATGACAACACTCAGCATCCAGGCGTGGTATTGATCCAGGAGTGGTGGGGCATCGAGCCACATATCCGCGAGCTGGCACAAAAGCTGGCGACCGAGGGCTTCGTGGTAGCTGTTCCCGACCTGTATCACGGGAAGGTTGCGACTGAACCCGATGATGCGATGAAGATGGTGATGATGATGAGGAGCAACACCGATAAGGCAGTTAAGGAGATTATTGGCGCACTTGAGACGGTCAAGGCCAGGCCGAATGTCATGCCTAAGAAGCTGGGCCTGATAGGTTTCTGCGTTGGAGGTTTCCTGGCTTACACGGTGGCAGCGCGTTACTCCGACCTGGGTGCGGTCGTTCCCTTCTACGCCGGTGGGTACGATCCCACACCCGCGGAAGTGGCAAAGGTCAATGCGCCAGTGCTGGCTATTTATGGCAGCAGAGACGAGGGCATCCCGAAGGCGCAGGTCCAGAAGATCGAGCGGATGTATAAGGCGGCAGGCAAAGATATTACCGTCAAGGTGTACGATGCCGGTCACGCTTTCATCAACCCCGACCACGGAATGGGCAACGAGAAAGCTGCTGCCGAAGCCTGGCCACTGGCGGTCAGTTTCTTGAAGGAGAAGCTGAGGTAGGTTCGTAAGCTCAATTTATGACCTGGCATCTATAGGAGGTGCCAGGTCATAATTGTTTCTGCACCATTTTGACGCAGCAATTACCGTGAAGTACAATAGCCAGCACGAGACAGTATAATAAGCTAGTAAAGTCAAAATCAGTGCGAAAATGCCCACTAATCGCCTTGTTAGTCGAACGTGGCATCTTTGAAAGTGCAGACGAGGCACAACGCTGGGTCATGGCAGGCCAGGTCCTGGTCAATGACCAGCTCATCGATAAGCCTGGTATGCGGGTGCCGTGTGATGCTATGCTGCGCGTGCGCGGGCGCCATCGCTACGCCAGTCGCGGTGGCTATAAACTCCAGGCCGCGCTTGCGCATTTTGCTGTGAACGTGGCGGGATGTGTCGCACTGGACAGTGGAGCTTCCACTGGCGGGTTCACCGACTGTCTCTTACAGCACGGGGTAGCCCTTGTCTATGCGGTAGAGGTCGGCTATGGCCAGTTAGTCGGTCGCCTCCGCGCTGATCCCCGTGTACGCAACCTCGAGCGCACGAACCTCAGCGATCTTATTTCAACTGCGCTTGACCCGCCACCCAACCTCATCACGCTCGATCTCTCGTACCTCTCGCTCACCAAGGCACTCCCGCTAGCTGCCGTTTTGCTGACGCCTGCAGGGCAGGTACTGGCCTTGCTCAAACCACTCTTCGAGGTGGAGAGTGCAGCAGCGAGACGCAGCGGGCAGGTGGACGATCCGGCGCTGCTGGTAGCTGCATTGCACAGCGTGCTCGCTGCCGGTGCAGGGGCGGGATTGGTACCGCTCGGCGCCGCCAAACTGGCGTTGCAGCCGCGCCACGGTGTAACTGAGTTCTTTGTATTCTTTGGGCGTAATGCAAACCATCCACCTTTTCACTATGATGATACAATACTTATGGGAATTGTAGAGGGGCCAGGTATTGGCGACACTCAAGAGGTGTAAGGCTGCGTAGTTAGTAGGGGCGTGAGCTTGCCTCCGCCCTGGGAGGCTTGCCCCCGCCCTGGAATAGGAGATTGCAGATGGCTCAGATTGTCAAATCACCATGCGATGAAGGCGTTATTCAATCTGCTCCTGAGTGCGTCTCAGTTGCAAAGAATATTGGACCGTGGGTGCTTGTGGCCACGATACTGGGGTCGAGCATGGCCTTTATCGATGGCACTGTCGTCAATGTGGCGCTCCCAGTACTACAGACAGATTTGCACGCGACCGCTGCTGAAGTGCAGTGGGTCGTGGAGGCATATTCACTCTTTCTTTCTGCATTGATCCTCGTAGGCGGGTCGTTGGGAGATTCCTTTGGGCGCAGGCGCATCTATGCTATCGGTATTGCGCTTTTCACCGCGGCTTCAGTGTTATGTGGACTTGCACCGAACGTAACGTTTTTAATTTTTACACGAGCAGTACAGGGCGTTGGCGGCGCTTTGCTGGTGCCAGGAAGCCTGGCGATTATCAGCGCCTCGTTCGCTAAAGACCAGCGCGGGCGAGCGATAGGCACGTGGTCGGGCTTTACATCGATTACCTCGGCATTGGGTCCGGTGCTAGGAGGCGCGCTGGTGCAATACGCTTCCTGGCGTTGGGTCTTTTTTATCAATGTTCCCATAGCGGTTATCACGCTTAGCATTTTGTTCTGGCGTGTGCCCGAGAGTCGCGACGAAGAAAACAAAGCGAGACTCGATTGGTGGGGCGCACTGCTTGCGACGCTTGGCCTGGGTGGAATCGTATACGGCTTGATAGAATCAAGTACCCTTGGCCTTGCCAACCCATTGGTAATCTTTGCCTTGATACTAGGTGTAGTCGCGCTCATCGCGTTTCTCTTCGTAGAGGCTCGCAGTTCGGTCTCCGATGCTACCACTCAGCCTGTTCCGTTCAAAGACGTTTAGTGGTGCGAATTTGCTGACGTTTCTGCTCTATGCAGCTCTAGGTGGTGCTTTGTACTTCCTTCCCTTCAATCTGATCCAGGTGCAAGGGTACCCACCTACGGCTGCCGGTGCAGCAAACTTGCCGTTTATTTTAATCATGTTCTCGCTCTCACGCTGGTCTGGCGGATTGGTGAGTCGCTACGGCGCGAAGCTCCCACTGATTATTGGTCCGCTCATCGCTGCCTGTGGATTTGCGCTTTTTGCAGTGCCAGGTATCGGGGGCAGTTACTGGACAACCTTTTTTCCAGCGGTAGTAGTGCTAGGTCTGGGTATGGCCGTTGCCGTGGCTCCATTGACGACCACCGTGATGGGAGCAGTGGATGTACAGCGTGCAGGTGTAGCTTCGGGTGTTAACAATGCCGTTTCCCGCGCAGCTGGACTAATCGCCATCGCAGTCCTGGGTATTGTTATCTTGAGTGTCTTCGAAAGCAGTCTCGCTAGCCACCTGGCCGGATTGCACCTGGCATCAGCGACACAGCAAATGATTGATGCACAGCTTACAAAGCTGGTCGGGATTGCAATCCCGGCAGGAGTGAGCAATCAGCTTCACGCAGTGCTGGAGCGAGCCATCGACAAATCGTTCGTGGCCGGTTTTCGCGTAGTCATGCTCATTTGTGCTGCGCTGGCTGCGGCGAGTGCGCTCAGTGCTCTGCTGCTGATTGAAGGCAAGACATCGGGTACCAAACAACCATCAACATCTCCTGTCGAAAACCCGGCAGGAGCAAGCGTTGATTATGATAGTCGGTAACTTTTCAAGAAAAAATGAAAGGCACGGGCCGCCAGGCCCGATTGTACCGCTTCAACCCGCAAGCCGGGGGCTACTCTGTACCTTTCGCCAGGGGCAAGGTAAATAAGAAGGTGGAGCCCTCACCCTTGATTCCGCTACTCTCGATGGCAATCGTCCCACCCATGGCCTCGACCAGCTGTCGTGTGATAAAGAGTCCCAGGCCACTTCCTCGAACCGTGCTGTACATGTCACGGTCCAGGCGCACGAATTTGTCGAAGATGACTTCCTGTTTGTCAGCGGGTATGCCCAAACCGCGATCAATGACACTGACCCGGACCATGGCTTCTTCCTGCTCTCCCGCGGCGGTCACACGAATGGGCGTTTGCGGTGGCGAGTAGCGCAGCGCATTCGCAATCAGGTTGTGGAGTACCTGCTTCAAGCGCGTCTCATCTGCACAGATCAAAATGCTGGGGGCAACGTCTACCTCGATGGAGCGCTGCTCCTGAAGAATCCACGGCTCGAAGAGATCGATCACGGCAGTGCAGATGTCCCTCAGCGCCAGGCTGGCAAAGTGCAAGGTCGCGGCATCCACTTCAAGACGACTGGCATCCATGATGTTGGCCTGGAGTAGCACTAATTCATCGCAGGCGCGGCATGCTTTGTCGAGAAACGAGCGCCGCATGCCGGGGCTGGCATCGTCCATCTCACGCAGGAGTTCGAGGTAGCCCTGCATGATGGTGAGCGGCGTGCGAAATTCATGGCTGGCGGTCAGCAGAAATGCATCTTTGAGCTGGTCGAGTTCGCGGAGTTGTGCGTGTGCGACGCTGAGTTCGTGGTACAGGCGAGCATTTTCGTGGGCTGCGCTCGTCTGCTTTTCCAGGCGAGCCCACAGGCGCGGATAGGCTGCACCAAGCAGGCCGAGAGCGAGTAAAATGAGGACAGAGAGGCCAACAGATTGTCCCCAGTGTGCAGTAGAGATGAGGTCAGGCTCCCAGGACTGGGTAAACGTCGTCCAGATGCCCACCAGACTCGCCATTGCTCCTCCAGCAGCGCAGAGGTACAGGATCCAGCGCGGTGCAATGAGTTGGTCGGGTCTGCTAGCAAGAAATGTGCGGAAACAACCTAAGAGCAGGGGCAAATCCAGGAAGAGGATGAGCATGGAGAGGCACCAGATGACGGTAGTTGTGGCCTGGAAGACAGTATAGACTTCTTGAGAGAACCTTGCCCTATGAGAAGCGAAAACGAGAGATCCAAGTAAGTAGGTGGAAACAAAGATGGTAAGAGCGATGATTGTTTGGATGGTAGTGGCGCGGGATGGGGCTGCGAAGCGGTTTACCCTGGCGAGGCTCGCTGGAAGACGCTGATCTAATGCAGCAACAAACAGGATGCGCGCAAAGGCAACATGATACAGCACAGAGGTCATGACGAAGAAGCAGACGAAGATACAGCCGACGGTGACGGCCGCAGGAGTGCCAAAAACGATCTGTACCACAATGAGTGTCGAGTACAGGACACCCGCAGCCTGCTCCGGCACGACCGCCTGGACGCCAAATGTCCCCAGCAGGTAGGCGAGCAGCACCAGTGGTGGCCCCCAGCGCAGGAAGAGCCTGGCGGCATGAGACTGCTTTGTTTCGGCGGTCACGTTGAATGGTACTTCCACACCGAGCAAGGCCAGGACGATTACACTGAATAAGACACTGCTCTGTATGCCTAAGGCGTGATGGCTGGTGGTCAGTGCTGGCTGCGGGGGATGACCATCCAGAAGCCAGACGATCCCTCCTGCCCCAACGACAGCAATCCCTAGCAGGTACAGGAGGATGACGATCTTGGCTATGCGCATGATCAGGCGCAAGGGCCAGGGGGAGAGACACCCGGCGAGGAGCAGTACCCCGACGACGAAGAGACCTTGTTGCCAGAGTGCCGCCAGCCAGTGTGCCCTGGCGCCAAGCCATATGCTCCCAATGCCCTGGACCATCACGAGTACGGCAACACAGGCGCTGAGCAGGGCCAGGATGCCAGCGAACCAGGCGCAGAAACCGGCCAGGAAACCCCAGAGCGGCCCAAATGCTCGATGGGTCCAGACATAGATCGACCCATCGACCGGCATGAAACGCGTGAGTTGTCCCGTTACGATCACCCCAGGAAGGAGAAAGGTGACGGCGCCAAGCGCCCAATAGAGATAGGTAGCAATTCCTGCCCCATGCGTCGCCTCCACGATGGAGACGGTAGGGATGTAGAGGACACTCGTAATGAAAAGAGCAAGCAAATCGACTCGTGAGAGGACACGAGGCAATACTAGGCCAGTTCGTTGTTCCGAAGGCAGGGGGGCTCCCAGAGCATGTTGCATGGGGGTAGGTGTGTACTGCTCTTCCAGCTTATTCATCGCTGCACCTCGTTGCCTCGTTCTCTACTGACTCTTCAAGTCTCCTTTCTATTCACTCTACAGATGCGGATAAAACAGACTCTGATCCTTACGCAAACTTCACCTCGCCGAGCGTTACTTTGACAGTAAGCTTCTGGCTGCCCCGGTAGACCTGCATAGAGACCGTCTGCCCAGGTTCATAAGCATACAAAGCATCATCTAGCGAGGAGGCACTAGTTACTGCCATGTTCCCGACCTGCACTACCACATCACCTTGCCGCAAACCTGCCATGGCTGCTGGTCCATTGGCGACGATACTGACGATCAGTGCGCCATGATCGACGGAGAGCTGAAGCTGGCTAGCTATCCTCGCATCGACGGTTGTGGTTTGCATACCTGCATCTGCTCGACCGCTATGCACGACCTTGCCTGAATCGATCAACTGCGGCACAATGAACTTCACTCGATCAGAGGAGATTGCGAAGCCCACGCCACTGGCAGGCGCATTAAACTGTGGCGAGATGATGGTCAGAGTTGGAATACCTATCAGTTCACCCTTTAAGTCAACGAGTGCCCCTCCGCTATTCCCAGGGTTGATTGCTGCGTCGGTCTGCACGGCATCAATGATTACCACGCCCGGTTCCTCAGTGATGTTCCTTCCTAATGCACTGACGATACCTGATGTCACTGTCTGCGTAATACCCAGGGGATTGCCAATGGCCATCACATCTTCGCCTACAGCGAGCTGCGCTGAATTCCCAATCGTCGCTACTGCCATATTCTTCGGAGGCGTGATCTTGATCACAGCCAGGTCATCAGGCGGATCGGTGCCAGTCAATTGTGCAGGCAACAGCATACCATCATATAATTTAACCTGGATTTGCTTTGCTCCCTCGATCACATGGTTATTGGTCACAATGTAGCCACGACTGTCAATGATCGTCCCAGAACCAAGTCCGCTCCCCTTCTGGGTGACGATCGAAATTTCTACCACGCTTGGCTGGAAATTTGCTGCAACCGCTTCACGCTGCGTACTTACATCTGCTACAGATGACCCAGAGCGGGTTGTAGTTGTAGCACCTGTCGTGTTGGCACTACTTTTGCCAAGCTGCCAGGCAGAAAAAAGCCCAATCCCAATGAGCAGCGCTAGCGCTACTACCAGGGCCACTTTGGCAATGTCACTCAGGCCGCGAGGCGTGCGATTGGGGGGAACCGGCTTATCCCCCTGTGAAGATTGCCCGGAAAGTTCGTTAGAAGATTTCATAACTATGACCCTCCTCAATGGAGCTTCACCTCTATCGCTTTATACGCAAAACTTTAAACACTATCGTTAGTGTACTGGATGAGGAACGAAAACACACCCTGCAAACACACTATTTTTGTACACTTAAAAAACAGGCATGGTGACAAAGTATTCAGCTTATCTAGTGTATTTATCCTAGTGCACAGAGGCGTTGATCTACCCATAATTAGGTGATGCCTGGACTGATCCAACCATGTTTGCACATCAACAGGGACTAGACTCATCAGTTATAATTAGGAACGATTAGAGAGGCTATTACCATGATGGAAGAGGAGCATGCATCTATGAGTACCGAAGCCCATGCACATACCCCGAGCAATCTCGATCTTTTTCGTGAGAAAGTTGTCGACGCTCGTCGCCAAACAGGGCGACTTCAAAGGGAACTGGCTGACGCTCTAGGAATCAATGCACAGGTGCTGAGTCGCAAACTGCATAGCGTGATGCAGGCTTTTCCAACTCATGCTGAAGTGAAGCAGATCGTTAAAACGCTGGCTAGCTGGGATGCTATCACCACCCAGGTTGAGGCTATCGAACTCCTTTCGTTGATGGGTTTGAGGGCGGAAAGCTTCTCTGAGCAAGAGTGGAAGGCCGCTCCACTGAACCGCCTCGAGCCAGCGCCTCATTCCAAAACACCTGGCGCGATTTCTCCATATCCCATACAATCCACCTCCACTCCATTGCCTACGCCATCTACTTCACTTATTGGCCGTGAATGGCACGTGAAGATGCTGCTGTATCGACTGCGGCAACCATCCGTGCGCCTACTGACACTGCTCGGGGTAGGCGGAGTAGGCAAAACGCGCCTGGCGCTGGAAGTGACACGTGCAGCCCAGCATGATTTTGCCGATGGAGTGTTTTTTGTGTCCCTGGCGACGATTCGCGATGCCGCTCTTGTCCCCGCAACAATCGTACAGGCACTGCACCTATCGGGGCCTCTTGTCATAGGTGATCCTGGCAGGCAGGGCGTATCTTCACACGAAGAATTGCTCAAAGGGTTTCTGCGAGAAAAAGAACTCCTGCTCGTGCTGGATAATGTGGAGCAAATCCCGGATATCGTGCCTTTCATCAGCGACCTATTGAGTAGCGCCGCGGGGCTTAAGGTCCTGGTGACAAGCCGAGTGGTTCTGCACATGTATGGGGAGTATGAAATCGATTTACCTCCGCTCGAAGTCTGCACACCAGATCATGGGTCCGATGCAAACTACATCTCTCAGTTTCAGGCCATCCAGCTCTTCGTCGAACGCGCTCAGACTATCAATCCTACTTTTCAGATCACTGAACACAATGCGGCAACCATAGCGCAGATTTGCGCTCGCCTGGATGGGCTTCCCCTGGCAATTGAACTAGCTGCTGCGCGTACCAAAGCGCTTCCTGTGCCCTTGATCCTGCAGCGGCTTGCAGGCGGGACAGGGCAGAGCCTGACATTCCTGCGCTCCACGACGCACAACGTTCTCCAACGCCACCAGACCTTACACGATACGCTGGATTGGAGCTATGAGTTGCTTGATCTCCAACAACAATGCCTCTTTCGTCGCCTCAGCGTGTTTCTCGGCGGTTGGACATTGCACGCGGCTCAGGCTATCGGCATTGTAGAGGACCGGACGGCTACTTTGGATGATGTACTTGAACAGATAGAATCCCTGATCGATCACAGCCTGGTGAAACGGATGCCGCTAGTAGAAGGTTCCCTGGCGGAGCATGCGGAGCCACGCTTTCATTTCTTAGAGATGATCCGCGAATATGGGCTGGGACGACTGGAAGCGTGTGGAGAGCGTGAAAACATTCAACGACGGCACGCGACCTATTATCTGACGATAGCAGAATGTATCGAGCCAAACGTGTCTGGCCGCGAACAGTCTGTGGCGGTGTCGATGCTGGCCCGCGAGCAGGACAATCTGCGAGCAGCATTAGCATGGGCCATTGAACACGATGAAGCCGATATAGCCCAGCGGATGTGCGGAGCTCTAGGGAGGTTTTGGGAAGTACGCACCCAATTCCAAGAGGCCCATCGCTGGATCGATGCGGCGCTCGAGATGACACAAGAAACGCCACCTGTTGTTCGCGCCAAACTGCTGATGGCGGCATCACGCCTCGCACTATGGGAGATAGCATACGAGCGTTCACGAGAACTGGCCCAGCAAGCCCTGGTACTCTACGAAGCCATTGAAGACGTTGTTGGGAAAACCTGGGCAATTTTCCAAATCGGCGATACCTGGCATATGCAAGGCGAATATATGCTGGCAACCAGATACCTTGAAGAAAGCTTGCACCTCCTACACGAGCAAGAGAACTGGCGCGGCTATGCCTTTACGCTGAGTAGGTTAGGGGCGATGGCGACACTCCAGGGGAACTTCCCTCAGGCGCGGACATGGCTGACTGAAGCGGTGCCGCTTCTGCGTGAGTATAGTGAACCGGTCTTGCTCAATGTCACGCTTGTGTACCTGGGCGTGCTAGCCCTTGCCCAGGGCGATATGATACAGAGCGTCACGTATCTGCGAGAGGGATTGCTCATGGCGCAACAAACGGGCAATCGCTACACCCTTGCCAGCGATTTGATCGCTTTCGGTTGTTTGTTAGGAACAACCCGAGGGCCATCTTATGCTGCGCGGGTGTGCAGTGCCGCAGAAGCGCTCTTTGAGAGCCTGAATACCGCGCTGCCAGCAGCATACCGCCCTCTCTATGATGTTTATCTTGGCAGCTTGAAGTCACAGGTTGATGAGACAACCTGGGAAACATGGTGGGCAGAAGGCAAGACCCTCTCCCAGGAAGAAGTGAGCACGCTTGCGCTGGCCGCGAGCGAGGCGACAGGGGTGTGATGAAAAACGTCCTGATGGACACCAACCTTGTGCTGGCTACCTGGGGCGTCCATTCCGGTGATTCTTGTGATTTTTGGCTATTAAGATCGACAACCGAATTATCATCCCCTGCAACGTACAAACAAGCAGACGCAAGATGTGGGATGGCACCGGCTGGAAGAGCAGCAAACTCTCCAGGTACCTCCTACAACATGCGTCTACATTCATTCTACATTCATTATGACAAGAACCAAATCTCAAATCTCAAACAGTACCTTTGACTGCTTCCTGATATGCAATCCGGCAGAAACCTACTGGGGAGGTACGACAATAGATAATTACACAGGTTTGATGCCTAAAAGGAGCAATCCGGCAATGACCATACACACACCAACCAACTGGTTGACAGCAGGCTGCTCACGGAGGAAGGTGATGCCGAAGAGAATGGGAATAAGCGTGAACGTTGAACTGATCGTTGCCACAATGCTGGTAGCGGCGATCTGCGTACCGACACTATACATGACCAGTCCGGCAGTTTCAAAGAGACCAATGCCTAGCGCAAAACCTGCACCTAGACGGAATAGGGAAACGTCGATACCTTTCCTGGATCCAGCGGAACCAGAGATTTGGCTATTGCGCGATCTGTAGCTCCTCCATCCTATCACTCCGGCCAGAGCCAATGCACCAAAGAAGCGCGTCCAGAAAATGGGAAGAAACCATCCCCATCTTTGTGAGGCTGCCCCAATGCCGAAAAGCATCACGCCAAAGGCAAGCGCTGCTATTATTCCCCAGCGGATTCCTCCTCTGACCAGTGGCCTATCACCCGAAGGACGCAGCAAACGCGAGAGTTCCTCGAGATTTGTAGAGGCGAGAATGATGCCGAAGAATATTGCTAAAAGCGTACCGACTTGCCAGGCACTGACGCTTTCATGCAAAAGAAGAATGGCGAGAACAGCAGCAATTGCACCATCGGTAGCAGCGAGCGGGCTGACGATTGCGATAGGGCCAAGTTCTAACCCACGATAGAAGGTAGCATAACCAAGTGCAGCCATCAAACCGGTTAGCAAGCCAAGGGGTATACTCAATGCTAGCATCTGCGGCGTCAGAGCAAGTTGCCCAAATGCGATTGCACCGAAAAGGCTGAGCGTGATGACACTGACCAGGAGAGAGATGAAGGTGGTCGTCATTGTTCCTAGCCGACGCGCACTGAGCGTTGCACAGACATCTGCCGAACCCCAAAGTATGGCAACTCCGGTTGCGAGGAGGATACCAATGCGTTCCACATTCCCTCCTTTTCTACATGGCGGGGGCAAGCCCCGCCACTACTATACACGAACGGGCGACAGCAGTCATATAGTAGTGGCGGGGCTTGCCCCCGCCATGCTTTCCTGGTGCACCGCTGCTGTCCTGAGACCCTTCGCTTCGCTCAGGGTGACACTGAGGAATAGTTACTTCTCCACGAAGGCTACCAGCCTGCAGAAAGCAGCCTCTCCCATGTTGAACTTCCAGGGGAAACAGCCGATCCATAAGCGCATGTCGAGCACTTCGTCGATCATGCCACCAGCATTTTCAACGTGGAAAACGCCATGTGGGAATAACTGGTAGTGCATAAGCTGCAAGTCATCTTCGGGCCAGATTTCTTCAAGCGGCTTACCCAGCTTCTTAGCGCACCTGGCTGCCAGGTCGGAACGGACGATACGCAGAACAGTATTCATGGGGTGATCCATCGAACTGGCATCGATAGCAAACCAGGATATCTGTCGCTTCAGCGTCCAGTCGACAAACTCGTGGGTGGGTCCCGGGTGCATGTTGAAATAACGAATCTCGTTGGGCTCGCATTTACCGTACCAGTTGCTTTGATAGTATTTGTGGTAGCCGGTATGCACTACCACGATGTCACCCGGCTCGATACGTATGCCCGTCTTACGCTCCCACTCCTCAAAGTGGTGCGAGGTATAGATCTCATAATCCCCAATGCCCATGGCCTCCAGATCCACTACGACCCCTGGCCCCACGAGCTTGTCCAGCGGAATACTGCCAATATCCTGTCCATTGGTGATAAAGTGCAGCGGGGCATCCAGGTGCGTGCCTACATGCAGTGTAGACGAGATGAACTGTCCCCCCACTTTTTCAAAGGCGGGGCGTTTGATCCACTTGACGGTAGGTCCTTCATATGTGGCAAAAGAGGGGGTATTCACATCCCAGTTTTGCGACAGGTCGATTACACGCATATTACTAAGATCGATTGGCTTCATGGCTTCTTCTCCTTACCTGATTTGTGACTGAGGCATCATGGCGGGGGCAAGCCCCGCCACTACTATACACGAACGGGCGGCAGCAGTCATATAGTAGTGGCGGGGCTTGCCCCCGCCATGCTTGCTATATGCTGGCTGCCAGGTCGCGCACTGCAGCGACAAAGCAGTCCATTGGCGGATGGACAATGCCCGCGCCGACCTGACCTATGCCTGGCAAGCGATGAGCAATACCGGTGTTGATGATCGGCAAGTAGATTCTGGCGCACGACCTGCCGGATATCAATGCCCACGGGTGAGCCACGGAAACTCAGCGGCGGCAACTGGTACTGACTTTCCTCGGCTACCGTGATGTCGTACATCTCCAGTGTGTACTGCAAGGCATCGGCAGGCGTCCCGCCAATGAAGCGGACGATGGCCGGCGCTGTGGCCATGGCGAAGCCGCCAATGCCAGCCGTCTCCGTGATGGCGCTATCGCCGATATCGGGGTTAGCGTCTTCCTCCGAGAAGCCGCTAAAATACAGTCCCTTGATCCGCTGCGCTGGTGCCACGTACCAGTGGTCGCCTAATCCACTCACACGTATGCCGAAGTCTGTGCCATTGCGAGCCATGGTGGTCACCATGCTGCAGAAGCGAATGCCATGTGCCGCCAACGTTGCTGCTTTACACGTTGCCATCGAGAGGTTTACAAAAAAATGATCATTGCCATGGATGAAACGCAATACACTGGCCGTCTCCTCCGTGGAGGTTCCCGTCTCCACTAGATACGGCGCGACTTCGCGCAGGTAGAGCGAGGTTGCAGCTTTGTTGCGATTGTGGCACTCGTCGCCCATAAGCAGGGCCTGCGCTATCATGGACTTTAACTCCACGCCGCCCATGGCACGCAATGCACGGGCCAGCGCCGGCCCTAGCACCTGCTGCATCCAGCGCAACTTTGCCAGGACCTCGGGGCTATTGGCACCGTAGCGCAACACCCTGCCCAGTCCCTCATTCAGGGTGCTGAACGCCTGGTTTCCATAGATCGGCTCCTCTATCACCTGGACGGGCATTGATGCCGAGACGACACCAGCCATCGGCCCAACTGCATGATAGTGGTGGCAGGGCGCGAATTCGATATCGCCACTTGCCGCTAAGCGCTCTGCAGCTTCCAGGTCCGCTGCCAGCCCCTCGTAGAGCAGCGCGCCCATGATCGCCCCACGCAAGGGACCCGACATGCACTCCCAGGTGATTGGCGGTCCGGCGTGCAGCAACAGGTGCTTATGCATCCCAGGAATTGCCTCACCTGCCGGTCGCACGTCCACGAGACGCGGACGTGCGGCCATCAAGCGTTGTATCGCCTCCTGATTGGCCTGGTCGACGCGTGGGTCGCCCAGCAGCACGCTCAGTGCTGCATCGCTGTTGCCTGCCGCAGGCTGCCAGGTAACACGTGTTACGGGAACGTCCTGGGCAGCCAGCGCATCGGCGAAGAGGTCGGCACCGACATGAATGATGTGCAAAGGAGAGTCAAAAAGGTCGGAAGCCTGCAACCTCCCAGGGCGCAGGCAAGCTGACGCCCCTACTAACCGCACGGGCGTGGTTAGTAGGGGCGTCAGCTTGCCTGCGCCCTGGGGTGGGGCCTCGTTCGAGTTCTCAGCGTCGCTTACCAATGAGGCGGCAGCCAGTGCAGCAGCCACGTTGCTTTCAAAAACCAGCGCACCGGCGGCTTCGAGTGCTCTACGCTGCATTGAGAGGCGCTGTGGATCGCCCTCAGTTCCGCAAAGCGAGACGATCACCGGCAGAGATCGCCCGGCAGTAGTAGACGGGGCACGCGCCCGGGTAATCGCCGGGGCATAGACGGCAGTCGGATTCTGCTGTGCACAAAACCCCAGGACGATATCCAGCAGGATCACCGCCGTCTCCGGGTCTTCCGCAGCACGGGCCAGGTACTGCAAGCGCAGTGTCGGATCGATCATCGGGTGCGGCCTGCCCCGCGTGAACTCGTCGGAGCCCAGGTCCAGCGCCGTGTGACCGCGATACATTTCGTCAGGCGCCAGCGCCCACTCCGGACGGAGAGGAATATTGGACGCAACTGCTCCCACCCGTTCACTGAGCAGTAGCATCGCCTCATCACAAAGCGTTCCACCAGAATAGAGTGCTCGTATGTAGCGCTGAGACGGAGCCAGCTTCGTGCGCTCTACTGCCAGGTTGTACTTGAGGAGTGCGTCCTTCCCTGGCACACGCGAGCGATCGCCACCCGCCAGCGAGACCGCCAGTTCAGCTCCTTCGGTCAGCGTCCGTGCTAGATGCACCTTCCCAGCTACGGCTGCGAACTGCTCAGGTGCAGTGCCCAGGAAGACGACCACCACCGGTTTGTCGAGTTGTGCTGCTGCCAGGATATCGTGCGCCACCCGCTGAGCTGGCGGCTTGGAGACCAATACGATCACCTCTGTTTGCGGATCGTCGGCCAGCAAAGCTAGCCCACTCTTCATCATCACCCCGCCTATCGCCTCAGACAGGTCGCGCCCGCCAGTGCCGATTGCCTGGGAGACGCCCAGACCAGCAGCCGCAATCAGGCATAGAAGCTGCTGCATGCCAGTGCCCGATGCCCCAACAATACCAATGGAACCCCTGGGTACTACGTTACTAAAGCCCAGCCCGACGCCGTTGATAATGGCAGTGCCACAATCGGGTCCCATCAGCAGCAGCCTTTTCTCTGCTGCCAGAGCCTTGAGCCTCTGCTCCTGCTCGATGGGCACATTGTCGCTGAAGAGGAAAACATGCAGTCCATGGCGCAGTGCCTGCTCGGCTTCAAGCCAGGCATGCTCGCCGGCCACAGAAATCAGGGCCAGATTTGCGGTCTCATCGCGTCGTAGCGCCACCTCCAGCGACCGCACCGGCAGCGTTGTCGCGCCATCGGTATTCGCAGCACCCCGGTCACCGCGTACGGTCAGACGTCCCTCCGCAATTGCCAGCGCCTCTTCAGCACGTACCTCATCTACTGCACGCACCACAATCAACAGGTCCTCCGGGCCAGGCGCTGTCTGCTGCTCAGCGAGAAATGCAACGGGGAGCAGGTCAGAGTTGTGCAGCAGTTCGCGGTTCAATTCGGTGGCCATGACCGCGCCGACATCCTCTACCCCAGGCAGGTCCTTGACGACCTGGGCTACAGACATGAGGGTGATTGAATCATAGTAGGTATTACGCTTGAGCAGCGCCCGTATGGCCATAGGTAGCCTCCTAGATGTGAAAAAAGGCTTATTCCCTGTTGCGTCAGTCTATCATCTTGTCGGGTTTATGTCTATATGCATGGTCTTGATCTACATGCCAATGAGATCGGCTTTCTGGATAATATTCCTCGCGTTTCGTATGATCGCTACATCGATCATCTTCCCCTCAAATGCGACAGCACCAAGACCCCTGGCCTGCGCCTCCGTGTAAATCGCGTCTAGCTTGCGAGCGCGATCAACCTCTTCCTGTGAAGGTGAGAAGACGTGGTTGGCAATGTCGATTTGCGTAGGGTGAATAGCCCACTTTCCCACAAAGCCCAGGGTATGCGAGCGTACACATTCCCTGCGATAGCCATCAGGATTCTTGAAGTCGATATAGGGGCCGTCCACCGTGTCAATACCAGCGGCACGTGCGGCAATGACGATCTTGT
The DNA here is from genome assembly GCA_963767625.1 of uncultured Chloroflexia bacterium. Classification (GTDB taxonomy): domain Bacteria; phylum Chloroflexota; class Ktedonobacteria; order Ktedonobacterales; family Ktedonobacteraceae; genus CAVYFB01. The sequence goes on from CAVYFB010000019.1 coordinate 111,194, forward strand.
TACGGGCGTAGTGCCAGAGGTCGCCAGGGTAGGTATCAAGATCGCCTCCGATGACCTTGCTGTCCACTCCTTGTGATGCAGCATAGTCGAAAGGGCCGAAGATGATTGCCTCTAAGCGTGAACTTGACCGAGCGATTTCCTCCACATGAATCATCGCTTCCACTTCTTCGATCAGCACCTCAAGGCCGATGCGCTGTGGCCGTTTCAAACGCTTCTCGATTTGCGAGAGGAGTACATCGACCCACCAGACATCCTGCGCCGACTTTACTTTAGGGATAATGAGGATGTCGAGATGCTCGCCGGCTTCTTCAACGATGGAGATGATGTCCTGGTAAGCATACTCTGTCTCCAGATCGTTAATGCGGACGGCCCGCGTTTTCTTGCCCCAGTCCAGTGTTGTTAGTCCCTTGATGGCCTTTGCTCTGGCTCCTACTTTCTCATTGGGAGCAACGGAATCCTCGAGGTCGAGAAATACCAGGTCGGCATTGCTCGCGGAGGCTTTCTCTATCATGCGTTCGTTACTGGCCGGAGTCGACAGTTCAGATCGTCTTAAGCGCATAGTGCTCTCCTTCTATTGCGCAATACTATTGCCACTGGTCATTGTTCGGTACCTCCCTTGCGGGCCTTTGTCATTTTTTCTTCCCACATACGCTGCTGGGCTTCGTCATAGGCTCTAGTGGGGACCATGACACGCCGCTTGAACGAGAGCACAGTCTCACCACGCTGGTTGTAAGCAATGGTTTCGACGGTGACGATGCCGCGATCGGGCTTGCTGCGCGAAAGCTGCTTGTCCAGGACGGCGGTTTCGGCATAGATGGTGTCACCATGAAAGGTGGGGCCAACATGTTTGACGTGTTCAAATTCCAGGTTAGCGATGGCTTTGCCGCTGACATCCTCGACCGTCATGCCGAGCACGATGCTGAAGACGAGCGAACCGACGACGAGACGTTGCTTGAAGGGGGTGTTCTCGGCGTAGTTGGCGTCAATGTGCAGAGGGTGATGGTTCATGGTGAGCATGCAGAAGAGGGTATCATCGTATTCGGTGATGGTGCGTCCTGGCCAGTGCTTGTAGACTGCGCCGACCTCAAATTCTTCGAAACAGCGTCCAAATTGCATGATGTGTGTCTCCTGTTTTGACTTGTGTAACAGTATCTTATAAATGATAGCATGCAATTCGGCAAAAGCCTACTGGGAGGTAGAATGTTCGATGCTCAGTGAGGGTCTCCATCCTTGGGGTGAAAGCTCTTCGTACGGGCGTGATGAATCACGCCCCGTTCCCTTGTTGAGCGGCCCGCGGGGCGTGATGAATCACGCCCGTACTAACGATCCTCTTCCATTTCTACCTTGTTTCACCTCGAAGGACGTAGATCCCTCAGTGATCGAGGTTAGACAAAGACATATCCACTCAGTTATAATAAGCATGAAGTACATAACATTGCTTCTAGTCCGCATCGACCAAAGGAGCGAAGGGGAGATATGAAGAGTTTAGTCTGGACTTCACGAGACATAGAAACGATGCCAGATGACGGGAAACGCTATGAAGTAGTGGATGGAGAGTTGTACGTGTCGAAACAGCCAGACTATCATCACCAGCGTTTTTGTCTGCGATTGGGCGGGCTACTCGATGCCTGGTGCCTTCAGACGGGAGCAGGAGAAGCAAATGCTGCCCCTAGGTTGATCTTTGGCGAAAATGACGATGTTGCCCCAGATGTGATTTGGATCAGCCGCGAGCGCCTGGCTATAGCACTGCAAAAAGATGGTAAGTTGCATATTGCACCTGAATTGGTGGTAGAGGTCCTCTCGCCTGGTGTGACTAATGAACATCGAGATCGTGAGATCAAACTGAAACTCTACTCCCAACGGGGCGTCTCAGAATACTGGATCGTGAGTTGGCGAGAACGACGCATTGAGATCTATCGGCGTGTAGAGACGGTTCTCACACTTGTCAGTACGCTCTACGAAACCGACACACTCCAGTCGCCTTTGCTTCCAGGTTTTACGTGCCCGGTCAGCAAACTTTTTATGGGGATTCGGTAAGCGCCCCACCCCAGGGCGCAGGCAAGCTGACGCCCCTACTAACCGCGCGGGCATGGTTAGTAGGGGCGTCAGCTTGCCTCATTGGCACCGAGTAAATCATAACTTGAGTCGCTTGCCAGTCTTTGGTGTCTTGGGTGGGGGAGTAGGGGATGCTTCTTTAGAGAGGCGTGTCGTCTTGGGTTTGGGCTTGGAAGGCTTGCCAGGACGAGGTTGATACTCGAGATAGTGGGCTTTGCGAGTCAGCTGAAGGTCAGCAGGAAGAGGGATGAGATGCTCAGGCACAATTTGAGGAGCCACGACCTGCAGGCGCGTGCTCTTGCGAATGAAGCCGAGGTGCTTGCCGTGGGTGAGCACCCAGTCGATAGGGTTCTGGCGTTGACGAATGAGATGGGGCACAGACTTAATAAGCAAGGGCAAGGAAACATCGAAGAGGTCAACGTGGGCCTCTGCCGCGATTTCAATGCGCATGGCTTGCAAGAGTTGCGCGATGATAAGCACCACCCACACTTGTTGCACGATGAGCAGCCGCTTGCTACTCCACCAGTGATGCAGCCCCAGCAGCTCTTTGAGGGTCAAAAAGGCCAGTTCAATATCCCATCGTCGGGCGTAGAGCGCTGCGATATCGACCAGAGAGAGCTGTGCCGGGTCCAGGACGTTGGTCAGGTAGAGCCGAAGCTGCTTGCCATCGCCAAAGCGCACCAAGCGGACTGCATGACCGGCATGGGCTCCTTTGCTGGCTCCCAACCAGACCACGGCATCCAAGATCTCGTGATGGCGATAATAGGTGTGAATGATGCGGTAGGTCGTTTTCTCGCGCCAGCGGCAAATGTAGCAGTAACCCATCTGCGTCAGATAATCGAACCACGCGAAGCTGAAATAGCCCAAATCGAAGAGGATCAGGCTGCCAGGCATCAAGCCCTCCAGCAAGCTGAGCACTTCCACTTTGCAGTTGGCCCACACGTTGCTGCGATACTGCAACAAGTCCCATTGTTGCGTGCGCAAGTTGAACCGACCGGCGATCTTGCCCGCCAAGAGCGCTGCATCCCCCGCGGGGCGATGACGCAGCGGCTCCAACCAGCGCTGCACCGCATCCAGCGTACTCTCGTCGATGCTGACAATCTCGCGGGCCCAGGCCGCCAGAGGCGTTTGCACCAGCGGGGCCAGCCGCTCTGCCAGCAGCGTCGAGTAATAGCCGGCGAGCTGCTGGAGGGGCTGGAGTTCCCCTTGTTCCAAGCGGGTGGTCAAGGCATCCACACTCACGGCGATGGGGGCAAAGCCGCCTACCGTTTGGGTGCAGAAGAGTCGCCACCAGTCGGCGTAGCTTTTCATTCCCACGAGCACACTCCACAACAAGCTCACCCACAGATGCGCTGGCTGGATCGTTTGGGGACGACCCCGTTTCCCTTTGGCCTGCGTTGGCTCGGCCAGCGACGTCACCTCGATCCCTTCCAGCAGAACCTCTCGGGCTGCCCATATCTCGACTCCCATCTCTTGAGCGACTTTGGTATCATGCATCTGAGGACCTTCCTTTCCTGGTTCCAACCATGTTCTGAAAGGATTTTCCTCTTTTTTGCTGCTTTTGGCAAGTCGACAAATGATTTACTCGGTGCCAATGCAGCTTGCCTGCGCCCTGGGAGGTTGGGGTGGCCTGGCTCGACGCAAAAATCTGAACCTCACTACCAGGTAAGCGGGCGATTGACGAACGCTCTCAATACCGGTACAATCGGGATATACGAGTTCCGGTAGTGCTGAGGTATTTGTAATGGCAGAATATATATCGTGGGATGTGTTCAGTGATGAAGACCCTTATACACTTGATGGGCCTGATGACCTGGGTGTGCTTAGCAGCACACGAGATGCGGTGGAGCAGGGGGAATATGTCTGGATTGATGGGGATGCGCTAGGACTTCTGAGCGATAAATGGGCACGGGAAGTAGCGACCGATGGCAGTTCCGACGTCTTTACGTGGTATGATCGCTATCACTTTCATGACGGAACTGAGCGGACCCTCAATTGGCTGCTGCTGCTCGATGCGCTGAATTTTTGTTTTTGGGCGGAAAAAGGCCAACCGCGCTGGCGTATTGAGTACCAGGGCGAGATGCTCGACGGATATTGGGCCGAAGCCGCTTCGCTGACTCGAGCGGTGGAAGAGGGAATTCCGCTGTGGGATGCCGAGTATTTGAGTAATGTCAGTGTCAAAGAGGTGGCGCACATTTTTCGTGGTGAGCATACCATCCCGCTCTTTAAGCAGCGTCTGAACAATATGCACGAGGTTGGACAGGTACTGTTAGAGCGGTTTGATGGGCAGTTTGTTCATGCTATTGAGCAGGCAGACGGGAGTGCTATCCGGCTGGCATTGCTGCTGGCACAGGACTTTCCTTCATTTCACGATGTGGCATCCTTTCGTAAGCGCGAGATACGTTTCTTGAAGCGTGCGCAGATATGCGTTGCGGATATCTACGGATCTTTTAGTGGCAAGGGTTGGGGAGCATTTAGCGATTTCGATCGGTTGACTGCCTTTGCTGATTATAAACTCCCGCAGGTGCTCCGTCATTTTAATGTGCTAGAGTATGATCCGACGCTTGCAGAGCGCATCGATAATCAGGAATTATTAGAGCCAGGCAGCGAGGAGGAGGTAGAGTTGCGCGCTGCGACTATCTGGTCGTGTGAGTTGCTACGGCGGGAGATGGCTGTTCGCAATCGCCCGATGAGTGCTGCGGCAATCGATCAGCGGCTCTGGTTGCTTGGTCAACATACGTTGGAATTGCGACCATATCACCGCGTAAGGACAATATATTACTAGTGAGGATCTCTATTCTTGCAACTACAAGTTTTATTAGCGGCGTTGGAGCAGCCACCGGTGGCGCTCCATGGGGTTATGAACGAATCGGACACTGTTGAGATCAGGTTGTTGGCGTATGACTCACGGCAGGTACAAGCAGGTGGGATGTTTATTGCAGTACCTGGAACGCATACTGATGGGAGACGCTTTCTAGCTGATGCTGCACGGCGCGGGGCTGTTGTTGCGCTGGGTGAATCTCTCCAGGAGGAAGGCTCGTTGTCCTCTCTCCCCCTGCCTTATATACAGGTACGGGATGTGCGAACGGCTTTGGCGAACCTTGCCTGTACATTTTATGATTACCCTGCCCGGCATCTTTGCACGATTGGAGTGACCGGTACGGATGGGAAGACGACGACCAGCAACCTGATTAGCGCGATCCTGGAAGGTGCAAGCAGGCGCACGGGGCTGATGACGACGGTCAACTTTAAGGTCTGTGGGCAAGAGTGGGAGAATGCTACACGGCAGAGTACGTTGGAGGCCTTGGAGGTACAACAGTTCTTACGACGGGCGCTGGATGCCGGTGCGTCGCATGCTGTGATCGAGGCAACTTCGCATGGGCTGGAGTTGCGACGGGTACATGGATGTGACTTCGATGTGGGTGTTGTGACGAATATTACGCATGAACATTTGGATTTTCATAAGACGATTGAGGGGTACCAGCGTGCTAAAGCGCGTCTTTTTGAAATGCTGGACGCAACACGTGACAAGGGTCTGAGAGTGCAACCTGTCGCTATTCTTAATCGTGATGATGCAAGTTACGAGGTGTTGAAACCCTACTGCCATGTCCCCATACTTGACTATGCGATCGATCAATCGGCATCGGTGCGTGCGGCGGATTTGCAACTCGATGCTGATAGCACCCGTTTTCGTGCTATCCTTAGGGATTCTGAAAGGCTCAACTTGCCCGATACAGAGATTATGATAGAGACGTCTTTGATTGGACGTTTCAATGTCAGCAATTGCCTGGCCGCCATTGCAGCGACGTACAGTCAAGGTATACAAGCGAGCGATATTGCGGAAGGGCTGGCGAAGGTCGGCGGTATCAGTGGACGAATGGAGCTTATTAACTCGGGACAGCCTTTCTCTGTTATTGTTGATTACGCGCACACGCCCGATAGTTTAAGAAAGGTGCTCACTATTCTGCGCCCGCTGACTATAGGAAGATTGATGGTAGTATTTGGTTCGGCCGGAGAACGTGATGTGCAGAAACGCCCTATCATGGGTCAGATTGCCGCCGAGATGACGGACTTCTTCGTTATAACAGATGAGGACCCACGCGATGAGAATCGTGAACACATCCTGAATGATATTGCCAGGGGCGCTGAGGCAGCGGGGAAGCACAGGGGACGTGACTTTCTGTGTATTGCGGATCGCACAGTGGCTATTGCTGCGGCTTTTGCGCATGCGCAGGCCGGTGATACCATTCTGCTGGCAGGCAAAGGACACGAACAGAGTATACTGATAGGGGGAGAGAAGTTGCCCTGGGATGATCGCCGGGTAGCGCGTGCGCAGTTGCGTGTGGCGGGATACGATCTCAGCCTGTGAGAGCCTGGATAAAGTCCTTACGTTACTGTTATTGCTTATGTTACGTTTCTAATGTTGGAACACTTAAGCCACACAATTGGGAGTGGGAATAGCTATGGTTCCACTGTTCTTATTACTCATTTTCATCACTTGCGCGGTAATGAGCCTGCTACTATGCGGAATAGCCAGAATACTATTCCCTCAATTTCGCAGTGGTGAATTTAAACCTGGTCCCCATCGCTCAGACCTACCGGCAGGGGGACGAGAAATCAAGACGATAGAACTTCCTCTGGTAGGTGGCCCTGCATTTATCCTTGCGATTATGCTGACTGGGATTGGAGCGTGTATTCTCTTCTCCTTTACTCGTGATCAATGGACTCTGTTAATTATTGGTCTGGTTGCGACCTGTGGCTATATGGTTGTTGGCTTTATCGATGATTGGCATAAGGTGTATAGCAAAGAAGGACTTCGACAACGTACGAAATTTTTTGCTGTGCTTTCAGTTTCAGTGGTAGCGGCAATACTCTACTTCTTTCTACTCTCTCGTGGACGAGTACCTTATTCTCCCTATACAGAACTACCGATCATCGACACCCTTCTGAATGTGAAACTGTTCCCCTATGCACCTTACGCTTGGCTAGTCTTACTCATACTTATAACAGGTGTTATTGGTAGTGGCACATCGCTCTCGGTCGATTTCAGCGATGGACTCGATGGCCTGGCAGGGGGCCTGGTCTTTAGCGCTGCACTGGCTTTCGGCATTATCCTTACCGGTACCTTCAATACACCTGAAGGCATCGTTTTAGAGGTCTTATCGCTGCTGTGTGCGGCTGGCACTTTAGGCTTTTTACCATGGAATTGGCCATCCTCCTGGGCTGCCCGCAAGGGAAGCTCTAAGCGCTATGCCAGGATTTACATGGGGGATAGTGGAGCACTAGCCCTGGGTGGCATGCTTGCCATGATCGCAATTTTTTCCCGTAATGAAATATTTTTGGTCATGATTGGTGGAGCCTTTGTGCTGGAAGGCCTTTCCGCTTTCATTTCAGCCAAGGTGATGACACCTTTCTTCCGCAGCCGACTGCAGATGCTGCGTTTTGCCAGCAGCCGTGAATTTGTCCCACACACAGAGTTTCCCAAGCCATTTCTGGCAACGCCGTTGCACCACCATTTTGATCTGCTCGGTTGGGACCGTCGTCGCCTGGTCTACGGAGCCTGGGCATTGGGGGCAGGCTTTGCGGCATTAGGCGTAATGGTCGGTCTGAGATCAGGTTGGCTGGCAACGTTGGGTGGCCCGCTTTCTGGTGCTGATCCTTGCCTGGTGCGTGTGGTCGAGCGGTGGGTGGACACGAAGATACTTTGTTGGCAAGCATCCTGCTGAACGTACTCGCCGCCGGAGGCTGGCCCTCTATTATGGCTACCCCTATCGCCTGATGGGGTTGCAGCTGTATCACCTGGTGGAGATTATTGAGGCCAGCGAGGATGTGATCGAGACACCCGCCGAGGAATTGGCTCTCTGGCAGCGCATGACGATCTATGATGCTCGTGCAATGCTTGGATTGTACTGCTATCGGGCAGGATACTATCCGGCGGCACTGGCACAGTGGACCCGCATTCCGGAAAGCAATCGCGCACTTCGTCCACATATCGCACAACTTTTGGCTGAACTGGATACCCGCATTGCCCTTGAAAATCAAGTGACTCAGCCGATACGACGCGATCAGATTATGCGAAAGCTGCCTGCTCCGATTATCTCTGGCAACCTGTTACCAGCCGATCTACCTAACCCGCACGAGCCAGTGCGCAGTGAGGAGACGCTGGATGGCCATGTTGGAAGCTTGACCGGTTCTGCACGGGATGAAGATTGATGGGGAGGAGCGTCGTGTTGCAGCACCTCTCAAGAGCGATGCTATAGCATTGCTCCTTTAATGCTTTGCTTTCTTCTCTCTTTTAGATTTCAGAATGGTACTAGTTCTGTTACTGGAATGATCTACCTGCGTTTCAATCGACAGATGTCAATATCACATGCAGGGACACAAAGGATCTGAGTTGGCATCCTCCCTATCTCGAAAAGCAGGCGGGGCAGATGGTCTTTCAAGACTCCCTTTGACACAATGAGACTGAACTGGAAAGGAGGGTGGAGTTTCTTTCTCGTGGCTGAAGCCAAAGATCTCCACGCTGTACATCATGATGGAGCAATCATCTTCCTGGTCACAGCTAAATAAACCCCAATTTCGTCCTTCGTCCTGGCAGAGGCCAATGCCTCCCACACTCCCTACAATGCGAGATACCCCCAAAGGGGTTGACGACCGATCGATGATAGCACCTGACCCGATGACAGGGGCGCTGGTGGCTAGCCTCGATCCGACAAAAATCCAGGAAGTAGCCGCATCTCAGTTGGTCATTATCGATGGGTACTACAAAAGTGTCTTTCAACAAGCAAAACAGCTCTTTCGATGGGCCCTCATTGTGGTAGGAGTAGGACTGGTGTTCTTTCTTGCAGCAGTGAGTCTGCTGGTGTTTCGCCAGCCAGCAAACGTTTCTCTTATTAGCCTTATATGTGGGGGAGTGGTAGAAGGAATAGCAGGTCTCATCTTCTTGCTGTATGGGCGCGCAATAGGCGAGTTAGAGAAGTTTCATGCCCGCCTGGATAGGACACAACAATACCTGCTTGCAAATAGTATTTGTGAGAAGCTTGATGAAAAATTAAGGCAGACGGTCCAGGCAGAGCTTGTCCAAGTGATCATGGACACATTGGTACGGAGCGAAAAGAAGCCAAAAGAGAACGCGCCAATATAACTCTGTCCTATCTTGCGACGCGCAGAGTGACTTGAAATTCGTAACGGGTGGCCGGGTAGAATGATTCGGTGTATTCTACGGGAATGCCTGTCTGATCGAATGTAGTAGAGATGAGGCGCAGTCCGGCTTCCTTTGGTTGTATGTGCAGAAGATCAGACTCACGAACAGAGGCGTCATCAACTTTGAGGGTCTGTTCTGCGACGTAGGGGCGGAGCCCTTCAGCAGCCATCAGGGCGTAGAGGGAGCCATCGGCTAACTCTTTGACTTTCTGATAGACACCTTCAGCCCGCGGATAGGGCAGATAGCTTATTTGATGGGCAATGGGAGTGCCGTCGGCGGTACGGAGTCGCTCCAGGCGTATAGCTTGTTCTGCATCTGCCAGGCGCAGTCGCTCACGTATGGTGTGTGAGCCACGCACAAGTTCACTGACGAGCACAATGCCACCCGGATGCTTGCCACGCCGCCGCATTTCTTCTGTGAAGCTGGTCAGTTCGCTTAAGGTCTGTTGAATACGCGGCTCACAGACAAACGTCCCTTTGCCATGCTCACGATAGAGCAATCCTTCATGGACAAGTTCGCTAAGTGCCTGGCGTACGGTGGCACGACTGACACGATAGCTTCCCACGAGTTCCGGTTCGGAAGGAATGGCTGTATGGGGTGCAAGATGACCGGAGATAATCTGTTGCTTGAGCACTTCCTTGAGTTGGTAGTAGAGTGGAAGTGGGTTGGAACGTTCTAAGGTTGGCATATGTTGACCTCACTACTTTTATATGATCTGCGTTTACCTCATGTCCAGACAACAGCAGGGCATGAGAAGAATATACCACAAAAGCAGAGAGGCGTCGAGACGGAAATAAAACATCACCCTGGGCCGCTTCATGGCCTGGGGTGATGTTTGCCTTATGTGCAATGATTAGCTGTTTTGCGCGAGAATGCGGTCAATATCATATTTCAGCCGTGTGGGGTTCGCCCCAACCATACAACCGATCTGCTTACCATCTTTGAAAACCATTAGCGTCGGGATGGCCTGGACACCAAGGCGGCCGGGTGTGATCTCGTGCTGGTCTATATCCATTTTGGCGAAACGCAATTTGCCCTGGTACTCATCGCTCAACTTCTCATAAACAGGGGCGATGGCCCGGCAAGGGCCGCACCAGGCTGCCCAGAAATCGACGATGACCGGGAGGTCTGACTTGAGCACCTTCGACTCGAAATCCTGATCGCCGACATGGAACAGGTTTGCATGTGCTTGCATTATATTACTCTCTCTTTCATGGCAATGTATGTGCCTGACGTTCAGATAGGATCTGTACATGATCGTGGCGGGGGCCTGGTTTGTAGGGCTCGTCCCGCCAGATGCTGAATATTCTCTTGCAGTTTAAAACACGTTCAGTGCCGCTCTTATTCCCGATTTGCTACCTGCGGTTCCTGCCACCTTGCAGAATAGAGAGAATTTCCAAAATGTAGAGGAACAGGTTGAGCACAGTGATGAAGATGGAAATGGTCAGCCCAATAGCATTGGGCATGGTGTCGGCCATGTATTTAGCACGCTGCACATAGTAGAGGACATAACCAGAGAAGATGGCAACGCCCACGACCGAGATGATGAGTGCAAAGAGTGTGCTTTGGAAAATGCCCTGGAAGAAGATGCCCACGAGACTGGCTACGATGAGCAGAATCAAGCCGAAGAACAGGTAATCACCCAGGCGTGAGAAGTCACGTTTGGTGGTCCAGGAATACGCGGCCAGCCCCAACGAGGTGACAGCCGTGATCAAAAAGGCTTCCCCCAGGATATTGCCATAGCCGCCGCTCAGGTAGGCGGAAATGATCGGCGAGAGCGACAAACCCTCTAAGAAGGTGAACAGGTAGAGCAGGACGAGATTAAGTCCCGATACCTGGATGGTAAAGCGTAGGATGATTAGGACGATAAGGCCTGCGATGGCGGCGAACCAGAACGTTCCTATGCCAAAACTGGGAATGAGAGAAAACCCAACAAAAGTGCCTATAGTGGCAACAAGGAATGAGAAGGCGAGCAAGAGCATGACTTTGCCGATGAGGCTGCTGGCCTGTGTGCCTTCGTAAGCACTGGGTATCGTTTGATATTGATATCCGGAGGAGCCGAACATGCCTTTATTTCTGCCAAAGGGGCTGTTACTTCCTTGATTAAACATGGTAAACCTCGAGAACTCTCTTCTTCAGTTGCGTCTGAAGAGGAACTATCTAACTCTAAGATACGATACGCAGTTTGAGCGCTATCGGTTGCATGTTCCTGGCAGGAGCCTTTACTTCTTCTGGTTTTTCCCCTTGGGAGGCGTGCGCGGCTGCTCGGGGGGTTGATCAGAAGTTTGCACGGTCAGAGAGGACTCAACGATGTTGGTGATATCACAACGTGGGTGGTTATGGTCAGCATGCCAGAAGAGGGAGCTCCCTGGTTGCTTGACCATAAGGCCACCACAACGTGGACAGTAACGAGGTGTTGGTTCACCAGTGCCCTGTGTCATGTGGTTCTCCTAAAAAAGCTGGGAGAGCAGATAAGCTGAGAAAGCATCGACAAAGTCGACGTGGTAGTTACATAACGCTCCAGACGCCACAAATCTCACACATAGCGATACCAATTTCGCCGAAGGTCTTGCTACGAGTGTTCCAGCGATCATAGAAGATGGCAATGGAGCCACAGTTCCAACAACGAGCACGTCCACCGGCTTTGCTTTCCTCGGCAAGCTGATTCAGCAATGCAGCGCGAGCCTCGTCAGAGCCAGTGTAGCCTGGGTTGTAAGCGAGATGAAGCAAGTTGCCCAAAGGCAATGATATTTCGTGGGTGGGTGCCTGCAAGGGAACGGATGCCGTTGGCGGTGGCGTGGGGAGTTGTGGCGGCCGGCGGAAGAGTTCACCACGGGCAGTACGCCGCCCACCTTCGATAGAAGGCGTATAGTCCTGACGCTCTACGCGGTCACCATTAGAGACTGGTGTTGGCGGGTGAGCAACAGGTGGGAACGGCACATTTTCTGCAAGGGCCATCTCGGCGTTTTCCCTGTCTACGGATGCCGTTGGAGTTTGCTCCTCAGTGAGTTGGTCCCCAGTAGACTCGGATTGATCGGCAAGATGGTTATTATTTTCTGGTTGGTCCGGGTTCGGGCGTCTACGACGTGTGACTGGCATAAGGGTAACTCCCTCACAATAGGCAACTACGCCACTCTAGACTTTGAAAAAATCTGCGTTGATCTTGATAAAGTCTTTCCACTCTTCAGGAGTGGCGGACTCTTCAAAGATGGCAGTGACGGGACAGGCAGGCTCACAGGCACCGCAGTCGATACACTCATCAGGGTTAATATAGAGCATCTCAGCCGTATCGAACTCTTCCTCGTTCTGTGTAGGATGAATGCAGTCAACCGGGCAGACATCTACGCAGGAGGCATCTTTTACGCCAATGCACGGCTGAGTAATCACGTAGGTCATTATTCAGGTATCCTCCTCTTGGCACACCATGCGAAAATTTAGGTACACGGTATGGCGGCAAAGTTATGTTTGTTTTTGGCCTTCCTCAGTATAGAATGTTGAGCAGATAATGTCAATTCTTTTTGCAAGCACTCCCGACCGTGGGCAACTGGAAAAGTGATCCAGTACCACGGTTTTTTGTTGTCCATTTTAGCATATGCCCCGTTTTCACTGGCCATTTCTACTCGCCGCTGGAGGGGGAAGGGTTGAAGCTGGGGACTTCGATGTCATCGTACTTTTTCAGTTTGTAGATGGCAGTCGAGATCAACCAACTGAGGATAAAGATGCCAATGATCACGTAGCCAATGGTGCCGAAGTTGCTGCTCAGATTGCTGACGGAGTCCCAAAAGCCGCCACCCAGGTTCAACTGACCACCAATGATGCTGAGCACCTCGATACCACCTACGACGAGGGCCACCAGGACCGAAACCAGGGTGATGTTCATGTTGTAGTAGAGTTTACGGACCGGCTTGACGAAAGCCCAGCCGTAGGCTCCAAGCATCAGGATGCTGTCGGTGGTATCGAGCAGACACATGCCAGCTGTAAATAATGCTGGGAAGAGCAGGATGTACCAGATGGGCAGTCCTTTAGCCGCCGAGGAGGCTGAAATACCAAGTATGCCTACCTCGGTGGCGGTATCGAAGCCAAGGCCAAATAGAACGCCTATGGGGTACATTTTCCAGCTGCTGCTCACCATTCTAATCAGGGGACGGAAGAAGCGGCCCATCAGTCCACGCTGGTTCAAAAACTCGTCCAGAGTCTGCTCGTTGTACTCACCACCATTTTTCACTCTGCGAAAGGTGCGGAAAATCTCCCAGAGGACAAGTATATTGATGGCGGCGATGGCGAAGAGGAAGAGAGCGGAGACGGAGGTACCGATCAGACCCCCCACATTTTGTAGGCCCGGAAAGTTTTTCTGAATGGCTGTGGCAGTTAGGGCAATAGCGATGGATAAGGCTACGACGATGGTGGAGTGACCGAGGGAGAAGAAGAAACCAACGGCGACAGGCTTTTTGTTTTCCTGCATCAGTTTGCGGGTAACGTTATCGATGGCGGAAATATGGTCAGCATCCACTGCATGACGCAAACCGAAGGTGTAGGCCAATAGCGCGGTGCCCAGTAGCAGAGGATAGCGATAGAATGCCAGGAGGGAGAGCACCCAAATGAGGATATTGGCACTAACCAGGAATGCATAGATGCCAATGACCTTATTGCGTATGTCGCTCGAACTGTCGTTAAAGACACGTGAGAGTGCGGAGACGCTGAAGTTACTGCTCATGATTCCTCCTACAGGGCGCGCTATTTCGCACTAAAAAGTGACTCGAACCTACTTGCATCACATCGAAACACATTGTAGTAAGATGATAGCATCTAAAATTCCTTATTGCAAGTCTTTTGCAATAAGGTTTGTTTGCTAATTGTGAATTGCTCTTCTTATCTACTCAAAGTATACGGTGCTGGGACACTGGCAGATCATCAAATGGGGTTATCTTAACTCCTCACCGCCTGCGGCGGTTCGCAAAAGGTTTTGTCTGCTGCGAAATTCTGCCGCCTGCGGCGGCAGAATTTCGCAGCAGACAATAGACAGCGGAGTTTCATGCCAAATAAATTACACAAGTGACCATAGGCGGCGAGGAAGCAGATACCTGAACAGTTACCTGCGGCGGCAGAATTTCGCAGCAGACAGTAGACAGCGGAGTTTCATGCCAAAATAAATTACACAAGTGGCCATAGGCGGCGAGGAAGTAGATACCTGAACGGTTATTTAAGGGGTTTGATGACCAGATTCGAGAAGACAACCTCGGCATTTTGTTCCTCGACATAGAGGCCGACCTCACCGCTGGCCCACGCGGATTTTGATGAGTCAGTGATGGGGTTGCCGACGGCTTTGCCGTTAATGAAGAAGGTGAAGGTATTGCCTATCGCTTCGACGATGATGAAGTTGCTCTGGTCAGGCTGGAGATGAAGTGAAGGGGCCGGGCCGGTGGCGAGCGTTTCATATTGCCCGTCATAGCGTAAGAATGCGTACTGACCGCCATTCCAGGCTACCACCTCGAAGACGTAGTAATGTGATTGGTCAGCAGCCGAGCGGATGACGACGCCATAGTAGTCCGCGCCGTCATGCTGGCCATGCACTTCGGACATAGTTACAGTGAGGCGGAGGTTAGCAAAGTCGTGTGCCGCGTAGAGAGCCAGGGCGACGTTGCGTGCTGATTTGTTCTCGATGTGGTACTGCTGGTTGGTAAAGAAAAATGTGCTGCTCGTAGGCCAGTCACTCTGATTACTTGCCAGCCTATCGGCTAATATGTTGCTATCAATGCCGGTAGGAGCAGTCGAATGCACATGGGTAGTACCGCGTGCGACATGTGAAGTGAGCAGGTTTGCGGTGAATGCAGCACCAAGGGTCACAAGCAGAAGTAGGATTGTCACGAACGCCATCCATGAAAGGTGGAAGGCATGGGCACGCGAGCCAACACCGACAGGCTTTTTGGCGATTGTTCTGGCACGCTTATCGATAATGCAAGTCCGACCGACCTTGCTGGGAGTATGGATTGCACGGGCGAAGGCGGTACTAAACTCGCCTGCGCTTTGAAAGCGGTCCTCCGGCAATTTGGCCAGCGCTTTCTTGATCACCCGATCAACCTGTGGAGAAATGTTGGGACGCGAAGAGGCCAGCGAAGGTGGTGGCGCATGCACGTGCAAAAGGGCCATGGCAATGCTGGAGTCTGCGTGGAATGGTGGATGCCCCGCCAGCAGGAAGAAGAGTGTCACGCCAAGTGAGTAGACGTCGGAGCGACCATCGAGAGGTTGCCCTAATGCCTGCTCTGGGGAGACATAGTTGGGTGTCCCCAGCAGGATTTCTTGAGACTTCTCAGACTGAGGTGCGGCAGGTGGGTCTGGCTGCACGGCGCGTGCAATGCCAAAGTCCGAGAGCATGCCACAGCTCGCATCGTCCAGTAAGATATTGGCTGGCTTGACGTCACAGTGTACACATCCATGCTGGTGAGCATAATCGAGCGCTGCGGCAATCTGTTCGAGGTAGAACTGCGCTTCTTTCAATGAGAGCGGGCCATGCTTGGAGATATACTCGAAGAGGGTTCCACCCGGCATATAGGGCATGATAATGTAGGGTAATCCATCCTGTTCGCCGTAGGAGTAGATGGAGAGGATGTGTGGGTGATCGAGTTCAGAAGCGGCTTCTGCCTCGTGGAGGAAGCGTCTGTAAAAGTCCCTTTGCATCTGTACGTTCATGCTGGAACGCGGCAGAAAGACTTTGATGGCTACTTTGCATGGCGGTGTGTATTGTTGGGCCAGGAAGACGGCACTAGAACCGCCATAACCTAGCAGTTCCTCAAGCAGGCAGCCACCTATGGTTTCGCCGATGAGATTATGACCTCTGATTATAGACACGCTAAAACTCCCCGCTAGCCCCCACTAAGCGAGCAAGCTAGTCCATCTATGGACTACAACGCTACGCGCTGAAACAATATAGCCCAATGAGTATTGTACAAAATTGCAAAAGGCAGTGTCAATGTTGGTTGATTGGTTGATTGGTTTCAATTTCAGGAGGTTTTCTTGCTGCGGGCACAGCAGCAGGCTGCCGTGCCCGCAGCAAGAATGGACGCACTCCGACGGAGGCAGCGAGACCGCGTCTGCCAGCGGGTCTAAATGACAAATTCGCCGTCACGCATGATGAGCCGGCCATCGACCTCAATGGTGCAGCGACTGGGAATGACGTCAACGTGGATGGTGGCGTCCCAATCGGCTCCGGTGAACTGCGGGTAAGGGTTGCCGAAGGCGACATGCAGGCCGGGCATCTTCTCGTCCTGCAGGAGGTTGCCTACAAGTTTTTTGAGGCTGGTGAGTGTACCGATGGCGAATTCGCCCGCCCGGTTGCCGTTGGGGACGGAGAAGAGGTAGTCGTGCACGTCCTGGGCCACATCGGCATCTTCACAGGCGACGTCGGTGACATAGCCCTGTTTCACGGTGATGACGACGGGGTGTTCCAGTACGCCATACTTGTGTGAGAAGTAGTCGCCTAGTACATCGCAGACGAGCACGCCATCAACGGTGGCTGGGGCTGTGTAGACCTCGCCTTCGGGCAGGTTGCCCCATTTTCCCTGCTCGTGATAGCGTCCATGACAAGGGATCCAGTGCCAATCTTTGTGGAATGTGGCGGTTACGTCACTGCCTTTGGCGGAGGTGACGTGAATGGTTTTGGCATGGCGTACGAGATCGTAGACCTGGTTGGTGAGGCTGAACACTTCGTCGTAGTCAGCGCACATGCCGTCGGCCATGACTGCTTCGTCGATGCCGATCATGTGGCCATGGCGTACCCTGAGTTCCTGCGCGAGGAAGGGCAGGAGGGGAATACGGAAGGCGATTTCTCCAGGTTTGGCGGTGGCGATGTAGTAGGTGACCGTCGGTCGTGCCTGCAGAAGGTCGTTGCGCAGTTCCTGGGAGAAGGTGGTGAGAGGACGTTCTCCATAATGTTCGAGGAAATGTACGCTGACATCAGCATGCCGGGCCAGGGCGGCTATAGCGACGCGACGAGCGATGCTTTCACGCTCGTAGTCGGTGATGATGAAGACGCGGTCCTGTGCCGTGACGCCCATACAGCGCACAGCGTTTTCGGCTCCAAACTGCAGACGTTCTTCAAAGGTCATGTGTTCCAGTCCTTGCGGGGCTGGGAGGACATTGCTTGATTTGCCTGGCATCTACTTATCTCCTAATTTTAGCATAGGGTAACTCAGAATGACACTGATATAAACGCTCGGAATGATGAATATGTACATATTACGTACCAGGTTGAGCGAGGTAACAGGGAAGACATCAAAGCTGTTTGTGATAGCCTCTTTGGCTGTCCACCTGGTACTTTTTACGACTTGCTTGGCTGTGGGATTATGCCCACTCCTAACGTACACTCTAATACACGTACGGATGGTTACGTATTATTACCTCTGAGAGGAGTTTTCACATGACTACAGGATTGTATCGATCAATTCATGCACAGCCACAGGCGGTGCGGGAGTTGCTAGCGGATTGGGAGCTGCCTACACAGGCGGCGGAGAGATTGGCACGCACGAGACGTGTTTTTCTGGCGGGCATTGGCACAAGTTTTCATGCCGCTACGGTTGGGGAATATTTGCTGCGCCTGGCCGGAGCGGATGCCTGGGCGCTGCGTTCGTTTGAGTTTGTGACGTATCCCCGGCCTTTGCATGCTGATGATAGTGTGATTGTGGTCAGCCATCGCGGGAGCAAGTTGTATGGCAATGGGGCGGTACAGCGCGCTGTGGAAGCTGGAGTGTTGACGATCGGAATCACGGGCAAGAACTCGAAGATGCAAGGAGCTGATATCAGGATAGAGACGGTGGAGCAGGACCCTTCTTCCACCCATTCCATTAGCTATATTGGCGCGCTCACTCGATTGGCTCAGATTGCTACACAACTGGCAGTTCTGAAGGACAATAGCGAGCAGACAGAACGTTTGGAGCAGGGATTAGCACAGGTGCCTGCATTGATGGAGAATATTCTGGCTCGCGAGGGTGAGGTGCAAGCGATCGCACAGGAGGCGGTGGCGAAGCAGCGGCGAATCTATTTTGTGGGTGCAGGCCCGAATGCCGTGACTGCTCCGGAGGGGGCACTCAAGGCGAAGGAGGCGGCCTATGTTACGGCAGAGGGCTTTGAACTGGAACAGGCGATACATGGGCCGCAGGTGGCTTTTGAACGCGAGGATTTGCTCATTCCGATTAGTGTTAAAGGGCCTGCGCATGATCGTATGGCGGATTTTTTGTTGGCATCGAGCGAAATCGGTCCTCGTGTCTGGCTGATTGGTGAGGCTCCTGCTACACAAACGGCTGAGTTATTCGGTCGCGATGGGTGGGCACGTTTTGCTGTTTGCGATGGGGTCGATTTGCCCGAAGAATTGACGCCGATGGTAACAGCGTTACCGGTACAACTGCTGGCGGAGTTTCTGGCGGCTGCACGTGGCACCAATGCGGATAGTTTCCGTACCGACCATGAGGCTTACAAACGCGCCGGGACGCGGTTCCGCATATAGCATAGAGCTGCATAGTCCCATCTGCGACATATGTTATACTTGAGTCAGGAGGTATATCAGGGCACACGCCTCCTTATCTTCGAATGAGCCGCCGATAGTGCACAGAGAGAAGGAGTATCCCATGGCTGATAGCTTCGGCATACCCCAACTTGAGGAGTACCTGACTCAAATGGGTTTGCGGTTGAGCAATGTTGATCGGCAGAAGGAGATCATCGAACTTGCCTTTCATGGAAATCATGGACAGTGGCGGATGATTGTGGGTATCCAACAGCAAGGCGAGGTGCGGAAGTTGATGCTGATTGCACCGCACATTGGCACAGTGACGAAGAAGAAGCGGCTGGAGTGTCTCGAGGCATTGATGGCGGTCAACTACCAAATCGCGATGGGAAAGTTTGGCCTTGATTTGGACGATGGCGAGATACGGTTGGAGGAGGCGGTGCCGCTGGCTCATAACAGTATCTCTTTCGAGCAGTTTCAACTTGCATTCGGAGCCATTATGCAGACGGTGGCGATGTACCACAGCCTGATCCCGCGCATCGTCTACGGGAATATGACCGCTCAAGAGGCGCTGCTTGCGTGTGAGCAGGAGTTTTTCAGGGAGATGGAGGATGACGAGGAGGTAGAATCCGCCGAGGAGCCTGAGTTAACCGAGGCAAAGATGGAATCTGCTGGGCTACCTGAACTGGATGTGAATGATGTGCTGGCCGAGATTACACGTATGCTTGAGGATCACAAGGAGTGAGCCTGGTCAGGTAGTTTTTTTGCTCTCGGAATGATGCCCGTTCTGCTGGGCTCGTATACGGATGTCTGATATAGGGGGTTCTTCCTGGTCATCATTTTCTTCGTCCGGCGGCACGTCTTCTACGACATCCTGGTTGGCTGCGTCTAATTTGATCCAGGTTGAGGGTGGATTGGGATCACTTTTTTTGTGCCGGTAGAGTCTCCGGTTTAACTCCAATACTCCCCAGATGAGGATGGAGGCTGCGACAACAAATGCTAGGTATTTCCATGTGAGATCATTCATTGATGAACCTGCCTTCCTACGTGGTTCTCTCTCCTCAAAGGGGGGAAAAGGGAAGTGGGATTACTTGCCCCCAGGCAGGGCACCCTGCCCGGGGGGCAGGTATCCCCACACCCCGCTTAGGGGCTGCGCCCCTAAGAATCCTGCTGCTTTATTATGCCGCTTGACTATTGTAGCGAGTTGTAGAAGGGACGTCAAGTTTTTGGGAATGATACTGGTACTTGCCACCACAGCGGTCGGGAGGGGGAGAGGGGAGACACCCGACCGCCTGCATGAGGAACATCATGAGGGAAATAAGGGGATTGGGAGAGCTGATTCAGTTTTTAGATCGTTTGTTCTATTACAAAAGGTATATTACCACGGCCGAGGGAAAATGTCAAGGATTTTTGGAACAAATGTTCTCATTTTTTAAATGAGGATTTTTGTTTGATGTGTGGTAAAATGTTCGACGAGGTGTTCGATTAGCTACTACACCGCCTATTACTTCCTTGTTAGTTTCTCACGGGGTGCAAAGCCCTGCCGGAGTACGAGGTGTCCTCGCAAAATCCTTTTTTCTTTCATTTTGCACCGCCTGCGGCGGCGCAAAATGAAAACTAACGAAGTAGCACTATGGTGGTGCCCAAGAAATTTTTTGTTGCTGGCTTCGCAGCCGCAAGCTGCGAAGCCAGCAACAAAATTACTGAACGATGATACAGCAAAAACAGATATGAGAAAGCGAAGAAGAGATATATGGCAGATGTTCGACCGTTACAGGGGATACGGTATGCGAAAGAGAACGTTGGCGACCTGGGACAGGTGGTAACGCCGCCGTTTGATGTTATTTCTGAGGAGGCACAGGAGAGATACTACGCTCGTCATCCATATAATGTGATCCGACTTGAATTGGGGCAGGAGAGGCCGGGGGACACAGTACTGAATAACCGCTACACTCGTGCGGCGGCGACGCTGGCTGAATGGCGTATGAGCGGTGTGCTGCGGCAAGAGGCTGCACCTTGCTACTATCTCTACCAGCAGGTATTTACACATGCCGGCAAGACATACAAGCGCACCAGCTTGCTGGCACGGGTACGACTTGAGGAGTGGAATGCAGGGGTAGTATTACCCCACGAACTCACCCACAGCAAGGCAAAGGATGACCGTTTGAAGTTGTTACGTGCATGCGCGACCAATTTCAGTCCCTTGATGAGCATTTATGATGATCCCCAGGGACGAATGCGTGCATTGCTTGCTCCCTACGCTGCCAGGTCTGAGGTGCAGATTACTGACGAGGTGAACGAGGAACACCGTCTTCAGCCTATCACCGATAGCAAACAACTCACGCTTATTCAGGATTTTTTCGCCGAGCGGCAGTTGTATATCGCCGATGGTCACCATCGCTATGAAACCGCGCTGAACTATCATCATGAGGTGCGGGAACAGCGTCATGGTCTAGACCCAGACGATGCTATCAACTTCGTGATGATGGCGCTGGTGGATCTGGATGATCCTGGTCTATTGATATTACCAACCCACCGAGTGTTGTTTGACCTGGATGCTAATACCCTGGCTGCACCGTTGAGTGAGCATCTTGCGCACTATTTCACTGTGCGCGAATTGGGGAGAGCTGGGACTGTCACGGGATTAGAATTCCTGGAGCAAGAGTTGGTGCAAGCGAGCGAGCAATATCCATCGTTCGTTGTCAGTACGGTAGAGCAAACCTGGCTGTTGAGCCTCAATGAGCAGGGCAGGCGACGGATGGCGGAGAGTGGGCATTCAGCCGCGTGGAACGAGCTAGATGTCGCTGTGGCGCATCTGCTGGTGTTGGAGGATTTGCTGGGACTGAGTGCGGAGGATATAAGGGCGGGAAAGTACGTTCGCTATACGCAAGATGCAGAGGAAGCGCTCCAGGCGGTTCAGACGAGGGGGGCGCAGGCAGCATTGTTGTTTCATGGGACGCGAGTAAGACAGATCTGTGATGTAGCAAAGGCTGATGACCGCATGCCACAGAAGTCGACCTACTTTTACCCAAAATTGATTACAGGGTTAGTCATGAATCCTCTGTGGTAATGATGAATTCATTATCAGAAATGCAGACTCGATCTGGCTGAAAGGTCGGAACAATGCAAACCAGTTTGGGCTGAGATGGGCTGGCCCCCCGGATAGTGCTGATGCCTCCAGGCAAAGTGCCGCCATTGATGTCCTCAACGCTGCGATCCCATTCAGCTAGAGCTTACTCTAAAAAGAAAGGGTCCATCGGGACCGGGCCGAGGTCAAAGTCACCGGCCTCTAGAACTTCTGCCATCATACGCATGGGACCACTTTCGATGGAGGCGCGCATCATTGCCCGTAGGAAGGGTTGCTCTTGTACCGAGAGGCCGGAGGCAGGATGGAGCGCAGAGGCCACAGCGCTCACCAGGGCTGCGTCATCGGGACGATGAGCGAAGAGGAAAAGGGCTCCCTGACGACGCAGGCGGGTCTCGTACAACGTGCGCCAACTGTCATCCACTAATGTGTCCAATGCTTCGCTCACCAGGGCTTCCAAGTTCGGCTGCCGCGGCTTCTGGGATCTCTGGCCTTTTTTGCGTCCGCGGCCAGGTTGCGTCAAGCCGATGGTAAACATATCAAACACGTTGTCGATTACCCAATAACGATTGATATACGGCATAAGGTCAATGAGTGGCTCGAATAGCCAGGACTCAAATTCTGGCATCGGGTACAGTTGATCGCCGCGCTGTGCTAAGAGGGCAAGGTCTGGATTGAAGGAGAGAGGCTCTAAGGTTGTTGAGATTGTACTCGCATGCCTTTTTGGCGTTTCGTCGTCACCCAGGTAGGGTCGCCAGATGGAGTAAGCGATGGGCAACTTGTGGCGCGTGCGTTTGTTGAGGGCACGAGCCTCGGCGATCAAAGCACGGCAGTACTCCAGGGAGACCTGGAAATTGATAAAGCCGTGCTCCTCAACATCGTTTACCAACTGGGACCAACGGTCTAGTTCCATTTCATCGGTGCCATAGCAGTCCTTAATGCCCCATTGATCCTGGTAAAGGACGTTGACTCCTTTCACCAGGCCGTCGGGACGTCGCCAGGATATCATCATCATCTGTGTGCCAGAGCCATCGACAAAGCTGACACGAGCCTGGTGAAGAGGCAATTGCTGGTGGGTCTCTACTATTTCCATATCGGGGGCCGATTGCATGGTGAGCCGTCCTAGTACGGCGCGGGCATGTTGCTTGACCTGTCGATTCGCCGTGTTTGCAATCAGGTAGTTGAGGGCGGGGATAGTTTGATGCGCGGCGATGGTGCCCAATTGTTCAAGTGCGTCAATTGCTGCCATTACGACTTTGCTCGACTGGGTCTCCAGCAAGGGGATGAGCAGTCTGGCAGAACGCGGGTCCTGATTTTGGCCCAGCCAACTAATGAAGCCAAGACGTCGTTCCACAGGCATGGAGACTACATCATCCAGCACCGACTCGATGCCAAGCTCGCTGCGTTCCACCAGGTCAAGGAGGCGTGTCTGCATCTGGTGCATAGCCGCTTCAGGGTCATTGAGATAGTCAATGATGCGATCATCGACGATATCTGACCCCAATTCCTTCAGCACGGGAGCAAGGGTGAGTTTGGCAATATCACTCACGGTAGGGTCGGCAACGAATCTTTCCAGTTCTCTGAGGTCAAAGTCAGTTGCCAATTCGGTGAGGATGAGCACGGCGGCAGAATGGGCCGATGTATCATTGGTGCGCAGTAAGTGTAATACTTTCTCTCTCGCTCCCTCGGTCCACTCTTCATCCAGGCGGTCAAAATAATGCGAGAGGGTATCGGGGTCGATATCACTGCGGCGGCTCAGGGCAAGCAGGATGCTATCGATACTATCTTGTGGAGACCTCTTGCGTCCTCGTGGCATCTATCCTCTCCTTGTTTTAGAGAAAAAATGTATCTATTAGAGTTACGAAAAATTAGAAGTTTCTACGTAGGGTCCTACGCGGACGCCTGACGCAACGCATTGTATCATGCTGGAGATCACAAGTCGAGAGGGCGTTTTCTAAAACCTGTGCTTTGTAACTCTAAGTCCCAGTATGCTTAGCACATGTCCACTCAGAGGCGCAAAATTATAGCATTGAGAGCGTTTGTTAAAGTGAGGAGTTATACCTTGTAGCGAGTAGCGAGAATCTAGGAGGTGTTACCGTCAGCTTACCCTATACTGCAACGTAGCAGTGCGTTCCCCGCTCCTATCAGATCAACTTTAACGTTTTGTGGATTGCGAACAACTTTAGCATTTGAACAAGAAAGCTCAAAGACAAAGAGGAACAACCATGCACAAACACCACCTGCTCCGAACCGTTCTCCTTAGTACAATGTTTGCCTTACTGGCAGTCTTTCTCATGACTCCTGTCGCCAGTGCTCACACGGCCGGCTCCGCCCAACGAGCCGCGACCGCGACCAGCCAGATTCCGGCTATACCGAATGTGAATATCATTACCTTGCATCACAGATCTGTGTTCAGCCAGGGTACAGTCCATTGTCACATCCAGAGTAACCGACTGTGCATCACCTTAACTAACCTGACGAACAAGCCCCAGGCTCTCCTCAACCAGGGGTCCACAGTTGGGACTGTTCAACCAGGACAAACTGTAAATCTTCGTGCCAACACAGGCCCGGGATCATACCTTGTAACCTTGAAATCCAATCCGGACGAAACGCTGCACATTACAGCGTCATAGATGAGTTCTGATCTGCCAGGAAAGCGGTTCCGATCTTCTCTCTCGATCGGAACCGCTTTTTTATACATTGATTTGTATTGTAACCTACCCGCACGGCATAGGAGTAAGATAACGTTTCACCTTGCTGAGGAGGACTTTGAACGGAAATGGCTTGCTGAGCAGGTCAACTGCGCCGGGGACAGCACTGACAGTTCGCACACGGTAGTCGGCGGTCATGATAATAATGGGGATGTGTGCATAGGATGGGTGCTGCGTGAGTTGGGCCGCAAGCTCATAGCCGGAGAGTTGAGGCATCATGAGGTCAAGCAGGATAACAGCAGGAAAATGTTTTGTCCCTGCCTCCTCAATGTGCTGTAAAAACGGTAGAACCTTCAAACTATCTGTGATAGAGAGTCCAGCATAGCCTTCCATTTCTAGCATATACAGAAGGATAGAGGTGATTGCCGGGTCATCATCGATAATCAGTACGTAGGGTTTATCGCTGATAGCAGATATGCCAGGATTTTCCCCAACCGAGATAGTTGTGCTACTTCCTCCACGTGTATATTGTGTCATAAACATCTCCTACAGTAATCACTTGCGAAATACACGTTATTTTGCTTTTATTATATTCTTGTCGCAAAATGCTCATTTTATACGCCTAAATCTTGTTTGCGACTATTCAGGACTCCTCGCCGCCTGCGGCGGCTTGTATCAGTTATTGCTGTGGCCTGGCTGCCTGCGGCAGCCAGGCCACAGCAATAAACCTCTTGCGAACCATCGATGTTGAGGCGCGGCAGCCAGGCCACAGCAATAAACCTCTTGCGAACCATTGATGTTGAGGCACAGAGACCTGGGCAAGTGGGGAATTATCCGCAGGAGGTGGGAAAAATTTACAGGTTTATAGGTTGCCATGCACTGAAAATGTGACGCTGCCCGCGATTACTATGGTCGTGGAAAGGTAAGATGAAATGTTTTGGCAGGGTGCCTGGGAGCTTTTTGAGCATGATCTGAGGCTCAAGTGTCCAACAATGATTATATCCCTACACTTGTATATTGGCACATATCTTGCAGGATTCAGTATGTTGGGGTGGATAAATTCGAAAAAATTATCTGAAAAAATGTGGCAATGAGGTAAAGGAGTAAATTACGTATGATAGCTATGGTGGAAAAATCACCGGATGATAGGGTGTCGATGATGAAGGGATGGTCGCTGGGTGAGGATGAGAAAGCCAGTCTAGCTTTAAGACCTTCTAGTAGATCCTTTTACTGCACCTATCCCCGCGAGGATGACCTACCTATGTACGATGGTGAGGATATATGTGCGGATGACGAAGATGAGGATGAGGATGGATACGATGAGTTCAAGGGTGCCGAGGCTATTGATAATGCTATACGACAGTACCTGGGCGAGATAGGACGCTATCCGCTGCTGACTGCGGAGCAAGAGATGATGTTGACGCGGCGTGTTGCGAATGGGGACCTGGAGGCACAGCAGCGGCTGGTGGAGGCAAATCTGCGCCTGGTGGTGAGTATTGCGAAGCGTTACAATAACCACGGAGTCTCGCTTCTTGATCTGATACAGGAAGGGAACCTGGGATTAATTCGCGCGACACAGAAATTTGATCCCGCACGAGGGTTTCGCTTTAGCACGTATGCGACGTGGTGGATTCGACAGGCGATCAGCCGTGCAGTGGCTGAGTACACGCGCACGATTCACATTCCGGTGCATGTGGTGGAGTTGATGTATAAGATAAAACGGGTGAAACGTGCTCTTTACCAGGAGTTGGGCCGTGATCCGCTTGTTGAGGAAATTGCCCGTGCGGCACATCTTCCGCGGGAACGAGTAATTGAGTTACAGAGTATGGCAGAGATACCTGTTTCGCTGGATGCGCCACTGCTTGATGATGAGCAGTATCACCTGGCGGATACGCTGGAGGATACGCGAACGACAACACCGGCAGATGTGGTAGCTCATCAGGTGCTCAGGGAGCATATTAACATGGCGTTGGAAATGCTCAACCAGCGTGAACGCCAGGTGATTGAATTGCGCTATGGCTTGCAGGATGGGTATTGCCATACATTGGAGGAGGTGAGTGTGCATTTCAAACTGACGAGGGAACGTATTCGTCAGATTGAGGTAAAGGCGCTACGTACGCTGCGTCAGCCAATTCATACGCATTTGCTGCGAGACCTGGCGTAGACCTCGCCCCACACCTTTTACACGGGTAGGTTTTTGGAAATTGACTGCAAGTGTTCAAAAACTCGGGTGGCAGATCCTCCTGTTTCAGCCACCCGAGTTTTTGAACACAAAGCACACCTTTTTCGGCAGTGACAGATATGGTATGCTAGAGGTCTTGAAGCATGTTTCCAGTGCTGCTTCCTGCTCACAGATCAGCCGTTTGCCTGTCGTCTCATGCAATTTACCTGTTCGCTCTTCTCTCGCTACCAGAAGCTGTGGGCTCAAGCGGCACATCAGCAAGCGCATGAATGGAAGAGACATATGTCAATAGACGTATCTATATATAGCGACCAGCGCTTCCGCGCACTCATCGAACACAGCAGTGATGCCGTCGCGCTCCTCACGCCGGAGGGCACCGTGACCTACGCCAGTCCTTCCACTGAACGTGTCACCGGCTACACTGCCGAGGAACTGATGGACATGAACGGCTTTGCGTTACTGCATCCCGAGGACCTGGAAGACGTCCAGCAGCAGCTCATCGCTCTGCTCGACCGGCCCGGCGACTTCATCACCGTTGAGTATCGCATCTGTCACAAAGGCGGGACCTGGCGCTGGATGGAAGCAACCCTGACGAATCTGCTCGATGACCCGGCGGTGGAAGCCGTGGTATGCAACCACCGTGACATCACGCGGCGCAAACAGGGGCAAGAACGTCTCCGGCAGAGCGAGGAACGCTACCGGGCGCTGGTTGAGCAGGCGGGAGTCGGCATTTTTGTGACTGACTTGCAAGGTCACTTGGTGGAGGTCAACGAGATGGGCTGTCAGCTCTCCGGCTACTCCCGCGAAGAACTGCTGACCAGGCACATGCGGGACCTGGTCTCCGAGGAAGGTCAGGCGGCTCTGCCTGCCACACTGGAGGGCCTGCGCGCCGGGGAAGTGAAGCACAGTCAGTGGCGGATGAAACGCAAAGATGGCAGCCTCTTGCCCGTTGGCATGACGGCGAACCAGCTCGCGACCGGGCACCAGCTCGCGACCGTTCGCGATATTTCCGACCGCATCCAGGCCGAAGAGGAACGTGGTCACTTGCTTGCGAGCGAACAGGCGGCGCGAGCGGAGGCCGAGGCACGAGCCGCCGAGCTGTCCGCGATCTTTGAGGCCATGACCGAGGGGGTGTCCGTCTGTGATGCCAGGGGGAGATCCGCTACACCAACACCGCCTACCGTTCTTTGCTGGCGCTTGAAGAGGACGCTGATCGCTCTTTGTTCCTTCTCGACAACCGCATCGAGTGGCTGGCCGTGCGTGATCTGGAAGGAAGACCACTGCCGAAAGAGCAACTCCCGGTGCTGCGGGTGCTGCGGGGCGAACGCTTGTCGGGCACCCACACCATAGACCTCCTGAACCATACCTACAAAGGGGAAGACATCATTGTCAACGTCAGCGGCGCACCCATTCGCGATGCCGCAGGCCAGATCGTGGGGGGCGTGGTTGTCTTCCGCGATGTGACCAGGCAGAGCAAGTTGGAGAACCAACTCCAGTACAGCGAACGCAAGTTGCGCTCGCTGGTGGACTCCAACATCTTCGGGATGATCGTGTCTGATGGCGCTGGGCGCATCTATGAAGTCAATAATCGATACGCGCAGATGGTTGGCTACAGCAAGGAAGAACTACTCTCCGGAGCGGTCACATGGCGCCAACTGGTGCCACCAGACTATCAAGAGATACAGGCCCAGATCGATCAGACGCTTCTCTCGACAGGAGTGATACCACCCTGGGAAAAAGAGTACCTGCGCAAGGACGGCAGTCGCGTGCCGACACTGGTGGCGGGGGCCATGATTGATCAGGAGGGAGATCACGCGCTGGTGGTGGTCCTCGACATTTCCGACCGCAAAGCAGCGGAACGGCGCAAAGAGGAGTTTCTGAGCATGGTGAGCCATGAACTCCGCACGCCGCTCACCGTCATCCTGGGCTTGATTGAGCTAGCACTGCTGCATATTGAACTCCGCTCCAGCTCTCTCGCGCCAGAGGCAGAAGGGCTGATCAACCGGATCGAAAGGGTGCTCAAGCGGGCAAGTGAGCAGGTGGAGATCGAAGCTCGCCTGGTGGAGGAACTGCTGGATGTATCCCGGCTGGAAATGCACAAATTTGAGCTGTCGTTGCAACGGGAAAATCTCGTCACGATCGTGCAGGAGACGGTCGCCAATCAGCAGGCAGCACGCGCGCGGAACATCGAGCTGATCTTGCCTCCAGACGAGCTGGTACCGGTGATCGCCGACGCTGGCCGCATCGAGCAGGTGCTCACCAACTATCTGACCAATGCTCTCAAGTATACACCGGTCGAGCAGGTGGTATCGGTTCACCTGGAGGCGGAGGTAAGCGTGGCGCGGGTGTCGGTACGTGACCAGGGGCCAGGGTTGACGCCAGAACAGCAACAACGGGTCTGGGAGCGTTTTTATCAAGCAGCAGCGCCAGGGCTGCGGGGGCCAGACAGAGGATTGGGACTGGGATTAGCCATCGCCAAGGCCATCATAGAGCAGCATCAGGGGCAGGTGGGGGTCGAGAGTGTTCCTGGCCGCGGTTCGACCTTCTGGTTTACCGTGCCGCTGGCCGATGGGCTGATCCAGGCATGACGAAGCATCGCCTCCTGCTGAAACTTTTGCACATTAACATTGATGATTATCGAGGGGAAGTAGCACGTAGAACCTCGATCCGACACCTTCACTGCTCTCGACCCAGACCTGACCTCCGTGGTGGGTGACAATCTCCTTGACCAGGTAGAGACCAATGCCCAGCCCACTCATCGCACGGTTCAGCTTGCCCGAACGATAATACCGCTCGAAGATATGTGGTAGGGCATCGGCGGGAATACCAATGCCACCATCTCTGACCCAGATGAGCGCCTCATCTGGCTTCTCCAGGGTATGCTGTAATCCAATCTCAATCTCTCCTCCATTGGGGCTATACTTGATCGCGTTGCTGATCAGGTTGCTCAAGACCTGGATGATGCGTTGTTCATCAAAGTAACCTATTACCCTATCACTCGCCTGCAGCCCGTCCAGCACCAACCGGAGGTCATGCTGTCTGGTAACCACCGCCTGACTTTCTATCACGCGAACGAGGATACTGAGGAGATCGTGTGGGGCGAGCTGGAACGGCAGTTTGGCGTGTTCAAGGCGGGTAAGGTCAAGCATCTCCTCGATCAAGCGCGTGAGGTGTTGACTTTGTTCGACTATCGTGTTGATAGCACGGATGCTGTGTGGAGAGTCCAGAATTTGTCCTCCTGCCATGAGCAGTTGCAGGACTTCGGCGCACCCCTGAATAGAGGTGATGGGCGTACGCAGTTCATGGCTGGCCATGGAGAGAAAGTCGTTCTTCTGCTGCTCCAGGCTTTTGCGTTCGGTGATGTCCTGAAAGACCGTGACAGAGCCCGTAATGACCCCACTTTCCAGGCGCAGCGGAGCTGTAGTAGCGAGGATGGGGACCTGGCTTCCATCGGGCCTGGTAACGATCAATTCCTGGTTGCCTCGTGTCTCTCCCTGAAAGGCGTGGATAGTGGAAAGATCCTCATCCGGAATGTGTCGACCGTCCAGGTAGGTGATTAATCCGGAGTGGGTATGCTTGATGAGCGAGTGACCAAGCATGCTTCTTCCAGAGGTGCCGACAATGCGTTCGGCAGCGGCGTTGGTATAGCTGACGCAACCATCGGAGGCCTCAATGATGACCACGCCTTCTGGCAGTTGGTCCAGGACGGCTCGCAGGCGAGCTTGTTCATGCTCGATCTCGGTCATGAGCCGTGCGTGGGCCAGCGCTGCGGCGATAGGCATAGCGCAGCCTTCTAGCATCTGCACCTCGGCTCCGTCAGCGGAGAGAGGATAGGTGAACAGAGCCGCCAGGGTGCCCTCGAAATGATCTTTAAACCGGAGGGGCACGCAAATGTACCCGCGGACACCACGGGTCACCAGCGGGTGGTTCCTTCCAACGATACCTGAAGCAGCGGCCACCTGGAGGTCTTCGATGATGATGGGATCTTGACGAATGTGTGCTTGTGCCACCAGAGGCGAGTTATCATACGGGATGGATGGCAGGAAGGTTTCTTTGGTGCCTGTCGTCGGGTGGATATGAAGCAAGTGTAATACCTGCTGGATGGGATCAGCCGTGTAGATGCAGACGCTGAGCGGGTGAATGGCGGTTTCGATGGCCTCGATGGCCGTTCTGCCGATGCTCTCCGTGTCCACGGCTTCACGCACACTGCGCGCCACAGTGTCGATGACCGCCAGTCGCTGGCGTTCTGCCTCGATGAGGTGAGTGGTCTGACGGAGTAAATCCTGAGCCCGCTCAGCTTCCTGGCGTGCCAGAACGTGTGCCGTCACCTCGGTGATCGTTTGGAGCAGGTGGATACCCTGCCTATCGTGATCGTCCATCCGCTCGAGCGTCCAGTTCCAGTAGGTTATGTCGCCGTGTGAGGTTGGGAAAGCAAATTCGCCGACCCGATAGGTTGTGCCAGTCTCTGCGACAGCCCGGAAGACCGTGACCAGTTGAGGGATGGTTGCCGGGTGCGCCCACTGGGCGAGAGGAGAGCCGATGATGCGTCCCTGGTGCCAGGCTGGATCGAGAAACCGGTCCATGACCGTCAAAAAAAGGGTGTTCGCCTCCAGCAAACGGAGATCTTGCGTGTCATAGACGGCAACTGCCACAGGTATGTGCTCAAGGATAGCGTCTGCAAAGCGATGCATTCCGGTGCTCGTTTGGCTGTTCATGCACAGCCTCCTCTCTAGGTACTGAAACCATACCAGATGGGGCGTCAAGGGGATTGAGCCCATCCGTTGATCATCATACGCTATGTGTCAAGCAAAGAAGATGCAAGGTCTCCGTCCTTGATGGTGAAATAAGAGAGAAGTGGTGGTCAGCAACAAAATTGGACCCTTGCCAAATCGTCGGCCAAGCCTGCCACCCGAAGAAGCCGGACACGATGGGTCGCAGGGGAGATACCGCTCAACTATCGCTCATTTTGATCGCAAAAAAAGGGCTACCGCTTGCCATTCTCTGTCGAATTCTTCTTCCCAGCTTTCTTGCCACATCTGCTGAGAGAATGGGAGGTCTCGTAAGAGATCGTGCATCGGTCGTACACTCCTTTGCGGCCATTCCAGACCCTTCTGTTTAGCTTTGGTCTTATTAATAGTGTAGCATAGGCGGTAAGCAGGTGTATGGATTACGGACATCAGGACGCGCTGGTCCACACCACATCGTGGCCAAGCAGGCAGGCGATGTTTATAAGGATGAGCTTTTTGACAAATGATCACCGAGAGCGAGGTCTGCCGGGCTCTCGCCTGTGAAGATGGATGAGGACGAAGACGAGGTGTTGCTGCTTGGTTCTCTGCTTCCTCTCTGCTGACCCTGCAGCGCCCAGGAGCCATCAGGTCGTGGGCACGACGAAACGACATCTGACCTTCTTGTTGCGGTCACACTGCTCCTGCACTGGCGCCCCTACCAGCTCCGTGAGCAGCGACTCGGCCAGGCGGCAGACCTCCGGATGGCCCGGCACCACCGCCGCCAGTGGACAGCTATACCCCTGGATGACATAGGTGCCGTTACGCCGTTCGAGTTCTGCCAGACCACCGAGTGCATCGAGGACGGAGATCGCCGCTTCGAGCCGCGTATGCAGCTCTCCTCGTGGGATAGGCCACTGCGCCACGAGACGATGGCCCGTCGAACGCAGTATCTCTTCCACTTCCTCAGCGCTCATGCGCTCGTTCAGCTCCTCCAGGAGCTGACGCAGCACCGGGCTGTAGGCTTTTGAAAAGAGTTCCTCGGCTGCCGGGGTCAGGTCGTAAACGGAGGCGGGCTTGCTGCTGCTACGACGCCTACCGTGCTGCTGGACAAACCCATCTCGCTCAAGGGTCGCAAGCTGAGCGCGGACGGCATTGCCCGTGAGGTCAAGCGCCTGGGCCAGCTCTTCCACCGTCCGACTCGCACGGCGCAACAGGGTGACAATCTTGCCGCGTGTGCTTGTAAAAAAGCGTGGGTTCCTCTGCAGGTGTGACATGCATCTCCTCCAATCCTGCGCCTGAGTATAGCATTTCATGGAAAAGGGTGGGAACCCGTGCTACGTCATACATGGTGAAGCCAGGCGAAAGCTGGTATGAGCATTCTTCCCATTCTGACCCTTTTCCATAATTTTGTGTACTGAGTATAGCAGATAACCTGCTCAATAGTCAAGAAAGTCAAGAAATTACTTGACTTTTTAGCGCAAATGTGGTATTGAAATAGAAAGGCGTGACTTGCAGCCGATTTGTAAACCTGGCTAGTGCATAATCAACCAACATTTTAGGGAAAAGGAAAATTTGGGGACACCCCAAACCCCGGCAGGGAGGCTTCGCCCCCTGCACCCCTATTACCTAACAGGTCTCTTGACTTTGCACTAGGGTAGCGATGGGAAAAAGAAAGAACGACAAGGGGTCAGGATAGGCTGACCCTGTACTGACAAGTAGAAAATGAGAGAAGGAGGGACGCGTGGGTAATTTCGTGATCATCGGGCTGGCATCCGACATCGGCGCGGGCGAGATAAAGCAGGTGGAGATCGCGGGCACCAAGGTAGCCATCGCGAACGTCGCAGGTACCTTCTTTGCCTTTGGCGACACCTGCACGCACCTGGGCTGTTCGCTGTCAGAAGGCGACCTCGAGGAGACGACGGTGACCTGCCCTTGCCACGGCAGCATGTTCGACGTGACCAGCGGCGAGGTACTCCGGGGGCCCGCGAAGAAGCCGGAGCCCAGCTACAGGGTCGAAGTCCGCGACGGCTCTCTCTGGATCGAAGTCTGATGCCCGAGACGTTCGTCATTGTCGGAGCCGGCCTTACAGGAGGGAGCGCGGTGGTTGCCCTGAGAGAGGAGGGTTTCCAGGGTGACCTGGTCCTGATTGGGGCAGAACCCGAAGTGCCTTACGAACGGCCTCCTCTTTCTAAGGAGTATTTGCGCGGAGAGGCGACGTTCGAGGATACTCTCGTCCGCCCACCGAACTTCTACCCTGACCAGGGCATCGAGACGCACTTCGGGATCCGGGCCACGAAGGTCGATCTCGAAGGGAAGGTTGTGGAGCTTGAGGATGGAAACCGTGTACCCTACGACAAGGTCCTCATCGCCACTGGAGGGCGAAACCGGCGTCCGCCGATCCCCGGCCTCGACCTGGAGGGTGTCTATGACCTGCGAACGGTGAGCGATGCCGACCGCATACGTTCGGAGGTTGCCCCTGGCCGCAAGGTGGTCATCGCCGGCATGGGCTTCATCGGTTCGGAGGTCGCCGCCTCACTGCGCATGCTGGGCGTGGAAGTGAGTGTTATCGCACGCTCTAAGCTTCCCCTCGATCGGGTGCTCGGGGAGGAGATCGCAAGAGTCATGGAGAGCATCCATCGCGACCAGGGTGTGGAAATGGTCTTTGAGGACGCCGTCGAGGCCTTCGAAGGTGTCGGACGCGTGGAGCGCGTAAGGACCCAAGGCGGTCGTGTGATTGAGTGTGATTTTGTCGTGGTCGGGCTGGGCATTGAGCCAATCACCGAGGTTGTGGCCGGCTCAGCAGTCCGGATCGAGAACGGCATCGTCGTCGATGAGCACTGCCGCACGAGTGTCGAGGGGGTCTATGCCGCAGGTGACGTGGCCAACCACTATCACCCGGTGTTCGACCGCCGGATCCGCGTCGAGCATTG
Organism: uncultured Chloroflexia bacterium; assembly: GCA_963767625.1. GTDB lineage: Bacteria > Chloroflexota > Ktedonobacteria > Ktedonobacterales > Ktedonobacteraceae > CAVYFB01. The sequence continues at coordinate 145,521 of CAVYFB010000019.1, forward strand.
GCAGCACGCGATCAAGCACGGCCAAGCTGCGGCTCGCAGTATGCTGGGCAGCCAAAAACCTTACGATGAGGTCTACTGGTTCTGGTCCGATCAGTACAACTACAACCTCCAGTATGCGGGGTTCGCAAGCGACTGGGACGAGTTGATCGTACGGGGAAGTCTCGAGAAGCGAAAGTTCGTCGCTTTCTACCTGAAAGGTGGGCGGATCCTCGCAACCGTTGGGATGAACCGTGGGAAGGACGTGCGCCAGTCGATGGGTCTGATCAAAGCCGGGGTCCAAGTGGACCTCGCCCGCCTGCGCGACGAGGCCGTCCGTGTGAGCGACCTGGCGTAGGGTTAGGACGTGGCGTTCGAGACCGAATGCCGGGGTGGGTCGGACTGTCATCTGAGCCAGTATGCATTCGATGCGAAGGAGACAACACCATGACCAATCCATTAATGGCTTTGTCAGCATCGAAGTCTCGCCCTACCTGGCACAGGATACCGAAGGGACGCTCTCGGAGGTGCGCCGCTTCTGGGAAACGATTGATCGTCAGAACCTGATGGTGAAGATTCCTTCGACCGCGGCAGGCGTCCCGGCCATTCGCCAGGCGCTCGCCGAGGGCATCAATATCAATATCACGCTGATCTTTTCAATCGAGAACTACCGCCAGGTCGCCGAAGCTTACCTCGGCGCGCTGGAAGAGCGTAGTGCCAAAGGCCAGGACATCAGCCGCATCGCCTCGGTAGCCAGCTTCTTTGTTAGCCGCGTGGATGTGCTCGTCGACAACCTGCTCGAAGACGAGATGAAAGCCGTTGGCGCCAGCGCCCAGCAGCAGCAACTCAAAGCGCTGGAGGGCAAAGCAGCCATCGCCAATGCCCGCCTGGCCTACCAGGAGTTCAAACGGCTATTCAGCGGGCCGCGCTTTGAGGCCCTCAAGCAGCGGGGGGCGCGTGTCCAACGGCCTTTGTGGGCCAGCACGAGCACGAAAAATCCGGCCTACCTTGATGTGTTGTACGTCGAGGAACTGATCGGTCCCGACACCGTGAACACCATGCCCCTCACCACGATCGAGAGCTTCCACGATCATGGCCGGGTGCGACTCTCCATCGAGGACCATCTCCCAGAGGCGAAGGCTCAGCTTGCTGCACTCGCGGACGCCGGGATCCACTACGACCAGGTCACCCGGCAACTGCAAGAGGAGGGGGTGCAAAAGTTCATAGACTCCTTCCACAAGCTGTTTGAGTGTATTGACAAGAAGCGGAAGGTGCTTCAGCAGTAAACGTGAAAAATAATTGTTACCTTTGGAAGCTTCGCATGTACCACCGTTACTTTTACTGTGCAGTCCAGACGAGAGCGTTGGTGTACTCACAGCGGTGGGATCCCCTCAAATTGTCCGCCAGCAGTCCGACTTGCCCCTGGCTAAAGAAACTCGTCGTCAGAGCCTGACTGGTTATGCTGTCAACATTGTGTCCATTGATAAACACGTTGACTGTATTTCCCTGGACAGTGATGGCGATCACATTTTGTTTTCCCGTACCCTGAATAATGGCTGAACTGGGCTGCGTGCTGCTGTAGCGCAGGTTTTCAGTGCCGTTGTCGTAATCGCCGATGTCATAGGAGCCATCCTGGCATACATCCATGAAGTAGAGATCGCGCGTATCAACGTACCTGAACACGAGACCGCCACAATCTCCCTGCTGAACGGTCAGCGTGACCTGGTAGGCTATCTCCCCGAAATGTCCAGAGTTGTTGAGGCAATATTGGAGCGTATGGGCCTGCTGAATGCTGACTGTATAGCCAGACGAACCGAACTGGCAGAAGGAGCTTGAATCCCAGGTCGAAGTGGGGCTCGTCAGGGTATCGAACAACGCCACGTTTGTGAACGGCGGGTAGTTCGAGTGTTTTTCAGCGTTCACAGTAGCCACTGCTTGTGCCGTTTGTTGTGCGATTGCCTGAGCGGTGGACGTGGCGAGGCTGTTAGCTTGGGACTGTGCTGTTGCTGTTAGGTTTGTGTTGTACACATGCTGGTTATTCTGAACGACGAAGAAGCCGCCGATGCCACCCACGATGATCACGAGCGCGATCACTGCCAGGATGATAGCGCGCACTGGCGAGCGCTTCTGCGGTGGTGATGGCGGCGTATACGGTGGCGGCTGGCCAGCCTGCCGGGAGGCAGCTGGAATGTAGGTCGGCATCTGCGTCTCAGACATATATGAAGGCTGCTGTGGTGGAGTATACGACGACGCGGGGACTGTCTCCGAATAGGCGCCGTAATTCATATTGTCCATGCCATAACTGGTATTGCCGACGAAGTTGGGTGTCACTCCGGCACTGCCTGGCGGGGGTGGGGGCGGCGGCGTTGCTCGCATTGTCGAACCGCCCAAGTATGACGCTGGCTGCGGCGCGTTCGTCGTCACCTCGAAGGTGAATTTTGTATCGCCAACGCGAAGCGTGTCCCCTGGCTGGAGCAGGCGCGGTGCGTTGCTGTATACTTGCTGTTCATTCACGAATGTCCCATTCGTACTGCCCAGATCTACGATGCTGAAGTATGCTCCTTCTGGTCGAATTTCGGCATGATTGGACGACACTCTGGGATCACTCAACACGAGCGTATTATCCTGGGTGCGACCAATTGTCACTTTTGTTGACCCTAACGTTATGCGTCCAAGTGAGCCTACCAATGCTGCTTCCATCGAGGATACCTCCGTTGTAGTAATGGAATAAGGAGTAATGATCGACGAAGAAATTGATATCAGTTTAATGTTAGTGTAACATATATTGCTGAGCATGTCCATGATATGGATCACATTATCATATTATCAGGCTCTCGGACTACTCAACAACTTTGAGCAGGTGGTGGCCGCCGCAGGCTTTGCTCAAACGGCTTTCCCAACGACTCGATATCCTCACCAGTGGTGCGCAGGACCTGCCCGCTCGCCAGCAGACTCTGAGCAACACGCTCCAGTGGAGCTATGACCTGTTGAGTGCGGAGGAGCAGCGTCTCTTCCGATGGCTCTCCATCTTCGCAGGGGGCTTCACACTGGAGGCCGCCACTGCCGTCTGCAATGCCGGGAGCGATCAGCCGCTTGATGTGCTGAAAGGGGTCGCCTCCCTCCTCGACAAGAGCCTGCTGCTCCAGACAGAGCAGGAGGGCGAGGAACCCCGCTTTCTGATGCTGGAGACGCTGCGCGAGTTTGGGCTGGCGTGCCTGAGCACGAGCGACGAGGGAGCAACAGCCGAGCGGGCGATCCTTTATTTATCGCCATTCTCCTTGACATTTTATCCCGTGCCAAAGTCGGCGATGGTGGCAGCCGCGAGCACGAGCTGTCCGAATTTGCCTTCGCTCTCGCCAGTGTCCTTTCAGAATTGGGGCCACCAAACCGAGGGCCGTGGCCGAAAGCACGATCCCGACAAAAAGGTGAGAGTCGAGCGCCACTACCTAGAGATGCGGCCGCGTTCCGTGCAACATGGCGGCAACAACGCGAGTCTTCCGGCTTTAGCCGTTGACCACCTCGGTCTTCCTCGCGACTATGGCGGCCAAGACTTCCTGCTTTTCGCGCTCCGGCACGTTGAAGTGGTCCAGTGCTCTGGCGATCTCTGCTCCCACCTCGTCGAACTCTTCGGACGTGATGTGGAGGTCTTTATGCGCTTCGTGCATGTCCTTGCCGGTGTACTGAAAGGGTCCGCCGGCCGCCTGGCAGATCCAGAGTGTCCGCATGAATTTAAGGCCTGGCAGCTTGCCCGATTGATTCCATTCCTTCAGGGCCGGGTTCACATTGAGTTTCGGATTCTTGACGACTTCGTCGCTGAAGCGGTCAACGACCATGCTGATGGCGTTGACGCCCCCGATCCGTTCGTAAAGACTCTGCTCTGTCATCGTTACTCCCTTCTTAACTCAGAGAAAAAGGCGTCTACATGAAAAAGAGAGGAGAAGAGAAGAGTTTTTCCCTACATCCTGACCCTCTCAGTTCACACCACTCTATTTCTATACCATATTATTTCCAGAAAGTCAATGATATACTTGTCTTTTTTAAATTCGTTGGTTTATTTACTTTGATTGACAGCGCAAGGCTTCTCCGGTACACTGGAACCGTCCAGGAGGTAGGAGATGGCACGAACGAATTGGAACCGACGGTTTTTTTCAAGTACACGCGGGAGAATCATCACTTTGCTGCGCAGATCCAGCCACACCGTCGACGAACTGGCACAAGCGCTTGACCTGACCCATACGGCTGTGCGCGCTCATCTTGCTGCGCTTGAGCGGGATGGATTGGTCCAACAGCGCAGTGAACGTCGTGGCAGCGGGAAACCCTCCTCGGTGTATGACCTGACGCCGGCAGCCGAGGATCTTTTCCCGAAGTCCTATGGCCAGCTCCTGGACCAGCTTCTGGAAGTTCTCCCTGGGCGGATGACGCCTGAGGAGGTAGAAACGCTTCTGCGCGAGGTTGGGCGGCGCATGGCTGCACAGTGGAAGATCCCACCTGGAGAGCTGCGCGTGCGACTTGAGGCAGCTGTCGAGATCCTCAATGAACTGGGCGGTCTGATGGAACGAGAGACCGGGGGGGAAACGTGGTGGATTCGCGGATATCGGTGCCCGTTCGCGGCGGTGGTACTAGAGCATCCAGAGGTGTGTTACCTCGCCGAGACGCTGGTCACGGAGCTGGTTGGTGTGCCCGTGCAGGAACAATGCGAACGAACTGGTCTAGTGCCATGCCGCTTCGTTGTGCCCGTATGAGTGGCACACCTTCTGGGTGGCCATCAGGTATTCGGTACGGTGAAGAAGCGATTTGCCGCTTTTTCTTCAAATCTTGAGGCAGAACATCAGTATCTCCTTAAAGTTGCCATGTATTTTCGTTTACTTCCCTGGTACCATAAAAGAGTATGAAATCTACGCAAAGAAGGAACGAACACCGCATGGCACTGAAATTTGGTTTGCTTGTTCCCCAGGGCTGGACCATGGATCTGGCACGTATCAAGGACCCTGTGGAAGCCTACGAAACGATGACGAGGGTTGCTCAAACGGCTGACGAGGTTGGTTTCGCTTCCGCCTGGCTCGTTGACCACTTTCACACGATTCCACACCCCTCGCAGGAAGTGACGTTTGAATGCTGGATGAGCACAGACTGCACTGGCGCGTGATACCAGCAACATACGCATCGGCCAGATGGTCACCTGCAATAGCTATCGCCACCCTGCGCTGCTGGCAAAAATGGCGAGCACCGTCGATGTGCTCTCGCATGGCCGCCTGAACTTTGGCATCGGGGCAGGCTGGTATGAGCACGAATATCGTGCCTATGGCTATGAGTATCCTGATGCGCCTGCGCGTCTGCGTCAGTTGCGTGAGGCGGTTCAGGTCATTCTGGCGCTGTGGAAAGAGGAGGAGGCGCACTTCGAGGGCACCTATTACCAGGTGCATGGCGCCATTAATCAGCCCAAGGGCGTCCAGAAACCACATATCCCGCTGCTGATCGGGGGGGATGGCGAGAAGGTGACGCTCAAGCTGGTGGCGCAGTACGCCGATGCTTGCAACGCGGGTGATGATCCTGCCACCATGAAACAGAAGTTTGCCGTGCTCAGACAGCATTGCGAGGCCGTGGGGCGTGATTACGAGAGCATTCATCGCACGTCAACAACATTCTGCCTTATGGCTGACAGCGATGAGCAGGCTCTGGCGCAGCTTCCTGCTGAACGCAAAGCCAGGCTTGGAAAGAGTGTGAATACCGCCCTGATTGGCAGTCCAGAGACAATTCGTCAGCGTCTGGCCACCTATGAAGATGCAGGCGTGCAAGAGTTGCTGATGCGTTTTGTCGATGGGACCAACCTGGAAGCTATTCGCCGCTTCGCGAAAGAGTTCTTCGCCTGAAAGCCGATTTTGAGTAAACGCTTGAGATTTTGTCCTGCGGCTCTCATCAGCGCTTCACAATTCACCCGCCAGAGTCGCCTCAAACGGAAACGACGCAAGCCATGCCAGGCTTTGGCTTCGGCAAATAACGGCTCCACCCAGACCTGACGCTTGCGCAAGGCCTTTGTGTAGGCTTCGGTCGCGTGGTAGCCTCTGACCCGATCCAGATACTGCTCATCGGCACTGCGGCAGAGGCTGCGGCCCTGCGTACTGGTCGTACACCTGGCTTTGAGCGGACAGTGATTGCAGTCCTTGGCCCGCGCGCGATAGCGTCGAGAGCGCGCGGTGGTTTGTCGCTGACTAAAATGCAACTCCTTGCCTGCGGGGCAGACGTACACATCACGCTCGGCATCATAGTGGAAGTCCTCTTGACGAAAGAAGGGCGTGTGCTGGGTCAGATCCGCAATGGGGACGTAGGCATGGATGTGCTCCCGTTCGAGCGCCACGATGTTGTCAGTGGTGCCATATTTCGTATCTCCCGTCACGTGGCGAGGCCGCAGTTTCCAGCGAAAGCGGGTACGGAAGACGAGATCGCGCATGGGTTGGTTATCCATCACTTCGGAAGGGGTCACTAGCACTTGGAGAATAATGCGCGATTTGCCGCCATCGACCACATAGTGCGTGCGGTAGCCCATCGCCGCGCCATTCTTGGTCTCCATCATGAGATCGTAGCCTTTCCAACTCGCAACACGTATTGGTATACTACCAGGCTTCATTGGGAATACTCATAGGCTCCACTATCGCAGCCCTTCCCCTGCGGTCGTCTCACGCCGCGCTGGTCGTTGAACACATTGAACGACATACATACATCAGGCGGGATGAGATCGATAGCCGGACTCCCTGGGAGCAGTGCATGAGTCCAGGTGTGCGGTTGAGCCGACCCGCCGTTATCCCGCAGCATAGGATCAATCCCCAGGTCAGCGGAGGACACCCCTAACACATCCCTGGACTGGACCTTGGGTGAACCGAGAAACGTTGCACCGGAGCGGTCCCCGACCAGGTTGTAGCCCAAGGTGGTAAGGCGTCCAGCGATGTCCAGGCTGGTGTGAGCACTGTTCCCAGCGATAATGCTGGCTCCCATGGTCACCACCTGACCTTGTTGAAGATGTCCAATCCAGATGCCGCCGCCGACGTTCGCTAAATTGCCGTATACGGTACTATAGAGGAGCATGACCCGGAAAGGATTCGCAAAGGTACCACTGATTACGATGCCGCCGCCGTCACCAGCAGTCGCCATATTGTCCGAGATGGTGCTGTTGCTCAGCGTGATGTCGCCAAGGTTATTAAAGATGCCGCCGCCGTCACCAGCAGTCGCCATATTGCCCGAGACGGTGCTGTTGGTGATCGTGAGCGTGCCGTTATTGACGATGCCACCGCCGTCACCAGCAGTCGCCGTGTTGCCCGAGACGATGCTGTTGGTGAGCGTGAGCGTGCCGTTATTGAAGATGCCGCCGCCGCCGCTGTCAGTCGTGTTGCCCGAGACGGTGCTGTTGTTCAGGGTGAGCGTGCCTTCGTTGTAGATAATGCCAAATGCTCCCGTGTTACTGTCCTTGAAGGTGAGACCCGAAATGGCAACAGTTGTCCTCGATATCACATGGATATCATGACCACTCTTGCCCCCGCTGATCGAGAGGATACCTCCACCTGGACCACGAATCGTCAGGTCCTTCGCGATGGCCAAATCACCGCTCGTCAGCAGAATGGTTCCATGCAGACTCGTGTCAAACGTGATCGTGCTCCCTGAAGGTGCATTATCAATCGCCCAGCGCAGTGATCCCACCTCATTGTCTTGTAGGTTAGTGACATGTCTCGGATCAGGTTGCTTGGACTGTAGTGGGTGGGTGATGACCCAACTTACCAGCCCCATTGATGATATTACCACGAGCACCACCGCGATCACACTGACCAGAGAGCGCACTCTAGAGGCAGCACCGGCGCGGAGAAATGCTACCTCGTTGCCACTTGGGGTGTTGCGCTTGGCCCACGCTTTTGCCTCTTTAAGTTGGGAGCCACGATAGAGGCGATCCCTGGGTTTACCATGCTGCTCCCATTCTGCAACATCCTCGCTAATAGCTTGTTGGAGCGGGATGTCCTGGCGTGCCTCACGCATCCACTCAGCAAGGCGTTTCCACTCACGAATTACTGTCTCGTGGCTGACTTCAATGGTGGTCGTCCCGGCGACCTCGTTGATCGTGAGGAGACGTGCTGCGATGAAGGCATCAATGGCCTCTCGCATGAGGCGGGTCTGGGTGGGATCATCGAGTGTGAACTCGGAGAAGGCGGCACGGCGACGGGTAGTGTCCTGTTCGGAGGCTCCGGGGTCGATCAAGCGCACAAACAAGGCACGCGCCAGCTTGCGGTGCTCTTCTGAGGGCAACGCGGCATAAGTCTGCTCGGCATGCTGCGATAGGGCGCCTTTGACGCCACCGAGTTCGCGATAGGCCTGGAGGGTCAAACGATGGCCGCTACGGCGTTGGAAGAGCTGATCGAGTGTGAATTGTAACAGTGGTAAGGCTCCGACCTGTCCCTGCATCTCGAAGAGGAGGTCGCCGACTAAGTTGCCTTCGAAGGTGAGTTGAACCTCAGAAAGCGCAGCGGGTTGCTCGATAGTCGCACGCAGGTCGTCTACTTCCATTGGAAATAGAGGCCGCTGGTGGGCTTTTATGAGCTGGTAGAGTTCGGGGTACTGTAAGAGTCGATCATAGAAATCGGCTCGCAGGGTGAGCAGCACCAGTAGTGGCCCTCGCGGTTCGGTGGTGGCGGTCAGCAGCAGGTCGATGAAGCGTTGTCGCTCGTCCTCGGACTCGGTTTGTGTAAAAAGTTCCTCGAACTGGTCTACCAGCAGCACAACCCGGCTTTCGCGCTGTTTGACCAGTTGTGTTGCCAGTAGATGCAGGCCGCGAGTGGCGTCATCCTCCAAATCCTCCCGCAGGGTCTTGAAGCTGGTATCGGGAAAGTGGGGTTTAAGCGTGAGACCGAGCGCTTCGATGGGGTGTTTGCCGGGCACGATTGGCGAGAGAAACACCCATGCCTCGCTTCCAGGGAGTGCTCCTTGCTGGAGCTTTGGCAGCAAGCCAGCCATGACGATGCTCGACTTGCCTGAGCCGCTTGGCCCGATGATCGTCAGAAGCCGCCCGTTGTTGGGTGCGGGCTGTTCCACAGCCGCCATCCCTTTTATGTCTTTGACCAGCTCGTCGACGAGCTGGTCACGGCCAAAGAAATCTCCCGCATCGCTGGCTGTGAAGGCACGCAGCCCTTTGTACGGATTGCGTGGCTCCTTCTCGGGTGCTGCACTGGAAGGACCGAGTAGCGCCGCGATGGACCTGCGCTGGCTCAGGTTGGCCTCAATGGCTTCGAGGGCGGCCGCATACTGGGTGTCGTGTGCATCGACCCAGACGGTCTCTCTCCAGCCATACTGTTGTGGCTGCGCGTGTTCGTCGTCACCTACCCCGACGAGGATCAGCCGGCGCTGGTACAGGTCGGCCAGGCGCAAGTGCTCCTTGACGGTGCGCGAGGAGCGCGTCTGGGACGAGACAACCAGTACGACAGCCTGAGCGGCGCAGATGGCCAGGCGCACACGCTCTTCTTTGTCGGCACGGTCCTCATCAGGGGTGTATTGCTCGGTCCAGACCACGATCCCACGTGCCTCGAGGTCGGTGGTGAGACGAGCGGCGAAGTCGGCATCGGCAGGGGCAGTCGAGAGGAAGACGCGCTGGCGGGTGACAGGCTCGATGAGTGGCCAGGCGGTCACCAGCACGTCCAGTGGGAGGACAAAGGCAGCTTTGAGGTCGGTTGGGCGGCTGGCTGCGACAACCATGCCAACGACGCCTTGCAAGCGGGTATCCCAGACGGGGGTGCCGCTGAAGCCCGGTGCGACGGCGAAGCCCTGCGCTTTCACGTCTTCGATCATCACCCAGTCGGTGGCTTGCCGACCGAGGAGGCGACCAGTCGCCCACACGCCGTCGTCGTAGCCTGCGGGAAAGCCAAAGGCGCGGAAAGGATGCTCCCATAGGTCTTCGGCTAGGGCAAAACGTACTACATGGGCTGCGGCTGGCGGGTCGCATTGGAGTTCGAGACCGGCGATATCGCCATGCCCGTCAGAAAGCGGCGGGCACCACTGGATGACGCTGGCGGTGAGGAAGGTGCGTGGGGGAATGAGCGGGAAGTCGAGCGAGACAGCTCCTTGTGGTGGGTCGAGAGGAGAGTCGGGCAAGCCAAGCGTCTGGCTGACGACGTGGGCACAGGTGAGGATGTGGCGTTCCCCCACGAGGAACCCGGCACCTACGACGATGCCATCCGCGCTACAGATGCGCACAATCGATGGCTCTAGTGAGCTACTCATGGTTCGGTTCCCCTCCTCAGCCTGCTATGTGGTCGACAGCCAAGACGTGCCCTTTTTGTCTGTTGTTTTCTATTATCGCACAAGACGCTTGCGTCACCCATGTTGTACTCTACTCACAGAAGGAGCTATGTGGCAGTAGAGTAAAGAGTGATCTGTTCGTCTACTCCTACCAACGAGGGTGCGTTTCATTTTTTGCGTGCGAGGACGACGCGATGGCAAGTGCGTAAGGGTCTGCTGAACTGCAAGGGCAAAGGGAAGGTGCCCTTCTACCCCCTTGCTCTCTCCCAGACACTTTTCGTGGTGGTGCATCGAGCGGCGCGTCGAGAGGCCTGGCACCCACAAGGGCCCCCCACATCCACTCAACCACCCCGTGCCACTACATTTTGGGGATCGCCCTACCCCCAGACGATGGCGCGGCGGGCATGACAGGGGGGCGGATGGGCCAGGCGACATGTAGTGGCACGGGGCTGGGTTGGGGGTGGATGGGCCCTTGTGGGTGCCAGGTATGAGGCGGCTCCAAAAGTGTCAGGGAGAGAGCCACCCCCTTGTGGTTGCCAGGGAAGGGTGGCAATTCCTACCACTCTCTCTGCAAAGAAAGTGACGCTCATCCTACCAGCGACATCCCCCAAATGGTGCTCATGAAAACCTGAAGAGAAACTACCAGGACAAAACGAAGAACACCTGTGAGCCAGGTGTGATGCATTGGACAGCTTTTGTGATGCATATTTGATAGGTCTAGCCTATCCTGTATCATAGGAAAGCATCGTGATTTTTTTGCTATATGCTTCCAGGTAAGAGATGCGGAGAACTGATCCGATGAGCGGGAGAGAAGTGGAAAATCGAAGAGAGGAACTGCCTGCTGTGTCACGCTCGTGCTCTGCATTTGTGATGATCTTGTGAGGATGAGGGGGCAGAATGTGACGGTGTTTTGAGAGCGACTTGCTATGCTAGGACCGTGGGAGAGTAGAAGCCATCCACTGGTGCAAAGGAGCGAACACAAAGCCACCAGAGGGGAAAGGAGAAAACGATGGCATCCCAAACTGAACTGACAACATCCCGGCTCCCTGGGGCAGCAGGCACCGCCCCAGCGGGACCGGCAGCGGCAGCGCCCCAGGGCAAGCGACTGCTGTTTATTGATAACTTTCGGATCTTGCTGATTTGCGGGGTGCTGGTGGTGCACCTGTCGGTGACCTACGGCGGGGCCGGTTCCTGGATGTATCGCGACCCAGCCGCCACCGATATGTTCACGGTGACCTTCCTGTCGATCCTGACCGCCATCGGCATGGCCTGTGGCATGGGGCTCTTTTTCTTGCTCGCCGGCTACTTTACGCCTGCCTCCTATGATCGCAAGGGCGGCACCTCCTTTGTGCGCGACCGGATCATCCGCCTGGGCATTCCCTGGCTCGTGTACTCCCTGCTGCTTCAACCGCTGGTCTACTACATCGTGCGTGGCCTGCCCGGCTCCTTCTGGAGCTTTTATATCATCAGGTACCTGCACCGGGTGAACTCGATTGCCGATGGGCCGATCTGGTTCGTCGAACTGCTCTTAGGCTTCAGCCTGGTCTATGCTGCCTGGCGTTGGCTCGTGAGATCGCGCCCGCAGGCGGCCAGCGGGACAGGAGCAGTGCTTGGCTATCGGGCGATCTTCGGGTTCATCCTGGGGCTGGGCCTCTTCAGCTTTGTGGTGCGTCTGTGGTGGTCAGCAGGCTGGCAGCCTCCACCGTTCAACGTGCCACTGGGCTATCTCCCCCAGTATGTCAGCCTCTATGTGCTGGGGATCGTCGCCTATCGTCGTAACTGGTTGTTCAAACTCACCCCCAGGATGGGACGGAACTGGTCGCTGATTGCGCTCCTGGCGACGTTCCTCATCTTTGGAGGTGTGGTGCTTCCCGTGGTGCTGCCAGAGCTGGGTGCAGCCGGAACGCAACAGGCTGGCCTTACCATAGCAGGTGGGTTCAACTGGGTGGCGTTTGGCTACGCGCTCTGGGAATCGTTCGTGGTCGTGGGCCTGGGGATTGGCCTGCTGGTGCTCTTCCGACAACGCTGGAATCATCAGGGGAGACTGGCGATAAGTCTGGCCGCCAGTGTTTACACGGTCTACCTGATCCATCCCGTTGTGCTCGTAGGTTTTTCGTATGCCTTCCACGTGGTGACGCTCTATCCGCTGCTTAAATGGGGCATCGCGGTGCTCATCACGCTCCCGCTGTGCTTCCTGATGAGCCTGGCTTGATCCGCAAGATTCCCCTGGTCAACCGAGTGCTGTGAAGGGCAATATCAGGCTTCCCGGTACGTGTGTTGGAAGAAGCAATACCCCCGGGGTTGGGGAGCGAACGACCACCTATGCTCCTCGAGAAGAAGCCGCGCGTGCATGTTGGAAGCATTTAGGAAGGTAGTTCAGGAGGTCAAAGCCATGGCTACACCGCACCTAGTGAGGCGCAGCAGAACGGCCTGGCCGTGGGGCACCGATACTGGTTCGCCTATCCCGTCGCCGATTATACCGACAAGCAGTTCCCGTTTGGTTCACTTCTCTCAGGCGGGCTTATCTCCAGCACCGAGGACTTGTCGCAATACCTGATTGCCCAATTGAACGAAGGACGCTACCGCGGAGTGCAGATCCTGTCACCAGCGGGCATCGCTGAAATGCACCGCCCGGCTGCAGAATACAACATGATGGGTGTTTCGCTGGGACAGTACGGCATGGGATGGTTCATCGAGGATCAAGGCAAGACGCGGGTCATCTCGCACACCGGCATCGTTCCCGACTTCTTCTCCTACATGGCTATCTTGCCGGGTCAGAACAAGGGTATCGTCCTCCTTCTCAATGCCGATCACTTCCTGATGTCGAATTTAGCGTTGTTGGAGGTAGGAACGGGTGCAACCTCGCTACTCGCTGGCGCTCGGCCTGCCCCTGTCTTGTGGGGTAACATCATCCCGTGGGTATTGCGTGGTCTGTTGTTGGTACCGGTTTTGCAAATCATCGGGATCGCCCTCACGCTGCGGCGGTTGCGCCGCTGGCGTCGCCAACCGGATACGCGTCCGTCAAACAGACGAATGTGGGTACTCCATATCCTGCTTATGATTACGCTTGTTTCTTCATCAACCTCGCCTCGCCCTCGGCTCTACAAACGGCCTCACTTGGTACAAATCATCAGCGTTCCACAGCGCCTGAAAGGTGACAGCCGTTAGCGCCAGGATCAACCAGAGAAACAACGTTGTCAGTGACAACGCAACCTTGGTATCCTTCAACTGGAAGATCGCCACCACACCGCTTACGATTGTCAGCAGCTATGGTATACTAGGGTCCAAAAACATGTTTCCGGTGCTGCTTCCTGCTCACAGACAGCCGTCTGCCTGTTGTTTTAGGAGGTGTACACGTCCACTCTCCTCTCTACCAGAAGCCATAACGCAGGAGCATACCGGCAAACGCATGAAGGAAAGAGACGTATGTCAAAAGGAGTATCTATCCACAGCGACCAGCGCTTCCACGCGCTCATCGAACACAGCAGTGACGCCATCGCGCTCCTCACCCCGGAGGGCATCGTGACCTACGCCAGTCCCTCCACTGAGCGAGTCACCGGCTACAGCGCCGAAGAGCTGGTGGGCAGGAACGGCTTGACGTTGCTGCATCCCGATGACCTGCAAGACGTGCGGCAGCAGCTCACCGCTCTGCTTGACCGGCCCGGCGACTGCATCACCCTTGAAGGTCGCTTGCGCCACGCCGACGGCACCTGGCGCTGGATGGAAGCAACCCTGACGAATCTGCTCGCTAAGCCGGAAGTGGCAGCTGTGGTGTGCAACTACCATGACATCACACTGAAAAAGCAGGATTTACAACGCCGCCTGCAGAGCGAGGAACGCTACCGGGTGCTGGTGGAACAGGCGGGCGTCGGCATGTTTGTGACCGACATGCAAGGTTACCTGGTGGAGGTCAACGAGATGGGCTGTCAGCTCTGCGGCTACTCGCACGAAGAATTGCTGACCAGGCACATACGGGACCTGGTCCCTGAGGAAGATCAGGCGGGCCTGCTTGCTACACTGGAGCGCCTGCGCGTCGGGGAAGTAGAGCGCAGTCAGTGGCGGATGAAACGCAAAGATGGCAGCCTCTTGCCTGTTGGAATGACGGCGAACCAGCTCTCGACCGGGGATCTGCTCGTGATTGTCCGTGATATTTCCGACCGTATTCAGGCCGAGGAGGCACGTCAGCAACTGCTGGCTTACGAGCAGGCAGCACATGTGGAGGCGGAGGCGGCACGAGCGCGCCTGTACGAACTCTTCATGCAAGCCCCTATCTCGCTGGCCGTCCTACGTGGCCCGGAGCATCGCTACGAGTTTGCCAATCCTCTCTCCTTCTCAAAGAGAGACCGTGCTGATCCGGTGGGCAAAACCGTCCGTGAGGTGTTGCCAGAATTCGTGGAGCAAGGTGTGGTTGCCATCCTGGATCAGGTCTACACCACTGGCATATCCTTTATTGGCACCGAGTTCCCTGTCCGGCTCGACCGCAGGACAGATGGGGTGTTGGAAGAAGCCTATTACAACGTTGTGTTTCAACCCACACGTACCCTGCAAGGGGAAATCGATGGGATCTGGGTGTATAGCGTCGAAGTGACCGAACAGGTGCTGGCACGCCGTCGTGTCGAGGAGCTGAACCGTCAACTGGAGGCAGAGAAGGAAGCCTCACTCCAGGCGCAACAGGAAGCCGAGGCACATGCCGCCGAGCTTACCGCGATCTTTGAAGCCATGACCGAGGGCGTATACGTCTGCGATGCCAGAGGAGACATCCGCTACACCAACACTGCCTATCGTTCCCTGCTGGCGCTTGAAGAGGACGCTGATCGCTCTTTGTTCCTGCTCGACAACCGCATCGAGTGGCTGGCCGTGCGTGATCTGGAAGGAAGACCACTGCCCAAAGAGCACCTCCCGGTGCTGCGGGTGTTGAGGGGCGAACGCTTGTCGGGCACCCACACCATAGACCTCTTGAACCATACCTACAAAGGGGAAGACATCATCGTCAACGTCAGCGGCGCACCCATTCGCGATGCCGCAGACCAGATCGTTGGGGGTGTGGTTGTCTTCCGCGATGTGACCAGGCAGAGCAAGTTGGAGGAACAACTCCAGTACAGTGAACGCAAGCTGCGCTCGCTGGTGGAGTCCAACATCTTCGGGTTGATGGTGTCTGATGGCGCTGGGCACTTCTATGAAGTCAATGACCGCTTCGTGCAGATGGTTGGCTACAGCAAGGAAGAACTCCTCTCCGGAGCGGTCACATGGCAGCAACTGAATCTCCCGGAATATCAAGAGGTGACAGCGCAGGCCATCAGGGCCTTTCTCTCTACCGGAGCCATGCTTCCCTATGAGAAGGAATATCTACGCAAGGACGGCAGTCGCGTGCCAATCCTGATGGCGGGAGCCATGGTTGATCAGGAGCGAGAACTCGCGCTGGTGGTGACCCTGGACATCTCCGAACGCAAAGAGGTCGAGCGGCGCAAAGAGGAGTTTCTGAGCATGGTGAGCCATGAGCTGCGGACGCCGCTCACGGTGATCCTGGGCTCGATTGAGCTAGCACTGCTGCAGATCGAACGGCGGCCGGGGTCCTTGGCACCCGAGGCAGAAGGGCTGCTTGCCCAGATCGAGAAGGTACTCAAGCGGGCGAGCGGGCAGGCGGAGATCGAAGCCCGCCTGGTGGAGGAACTGCTGGAGGTGTCCCGGCTGGAGATGCATAAATTCGAGCTGTCGTTGCAACGGGAGAATCTCGTCACCATCGTGCAGGAGACGGTCGCCAATCAGCAGCAGGCGGCACGCACGCGGCAACATCGAGCTGGCCTTGCCGCCAGACAAGGTAGTGCCGGTGCTCGCCGACGCTGGTCGCATTGGGCAGGTGCTCACCAACTACCTGACCAATGCCCTCAAGTACGCGCCTGTCAATCAGCCGATATCAGTGTGCCTGGAGGTAGAAGCAAGTAGCGCCCGGGTGTCGGTACGCGACCGGGGACCAGGGCTGACGCCAGAACAGCAACAACGCGTGTGGGAGCGTTTTTATCAAGCAGCAGCACCAGGGAAGCGGGGGCCGGACAGAGGATTGGGACTGGGATTAGCCATCGCCAGGGCCATCATAGAGCAGCACCACGGGCAGGTGGGGGTCGAGAGTGCTCCTGGTCGAGGCTCGACCTTCTGGTTTAGCGTGCCACTGGCCGATGGGCTAATCCAGGCGTGATGACGCATCACCTCCTCACAGCGATGCGTCTCTGTCGTCTGCTCGTCAAGGCATGCAGGGTGCGAGCCCGGCAAGTGGCACGTTGAAGATGGCCTTTTCGGAGCGAAGCATGAGCCGCGTGTGATCTTCTGGCCGTGCGGCCAGCTCGATGGCTCGCTGCTGGCTGTTCCAGCCATTGCAAGGAGGCATTCAAGCCACCATCGACCAACACTTTTCCCGCTGCAAGTACGACGTGGCTCGCACACTGGCCGCTTTCAGCGCGACCCAGCACCATGAGGTGGACTTGCGGCAGTTGAGTGAACACGTAGTAGCGGTCGTCCAGGAGACGATGCAGACAGCACATGTCTCACTGTGGCTGCGCAAGCCCACCAGGACGAACAACCACCTCTTTTCGGCTGACCGTCATCCCTTCTGAGGAAGACGGAGAGCATGAGGGCATGGCAGATCAGTTGGTGTGGAAAGAGCGATGCTTTATCCGGGCTACGACCGCATCTCTCGACCCGTCAGCGAACTATCCGCGACCTACGCTCCATCGAGACCCGTCCTCGTTCCCCTGCTTGTCATCTTCGAGCTGCTGATGATCGCGTTCTGGATCGGTGTCTGGCGATCCGCTCAGAACAACCGCGCTTTGCGCATTACAACCGGCCTCATGATCGGATTTGCGGTCCTGGGCCTGCTGGCCTATCCGTTCCCGATGAAGGCGAATGAGGTCTTGGGCGTCAACACCATCCACACGATCATCTGGGGCGTGATCACGCCACTACTCATGCTCGCCGGTATAGGGGTCAGTGCGGCGGCTTTCGGGAAGGCGTTCCGCCTCTACGCGATCCTGACGCTCGTGGCACTTATAGCCGTCAGCGTCTGGAGCGGCATCGAGGCTGCTCAGGTCATCGCTGGGAAAACGGTGCTTTGGTTCGGGATCACGGAGCGCGCGCTCATCGGGCTGTGGCTGCTGTGGGTGGCGGTGCTGGCCATCACCCTCTTGCGTGCCCAAAGTACCATTGCCCCACGGCAACTGGGAAATCCTACGTGACCCTGCGGGGTGTACCGCGGTTAGTCTCCGGGCCACCGAGGACCGGCCAAAAAGGAGAATATCATGACGTAGAACGAGCGTGAAAAGGGCGAGAATGTGATGTTTTTGCCCGAAAGGGCATGCATTCTTTACCCTCTTGGCGGATGGACGTGGCCCGCAATGCTTTTATACTCATTCATATGTGCAAATACAGCGTTTTTTCCGCGCTTTATCTCTTGAAGCCTATCCCGTCAACATCATATAGCTTATAACGGTGAGAGGGATGCATCTCATATCTTTCAATCTCAAACATGGATACAGAGGAGTCTGAACATCTATGACACAACAACAGCAGCAAAACCGTCCAGAAGACTTTCTGGGCCCATCAGAAGATCTTCTGGCCTATATGACACAACAACAGCAACAAAGCCCTCCAGAAGATCTTGCAACTGCTAAGACACAAGAACAGCAAACTCCTCAAGAAGATTTTCTCGCCTTTATGTCACAACAACAGCAACCAGGCTCAGGAGGTCTGCTCGCCATACCCGGTCTTGGTGGCGAAGATGAAGAGGAAGAGGAAGAGGTCGCGCTCCCGCCAAGCCCCCCATGGTGGCGGCGGCGCGGCGCAATCATCGCCTTTATCTTGTTAGTACTGCTCATCCTGGGTATTATCTTTCTCCCCGGGATACTCTTTCCCAAGCGAATGGTGACATTCACGACACAGCCGGTCACCACCGGTAATTTGGCGCAGACGATTACCGCGACCGGGCCGTTGCAAGGCGCCACGTATAACATCAACTTCAAAGGCACGGGCACGATTTCCCAGATCGATGTCGTGGTGGGGCAGCATGTCAACAAGGGCCAGATTGTCGCCAAGCTCGATCCAGTATCGTTGCAAGATGCGGTCAACCAGGCGCAGTCAGCCTACAATGCCGCGCTGGCGACGCTGCAAAGCGATTTAGCCAACTCCGGCGCAACCCAGGGGCAGGGCGGAGCAAATATTTCGGCAGCGGAGACCACCCTGAGTAATGCGCGGACCAACCTGACGAAAGTCAAGCGCAGGGACAGGCCAGTGTTTCTGCCGCGCAGACCACCCTCAACTAATGCGGAGGCCAATCTGGCTGCCACCGAGGCAGCAGGGCCAGGCGAGCGTTGCTGCTGCGCAGACCACCCTTACGAATGCAGAGGCGAACCTGGCTGCCGCAGAAGCAGCAAGCACAGGCGAGCGTCAACGCGGCTCAGGCCCAGGCGACATGACAGCACTAGATGCAGCTGCCCTGCTAATACGGCCATTGCTACCGCTGAGACTGATTGACTGACCTACTACTAGTATGTGCACCAGTTGTGCTAGCTGGCTCAGGCTCCAGTTGCAGCAGGCTGCAAGCCGCTGCCAACACCGTGTCACCACGGCCCAGGCTGCTGTCAACACCGCACAGGCTGGCTTGAACACGGCGGAGGCAACGGCCAACATGAACGATACCAACGGGCAGGTCGCGGTCAACGCCGCACAGGCTGGCCTGACCACAGCGCAGAAGAACGCCGATGCGAACAATGCCACGGCGCAGGCGCAGGTCAACGCGGCGCAGAAGGCCCTGGATACGGCCATAGCCAGCGCCAATCTCAGTGACACCTCGTCGAACGGTTTAGTCAGCGGCGCCGAGAGCTCGGCCAAGTCGGCGCTGACGGCGCTCAATACTGCCCAGCATAATTTGCAAAATGCGACCCTCACGGCGCCAAACCCTGGCATCGTTACTGTGATCAATGGCACCGTCGGCGGTACGCCTGGCGTGCCCGCCAATGCCAGTACCAGCATTACCGGTACCAGTGGCACCTTCATCCAGATCGTCGATTCAACGACGCTACAGGCAGTGGCAGATGTGAACGAGTCAGATACGACGAACTTGAAGATCGGTGATACCGCGCAGTTTACCGTCGCTGCCTATGGCTCCCGCGAGTTTACCGGCGTCGTCACCGCGATCTCGCCTAACGGGACGACGGTCTCCAACGTGGTGACGTTCCCGGTGTACATAAACGTTGACAAGACTGACCTGCAAGGTGCCAATCTGTTGCCCGGCATGACAGCCAACCTCACGATTAATGTGGCCGAACGTATCGGTGTCCTGCTCATCCCGGTGACTGCTGTAAACTTTGCACGCTCAGCCACCGCAGCCAGTGCAGCCACCGGCGGTGTGCCGCTGATCACTGCGGCGCAGGCTGACACGGCGTCGACACAAGCGCAAACGATGCTCCAGCAGCTCACGACACAGACCCCGAGTATCATAGCAGATAACCCGACTCCGGCCTTCGTGCTTGAGCAGTCAAATGGCCAGGTCATTGCCAAACCTATCGTGATAGGATTAACCGATGGAACAAATTACGAAGTACTGACCGGCCTTAAGGACGGTGAAACGATCATCGTCGGGGTGAGAGCTGGCCGCGGCGGCGGTGGGGGCGCCGGCGGTGCTGGTGGTGGAGGTGGTGGTGGTGGCGGAGGCGGTGGTGGGTTCCGCGGAGGGACAGCGGTTGGGTGATGCTATTATCGATATGTGCTCCAGGTGGCACAATTGTGCTAGCGGATTGTACCCTCTTGTATCAATAGAGGTGGTGGTGCATGCCAGCTTCCTTAAATTACACACAGCAAGCTCGTATTTATAACAACTTTGAGAGCTTCTTGTACGGAATAAAACTACTACACATTGAAGACAAGAGGAGGCTTGAACAGATAGATGTCTCCCGTGAAATACTGCAACGTCACGTCCATGCAGGAGTCTCACAGGGTCTACCACTTCAGGAGGCAATGCTTGAATATCTGGTGATACGTGAACATGAAGAGGCCCTCCACCTTCCGAAAACTCCGGTTCCGTTCCTACTCGTTCCTCATTTTCAGCATATCTGTCATGTAGAACTCCAAGCAGTCGTGAAGCGACTCGGCTTCTTTGCCTCCTCTGCTGCTCTCTCGCCAACGTCACCACCTTCACACCTACTCTCAGAAGGAACTACGAGCCAGAAGCAAGGAACCGTTTCCGCGCCAACGCAGCAAGAGCAAGCAGCGCACACTGCTCTCGAAAGAGAAGCCATGCGCATTGCGCAAGAAGCAGCACAAAGTACAGAAACGACATGGAATTCGAAGGAGCACTTTCAAGAGCTTCTGCGGACAAGTAAACTGAGGCTTTTGATCAAGCAGCTTGCTGCTGCTACGGGAGAAAGGTTTGATCCCCGCTATCTTGAGAAGGAGTCTACCTTTACTGTGTATATCCTGTGGAAGCGCGGTCATCCGTTGTACAACAACTATATATTGTACAACTACATAGAAGTACGCTTCGATCTTGATGGAACACTCAGCATTCAAGGTGTTTCCTTTCCAATGCACGTGTGGCTGTACAAAAGGAAAAACTTAGAAAAGGTTCTTGAGCAGGCATACAAATATCCAAAAATCTATGTTGCGAGGCTGTTTTAAATTTCGGGATGACTGGCAGGAAATTCGTCCGCTGCTCAAGGATTCGGCGCAGATCAGCTTCGAGATCCTTAGTGGAGTGGAAACAGTCAGCATGGTGAAAGTCGTTCTTGTCTCTTTATGGACTATTTTCTCAACATCGGAGGAAAGAAGGATGTTAGAAGCATCACGACAACCATTGTTGCTGTTCGATTCAGCGTGTAGTGTGTGTAGCTATCTCGCCCAGGAGATCGAGCGGGAGACTGGAGGCGTGTTGACCGCCCGCAGCCTGGGGAGGCCGGAGGTGCAAGCCTGGTTGGAGCAGGCGCGGCCCGGCTGGCGCTGGGAGCCCACGTTCCTGGAAGTGGACGGAGAGCATCCGCGGGCCTTCACCGGTCTGGGCATGGCGTTCCGGCTGGTGCAGGTCCTGGGCCTCCGTCGCGCCTGGCGGGTGGCACGGCTGGTGCAACGGGTATCCGTACCGGCCACAGGAGTGCACGAGGAGCGACGGCAGTTTTTGCGCTACAGTGGGAGCTTGCTCTTGACGCTGCTGGGCTCAAGCATTCTGGCCGCCTGTGGAGCGAGCACGACCTCCTCTGCCCCCAGTCCGACAGCGGCACCCGCCGCAAAGGTGACCGGAGAGTTTGTCTCGCGGGACCTGACCGTCCATACCTGGGTCGGCTTGTCCACCGATGGCCAGCAGGTGACCGCCTACGCCTGCGATGGGGATGATGAGCACCCCATCACGTTCGCCCAGTGGTTCACCGGGTCCGTCACCAACAACGCCGTGGACCTGACCAACGCCAACGGTGCTCATCTCGTGGCGACCCTCACCTCACAGGCGGCCACCGGGACGGTGACGCTGCCAGGGGGCAAGTCCTTCTCCTTCACCGGCAACGCGATTACTACCAGCGAGGCCGGGCTCTACCGCAGTGAGCAGACTATCGGCGGCGTCACCTATCTGGCCGGTTGGGTGGTTCCTGGGTCAGCCGTGGCCCCCACGCCAACCGCCTTCCTGCTTGGCTCATTGGCGCCAGCAGGCCTACTGAGTCGTTGCTCTTGCTCCATATGCTGTTGCGGTGGCGGGATCATCAAACCGCGGACAAATCAGTTGCTCCCAGCTCCTCGGCTCACATCACAGGAGATCGCTTCTGGGCAAGTGACGGTGCCGAATGTAGGCACATTTGCGCTGACACACTGTACGGATGGAAAGTGCAGTTGAAATTAGCCACTCCTTTCGACTGCCATGAAAGAGTCAGCCAGGGAATCATTCCCTACGAAATAGAACGTTTTCACGTGAAACCCCAATTCTGAGTTTTGAAAGGAGAGACCAGGTGGAAAC
The DNA here is from genome assembly GCA_963767625.1 of uncultured Chloroflexia bacterium. Taxonomy (GTDB): domain Bacteria; phylum Chloroflexota; class Ktedonobacteria; order Ktedonobacterales; family Ktedonobacteraceae; genus CAVYFB01. The sequence goes on from CAVYFB010000019.1 coordinate 167,746, forward strand.
CAAAACCGAGATCAGACCCGTCATCCCTTTTACACGCATCATATTTGTCGTAGCCGCTCTTCTCGCGGCCATTGCTGGCATCCAGTTGTACATCCTTACTGATCATACTGGTCAGTTCTTCGCCTGGACTATCCAGAACCCCCTGTCGGCAGCTTTTCTTGGTGCTGGCTATTGGACAGGAGTTGCTCTGCTGCTGTTCTCGACTGCCGAGCGTGCCTGGGCCAACATCCGTATCGCCATCGTTGCCGTTTGTACCTTCGCTCCTCTCATCCTGGTTGCTACTCTGCTCAACCTCGGCATCTTCCATTTCTCTGTGCCTGATCTTAACCCCCGTGTGGCAGCATGGGCGTGGATGATTGTCTATGTGCTCGTGCCGTTTCTGCTAGCCGCCGTGGTGCTTTTGCAATGGCGAACGCCTGGCGGAGATCCACCGAGAGGTACTCCACTGCCTGCATTGCTCCGTTTCCTGCTTGGCGCGAATGCCATCATCGGCTTGTTGGTTGGTCTGCTCCTCTTTCTCGCTCCCCTCCTGTTACCTACTCCCGAGGTCCTGCTCGCTTTCTGGCCCTGGAAACTGACGGCTGTAACCGCGCAGACCATCGGGGTGGGTTTCCTCTCACTGGGCACGGCATCCCTGCAATTTCTGCGCGAGAATACCTGGAGCCGTGGGCGGGTGGGGACAGTCAGCTATGTGCTGATCGGCCTCCTCCAACTCCTCGCCATCGCACGCTACCCTCAGTACTTTCTCTGGGCAAGCCCTGGTGCCTGGCTCTACCTGCTCTATATGCTTGCCATCTTCGGTGGAGGCGTCTATAGCACATATGCGGCATGGTTCCAGCGATCTCAGACCTCTTCGGATGTGAGCCGCTGAGGCATGGCTGGGTCGAGCGAGCTGCCTTGCTCGTACTGGGGTGTAGTGGCTGAGCTTGCCTCACGATTCGGTCAACTACTGCCATCAAATCATTCCGGGCTCCAGATTTGCACCGTATCATCAGAGCTTGATGAAGCGATGCGCGTCCCATCGGGTGACCCTCTCTCCCTGACATATTTCGCGCCTGGCACCCACAAGGGCCCATCCACCCCCAACCCAGCCCCGTGCCACTACATCTCGCCTGGCCCACCACCCCGCTCGTGTGTCCACCGCGCCGTCACCTGGTGGTGGGGTGGTCCCCTGAAATGTAGTGGCACGGGGCGGTGTGGGGTGGTGCGGGGCCCTTGTGGGTGCCAGGTCCCTCGCGACGACGGGGCTCCCACCTGCACTCCAAAAACTTCAGGGAGAGAGATCGGGCGACCACGCCGCATCAAACACCGCATCGGTATGCCCGCGATAGGTGAAGATCGGATACCTCCTGAGGAGCCACTGGCCGAGGATGCCACCAGTCAGGGCGATCCCCCCTGTTGCCAGCCCTATGATGACTGCCCGTCGAGAAATCCCATGGGAAGGTGGCCTGGGCACTGTCAGGTGTAGGTTTTTTGGAGCGTGCCCATCCTATCCGTAGGGGCGAGCGGGGTGTGGGGCGGATGGGAGGGCCTTGCTGACATGCCCCCGGCATGTCGGGCGCAAGCGCTTCGCGTATGGTCGCCCGCCGTCCCTTTCTGCGACGTTTACCCACCTTGTCGTCAACCAGACCGGGCTACGCGGGCGACCATAAAGGCCCTCCCCGCCACTCCTCCCCACCCTCGCCCCTACGGATCAGGGCCCTTCGCAGGCGGCTTCCTCCAAAAAAACCTATACTTGAAAGGTCTGGTTCCCCCCTGGCACCTTCCTTGACTGCCGCACGGATGATGACAGGAGTCTGCTTCGGTGCATACTTGAAGGCATTCGAGAGCAAATTCCGTACAATCTGACGCAGGTAGTACTTATCTGCCCAGGCGGTAACCTGCTCAGGGATATCGAGCTGAAGAGGGTGTTCCTGTTCGTTTTGGGGATCAAGCTGGTCAACGACTTCACGCACAATGTGGGCGACCACGAGCTCCTCTGCTTTGGCAGGTTTCATCTCATTGGTGACCCGCATCGCCTCTGTGATGGTGTCGAGCAGGAGTGTGAGTTCGTTACAGTTAGCCAGGGCTCTGTCGAGAAATTCAGCCTGCGTAGGAGCATCGAGACGCTCATGGTGGCCTTTGAGGAGTTCAAGGTAGCCGCTCACTGCCGCAAGTGGTGTCCGGAACTCGTGGCTCAGATGCAGGAGCAAGTGATCTTTCAGTTCATTCACATGCAGCTTCACTGCCTTCTCCCGCAGGACCGCTGCTGTTTTTTTCCGTTCCGTAATATCCCTGGCAAGGCCAAGAAAGCCAACTGGCTCACCATCAGGATTGCGCAGGAGAGTGGTCCTGACATCCACCCAGACACCACTGCCGTCTTTGCGACGCCCTTCCCACTCACCAAGATAGTCAGTTCCTGCCAGTATCCGCTGTAAGTCGATCTGCAATTCGGCCATTTCCACCTGTGGATATAACAGGGCCGGCGTTTTGCCAAGCATTTCTGAAGCGCTATAGTCGAAAATATGCTCTGCCCCCTCATTCCAGTAGACGATCTTGCCCTGCAAATCAGTGACAATGACACTCTCGCGAATATTGGCTAAAATGGTGGTTTGCAACTGTAGCGTTTGCACTACCTGCCCAAGAGTCCTGACTGGCTGGTGCAAACGATGACTATGTGGCTGCTGCATAGGTTCCCTTTCGCGAATGTCTTCTTCATAGCAGGGAAAGATCCGTCTCTGCTCGTTTTTAGAAGCCAGATGATAGGTGAGTATATCACACAGCGAAGAAAACAAGGAATTGTTTTTGATACCGTATGTGGGCCGCCAACTGGCCCTGATGATGATCCTCAAGACCTGAGTCAGTCTTCCAAAAATTGTTCCTCAACACCTGATCCACCCGTGAATTTTGCCTCAAAATGTTATACTGTCTCTGATGAGCATTTCGTAGAGAAAATCCTCCAAAGTGCGTCTCCATAGACGGAAGTGGGTTAACTGCTTATCTTCTTTAAAGAACACAAGGTGGGGTGAGGCTATCCGCGAAAGGGGTGCGCTTCGCGTTGCGATCTCCAGAGCCGTAGTATGTTCTGCACCTAATCAAAGGGAGTGGCAAAAAGGAGGAGCCCATGTCCACTACCCCCTTTCCAGCTGTCGGCCACGTGTATGAAGCAAATTTCGGGAGTTGGGTCCACCATCTCCACTTCGAATCTGAGACGGTGATGACGCTCACGACCGCCGAGGGCCCCTTCAAGGGGACCTCTGAGACCGTTCAGATTACGGTCACGCCCATCCGGCCAGGGGTCTTCCTGATCAGTTGGCAGGAAGAGAACAAGACGACGGTGGTCCACGTCGAGGATTTCGAAAACGGCATCGTGCATACCAACATCACTGGACGTATGGGGGCATTCATACGCAGCAGCGGCACGTTGAAAAAGTTGCAGTGACCGTATCGATATGATGATTTGTACAAAGTGGGACCGTTTGTGGAGCCGAAGGCGGGGTTGATGAAGAAGCAAGCGTAATCAGGGTTGCAGACCACTGGCCAGATAGCTGAGAAGGAATGACACTGATCTGGTGTTGTCATACATCATTTGTATCAAAACTCAACAATAATGTCACGTATTGAAATGATGATTGAGAGATGAGTTTAGAAAGAAGAAACACGATGCCATCCCGAAAGTTGGCTCTTCAGCACTTTGAGACTGATGGGCAAGTCTCATGGTTGAAGGAAGAACCCCCTGTATTCTCTGCAGGGGAGTGTCAGGGCAGCCTCATACAGAACTGCCGCATCTGTGGATAAAAAATCACATAAGCGTCCTTTCTCATGCAGTGCGAAGATACTCCTCCACGTGAGAAAAAAAGGTTGACAGGGGCTCAATCGCATCGTCGAGAGCACCATCGATGACGAGTAAAAAGCAAGGACGGCCGCGTTCCATCATCGCCTGCCAGGTACTCACAGCCTGGGCATGGAGAAATGTAGTGGTATAGCTTCCAAGGAGGCATGCTTCTGAGTTTCGCGCAACGAGGCGCAGGCTGACCAGGGATGGGGGTCCGTCCATCTCGCTTTGTTCTGTTGAATGATAGTCGGCGGGCGCTTTCCGCAGTTTCACGGGAATGCCTAAAAGCTTGTTCCCAATTGTATGCACATGCTTGTCAAGAACTGATAACAAGCCTGTCCGCGCTTCTCCGTTGACGGTCACGTCAAGATAGCTCAGGGGATGCCCGTGTGCATCGTCAGCCGAAGCAGCTTCTTGCAACGTCCTTGCGAATACTGATGCAGCGGAGTCGCGTCGCTGTGGGTCGATGTGCAATTGGGTGTTCGGGCTAATGGCCTTCTGGGGAGCAAGAAGCGTCAGTATTCCATCTTGCAACGCCGGGCTCCAATCCGACGCGACCTGCAACGGATCGTGCTGCGTCCGTTGCTCTAAAGCGCGCGCCTTGCGTGCTCTCGCCTTATAGTTCTCGACAGCGGGCTGACCTGCGAACGTAATACGCTGCAGATAGCCATAGAGGGCCATGCTCAACTGCCAGCCAAGAAAACTGGCGGCCAGGGCTGCTAGTCGGTTCTGCTCTCTCCCAGACACTTTTCAGGGTGGTGCATCGAGCGGCGCGTCGTGAGGCCTGGCACCCACAAGGGCCCCCCACATCCACTCAACCACCCCGTGCCACTACATTTTGGGGATCGCCCTACCCCCAGACGATGGCGCGGCGGGCATGACAGGGGGCGGATGGGCCAGGCGACATGTAGTGGCACGGGGCGGGGTTGGGGGTGGATGGGCCCTTGTGGGTGCCAGGTATGAGGCGGCTCCAAAAGTGTCAGGGAGAGAGACAAGGGCCCCCCACATCCACTCAACCACCCCGTGCCACTACATTTTGGGGATCGCCCTACCCCCAGACGATGGCGCGGCGGGCATGACAGGGGGGCTAGGGGCCAGGCGACATGTAGTGGCACAGGGGGAGGTTGGGGGCGGATGGGCCCTTGTGGGTGCCAGGTATGAGGCGGCTCCAAAAAGTGTCAGGGAGAGAGGTGAGATAGAGGGCTGCAGGCAGCAGAAACACGCGTGTTGCTGGGGCGCTCATGCGTCCACCTGTCCCTGTCCCCCCGTCCGGTTGCAAAGGACGACTGGGTGCTTGCTGCTCGTGGGCAAAGCGGTCAAGATAGGAGCCGGGGAGTGTCATCACAAGTAAGTGCTCCGCCGGGCGTAACCCTGCCTGCTTCAAAAGATCGGTGAACCATTCAAGGTGCGTGATCGGCTCTTCGGAGGTCATACCCATCGCTACTCCGACCATCATCACGTCATTAGCTGGAGCATGTGACTCCACATGACTATCGAAAACGAAAAAAGGGTCTACTCTAGATCAAGTAAGCCTAAGCGTATGAGCTTCTTCGCTAGCTCATATACATCCTTTTTGTCGCCTTCCTTGCGGATACCCAAAGTCACTACGACTACTAAGACCTGCTCCTCTTTGACCTTGTAAATAATGCGATACCTTTGACCGACGGCTCGTAGACTGTGATAGCCTGCAAGCTCATCGATCATCGGTTTCCCTTTTAACTCTGGCTCATATTCCAGGCGTCTTAGACCAGACCTCAATCCCTCCTGTACTCGTCGATCCTTGATAGCCGCTAATTGCACCTCTGCTCTTCGTGTAAGTCTAACCGCCCAACGCTTCATTCCCATCCTAGCTCCTTCAGAACATCATCTAGCGGTTTGGTTCGCCCTTCTTCCATGTCTTTTACACCCTCACGGAATGAGGCCATTAGCTCTGCATCACTCATAACCTCAAGAGTTTCCATAATCGACTCGTACAACGCCCAAGGCAAAATAGCCATAACTGGCTTACCATGGCGCGTTACGGTGACTGCCTCTGGATCCTCTGCAAACCTTTCTGGCAGGCGCGTAATTTCCTCGCGGATTTCTGAGATTGAATATGTGTTCCCTTGTACTTGCATTTTTGGTATCCTCCTTGTGCAAGCAATTGTACTTAAAACGTACAATTTGTCAACTGGTGTTAATCTGACATCCACTAATAATTCCTTTGGCGGGCCTACGGCCCGCCTTGAGGGAAAGGAGGAATGCGAGGACACCTCGCGCTCCGGCAAGGGACTTTGTCCCCTGCACCCCTGATTTATGAGCGGATTTCAGGTGTTAATAGGCAAGCACCCCATCACATCCTCCACAGACTCAACAATAAAATCTGCCCCACGCTCCTGGTAAATAGACGCTTCATGTTCATGGATAAGCATCGCGGCCAACATACCAGGCTCATCCTCTTTTCTGCCAGCCCGGTAGCGTAACACCAGATCGAGATCATCTGCCGTATCGCCCACAAACATACCCCCAGCAGCACCAACGGACTCAACGGCCAGGCGCAGGGCGAGCGGATCGGGTTTGGGGCAGATATCGGCGGAGATCACTACCTCCCACCAGCGTTCGCCGCTGTACTCTTCCATGCGCTCTAGCGCACTATCGACCTCCGGGCCGACACGTCCGGTAATCATCCCCAGGTGGCGTATACCTGCCTCACGAAGCCTGGTCGGCAAATCGGCAGGGAACAGCATCTTCTCACGGTGCACGAAACCAGGAGCATTGGGGAGATAGCGCGGAGCGTGACCGAAGCGTTTGGTGAACTCTGCCGCCCCCCAGTAGAACTCGTGATAGAGGTCGCCAATCACGTTGTAATCCTGTTGTGCAGTAGCGGGGGTCACATCCTTAACCCATTCAATGCCTCCGTGCCCACGGAGGTTGGCCTCTCGCGAAAGCGCCGCCCATTCATAGATACCGCGTTCAGCGAGAGATGTGCCTTTCCACTCACGTAGCCGGGCGGTGAAGAGTGTGGCGAGAAGGTAACACATATCCCAGTCGTTATTATAGCCACCTGCCTGCTTAAAAGCTGTGACATCATCGATTGTGACTAATGGTTTTCCCGTGTGTTGACCCCAATCAAGTCCGTTGATTGTGCCCGCAATGTATTCCGCCACTGCAATATCTGTGGCATGGAAAGAATCTATCGTTTTGATCAGTATACCGTCAACGTCAAAGAAGATGGTATCGAAGGGGTGAGGAAAGCGTAGGTTAGGGCGTGTCCAGATGATAGTAGTCTCCTTAAGTAAGGCTAGTGGACTGTCAACGTTCAATTGACGAATGTAAAGTAGTGGCGCCCACATGCTCGATAAATCGGATTGCTGATGTGCCCCCGGCACACGCGAAGCGTCTGCGCCCGACCGTCCGGGGGACGGTCAGCAGTGTCGCAATCGCTGCGCGTCTACCGGGCGCCAGGCCCCTTTCAAGTATAGGTTTTTTTGGAGGAAGCCGCCTGCGAAGGGCCCTGATCCGTAGGGGCGAGGGTGGTGATGGGAGGTTGGGAGGGCCTTTATGGTCGCCCGCGTAGCCCGGTCTGGTTGACGACAAGGTTGGTGAACGTCGCAGAAAGGGACGGCGGGCGACCATACGCGAAGCGCTTGCGCCCGACATGCCGGGGGCATGTCAGCAAGGCCCTCCCATCCGCCCCACACCCCGCTCGCCCCTACGGATAGGATGGGCACGCTCCAAAAACCTACACCTGACAGGCGCCAGGCCCACCTGGGGCATGGATGGCGCTTGTCTTCTCGACCCTATAAACGATTGCTCAGCTTCAAAAGTCACGTGACCTCGTCGCGAATATTCTCAGGAACCAGAGTACAATCATCGCCAGCACGATATAGACGAGGATGGCAACGAGCGTCGAGATGTCAATGCTATAGCCATCGTAGGGGAGCGGCGGATGCAAGTTATCGAACGGAGCAACCAGTGGCACAGTGAGCAGAAAAACCAGGTGAGCGAACTGGCTGAAGGTGATGCGGAAAAAGTGCAAGGTAAAGCGCGTGAAAAGCAGGAGTAACAGGACAGTTAATGCAAGTGCCACGAGCTGTCTGATCTTGTTGATAATGAAGGTAAGGAATGTACTTGTTCCGCGCATAAACCGCCTCATCCATGATTCGTGTGGAAGAGCACTGATCCGAATCGGTCTTGTGCTGACTCCCGGCAGCGGATCGGTCGTATCATCATTATAAAAAGCTGTAGCGACTGGGCTTGGCCATAGCGGGGCTTCCTTCGCCAATTCTGATGTGCGCTGACGATGTTTCATCGCATTCTGCTCGCTCTCTGCTGGAAGGCATAATTTGCCGTAACTATTCAGGTACCTTTCTCGCGCCGCCTGCGGCGGCCCTTGAAAAAGAAGGGGATTTTGCGAGGACACCTCGCGCTCCGGCAAGGGGACTGCGTCCCCCTGCACCCCCTGCTGAATAGTTACAATTTGCCGGGCGCGATAAATCGGGCCCCTACGGTCTAATCTGGTTACAATTCGACTTCGATCTGCGCATCCATATCCGTTTCTCCCAACACATATATTTTATCCCAACCCTCACCTGACGCGTCGAGCAGCGTCTGTTGCAGCAGGCGAGCATGATAGGCCACAACAGCTTCACCCACCATGCGTTCACGTCTCCGGTCGCGTTCCAGACAAGTCTCCGCCGAGATGTTGAAGATGAGGAGGCAGGCTAAATAGCCCTGCATATGTGCCATTTCTCGTAGCCTGCGCCGTGCATCTGCATAAAGAGCCGTACTATCTGCCACGGTGAAGCGCCCCAAAAACATCCTCTTACGAATAATATAATAGAAGAGGTCAAAGGCATCGCGGTTGACCTGCTGGTTGGTCACGTCGTCGCAGACAAGGGTCCGGCAGTGGTCAGATGACACAATCATCGTCTCGCCGAAACGCTGTGCTGCAAAGGTGCTTTTGCCGGAAGCGGCAGGCCCACAGAGCACCAGCAAGGTTCTGCGCGGTAGTTTGATGGTCATTAGCATAATAGATGCAAACTCTCCATTGCGGTGCATGCTCTCCTTTGATATAATGCTCATGCACAAGATGCATATAGTTTGAACGTATCATACAACATAGGTACAATTAAGGATGCTCAATTCCTTGCAGTACAGTAACTACTCAGGTATTTTTCTTGTGGCGCCTGCGGCGGCAGGTGAGGAAAAAGGGAAGGAAGCGAGGTCACCTCGCGCTCCGGCCAGGGGACTGCGTCCCCTGGCACCCCTGCTGAGCAGTTACGCACTACATATGAGGCTCACATAGCATGAGGAGGATGGTGTGTCTGTTAAGATGCAACTTACAAGTACGGAAATTCGCGCCCGCTTTCTAGATTTTTTTGCCAGCAAGGGCCACTTAAAGGTTCCCAGTTCGTCGCTTGTGCCGCATAATGACCCGACGGTACTGCTCACCACCGCCGGCATGCAACAGATGATCCCTTACTTTTTAGGGCGCGAGACTCCGCCCGCATTACGGCTTACCTCTGCGCAGAAATGCTTTCGCACAACCGATATTGACAAGGTGGGCAATGAGCGCACACTGACGTTTTTCGAGATGCTGGGCAATTTCTCTGTGGGCGACTACTTTAAGCGCGAGGCAATTGCTTTCGCCTGGGAGTTTCTGACGCAAGTTGTGCAATTGCCTGCTGACCGCCTGTATCCTACAGTACACCCAGAAGACGACGAAGCTCCCTGGTGGTGGACCGAGATCACCGGTATCCCTGATGAGGCAATTGTGCGACTGGAAGATAACTGGTGGGGACCCCCAGGCGCATCCGGCCCATGCGGTCCTGACTCCGAGATTTACTATGATCGCGGTATCGAACATGGCTGCGGTAGAGCCGATTGCAAACCGGGATGTGATTGCGAACGCTTCCTGGAGATTTGGAACCTGGTCTTCATGCAGTTCTACCAGGACCTCGATGGCTCGCGAACACCTTTGCCGAAGAAGAATATTGATACCGGTCTGGGATTGGAACGCCTCGCCATGATACTACAAGGCAAGGAGTCGGTCTTTGAGACCGATGGATTCCGACCCATCATCGACCGCTTCGCTGCTCTTGCTCATACAACGTATGGCAAAGATGAGAAGAGTGATATCTCCCTGCGTGTGATTGCCGATCACGGTCGTGCCCTGGTCTTCCTGGCCGCTGATGGCGTGCTACCCAGCAACGAAGGACGTGGCTACATCTTCCGCCGCATTCTTCGTCGCGCCGTACGCCATGGCAAACTACTCGGGCTGGATAAGCCTTTCCTGGCTGAAGCTGCCGATACGGTGATACAGCTTATGAAAGATCACTATGTCGAGTTAAGCTTGCAACGCGACCGTATCGTGGAAATTCTGAGCCTGGAAGAGAAGAAGTTCGGTCAGACTCTGAATGCCGGTTTGCAGTTGCTCAATGCCCTGCTCGAGGACTTGCAGCAGCGCAACCAGAATATCGTTCCAGGCGAAGAGGCCTTTAAGCTGTACGATACACACGGATTCCCTCTGGAGCTGACACAAGAGGTGGCGGCTGAACATGGTTTCAGCGTGGACATCCTTGCATTTGAGCAGGCCATGCAACGTCAACAGGAGCGCAGCAGGGCAGCAGGAACTTTCACGCATGGTCAAGATGACCAGGTTCTCGCGGAAATGCTCAAGCGTGCCGGCCCAACCGAGTTTACAGGCTATCAGGGAACGACCGGCAGCAGCGAGATCGCCGGCCTCATTGTGGATGGTGAAGCGACCGAGAGCATAAGTGCCTCGCAACAGGCGTTGTTGCTGCTCGATAGAACCCCTTTCTACGCAGAGAGCGGAGGTCAAATAGGCGACCAGGGGGTGATCAGCGGACCTATGGGTATCTTCCAGGTGCAGGACACGCGCCGCCCTATAAAGGGACTTATCGTTCATTATGGCTATGTCAGCGAAGGCTATGTGCGTGTAGGCGATATCGTACAAAGCACGGTCGATTCTCAGCGGCGTGAAGATACGATGCGTAACCACAGCGCAACACACCTGCTCCACAAAGCTCTGCGCGACCTGCTCGGCCCCCAGGTTGAGCAGCGTGGCTCGCTGGTTGAGCCGGAGCGCCTGCGTTTCGACTTCGCCTGTCCTCGTCCCCTCACACGCGCGGAGATAGCACAAATCGATGAGCAGATTAATCGCTGGATCCGGGCCGATTTGCCCGTTCATACGAGAATCATGCCTCTCGATCAGGCCTTAGAGACAGGGGCCATGGCATTGTTCGGTGAGAAGTATGATGAGCAAGTACGAGTGGTTTCGATGGGTAGTAGCGTCGAATTGTGCGGAGGTACTCATTGCTCCACAACAGGTCAGATCGGCCTTTACATCACTGTTCAGGAGGCAAGCATCGCCGCCGGCATTCGCCGCATCGAAGCTCTGACAGGACGCGGTGCAGAGGCGTATCTCCGGCATCGCAGCGCCATAGTGGATGCACTGACCGCTACCTTGCAGACACAGCCTGACCTGCTTGAGGCCCGTGTAGAGCAACTTGTGCAAGAGCTTGCTGCTGCACGCCGCCAGGTTGCGCAGTTTCAACGCGATGGCGCCCAGCGACAGGCTGAGATGTTGGCGGAGCGCGCTCGTGATGTTTCTGGTGTGCTGGTAGTGGCAACAACAGCCGATGTACCGGACGATAAGGTGCTGCGTGAGATGGGTGACATGGTGCGCAACAAGCTCAACCGTCCGTCTGTCGTTGTATTGGCTAGTACATTTGGGGACCGCGTAAGCTTCCAGGTGAGTGTCAGCCCTGAACTCACCAAACGTGGTTTGCGCGCTGGTACGATTGCTAGCATCGTTGGTGAGCGATTAGGAGGGAAAGGTGGTGGCCGACCAGAATCGGCCCAGGGTGGTGGTCGAAACAAAGCTGAACTTGGTGCAGCTCTCGATTTGGTGATAACATTAGTACGTGAAGCAATCAGCTAGCTTTTGTCGTCAGGTGTCTATCCCCTTTCGGGGATAAGGGTCAGCCGCCAAAGATTCTTAATGAAGCGAGCAGCGCGTGATAACTTGCAGTCTAGGACAATGGAAATGAAAAACCTCTTTCAACGTCTACTTGGCTTCGTAACGGGACGGGGCGAAGAGCGTAGATACTCCTATGGCCAGGATGGGGGCTATCTACCTCCTGATGGAGGTGATCAACGCCAACTCTATACCGCGCTGGACATTGGCACTGAATTTGCCAAGGCGATCATTATCGAGGTGCAGGAGGACGAAGGTATTGTGCTGGGTGTGGGACGTCACCACCAGAGCTATAGTCATATGTCCGATGGCATAGTGACCGACATTGCAGGTGTCATCACTAACTGCAACGAAGCGTTGCTCCAGGCCGAGCAGGCTGCGGGTGGGATTGTTGCTCCAACCGCAGTGATCGGCATTGCCGGGGAACTGGTCAAGGGCAGCTCGATTACCATCAATAAACAACGCTCGCAGCCCGCCAAAGCCATCACAGCAGAAGAACTTGAATCTATCATCTCCAGCGCACAGCAGAAGCAGTTGAAGCTTGCCAAAGATCGCATCGCTGCCGAAATGGGCCTCTCGAATGTCGAAGTGCGTCTGACGAATGCAGCCGTGATCTCAGTACGCATCGATGGACAGGTCGTCTCCAATCCCATAGGCTTCAAGGGGCGTCACTTCACGCTTACACTCTTCAGCGCCTTTGCACCACTCATGCAATTGGGCGCGCTGGAAACCGTGGCACAAGGACTGGACCTGACGCTTGTGAGCATCGTCGCCGAACCATATGCTCTGGCCCGCTGCTTGAGCACGAACTCCAGTGCTGACAGCGGGGGCATCTTTATCGATATCGGCGGTGGCACAACCGACATCGCACTGGTGCGCCAGGGCGGGATCGAGGAGACGCGCATGTTTGCCCTGGGCGGACGTACCTTCACACGCCGCCTTGCAACAGGCAAAGGTCTCTCGATCAAGCAAGCCGAGAAGCTCAAGCTGGACTATAGTTCTGGCCAAATCAAAGGCAAGGACCGGGATGAGGTGCAAACCATTTTTGCCCCCGAATGTCAGACCTGGATGGATAGTGTGGAGCTGCTGATCGATGAATTAGCGAAAGGTCAACTGTTGCCGCCAGCCATCTACCTGGTAGGAGGGGGGGCAGCGCTGCCCGATCTCCGGCAGAAGCTTGAGAGTTTCCCCTGGACGGAGCGACTCCCTTTTTCGCAGCAACCCACGATAGAGCTGGTACAGCCCGAAATGGTGGCTTGCATTGTTGACCCTGATCACCTGCTAAAAAATACGCAGGACATTACACCCATGGCACTGGCATATCAGGCAATCGAGTTACAAAACGAGAATAATGCTCTGGAAAGAGCACTTTACCGGGTCATTCACAGCTTGCATATCTGAGAAATTAGGAAGTACGTGAATTATGGCCGACGAGCAGATCATCTATCTGAGTCCAGAAGAAGAACTCACAACCGTGCGTGAGCGTCTCGAGCGCGCCCAGGCACAACGGATCATCCTGATTATTCCACCGCAAACACAACTGCGCAGCCACGTCGGCTGGCGGCTGCTGCATGTTCGTGCTCGCGAGCTTGGCAAAGATGTCCTGGTGATCAGCTCCGATCGCCAGATACGTTCCGTGGTCAAAGCGGCTGGTTTCAGAGTCGCTGAGTCACAAGAGTCTCCGCCTTCGGGTGGAACACGTCCAGGCACTCGCCCAAGCCGCAGCGGAGCAGGAGGAAGAACAGGAGCGCGTTTACGTGCCGCGCCCGGCAGGTACCCGCCAGATGACCGTGGCAGCAGCACTGATATTCGTATCAGCCAACACGAACAGCCCGCCCCACGCGATTTCATCGTCAGTGATCAACGCCCAGCACCCCAGGAGCCGGAGTCACGTCCGCAGGATTCGAGCCCAGGCCCGGTTACGCATCCTCCCTCCTCTACCTTTGAGGCAGCGGAAAAGCAATTTGGTCCAGACTACGATTTTCGTGTCGACACTTCTCCGCCTGCGCCCGATGCAGAGGCTGAGCAGGAATTTGATGAACATGACTCGCTGGTGGAAGATTACAAGGTTGCCCAGAGCATTCGCCAGGCGGCGCAACTGGATGATGTTGAGACCATCACACAGCCAACTTTAGCTGATGATGAAGCTACGGCACCTCTGGACAGGTCATCTCAACCCCGTGATACAGTGCCACCCGCTCGCAATGCCAGTGATCCGTTTTCTTTGATGGAGGACAGACAATCTGTGCGCTTGCCAGAGCAGCGCGGAGCGGCCTCGATTGACGAGTTCGATGTGGGGGTACCCGATATCTCCGAGTACCAAACCGATGTCATTGTAGATGGTGAGATCGAGGACCTGGGCGATGAAGGGGATATCGTGCAGCCCAGCCCCTTGCCAGAACTACCAGACGAAGAGGGGGAGACGGAGGAGGTGGTGTCACCACGCACTTATGGTGTGCGACCACGCAACACCCGCCAGGACATCTTACCAAAAGAAGCTGAGAGCGAAGATGCGTTACCGCCGATCCAGGAACCCCCACTCGCGCCTGTACGCCCATCGGCACTGCCAATTCCCGCTGCATCTGCAGGATATCGCTCGCCTACTGTGCAACCATCAGCTTCACCACGCCCCGGAATACTCCCACCCGGCGCGATGCCCCCTGGAAGAGGTACTCCTGCAACTTCCATCCCCGCGAGAGCGACCAGGCGTGCTGGAACTGGAGTTGGAGCGAGTCGTCCACCAACAACGGCACATCCCCGCAGAAACACTGTTGCCAGACGCAGTAGCAGCAGCATCATCCTTATCCCAGCAATTGTGCTTATTCTCCTCCTCATCGCTGCGCTTGCCTATTTTGTCCCGTCTGCGGATGTAACTGTCACGCTTCCCGCGCAGAACTTTAGCACCCCCCTGGCGCTGACAGCCACTGCCAGCAGCCAACAAGACGTTACACTGCGCACCGTCCGCGCTCAGACCGTGGCCTTTGATGCAAGCCTGTCAAAAACAGGACCCGCCACCGGCAGCAAGCAGGTTGGAACAACGCCGGCTACAGGCCAGATCGTCTTTACCAATCATGGCAGCCAGTCTGTACATATTCCGACCGGGACGATCGTCGCCACAAATAGCGGTGTGCAGTTTATGACCACCTCGGATGTCCTGGTGCTCACGGTCGGCAGTAATGTCGGCAACAGCATCGTTGATCTTGTGCAGGCCCAAAGCCTGGGGTCAAGTGGTAACGTGCCCACCGATAGTATTACCGTCATCCCCCCAGAGAGCCTGAGCAAGCTCGAACAGGTCAACGGGAATGCCGCACTGAACGTGAGTGTAACCAATCCAGACCCCATCACCAACGGGGGATTAGGCAACGCAACTGCTGTGACGCAGAGCGATATTCAAACGTTGAAGGCCGCACTGGACCAGCAACTCCAACAACAAGCCAAAGCCTGGCTGGCCAGGCAGGTACAGAATGGCGATGTGCAAGGCAAACCCGTACAAATGGAGACCTCCGCTGCGACCCCGGCTGCAGGACAGATTGCCACCAGTGGGACCGTCACGGAACAGGTGAGCTTGCATATGACAGTTCTGATAGTGCGCCCTGCCGACCTGCAAGCTGTCGCACAGATGCTGTTCAATGCCGCTGCAAATAAATATAAGGCCAACTACGCGCTTGCACCACAGCAGATGCCGAGTCTGACCAGGACTAGTTCGAAGGGCTGCACGCCTTCCACTGGAGCAACATCTCTGACCCTGTGCTACAGCGCCAGCGGACCGATCGCACCATACATTCCCGTTCAGCAAGTGCAGGACGCCCTGGCCGGTAAATTGGTGAAAGATGCCATGGATTATCTCAACAGTATCACGAAAAGTGCCGGTGGAGTAACAACTCCGCCCGTGATCACAATCCATCCCAGCTTCTTTCCCTGGCTGCCGTTCTTGTCTCAGCACATCAGTATACGTGTGAATGTTGTTCCAGTGCCAACTACACCAAAGAAATAGCATGACACGATTGTTGGCGCTAGATGTTGGAGAGGCCAGAATCGGGGTAGCGGTAAGCGACCCCAGCGGATTCCTGGCCTCTCCCTATACAACATTGCACGTCACTAGTGACGAGCTACAGACGTGGACGTCCATTCAACGGCTTGTGAGTGAAACAGAGGCCGAAGGCCTGGTTATTGGCCTGCCGATTAGCCTGGATGGACAGATTCATGCACAAGGCGAGCGCATACAAGCGTTCGCCGAGCGCTTGAAACCTTATATTTCGATCCCGATCAGTTTTTGGGATGAGCGACTCTCGACTGTCGAGGCACAGCGCTTGTTGATGGAACAAGGGCAAGATGAAGAACAGCGGGGCCGGAGACGGAGGGGTCAGCGGCATACCCATGCCCGGCGACGACGCGCACGCCAGGAGATCGATGCCCTGGCCGCCGCCGTTCTACTTCAGGAATACCTGGATGATCAGCGTAATAAAACAGAGGATATACGTCAGTCAGGAACCCTGTCCCGTGAACGGGACGGGCTTGCGTAGATGGGGTGGCAATACACCCGTCTTCTAGGCAGGCTCACCTGACCAGTCCCAGCCAGGGCATATTGTCTGGATACAATCAGGCAAGCTATCGGGCTACGATATCGGAAAGCGTTGAAGTTCACACCTGCGGATGCGAGGCCAGTCCGCTGCTCTGTAATCTCAGGGTTAATCAGGTCTACGAGGGTTAAGCCAGTGCTCTGAGAAAAGTACCGTCCGGTATCATCGACGAGGCCAACTTTACGCCACCTCGCGGTGGTAGGGGGTTTGAGCGGTCCCCATACCAAAACCGCTCCCCTTCGGGGCCTTTCTTTCCTCCCACCGCCTGAAGGCAGGTGGGTATCCAGAAAGGATTTTTGATGAATAAACGAGGATCAGGATGTGCCATCATCGCAGTTTTTTTGCTGGGTGCGCTCATTTTCGGCGGTGTCTACTATGCATGGAATACCTTCAATGACATTTTTCAGCCAGTCACCACCTCTGGTCCAGGTAAGACGATCTCCCTGGTGATTCGCAATGGTGAAACTTCCCGCGATATTGCCGACGATATGCAGGCAAAAGGCTTAATCCGTAATGCGATCGCTTTCCGCGTCTGGGCCAGAATTAGAGACCTGGATACACACCTGCAAGCCGGTGCATACGACCACCTGAATACCACTATGACCATCGATGAGATTATTAACCAACTCCTGAACGGCCAACCCGATCGGTTGGCGGTTTCGATCCCCGAAGGTTTGCGTATCGAGGAGATCGCTGCACGGTTTGCTGCGGGTGGGTTGGTCAAATTTAATCAGCAGGATTTTCTGAAGTATACAAAACATCCAAACCAGTTTCCAGACGCCGCCAAATATCCTATCCTCAAAGAAATTCCGGCAGGTAATAGTATGGAGGGGCTGCTCTATCCCGATACCTATCTCGTGCCCGTAGATGGCACTGCTCGCGACGTTGTCAATTTGATGTTGACCGAGTTTACCAATGCAGTACAGCAAAACCATCTCGATACACTGGCCAAGGCCAATAAGCTCACAGTGTACCAGATGGTCATGCTAGCTTCGATCATTCAGCGCGAGGTAGGCTCTTACACAGACGCTCCGATGATAGCCAGTGTCTACTGGAATCGGCTTTTTAAGCCGAACGATGAAACCGTAGGACTCCTCACGGCTGACCCAACAGTACAGTATGCTCGCGACTCTCAGTCTCATCCGCAGAAGTATTGGCAGCCGCTAAACGACCAGGGGAAAAATATTGCACCAGACAGCCTGTGGAATACCTACACCCACAAAGGATTTCCTCCGACGCCCATTTGTAGTCCGGGGCTTGCTGCCATGCAAGCTGCCGCTGCACCGGCAAAGACGGATTATTACTACTTCCTTACCAGGCCCGACAACAGACGTGCCGTCTTCGCAACGACAAACACAGAGTTCCAACAAGATGAACAAAAATACTTGAAACAATAAGAGAGTCACTGGTCAAGTACCCCCGCATGAATGCGGAGGCTTGTAACTACCCACGTACGGGCGCTACCATTGGCTGCTTGACAACAGCCGGTTCCCAGTTGGGCTAACCTTTTTACAGAGCAAGCCCATTAGTTGCTCTAACTCATAGGTTACTGAATGTGCAAACCGTTGCTCCCCACTGGGAGGGAGTGCCTTGACAGTACAGATTATAGCACAACTGTAACAATAGGCAAGAAGACATCCTGCCTGCGGGCAGCCATTTTTCCTCCTCCGGCTGAACCCGGAGGTATCCAAATGGAGGTATCATGAACCTGAATATCTGGCAAATCATTTTTCTAGCCCTGTTGCAAGGGGTCACCGAACTCTTCCCGATTAGCAGCCTGGGTCACACCGTGATTTTTCCAGGTCTGTTCGGCTGGGGCGACCTCGTGCGCGACCAGCGTTTTCTACCCTTGATCGTAGCCTTGCACCTGGGCACGAGTATTGGCCTGGTCATCTTTTTCTGGCGCGACTGGCTACAAGTCATCCTTACCCTCGCCAGGAGTGTGAAGGAGGGCGAGGTACATAGGGGCACAGAGGAATGGGTGAGCTGGCTCATCATCATCGGCTGTATCCCAGCAGGTCTTCTGGGCGTTTTCCTCGAGACACCGCTCAAGCTACTCTTTGCTTCCCCATTGATCGCTGCTTCGTTCCTGATCGTCAACGGTGCGCTGCTCTTCCTTGGTGAGCGCATACGGCGCCTGGGCCCGGCGAGGAAGACGACTCTGACCGCGACGGACGTGACGAGCTCGATAAATCGGATTGCTGATGTGCCCCGGCACATCGGTCGCAATCGCTGCGCGTCTACTAAATCGGCACTCTACGGGCAGGAAACTTTCTACCGTCCCCTCTCTTCCTTGACATGGAAAGATGCGGTGATCGTAGGCTTCGCCCAATCACTTGCGCTCATCCCTGGCATCTCCCGTTCTGGCGCTTCCATCGTGGCAGGATTGGGTGTGCATCTCAACCATGAAGACGCTGCGCGCTACTCCTTTCTACTTGGCACGCCCCTCATCGGTGCAGCAGCTCTGCTTGAGCTGCCACAACTGATTGGGCAATCTGCCTCCGTGTGGCTCCTGATCAGTCTAGGTATGGTGTTAGCCGGTGTTGCCGCCTATCTCAGTACCAGGTTCTTGATGAAGTACTTTGAGACCGGTCGCCTGGACCCTTTCGCCTACTACTGCTGGGCGGTGGGACTGACCTCGCTGATCATTCTCATTTTCGTGCTACATGCCAATGCTTAATAGGATGACCCAAATTGGCTATGCTAGCTCAATCTCCATAGCTTAGTGAGCTTGCAACGCTTAATGCACTTGCAACGTTTGATACAATAGAGCCACCTTGGATAGACCAGGGTCAGTCGTATTTTAGCTTTAAGAAGGGATAGGAACCTCACTCTTATGAAGAATGCGGTAATTTATTATGCCGTGATCGCACTCGGCGTCGTTGCACTGGCCATTGGAACGTATTACTTTCTAAACCCACCGCATGTCATCCGTGCATATACTGCTTTAGGAGCTGGCGTTCTCCTGCTCATCATCGGCGTCGTAGGCATGGTGATGGGACGATCAAAGGCGGTGGCCAAGTAATCTTGGTTCAATAGGGCTTCTCAAAAGTTCTTTTGCCCGCCTGCAGCGGGAGAGAAGAGAGAAAGTGGGGACACCCCACGCCCCGCTTAGGGACTGCCGTCCCTAAGAACCCTGCTCGACTCATATACTAATTGATAGCAAAGCAGAGGACTTATCACCAGGAAATCTGCTCCACTGGTGGGAACAGCGGGAGAACCGAAGGACGACTTTGCGGCCTGTCTCGGTGAGGCAGTGACCCCCATCAAAAGACGGTTCCCCGTCCACCAGGGCTTCAAGCGCCTATTGGGCTTGTTGCAGCAGCCCTCATCCTTGAGATGATCGAGGGGTGACTGCCTATCCAGTATGAGTTTGCGCAGGCTCTGGCAGGACGATCTCCCCACTGTCGAGCAAAGAAGAGGCAAGAGAACACGTGACTGCACCAGGTCAGAGAGGAGGCGTGAGATGGCTCAAAGCAGGTTGCCATCCCCATTGGACCCTTCACCGTTTTCGTATGTCGTCGGCATTGATATCGGCAGTCAGAATTGTAGTAGGTGTGTCCTGAGACCAGACAAACGCTTGGTCCACAAAGCCAGTCTGTTTGCCAATACGGCATCGGGCTTCCAGCTCTTGCAGAACCAGCTCGCAGGTCTGGGCGTGCCGGCTTCGCAGATCCTCATTGGGATGGAAGCAACGTCGCGCTACGGGGACGCGCTCTTTCACTTCTTGCAGCAGCAGGGCTATCAGCTGTGCTTGTTGCACCCGGCACAAACCCATCAGTTTGCGCAACGGCGTGGACTGCGAGCCAAAACGGACAAACTGGATGCAGTCACGATTGCGCATGTGCTGCTGAGTGGCGAAGCCCGCGTGGGCTATGTGCCAGATGAACTGATCGGCTCCTATCGCGAACTGGTGCGGTTACATACGCACCTGACCGATGAGATCGCACGCTACAAGAATGAGATCCATGCGCTCTTGCAGGTGCTCTTCCCCGAGTTCAACCAGGTCTTTGCTGATGCGTGCCGCCCCACGGCCTTAGCGGTGCTCCAGCGCTATCCCAGTGCCGCCGCCCTGAGCACGGTGAGTGTGGAGGAGCTCACCACGCTCTTGCAGCAACTGGCCCCGCGCAACTACGGACGCCAGACGGCCCAAACATTGCTTGAGTTGGCTCGCACGTCGGTGAGTCCAGGGCTGGCGCAACGAGCACGCAGCACCAGTATGCGGATCTTGTGCGATCAACTCAAGCACACGCGGGAGAATCTGGCCCAGGTCGAAGCCGAGCTTGAGCAGTTGCAAGAGCAGGATAGCGGCTCGCAGCGGCTCAGCGGGGTGCCGGAGTTTGGAGACAAGACCGTTGCCGTGCTCCGAGCCGAATTGGGCGATGTGGCCCGTTTCCAGCGCATCGACCAGGCGGTGGCCTCGGCTGGCCTGGATCTGGCGATCAGGACCAGTGGCAAATGGCAAGGACAGGCCAAGCTCTCCAAACGTGGCAGTGGGTTGCTCCGGCGGGTCTTGTATTTGGCCGCTGTGCGCTCTGTCCACATGAGCGACTCGGCCTTTGGAGCCTATTACCATCGGCTGGTCGCACGTGGGCTGCGCAAGGGGTCAGCCTTGATTGCCGTGATGCGCAAAATGCTGATCGTGGCCGTCCACTTGCTCAAAACCGGAGAGGAGTATGATCCGGGCAGAGTCGCCCGCGCGTGTAGAGGCTGATCCCGCGCGGGATCAGCCTCTACACGCGCCCCCCACCCCCCAGCCGCATGCTCAGGGGCGGCTAGGGCTTGAACCGGGCTCCTGAGCCTGGCTCTGGCAGAGAGGAGACACCTGCATCAGCGGCGGCTTCAAGAGCGACGAGGCTTCGCCTGGCTGCCAACACCCCTGCTCCAAGTGCGCAGGAGCACAGGGCAGAGCGCTTGAGCACGAGCACTCAAGCGCAAGAGGGACTCTTTGTCTCTATGCAGGCTCTTGCATAGCCTGGGAGTTTTGCCGGTAGCGTATCCTTTGCTAAGGGTTGGTTTTGCAGGGCAGCTTCACAGGCTATGCGAAATCTCGACCCTTAGAGATTGATACGCTACCGTTTTGCCAGGGGGCTTGACAAATTCTATGGCTTCTTTTGAGAAGCCCTGATGAGTTCCTATGAAGGCCTATACATCACTAAGAGCGACTGTTATAATAAGCAAAATCCAAATGGATTAAACGACAACAACATAGATTGTTAAGAAGGGAGATACAATGGCAAAGAATCCAGCTCTTTTCTATGGAGCAATTGCGGTCGCAGTCATCGGCATTGTGCTTGGTGTGTACTACCTCATTCCTGGTGTCTATCATCCTTTGGCCAGTCCACCCACCGTTGCACATTACAAGCATGCTGCGCTATTCTTCGTGCTTGGTGTGATAGGCATAATTGCCGCGTTGGTCACCCGGCCCAAAGTGGCTGCTTAATGCACAGTTGGCGTAGGATACCTGCCCCCCAGACAGGTATCCTACGCCAACACTTCTCCCACAATCTGCGGATATCCACGCACAAATTCCTCCGCGCTCATCGCCTTTCTGCCCTCCAGTTGTAATCGCTCCACCAGCAAGCGACCGGCTCCGGTGACAACAGCCAGGAGCTGACGCCCCGTCTCGTCGCGCAGGAGGCTCAACGTTCCAGGCATTACCTGGCTATCCGGCTCCAATGACAATGGACGAGCGGTGATGATCTTCAAGAGCTTGCCACGCCAGTGGGTATAGCTGCCAGGCCAGGGAGTGTAGGCACGAACCTCACGAGCCAGCACCGCTGCGGGACGTTCCCAGCGAATCTCACCATCTTCCTTGTGCAATATACGTGTATGAGACGCTTTTTGCTCATCCTGTGGCTGCGGCGAGTATCTAATTTTACCCGCACCCGCTACCCATAGGGGTAGGGCTTCGAGCAATGCCTGCGCCCCCAGGATGGCCAGCTTCGTCGTGAGGCTGCCCGTCGTTTCATCCGTCGCCAGTGGTATACTGCGTTGGAGGAGCACCGGCCCGGTATCGACTCCCGCATCGATGAGCATAATCGTCACACCAGACTCAGCATCACCCTGCAAGATCGCCTCAGAGATAGGCGAGACACCCCGATATTTAGGCAGGAGAGAAGCGTGGATGTTCAGCGTTCCATAGCGAGGTTGATCGATCACAGCCTGTGGTAGGATCTGCCCGAATGCGGCAACAATGTAGAGATCAGCATGATATGCTGCCAGCGCTGCAATGTTCTCCGGTCGCTTCAACGACCCTGGTTGCCAGACAGGAATCCCGTGTGCCAGCGCGACCTGTTTTACTGGCGAGTAGACGATCTCTTGCCCGCGCCCGGCCGGTTTATCTACGCGGGTAATGACTGTGACAAGCTGGTAACCCTCTGGCAGCACCACTCCAGGCGCTGCTCCCTCAATGAGTGCCTCGAGCGCAGGGACGGCAAATTGCGGCGTGCCCATAAAAATAATGCGTAACAAATGCAAAACCTCCCTTTCTACCTATTTGAACGAACACCCAGTGAATATCGTTTATCCTTTGAGTCCGCTCTGTTTGTACCCTTCCGATGAGAGATCGAAAGATACTGACACGACAGGTAATGCGGATTTGAACACATCATCAGGGTGTCGCGGTAAGAATGAGGTGCGCGTCTAGACGGCGACGTGCATATCTGCCTGTGTCAGTCAATCGCTCATGGGTCGGGGACTTCATGTTCGCGTTGACGCCCTCCTCGTGCGACATGACAGGGCTACAATCAGCTTTGACCTGATGAGGAACTCATTGCAGTCCCTTGGTGTAGCAATCGTTCCCCTCTATACAGCAGGTATAGTACGAACAGCCAGATGAACACGATATAGACAAGACCTCCGATCACTGACCAGATTGGAAATTTTGGCATGGAGGCTACTCCACCGAGCCATCCCCCCCCTAGCACAACTACTCCACCGCCAACTAGGGGGACGGATCTCATGAGTGCTACAGCTTCCGGTGACAGGCTTGTGGGAGGCAGACGTTGCGCTGCACGCCATAAACAGATGGAAGTAGCCACGAGAGCTCCAGTAACAAATCCAATGACCATGAAAAGGAACAGGCTTCATCCGTGAGAAAGCTTCCCATGCCAGCGAGACCAGCCATTGTCAAGAGCGCCCCTATGGCTGTAAGGCCCACCGAGACAAGAAGGGCAACCACGGCAAGTGCCCAGACAGCAGTCCGAGA
>CAVYFB010000020.1:0-286469 GCA_963767625.1 uncultured Chloroflexia bacterium
CATCGGTGAAACCCCACCGGATGCCGTTCACCAGAAAATGACAACCATCCTTTCTAAGGAAAATGACGACGTTACCGCAGCAAGGTATTGATGAATTAACAGAACGCCGAGCAGAGGAAACGAAAAAAGGCTCATGGGTGAACATCACTACACCATCAACGTGCAGCGCAGAAACCCGATGAAGGACAAATTGAAAAATAAGCAGCAGAAGCAATCCCGCCGGAGAAATCCCGGGAGATAGAACATCCTTTTTAGCGTGCCTTGTAAACCGCCTACCATCGGTGTGAGGGCTTGTGTATGCTGAAAGGTGTAGCTTTCTATTGTTCCTTGTTTTTCCTTCCGAGATATGGGAGAAATTTCATTGGCTCGCTATAGTAGCCAATACGGCGAAGCATCCGGCGCTTGAAATTTCCCCACGCACGGAAAGGTCGCTTTACAGCTGTGATGCCTACGGCATTGTTGAAGCGCTTTTTCGCTTTAGTGATGCCTAGCATGGTTTTTAGGCTTGGGTTGCGGTAGCGGAATAATAGACGCATAGTAACACCTCTTTGCCCATAAGAAACAACACTGATTTATGGGCTCCTTATATATCACGGATGAGCAACAATATTACTCATGGTTCGCTCATTTTTAGGGGGGTTCTGAAAGATCCGCCGCACAGGTTCAATAAATGGCTGGAGAAAACTCCAGCAAAAGCCGCACTCGTTGCTGAAGGGCAGAAAGAGCAGTGATATGGCGTCGTGTCTGATGCGCTTCGACCAGAATGGTCAAGAAGATCTCCTGAAACGCTTCCAGCAAACGCTCAGTCGTGGGCCGAGTCGTCGCGCGCTTGGGATTGCCCGCATACAGTCCGAGCAGGGAAGCGCCTTGTCGGGCCAGGTGACGACGCTGCAACTTCCAGCAGCGTCAAAACCCGCAAGGCGATCGACAACAAACGTACCAGGCCGGTGGCGTGATCGTCGCGCTCGACGTCATCGGGAGAGAGCGACAAGGGATGCCCTTTCAACCGTCCGAAGTTGTGCTCTACCAGATACTCATCACGGTAGACCTCGACTGCTTGCGTCAAGGGGAGCCTCTCTTCCGCTCGGTTCGTCGCGTACACGCGCCATGCCAAGTGCTCGCTCGCCTCACGCACCGCTTCGGTTTGCACTTCGCTGGTGATGGTGAACTGGCGGGCGATGCGCACCGTGGCCGCACGATCCCGATAGGCACGCACCGACTGTTGTTCCAGCTTTTCAGTCACCGTCACCAGCAGCAGTCCTTGCACCCGGAAGTGCGCCAGGGTGTCAGCCACCGCTTGCTCCACCTCCGTGCGCTCGGAGAGCACTGCTTTGCCTTGCCGCCTCACCACGAGCTCACTCAACGCCTGCTGGGCTTGCTTGAGTCGAGTGTGCAAGCTCTGTTTTGCTGCCTGCAACGCCGCCAGCGACTGCACCAGCAAGCGTCGTTCGGTCCAGGTGGAAGAGACCCCATCAAGCTGGGCAGTGATGGTCTCGATTTGTTCATAGCCGCGGGCAATACAACGGGTCTGCCCATCAGCCTGGGTCTGCTTGACTGGATGAGCGGCTGACCACTGGCACAAGCTGCCTTCACCTGCTGCGCCAACAGCTCGGCGGGCACCTGCAGCGCCGACAACGGACACAGGTAATAATCGCCATGGGCTGGATGCTTGCCCGCGTCTCCAGCGCCCCCATCTTGCAATCGCCCACATACAACAAGCCGGGCTTCTTCAGACACGCGCGCACGCGTGCGATGGCTGGCAGGTACAAGGGATCATCAGCCCGTTGGCCCGGCAGCACCTCCGTGGCCAGCGGCAACCCCAGCGGGTCCAACGTCGCCAGCATCACTTTGAGTTGCGGCAAGTCCGGTGGATGATCCTTGCTGTGCCCCCACTGCAGCAACCCCTCCTGCGATCTCGCTGCGTAACTGCTGGCGGTTGTACTGTCCAGGCGCACACAACTGGGATCCACGTCATACACCCTCACCAACTGTCCTGTCAGTTCCTGCTCGAACTTGCGACAGGCCTATCGTCGCTCAAGTCTCGCAACACATCCGCCAGTCGATCATCACCCAGATCGCGCCCCTCCAGCCGCGCATCGCTACACCCCCGCAACGTTTCCAGGCGCTGTTCTGCCCAGGACTGCACGCGATTTATGCGATGGTCGGCTTGCGAGAGAACATGGGTCAGCCACAAAGCGGTGACCCAGCCCAGGCTCAGCCCCTCGCGGTTGCCATGCCTGGGAAAGTGCCTATCCAACAACTCAACCAGTCCCATGCGCTGCATTTGGGCCAACAAGAGCGGGATGTCATCTACCCGCTCAGTCTTCATCGTCAGTGCTTCATTCATATCACCAGCTTATCAGAAATCTGGAGAATGCGTCCAGATTTACGCGAACCGTGAGATATTATTTACATTCTATCCCCTTCTGAAAATGCCTCTTGACAAGTTATTTTAACCTCTGCAATACTAATGGTAAGTTGCCAGCAAGTCGCCAAGTGAAACACATGAGTTCGCGGCAACATGGCATCTTTCATATGGACGCTCCATACTTAGAGCATTTTAAGCTGATAGATACTCCCTACTCTACTTCGCCTAATCCGCGTTTTCTCTATATTTCCCCCACTCATAATATCGCCCTGGAAAAGACCAAATGGATTATCACTTCGAGAGGAGGGCTTGCTATGTGCTTTGGGCGTGTTGGCACCGGCAAACCGACTTTAGCGCGAGAATTAGCCGCACGGCTTCAGGATATGCCCGATGTGTCTTATATGTTTATCGCTAACCCGAACTTCCCTACTCCTAATCAGTTGCTCCGAGCTATTATTCAAGAATTTGAAGTTCCGCAGACCTCGAAAAACTATCTTGAGCTCCTTACCATCTTTAAGAACTTTCTCGCAGATCAAACCCTGACCCACAAAAAGACACTGGTGTTACTCATTGATGAAGCACAGAGCTTAAAACCCCCGTTATTGGAAATGTTACGCCAACTGATGAATTTTGAAAGCAACGACCAGAAATTTCTGCAAATTGTCCTGTTCGCTCAAGAAGAATTCCGTACCAGGCTTGCACACCACAGGTATAGAAATTTGGTGAACAGAACGGCTATGGCCTCCACCATTGAAACGCTCTCCCCTACAGAAACCACTGCAATGCTCAAACATCGGTGGTGGATTGCTGCCAATGGCAAGGATACGTTTCCTTTTACTCCTGAAGCTGTGGAGCGGATTTTCACCTACTCCAAGGGTATCCCCCGAACACAGGTCATCCTTGCACAAAATGCACTGTTAGGGGCATATCTCTTGGGACTCAAGACCATCGACGCTAAGGTCGCACACGCCAGCGTGATACCACACAACCTGGCCAGCACCATCCCATAACTCCAATAGGCCAGCACCTTGGCCTGCGGACGACTTAACTTCGGTAACATGGTTGACACTGTTTCGATCCACTGTGATAATGCTTCAGGGTGAGACATGATTTTTCTCCTGCTTTGATAGCTATCTTGGTTTGGGCTATCTTAGCAGCAAAAATCAGTCTCTATACCAATGCTCCCTTTTTGGGCTACTGTCCCTTCCTTTCCAAAAACCTCCTAGTGAAAGACTACCCCCGCCCCTACGGAACAACATCACTCGGAATACGCGGAAACAGTACTGGCCCGGCAGACACTCTTGCCAAAGAACAACTTCCCCAGGTTCCCCCACGCACCCAGGCTCCCGCAGCAATAGGCCCTAGCCCCAGTTGACTCCTGATGCGGTCACAAGCCGAAGGTATGTAGGGCACCAGGAATATCGAGAGCAAACGCAAGGCCTCTGCCGCCGAATAGAGCACCGTGTCGAGCCGCCCCTCGTTTCCAGCTTGACGTGCCAGTCGCCAGGGTTCACTCTGCTCGATGTATTGATTCGTCCGGCGTACAAAACCCCAGATGATACCCAGGGCAGCGCCAAGGTCCCAGGCATCCAGGGTCACTGCTGAGCGTTGACGTGTCTCCTCGGCGAGATATTGCATTTCCTCTTCAAGCGCACCAGCAGGCCCAGGTGGAGGGATGATGCCTCTACGGTAGCGCTGAATCATCGTCACGACACGGTTGAGCAAGTTACCTAGATCGTTGGCCAGTTCATCGTTATAGTGACGTATCAAGCCAGCACGTGTGAAATCTCCATCCGAGACGAATGACAGGTTACGCACAAGAGAGTAGCGCACGGCATCCGCACCGAATTCGTTCAGCAGCTCCACCGGGTCAATACTGTTGCCAGCAGTTTTAGAAATGCGCTGCCCATTCAACGTCAGGAAGCCATGCACCGCCACTTGCCGCGGCAAAAGCAACCCGGCAGACAGCAACATCGCTGGCCAGTACAGGCAGTGAAAGCGTGTGATGTCCTTCCCGATCACATGCGCATTCGCAGGCCAGTAGTGCGCGAAGAGTTGCTCATCATCCGGGAAGCCAACGGCTGTCACATAGTTCGTTAAAGCGTCGAACCAGACGTAGATGACGTGCTGCGGATCACCTGGTACAGGCACACCCCAGGCCTCGGTGCCAGGACGTACAAGGCGCGACACAGAGAAGTCACGCAGTCCTTGCGCAATCACCCCCAACACTTCTGCCCGCCTGACAGCAGGCACGATGAACTCGGGATGCGTTGTGATATGCTCAAGGAGGCGATCGCTATACTTGCTGAGCGCAAAAAAGTAGTTCTCCTCCTCCAGCCATTCCGGTGTGAGCGATGGATGATTGGGGCACTTGCCTTCAACGAGTTCTTCATCGGTGGAGAATGTGTTGCAGTTTGGACAGTACCAACCACTGTACACTGACTTGTAGATGTCACCTCGCGCCTGCGCCCGGCGAAAGAGTTCCTGTGAGGCGCGAAAATGACGCTCCTGCGTGGTACGAATCCAATAGTCGTATGAGATGTCCAGCCCTGACCAAGCTTGCTGGAAAACCTCACTCATTTTGTTGACCCATGTGGTCGGGTCGATACCGTTCGCCTCGGCAGCACGCACCACGTGCTGGCTATTCTCGTCAAGCCCAATACTGAAGTAGGTATCGTGTCCCTGCAAGCGATGGAAACGTGCCACGACATCGGCAGCCACCTTCTCCAGCGAATGACCGATATGCGGTGGGGCATTTGGATAGTCAATCGCGGTTGTGATATAGTAGCCTTTGCTATCGGCATCTTTTTGTTCGTGAAACATTGTGTTTTTCCCCTCTCGATGTATGGTTAGATACGTTATGCTGGACAAAAAGAAGGGGGCGCAGGTCTGTCGCCTGCGCCCCCATTGTACGCTTTTGTGCTGATAAATCTCTGCTCAGGTGAGCATTACCCGTACACGATTTGAGGACAGCGACAGACCGCTGAATGCCATCACCATAGGCATCCAGTAGGCATGGTTAAGCATAATAAAAATGGAAGCAAAATGCTTACGTTGCACGGTCTCCATCCTTCTTCAGGTTCGAAATTCCTGGCACCCGCAAGGGATGCCGCCACAACAAACAACGATAGAATTGTTTCTACGATCATAACTGCAAACGAGGTGATTTGTCAAGCTTTTAAAAGGTTAACGATCCTTTTGGCCTCTACTCTAACACCTTCGTTTTTAGCGTTTTGCAGCAGCCGCATGGATAGCACGCAGCACACGCTCAGGAGTGAGCGGGAGCTGCCATATACGTATCCCCAGAGCATCGGCAACAGCGTTAGCGACCGCAGGGGCCATACCATCGATTGCAATACCAGTGACAGCCCTGGCACCAAATGGACGCGCAGGCTCGCTGGTCTCCACCATATAGGTCTCCATCGGCGGAACGTCAGATGCACTGTAGATGCGATAATCGCCGAATCTGGTGGTAAGCAGCGCACCCTGCTGGTTATACACCATCTCTTCACAGACAGCATAGCCAAGCGCCTGGGCTGTCCCACCTTCAACCTGACCTTCGGCAATGATGGGATTGATGACACTGCCCGCATCAATCGCTGAGATGGCCTTGAGGATCCGGACCTCGCCAGTCTCCGTATCGACTTCCACCTCTGCCCCTTGCGCCGCAAAAGAAGGAGGCTGACCATCACTCGCCCAAGATGCGGTCGCCATGATCTGCTGCCGGTTTTCGACGTACAAGGAATGCAACGCCACTTGTGCAAGAGTCACCTTCTCTCCACCAGGTGCAAGAATCATGCCGTCTGCGATGATTAGTGTTTCAGGAGGAGCCTTCAACATGCGGCTTGCAATAATCAGTATCTGCCTGCATACCTGCTCCGCCGCACGTTTCACGGCATTTCCACTGACGTACGCTGATGCATACCCACAACTATCGAAAGGCATATGATCTGTATCAGAAGAAGGCAAGATAATATCTTCCACGCGCACTCCCAGCACCTCGGCAGCAATCTGCGCCAGGAGCGTATCAGAACCTGTACCTGCATCAGCAACTCCAACCAGTAGATTGATTGAGCCATCCTCGTTGAGTTTGATGCTGGCTTCGCTCATCTCCATACCTGAACCGGCGCTACCGTGCATTGCCAGCGCGACACCAACGCCACGCCGGAAGCGACCAGTAGTGTCCCGGCCACGCTTCTCCTTCCAACCAAGTTTTTCTTCCACGATCTGCAAACATTGCGGCAGTCCGCAGCTTTCAATGGTGTGTACCTGGCCCGCTGCTGTATCTTTTCCTGCCACCACAGTTCCTGTTAGCGCCCTTAGGAGAGGATTTTCATTGCCCACTGTCAGCCAGTTCTTGCGGCGTAACTCCAGCGCATCCATACCCAACCGTTGTGCTATCTCGTCCATTTGGCTCTCCAGGGCGAAGAATCCCTGTGGTGTACCATAGCCACGAAAGGCTCCCGCGGGTGACACATTCGTGTACACCGCCTGGGCCACAACGCGCATGTTGGGACAAGCATAGAGCAGCAGCGTTTGCAAAGCTGTGTCACGCAACATACTCAGGGCATGCATGCCATACGCTCCGGTGCTAGCAAGAACTGTCATCGAATTGGCAATGATTGTACCATCTCGCTTGACGCCGGTTTTCATACGCACAATGTCAGCATGGCGCAAACGACTGCTACGGAACTCCTCAGCTCGTGAGAGTTCTAGCCTTACAGGGCGGTTCGTGGCAATCGTGAGCAATGCACATATATCCTCAAGCACAACGTCTTGCTTCGCGCCGAATCCTCCACCGACATGCGGCTTCACAACACGAATACGCTTCGGTGGTAAGCCAATCAATGGAGCAATTATACGACGTACATGCTGCGGCACCTCTGTACTGCTCCGCACGACGAGACGATCATCTTCATCCCAGTATGTGATGACAATGTGGTTCTCGATAGGAGTTTGCTGCACCTGCGGAACGATATACTCACCCTCGACAACGAGATCTGACCCGGCAAACCCGTAGTCTACACTTCCCACCTCTGCTTGAATGTGCGCAGCTACATTGCGTGAAGCATTGTATATACCATACGAATCGGTCTCAGCATGCAGGCACGGCGCACCAGGCTCTATCGCTTGTCGCGGGTCGAGCACGGCTGGTAGGACTTCATAATCGACGCGGATGAGGCCTAGCGCTTGCTCAGCAATTTCAGGTGTTTCAGCCGCAACAGCCGCCACACGATCACCCACAAAGCGCACAGTACTATCCAGGCAGTACTGGTCATGCGGGCCCTTCTCGGACTCGGACCAGAATTGCCTGGTACCATTGATGGGAATCCGCTTCACATCTCTGTAAGTCAACACCGCGTGCACACCAGACAACGCTCGCGCTTGAGAAACATCGATCCTGCGAATGCGTGCATGAGCATGTGGGCTGGTCAACAGCCGTCCATGCAGTAAATTCCGCAGTTCAATGTCATCGACGAAGACAGGTTTGCCTGTTACCAGCTTGACAGCATCGACTTTGCACTCAGGTTTGCCCACTACCCCCCTGGTACCCTCAAGTGGTACCATTACATTTTCTTGCTCACCTCGCAAGCTTGCGGCGGCACGCATGACGGCCTGAACCGGTTTGACGTAGCCCGTACATCGGCACAAGTTGCCAGAAAGAGCATCACGCACCTCGTCTTCTGTTGGGTGAGGATTCCCTTGAAGTAAGGCATAGGCGGAGAGCAGCATCCCTGGCGCACAGAACCCACATTGTACAGCGCCCATTTCGACAAACGCTTCTTGCAATGGGTGGAGCTTCTGGTAGAGTGCGGATTTATCCAGCACGTACCCCAGGCACTCTGCCGTCATCAACGTGCAGCCGCCAGCCTGTGCTGCTAGCATGACGCAGCTAGGGCGTGGCACACCATCGACGAGCACGGTGCAGGCACCACATTCGCCAGTCTCACACCCATGCTTCACACTAAAATACCCTTCTTGGCGTAACGCCGTCATGAGCGATTCGTTTGAGGCCACCTCCAAGCTTTTGACGACCCCGTTGATACGCAGTTCAAGCTCCATACCTCATACCATCCCTTCTGACGAAATCACGCTATGCCAATGTGAGGTGTTTATGGCCTCCTCAAGCACACGGTACGACAGGTTCATCCCGCTTACGCGCCGGTACCCACTACTGGCGCGAAAATCAGACGGCGGACGGAAGCCAGCCATCCCCTCTTGCAGCACCCTGAGCAGACGCTGGCTCTCCTCATGATTGTCGGTCACAGGTTGACCCTCAAGCTGCCTCTCAACGCCTTCAAGACGTATTGGCTCCATGTTGACTCCACCCAAGGCTAACCGTACACGCTGATAAATACCATTCGACACCTCCACGAGCGCGGCAGCATTCAATAGGGCCACATCTGCGGACGTACGCCCGGCACGCATAAAAGAGGTACCACAGCCAGGAGCTGGGTGAGGAATGGACACTTCAACAATCAGTTCATTGGGACGACGTTCCAGTGTGAGTGCACTCAATGGGACACGCCGTTCTTGTTTACCTCGCAGTGTGACACCTGATAGTGCCAACCCCGGACGCTCGAACGTACCCCCACTGAGATTGACCAGCGACTTTGAGTTAGAGCGCAAGACGACTTCGGCATCCATCACCGTCAGGGCTGTAAGTAGGTCCGCTTGCGAGGCAGCACCCGCACCAAGTGTACCGCCAATGGTGGCGCAGTTGCGAATCAGTCGCGAGGACGAGGAAACCAACGCTGCACGCGCAAGCAATCCCATTGCCAGGTTCTTGAGCATAGGGGCATCCACCATGTTTTGCAGCGTGGTCATCGCGCCAAGATGAACTCCACGCGCATCTTCTGAGATGTAGGCGAGTCCAAGCTCACGCAAATCAACCACTGCCTGGATACTGTCATCTTGCAGACCGAGCAGGTACGTACCACCGGCCAAAGGCACAGTCTTAACATCCAGGCGTGCTAGCAACAGCAGTGCATCGTCTATATGCTCCGCCCAATGATATTCAAGTAAGTTGAGTAACATAGTATTTATTCTCTAATGTAGTGGTGCCCCTTGCGGGTACCAGGCCACCTTGTCAATGTAGTGGTGCCCCTTGCGGGTACCAGGCAATTCAAACATCCAGCCAACTCAAGCTTGTAACGGCAGCAGTGTGAACGTTTCGACATCGACCAACCCTTGATCAGTGAGCTTGAGTGCCGGAATAACCGAGAGAGACAGGAAGCTGAGTGTCATGCAGGGATGTTCAAGTGTACAACCGAGAGCAGCAGCAGTGGCGTCAAGCGTATGCATTTGCTGTACCAGTTCAGCAGCAGGCAGTGGCGAGACGAGGCCACCTAGCGGCAACGGCACGCTGGCACGTACCTCTCCATCTACCACAATGGCAAAGCCACCACCCATTTCTTCCAATGCACATGCTGCCCTGAGTATATCACCGTCACTCACTCCTGCAATGACCAGGTTGTGTGCATCATGTGCCACACTGGAGGCAAGAGCACCATGCTGCAAACCAAAACCCTTGACTAATCCCAGGCCAATACGTCCGCTGGCATGATGTCGCTCGATCACAACGAGCTTGAGCAAATCACGAGCTGGGTCGGCGACAATCTCGCCATCGCGTATGGGTGCTTCCTCTTGCAGGTGTTTCGTCGTGATCTGTCCAGGCTCAATCCCAACCACTTCGACACATCCAGCCTTGCCTGGCATATGCAGGTCAGCCTCTCGAATGTTGCCAATATGCACGGTGTCGGTAGCAGCAGGTGAGGCGACAACAGGCACATCAACGAGCAGTCTGCCACCGCGCGCAACCAATACGCCATCCTTGTACACCGACTCGACTTGAAATGTGCGCAGATCATCCAGTACGACCAGGTCTGCAACAAAACCAGGGGCTATCGCACCGCGATCATAAAGCCGGAAGTATTGCGCTGTATTATAGGAAGCAAGACGCAACGCCTCGACAGGATCAAGCCCCAGTTCGATTGCGCGGCGCACCATTGAGTCGATGTGTCCGCGGGTGGTCAAATCCTGCGGATCACGGTCATCGGTGACGAAGAAGACACGCGGCGGATGCAGTTCTTTGACCAGCGGCAGCAATGCATCCAGGTTGCGGGCCGCAGAACCTTCACGGATCATGAGCCACATGCCCAGGCGAATACGCTGGCGGGCCTCCTCAAGCGTAGTACATTCATGATCGGACATGATGCCAGCCGCAGCATAGGCGCAGAGATCGCGGCCACTAAGTCCGGGAGCATGCCCATCAACGACCAGGCCGTGTTTGTGTGTTGCGACAATCTTTTCCAAGACCTGCTCATCGCCATGTAACACTCCTGGTATATTCATCATTTCGGCGAGGCCGAGCACACGCTCCTCTTCAAGCAGAGGTAGGAGATCATCGGCCATGAGGGCACGGTAGGGGCTTTCAAAAGATGAAGCAGGCACACACGATGACAGCATGACGTAGGCCGAGAGCGGCAGACCATGCCCAGATTCGAGAACGTAGCGAATGCCCGCAACGCCCATGACATTGGCAAATTCGTGAGGATCAAGAATGACAGCAGTCACACCCCGGGGTGTGACAATGCGGGCAAACTCGGCAAGCACCATCATCGTGCTTTCAATATGCATGTGACCATCGATGAGTCCAGGGGCCAGCCAACGCCCTTGCAGGTCACGTTCCTCGTGTCCCTGATAACCCTCACCAGGGGCACTAACACCTACAATGCGACCGTCAGCAATGGCAACATCAGCGGCATAACATTCGCCGCTACACACGTTAACGAGTTGTGTATTACGCAGGACCAAATCGGCAGGCAATTTGCCACGCGCAATCTGGATGCGACGTTGCAGTCCGTCCATCATAAAACACCTTCTCTTCTTTTTCCTGTTCTGTCTGGAAACTGGACGTAAGACATTTCTACATCTTTTAAGTTGTTGCCGCACATAGTACCAAAAACTTAGCAACTAGTCGAGAGGCAAAAGACTCATTCCCTTCTCAGACTGCAACTCACCCTCCCGCCATGCCGTATACTCTATAATAGGCAATTTTTCGGAACAACTGCCGATAAGACAGAGAGGAAGCAGCATGAATAATCTTGGTGCAGCATTGGCAAAGCTGATAGCGATGACAACTGGTGCGGCGCTCGGTATCCTACTAGCTCGTTTGTATGAAAAGGTATACAACGAACGCTTAGAAGAGCAATCTCAGCGCGACAAAACACGTTACGCTCAAGGGCTTCCGCCCATCGATCGACCACGAGCATATCCGATTGAGTACGTTCAAGAATATCAAGAGGAACCAGAAGTATGACTGCACAGCCTGAGCCAATGACACCAGGTGAGCGTGTACGTGCAGCGGTTGCTGGACAGCATGTAGATCGCGTACCCCTCTGTTTCTGGCATCACTTCCGGCCGGAAGGATCGGGACAGCGCATGGCCGAACTCACGATGGAGTTTTTCCGCGAGAAGTTCGACCTCGACATCGTGAAAATAATGCCGGACCTACTCTACCCGGCCCCCCAAACACCGATTACACATGCTGCACAGTGGCACACCTTGCCACGCTTGGGGCTGGACACCCCCAGCTTCGAGCAGCAACTCGTCTGTATTCGCCAACTCCGTGCCCAACTGGGCAGCGATTTTCCCCTAATTCTCACCCTGTTCAGCCCCTTGACCCAAACAATGCGTTTCATCGGCAAGGCCACAGCCATAAAACATGCGCGAGAGGACCCAGCCTCATTCGAGCAAGGATTGAAGATACTAACAGCCAATCTCAGCGAACTAGCGGAGGCGGCTATCGAAGAAGGAGCAAGCGGTATATTTTTCTCCTGTATGGGGGCTACCAACATCGATTTTACGCGGGAAGAATATGCTCGTTTCGGTCGTCCCTATGACCTGCAGGTGCTTGAAGGAGCGCAAGCGGGCTGGCTGAATGTCGTGCATGTCCATGCCGATCCATCGCAAGAAGAAGATACGCTCTACTTTGACCTCTTCACGGATTACCCAGTTGCTGTGATGAGTTGGAGTGACCGTCTCACCGGACCAACCCTGGAAGAGGCGCCGACGCTGACCGATAAGTGTCTGATGGCAGGCTTAGCCGAACGTGGTCCCCTCACCCATGGCAGTGAGGTAGAACTGACGAACGAGATCATGGCCGCTCTGGCCGAAACGAAAGGCAGACACTTAATCCTGGCGAATGGATGCTCTGTTCCCGACGATACACCTGAACGGTGGCTCCACGTGGCCCGCAGGTTAGTAGATCAATTGCGATAGCCATCATAAAGGTGGACTTTTGCAGCCGCTCTAAACGCCCGTCCGCGCAACAACCATTATCAAGCCGATCAGCAATAGCAAGAGTACAACTAGTCCCAACACTGACCAAGCAAAGGTCAGCGTGTGTCGCGATGGACGTAGTAATACCGGTGTACATTCACTGCCCGGCACTTGTCCGGCATTTGTAGACGACTCATACTCAGTAATTGAGCTTTTTTCCTGTTGATGTGGATGAGGTGTTTGCCTCTGTCGTTTGGGATTTTCCAATGTTGCCACGAATGAGGACATATCCATTACAGCAGGTTCCGGCTGCAAGAGATGTAAGGGTTGTGGGCGATGTGCAGGCACCAAGATCCTGCCTGACGCTGGGAGCAGAACGGTGGCGCGATCAGGACCTTTGGGAGTCATTGACGCCACCTCCTGGGCTTTTACTTCCCGTACCCACAGTCTTTCCCTGGAGGCTGATCCACCGGTAAGAGGTGAACGTGATAACTCATGCAATGTGGCATGGTAGGCCTGCGCAAACCCCAGAATGGTAGGATAGCGTTCTTCCGGCTCCTTTGCTAACGCTCGCAGCAATACCGCATCCAGTTCAACTGGCAGAGACGGATTGCAGACGCTCGGCGGCGTGGGCCGCGTGCAACGGTGATGGCGCAGCAATTGACTCGCTGTTCCCTCAAAAACGGCACGGCCCGCCACAAGCTGGTAGATCATGACTGCAAGCGCGTACTGGTCGGCAGCAGGTCCGACCGGCACAGAGCTCGTCGGCGCCGAATCCTCAAATTGCTCAGGAGCCATGTAGAGCGGAGTACCAACCGAACGATGAAGCTTGTGCCCACTACGATAGAAGGCGGCCAGGCCAAAATCTGCCAGTAACAGGTGGGGAATACCCTGGGGAAAGATACTAGAGAGCCTGGCATGCTGCTCAATCAGCGATGAGGAACATTCGACACGAATCAAAAAATTGGTCGGTTTAATATCGCGATGAATAATGCCATGATCATGTGCACACTGCAATGCGGCAGCGGCATGCATGAGATAGTGACCAGCCTCTTCAGCCGAAATGGGCCAGCCAAAACCAAATTGCTGTGTGCGCCGCTGTAACCAATTCCACAGTGAACCTTCGGCGAGATAGGGCATGACAAGGTAGGTGATTGGGATGCCACCTGGTTCGATGCTCTCTTCGCCAAAATGATAGAGCGGTAAAATATGTTCATGCTCCAACGCAGCGACGGCGCGCGCCTCCCGCTCAAAACGCGCAATAGCATGCCAGCCTTCCGGGGTATTTGGAATAGCACGTAGCTCGCCACAAACAACTTTAATCGCCACTTTCCGCCCGATGCGTGGATGCTGAGCCAGGTAGATATCGCCCATACCACCGCTTTCGATGAGTCGTA
The DNA here is from genome assembly GCA_963767625.1 of uncultured Chloroflexia bacterium. Classification (GTDB taxonomy): domain Bacteria; phylum Chloroflexota; class Ktedonobacteria; order Ktedonobacterales; family Ktedonobacteraceae; genus CAVYFB01. The sequence goes on from CAVYFB010000020.1 coordinate 14,050, forward strand.
GGAGTTGATACCCACCGAGAGTTTTCCCTACCAACATTTTCATCTCGTCCGTTCTTCCTCAAGAAATAATAGCAAGTTCTGCTAAGGATAGGAGTTTTGGGGAACTGCAAGCCCTCAGGCTTGTTTGCCCCACATCCCCGCATAGGGCTGCAAAGAAACCAGGCCCTTATAAACCCTGCCTAACTATAGTATACAGAAATGGGCCAAAAGAACTAGTTCTGACAAAAGGGGGCCGGGTAACCTTGCAGATTACCCAACCCCCTTTTGTCAGAACTAAATATCACCTCACTGTTTAGCCAAGTTGCCGCAAGGCATCATACACGGACGCAGTGAATTCAGGACGCGTCTCAGCAAGATGACGCAGGGCGGGAACAGTATCTCCATCATGATACTGCGCGGCGAGCTGACAAGCAATGCGCACAACACTATCACGGGGATCATTCAGAGCCTCTCGCACCGCTATACGGCTGCGCATGTCCTCGCCCAGGGGATCAAGACGTCTCAGTGCCTCAAAGGTTTGTGTGCGCACATAGGGGTCGAAGTCACCAGCAGCACGGAAGGTGAAGTCCAGTGTACTTCGGTCATTCAGTTGCCCAAATGCACGTATAACCGCCGCGTAGACAATGCTTCCAGGTATATCAGCATCACCGGCAGGCAAATTGTCTCGACGTTTGGGACGTGCGGTTCGCGATCCGATATTGACGACACGTCCAATAAATTGCTGCATTGAGCCAACAACGCGACGATCGCCCAGGCGGCCCAACGTCTCACAGATACTTCCAAGTTGCAAGGCATGCTCACGATCAGCAATGCGCGTGGTAGCATCCAGACGAGCAGTGAGCACAGAGATGGCACGAGGCTCACGCAAGTCACCCAATGCCTTCACACAGGGTGCGAGTGCCTCTTCCTCCGAACCGGTGAGTGCCTCTAACAATACGTCCCGACCGGGACCGTTCATCCAACGCTCAACTTCGGGCATCATCGGCACACAGGCATTCACCTGCTGGACGATACGGGGGTCCTGCACGGTTCCACGTGTAATGTCGGCCCAGTAGCGACCAACCAGTAGACCAAGACGGTGCAGCGTAATCACACCGCGCCAGTTTGGGGACTTGCGAACGCCTTCAAAAAGTGCGTTTTCCAGCGGAGCTAGATCACGCTCGAAGATAATTGGCAGCGTCTCCGCACTCGGACTACCGCTCATACTATCCTGCAAAACCTGGCTGATAACCATCGCAGCCTGTTGAGTAAGACGCGGAGCGACTCCACCCCCGCCTCGTAAGTACCGTCCCAGTTCGATGGTACGGTACAGTGGAACAGCGATGTAGCTTTCCAGACCTGTAGCACGGTCGAGGCCACTCGCCAGCAGGAGATCATCAAAGCGAAAATACTTCAGAGCCGTACACGCATCAACGATATCTACTTTCGCCCAGCCTTCTGCATCCTTGAGGGCACTGATCAAAGCCTGCATTGCAGGGGTTGTACCCTGTTTCTCCAGCGACTTCGTTGCATACAGGGACGAATTGGGGTCCACAGCCAGCTTGCCCAGAACCTCGGAGAGTTCCGGCGATTTGTAGTTGCCCAGCATCAGAAGCGCAAAACGCCTTGCACGTCCTATCATCGTCTCTGCAGGATTTGCATTGGGAGGCAGATCAACATCGTCTTCTTGCTCGATTACTTTTAGCCAGACAGGGGTCAGATTACCGGCACGGTCTATCTCCAGGATAGTCGCGACCAACGGTTGGGCCCACTGTTGGACTGAGCCTACATTGAGGAGTGGGACGACACGCTCAGCAGTCTCCCCTACAGATGCACCACCCCAACGCAGATCGGTCACTAAGGTAGTCATCTCCGTACGCAATTCACTCAAGCGTTGTTTTACCTCCGGTGCATCGACATCCAATGGTTGAACGGGCCGTCGTGCGGCGAGATGCTCGGCATTCCCAGCACGACTCTGTTGTTGCGCAGGTGAAGGTGATGTAATCAGCCTGGCAGGTGCTTCTGGCGCAACCACAATTTCAGGTGTTGAAACCTCCACAATACCCACATCCCCAAATTGGGTGGCATCATTCTCATTAGGGTTCGTAGATTCTGTTTGCTTTTGGCCAGTATCGGACATCAAATTTCTATCCTTCTGCTACATGATCTCTGAGAGCTATGCTCTCTATGGTACATCCAGTATGTCCCTCATCACTCTTCACTTAATCAGTACGTTCAGGTGTAACAAGTGCGTTCAGACGACAGTGATACTCACAGCGCACTTTTCTCATCTCAAGACAGATGCACCATCAAGCTAGTTCTATGGAAAACCATAACCATGTTGTACCGGCCCATTGTACCTTGCCCTGTGTTTATGGTCAAGAGCAAAATATTGCAACAAACCCTTTCTCAGCCACGTAAATCATAGAGAACACCACCGAAGCAGGATAAGAAAGGCAGCTAAATACATGAACGACCAGGAGATGCAGTTTGCTGACCCCGAGTGGCGACCTCCTCAACAGAGCAACATCAATACTGACGAGCAGGAGCCATACATCCCGCAACCAATCAATACCGACCCACGCGAACAACCAAGCTGGCAGGTTACATCTCATCCACAGCAAGAAAGGGTATACACAGGAGCTGCCCCCTATGCAGACTCACAAACAGAAAAGATAGGTGTAAGTCAATTCGAGCAACGCCCACGTAGACGAGGCAGCCCGTGGTTATGGCTCATTATTGTGCTGATCGCCTTTGCGCTCATGGGTAGAATCGCCAGTCCGTTCTTCGGTCCTCGTCCTCATCCTCAAAGCGAGCAATATCTAAAACCGGCCAGTTTCTCGGTCGGTATTCATCCAACGATCGTAATAAACGATAATTTTGGCACAATCCAAGTTCAGGCTGGCAGTACCAACACTGTTACTTTCAACCCAACCCAGGAGGACGATGGTTTTGGCAATACCCCTCAGATAAACTACGATCCGAGCCCGGACGGCAATACGATTACTGTTACCGTAGAAGATAATGGGTTCGGTTCCTCCGGCCAAGAAGGTGTCAATCTCGACGTAATAGTGCCCGCTAATGCTAATCTACAAATAAAGGCAGGCTCAGGTGACATCGATGTAAGCGGTGTGAACGGGCAATTGTCCTTAGAGACCGGAAGCGGTTCTATCGACGCAACTCAGGACACCCTCAGTGGGCAATCGACGCTCAATACGGGTAGTGGTGACATTACATTGGTCAGCTCTCTCGATCCCCATGGAAGTTATCGACTTGAGACAGGTTCTGGCGACATCGAGGTTACCTTGCCGGGCAACACATCCGTGCATGTGGATGCCACCACAGGTTCTGGTGAAATCACCTCTGATTTTGTAGAGGTGAATTTGCAGTCTCCCGATGCTCATGAAGCACATGGTAACATTGGTAATCCACCGCGGGCTGAATTGGCATTACAAACTGGGTCTGGCTCGATAGACCTGAACCAACAATAAGATTCTCTGTTCTCTTCTGGCACCTAAAGAGTTTCTATTCTCTGCTCGCTTGTTTGCCGCACTCTTATACTAAAAAAAAGTTGTGTAACGAGAGGTAGACATGTCGGCAGAAGTACGTTTTCTTGCATTGGCTGAACAGGTTCATTATCTGCTTGGTAATGGTACCGTTCATCTGCTGCTTGGCTGTCCCGAGCCCCAGGTGCGTCATCCGCTGCTCGAACTATTCCCTACCAACTATTACCATTATGTTGGCGGTTCACCGGATATTAACATCTTACTCCATGATGAGCATGTACGAGCTTTATGCGATATGGCCATTCAAACCGGAAAAGTGCAGAGTAGCAACCAATTTCAAGTGCAGACCGGCGAGGTTCTCAATATCGCTGCAGCGCCGCTTGAGCGTCCTGCCGGTCTACTAGGCCTTTTCCTCGTAACCACCCTACAGGCAGAAGCGTTTCCTCATGGTGAGCACCTGCTATTAAGTGGTTTCCTCGCCAAAGCAGCACAGAGTTTAGAACGAAAATTGCTCGACTTGTACGCCGCTCTCCTTCGCCCACATCTCATCGGCCCAATAAGCGGTTCGCCGATGGCGCTACAGCCCGCGGATATCACCGATGGTGTGATTATTACTCAGGCCACCGATACTCAGGAGCAAAAGGACGAATTCATCTCCATACTCGGGCACGAGCTACGCATGCCGCTGACATCCATTAAAGGCTATGCAGAACTCTTGCAGACATATGGCATTGCCGACAACTCCATAGAGGCGATGACTCCTGCACGCCAGCGGCACTACCTGTCAACTATCATGGAACAGGCTGAGCACCTGGAAGTGCTGATCAGTGATCTGTTTGATATGTCACGCTTACAGTCAGGGCGTTTGGCACTCCATTTCACCCAGGTCAACGTGGCACATCTCTGCCAACGAGTAGCTGAACTGGTACAACAGCGAGCTGATCAGCAGCAACCTGGACACTATTCCATTCGGTGCCTTCTAGACCAGCAGTTGCCCCTGGCCTGGGCTGATCCTGACCGCTTACAGCAGGTGCTCACCAACCTGATGGAGAATGCCGTCAAGTATTCGCCGGATGGGGGCAGGATCGAGTTACTTGCCAATGCTTCTCCTACTACACATCGCGCCCAAAGTCATGTATTCGGCGAAGCAACCCGGGCCATATCAGAAACATCAATGTTGCACATCACTATATGTGATCAGGGCATTGGTATCTCACACCAGCAACAAGCGCTGCTCTTCAAGCCATTTAGCAGGCTGGAACATCCCGCGACCGACCAGGTTCCCGGTGCAGGGCTGGGGCTTTACATCTCTCGCAAGCTTGTAGAGGCCATGCATGGCAACCTGAAGCTACGCAGCAGGGAAGGTGATGGCACTTGTGTGACACTTACCTTACCAACATCCCAGGGTGATGCATAGCTACATCTCTAGTGCAAAGTCAAGAGACTAATTAGGTTATGGGGATGCAGGGGGCGAAGCTTCCCTGCCGGGCTTTGGGGTGTCCCCAAATTTTCCTTTCCCTAAAAAGTTAGGCGATTATGCACTAGTATTAACGAAAAAACAGAGGGGACAAGTGATTCCATGAAGATAGCGATAACTGGCGGCGCGGGCTTTATGGGTTCCCATATAGCGCGAGCCTATTTAGATGCGGGTCATGACGTGTTTGTGATTGATACGTTAGTGAATGGGTCGCGCAAGGCAGTTGACCCCCGTGCGCGCTTCTACCATATGGATATTCGCGATGGAAAACTGCACACTCTTTTCCAGCAGGAACGTCCTGATCTGGTGAGCCATCACGCATCCCAGCGTGAATACGTGCTGCCTGGGGAACGATCGCTGGCGGATGCGGATGTGCATGTGCGTGGCCTTTTGAATGTGTTAGATAGCTGTGTCAGCGCATTAGTTGTCAAATTCATCTTCGCTTCTGGTGGCAATACTCTGTATGGGTGTGTGAGCGCCGAGCATCTTCCAATCTCGGAAAACTCACCACTCTGCCCAAAACAACCTCAAGACATTAGTAAAGCTGCTGGCGAGTGGTATGTGCGCTACTATGGAAGCCAGTACGCCTTGAAATATACTATTTTCCGTTATGCCGATGTGTATGGCGAGAGCGACACAGAAATGATACAGCATCCCTTGAGCTATTTTGTGCACATGCTGTTAGCGGGGAAACGTCCCATCATTCGTGGTGCCGCCAACGAGGTGAGAGACCATATCTTTATTGACGATGTAGTGCGAGCCAATCTCTGTGCTCTCGAACATGTGCAGAATCAGACACTGCACATCAGCTCGGGTCAGGGCTATGATCTGAGACAGTTCTATCGCGCTGCGACTGATCTGCTACACAGTGAGATAGAGCCGCTGCATATGACTGGCTCACCAGTGATCGGCTCTTCGTTGGAAGGGTCAGCAGTTGTTTTGGACAATCAGCTTGCCTGGCGCATGTTGGGATGGCGTCCTGAAGTCGACTTCAGCGAAGGGGTACGGCTTGCTGTTGAACGTCTGTACAACCAACAAGCGGAGCAAAAATCCTCGCTTCATGCTATTGCCATGGCTTTGGTCTAGTGATGCCTGGTATCGCAGGCAATGCCAGGCATCACTAATTTTCCTTCAAGCGGTGGCACCTGACTGTTGCAAGCCACTGACAACACGGGCATATTTTTCTGCGAGCGCCTGCGCCTGCTCGTTCGATACAAATTCGGCAATGACCTGGAAGAGCGGCTGGTCGGCGTCCGGCAGGATCAAGACCCACTCTTTGCCCAGGTCGATCTTGATGCCATCAATCGGTTTTGATCGTCGTTCGCGGTACTGCTCGCTCAGGATGCGCATTACCTTGCCCTTATGTTCCCATGGACAAGCCACACTGGTTTGGCTCATATAGTACGTCGGCAAATCATCTACCACCTCCGACAGATGCACATGAAAGGTTGCAAGCAGCTCGAGCAGTTTGGCAATTGCGAGCATGCCGTCGAAGGCAGGTTGAAGGATCGGAAAGACGAAGCGGCCAAGACCATCCCCCACCAAGACGACCCCATCTCGCCCTGCCGCCGTCATCAAGGCATATGGCAGGACCCGTGTATGTTGAATATATCCTTCATAACGCCTGGCAACCTGTTGTAATGCGTTCGGAGCTGTCACCGGAGCTGCCACCGTCGCATTTTGATACTTACGTAGGAAAAGACTGGTCATGACTACAAGCATCTTCATCCCATCCAGTGCCCTACCTTTATCGTCCACCACCCAGATACGCTCACCACCTGGATCGATACGAATCCCCAGGTCAGCATTCAATGCCCTGGTAATTGTGGCCAGACGCTGGATGTCCTTCTCCACCTCCTCCATTGGGCGGGAGAGGCGATTCTCATCCATACTTTCATTCAGCACGATGATCTCACTACCCAGTCGATTGAAGATGCCTGGCAATAATTGGATCGTACTGCCGTTAGCATAATCTACGACCAGCTGAAATTTGCGCTGTCTTACCATCTCATCGTCGATTACCTTTGTGAATCCTTCCAGGTAACGATTGAGCACATCTGGGTTGGGCAACACTTCAATCGCGCCTATTTCATCGACATAGACGCGGCGAAAGTCTTCACGGAAAAAGAGATTTTCTATTTTGCGTTCGGTAGTCTTATTGATGTCTAGCCCGTACTGGTCGAAGAACTTGATATCCACGATGCGCTTGTCGTAGGGCGTGGCACGCACGTGTACGCCGCCAACAGCATTGGTACTGCGAATATAGTAGCGTGCTACCGGAATTGGGACCTGGTTAATATCGTGTACGTCAACCCCGGTTGAAGGTAAACCGGCAACCACACCGCGCTTCATCATGCGTGATGTGCGATGTGCATCACGATTGATACAGACAATCGCGCCTTTCGGTAGAATGGCACCATACGCTGCCCCCAGTTTCGTCGCAAAATCGGGTGTCATGTCGACGTTGACGAGGCCGGTGACACCATAGCGACCAAATAGACCGCGTCTCCCCTGAGATCCCCAGATGATGCTGGTATTGATCACCGCTCCCGCCTCGATCTCTTTATCAGGCCAAATCTTGATGTTTGGCTGGATGATGGCGCCTTCCTGAACTATCGAATTATCACCGACGACCGATCCCTCGAACATCACTGCTTTACTCTTTATGCCGGTCGATGAACCAACCAGTGCACCTCGCAATTCGGCCCGCTCACCGATATACGAGTTGTTCCAGACGATACTGCGGTCAACCTGTGCACGTTCATCGATGATACTGTAGCTGCCAATCGAGCTTGGCCCGTGGATAATGGCACCTGATTTGACTTTACACTCATGTGCCAGGTAAATCGGTCCATACAATTGTGCATCGTCGGCAATCTCCACTCCCTCTTCACACCAGATGTTGCCGCCAATGTTCTTGCCAATCAACTCCGTCGTCACACGTCCCTGCAAGACATCGGCGTTAGCACGCATATACTCACTCAAGTTTCCCACATCACACCAATAGCCACTGGTGGCGATGTATCCATAAATAGGATCACCCTGCTTCAACATCATGGGGAAAAGTTCCTGGCTAAAGTCGAATTGTTTGTTTTTCTCAAAGTAGGTGAAAATCTTGGGGTCCAGGACGTAAATACCAGTGTTGATTGTGTCACTGAAGACTTCCCCCCAGCTTGGTTTCTCCAGAAACTGGGTAATATGCCCCTCTTCATTCGTGATAATCACACCATACTCCAGAGGATTTGGCACATGTGCCAGCATGAGCGTCGCCAGCGACTTCTTCACCTGATGGTAACTGATAATCTCGCTAAGGTTGTAGTCCGTCAGTGCGTCCCCACTAATGACAAGAAATGGCTCAGTAAGCTGCTCTTCGGCGTTCTTCACACTGCCAGCCGTGCCCAGTGGAACATCTTCCCGTGAATAGGTGATACGTACGCCAAACTGCGAGCCGTTGCCAAAGTAATCTTCGATATTGCTCGCTAAATACTGCACGGTGACGACGACTTCTGTGATGCCGTGGCGCTTCAGTAAATTGAGAATGTGTTCCATCACCGGCTTGCCAGCAATCGGGACCATTGGTTTGGGACGTTTGACTGTCAATGGTCGTAGTCGCGACCCTTCGCCACCTGCCATGACAACCGCTTTCATAGAGACCTCCTTCCTAAAATCAGCTACCAGTCACTCAATCGGCCTTGTTCGACCAGCCAACGTATAAAACGGTGGTGGTTTGTTTCTTGTTTCGCTATTTGCTCTTCATATGCTTCGCGCAATTGGATCAGCCTGCTGGCCTCATCCACTGTAAAGCCCTCGTCCAGGAGGGCATCTATGAGCAGGTCAATGTACTGCTGCATGTGGAAGGTCCTCCTCTAGCAAAATTATTTGCAATGAAACTTCAACGATGGTAGACAGATGAACGACATCTTACTTTTGGCCAGGCCTGTTACGCTCACAGGCCCCCGGTATACGTTGTCTCATCACACTGTGTGCGTGCTTGTGATGAGAAGGACGGTAGCACATGTTTGTGGACACCGGGATCACTTGGAGCGCGTGAGTAGTAAAAACAGATCTCTGGGATGGAACATCATTCTGAAAAAGTTCAGTCACTATACATAAGTATAGCGCATACGCGAAAAGTATTGCCAGGAAGGCAGGCCGATTCATGTGTTTCCCCAGGATTCATGACGAATGTAATGCGTGATCTCTGCCTCGTTGTCATAGAAGTAACTGATGGCGTCATACACCTGGGCAAGAGAGAGGTGATGAATTTTGGCAATCTCTTCTGGGTCTTTGCCCGCCTGGAAGAGCAGAATGATGTGACGCACCCCGGTGTGTGTGCTCTCAACGATAGGCTCGCCTCCATAGATGGTGGAGTCGCGAACGATGTAGGGATGAGCTGTACGTTCAATGGCCATAGACTCCTCCTTCCGCAAATATCCTCATTGCTTCTAGTGTATGCCGCCAGATGAAATGTGTCAACACTATGCATCCTCTGCCTGTATGTTTGCTATATTTCAAAAACTACCCCAAAAAGCTTGACAGGAGGGGAAAAGCAAGTTACAATAGACACAATGAAAGGAGGTGGTGTGTAATGGATCAACCAAGTCGCTGTACAGGCGCAAAGTTAGCCTCTCACACCTTCCAGGAAAGAGGTGACTGGCGGTAACGCCAGTTGGAGCTCACTGGTAGGTGGTCTTGAGCTACTACCTGTGCAGCGGTTCCCCAGAGCATCGGCGAAATCAGACTTGCCTCTTGCTCTGGGGTTTTTATGCATTAGTTCTGTTGAACAAACAGACGGTCGTCCACATAGAAATACCCCGACCTTGACTTGCAGAGCTAACTGCTCATGTTAGAATGACAGAAGCAAGGCTCCATAACGTTTTAAGAACAACAGTGGGATCAGGATTGAAACTTGGACGGGGCTTCACTACTAAACATTGAAGTACTCCGTAGGCAACTGGACACTCGGTTTTTCGCCATTGGCGATCGATTGCTCTATTTACCGGTGGTAGACTCGACCAACGTGCTGGCGATGCAGTTGGTCCATCAACGGCTAGACGAAGGAGTGGTAGTACTCACTGATAGTCAGACTGCCGGCAAGGGCAGGCAGGGTCGGCATTGGGTAGATGTGTCTGGATGCAATGTGTTAGCATCCACATTGCTTAGACCTCTCTTCCCACCTCATCTTTTGCTGATGATCTCGTCGCTGGCCGTTGTTGACGCAATTGCGGAAACCTGTGGAGTTTCTACAACCATTAAGTGGCCTAATGACATTCTCGTTGAAAACCACAAAGTCGCTGGCATTCTCATCGAGACCAGCCATGACCAAACAGGTCGTACAGTTGCTATTTTGGGTATCGGCATCAATGTCAATGGGCACATCCAGGAACTTGCAGAGCAGTCGCAGGCATCCCTGGTGACCACGGCAACGACTCTTGAGACCGTGTGTGGACATATGGTGAGTCGCGAAACGCTGATAGCTCACCTACTACGTCATATTGAGACGGATTATTTAGCTCTGCAACACGAGTACATGTCTACCTCATCTATATCGAAGGAACAGTATAGGCCAATCTCGCGACTGATGCGAGAGCGTTGGCGAAGTCGATTATCAACGTTGGGTTGTACTATCCAGGTGCGACAAGGTGATGCTCTGGTGAGCGGATTTGCTGAGGATGTGGATGACAATGGAGAGCTGTTACTCCGGAGTCATTCGGGAGAACTGGTAAGTATTACCTGGGGGGATGTAGGATATCCCGCCGGGTAACCGCTTCAAAGCCCGGCTAGGGCCACATACGGGCGTTACCCGTCTCCCAGACAGGGTGACTAGTGCAAAGTCAAGAGACCTGTTAGGTAATGGGGGTGCAGGGGGCGAAGCCTCCCTGCCGGGGGACCCTGTTTGGGGAACAGGTAATGGGGTGTCCCCAAATTTTCCTTTTCCCTAAAATGTTGGTTGAGTATGCACTAGGCGGTGCGGTTGTTTTCACCGCAGTTGAACATGTTTGAGGATATTTTGAAAGGCAGGAGACCAGAAGATGAACACACAGGATGTGTTTCTCACCGATGATGGACGGCAACGCGCAATGAGCCTCCTGGAATATCTGCGTACGATTTGGCGTGCCGAAGTCGCTCAATACCTTCATGATGCCAAGGAGTCGGGGGACGTAGTGGATAATGCCGCCTATGAAGATGCGAAGAATGAGCAAGCGCGCCTTGAGGGACGCATTCAGGAGTTGGAACAACTGCTAGCGACGGCCAAGCCCATCAGTAGGGTGGTTAGCGACGTAGTCTCCCTTGGCTCCGTCGTGTGCGTGCGCAACAATGATGACCGTGAGTATTGCTATACGTTAGTAGGCGCCTTTGAGGCAAAGCCAAGTGCCGGCCTGATTTCCAACGAATCCCCGGTAGGGAAAACTCTGTTGGGCCATAAGGTTGGCGATGTGGTAATTGTATCGACGCCCGGCGGTGTGAAAGAATTGACCATCCTATCCATCGATTGATCTCCTTCCCGCACAGACGTAGCAGCAACGAACCGACCTGTGGCCTACCTTCTCAATAGACCGCAGGTCGGTTTTTTGTTTGGCAATTATTCAATGTTAATATAGTTAGCAAAATGTTGGAGGAGAAAAAACAGCATGTCAGATGAACGAGAAGCACGATTACAACGCCTGCTCACATTGCGAGAACGTGGCATCAACCCATATCCCAATCATGTAGAGCGCACACATACCATCGCAGAGGTATTACATCACTTTGACGAGTGGCAAGGGCCAGAAGGCTCATTCACCTTGACGGGACGCATCCGGCTGATGCGCGAGATGGGCAAGTCTGCCTTCGCCCAGATAGAAGATGGTACCGGACGCATACAGATCTACTTTCGTATCAATGATCTCGGAGAAGATACCTATCGAACGCTTAAGCTCCTGGACCTGGGTGACTTCATACAGGTCTCTGGTTTTCTTTTCAGGACGCATAAGGGAGAGCGTACTTTGCATGTGCTGGAGTATCGTATCCTTGCCAAGGGGCTGCGTCCATTGCCGGAGAAATATCACGGGCTGGAAGACGTAGAAATTCGCCAGCGCAAGCGTTACCTCGATCTGATCGCCAACGACGAAGTGCGGCAAGTGTTTGTGATACGTGCCCGCACCATAACTGCCATGCGTCGTTATCTAGATGAGCATGGCTTCCTAGAGGTCGAGACGCCGATTCTGCAGCCGCTCTATGGAGGCGCAACTGCTCGCCCCTTTGTCACGCATCATAATGCGCTGGACCGTGAGTTATACCTGCGCATCGCGGTGGAACTCTATCTCAAGCGATTGATTGTGGGTGGGTTTGAGCGCGTCTATGAAATTGGACGCGATTTCCGCAATGAGGGTATTGATCGCAGTCATAATCCCGAATTTACAATGATGGAATGCTATCAAGCGTATACCGATTACCAGGACATCATGAAGCTGGTGGAGGAGATGGTCTGTTTCATTGCCCAGGAAGTCAAGGGCACATCGCTCATCACCTATCAGGGTACAGAGATCGACCTGACTCCGCCGTGGCCGCGTATCCGCTTGCTGGATGCAATTGAGGAGTTTACAGGGATTGACGTCAACTGTTTTGCTGATAAGGAGAGCCTGGCTGAGGAGATGCGTGCGCAAGGCTATGAGGCAGATCCCAGGCTGGGGCGAGGTCGCCTGATCGACGAACTGAAGGGTGCGATCTTCCGCAAGGGCATTCCGGTGTTGCGCCAGGCACTGTTCCTGACCGACTATCCACTTGATATCTCGCCGTTGGCAAAGCAGCATAGCGAGACTCCTGGGTTGACAGAGCGTTTCCAGCCGTTCATCGGGGGCTTGGAGTGCGGCAATGCCTTTACTGAGTTGAATGATCCCCTGGATCAGCGTGCCCGTTTCGTAGATCAGATGCGCCAGCGTGCCCAGGGTGACGACGAGGCACAGGTGCTGGATGAGGATTTTCTAGAGGCCCTTGAGATCGGTATGCCTCCGACAGGTGGTCTCGGCATGGGCATTGATCGCCTGGTGATGCTGATGGCCGACCAGGAGTCGATCCGTGATGTGATCCTGTTCCCAACGATGCGCAAGACAGCGGAGGAGCAGTAGGTGGCCTGAAAATGATCCTGGCAGAGTAGGCCTTGCCAGGATCGATCAAGAAGCTTATCACGCGGGTCCGTAATAAATGCTTGACATTCCATTGCCCTGATGCTATAGTTGCTCTTGTCAACAGCAAGGGCGCTTAGCTCAGTGGGAGAGCGCTTCGTTCACACCGAAGAGGCCACTGGTTCGAGCCCAGTAGCGCCCATATACACACTTCCACCACACCTTGACTTCCCCCTACTACAAGCAATACACTATTAAAAACCCTTCGTAATCCAGGACTTTGGTAAGACTTCTCGTATATCGAACACTACATCCTGCTATTTTTTACTCACGAACGCATATATGGATTTTGAGCTACAACGTCAACATTTGATTGAGTCGCTGCGCAACGCGGGTATACACGATGAACGTGTCCTAACGGCCATGGCAGACACGCCTCGTGAGATATTTGTCGATGAGGCGCAGTATGATCTTGCCTATGCAGACCGGGCGCTGCCTATCGAGGCAGGCCAGACCATTTCACAGCCCCTAATGGTTGCTACAATGACGCAAGCGTTACAATTGAGTGGTCGTGAAAGTGTACTAGAAGTTGGCACGGGTTCTGGCTACCAGGCAGCCATTTTGTCATGCCTGGCTACACATGTCTATAGCATCGAGCGACATCAATTCCTTGCTTACCATGCCGCGCAGCGTCTGATCGAGCTGGGACGACACAATGTCTCAATTTATGTGGGTGATGGTTTCCTCGGTTGGCCGGATGCAGCTCCCTACGATCGTATTCTAGTGACTGCGGCTGCTCCTGAGGTGCCTGTACAGTTGCTGTCCCAACTTGTGATGTGGGGAATATTGGTAGTACCCGTAGGCAGTCACGAACGGCAGGACTTACTGGTTGTTCACCGTGCACCGTGGGGGCCAGAAATACGCTCCCTTGGAGGGTGCGTCTTTGTGCCATTAATTGGTGAAGAGGGTTGGAGTCAGTAGACACAATAAATCGGGATACCTGCCCTCCAGACAGGGTGCCACGAAAATCGGATACGCCTAGGCAGGGTGCTTACTATTGCCGAATGAATGAAAAAAGGTATAATATAACAGAGGCAACCTATGCTTCGTATGCGAGGCATAGCAATACAGGGGGATTAGCATGTCAGGCACACCGGTAGGCATACACATTCACAGCATCCTTGGCTTAGGAGGATTTTTGCTGCTATGGATTATACTCTTCGAGTGCAGCCATATGCTGGTGGCATTGCTGCGAGATGATCCTCTGATTGGGTGGGCAATCGGCCCTTTAGGCCTGACGACGCTCTTTGTACGCGAGCCTTCCACCCTCTATATCTTGTTGGATGCGCTCCTGCCTGCTGTTGTGTCAGGCAGCGTTCTCTACATCGGACTGTTTACCTCCCTTGCAAGCCCAATCGTCATACCTCGCCTTCCATTGATTGAGATTGTCGTTATCGCCGTTGGTGTGCTGATCACGAGCACAAGAGACTTTGTGGAAGCATTGCATGACCTGCGTTACCCATTGTGGGGTGAGGCACGGATATTACGTAGCATCCAATTCTTGCGTGCAAGCTGGGCCACGATCCACTTCACATCCTTTGGGCTCTCATACTTGCGCGATCACTTCGGTTTCAATCCGACTGATATCCTCCAGGCGTTTTGATGTAGGTATTAATTACTAGCTTATACGAGGAGCAGGCGGAAGAGTAAAGTAGAAGGTACTGCCACTTCCCTGGTTGCTAGTATGCCAGATCCGGCCACCGTGGCTCTCAATGATGGCCTTGGTCACAAATAATCCCAGGCCAATGCCCGCATACTGACGGTTGGCTGTATTGCGGACACGGTAGAAACGCTCGAAGATATGGTCCAGGTATTCTGGATTGATACCAATTCCTTGATCGATCACGCTCACCAGGTAATCACCCTCAAGTTCCTGCAACTTTACCATTACCTGCCCACCTTGTGGCGAGTACTTCACAGCATTGTCGAGAATATTGCCGACCACTTGACCGATGCGTAAACGGTCGGCCACAATCTTGCTATCCTGCACCTGAACATCGAGGGAGATCGCGTGCTGTTCAGCGCTCACCTGAGCCAAATAGACGCGTTCGGCCAGCACATCGGCCAGGTAAAACGCGGAGTATTCCAACTGCAACTGTCCCCACTGCACACGCGACTGGTCGAGCAGATCGTTTACCAGCCGCTCGAGGTGACCCGCCTGACTCTGCACAATGTTCAGGCTGCGCAAATCATAGCTCTCAGGTGGTTCCACTGATGAACCTTCCATTGACTGCATTCGACGCACCTCACGCAAACGTCGCTCAACACGCCGTAGAAGATGCTGCGTGTAGCCCTTAATGGCTGTCAAAGGCGTGCGTAGCTCATGTGAGACGACTGAGACAAACTCATCCTTTAATTTCTCGATCTGCTTGCTGGAAGTAATATCATTGAGTACCGCTACCGCACCTATTGGACGTTTCGGTGACAGGCTTGCGTCGTGCAGTGGCGCTACACTGACACTCAGAGACAGCGGGACGGCTTCTCCACTCACCCCTGCAATCAATTCCTCGTTCATCACCACTTTACCGACCAGCGCCTGCTCAATGATCCTGGTCAGGTTATGCAGCCAACCTGCATCGTCAGCCATTGCTAAGGTACGGAGTGGGACCCCTGTCTGGAGTTCGACCTGTGCCTGAGCAAACAGGTGCTGAGCTGAGTTGTTCAGTAAGGTAATCGCACCTTCTGAGTCTGTAATGAACAAACCTTCAGCCATGCTACTGATAATTAGTTCCAGGCGGCGCCGTTCCATTTCGGCCTGTCGCCAGAGCGCCATCTCGCTTTCGCGCAAACGCACATTTTCCAGGGCCACGGCGGCATAGTCTGCGATCATCGTGATCATTTGCAGCTGCTCGGCATCAAACGTGCCTGGGTGCGCATCAAACAGACTCAGTATGCCAATAATGCGGTTCTCAACGGTCAGCGGGATATTGAGATAGTCACCGACCTCAGTATCGCCTACGAGGGCCGAGCTATGCAGTTGAGCAAATTCATCGGGGGCGTCGAGATAGACGGCCCCAGCGAGTTCTTCTGCTGTCACCTGAGGAAAATCCATCACGCTGGCGGCACGTGCAATCTTCTTGATGATGGCCTCTAGAAATGGCTCGTTCAGGGGATAGCGTGGGATAATGGAAAGCTCTACAGGGTCTCCTTTGAGGAGGACGGAACAGGCGGAAAAGCTATACAGTTCTTGTAGAGCAGCAAGTAGAGCACGGTGAACTTGAAAGCGATCAACGGCGGCAACAAAGCGCTTGCCAATTGTGTTGAGGTATTGCATTTCATGGCGGATCGCTGCTACGTGATCACCATTCTGCCTATTGAAGGAGTGGTACACGCCATCCGTTATCTTCGATTCTGGTTGCACGTGACCCTCCATATCTTTTGATAATACCTATGGCATTTGCTCAAGCTGGCGCATCACTTCGGCATGGAGTGGTGGTGCGATGAGATCACCGGTCAATTCTTCCAGGCCAGCAAAACATTCCTGCAGTAACGTATCTAATCCTGCGGCAAGCTCCCCAGTGGTGACTCCACTCAGTTGCTCTCGTATAACTGACGGCACAACCTCGGTGTAAGGCATTTTTATGAGAAAATGAAGAAATGGATACCTGTCTATTAGACGCCTTGCAGCGCCTTGTACCAGAACGCGAGTTGTAACTTTGCCCAGCAGAGGTGTGACTCGATCATCAATCAGCCGCATAGCGTTTAGGTACGCTCTTACAACCTGCTCACGGGAGATGGAAGAGGAGTTATCAGACATATTTGACATGGCAGCCTCATCTTCTCCCTTCGCTATTTTAACTTATTCTCTCCATCTCTTATTATAGCATAGTTTAACTACATTTGTAAGTGGTTAGTTATTTAGTAACGGCTCAAGATTCGAGAATGTAAGCCGTTGTAAGCTGAACATTGAGCAGAATGTAGCATAGTTTAGCAAGGATGTTATACATGTGTAGACAAATGTGTGTATAATGTTGAGTTAGGAAACAAGTCCTAGTAAGCGTGCCAGCCAGTAGCGGAAACCACGCCTTGGTGATTGTTTCTCCGAAGCATAGTTAGAAGCCATCTCAAGTAAGCGTTGTCGTCCTTCTTCTTTACGCGCTATAGCGTCCTCCGCCTCTTCTTGTACAGCGTAGCGTTCGCGTTGTTCATCGATAGCACGAGCGAAGTGTTCTGGCCGAATCTGGAAACGAGAGGCGGGGAGAGACAGAGTCGCGGCTTCTCCCTCTTCGTCTCCCATCCCTTTCCCGGTCTCTCCTGTAGTTTCCTCGGTGGTCCCGTGTTCGTCAGGCGTTGTCGAAGCTGCCTCATCAGTTGCTTCGGTAACCTGCACGTGTGCCATGCCGAGCTTGGGAGCAATCCATTCGCGCAAAGCCAGTAGAGCTGCACGGCGGCAAATAGCCTCGATATCAGCACCGTTTCGTCCTGGCGTCAGGCTGGCCAGTTCCTCCATCGTGATCTCCGGCGCAAGCGGTCTGCCACGTGTGTGTACGGTAAAGATGGCACGACGTTCGGTCTCGTTGGGATAGTCTAACTCAACCACCATATCAAAGCGACCTGGACGCAACAGTGCCGGATCGATCAGCTCGGGTCGATTGGTTGCGGCCAACACGATGACTCCTTCACGTCCTTCGATGCCGTCCATTTCGGTGAGCAATTGGGCAATCACGCGGTTACCCACCTGCCCATCTATCTCACCGCCACTGCGACGAGGGGCGAGGGCATCGAGTTCATCGAAGAATACAATACAGGGTGCAGCCTGTTTCGCTCG
Organism: uncultured Chloroflexia bacterium; assembly: GCA_963767625.1. Taxonomy (GTDB): domain Bacteria; phylum Chloroflexota; class Ktedonobacteria; order Ktedonobacterales; family Ktedonobacteraceae; genus CAVYFB01. The sequence continues at coordinate 31,945 of CAVYFB010000020.1, forward strand.
CCGGAACACCTCGCGTACGCCCTTCTCCGATTCGCCGACCCACTTCGAGAGCAGTTCTGGTCCCTTAATCGAGATGAAATTGGCCTCACATTGATTGGCGAGCGCACGCGCAATCAGGGTTTTGCCCGATCCTGGTGGGCCTGCCAATAGCACTCCACGCGGCGGTTCCACCTTCGCATTGGCGTATACCTCTGGGTAGCGCAAGGGCCACTCGACTCCTTCTGTAAGCAAAGCTTTGGCCTGCTCCAATCCGCCGATGTCGTCCCAGGTCGTCTCACTCACCTCCACATAGACCTCGCGAGTGGTTGATGGCTCGATCTCACGCAGGGCAGCCTGGAAATCGGCCATGGTGATGTACAGGTTGACAAGCGTCTCGTAGGGAATATAGCCGCGCTGGTAATCGATATGTGGCAGCACACGGCGCAGCGCGATCATGGCCGCCTCGCGGCAGAGCGCTTCCAGGTCGGCACCAACGAAGCCAGGAGTGAGTTGCGCGAGGCGTGCAAAATCGATGTCGTTTGCAAGTGCAGCATCCTTGCTGTGGATGTGTAGTATCTCCGTGCGCCCGCGTACATCTGGGACCCGCAGGGCAATTTCACGATCAAAGCGACCCGGACGGCGAAGCGCGGTATCAATCGCATTGGGTTGATTAGTAGCGCCAATTATCACAACCTGACCGCGTGATGCCATGCCGTCCATCAACGCGAGTAACTGCCCGACAATGCGTCGTTCGACCTCGCCTCCCATCTCGGTGCGCCTGGGGGCCAGGGCATCCAATTCATCGATGAAAATGATGCTTGGTGCTCGTCGTTGGGCCTCCTGGAAGACACCGCGTAGACGTGACTCGCTCTCGCCGTAGAATTTATTGATAATCTCAGGACCGTTAATCACGAAAAATGCGGCGTTGGTCTCTGCCGCCACGGCGCGAGCAATCAGCGTTTTGCCGGTACCAGGTGGTCCATAGAGCAGCACGCCTTTGGGGGGCTCGACGCCTAAACGATCGAAGACGGCGGGATATTTCAGGGGTAGCTCTATCATTTCGCGGATACGCTGGAGTTCTTTGCCCAGTCCGCCGATATCTTCGTAGCTCACCCGCCTGGGTGCTCCATTAGCCGTGCCTCGTGCCTGAGCACGTATGATTGTTCCGTTTTGCACCAGCACGGCCTCGACATCGCTGATCGGCTGCGGCTGTGGTGGGGGAACGAGGGCCTCCAGCTCTCCGGTAGTGCGCTTCCGAAGAGCATAGCTAGGAGTGGCAGGGGTCGTGCTGATAATCAGAAATTCGCGTGGTGCCGTGCCTGGTGTGCCGACACGCAGTAGATCACCGATGGTCACGGGTAAGCCTACCAGGTAGCGAGCGATATATTGCAGGTCGCTTTCTTGAATTGGAGCACCGCCGCTAAGAGGCAGAAGCGTAATTTTCTCTGCGGTTCGCACCTTCGCCTTACGCACGGTGACACGCTCACCCAGGCCGGACGCGCTATTCTGGCGCACCTGGCTATCCATCTGGATGGTCTGCTGACCGCGATCAACCACAGCACCCGGCACAACCTTGGCGGCTGAGGTGCGAGCGCCGGTGATCAGTACGATATCACCGGGCTGACAGCCTAACTTTGTTATGTCTGCTGGGTCTATACGTGCGACACCTCGCCCGACCTGGAAGCCTTCAACGACCACCAGTTGCAGGCTATCAACGGTTGTGGGTACCTGATTTTGCTGGCTGTTATTGTTGCTGGTGGTCTGGGATGTTGTATTGCTGGTGGCGATGTTCTCAGTCGGGAGTTTGTCGGTTGTTCTCTTTGCCGGTTCGCTGCCCGTGCTACGTGGCTCCTCCATAACGCGTCTCTCTTCTGTGTTGTAATCAACCAATGGTTTGTTTATAGCTTATCATAATGTACGAGGAAAAGGGCGAAAAGTTGAACTCTGTAATTTCCGAAAAAGCAAAGTATTTATCGTTGAAACGACATCTCGATATCGATTGACGTATTCCCTCGCTATTGCTACAATACATGCAACATCATACTCTGCTCTTAGGATATGCAGAGCATCCTGCAAGCGTTCGCTTAGCCAAGAGAACTACCTATGCAAAACCGTGTCGGCCAACAAATCGGCAACTATCAGCTCATTCGCCTCCTCGGACGAGGCAGCTTTGGTGATGTCTACCTCAGTCAGCAGGTCCATGACAATACTCCGGCGGCCGTCAAGGTGCTGCAAACCCGATTGACGCCCGGAGACCTGAAAGAGTTTATCAACGAGGCTAGCACCTCCTTTAAACTGCAACACCCCAACATCGTGCGACTGCTTGACTTTGGCGTTGATGCGAATAACACCCCCTTCCTGGTGATGGCCTATGCCCCTAACGGCACCCTACGCCAGCGCTATCCCAAAGGAACACGCCTGCCCCTGGACATAATCGTCCCTTACATCAATCAGGTTGCGGCAGCGTTGCAGTACGCCCATGACAAGCGATTGATCCATCGCGATGTCAAGCCGGAGAACATGCTGCTGGGACCAAACAATGAGGTCTTGCTTAGTGATTTTGGCCTGGCCCACATCGCCCATAGCTCGTTCTCACAGAGTGAGGTGAAGATGGCAGGCACCATCCCTTACATGGCCCCAGAACAAATACAAAGCCATCCGCGTCCTGCCAGCGACCAATATGCCCTAGGCATCGTTGTCTACGAATGGCTATGCGGTGATCGTCCCTTCGAGGGTGCATTGACCGACGTGGCGGTGAAACATATGATGATTCCTCCACCGCCCTTGCATGAGAAGGTCCCAACAATTCCGCTTGAGGTGGAGCAAGTAGTGATGACGGCACTTGCCAAAGACCCCAGGCAGCGTTTCGACAGGGTGCAGGCATTTGCGACTGCCCTTGAACAGGCAAGCCAGCCACCCAAGGTCACTCCATCTCACCTTCCCAAATTGGTTACGCCTTCAAACCAGACGTCAGGGCCAACCGAGTTGGTCATCCCACCAGGCCAATCAGTACTACCATCAGAATTGATGATTCGACCAGAACAGCCAGCGCAGCCAACCGGGATCGGCACCACATCAAACCAAACGTCACAACCACCCAACTTATGGACACCGGCAAGTCAGGCATTTCAACCATCCAGCGCCTATCCCTCAGCGAACCTATCAGAAGTATCTCGAGCACCAGAACGTGTCTCCCGGCGCACGATAATCCTGGGACTCGGTTTGGCAGGACTTGCTGTAGCTGGTGGAGGTCTTGCCTGGCTGGCGATCTCTCAGGGGAAGCAAGTGCCTTCAGTTTTCGGTCAGACTCCAACAACTGCACCTTCTCCTAGCCCGACTCCTACTCCTCTCCTTCTTGGAAGTCTTCTCTACACCTATCGGGGGCATACTAATATTGTGCTTGCGGTGGCGTGGTCCTCTGATGACAAACGCATCGCCTCCGGGAGCTTTGATAAGACGGTGCAGGTCTGGGATGCCGTCGATGGGAGCCATGCCTTCACCTATCGAGGACATTCCGATCCAGTGAATGCAGTGTCGTGGTCACCCGATGGCAGACGCATCGCCTCGGGCAGTAATGATACGACGGTGCAGGTCGGGGATGCCGTCAATGGGAGCCAAGCCTTTACCTATCGGGGCCATGCCGATGCCGTGCTTGCGGTGGCATGGTCGCCCGATGGCAAGCGCATTGCCTCCGGGAGCGTTGATAAGACGGTGCAGGTCTGGGATGCCACCAATGGCGGTCACCTCTTCACCTACAAAGGCCATTCCGACGTTGTGGACACGTTGGCGTGGTCTCCTGATGGAACGCGCATCGTCTCTGGGAGCTACGATCATACAGTACAGGTCTGGAATGCCGCTGATGGTGGCCATGCCTTCACCTATCAGGGACACTCTGGATACGTGCATGCCGTGGCGTGGTCCCCCGATGGCAAGCGCATCGCCTCAGGCAGCGATGATAAGACGGTGCAGGTCTGGGATGCTGCCGATGGTGGTCATGCCTTCACCTATCGGGGGCATACTAATATTGTGCTTGCGGTGGCGTGGTCCTTTGATGACAAACACATCGCCTCCGGGAGCTTTGATAAGACGGTGCAGGTCTGGGATGCCGCCGATGGGAGCCATGCCTTTACCTACAAGGGCCATTCTGATGCTGTGGACACGGTGGCGTGGTCATCTGATGGTAGGCGCATCGCCTCTGGGAGCTACGACCATACAGTACAGGTATGGGGAGCAGGATGAGGAATGCAAGCATCAGTCATCCATTCGGACGGCTGGTCCCGCCCAACCAGAAGTAATGTCCCTGCCTTGAGCGACCCCAGAGGGGATTACCGTCCACATTTTCTCCATTCACGACCTCGACGAAATTGAGGTTGGTGCCGGGAGGGTACCTGGCGATGATGGCTGATTGTGTAGTGGGTGCAGCTCGAACGTTCAGGCCCCCTGCGGACGTGATGGTGCAAATCTGCGGAATCTCCGGAACATCTTGAGGCATTTGATTCTCCTTATTTGTTCTTGACATCAGCCCTCGGCTCGACATCCGAGCAAAGAAATAGAAAATGACGAGAAAAACATCCTCTGGATACCAGGGATCTATCCGTTGGGCCCATTGATCCCGAATGTGTCTATTTGATTTGCTACTTGCATTTAACACAGGAAGGTGTCTATGGATATAATACAAGGAAATCAAGTATCTGTAAAGATCACGTATTCATTCACAGGCGGGAATGTTCTCACCTACCGAGGCCATTCCATCGAGGTACCTTCGGTGGAGTGGTCGCCCGATGGCAGGCGGATTGCCTCGCATTGGGTCCGTTGCCCTGCTGTTCACGAGCACGGACATGTTATGGGAGGTTGGATGATCACAGGGGCAGGTGGATCAAAGGGGAACCGGCATGGCGGTTGCCATGACAGTGGCTGAGAAACACGAGAGCGAGGATCACATCAGTGACCACAAACAACATTGACGTACTAATACGCAGCGCCAAAATCGTGGATGGCTACGGCAATCCGTGGTTCCATGGAGACATCGCCATCCAGGGAGATCGCGTGCTAGAGATCGCACCGCCCGGACGCATTCCAGCAGAGGCAGCACGTGAGGTGGTAGATGCGACGGGAATGGTAGTTTGTCCCGGCTTCATCGATATCCTCAGTCATTCGCACATTCCGCTGATGCATGATCCACGTGACCTCTCCAAGATCACGCAAGGCATCACAACCGAGATCATGGGCGAGGGATGGACCCCAGCACCGGTAGGCGGGCGCATCAAGGATAGCTTCCAGGACCTGTCCCAGAAGCAACGAGCGCTAATCAGCGACTGGATTGAGCCTGCGAAGGGCTGGACGCGCTTCCGTGACTGGTTGGACGCCCTGGTCGAACGGGGCGTCTCGCCCAATATCGGCTCGTTCCTGGGCGGTGGTACATTGCGGGAGTATGCAAAGGTCAGGAGATGGGTACACCCACATCCGACGAATTGGAGACGATGCGGCGCGTAATGGCTGAGGCGATGGAGGACGGTGCGCTCGGCGTCGCCTATGCCCTCATCTATCCTCCCGACACGTTTGCCTCCACCGAGGAACTGGTCGAGGTCGCAACGGTGGCAAGCCACTATAGGGGTATCTACGTCACCCACATGCGCTCGGAGGGCGACCAGTTGCTGGAGGCAATTGACGAGGCGGTGGAGATCGGGCGGCGGGCGCGTCTGCCCGTCGAGATTTATCACCTCAAGGCAACTGGCAAGCACAACTGGCACAAGATGTCAGCAGCTATCGCACGCATTCAGACAGCGCGTGATGCCGACGTGGACGTGACTGCCGATATGTACTCCTACACAGGCTCCGGCACCGGGCTAGACTCTGTACTGCCGCCGTGGATAGCCGAGGGCGGCATGTATTTCGAGAGGCTAGCCGATCCAAGTGTACAGGAGCGGGTTCGTGCTGAGGTGCTCGCACCGTCAGGTGATTGGGAGGCGCTGTCACACGGCATTGGGCCGGAAGGCGTGATGCCCGTCGGGTTTGAGCAGCTCGAGAACCTGCAGTATGCAGGCAAGCGACTCTCAGAGATCGCTACCATGCGCGGCCAGCACTGGCTGGATGCTGTAATCACACTGCTCCTCTCAGAGCGGCAGCGCATCTTCACTATCTACTTTGGCATAGAAGAGGCGAATCTCGCGCTGACATTGCAGCAGCCGTGGGTGAAGATTTCAACAGACGCTGGCGGATTGGACCCCGCCTGGGCAAAGGACCTGGGACCGACGCATCCGCGTGCGTACGGCACATACCCACGTGTGCTGGCAAAGTACGTCCGCGACGAGAAGCTGCTGACGCTCGAAGACGCGATCCGCAAGATGAGCGGATCCGTCGCTGCACGCCTTGGCCTGCGTGATCGCGGGCTCCTCCGTCCTGGTTGCTACGCTGATGTGGTGATCTTCGACGCTGAGACCATCGCGGACCGGGCCACGTTCGAGGACCCGCACCAATTCTCGACAGGCATCCGCGACGTCTGGGTGAACGGAGCGCGTGTCGTCAGGGACGGGCAGCACACAGGCGCGATGCCAGGCCGGGTGGTGACACGCTAGGACATTAATAGCCTATAACTGTAACTTCCCGATCTTATCGACCTCAGTAAACCAGATCGTATGATCTCCACCCAAAACAAGGCCAAGCGGTAAACTCGCCTTCGTCGGGATGTTGTAATAGATAAAGCGGTTCGCAGCCACATCGAGCCGAGCAATTACATTCTCCGCTGAAATCGTCAACCACACCTCGCCGGTCGGCGTAACGAGCAGGCCGTAGAGTCCGCTTTTATCGCTTCCTGTGAATGGCGCGTGGTACGAAGTGAAGCTGCCGGTACGGGGATCGAGTCTGAGCAAAAGGCCAGGCGTGAACGCTGTCGCCCAGATCGTGCCGTCAGGAGCGCTGGCAATCTCCATCAATTGTGCCTCAGGTCCCGCCGGAATAAAGAAGCGGATATCGCCCGTGGCCGGGTCAAGGCGACCGATGTGGTTATTACCGGACTCGGTGAACCAGACCATACCCTGCGCATCGATGGTTATACCATAGGGGTAGAGCGTCTGCACGCTTTTCTTAGCCAAGAGTGGATAGTGTTGAATGAGGCCGGTATGAGTGTCGAGCCGCCCCAACTCATCGGCGTTAAATTCGGTGAACCAGACATTGCCATGCGCATCAAGCGCCAGTTCGTTGGGTCCGCTTGGCAAGATCAGTGTGTGGCCTACGTTGGAAGGGTCGGGTACCGTGAGCCAGGGCAAGGCATAGGTCTGAAAACGTCCGTTCGCGGGGAAGTAGTGGCCGATGTAGTTGGCGTATTGTTCGACGAACCAGACAGTATCATCATTTGCTACCTGTAGTCCCATGAGTCCAGATCGCCCATCTGGTACTGGTATCTGCTGAAACGTTTGCGAACGGGGATCAAAGACGGCAAGGGCGTTATGACCCATTTCGCCAAACCAGATGCGTCCTTCATGATCAATGGCGGGTCGCATCATCTCGGTATCAGACTGAGGCAATCGATACTCACGGAAGTTCCCTATAGCCATGATAGAGGGCGTGGTGGTTAGCTGTGTGGTCGAAGGGCTGGATGAGATGGTAGGGGTCGTACCTGGCAGTGCTATGTTCGATGGCCCAGAAAGTCGAGCAGTGCTGTTGGCGAGAATGACGACTGCCATGACACCAAGCAATGCCAGTGCCAGCATGAACCAGGCATTACGATGCTGGCGGGTCGACCAGCGAGAAGATCGTCTTAGAAGTGATGGCTGATGGCCACGCGGTGCAGGAGGCTGACGTTCATTTGTCTCATTGTTCTGCTCTTCAAGTTGTATCCGGTTCATGTTGCTTTCTTTCACTGCTGCTTTGACTTCAAAGACTGTGGCATGCATGCGAAAATATAGATGCGCTGGGTTGGAACCGCAACACTTTCATAAGTAAGTCATGGGACTAACTCTAAGCCTGAAACCTCCCCGGGCTAAAGGCGCAGGGGTTCTAGTCCCATCTCCAACGCTTCCAATCTTCCTCTACAATACAGGAAGATTGGCTCTTGTCGGTTCGGAACAAGACTTTTTGGCCGACGCGCTCTGGCTCCAGTGATGCCGAAGCTTCGGGGAACCCAATGCCCCTCTTTCGCACGTTGTTGTAAGCACTCCATCGCGGCCAGCAGGCGCGGTTCCGCACCTTCCCATTCCTCATGAGCGATGGAGGGGATGATTTCTGCCGATGGCATGTAGGCCAGCAGGAACGCCGAGTACAAATCACGCTGGACCGGACCGACGCCGCAACTGCACTGATGCCAGCGTTGCGACAAGGGTTTTTTGACATAGCTCTGACAGCCGTGACAGTACTGCGAAAGCCTGGTGTTGGAGGTGCCAACTTCGCGCAGGGTGCCGCCAGTTTTTGCAACTGTGCGTTTCAAATGGGCTACAAACATCCCTGGTGCGCGCAGCGCCACACTCTTGCCGTAGAGCTTCTGCCAGCCTTGAAACGACGTTTTCTCAATCTGAAGATGATCGCCCACCCGCACCAGGTCATTGACCAGTTTGCCATGTAAGCTCTTGCGATGCGCGGCGAGTTTGCGCTCGGCTCTGGCATGTTGTCGGCGGGTGGCGATATAGCCCTGGCTGTTCTTCCAGCTAAGCCGGTGCTTGCCGTGCTTGTTCACTCGTCCTTTTTCATCGTAGTTCTGCGGATTGTTTGCTCGGCACTCTCGCTCCATCTTGCGCTCGAGCCGTCGTTTCTTCCTAAGATCCGGTTTCAACTCCTCGCAGAACGTTTTGAGCTGAACTGTCCCTTGCCTGGAGAAGATCGCCAAGCTGGATGGACCAATATCGAGCCCGATCGTGTCGGTTCCCACCTGGTTCTTGGGTTTCTGGTAGGGTGTGCCCTTCAAGACCAACTGGACCGCATAGCGGTTGCCCTCGCTGTCTGCTCCTTTGGCTTGTGAGCTGGGTGCCTTGCGTCGGATGAGACGGACATACTTGATCTGGTGTCGCAGTCCATGCTGCACAACCGGATCCTTCCACTCGATGAGGGCGGGAATGCGGTCCTCGCCCCAGAGCAACCAACCTCCATTGCCGTCTTCCGGTTTCTGGAGGAGGAAGCGCATGCCCGTATCGTTGCGCTTGCCCTCGACGCTGTCCAATCCCCGGCCTTTGCTTTTGAATCTGACCTTCGAGGCTCTGCCTCCACACACGCGGTTGACCGCTTGAAAGGCGCGCGTAGCCAGGGTTTGCGCCATGGTGGAGTCAAGGTGATCGCCGATCCAACTCTGGCGCGCGGCTTTGGCATATTCGTGAAGAGCATATTCAGAAAAGCCATACTGGTAGCGCAGGCGAGAGAAGGCAGCTTGACGCTCCTGCTTCTGAGATCGGGCAATGGAGCGGGCGGCTTGCCAGGCCGGATCTGAACGCATCTGCTGCAAGCGCTTCTTCGCTTCACCCAGTAGGGCATTGTAGAAGCAACGAGCGACTTCCAGATGAGCACGAAGACGAGCCGCCTGCCCAGCATCGACACGCAGAGGCAACTCCAGCAGGAATGTAGGCGTTTTGCTCCTCTTCATCTCAGGTGGTCTCTTTTCTCTCGAACGAATGATCTACATCCTACAAGAAAACCGTTCAGCTGTCAAGCCTGCCATTGTTTCTTTGCGGGAGGAAGCCATTCATCCCCGGCCCGAAGGAAACGGGGCTTTCTGGCGCTTTTCTGTAAATACGTGTGAGGGTTACTGGTCAAACGTTCCAAAAGAGTGTATTATGGTAGCAATCTCCACTTTGGAGTAATTGAGTGTTTTCTTCGACTTTGCTTTTCAATTCGTTAAAGCAATCCTCGGTGAATGGCATGAAATACTGCATACAAGCCAAACGATTTGTCACAATTATCATCATATTGTTCCCCTTACTACTACTCGCCGCTTGTAGTGGTCCTTTCACGAGCCAGCAGCCAATCATAAACTCGACTGCTGACACAGGGGGTACACCAATCGGTGCAGTAGGAGGAGGAGGACAAATAGGCGGGACCCCTTGTCCAGGTGCAACCAGTATCCAAAATGCAGGCGGGACGTCCGTTGTCTACCAGAGTCTTGAACAGCAAGTGAGCAAAGGTAGTGCGTTAGTGCTATCCCTCCCAGGCGATACAAGCCAGGTAGTGGGCTTGTTTCACACTCAAGACGATTTGAATAGCTACATCGCCCAGCACAATGCCGCGCACTCGCCGTTGTACCAACAACACATGTATTCAGGACCATCGATACTTGTGTTACAGCAGGTCAATCAAAATGCTTACGATTTGATCATACTACAAGGCAACGCCCAAGGCGGCAATCCGAATTATGACTGTCGCGTCGTCCCGAACAACCAGGTAAGTCAGGTCATCCAACAGCTAACGAGCCTCCATACGGAACTACAAGGAGTGAAGGCGTTACAGTTGAGCGACTACAAATTCACCCTGCCTGCAGACCAAAACTTCGCGTGAATAACGAGTGATTGAACTGCTATGTTTCCTATTAATAATGACCGCCAGCTTCTGTCAGCCGTACTTTGCCGCGGAAGAGGCGGTAGGTGAGGGTGAAGTAGATTGCGGCCAGGATCATCCCGATGATCCACCAGACCAATCCGACCGCTAAACCATATTGGGATGCCGAAGCATTGTCGATGGTCAGGCTGTTGGCAGGGTTCACCGCCGGCAAGACGAGCGGATACAGACCAAAAGCCGAACTGGTGAGCATGCCGAGAATGAAGGTTCCCGATGAGAAGAACGCGGCCATATCGCGCTGCCTGATGGTACTGTAGCCCATGCCAACCAGCCCTATCAGCGCGATAATCGGGAAGATGAACCCCCAGGGGCGGCTGATGAAGCTTGCCGCGATGTGTGGTTGCACGGAGAATGTGGCAATGGTGCTTGGCACGCTTAGTACAATAGTTGCTACCCATGCTAGCCTGGCAATGCGCCGGGCACGAGCGTTGACCTCGTTCTCAGTCTTCACAGCAATGAAATTGGCTCCATGCATCGTCAGCGTCGTGAGCGCCAACAGCCCGATCAGGATCGTGTACCAGTCCAGAATACCCGGTGTCAAGCTGTATGGGTTCCAATCGGTCCAGAGTGGCTCGAAGAAGTAGCCGCTCTGGTCGAGTGGAACGCCGCGCAGCACATTCGCCAGGGCAGCTCCATAGAAGATCGCGAGTAGTGCACTGCCCAGAAAGAACAGGCCATCCCAGAAGGCACTCCACACTGGACTTAGAATACGCGAACGCAGTTCGATGGCGATCCCGCGCAGCATTAAGAGCCAGAGCACGATAATCAAAGGCAAGTAGAATCCGCTGAAGCTGGAGGCATAGAGCAAGGGGAAGGTGAAGAATAGGGTGCCTCCTGCCGCAATCAGCCAGACTTCGTTCCCGTCCCAGACCGGGCCTATCGCCTGAAGGATTATACGGCGTTCATCGTTGTTTTTAGCGACGAACAGGTGGATGATCCCGGCTCCCAAATCAAAGCCGTCTAGCAGCACATACATGCTGAGCATGAAGGCGACCAGAATAAACCAGAGTGTTGGCATGGTCTCTCCCTTTGACTACTATGCCCCGTGAGGAGCCAATCCTTCTGCCTGCTGGGTCGTCTCTTCCTCTGTTTTGGGTCCCCGCAGCGCTTCAAAGACCACCAGGACGACATACAACAAACCAAGAAATAGATACATACCCATAAATCCGATCAGTGTAAAGAGCACATTGCCTGACGAGAGGGTCGTGGAAGATCCCTGGGCGGTGTGCATTAGTCCGAACACGATCCAGGGTTGCCTTCCCAACTCGGTAGTAAACCACCCGGCAGTATTAGCGATGAAAGGAAAAGGCGTGGCTAACATCAGAATCCAGAGCATCCACCGTGCCTGGAAAAGCCATTTGCGCCAAAGCAGGAGAAGCGCAAGTCCCATAATGGCAAGGAAGATGGTCCCTAACCCGACCATGATATGGTAGCTATAGTAGAGCAGATCGATTGAGTCTGGGCGTTGATCCGCAGGGAAGGCGTTAATTCCTTTGACTACTGCTAACCAGTGCCGGTAAGTCAGGAAACTGAGCACATCGGGGACGATGATGGGATTGTCAAGCCGATTGTTGACCGTATCGGGCTGTCCGATAATGACAATGCCAGCTCCTTTCTCTGTGCTGAACAGGCCCTCCATAGCAGCAAGCTTTGCGGGTTGGTAGTCCGCGACCTGTCGCCCTTCCAGATCTCCGCTGGGATAAAGCTGGATCACACTCGCAATCAGTCCTACGATGACTCCCAGGGTCAAGAAGATGCGGCCATAGTCGAGATGGAGCTTTGACAGCAGATAGTAAGCACCCAGTCCGGTCATAAAGAAGGAACCGGTGATCACTGCTCCGCTCATGGTGTGCATGTATTGAGGGAAAATCCATGGATTGAAGAGCACCGCAAAGTAATTAGAGATATGGAGCCGACCATTTGGGGCTATGGTGTAACCAACAGGGTGTTGCATCCAGGCATTGGAAGCAATAATAAAGGCACCTGAGGCCCATGTTCCGATCCAGACCATGAAGGCCGAGAACCAGTGCATCTTCTGCCCGAAGACTTGCTCGCCAAAGAGGAAGATGCCGAGGAAGGCCGATTCGAGAAAGAAGGCGAAGGCACCTTCCATCGCCAGGGTCTGTGCGATGATATCACCTGCATAGGTGGAGAAGCGTGCCCAGTTAGTGCCGAACTGAAACTCCATCGGAATGCCGGTCACAACACCGATAATAAAAGTGATGGAGAAGATTTTGGCCCAGAAGTGGGCACTAACGTTATAGCGCTCATCCTTGCGGAGCAAGTACAGCGTTTTGAGGATCACTAAGAGCAACGCCAGCCCCATGGTGAGCTGCGGGAAGAGATAGTGATAGGAGATAGTGAAGGCAAATTGTAAACGTGATAAGATCGTTGACGCGTCCATAGTGGTCCTCCTGCCTTTTCACAATGTTATATCAAATTCGGGTGGGAAGGAAGAGGTTTGGGAGAAACCCCTACAACTCCGCCAAGGGGCGGCAGCCTCTTGGAACCCTGCTTGTATATCGAACATCTGCCTGTAGAGCCTTCCTGATGCAAGGAGTTGCTCATGCGTGCCGCGTTCCATGATCTGCCCGTGGTCGAGCACTAGAATTTCGTCCATCCGTTCCATGGCGATGAGGCGATGGGTCATCATCAGCGTCGCGCGCCCCCGCATCAGCCCATCGAGCGAATCCAATAGAGCACCTTCTGTAAGCGGGTCCAGGTTGGCGGTGATCTCATCCAGTATGAGGATGGGCGCATCTTTCAACAGCGCACGCGCAACAGCCAGACGCTGTCGTTCTCCGCCAGAGAGTCGTAGTCCCTGCTCACCTATCCACGTCTCAAGTCCCCTGGGGAGCTGCCGGACGAATTCGTTGAGTTGTGCCTGGTCAAGCACTTGTGCAAGTTCATCGTCGCTGGCCCCAGGACGGGCTAGAAGCAGGTTACCACGTATTGTATCGTTAAAGAGATAGGTGTCCTGGGCAACGACCCCAATCCGGTCACGTAGAGCGTCTAAAGCCAGCAGACTAATATTCTGATCGTTCAGGCGAATCATACCCTTCGTGGGATCCCAAAGACGTAGAGCTAATCTCATCAGCGTACTTTTGCCTGATCCACTGGGACCAACGATAGCGACACGCTTTCCTGAGCGCACCTCAAAACTGATTTCGTGCAGGACTTCGCTTTCAATTGGAGTATAGGCGAAAGAGACCTGGTCAAACTCCAGGTTAGCACGGGCCACGCTCTCATCCAATGAGGGCGACCACAAGGATCCCTTCCCTGCATCCACCCCACCCCCGCCCCTACTGGCATAGTGTCGATTCCAGAGGGGTACAGGCACAGGTGAAGCACTCTCTATAACCGTGGGCGTCGCATCGGTAATCCTGAACAGTCGCTCCCCAGCGGCTACAGAGTGTCCAAGGAACTGAAAAGTCTGCGCCAGGGGCTGAACGGCTTCAAAGCTGGCGAGGATGACCAGGGTGAGGAAACCCAGGTAGACCCCATTGATGAACCTGGTGGTTACCAGGGGTATAGCCAGGATGAGTATAGCCCATAACGCCAGGTTCATCAGAGCATCGTTCAGAGCCTGCTGTAACCCTGAGATGTATGCCAAGCGCTGCTGAACCCGTCTCAGTTCGTTGTCGAGAGCAGCTATCTTCTGTCGCTGATCGCCTGCTCGACCGTATGCCAGCAGATCCTGTATACCCTGAATGCCATCGACCATCTGCGCTTTGAGTTCGGCCCGCAATCCAAGCTGTCGCTTCCCCAATCCACGGGCCAGCACCCCGGCCAGGAGAGGAACGCCAAAACCGGTGATGACCAGGAAGGTTAGGGCTACCCAGGCCAGCATTGTGCTGAATATGCTGAACAGGCCGAACGTCAGGAGGCAGATGATGACGGCCGTGATGATGGGCGAGACCACACGCAGGTAGACATTTTGTAGCTCCTCTACATCCGCGACAAGGCGGGTGAGTAGATCACCGCTCCGGTAAATGAGAAGATGGGCAGGAGCCAACGGCTCAAGACGACTGTAAACCCAGGTGCGCAAGCGGGCCAGCAGGCGAAACGTCACATCGTGGGCCTGCAAGCGTTCGCTGTAGCGAGAGACGGCTCGTGTGACACCCATCAAGCGCACGATGTAGGTAGGCAAGGTCAGCATCACTATGAGCGGGCCAAGCGCCGCCGCTGCGATGAGGTAGGCGGCCATCCCTAGCAAGCCTATGTTGCTCGCGATCATGACACAACCCAATAGTATGGCCAGTGTGACGTGCCAGCGAAAAGGGAATAGAAACCTGAGCAGGCGTAAGAAAGTCTTCATGCTTCCCCAACCTTCCCCATTAGTTGAGCATAAGCACCTTTGTGAGAGCGTAGCTCAGCAAGGTGCCCAACTTCGACAATCTGTCCATCTTGCAGGACCACGACCTGCCCTGCATGGGCGATCGTATTGTACCTGTGAGCAACGACGAGCACCGTTCGGTCTTGCATCAAATGCTCCAGTGCGTGTCTGATCAGTACTTCACTCTCTGGATCGAGGCTTGAAGTCGGCTCGTCCAGAATCAGGAAGGGTGCATTTTTGAGGAAGGCACGTGCGATGGCAAGGCGCTGGATCTGCCCAGCACTCAGGCGCGTACCTTGTTCACCGATCTGGGTCTCGTATCCCTGGGGAAGCTGGTCGATAAAGGTCGCGGCTCCTGCCAGTTCGGCGGCTTCTGTCACTTCTCGGTCACTGGCAGTCGGCCGGGCGAGGCGGATGTTCTCGCGGACACTACCGTAGAAGAGGTAGGGTCGTTGTGGAACCAGGGCGATATACTCTCGCCATGTCTCAACCGGTAGCTCTGTGAGTGGAATACCATTTACCGTAATCTCGCCGCTTTCGATCTCTACAAAGCGCAGCAGTGCATTCACCAATGTACTCTTGCCCGCACCACTACGTCCTACCAGAGCAGTAGAAGTGTGGGCAGGTAACGTAAGGGTAATGTCCTGAAGTGATGGATGGTCATTTCCTGGATAGGTATAGGTAACGCCTCTCAATGCAATAGTTAGTGCCCCAACCGGGAGCTCGAATGATGGGGCGATTGTGCGCGAAGGTGCCGCAGTTTCCAGGATGTCGATGATGCGTTTGGCCGCTGCTTTGCCTTCCATCCCCGCATGGCGATGGACGCCGAGGTCCTGGAGTGGACGATAGAACTCAGGCGTCAGCAGCAAGATGAGAAAAGCGTTTTCAAAGGAGATGCCATTGTTCAGCAAGCGCACGCCCAGTGTCACGGCAACCAGGCCAATCGCCATAGCGGTCATAAATTCGAGCACCGCGCCTGACAGGAACGCCATTCGCAACACCTTCAAGGTCCTCTCTCTGAAGCTCTCGCTGACCTGGGCAATGCGTGCCTGTTCCGCACTACTACGACCGAAGAGCTTGAGCGTTGTCAGGCCCTGTACAGCGTCCAGGAAGTGGGCGCTCATACGTGAGAGGGCAACCCACTGGCGCTGAATATGTTTCTCAGTATAGCTTCCGACCAGGACCATTAAGAGCGGGATGATGGGTCCGGTGATAAGCAACAAGAATGCGCTGATCCAATCTATGGGAAGAATCGTTGCAGCAATCAAGAGTGGAACCAGGATGCTCAGGATCATTTGTGGGAAATACCGGCTGACATAGGCGTCAAGTCGCTCAATACCCTCGTAGGCGGTTGCGACCAGTTCGCCAGTCCTTTCCCCCTTGCAAAATGTCGGCCCTAACTGGAGCAGGTGCGTAAACAGGCGTTCGCGTAGTTCAGACTTGACACGCATAGCTCCTTGCTGGGCTGTAACTTCGCGCCCCCACATTAGAGCAGCACGCACACCGATAGTACAGAGGAGGAGAAAGAGGAGGAGTCTGACCTGGGTAAGACTCTCGTGGGCCAGGAACACCTGGCCCACGATCCTACTCAGAAAGCTCATTTGAGCAATTGTCGCAACTGTCCCCAAGACCCCAAAGATGATTGTCAGGGTCAGGGCACTCCTCGCGTGCTTGATCTGTCGAAAGAGTTCTCTATTCATCTAGGATATTCTCGAAGTAGAGCACTTTCACTTCTCCAACAAATAGGTATCTGGTGCTGGTGTAATCGGCGGATATGCCCTTCTACTCATCGATGGTGGCACAATCAGCTCACCAGAACGAGCCTTCAGCCACTCCACCCAATTATACCACCAACTCCCCTCTTCAAAGCCACGAATGAGAGGTAACGCAAAACCCTTGACAAACTTTGCATTTAAGTGTAAAAATGCATATAGATGCTTATTCTATATAGACAGAATGCAAAGACGCAGTGAGGTAAGTGGCTCTGATGCCAAACGAACAGCTTCCAGGCCTGTTCATCTTTTGAATGGTATCTATGACAAAAACAGTCTGGCTAAGGAGTTGGGTGCGTCGGGTGAACGGCGTAGTCAACTGCGGTGCGGAGGTGAGGGAGTATTCCCTTCACGACCATTCCCGGAGGAGGATTTTATGGAGCATAAAGAAGCCAATGAGATGTTGAGTAACATTGGGTTTACTGCGTCAGAAATAGAGCGGTTACAGAGACTTCGGAGCGAGTATGCTGAAAAAAAGATGAGCCACATGTCACCAGAAGACCATCGTCGCCTTGAGTTTGTCCGCTGGCTTGTGACCACTGGCAAACTGACTGACCAGATCGCCTGAGTCGATGCACATCAAACCTACTCAGACCTTGTTGACACATGAGGAACAACGCGGAGTGCGGAGCTCACCTGGAATGGGCACTGTCCCATGCCAAACAAAAGGTTCGGCGACGACTTGGCATTGAAGCAGCAGAGTAACCCGAACTACTATCGTTTCGCAATCCAGAGCGTCGTGCGTGCATCCTTACTTGATGTGTGTCCCGCCTCAATCATCGTGCGACGCAAGAAATAGCCGCCC
Organism: uncultured Chloroflexia bacterium; assembly: GCA_963767625.1. Classification (GTDB taxonomy): domain Bacteria; phylum Chloroflexota; class Ktedonobacteria; order Ktedonobacterales; family Ktedonobacteraceae; genus CAVYFB01. The sequence goes on from CAVYFB010000020.1 coordinate 49,370, forward strand.
ACCAGCACCAGCACTGAGATGAGCAGCCCCCTGCCTATGCGCCTGCTATCTCGGCCTCCTAACAGCGACAGCGTTTGCAGCAGCCACGGCAGCACGAGTCCAGCACCAATGAAGAAGCGCCAGAATGTCAAACCGTGTTCTGTCGGTGCAGTACCTACCAGTGGACGAGCGGCACGACCGGAGCCACGTAAAAATGCCAGGATGCCCGTCATCTCGATGAGCATTGCCGCCCACTCCAGACGTTCCAACTTGTGTAATGAGCTGAGAGGTGCTCTCGTGAGACGCAACACAATAGAGATCAGCGCTGAACTTGTTGAGAAGGCGGAAGTGAGAAAAATGCCGCCCAGTAGTTTGCTGCGCGACCAGAGCGGTATACTTGACGCCACCAAAAGAACGCCAGTGTAGCTGCCCAGAAAAAAACCCGCAGCGATTCCAGGAAGCGCGATTAACCCTTGCGGAAGCGCAGCAAGCAATCTCGCGCCCCACCAGCGCCCCAGCACACCATCTCTGGCCCCTTGAATGACCGCTGTAATACCACAGAAGAAAGAGAAGGTGACGACAGACCACGTACCCATCGACATCGGTGATTTTACCTTGAACATGCGCAACATGTGCAAGAAGCGTTCAGGTCTCCCCAGGTCTTTGATGAGCAGCAGCGGGCAAGGCAACAAGGCCAGTAACGAGAGATAGTAACCGGTGCGAACTACGGCACGATCTTCACGCGAACCAAAAAGCGCAGCGATAGTAGCGATAATATAGCAGCCCGCTGCCAACCCACCAAAGAAGAAATACCAGATGATCTCCCAATGCCAGACAGGTTCTTTCAAAACAGGATGATCATAGTACGTTGGCTCTTGTAGTTCCTGCTGAGGATCTGGCGTATAGCCCGTGGTGAGCGTTGCTAACCGTTCGACGAAATCTTGCGGTGCAAGGCGCTCCATAATCGTTTGTGGAAGACGAGTTTCTTGCATCGGATTCTCCTATAACCTATGCAGGTGACAAACCAATATTACTCCCTAAAAAAGATGATACCCAATACCCCTAAAATCATCGCCGCGACAATCGCCCAGAACGACGCCGGGACAACACTGTTCGAAGGGCGCGGTGGATTTTCCGGCAAGTTATACACCTCAGGTTCGTCCAACAGGAGAAAGAACGAGTTAAGCCCGCCATCAAGGATATTGTCATCCACCCCATAGAGACGCGCCTCGCTCACACCGCGTTCATGTAAAATGCCAAGACGCTCGCGTGCATGGGCTTTGAGTTTGTCCACTTCGCCATACTGAATCGAGTCGGTGGGACAGGCCTTAGCGCAGGCAGGCACCATGCCATCTTTCATCCGGTCATAGCAGAGCGTGCATTTGCGTGCCGTGTGGGTGCCACCTTCGTCGCGGGCGATGACCCCGAAAGGACAGGCGACGACACAATAGCCACAGCCGTTGCAGATATCTTGCTGCACATAGACCGTGTCAAACTCCGTACGAATAATCGCTCCCGTCGGACATGCTTCCTGGCAGGGTGCATGTGCACAGTGTTTACACACATCACTGCGCATGAGCCAGCGATCGGTATTGAAGAAGGGCAATGCTGTGCCAGGCGGCATTTGCGGAATAGTACCATCAGTTTTGGCCTCGGCTATACGGTCCTCGAATTGCGGGTATGGTGGGGGTGATCCCTTGCGGTCGCCACGGTGACCGTCCCCGATTTGCTCGATAAATTGCACATGCCGCCAGGTAATGGAACTCAATTCCCCCGTATTATCGTAGCTCGATCCTGTCCACACAGGGTCCTTGGCTGGAAGCTGATTCCACTGCTTACAGGCTACCTCACAGGCTTTGCAGCCAATACATAGGCTGGTATCTGTAAAAAAGCCCATTGCAGGTTGCGGTGGCAGCGGTGGTACTTTGTTTCCCACCAGGGAGGATACCACCGCTTGTAAAGGGCTCACTCCATTGTGAGATCCTGGTTGTCTCGCAGTGCGTTGAGAAGGTTCAACCGCCATAGGTTTACTCCTTCGTCTTATGGAAGGCGTCCAGGGCGCACGTTACACGTAAACGCCTTGGCTTCTTCAATACTCACGTTCGGTTCTAGCACCATATGCGCCAGGTCGTTGGTGATGCTGCCCTTAATTTTCCCCTGGAAGCCCCAGTGGAATGGCAGGCCGATCTGGTGGATCACTCGCCCATTGATGCGCAAAGGACGCATGCGTCGTGTCACCATCGCTCGGGCCTCAATCTCCCCGCGTGGTGTGCTGATGATCATCCACCCGCCAGGCTTGATCCCTCGCTCTGCCGCCAATTCGGGGCTGAGTTCGGCGAAAAGGGCAGGCTGCAGCGCATTAAGCCAGGGCATCCAGCGAGTCATCTGTCCACTGACATGGTGCTCGGTCAAACGATAGGTCGTAACCACGATGGGATAGTGTTCGTCGCCTACTGCGGCAAGACGATTATCTGGCCGATCGCGAAAGTACTTTGCAGTGGGGTTGCTCTGCTGGTGGTACATAGCATTGTGAACTGGTGACTCTGCCGCTTCATAATGGGTGGGCAACGGCCCATCTTTCAGTCCCTTGGGCGCAAAGAGCCAACCCTTGCCATCCGGCTTCATGATAAATGGATCGCTGCCTGAAATGGCATCCATACCGGTTGCACCAGACGGCGGCGTGTAATCCGGCGGCTTATTCAGCGGGAAATCCGGTATGTCGAAGCCCGTCCATTTCTTCTGCTCCTCCTCCCACCAGATGTACTTCTTGCGCTCCGACCATGGACGACCTTGCGGATCAGCCGAGGCCCGGTTATACAAGATGCGCCTGTTAGCGGGCCAGGCATAGCCCCATTGCAGAAATGTATATCCCTCGCCATTACGTGATGCCGCACGATTATTGCCCGGCTCTGGATAGACACCGCTGTAAATCCACGAGCCACAGGCCGTGCTTCCGTCAGCTTTAAGCCCTGCAAAACCTGGCACGTGGGGAGCTTCACGTAATGTATAGGCACGTGGCTTCCCCGTGCCCGTCTCTGTTTGGCCCTGTGGGAACACGTAGTAGCCGTTGATCTCTTTCAACACGAGATGGACGTCTGGCTCATCGAGAATGCGTGAGCCTGGTTCCGGCTCTGCACCTTCGTAGTCCCACGTCAGTGCCTGCAACCCACGATCTCGCGGCTCCTTGCTATCGGCATAGAGTTCTTTCAAACGTTTGCCGAGATGGTAGACGAACCACAGGTCTGAGCGAGCATCACCGGGTGGATCGACGGCCTTATCACGCCATTGGATCAGGCGTTGGGTATTTGTGAAGCTGCCCTCTTTTTCTGTGGAGGCGGCGGCAGGGAGGAGGAAGACCTCCGTCTTGATCTTGCTCGGATCAACTGCATCTATATGTGGCACTGGCCCTCTATACCAGAACGCAGCCGATTCAGTCTCATAGAGGTCGAGGACCACCATCCAGTCTAACTGCTTGAGGGCTTCTCGCTGCATCGTTGAATGGGTGCTGCCTGCTGCCGGGTTCTGGCCAAAGAGGAAGTAGCCTTTTACCTTACCGTCCAGCATAGCGTAGCTGGTCACCAGGTGCGAATGATCCCCGATTATCTTGGGCAGCCAGCGATAACTGGTATTGCCTTCTTCCTCGCCAGCGGCTTCACCGTACCAGGCCTTGAGCAGGCTGCGAATATAAGCCGGGAAGTTCGACCACCAGCCCGTTTTCTGTCCCTCTGCGTCGATATACTCGGCAAGCGTCTGCTCTGACTTCACATTTGCCGCCACATCCGTCTGGTTGCCCCAAGTGGTCACGTTGGGATTTTGTTCGGAACGTGGCCGGGGCTCTACCAACGCGCTTGGCTGGGACATATAGCCTGCCAACAGATCATACAGTGTTGGTACATCCGTCGAACCCTGGATCGAGGCATGCCCGCGCAACGCCATGACCCCGCCGCCAGGACGGCCGATGTTGCCGAGCAAGAGTTGCATAATGGCTCCGGCGCGGATAATCTGCACGCCCTTGGATTGCTGCGTCCAGCCGACAGCATAGCAGAGGGCCGAGGTGCGTTCACGCCCAGAGTTCTCGATGAGCGTTTGGGCGACCTGCAGCCACCGTTCACGTGGCACCCCACACACTTGCTCCACCATCTCAGGTGTATAACGCGCAAAGTGGCGGCGCATGATCTGGAAGACACATTGGGGATGCTGCAGCGTGGGATCGGTCAATGGCTGCCCATCAGCATCCCTCTGGTAGTCCCAACTGCCTTGATCGGCATAACTTTCTGTGGCGGGATTATAGCCAGAGAAGAGGCCATCCAGGTCCTCGGCGTCGCGATAGTCTTCGCAAATCAGTGTGGCAGCATTGGTATAATGCACCACGTAGTCATGGAAGTATCCATTGTTCTCCAGCAAATGGCGAATAATCGCGCCCAGGAACACGATATCGCTTCCTGCTCGTATGGGAACGTATAAGTTTGCCAGGGCCGAAGTGCGCGAAAAATGCGGGTCTACATGAATAACCTTGGCTCCGCGTTCCTTGGCTTCTACCACGTTAGGAAAGGCGACGGGATGGGCCTCAGCCATGTTACTGCCCATGATCAGAATGGCATCGCTATTGACAAGGTCTTGCGGAAATGTCGTGGCACCACCACGCCCCAACGTTGTACCCAGACCGGGTACGGTGGAGCTGTGTCATATACGGGCCTGATTCTCAATCGAGACAATGCCTAAGCCACCCCCGAAGAGCTTCTTCATTAAATAATTCTCTTCTACATCCAGCGTTGCCCCGCCAAGGCAGGCGATACTCAGCGTATGGTTGACTTCGCGTCCATCAGGCAAGTGTTCCACAAACGTCTCATCGCGAGTTTTCTTAACACGCTGAGCGATCTGCTCCATGGCCCAGTCGAGTGATTTGACCTCCCAATGGTCGCTGTAGGGCGCACGATACAGCACCTGCCTCATGCGACTGGGGTTTACCGTATATTGGAAGGTGGCCGACCCCTTGGGACAGAGCTTGCCATGGTTGATGGGACTATCGGGATTGCCTTCGATATCAATCACCTTGCCGTCTTTGACGTAGACATTGAGACCGCAACCCACGGCACAATAGGGGCAGACACTGTGAAAGAGCTTCGCATCGCGAATGCGCGGAGCCTTTTCGGCACTCTCGACGCTAAATGGCTGTACCCTGGAGCCTACCTCCATGACCTGAGACACGGCGGATTGCACCGGGCCAGGTAATACAGGCAGAAATGCATGTTCTTTCATCAGATATATCCTCTAGCTCAGAAAATAAACACACTGTCAATGAAAGTACCTATCCCATGATGATATCTTACCACATGGAGCCGGTTTTCATGGAAAAACCCAGGACCCGCCCTGCTGGCGAGGCCTCGGACCACTCCAGTGCTGCACAGGATAAAACTTGCTCGACGTTGCTCGATAGGCGTTTGTTGATCGAGCCTCGCGTGAGCGTAAGACACTTAGACGAATCCCTCTGCTGGACAGACAAACGAGGAAGTGTTTTCCTTTCTCGTCTGTTCAACAGGTTCGATGGAAGAGTATACAGAAGGCGCGACCAAAAAACGCCGTCCGAAAGAACGATGCGAGTGCTTAACAAGTATGATACAATTAAAATGAGAAACCGGAGGTGTTTGAAGGGGTCATACAACTACTATTCCACTATTTGTAAACTCATTTTCCCTATCGTTCTTTTCCAGAATTTGTCACCTCATTTCATGCGAGGACAAGAGAGACAACGGGCAAGGACAGATCAATAGTCCTTGCCCGTCAAACCCTACCCCTATCACCACTTACTTTTTAGGCTAATGCAGGTTCCTTAATCTTTACAGGAATCTGTTTCGGCTTCGCTTCCTCAGTCTTGGGGATATACAGCTTCAAAACGCCATGCTCGAAAGTGGCCTGGACTCTCTCGGCGTCAACGAAGGTGGGGAAGGTAAACGTGCGGCTCATTTCGCCCTCATAGCGCTCTCGTCGCATATAGGTCTCTTTCTCAACCTTCTCTTCACCCTTCTTCGCAGCGAAAATGGTCAGCATCTCGCCCACTGCCGTGATCTGCAACTCCTCTGGCATGAAGCCCGGCAGTGCAGCCTCAACCACATACTGCTTCTTATCTTCCGTCTCGTAAATGTTGACCGGGAAGGTACGCGGGGTGAAGAACTCGAAGCGCGGCCCCAGAAAGCTCTCTTCGAACAAGCAATTCATGGCCTCGCGAAGCGGAACCATCGCTTCAAACGGGTCTCTCGTTATCAGCGTCATAGTTGTCCTCCTTTATTGAGCGTGCTACTGTTTGACACGCTTTGTATTCGTATCACTCGCTCCACCAGTACACCTTGCACCGGTGGGTTGGAAGCTCAGATTGCTCTGTACTCTTCCATTACTACGATAACACCCCGGTGTTACATCGGTATCACAATTGCAGTCAATACGCTCACAGTTTGCTCACAGGTGTTACCCATACCAGAACGTGGCCCTGGAAGAGCATGATGAGGAGAGACCAGCGGACATCTCCTCCCTCTGACGAAGCGAGTAGCATATATCAGATGGTAATGCCCCATGGTGATCTACAGTCCCATCTCAGCATCCGAAGCAATCGGTAGCGAAACGAAAAAGCTTGACCCCTGTCCTTCAACCGACTCAAACCAGATGCGCCCGCCTTGCCGCTCGACGAGCTCGCGACAGAGATACAACCCTAGCCCTGTGCCGCCAATGCCGTAGGCACGGGCATTGTCAGCTCGTGCGAAGCGACCAAAGACAAGTGACTGCTGATGTGCTGGAATGCCGATCCCGTGATCTCTAATACAGAGGACGACAGTCTTCGTTTCGGCCTCTTCATCGATTGTCACCTCGATCATTCCTCCTTCGGGGCTGTACTTGATGGCATTGCCGATGAGGTTCGAGAGCACCTGCTCCATACGACGCGGGTCTACCTGAACGACGAGATGCTCTACAGGCGTGTGAAGGGAGAGGATGTGTTGATCCGTCGTCATCTGCAGTCGTTTCATCACGCGCTGGATCAATGCAACTATATTCGTCGGCTCACGATGAAATTCCAGGCGTCCTGCCTGCAAGCGGGTCACATCGAGCAGGTCTTCGGTGAGTTCGACCAGGCGCAACGTGGCCTGATCGATGCCCTGGAGGGCTTCCACCTGCCAATCGACGAGTTCGGATCCTTTGCCACGTGCCGTCTGCACGATCAGGGTTTGCGAAAAACCTTTCAGGATCGCTAGCGGAGTGCGCAGTTCGTGTGCGGCGATGCCGATGAACTCGTCTTTGAGCCGTTCAGCCTCCTTGAGCGCTGTGACATCCTGGTGGACCACAATGGCCGCAGGTTCCGCTCCTTCAGCGGCAGGTGTCGCTGTATCCAACGGTGACACATCCAGATGGTGTGTGTTGAGCGCCACCGCATTGACCAGGACGGGGAGACTTGTGCCATTGGAATGACGAATGACCTCCTGGTGTTGATGAACCGTTTCACCATGCTGGACGGCTCGCAACGTCACAAGTTGCTCGGGTGCAAGCTCAAGCCCATCAATGCCGAAAATGCGTATACCGTTCTCCTTGAGAAAGTCGCTCATTGCTTGTCCTGGTTGCCATGTGTCTCCCCACACTGTTGTAGCAGCTCGGTTGGCGAGGACCAGCCGCGCGTCATGTCCGCGGACAAGATAGACACTGCTAGGCAGTTCATCCAGGATAAGTTGCAGCAAGGCTCGCTGTGCTTCTGTCTCGGCATGCACGCGTTGTTCGATCAACAGGCGCTGAGATTCTGTCACGTCGTGCCAGACAATTACAGCACTGGATACTGCAGGTTGTGGACCATTCGTAACCTGCTCGCTTTGCAGCAACGGGCCAGAGGAGGTTGCTGGGAGACGTAGAGGTGAGGCCTTGACGATGTACTCGTGCCTTTCCTGGTGGTCATCAACGACGGTAACAGGGATGTCTTGTTCCGGTTCACCACCCAGGGCACGTTGTGCTGGTGCATGAAGTAGAGTTTCAGCTGCCCATATACCTTCAGGCGTGTCTCCGAGCGCCTCACGAAGGCAATGGGCAGAGTGATTCTCGCGCAGAATGCGTCCTTGCTGGTCTACCAGGGTTACACCATCGGCAATACTTTCAAAGATGGCATCGAGTTCCTGGGCACGCATCTGAGCGGTACGGTACAACCTAGCGTTCTCAAGCGCGACGGCGGCTTGCGCAGCCAGGCCCACCAACATTGCCTGATCACCTTGCGTAAATTGTCCCGGCGCCTCATGCCCCAGAAGCAATCCCCCACGCACCTGCCCGGTACGATCAAGCAATGGAGCGCCCAGGAAACTACGCACAATGGGATGCCCACGCGGGACACCTAAGGAGCGCAACCCCTCTTTCCTCAGGCGGCCGTGTGCATAGTCGAATGCTGCCTGCCTGGCCGCCTCTTTGGACCCAGGTGACGTATCGCTCAACTGTGTGGACTGTGAATGTTCAGGGCGATGAACATGGGCCATGGCGTCGGGCACCAGAACAGGGATACCCTGACGAAAGATGGGTGCCAGCAGTCCCTCACCACCGAGCGCCATGCGGCTCAGAATCCTTTCCTGCTCTTGGGTGACTCCCACGACGGCTGCCAGGTGAAACAGATTCCCTTCAGCAGGGACGAGCGGTTGCCCCAACTCATCAGTAGGTCGCAAGGTGAAGGCAGCAAAGCCCGCACCGGTGAGGTCACGGGCAGTTTCCGCGATCAGGTGCAACAGGCGTGTCTCGTCCAATTCGCTGCTGAGAGCCGTACCGACGCGGTTGAGAAGCGCAATGCGCTCAGCATCGCGCTCTGCGACGGAGCGACGCTCCCTGGCGAGTTGAACGAGCGCCAGCACGAAGCCGGTCACGGCTGCAAGTGTCAGCAACTGCGCTACACCCTGTGTGGACAAAGGCTTGACAAGGGTTTGTGGAGGAAGAAAGAAGTAATAGACGCAAGCGAGTTGTAGGATCACCGCAACGAGAGCGTACCGTGCTCCCCAATAATAGGCCATCATAGCAACGAAAGGGAGATAGATTAGCCCTGGATTGGGGAGGGATACCACTGTGCGATCTATGACCAGAATGAACGCGGTTGCAAGCACTGTCCCAAGCAGCAGCACCACTGTGCCAGAATAGCGTGCCTTCCGCCACCTGGTTACCACAGCGCGCCCCAGCGTGATGCGGGGAGAGCTCCACACTGTGCGTATGAGTTGTACAATTTCCTTCCTGGGTGTTGAGAATGCCATGCCGGTCTCGCTTGCTTCGTTATTGTGATCGAATTGTGATTGCACATGCGTTTTTCGTGATATCAATGTGCTATTGCTCATGTATCATAAACCACAAATACGTGGCAGAGCAAGAATTTATAAGCAATGCCATGCCAATAACATTATAACGAGGAATGAGATGGAAGCACAGGATAAGAAGGAAGACGTGATTCCTACATCTGAAGTAATGACAGCGCTACTGGATATTGCACGGCTCTCACATCATGTTGAGTCCGTAGCTTCAGAGACTCCCACGATAAATCGGGGAGCTACAGCGAATGCCACCATGCTGCTTGAGCGACTCCTGATGCTCTGTGAAGCACAGCGTGGTGCTATCCTCTTCACAACGCAAGGTCCTGCCGAGGCATATCACGCTTTTGTGTTCCCTCTCCTCAGCAGAAAGGCGTTCCGTACGTTCGCACTGCATAGTATGAACGAGGAGGAGGCATATGCATTAGTCGCTACCTGCTCAACAGAAGATGCTGCTATCCAGTCTCCTCCTGGGGAGCTATGCTGGGTGATCTGCCAGTTGCCGATGTCGGTCACCCAGTCTGGGAGACAGGTACCACTTGCCCAACGAGAAGACAATGGGAAAGAGCTGTCTGTTGCAGAGTCATCAAGCCACATACCCTTACCCTTATACGCGCTCCTCGTGCTCGGCTGGGAAGAGAATGAGGAGAGAGCGTGCATTACGGCCACGAAGAAGGGGCAGGCTGTACTCCCATTCGTTGCGGATGTCGCCGGATCTGCTCTGATGAATCTCCTCCTAGCAGAACGGAACTATGAGCTTGAAGCACTTGCCGACCACAAGGCATTGCGCGAGATGGAGTTGCTCAAAGCGGAACTACTGGCAACGGTGAGCCATGAATTGCGCAGCCCCTTGGCATCCGTCAAAGGATACGCTGCGACGCTGCTGCGCCACGAGCGCCGCATCTCACGCGAAGAGCGACACGAATTCCTCTTAGCCATCGTCCAGGCCAGTGATCGCCTGGAAGCCGTGATTGAACGCCTCCTAGAGGTATCCCTCTTGGAGACAGGCGCCATCACGATCGAACGCTCCTCGGTAGATCTCGCCTATCTTGTCCGTGAGGCCATCACCTCCATCGAAAGGCGTCTTGAAGTGCCTGGGCGAGAGGCAAGTATACCTGAGGGCCAAAATCGCTATACCTTTACCCTCCGCCTCCAGGACCGTTTTGGCATGCCGACTCGTGACGAACCGATTATCCAGGCTGATCGCAACCGTTTGCGGGAAGTGCTGGACAATCTGTTAGAGAATGCCGTCAAGTATTCTCCAGAAGGCGGTGCGATTGAAGTAGTGGTCCGCCCGCTGGTTGCATCAAGCCAGGCAAACAGGTCACGAACGGCACTGGGCAAAAGCGACCATGACAGAAAGATGGGAATTCACCCTTCAGTGCCGAGATTCCGACAAATGGTAGAGATCTGTGTGCGTGACAACGGCATTGGCATTCCTACTGCACATCTAGAGCGCATCTTTGATCGCTTCCACCGCGTAGACACTCGCCTCACACGCGAAGTGAATGGCATTGGATTAGGACTTGCGATCTGCAAGCGCATTGTGGAACTGCACGGGGGGATGATCTGGGCAGAGAGTGAAATCGGCATAGGGAGTACGTTCCACGTCTGGCTGCCGATGGATGAGCGTACGTAATCGAGAGATCCATAGTACACACGATAAGCAGAAAGAAAGATGCCAATCTTGCCGCTCAACCAGAAGTGCAAGTTGCAAGGTAAGCCACTTCTCTGTGACACAGTTGTGAGATAAAATCTTCTCCCTGTGATGTAGCCGTGAGCGTGCAAGGATATGCTCTTTTTAAGAGAAAGAACACACAACACGTGTGGTCAACGACAATGATGTCGAAAGGAGCAAATCTATGTTTCAGCAAATCCTTGTCCCACTTGATGGATCACATCGTGCAGAGCGTGCCATCCCTACTGCTGCACGTCTAGCGCGAGCCTCTGGTGGATCCGTCGTCCTGCTGCGAGTAGTAAGCACACCCGCAGAGTTTTGGCCCTCTTTGGTATCAGAACCGAACATGGCACAGACGATCGTTGATACGAAGAAGTATCTGGCAGGCATCACAACAGCCTCTGAGTTGGATGGCGTCCCAACAGAAACAGTGGTCCTTTTTGGCCCACCAGCCTCGACTATCCTTTCGGTTGCGCACTCCTCCCACGCGGACCTGATTGTACTATGCAGCCATGGGTATACAGGTATGACCCGCTGGGTCCTGGGCAGTGTGGCGGAGAAAGTAATCCGTCATGCCTCGATCCCCGTGTTTGTGCTCCGCGAAGGGGGACCTATCCCTGCCGGTCCCCATCCAGATGCGACGCGCCCACTGCGTGCGCTGGTGGCGCTAGACGGTTCCTCACATGCGAAGACGGCGATTGAACCTGCTGCAAACCTGATCGCCGCATTGGCTGCTCCCGCTCAAGGTGCACTGCATCTCACGCGGGTGGTGAAGCCGGTGGCCGCTGACGACGAGGAGAAAGACCCCGAAGGTAGAGAGCACTTCCTGCACAAGGCCAATAGGTACCTGAGCTCTACAGTAGAGCATCTCCATGAGGGCCTGGTAGCACCCGTTGTGGCAGAACTCAAACTTCCTATCTCCTGGTCGGTTGCAGTCGATACAGATGTGGCATCGGCACTCATCAAGGTGGCAGAGAGCGGCGAAGAGGCGGAAGGGGCTGGGGTGTTTGGTGGCTGTGATCTCATCGCGATGGCTACGCATGGACGTGGTGGCATGCAACGCTGGGCTATGGGCAGCATCACTGAGCGTGTCCTCAACACTACCAAGCTACCGCTGCTGGTCGTACACCCGCCAGACACGATGGATAAGAGCCATGTGACGTGGGATACGACAATGCTGGCCGCTTTATAGGCATGAAGAGAACTGGGTGATCTCGAGGGATCATCCAGTTCTCCTCTCAACCTGCATTTCTCCATGAGCTGGATTTTGTTCGTCCTATGCGATCTCGCCAACGTGTGTTGTGATCATCGTGCCAGCATCCCCGCGCAGCAAGGCAACCGCATCCTCCAGGGCACCGATGGCGGCGATGCCTCCCGTCTTGCGCACAAACTCGCAGGCCGCCTCTACCTTCGGTCCCATTGATCCGGCCGCGAAGGTGAGTGCCTCCATATGGGAAGGGTCAACACGTCGAATCGCCCGCGCATTTGGCTTTCCCCAGTCCATATAGACCGCTTTCACATCAGTGAGCATCAGAAACGCATCAGCCTTCAATTCCTGTGCTAGTAAAGCTCCAGCCCGGTCCTTGTCAATCACCGCCTCTACCCCGATCAGACTGCCATCCGAGCGGTACACCGTGGGAATGCCGCCACCACCGGCACAGATCACGATCACACCCATCTGCACCAGGAACTCGATCACGCGGATCTCAAAAATGTGCTTGGGTAATGGCGAGGGCACTACCCGACGATATGCATTCCCATCTGGTGCGATGGCCCACCCGCACTCCCTGGCCAGATGCTCGGCTTCCTCGTGAGTATAAATGGGACCGATGGGTTTACTCGGCTTCTTAAAAGCTGGATCGTTGGGATCAACCTCGACCTGCGTGAGGATAGTTGCGATCGGCTGCTCCTCCGGCAGCACATTGCCAAGTTCCTGCTCGATCAGGTAGCCGATCATGCCTTCGGATTCAGCACCCAGCACGTCCAGTGGATACGGCTCCACTTCTTTGTAGGCAGCGGTTTGCAATGCCAGCAACCCAACCTGTGGACCGTTTCCATGCGTAATCACAATGCTATGTTCGCATGCTACGTCTGCGAGTGCCTTCGCAGCAGATTTCACGTTCTCCCGCTGATTCTGCTCGGTCATCAGTTGCCCCCGGCGTAGCAGTGCATTGCCTCCTAAAGCGATCACAACGCGCATCTTGTTAGCCCCCCAGCGTCGCTACCAGGACAGCCTTAATGGTGTGCAGTCGATTCTCTGCCTGATCGAAGACGATGGAAGCTTTCGACTCAAACACCTCGTCGGTGACCTCCAGTGCCTCCAGGCCATATTTCTTGTAGATCTCCTTGCCAAGCTTGGTGTCCGTATTGTGCAGAGCAGGTAGGCAGTGCATAAATTGCGAATAAGGATTGCCTGTCATGGCCATGACATGGCTGTTGACCTGGTAGGGCAGCATCAGCTCGATGCGCTCACCCCACAAATCGGGTGATTCACCCATCGACACCCACACATCAGTGTAGAGGAAGTCACATCCGCTGACCGCGGCCTGGACATCCTCTGTTATGAAGATGTTGGCCCCGTTATCTTGAGCGACTGCGAGGATCTGGTCCATACGAGCCTCTTTGGGCCAAAATTGCTTGGGACCCGCCAGACGCATATCCATCCCCAGCTTTGCAGCCCCCACCATCAGCGAGTCGGCCATGTTATACCCAACATCTCCCAGGAAGCAGAAAGAGACATCTTCCAAGGGTTTGCGCGTGTGCTCCTGCATAGTGAGTAAGTCCGCCAACACCTGGGTTGGGTGAGCTTCATTCGTCAGCCCGTTCCACACGGGTACTCCAGCATACTGAGCCAGTTCTTCTGCCTCTGCCTGGGTAAAGCCGCGATACTCTATGCCATCATACATCCGACCGAGCACACGTGCGGTATCCTTCATCGTTTCCTTATAGCCGATATGCGAGCCGCTTGGCCCGATATAGGTGACGTGGGCACCCTGGTCGAAAGCCGCTACCTCAAAGCCACTGCGTGTGCGCGTCGAGTCTTTCTCAAAAATGAGCGCAATCTGCTTGCCGCACAGGTGTCGCATCTCTGTCCCCGCATATTTCGCTGCTTTCAACTCGGCTGCGAGTTGCAGCAAGAAGTGGATCTCCTGCGGTGTGAAGTCGTCTAGCTTCAAAAAATTCCTGTTCCTCAAGTTGTAGGTCATCGTCATTCTCCTCATAATCAGTAGCGTTTCATGTGCTTCGATACGCTCTTAGAGCACTCTGCTGGCCTATGCGAACTCACGAAGCATCAAGCTGGATCGCGCAGCAGCGGACACGACATGCAATGACTGCCACCGCGACCGCGCCCCAGTTCGGAGCCGGAGATCGTAATCACTTCGATGCCCGCCTTACGTAGCCTGGTATTGGTATCGTCGTTGCGATCATAGGCCACCACAACACCCGGCTCAAGCGCCAGCACATTGTTGCCATCTTCCCACTGCTCTCGCTCCGCTTCAAATTCGTCCCCGCCGGTCGGAACCTGGCGCAACTGCTTCAGGCCTAAAGCTGCCGCGACAACATCCACAAATGGCGCACTTTCCTGTGTTACCTTAATGTCTGCCTCAGTTTCCCCGGGGCGAATAGTGAAAGGCTGAATGGTATCAATCACTGGGGAATAGACGGTCACCAGGTCTCTGTCGCAGAAAGTGAAGACGGTATCCAGGTGCATATGGGCACGATCTCGTGGTAGCCGAGCGGCAATGACACGCTCAGCTCCGCCTTTAGCGAAAAGATTGTGGGCAATTTGACTGACGGCCTGCGGGGTCGTGCGCTCGCCCATCCCGATCAGGACGACGCCATTGCCGATGGGCATCACGTCTCCGCCCTCGACATGGGCCTTACCGTGATCCTGATCGACATTGCCATACCAGATTTCAAATTTTGCTGCCTTGAAGTCAGGGTGGAACGTGTAGATTGCCGCGATGTTCAGGGTCTCCTGTCGACGAGTTGGCCAGTACATTGGATTGAGCGTCACGCCGTTGTAAATCCAGCAACTTGTATCGCGCGTGAACAGTTGGTTCGGCAGTGGAAGCAGCACGAAATCATGCGGCTCCGCGACCATGACTTCCATCGTCTTGAAATCGTACGGGAGCTCGTGAAAGGTCAAACCACCAATGAGGTATGTTGCTAGCGTAGCCGCGTCCATCTCGCCCAGCCAGGCCCGAAGTTCCTGACTCAACGTCACGCCGAGCTCATTAGGGGTGACTTTGCGATTGAGTAACCAGTTTCGCGCCTCTGGATCGTGCATGGTCTCGGTCAGCAAATCACTGACCAGGAGCACTTCGATGCCCCGTGCGCGCATTTGATCGACAAAGACATCGTGTTCCCAACGGGCTTTTTTGACCCATAGCACATCGTCGAATAGGAGTTCCCGGTAGTTCGACGGCGTCAGGCGTTTCAAACTGAGATCCGGTCGATGCACCAGCACTTTGCGGAGTCTTCCGACTTCCGAATACACACCTAAGAGAGCCATAATGACCTCCTTATTGAGCCTCCTCTCATCCATTATTCTGTGGCCGCACAATCAACATTGGCAGTTTCGTGGCACCAAGGACTCGTTCCGTGACACTGCCCATCACCCAGCGTTGCAACCCGCTTCGGCCATGCGTTGACATGGCGATCAGGTCGCAGCCACCTAAGCCTTCAGCCCCTTCCTGCTGTTCCCGTTGTTCTGCCGTGCCGATAATGGCATCCGCCGCATCCGCATCAAGTGCGACCGACCAGGTGATCGTGAGCTTGCGATCTTTCAACCCCGCCTGTAAGCGCTCTTTCACCGACATGAGGTAGGCTTTTGCACGCTCCACAGTTTCTTCATTGAGTTGGGTGATAAAGCCCTCATCAGCAATGGTCGAAAGCTGTTTCACCACCTGTGTCAAGTGCAATGCACCTGGTGCTGGAGTGGCGAGTGCTGCGACCAGATTCGCAGCCGGAACGAGCGCCGCCTCGGCGAGCGGAGACCCATCTAATGGGACCAGGACCGTGAGGTGACGGGCAGCATCTGGGGGTGACTCAAGAGGGAGAAGTTTGCCCTCTCGGAGCACGAGCAACGGCACAGGACAATGATGTGCGATCTTCTGCGCGACGCTGCCCAGGACCCAGCGTGTGAACCCCGTTCTCCCATGACTGCACATGACGATCAGATCCACCGACCGCGACTCGGCTATGGCAAGGATATCTGGTGCTGGCAGTCCGAACATGACCTCGGTCGTTGTTTCGATCTCTGCAAGCTCACGCGCTTCGGCAACCCGGTCAAGGTAGCCGGAAGACATAGCAAGCTCCGCCTCGATGATCTGTTCCGTCATAAGCGGTGTCTGCGTCAACCCGCCTCCATAGTCAATAGGAGGGCTGACTACTTGCAGTAATATCACTGAGCCACCTGAAGCTCGTGCTATCCGCGCTGCCACCGGTAGAGCCTGCTCTGCACGCGGGGATCCATCCAGTGGGACCAGTATTCGCTCAAACATCGTAACGCTCCTTTTTCTTGATCGCCGGCACGTTCCGCCACCAGGGTCCATCTCCTCATGAGTCGTACCTCGATCACACAATCTGAACTTGTTTGTTTGCCTTTGACTCCAGACGAGGCGAGTTCCCGCGTCCAGCAAGCCCGCACAGGAACTGGAGACACTATGGAGTTACTCCTCTAGCGATGTGAGTATGTCGGTCTCACCTTCGACTATAAAGACAATCCGCTCACAGATGTTGGTACAATGATCTGCAACTCGTCCTAACTGGTAAACAATCCAGAGCAGATGGGTTGCACGCTGCACCATGTGGGGATCATGCTGCAGGGCAGGAATAGCGCGAGCACCCTCCAGCATCAACATCACATCGCGACGTACGGCGTAGCTGTGCTGATCCACCACCTTGTCTTGCTCCCAGAGGCTGCGAGCAGCTTCAGCATTACGTTCTGCGAACGCCTTCATCGTCCACTGTAACAGGGACCGAACTTCCCTACCGAGATCGAGAATACCTCGCAGGATGGCGGCTTCGGTGAGTTGATCACCTGCGTCCGCAGCGTCGATGAGGCTGTCCTCGTCCTGTTCCTGCTGCACGGGAGCACTCGCCTGAGGAGCACCTGCAAACCGGAATGGCAGCATACGCAGCACGTTCCGCGCAATATCCTCGGCCTCATCTCCGATGCGTTCAAGATCAATGGCCAGCGGCACCAGCGACGTGAGGTAGCGCAAATCGCGCCCGGCAAGCGGTTGTTGCAGCGTCAAGACACGGAAGGTACGCTCTTCGATCGCTGAATGGAGGTCATCGATCGTCGTATCAGACACAACTACTGTGCCTGCCATGTCTTGATCACCCATCTCCAACGCTTCGAGCGCCTGTGCTAATGCAGCATCTACCAGGGAACCTAGCTGTATCACCTGGGCATCCAGGCCTTGCAACTCGTTATCTAACAATACTCTTGGCATAAAACTTCTCCTCGTGTTTTTTCATCTCTCATATTTCCAGCACTTCGAGCAGGGTGGAAAATCTGTTCGCCCAAACATGTTGCACAGGTCTTTTCGCAACATAGGAACTTCTTCCCCGTCTGCGGAATGTACAACACACCTACTTATCCTTTCTCTATTAGGAGCGTTTCCACTGCCCAGACGAATGCCCAGTTCAGGGGATGTGGTCCGTCAGCCTGCCAGTCGCCACAAGCCAACGGACAAACTCTAAGCGACGACGGTCGACAGGTGGCCGATCCATCTCGCATTCACGGTAATTTCTACGAAATCGGTATAACCGATTGATTTCTGGCACAGAAAAGCCGGCCCTATACAGCATTTCAAAGACTTTTTTGTAGTCCATCTGGTTCATACGACCCTCCTGTTGGGAGCGAATAGCTCCTGGGATATACGTTTACGTAGATATCTTCGATCTACTGAAAGAGCCCTGCGATGAGCATCACCTCAGTCTGATTATCGTTGTCCGAGAGAATCCGGTTGCATCCATCATGCAACACACTCTTTCATCTGACTAAGGAAAGCAGATCGATATCCCCTCATAATGAAGAATACCGTCTTGATATCACAGAGAGATCACAGCACGCTGCTTATCTCTCACATTTCGCACACAACATGAACTCAACCTTGTATATAGTTGTTGCCACGGGGCTTCATGCCGAACAGCCAGCGCATTGCATTCACCCGTCGAATCAGCAGTTCGTACACCGCCAGTGTCAGCACCAGTGCCAGCGTGCCGATGATCAGCCATTTTAGCCCGATACCCATGTTCCACTGCACCACGTAGAAGGCGATAATGACGATCGCCGGGTGATGGAGCACAAAGAAGGGCAACACCGCTTCATTTGAATAGCGCAGGACGTTGTTATTCACATTGAGCCAGCGCATGCCGCAGGCGAGGACGAAGACGAGCCAGGCCCAGGTGTTGATGCTGCGCAGCAGTTGATAGAGCAGCGAGCCAACGGTGTAGCTGGGGAAGGCCATAGGCGCGAAATTGCCCGCGACGTTTGCCGCCACCATGAGAAAGAAACTAAGGATGCCTATGCCCAAGGCAATCCAGCCGTGTCTGCGGATAGCCTCTGCAAAGGATGGTCGACTGAAGAGCAGATAGCCGTACACAAAGAAAGCACAGAAGTAGACAAAATCTGCCCAATCGTATAACAAGGGAAAGGTGGCCCGCAAGGCCATCTGAATGAGCGCAATAGGCACGATGAAGAGAAAAATGCCACCCGGCTTGCTACACCACGTAGCGAGTTCGCTGATCACGCGCTGACCTGCTGTCCCTCGCAAGAACACGAACAATGGGAGTGCGATAAGGGTACAGAGCATGAGAAAGGCCAGAAACCAGAGGTGATAGGTGTAGGCTCCGATCCATGAGAGGTGCCAACTGATTTGGATGTGAGCAAAAAACCAGGGGACAAATTGGAAGAAGGAGCCAGCAAAGCGTCCATGCGTGAGCGCATCCACGTAGGCTTGCGGTGGGCTGAAGAGCAGAAAACCCACGAACAAGGGAATGAGGAGGCGCAAGCCTCGCTCATGGAGAAATTGGCCGCCTGTGCGTGTGCGCAGTGCAAACCAGTTGGCCGCTCCAGCCAGCACAAAGAAGAGGGGCATGCCCCACGAGAAGAAGAACGTGATGAAGATGGTGGCGACGATGCTCCGTTGCGTATTCTTGACGAGCCAATCCGTGAGGAAATCGAAGGGAAGGGCGGTGTGATAGAAGTAGACGCCCAACACGGCCAGCACGCGCAACCAATCCAGAAAGAAGAGCCTTTCCTGCTGTGTGTTTGCCTCTACCTCAGTTCGTAGTGTGATCATAGTTGTATCTCTACTGTTCTGCCCTGGCAAAGGATGGCCGTGCTTCCTGAGCGCGGGGGTTATCGTACTTAGCCCTCCTTCATACTATCCTAGCACGGGCGTCTCACGGTTCCGTCACATATGAGAAGTGGTTCCTCACAGTCCTCTCACACCTGGTGGGCTCCTGCTCTCCATTGAAAGAGACACTTTTGGGGTTGACCTGTACCTGTTGAGCACCTGCGGGCGACCTATGGCGGTACTGGGAAGAGGCCCTCGACTTCACTCTCGCAGAGGCCGTAACCACTTTCGATCAGCTCTTTCAATCGTTGGACGAACCGAGCGGCTGGGGCACCGTCGATAATATCATGATCGAAGCTCAGCGTCACGCAGAGGTATTCGCGGATGGCTATGTTCCCGTCTACGACGCCCGGTTTCTCAGCGATGCCACCCAGGGTAAGATCAAGGGTATGGTCATTAATCGGGATTCCCCAGCCGGCACCTTTGCCAAACATGCCCACTGCCGATATGCCGACGGTCCCACCGTACTTCTTCTGCACATTAGGAAACCTGCCCTTCATCCACCAGAAAATTGGCCAGATGACTCTGAAGACCACCAGCGGCAGCCACCCAAAATCCTTGAGACCTTCCCAGGCTTGCTCCACTGCATTCATCTGAGCTGTCCTGATCTCGTGATGAATTTCCTGGAAGGTCTTCTTGTTCGCAGCTCTGATGATGTAGGTAATGTTTTGCTTCTGGCCAGCTACGTCACGCTCAATCTGCGTTGCTACGTCCACCTCATCAAACAGGACAAGGTGCTTGCTGCCCTGGCGACACGCATGCAGGGATTTGTTCTCATCCACTGTTTGTGCCAGGCAGGCCGTGATGAACGCCGTGAACGACAGGGACTCCCCGGTTTTCGCCTTGTGATCCCGCAGGAACTCGCGAGCCTTCGTCACATCGACTTCGAGCAAGCCATGGACCATGGGCTTGCGCTGGACTGAAGGATACATGACACCAAGCACGCGCCGGAGCTTTGGATACGGAACCACCTCGTAATCATCGTGTTGCATGTTCATCTTTGCTCGATCTACTTTCATTTCATCTCCCCAGGTGTATGTTTCCCTTTGCCAGGTATCGCTCTCAGAGCAGCCGACCGATACATCCACCACAACCCCACGCAGACGCCGATCGTGGCCAGCCCATCAACCCAGAGTAGCGGCTTCACAAGCACCAGTCCGACCGTGATCAGGCCGGTCGCCGAGACAACTAGCAGCGGCCGCAGCCAGTCCCGCCGGACGACAAGCCAGGCCTCGGCCACGAGGAAGCCTAGGAACGTGGCCACCCACAGGGCCAGCTCAGTGTAGGTAACCGCCGGAGCTTCCAGCGCCACCCCCTCTGCGCGCGCCTTGATGCCAAGCATGTTCTGCCGCACCGCGATCAAGTCAACACCGTCGCTGAAGAGTTGGGGGATGACAATGGAGGGCGACGTCCAGTTGTAGGGAGCATTATGTATCCGCCAGACCAGGCGCGTGTGACTCGCGTCGACCGGGTAGAGAGCCCACACGAAGCTGTCATGGCCACTCTCACTCTCCCACACGAGGTAGCGGTTGGGTTCGACCGCCACGACCTTGAAGTTGATCCCCTTCCAGATCGGCCCGTTGTCGCCGACCTTCGGGTGCTGCAACGCTGGGATGATGCGGTCGGCACTGGGAAGACCATCGTTATCAATCCAGTCGTAACCGTACCAGCCGGCGCGCTGGTAGCCGATTTGCACCAGCCAGGGCCAGATTTGCTCGGGTCGCGCATTAATCGTGACGGCGCGTGTTGCGTTGAAGATCGGCTTGCGCTGGATCTCGTCGCCGGGTATGGCTCGCGCTACCTCTTCGTCGGTCGCGCCCCAGCGCAGTTGCTGAGGGCGATAGATGAGCAGATACCCGGCGAAGAAGATAACCAGGGCCAGCCCCAGCCGACCGGCAAAGCGGGCCACGCCCAGCCAGCCGCTGCTCCGGGCCTTTTTTGTATGCATAGTCAGGTTCTTTTCCTCCTCTGCGATGATGAGCAAACCCTCAATGCCATGGCAACCGGATTATCTTTCCGCATCCTCAGAGGGCGTGAACGAACTGCTGTCGCCACGGCGGAAGCAGGGCGACAAGAACAGCCACATCGACGAGCACAACCTGCTCCATAAAGAGAATACCTGAACTGCCTCACAGCGATGTCACAGAATAGCAAAAGCATTTCACAAATGGCACACAGTATATCAGCGCGAAATTGTATTGGTGTTCCTGGTAGTAGTCTGATGAGGTTTTTTGAGAGGATACCATCTCTGATTGAGAGCATACTGTGATGAGGAAGCTGTTAAAAGTGATGGCTTTGTGAGTCCCATGCTTTACACTCTACACTAGAGAAGTATCTGCACGGCGTGGTGGGACCTGCTCCAAGAACGATGAGGTGTTGCGTGGTTCGCTCCAGATTTCTCGGAAAAGGAGGAAGAACGATGAATAAGATACTTGTGACGTATGCCACCCGTGCGGGCTCGACCTTCGAGGTGGCCGAGCAGGTGGCCGAGGTGCTACGCGCCGCGGGGGCAACTGTGGATGTTAAGCCCGTCCCGGCCGTGCACGAGGTGAAGGGCTATGACGCCGTGATCGTCGGCAGCGCCATTCGCATGGGCCACTGGCTGCCGGAGGCGGTAGCGTTTGTCCAGGCGCACCGCGAGACCTTGAGCCACATCCCGACCGCTTACTTTCTGGTGAGTGGGCTTCTCAGAGATGATACCCCTGAGATGCGACGCAAAGTGCTGGCCTTTCTCGACCCCGTGCGCACGATCCTCGAACCGACCAGCATCGGCCTGTTTGCAGGCAAGATGGATTACAGCAAGATGGACTGGCTCGACCGCTCCATTGCCGAGGCAGTGAGCTCGTCTGAGGGGGACTGGCGCAACTGGGAGGCGATTCGCGGCTGGGCGCACGACCTACAAACGAGCCTCGTCCACACGTAATGGTTCATGATTTGGAAGGAGTATGCAATGGCTGAGAAAATGACTGCACTTGCGCAGCTCGAGACAGGAATGCGCTTTAGAGTCGAAGCAGGCTCCGGTCATCAAGTCACGCTTGATGCCGATGAACACGGAGGCGGAAAGAACGCAGGCTTTCGTCCTATGGAGATGCTCCTGGTAGGACTGGCCGGTTGTACTGGCATGGATGTCATCTCCATTCTACGCAAGATGCGCCAGTATGTCACTGCCTATGAAGTACATGTACAGGGAGTGCGCGCAGAAGAACATCCGATGGTGTTTGTGGAGATCACGGTTGAACATGTCGTCACCGGGCACAACATTCAGCCTGAAGCGGTAGAACGTGCCATTGAATTGTCCGAGAGACGCTACTGTGGTGCAGGAGCTATGCTTGGCAAGGTCGCTCGTCTGAAACATGTGTACCGTATTGTTGAGATGGAAGAACTACTCGTACCTGCTGACTGAAATATGATCCTTGCTTGCATTCGGCAACATCGTACGGTACGATGTGAATCTTTTTGCAGGAAGGACAGATCTGTTTGCTCTATCCGCAACAAGAACAAAGGAGGCAAACAACGATGGCAAATCAGCAACAACACGAAGCTAATCTTGTCTTCACCAACCTGTGCTGGGCCGATCTATCTGGAGCCAATCTCGAAGATGCTGATCTCTCTGGGGCCGACCTGACAGGAGCGAACTTGCATGATGCGAACCTGCTTGGGGCCAACTTAGGCTGGGCCAGATTGAACGAGACGAACATTACTGCGGAACAGGTCCGCAACGCTAAGTCGTCTCTCGACAGCATATGAACGTCTCTCGTTTATCTCCAAATATCTCCTTTAATAAGAGGAGGAGCTGGAGAGTAGAGGGACAGGAGCCATAAAGATATGGACATACAGAGCTTAGTGGCGATTGATGTGCATACCCACGCCGAGGTCTCGCAACGCCTTTCTGAAGATCCCGCGTGGAAGGCGATGCAGGAGGCCTCGAAAGATTACTTCAAAGATGAGGGACCCCGACCGACCATTCCCGAAGTCGCGGCATACTATCGCGAGCGGAAAATGGCCTGCGTGATCTTCCCGGTCGACATGGAGTCCACGACCGGGCAGGTACGGGTGCCCAATGAGGAAGTGGCCGAAGTGGCAGCTCAGAACTCGGATGTACTTATTCCCTTCGCAAGTATCGACCCGGCTAAAGGCAAGATGGGAGCACAGGAGGCGCGTCGTCTCATCGAGCACTTTGGCGTGCGCGGCTTCAAATTTCATCCTCCCTTACAGGCCTTCTATCCCAATGATCGGAGCGCCTACGTCCTCTACGAAGTGATCGCAGAGGCCGGTCTACCCGCCCTGTTTCATACCGGGCATAGTGGTATTGGAACGGGCATGCGTGGTGGAGGCGGCGTGCATCTCAAGTACGGGAATCCTATGTATCTGGATGACGTGGCGGTCGACTTCCCAGACATGCCGATCATTATGGCCCATCCATCCTTTCCCTGGCAGGATGAGGCCCTCTCGGTCTGTCTGCACAAGCCCCAGGTGTATATTGATCTCTCGGGCTGGTCACCCAAATACTTCCCGCCGCAGCTGATTTCAATATGCGAACACCCAGCTCAAGCACAAGATGCTCTTTGGCTCGGATTATCCGCTGATTACCCCGGATCGGTGGCTCGCTGATTTTGAGCGCATCAACATTCGGCCGGAGGTGCGTCCTTTGATCCTCAAAGAGAACGCTGTCAAGCTGCTGGGCCTTGATGGCTCACGTTAGCTCACCACTCCTGGGGAGAGCATGAAGCAAGGAAGAGGCGTACTCAAATACGTGTTTGAGGCGCGTCTAGCGAGCGGAGCATTTTTCCTGGTGGATGACCTCCATGCTGCACCGCTTCCCTGATGACGACGCCTTTTACTGAAGCTGTGTGCTCTTTGGCATTAGGCTGTCAGAGTGCGCTGCTGGGTTGTGCGGTCGCTGGTTGTTAAGCAAGGCATATTCCCAATCCTTCGGTGATGAGCGAAATAGGTACGTGTTTACCACGTCTGAAAGAAGAAGAACATTTCACCTTGTGTCAACGCCTGCGAACAATTATTGTAACACCAGCCCCAGTCCTCGCCAGGCTCAAAGGACTGGATAATCGGATGATTGGTTGTGTGGAAATGTTTGGTGGCGTGCTTGTTCTTCGAGGAATATTACTTGACTTGAGAGTACCAATCGCGCGTGAAGAAATGCGTTTGCCGGAGCATAAAAAAAGCCCTTTTCTCGACTTCAGTGGGGCAAGAAACGAATACTACAATGCATGTTTGATGTGTTGCTTCGAAAGAAAGGCGCATGATAAGCTATTGTTGAGGAGCTCCCTTTTCACGGTCTTTGTTACGCTTCTCATTACGCTAGCCGGGTATGATTGGGTAAAAGGCTCGGAAGTATTCCGTTCGAGTCCCCTGGAGCGCCTGCACGTGGTGCAACCGCAGCAAAGCCTGAACGACGTATTACCTTTAATGGCCGGTCGCGATGTGAACCAGTTGCCTGTGGTACAAAATGGTGCCGTTGTTGGCGTCGTGAGCCGCGATGCAATTGTCCAGTATCTGGAGGTGCGGCGTAGTCTCGGCTTAGGTGCAGCCAAAAGCGATGTCATGAGTGCCTAGCCTTGTAGTCTCCCGATTTATTGTGATGCAACGGGTCCCTGCCCCGGGTTCGTCGCGCATGCCGATGTCATCAAATTACTGCTGGCGCACTACCTCGCTCTGGAGGCAGGTCGGGCGAGATCTCTGTGGATCGACAATGCTTCTGTGAGCGTCGTTGAATTGACAGGCTGATCGGCAGCCACTGGTGCTCGCCATCGGCTGGAATCCCCAACCGGGATGGTTATAACCGTCCACCCCTGCGTCCGAGCAGCCGAAAAGCGAAGGGCACGTGGTTGGGGAGCAGAACGCGTAGTCAGAGTCTACTTGTCTTGATGCTCGTCCGACTGCTGATCAGCCTGTCTCGCCCGTTCCGTGACATGCTCCGCCCACTTGAACTCCTCTCGAGTGACAGCTCCGGCTATGTCCAGAGCCTTCTGATAGGCCGCCAGTGGGGCGCCGAAGATGTCGAGCGCGATTTCAACCGGTGCGCGTGCCAGCGTCTGGAGCGCCTCACGCTGCTTGTCGACCTGCTGCTCAAGGTCATGCAGCAAGCCGCGCATGCTCTCCCCCTGGCTTTTGAGTACCTCGATCCCACTGTTGAAGAAGCGCTCAGCATACCGCATGGTGCGCTCTTGTGCGGCCACCAGGCTCTGCGCGGCGGCCTGGTTCGCCTTGATAATCTCCATACCTTCTGTGAAGAAGCGCTGGGTGTACTGGACGCTGCGTTCCTGGGCCGCCACGTTTTCTGCCACCGCTTGCTGGTTGGTCCGCAGCACTTCCATACCTTCCGTAAAGAACTCCTCCGCCAGTTTCCGGTTTTGTTCCTGGGCAGACACGAGATGCTCTGCCACGATGCGATTCGCCTCCTGGAACGAGGTAAGCAGCGTCCAGGCAGCGTCAGCGACCTTCTTATCAGCCATGATCATTCTCCTTGAAGAAAGGTAGTTTCTCTCTCACACAGAGAGAACTCTAGGTGTAGTGAGTAACAATCTCCATTGTATCCATACCCGGGTCAAGTTGCTTGGTGATGGCATCGAGCAGACCGAGGGTGCGTCCGACTAGCGGTGCTGATATGGTAGGTCTCCTTCCTTTTGAGGCGCAGCAACTAACGAAAGACATATAAATTTAGGAAAAGACTGGATGGGATATCAAACCACCAACCAAGGATTACTGGTGATGATGCTCATGATGGGTGTGATTGTGACCATCCGTACCGGACGGTTCGCTCCCCTCTCAGCACCCTGGTTCACCTGGGTGTCCACAACAGGTCTGGCGCAAAACCACTCGTCGCCAGAGGTTGCCCGTTAACTTACTCAATTTCTCAGGAAAGGGCATAGGTTGATCAAGATTGGTCAGGAACTGGCGATAGGTACGTCTTCTCGTCATTTGTCATTTTCTCCTCTTCATTTTTCCTCTATTGTATCACCTCCTAAGGTGTTCTATCCCTTGCCACGATCCCATGAACTCGGATATACTCTACAAGGTCGCAATGCGAATGCAGAGATATTGGGGACGTCTCAAGAGGCGTGACATCCAGGGTAAAGCATATGGAAGTAAAACAGACATATGATTTCGTCATCGTCGGGGGAGGAACAGCAGGATCGGTTGTTGCGGCACGGCTAGCGGAAAATCCACACATTACCGTCTGTCTTATTGAAGCAGGACCCACAGACGAGGGGAAAGCGGAAATTCTAGCAGTAAAAAATTGGCCCAATCTGTTGGGGACGGAACTCGATTACGATTATACTATCGAGAAACAATGGCGAGGAAATTCTCGTATTCGCCATAGTCGCGGGCGCGTCCTGGGAGGATGCAGCTCTCATAACTCTTGCATAGCATTTCGTGCTCCCCATTATGATATGGATAGCTGGCAACAATCAGGATGTGAAGGCTGGAATGCTCGCGAAATACAGAAATACTTCGATAACGTCTTTGAGAAGGTGTATATTGAAAAAAATCCTGAGTTAAATCCTGTAAGCCAGGCTTTTCTAGAAGCAGGTCAACAAGCAGGATTGCAACTCGCTCTCTTTAATACAGATGGAGAACTACCTGAAGGGGTTGGTATATTTCAGCTAAATGCTCAGAACGGTCTCCGTCAATCAAGCTCACAAGCCTATCTTCATCCCATGCTGCGAGCGGCGAAGAACCTCACTGTGCTTACGAATACAAGCGTGAACAACATACTGCTCGACGATAACAATACCGCGTATGCTGTTGAAACAGATACAGCAATTATTCTTGCCGAAAGAGAAATTGTGCTTTCCTGTGGAACATTTGACACACCTAAATTACTGTTATTATCAGGCATTGGTCCACCACAACACTTATACGAGCTTGGGATAGCGGTCAAGGTAGAGTTACCAGGTGTAGGAGAACACCTCATCGATCATCCTGAGGGAGTAATTATCTGGGAGGCGAAACAGCCTGTTCCAGAGGAAACAACCCAGTATTGGGAAGTTGGATTCTTTGCAAAAATATTTCCTGCTTCACCTCTTCCCGATGTCATGTTTCATTTTGGAATAGTTCCCTTTGATTGGAATACGGTTCCCTTGGGATATCCAACAGCACAATATGGGTTTTCAATGACGCCAAATGTTCCACGGGCAAAGAGTGAAGGTGTTGTAAGGCTCCGTTCTACCAATCCCAATGATGCCCCTTTGATCGATTTTCGTTATTTTACCGATCCAGAGGGTTATGATGAATTCATTCTTCTCGAAGGATTGAAGCTGGCGAGAAAAATCGCAGAACAACCTGCGTTAAAAAAGTGGGTAAAAAGAGAACTTGCTCCTGGCAGAGAAGTACAAAGCGATCAAGAGCTTTCTGAATATGCGCGATGTACAGCAAATACGGTATATCATCCGGCAGGCACATGCAAAATGGGGGATACACGTGACCCACTCACAGTCGTTGATGCACAACTGCGAGTAAAAGGCGTTCAGCACTTGAGAGTAGCAGACGCATCAATATTTCCTACTATGGTCAGTGTTAATCCGTGTATGACCTGCATGATGATTGGCGAAAAATGCGCCGATCTTCTGAAGCTTGAATAAGCAGATCATCCAGGTTTGGAAAGGTCGAAGGTCTAAATATGGGCATGAATACTACATCTGAGGTACTCATAATCGGTGGTGGTGTCATCGGGAGTTCAATTGCCTACCACCTGGGGCGACAGGGACGGCATGTACTTGTCATAGAGCGCTCCTCGGTTGCAGCAGCCCCAGCCGCTTCGTGGGCTAGCGCTGGAGGTGTACGCCGCCAGGGACGGCACCCGGCTGAGGCGAAACTCGCTGTCGAGGCCATCGAGCATTGGCGGACTCTGGAGCAGGAACTGGAAACGGACTTGCACTATCGTCGTGGCGGGAATTTACTGCTCGCTGAAAGTGACGCAGAGGCTGAGCAGCTCACTATGTTTGTTCGACAACAACACGAGATGGGTTTCGCTGACGTGCGGTTGGTGGATCGTAAGGAAGCTCACACGCTTGTACCAGGCTTGAATGACCGAGTTGTGGCTGGCAGCTACAGCCCCAGCGACGGCCAGGCTGACCCAGCTCTCACGACTCGCGCCTTTGCTGCTGCCGCCGAACGTCACGGCGCGACCTACTGGACCGGAACGGCAGTACTGGCCTTACGATCTCAGAATGAGCGGGTCATAGGAGTGCAGACTGAACGTGGTGAGGTGCAGGCGGAACATATCGTGCTTGCTGCCGGTGCCTGGAGCGACGATCTTGCAACCACAATAGGTCTGCGACTGCCGATCCGCACTCGCGCTTTGCAGATGATCCTTTCGACGCCAGCACCGGCCTATACCTTGCAGCCAGTGCTGAGTGCGATCAACCGTATCCTCTCGCTCAAACAACTGATGGATGGTGCATTCCTGCTGGGCGGCGGCTGGCCAGGCGACCCTACACCTGATCGGAGATCCTACGTACTGCGCCCAAGTAGTGTACAAGGTAACTGGAAAACGGCGTGTGAACTTCTGCCTATCGTGAGCCAACAGGGTATTGCCCACGCCTGGTGTGGCCTGGAAGCGCAGAGTTTCGATGATCTCCCGTTCATTGGAACGATTCCAGGGCTGGATGGCCTGACCCTAGCACTGGGCTTTTCTGGACACGGCTTCGCAATTGCCCCCGCGGTTGGTCGCTGCGTCGCAGACCAGATCATTGGTAACGCTGTCAAGGAACTGGATGATCTCAGTCCCAGTCGTATGGCAACATTCCCTCCCAACCAGGTCGAGGCTTTTGTCAGTGAGACTGATTGAACCTTCAGAGATGAGGAGCCACATCGCCACCATCCCAGATCGCGATCATTGCTGACGCAGGCTCATGTTTTCTGATATAATACCTTTGAAAATGAAGCTGTGTGATAACCATACCGAACATTTTTGCCAGAGTGAGATGAGTATGTCGATACAGGAAACGGAACTTGAGTACCAGGCCGGATACACAGGTGTGATGCGATTTGCCAAGCAGGCACGCGCCAGAGGCTGGCGACTGAGCGATCGCCAACTGGTTCACGAGATCATCCAGAGGGAACGCGCGGCACAGATTTGCGAGAGAAGTTCTTTGCCCATCGTCGGGCCAGGAGTGCGTTCGGCAGCCTGGAATCGCGGTCAGGCTGATGCTCTACGTACGCTTCTACGCGAACAGCGTGAGAAGCGCTAAGGCAATTTCATCAATCATTAGGAAAGAAGTCCCCACTACCACGGCAATCCGAGTTACCTTCGTCTGTGTATACAGATAGATTGTCATCGATATTATTTTTCATAGGTAGTGGATCATGGCAAAAATTGTAACGGTAATCAATTTCAAGGGCGGGGTTGGCAAGACAACTTTAGCGGTTGAGATCTCCGCTGCACTGGCAAGGCATCATGGAAGAAAGACATTGCTTGTCGATCTTGATCCACAGGCAAGCGCAACATTTTATGTGATGGCGCAGGAACAGTGGAAGCAATGGCGGATCACCAATGGCACTACATACACCCTATTTGACCAACAAGATCGGCGTTTTCATATTCGAAACGCGATTGTCTCTGACGTGATACAGGGCCGATCAGCAGTATTCGGGCTGGATTTGTTACCTTCCGATCCAAATCTCGTGGATGTTGACCTGCGCCTGTCAGACTTTATAGGATTTACTGTTTTACAACGCTACTTCGATCAGATCCGCGATGAGTATGACTATATCATTTGCGATTGCCCGCCAAATTTTAACCCTATTACCAAGAATAGTCTGTGGGCCAGTGATGCCTATGTCGTGCCAACAGTGCCGGACTTTCTCTCAACCTATGGCGTCAGCTTGCTGCAACGCTCGGTGAACAAATTATTTTCACCTACGCAACTGACAGCAGTATTTAGTGGGCCTGTACTTGGCGGGATCGTTTTGACTCGCGTTAAAACAAACACTCGCTTGCATAGGACGTACTGTGAACAAGTCTATCATGAATATTCAGGGAAGGTGTTTAAGCACATTATTAGCGATAGCATAGCGATTGCCTCTGCCGCTGATGACCATATGCCGATTAGTGCGTTGACCTCTCCGAGTGAGCGACAGGGTGAGCTGCAACGACAATTTAAAGATATCGCTGGCGAGTTCATTTCGCGTATTCACCACTTGCGCGCACAAAATATGCCGGTGGCAAGTGTATTTGAGTAAGCAGAATCAAGAGGTAGTGATGAGAACGAAAACACATTTGACGATAGAGCAGCTTGAGGGCATGAAAACGCACGAATTGGCGGACCTGCTTGGTAATATTGCTCTGTTGCTGAGGCGCATGCCTGATGTTGCGTGTGGAGAACTGATTCAGCCAATCCCTAGCGATGATGTCTTTAAGGCGGCGGAAGTTCCACAGCGGGTATCTACCACATCGCATTTTACGGAAGCGGAACTGAGGAAGAAGAAAGTAGCAGAACTGAAAAAGATTGCTAATGACTCGTTCATAGCATATCCTGGAAATAGTAAGAAAGATGACCTGATAAGTAAGATTCTTACCAGGGTCATTAGTGGCCAAAGTGAGCAGTTTGCGATTCAGGATGTGTGAGAGTTCACTGTTTAGCGGGTGTGTTATAATGAACCTCGCCGCATTATAAAAGAGAAAAGAAGACAAGCATGGAGCTCGCATCGTCATCACCAACATACACTGGACCTGAACCAGGTTCGCCAGAGCAGGTGCAGGCAATCATTGAGGAACTACGTCACCTCTACCCGGAAGCAAAATGCACGCTCAACTTCTCCAATCCGCTCGAATTATTAGTTGCTACGCAATTGGCAGCTCAATGCACTGATGAGCGCGTCAACATCGTCACAGCACAGCTCTTCCGCAAGTATCGCAGTGTGGAAGATTATGCAACTGTCAGCCAGGAAGAGTTAGAACAAGACATAAAATCGACGGGCTTCTACCGCAATAAGG
This sequence comes from uncultured Chloroflexia bacterium, assembly GCA_963767625.1. Taxonomy (GTDB): domain Bacteria; phylum Chloroflexota; class Ktedonobacteria; order Ktedonobacterales; family Ktedonobacteraceae; genus CAVYFB01. The sequence continues at coordinate 80,660 of CAVYFB010000020.1, forward strand.
CGAAGAATATCCGCGCTGCGTGTCAACGTATCATCACTGACTATGGTGGCGAAGTACCACGGACGATGCCAGAGCTGTTGAGCCTGCCAGGGGTAGCGCGGAAAACGGCGAATGTGGTACTGGGGAATGCTTTTGGCATCGTCGAGGGGTTTACTGTGGACACACATGTGACACGTCTCGCGCGGCGTTTTGGCTGGACTCAACACGAGGATGCGGTAAAAATCGAGCAGGACCTGATGCGTATTGTGCCCCGGCAGGATTGGTTTGATCTCTCACACTTGATGATTTTCCACGGGCGCACCATCTGCTATGCACGTAAGCCGCTATGTGGGCAGTGCGCGTTGGCAAGGATGTGCCCTTCTGCTTTCGTTGTGTAGTTTCAATTTAACCGGCAGACGGAGCTGCAACATGTCTCCTCATGAGGGCGTAGTACACAACCGCCGAAACCACGATCCCGACGATCCAAGCGATATCAGCACCACCTAAGTAGGCGACGAGCGGTCCAGTAAAGAGAGCGGTGCTCACAAAAGGCAGTTCGAGCAGGATAGCGACGAAGTAGGCCGCAAGTGTGCGCCAGTTGACACGGCCATAGATGCCGTTTGGGTCGAAGATTGCGTCGATGTCATACTGCTCACGCCGGACGAAGTAGAAATCGACGAGGTTGATGACACTCCAGGGGATGATGAAGTACAGCAAAAGCAACAGGAAGTTGGAGTAGTTCTGAATGAAGTTGCCCTGGCCAAGCACCGCTACGGTGGTACCAACGATAGCAGCTCCGAGCACGAAGCTGAGGCGACCGCGGATGTCCATGCGGAAGCGTTGCAACACAGCGAGGGTGGTCGTCGATGTCAGGAATATACCATAGAGGTTGAGGACGTTGGCTGCGATGATGCCCAGGATCACGATGATATAGAAGATGCCACCGAGTCCAGCCCCAGCTTGCTCCACGACATAGCGGACGGAGTCGTTCTGGAACTGCTGACTTGCAATGGCGACAGCGATGCTGCCGATGGCCATCATCCAGATGCTGCTGATCACCGAACCGCCGTAGGTCCACCAAAACGATGTGCTAATCGGTGTCCTATGCGGTAGGTAGCGCGAATAGTCTGCAACGTATGGGCCGTAGGTGATCTGCCAGGTCGCTATGATGGACACGACGAGCAGAAACGGCCCCAATGCAAAGGAGGACGTGGACAGAACCTTCCCGATCGGATGCACGATGAGCAGCCGGATGGTGAGATACAGGAAGGCCACCGCGAAGAGTGCGCTCACAATTCCTTCGTAACGGTGGATGAGATCGTAGCCATACACTGCCAGGATGGTACAAATCACAGAGACGATGATGATCGAGAGAGTGATTGATATTCCTGTCCAGGCGGAAAGTGCCTGCCCACCGAGTACGGCGCTGCTTGCAAAGAAGCCGAGGTACATGAGGATGATGAGCACAAGCGGCAGGATGGCGCCGAAAAAGCCAAACTGCGCCCGGCTCTGGATCATCTGTGGGATGCCCATGCGCGGTCCCTGGGCTGAGTGCAGCGCCATGAAGATTCCACCTATAGCATTGCCAACAACTATAGCCACCAGAGCCCAACCCAGGGGAAGTCCGAGGATTACCGCGAGCGCGCCAGTCACCACAGTGGTGACCTGCATGTTCGCGGCGAACCACAGGGTGAAAAGACTGAATACTGAGCCGTGCCGTTCGGATTCGGGGATAAAGTCGATAGAGCGACGTTCAACAACGAAGGGGCGAGTTTCTTGTGCCATAAAGGATTGCCTCCTTGTCTGTGGGGTGTCTGATCTCTAATCGTAAGAGTACCTTAGCAAAGGCTCGGCGTCAATCCCTACAAGACCCGCCCGTCGCAATCACCCGGGAAAGGAGCGGCAGACGCCGATCATCCCCTTCCAACTGACCCATACACCCCGCGTCGTTCAGGTGGCAGCATGGCAGCGATACGTTCCATTACGTCCTGTGTGACCTTCTGCAAGCTGGCCTTGCGCGCTATACCTTCGGGTAGAGCCGGAATATAGGGTTCGCCGATCTGTATATTCACACGTGGGAACCAGGCACGCGGTGAACGGAGAACACGACGCGTACCCGTATGAGCAATGGGTAGCATCGTTGCACCGGAACGCAGGGCGAGCATGGCTACACCAGTATGTGGCGCGATCATTTGCTCTTGCCGTTCGACTGTTCCCTCGGGAAAGACCATCAAGGCTTTTCCTCCGCGCAAGTATGCCAGGGCCTTCTCCAGGGCAGCGCGGTCTCCTTCCCCACGATGCACCGGAATTTGACCTGTCAGCCGGCATAGCCAGCCAACGATAGGCCAGCGAAAGACCTCTACTTTGGCGAAGAACCAGACACGTCGAGGCAAGACGAGAGCTAAAAGGATCGGATCGTACCAGCTCAGATGGTTAGCGACAACCAGTAGGGGACCTGAGGTCGGCACATGCTCACGGCCGCTGACACGATAGCGGCAGATCAGATGCGTGAGGACCCACCCGATTGGTCGCAACAGGCCATAGAGCAGATCATCGAACTTTACACCCATCATACTCTTCATACCCGCACCCACAGCGCTCCTGGCAGAATCCTGGCATCGCAGCTTGTTGCGCACGCTGTCTCGCCATCCATCTGGATATTCACTTTCTGTCGCGCTTCGATATGCACCGATTTTGCGCGGAAAAAGGTCACTTCTGGCAGTCCAGCGTGTTCGCCTTTCTGCACCACAGGCAAGAGCCACAGCGCCCGCAACTGAGGAGTGTAGCTAATAGTGCAGATATCAAACAGCCCATCGGTATGGTCAGCAGTAGGATTGATGCGAAAGCCTGCTCCATAGGTCGGCCCGATGGTCACAGCCATCAAGATGTAGCGTTTGGCTTGCGTTTCGTCAAGTTGTTGCCCATCATCCAGGCGCAGGGTGAGCCAGGGACAGCGATGATAGCCAAACAGCAGTTGTTTGAGTGTTGTGCCATAATAAAGTCGAGCCCCGCTCATGAACGGTATCTTTTTCATCTGCTCGGCAGCTACAGCGATATCAGCATCCAGCCCGACACTGAATGAGTTAGCAAAGTATTCTCCATTTACGATACCAGCGTCGGCATTGATGAGTTGTCCGGTAAATGCACGTTCGATGGCGGCTGCAGGATCGTGGGGCAGCTTGAGCGTGTTCCAGGCATAGTCATTGCCGGAGCCAGCGGCGACAATGCCAAGAGGCACTCGCCTACCGGCAGCCAGGATGCCGTTGATTACTTCATGGACGGTGCCATCTCCGCCCACGATGATGATAGGACGATCCTGTTCAGCAGCACATCTGGCAAGTTCTTTCGCTTCTCCCTGTTTAGTGGTTTCTACATACTCAGCATTTTCACGTTCGGCACGACTACGCGCTACATCTCGATGGTGGGTCATGTTGCCACAATTGGCAGTAGGGTTGAGAATAATCAGGGGATTACTTGAGGACGGCGATGTCTCCATAGTCGGGCTGCCTCCTTCTGTGTGTGCAAATATTTTATTGATTGTATCACCTTATGATTGACCCTACAATTGTGTGTTGGAAACTGTTCAGTCTTTTCTTTGGGAATAGACTTACTAAACAAAAACGTTCTGATCAATAGTAAGATTTTGTGTAATTTCACGTCCAAATGCTTGACTATAAGAAGATTATACCATCTCCACGGCAGAGGCAAACGGGCACTAGAGGAAAGTAGGCATGACGAAACAGGCAAAAATTATTGTAACGGCGGCACTGATGCTGGGAATGTCGCTGGCAGCACTCGATACGACGATTGTGGGGACAGCACTTCCAACCATTGTCGGCAAGCTAGGCGGCATATCACTCTATTCGTGGGTATTTTCGATCTACCTGCTGACCTCCACTACGACAGTACCTATTTATGGGAAATTGGCCGATTTGTACGGACGTAAGCCTGTTTTTCTCTTCGGGTCCGGACTGTTCTTGCTGGGGTCGATCCTCAGCGGGGCAGCACAAAGCATGGAGCAACTGATTGTCTTCCGGGCGATCCAGGGATTGGGTGCAGGAGCAGTTCTGCCTATTGTACTGACGATCATCGGCGATCTGTTTGAGTTGAAGGAACGTGCCCGGATTCAGGGTCTATTCAGCGGCGTGTGGGGCTTATCGAGTGTGATTGGTCCGGCAGTCGGTGGTCTGATTGTTGACCATTTCTCCTGGCGTTGGGTTTTTTACATCAATATTCCCTTCGGCCTGCTCTCTGGCCTTTTACTCGCTGTGTTCCTCAAGGAAAACGTCGAACGCAAGAAGCAGAAACTGGATTATATCGGCACGTTGTCGCTGACAGGTGCGATTGTGGCGCTGCTCTTTGCTATGCTGCAGGGTGGGACGGCGTGGGCATGGTTCTCGCCGCAAAGCATTGGCTTGTTCGGGCTATTCATCGTGCTGACGGTGATTTTCCTGTTTCAGGAGCGGAGATTTTCCGAACCAATCCTGCCGCTGACGCTTTTCAATAACCGCATCATTGCTGTTTCAAGCATAGGTGGGGTTGTGCTTGGTATAGTGATGTTTGGCATCACAACGTATGTGCCACTCTTCGTGCAGGGCGTTAAGGGTGGCACGGCGACCAGTGCAGGTATTACGCTTGGTCCGCTTCTGCTGGCATGGCCGATTGCATCGACGTTCAGTGGCAAGATCATCATTCGTTACGGATATCTCTTTACGGGGGTTATGGGTATGGCTCTTGCGACTATTGGCACCCTGATGGTGACGTTTTTCAGAGCAGAGACTGGACTACCCTTTATCGTGACGGCGATGCTGGTGATTGGCGCCGGACTGGGATTTGCCAGCACGGTTTTTACGCTGGCAGTGCAGAACGCGGTGCCCTGGAATCTGCGCGGTGTGGCTACAGCCTCGACGCAGTTTGTGCGCACAATCGGTGGCACGGTTGGCGTTGCGATGATGGGAACTATTCTGAATGCGCAGATGGCTCTACGCTTCCCGCCAATCTTTGCGCGCTTCGCGGATGTTGCAGCGCGATTACCCAGAAGCGTTGCTCCGGCCAATGTGTTGCTGACGCCCGAGGTGCGGGCAGTTCTGCCTGTTGCCTTTTTGCACCAGTTGCAGGTTGCACTGGCCCAGAGTTTGTTCTGGGTCTACGTACTGACGCTGGTTCTGGCCGTTTTGGGACTCGCAGCGATGTTCCTGCTACCTGGCGGCCGGGCCGATCAATATTCTTACAAATCGACGAGAGCATTTTCTACCGAGGACGATGCTGCTGTCGGTGCCGAGGCCGAGGCCGGTCAGCCGGAGCCGATTGCGTTTCATTGATTGACTTTAGATTACGATCAAGAGGAGGCTTTCTCATTATGGCAGAACCTTTTGAGTACAACTCCCACGCGCGCCTTGTCTATAAAGATGGTTACCGGAATGCCTACCTGGGAGAGGTACCTGAACCGGTTGTGTACGGTGTCCAGGGGAAGCTGCGTGAGTACTACGGTGCGAAGGAGGGTCCTCCGATTGCTTCGACCCTCGATCATATTGTTGCCGCTGTTGCCGGCTGAATGTACGGCACACTTGCCGGTGCCCTGTCAGGGCGCAAAATTCCTTTTGATTGCCAGTCATATACCGCTACGGTCGATGGCCGTATCGTCGGCGTTGACAAGACTATTCGCATTCAGTCGATTGCGGTTCATTATGACCTTACCGTCCCCCCAGAGTCTCGCGAGGCAGCTGAACGGGCGTTGAGGTGCCATCCCCTGGGCTGCCCGGCTCATCATAGTGTGAAGGATGCTATCACTATTACGTGGGATGCGACATTGCATATGGGCGATGAGGTGGTCAAGGTGAGCAGCGAGACAGAGAAGGACTGACCAATCTGGGTGTACCGGCTCCAATATCGCCCCGGAGCTGAACTGAACTGAACGAATGTGCCAGCAGGGACGCAGAGCTTTGTGATGCTCATGTCAGACTATGATGCCCCGGTTGCAGGTGGATTCCACCATTGGCACATTTCATCTGCCTTAGTAGGGATCTATGCGCTGACCGGGTGGAGCGTTCGCTCGATTTCGGCGCGGCTGTTCTCCAACCAGGGTGGTAGTTTCAAACTCTGGCCTAGCTCAGCCTGGATCTTCATCTACTGCGAAGCCTGGTCCCGCGGTGGCTAATTCCACAATGTGCCCATCCGGGTCGTTAGTGTAGATGCTTTTGAAGTAGACGCGGTCCAGGACGGGTGTGACGCGCAGCCCGGCCTTGACCAATTTCTCGCGCCAGGCGAGTTGGGTCTGCTCATCGGGCACAGCGAAGGCAAAGTGATGGGTTTGTCCTGCGCCCATACGCATACGACGCTCCCTGGCCGGATTGCGGCCAAAGTAGGTAATCAATGTGCCGAGTCGTCTGTCGCCTACGCCCCAATACCAGTGGGCCGAGTCGGGATCGTCAAAGTTGGAGGTCATTTTGACACGACGTAGGCCCAGCAGGTCACTGAGAAATGTGTGAGTGCGCTCGATGTTGGACGAGATGGCAGTGATATGATGCATGCCTCGACTCAGCGCCATATCAGTGGTAATCTCCGGTACAGGTTCAGGCCAGGTCTCAGCCTGGATTCGTGCTGTATCGCGGTTGTTGATGAGCATCTGTGGTGGTGGTTCGCGGAACTCGGTGCCGAGTTTGTCGGGATCCTCGTCAATGGTCCAGCCTGGTCCAAGTGTGGCGATTTCGAGGATGGTGCCGTCGGGGTCGTTGAAATAGATGGATGTGAAGTAGTGCCTGTCGAGTGGACCATCGACTGCGAGGAGGAGATCGTTTAAGCGGCGTTTCCATTTCAACAAGCCGTTGTAATCGGCGACCTGGAGCGCGAAGTGGTGGGTGCCCCCGATGCCTGGATGACCCTTTGGGGCGCCCGGCCATTCAAAAAATGTCACAACCGTGCCGGGATGGCCTACTTCGTCACCGAAGTAGAGGTGATAGCTGCCGGGGTCGTCGAAGTTCACGGTTTTCTTGATAAAGCGTTGACCCAGTATTTGTGTGTAAAAATCGATGGTTCTTTGGGCATCAGCACAAATCAGTGTGATATGGTGCAATCCCTGGATAGTCATAATGTACTCCTTTTTGCTAAGCCTGGCACCTGCAAGGGAGGCCACTATGCTAGAACATACCACATTGATGTTTAACGAGCGTAGTGGCACCCCTTGCGGGTGCTCAGGTCAATCCTCTATGTAAAAATCTGAAACGCTCTACGTGCTTGCGTAACCATTCATGCTTGAGGATAGCGTACAGGTACTCGTCTCCCCATTTTCCCTTAAACCAGATATTCTGGATGAAATGGCCTTCGCGACGTAGACCCAAGCGTTCAAGTAATGCTACAGATGCGGCATTCTCACAATCTGTAATGGCGATAACACGATGTAGCTCCAACGTCGTAAATAGGTAATCCAGAAGACACGAGACGGCTTCCGAGGCAATGTCTTTCCCTTGATAGGCACGGGAGAGGGTATAGCCAATTTCGGCCTGGCGTTTATCAGGCTCATTGATTTTTAAGCCGCAGTCGCCAACGAGCGTCCCTGTTTCCTTGAATTCGATAGCGATCTGGAACCATTGGCCGGGCACTCCTGGTTGCATTGTCTTTTGCTCTTGCATAAAAGCGTGCGCTTCGGGTTCGCTTATTCCTTCCCAGCCCTGGTATCTGGCTACGTCTGGGTCGTTGCGATAGGCCATGAAGGGGATAAGGTCGGCATCTGTAAAGTGTCTCAGGAGCAGCCGGGATGTTTCGAGATTGGCGAAATGGATGCTAGGCAAACTGGCACTTCCTCTCTGTAGTGTTACCTTCAGTTGGAAGAAGACCCCTGAGCCGCTGCTATCTGCTCTCGGGCGGCCGGTAAAACCTCCTCTGCGAACAGGCGGATTTGCTCTTGCTCATTACCGGCAACGGGCCAGAAGTTAAATGCATCCATGCCCAGCTCGGTATAGTAACGCACCAGCGTTTCCACCCATACAGTTGGCGATCCGAACAGTATACCTGGCCGCCTGGCCCGTAGGTTGGACTGCGAGGCCGAAAGGATCATCCCACCCAGGTTGTAGTTTCTGCGGATGCTGCCAGGTTCTCGATTTGCTTCTGCTGCAGCTTCGTCAATCAGCCGCTGCATATCTGGTATCTGCTCAGGTAGCACATACGATAGGGATACAGACCAGCCATCGGCCAGCCGCCCTACGAGGTGAAGCATACGCGGCTTTAGAGCACCAAGCCAGATGCCTATTGGGTGAGGCGGGCGTGGACCCGGCCGTGCCTCCGCCAGACGATAAAACTTGCCTGCGAAGGATACTGGCTGTTCGTTTCCATGAGTACCCCAGATCAGTCGCATTACCTGGATAGCCTCTTCCAGAGCCTGGACAGCCTCAGCAGGTGTACGCTGCGGACCACCATAGCTGGCGATGCCTTCCCAAAACCCACCTGCGCCAAGTCCTAGTTCGACTCGCCCGTTCGTTATAATGTCCAGGGTGGCAGCCGCCTTTGCCAGCATAGCAGGTGGTCGTAACGGCAGGTTTGCCACATTCGGGAAAAAGCGGACATTGCTGGTGACTGCGCCAAGAGCAGATAAGAGCGTCCAGGTATCCAGGAATCCACCGTTGTACGGGTGATCCTGTATTCCGATGAGATCGATCGCGGATTGATCCGCAAAGCGGGCCAGGTCAAAGGCAAGCTGGACTCCTCCAGCGTTTGGATTGATATTGATCCCAAACAGTGGTTTAAGGCTAGAGGATCTGCTCATGCTACACCTCCCAGTTCTTAGAGTACGGACCTTTTGGTTTTTGGTAACTATGGAGTATTATACAACCACTATCAGGTCTACTGTTTGCAACTACATGCCCAGTCACAAGCAAGGAAATTATTGACTTTTTGATGTGTACAGACCAGGATGAGCGAAACGATGCCAGCAAGAAACTATCTACCCACAACGTGGTATGATCCACGTGCCGAGATTCGACCTTCATCTATTCGGGGAAACGGGATGTTTGCTGCCCGGCCCATCCATGAAGGAGAAACTGTCGTCGTGAGCGGTGGGACAATCATGACCACAACACAGTTCCAGGAGTTTACTGCTACTACCAGTCACTACAATGCAGTACAAATTGGGGAAGATGCCCACCTGGTCGATCTTCCAACTGCACCGGGAGGTATGAATCACGCTTGCGATAGCAATCTGTGGATGCAGGATGAAGTGACCATTGTAGCACGGCGTACTATCGCTGCCGGCGAGGAATTGACCATTGACTACGCTCTACATAGCGGGCTGCCTACAGACCTGCTAGGGGAACTCTGTCGCTGTGGTTCTCCAGTCTGCCGAGGGGTGATTACCGGAGACGATTGGCAACTGAAGGAGGTTCAAGAACGCTTCCAGGAGCATTTTTCCCCTTTCCTCAATGAACGCATTCGTTCATTACCTGGCTAAGTGGCGTGGATACCTGCCCTCAGGCAAGCTGGCCTGTCTGGGGGACAGGTATGCCCGATGACAAGCTATCTCCGCTGAGGTACAGGATAACCCTGTGCAAATATGGGTTGCAGCGTAGCATGCCAGTTTTATGCGTTCGTTCCTTCAGATGATGCGTACGCCTGGTCGGACTTGGCGGCCATGATGAAGTCGTTCTGGTGCAGGCCTTTGATCTTGTGCGTCCACCATGTGACGGTGACGCGGCCCCACTCAGTCAGGATGGCGGGATGGTGGCCTTCTTCTTCAGCAAGTTCGCCTACTTTGTTTGTGAAGGCGAGAGCATGCACGAAGGTGTCAAATTTGAAGGTCCGCTCCAAGCGTTTGATGTTGTCGCGTTCGACAACTTGCCACGCGGGTACTTGCGGATGAAATTCGGCTATTTGGGCGTCGGTGAGCGTTGGCTCACCGCCACGACATGCTGTGCATTTAAGTTGCGTTAGTTGGTCCATATCTCTCTCCTATCGTGGTTATCAGGTCCCTGATAGACTTTAGCCAATTAAAACCGGATCGTACACCACTACCTCACCCACCACGAGGGTGACACCGCCAGTAGCAAAATTCGGCAAATCGCCAGCCGCTGCCTGACCTGCGTGCGATTGCAATGCCGCCTGCAGCGCTCCCATATCGTCAAAATAGAGGTCGGCAATCAGGTAATAGGGCGATTGCTCTTGCGGATTGAGCGGCGTTGGTTTGTTAGCTGTATAGCCTTTGAGACCTGGCAACGTTTTTGCCAGGGGAGCATGCGTTTCCCGGTAGTAGCGATCAAACGCTGCCGGGTCCTGGGGATGGCCGTAGAGTGCGGTTAATTGGATCATGATGTCTCCTCTTTAATAAAGAAATAGCCACTCTCGTTTCAGTAACTGGCAAGAAAAAGTATACCCCCCCCTCTGCTATGTTGCAATCTCTGCTACTTCGAGGGGATGATGTTCAGACCTTTGCACGAGGAGTCCTGGACTAGGACTAGGGGAGTTGGGGTGGTCTAGTTCAAAGCGCCTGTAAGGCTGCATGGAGTTTAGCATACATCTGGTGAAACTGAGTCTCATCCGCTCGGCGCTTGCTGTCAACCAGGAATTCGAGGTAGGTATAGAGCTTATAGAGCGCCATTTTCAGGTCGTGGTTAGGGTCTAACTGCCTCAGGCTGGTATAGCCAGCGTAGACAAATGGCTTGCTGCCGGGACACATCTGTTCCCACAGATCTTCCGCGACCAGGTCGCAGGTGGGATCGCCGGAGTAGGCCCACTCGAAGTCGATGATACCGGAGACAGCACCGTTGTGCTGGAGGATGTTCTCGAAGTGATAGTCGCTGTGTACCAGAGATCCCTTCGTAACCGCGTCCCAGAGTGGTCTGTGCTGGTCTAGAATCGCCTGCATCCTGTCTCGCAGGGACGTATCGATAATGCCCAGGTCAAGTGCCTGACGTGCGTAGCGGTGGAAGTAGTCGGCGGAGTAATCGTACCAGCAGATGAAGCCACCGGAAGCGAGGTCACGGAGCTTCCCGAACCGGTCAAACGTGTGGCTGTGTATGACGGCGAGATATCTGCCGGCTTCACATGCTACCTGTTCTCTCTGTTGCGCTGATAGGCTGCTCCAGCAATCGATGACAGGTGTGCCTTCTCGCCTGGTCGTAATCAAGTATTCGTAGGGTACCAGTTCCTTCGACCGGTCGAACGCGACTACTTCCGGCACAGGCACACCGCTATCACAGTGAACGGACCAGAAAGCCCTTGTCTTTCAAGCGGGGGATGAATGGGCCTACCTTACTTTGTCAGACGAAGTCTGACTAAGCTTGGGTGCGAGATGGGTTGGGTACTCAACGGTTGAATACTCAATAAAACACTAGACAGCCATGAGACAATAGTTCCAACAAGGCTCCGTGAGACCGCAAGGCTCGTCCCCATGGCGGGAGAACCTCTCTCTTCTCTTCGTTGGCTACTCGCGTAGCAGTGCTTGGAGATGGGCGCAAGCTCGCAACGAGGAGTATCAATCGACGGAAGGATGAACTGATATCGTTCATCCACGGTCATGTCCTGAACCGTTAGAGTCGATCGGCTTAAAGTTTTGTTGGTCTCCACTAAGGTCCCCTTTCCGAACGAGGTGTGAAGAGGTGGAACGACAGCAGAACCCCTGTCATGAATGACAGGGAGTCTCAGAAGTCTTCTTGTAACACGAAGGAGGCAATCATGACACTTGATCCCAAGCATCGCAGCCGCATCATTACGGATGGGCGTGACCGTTCAGGTGCACGAGCTATGCTCAAGGGAATCGGCTTTAGCGACGCTGACCTGGCTCGTCCGATCATTGGCGTAGCCAACACCTGGATCGAGACGATGCCCTGTAACTACCACCTGCGCCACCTGGCTGTCAAAGTGAAGGAAGGCATACGAGCAGCCGGCGGAACGCCGATGGAGTTCAACACCGTGGCCATCAGCGACGGCGTGACGATGGGCACAGAGGGCATGAAAGCCTCCTTGATTAGCCGCGAGGTCATAGCCGATTCGATCGAATTGGTCGGTCGCGGCCATATGTTTGATGCCATCGTTGCCCTGGTCGGCTGTGATAAAACGATCCCAGGCGCAGCAATGGCGCTGATCCGGCTGAATGTGCCGGGGATTGTACTGTACGGTGGCTCTATCGCGCCTGGACGATTTAGAGGGAGAGATGTGACGGTGGGAGATGTCTACGAGGCGATCGGGGCAAATGCAGCGGGCAAGCTGAGCGACGCTGACCTGCGCGAGTTGGAGAATGTGGCATGTCCTGGGGCAGGCGCATGCGGTGGGCAGTTTACAGCGAATACAATGGCGATGGCGATGGAGTTTCTTGGCTTCGCGCCGATGGGCACGACGAGCGTTCCGGCCACTGACCCTCGCAAAAATGATGTGGCCATGCGCTGCGGCCAGCTCATCATGGACCTCCTACAACGTGGAGTGACGCCCCGTGACATTTTGACTCGTCAGGCTTTTGAGAATGCGATCGCTGGGGTAGCGGCATCTGGTGGCTCTACCAACGCCGTACTGCACCTGCTCGCGATGGCGCGTGAAGCGGGCGTTCCCTTAACCATCGATGATTTCGATACAATCAGCAGACGTACTCCCCTGCTCGCCGATCTGAAGCCGGGCGGGCACTATGTGGCTGTTGACCTGGATCGCGCCGGAGGAGTACCGCTTCTGGCCCAGCGGCTTGTCTCAGCTGGCTTAGTCGATGGGCGGCAGATGACCCCTACCGGGCGGACGCTGGGTGAAGAAGCCAGTATGGCAGTGGAGACACCAGGACAGGAGGTGGTACACCCGCTCTCCGACCCGATCAAGCCAAACGGAGGTCTGGTCATCCTCAAAGGAAACATCGCGCCAGAAGGATGCGTGGTCAAGATTTCAGGACACGAGCGGATGTATCAAAGGGGACCGGCGCGTGTCTTCGACCGCGAGGAAGACGCTATGAATGCGGTTACGCATGGCGAGATCAAGGCCGGTGACGTGGTGGTTATTCGCTATGAAGGTCCACGAGGTGGGCCAGGCATGCGCGAGATGCTGGGAGTCACAGGCGCTATCGTTGGTGCAGACCTCGGCGAGACAGTGGCGCTGCTCACCGATGGTCGATTTCAGCGGGGCAACTCGCGGTTTGATGGCCGGTCACGTCGCTCCCGAAGCAGCGCATGGTGGCCCGATTGCTGCCCTGCGTGATGGAGACATCGTCGTCTTTGACATTGAGGCACGGACTCTAAATGTGGAACTTGCAGATGCTGAGATTTCTGCCCGCCTGGCGAATTGGACGGAGCCTGCTCCGCATTACACGAGTGGTGTCTTCGCGAAGTATTGGGCCCTGGTGTCTTCGGCTTCGGAAGGGGCTATCATGCAAGTACCATTGCAGCCCAACGCATCTAATCAAAAACGAGAGTGAAGGCAAGCCACTCCTGGTCTCAAAGTTATAGAGCATCTCTACGCTGCACCTCTTCGGACATGGGAGCGGTATTGCTTGTGGGTGCTTTGCTCTTGGTAGATGCCGGGTCGCCTGCTTTAGTGGCACAGGCCATCGGTATGGTGAAGGAAAATGTGGCTCCTTCGCCGTTGACGTCGCTGCTCTCGACGGAGATCGTGCCTTGCATGGCTTCCACGAGCTGACGCGTGATAAAGAGTCCTAGACCACTTCCTCGGACGACGCCATGCATGTCACGTTCCAGGCGCACAAATTTGTCGAAGACGGCTTCTTGTTTGTCGGGTGGGATGCCTGGGCCAAGATCGATCACCTTTATACACACCATGTCGGTTTCCCGCTCCACCTGGGCAGTCAGACGAATGGCGGTTTGGGGTGGTGAGTAGCGTAGCGCATTTGAGAGCAAGTTCCGCAGAATCTGCTTCAGACGAGTCTCATCAGCCCAGACCGTGAGAGTGGGGGCAATTTCCACCTCGACATGTCGCTCCTGCTGAAGGATCACTGGCTCAAACAGATCGACGATGCTCTTGCAGGTCTCCTGCAGGGGGATAGCCGTATACTTCAACGTAGCGGCATCGAATTCAATGCGACTGGCGTCCATAATGTTGGCCTGCAACAAAACTAATTCATCACAGGCACGACGCGCATTATTCAGAAAGGAACGGCGCATGTCGGGGCTGAGATTCTCTACCTCACCGAGCAATTCGAGATAGCCTTGCATGATTGTCAAGGGAGTACGTAATTCGTGGCTGGCAGTCGTCAGGAAAGCATCTTTGAGCTGATCGAGTTCACTAAGCCTGGCATAAGCGAGGCTCAATTCGTTGTACAGGCGAGCATTTTCGCGGGCCACAGCGGTCTGCTGATCCAGGCTGCTCAACAGGCGTGGATAGGCCGAGCCGGCCAGGCCAATCACGAGAGAAACAAGCGCGCACCCACCAACAAGCAGTCCCCATTGGCTATTCGGGATAACCGGGCTATCCCATGACAAGCTGAGGGTTGTCCAGATGCCCAGCAGACTTGCTGCTCCTCCTACTGCACAACAGAGATAGAGTATCCAGGGAGGTGCAATCAGCTGATCGGGTTTAGTGGCCAGAAACGCTCGGAAACGGCCTAAGAGCACGAGGAGATCGAGGAAAAGGATCACCATCGAGATACACCAGATGACCGTGGTTGTTGCCTGAGAGATATCGTAGACCCTGGTAGTGAGGTCTCTTCCCTGGTCAGGATAGAGCAGTGGACCGATAAAGAAAGTTAGGAGAGCAATGGCCAGCACCACGATCGTTTGGACGCTGGAAGCACGCGACGGTGAGGCGAAGCGATTCACGTTGGCGAGAGCAGGTGGCAGACGATGATCCAATGCCGAGACGAATAGGATACGCGCAAAGGTGATGTTATACACGACGGTCACAATCATGAAGAAGCAAATGAAGATGAGCCCAACCAGTACAGAAGCCGGAACGCCAAAAACAATGGTTACCGCAGTGAGCGTTGAGTATGTTAAACTTGCGCTACTGGATGGCACAATTGCCATCACGCCGAACGTCCCGATGATATAGGCTACCAGGACAAGGAGTGGTCCCCAGCGCAGAAAGAACTGTGCAGCATGAGGCTGCTTTGTTTCAGCAGCCATGTTGAGTGGCACTTCCACCCCAAGCAAGGCCAGCACGATGACACCGTACAAGACGATATTCTGTCCTCCAAAACCTAATTGGCTGGTTGTCAGCGCAGGTTGGGGAGCGTGACCGGTGAGGAGCCAGAGCAGTCCTGCAAGCCCAACGGTAAAAATACCCACTCCGTAAAGCAGGACCACGACTTTCGCTGCTCTCATGATCTGTTGTAGCGGCAATGTGGAGAGCAAGCCAGCGAGCAGCAGTATGGCCACGACGAAGATGCCTTGTTGCCAGGGCTCCACGAGCCAGTTGGTCGTGGGACCAAACACCTGGACGCCGATGCCCTGGACGAGGGATAGGACGGTATCGCCCCCAACGAGCAAGACTAGTATGCCAGGGAACCAGGCGCAGAAACCGGCAAAGAAGCCCCAGAGTGGTCCAAGTGCCCGATGCGTCCAGACGTAGATGGAGCCGTCAACAGGCATGAAGCGGTTGAGTTGCCCTGTGACGACCGCTCCAGGGATGAGAAACGTGATAGTACCTATTACCCAATAGAGATAGGTGGCAGCTCCCGCTCCCTGAGTAGCTTGTACGATAGAGGCATTAGGGATAAAGAGGACAATGATGATGAAGATAGTAAGCATATCGGCTCGTGAGAGCACACGAGGCAATAGTTCGCCTGTCCGTTGCTCTGAGCGCAACGGATCTCCCATAGCGCTTTGCATAGGAGTAGGTCTATACTGTCCATTCAGTGTGTTCATCACTTCCCCAGTTATCCTAGTTGCCTGTTGAGATACAAATTGTGGATATCTGTTCCTTACTACCAGTAGTATATCAGGTCCATGCGTGCAGGTAAATGTTTGATTATTGTCGGGTCTACGTCCTTCTGGGTGAAACAAGCTAGAAGGGAATGTGAACCGGTTTCACCTCATGGACTAAGTGGTGGCCTATGCAGGGCTCGATTAGACTTTACCGAGATTCTTGAGCGTTCTACCTTCTCCTAAGCGATCACCTACTTCTCGACGTACGCTCAAGGCCTGCTCGAGGTATGTTAGCGCTTGCTCCTTTTGCCCCCAGTCGTCGTAGAGCTTGCCCAGGTTGTTGAGAGTCCAGCCTTCCTGACCACGATTCCCGAGCTCCCTTTGTATACTGAGAGCTGCTTCATAGTATGTTCGCGCCTGCTCCTTCTTCCCCAGGGCACTGTAGACTTCGCCCAGATTGTTGAGCGTTGTGGCTTCCTTTCCACGGTCACCTATTTCTTTGCATATGTTCAAAGCTTGTTCGCAGTACTCTTGCGCTTGCTTCCTCTGCACCATCGCCCTGTAAACTCCGGCCAGGTTGTTCATGGTCGATACTTCATCGCCACGGTCACCTATTGCTCTGCATTTGCTCAATGCCCGTTCAAAGTACTCGCGTGCTCGCTCTCGTTGGCCCTCTATACTGTAGACTCGCCCAAGACCATTGAGCGCCCAACATTCCCCCCTGAGGTCGCTTTGCTCTCGGCACATGTTCAAGGCTCGATCAAGATACTGCTGAGCCCGCTCCAACTGGCCTAACGCTCTATAGACCTCGCCCAGGTTGTTGTAGATACGTGCCACTTGTGCTGGTTGGGGGTGCCATTTTTCCATGTGCAGTAAAAGTTCATACAGCTCGAGGAGGATAGCATTGCCGCCCCAACGTTTGAGACTCTTAAAGATATTTTCCTGCTCCATCAGATCATAGGCCTGTGGCCACTGTCCGGCCTGACACTGCTGCCAGATGGCTTCGATGAGCGGCTGCACATCGCTGATGCTTCGTCGACGCTCACGAGGAGGGCAACTCTGCGCAGCCTGTTGTAGGTAATATTGCGCTGCCCTGGTATGAGCTTCTCGCAAGGTTTGCTCATTTGTCTGCTCGTGGCCTCCGACAAAGCGACTGCGTGCATAGTCGGCAACGATGGTATGGAGTTGATAGCGACCCTCACCTGAAGCCTGGAGCAGGTGTTGTCTGAGCAGTGCATCAAGGGCAGAGAGTGCCTGAACCTCCGGCACTTCGGCGCTGAAGTCGAGCAAGGATTTCGCTGCATCCAGTGATACTGGTTCACGATAGATCGAGAAGGCTAACAGAAGTTTGCGCTGGACTTCATTCAGTTGCTGTGTGTAGATAGAGTCGAGTAGATTGTGGGCGATGTTGCCTGTCCAGAGCTGGGCATAGGTCGGGTTGCTATACAGGGTTGTGAGACTCAGGCTGCGGTTACGGCGCAGGAACGATGCCAGGAGCGTGAGTGCAAAGGCATGACCGGCGCAATGCTCTACGGCCATGCGTAACTCCGCCTCGGTGGCATTCGACCTCCTGCTTGCGCAGTAGTTCTATACCCTCAGCGATATCCATGCCGCGACTGTGATGCTCTTGCATGTAGGTTGGCGGGTATTCACGAGTTCCTTGCGGCCAGAGTCGGCTGGTGAGCAGGACGCGACAGCGACATGGCTGGCTGTTAAGGGCATCGAGCCACTCACCGACGCCTGCATGGTCCGCGAGTGCATAGCCTGTTTGCGTGTCAAGCAGGTTCTCAAATTGATCCAGTACGATCAGTCGCGTCTGCTCAGTTGTATTCAGGGCGTTGAAGAGAGCCACTGCCAGATTTTGTGGAGTGAGACTACCAAAATCCAGCAGGGGTTTACTCAAGGCATCAAAGATGGTGCCGATAAGGTCGGTGATAGTGACGGCGGGGTCTATCCTGAGCCAGAGGGCTTCAGCCGTAAAAGGACTATTGCCGAGACGGCGCTGTTCTTCGGCATGGCGATGGATGAGGGCGGCGAGGGTTGATTTGCCGACGCCCCCAATGCCGGTTAAGACGATAGCCGTGATATCAGGCTGAAGCAGCTGCGCATAGACTTCTTTGACAACTTTTTCGCGTTGTTGGATGGTTCTGGAGTCGGTGAGCGGAGGAAAGCCGATGATACCACGGTAGGCGGCTTTCTCCTGCGAGAGCGAGATGGGAGGGAGCGGTTGCGTTGCGGGAACGTGTACGATGATCGGTGGCATCTGCGATGGAGATAGAGGCGCGCCGATGGTGGATACTTGTGGAGTGTGGGAGGAGAGAAGGTGATGATCAGGTGTACCGGCAGAGGAAGAGACGGGGAAGAGCCATTGAAAGAGGCCAATAATGATACCCAGGATGGAGAAGATGATGATAGGTAGGATGCTGAGCAAGGGACTTTTACTATACACTATCCAGATGATAGCACCAGCAGTGATCAAACTGAGAGTAATGATGAGAATGACCCAGCGTAGCCAGGGGCTATGCTTGCGTCCCTTATGCCATTCTTGTGGATTGCTGGGCGGCTGTATCTGCTGTTGCTGGGCCATGGCTACCTATCCCTCGGCACTGAACGTATTGTCAAGTTTCTATGGGATTATAGCATGATATGGCAGGGATAGATCTCAATAATGAGATATTCATGTGTGGGAAGGAAGGCGAGAAGCTGGTTGGCATCGTATCCTACCAGAGAACGTTTTACACTTCCCGCCCTTACCTTCTACGGTAAATAGCTCCTGGCGTGGTTATTTGTCGGTCCTGGTGCCGGGGAAACCCGACGTCCAGCGCCGGACCAATGCAGCCTGAGCATCGATCATCTTGTGGGCAGAATCTTGCCAGAACTGTACGAGGTCACTACCTGTTTTTGCAGTAGTACCAGGCTCTACCCTAAAATTGATACCCCGCACGATATCGAACCAGCCTTGCCAGACCTGCCGCTCGGCATCGGTCCAGCGTTGCATCAATTCCCGGCCTTGTCGAGCCAGGTCTTGTAGCTCCTCGGGTGTCCCCTTGGCGTTGGCCAGGGTCTCGGTCCATTCGCGAGTCCATTCAGCCCGTGCATCAAGGGTCTCTTTCACTGATGCTTGCCAGGCTTCTACGGTTTTCGTCCACAACTCGTGAGTCGGTGTCCCGCCGGAACGACGAACGGTGTCGAGCCAGTCCGTCAGTAACTTCTGCTGTGTCTCGGCCCATGTCTTGATCAAATTTTCAGTTGATTTGTTCTCGCTCACAGTAAATACTCCTTTCGGATGTCAGACCTGTGTGGATTTTACCCACAGTGACAACTTCATACTGTCCCTTTTCAATGAACTGCTATCACGTTAGATGCGGGCTACAAATAGCGGGCATCATATGTATATTATGATCTTTGCGGGATGGCAAACGCAACCTTACCTATGACGGAATGGAACAGTGGCAAGGTGATCAGGGGAAGAATTGCCAATGGTTGATGTTGAAAACCTCCTCCTTATCTCGTTATAATTAGACTACTGCTATTTGTCACTCTTTAGAACTCCTCATCACCTCTGGTGGTTCGCAACAGAACACCCATGGCGCCGGAGATGGAGAGGAACCAGACACCTGTATACGTGCGTTTGTATATGCACATTTGAGAGCAGGAGGGCATACATGAGCCGAGACGGATACAGCTTAAGTACGATCAAGCAATTCGTAGGACAGGAACTAGGAGTCTCCGAGTGGATGGCGATTGACCAGGAGCGGATCAATCAGTTCGCCCATTGCACCAGCGATCATCAGTGGATTCATGTCGATGTGGAACGAGCCAGGCGGGAAAGCCCATTTGGCGCGCCTGTCGCCCATGGGTTTCTCACGCTTTCATTGTTACCTTCATTGCAAGGAGACGTTGGCATCATCCCGGCAGGCGTTGCCCAGGTGATTAATTACGGCCTTGATCGTGTACGCTTTATGGCACCGGTGAAAGTAGGGTCACGCATTCGTAGCAGGGTGGTGTTGATATCGGCGGAAGAGCAAGCCGGAGGGCGCATTTTGATCAAGACCCAAAACACTATCGAGATTGAAGGTGAGAAAAAGCCCGCCGTGGTAGCCGAGTCCCTTGCTCTGGTATTTGCGGCAAGATGACGCAGCAATAACCTGGGCAGTTGGATAAGGATACGCAGCATAGAGAGTCGGCAATGGTAGCAGAGACGACCACCGTGCCGATGGTTTGTGAGCTTCAAAGAGCTGGAGCCAATGAAGGAGATCAAGTATGGACACCGAGAGCGAGACCATGATCCAGCAGGGTGAGCAGAATGGCGGTAGGCCGGTAGAGCCGTCTCCGCCGAAAACGAGTTCGACTAAGAAAAAAAAGACCCCCGCAAGCGCTGCGACCCGGCCAAGGAGCAGCAGCAAAGGGCCTGAGCAAGCGGCGCTCAAAGAGGAACGACGCAAAGCTGCAGAAACGGAAGCAAATCTAGAGGCAGTGCAGCGCAGGCTGGCAGAGCTCGAAGCAACGCTCGAAGAAGAAAAGCGGAAGGCAGCGATGGCGACAGCGGCGCTGGAGGCTGAACAGCGCAAAGCGGCTGAGGCACAGCACAAGTCCCAGGAAGAGCAATACAAAGTTGAGAAAAATGTCGAGGCTGCCGAGCAAGCAGCAGAGTGGGTGGGTGCGGGGGACAGCAGGTTTGGTCTCATGCCCTTCATCGGCTTAAGCGGTGCAGATATCTTCAGCGTTGGTCAGCAGATTGTCGAGCAAGCTGCCAAACAACCGCCACTAGTGCTGAAAAATTATTCGAATTTTCTCCTCGAGATGAGCCGTGTGATGACCGGTCAGTCAACGGTCGAGCCGGACGCGAAGGATAAACGCTTCGTCGACCCGGTGTGGAAGACAAATCCCTTTTACCGCATCGCGCTGCAAAGCTATTTAACCTGGCGCGAGAGCCTGAATGCCTTTATCAACGACTCCGACCTTGGCAAGAAGGATGCGGAGCGCGCTCGCTTCGTGCTCTCGCTGTTTACCGAAGCTGTTGCTCCGACCAACACGCTGCTGGGCAACCCGGCGGCGATGAAGAAGATGCATGAGACGGGCGGTGCCAGCCTGGTGCGCGGCCTCACCCACATGATCGAAGACCTCGCCAATAACGGCGGCCTGCCCTCTCAGGTCGATATGAAGGCCTTTCAGGTCGGCAAGGACCTGGCCACCGCGCCGGGGGCTGTCGTGTTCAAGAACGAAGTGCTTGAGCTGATCCAATATAAGCCGACGACTACCCAGGTGTACAGTCGCCCGATGCTCATCGTCCCGCCGCAGGTGAACAAGTTCTACGTGATGGACCTGTCGCCAGGTAAGAGCC
This sequence comes from uncultured Chloroflexia bacterium, assembly GCA_963767625.1. Classification (GTDB taxonomy): domain Bacteria; phylum Chloroflexota; class Ktedonobacteria; order Ktedonobacterales; family Ktedonobacteraceae; genus CAVYFB01. The sequence goes on from CAVYFB010000020.1 coordinate 101,759, forward strand.
TGGTGCAGTACCTCATGAGTAATGGCATGCAAGTGTTCACCATCAGTTGGCGCAATCCCACCCCGGAGCACCGCGATTGGGGCTTCGAGACCTATGACCAGGCCATTATGGAAGCGATTGACGTGATTCGTGCTATTACGGGCAGCGAGGACATCAATATCACGGGGGCATGCCTGGGTGGCATGACTCTCGCCACGCTGTTGGGGTACCTGGTTGCAAAGGGGGACCGGCGGGTGAACGCCGCGACCTTCCTGGTGACGGTACTTGACCCAAACGCCGAGTCGACGATGGGACTGTTCGCCACCAAAGAAACGATCGAGGCGGCCAAGCAGGCGGTACGCTTGAAAGGGGTGCTTGAGGGCCAGGAACTGGCACGGGTGTTTGCCTGGTTGCGACCCAACGACCTGATCTGGAATTACTGGGTCAACAATTACCTGATCGGCAATGATCCAGCGGCTTTCGATGTGCTGTACTGGAATAACGACACGACCCGCTTACCGGCCAAGCTGCATGGCGACATGCTCAGCATATTCGAGGAGGATGTGTTCAGGCACCCTGATAAGCTCAAGATCCTGGGAACGCCCATCGATCTCTCCAATGTGACCAATGATGCCTATATCATCGCCGGCATCACCGACCATATCACACCATGGCAGGGCTGCTATGCGACCACGCAAATGTTGGGCGGCAAGTGCGAGTTTATCTTGAGCAACAGCGGTCATATCCAGGCCATCCTGAACCCGCCGGGGAACCCAAAGGCGTCATACTTCGTCAATTCACGCTACCCGGCTGATCCTGAGAAGTGGCTTGCTGGAGCGCAGAAACGCTCAGGCTCCTGGTGGGAGGATTGGCGAGACTGGCTAGGTAAACGATCCGGCGAGCAGAAGCCCGCACCGCAGGAACTCGGCAACGACCAGTATCAGCCGGGAGCACCGGCACCAGGGACCTACGTTTTTGAACCTTGAAGTGAAAGGAACATCCGTGCAATCAGAGTCAACCAGGCCAAAGACTGACATTCGTACTATTACCGTCAAGGGACAGCGCCTGCGGGTCGGCATCCGTCCAGGAAACGGCACGCGCACGCCACTCCTGCTGATGAACGGGATTGGTGCTAACTTCGAAGTGCTCGAGCCCTTCGTCAACGCACTCGATCCGGCCTTCGAAGTCATTCGTTTTGATGTGCCGGGCGTCGGCGGTTCGCCACCGCCGATTATCCCGTATCGTTTTTCGGCCCTGGGCCGGTTGGTGACGAAGATGCTCGATCAGTTGGATTACAAGCAGATAGACGTGCTCGGTGTCTCGTGGGGCGGCGCACTCGCTCAGCAGTTTGCCTTCCAACATTCCAGGCGCTGCCGGCGGCTGATCCTGGTGAGTACGGGAACAGGCGCGCTCATGGTCCCGGGTCGCCTTTCCGCCCTGGCCAAACTGGCAACGCCGCGGCGTCATATGGACTCATCGCATTTGATGGAAATAGCCGGAGAACTCTATGGTGGGAGGGTGAGGACGCAGCCCGAGTATGCGCAGCAGTTCGCCAATTCCATCCGCTGGGGTGGATCACTCGGCTACTTCTATCAAATGTTGGGGGGAGTTGGTTGGACCAGTCTGCCGTGGCTCCACTCTATACGCCAGCCGACGCTGATCATGTCAGGCGATGACGATCCAATTGTGCCGACGATCAACGCAAAGATCATGCACCACCTGATTCCACGTTCGCAGTTGTACATCTTTCACGATGGACACCTGGGCCTGGGGACGAATGCGAAGGAACTGGCACCAGTCATCGAGAAGTTTCTCACTACTGCCCCTTCTTAAGAGGCTTCTTGGGGAGACGCGTAAGGCCTGGTAGTGGTAGAACCACTACCAGGCTTTTTTCCTTCGCCTGCATTGGGCAGCCGAGGACCTTTCGTCATATCCAGGATGTAGAGCATTGTGCCGAAGGGGTCTTTGATCACGGCACATTTGCCAATTACGATGTCAAAGGGTTCGGCAAGCACGCTACATCCTTGTTGCTTCAGGAATTGGACGGCAGCAACGACATCGTCCAACAGGTAATGTACGGCAACGTTTTCGGGGATATCGGGCTCGCAGTGTAGCACAATCTCGGCATCTGTTTCTGGCATGCCGAGACCTACAGAAGTCTCGTCCCGCCACATTTGCCGAAGGCCGAAGACGTTGGAGTAATACCTGGCGGCTGCTTCCAGGTCATCTACGTGAATCATTATACAGTCGATTTTCCTGAACATGGTTGGTTAATCACTCCGCGGGCACGATGTACACTGCTGTGCCGTAGCACAAGACTTCGGTGACGCCTGGGGCGATTTCTGTGGCGTCGTAACGCACGCCAATGATGGCATTTGCTCCTACTTGCTGTGCGTGCTGGATCATCAGTTCATAGGCGTCGACGCGGGCTTGTTCGCAGAGTTGTGTGTAAATGGTGATGTTTCCACCAAAGATTTGTTGGAACGATGCGCCAATGTTGCCGACGACGCTGCGTGAGCGAACGATGATGCCACGCACAACGCCGAAATTTCTGACTGCTCGATAGCCGTTTAAGTCGAATGCAGTGGTGACAAAGTTGTGAATATTGGGAGCTTGTTGAACTGGACCACGATCTTGCATGATGATAAACCTCCATATATGGTAGTAATATCTAAAGAGCTTGTTACTTACATGAAACGCTATCTCATATCCACAGCAGATTGTACCACTGCTGTGATTTGTTGAATAGATGGGCCAACACAGTGTGGTCTACGTCCATCAGGGGGAAACGGGCCTAAGGAGACCTTCAAGGATGGAGAGCCCAACAATGGAAGTACCTATGCCAAAGAGAAGAGTTCGACTGCTTGATCTGGCACTGGTTGTCAACGCGTACGCGCAAGGTATCTTCCCCATGGCAGATCTTGATGGCACCATTCACTGGTATGCGCCGGACCCTCGAGCAATCCTGGAACACGAGAACCTGCACGTTTCACGTTCATTACGTGCTACTATTCGCAAGGGCATCTATGAAGTGCGTATGGATACAGCTTTCGAGGCAGTGATGCGTTACTGTGCCGGACGAGAGGAGACCTGGATCAACGAGGAGTTTATCACAACCTATACGAGGCTACACTTTGCGGGACTGGCGCATAGCGTGGAGGCATGGCACTCTGGCGTACTTGTCGGTGGGTTGTACGGTGTGTCGCTGGGTGGAGCGTTCATGGGAGAGAGTATGTTTTCCCATGCCACCGATGCCTCAAAAGTGTGCATGGTGGCGTTGGTCCAGCATTTGAAGGCGCGGGGGTATGTGCTGCATGATACGCAGTTTCTCACTCCGCACCTGGCGACTTTGGGCGTGACAGAGGTTCCACGAAGTGTCTATGAGCAACGATTGAGGCAGGCGCTACGGCTAAGATGTAGTTGGTAGAACCGTGGGGACGCACAAAAACGCCACTGGCCGGTCTTTCGTGGTATGATACCGCAAGATGGAACACTTTCACTCTAGAGTCACGTGTACAGTGTACAAACTAGACAAGCATGAAAATTGCCTTACTAAAAACTGGCTATAGGAAGATGAGAAATACGAGTGAAGCAGAACGTTCGACGTGAGCGAAATCTTGCTGATTATGGGTACCCTTCGCCTGATATTGCCGCGCTTTCGGCGAAGGCACTCGAGGTGACACGACGGCTGACAGAACTATACGGTGTGGCTGCGTGGTCGAGTAAAGACCCGATGAGTCAGCTCGTCGATATTATCCTCTCCCATCGTACGAGAGATGAGCAGACTGCTGCTGCTTACGATAATCTGCTGGCACGCTTCGGTTCGTGGGAAGGAGTACGGGATGCGCCGACAGAGGAGGTGCAGGAGGCTATTGCGAATGTGAACTGGCCGGAGGTCAAGGCTCCACGGCTGCAAGCGCTGATGCGGCGCATTACCGAGGAACTGGGCGAACTGAACCTGGATTTTTTGCGTGATCTTCCTGTGGAGGAAGGGGCGGCATGGCTTAACCGCATGGAAGGGGTTGGACCGAAGACGACGGCCTGCGTATTGCTTTTTAGTGCTAGAAAACCTATTCTGCCAGTTGATACACATGTGTGGAGAGTGAGTATTCGGTTGGGCCTCATCGGAAAGAAGGTGACGGCGGATGCGGCCCATGATCTCTTGCAGGCTCTTTTGCCCAACGATGCTCGAACAATCTACGATTTTCATAAGGCGTTGTTGAGGCATGGGCAGCGGATTTGTGTGTATGAGCGTCCGCGCTGTAATCAATGTCCTATCACGGATCTGTGCGACTACTATAAAACGGTGGTGAAATCGCAATAAAAACTACTTTCTCACCATTCGCGTAAAGGAATAGGCAAAAGCGGAAATATCTGGCATACTGAGGAGCATGAAAGAAAATGTGCAAATTACCACGGAACGCATCGATGATTTTGTGGTGCTCTTGGCCCTGATGCAACAGATGGACCTGCCGGGCATCCTGGATCGGCATATTGCGCGGCATTGGTTACAGCAAGGGCTGAGTTGGGGCTGGACGGCCAGTATTTGGTTAGCCCACATTGTTTCACAGGGCGACCATCGCAAATTGACGGTGCGGGATTGGGTACGTCAAGCCCACAGCACCCTAGAAATGGTCACAGGACGCGATATTCGCGAGACGGATTTTACCGACGACCGCTTGACGATTGTGCTGCGGCATCTCTCGGATGAGGCCTGCTGGCAGGCGATTGAGCAGGAGTTAGGACAGCATCTGATCCGCGTGTACGACTTGGAGGAAGAAGTGATCCGCGTGGATGCGACGACGGTGTCAGGGTATCGCGAAGGGGGAGAGGACAGCCTGTGGCAATTCGGGTACAGCAAGGATGATCCGACGCTGCGACAGATCAAGGCCATGATGGCCACGCTCGACCCCCTGGGCCTGCCCTTGGCGCTGGAGGTGGTGTCGGGGGAACAGGCGGATGACCCCTGCTATGTCCCCACGATTGACCGCGTGCTGGCATGCCTGGGGCGGCAGGGCTTGTTGATCGTGGGAGATTGCAAGATGAGTGCGCTGGCCACCCGTGCCCATTTGCAAGAGCAAGGTCAGTATTACCTGACTCCACTAGCACAGGTAGGCGAGACGGCGCAGCAGATGCCGCAGTGGATTGAGGCGGGAGTAGCGCAAGGGGATCGTTTGACCCAGGTGTTGGCCGAGGATGGGAAGCAGGTGCTGGCACAGGGATACGAAGTGAGCCGCATAGGTGTGTATGGAGAGCACAATTGGCACGAACGCGTGTTGGTGGTGCGCTCCCACGCCTACGCTCAGACCCAACGCCAGCATCTGGAAGACCGCCTCACCAAAGCTCAGGAGGCTCTCCTGGCGTTGACGCCACCAGTGGGACGGGGCAAACGCCAGATTACAGAAGAGACGGCGCTCCAGAGCGCGGCTGAGGCGGTGCTCGCGAAGTATCGTGTCACGGGTCTACTCACCTACGCCTACCAGCGGGAGAGTGAGCAAGAGGTCAAGTTTGTCGGGCGCGGGCGCGGTGGGGCAAACCGCCAACAGCAGGTGATCGAGCGCGTGCGCTATCAGATCATGACGGTGACGCACAACGAGGAAGCGATTGCCCACCTCGTCTCGACGCTGGGCTGGCGAGCGTATGTCACGAATGCGCCACAGCAGCGCTTGTCCTTGCCAAATGCGGTGCGGGAATATCGGCACGAGTACCACATCGAACGCGGCTTTGGGCGCTTAAAAGGAGCGCCGCTCTCGATTGCACCGATGTTCGTGAAACGGGAAGATCAGGTTGTTGGGTTGACGCATCTACTGAGCGTGGCCGTGCGTATCCTCACGCTCTGTTTGTAGTTGTTTGTTTTTGATCCTTTTCTCATTTTCACAGGGGGTTAGGAGCAAACGTATGGAGCAGGCCACAATCAGAAATGCGCATCTGTAGATGTATATGTGATAGTTTTGTTTAAAGGCAGTGAAAACCATGGCGCTCCTTCCTAATAAGCAAATCGTTTGCCCGGTCTTGATTGGCCGCGAGGCCGACCTGGCAGCACTTCAAGCACTCATTGAGCATGCGAAACGAGGTGAGGGGCAGGTTGCCCTGATTGGTGGTGAGGCAGGGATTGGCAAATCGCGCCTGGTTGCGGAGACGAAAACCTACGCTGCCGGCCAGGGCTTCGTGCTCCTGCAAGGGAACTGCTTTCAGGCGGATCGCGCATTACCCTACGCCCCCTTTCTTGATCTGTTGCGTTCTTGCTTTTCCGGTTCTTCCCCTTTGACGAGACATGACGACCTGACACCGTTTGCGCAAGAGCTTTCGCAGTTTCTGCCTGATGTGACACCTCTCATTCCGGGGCATCCCCCCCTCTCGGTGCCATCCTCTCTGGAGCCACAGCAGGAGAAACGCCGTCTTTTTGCTTCGCTGCTACATTTTTTTACGCAGCAGACCACGCGCCAACCGCTGCTGTTCATCGTTGAAGATCTCCACTGGAGCGACGAAACAAGCCTTGAACTCCTGTTGTACCTGGCGCGGGGATGTATCCATCTGCCTATCTTTTTCGTGCTCACCTACCGCAGTGATGAAGTGTCTCCAGAGTTGAGGCATTACCTGGCCGAATTTGACCGGGAACATCTGGCGCAGGACTTCTCCTTGCAACGACTCGCTCGTGCCGACGTCGATGCGATGCTCCAGGCCATCTTTGCCATGCACCAGGCAGCGCCTACCGGTCTGGTAGAGAGTATGTACCTGCTTACCGAGGGAAACCCTTTCTTCATTGAGGAGGTGCTGAAATCACTGATCGCAACCGGTGAGATCGTCTACAACGATGGTGTCTGGGAGCGCACATTGCTTTTTGGAACACACAAAAGCCATCCGTCTATTCCACGCAGCGTGCAGGATGTCGTTTACCAACGAACAAAGCAGTTGAGTGCTCCGGCCAGGCAGGTGTTAACGCTGTCGGCCGTGGCGGGCAGACGCTTCGACCTCACCATCCTTCGGCAGATTATGCATGCCGACGGGTCCCACATGCTGGTGTTGATGAAAGAATTGGTGGCAGCCCAATTCGTGGTGGAAGAAGCCGCCGACCTGTTCTCATTCCATCATGCGCTCACACGGCAGGCCGTCTACTCAGAACTGCTTGCAGGCGAACGCAGAGCGTTGCATCGTAGCATAGCCGAAACGATCGAGCAGTGCGCCTTCCCCTCCTCGATCCTGGATACTCAGCTGGTCGACCTCGCATATCACTTCTATGAAGGAGGCGTCTGGTCAAAGGCTACGGAGTATGGACAACGCGCCGGAGAACGGGCGCTGATCCTGTACACACCTCGCGCGGCTATTGAACATTTTACGCGCGCGTTGAGCGCGCTAAAGCATCTGGACAGCACTCCGCCCGCTGCAGTCTTGCGAGCACGAGGACAGGCCTATGAAACCATCGGCGAGTTTGAACAGGCACGTAGCGATTACGAGCGGGCCCTAGATATGGCCCAGCAGACGCAGGACAGTATCATGGAATGGCAGAGCTTACTCGACATCGGATTCCTGTGGGCAGGCCGCGACTATGCTCAGGCGGGACACTGGTTTCGCAGGTCACTTGACCTCGCGCGGGCGCTGGCCGATCCGAAACTCCATGCTCGTAGCCTCAACCGCGTCGGGAACTGGCTGGTCAATACCGGGCGAACTACAGACGGTTTGCGAGCGCATCAGGAAGCGCTTGCTATGTTTGAAGCGCTCCATGACACTCAGGGCATGGCAGAAACATTCGACCTGCTGGGCATGGCCAATGGCATGTATGGGGGGCAGTAGAGCAGTACGAGCACGCGATAGCATCGCTGCGAACCCTGAGTGATCAGCAGGGTCTCATCTCCAGTCTTACCACACGCGTGGCGTACGCCAACCCATCCTGGGTCGAAACAACGTATAGCGCCTGCGAACAGCTTGAGCACTGTTCCCGCGACATCACGGAAGCACTGAGCCTGGCTCGACAGGTCGACTCGCTGACAGGGCAGGCCTACGTCGAATGGAATGCGAGTCTGGCTTTTGCTTCCTTTGGGGAACTCGGCCGAGGGCTTGCACACGCGCAGGAGTCCTTGCGGATCGCCACGGAGATCCAGCACGCGCAGTGGCTAGCGGGAGCCTATTTCACACTGGGGCGCGTGTACTTCTTGCTCCTCGAAGCCAACCTGGCAGTGCAGGCATTAGAAACAGGTCTCGCGCTCGCAACAGACATCGGTTCGGCCTGGTGGGTCGGCAATATCACGGCATACCTTGCGCGGGCCTGTCTGTTACAGGGAGCATTGCCGCGAGCAGAAGCGGTGCTCCAGGCAGTGCTGGTACGTTCGCAGCAGCCCACTAACTCGCCAGAGCGGCGGATAAGTTGGGCCTGGGGTGAACTCTCCCTGGCAGGTGATGAACCGGAGATGGCCCTGGGCATAGCTAACCGATTGCTTGCCTCAGCGCCAGGAGCGACAAGGGTGCAACCCATTCCCTGGCTCTTGAAGCTCAAAGGAGAGGCGCTTGGGGCGCTCTCGCGTCGAGAAGAAGCCATAGAGGCGTTAGAGGAAGCCAGGCGCGGTGCCCTGGCTCGCCAGGAAAAACCACTCCTCTGGCAGATCCATCGTGCGCTGGGACGACAGCACCGGCGCCTCAAGCAGGAAGACCTGGCCCAGCACAACTTTACCTCGGCGCGACAAGGGATCGAATCCCTGGCAAGCACAATTGATGATGTCTACCTGCGCGAGCAGTTTTTGCATGCCGCGCTCACCACGCTTCCCAGGGAAAAATCGGTCTCTGCGAGCCGTGCTGCAAGAGACGCCTTTGGTGGGCTCACGGAGCGTGAACGCGAGGTAGTGCGGCTCGTTGCCCAGGGTAGATCCAACCGCGAGATTGCCGATGCGCTGGTCGTGGCGAAAAGAACCGTCGAGACACACATCAACAACATTCTGTACAAGCTCAACCTTACCTCGCGTGCACAGATCGTCGTGTGGGCTGTCGAAAAAGGTCTGGTGGCACGTTAACCTGGCTCGTCGGTCCTCGCGAGAAGCCCCATACTTCTCTGCTCATACTGTTCTCTGTGCATCCTTCTCCGTTTTCTCCATGCAATGTGCTCACTTTCTCCATGTGCTCTTCTTCAATGTCTCCGTGTGTGCCACGATGGAAAGACTGCCCTTTTTCGCTACACTATTGGCAACAGAGGTTCGCTCGTGATGACCAATTATTTAGGAAAGCGTACATGGAGGTGACGCATGGCTTCAACTCAGACCCGCTGGCAGATCGCGGGTGATTACTTCGAGAACTGCAATTGTAACGTAGTGTGTCCTTGTCTCTTTTCGCCAAATGCGCCCTTAACTTCGCAGCCGACAGCCGGTGCGTGCGAGGTCGCCTTTGGTTTCCACATTGATCAGGGGAGCTATGGTGGTGCCACGCTTGATGGCTTGAATGTTGCTATGGCCGTTCGGACACCAGGGCCGATGGCTGAAGGCAACTGGTCTGCGGCCCTATACCTCGATGAGCGAGCAGATGAGCAGCAGCGTCAAGCCCTTCAAGCCATCTTCACGGGGTCGGTTGGGGGCCCGCCTGCTGCTCTTGCACCTCTCATCTCCACGGTACTGGGTGTGAAAGCCGTGCCGATCACCTTCCATAAAGAGGGCAAGCATCGTTCGGTTGAGATTCCCAGTGTCATGCAGTTGGCGGTCCACGCTGTTCCAAGCATGAATCCTGACGAAGAGATCTGGGCGAAAAATGCGCACCCCTTTGCCTCCAGCATCGCCATGGCAGTTGGTGACGAAAAGAGCACGTGGACAGACTACGGCATGCGCTGGGATAATTCTGGCAAGAATGCTCACTACGCACCAATCAACTGGTCCAATGCTTAGCGTTTGCGCACTTTCACTACAGGCGATGCCGCCTTCGATACCTGCGTCGAAGGCGATATCACCTGGTTCTACCAGGCAGGGAAGGAGACCCTACATGTCTACCGCTAACTCTTATCCATTCCCACGGGAACGAAAGCTGATTTTGGGTTTGCTCCTCACCCTGGCTGCCGCTTCCTGGGCGCTGCTCATCTGGCAATCAGCCACCATGAACAGTCAAGCAATGGGCATGGGCCTGACAATGGGAATGAGCGCAGTACTATTCATTGTGATCTGGGTGGTGATGATGATCGCGATGATGTTCCCCACGGCAGCCCCAATGATCCTCATGTTTACAGCAGTGTACGCAGGCAAAAGGCAAAAGTCTCAAGCCTTTGTCCCAACCTGGGTCTTCGTCAGTGCCTATCTCCTCATCTGGACGCTGTTCGGGGTGGTGGCCTATCCTCTTGCCCTGGGGGCTGAGACATTGGCTGGACAGTCCATGTGGCTCATGAATAATGCTCCCCGCATTGGCGGCGCCTTCTTGGTGGTAGCTGGCCTCTATCAACTATCACCGCTCAAGCACATGTGCCTGGCGAAATGTCGTACGCCTTTACAATTCATCCTGGGTTCCTGGCGTGATGGATATGGTGGTGCCTTCCGTATGGGGTTCGTTCACGGGGCCTACTGTCTCGGGTGCTGTTGGCTCCTGTTTGTGATCCTCTTTCCACTCGGCATCATGAACATCGCGGTGATGGCCCTCCTCACGGTGCTGATTTACGCTGAAAAGTCATTTTCGATCGGTCGGCAGATAAGCCAGATCGCGGGAGTAGCGCTGATCTTATACGGGGTGCTGCTGGTGCTAGTGCCTGCCTTGCTCCCAACGGGAATGTAACGACAGAGGAAGGAGAAGAGAGAATGAGGTATGATGTCATCATTGTAGGAGCAGGTTCAGCCGGCTGTGTTCTGGCTGCCCGTTTGAGTGAAGACCCTGGCCGCTCCGTCTTGCTTTTAGAGGCCGGGCCGGATTATCATGATGCTCCTCTGCCACCCGAAATCGCGAGTGGCTTTAGCCCTGCCTTTACCCATGACTGGGGGTATGTTCACGAGCCTGACCACCTTGGTCGCACCATCCATCTGCCACGTGCGAAGTTGGTTGGTGGATGCTCGGCGACAAATGCCACCTTTGCGTTGCGTGGGACACCCAACGACTATGATGAATGGGCTGCGCAAGGCAATCCTGGTTGGGCATTTGCAGACGTGCTGCCGTTTTTTCGATCACTCGAAAACGATGGTGATATTCATAACGAGTGGCACGGGTCTGCGGGCCCTTTGCCAATCCGACGCTACACACATGAAGAACTGACAGCCATACAGCAGGCGTTCCTCCTGGCCTGTGCTGAACTCGGGTATGCGCAGGTGACCGATCATAATGCACCTGGGACCATAGGTACCGGGCCTATGCCCATGAACACCATCGCTGGTGTGCGGCAGAGTACCGCGCACACTTACCTGGCCCAAGCTCGCAGCCGTCCGAACCTAACCGTTCGCAGTCTTGCCCCGGTTGATCGTCTGCTCATCGAGGGCCGGCGTGCGGTAGGTGTCCGACTGGCTCTGCCTGATGAAACTGTATGGGCTAACGCCATTATCCTCTCGGCTGGGACGTACAATAGTCCTACGATTCTCATGCGTTCTGGCCTCGGCCCTGCGCGTCACCTGCAAGACCTGGACATTCCTGTCCTGGAAGATCTGCCGGGCGTTGGAGCGAATCTGATCGATCATCCTCTCCTGGCGATGCGCTTCGCGGCGCCGCTTGCCGCCTGCGCTGAGGGGTGCCCGGCTTTTCAAACGCTGCTGACCTTGAAAAGTGGAGGCGACATCCAAGGCCATGACCTACACATCTTTCCCTACTCGATCTTTCCATGTGATCCAGAAGAGAGTGCGAGCGGCGCCCAGTTTGCGCTCTTTATCGCGGTGATGAAGCCACATTCACGTGGTCGACTGCGTTTGCGTTCTTCAGCGCCGGATGCGGTTCCGGTGATTGACCTTGGGTACTTTACAGATCCACGCGATATGCGGCATATGCTGAAAGGAGTGCGGGTGGCGCGACAGCTGGCTTGGACAACAGCCATGAGAGAGATAGCTCTTCAGGAACTGTATCCGGGTACCGAAAGACCTGAAACTGATGCAGACCTGGAAGCAGCAGTACTGGCGGAAGTGGAGAGCTACCACCATCCTGTAGGGACCTGTCGCATGGGGCCAGGAACGGATAGTATGGCAGTGGTTGATCCGCAAGGGAAGGTCCATGGGGTGGAGGAACTCTGGATTGTGGATGCCTCAATCATGCCGACCATTCCAGCGGCGAACACCAACTTGCCAACGATCGTAGTAGCGGAGCGATGTGCTGCCTGGCTCAGCACGCATTGAAGCTCCTTTGATCTCTATGAGAGCTTTGCTCATTTTCACCTCCGCCGCATCGGCTTCGATGTGTCGGAAGAAAGGACTGCTGAGGCATGGGCAACGGGTTTGCGTCTATGACCGTCCGCGTTGCGAGAAGTGTGTGTTAACTGATTTGTGTGATTATTACAATACAGTGGTACGGCCTCATTCCTAAGTCGGGAAGCAGTTCATTTGGAGTGCGGTTCCGTGGGCGCGATAAATCGGCCCCTACGCTTGGCCCGCGTATTTCATTACAGGTCAAAATCGGGCCTGCATGCATTCGCCAAAGTTTCGCTGGACATGCTCCTGGGGGTCTCTTTTAACCGGGGCTTACGGTTCGAGGTGGGATCTGCTTATCAGTGGCGTAGACGCCCTCGGTCACATAGTCCTGTGGATGGGGTTGGACCTCGTCGCAAGGGTAGGAGCCGCTGGCATCGGTGTTGATTCCTGGCGACATCCTGCCATAGTTGTAGTGTCCGGTTTCTGCTGGTGAGAGTGGTCGCCTGGCGAACTGTGGGATCCCTCTTACACGGGTAAGACCAACGTCTGGAGTTTCGTAGTAGAGGTCGTCCGGCAGCCTGTTGAGTTCCATGCGCACCAGGTCATCTTCACTCAGGGCTAGGAAGATGGTATTGTTCTTAACCTCATCTCTAATGGCACTTTGTGGCACATAATAGACCTTTGGAAGAAGACCGCCTCGCTCAACTAATACGTAACGGGGAAAGCGTGCGCGTATTTCGCCAAGCCTTTTTCCCTGTGAGTCGACGACGTTTTGATGAAGCTTGAACTTCCAAGGATCAACTGCCTGGTAGATGGTGACAAACTTTTCCTTCATTGGGGCCATCGGATCTTCTATAGCCCATCCTATGGCGCAGACAAGGACGAAAACAAGTGTAAGAAGAGATATCCAGGGAGCGCTGGAGATGAACAGTACCCCACCCAGGGCAATAGCAATGCCTAAACATATAAGAATCGGCCAAAAACTGGGGTTAGGCAAGTGAATGTGCGCTTGGGCCTCTTCTATATCACCTTCTTGCTGTGCAGGAAGGGTAGTGCTCAACTCGTCTGATGTGGAACTCATGCTGTGAGAAGAACTATCCATATGCGCTCGCTTTCCTCCAAGATTTAAGGATAATTACCATTTGCAAGGCGTGACTGTACGTTGTTATTCTATACTTAAGAATACCAAATATATGAGATGTGTGCAAGCAGCAGATTGACTGAATTTGGGCTTCAGCCCGCCGCAAGCCATGCCTAATCTTTGGCAGTGGTTAGGCGCCTTCGGCTTTAGCCCGTAGCCGTTGCAGTTCACGTAACGCAGCTCGAAGCGCAAACCGCACGGCCTCATTGTCCGAACTGAGACCGTAGTAAGTTCGCAACTCTGTGATGATGGCCTTCTCATCAGGGACGAGCCGGACAGTAAGTGCATGGAATGTATCCTTTTTCTTCATGCCCATATGATACCACATATTGCAATGTTGCTACCACTGTGATACAATCTCCTCAGTACCTTGAAAACTGAATAACGTACGGGTTCCACAGCGAAGGGCTGTGGGTAAAAACGTTACCGCGTGCCTAAGACCGCCGCTTCGCGTAAAGAACGCAACTGCATGGCATAGGCGAAACATCAACGTACGAAAAGTATCGGTGGAAATGGGATGCGATCTCCACCGTAGTTGGAGGAATGGCACCTCCCACGAATGAAGGACGCGCCTCCATTCGCGTAGCTCGTTCTGAAAACGGGACGAGAAACCGTCAGGACGGAAGCCGTTGGGCTTCAGCCCAGGCGGAGTGTCACTAATGGGCATAGCCTGTCAATTCGACGTAGCCCTCGCCGTTTACGGGGGCACCGGCACTTTGTCCGTGGATGCTAACGGCGCCTTCCCAGTAGCTGGTGCCGGTCGATTGGTAGGTGACCAGTTCTTGATCTAGCAACTCGGGGGTGAGTGTGAGCGAGGTGTGAAGTCGCTGGTCGTTGATGTCGAGATGCCAGCCGATGGGATAGGTTGCGCCGGTAACCGGACTGGTCCAGTGGTTGAGGACGGTGATGTGCAATGCGCTGGCTGATAGCAGAGTTTCGGACGCGTTGGGTCCGATATAGCTGACATATGTTGAGATGATTTTGCCTGATGCATCACGGATGAGGTAGAGCATCATTTCAGTGTTGTTGTTGAGTTGGATACTGAACCAATCCCAACCGCCACTCCCGACAGCAAGGAAGTTGCCCCATTGGTGATCCATCCAGGCTTCGCCTGTGACTTGTAAGGGCTGGCCGTGGTCGATGAGTGTGCCAGACAGAGCCATGCGTGTGCGCGAGTAATAGTAGGAAAAGCCGGCTAAGCCGTATTTGATCAGTCCGTTGCCGTTGTGTAGTGTCGGCGGCTTAAGCCCGATCGGGTCGATATGGAGGTTGTAATTGGGCATCTCAGCTGCCAGGTGATCGTGTCCATTGACGCCGCGGATGGACCAGTCGCCAATATGGACGTCGATGCCTTGTGTGGATGTGCCGTTGGGAATCTTCGCATCTGGCTCGATGAGGCGACGCTGGTCAAAGTGGAACTGGCCTCGAGTGATGTCGCTGATGGCAAAGTGTGCGGCATAGACGGGTGGTAAATCACTGCGCAAGGCTTGAAAGAAGACCAGTTCAAAGCCGTAGTGGTGTGTGATATCTCCGGGTGCGACAGCGTTGATGTGGCCTGTGTAGTACCACCATTCGGCCAAGTCGTTATGTGCGGCTTCGTCCTGTGGGAAGCGTATCGGTGGCAAGGGTTGTGATTGGGGTGTTGTGGTCACGTTTGGTAATTGGGCGTTGGTGGTGACTATGCCTGGGAAGCTACATGATGTGAGGAGGAAGGTGAGAATCACTGCAAGGAAAGCTAGCCTCCGCGTGCCAGACAATGAGGCCTGGCACCCACAAAGGCCCCGCCGCCCTTCCTCGCCACCCCGTGCCACTACATTTCGGGGGAACGCCCCGCCTCTAGATGACGGCCCATCCTCCTTAAAAGCGGTGCGATCACACTGTTGTTCTTTGTTCATCGTTTTCCTCCTATGCCGGCATCGGTCACTGGGGCTTCATCAAGAGGCTTATTTTCCTTCAATGTCTCGGCATTTTCTAGAAGGAAGGGGGGACGACGTTGGACGCCGAGAAAAGGGAACCACCAGTTGACGTTGCCGAGGAGGCGCATGGTGGAGGGTACGAGCAGACCTCTTACCAGAGTGGCGTCGAGGGCGACAGCGATGGCCATGCCGAGGCCGAGGGCTTTGACGAGGATGATGTCGGCAGTGGCGAAGGAGGCGCTGACAACGATGACGATGACGGCGGCGCTTGTGATGATGCCACCGCTACGTTGCAGGCCAAGGGCTACGGCACGGGTGTTATCGCCGGTTTGCCAGAATGCCTCTTGCACACGTGAGAGCAGGAAGACTTCATAGTCCATGGAGAGGCCGAACAGCGCGCAGAAGAGCAGGATGGGACTGGTGGCCTCGACGAAACCAAGGGGGGTGAAGCCGAGGAACTGGTGCAAGAAGCCGTCCTGGAAGATGACGACTAACGCACCGTAGCTCGCCATGATCGAGAGTGTATTCATCAGGATGGCTTTGAGTGGCAAGACGACGGAACGAAAGAAGAGCAAGAGGACGATGTAGGTGGTTATGGCTACGATCAGGATGGCTTTGGGAAAGTCGGTGTAGAGCGAGGTGACGTAGTCGATGTCGCCGGCTGTGCTACCATCAACGAGGACAGTGATGCCACTACCAGGAGGGGTGTTACGGATGGTCAGCACCAATTCCTGTGAGCGCTGGTCTAGCATGTCATACTTGCTGATGACCTGGATCAGGGTTGTGTTGCCCGCAACGGATGATTTGAGCAGCGCGGATACGTAGGGGTCGGCGATCAGCTGCGGGTGGGTGTAGAGGAGTTGGTACTGGGCCAGGGTAAAACGAGGGTCGGCGCTGAGGATGCTGTCCACTCGTGCTACACGGGGGTCGGCTTCGATACGCTGCACATAGGTATACAGGGCGCGGATATTGTTAGGTGTCAGGATGTCGCCGCGAGTCTGAACTGCCAGCAGGATGGGCGTAGTCTCACGAGCATTAAAGCGGGTCGCGAGGAGGTCAAATGCTGCCCGCGACGGGACATTGGTGGGGAGAATGGAGGCATCAGGAGCAGAGAAGCGCACTCCCAGGAAGGGTAGGCCGAGACTGACCAATAGGAGCAAGACGGGCAGGAATACCTGCACGGGGTAGCGCATGACGAGATGGGAGAGGCGATACCAGAAGCCGTGGTGGGGGTCGGATATGGCGGGAATTTGTGAAGGGTATGTGATGGATTCCGCAATGGGTGGCCGAGGTGGTTTGTTAAAGATCATAAATTTGGGGAGGCGTACGGGGAAAGCGTTTATTTTTGGGCCAATGATGGCTAATGCGGCGGGGAGCAAGGTGATAGCGGCGATGACGGCGAGCAGGACGACTAAGACGCCGGCTATGCCGACGGAACTGAGCAAGTAGACGCGGAAGTAAGTTAAGCCGAAGAGTCCGATGGAGACGGTGAGACCGGAGAAGATGACGGCACGTCCGGCGGTGGCAACGGTGGCGGCGACGGCATCTTCGACGTTGCGACCATGGGCGAGTTCTTCACGGAAACGGCTAACCATGAAGAGTGAGTAGTCGACGCCGAGGCCCAGGCCGAATAAGGTAGTTATGTTCAGGACAAAGATGGAGAGGATGGTGATATGGCCCAGGGCGAAGACGAGGGCCAGCGATACTATGACGGCACCACCACCGACGAGCGCGGGAAGGATGGAGGCAACGACTGAACGGAAGACGAGTAGTAGGGCGATGACGGCGAAAGGAAAGGCGAGGAATTCTGCACGGCGCAGGTCGCGTTCGCTGACGGCCTGGATATCTTCGTAGAAGACAGGGCCACCGCCGATGCTCGTCTTGAGGTCCGGAACCGCTTGCAGGCGATGCTCTAGCTGAGGCAGTAGTTTGGGTGCGCTGTCAGGGTCAGATTTGAGCAGGACATTGACGTAGGCGGCATGTCGGTCCAGGGAGATTTGACGGGGGTTGTCGGTGAAGCTTACGACTCCAGAGACCTCTGACCAGCTTCGTATGTGGGTGAGAGCTTGCTGGGACTCCTGTATAAATTGGGGGCTATAGGCATCGTAGCGTTGGCTGTTGAAGATGACCTGGACAATGGTCAGGTTAAGGTGTAATTTTTGTGCGAGCAAGGTGACGGCGCGTTCGGACTCGACGTCGGGACTGACGAAGCCGCCAGAGTGGAGTACTTGACCGGCCTGCGGTGCGAATGGCAAGGCAATGGCGATTGCAACCAACCAGATGCCCACGATCAACCAGCGAAAGCGGGTGGCTATTTTGCCGAGGTAGTGAAAGAACATGCTAAGCCTGGTGGGAGCTACAAGAACTTACTCTCAAAGTTGGAGGTGTCAGTAGCTACAGTCCATGCGGGTGTGAGGCCATAATAGAGGACATCGGGGTCAATATCTGCGCCGTTGGGCCAAGTGATGGTTCCTTCCTCTACACGCATTGAACGAAACTGAGAAGGGTTGTTTCGAAGCGGCTCGAAGATAGGACCTCGCAGATATGGCTCCAGGTTGATAGTCCGTTGCAGGCCGTCAGTGAAGTGAATGTGAACATTGAACCCCTCTCGTGGTTCAACGCACTGAACTCGTACGAATTGCGTCATTTTATCACCTCTCTCACTCCATTGGAGCAATTGATTGGAGGGGTAATCCCTTCTTGGCAAGCTCCCAGTCAGTCGTGAGTTCCTCACGATGCAAAGTAGCCCATTTGAGAACAAGCGCTTGCTCTTGTCGAGGAAACTCACCTCTCAAAATGGCTAACGTGTCAATCCGAATCAGTACCTCATGTTCTGCATGCTTTGCATGAAAGTGAGGCGGCAAGTGATCATTGTAGTACATATAGATCATGATGCCAAAAAACTGGCTAATGCGCGGCAAAGCAGTCTCCTAAAATATACAATTTCCATGAGCATTATATTCCCAATTAGCCAGCTCCGTCAAAATTTGTATCAGCTCCGACTGTGGGTTCTCGACTCTTCTTTTGTGTTGTTGTATGATGATACTGTCTCTGCGAATGAGCAGGGATGATGCCTGCTCGCACGCTTGAGCAGTGTTCCTGCTGTATGGAGTCTGACTTCTCTACGGCAGATTTATGTCCTTCGTTTTGTGAGGAGGAATAGAAGATATGGCAAAACAAACACCGGCCAAGAGCCAGCACAGTAAGGCTGCGGCGAATGATGCGCCGATTAAGGTGATTTCGGTTAATCGGCAGGCGTATCATGATTATTATGTGGAGCAGACGGTGGAGGCTGGGATTTCGCTGGTGGGGACGGAGGTTAAATCTATTCGCGAGGGCAGGGTGAACCTGCGCGGTGCGTATGCTATTGCTCGCAACGGCGAGTTGTGGCTGGAGAATGCGCATATCGCGGTCTATGAACACGGTAACCGCTATAACCATGAGCCGATGCGCAACCGCAAGCTGCTTTTGCACCGGCGCGAGATTGATCAGTTGATGAGCAAGGTGGCGACGAAGGGTCTGACGCTCATTCCGCTCAAGCTGTACCTGAAGGGGGGACGGGCGAAGATTGAGTTGGGGCTGTGTCGCGGTAAGAAGCTGTATGATAAGCGGGAGGCTATTGCGGAACGGGATGCGAAACGTGAGATTGAGCGCGCGGTACGCAGGGTGTAAAAGTAAATGATGACTCGTTTGGTTGATTTGAGCCACCTCCTTGAGCCGGATATGCCGTCGTATCCGGGGCTGCCTGTGCCGCAGTTTCGCACCTGGTTTACGCATGCTGAGAGTGCGAGCCGTGGGTCCTATGGACCTGGTACTACTTTTCAGATTGCAGTGTATGAGATAGGCGGCAATACGGGTACGTATGTTGATGCGCCGTTTCACCGCTATCCACAGGGTGAGGATTTCGCTGAACTGGAACTGGATAAGCTGGCCAATCTAGCAGGTGTGGTTGTGACGGTGCTGCGGGAGGGACCGATTGGGCCAGAGGTGTTCCAGGGGCTTGATGTGAAAGGTAAGGCAGTACTTGTACGCACGGATTGGTCTCAACGTTGGGGTGGTGCCGATTATTTTCGCTCCGGCCCTTTCTTGACTGCCGATGCGTGCCGTTTGCTAGTACAGTTTCAGGTTGCATTGGTGGGGATTGATTGCGCTAACATTGATGATATGGGGGATTCGGCGCGACCAGCGCATACTATTCTACTTGAGGCAGGCATCCCTATTGTGGAACACCTTTGTGGGTTAGAGCAGTTGCCGCCAGACAATTTCCGTTTCTTTGCGGTGCCTCCAGCGATTAAAGGTGGTACTTCCTTTCCTGTGCGGGCTTTTGCGATATGCAAGTGAGAAGATGAGCATTGACAGCGGGCGTAGAATAACAACGGAACTGCACTACTACCCGTAGATGTGACAGGTCTCCTGTCTCTTTCACTTCAACTACCACTGTAGATGTGATCTCCGTTAGAGTTTCGGTTGTTCTGACCCGAAGAAAGGAGAAGACAGTAATGCCTCTCTACATGACGCAATTTGCTTACACCTCTGAGGCCTGGGCGGCGCTGGTCAAGAAACCGCAGAACCGTGAAGAAGTTCTCCGCGCACTCATCGAGAAGCTCGGAGGGCGATTGGTGTCCTTTTACTATGCCTTTGGTGAGTACGATGGGGTGTTCGTCTCTGAGATGCCCGATGAGACCACTGTCACGGCTACCGTCCTCGCGGCTATCTCGCCAGGTCATGTCAAAGCCATCAAGACGACGGTATTACTTACCACCGAGCAGACCATGGAGGCGATGCGCAAAGCAGGCGCACAGAAGTACCATGCACCATGACGGTAGGTCTGACCTTTACCAACCACAATTCTAGTCCTATCCATGAGGAGGCTGGGAGCTCGGTAGCAAAACTACCGAGCTCCTTTGGCTTATATACCCATCCTCCTGCTCGCTGCACTGAAAGTTCGCGTTAAGAGTTCTGTTTGGTTGCCCCAGCGTCTCGGTCGGCTTGCTGCTGTAGACGTGTCCGCAGCAGGTGTCCCAGTGGTGGCGGGAGTGCACCACCAGTGGACAGCCAGGACCCGACGATGATCAGCAGGAACCCCGCGACGATGGCTACGGTGAATGGCTCACCGAGCAGAGTGACACCGAGGAGGACGGATACGGCCGGATTGACATAGGTGAAGACGGTGCCACGACTGGCTCCAACCTCGGCCACCAGCGCGAAAAAGATCAGATAGGCCAGCGCCGTGCAGATCAGGCCGAGCACAAGCAGGCTCGCCATTACCTCCAAATCGGGCATCCTGCTGGGAAGTCGCGTCACTGCCAGCGGTAATAGCACAATGGAGGCAACAGCACACTCGACAGCCACTACCCCGAGGCTGGGCAGGGCCGCGATAGTGGGTCGCTTGATGAGCAAGGCACTGACGGCATAGCCCAAAGTGGCGAACAGCACAAAACCTGCCCCAAGCAGTTCTTGCCCAGCTCCGCCAACGTCGAGACCCAACAGGGTAACCACGCCCCCCATGCCGATGAGCAGCCCGACCAGGCGCAGGCCACTGACCCGCTCACTCGGGTCGAAGCAGAGCGCAACCAATGCGACCAGAAGTGGTTCAGAGGAGATGAGCAGGCTGGTAAGCGACGATGTAATGTGTTGCTCGCCGTAGCTGATCAACAGGAACGGCCCCGTGATCTGCACGAAAGAGAGCGCAGTGATCGCGAGCCACCGCCCGCGAAGCTGTCGCAACACCTTGCGGTGAGCCGCCACAGGTACCAGGACAACAGCCGCGATTGCGACGCGAGCGAACACTACCACGGTTGGATCAAGTTCGCGCACTGCAATCTTGATGAACAGGTAGGGAATGCCCCAGAACACCGAGATCGCGGTGAACAGCAGCCAGCCCTTGCGTGTCATGATCCCCTCCTGAAGCTCGATATGAGCGTCCGTTCATGCTCATCTTCAAGAATACCCGGAAGAATGGTATCCTACCACATTTTCTAGCATACTGGAATCTGGAAGGGGGTTGTTCCGCTGAAAGAACAATGAAACCAGCGTAATCAGCTTGAAGAAAGGGGTATAACTCTATGAGGTTGCGTTCATCGATGAGATAGCATGAACCTTGTCTGTGCGCGATCTCTTCCTCTCCTGCCGGTTGAGCCACAGCAGGGAGACAAGGGCAACAAATGCCAACACGGCCGTCAGGTAAATCAGGCCGTCGAAGCCGAAGTTATGGGCAAATACCCCACCTAAACCGTTGCCGATGGATTGACCCAGGCCCAGGAAGATGGAGTAGAGGCCCATGAGGAGTCCACGGTCTCTAGCGGCCTCTTCGGTGACGTCGGCCAGGTAGGATAGCGCGGCTGGGGCAAAGCTGCTTTCAGCGAAGACGCCAATGGTCAGTAAGGGGATGAAGATGAGGAGTAGGAAGTCGTTGCCGACACCACGGTGGTTGATGCCGACAAGGGCGATACAGGCCAGGTAGACGCCTGCTATGGAGGTAAGCATGAGTCGCAAACGCGGCACACGGTTGAGAAAGAAGGCCCAGAAGATGAGGCAGAGGCCGAAGAAGAGGACGTAGGCGCCGAGTACGAGGCTGACACGGCTGCCACCGCCATGACCACTCATGCTGCCTATCAAGAGTTGGTTAGGATCGTGTTTGTCCATGGTGAGTAGAAAAGGTACTTGAGAGCTGAGCCAAATACCGGCCAGGGCGCTGATGCTGATCCAGGCGGGGATGAAGAGGAAGAAGCGCGGTGTGCGGATGACGCTCCAGTAGCGCCGGACTAATGTGCTGAGTGTACTATGCGCGGTGACTTGTTTCACTTTTGGAGCTAAGAACATGCAGAGGGCTACGACCAGGTAGAAGAAGGCGATCAGGCCAAAGGCGAAGCGACCGAGGTAATCCCAGGCAAAGCCAGCGATGGCAACACCAACCGCGATGCCGCCGCTAGTGGCGAGTTCGTAGAGGCTCATGACACGGGTGCGACGTACCTGGTCCTGTACGGTGATGTCGGCAAGGTAGCTGAGGGTAGCGGGTACGATCATGGCGGAGGAGAAGGCTGCTATAATTTGCAAAAACAGGAGGTACGGTAATGGGTTTGCGACGGGGGTGAAGGGGATGAGAGAAACGTGGATCAGGCCGGGGATGGGCCCAAAGATGAGGAAGTAGCGGCGTCCCCAACGGTCCCCAAGGGCGCCCATGAGTGGGGCAAGTAGAAGTTCTGAGATGAAGAAGGCGACCGGTAATAGTCCCACCTGAAGACTGGTAATAGGGTGTCCCGCATGGAGTGCGAGTTGGGCCAGGAACAGACCTAGCACAACAGTGGTTGCACCTGAGTTTATGCGTAAGAAGAATGTGCCGATGAGCAGAGGTGTTACTGAGCGACGGGACATGTTATGTGCTCTTGCTAGCTATTTCGATTATCTACACCTATGATACGACGGGGATGAAGGGGAAGTAACATTTGCAGGGTTTCCAATAAGTGAGACTCTCCATATTTGGCCCTTACGCACTGTCCATTGCTTCGCTCGGACTCATGTGCAAGGTGGTTTTTACGCCGAGGAAGCGAGAGAGGTCGGTGACCTCGGCTTCCAGTCCTGGATGCAATTCGGGGGGAAGATGGTTAAACGGTTCCACCAGAATGTCCAGGTGATTCTTCTGGCGCTTGCTCTTCCATGTCCCGATTGCACGACCGTCTACCAGCAGTGTTGGGTGCAGCATGCCGCCTCCGGCGTTAATGCGCTTTGTGTACTGGGGTGGAACCACGAGGTCGCGCTTCTGGTAGCCGAGTAAGTAGGTATCAAAACTGGGAAGTAGGCGAACGACAGGGGCATGTGTGGGTGGCTCATCCAGCCACGCGGCGTGTGTCTTGAGCATCCAGGCCGGGCGGTTGGCGATTTGCACCTCAACGAGCTGGTCCACAATGAGTTGCCATGCTGCTCGTGTTTTGCTGATGGGCATCCCTGACCACGCCGCCTGGTCCTCTGGCGTAGCGAGACCATAGGCTTTGAGGTAGCGAAGTGCGAGTTCTGCGTGAGCTGCTTCTTGTGGCAGGGCAGGCCCTGGGTCCACCCAGTCACTGAGAAGGACGTAAGTTGGCTCGGCGTCACGGTCAGGCCCTAAGCAGATTAGGCCTTCGAGCGCGGCTCGAGATAGGAGGTGGGGCCTGGCCTGTCCTGCGAGACGGAGGCCCCGGGTCGCCAACTGCTCGACAAGTTCATCTCGGGTCAGCGGGCCATGGGTCGCAAGTACGTTGCGGATGATGGCGATACCGCGCGCACAGGTGTCCTCGTCCAGGCCCAGTTCCGCACGCCGTCGCCGATCGCCAGCAATGAAAACGGGACCGAGGAGTGGCAGGAGCCAGCCGAGGTCTTCCGTCGCTAGCAGGTGCAGTGTGCCACGCGGACCCCAGGTGCGTATAATAGAACGCTGTTGCACCCGCGCGTGCTCGACATCGGCCGCAATCAGCCCGGCGCTGCGAACACGCACTGCAAGCGCTGCAGCGCGTAAATCTTGCGCCTGAATGCCACACAGTTCCTTCACGACGTGAGTAACATCGGTTGCTGCATCCAGTGGCTGCGGAGTGAGCCGCTGAGCGCGCAGGCGTAGGAGGAGAACGTGATCGGGGGACATGGAAATCGTCATAAACTATACCTCCTATGCCGCCTGTCGCTTTTCAGCATAATACGAGAAGTTGCCAGGGTACACCTCTACGCGACCATCATCGTCGATTGCCACAATTTTCGTGACGAGCTTGTCCAGGAAGTAGCGGTCGTGTGAGACGGCGAGGATGGTACCTTCGAACTCCAGTAATGCTGCTTCCAGTACCTCTATAGACGGTATGTCGAGGTTGTTGGTGGGTTCGTCGAGGAGTAGGAAGTTAGCATCGGTTAGTATGAGGCGCGCCAGTTGCAGGCGACTCTTTTCACCACCGCTGAGCTGCCGGATGGAAGTGTAGATGTCATTATAGGAGAAAAGCAGGCCACGTAAGAAGCTGATGGCTTGCGATTCGTTCATGGCTTTGAGTCTGCGCACGAAGTCTATGGGGGCGCTGTCGAAGGGGAGTGTTTCCTGTTCCTGGGCATAGTAGCCTGTGACGACACTGGCTCCGATTTTGACGGAGCCGCTGTCGGCTGGGAGTATCTGCAGCATGGTTTTGAGCAGCGTTGTTTTGCCACTGCCGTTGGCCCCGACGATGCCGACACGCTCACCATAGAGAATGGTGAGGTCAAATTGCCGAAACAGTACACGATCTTCGATTGTCTTGCTCAGACCTTTGACTTCGAGGACTTTTTTGCCGCTCCGGTCTGCATCGAGGCTAATCCTTATTTTTTCGCGGGTCATCACGGGTCGGGCGACGGCTACTTGTTTGGCTCGCTCAACACGCTTGGCCATGCTTTCGGCGCGGCCTGCAAATTTGGGGTTCAATTTGGCCCATTCTTTGAGCTGGTGCATGCTGGCTTCGAGGCGCTTGATTTCGTCTTGCTGCAAGTTGTAGAGTTCATGCTGCTTGAGGAGGCGCTGCTGCCGCTCCACAAAGTAGGAGCTATAATCACCAAAGTAGACGGAAATCTTGCCGTCCTCAAGCTGAAAGATTTTTTTGACGACGCGGTCGAGGAGACGCCGATCATGCGAGATGATGAGTACGGTGCCAGGGTAGTCACGAATGTACTGCTCCAACCACGCTTTTGCTTCTATATCAAGGTGGTTATCAGGCTCGTCTAGCAGTAAGACGTCAGGCTGTTGTAGGAGGATGCGAGCCAGGTTGACGAGTTTCTTTTCCCCTCCGCTCAGTACGCCTACTGCTTGCTGGTACTGTTCGGGAACGAAGCCCAGGCCGTGCAGGACGGTTTCGACTTCATGCGAGAGGGTATATCCACCAGCAGCCTCAAAACGCTCCTGAGCTTTGCCGTATGCCTGTAGTATGTTGTCCATGGCGTCGGGGTCTGTGGCTGTGTCTGGATCTGCCATCTGGGCTTCGAGTCGGCGTAGGGTAGCTGATAAGGTACTAAGTTCGGCTGATCGCTCAGAGACGACTTCAAAGACGGTTTTAGCGTGTTGTAATGGGTCGATTTCTTGCGATAGGTAGCCAATGGTCAGGTTGCGGCGGCGCGAGATGACACCCTCGGTGGGGCTATCCAGGCCGGCAAGGAGTTTGAAGAGGGTAGATTTGCCGCTGCCGTTTTCGCCGATGAGGCCGATGCGTTCGCCTTCGAGGATTTCGAGATCGATTTCGTCGAAGACGGGGTTGCCGCCATAGTCTTTGCTGACGTTTGAGAAATTTACGAGTAACATGGGTGTGTCTCCTTTTAGCACAATACAATCGGGAAGAGAGAAGAATACCTGGCGGCGACAAGCCAAATGCAGAGGAGAGGAGCGCGTGATGAGTGAGCTTACAGTGTAGAGGGGGAATGCAGGACGAAGGAATAGAGAAACACTGCTTAGTCATACATGGGGTATGAGTAAACGTGCCTTCGCTTCGGCGCTACTATTCCGCCGCATAAGCAGAAGCGCCAGGCTTATGCGGCCATGCCATGTGACATGTATTTATTGGGGTGGTCGACGGCCCCTAGACGATCTATCTGGACCATAATATTGTAGCTCATGGGTTAATGGTATCATGATTTTGTGCTTTGCGTCAAGTTGTGGACAAACTTGACCAATGCTCCACTTACGCAATAGAATTAGAGCAAGACAGAGATGGCTCTGGATAGTATTTTGTAAAGCGTTATGAACTGCAACTGGTTCCCTCAACGAGGGAAAAGCAAGGAAGGAGTTAGTCCGCTATGGGTACGCAAGAGGAGTCACCACAGGCATTTATTGGTGAGGGGAAAACGATCATCCCGATAGAGGTTCCGCGTCTACAGCGAGGGGCGCTGAATTTACTGGATATCGCCACTTCTACCATGGCCAACATTGCTCCGGCAATGAGTTTCTACTTCAGTTCTGCACTTATCGCAAGCGCAGCCGGTGTTGGTTCACCACTGACGATTCTGCTGGCAGCTATTGCGATTGCTCTGCTTGGTAACACTCTCGCCGAGTTCTCGCGCTCAATTCCGTCAACCGGCTCTTTTATCACCTTCATTGGAAAAACCTTCGGACCCTTGATGGCCGTGACTACAACTATTGTGGTCAGTCTGGGCTACATCATTGCCATCTCCTCGGTCATCGATATCTCTGGTGGCTGGGCGCAGACTATTTTGCTCAAGTACTTCCACATCAATATACCGTGGCAGTTGCTCACCTTGATCTTCGTAGGGATTGTCTTTTACCTGTTGGTAAGAGGCGTTCATCTTTCCACTCAGTGGGCGGGATACTTCTTTGCGGTCGAAATGGTCGTGCTGGTACTGGTGTCAGTGATTATTCTGGTCACACACGCGGGGACTCTCTCCTTCGCTCCCTTCAATCCTGCCAATATCTCAGGCGGGCTGTTGGGTCTGGGACTTGGTTTCCCGATTGCCATCTACCTGTTCATCGGCTGGGAAAACTCCGCCTCGCTGGCCGAGGAAACAACTGAGCCACGGCGCAACGTCCCCAAGGCCATCTACTCCAGCATCTTGCTGATGGGTATCTCCTACCTGCTGTTTATGTATGCCACGGTCGTCGCCTTTAACTACAACGTCACTGCCCTCTCGGCCTCGGCAGTCCCGTTCGTTGATGCAGCCCAGAAGATATCCGGCATCCTGGCATTGCTGGCGTACCTGGCAGGGTTCACCTCGATCATGAGTTCCTTGATTGCCGCCTCTAATTCACAAGCTCGCCTGATCTTTAATGCCGCTCGCGAGGGCATGCTGCCTGCCAGGATCGCAAAGATTTACTCCAGGAGGAACACTCCCTGGGTGAGCATTTTGGTGTTCTTAGGGGTGGGCCTGGTAATCGTCTACGCCTTTGGCTGGACTGTGGTACCCGTCACTTTCTTTGGGGAATTCGCTACGCTCGGCGCGATCCCGATATCGTTGGTTTACCTGGTCTCTAACTTGGCACTGCCTGTCTATTACAGGAAATATCACCGCGATCAGTTCTCTCTGGTGAAGCATCTGATTTTGCCAATTCTTGGCGTGCTCGCGATCGGCTTTCCTCTGTATGAGTTGGTGCTGCCAGGACAACCAGCACCGTTTAACCTCTTCCCCTGGATTAGCCTGGGGATCGTTGTTGTTGCGCTGATCTATGCAGCTATTCTCACCCGCAGAGACCCGACATTAGCTGATCGAGTTGGCTCGATCATCGCGGATCGAGAATAGCGAGCATACGTAACCCTTACTTGACCCTGGCTTCGAGAGCACCGAGTTGCTCTTTGAGCTTGCGGTTTTCTTCGCGGACTTGATCGAGGTCTTTGCGCAGTTGCTTGAGTTGCTCGTCAGCTTTGTCGCCTGTGCGTAGAGCGTGGGCGGCAAGGCGCATGCTACGCTGCGGCCAGGATGAGAGTTCGCGAAGTGAAACGCGCTCTAGTGCGTCGATGGCGCGTTTCTCGCCGAGCGCCATCAGTGCCAGCGCGGAGACGCCTCGCACAGGTTCCCAGGTATCGTGCTCAATGGCATGGCTGAGGGCAGTGACAGCACGCTGGCGTGCCTCTTCGCTGTAGAGGTGACGGTTTTGTCCAAGCGCCCACATGCCAGAGGCGGCGGCTAAACGCAGGGTTGGATGGTTCGCTTCCCTGCGGCCATCGACTGCATGCATCTCGCCGAGATAAGAGGCGATAAGCTCTACGACACGATCTTCGCCTGTTTTGGCCAGCCCCCTTAAGATGCCGCGTTGGACGACGTTCATCCAGGATGGACGATCCATCAGCTTATGCAGGCGCTCAACGCTTCGCGAGGTGCGGGTCTTGCCTAGAGACTCTGCGGCAGCAGACTCTACCAGGTAGCTGACGTCTCTCTGCTCGAGTAAGGCGCTGAGTGCTTGCGCGGATCGTTCGGCAAGCTCCGCCTGCTGCGGTGCCTGGAATTTCCCCAATGTGCCGGCAATGGCAGTACGCACTCGCGCGAACCCGGTAGGGTCAAGTTCCTGGAGTGCCTGCAAGAGGGCATCCTGGGCTTTACCGGTGCCAATGACGCCTAACGCTGAGGCAACAGCATTACGTACTCCCCAGAAAGCATCTGTGAGCAGCGATTTCTTCAGCGCTTCTAAGCTCTCGTCGTCCCCTTGCTCACCCAATGCTTCCGCAGCTGCGATACAACCCAGGGTGTCGGGATCGTGGGCGAGTTGGTAGCGCAGCATTTTAGCAGGGCGCTCGAACTTGAGGGTTTTGAGCAGCCAGCCATCGGGATCGAAGCGGACCATGACGGGTTGACGCTCCAGGGGGACGTAGAAGTTTTGCTCTACCTGGCCATCTTCACCTACGACGACACGCATTGTTACTGTGCGTGTCTCGGTGGTATTGTCGTCTTTGGCGGCTTCGTCGGAAGTCGGGACAGTGAAGGATAGATCGACAGGGGTGACAAAACAAGGGGTCAGGTCGTCGATCTGCTGTGTCTGGCAAATCTTGACCCTGGCCATGTTGTGCTCGCTGTCCCACGAGTAGTTGACCTCAAATGCTGGGTAGCCTCCACTATAGACCCACTGCTGGAAGAATTGCGCCAGGCTGCGCCCGGTGACTTCCTCGAAGGTGCGCTCTAAATCGGCGGTGATGACCTCTTTTTCACGGTAACG
Source organism: uncultured Chloroflexia bacterium (assembly GCA_963767625.1). GTDB lineage: Bacteria > Chloroflexota > Ktedonobacteria > Ktedonobacterales > Ktedonobacteraceae > CAVYFB01. Next base: position 130,700 of record CAVYFB010000020.1, read on the forward strand.
CGAAGTGTAGGCATGAAGGGCACGCCTGAAGGTGGCCTCACCAAGCTGATGGCGCAGCATGTGCAGGACCCAGGCACCCTTGTTGTAGAGGTGACTGTCGAACAACTCGAAACCGTCGTCGTGGTAAACATTGTAGACGATGGGACGGCGGTAGTAGCCATCTTCTTCAAGATAGCCGTTCTTGAGGTCGAGCATTGACTGTTTGAAGTAGTCGGTCCCCTGATCGTGCTCGCCCCAGAGGACTTCGAAGTAGGTGGCGAAGCCTTCGTTCAACCAGCCGTTGGGCCAGTCGCGGCAGGTAAGCAGGTCGCCGAACCATTGGTGTGCCAGTTCGTGAGCAACAACGGGTACAACATCGACGTCCAACGAGGCACGTTTGTCAACGAGCAGAGTGAAGCCGTGCGTGGTGGCGGTGGTGTGCTCCATCGCACCAGTAAAGATCTCAACGACGGCCTGGGCGTATTTGTTGTAAGGGTACTCAACGCCGGTATATTCGGAGAAGAAGCGTATCATTTCGGGCGTCTTGCCCATGTATAGGGGCGCGTCATCTTTGCGGTCCGGTCGCACGTAGTAGGTAACGGGTATGTGCTTGTAGTGATCTTCGATGACTGCGAAATCGCCGACTACCAGCGATATGAGGTAGGCGGCGTGAGGTACATCATGCCGCCAATGGTGGGTTTTTGTGTCGCCATGGTCCGTGACATTGAGCAGATTGCCGTTGGAAATAGTGATGAACTGCGCTGGGACAGTGGCGATGATCTCGGTTGTGGCGCGGTCGTTGGGTGCGTCGTGGCAGGGGAACCAGTGGCTGTGATAACGTGGCTGTCCAAATGTCCAGGACTGCACGGGGCGCGTTGGGTCCTCGGGCGCGGGCTTGATGAATTGCAGCCCTATGCGAGGTTTGGCATGGTACTCGACGACAATGGTGAATTGCTCACCGTGGTGATAGGTGCGGTCGAGTGTGACGATGAGCTTTTTGGCGTCGGTGCTATAGGCTAACTCTGTGCCATTTTCTAACGTGACACGTTTGATATGCAGTTCTACCGCGTCGAATGTGATGGTTTTTAGCTCGTCATAGAGAACAGAAAATGTGGTGTAGGCTTTGCCGCTGATGGTTTCATTGTCAAAGTCGAGCGCGATGTCGAGTTTAACGTGTTTGACGTCTGCCGGGCGATCAGGGGCGTACTGTACACGATCACCGGGCAGCTCAAATGAGCGTGCTTTGGGGGTTGGAGTACGCTTGCTGTCGCTGAGCAGACAAAGGCTGTAGCCGTTATGAAGGCTGAGGATGTGTCCACGATTACAACTGTTCAATGGGGATCCTCCTCTAATGTGATCGGTTTTCAACGAGAGAGCCTGGGGACAGGCCGCATGACCTGGCACCCACAAGGGCCCATCCACCCCCCACTCTACCCCGTGCCACTACATTTCACCTGGCCCCGGCCTCCCCCTCACGCTGTGATGGACTGTGTACTGAGTTCTACGCCGGGGCGCAGTTCTTTTTCGTAGGTGTTGTACTGGCGGGCGACGTGCATGCCTGCGCGTTCGTAGAGGCGGGTTGCCCCTGTCAGGTTCTGTGAGTCGACATTCAGCCCGACTTTGTGTACATCACGACGGTAGAACTCACCGAAGGCGTGGAGGAGCAGGGCCATACCCAGACCTTTGCGCCGCCAGGGACGGCGGACGGCCAGGGTATCCACCCAGCCCGAGTCCTTCTCGTTCTGGCATAAGCATATTCCCGCGGGTTGAGTGCCGTCAAATGCGAGGAACCATAATGTCGGGTCAAAGTCTTCACGTTTGACCGTCCAGTGCTCCCACAAGTCGAACTGCATTGGCAGGTGACCCCAGTGGTCCCGGAAGGCTTCTTCGTCGGTCTCGAAGACGGTACGTTCATCCTGGCCATTGACAAACGTGCGGACGGAGACGCCTTCAGGCTGCTGAGGCGCTGGAGGAGCTGCATTCATCTCGATCTCCATGCGCCAGGAACTCCGCACGGGTTTGTAGCCTGCTCGCTCAAGACGCTGCTGTGCTGCTCGATTGACGCTACTGGCCCAGCTCTGCAGGGTAATACGTGCATGAGGAGGAGCCTGTGGAATGTGCTGGCGTGCCCACACTTCTGCCAGGCGGAGCAGGTGCATACCAATGCCACGGCCATAGTAGTCCGGATGAACTTCTATTTCGGTCCAGATGCGTACATGCTCTCGGTGCCAAACAGCCCCATAGGCGACGAGGTGACTATCGGGGGCGATTACGACCCAGGCGTCAGTCGTCAAATCGAAGCCGGGTGATTGCCACTCGGTACGTATGTCCTCTTGTGTGACCTCTGATGTTGCATATTGAGCAATTTCACAGGCGTTGATGAGTTGGGTGACGGCTGCAACGTCCTCCATGGATGGAGGACGTTGCAGAAAGCCTGCTGGGAGTGTATCTGTCATGGTTGGTTTTCTCCTTGATTCTATATAGGCAAACATTTGGCGGGGCCACCTACAGCGCTGCTCAGAAAGAGTGAGCCTGGAAAACCCTCTCATCCATTAACGATGCCACCTGGCTCACTCCTTCTGCAATGCAACTCATACGTGATCCTCGAGCGCTGTAGGTGACTGCTCGAACTGCTTCAGCCAGGTGCCTAGCTTCAGCAGCAGTATGCCGAGCTTACCGGCTGCACGCCTGCTCATGCTTCGACGATGTCGAGGCAGACGTGCCAGCAACCGTCTCTTTTCCGTCTCGCGCAGAAGATCCTGGTAATGTGTTTCCCGCGCCTTCTCGTAGAGGTACATGTTGGGACTCATTGGTTTGCCTCCTCACTTAGTGCTCTTAACGAAGTTCTGTTTTTGTTAAAACTCATAATCGATGATCGCCCAGTATCCCCAGGACGGGGGCCGAAGTATTGACACACAGTCCCCCAGACAGGATTGCCCGGCCCCTACGCACAGGCCATCGCTTCGCTCAGACTTTCTGCTAGCGGTCGTTCCCGGCCGGCTCGCAGTTCCTTTTCGTAGATGTCGTACTGGCGGGCAAGGTAGATGCCGGTGCGCTGATGCATATGCGTTGTCCCCATCAGGTTCTCAGCGTCTACGACCAGATCCAGTTTGAGCTTGTCCCGTTGAGAGTATTCTGCCACTGACTCGGACGGGTCATCTTCCGTATCGACGATCAAGCGCCAGAAATGCCGCAGCGGGGTGTAGCCTTCACATTCAAGGAGTCGTTGGGCTGCTTCATTGCTATGGCTCACCGTACTTTGCAGCGTAACACGCACTGCCGGGGGAACTCTTTCGATCTGCTCGCGTGCACGCGCTTCCGCCAGGCGGAGCAGCAGCATGCCAATGCCGCGACCACGGTAGGCAGGATGGACACACGCGAAGGTGTGGAAGCGCATATATTCGCAACGCCACACACTGCCATAACCAATAAAGTGTCCGTCAGTGGTGACGACAACCCAGGCATCGGTGTTCAGGTTGAAGCCTGGTCTCTGCCAGTCGACGAGGATGTCCTGCTCTCTACCGTCTGGCATGCCGTAGTCTGCGAGGTCAGACGCCATACGCAGTTCAGCAACGGCTTCCAGGTCATCCATATTTGGTGCGCGTGCTAAAAGGTTTCTTAGCATTGCAGGCATTGTGATTGTATCCTCCTTCGGGATGGGCCAGGTGAATGATGAACCATAACAATTCGCTTCGGGCCAGGGGTCGATAAATCGGCCCCCACAGTTGGCCCGCATATTTCGTTCAAGGTCATTATCCTGGCTATAGCCGAATGTTAACCGTTTCTTTTGAGCCTACCGGTTCGCTTAGCAAAACGTTCGGCGATGCCGAAGATGTAGACGCCGACGGGAATACTCACGATACCGGTAATAATCAAGGGCCAGGTGTCGCTCCATATCTCTGGTGACCAGATCGACTGGTTGTGCAAGAGACTGGCACGTAAGCCTTCCAGGACATAGGTTGCCGGGGAGATGCGAGCAATTGGCTGCATCCAGATCGGCAAGACCTGTATGGGGTAGTAGACACCCGATACAAGCAAGATGACCGCACGTACGATAAACGACATCTGCATACCTTTTTCGGTGTAGAGCAATGGTAATACGGCGGTGGCGATGCCGAAGCCGATGAACGAGATGCTGCCCACCAAAAGCATGAAGACGACTGTCAGGTAGTTGGCATGACTCAAGTCGAGATGGAAGAAGGCTCCCACCACGAGCAGTTGTATGAAGGTGAAGAGCAATCCATGAGCGACCGCATATAAACAACTCCCGACCATATGGGTGAAACGCGAGATGGGCGCCATGAAGGTGTATTCAATGGTCCCTTCCCAACGTTCCATATTGATGATGTCGGTTACACCATCGAAGGTGACACTCAGGTATGTCCATACTGAGGTTCCAATCAACAGGTAGAGGATCAGGAAGCTGGTGTCGATTTTCGTACCGGTCAATAATTGTGCGCTGGCACCAATATAGGTGACGGACATGGCGTTGACGATGTTATAGACCAGCCAGACAAGCTCCCAGGCCCAGTAACGCCTGGTCAGGTTCCAGTTGCGTTCAAAAAAGGCATATGTTGCACGCCCCTGGTGCATAAGACTAGACATTAGCGTATTACTCCCCTCTTCTTTTTGCGCGAGGAATAGGCGGAAGCGGGCATACCTGTCCCCCAGACAGGGTGCCACAAGGGTCCCATCCCCACTCCACGCCTCCCCGCTCCTACGGGTTGTCATTTCTACTCGCCGTCGTTCTCATCTTCTTTTTGCGCTTCGTAGGCTTCGAAGGCTTTTTCCCAGCTTCCGTAGCGATCGATGTCGTCGTCGGTGATGAGATGAGCGACGGTATAGTGCATGAAGACTTCATGCATAGTTACAGGTTCATTGCGTCCCATACGATCTGCCACGGCACGCTTGAGTTCATTGGCTCCGCCAAGGGCGACGATACGTCCCTGGTCGATGATGGCAATGCGGTCACATAACGCTTCGGCTTCATCCATGTCGTGCGTGGTGATCAGGATGGTGGCATCATGGACTTCGCGTAGTTCTTTGACGAAGTGCTGCACGTCGATCTTGGAACGCGGGTCAAGGCCGGTGGTAGGCTCGTCGAGCAGCAGGACGATGGGTGCAGTGAGAAATGCACGCGCAATGGCGACCTTTTGCTGCATACCACGCGACATGTTCTCTAAGGGTCGCCCGATGCGGTCAGGTTTGATGCCTAAGCGCGCAAGGATACTGGTGATTTTGGCGCGTGCTTCCGCCGCGGGCATATTGTAGAGCCGTGCTGCATAGATGAGGTTCTCCATTGGTGACAGCTTTTTGAAGAACGAGGCCTCCACGCTGACACGATTAATGAGCTGTTGCACCATACGATCATCCTTCTCGACGTCATAGCCGAAGATGCTCACATGTCCAGTGTCCGGGATCAACAGTGTCGAGAGGATGCGAATCAAGGTCGACTTGCCTGAGCCGTTGGCTCCAAGGATACCGACGATTTCACGACGTTTGATGGTCATGGTCACGTTATCGACGGCACGCACCTCACTCTTGTCGTCCTTCTTTCGCGGCCAACGTAGCAGCGGGCGCGATTTCTTGAATATCTTGGAGACTCCATCAATGACTACAGCGTCCTTTGTGGGGTCGATGACCATATGCTCTATGATTTGTGTATCTGCTAAGTTATCAATAGCCAAGGGATGATCTCCTTTTCACTGGAACGGTTCAGAGAGACATTACTTGAACATTTCTTCTAGTGTAACATATTGCTCTGGCCAGGACATCGATCATGAGAACAGGTTTTCGGCCTGTACAAGCGGACAATGGTTTTTGTTCCCGTTTGAGGAGAACAAAAAACCGTGGGACTGGATTTTTATTTTCTGCCAGTGCCCACGGTTGGGGTGCCTCTTGAGTTGTTGTTTACTCATCCTGAAATAGGTGGAGACCCCCTGGAGATGGGCACACTAGCGCCTTGGACAGAGAACACGGTGAACCCGCTGAGGACACCATTGTTGTTCTTGCACTGGGGCACCAGGCAAATGGGCATAGCATGGCCATAAGCGATGCTGTTATCGCGTAGCCTGGTGCATGTGGTGTTAGACCACGGCTGGCTGATTGCCATGCTGCCATCTCCTTTCGTGAGACTTGTTGACTGAACATAATAATAGTACTCTTCTAAAGCACTACAAGGAGTATACGGGATTTGTTGGTGTTTTGTCAAGGGCAAAAAAATTCCTGATTTGCTTATTCGCCAACAGAATCGATGATTACTTCCACCTCTGGCTTGGAGCGCTGCTGGGTGCTTAGTCGTGACAAGCGAGTGAGCAAGAGGCCGCTGAGACGGGCAGGTAGCCAGCGCAAGAAGTAGGGATGGCGCGCTACATAAAGGAATAAGGCAGGCTGGAGACGCTTCCATAAGCCAGGTAACTCGTCTGTCTCTCCGGTACGACGGGGATGCTCGTTGCTGGCGGGGTCTGCCCAAAGATCGCGCACATAGATATCGCCGAGGCGTTCTAGTGCCGGGGCCTGCTCGGGAGCCACTGCGGCCAATGTACTGATATATTCGTAGGGTGTTTGCGAACGCCTGAGTGTGATGCCAGCCCAGTTGGCAAGCAGGCAGATACGCCCATACATCTGTACTGATATGCTGCGGTCACGGAAGAGGCGACGCCACCAGATGCTGAAGATCGCCAGACCCAGGAGGACCAGGAATATGAGACTCAACATGGTGAAGCTGATGCGCTCGCGCCATTGTGCCTGAGCCACTGCCGGGGTTGTTGTTATACCAGCGATATCATCGGGAGAGTGAGGTACACGGCCATGACCAGGGTTATTTTTGCCAGTATTAGAGCCCAATCCACCCGCACTGATAGGGGTGGTAAAATTTGCGCTCCCTGGGAGGGGACGTACAAAGCTTGAGAAGCCAGCCGAGGGTTCAAAGTTGACCCAGCCGTATGTGGCGAAGTAGATCTGCATCCAGGCATGTGCATCGGTGCCACGAATGATCCACTGATTATGCCTGACGTCGAACTGGCCATTGGTGTAACCGGCCACGACACGGGCAGGCATGCCTAAGCTACGGGCCATGATGGCCATTGCCGAGGCAAAGTAGTTACAAAACCCGCGATGGTCGTTATGGAACAGAAACCACGAGACGCCTTCCGAACCAGGAGGCCGGTGAATATTCACATCGTACGTATAATTTGTACGCAGGTAGGTCTCCAAGGCTACTGCCTGGTCATACATGGTAGTGGCATGGGACCTGGCAATGACATTCTGCGCCAAATGCTTAATAGCAGGATCAAGGTTGGCCGGCAGTTGCAGGTAGGTATTCAGAATAGTGGGTTCATAGTAGTTTGGCGGGACTGGACCATCAAAATTGGCAGGAAGGGTTGGAGCGTTCACAGGCAACAGCACGGTGCGCAACGTCTGTACATCTGCGGCAGAGACGTAGGAGGTAATCGTGTAACGCTGGCCTGCTGCCAGGTCTCCGTTCCTGCTCAACCATGCAATGACCGAGCCATTAGATGTGGTCGTCTGCACTTGAGCGGGCTGATCCACTGAAGTGATCTGTGAGGCGCCGAACAAATAGGGATATTTCTCACCTGGAGGGTTGACCACGGTGATTTGTTGCTGTACGGGATGCCATAAAGCTGACTCAGTGCCTATCACTTGATTGGAGTTGAGCGAGATGGTATTCGTAGGGCTATTTATCCAGCCACGTATGGGATCGTATGTATCATAGCTGAGAGATGCGAGGTATTGTGTGCCATCGGAACTCTGGACGAGAAAGACGACATCGTTATTCAGGTTGGGGTTGCCTCCCAGCGCCAGCGTATCGGCAAAATTCCCATGATTGGCCGGGGTAAAACCGCCTGTGACGGGCACCAGACGATTCCAGACATTCTCAAGCTGAACATAGGGATTCGCATTCGTATTCCAGAGCTGCGAGGCGGTATAATTGACATAGCCCCAGGGCAAGAGCCAGGAAAAGAGGAGCACGCCGATAGATATGAGGATACCTGCTTGCATGACATCCCATCCCAGATCATCGCCGTAACGCAACCCCTGGCGCCGCCAGCGTTGTACCGACTCATGGAGATTAAAGCGCAAGAGCAGGAGCAACGAGGCAAAGAGAAAAACGACGAGGTAGACGATGTAGCCAGGCTCGACATTGTTCAAATTGATGAGGAGAACGATAGCATTGGCAACAATCAACAGCCAGGGACTACGCGTGCGATACAAGAGCCAGGCACTGGTGTAGGCAAGGATAAACCCAAGGGCAATAATCAAGAAGAGAAAGATGGAATCATCGTTACTGGTCCCGCCAGAAAGCGCGATTTGAAACCATTGGTGCATACCTCTGGTCAAAGCAAGGGTATTGCCTGCGTAATCAGCGCCAGCAGTCTGCCAGAAAGCGAGTAATAAGCCAAATCCGATAGCAATCAGGTGAGTAGGCAGGCGAGGAAGACGATGCTGTTTGGCAGCGATCAGCCCAATGATTAAACCGAGAGCAGTTGTCAGGGTAAGGATGTTGAGGTGGTCGACCCAGTCTGCAGCTTGAACACACCAGATGGTACTGTAGACGACGGTAATGAGCAAAAAGAGCGTAAACCAGCCTTCTGCCAGGCCAATACGTATCTGGAAGATTGGTTTACGCCGGCGGGAACTGTCACCATTGGGGTACTTGTCGGAAATAATTTTTGCCAGCCGTTCAATTGCTGCGTCTTGCATTGTTCTTACCTCAATCGTGCATAGCGTGTTTCAGGACTACGCTCAAGCACTTCAGACAACGGGTCTCCACGTTTGATACGCATTACAGGGATACCGGCACCCTCTAATAGGGCCAATGTATCTTCATCGGCAGGCTTATCCTCAAAGGAGGCGGCATTCAAGCCGATTACAGCCACCTGGACGCCCCTGCGCTGCAAATGTCTCACACCATCATGCCAGTCCCGCGAGGTAGAAGGAGTAATCACGATAGCGACACTATCGCGCCCGAAATGGAGGGCATCGAGAGCCAGAGCCTCTCGTAGTTCAGGCCCAGGTCCAGACCTTACGACTGCTAGCAATTCCAGGACACGCTCAATTTGTCGATCGCCACGATCAAGCGAGAGGAATTCGCGCCGCTCGGCATTGACGATCAAGCCTAGAGACAGGTCTTGACGCAGCAAGTAGGTGGCAATAGTCGCTGCTATGGTGACTCCATACTCTTGGGTTGAATGCTCACCCTCACCGGCCTGCACTGTATCATGCAGGTCGAGGAAGATCCAGGCGTCAACGGCAGGATCGAGATCAAATTCCTTTACCATTAGTTTATTATAATGTGCGCTGGAACGCCAGTGAATGCGGCTAAGCGCATCGCCGGTGACATAATCACGGATGGTAGTGGCATTGGGGGTAGTATGGAGGGCACGTTGTGAACTCCGACCTCGCCCTGGCAATCCACCTGTGAAGAGAGCGAAACTGCTGATTGGTAAGACCCGCGGCAACACGAGGATTTCACGAGCTCCCGTCAGGGAGGCGCGCCGGCGGAACATGCCGAATGGGTCGCCGCTGGTAGCAGTGACTGGACCTAGCTGAAAACGTCCGCGCTGCCGGCAGACGGTGCGTGCTCGCCAGGAGACGCGCTTGCGTCCGGTGATAGTTGCGACGTAGCCGGCGCGATGCCCAGGCAAGGTTGAACCATCGGCGATCTGTACCCAGAGTTTGGGCATAACGCTCAAATTATCGAGCATGAGCCGTTCATCGAAGATCTCGCCGACCTGGACGCGCGCACTGGCAGCAGTGCGACGAAAGACCAGCTTGCTCAGGCTGTAGCGTGACCACAGCCAGGAAAGGACGAATAAGACGAGCATGGTATATGCGAGCCAATAAATGGGTCTCCATCCACTACTGATGGCGATGAGGACCAGCAAGATAGTGATCACAATAGCCTGCCAGGGTCGCATAGCTTAACGCGCCTTTCCACCACCGACCCATGCACCTGGCACAGGCACACTCTGCAAAATCTCATCGAGGATGGCGGTCGGGGTGATACCACGTACACGGGCAGCAGGTGTAAGGATCAGGCGGTGTGCTAAGGTTGGCTTGACCAGGATCTTCACATCATCGGGGATGACATAGCCGCGCCCATGCATGGTAGCTAGAGCTTGCGAGGTACGGAAGAGTGCCAGGGAGCCACGTGGACTCGCGCCTAAATAGATGTTGCCATGATTGCGTGTGGCATTGGAAATGGCTACGATGTATTCACGAATGGATGGGTCGACATGGACGGCGCGTATCTGCTGCTGAATGCCCACCAACTCTTCTGCCGTCATGATCTGTACGAGGTCATCCAGTGGATGGTGGTGCTGATGACTGTCTAGAATGCCCATTTCATCGGTTGCTTTGGGGTAGCCGAGGCTAATATTCATCATAAAGCGGTCTAGTTGGGCCTCTGGCAGGGGAAAGGTCCCCTCATATTCGATGGGGTTCTGCGTGGCCATGACCATGAACGGCTCGGGTAAACGATGGGTGACACCATCAATGGTGACCTGTGATTCCTCCATCGCCTCTAGCAGGGCGGACTGGGTTTTGGGAGTGGCGCGGTTAATTTCATCGGCAAGGACGATCTGGGCCATGATGGGACCAGGGCGAAACTCAAAGTTGGCTGTTTTCTGATTGTAGATGGAGACGCCTGTGACGTCACTGGGCAAGAGGTCGGGGGTAAACTGGATACGCCTGAAGGTACAGCCGATGGAGCGGGCAATGGCTTTGGTGAGGACGGTTTTGCCGACGCCGGGGACGTCTTCGATGAGCACATGTCCGCGGCAAATAACGGCAATGAGGCTGAAGGCGACCGGTTCGGCTTTGCCGACAATGACGCGTTCAACATTGCTTACGACTCGTTGGACGGCAGTAGCTAAATCTTGTACTGACTGCATGCATTTCTCTCCGATGGTAGAGTTGGCATCTGACATTCCACTTCGATACCTGGCGAATACGCGATTACCGAACCGCGCCGTAAAGCCCTTGGATTCAGCCACGGGGATATTAGGCGCGTTTCTTCGGATGGCGGCTGGGGCATTGGGGATACCTCAGCCACTTGATAATTTAATTTGTTTGCATTAAAATATGTAGCATGAGAACGTTTGAATACCGCTTGTATCCAGATAAAGAGCAATCTCTCAAACTCATGGCTTGCCTCTCTGAGTCGAGGCATCTCTACAATGAGATGCTGGCAGACTCCAAAGCACAGTATGAGCAGACGGGCAAATTCCTCATGAAGTACGATCTTACGGCTCGTTTCAAAGGTCGTGGCGGCAAACATGTACCCGCTTCCACTGTCCAGATGCTCGCCGATCGCCTGGATAAAGCCTTCAAACGTTTCTTTGCCTTGCGAGAACTGGGTGAGAAAGGTGGCTTTCCTCGCTTCAAAAAGCCGAATAAGATGGCACTCCATTCCATTGCGTCAGCACAAGACGGACTTTCAGTTTGCCCCCGATGGCAAACATCTTAGTGTCCCCAAGAAGCTGGGTACATCCCTCAAGATCAAATTGCATCGGCCCATCGAAGGAATACCGCAAACCTGTCACCTGGTACGAAGAAGCGATGGACACTGGTACGCTCTCATTGTCTGTGAAACAGAGCCACAGAACGAGCATTCCCCATCGGTGTGTGAGCATCCTGACATTGGTCTTGATGTAGGACTTACGTCTTTCCTCACTGACAGCAATGGGAACACGGTTGAGAACCCCCGCTACTATCGCAAGAGCCAGGCCACTTTGAGGCGCAAGCAACGCACGATAGCGCGTCGTAAGAAGGGTTCTAAGCGTCGAGGCAAGGCTTCCAGGAGCACCGCCCAAACCCATCTCAAGATCAAACGCCAACGCCGTGACTTCCATTTCAAGGCTGCCAGGCCCTATGCTGAAGGCTATCAGCGGATTGCGGTAGAAGACCTTCAGATCACCAATATGGTTTATAACCATCATTTGTCTAAATCCATCATGGATGCCTCCTGGGGTGCATTCCTCGACATTCTTGAAGAGAAGGCTGCAAGAGCTGGTCATCAAGTCATCCGAGTGAACCCCCGCTACACCTCGCAAACGTGCTACCGGTGTGGTGAGATTGTCCAAAAGTCTCTCAGTGTCCGTACGCATCTCTGCCCTTCTTGCGGCTACGTTGAAGATCGTGATATCAACGCCGCTAAAAACATTTTGTTAAAGGCTGGGGCACAGCCTTCAGGGACGGTCTCCGTTGGGAGTCCGGGCGAACTGAGAAGCCCCCGGCTTTAGCCGTGGGGAGTTGTCACATGATAGTGTATCACGTAGCGACCAAAGCGGAAGGGGAAACCTGGCACCCGTAGCAGCTACATATAATACTACGTCATGGAAATGCCTTTTGTTGCACAGTTTTATGGGATCTGGCTGCTTCTTCAGGAATTTGGCGTAATTCTTCAGGTACCGCATCCTTGACTTTTCATCTCTCCACGGTATATTTCTGATAGATAGTGATATGACTAAATCATCTGAATTAGTCATTTATCTCATTTTGTAGCATCTCAGGAATCTTTTCTAGTGCCGCCTGGGGCGGCAGACGAGGGGAGGATGCGAGGGCACCTCGCGCTCCGGCCACGCGCAGCGATTGCGCCACTGCTGACTGTCCCCCGGACAGTCGGGCGCAGACGCTTCGCGCATGCCGGGGGTATGTCAGCAATGACTGCGTCCCCCAGCATCCCCTGCTAAGCAGGTACCTCATTGCAAAGGAGAAAGACATTTGGCACAGCAGAGCCAGGGAGCGAGCACTCGAAAGCAGCATCGTAGGGGCAGGAGTGGAACTGAGGAAAGTGGGGGAGCTCGCCTCCGCCCTATCAGGCGCGAGGCTCGGGCGCAGCGCATTCTGGATGCGGCAGCAGCATTGATCCTGCGCTGGGGCTACAATAAGACCACCCTCGACGATATCTCCAGGCAGGCTGGGGTCGCGAAAGGCACCCTGTATCTGCACTGGAATACGCGAGAAGAGCTGTTCGCAGCACTCATGAAACGTGAAAAGATAGAGATGGCAGAGGATATCAAGCAGCGCATTGCAGAAGATCCCACGGGTGCAACGCTGCGAGGGATACTCAAACACTCAGCGCTTGCCCTCATGAAACGTCCGTTGATGAAGGCAGTTCTCCTGCGCGATATGGATGTGATAGGGAAATTGGCACACAGCGAGCAGAGCAGCGCTGCCTACGCAGAGAGGCTGACAGGCTTCAAAACCTACCTCGAATTGCTGCGCGAACATGATCTGGTGCGGACTGATCTGAGCCTGCGAGCGCAAGTGTATATATTTAGCGCCATTTTTATGGGATTTTTCCTCGTGGCGCCATTGGTGCCGGACGAATTTACACTTTCTGACGAGGAGCTTGCAGATCTAATGGCCGAGACGGTGCACTGCACCCTTGAGCCTGATCGCACTATTCCATCCGCTGAATTACAAACCGTTTCCCAGGCCTTTCATGCAGTATCTGAATCATGCTATAGAAATTGTACAAGAACAGTTTCAGCAAGAATTAGAATAAAATCAAGACCTTTCAGGAGAGAGGAGAATTTGAATTGACATCCTCCCAATCGCCTGAAGGCGACGGGATTCCGACCCTCGCGAGTCGGGTTTCCTGCTTCGTTGGAGATGGCCGTTATGCGGAGTTGCCTCCCATATTGGGCTTACATCGCCTCCACAGGCATTGAACTTTCCGCGAGCCCCGCGGTAGTTTCTCAATCTGGTAGCCATCAGTGGACTTGGTTCTCATCCACTGGCAAAGAAAGAGAGTGTGTACATTGGTTCACACGCTAGTGCTTTTACCTGGCGGAACGCTTGACGCCAGAACCTCTGAAACACTATTCCGTTGTCAAGGTACTAGAACAAGTCTACTCCACATTGGGAGCATTGTCAAGCGTAAACCCGCCTGCGGGCGGCATTCTTTCCTTCCATCCCCTAGAACGGGATGGATATCCAGAATGGAGGTTTTATGAGCAATGAACCATCTATCCCTCTCGTTTTAGCGCTGGATGATGCTTCTGCCACACTGGAGTTGGTGGGAGGAAAAGGGGCCTCGTTGGCACGTATGGTAGCAGCTGGCCTGCCTGTTCCCCCTGGTTTTCACGTCACCACGACGGCCTATCGCCGCTTTGTGACGGAGAATGGGCTGCAGGAGGAGATTCTGGCGGCTGTCTCGGCGGTCACTGCCGATGATCCTGTCACGCTTGAAGAGGCATCAAGGCAGATAGGAAGGCTTTTCGCGCAGAGTGTGATGCTGGATGATATTGCCGAGGCGATTAGCCAGGCGTATGCTGGACTTGGAGGGGATGACCTGCCCGTCGCCGTGCGTTCCTCTGCCACTGCTGAAGACCTGCCTGAGATGTCGTTTGCCGGTCAGCAGGAGACGTATCTCAACATGCATGGCGAAGTGATGGTCCTGGAAGCGGTCAAACGCTGCTGGGCTTCGCTGTGGACGGCGCGGGCGATTGGCTACCGTGCACGTCATGGCATTGCGCCGCAGGATGTGAGCCTGGCAGTAGTCGTACAGGAACTGGTGCCGGCGGATGCCGCTGGCATCATGTTCACCGCGAATCCGCTGACAGGGGCACGCGACCAGGTGATGATCAACGCGGCCTGGGGCCTGGGTGAAGCGATTGTCGGTGGGCAGGTGACGCCCGATACGGTCATGGTTGACAAGGCAAGCGGGACGATCACCAAACAGGAGATCAGCTGAGAAGGACGTGATGACCGTGCGCACCCAGATCGGCACCCACGAGGAACCGGTGCCAGCAGATCGGCGCACGCGGGCGGTGCTCAGCCCGGCGCAAGCAGCTTCACTTGCCCGCATCGGTGTGCAGATCGAGGACCTCTATGGCCAGCCAATGGATATCGAGTGGGCACTGCACGATGGCCACTTCTTCATTTGCAGGCCCGTCCGATCACCGCCTTGCCCGAAGCTGCCGCCGCGTCTCAGGTGACACGAGCAGTCAGAGTGGAAACTTCCCAATGCCAAAGGGCACTACTACCGTAGTAGTGTATTCGAACTGCTGCCTGATCCGCTTTCACCCCTGTTCGCCACGCTCGGACTGCCTGCATGGTCCAGGGCCACAGTGGAACTCGTAAGGAGCATAGGGATAGCGTGGCCCGATGAGGCACTGATCACCATCAACGGGTACGGCTACTATAACTACACCCTCACGCCTACACAGACGGCAAAGATGGTGCTCGCTCTGCCACGTATCCTGGCCGTCACCTTCCCGCCCCTGTTGCGCACCGCGCAGTCACGCTGGCAGGAGGCCCGTTCCAGGTACGCAGCAGTTGCCGACTACTGGCAAACAAGAGACCTGGCGACCACCTCAGCCGCAAACCTCCTGGGTGGAGTACGCACCATCATCTCCGAAGCTGCTCAGTACTATCTCTCTGTACAGAGTGGCATCCTGCCAGCGGCATATATGAGCGAGTTGTTCTTTACCCTGGTGTACAACAGGTTTCTCAAGAGGCGCAATGCTCCCCCAGCCCTGACATTTCTTCTGGGCTATGATAGTACGCCGATTCAGGCCGAGCAATCGCTGTATGACCTGGCACAATGGGTACGCGGACAGGCCGGAACTTGCTGCTGCGCTGGCGCACATGTCAAGCGTCGAGTTTGCACGCCGCATATCAGGCAGAGCAGATAGCGAGTGTAGAGCAAGAGACATGGTCGGAGTTCCGACGACGTTT
Source organism: uncultured Chloroflexia bacterium (assembly GCA_963767625.1). GTDB lineage: Bacteria > Chloroflexota > Ktedonobacteria > Ktedonobacterales > Ktedonobacteraceae > CAVYFB01. The sequence goes on from CAVYFB010000020.1 coordinate 146,390, forward strand.
TGCGGCTCATCTGGCAAAATTCGGAGACGCGATCTACGATCTTGACTTCGCCAAAGCCGTGCCCGCTGATGACCCGGCGTCATTGCTGGAAACACTCAAATTCTTCTTGAGCGGCCAGGCGCCCGATCCCCATGCACGCCAGGAAGCAACGGCAGCGGCACGCGAACAAGCAGTACAGACGATGCTTACGCGACTGCACGGAATGCGCCTGTCGCTGTTTCGGCGCCTGGTGGGGTGGGCTCAGCGCTTCGCCCCCTTGCGCGAGGACGCGCTGGCTGATGTGGGTCTGGGCTGGCCGGTGTTGCGCCGGATGCTGCGCGAGATCGGGCGGCGCCTGACCGAGGTGAGGGTGATCGACACGCCAGACGACGTGTTCTGGTTGACCCAGGACGATGCGCAGGCCGCTGCCACTGCGCTTGACACAGGACAACCACTAGCAGACTATCATGCAGTCGTGGCCGAGCGGCGTGCGACCTGGGAGAGTGAACGTGCCGTCACGCCACCTGTGAACCTGCCAATTAAAGGTGGGGCCCGCTTCCTGGGGATTGACTTCAGCAGTGTGATGCCAGCTCGCGTCGACCAGCCTGAGGGCAATGTGCTGAAAGGAATCGCGGCCAGCCCTGGTCAAGTCACTGGCCAGGCGCGAGTGATCTCGGGTCCCAACGAGTTTGATCAGATGCGACAGGGTGATATCCTGGTGGCAAGGATTACGACGCCCGCCTGGACGCCACTCTTCGCCCTTGCCGCGGGGGTCGTTACCGATGTGGGCGGTCCACTCAGCCACAGTTCCATTGTAGCCCGCGAGTATCATATTCCGGCTGTTCTGGGGACTGGTGTGGCAACCGAGCGTCTGAGCAGTGGACAGCGTGTCACAGTCGATGGGGATGCCGGGACTGTCACGGCATCCAGCTAATAGGATGGCTCTTGCTTACCTCGTTTTCCTTTCTCAAGAGGATTTTTTGCTGCGGATTTTGCAGCCTGCGGCTGCAAAATCCGCAGCAAAAGCAGGCGTGAGCCGCCGGAGGCGGCGAGGAAGCGGGTGTTCGAAAGTTACAGGGTTTAACTACTGGTGAGGTGGGCAAGAGTATGCTATGATAGTGCCCATGAGCCAGCATGATAGGAAGGACATACAAGAACTACACGCCTGGGTGAGCGGGCGAGTGCAAGGGGTTGGGTTCCGCTACTTTGTGATTGATAACGCCCTGTCTCTTGGCTTGCGTGGGTATGTACGTAACGAGAGTAATGGCGACGTCGAAGTACTGGCCCAGGGGAATCGGCTTGCGCTTGAACGACTCCTCGCTGTGCTGAGGCGGGGGCCTTCCGCTGCTTATGTGAACGATGTGCGTGTGAGTTGGGGGCAACCAAGTGAACACTTGAGCGGTTTCAATATCCGCTGGTGAGTAGAAGAGGATAAATCATGATTGATCGAGAGACTGTTAAGAATGTAGCCAAGCTCGCCCGGCTGGGGTTGAGCGAAGAAGAAGTCGATACGCTCGGCAAGGAACTCTCTGCTATTCTGGGGCACATCGCTATATTGAGAGAGGCCGACGTGAGTGGGGTCTCACCGACTGCACATGCCTCACGACTGAGTAACATTATGCGTGCAGACATTGTACAGCCATCATATCCACCAGGGGTACTGCTTGCCAATGCTCCTGACCAGGAAGATAACTGTCTGAAGGTCAATGCAGTGCTGGAGGAGTCTTGATTTATGACCGAATTATATAAGTTGAGCATTTCCGAGGCGGGAGAACTGCTGCGGCAACGCAAAATCTCTGCGGTCGAATTAACTCGAGCCCATCTTGACCGCATTCGTGCCGTCGATGATAAGGTGCGCGCATATACGCTGGTTACCGACGATCTAGCGTTGAAGCAAGCGGAAGAGGCAGATCGACGCTTTGAGAGTGGAGCAACAGTGTCTCCGCTGACCGGCATTCCGCTGGCCATCAAGGATTTGATTTGCACGAAGGATATTACTACGACCTGTGGCTCGCGTATGCTGGAACATTTTAAGCCACCCTTCGATGCTACAGTGATGGAGCGGTTGAACGCGGATGGCGCGGTGATGTTGGGGAAGACAAATATGGACGAATTCGCCATGGGTTCATCGACGGAGCACTCGGCCTTCTTCCCTACGCACAACCCGTGGGACCTGGAACGCGCGCCTGGGGGCAGTAGTGGGGGCTCCGCAGCAGCGGTAGCAGCAGGGATGGCGATGGGAGCCTATGGGAGCGACACGGGCGGTTCTATTCGGCAACCCGCGTCGCTCTGTAACGTGCTGGGGCTCAAGCCTACCTATGGGCGAGTTTCCCGCTATGGGCTGGTGGCGTTCGCTTCGTCACTCGATCAAATTGGTCCTTTCGCACGAACTGCACGCGACGCCGCTGTGTTGTTGCAAGCAATTGCAGGAGCTGATCCACGCGATTCAACCTGCTCGGCCAGGCCAGTACCTGACTATAGCGCCGCGCTGAACGGTAGATCCCCGATTTATCGTGGGATTAAAGGTATGCGCATTGGGGTACCTGAGGAGTACTGGGTAGAAGGGACGGAACCAGGCGTCGTTAAAGCCGTGCGCGCTGACATCGAGATACTGCGCGAACTGGGAGCAGAGGTGAGCAACGTCTCACTGCCGCACACAAAGTACGGCATTGCCGCTTACTACATCATTGCCCCGGCAGAAGCGAGTGCAAATCTTGCTCGCTATGATGGCGTCAAATATGGCTATTCCTACCGTGACACGGATGACATGTGGGAGGCCATGGAAAAGACGCGTCAATATGGTTTTGGCCAGGAGGTCAGACGGCGCATTATGCTTGGCACGTATGCGCTCTCTTCAGGCTACTATGAAGCTTACTATAAGCAAGCGGAGAAGGTACGAGCGCTGATTACTCAGGATTTTGACCGTGCATTCGAGCGTTTCGATGTGCTGGTCAGCCCTGCCTCACCAAAGGTGGCTTTTCGCATTGGGGAGATATCTGATCCCTATCAGATGTACCTGCAAGACGTTTTCACGATTCCGGCAAATCTGGCAGGTATCTGTGGTGTCTCTATCCCGGGTGGTTTCAGTGATGGGCTACCGGTGGGTCTACAATTGCTGGGGAACATTTATGCCGAGGATGTTATCCTGCGTGTTGCCGATGCGTTCGAGCGCGTGACGGATTATCATACACGTTGGCCGAAAGCGTTGCCGTAGGGTCCAGATGAAACGTCGTCTCGTTGGTATGTTACTGATTGCGCTGGCAGTCTGCTTAGCGGTACTGGCACCCGTGCTTGCTTACACTCCGGTGGGGGCACATCTGCTCAATGGATCGACGCAGGTTACCCCTACGGTGACGCTACCTCCACCAACACCTACTGCGACACCACTGCCGACGCCTATCTTGACTGTCGAGGGGAAACCTCCGACTGTCAGTGCCACCGCTGCTTATTTGTTCGACGACGATACGGGCCATACACTGGCTGATATCAATGGGGAGAAGCCGCTGCCGATGGCGAGCACGACTAAGATAATGACGGCTGTGATTGCTATCGAGACGGCTGATCTCAACGAACTCGTTCCTATTCACCAGGATGCTGTTAACGAGGTTATTCAGAACCAGGGTAGCAGCGCTCAACTCGTTCCTGGCGATGAGATTTCGCTCAAAGACCTGCTTTATGGCCTGCTGGTGCCTTCCGGTGACGATGCTGCTGTAGCCATTGCAGATGAAGTCGGCGGGACAGAGGTAAATTTTGTCCACATAATGAATATTGTTGCCTATCGACTCCATTTGTACCAGACCCACTATGTCAACCCCGATGGCCTTCCCGCGATCGGTCACCAAACAAGCGCTTATGACCTGGTACGGCTGGCACAGTATGCAATGACCCTTCCGGTCTTTGCCCAGATTGTTCAGACGCAACAATACATTCTACCTGCTACCAGATTGCATCACAGATACGTATGGAAGACGACCAATACGTTGCTGACGATGCACGTGGGAGCGACCGGCATCAAGACCGGTACCACTCCAGAAGCTGGCTACTGCCTGGTGTTTTCTGCAACACGCGACGGTCATCACCTGATCGGTGTTGTGCTGAACAGTACAAGTGATCAACGCCGCTTCGCTGATGCGAAAACGTTGCTGGATTGGGGATTCGGATTGCCACTGCTCGTGCCAACGTCATCTGTAGACCTCCGATTCATCGTGGGGTCTACAACGTCCACACCTTCGCATTATTATACACCACCTCCGTTGGATTACTGATGTCATCGGCGATAAGCCCAATTCCACCATGGCTGAAGGTGCTGTCGGTCACACTGTTGATTTCTTGCTGGTTCACGTAGAACGTGATGGTGTTGCCTTTTACTATCACGGTAACCAGATTCGTCTGGTTCAGTCCCTGATTGATAGCACTGCTGGAGCCCTGTAATGATGGTGAGTTACATGGGCGAGAGTTAGGAGGACAGACAAAGAATTCGTAAGACCCATCCTGGCCGACAACGAATACGTAGCCATAGTATGTACCGTTCGCACTATTATTATCAAAGGCGATCCCACCATCGTCGCCTTTGATAATCTGCATCTGCACCTGATAAGTGAAGTTACTGAAGTCGGCAGACGCTTGACAGACATTGAAAGAGCTTGTACTAGTTATACTAACGTGATAGGCTCCTCCTGAGAACTGACAATCTGTACTTTCGCTCCATTTGTTACCGTTGGTATTACCACTCAAGGGGTCGCTGATTGCTGAGGTTCCACTCGTAGACTGGTTATACAAGTTCTGATACACAGTGGCCGTGGCTGTAGCATTGGCGGCGTTTTGTGTTGCGACAGCATTCGCCTCAGCAATGCCGGTTGCATTCGCAGCGACAACAGTGGCGGTACTATTTGCCCGCGCGGTAGCCGTCGCAGCAGCATTTGAGGTGCCTAGCTGGTTGGCTTGGATGACAGCAAAGAGGCCTACACCACCAGCTATGATGAGCAGCGCCAATCCAGCCAGCAGAATGACTCTACCCATAGAGTGTGGTGAGCGAGGAGTCGGGCTTATGGGAGTGGGCAATGGCTTGATGCCGGGCGGTGGTGGAGGCGGGGAAGCAACAGTTCGTCCCAAGCCAGGATCAGAGGCACGACCTCCTGGTTCTTGTGCCAAAGGCATCGCGGTCTCTTTAGTCGGCGGGAAATTGGGATCGGAAGCTCGCACTGTCGGAGGCAAGGGCTGAAAGCCTGGAGGCGGAGGTGGTATGGGCGACTCCTGGAGATGGGGGTCCGATGTTGGGGCTGTCTGGCTCTGCAGATGGGGGTCTGAGGTACGCACCATCTTTTCTGCGACACGGGCGTCTGACAGCTCCTTCACCTCCTCAGACCGTTGGACGGCAAGGGTCAGGATCAATGATCCGGCTGGGGCACCGCCACTGCCTGGCTCGCCCTGGCCTTCCATGCGGATGACCTGACCATTATGCGCTCCCGCAGGCACGGCCACGGTAACGCGCCGTCCTCCCGGCAAGGTCAGCGTGCGGTTTGTGCCAGAAAGGGACTCTGCTGTGCTGATGGCCAGGGTAGCGCGGATGTCAGGGCCGGTCCAAGGGGCAGGCGTGCCGGCGACGGGGGAAGAAGCTGACTGTTGCACAGCATCCTGGAAGGTGCGGGCAAAGGCGGAAATAGAAGGGAAACGCTCGTCTTGCCTCTTGGCAAGGGCACGCAGCAGCACCATATCGATTGCTCGTGGGATGCGCGGATTGAAGATGCTCGGCGCTGGCGGCGGAGTATTGAAGTGCTGGAACATTACCTGGCTCAGCCCACCCTGGAACGGCGGACGACCCGCCAGCAATTCGTAGGCCATCACGGTCAGCGCGTACTGGTCGGTGGCAGGGACCGGATGACCTTCCCACTGTTCGGGAGCCATGGAGGAGGGAGTGCCGCGAACAGCCTGGCTGGCACTGGCGGTCGCACTACTGAATTTAGCGACGCCAAAATCAGCCAACTGGAGGTTGAGACGGCTCGGGTTCTCCTCATCGCTTTGAATGAGGAAATTGGCGGGTTTGACATCCTGGTGAATGATCTGGCGGTTATGAGCGTGCTGGAGGGCACTGGCGGCCTGATCGATCAAGGAGGCGACCTCCTGAGGTGAGAGCGGCTCAGTTCTGCCGCGCCTCTGCAGCCAGGAGGTGAGGGAGCCTTCGGGGCGATAGGGCATGACCATATAGGTGAGGGTAGCGTCGTTCACACGACTCTCACCGTAGTCATAGAGAGCTAGAATGTGGGGATGGTCGAGTGAAGCGATGGCCTTCATCTCGCGCTGGAAGAGACGAGCGGCTTCACGAATGGCATTGGCGTCTGGATAGGGCGCAACCTCAGCGCGAATGACCTTGATGGCGACTTGTCGATTGATGATGGTATCGCTGGCAAGGTAGACTTCGCCCATGCCACCACTGCCCAGGAGGCGTTCGAAACGATAGCGGCCAAGTTGTTGTCCTGCGAGTGACATCGGTTCCTCCCTCTGGTGAGCGCGTCAAAGATAGACCGACGGTTCCAGAGTGATTATCACCTATGGCTCAGGCAATGTCAACTCTTTACTTACTCAAGCGTTAAGAGATCATAGTTTTTTCGGATTTTGCTGATGATGAAGATGTGAACTTCAAGGTACTAGCCACATCATCGTAAACATGGTAGAATAGCTTCACTTATCCTTTTATTATTGAGCAGGGTGAAGTAATATGCGCTACGCAATATTCACCGATATACATGCTAATCTGGAAGCGCTCAAAGCGGTTTTGGGGAAGATTGATGAGATTGCGCAAGAGGAGCCTATTGATGAGATCTGGTTTCTCGGTGATCTTGTCGGTTATGGACCTAATCCTAATGAATGCATTGTGATACTGCGCGAACGCACTGATGTGATGATCGCCGGGAATCATGATTGGGCAGCGGTCGGCAAGATCGATCTGGAAGATTTTAGCGCAGCAGCACGAATATCGGCAGAATGGACGGCTAAGGAGCTTACCGAGGAGCACCGTACGTTTCTTTCTGAGCTGCCAGAACGACTGGAAATCGGTGATTGCACTCTTGTGCATGGCAGCCCTTATGGACCACTTTGGGAATATCTCACTTCGGAGATGCTGGCAGAACGCAGCTTCCGCCATTTCAGCAGCCGCTATTGCTTTGTGGGGCACACGCACATACCAGTGATCTTCCAACAGCATATCTCTGTCGGCTATGACGAGGAACTTGCTAACGCTCCTACACTTCCCCTGGAGAGCACAGATCCGAGTTTATCTAAGGGTGTTGAGAATGGCACTGCCGTTGGAGATCACACTGATGAAGATGATGACGAAACGGTAGAGATTATGGCGGTCCAGCATGTAAAAGCTGCCGAGCAAGCCGAAAGTGCTTATGCAGACCCAGTGACCAACCAGGTTGTAAGTGAAGAAGAGGCAAACGCGATTTTAGAACCCACTATGAGTAGCTCCAATCAGAGTATCACTGAAGAAGAGGCGCATACGACTGCAGAAGCTGCAATGGATAGTTCGGATCAATCTGCTGCAACGGCTGAGGAGATCGATGGTATGATGACTGAGGACGTTGCTACCCACCCTACGGGCGCGCGGGAATTGAAAGGCGCTCCGCAAGCTTCGCTGATGGCCCCTACGAGTGATGAGGAGAGCGTGGCACTTGAAAACGTTGCCACCGTTGAAGAGGAAAGCGCGGCAGTCGAGGAGGAAGAGAGTCGTCATGAAACGGAGGACAGCCTCAAAGAAGAGCATGTTGAGCATACCGATGAGATGAGCCCCGAGGCTGTCAGGTTGAGTGCGGAGGAGCAGACAAGTAGCGAGATAGAAGAGTTACTGACGTTGCTAGGCTTGAGTCAGAGTATGATCCAGATCACCAATGAGATGCTGACGCCGCCAGAAGGAGAGTGGCAGGCGCCCGAAGGGCACCGCTTCATCATCAATCCCGGTGGTGTTGGCCAGCCACGAGATGGGGACCCACGCGCAGCGTTCATGATCTATGACACTGAACGTGGTTTCAAGTTTTATCGCGTCCCCTATGATATTGAAAAGACGCAAAAGAAGATTATCGAAGCTGGTCTGCCACAGTATCTAGCATTACGTCTTGCCTATGGACGCTGAGTGATTCTTCTATGAAACTGGTGATTGGCCTGGGCAATCCAGGCTCTCAATACGAACGGACGCGCCACAATGTTGGCTTTCGCGTGGTAGATAAATTAGCGGCAAAGCTTGGTTGGAAATGGACGGGGCGACGTAGTCGAGCGGTACTGGCGAGTGGCACTATTGGTTCTGAGAAAGTGGTGTTGGTCAAACCTCTGACCTTTATGAATCTGAGCGGTGAGGCAGTGGCTGAACTTGTGCGCTGGTACAATGTGTCACCTGAGGACATACTGGTTGTTTACGATGAACTTGATCTGCCGGTCGGCAAGGTACGCCTGCGTCCTCGAGGGAGTGCGGGCGGTCACAACGGAATGGAGTCTATTATTCGCTACCTGCATACTAACCAATTTCCACGCTTGCGCGTTGGCATTGGGCACCCCACCAACAGTCGCATCAATGGAGCGGGTCATGTGCTGAGTGCGCCTAAGAGTGATGAGCGTATCTTGCTTGATGCAGGTGAAGATAGGGCCGTTGAGGCGGTACAAATGGTGATTGCTGAGGGTGTCGAAAAGACAATGAGTGTGGTTAATGCTGATCCAGAAGAGCAGCAAAAAGCTGCTGAGAGGCAACAGCGTCAGAAGGAACGCCGGGAGCAGACAAGGCTACGCCAGGAAGCAGCGCAAGAGGAGCAGGCCAAGGCAGACAATTAGCCCACTTCCTCTCATTGATCCTGCACATAGGTAGTTGAGGATACACCGCCTGGTGGGGTTCGCCTTTCTAGCGGCTGGAAGTGCTACACGAGTCCAGGAAAAAAGTCTTTTTTTACCTGGTTACTTTCTACGCCCAAATTTTTTAAGATGTGCTCGTATGCTCTCACCATATCTGGGGGGCCGGATACATAATAGGTTCGCTCTTCATAGTCCGGAACCGCTTCCTCAATCATGTCTTCATCAATTCTGCCTACGAGACCAGACCAATTGCGCGGAATGGTTTCTGTCTTTGTCAGCGTATAGAACGCCTTGACCCCAAGTTTCGTCTGCGCCTCCCTTATAATGTCCTGATAGGCAATTTCATCCGCAGTTCTGTTTGAATAGAAAAGGACAATATCGCGTCGCTGGTTCATGTCGAGGAGATATTTCAACATGCTCCTGAAGGGTGTAATACCGACTCCTCCAGCAATGAAGACCAGTTTTTGCCTGGGGTCCTGAGGAAGCGTAAAATCTCCGGCAATCTGTCCCGCAATCATTTTTGTCCGGCCATCTATTCTATACAAGGCTTTCTTGAAACTGCTACTGTTTGCGTAAAACCGTACTCCCAGGTGCAGACCTTCCTCGGTTGGGGACGAGGCAAGAGTGAAAAACCGGCGATTGCCCCTGCTATCTGGTTTCGGATGCGCAAGCGTAAACTCCATATATTGCCCAGGTTCGAATGCCAGTCGTTGCGATGGCTTGAAAACGAAATCAACAATGTTGGATGCGATCTTACTTTTTCTTTTCACCCTGAGCACCACTTTCTGCTTGGGACTGACCAGGTAGGAGTAGATGTTGCCGATGACCAGCGCCAACTCAGGGGTAGAGTAGACAGGCCCAAGATGAAGTTGGGGAATGAACAAAATGCCAGTCAGTAATCCATAGATGCGCTTCAGTTTCCGCGTCGGCGGTGCGGTCAGCGGTTCGGTCAGCATAATAGCCGCAAAGAAAAAGAGCGGTGAGGCTACCAACAATTGCTGTAGCTCTCTCGTCACAGAAAGCCTTTGCAGAAGGCTGACCACACAAACAGTCACAAGCGCAGCCGTAACAAAGAACACTACCATCTCTCCCTGACGCAATTTGCGCACAAGCAGCACTCCACCAAGAAGCACGGCCGGCAGCATACTCGCGGTTCCTACCCACCAGCTCGCGGATTCACCAAGTGCAAATGAGGTAATACCGACCGCTATTGCGGCAGGGTTAAAGAGATGCTTATTGTGTAGCGCGAGAATATATTTGGAAGATGTCGCCAGGATTGCTGCCCAGCCAAGAAACAGGAAGTCACCTGGTGATTTTGCTGGATCGATGATAAGCGCCAGGATGAGTGCGGTAATATAGACTGACTCCACGTTGGTTGGTACTGAAAAGATGCTTGCGAGTAAAGAATTTGCTGCCCAGCACATTATGACAAGAAAGACGGTTGAGAGGAGCAGCGCGAGCGGAGAAAAAGGCAGCAGCGTAAAATATGACAAGGCCGCAGCTAGAGCGATGAGCCCAATCAGCACATAGAGCACCAATCGATACATAGTGACGCGATCCAGGAGATAATCAATGCGTGATATCATACTTTTAGTACGTACCTTTCAAAACCACTGGTAAACGTTGCTCGTGCGGAAGCATCGATCATATAGCCTTCAAACCCTGGTAACTGTTCGATGAAATAGATTCCACTTTTGCCCATGGCAAAGGCAGCTGTTGCAAACCGATCAGCTTCGTACACATTGGGACCAATGATGGTCAGGCTCACGATATCCAGCAGGGGTGTATGTGGGTGATGCGGATCATAGATATGCTGCCCGCGTATTGCAGTCCCAGACGTGGCAATACCTTTATCCGTGACCGCCAGAACTTTCACATGTTCTTTGCGTTTGAACGGGTTACGGATGCCGATTCGCCAGGGGTTCCCACCTTTCTTTCCCGAGACCTGGATGTCACCGCCAGCATCAATGTAGAAATTAGTAAATCCAGCTTCTTTCAATATATGTGCGGCCTGAAGGATTGCCCAACCTTTAACTATCCCAGAAGGGTCAGTGATACCGTTATGCTGGCTGTCGAAATACCCCTGCGTTTCTTGTTTGGTTTGCTCACTTAAAGCCAGGATCGTTCTCATAGCATGGCTATACTCTTCTTCACAAAGCTCGCCCCGATTTATTTTCGATATCTCGCTGTCTTCTTTGTACGTGCTAAAGGTAGCATCTACAGCGCGAAAATAGGCAAAGACTTTTTCTATCTCAGCTTCTGTCACACTGGGATCAACGACCTCGACGGTAATGGGCATGCCCATAAGCAATTGGAGTTGTTTCATGAGTTATGCTTGTGCCTGCGAAAGCGCATCCGAGAGAGATTGTATGAACGCATCGCTGGAATCGGTGGCGCCTGTGACGATATCGACATTGGCACTTTGTGCCTGGATTGCTTCACTTACGAGCTGCGGGTCTGCGACGCTGTTGATGTTTATTGAGCGGTTGCGATCATTGGGGTACTGCAAAAATTGCACATCAGTTATTTTCCCTTGCTTAATTACCGCTTCGACCTGCACAACACCCCATTGCGCATCGGCTACACTTCCCGTGTACGACCCGTCCTTGTAGAGGGAACCTGGGGCTGCGGTTGCGTTTGGGGGCTCAGTTGAGGAAGGAGTCGTAGTTGAGCTTGATGAGGAGCGCGATCCCGTCGAAGTATTTGGTACGACGGCCGCAAGACCAGAGTGATCATGTATCAAGCTATAGATAACAAAGGTGCCTATAATGACGAGTGAAACAATGGTTTTTTTCCGCATTAATGTCCTCACAACAAACAAAGAATCCAGGGTCGCGCTCCAGTTGCCAGATGGCAACGTTGACATCAGAAGGGAAACCTCATAGATTCTGCCATTGAGTGTAGCAGACAAACCTCAAAAAAGTGTGAGGAAATGGTAAAAAAACTGTATGAGGAGTGTCAGGCCCTCCCTTCACTTGACAAACTAATCATATTAGTTTATTATCTATGTATATTAGTCAACAAGTTAAAGATATTAGTAGAGAGGAAACAACAAACCATGAAAGTAACAGCTTCCAGCAACAACCTTTTTCAATTGACCCACTTAGTTGCCTTCAACTGCTACCTGGTGCGCGAGGACGATGGCTTTACGTTAATCGACACCGACATGAGCGGCCAGGCACAGGCGATCATGCAGGAGGCCAGCGAGCTGGGTCTCCCGATTGTACGCATCCTGTTGACCCACGCCCACGTCGATCATGTTGGCTCCCTGGACGCTCTGCATGCTGCTCTGCCGCAAGCTCAGGTCGCAATAAGCGAGCGAGACGCGCGTTTTCTGTCCGGCGATAAGAGCCTTGACCCCTCCGAGCCGCAGGTACACCTTCGCGGCGGCTATCCCATCTGCACAACAAAGCCGACGCGCCTTTTGCATGAAGGAGATCGCATCGGCTCACTCGAAGTGATTGCTACGCCAGGACACACACCGGGCCATCTCGCTTTTCTCGATACCAGGGACCGCGCGGTGATCGCCGGCGATGCCTTCCAGACGCAGGGCGGTGTTGCCGTTTCGGGTACATTCAAATTTCTCTTCCCCCTGCCGGCGCTCGCCACCTGGCATAAAGGGCTAGCCCTGGAGAGTGCGCGCAAACTGCTGGCGCTCCAGCCATCCGTGCTGGCCGTAGGACATGGCCGCATGCTCAACCATCCCCAGGCGGCGATGGAGCGCGCTATTCGCGTCATGGAACAGTCCCTGGCGAAAGAGGAAAGGAAACAGCCGCATGTCGCATAGAGTGGGGCTGGATCAGGCGACCGTCGTAGAGGCCGCAGCAAAGCTGCTAGACGAGGAGGGCCTCGAACAGCTCTCTCTGGGCCGCCTTGCCGAGCGTTTAGGCGTTCGTACACCCTCCTTGTACAATCACGTCGCGGGGCTGCCCGGTCTCAAACATGACCTGGCGGCCTATAGCTTGCGCGATTTGCTTGACCGCGTCACACGAGCGACCATCGGGAAATCACACGCAGAGGCCATTTTCGCGCTCGCCAATGCCTACCGAGCTTACGCTCGGGTGTTTCCCTGGCGCTATGCCCTCACACAGCAAGCGCCCGATCCTGGCAACCAGGAGTTGCAGGCCATCGCGCAACAAATTGTAGATGTTGTCATAGCCGTGCTCGCGCCGTATAGACTCAGCGAGGAAGAGGCTATTCATGCCATTCGCAGTCTGCGCAGCATTGTGCATGGCTTTAGCTCACTGGAAGTGGCGGGCGGTTTCGCTATGCCGGTAGACCTGGACGCAAGTTTCCACTGGCTTATCAATCTGTTTATCGCTGGTCTGAGCCGATCTACTGTGACCGGCGAGCAGGAGCGTATTATAACGGGAAATTAGGACCCGGTGCCTGCATGAACACGAAACATTGTGCAGGAAAGGCGGGTGACTTTCGAAAGGAGTCATTAATATGGTTCTCACGGTGCTTAAAAACGCGAACGCCGCATTGGCCTTTATCCTGGAGTTGTGCGTCCTGGTCGCACTGGGGTATTGGGGGTTCCAGACTGGGCAGGGAACGATCGCCAGGATTGGACTCGGCATCGGCGCTCCAGTGGTGGCTGTGGTGGTGTGGGGCCTGTTCGGAGCGCCGAATTCAACATGGCAGTTGCACGACCCCTGGCGCTTGATCCTGTATGTGATCTTCTTCGGCTCAGCTGCTGTGGCCCTCTTTGCTGCTGGTCAGCGCGTCCTGGGCGTAGCATTCGCCCTGGTTTTTGTCCTCAACTGCTCCCTGATATATGCGTTGGGGCAGTAAGCGGAGCGATTGCGAGAGCGTAGGATACCTGTCCCCCAGGCAGGGCACCCTGCCTGGGGGACAGGTATCCTACGCAAAAATCGTACGCGTACCCGTCGAGGTTGAGGGACATTCAGGAGATGGCATTGACAAGAGTGGCATTTTTCTGGTATGCTCTTCCTGTTGATACTTTGTATCATTATTTGGAAAGGAGCACTCCATGGTTTGGCAAAGAAGAGCTTCTGTCTGGCTCTCTCTTACTATACTCATTATCTTTTTGTTACCAGCCTGTGGAAGTTCCACTGCGGGTAGTTCCAACCCGAGTTCTTCCTCCTCAACGGCTATTTCTGTTGTGGCAGCAGAGAACTTCTACGGCAATATCATCAAGCAGTTGGGAGGCAGCCATGTCTCAGTGACGAGCATCCTTTCTGATCCCAACGTTGATCCCCACGAGTACGAGTCCAATGTGCAGGATGGTATCGCGATCCAGAAAGCGCAGTTCGTGATCGAGAATGGTCTTGGCTACGACGACTGGATGGACAAATTGCTCTCGGCCTCTCCCAACCCTAGCCGCATCGTGCTGGTTGCCGGGAATATAGCTGACCACAAGCTGCCGGACAATCCGCATGTCTGGTATGGATTTGACAATACGGTGACCATCGCCCAGTCAATCACAGATGCTTTGAAGAAGCTGGACAGCGCCGATGCCTCAACCTTTGACAGCAACCTTGCAGCATTCAAGCAGTCCCTCGTTCCGCTCCAAAATAAGATCAGTGAGATCAAGATGAAGTACAACGGCACGCCGGTCGCTTTGACGGAGACGATCTATCTCTACCAGAGCATTCCAGAAGGCTTGAATGTGCTGACGCCTTTTGAGTTCGAGAAAGCCATCGCTGAGGGTAATGATCCGCCTGCTGATACGGTGATCACTGCTAATGACCAGATTACCAAGAAGCAGGTCAAAATCTTGATTTATAACGTACAGACGGTCACACCGATCACCACGAACCTGCAGAATGAGGCCAAGAGTCTGAGCATCCCGGTTGTGCCGGTTTCGGAGACCATGCCACCGAACAAAACCTACCAGAGTTGGATGATGGATCAACTCAACAACCTGGAGCAAGCGTTAGCAACAGCAACTGGGAAGTAAGGAGCGATAGCATGACACAAGGAACACAGGAGCTGGTCATCAACCTGGAACATGTGCGCATCCAGTTCGGGCGCAGCATCATTCTGGAGGATATCAGTATGACGGTGAACCAGGGTGAGTTCATCGTCGTCCTGGGTCCCAACGGGGCAGGGAAGAGTACCTTGCTCAAGTTGTTGCTCGGCCTGATCAAGCAAAGTCGCGGCGTGGTATCTGTGCTGGGCCAACCACCACGGCGTGGCAATCGTGCGATTGGCTACGCTCCGCAACACCGCGTGCTCGAATCCGATCTCGCCCTAAGGGCACGTGATGTCGTAGGATTTGGATTAGACGGAAATCGCTGGGGAACGGGACTGCCGAGTCGCAAACGAGACGAGACTATCGACAAGGCACTGGCGGAGGTGGATGCCACTGCATTCGCCGATGCTCCCATCGGCCAGTTATCAGGAGGAGAGCAACAGCGCCTCTTGATCGCCCAGGCGCTCCTCTCCGACCCGCGCTTGCTCTTGCTCGATGAGCCGCTGGCCAATCTGGATATCAGCCATGAACAGGAGATAGTATCATTGGTGACCAGGGTATGTCGTTCCCGCAACGTGTCGGTGATGCTAGTGACCCATGATATCAATCCCTTACTCCCGGTGGTCGATCGAGTCCTGTATATGGCCAACGGGCACAGCGCCATCGGGACGCCAGAGGAAGTCATTACGAGCGCTAAGCTGACGGAGTTGTACGGCTCACCCGTTGAGGTGGTCAAGGCACTTGGTCGTGTCTTCGTGGTCGGCGCAGAAACGTAGGGGCGGGAGTGGAGTGGACGATGGGGGTGAGAGCTTGCCTCCGCCCGATAGCATAGCAGGCAGAGAAGAACCTGGTATATCCTTTCTCACCTGCCCTTCATCAGGAAAACGCCTATGTTTGACATCTTACAATATCCATTCATCCAGAACGCCTTGCTTGCAGGCTCCTGCGTAGCGGTTGTTGCCGCTATTGTAGGCTACTTTATGGTGGTGCGCGGCCTGACTTTTGCCGGGCACGCACTGCCTAACATTGGCTTCGCCGGCGCAGCCGGGGCAGTCCTTCTGGGAATCGACCCGGTGATCGGGTTGTTTGCATTCACCATCGGGGCGGCCATCGGCATTGGGATACTAGGCAAGCGGCTGAACGAGCGTGACACAGCTATCGGTATTATCATGACCTTCACCCTGGGGCTGGGTATCTTGTTCCTTTCGCTCTACGCTGGCTATGCCGAACGAGTCTATAGCATCCTGTTTGGGCAAATTGTGGGCATTAGCCCCATGGATGTGCAGATCACGGCGGTTTCCAGCCTGCTGACGTTTATCCTGGTCCTGATCTTATTCAGACCGCTCCTGTTCAGCTCGTTTGATCCGGAGGTTGCAGAGGCGCGTGGTGTTCCCGTGCGCCCGCTCACGATAATTTTTCTCGTTATGATTGCCATTACCGTCTCGCTGGCAGTACAGGTGGTAGGTGCCTTACTCGTGTTTACTTTGCTGATTGGGCCGGCAGCGACAGCCATACGTGTCGCTCGAAGTCCTTTGTGGGCGATTGTCATCGCCATCGGGCTGGGAGTCTGCTACACCTGCCTGGGCATTTTTTTAGCGGCGAATAATGGAGTCTGGCCGGTGAGCTTTTACATTGCCTCCCTCTCGTTTGGCGTCTACCTTCCTGTGCGCTTCCTGTCGCCGTTATGGAGAGGACGCCAGGCAAGGACGAGCGTCAGTCCTCCACCGGGATTTTCCACGTCCCAGAAAGGCAACAAGGAACAACAGATTACATTCAAGGCGACGGAACATATGCAGGGATCACCAAAGGCAAGAGGTGAAGTATGATTGAGTTCTTTGATTACTGGCTTGGACTGTTTCAACACGAGGTCGTGCAAAATGCTTTTCTGGCGGGCACGATGGTTGCCATCATAACAGCCGTGATGGGCTATTTTGTGGTGCTGCGAGCTCAGGCTTTCGCGGGTGAAGCTCTGTCGGATATCGGGTTCGCGGGAGCGACCGGGGCAGCTGTACTTGGAGTCAGTTCGCTCATAGGCATGTTCTTTTTGACCGTCCTGGCCGCACTGGGAATGGGTGCATTGGGTGAACGCATACGCGGACGCGACGTTGAGATAGGGATGGTGCTTTCGTTCGCACTTGGCCTTGGGGTCCTCTTTCTTACCATCTACTCACAATTCGGCTCAAATGCAACGGAAGGCGTTGGCGTGCTCTTTGGCTCGATTTTGAGTGTGACGCGCAGCGATGTGCTGATTACACTCGTCTGCGGCGTGGCAATACTAATTCTGCTCGCGTTGGTATTTCGCCCATTGCTCTTTGCTTCCATTGATCCTGAGGTAGCCGAGACACGTGGTGTGCCTGTCCGCTTCCTCTCCATCCTGTTTCTCGTGCTGCTTGGG
Source organism: uncultured Chloroflexia bacterium (assembly GCA_963767625.1). Taxonomy (GTDB): domain Bacteria; phylum Chloroflexota; class Ktedonobacteria; order Ktedonobacterales; family Ktedonobacteraceae; genus CAVYFB01. The sequence continues at coordinate 163,537 of CAVYFB010000020.1, forward strand.
ATCACGACCGCCGAGACTGTGCTCGTTGTTGGCGTTCTGCTCGTACTCGCTCTGCTGATTGCGCCAGCAGCAAGCGCTGTGCAGTTGTCACATCGACCGCTCACGTCGGTTCTGCTGTCGGTGGCATTGGGCCTGCTCATTACCTGGGGTGGACTGATTCTGGCATTTGTTGGGACATGGGGCCATTTTCCTGTCAGTTTCTATATCTCGACAGCTTCGGCCTTCTGCTACTTCATTTCGGTAGGAGTGAATCGTCTGCGTTCACCACGCCGCTATCGAGATATCCCGCCATCATGCAGCACATGCAGCAGCCCATACGCTACTCCCATACCATCTCGCTTGTTATCTACCAGGGAACCGGCAAATATGGTAGACTGAGAGAAAGGTTGGGGACATTATAGCAGAAAGGGACATCAACGGTGCGAGCAGATCATATTTATACCATCTTCGATGATATGGGCCAACGCAATACACGCCCTCGACGACTTATTGCAGAGCGCCTCGCCGAACTTGCAGCCGATGGAGCCGATTTCACGACGGATGATCTCTGGCAGCAGCTCCGCGAGGTCGAGCCCCATTTGGGACGTGCTACTGTCTACCGCTCCGTCGAGAAGCTAGTTACAGCAGGTCTGCTCGACCGGATTGAGTTTGCTGATGGGACGCACCATTATCGTGTCTGTGGCGGGAGTCATCACCATCACTTAACCTGTACTCGCTGTCATCGGGTGGTGGACGTGAAGATGTGTCTTCCCACCGACCAGTTTGCGACGTTGGCGAAGCAAACTGATTTTGCGATTGAGGGACATACTCTTACGATCTTTGGACTCTGTGCCACCTGCCGTACTCGCGGCGAATAGGCAGAGGGACAGGGCATATAAAAATATGAGCTCGTCTATCAGCTCCTGAGGTTCATTTATGCTCGCTCAAGCTCCTCTCTTTTGAAATAGAGACCAGTTGCAGATAACGGGAAAGCCAGGCCACCCAAACTCCCCAGGGCGGAGGCACAGACGGAGGCAAGCTCGCGTCCCTACCGCCCCTACTAACCACGCAGCCCTGGTCCTCCGCATGCAAAAAAATGAAACTCACCCAAATAACGCTTTGGCTGAACCCCTGATGAAATAATCTCTTCTAGAGAGAGTAAACGTGTTGAACGTTAGGCATGGTTCAATTTGGACGAATTGTCCTTGACCGTTTGACCAGTCCCACCGTGTCACCCTGAGCGCAGCGAAGGGTCTGTCGCCATCGGCAGCCAGATGCTTCGCTGCGCTCAGGATGACAGGGCTGAACCTTTCTGTTGCTGAGGAACTGTCAAGTTCTTTTGAACCGTGCCTTAGCAAGAATATTTACATGCCATTTATAACGGGGTAGGCCACGTTTATGCGTCGTTTATGTCCCATCGACTACACTATCATCATTGGCTCGTGGGACGGTTCACTGGTTCTGTGACAGTGATAAATCTGTGATTCGTAACGCACAACCAGCTCGCGAGTAAAGGCTCGAACTGGTACGCACTAAGTGGTGCCAGAAGACCATCCATGAAAGGAGTACTGTGATCGACTCTCTACCTATGAAAGGTGTATCAACCAGTACACACAATGCGTCGGACTGGGGCACCTACGCCATCGAATTACGCGACGTCACCAAGCGGTTCCCGACACCAACGGGCCAGGCCTACACCGCGATACGGAACTTCACCCTCAGCGTCGCACCTGGTGAATTCGTCGCCGTGGTTGGGCCGACCGGATGCGGCAAATCCACCACCCTGGGTCTCATCTCCGGCCTGGAGCGGCCGAGTGAAGGTTCGGTGCAGGTGATGGGCAAACCCGTGCAGGGCATCGACCCGCGCATTGGCTATGTCTTCCAGGCTGACGCGGTCTTCCCCTGGAAGAATGTGTTCAGCAACGTCGTCACCGGCCCGCTGTTCCGCGGTCAGCGAAAAGCCGAGGCGCGCGAGCGCGCTCACGATTGGATCGCGCGTGTCGGGCTGTCCGGTTTCGAGGACCGCTACCCGCACCAACTCTCTGGCGGCATGCGCAAGCGGGTGGCGTTGGCTCAGACCTTCATCAACGAGCCGCAGATCCTGCTGATGGACGAGCCGTTCAGCGCCCTCGACGTGCAGACGCGCACCTTGATGGAAGACGAACTGCTCCAGATGTGGTCCACCCTCTCGGCCTCCGTGGTCTTCGTCACCCACGACCTGGAGGAGGCCATCTCCCTGGCCGACCGGGTGTGCGTCCTCACGGCCGGGCCGGCCACCGTCAAGGGCATCTATACTATCGATCTGCCGCGTCCGCGCAAGGTGGAGGAAATCCGCTTCGAGCCGCGTTTCGTCCAACTGTATCACGAAATCTGGGAAGATCTTCGCAACGAGGTATTGATTAGCTATGAGCGCAATAAGCAACGAATCTGAAAGGAACCATCACCACTCCTGAGAGCACAGGAGTGCCATCGGCCACCGCTGCCGTCCGTCGCCGCCGCATGGTGGTCAACACGCTGCGCATTCTGCTGCTGGTCGTGATCATCGGCGGCTGGGAACTCACTACCCGTATCGGCATCGTCGACCCCTTCTTTTGGGGCCGACCCTCTGGCATCTGGGCACAACTCGTCACCTGGGTGACGCAGGGAACGGCGCAGGGCCCGTTGTGGGAGCAGATCGCCGCCACGTTAGAAGAGACTGTCCTGGGCTTCGTGGTCGGCGTGGTGCTCGGGGTCATCTTTGGCGTGGTGCTGGGACGCAATCGGTTCCTTTCCGACGTCCTGGGCCCCTACATCAAGGTAGCCAATTCGATCCCACGTATCGTGCTCGGCTCCATCTTCGTCATCGCGCTGGGCTTGGGCATGCAATCCAAGGTCGCGCTTGCGGCCGTGATGGTGTTCTTCATCGTCTTTTACAACGCCTTTCAGGGGGTGCGCGAGGTCGATCGCAACCTGCTCGCCAACGCACGCATCCTGGGGGCGAACCAGCGACAACTCTCCACTGCCGTGATCATCCCTTCCGCCCTGACGTGGATCACCGCCAGCCTGCACACCAGCTTTAGCTTTGCGCTGGTCGGCGCCGTGGTCGGCGAGTACCTGGGCTCGACCCAGGGCATCGGCCTGATGATCCAGACCGCGCAGGGCACCTTCAACGCCAATGGCATCTTCGCGGCGATGGTGATCCTGGCAGTGCTCGCCTTGCTTGCGGAGCTCCTGATCACCGCGCTGGAAAACCGCCTGATCAGCTGGCGGCCCAATACTATCAGCGACGTAGCCATGTAGAGCAGGCATGGGCAGAACGAATCGGCACCTCACATCGCTGCTACGCCACTGGTGGGTTTAGCCTGGGGTCTGGCAGCGATGCAAGCAGGCGACATCAATCCATCGCTGCAACGCCGCTGTCGCGACGAGCCTTCGGCCGAGCCTCGATGCAAGGAGAAGGAGGAAATGGCAAAAAAGGGGAAGAACACCTACGAGATGTGTCACTGTAGCAAGAAAACCGCCCGATCAATGGGATCTGTTGGCGGCAACATCTCAACTGGTCACCTACGTGACCATCGAAAACAAAGAGGAGACAATCTATGAACTCGTGGAATCGACAGGGTCGATGGTTTGGCCTGGTAACCGGCATCATCTTAGTTTTTCTGCTTAGTGCATGCGGCAGCAGCGGACCCAGTACCACTACCACCACCGTCAATGGTACCGCTACTACAATAACGCAACTCAAGATCATGGTAGGCGGGCTGAGCAAGCAGATCTATTTGCCGAACGAGCTCACCCAGCAGCTCGGATACTTTAAGCAGGAGGGACTCGAAGTGACGCTGATCGACGAGGCCTCGGGGCAGTCGGCTGAGAACGAAGTGCTGGCGGGCCAGGTAGATGCCGGCTCAGGATCGTACAACCACACCATCGAGCTGCAAGCGTTGGGCAAGCAAATGGAGGCCGTGGTTCTGTTGAACATTGCGCCTGGTGAAGCCGAAATTGTTTCCGCCAAAGAGGCCGGCCAGATTCACTCGGTTAGCGACCTCAAAGGCAAGAATCTGGGCGTGACTGAACTCGGCTCAGGAACACAAACCCTGACCACCGCCCTGCTGCACAAGGTCGGGATAACGCCAGACCAGGTGCATTTCGTGCCCGTGGGCGCCGGCGACACCTTTATCGCAGCGCTGCAGCAGGGCAAAATCGATGCAGGCATGACAACCGAACCGACGATCTCGCGTCTTGTATCGAGCGGCGTCGGCAAAGTCCTGGTCAACCTGCGCACGCCGCAGTCAACCCAGGCGGCGCTTGGCGGGCCCTACCCGTTCATCTGCCTGTTTATGAACAATAGTTATGTCAACAGCCACAAAGACGTCGTCCAGAAGCTGGTGAACGCCTACGTCAAGACGCTGAAGTGGATGCAGACGCATTCGGCGGAGCAGATTGCCGACATGATGCCACCTGACTACTATGCCGGCAATAAAGCCCTTTACGTGACGGCGTTGCAAAACCAGATGGCCATCTTCAGTCCGGACGGGTTAATGCCTGCTGGCGCCCCTCAGTCCGTGCTCAACACGGAGTATCAGAGCAATCTGATCCCGCAGAGCAAGCAGATTGATCTCAGCTTGACCTACACCAACGAGTTCGTGAGCAACGCGAGCTAAGATCCCTGGTATGAACGCTCGGGTGCTGGCCTCAAAGCCGGCGTCCGAGCTATCTTCACCGACAAGCGCGTCCACCTCTGACCAAGACTCAGCAATCAAAACCTTTAGTCGCTGCTGTTTTGCGCTGAAGGAGGGTATTTGCGTGCTCTCTCAATTTCCGGCGCAACAAAGCGATACCCGACGCCCGGCTCAGTGACTAAGTAGCGCGGATGGGAAGGGTCGGACTCCAGCTTCTGGCGCAAACGGTTGATATAAACACGCAGGTACTCGGCCTCGCCGCCGTATTCAGGCCCCCAAATACGCTGCAGCAGCACGCGATGAGTAATCACCTTGCCTGCGTTAATGATCAGTTGCTCCAGAAGGGCAAACTCTATTGGTGACAGCCGCACTTCCACCCCCCGAAGCCGCACGATATGCCCCGTAAGGTCAACCTCAAGATCGCCAAATTGTTTTATGCCGCTTACAGGCGGCATCGCCTCCCATTGGGTACGGCGCAACACGGCACGCACGCGGGCCAGGAGTTCTTCTACCCCGAACGGCTTGGTCAGGTAGTCATCTGCGCCCAGATCGAGCGCTGTGACCTTGTCGCTTTCAGCATCCAGCGCAGTCAACACGATGATGGGTACGGCAGAGTGCTCACGCACACGTCTACAGACTTCGAGGCCGTCCATGCGCGGCATCATGATGTCCAGGATCAGCAGATGTGGATCTTCCCGTTCCCACAGGGCCACAGCTTCCAATCCGTTGCTCGCTTCTAGTACTTCGAAGCCGCGTGCGCGCAGGTTCCGGCTCACGAAGTCGCGCAGCGCGACTTCATCTTCGGCGAGCAAAATGCGTTTCGCCTTTGTCGTCATATGCGCCTCCGTTCCTCTTTCGAGAGCTCCATTGCTACCGTATTAACGGGAACAGCGGCAACTTTAGGGGAGACAAGCGGCAATGAGAATGAGATAGTGGTGCCCTGCACGCTGCGTTCCGCCCAGATGACGCCTCCATGGGCCTCGATGAAAGCTTTGCAGATGGTCAGTCCGAGGCCAGTGCCGCCAGAATGCTGCTGGCGGCCATATCGCGCTCGGTAGAAACGCTCGAACACATGTGGCAGCTCGTCGGGAGCGATGCCAGGCCCATTGTCCGAAACTGATACAACAATCACATCATCCTGCCTCTCAGCGGTGATACGCACTTCGCCCTCACTGTACACGAGCGCGTTGGCGACCAGATTGTGGAGCACGACTTCTATGCGTGCGCTGTCTACATTGACCAGAGGCAGGTCAACAGGGATGTGCACAGATATCGTGGCACCCGGATGACTCATTCGCTCGATGATCTTCACCACAAGATCCTGCACCCTGGCAGGCCCGCGATTGAGGAGGAGCAGGCCTGCTTCCTGACGCGAGAGGTCGAGCAGGTTGCTCACAAGCTGTGCCAGGCGATCGGCTTCGCCGCTGATTGTCTGCAGGAAATGGCGCTGGTCCGCAATGGACCAGGTCACGTCTTCCTGGAGCAACGTCGAGGCGTGGCCTTTGATTGCTGCCAAAGGCGTGCGCAATTCGTGGCCAACCGCCGCCAAGAGCGTCGTCTTAAATTCGTCGAGTTCGCGCTCGCGGGTCACATCGCGCAGTAGCAGGCCGCGGCCAATGACCCGCCCTGACTCGTCGCCCACGTCGAACAACCGCAAGTGGATGGCACGGTGCCGATCATAGCGCCTGATCTCGACAACCAACTCAGTGGCTTCGGTGGACTCAACCTGCGCCAGGGCCCGCTCGCAATTCGCGGGGTCCACGGCCCTTGCACGCAGCACATCATAAAGCGCACTGATGGGGTAGCCCACCAGCGCCTCGCAGGGCAATCCCACGATCGTGCTTGCTCCCAGGTTGGCATAGAGCACAGTCCCTTCGATGCCTGTCAGCACCAGCCCGTCGCTCATACTGCCCATGATCGCCTCCAGCTTTTGCTTCTCCTCCGAGGCCTGCTGGTATAGCTGCTTATTCTCTTGTGCCACCTCGCGGAGCCTTTCATCGCTGCGCTCATAAAGCACTGCGTGTTCCCAGGCAAGAGTAGCGTAATTGGCGAACGTCAGCAGCAAGTTAATCTCGTTCTGGTTGAAAGGACGGGGCTCGGTACGATGCACCAGCAGAATCACGCCTCCTACATGACGACTGATGATCGGGATCGCCAGCACAGAACGGAAGCCTTCGTCGTAGGAAAGCGATGGCACCGGCTGCTCTGGACCGAGCAGTTTCTGTACGGGCTTGCCGTCGCGTAGCGCCAGTACGGCAGACGAACTTACGTTCTCAGGAGACAATGAGAGCCTGTAGTTATAGCGTTCACTATGACCGTCGCTGACCAGCACGTGGAGCACGCCCTGCTCGTCTGGCAGTAGCACCGCTGCGGCCTGCACGTCCACCAGCCGTCGCACCTCGCCAATGATCTTTCCTACGACAGCCTGAGGTTCAAGCGACCCGACCACGGCGTTCGACGTTTCAAGCAGCGTTCGCAGTTCGCCAAGTTTTTTCAGCCCGTCGAGCTCCAGACGGACGAGCGAACGTGCCAGGTCCCCAACCTCGTCATTGCGTGCAGCGAGGACGTTCGTATGTACCGGGATGGATTGCTCCGAGGCAGGCAGCGCCTGGTGCTGGATGGCAAGCGTGTGGAGGGGTCGGATGACCCGGACAAGCAGCATAAGCCAGAACAGCAGGCCACCGATGGCGAAGAGCAGTGCGGCAGTCAGCAACCAGAGATGGAATTGAGCGACGACGGCCTGGGCCTCGGCTGCAGGTCGCTGCACGATGACGGCCCAGCCAGCATCCGGGACCGGAACGGCACTGAAAAGCCAGTCCTGGCCAGCGGGCCCTGGACCTAGGCGTGAGGCAGTGTGGCCTTGCAGCGCCTGATCGGCGCCCGGCAGTTCGTCCAGCACCGTCTGCAAGATCCGCGTGTTATCGGGCGTGGCGATGAGCTCACCCTTGTCATCTATGATGCTGATCATGAGTCGTCGGCCCTGGCGCTGCTGAGCCTGTACGACAGTTCTCAGGGGGGCGCTTAGCTCGACAAGCGAGAGGCTGGCCGCTACGATGCCGACCAACTTCCCGCTGGGAGCACGCACAGGTTCAGCAACGATGACACCCGCATTGAAGGTGGTTTCAGCTGCAATACCCACCTCGAAGACCGGGCTGGTGGCCATACGGACCCGCTGGACAACAGTGGGAGGCGAGAATTCAGCCCCTAACCCGACCTTGCCCGACGGCCAGGAGACGAGCAGGACACCAACCGGGTCGAGCCAGTAGACTTGATCCACGTCGCCGCGAGCGGCCTTGAAGGCTTGGAAGGTACTCACTATCGTGGCAGGTGTACCGGCCTGTCCCGCAAGCTTGCCGAGGGCGACAAGCGCGTTCTCGTCACCTCTCAGCTGGAGGCTGGCCTGAAGCGCGATCTCCTGCGCCAGTGCCTGATCTGATGCCTGGACGTCAGCACGCAACTGCTGCTCGACCACGGCGTTGACTTCCACGCCTCCGATCAGCACGACGACGACAAAGAGCAGATACACGCTCACCAATTGGACCAGGAGCGATCGACGCATGAAATGCAGCATGGCCAGTACTCCTCTTGCCCTGGAAAACATACCCACTCATCCTATGTCACGTTCCACACAGGGGTATCGATACTCATGCATTATATCACTTTGGGACATTTAGACATAACATGAGACCATTCTCCTTCATCAGGACAAACACAACCTGGACCTGATGCGACGGGTGTTGGCGGTGGAAGCGTTGCCCGAAACGTGGCACAAGGAATCGTCTTCCTGCTGATCTATGCCCTCGGACTGGGAATGCCATTTCTGCTTGTGGGGTTGTTAGTCGACCGCGCCGGACCAGTCGTGCGCCGCATCAATCGTTACACCGGCCCCATTTCTATCATTGGCGGAGTGATTTTAGTGCTGACCGGGATGCTCATCCTGAGTGGTCGTCTCGCCGAACTCGCCAACTTCGCCCCGTTGTTCAATTTCTAACGATCTAAGGAGATATAGTTCTGGCCCCGTTGTGGGACCTCTTAATAGGTTATGCACGATTAGGGATAGCTTCTCCAGATGTCGTTGTTGCGGGACGAACAGGGGCATCAGCAGTGGGCTTACCAGGCTTGCGTGTCATCCAGGCAAAGATTGTGGCTGTAATAAGCAGGTATGTGGTGTAGAGCAGGCTCTGCAGGATAGTTGGAGCCTGGGCGTAGCCAAGGAAGGTATGGAGCATATCACCGATGGTGCTATCTTCGCTGAGGATATGAGCTGTATTCCAGAGCGGCGTCGTGCCAAAAGGAAGCCAGCCCAGGGCTTGCATGTTCTGGATGGCATCGCCAAGTAGGCCGGCAGCAAAGAGAATTAAAAGTAAGCCCATCACGCGAAAGAAGATGCGATAGTCCAGCCGATAGCCTAAGCGATAGATCAGGAAGCACAAAGCCACTGCCGCCAGCAAGCCAAGCAGGGCTCCGAGTAAGAGCAACCACCCGTTGGTCTGGAAGGCAAAGGCCAGTGTGAAAAACGTCGTCTCTAATCCTTCGCGTCCAACTGTTGTGAAAGCGAGCAGTCCAAGGGCAAACCCAGAGCTAGCAGCGCTAGCCTTGACGGTAATTTCCTTCTTCAGTGAGCGGCTGTGCTTCTGCATCCAGAAGGTCATAGTGGTGAGCAAGATAACCGCCAGCAGGTATGTGACGGTTTCGAAGATGGTTTGGAAGGTTGATCCGACATAGGTATGCACAGTCAGGTAGATGGCAAGCCCACCGAGGAGTGAACCAAGTATTGCCAGGCCTACGCCGATCCAGATAGCTCGCGCTTGCTGGGTTTGACCAAGTTGGCGGATTACTGCGAAGAGGATGCTGACGATCATGCTGGCTTCGAGGCCCTCACGCAGGAAAAGGACGAATGTTGCGATCATGGACGCACTCTTGCACTTGCTAGTCACCAAAGAAAATTTGGTGTACGACTATTATGACATTGCTAATTCCTAGTTCACCACTCAGATATTAGCATGCCCTAATGTTTGATGTCAAGAGTAAAAGGTACTATTTCAGGGGAAAGTGACCCATATTTTAGAGGCTGATAGCTTGCTAATACACACCTCGCCTCCATCGACTTGCAGTTTGAAGTTCTCTTCCTGCTCTTTCCCACCAGAATCAGACTGCGCAAGGATGGTTAAGCGAGTACCTGGCGTCAGGCCTTTTTCGTGCATATAGAGCACCAGTGCTTCTTCATCTTCTACGACCTCCGAGATACAGAGAATAGTGGCGGTTTGACCAACTGCTAGCGTGGAGAGGCGTATGGCATGGAGGTCTTTGAGGTAGCTGCGTGCGTTGGGTACAGAGCCGGGGATGGGATTGCCGTGGGGGCAGGTGGTGGGATTGTTCAGGCTGGCGATGACACGCGCTTCTACTGCGCCAGAGATGAAGTGTTCCAGGCGACAGGCTTCTTCATGGACCTGGTGCCATTGCATGCCCAACATGTCGACCAGGAATCTTTCTGTGAGTCGATGTCTTCTTAATACTGCTTCGGCTGCCTGATTGCCAGCTTCTGTGAGTGAGACCTGGCGCTTGTTGTCCATTTCTACGTAGCCATCTCGGACCAGGCGTTTGAGCATTTCTGTGACGGTTGGGGGGGAGACACGGAATTTTTCGGCGAGACGAGCTCCAATGACAACTTCGTCTTCCATGGCCATGTTGTAGATGGTTTCGAGGTATTCTTCAACGGTTGCGCTGAGTGGTTCTTCGGTTTTCATGTTTTTCCCTCTCTTACTTGCCGCCTGCGGCGGCGAGAGAAATAAAAAGGAGGTTGGGGACACCCCATTACCGATCCCCCAGACAGGGTTCCCCGGCAGGGAGCTTCGCCCCCTGCACCCCCGATTAATGGAGTGTCCTGACAACTATGATACGGGAACGTCTACCAAACGGCGCGTGAGGGCCCCTGCATTCATGCATGGGGGTGAAACGCGCCCGCCGCAGGCGAAAACTCGCTTGTTGACATTTCTAATAGGCTGCAGTAGAATACGTTCATGAGAACCTTTGAGTATCGCCTTTTCGTCAATAAGGGACAGCATGCCAAACTTATCGCCTGTTTGGCTGAGTCGCGTCGTATCTATAATGAGATGCGTGCGATAGCCAAGCAGGAATATGAAGAAGCGGGTACTTTTCCTAACAAGTACGAACTGGAAACACAGTTCAAGGGGCAAGGCAAAGAACACGTACCAGCCACCACGGTACAGATGTTGGCTGACAGGCTCACCAAAGCTTTGAAACGTTTTCTTGCCATGAAAGAACTGGGTGAGAAGAGCGGCTTCCCCCGCTTCAAGAAACCGAACCAGTGGCACTCCATCCAACTGCGGCAGTACGGCAAAGATGTCTATCTGCATGAGGACAAGAAGCATCTCATCGTGCCTGCTAAGATAGGCAAGTCGCTCAAGATCAAGTTGCACCGCCAGATCGTGGGAACCCCGAAGACAGTACACCTTGTTCTGCGTGCGGACGGTCACTGGTACGCTCTCATCGTCTGTGAGACTGAGCCACAGAATGAACACCTCCCAAGTACTTGCTCTCATCCTGATATCGGCATCGATGTGGGTCTCAAGTCCTTCTTGACGGATAGTGAAGGGAACACCATTGCTAATCCACGCTTCTATCGCACCTCGCAAAAGCGACTGCGACGCAAGCAACGCCAGCTCTCCCGACGCAAGAAGGAAAGCCACCGTTTCCGCAAGGCATCGCGTAATGTCGCCAAGACGCACTTGAAGATCAACCGCCAACGTCGAGACCATCACTTCAAGACAGCTAAGCCCTATGCTCTCGGCTACCAACGCATTGCGGTTGAGGACCTTGCCGTCACGAATATGGTCAAGAACCATCACCTGTCGAAATCCATTCTGGATGCCAGTTGGGGCGCATTCCTCGACATTCTTGAAGAGAAGGCTGCAAGAGCTGGTCATCAAGTCATTCGAGTGAACCCCCGCTATACCACACAGGCATGCAGTCACTGTGGGGAGCTTATTGCCAAGTCCCTCAGCGTTCGTACGCACATCTGCACCTCCTGTGGTTTCGTCGCTGACCGTGATGTCAACGCTGCAAAAAACATTTTGTTCAAGGCCAGGGCATGGCCTTCAGGGACGGCTCAGGATGCTGAACCGGTTGAACTGAGAAGCCCCCAGCTTTAGCTGTGGGGAGTTGTCACATCGGCCCAAATTACGGATTCTGGATATTGATTTGCACGAGCGCCACCTGGTGAGAGTTGTTGCGTTACCCGTTCGAGGGCTGCGCGTCGCTCGGCCAACGACAAGTGTGGATTTGACCATCGTGGGTCTTCAACCACCCAGGGGGATAAGGCAAGTATCTCACCTTTCATCGGCTTGCCCGTCACTGTATGCATAAAGCCTTCGTTACCCACGAAATTACAGCTTGGGTCCGGCTCACATTCACTTTTCTTGGTGATGGTGGACTGTCCGTCGAATACTAGATCAAAGAAATTTCCGCGTTGCATGGTGCAGATATTATAGTGCAAATTGGGGTAGTCATCCTGCAAGCAGCCAAGTACCGAGTTGAGCCACTCCTGGGGCTGCCATTCACCGGTGTGTGAAGGTGCGGCCCAGGGCTGGTCATTGGCGTCGTTCTGGATCACAATGCATGTCCCCTGTTTATCTAGTGTGCGTAGGTACTCTGGTGTGAATGCATCCAGGCTATTAGCAATGCCGACTTTGCCAATTTCGATATCGAATGGATGCACGCTGTCCAGGTCTCCGGGGGTTAGATCGAGTATCGAGAGTTCATTTGAGGTGAGAAATACTTTGTCGCTTGTGCCAATCAGGCGACCATCGGGTCCCCACAAAAAGCCTGTGTTGTAGACACCAGGACCATTGGGCAAATAGACTTCATTTGCCTGCCGCTGTCCTAAACGACGAATTTCTCGTTCAGAGGTGGAACGGCGCACATGAGGAGCGATGGTACTGGCGGATAGATAAATAGCATGTTTACCGGCAAGTTGGCTCAGGGTAGTGACAAAAGGACGATACATGATATCAGAAAGCGAGAGCAGTAATGCGCGTACAAGAGAGATGCCAGAATAGCGGCGGCGATAATAGAGGATGCGACGGGCATATGCTAACGCTAACATGCTGATGGCGACGTTGGAAGTGTGCATGAGCCGTGGCAAGTAGCCACGGCGCCCGGCCAAGGCAAGTGGGAGTCCCAAGATTTCACCTAGCACAACCAGGTTGGGCCGATCTTGCGCCAGATGTGGTACGGCCATGTCAACAATGCGTTCTAACTCTGCTGTGAAACTTTGCTCTGAAACTCCCGCCTGAAGATTGATGCGATTCGCTATCGCGATTAAGCGTGCTGGTCGTGTCTTGCTGAAAGTCTGCTCGTTGATTGCATCCATGAAGGCTCTCCAATGTATGTTTAGATTCCCAGCACAACTCCATACATCACCGGGTGTCTAAGCATGGGACAAGTCTACCATAGTTGGCAAGGGGCGTCGAGAGTGGCCTACAGGTTTACCAGTTGAGCTAAAATCCGCTCGAACTGATCCTTGGGAGCCAGCCTCCCAGGGGGGTTGAGCAGATCGACTAGACTTGTGATTACAAGTCAGGGGTCATCCCAGGCCAGGTAGGTATCCAAAGCCCGCCTGATGATCTCGGCCATCGGCAGTCGTTCGGCCTTGGCTCGCACTTCCAGTTGCCATTGCTGGCGGGTCGTGATATAGACGTTAATGCGTCTTTTGTCCACTTGGTCCCTCCCTGCTTGACATACAGTATGATGATACTGTATGTTTGTAGCAGAGAAATGACGAAAGGGCAAGAGGTGTGCTGACCTACGAGTACAAGTTGGACGGGTCTAAGCCACAATACGCTGCCATTGATGAAGCCATTCGCGTGGTGCAGTTCATCCGCAACAAGTGCTTGCGCTTGTGGATGGACGAGCCTGGCATCTCGAAAAATGACCTGCAATGCTACTGTGCGACACTCGCCAAAGAGTATGCCTTTGCCGCTCGTCTCAACTCCCAGGCTCGCCAAGTATCGGCGGATCGCGCTTGGTTCGCTATTGCCCATTTCTATGACAACTGTAAAACGCAGAAGCCAGGCAAGAAGGGCTATCCCCGCTTTCAGCGCGATAACCGCTCCGTCGAGTACAAAGTCACCGGCTGGAAGCTTGATCCTGACGGCAGGCATATCACCTTCACCGATGGCTGCGAGATTGGGTGCTTGCGGATGGTAGGAAACTCGAAGCAGCACATCGAAAACTTCCCAGAGAAACAGATCAAGCGCGTGCGCATCGTGAGACGAGCGGACGGCTACTTCGTGCAGGTCTGCGTGCACGGAAACCGCCAGGTAGAGCATGTGCCATCGGGCAAACAGGTCGGCATCGACATGGGGCTGAAGTCCTTCTACACCGACTCGGAAGGGAACATCGTTGAGAACCCCCGCTTCTTGCGCAAGAGTGAGAAGAAGCTCAAGCGCCTGCATCGGCGGGTATCCAAGAAGCAAAAGAAAAGTGCTAATCGCAACAAGGCTCGCAAACTGTTGGCAAAGGCGTATCTGAAGGTGCAACGGCAGCGTGAGGATTTCGCTCGTAAGAGAGCGAACACACTTATCACATCTAGCGATTTGATTGCCTATGAACACTTGCAGATCGCCAATCTGGTCAAGAACCATCGGCTTGCTAAGTCCATCAGCGATGCGGCCTGGGGACGGTTCCTGGCGTGGGTGAACTACTACGGTGGACTGCATGACGTTCCTATCATAGCAGTAGCGCCACACTTCACCACGCAAGATTGCTCCAGCTGTGGTAGACCGGTCTACAAGTCGCTCAGTGTGCGCACACATATCTGTCCTCACTGTGTTACGCCCGTAAAAGGGCATCATCTCAGCGGAGAGCAATCTCCGACTTCCTCTGGGAATGGAAGTATGCCCAACGTCTCACTTGCGACCGAAAGGAAAGTCAAGGACCAGAGTATGACGCGAAGACTAGGGAGAGCGATGGTTCCAGCAAACCGGAGTGTTTCCCAGGGCAATCTCGACATGGTGAAAGCTAAACTGCTTTAATCCTAGAACCGAGCGGGATATCGGGCGCCTGGTGGGAAACTGGTGACACCCACTATCTCCTGAATATCACTCTTCCCACATTGGAGAGATGTACCCAGGCAGGAGACGCGGTCCCAATCAGGGAACAAAGGTTTGAACGGGAAACCTACATCGAGAGTATCTGAATGATGTCTAAACGGGGATCATCCGAGTCTGAACGCGAAGTGCCAACGGAGACACGTCGCTATGGCTGTAGAGCCTGAAAATCAGACCAGATGACGGAGCGTCCGTAGTAGTCGGCAGGAGAGCAACGACCTGCCCATGGAGTGCGGGAAAGCCGCATACAGGGCCAAGGGACGCAGAGTTTTCTGTTGTAAGCATGAAAGAGGAGCACACAGTGCAAGAACCGAACGCACTTCTTACAACACTGAGCAACATGGCCCTCAAGCCAGAGGTCAGATTTGACAAGCTGTTTCAGAAACTCTACAATGTCGAACTCTGGCTCCTGGCCTACCAGCGTATCGCCCCCAAACCGGGCAATATGACCGCCGGGATAGACGGAAAAACCATTGACAGAGCAGGCTTCCAACTCATTCGGGAGGCAATCGCAGACCTGAAAGCTTCACGGTACAAACCGCTTCCTGTTCGTCGTGTCTACATCCCCAAGCCCAACGGTAAACAACGCCCGCTCGGGATACCCAGTTTTCGGGATAAGCTGCTTGGCACCGTGCTTAAGCTCATCCTGGAAGCCATCTATGAACCAATCTTCTCCCAACGCTCTCACGGATTCCGGCCAGAAAGGAGTTGTCATACGGCGCTCGACACAGTAAAGCGAGAGATGAACGGTGTCCGATGGTGGGTAGAGGGAGACATTAAGGGATTTTTTGACCATGTCAACCACAATACCTTACTGAGCATATTGAGCAAGCGCATCACGGATAAACGGTTTCTCCACCTGATTGGACAATTCCTGAAAGCTGGATATGTCGAGGATTGGAGGTATCACCAGACGTACTCAGGAGTACCACAAGGAGGAACCCTCAGCCCCGTGCTCTCCAATATCTATCTTGACGAACTCGACCGAGCAATGGCGACCAAAATCGCCGAGTTCAAGCGAGGGAAAGAGAGAGTATTAAGGAAAGAATACAACAGGCTGAGACAAGCGGTGGGGAGAGCAAAACAAAAGGCCAGAGCGACAGGGAAGTGGACACAGTACAAAGTGCTGAAACAACAGATGCTCCAAACCGATGCCAAAGACCCGCTGGACCCCGATTACAGGCGGATGTACTACGTACGATACGCTGACGATTTCCTCGTAGGAATTAATGGGGACAAAACGGAAGCTGAGGCTGTAAAAAACTGGCTCGGAGACTATCTCAGCAGCGAACTCCAATTGGAACTCTCGCAAGAAAAAACACTGGTGACGAGCGCCAAAGAGCGAGTCCGCTTCCTGGGGTACGATATCAAACGCTGGTCAGGAACCCGCATCCTCCGCTATCCGACGACACAAGGGGTAAAAACACGACGCACGGGCACCTATCAACTCAGCCTCTTGATGCCACCGGACAAAACCATCGCCTTTGCCAGGGAATACGGAAACCCAAACACCTGGCATGGGGAACATCGAAGCAAACTCCTCAATCTCAGTGAATTGGAAATTCTCATGACCTACAACGCGGAAGTGAGAGGGTTCTTAGGGTATTACTCGCTGGCAGACAATTTGAAGGATGGAGCTGGAGGGGTTCTCTGGATCACAGCCAGGAGTTTCTTCTGCACCCTGGCAGCCAAACGCCAACGCTCGGTCAAGAAAGTCATGAAAAGCCTCAAGAAAGGACCAGGCCGATACGTTATCTCTCTGGAAAAGGAGGGAAAAGGGATCAAAGAGTATGAACTCATCGCCTCGACCAAACAACTCAAAAGGGAAAAGGTAACGTATGGACAAGTGGACCTCATCCCCAAAACGTGGATGTACCAAAGCCGCAATGAGCTAGGAAGACGCCTGTTAGCATGTGAGTGCGAATGGTGCGGTATCCGAGGCAGTCAGGTAGAAGTACACCACATCCGTAAATTGGGGAATTTGGAAGGCAAAACCCCTTGGGAACGCCAAATGATTGAGCGACGACGCAAAACAATGGTGCTTTGTGTCGAGTGTCACGATGAACTCCACGCAGGAACACTCAGTGAAAAAAAGAAAATGCTCAGGAAAACTCGGAGAGCCGGATATGTGGAAACGCATATGTCCGGTTCGGAGGGGGTTTCAGTGAAACCTGACGTAGCAATATGTTAAGGCGCACGGTTACTACCCTACGGCTGGTGATGGATCGGGATCAGAATGCGGCGCTCAATATCCTTTCTAAAGCATTGGATGGTACCGGAGGGCATTCGGGAACCGACGTTCCGAGAGGGACGTGAAACGCTTGGGGACAGGGGACCGCTACCATGTTGCCAGCAGTGGCACGTGGCAAGTTCCCTGGAGGAACCAAGAACCCCCGTCCTTTTAAGGCGGGGAGTGTCAGAGGTGCTGGGGGATGTCGGTGACGACGATGCTGGGTCGGGAGAGCAAGGCTGTTTTCATGCGGAACGCGGTCTGGTTATGCAAGATAAGTTCCCACCAATGAGCAACGACAAACTCGGGCAGAATTACAGTTAACATGTCCTCTGGGTGGACTTCCTGCACTGTATCAATGTAGGCGAGGAGAGGACGAGCGAGCGAGCGATATGGTGATTCAATGACGACCAGCTGCGTCTCCTCATCCTTTGGAATTTGCTTCTGTAAACGCATCCACTTGGAACGCACCGCCTCTACATCATGAGGATCGATAGCAACATGTGCAGCAGTCACACGGGGTGAGATCGAACGGGCGTAGGCTAAACTTTGTACTGCAGCACGATCTAGCTCTGCAACAGGCACGATGAAGCGGTGACGGATGTCCTTTGAACGTACAGGAGCATTACTGGTTCGCTGATACCACGAAACGTTGGTCACAACAATATCTGGTCGGAAAAATAGAGCCGCTTTCAAGCGAAGAGTAATGGGGTTAGAGAACAGGCGCCTTAAGCGAGAGGGATCAGCAGATTCAGGTAGTATGACGGTCAGGGTATCGTCAGGATACTGTTGGTGCATTGAGTCAATATAGTCCAACAATGAGTGTACGAGCGAACGATGAGGTAGCTCGATCACATCCAATTGAGAGCGCTCGTTTTCAGGCAGGCTCTGTTGCCAATTTACCCAGGCGGCACGCAGAGAATCAGTCTTATGAGGATCGGTAGTGAGATTTACAGCGGTGACGTGTGGTGAGATCGAACGAGCATAGGCCAGACTTTGTTTCGCAGCGAGATTTAGTTGAGCAATTGGCACAATCAGCCGATGACGTATGTCCTGAGGATGGATGGGAATGTCGGTGACACGCCCACGTTCAACGCGCCGATAATGGTGACTGATACCAATAAACATCAGCACCAGGAGAGGGATCAGAATGACGACAATCCAGGCACCTTCAAGAAATTTCGTGGTGGCGATGACCAAAGAAACAAGCAGGGTTGTCACCGCCCCTAAACCGTTAAGAACGAGGCTGCGCTGCCATCCTTTATGTTCCCTTCGCAGACGCCACCAGTGGCGCACCATGCCGCTCTGGGAGAGCGTAAAGGACATGAAGACACCGACGGCATAGAGGTTGATAAGTTGAGTTGTATCGCCCTTGAATACAATCAACAGGAGGCTGGCGAGGAAGGCCAGGAACACGATACCGATCGAGAACGCCAGGCGATCGCCGCGGAAGGCGAATTGATGAGGGAGGAAATCGTCACGTGCCAGCAATGAAGCCAGTCTTGGAAAGTCGGAGTAGCTTGTGTTAGCGGCCAGGGTCAGGATGAGTAGTGTCGCGACCTGGAAGACAGGATACATGAAGAACAGCGGCCCCGTAAACACTTGCTGTGCAATCTGCCCAATAACAGTTGGATTGCCTGCCGCATTAGCCTCGACATGGTACGATGTCGCCAGCAGCGTAATGCCGATGAAAAGCGTGCCGAGGATGGTGGCCATCCAGGTTAAGGTGATAGCAGCATTGCGCGTCTCTGGCTTTTTGAAAGCAGGGACACCATTGGAGATGGCCTCTACCCCTGTCATTGCAGAACAACCGGCGGCAAAGGACTTGAGGATCAGAAAAATCGACAGCGGTTCAGTGGCAGCAACATACTGGAACTGACCGATGATGGGGTGATGCTGAAGGAAAAAGGATTTGAGACAACCAACGAGAATAAGCAGAAGCGCGCTGCCAATGAAAATGTAGGTCGGGATGGCGAAGATCGAGCCTGACTCGCGCACACCACGCAAGTTAATAATCGTAATCAAAATCACCAGTACAACGTCAATGATCACAATAGACAGCGTTGGCGACAATACTGGGAAGAGCGTTGCAAGAGCCTGCACGCCAGCGGCAACACTCACTGAGACGGTGAGCACATAGTCGATCATCAACGAGGCGGCGGCAATGAGACCGGGAAAGGTGCCCAGATTATCTTTGGCCACGATGTATGAGCCACCGCCATTGGGGTAGGCCGGGAATCGTCTGACGGTAAGAGATGGCGACAATAGCGAGCAGAGCAACAATAGCAAAGCTGATAGGCAATGTGACACCCAGATTGCCTGATCCGGCTGCGACCAAACTGAATAGAATCGCCTCGGTCGCATAGGCCACCGAGGAGATAGCATCGGATGAGAGGACAGCCAGAGCCTTGAATTTTGTCAGCCGTTCATGTTCTGCCTGAGCCGTAGCTATGGGCACTCCAACAAGGAAGCGTTTAATACGTTCCAGACCAGTGCGCGGGGCCAGGGTCGCTTTTGTGGCTTCAAGCAATCCAGTGCCCATACGTCGAAATGCAGGATTACGTGGGAGCACAAAGCGCACGCGCTCTTCCCCTAGCCGGCTACCTGGGCGTGTTTCAGCACGTGCAAGCTGTGTGGGATCATCATCGATCATGGCTGGCTGCTCTTTGGGAGAGCCTGCATTATTCTCCTCTGAAGATGGCTTGTCAATCTGATCCATTGTTTCTGCTCCCGTTTATGCTTCTAATTGCCATCACTACTTAGAGTATAGTAGAGCGACAGGCTATCTAACAAGCAAAAACCTCGCCAAATTTCCTGACTGAGCAGTTTCTTGAGCTTTCTTTGACAGTTTCAGCTAACATCTTGAGCATTTTTTGAGCCAGTAAACCTTACTATTATACCATGTATGTAACTATTCAGGTACCTTTCTCGCACCGCCTGCGGCGGCCCTGGAAAAAGAAGGGGATGTTGCGAGGACACCTCGCGCTCCGGCAAGGGGACTGCGTCCCCCTGCACCCCCTGCTGAATAGTTACCCATGTAAGATTGCAGTTAGCTGTGAAAGAAATAGTATGTTGCATCTTCGTAGGAGGAGTTTGCATGGCCAGCAAAGTAAAGCCGGACATGACTGGAGCGTCCGGTGCGGCTGCCGAAATACCACAAGAGAGTCACGGTTTACGACGCGCTGTTGGCGTCTGGGGATCATATACCTGGGGGTATGCTGATGTTGGGGCCGATGTCTATGTCGCACTTAGGAATTGTCATGGCAGCGGCCCAGGGTGCTACAAACGTCGCGTTTCTATTTGCAGGGCTGGTCTATGTTATGGTCGGCCTTGCCTATACCGAACTAGCAGCCGCTTATCCAATGGCGGGAGGTGGGCAATTTTATGTTCTACGTGGTTTGGGAGACTTCTGGGGATTTGTCGCGGGCTGGGCAGTGCTGCTGGACTTTACCATCGATATTTCACTGTTTGCATTGGCATCAGCCGGATATATCAACTTCTTTTTTCCAGTGCTCAATACACATATAAATATCAATCTGCTGGGGTTGTACCTGCCAGGTGTTCAGCCGATCTTAATTCTGGAAGCCACCATCTTCGTTGTTTTCCTGACTATGCTGAACATTCTCGGTGTGCGCGAATCGACACGCTTCAATGAGATTCTTGGCGCACTGGATGTGATCAGCGAATCGGCGATTTTGTTCTTCGGTTTCCTGTTTGCCTTTAATCCGACATTACTTATTCACCAGATGACTACATCCTGGCCCGACCCGTATCACCTGGCGTATGGGGCATCGCTGGCGATCATTTCATTTGTTGGGCTGGAATCGATCAGCCAGGCCAGCCAGGAGACGATACGTCCGGGTAAGGTTGTACCACGGACCTCGATTGCACTCATTCTGACGGTGTTAATTTATGCGCTTGCCTTCTCGAACCTGAGCCTGGCAATGCTGCCATGGCAGAGTTTTGCCGCGCATAACGGGGACCCTATCGCGTGGTTGGCAAGCCATATCCCTATCCTGGGGCTATTCGCCGGGCCATACGTAGCCTTGCTGGGCGCAACGCTGGTACTGATCTCATCTAACGCGGGCGTCTTTGGAGCTTCTCGCATCACCTACTCGATGGCGCGGTTTGACCTCATGCCGCGCTGGTTCGCTAGAGTACACCCAAAGTTTCGCACGCCAGTGCGCACTCTCGTGGTCTTTTCGGGCGTTGCGCTCCTGGAACTCTGGTTGGCCGGTCTCTCACCAAATGCCTATGATGTCCTGGGCAACATGTACGCTTTTGGAGCCGCAACAGCCTATATGTTGGTGTTTGTTTCGCTGCTGGTGCTACGTTTCACCGATCCCTGGACGCCACGACCATTTAAGGTACCGTTGAATATCAAATTACGTGGGAAGGATGGCGAGACACATCTCTTACCCATCGTCGGCATCCTTGGCTTCCTTGGCATCAGCACCATTCTTGTACTGGTCGTGCTCACACATGCGATTGGACGTATTGCAGGTCCCGCCTGGATTGTGTTGGGGCTAATCATTTTCTTCTGGCACCGCCATCGCAGTAAGCTTCCACTTAGGAAGTCGCTGAAACGAAATTGGGAAAAAGAACAATTGGATGTCTATAAGGATGCGGGTGAATACGATTTAGCTGATGAGTTCCGTGAAAACCTTGCACGAAAGCACCGCATTCAAGGTGAACGCAATAAGGAGAGCATACTGCCCATCGGCACAAAAGTACTTGATGTACCGATACCGTCCAATCACAGCAATGAGCAACGCAATCATCGCAAAAAAGGAGGTGCAACATGAAAGAGCGACCACAGCGATCACTCCGTGAGCGCTACCGTATGCTGGTTAGTCTGCTCATCATACCTCTTGGGGCGATTATTGTAGTGCGCGCATCCATGGTTGGGGTGCAAGCATGGACACTGATCATCCTCGGATTGGCATTTATTGGCCTGGGAGTTGTGCGTCTACGGGCCTACAAGCCGTAGGGGCGGGAGTTGTAGGGAATGGGGACGCAGTCTGGGGATACGTCCCCCGGACAGGGGCGTGTGTAGGGAGCTTGCCTCCGCCCGCCCAGAATTCGACAATGCATAAAGGAAAGTGAGTGTCATCTATGCTCATACTTGGAGCAGAGACTACCAATCCATTACAGATCACTGTCGTTGGCGTGCTGATTGCCATCGTTTTTCTGATCTCGATTGTAAGTGTGCTTGGTTGGATGTTGCGCTTGCCCAAAGAAACAGAACAATCTCGCACTGTCACCAAAGCTATGCGCTCGGTGAATAAGTTATCGTATATCCTCGTACCGCTCTTGAGCAGGAACGAGGCGACAGATCGCATTGTAGCCCTGGCCGCACAAATGGCACGACAACGAAATGGTAACGTTGAGGCGCTAGCAGTCATCGAGGTTCCTTTTACATTACCACTCAATGCCTATGTGGAACAAGATGAAAGGCTGGCATTCGAAGCGCTAAATCGCGCGGAATCAGTGGCAACAAGCGTTGCTGTCAGAATAAATAAGCGTATACTCAAGGCGCGAAGTGCAGGGTTAGCCATTGTGCGCGAAGCGGAGGAAAAAGGCATAGACCTGATCCTGATTGCAAATGCTCCTGTTCGTGTGCGAGGAAATATCCAGCATATCGATCCAACGGTCGAGTATGTGATGAGAAATGCACCCTGTGAGGTGCTGGTGCTCAGCCAGGGACAGATAGGTGCTGCCGCCTTCCAGGAAGCCAGTTAGAGAGCCACCTGGGCAACGCCCGTGTGGACTGCCTGTCTTTTTTCGACGGCAAACGAATGACATAGAAATTACACGTGGCATGTTCCATGAAATGCTTAATCTGACTTGTCTGAAGTAGGATACCATTTCCGTCGCATACAAAGAGCAGTACCCCATCGCACTTCAACTCCTCGGCAACGAGGTTGATACTCTTCACAACATCACCTGTAAATACCTCGAAGCGCTCAACAGGCACATCATAGTGGGCAGCTTTATGCTGTACCGTTTCCAAGAAATCCTTCGACTGTTGTACATGTTCAAGGCGTGCCCCTCTGGCTGGAAATTCTGGCGGCAGGTAAATCAGTGAGAGAGGTATGAGCGTTGCATCATGGCCCTGGGCTAATAGTATAGCTTGTTCAATGGCATGCATCTCTACTCCATGCGTAAAGGGAAGTAACAAGCGCGTTGTCTTCATGCTAACCTCCAGATATGCGGGCCAGCCTTTGTCGAGGAAAAATACATTCTTGGGTCTACAGGTACATTGTATTCAACAGCATATCAAGACAAGCTAAAGAGAAAGAGCGAATATCTAAAGATTTGCTCAATATTTCTTGCTTGCGTAAAACCGCTATGCTACACTACATTCAGATACAGCCTCACATCAAATAGCATAGTAATTGACCTTCCTTCAGGAGCGAAGGAGTATCATGACACAGAAATCCACAACGCAATCGGTAGTAGGTTCCGCTTCAGGGGACGAGCATAGCCATGGGAAGAACCTGCTAGGTCCAATTCTCTGCTGGGCAATCGTCTTTGCGGATATTGGCACCTCCGTCTACTACGTTCCTGGTATTCTCTACGGAACGCCAGGAATAGGCAGCCTGGCGGGATTCTTTGTGTTCCTGACCATGTCTGTCTTTGTCCTGTTGACGCTAAAGTATGCAGAGGTGACCCATCGCTTCCCTCAAGGTGGTGGAGTCGTGACGGTGGCAGCCCAGGCTATGAATCACTGGGTCGGCGCACTTGGTGGCATGTTTATCCTGGTCGATTACTTTCTTACGGCTGCCATCAGTTCCCTTTCGGGTATGCAGTACTTGAGTGTTGTCATTCCGGTGCTTGGTCCTAGTGTAGCCGTTCCTGTGTTTGGTTCGGTACAGTTGATATTGTTGGTGATTACCATTGGCGTCCTAATACTCTTAGGTATCTTGAACTGGATAGGTATCAGTGAAAGTGCGAGAGTGAGCCTGGTAGGGGCAGTTATCGCCTTCTTCAGCGATATTGCAATTTTGATCACCGTCTTTACGCATATCTCCTTCGCTGAGTTTTTGTCGCTTTTTCCAAGGATGTTTGCGAACCACACGCTCACCGCGGTGGCTCTACTAACAGGGTTCGCTAATTCATTTCTTGCCTTTTCTGGTTTAGAGAGTATTTCACAGCTTTCTCCTGTAATGAAAACTCCTCGCAAGAAGATTGCAGGAATGGCACTCTTGCTTGTGGTATTAACGATCGGCCTGACGAGCCCGCTGCTGACGATGTTCTCGACTCTTTTACTGCCAGATGCGGCTGCTGACCCTGTAAAGAATAGCTATATTATCTCCTTGCTTGCTGGCAAGTGGGGAGGCATCATTTTGCAGACAGAGGTGGCGATCAGTGCCAGTGCGCTGCTGATATTTGCTAGCAATACGGCTATCATCGGTGCCTACCACGTCTTTATGGCACTTTCGCGCATGGAGTTCTTCCCTGCGCTTATTCTGAAACGTAATAAGTTACGTGGTACGCCTCACTATTCGATTGCTCTGGCCACCGGTATTCCAATCGTAGTGTTAATACTGGTACTCGGAAACATCGGCATCCTTGGTGACATGTATGCCTTTGGTCTGCTGGGAGCCTTTTCGCTGACAAGCCTGGGATTAGATATCTTACGTTATCGTGAACGCAAGGCAGCAAAAGCTCTGTCCCATCAGTTACCAGGCGAGAATGGAAGCATTGACCATGTGCAAGCGCCCTCAGGTGATGTGTTACAGAGGATTGCTGGGGTAAGTCATGAAGGTACGTCGGCAAACGGAGGCATGAGTACCGCAGGACTGGAACCAGAGGTTATAGCAGCTTTGGCTATTCCTGCTAGTAGAGAGTCCATGCGGATGCGGCTACGTAGGCTGTTGTACAACATCGATTTCTGGTTAGGTATACTGACCACTCTACTAGTCATCATTGCCTGGTCTACTAACCTGGTCGTGAAGCATCTGGCAACAGAATTCGGCGGTTCAGTGGCATTGATTGGCATGGCAGTGGCTTACTACAACTATAACCGTCACAAGCAGAAGGGACGGCTGCTGGTGGTGACAACCAACGTCGAGCAGCGTTTGCCTGGTTCTATTCTCGCTGTGCTTATGCCTGGGAATGAACACAACCAGGCAGTCCTGCATAGTGCAATCGAAAATGCTGATGGGAAGCCTGTTGTATTTCTCTATGTAAGCGATCGTAAACCTGATCGTGCACCTCGTCTGTTTGAGGTGTATGACCCATACCTGCATGATCAGCAAGCCAAAGAGTGGTTTGGACAGGCTGAAAGTCTGGCGCAAAAAGCCAGGATTGCGCGGCGGTATGTGTACCTACAGCGAGGAGAACCAGAGGCTGTTTCGCGAGTCTGGCACGTGGTTCATCCTGCTGATACTGTACTTGCAGCCGAGAATGCGGCACAGATCGAGGATATCAACCCGGACCGCGTCCGTTATGAGTTCACGCCGGGGGGCAAGGTAGCTCACTTGATTAAACGCTGGTGATAGTTTACAACAGTGTCGAGGGATTCGTTAGGACTACGTGCGGTGCAAACACGCTCGTGATGCAAAAACGAAGCCTGCTATTCCGGTGTTTCTTCATCGCCATTGAAGCGGTAACCGACCCCGGATACAGTGAGGATGAAACGTGGATGTGCAGGGTCCGGTTCGATTTTTCGGCGCAACTGACCAACATAGACATGTAGATAGTGAGACTCAGCTCCATAACCCGTTCCCCAGACCTGAGCAAGTAACATGTGTCGCGTCATGATCTTACCATTGTTCTTAATCAACACTTTGAGCAAGTCATATTCGGTGGGTGTCAACTTAATCTCTTGCCCATTGACCTGCACTAGCCGCTGTGCAAAATCAACACTCAGTGGTCCTGCCACAAAGCGTGGTTCCGTGCCAGACTGGGTCTGGGCAGCATGGCGCAATGCAACCCGTATACGGGCCAACACTTCATCAACGCCGAAGGGTTTGGGTACATAGTCGTCAGCGCCAAGATCAAGCGCCTGCACTTTATCGCGTTCGGCATCTTTTACTGAGAGAATGATAATAGGCAGATTCGACTGCGCCCGCACCCGCTTACAGACTTCCAAGCCACTGATACCAGGCAATCCCAGATCGAGTAGCATCAAATCAGGTCGACAACGGATAATGGCCTCTAGCGCTTCCTCGCCGCTACCTGCAGTGAACACCTCGTAGCCGTGCGCCATCAGGCTACGTCGCAACGCACGTACGATCTCTATTTCATCATCAACCACCAGAATACGTGCTCCACTCTTACTCATGAACATATCCTTCCGTCTTTTCTATTGGTAAAGTGAAACGGAAAATAGCACCGCCACCTTCGCGATTTTCTACCCAGATACGACCACCATGTGCTTCGACCAACCCCCGGCACACAGCTAAACCAAGTCCTGAACCCCTGGGATGCGCCGCGTCGCGTTGGGTGTCAAGAACGCGATAGAATTTGTCGAAGATGCGTTCCATATTGGATGGAAGGATACCCGGACCATGGTCGGCAACGTTAACGCTGACTTGCTCGCCATCGACGTGTGCACTGATTTCAATTGGCGAATCGGCGGATGTGTAGTGGACAGCATTCTCGATCAGATTGGTCAACACTTGATCTATTTCCAGGTAATCCAGTGCCACAGGTGGGAGGTCATCGGGTAGAGAGGTTTGCACAATGCGATCTTGCAGTAGCGGTTGCATACGGCCTAAGACATCATGAACTAGTTCAGCAAGGGGATACCACTCTTTTTCAGGTTTGAGCGCGTTTCCTTCAATACGCGACATGTCAAGTAAGTTTCCAACCAGGCGGTTGAGCCGATCCACTTCGCGCTGGATGGCCAGGGTGAAACTGCGGCGTGCCTCATCATCCCACTGTACGTCCTCCTGCAGTAAACTACTGGTAGCAGCTTTAATTGATGAGAGCGGTGTGCGGAGATCATGTGAGACTGAAGAGAGGAGGGCTGCACGAAGTGCATCAGTACGCTGCAACAGCTGGATTTGTAAGCTGTCACGACGTAAGCGCATGCGTTCAATGACGAACGTAGCCTGGTCAAGAAAAGTCCAGAAGAAGGCTGTTTGTGAGTTTGGTCGTTCTCGTTCCACCCCCAGGCTCTTGTCAGCCATGCTACCCACAAGCATTCGCGGATCGTCCTCCATGAGCAAGCGAATGACACCTATCACTTCCTGGCCTGTTTTCAGTGGGATCATACGCAGGTAGCGACGCACCCGATATGATGCTGCTGTGCTACGTATGACGGCCCTGGGCCTATGGCTTACAGAAGTTTGGGGAGCTAGCGCAACATCGTGCAGTTCCACAGTTTGCCCCTGCTTCATTACCCATGCTGCCGTTGTTTCCTCATCAGGCGAAAGCTTCACGTTATCCTTTGGTGGAATTGTGCTGGTCTGCACCGTTAACTTGCCTCTGGCGTCAGGCAACAGAATGGAGCATTCACGCACTCCCCAGGAAGAAAAAACATCGACAACAGCATGCGCTATCACGCTGAGCTGACCCTCCAGGTCTTCCTTGCTATTGACGGCACGCACCAATTCATAGAGGATGCGTGTTTCACGCTCGCGGCGATTTGCTTGCTCGGCACGTCCACGCAATGCAGAGGCCAACTGGCTGGTAATGAACGCGGTCGCCAGGAAAACTATAAGAGCGAGCAGGTCTTCAAATTTGGCAATGACAAAGGTATAAAGGGGAGGAACGAGGAAGTAGTCAAAGGAGAAAAAGGCAACCAGAGAAGCAAGGATAGCGGAATAGAGTCCGCGTGTGCTTGCTAATGCTAATACTATGAGCAAATAGGCAAACGCAATGGTAGGGATTTTCGGATAAAGATGAAATATAGAGATTATGCCGGTGACCAGAGATACGCTTAGTATTGCCAGTATGGTATCGGTGATATAACGCTGCCAGCGCGGCTTTACTTTAGCTTCTAGTGGAGGTAAGTTTTCAATTGAGCTCATAACCCTCCTCATGCCTGGGTAAGTGATCTATTCTGCCTGCCATACCTGTACTGTCTTGTCGTTGCCCCCGGAAGCGATGCGCGTTCCATCGGGTGACCATGCTACGGCCAGTACCCAGCCTGAATGCCCACGGTAGGTGAAAATGCTGTTCCTTCTGGCAGATACATTGTCACCCCGGACAGCGTCCCAGACTTGTACGGTCTTATCCTTGCCAGCGGAGGCGATGCGTGTTCCGTCGGGCGACCACGATACTGCACTCACCCAAACGGAATGCCCACGGTAGGTCAAAACCGTCTCTCCTGTTGATACGTCCCAGATGCGCACCACGTTATCCCACGAGCAGGAGGCGATACGCGTTCCATCGGGTGACCACGCCAGGGCGTTCACCCCGAAGGTATGTCCGCGATAGGTGAGGAGTGTCTCGCGAGTGGCAACCACACTATCGCCCTCGACAGCGTCCCACACCTGTACGGTGGTATCATACCCTGCGGAAGCGATGTATTTACCGTCTGGCGACCATGCCAGGGCATTCACCCAACGGGAGTGCCCGTAATAAGCCTCAATGTGGTTATATGGGTCAGTGTCTTCCATTTGCCATACCTGCACCGTTTTATCGTCACTGGCAGAGGCAAGGTATCTGCCATCAGGTGACCATGCCACAGCATTCACCCAATTCGTATGCCCTTGATAGGTCAAGACATGTTTCATATTGGCAGTGACCTCGTCTTCTAATCGCCATACCTGCACCGTCTTATCGTCGCTGCCAGAGGCAAGGTATCTGCCATCTGGAGACCACGCGAGCGTCCATGCCCAGGCATACGGTCTAGTAGGGTTGCGATAGGTAAAGTCGCTGGACTCTATAGTAGTCGCACCATCGTCCTGAGCAGGTCTCCACACTTGCATAGTACCATCAAAGGAGCCAGAGGCGATATACTTCCCATCGGGAGACCATGCGACGGCTAGCACCAACCTGCTATGACCACGATAGGTGGCGAGAATGGTTCCTATGGGCCGCACAATCATTGGTTTCAGGGCGGCAGCTAACTGCTGTAATTCCTGCTTGACAGCTGCTGCCCTGGTCGGCCTCTTGTTTACATCCATTTCTAGCATCTGTAAAAGCAGTACCTGGAGTTGTTCAATTGCCGCCTGGTCCGGCCGCTGCAGAGACTCAAAGCGAAAAGGTGTCTGCGCGGGATCGTTGCCCGTCAAGAGCTGGTGCAGCATGGCTCCCAGGCTGTAGATATCGGCCTGCGGAGTCGTTTGCGCTCGCCCATACTGTTCTGGGGCGGCATACCCTGGGGAACCAAGGGGGATGGTGTCTCTGTTCTGCCCAGGTTTGAAGTGGCGAGCAATGCCAAAGTCGATGAGGTAGAGATGGCCGTTGGACGTCCGCATGACATTGGCCGGTTTGAGGTCACGGAAGATGATCGGAGGTTCGTGAATGTGCAAATAGTCGAGAACTGTACAAAGTTGGATGCCGATGTCCAGGACCTCGTGTAGGGGTAATCCTTGTGATTTCTCACTCCTACTCCGTACAATATCGAGATATTGCTCTAGCGTTTCACCTTCGATGAGGTCTATAACGAGGTACCAATGCTGGCTGTCGGTGAAGTGGTCGTACATGCGCGGGAGGTTGGGATGCGTGAGGTCCGACAAAAGGCGTACTTCGCGGTTGAAGGCGTCGGTGGCATCAATTATCTCCTGTGGTTTGAGGTTACTCAGATTGATTTCTTTGATAGCTACCAGGCGATCATCGCACTCAGTATCCTGCGCTTTGTAGACGGCACCATAGCCGCCCTGTCCTACGGGGCCTATGATTCGATAGCGATCTCGAAGTAATTGTTCAGGAGTATCCAGGGGCTGGCCACAGGCAAAGCAGTAGATTGTCTGTTCCTGTTGGGCAGCGCCACAGAAGTCACAGTAGAGCAAAGAAGAAAATGTCATGCTCCCTCTACCTTCTCACAAGAGAAAAAAGAGGAGTGGTTATCACGCTCCGCCGAGATAGGCCTGACGCACGAGGTCATTTGTCAACAGGTTGGATGCAGTATCGCTCAGGACGATGTAACCTGTCTGCAAAACATACCCACGGTCGGCTAGACTGAGGGCCATCGAGGCATTTTGCTCTACAAGAAAGATCGTGACACCTTCATCGCGGATACGCAGAACCGTATTAAACACTGTTTCGACGAGGATCGGTGAGAGACCCATCGATGGCTCATCCATGCAAACCATACGGGGGCGCGACATCAAGGCACGTCCCATGGCCAGCATCTGCTGCTCACCACCGGACATCGTACCTGCGATCTGCTTTAAGCGTTCCTTAACGCGTGGAAAGATCTGGCAAACACGATCGATGTCTTCCTTCACCTCTGCCCGGTCATTACGAGAGAAGGCACCCATCTCCAGGTTCTCCAGCACGGTCATGCGAGGGAAGATACGACGTGCCTCAGGTACCAGAGCCATACCTAAGCGTACGATATCACCAGGCAGTTTGTTCTGGATAAGCTGCCCTTCGAACTCTACCGACCCATGACGTGGATGGACCAGGCCAAAAATAGTCTTCATGGTGGTTGTCTTGCCGGCCGCATTTGCGCCCAGGAGGCAAACAATCTCGCCTTTATTGACCTCAAGTGAAACATTATGCAAGACCTGGCTGGGACCATAGTAGGTATCTACGTTGATTAATTTTAACATTTCAGACCTCG
Source organism: uncultured Chloroflexia bacterium (assembly GCA_963767625.1). Taxonomy (GTDB): domain Bacteria; phylum Chloroflexota; class Ktedonobacteria; order Ktedonobacterales; family Ktedonobacteraceae; genus CAVYFB01. The sequence continues at coordinate 194,224 of CAVYFB010000020.1, forward strand.
GTATCTCTTCTTTATTACTCAATGGCTTGCTGGTCGGCAGTTGAAGCCTCATTCCGACTTGCTGTCGCCGTTGCAGATTTCCCAAGGTAGGCTTCGATGACCTTCTCATTACTGCGTACTTCTTCAGGTAGACCTTCGGCGATTTTGCGCCCGTAGTCGAGTACAGCAATACGATCTGATATACCCATCGTCACCGCCAGCTTATGCTCGATCAGCAGGATCGTCAGGTTCAACTCGTCGCGCAGACGGCGCACGTATTTCACGGCTTCGAGTGTCTCTACCTCATTCATGCCGGCGGTTGGCTCGTCTAATAAGAGTAATGCGGGCTTAGCTCCCAATGCTCGAGCAATCTCGACGCGCCGCTTTTCAGCGTAAGACAGGTTAACCACATACTCCTCTTGTCGGGCCACCAGCTCGGGGCCAAAGAAGCCGAGTAGCTCAACAGCACGCTGACGGGCCTCTGCCTCCTCGTGTACGACTGCAGGAGTATGAAAGAGTAAACCGAATAGATTTGCTTTAAGCTGTGTATGCTGTCCCACGAGGACATTCTCCATGACCGTCATGTTATTGAAGAGGCGAATATTCTGAAACGTACGTGTGATGCCTCGTTTGACTACCTGGTCAGGGTTTAGACCTACCAGGGATCTACCATCAAGACGTACATCACCCGAAGTTGGCCGATAGATGCCGGTAATCAGGTTAAAGACTGTTGTTTTTCCGGCACCGTTGGGGCCGATCACGCTCACGATTTCTTTGGGCTTAATCACCAGGTCAACATCTTGCACCGCCGCCAGGCCACCAAAGTATTTCGTGACGCCACTTAACTCGAGCAAGGCACCGCTCACAGGCTCAGCAGGCTCATCTGCGAGCTTCACAGGCTTAACACTCATAGCGTAACTCCTCTTCTCTTGGTTCGCTGTTACTCAACTCGCACCTCAGTTTCGAAACCCGGTGTTCCTGGCATCACATCCAATGAGCCCAACTCGGGTGTTTCTTCGGTAGAGGCACGCAATTCGCGTCGCCTGCGCGCACTAGGAATGAGGCCTTCAGGTCTGAAGATCATAATTACGACGAGAACGATGCCGAAGAGCAGGTTTCGAATGTTGCCGAAGGTGAAACCTGGAATAACGTGGACAATAGCACTCCTGACAAAAAACATGAAAATTGGTTGGATCGGAGGCCAGCGTATCGAGTTGCGCGAGAATGAGCTCGTTGATGGAATAGACCACGAGTGCGCCAACGATCACACCGGGGATACTGCCAATGCCACCGATCACCACCATGGCCAGATAGATGACGGAGTCATTGAAGCTAAAGTTATCCGGTGACGCGCCACCAAGCTTTGCGGCGTAATAGGCCCCTGCTATGCCGGAGAAAAACGCACCCGCGCCAAAGGCAAAGAGCTTGGTGTTGACGAGATTGACGCCAGAAGAAGCCGCAGCAATTTCGTCCTCACGGATAGCAATCCAGGCACGGCCTAAACGGGAGTCGCGCAGGCGGATATTGGCAAAGATCGACAGGGCAATCAGCGCCAAAATCAGGTAGTAGTAGGGAGCAGGAGTGATAATAGACCAGTCGATGCCAAAAAAGGCAGGGGATTGGACGCCAACAATGCCATTGGTACCATTGGTATATTTATCTAGTTCCAATAAGACGATGGGGACAATTTCACCAAAGCCGAGAGTCACAATTGCCAGGTAATCACCACGCAAGCGGAGTGTCGGGGCGCCAAGGATCACACCAAAGAAGGCAGCGACCAGGGCAGCGCCGAGCAACATTGGCCAGAAGAGCCATGACAAAATGTGAGGATCGATGGGAGCGACGTTGAGCACATTGGTCAATTGTGTCGAGCCGATCATTCCCCAGACATAGCACCCAATCGCAAAGAAAGCCACATAGCCCAGGTCGAGCAGCCCGGCGAAACCAACCACAATGTTGAGGCCGAGGGCCAGGATCACATAGCGGCCTGCATCGCCAAAGCTGGCCAGGCGGCCATCTGTGCCATACCCAAACAGGAAGGGATCGAGTATAGGGTAGAAGAGCACGAAAGCAACCAGCAAGATCAGGTAAAAACGCTGTGCGCCAGAGCTGCGTAGAGGCAGATCATTGGGGACCAGGTCTTTCGCTTCTTCACGAACACGGGTCGCGGAGAGAACCTGCAATTGTTGTCGTTTGCTGATGCGTCTCCTGGATTCGTTAGTAGCATCTCCTCCGTTGCCATTACCGTTGGCCTGGGCACTAAGGGTACGACGCAACGCAAGAACGCCAGCAAGTCGGCCCAGGAAATAGCCAGCAACGGGCAAGAGAAGTGTACGAATAACTACCCAGATCAAAAGCTGCGGCGGCAGCGAACCAGTAAAGAAATAGACCAGGTCGGCAATCAACCAAACAATAGCGAATGCTGTCGCAAACCAGAAGCCACCTGCTATAGCCCTGCCCATCAATATGGCCCGCTGCTCGGCATCGAGGAGGCCCAGACTCGGCAGTGCGAGAGGAGGTGTATAGTGGCGAGCTTTCCGCACAAGGTTGCGCGCGAAGAAGTACACAGCCCAGATGAGGGCACACGCAGCGAGGCCAATGATCAGGCCGATGTTCATGACCAGGAAGAGGGGTAACAAAGCAAAGATCAGTACATCAAGCCACAAACTGAGCATCCCACGCCGACCGCTATCGGCTGCTACCAGGTAACCGGCAAGCACAATAACAGCAAGGTAGAAGAGAGCAATAAAAATCGCGGATTGAATGAGTGATACAGGGTCGGTCGGAAGATTAGGACCGGCGGTCCCTGGCGAAATTACCGCGTTAACGATTTCTTCGCCACTCCAGACGAATGTAAAGACAGCGACAGGCACAAGCAGGGCCACAATCCATTTGACGAGCAGCGTGCGTGTGTCACGTGCGGGAAGGAGCATACGGTTAGTCATCAAAGCAGACACGATGGCATCACCTCGTTTCCAACAGAGTGCAGTTACAATCTCGAAGCATGGTTTTGTCCTTTACACCTTCTCCGGCAACTGCTGACCGAGCAGGCCGGCGGGGCGGAAAACCAGGATTAGGATGAGAATAGCAAAAACAATGGCCAGGTGCCATGCTGCGCCTCCATGTGGCAATACGCTGTCGGGGATAAGAGTGGAGAGTGACTCGATCACACCTATGAGAACACCGCCGAGCATAGCGCCGACAAGGTTGCCGATACCGCCAAGCACGGCTGCAGTAAAGGCGACCAGACCGAGTTGGAAACCAATAAAGAAAATCGTTTCACCGTATTTCAAGCCGTAGATAAACCCAGCTGCACCTGCAAGCGCAGCGCCGATGAAAAACGTGATGGCGATGATGCGATTCACATTCACACCCATGAGCGCAGCTGCTTCACGATCCTGCGCCACAGCACGCATAGCACGTCCTGTGCGTGTGCTGGTGACCATCCATTGCAGAGCTATCATCAATATAACCGCTACCACGATTACCAGTATATCAACAGTGCTGATCGTTATCGGCCCCAGCCTTATGTCCTTATCGGGGAAAATTTGCGGAAATGTGATGTATTCGATGCCCTTCCAGAGCTTGCCAACATCCTCCAGGATCAACGAGACGCCGATAGCTGAGATCAGCGGAGCAATACGCGGGGAGTTGCGCAGTGGCCGGTAGGCGACACGTTCGATTACTACGCCGAGCACAGCACAAGCAAGCATTGCACCCAGACGCGTAATAACCAGCACGGCGACCAGCCACCATCCAGTCGGCTGTGAATTGGCGCCAATGCCGAGCAGCCCAAAAATAGCGATGGAAACGAAAGTGCCAATCATGAAGATGTCACCGTGGGCAAAGTTAATGAGTTCGATGATACCATAGACCATCGTGTACCCAAGCGCAATGAGTGCATAGATCGCCCCGGTTGTGAGTCCGACAACCAGTATTTGCAAAAACAGTGCCATGCGGGGTTCTACCTCCCTGTTGAGTATACAGAATATATACAACACCACAAGGTCAAATAGCAAGTAGGGGAGTAGCCTTACAGACATCGATCTGCCGACTACTCCCCTGGCTTTTTTTGAGCCAGACAGCGCTATGAACTATCTAGCAAGGACACGAGCTACGTTAACACCCAAAGCAGTGACGATTACTGGACCGTGACCGAGGAAGCGAAGATCCAGTCAGGCTTGTTCATGGTATTGAGAGCAAGCTTGTAGATGGTGATGATCTTGTCGGTGGTATCGCCATTGGAGTCAAAGGCTTGATGGCCAGTCACCCCGGTAAAGTCGATGCCCTGGATGGCATTGATCACCGCCTGGCGGAAGGCCTTACCACCTGCCGCATCACTGGAACTCGTCGGCGGCTTGGCTCCGTTAGCTAAAGCTGTCTTGACCGCCTGGATCATGATATTGGCACAGTCATAGGCCGATGCACTGTAGACACTGATCGGGTCGGTAAAGGCTGCCGCAAACTGCTGACGGAAGGTCGCCGCAGCTGGATTCTTGGAGGTGTCTACCACCGCCACCGTGCCATAAGATGGGGCTCCCGAGGTGCCAATCGTGGTGGCATAAGTGCCCGTTACAAGGCCATCCCCACCACCAAAGGGAGTGTTTTCCAGACCGGGAGTATGCTCCATCTGCTTGCGGATCGTGATACCACCCGTCGAATCAAGACCGCCGAAGTAGATCACATCGGGCTTCGTGGCTGCGATCTGAGTGAGCAAAGACTCATAGGCCGATGCCGTCGTAGAAGATGCCTCGCTACTGTGCCCAAGCACCGTCCCGCCATCGGCCTTCCACTCACCGATGAACGCATTAGCAATACCGACGCCATAGGTCTCGGCGTCGTCGATGACATAGACCTTGTGCAGGTTGAGCGTCTTGTATAGGTAGTCCGCTCCTGCTGGACCTTGATGATCGTCAGTCGTCGCGATGCGGAAGTAGGACACCTTGCCGCTCGGTCGCAAGGTCGGGATCAGGTTGTTAGCGCCACCGCATCCCGAGGTAGCATCCGACTTGGTCAAACACGGGTTGGTGTTGGCCGGGCTGATCTGCGCCAGGGGTGCCTGGTTGCTAATGGGTATCTCGGCTTTGGCGACATTGCTGTTAAACGGGCCGACTACTCCGACCACCAGCGCATCGCCTATCAGGGCAGTAATGTTCTGTGCCCCGATCGACGGGTCATGGATACCACTGGGACCAACATCATCTTTGGGTACAAACTGGAACGTCACATTGGGGACGGTATGATTGGCGTTGGCCTGCATCACCGCCAGATTCGCTCCATCCTCAGCCGGTTTGCCACTACTCTCATCGGCACCCGACACCGGCAGGTCGGTCGCAATTTTGAGGGTAATAGGGCCACTGCTGGGCGTACTCCCACCACTGCTAGTAGTGGTCGCGCCTGATCCACAGGCCATCAGGATCATGAGCAACAGGGGAATACCCAGTGCAAACGCAAAAATACGTGATCGATTTCTCCGCATGTTGTAATTAGCCTCCTTCACAATACAAATAACTAGTCAGGGGTCCTGGGAAGGGAAGCGTCAGGTCAACAAAGCTTGATTTGCAAAACCTGTTGTCCCCTCTTCCGGTAATACGTCAGGTCTTCCGCAAATCTCACAGGATTTTCCGCTATACTGCTCAGCGTTGAAAGCTGAACTGCCAAGCCGACCATCCAGAAGACTGCAACGACACATCTAACAGGAGCGATTACCCCTTGTCAGCTCGTTTGGTATAGGGCAACAGTGGAGTATATGCAGAGATTATATCACCAGAACTTGCGCTGTCAATAGATTTAAGCCTGACATCTCCTCATAACTCTTCGTTCATTAAAAAGTGTCTCTTATGAGTGGATGTCAGATGTAAGCAGCCTATGGAGTGTAGGAAAAAAGGGAACGGGTCGGAAGTCCCGTTCCCTAAGCAGAGGGCTTTATCCCTCTGACAATCTTTCCTGGCAGAAAAGCGACGGTTATGACACCGTGACCGAGGAGGCGAAGATCCAGTCAGGCTTGTTCATGGTATTGAGACCAAGCTTGTAGATGGTGATGATCTTGTCGGTGGTATCGCCATTGGAGTCAAAGGCTTGATGGCCGGTCACCCCGGTAAAGTCGATGCCCTGGATGGCATTGATCACCGCCTGGCGGAAGGCTTTGCCACCTGCCGCATCGCTGGAACTCGTCGGCGGCCTGGCTCCATTAGCCAATGCCGTCTTAACCGCCTGGATCAGGATGTTGGCACAGTCATAAGCCGCTGCACTGTAAACGTTGATCGGGTCCGTAGTAGAAGCTGCATACTGCTGTTTGAAGGTAGCCGCGTTCGGATTCTGGGAGGTGTCTACCACTGCCACCGTGCCATAGGATGGGGCTCCCGATGTGCCAATCGTGGTGGCATAAGTGGGCGTTACAATGCCATCTCCACCACCAAAGGGAGTATTTTCCAGACCGGGAGTATGCACCATCTGCTTGCGGATCGTGATACCACCCGTTAAATCAACGCCACCAAAGTAGATCACGTCTGGCTTCAAGGACGCGATCTGGGTGAGCAAAGACTCATAGGCCGATGCCGTCGTAGAAGCTGGCTCACTCGCATGGCCCAGCACAGTCCCACCCAGACCCTTCCACTCCTGGATGAACTGATTGGCTATACCGACGCCGTAGGTCTCGGTGTCATCGATGACGTAGACCTTGTGCAGGTTGAGCGTCTTGTATAGGTAGTCCGCTCCTGCTGGACCTTGATGGTCGTCGGTCGTCGCGATGCGGAAGTAGGTTACCTTTCCGGTCGGTCGCAAGGTCGGGATCAGGTTATTAGCGCCACCGCATCCCGAGGTAGCATCCGACTTGGTCAGACACGGGTTGGTGTTGGCCGGGCTGATCTGCGCCAGGGGTGCCTGGTTGCTAATGGGTATCTCGGCTTTGGCGACATTGCTGTTAAACGGGCCGACTACTCCGACCACCAGCGCATCGCCTACCAGGGCAGTAATGTTCTGTGCCCCGATCGACGGGTCATGGGTGCCACTGGGACCAACATCATCTTTGGGTACAAACTGGAACGTCACATTGGGGACGGTATGATTGGCGTTGGCCTGCATCACCGCCAAATTCGCTCCATCCTCAGCCGGTTTGCCACTACTCTCATCGGCACCCGACACCGGCAGGTCGGTCGCAATTTTGAGGACGATAGGGCCGCTGCTGGGTGTACTCCCACCACTGCCAGTAGTGGTTGCGCCTGAACCACAGGCTGTCAAAATCGCTAGCAACAGGGGAATGGCCAGTGCCAACGCGAAAATACGGGTTCTCCTCATGATGTTGTGATCCTCCTTCAGTGATAGTAAGCAGAAGTTCTTCTAAATGGTAACGTTCAATATTGTTCAACATGGTTACATACAACAATGATAACGTACATAATGGTAACTGTCAATATTTTTTTGACCGTTACATAGAGACTTTTCATACCTATCCAAGTAGTGTAGGATAGCAAACATCAAGTGGTAGGAGAAAGGCGGCATGGCGAAGGTGTGCCATGAAAATTGTCAGGAGTTACCTATATGGATGCCGTATGTATAGATTTTATAAATAGCGAGTTTCGCGATTTTCGTGGTCGATGGGTACGGGATGATTTACATCAGCCAGGTTGGTTAGAGCAATTTCTGGCCCGTTGGGAGTTACAGGTAGCGAGTCCTCCAGATGCAACTACATTGCCTGCATTGCTAGGATTACGCTCTCTGCTGCGACATATGGTGGAGGCGCTGGCCAACGGGCAGTTCTCAGATATTGATCTGGGCACACTGAATGCGGTATTGCTCAAGACAGCATCATACCGGCAATTAGTGCAAGATGATCGGGGATACCGGTTAGAAATGGTACCCCTGAAGAAGGATTGGGATTGGGTGCAAGCGGAGATCGCAGCATCGTTTGCCGAACTATTAGCCACCTATGACCCACAGCGCCTCAAGATATGCCAAAATGCCAATTGTCGTTGGATTTTTTTTGACGAGAGTAAGAGTCGCACGCGGCGCTATTGCACAGTCGACAAATGCGCCAATCTGATGAAGGTGCGCAGGTTCCGGGCACGCCACAAAGATAAGAGTTAATGTTACGCAGGGAAACGTTTACAGAAGCGTTCAAAGGCGGCTGATACCTGGCGGCGCGTGTCATCTAAAGAGCTACCGTTATCAATGACTTCATCGACGAGAGGCAACCTGTTAGCGACCGATGGCTGGGCGTGTATTCGCGCCCAGGCCTCTTCTGCGCTTAACTGACTGCGTGCCATCAAGCGAGCCAGTTCTTGTTGCTCTGGACAGATTACGATCCACTTACTCTGGCAAAACGCTCCCGAGCCGCTTTCCAGTAGTTTGACGGCATCAATGACGGCAATGCCTGAATCACTGACGGATGCGAGTTCGCTCACTAAGGCGATGCCAACTGCAGGGTGTACGATTGCTTCGAGACGACGCATGGCTTCGGCATTCTGAAAGACGATCGCTCCCAAGGCCTTGCGGTCAACACTGCCATCGGCGGCCACGACGGCAGGTCCAAATGCCTCTGCCACTTTTACGGCGATAGGTTGGCCGCTGAGGTAGAGGCGGTGTACGAGGGCGTCTGCATCGATGTAAAGTTCAGCGCCTAATTCAAGCAGCATCTGCCCGACAGCAGTTTTGCCACAGGCGATGTTGCCGGTGATGCCAATAGTACGAGGCATTTGAATTAACCTTCCTGGCAGCCGTGATGGCCCACACAGACGCCATCTGGGGGATGGTGTGCCCCAGACTGCGTCCGTCCTTCCACCACACCCCCTGCCACTACATTTCTGGAGGGATCAGCTTTCCTCGGCGAGGTTCCGCCGTTCCAACTGTTCCTCACATTTAACATCGCGTGCAGCCCACGGGATAGCCTCCAGTCGTTTTTCTGGAATAGGCTGCCCACAGTTGATACATTTTCCGTATGTTCCTTGTTCGATACGCTCAAGTGCTTGCTGTACTTCGGTCAGCAATGCCTGTTGGTTGACAAGGAGGGATTGTTCGTTTTGTATCTCCTCAAAGTCAACGGCTACATCTCCAATATCCTGAAGTCCTTCTTTGGCTTCGACGGGTCCAACCGCCTCAGGATGGGCCTGTGTCAGGGCAGCTATGTCATTCTCTAACTCTGCACGTTTTGCCTTGAGGCGTTCTTTCATTTTGTTCAGGTCAATGGTCATTGGGAATCTCCCTTTCTCTTTTGACACTATCTTACCTCATTTGGGGGTCCAGGAAAAGATTTGGAATCCCTGGTCTGTCTTGTACGTTGGGGATGAAGAGGGTAAAATACCTGCACATGACAATCCTATCTGAATGGGAAAAGGTGAAAGCTATGATTGACCTACGCAGCGACACAGTGACGTTGCCTTCGCCTGCCATGCGTGAGGCTATGTACCACGCCGAGCTTGGAGACGATGTGTACGGCGAAGACCCGACCGTCAATCACTTGCAAGAGGTGGTGGCGGAACGGACAGGGAAAGAGGCGGCTCTATTTGTTGCCAGCGGCACGATGGGCAATACTGCCTCCGTGCTGGCCCATGCTGGGCGAGGCCAGGCGGTGATTGTCGGTGATCGGTCGCATATCTACCAGTTCGAGGTAGGTGGGGCATCAACGTTAGGCGGCTCGCCGATGCGCGTTGTGCCAACCGGCGCTGACGGCATGCTCGACCTGCAGCAGGTGGAGATAAGCATCTCCGATGGCAGTGATGAACATACGGCACCAACGGCCCTGCTGTGTATCGAAAACACTCATAACTATTGTGGTGGCACAGTGATGAGTGTAGGGCAGGTTGAGGCACTCACCAGGCTGGCGCATGCCCACGGAATCGTGGTGCATATGGACGGCGCTCGCGTTTTTAATGCTGCAATTGCTCTCGGTGTGCCAGTTAGCACGCTGGCACGCACGGTAGACTCACTGATGTTCTGTTTCTCCAAGGGATTGAGCGCACCTGTCGGTTCGATCGTTGTGGGGAGCCGGGAGTTTATCCGGCGAGCACACCGTATGCGAAAAGTGTTAGGGGGTGGTATGCGACAGGCCGGTGTGATCGCTGCGGCATGTGTTGTCGCGCTAGAGCAGATGGTTGATCGGCTGGCCGAAGATCATGAGCACTGTAAGCAGTTGGCACATGGGCTTGCAGACTATCCACAAATAGACATCGATGTTGAACAGGTGGTGACAAATATTCTGGTTTTCTCTGTGCACAATACACAACAGCAGCCGTTGACGGAAGCGGAGACGATGAAGTTTCTGGCCAAGGCACAAGAACATGGTGTGCTGATGGGCCACATCGGCCAGGGAAAAATTCGTGCTGTGACCCATTACGGTGTGGAGGCAAAAGATATATTGACGGCGCTGGCAGGTATTCGACGGGCATTGATTGAGTTGCACCTCTAAGTAGAAATACGTATACTTATGAGAAGGTCCATAGTCTATAATGTGAACAGACATCAAATGCACACAATAGAGTAGAATTTCAAAAAGGAGGAACGTCGTATGTACCGCCGACGTCGAGGAGCTTTTAGTGGACTATATAGTGTTCTGTGGTTGTTTATTGTTATTCTCTTCTTCATTACTCACAGTTGGATCGTGTTCTTGATTGGCGCTCTACTCTCCGCAATTTTGGGTTTGATCATACGGTTTATTATGGCAGGGGCAATTGGCGCAGGTCTGTTTGGGGCTGCATCGATGATGAGAAATCAGCAGCAACCACCGCAGTATCAACCACCCTATCAGCCACCATACCAACCGCCGTATCAGCCTTACGAGCAGGGGTATCAACCACCGCCACAGACACCCGGGCCTTACCAGGAGGGCGGACAGGTCTATTACCAGCCCGGGCAGCCACAGCAGCCACAGCCACAGTATGAGCAGCCACAGGTTGAGTATCCACAGGAGATGCCGCCACAACAGTAGTTAAGTGGAGCGGGGTAGACAGACCCTTGACTTTTCTGCGGCTCTCATGTACTTTAGTATCAAACAATCGGCAGGAGATGACAGTGATAACCTTCAACTAACTCTATAGCCATTTTGCGCAATACATCTGATTGCTCTGCGACACTGATTTTTCTATGAATAGGTGTCTGGCCGGGTGTTTTACGCTATGGCAGGGGAGGAAGGCTTTTTCATTGTTGTTGCCTGAAGGCCATTGAGACGACGTCCACGACGTTTTTCTGCCAAACTTCGACATTGAGGCTGCTCCGTTATACTAAGAGATTCCTGTCCTCACGTCATAGCATTAGTCACCTCGCCATCAACAACTTCGCGACAACAGATGTTTTCCTACCTGTTTCTACAACATGGAAGAGAGATTTTCATCATGTCAGAATACTATAGTCCAAATGGAAGCGAAGATAGGCCATTGAGCGGGTTGCTCTCCCAGGCCCCGGAACGGGCGATTCTGGTGGGAGTGGACATGCCTGGAGGTGGTTGGCCGGTTGAGGAGTCGCTTGATGAACTGTGTCAACTCGCGAGGTCGGCGGGTGTCAGTTGCGTTGATCGTGTTATTCAGCGTTTGTCACGTGCACATCCTGGGACATTGCTCGGCTCGGGAAAGGTGCAGGAGATTGCTGACCTGGTACGCTTTCACGACTGTGATGCCGTGATCTTTGATCTCGAGTTGACACCAGGGCAACAACGCAACCTGGAGAGGGAACTCGAAACACTAGTACTCGACAGAACGGCCCTGATTCTCATCATTTTCGCCCAGCGGGCGCGGACGCGGGAGGGACGCCTGCAGGTGGAACTCGCCCAGGTCGAGTATGACCTGCCACGCCTCGCCCGTCAGTGGTCGCACCTGTCGCGCCAGAAAGGGAGTGTCCAGCAGCGCGGCGAAGGTGAGAAGCAGATCGAAGTAGACCGCCGCCTGCTGCGCCGGCAAAAGGATCAACTCCTAGAGGAGCTGGAGCACGTGCGCACCCACCGCCAGCTCCACCGCGAACAGCGCAAAAGTGCGGGCGCGCCGGTGGTTGCGCTGGTTGGCTACACGAACGCTGGCAAGTCAACTCTGCTTAATCGACTTGCCGACGCGCACAGCCTCGCTGAGGACAAGTTGTTTGCCACGCTCGACCCTACGACACGCCGTGTGCGACTGGCAGGCGGGCAAGAGTTTCTTCTGACCGATACTGTAGGGTTCTTGCAGCGCTTGCCGACGACGCTGGTGGCCGCGTTCCGCGCGACCCTGGAGGAGGTGGCCGAAGCCGATCTCCTCGTCCACGTGGTCAATGCATCGAGTCCTTCCATGAATCGCCAGATAGAGGCCGTCGAGCAGGTGCTGGAAGAGATCGGCGCAGGCGGCCGTCCCGTGGTCGTTGCACTGAATAAAGCCGATTTACTCCCCTGCGATGCCATGCTGCAACTCCAGGGTACGGCCGCAGCTCTTCCCGCGGTACGGGTATCGGCGCTGATGGGAACCGGTGTCGTAAGTCTGTTACGCTGTATCAGTGAGAACCTCGTGTCGCAGTTCGTCGCGCTCGACGTGCTCGTTCCCTATCACCGGGGTGAGCTCGTGGCCCAGTTTCACCATTACGGCACCATCGAGCACGAGAGCTACGAAGAAACCGGCACGCACCTGCGCGGCCATATGCCGAGTAACCACAGTGGGCCGTTCGCGGCATTTCAGCGGGTGATGCCAAAAAGCACTCGCGTCTGAGGCTCCTGTGCACGTGTGGCCGCCCGCTTTTGACAAACGTCGGCAATTGACCCCCTGTGATTTCGCCTTCCCCCTCGCTGGGAAACGATTGCAGGGGACTTGAAATTCAGGACCATTCGCGACAACGGCAGTGGTAACCCGTGCCGAACATATCAATCCTCTGGTACTCATCGACGCCGGTGTGCTGTTTGTGGCAGCAGGGCAGATATTCGGGTGCATGGGCAATCTGATCAATGGCGACATCATTGGCTATCGCAGCACACTCCCCTGGTCTACCGTCTATCAGCATCCCAGTAGTTGGGCCTGCCAAATTGCAACGACCTGCAATGTGCCTGTACAATCTGCCGCTGGGTATGAACTGCTGACGAACGTCGCTTTGCTCGCGCTGATGTTCTACCTGGCGCGTCAGCTGCGTTGACCTGGGGTCCTGATGCTCGTCTACCTCTATGGCTATGCTCTCACACAATTTTTGCTCTTCTTCGTGCGCGACAAGCTCATCGTCAGTTTCATAGGCTTACATTGGGGCCTGCTCTGGAGTCGGTACGAACGTATCATAAACGACGCTTGACGCGAGCTTCATTTGTCAACTGGTGCGCTTGAAAGCACTGGTTGCCGGGCGATAGGGGCGAATCATCCACAACGGACGGCGCAACCCGTCAGATCGATTGCGCTGTGGACGAGACATCGCCAGCCAGTCTTGATAGACCTGGTACGCTTTCCCCGTATCGACAGACACATCGCCATAACGATCACCGGCATGAGCAGGCTCAACCCTGGCCTTCTGGTGCCAGCAATGCATGCCGCTGACGGGGTCAGGATGCACAGCAAACGTTAGATTTTGATGCACGCCACCCTCGCGCCAGAAGATACGGGACGAGTCGGGATCATCGCTCTCAAACGGTCGTATACCTTCTACATGGCGCATCCGCCAGATACCGTCACGATCTCTTCCCAGGGAGACCAGCGCGGAGGCCCAGCGATCCGTCCCCAGGTCCGTTTCGAGTCGCCAGCGCCCGAGGTGATGCGAACAGGCCACGATACCAGGGCGGATACCCTCGGTTACCCATGCCCGGTTGACGTAGTAGCCAATCTCGGTCGTGATGCGCACGAGGTCGCCGGTCTCGACGCCTATCCGTTCCGCGTCACCCGGGTGAATCCAGACCGGGTTGGCGTTCGATATCTCGTACAACCACTTGGCATTGCCTGAGCGTGTATGAATGAGTGTTGGCAGGCGGAACGTGGGAAGGAGCAGGTATTCGCCGCGTTCATGATTGATGGCGGAACGATGGACGTGGCTGCGCGTGTAGCCCGGGATGGCATATTCAGGCCAGCCCCAGTCCTTCAAGGTCGAGGAATACATCTCCAGTTTACGCGAGGGCGTAGGGAAGCCTTCGCAGGCTTTTCCATCGATCATGACGCCAATGTTTGTGCCATTACGTGCAATCCTGCCAGTTCTCTCATCAACCTGAGCACCCTCAAGTTCGGCAGCTTTCAACTCGCGTTCATTCAATGTATAGACGGGCGCTTGCTCCTGGGGAATTTCAAAGGCGCCATACGTGCGCATATATTCCAGGGGTGTCAGGTTCTCCTTTGCTGCCGCTGCCGACAAGCCAGGCACGCTGTTCTCAAACATCCAGCGATAGTATTCTTCGATGGTCAGTTTCTGTCCAGGATAGTAGGGCGACTCGAAATACGTGCGGATCCCTAGACTGCCGTCGGGATCAATGCGCCAGGAGAGTTCAATCCAGAATTCATCCTCTTCCCAGATCTCACCTGGATTGGCCTGGTAGGTGAACGTAATCAGATTCCCCATGACGCTCTTTGTAGACGCGCAGGACGGGCTGGCGAAAGCCGATCCAGCGCGCGGCGTGCGTTTCCTGGCTCATCAAGTCGTGGCGTTCGCTGCCCACGCCCATCGGCAACACATAGTCCGCGTACCATGCCGTCTCGCTCCACACAGGTGTCAGGGCTGCATGCAGTTCAATCTGCTGCTCATTGGTCAGCGCCTCAATCCAGCTGGTGCCATCCGGGTTAGTCCAGACGGGATTGTAGACGCGGGTAAAGTAGGCGGCGAGCTTGCCACGTCCTTCCCGCAAGAAATAGGGCAGCAGAATGCTCATTTCGTAATTCGCCAGTGGATACTCGGGCGGGAAGAGCAGTTCGTTCCAGACTTCTGTGGGACTCGGCTTCCTGAAAGGCGCAGGGACGAACTTGTTCCAGGCGTTGGGCGCGGTCCCACCCGATGTGCCTACACTACCCGTGAGGACAGAGAGGAACCAGAGGGCACGCGAGACCTGCCAGCCGCCCAGGTTGCCAGCGGTGGCGGCACGCCAGGTATGCGCGGCAAAAGCTGTTCCGGCATGACCAATCTGGCGGGCGATATCGACGATGATCTCTTCGGATAAGCTACTCTCTTTGGCGGCAAAGGCGGGAGTGTACTCGTCGTACAGATCGATCAATAGTTCAATGAAGCAGTCAAAGGTCTGCTCGACGTTGGGGTACTCAGCCGCCAGGAATTCCTGCCAGTTGACCCAGCGGCGCAGGTATTCACGGTTATAGAGCTTCTCCACCAGGATCACCCGCGCCATCGCCAGCAAGACTGCTGCCTCGGAGCCAGGCCAGGTGGGAAGCCAGTAATCGGCCATACTCGCCGTATTCGAGAGGCGCGGGTCCATGACCGCCAGTTTGGCTCCTTTCATCTTGCCCTCGATGATGCGCTGCGCCTGCGGATTGAAGTAGTGGCCTGTTTCCAGATGGGAACTGATAAGCAAAATAAAGCGCGCATTGGCATGGTCAGGCGAAGGGCGATCTATACCGCACCAGATGTGGTAGCCGAAGCGTGCTGAGGAAGAGCAGACGTTAGTATGGCTGTTGTGGCCATCGACACCCCAGGCTCCCAAGACGCGCTCCATATAGCCATCGTGTCCAGGTCGCCCAACGTGGTACATCACTTCGTCACGCCGACCTTCGACAATGGCGGCGCGAATTTTGCTGGCAAAGGTATCCAGCACTTCGTCCCAGGTGGTACGCACCCATTTGCCTTCGCCACGTTTGCCTACCCGTTTGAGAGGATACAAGATACGCTCCGGGTCATTGACCTGGTTGATGGTGGCTGGCCCCTTGGCACAGTTACGCCCGCGACTGCCAGGATGATAGGGATTGCCCTCAAAGCGTTTGACACGTCCCGTCTCTTTATCAATATAAGCCAATAGCCCACATGCTGCCTCGCAATTGAAGCAGACGGTGGGGATAATCTCGTAGTGCTTCTCAACTTTGCGCGGCCAGGCCTTCGCATCATATTCAACCCAGTCATGCCAACGTTCCGGGGGCGGGCAGGAGGCAAGGTCTCGTACCGTCATCTGCTCTCCGCTCGGAGCGATGTGATGCTGTAAGGGAAACTCGGTCATGTGAATCTCTCTCCAATTTGATTTGTGTCGCTTGTGTCGCTTGTATCGCTTGTGTCGCTTGTATCGATGATGAATTTTGACGTTTCTAGGCGGTAATTGAGTCCCCCGAGGGCGACCACAAGGGTCCTCACCCCTACGATCATGACGAAAAAACATTTGCGATCAGCAAATTGCATCAGCTTAAAGGAACTACCTGCCCGGCAACCACAAAGCAATGCTCGTAGGCGAAGAGACCCGCCAGCGCAAAAATGGCTGCGGAGCCCAGCAGCGCAGGCTGTGCGGCTGGCACCAGCAGGGCGATACACAGCATGATGATGGGGAGGATTGAGCCGAAAGCGAAGAACAGTCCCCAAAAAGTATCTTTTAACCTGCCCTTACTCATGTAGCGCGCGGCTATGGCTACATGGTTATTGCTGTGCGAGCCGAAAACTTCTAGCAGGATCAAGAGTACGTGTACAGTGACGGCGCTGAGCAAGGCAATGGTGAAAAATGTACTCAGCGTGCTCCTGGGATTGAGCGCCCACGAGAGCAATCCCAGCGCTGCAGAACCGGCAAGCGCGGCTTGCGCAAGCAGAATAGGCAGCAAAAGCGGACTTTGCCAGAAGTCGCGTCCCTCGGCCTGGCCAAAGAGGAAGGCGGTATAGCCAGCGCCTGCTGCTCCGAAGAGCGTGGCAGGAATAAGCAGCCAGCGAATCAAGTCTGAAAAACCGGATAGGGCAGCGATAAACCATGCCGCCTCTATCAGGCCAAAGATGCCGAGAATGTAGGCTCCCCAAACCAGCCACGAGGTAGTATTTGACTTGAAAATGAGATAGAGCGCACGATCGGGACGCTTCAGGTCGGCGATCAGCAATATCAGCGTGAGCGCTATAAAGAAGCCCCCGATGACAGGTGCGCCAATGCCGAGCAAAGCATTCATGGTGCCGCTGATGCTTCCACTTAATCTATAAAGCGCCAGGGCCAGCACCGCTACGATCATGACCCCCGTCCCGATGGATTTGGTAACGAGGTAGGCTGAGACTTTCCAGCCCCACGGCGCGCTATTCTTGGGCGTATCATAGACAATATGCGCCTCAGTGGGATCGTGCCGCATTGATTCGGATGGCTGATAAGGCTTGAGTGGATTGATGGTTTTGAGCGTCCGCAGTGATTCACTCCTGTCGATTGCGTTCTCATCATCGTGATTGGGTTTCAGCAGGGTACTCCACATGGTCATGTGTGGCAGTTCTTCGACAGCCGCTTCGGGATTGATGGTGGTCTCTTCTGCCCCTAAATAGTAAACATTAGGGCCTGTTCCCTGCTCAGGCTTGCGCGTGCGCACAGGCTCGCGGGCGATGATCTTTGCGATCTCGTTATTCGGATTGTGCATATCGCCCGCAATGATAGCCTGTTCGGGACAGACAATCACACATGCAGGCTCCAATCCAACCTCCGTGCGATGGGCACAATAGTTGCACTTTGCAGCGGTATGGTTGTAGGGATCGATGTAGAGCGCATCATAAGGACACGCCTGCATACACGATTTACAGCCGATGCAGCGGCTGGAGTCGAAGTCGACAATGCCGTCCTTGCGCTTAAATAGGGCTCTGGTGGGACAGATAGCCACGCAGGGGGCATAATCGCAGTGGTTGCAGCGATTGACGAGGAAATAGCGGCGCGAGTTGGGGAATTCCCCTTTTTCAATGTACTTGACCCACGTGCGATAGACGCCGATGGGCACATCGTGTTCGGCCTTGCACGCCACGGTACAGGCGTGACAGCCAATGCACTTGCGCTGGTCAATGACAAAGGCATACTTGGTCATTCGTGCTTCCCTCCCGTTGGATAGAAGAGGAACGTATTTCAAAGGTGGTCAGCATAGCGCGAGAAAAAGTTGGGAATGCTGACTGCTCACCTGGAGAACCCCTTGACTTTTCCTGATCTAAATATTACCATTTTTCATACATAACATAACATCTACTTCTGCCTTGAGATACAAGGCAAGGTTGAGCACGCCGACAGTAATGTTCAGAAAGGGGCTTTTCTCGTGTCACCACTACTCGCATTATCCGCTGTCGATGGCGTAGAGATCACCACCATCATGGATAACTCGCTTGATATGCTGATGTCCTCAACTCAAGTGGCACATCGTTTCCCTCTGCCGCACTATGGCTTCCTGCGTAATCAGCTACGCGCAGAGCATGGTGTTTCCTTGTTAATCACCATCATCGACCAGGGAACTCGTGAGACGATCCTGTTTGATACTGGAGTGACGCCCGATGGAGCACTGCACAACCTGGCCGTGCTGGGCATCGACCTCAGTACCATTCAGGCCATTGTCCTGAGCCATGGCCATACCGACCATACGCACGGACTTGATGGGTTCCTCGACAAGCTCGGCACGCGGCGCATGCCTATCCTGCTCCATCCGGATGCGTTCCTCAAGCGCCGTATTATCTATAACGATAATAGCATCCTGGATTTACCTCCCCCGTCACTACATGATCTGGAGCGGGAGGGGATAGAACTCTTGGTGGAGCGTGGTCCATCGTTTCTGATCAATGACAAACTGCTGGTTACGGGACAGATCGAGCGGACCACTGATTTTGAGCAAGGATTGAAGAATCAGCAGGCCGAGGTCGATGGGACCTGGCAACCCGATCCATGGGTCTATGATGACCAGGCCATTGTCATGCATGTACGCAATAAAGGGCTGGTTGTGGCGACTGGCTGTGGACATGCGGGCGTGATTAACATCCTTCGGCAAGCGCGTGCGCAGACAGGCGTTGAGCACATCTATGCGTTGCTGGGAGGATTTCATCTCAGCGGGGCGCTCTTCGAGCCAATCATCCCTCAAACGGTGGAGGCGTTACAACAGATCAACCCCGCGGTCGTTGTGCCTGCCCATTGCACGGGATGGCGCGCTACTCAGCGTATTGCTCAAATGATGCCAGATGCATTTACGCCTAATAGTGTCGGGACTACCTTTATGTTCATGGGTAGTCCCGGTATTGCATCCTAGTTTAGCTCTGCTGTTTCTGCATGAGTGAATTTTCTTGTGTGGGAGGGTGGATGTGTTCAAATGCAGTATGAGGAAAAGCTACGACGTGGTCTATGAGTAACGGCGATCGTTACTCATAGACCCTATTTTTTTGACAGCTACAGTATTCTTATTCCGGGGGAGAGGTCGTATGTCGTGATCATAGCGGCAGCTTGCGGAAGCAAAAGAAATGTGACCTCGTTGAGATGTTGTAAGCATCTGCTGTGATAGTTCAGTGATCTCACTATTCTATATTTATAGTATCGAATGAATATTCGAATAGACGAATAAAAGGAGCGAAACAATGGCTGAGCAGATGACTACCACAGTGAGACTGGAGACGGGGATGCGTTTCGACGCTGAGGCTGGTTCCGGTCATCATGTCACCCTTGATGCTGCTGAACACGGCGGAGGACACAACGAGGGCTTTCGCCCGATGGAACTGCTGTTAGTTGGCCTGGCTGGCTGTACCGGGATGGATGTTATCTCGATTCTTCGGAAGAAGCGCCAGCAGGTGACCGATTATGCTGTACATGTCGTAGGCGTACGCGCAGAAGATCACCCGATGGTGTTTGTCGAGATCACCGTTGTGCATATTGTCACCGGGTATCACATCCAACCAGAAGCGGTGGCACGAGCCATTCAGCTTCGAGGAGCGGTACTGCGGCGCGGGTGCAATGCTCGGGAAGGTAGCCCACTTAACCCATACTTTCCGCATTATTGATGCCGACGAGAGACAGGCCACCACTTTTGCGGATACGCGGGCTATTACTGCAACTGTTCCATAAACACAAGATGCTTCAGTTGTCCTTATCTGAAGCCTTGAAAACAGCCGAGGGATCATTACAATTGCGGCAGGCACTGCACACTTTTGCGGGTGGACGGATCGTCATCACGGTAGGCGGTATTCCGTATCGTTGCCCGCCGGCACCATTGGAATTTACCTTCCTGCTTGACGAGTGGCTGCGCAAATGTGGTCTCCGCGACCGGACGGAAATTCACTATCTCTATCCACTCCCGCGCGTCTTTCCCATTGAGAGCGTGGCAGAGGTCGTGACACCTCTCTTAGAAGAGCGGAACGTGAAGTATACCATTTTCTTCAATACGGAAGCAGTAGATACCGAGCGTAACATCATCTCCTCTTTAGAGGGTGAAGAGATTCCGTACAACCTGTTGGTGCTCGTACCACCCCATCGTGGTGCAAAAGTGATCGAGGAATCGGGTTTGGGCGATGAGCAAGGCTGGTTGCCGACTGATCGGGCCACCTTGGAGGTGAAGAACCAACAGCACATCTACGCGTTGGGTGATGCGACTGACCTGCCAGTGTCCAAGAGTGGCTCGGCGGCCCACTTTGAGGCGAAAGTGGTGGCCAATCGTCTGATTGCTGAGATACGTGGCGAGGAGCCCAAGAATGGGGAAGCAACCTATGATGGAGAGGTGATGTGCTTTTTGGAGACGGGACAGAATAAAGCGACCCAGCTCGTCTTCAACTATGAGCATCCGCCCCGCCCGCCACGGCCCAGCCTGTATTACCATATGGAGAAGCAACTCTTCAACCGGGCGTACTGGCATATCGTTCCGCAGGGACTGGTCTGATACTCATCTCGCTCCTCTTGTGTGAGTGAGAGCAATCCGTTGTGATTGCCCTCACTCACATAGCTGGCTCTATGCTCTCCCGAAGGCGATCATTCCTTGAGCACTCTGCGGAAGCTTGACATACTCATGCAAATGACCTTATAATATTCATGAAATCGAATATATGAATATCATTTCGAAGAGCGAAGGAGAGAAGAAGATGGAACGCGAGCGAGAAGAGCAACTGTACCGACTGCAGGCAGAGTTGTGCCAGGTGCTCGCTGAACCGACCAGATTGAAACTGCTCTCGTTGCTGGGGGAGAGGTCACGAGCAGTGAAGGAGTTGGTCGAAGCGACTGGGCACCGGCAGGCGAAAATCAGCCAGCACCTGGCGATCATGCGCCAGCGCGGCATTGTGCGTGCCGAGCGAGTTGGGACTGAAGTGCGTTATTCCCTGGCTGATCCACGTATCCTGGAAGCCTGCCGCATCACGCGGGAAGTCCTCCTCCAGCAACTAACACAACAAGCGAGTCTGGTGGCACCACTCGTCGCGGCAGAGGGAGTCTGACAATGCCAATCTTGGATGATGAGTTTGGTCGCATCAGCAGCGCGATACGATCCTGTGTGTGCTTGCCCATTCCTCTTAGATGAGGCTAATCACCGAGCTATTGTGTCTTGTCTGTGATATGGCCCGTCATGACTGAGAGCATCTTGTGATGTGCATCGGCTATCCTTAAACGATGAAGAAGATTACAGGCAATGAAGTAGATACACCATGCTTGATATACACAATCAATTGAATACTCCACCACAGAGTTCTTCTCCCATTAGAGCGGAGGAGGCAACCACACGCGTCCTTCCAGTTGAACCCAGGCGATCCTGGCCTGGACGTTTGTGGCATACAGTGAATCGCTATCCCATTCCAATTGGAGCGGTCGCACTGCTGACAGGGAGCCTGGCTTTCTGGCTCGCCGGGCGTGGCGATCTTGCCAACTGGGCACTGTTGGCAGTGGTTCTGCTGGGAGGTACACCACTCTTGTGGGAAACAGTGCGGCAGTTCTACCACAAGGAATTCAGCGTCGATGTGATCGCCATCCTTGCTATCACCGGGTCGCTCCTGCTGAGGGAATACCTGGCAGGAGCGTTCATCGTGCTGATGCTTTCTGGTGGCGAGGCGTTGGAAGCCTATGCTCTGCGGCGTGCGCGTTCCTCCTTGTCGGCGCTGGCTGAACGTGCCCCACGTACCGCCCACATCTGGCGGGGAGACGAACTGGTCAGTATTCCGGCAGAGCAGATTGAGGTTGACATGGAGGTTGTGGTCAAACCGGGTGAGTTGATCCCCGTCGATGGCGTCGTCACCTCCGGCTCTTCCAGCGTGAGCGAGGCAGATCTGACAGGCGAACCCGTCCCGGTGCGCAAAGCCACCGGCATGCTCGTCCTCTCGGGCAGCGTGAACCTGGATGGCGTGCTGGAGATACGAGCCAGCAAGCGTAGCGCAGAGAGCAAATACGCGCAGATCGTGCACCTGGTCGAGGAGGCCCAGGCGCAGAAGGCTCCTATCCATCGCCTGGCTGACCGCTACAGCATCGGATTCACGATCGCAGCAGTGGCTTTGGCTGGTTTGGCGTGGGCGCTCTCGGGCGATAGCGTCTACGCGCTAGCGGTGATGGTTGTCGCTACGCCTTGTCCGCTAATCCTGGCCACGCCGATTGCTATTATGTCCGGCATCGATCTTGCAGCGCGCAACGGCATCATCGCCAAGAGCGGCGCAGCCATCGAGCAACTGGGAGAGGTGGATGTCGCTGTCTTTGACAAAACAGGTACGCTAACGCTAGGTATGCCCAAAGTGACAGCTATCGTGCTCGCGAAGCAGGATGAGCTGCATGGCCATGCCGTGCAGCGTATTCCTCCGGAAGATAACGAGGATAGGCTGCTGCGCTTGGCCGCTTCGGTTGAGCAACTGTCATCGCATATTCTGGCGCGCGCCGTGGTGGAAGCGGCCCAGGAACGCGCATTGCCCCTGAGTACTGTAGACGATTTCGAGGAGATCTTTGGCAAGGGGGTACGCGGGCACGTGCCGGTGGAAGCTTCGGACCGGCAGATTGAAGGGCACAGCGTTAACGAAATGGTCGAGGTAGCAGTGGGCAACCGCACCTTCATGCAGCATCTTAGCATCATTGTCCCGCCATCGCTACTGTCTGAACGCGAGCGGCGCGTCGATGCCGGGCAAATTTGCAGCTTCATCGCCGTAGAGAAGGAGGTTGAGGGGCTGCTGGTCCTCGAGGATGTCCCACGCGCAGACCTCTCACGCCTCTCGACGAGTTTGCGCGCAACAGGCATCAAGGAAACCATCCTGCTAACAGGTGATAGCGAAGTGGTGGCCCGGCAGATTGGCAGGATTGCACAGGTGGACCGCGTGATCGCACGCTGTCTGCCAGAAGACAAAGTGCGCACCGTCAAGAACCTCGTGCAGCAGGGGCATCGTGTGCTCATGGTGGGCGATGGCATCAACGATGCCCCCGCGTTGGCAGCCGCCACAGTGGGGATGGCGCTCGGCTCGCAGGGATTAACTGCTGCTGCGACTGCAGCCGATACCGTGTTGCTCTCGACCGATATCCTGCGCGTGGTGCGAGCGGTGCGCCTGGGTCGCTGGGTGATGCATGTGGCTCGCCAAGGCATCTGGGTTGGCATGGGTCTGAGCGTCATTGCCATGGTCTTTGCCGCATGCGGTTTCATTAGCCCGGCGGCGGGCGCTATTCTGCAGGAAGGCATTGACGCCATTGTCATCCTCAATGCCTTGCGCGTAGGGAGGATCAACTTATGAAGGATAACCGTATGGCCATAAAAAGTGATGTAAAAGAACTCATAGGGGGGGTCATATGGAAAACAAAGAAGCCTATGAACGGCTGCTCAAAGAGGGGTTCTCCGCCCAAGAAATAGAGCGGTTGATGAGACTGCGCGACGATTACGCGAAACGTGAGACGCTTGATCTCCCTGGAGGCGAGCGTCGCCATGCATTCGACAAGCAGGCAAACAGATCAGATGGCTTGAGCCAACGCGTGTTGAAGGACAGGACCTCCACACATCGGTCCCTTGGTCTGCTACTGATCGTCATCTCAGCCATGGCGTTTGGCGTTATGCCCATCTTCGCACGCTTTGCCTATGCTGCAGGATCTGATCCCATCACAGTGCTGCTGCTTCGCTTTGGCATAGCGTCTGTCGTGATGACCGTGACCATGATCGTTCGAAGGGAACCCTTCCCGCATGGGCGGATGCTCCTGTGGCTTGTCCTGATGGGTGCGGTAGGATATGCAGGCGTGTCGCTGGCCTACTTTACGGCGCTCACGATGGCTTCGGCAGGCCTGGTCGCCTTGCTCCTCTACCTGTATCCAGCACTTGTGGCCATCCTGTCGGTCGTCTTCCTCAAAGAGCGCCTTGGTCTCGTCAAGCTAGGCGCCCTGTTCCTCGCACTTGCAGGAACAGCACTGACGGTCGGGCTCACCAGAGGAGCGAGTGCCCTTGGGATCATCCTGGGGGCCGTCGCAGCTCTGCTCTATGCTATTTATATCCTGGTGGGGAGCCGCATCGTCCACCAGGCAGGATCCATCGTCTCCTCAACCGTGGTGATGATCTCAGCGGCTACAGTCTATGCTGGTATTGTCGTGATCCATGGCCCGGCTTTTCCCCAGAACGTGGTCGGTTGGACAGCAGTCGTTGCCATCGCGTTACTCTCGACCGTTCTGGCCTTTGTGACCTTTTTCGCGGGCCTCAAACAGGTTGGTCCTATCACCGCTTCGACACTCTCCACCTGGGAACCGGTGGTGACGGTTGTGCTAGCCACTGTTGTTCTGGGGGAGAGAATGGGCATGTTGCAACTCCTTGGCGGAGTGCTCATTCTGCTCGCTGCTGTGATGCTCGTGCGAGATGAGACGGCTCAGAAAGAGCCGAAAGCTTCTCCTTCATGCGACAAGTACTGAAAAGAGGAGTTCGCCCGCCTCGGTGAAGTCGGTTTGGGCTGCAAAAAGGGGTCAACTTTGCGCCCTAACGGGAAGCAGGGCGATCGAACTGGCAAGCGCGGGCAGATGCGCGTACATGATACAATAACAAGACTGCGTTCTGCACCCAGGAGCGAACAGAAGCGGCAATTACTGTCGCGATTGAGGAGCATAGTAACAGTGATTGAAAATGGGGTGACATGTATGTAAACATATGCATGCGACACCCATGTACGTCTACTCTGCGATACCTTCCTGTTTTGCGAGTGCCCGAATAGCAAGCTCTAAAACAGCAGACTGGCTAATGCCCATTTTCTTTGCTAGCTTCTCTAGTAGGACCTTTGCTTCAGCACTATAGCGAATACTTGTCTTTTTCTTCATCATCCTCGCATTGTACCGCATGTTATGGTACAATGCAAAGAGCACCTTGATAAGGGAATAGTGTTTCTGGGTTCCGCGGTAAATCGTTCCCGCGGGTAAAAGCACTAGCGTGCGAACCAAGGTACAAGCGGGTTCACGGGAATTGGTTGAAAGAACTGTTCTCAAGAAAAGGAACCTGCTGAAAGTCGAGATCACGTTCACGGTCTCTTGCTCGGCTAGAGCCATACACCTCTTACGAGGTGCGATGTGCCGTAAAGCTGATCTAGGTCGTAGCACTACTGAGGTGCATCGAGAGCGGCAATACGGAAATCAACACGTTTTCACACGTGTTGAAAGGCAGTTATATATGCGTTATGGAGCCTACATCCCCAATTTTGGACCCTATGGAGATGCCCGGATTCTTGCCGACCTGGCGTATGAAGCGGAAGAAGCGGGCTGGGACGGTTTCTTCCTCTGGGACCAGGTATCGAAGACGACCCTGACGCCAACCGTCGATCCCATGGTTGACCCATGGGTTGCGCTGACTGCGATAGCGCTCCGCACGCGTACGATTCGCCTGGGCACGCTCGTCACGCCCCTGCCACGTCGACGCCCGTGGATGCTCGCGCGGGAAACTGTCTCGCTGGATCACTTGTCCGCAGGTCGGCTGATCTTCGGCGTGGGATCGGGGGGCGGCTATTTCGACTTCGAGGCGCTGGGCGAAGCCTCGGACCCCAAAACACTGGCGGCGCTGCTGGACGAGAGCCTTGAGGTGCTCACAGGCCTATGGAGCGGCGAGCCGTACCGCTACGAAGGGACTTCTTATCATATCAAGGAAGCGCAGTTCCTGCCGCGCCCAGTCCAGTCTCCACGCATCCCCATCTGGGTGGCTGGCATGTGGCCCGCGAAAGCGCCTTTGCGCCGCGCTGCCCGCTGGGACGGCGTCATCCCCATCGGACGCGACCTGCCCCTCACTGCAATGCTCACCCCGGCAGAGATGCATGAAATCGTCCGCTATGTCGCATCCCAGCCCGGATACACTGCCCCGTTCGAGGTCGTCCACCTGGGTATCACAGGCGGCACGGACGCAGCCCACGATCGCGAGGTTGTTGCCGCGTACCAGCAGGTGGGAGTCACATGGTGGGTGGAAAAGATCCTGCCTGAACGCTGGGGGAGCTGGACCGAATGGCCCCTTGAGGCGATGCGCGCTCGGATTCGGCAGGGACCGCCGAGGTAACCGTAGGGACATCTGACCACACCTGTCGGAACTTTCCGCTCTTGGGATTCAACTGCGGCAGCTCTGGAGCTTTTTCTATGACCACCTTGGCTATTCCTTGTTCCGCGAGATAGGTCACCAGACGCGCCTGCAGGGCTTCCCATACGATTGGCTCTTCTCTCAAATCCTTCACGGCAAGGCGAACGTGTAGCTTTAACGGTTCGGTCTGGATGATCTGGCAGCTGTACACTCCCGGCGTTTCCTCCGCGACCGTCACAATGGCCAGCGGAAGTATCTGGACCATCCCACCTTGTTGCGTTGGAAAGGAAAGAATATCGTCGGTTCGGCCAATGACTTGAATGACCGGGAATGGACTCCCGCAAGGGCAGACGTCGGGGCTGATGGTCACCCTGTCACCCATCTTGTACCGAAGAATAGGCTGGACCCGGTTGGCCAGGTTCGTCACTAACACAGTATGGGAAAGTTGTCCAGGCGCGACTTTCTGGCCGTGTTCATCGACCGGCTCCAGGATATACCAGTCACTATTCACGTGTAACTGTTGGTGCTTACATTCGAAGGTAAGACCAACAGCCTCAGACGAACCGTAATAGTTGCCCACCGCACAGCCAAAAGCCGCTGCTATCCGCTGACGCACGGCATCCTTGAGGGTCTCGCCTGCGGCATTGATCACTACAGGATGAATCTGCAACCTCCCTGCTTCCTGTTCCTTGGCCAGCACCTCCAATGCGCTCGGATATCCACCCACCATCACTGGCTGGAAGGCATTTAACTCCTGTACCAGCACAGGCAGGGGAGTCAGTGCTGAGAAGATGCGCTGGGTCTTTGCCCGCCAGGGCATCTTGCGGCTACGTCGTGCGAACATGGTATTGCCCAGGAAATGGCCTCCGGTGACAAAGACCGCCGCGTTTGCCCTCTCGGGCCGCCATCCATGCGTCCCAGGAAGCTGAAAGAAAGGTAGGGCGATGGTTCGTGTTGTTCTGTCGTTTCTTCATGCTCTTCATTCTTTCAAGGATCCTTTTCCTGCTTCTACTCTTCCTCTGTTTCAGCAACAATTTTTATGGCGGCTGGCGCAAGGATCAGTCGATAGCCAACTCCGTGCACCGTCTGGATAAGGGTAGGGTGCGAGGGATCTTCTTCGATCTTCTGTCGCAGGCGGCTGACAGTCGGTTTGAGAAGTTCCGTTGCCTCACTGTAAGCAAAACCCCAGACTGCTGTTAGTAGCTGGCTATGGGTCAGGACCATTCCGGCGTGTTTCAGCAAATGTTCCAGCAAGCGAAATTCCGTGGCAGTCAGCGGCACTGGTTTTCCGTGCAGCGTCACCTGGTGCGATGGGATATCGACCACCAGTCCTCCAGAGTGAAAGCGGGACTTCTGCTGGTGGCGCTCCTTGACGGAAGGCAGAGTGGCGCGGCGAAGCAATGCCCGAATGCGAGCCTGGAGCTCCACAAAACCAAAGGGTTTGGTCAGGTAATCGTCTGCACCCAGATCGAGTCCCCTGGCTTTGTCCGCTTCTTCGTCACGACCGGTGAGCATCATGATCGGCACATCTGATACCTGACGCATGAGCCGGCAGGTTTCCCAGCCATCGAGCTTGGGCATACTGACATCGAGCAGCACCAACGAGGGATGCTCACGCTCTAACATTTGCAAGCCTGTAATACCATGTTGAGCCGAGACGAAATGATACCCCGCTTTCGTGAGATTCAGTTCAGTCAGACGGAGTAGAGCGGTATCATCATCAATCATGAGAATGGTTGCATTCATACGACCTGTGCCTTCCCTTGCCCTTCGATAGTGCTTTGCTCTGCTTCCATCCCGAGGGAGTCCGCGTCATCCGTCACTAGCCAGAGCGAAAGCACAAAACACGCTCCAGGCTCTCGATGTTCGGCTCGTATAGTGCCGTTCTGCGCCAGCATCAATTCGCGGGCGATATAGAGTCCCAGACCATAGCCACGCGTCCAGTGATACGATGCTTGGCTACCGCGTGAGAAACGCTCGAAAATGTGCTCGAGCTGGTCTTCAGGAATGCCGGGTCCGTGATCGATGACACGTATCTGTACCTGCCCGGTCGACGTGCTGATTTCCATTTCAACCTCTATCGCTGTGCCTTGCGGCGTATATTTGCGCGCATTATCGAACAGGTTTCTCAGTACGATCTCGAGCAAACCACTATCTGCCCAGACCAGAATCTCTTCAGCAAGTTCGGGAACGATGATCCAATGGTCGCTGCCGATCCATTCTGCGTGTATCTTTTCCACGAGGCTACGCAAAAAGCGTGCGCTAGACAAGGGTTGTAAACAAACTTCTAGACGACCTGCATCGAAACGGGTCAGCTGGAGAACCTCTTCTACTACCTGGCGCAGCCGCCGTGTTTGCTGGTCGAGAATGTTCAAGACTTCACGGTACGATTCAGGATCAGTAGCGGCGTCCAGCAGGCTAAGCATCTCGACGGAACTGGTGACGGTCGTCAAAGGAGCGCGCAATTCATGGGAGACCATGGCCACAAAATCGGATTTCACTTGTTCCACAGCTTTGAGCTGGGAGATGTCATGCAGTCCAATGACCATATGTTGCTCTGCTTCCTCCTCATGCAAAGGCATGGGGGCGCAGCTGATAGCGAGCCAGCGCTGCTGACCAGTGCGCGACGTGATAGGCATCTCAAGAAAGGATTGCTCCGACCTGGTTTGCAAAGCTGCTAGCAGTTGGGAGAGCGGTTCGTGAGCCTCTGCTTCTTGCACGCTGGTCTCTTTGAACCCGAGCACTTCCCAGCAATATTTCCCTATGGCCTCCTTGGCAGGCCAGCCACTCACATGCTCAGCCGCCGGATTACAGGTCACGATTTTATATACTCCATCCACCACGATGACACCATCGGCAGTGGCATCGATAATCGCCTGAGTTTGTTGACGCTCCAGGCTCAGGGAAGCAATCATCGAGCGTAGACTCAATCGCATCTTGTCAAACGCTGATGCAAGACGCCCGATCTCATCGGTGCGCTCAACCTGAGCTTCAACATGCAAATTGCCAGCAGCGATCGCCTCAGTTGTGTCCAGGAGCACGCCCAGCGGCCTGGTCAATGAGCGTGTAATGATGATGGCCAGTATAATCGAGAGGAGCAGGCAGAGGGCCGTGAGAGCGAACACGAAGAGGGTGGATCTCCCACTTTCCTGTTGCGCCTGGGCTGCAACATTGGCGGCCTCAGCCTGCTCTATCGTGACCAGTTGCGTGACGGCGGCGATGGTCGCAAGCCGGAGTGGCTCCTGCTGTGTGAGATCAAGTGCGCGGGCCTGTGCAAATTGCTCCTGTTTGATGAGCGCCTGGATACGTTCCGAAAGCGCACGCATCTTGAGCACACCGTCAGCAACCTTGTGTACCAGGGGGAAGTCTCTGGCATTCACGTTTCTCTGGTGAGGGCTTTCAAATGCGAGCAATTGCTGACGATCTCCGTCAATATCCTTGAGCACGAACGCCAGTTCAGACACTGTTTGCTGCGTTTGCTTGCTCTGCGCAGTATTTGCACTCGTGGTCGGCGTGGGTTCAGGCGTGTTCACAGGGGCTACCGTGCTGAAATGCTGTAGTTCGTTCTCAGTCGTTGCGCCTTGTTGAGCGGATGGTGATGACTGATCGCGATTCAGACTGTCGCCGGTGAGTAAGCTGTGTTCTAAGTCACGCTGCCGGTAAAGCAGGGAACGCAGGTGTACCAGGGCAATGGCTTCAGGTAAGTCGTGCGCATTGAGTTCTGTCGTCGTATTTGTCAGCGATGAGAATTGCTGTATAGCCAGTAGCCCGATTAAGCCGGTGAGGAGAATAATCACCATGAAGGCCAGGGACAGGCGTACACCAATCGGTAAGCTGAAGCGTCTAATTTTTCGTGCTTGCCCGCTGCCGGGCTGAGTTTTTTGTGCAAGTGCCATAGTGAGAACCAATCAACGGCTGATGCGTTCATGCTGTCATTCTATGTAGCGGACGCATCCACCTGGATATACCCCATTATACCTATGCATCGACAAAGACACAATGGCTTCATGTGTTGTCATTTCGAGAAGGTAGGAGATCAGCAACCGTCCAGGTATCGACGTATTTGATGAGGTGCGCATAATGGGAAGAGAGCAAATCGCGTACCTGCTCCATCTGCTCGTACCTGGAAAGACGCACGGCGAGGATATGGTGTCCTCGGCGAGCCTCGTGCAGGTACACCTCGCCAAAGCCCTCATCGAAGAAGGCCATGAGGAGCGAGAGTATCTTTGAGAGACGGCTCTGCTGCTGGTATCTCTGTTCAACTGCTTCCACAAAATCCCAGCATGCCATGACGTGGATGTCCGTGGCGTCGTAGCCAGCGGATCGCAACGCATACACGGCTTGCACCGCGTCTCGAAGGTTTTCAAACAAACAATGGACATACTTGCGAGGGAAAGGAGCTGCGGGAAACGCCCGCTCAGAGGACACGGGCAAGAGTTCATATATATCATGGTTCTTGACAAAGTTCATGTGTATCATCCTCCATGTTGCTGCTGTTGTGTGTTTCGTTCATCAGTTCATCTGTCGACGGAGAGGATTCTCCCCTGACATGGAGAAGGATAGCATGAATTCATTACAACTCAGTTGCAAAAAGGTAACAATTTCGTTGCGGTTTGCCTTTCAAGGGTGCTTGTCCCAGGTATGCACAGTTGTGCAGATTATCCTCTCTTAAGCACTTAAAGCCTTGTTCAAGGGAGATGCTATGGATGTGACAATTTTGACCCGGATTGACTTTTCAGACTTCGCCTTTTCACCCCAATTCCTGTGTAGTCCCGCGTTCCGACTTGACCAAGCTGATGCAGGCTGCCTGCTACTGACATTTGTACAAAGCGCCATGTCCTTGCGGGACACCATCGCTACTGAAATGGCTAATTTCAGAGAAAGTCAAGTTCAGGGCGAGGGCAAATAAGCGCAGCAAGAAGCAAATCGTGATGACATTGAGATTCTTTTCCTGTTCCTAGTGACTTGATTGAGACACGCGTTGTGTACACTCGTGCTGATTCTGATAGACTGGCATAAAGGAGAATGTGGTTATGATACCTCAGGTGCATAATGACAGGATATGGCTTGAAGAACACCATGTAAATCTGTGACCTGTTTGTGTTGCTTTTACCGATAAATGTGACTGCTTGGTTACTTGCTTCTTGTATACTCAGCTTGAATTGGGAAAGCTACCGTAGAGGTAGCATTTGCTAGGAGCAAAGCAATGAGTACACCACCAACTGTTACAGGAAAAGAAGAGGAGATCTCTTCACAAGCTCCTCCTTCTCTTCATACACAGCAGACGCTGCCAGCAGAGCAGCTCGCTCTAGTGCAGACCTTCCCGCAACCTCCCCGGCCTCCTCGCCCACAGAGCCAGTACTGGATCGTGGGTGCACTGGTTGCTCTCCTGCTGGTGATTGCGATGAGCATCGGTGCGCTGCTGCTCATCCCGCTGACACAGCGTCCAGGAAGCCAGGTGACACCGACACCCACCTCACCGGGGGCCCAAATGACACCAACAGCGCCAACGACCCCAGCAACCCCGCCACCAGGCACGAGTGACACCACCCCAACCCCAGCAGCAGGAGTGACGCCTGGCCCACAAGCAGGCCCTCCTGGAGTGAGTGACCCCACGTACTGGGATAGGATTCTTGGCACGCGGCCAGGCGTGAATAAAGTGGAGAGCGTCAGCTTCGCCAACATTATGGATACCCCTTCGTTGCAGGCACTGGTCACTGTACGTTACACAGGTACAGATGCGCGATTGGATGTCTACGTCTTCACCAACATCACCAGCGCTCATCCCAAACAGATCTTCAAGCTGACGGGACTCGTGAAGGGGGAGGCCAAGATCAGTGGCTATAACACCGTCATGACAGCGGAGGTGGACAAAAACTCCAGCGTCAACAAGGGCAAAGCTGTTTCGGCAATGACAACTGACCTCTTCCGCGAGTTTGACTGGTCTGCTCAAGAAGGCACCTTGGTACAGACAGCCTTCCCCGGCATCTTCCCTGACCTGACGCGCTACCAGGCCGAAGCCGACCAGGCACGCATTAACGCTGGACAGGATACCTGGAAAAACGATCCGCAGAAGGTGGCCAAAGCTCTGGTTCCCCAGTTCTTGGACTGGCAGCGGCCGAGCACGACAAAACTGCTGAGCGGCGGAGGCTCTCGTGATGTCTCTGCTACGGTCCGAGTGCAGGAAACCCCAGTGCAAGGAGCGCAGTCACAAGGTCCATCGATCAAGGTGACGCTTAGTCGCCTGGAGGGTAATACCCACAACTTCTGGGTGGTGATTGCCGTGGAAGATGATACGATGCTGACGCTGACGAATATCGACGCGCGCCAGCTTATTGCCAGCCCGGTCACCCTGGAAGGAACCGGTGCCGCATTTGAAGCTTTGATCGGTCGGGCGGTCGTTTACGATCACCTCTACACGGATAGTGGCCATGCGCGTGTCATGGGCATTACGGCAGGCATGGGCAAATCAGCCTACTCGACCAAAGTCGTCTACACCTCCAGCTTCCGTTCGGGGGTACAGGAAGGCATCGTGGCCGTGTATGAGAACAACGGGGGCATTAGCGATGAAATCTTCACTGCAGTGCTGGTCAAGGTGCTGCTTGATCCCGAGCCAGGCGTGGCGCTGGGTCCGCTGCCCGGTCCGGATGCGCAGAGCAATCCAGCCTACTGGAACCCCTTCCTGCCGACAGCACCGAATACCAGCATCGTCGATCGAGTGACCTTCGGGAACCTGCTGGGCAAGCCAACACTGCAGGCGATGGTGGTGGCGCACGAAATCGTAGGGGGCGGCCCGCTCTTCCGCAGTGTGTTTGTCTTTGACAACATCACTGAGACTTTGCCGACGCTGCTCTTCTCAGCTCGGCACCTCCTGCTTGGGGATGCACAGGTCAGTGGCTATAGCACCATTTTGACCGCAGAGGTGGATCTTTCCTCGGCCATCAACAAGGGCAAGCCATCTGCCCAGTTGACGGTAGACCTCTTCCGTGAGTTCCAGTGGTCTGATGGGGCAGGGAAGTTTGAGCAGGTAGCCTTCCCCGGCCTCTATCCTGACCTGACACGTTACCAGGCGGAAACTGACCAGTCGCGCGTCAATCAGGGGCAAGATACATGGAAAAATGATGCAGCGAAGGTGGCTAAGGCTCTGGCAGTGCAGTTCTTCGGCTGGAAGCGAGCACTGACGACAGTGCTCAGCGGCGGTGGACCGCGTGATGTGGATGCCACGGTGCAGGTGCAAGAAGCTCCACTGCAGGGCGGACCAAAGCTGGGACCAACGGTGACTGTGACACTGAGCCGCCTCGAGGGTAATACCCACAACATGTGGGAAGCCATTGCTGTAAAAGATGGCCCTGATGCGCTCACCAACATCCCGGCGCGAAGTCTCATTGCCAGTCCAGTGAAGCTCGAAGGTAAAGGGAGCGCCTTTGAGGGCGTGATAGGCATGGCCTCTATCCTGGATCATCTCTATACCCCTGTGGGCCGTGCCATCGTGACCGGAGTTCCTGGTATCGGTATGGGGAACACCAGCTACTCTATCCTGGTCTCCTACGACACGAGTTTCAAGACAGGCCCCCAGGAGGGGATTGTGGAAGTCCAACTGACGTCACCCGTCGAAGCTGATCCCTATGCAGTGGTGATGGTGAAGGTCCTGCTGGATCCCAAGCCCCTAGTGGCGCAGGGTGCAGTATCCTGCCCGGTGGTGACACAACAACCGGGCTACTGGGAATCCATCCTGGGCATCGATCCCAAAACCAGTGGAGTAGGAACAGTGAGCTGTGGAAACCTGAAGGGGGATTCATCACTGCAAGCAGTGGTGCCGGTCTACTCTACCACTGGCAAGCCCGGTGAGGTCTACGTGTATGACCACATCACTGATGCCCATCCCGTGCAGCTCTTCACGCTGCAAACAGCCAGTGCGCTGATCAGTAACGTCAGTACCATCATGACGGCAGATATCGATACGAACTCCAGCCTCAACAAAGGGAAAAGCGCAGATCAGATGACCCTGGATCTCTTCCGCGAGTTCCAGTGGTCCCAGAGCAAAGGGACGTTCGTGCAGGTGGCTTTTCCTGGCATGTATCCTGATCTGACTCGCTGGCAAGCTGAGGTCGACCAGGCTGCTGTGAGCCAGGGACAGGATACCTGGAAACTCGATGCCGTGAAGACCACGCAAAAAATGATCGCAGCCTTGCTCACTGGCGGGAAAGAGACGAGTGCGGCCAAACTGGTCAGTGGCGGCGGCACTGGCGACCTCACTGCTGTGGTGAATGTGACGTTTCCGCCGTCGGGAAGCACCGCTATTCCTGTGACCCAGGTGACGCTCAGTCGTCTCGAAGGCAACCCCAACGGCATCTGGGAGGTCACCTCTGTGGGGTCCAACTGGTTGTTCGTCTACACACCCAAGAGCGGCACGACCATTACCAGCCCGCTGATGGTGACGGGATTTGGCCCGCAGTTTGAAGGCCAGATCGGTGTGGTGTACATCCTGGATCACCTCTACCAGAAAATCCAGGTAGAGGACAACTTTGCCATGGGCTCTGGCGGCTTCTCGCCGCCCTCTAAGTTCTCTCTCGAGGTGAGATACACGTCGAGTTTTCAGGGCGGCGCACAAGAAGGGATCGTCGAATTGGTTCATGCGGGTGGCGCTAACTTTGACTTTGGAGCCGTGATGGTCAAGGTCCTACTCAGTGCGTAGGTGAGTGCGACCGCGGGGAAAAGAAGAGAGGCAGTGCTTCCTCCCATTGCTCAAGCAATGAGGGGAAGCACTGCGTGCCGTGGCGAGCTAGAAGCGGCACACGCGACTTCACCTTCGTCGCGAAAAAGCCTGGCTCCATCCATCTGCAGTTGAAACTCTGGTGCAGTTTTGAGGGCGATTCCTCCATCATGCAACGCTATGATGTCACGATCCAGGTCCAAAGCTAGCAAGGAGATGAACACCTCTGCACTGGCATCTAGAGCTGTTCGACCAACCCAGTCTTGAACTCCTCGAAGGCTTCCTTGAACATGGCCCGGTGATATTTCTCCCGCTCTAAAGCGAGATGGAAGCTTGCTGCGGCCTCATCGTGACCTTCCTGCACAGCTTCACGAAGAAAGCTGGGATACATCTCTTCAATTTCGTAGTCTTCACCGTTGGCCGCTTCGTTTAGATTTTCAAAGGTCGAGCCAATACGTTTGGCAGCACGCATATGGTTGATGCCATGGATGGTTTCAGCGCCTGCTGCCTCCATGAACAACTGCGCAATGTGCGGATATCCTTCTTGCATTGCCTGCATGGCAAATGCCATATATTCCAGGCGAGCTTTCGCCTCACCTGTAATAGCCTTATCCAGGTTAATTTCTGTCTTTGTCATGGTTCTTCTCCTTTTGTCTCATGTTTCAGTCTATCGTGCGAACTCCAACGCCCCAGATAGTACAAACCTGGGGTTTTAGATTCACCCAGGTTCAGTGTAGCATTCGGAATTCACAGCATAGTCACAGTTCCTGGATGTTATGACACGAACGCGTCACAAGTGGGAGTGATAGCATTTGCTGAGACGATGATCCTCTTCCTGTTCTCTATCTCTTTGAGGCACCGTGCTTCAACAGGCTCCAGCAGTATTTGATCACACTGTGATAGAGCTGTGATAGTGGGCGAGGGATACTGTGATCATTTTGTGAGGGCAACGCCATATGCTTATGTATGTGAATGAATTGAGAAAGAGCAGGTCGCTCCGCGACAGGAAGCATGTGAAAGATACGTAGGTCTGCGTATATACATGCATCCACACAACTGCAAAGTATGACGGTATGGCACTCCTCTTTGATCAAAGGTACATATAGCGTTCAGCAGGAAAGTGAACAATAGCATGTCGCTTCTCGCACCTCGCCAACCAGGCTTCATCAATACTGACCTCCCCAATCTTGCTACGATCAGTGGACTTTCTGAACAGGAAGCGCAACGCAGGCTCAAGCAAGAAGGTTCTAATGAGCTGCCCACCACCCGCAAACGCTCCTTGCTTACCATCGCGATCGATGTGGTGCGCGAGCCGATGTTCCTCTTGTTGATTGCAGGGGGCGCGATCTACCTGCTTTTGGGAGATATACGTGAGGCACTGGTGTTGCTTGGCTCTATTCTGGTCATTATGGGAATCACCTTTTACCAGGAGCAGAAAACGGAGCGAGCACTGGAAGCGCTGCGGGACCTCTCCAGCCCGCGGGCGCTGGTGATCCGGGGAGGCGAACAGCAACGTATCGCGGGACGGGATGTCGTTCGCGGCGACATGGTGCTGCTGGCTGAGGGAGATCGCGTCCCGGCTGATGCCACGCTGCTCTGGAGCCTCAACCTTTCTGTCGATGAATCGCTCTTGACGGGCGAATCGGTGCCGGTACGCAAGGTGGCTGTAGACCCGAATGCAGTAACGGGTAAGATGGGTCGCCCAGGCGGCGATGATCTCCCCTTTGTCTTTTCCGGCACACTCGTCACCCAGGGACAGGGCATTGCCGATGTTCAGGCAACCGGTACGCACACCGAGTTGGGGAAGATCGGCAAAGCGCTGCAGACGGTGGAACCGGAGAAGACGAAACTCCAACGCGAGACGGGACGGCTGGTGCGCCTGCTCGCCATCGAAGGATTGGCACTCTGCGGTCTGGTGGTGGTGCTCTATGGGCTCTTCCGGGGAGACTGGCTTCATGGATTCCTCGCCGGCATCGCCCTGGCGATGTCGCTGTTGCCGGAAGAATTTCCCGTGGTCCTGACGGTCTTCCTGGCGCTGGGGGCCTGGCGCATCGCGCAGCGACATGTGCTGACGCGCCGCATGCCAGCCATCGAGACCCTGGGTTCCGCGACTATCCTGTGTGTCGATAAAACCGGGACGCTCACCGAGAACCGCATGGCGGTGCGCTCGCTGTTCACAAAGGGAACCAGCTACGAGGTACAGGCAGACGCCCAGCAACCCCTGCCAGAGGCTTTCCACGAGCTGGTGGAACTGAGTGTCCTCGCCAGCCAGCAAGATCCATTCGATCCCATGGAGCAGGCTCTGCGAGGACTCGGCGAGCGCTACCTGTCTGGAACAGAGCACCTGCCCGAAGATTGGACGCTGCTCCGCGAGTACCCCTTATCGCCACGGCTGCTCGCCATCTCTCACGTCTGGCAGCCATCCCAGCCAGAAGCAGCCTATGTGATCGCTGCGAAAGGCGCGCCGGAAGCCATCGCCGATTTGTGCCACCTGGACGAGGGAGCCAAAGCAGCGTTATTTGAACAGGTGGGCCGCATGGCCAGCGAAGGACTACGTGTGCTGGGCGTCGCCAGAGCGCGTTTTGAGGCTGCCTCCCCTCTGCCGAACGAGCAACACGACTTCCCTTTCGAGTTCGTGGGCCTGGTCGGCCTGGCTGATCCGGTACGTCCAACGGTCCCTGCTGCCATCAGGGAATGCTACACAGCTGGCATGCGCGTCATCATGGTAACGGGAGATTATCCCGTTACCGCCCAGCAGATCGCACGGCACATCGGCCTGAGACTCAGCGATGCCTGCATCACCGGACCCGAACTAGATGCGATGGACGATGCGACACTCCAGGAACGCATCCAGACCACCGCAATTTTTGCACGGGTCGTGCCCGAGCAGAAACTGCGGCTGGTCAACGCCCTCAAGGCCAACGGCGAGGTGGTCGCAATGACGGGCGACGGCGTCAACGATGCGCCTGCTTTAAAGTCCGCGCATATCGGTATCGCCATGGGCAAGCGGGGGACAGATGTCGCACGCGAAGCGGCGGCACTGGTCTTGCTCGACGATGACTTCTCGTCCATCGTCCAGGCAGTCAGACTTGGGCGGCGCATCTATGACAACATTCGCAAGGCGCTGACCTACGTCTTTGCCATCCACGTCCCCATCGCGGGCATAGCACTTTTGCCGCTCCTCTTTGGCTGGCCCCTGGTGCTCTTGCCGGTCCATATCGTGTTCCTGGAGCTGATCATTGACCCGGCCAGTTCGGTGGCCTTCGAGGCAGAACCAGAAAATCCCCAGGTGATGAAGCGGCCACCGCGCAACCCGCGAGAGCCGATGTTTGGCAAGCGAGCTTTACTCATGGGTATGTTGCAAGGGATCGGCGTCCTGGCCATGGTGCTGGCTGTCTTCTTGATCGCGCAGTACCAGCGCATGGATGAACCAACAACGCGTGCCCTGACATTCACCACGCTGGTCATCGCCAACCTTGGCCTGATCTTTGCCAACCGCTCGCACTCGCGACTGATCCTGACCACCTTGCGTATGCGTAATGCCGCATTATGGTGGATTGTAGGTGGCACGCTCCTCTTTCTATGCCTCATCCTCTATATCCCCGGCGTACGTGACCTGTTTGACTTCTCGCTTCTCTCTCCGAAGGAACTGGCTCTCTGTCTCAGCGCGGGCATTGCCAGTATTCTCTGGTTCGAGGTGCTGAAGGTGCTCACTCGGCAGCATGATGTGCATTAACGCGCGCTCACTGAGAAGGAAATGGCTCCCAAGCCGCTTGCAGGCCTTCGGCAACATCCGCATCGACCTTGGGAATGCACCACTGCTCATGTTGCCAGGGGCACGAGTCGCGTTTTTTTCAGCAACTGGTAGCTTACTCCCACTGCGTCCAGGCAATCTTCAGTTGACGGCGCACCAGGTACAGTGCCGTGGCAATCACAACCAGTATGCCACCAAGTACCATGAGCGCTAGCGCGGGAGGCGTTGACAGGAAGAGCGCTCGTAGTGTACCTACCACCAGCAGGGCAGCGCTACTGAGAATAAAGAGGCGCATTCGGGCTGCAATGCCCAAGAGCAGCAAGGCCAGAGACTCGCCTACCAGGACCAGCGTAGGAGTGAGATTACTGTCGCTGAAGCTGAACCAGAGCGCTGGCAACAAGAGCAGAGCGGCGCCCAATAATGAGACCATCTGCCCAACCCAATGTCGCTCTGGAAGCGTCTCATCACGCATGAGGAACGGCGCTATAACCAAGAAGTAACTGGCAGGAGCCAGCATGAGGATATCGAAGCGCGTCTGATGGAAGGCTGACAACTCCCAGGAGACCACCAGGGAAAGCAGCAAACCGGCAGTATAAGAACACCAGTGCTGCACTGCTTTTGCAGACTGCAATCTTTCCAAGCGCATTCTCTCATCGTTTACAGAAGCGTTCCAACGAGCAACAATGCCTGTATGCAAGCGCCCATACCAGAAAAGCAGGACTACTAGTTCGAGTAGCGCTCCGGCTCCTATGTGTACCAGTTGACCTGAGTCGGCGTAGAGTCCACCCTGCCCGATAATAACCAGCACCACAGCTACCTGACCACCAAAGCCGAGGATTACATGCGGCAATGCCGCGGGTAGCCAGCGTGAAGCGGGCGGGATTATGCTCCAGATGAACTGTGTTGCAAAGACCAGTAGACAGAGCAGGCTATATGCGATCATCAGAGGCACAAGGTCTAATGGGGGTTTCTCCCATAGCCAGATAGTCGACGCGGCCAGACCAGCAGGGAAGACAAGCAACTCCGGTATGCGCTCTGTAAGCATGATTACCAGGGCAATGGCAGACAATGCCAGCATGCTAAAGCCAATGAAGCCAGTTATTGGGTGATCCACAGGCAGAGATGTCCAGGAACTGATCAACACTGCCGCGACCAATGCGGTCAGATACCAGGGCCAACTCCAGGTGAATTGTTGCAGAGCCTGCGAGAATTTCTGGGACGAAGTTTTGCTTATGAACCGCTTCGCCCCAAAACCTGTGATCAATCCGCCTAGAGCCATTCCTATGCCGATGCCAAGCACATAATAGGCCGTCAACTCCAGCGCGAGGAAGGTACCCCAGATGGCGAAAGCGGCAACCAGCCATAACCACCTGGGCTGCTGCTCGAAAAGGAGCACAGCAAAGGCTACCACGGTATAGACCAGCAGTGCATCTGGAACCGCTCCATAGAAAGGTCTGTTGATGTTCGCAAGGGTGCCGTATACACCTGTCAGAATCGCGGCAGCCAGCGCAGTAACGTAGAAGGGCAAGGCATAGGCAAGAGACGTATTTCTTCGCACCGAACCGAAAAACGGCTTGGGCGTCAGATTCAGGAAGCCCACAGAGACACCCAATGCAGCACAGGCCAGGGCAACCGTGGGTGGGCGATAGAGATCATTCAGAAATCCGGCTGATATGATGACCGACCATGTAACAAACACTGGCATCATCCACATGGAGATCTGCGCCTTTTCTACCACGCCTATGATGTAGGCAAGGGCCGCG
Organism: uncultured Chloroflexia bacterium; assembly: GCA_963767625.1. Classification (GTDB taxonomy): domain Bacteria; phylum Chloroflexota; class Ktedonobacteria; order Ktedonobacterales; family Ktedonobacteraceae; genus CAVYFB01. Next base: position 234,700 of record CAVYFB010000020.1, read on the forward strand.
AAGCTAAGCAGCGCCCAGGCAGTAGCCAGCAGGTGATCCTGAGTAAAGCCCGTGTAGCCAGTCATTACGGCAGAGAGCACCGAGACGATGTACAGCGGCAAGGCCCAATCTCTGCCAGCGAAACGGCTAATACCAACACCCATCAAGGCCATTACGGGCGTGAGGCTCAGCAGTACCCAGAACGAATTGTCGGGCATGAGCAGCGCACCGATGGCAAATCCCACCGATGGCACAAGCCACCATTTGATCCGTGCAAGCGCAGCTGAGGCATACCAGGTGAGTGATAGGAATGCCAGTTCCACCGCAACCGGAACATTCACACCCAGTACACCGTGTAGAGCGCTTGTAGCGTATGCCACATCATGAAGCGAGACCATCACGCCGTAGACAAGGCCAGCAGCCAGCAAGGGCCACTCCCACACCTTTGTCAGGCGCAGACCGGTGAGCACCGCTGCTTGCGATACATGCCACCTTTTAGAAACGAACTGGCGGATAGCCACAGAGGCCAGGGGCAGCAATAAGCCTAGAAGAAGCATGACCAATGGACGATCCCATAGGGTTGGCAAAGCCAATAAGGCGAAGATGAGCGGCAAGAAAAACCAATTTTGCCGTTGCTGGTACAACAATACCGCGTACAGAAGAGCTGCAAAGAAGAGCAGGAGAGCGCTGATAACGTCCTGATGTTGATTGAGGCTCAAACTGAGAGTAAACGTGATGCCATAGATGGCCAGTATGTCCAGTGGATGAGCCCACGCTGCGCCAAAGAGGCGACGGACAACCACGGCGCCTGCAACTGCCAGCAGTGCCAGGCCAAGGAAAGGCCAGACAGGCTCGATATTCAAAGCCAGCACCACCATGCTGTATTCCCAATTGAGCAAGAAACCGCTCAGCAGAAGCAACCAGCACCAGTCAGCTCGCGAAGGCGTTTTTCCTACACCTGCACGAGAGAACGTGACACTGACGGTGACAATGGTGCCTAACCCCACTGCGATGAGTTCAGCCACCGTCTGCCAGGTAGTTTGAAAACGCAAGAGCGAGTGTGAGTCGAGTGATGGGACATAGGCCCTGGCGAAAAGCTGGAATGGCAGAAGTGGAGAACTGATCAAAGGTACGAGAAAAGCTAAGGCCAATGCCATGAGATCCAGGCCGAGACTGAGTCCATCGAATGGCTGGAGGAAGCGTCCCGCAAACCTGTTAAGCCCGTGATAGAGGAACGCAAGAGATGTGAAAGCCAGGGCGTAACCGATAGGCTCAAATTCAAAGGCATAGCAAAAAGCAAGTACTGCTCCTAGAGCTAGAAAGGCAAGGACAATTACCGCTCGTGTCCACCTCGCCAGCCACAGTAAGAGGCCTGTCCAGAGCAGCAAAAGCACTGTCGTGCTCAGAATCGAAAAGCGTACCTCTCTTAGCGGTGTGCCAGAAGCGTCAAGTCCTAAGGAGTAGAACATCGCGTAAAAGAGACTCAACATACTGGTAACGATAACAGCATACATGACAAAACGCATAGGATCACGCAGCACTGCCCAGTGACCCGTAAAGAGCCGACTGCTCCTGCTGTCAGCGGGACGCTTCATAGATATAGTCGCCGGAATAGCCAGCAGCATTGCCATACTCGGCCACCACCAGTAGGCAAGGGTGAGGACATCGGCAACGGCCAGGTCCGCCACCACCAGAGCAACCATGCCAAGGTAAGCAAAAGGAATAAAGCGCTGATAGATGGCCAGCACGATATAGATGATAGCCGCATAGGTGGCAGAGATTGCAACGAGTGCAGGTAGAGAAAACTCGATGTGGCTGCCACTGAGTAATCTATAGGCAGAGAAGCCAACCAGCGGAATTAAGAGCGCGAAGATAACCGTATAGATTGTCGCAACGATACGGAATGTTCGGAAACGGTAGGTAACGAAGCCGGTGATACCAAAAATGGCATGCACAACGAAGATAACCAGAAACGAGACGATGAGGCTGGAGGTGGTAATCGTAAAGCCTAGCGCTCCAATCAACAGGAGAAACGCGCCAAGAGAGGCCACGATGTTGATGGCCTGGTCGGCAAAGAAAGCTTTCCAGGAGAAAACGCGGCGCGCAGGTCGCTGGATCGGCGGCAGGGGAGCAACGGCAACTGGTTCTTTCTGTGGCAATGATGGAGGGATAGAAGGCGCGGGTATCGCCTCTTCCCGCACTTCTGGAATGGACGGTTTAGCGGCGATTGGCGCTACGGGTGATGGCGCAGCTACTGGAACAAGCGGAACAGCAGGCGCAACGAACGCTTTGAGCTGGCGTACGGACTGCAAGCGTAACTCATAACGAAGTAACAATTCAGCAACCCGCAGATTTGCTCCACCATAGTTTGCAACACGTCGAAGGTCGCCGATTGCTGACTGCAGGAAATGCTCCTCTTTGTCCGGTTTCACCGGATAATGGCATCGTGGGCAATCTTCCATCGTCTGTGGATCGACAGGCAGACCACAACAATTACAATGTGTTAGAAGCATCTGGCTCATCGGATTACCTCTCTTTGAGAATGGAAGGGGGTGGGGATGGTGGTCCTTGTACTGGCTGTGCGGATAGTCCGAAGGTCGTAGGCGAAATTTTGGTTGTCTGGGAGATGCCTCTCAGCCCCACCACTAACAAGCACGAGCCTATGATGACAAGCACAGGAAGCACTATAGAAGGCAATATGGGAATTTTCAGTAGTTCCGTTAACGCCCTATCTACCGGCCCTTGATACAGATAATAACCTACGTTTGGCAAGAATGACTGAGGATGCGATGCTGCCACGATGAAAGCGGTGAGAGGGCCAATAAGCAGGAGCACCCCAACTATAACAAGGACATTCGATCGCTGCCGCAGCAAGCCTCTCACCACTAAAACTACACCAATGATGAGAAGGGGGAACACAGCAAACAATTGAAGAAAGTATAGTTCAAATCCCCCGCTTTCTTCTTGACCAGATAACATGATGTAGAAATAACCATAGACAAGAAAGCCTATCAGTAGCACTATGCTGCCATATATGAGAGGAAGGACAGCTGATCTCTTGGTTTGTGTTTGCACTTGCTTGTTCATTGTATCCACCTTTCTGTAATTGGATCCGTCCAGTACAGCATAAACTAAGGTACACTCAAAGCAGGAGTGTCATTTGTCCCATGTATTACAACTTGCCAAGCCGAATTGCCAGCTTTGCTATAAACCTTTAAGGCAAGTTACAGTGCAAAACTAAGGGTACCTGAGTAGTTACTAACTCACACTCTCTCATCGAAGAGTAGTATGGTGTTTTGATCTCACAAACACATCAAAAAAATAAGCTTCATCCTAACAAAAGTATCTCAAAATTGGGGTCACCATCCGATTTTGTCTAGGAATATCTTCGCTTGCTATACATGTGACGTCATCGTGAGACATTGCTCTGCTGTTGTGAGCTAATTGTGACGTCTCTATGGTACAGTTCAAGGGAGAGAAAGGGAGTATGCTGTCTCAGTCATTAAAGGAAAGGGAAGCACTGCCATGACCACTCAGAAAAATGTAGACGAGCTACAACAGGGACAGCATGGATCATCACTCGTGAAGGAAGAGCCAATGCCAACTCCTTTTCCTGGGAGCATATATAGTGAAGAGGAAGAACGAGTGCTTGGACCCTGGCAGGCGATACGACAACGTTTCCTTACCCCCATTGCTTTCATACTCTCACGCCTTGGGATCAGTGCGAACATGCTTTCCTTTGCTTCTGTCATCCTCGGCCTGGGCTTTTTTCTCTTCGCCCCGTTGAACTTTGTGGTGGCCTTCTGGCTCCTGGTCGCTTCTCTTCTCTGTGATGGACTCGATGGCGTCGAAGCACGATTGACGGGAACGAATTCAGCGCGTGGCTCATTCACCGATATGTTCTGTGATCAACTTGTGGTCGCTTTCAGTGTGGCTGGGCTGGCCTGGAAAGGCCTGATCTACCCTGTCCTGGCCATTCTCTTTGTCTATGTCTACACAGCCCTGGTCACATTCCTGGTCTTGCACCGTACGCTGCGCGTCTCTTCCAGGGGCATTATTCGCCCCAGTCGCATGCTGCTCTATGTTGCCATCGCCCTCTATTTCTTCTTTCATATCGATCTCCTCAACGACTTGTTACTTGTCTACCTCCTCGCATTGCCTCTACTCGGCTTGAGCTTCTGGCGATTGAGGAAAGCTTTGTAATCACAGCTTCGTGCTGGTAGGCGTATCTGTGTTCACTTCAGTAACGATGTCGCTGATCGCGACTGTGACTGCCCGACTTATTAAGGAGAAAAACAGAGGTTGAGGCACCTGCCTGACCTGACTATCGTAAGCAAGTCATTTCCCTTTGCGGGGTAGGAGGCCCTTCCTCCACAGTTGATGAGTCTGCTTGCTATGATGATCATAGCAAGCAGACTCATCAACTGTGGAGGAAGTTCCTTCATTTCAGTATTGAGGGTGAGAATGCACCTTTATGCCTGAGCAACCGAAACCAATGAGAGGATGGGTGTTAGCAAACGTTGCCATCCTCCTCTTTGGCCTTGCGGGAGTGCTGGGCAATGTGATTGTTCTGTGCTACAGGCGTAGATGGGAATAAAGAAACAATCTGTGATAGAGTTGTGATCATTGTCTACACTGATGTGACGTGTCTGTGTGACTACTGATGTATAAAAGAAAATGAGCGTGCTGCTTTTTGTCCAGGCAGCATTTTACAGAAAGTAGAGAGATCAATGCAGACGTCATTTCCAAAAAAACACATGCCCTTGATCGTGCGTGTCCTCTTCGGATTACTTACCGCTACGATATCTGTTGTGGGTGGGCTTTTTCTCATCGTCATTGTTTGGGTGAGAACAATGCACCAACAGTGGTTCCGGGCTAGATTGGTTCGGTTTAACAAACAGATCTTGAATCCGACTACGCTCAAAATTGCCGGACGCCGCTCAAGCGCTTACGCTACTATCAAGCATGTCGGACGGCGCTCCGGGCGTGAATATACGACACCGGTTGTTGCCAAGCCGTTTGGTGATGGCTTCGTTATTCCACTGCCATACGAAGCGGGCGTTGACTGGTGCCGCAATGTACTGGCTACTGGGACGTGTAGGCTCATCTGGAATGAGCATGAATATACCATGGAACGGCCTGAAATTATCCAGCCATCAGTAGCGCTGAAGGCCTTTCCATTCGTCTCAAGATTTCTCTTCACTGCTGGCGGGATCAAACAGTATCTGTGGGTGCACCAGCAAAAAGAGGTCCCCGAAAAGGTTTCAGTGAACGCCACAACAAAGTTAGAGGAAGTAGCCAAGTGAAAATATCTTCCGTGAAGGGTGCTGCCAAGCTAGTAGCTGATATCTCTAGAGGAAGTACATATGGCAGCAGGCATAACTGAACAAGGATCCCATCATACCATACCCGTTATGGGTCTCCAGTTCCAGGGCCTTTCCGAGAGCGAGGTTATTGTCCGCCGCGCACATGGGCTGGGCAACACGGCACCACTGAAGACCAGCAGATCATACATCCAGATCGTACGCGAGAATGTCTTCATGTTCGTGAATACGATCATGTTCATTCTCATCGTTGCCCTGCTCCTGCTGGGACAGTACTCTGACGCCATTGTATCCATGGGTGTGGTATCCTTCAACGTCCTCATCAGTCTCGTGCAGGAGATACGGGCGAAGCGCGTTCTTGATCGCATTGCCCTGCTCACCCGTCCCAAAGCGACCGTCATGCGCGAGGGGCAGGAGAGACTCGTTGACCCGGGTGAAATCGTCATAGATGACATCCTGGTGGTGCGCCCTGGCGACCAGATGGTGGTGGATGGGCCAATGGTCAGCGATGGCCACCTGGAAGTCGATGAATCGCTGCTCTCTGGCGAGTCGGATCTCATCCCTAAGCGTCTTGGCGATCATCTGTATTCGGGGAGCTTCTGTGTGAGCGGAAGTGCGTGCTACCGTGCTGAGCAGGTCGGCCAGGAGAGTGTGGCCAATCAAATCACCAGAGGAGCCCGCGCCTTTCGTCGCATCTATACACCGCTTCAGCGAGGTATCAACCTGATCATCCAGGTCACCTTGTTGGTGGCGCTCTTCTGCGAGATTCTGCTCGTGATGGGCTCAGCTCTCAACCATACTCCACTGGTAGCTGGAGTGAGGATGACCGTGGTGATTGTCGGGATCATCCCAAAGGGCTTGCTGCTAGCGACCAGTGTGGCTTATGCTCTGGGAGCTCTGCGTATCCTCGGAAAGGGCGCACTGGTGCAACAGGCGAATGCCGTCGAGTCGTTGAGCAATGTGGACGTGCTCTGTCTGGATAAGACCGGCACGCTGACAGCCAATACCCTGGTGCTCGATGCTATGCATCGTGTGGGGACCGATGTATCCGAACTGCAGGGCCTCCTTGCTGACTACGTGGCGAACCTCTCAGTGGGCAACACCACCAGCGCTGCGATTGGTGCTGCATGCGGCGGGCAGTCTGCACACATCCTACATATCCACGAGGAAGTGCCATTCTCCTCGGCCCGCAAGTGGAGTGCATTGGCAGTGGATGACGCGCAACAACGTGCCGTCTACGTGCTGGGAGCACCAGAGATTCTCCAACCTGCTTTGCGTTCCGTTACTGGCCTGGAAGAGTATATTGATACGGAAGCTGCACGCGGCTTGCGCGTGGTACTCTTTGCATTCATCCCTGCCCTTGTGCCCTTGCACGATGCGAACGGCGAACCATGCCTGCCGAAGGACTTGATCCCGCTAGGAGTCGTGAGTTTGCGCGACGAGCTGCGCCCCGAGGCACAGGCGACGCTTACTTCTTTTGCAGAGGCTGGGATCAAACTCAAAATCATCTCCGGCGACCATCCACAGACCGTGGCAGCACTGGCAAAGCAGGCGGGGCTCGGGAGTGATATCAGGTGTATCTCAGGTGAAGAGGTGGCCGGGAAGGATGCAGCGCAGCTTGCGCAAGTAGCCGAGGAGACCACCATCTTCGGTCGCATCACGCCAGAGCAGAAAGCACAACTGGTGCAGGCACTGCACAGCCGTGGCCACTATGTCGCGATGATCGGCGACGGCGTGAATGATGTCCTCTCACTCAAACAGGCGAACCTGGGTATTGCCATGCAGAGCGGCAGTTCGGCGACTCGTGGTGTGGCTGACATCGTGCTGCTAAAGGATTCGTTTGCGGCTCTGCCACAGGTATTTCGCGAAGGGCAACGCATTCGCAACGGTATGCACACTATCCTGCAGCTCTTCTTGACACGTATCGCGTACGTGGCAATATTGATTGTTGCCACTATGGTGATCGATGGGTTCCCATTTGTGCCCAAGCAGAACGCGATTCTCACGCTGGTAACGGAGGGGATCCCAACGGTGGCTCTGGCGGCCTGGGCACATCCAGGTCAGTTTGGACTTCGCGAGCGGCTGCACTCATTCTTTCACTTTGTCCTCCCGGCGGCATTAACCCTGAGTCTCGCGGGACTGGGAGTATACCTGATGGCACTCGTCTCCACGACCCAGGCGGCGAACCCCGGTACTGGCAACCTGGCCATCACACCAGGAGCACTAGCCATTGCCCAGAGTGCGCTCACCACATTTGCCATCGTGTGCGGGTTACTGCTCATCCCATTTGTCGTGCCGCCGACGAGGGCCTGGGTGGGAGGAAATAGGCTCAGTGGGGACTGGCGACCGACACTACTGGCACTCGGACTACTGCTGGGCTACGTGGTCATGCTTGTTATCCCGCCACTCCGTGGGTTCTTCGAACTGGTGTCATTGCGTATGAGCGACTACGCCTTGATTGGAGCTATCGCTGTGGCCTGGGGGTTGATTCTGCTCTGGATATGGCGCGCTCGCCTGCTTGAGCGATTCCTGCAGGTGCATTGGGAGTAGTTGTGCCTCCTTGGCTCGATGCTCTTCGCCTTCGGTGTGGGTGTCGCTGTCGTAACTTTGGCGGTCCCACCATTGCAATGGAGGAATCTCGATGTTCAAAAAGATAGGGATAGGACTGGCATTCCTGGGAGGAACTGCGTTAGGTGTTTACTTACGATTCATTCGTCCCTGGCTCCTGCGGTGGGGAACGAGTGATGAAGAACTTCAGCGACCTATGCCAGGGGACGATGAGATACAGCGGCCGTTGTATGCCACGACCCGCGCCAGAAAGCGTAGCCTTACCTGTCCTGTGCGGGACGCGACTTGTCCTCGCCCAGCGACGGTCGCTGGCTCGTAGGCGAGACGTCAAAAATAGTTGTTTGAGCGTGAGATAGCCATTCTTCAAGAGGAGGTTGAAAACCATGAGTGTAGCAACATCATCGGGAGAGACTGAGGCTTCTCCAGACCCATCATGGAGAGGTCTCTATCGGGCAGGGGGTGTTTCAGCAGCTCTCTTTGTCATTCTCATCATAGTACCAATTGTGCTTCTCTTCATCACGCCGCCCCCGAGCTCGGGCGGAGCTGCCACCTTCCAGTACATCGCCTCAAACAAGTCAGTCTACATAATCGAACTAGCATCGTTCGTGGGACTAAGTGTCCCGGCCATTGTAGTATTCCTGGCTCTCTATGTGGCACTCAAGCACGTGAACAAGAGCTACGCTGCAATAGGTGCCTTAATCGGTATCGCCTCCGAGGTTATCGCTCTGGCCTACAACAGCAGCCCTCCATCGCTCAACGGCGGCCTGGTGTACCTGAGCGATCAATACGTGGCAGCCACCACCGCTGCACAACGCCTCGCCTTCGCGACTGCAGCTGAGGGTCTTATCGCAGTGGCTAATGCAGTGGCTGCCGCCGGTATCTTGACGGCGATCGGTATTCTGGTCATCTCTCTCGTCATGCTGAAGGGAGTCTTCCATAAGGGCGTCGCCTATTTGGGCATAATAACCGGCGTCCTGGGCATCTTTAGTGAGGCCCTTTGGCCCATTCTAGGCTCTGGCTACTTTGTCTACGGCGTTCTCCTCCCAATCTGGTTTATCGCGGTCGGCTGGAAGCTCTACAGGCTGGGCTAGAGATTGAGAAACAGCTGCCGATCGAGCAGCTCACACTCGAGGGCGGCGAAGAAGCTCTCGGCTAGGGCGTTGTCGTAGCAGTCGCCGTGGCTGCCCATCTGCCGCTAGCCCGCCCCGCGGAAACAGCCTGGATTATGAGGATCAAAAGTCATACACTGATGAACCTGTTCTATCATCCAGTGCAGATTTTGGGATCAAACGCCAATCCGGCTGAGCCAGTCCCAGTGCCACCCTACGTGCAGCCCACACTATAGTGACCTCGAACAACTGAATGTGCTGAAGCATATGGAGCAAATCAGACGACAAGAGCAGGAAGCTGCAAGGCCTTGCTCTACAACTTTTGCATGCACTCACCTCTTCGTCCTCAATTAGTTGGTGCTTTGGTTGATACAGCATTAAATAGGGCTATCCTTGAGTTTCAGTACATAGCCAATGAACGTCGCCAGCGGGTGCAGCAGAAACCAGATGAGGCATAACAGGAGATACTGCGAGAAGGTGAGCCGAATATACACAGCCATCAAGGCTATTCCGCCGATCACATAGTCGAGCTGGTCAAACGGGAACCAGTTCTTGCCTGGAGCAATGCCGAGTTGACGCTTAAAAAAACTTCTGAGAGCATCCCCTGCCAAAGCCCCTCCCGAGGCGAGCACACCGAAGAGCAGAGGCTGGATGGCAGCATAATCGAGCAAGACGAACGTCCTCACAAGAGGAACATGGACATACACATAGACCTGGAGATACACGGTCAAGATACCGACGAGCATGCCGCTTAACACTCCGCGGATGGTCTTATGGCTGCCGAATACCCTTTTGCCACGGAAGGTTGCGTACCCATCGAGTGGAAAGGACCATCTTCTGATATACGGCAGCTTTGCTGCAAAAATCGGAGTCATGTTGGCCAGTCCTGCAGGCAGAAAGAACCAGACAACAAAAAGCGCATCTTTGATGATCATCGTTTTGCTCCCTGGGCAAGCCTCGTATCATCACTCTGCGAGGCTTACCCTCTTCCCTGGCTTTCTGCCTTGCCAGGAGCCAGATCATCTACTATGTACATCTTCCATTTCACATCAATACCATAGAACATCAGTATCACTATCCACTCACAGAGAGAGGTCATTTCTATACAGTTGCATCACAAATGAAGGTGCGCGTACAAGCGGATTGACAAGATTAGATAGGATAGCATCAAGATAACGTCTGTGCAATTCAATTGTGCAAGCAGAGTTCTCAGGAGTGGTCACTTTTCCCTTTTTCCAGGGTGGGGGAAGAAATCGACGTTCGAGAAGTTCTGTGCATCCTGGACCAGGTCTAGCGGCCTGGAGTTCCATGGAGGTAGTGTTTGAACCACTGTGTCGCTTCCTGTGCTACTATCTCCAGAGTACCAGGTTCTTCAAACAGATGCGTGGCCCCGGGAACAACCACTAATTCCTTCTCGCCTGGGAGTTTTGCGAAGGGTTGGGAAGACTTCAAACAACGCACAAATAGGAGAGGGTAACCTGCAGGTTACCCTCCGAGGCACCCGAAAGGGGGGCCCTTGCAGGATCTTACCAGCGGGTATCGCGGCGATCACGCCGATCACGCCCCCGTCCACGGGAATTGTCATTGCTATAGCTGCTCCCGCTGTAGCTGTAGCTGCGCGAGTCCTCGCGACGATCGCGAGAGGCACGCTGCGACTGGAAGCAGTCACTGCAATACACCGGGCGTCCTTCACGAGGCACAAATGGCACCGTAGCCGGTCGCCCACAGCTCGCGCAGGTGGTCTCATACTGTTCACCACGCATACGCGGTGCGGATGACTGACCACTCCGGCGGGCAGCACGGCAACTTGGGCAACGACCGGGGACATTGGTCAACCCCCGACCAGCATAAAACTCCTGTTCGCCAGCACTAAAAGTGAAGTCCTGGCCACAGTCCCGACAGGTAAGGGTACGGTCCTGGTAATGTTCAACGGACATCATGGGTTACTATTTCCTTTGCTTTGTGTTCACTCCGCCAAACAACATGCTTGAGATTGAATGGAATGGTACGAGCAGGAATACAGTTTGTCAAAGATATTGACAGAAAGAGCTATCTCGAGGTGATCGTCGGTCAGTGATTTCCTCAAATTCCGGGCGGCGGAGCGAAACCAGGACTGATTACTACTTACCTTCTATTGATCCCCACACCATACACCCATTATAACACAGAGGAGTTAAAAGATATTCCCCGCTAGAGCCATTCTCCCTTCGCTATGATTGGCCCACTAGAAGTATGCTACGACACATACTGGTAGAATGTGCTCACTACGTGATACATCTCTGTCCCCTTGCGCCAATGACCAGATGAGGAAACTATTCACGTTAGCCGGGCGCACTCTGATTCACCCGAACCTCAAGAAGCTCTGCTTGCTCATCCCACGTCGTAGCCGTGTTCAGTTTCCTACAGAGCCTCTGCATCCTTGCCACGATGGCTTTCATCTCGTTGTCTTTCGCACGCCTTGCCTGGCATGCTTCAATGACGGTAGGATACAGCAGCAGCCGGGATATCGTCTGTCCATCTATTTCAACCACGAACATAAAACTCTGATCATTGCGTTCTATTTCGTCAACGGCATAATCGTCAATAAAATCGCCTGTACAATACAGGATCGGTTTCTCCCTATACAGCTCTATCCCTCGCACCACGTGACCGGAATGACCAAAAATCACATCAGCGCCTGCATCAACGAGCGCATGAGCAAAGGGAATCTGTTTCGCTGGAGGATTGTCTCCCCAATTCGGCCCCCAATGAGCCGAGACGATCAGCACATCGACCATCGCTTTGGTCTTGCTCACCAGTTCCAACAGCTTGACAGCACGCTGATCCTTCAGCGTCACGGGCACATACAGTATTCCCGGTTGTTCTTCTGTGGCTTCCCAGCCAGGCTCATTATCGGTAAAGGCGATCAGTCCGAGTTGCTTCCCTTGCATTTCCCAGATGGCAGGTTCAGAGGCTTCAGTGATGGTTGTGCCTGCACCGGCATACTGAATGCCGGCCGCATCCAGATTGCCTATCATTTGGAACAGTCCTTCATAGTCAAAATCAAGCGCATGGTTATTTGCCAGTGAGACCGCATCCATGTGAGCAGCTGTAAGAATGGCAACGTTTTTGGCATCTGATCGGAAGTGGAACACCTTTGGAGTGGCCGACCAGGGCGTGCCCCAATCCGAAATGACACACTCGAGATTACAGAGGCGTACATCGGCCTGCTTGAACAGTGCTAACGTGTCTCCCCACGGATAGGCAGGCGCTTGTTGCTGAAGAGCCGCATTCACCAGTCGTCCAAGCATGACGTCACCCACAAAGAGCAGCGTCATGTGTGATTTTTCCTGGTTCTCCATGTCTGTATCAACCTCCCTTAAGGGAACAGCATTGCTATGTATGAACCTCTTTAGCTTCATGAGGTTGTCGAACCTATACCTACTTTTCCATGTATAGCATAGCACGACAACCTCAGAAAAAGATCACAGCTGATACTCTTCCTAATGCAGCACGCCCTCCCTAAACGAGGACAGCTCTTGGTTTCTCTGCCTTCATCTCGGTGTCACCAGACGCGAACTGGCTCGGCCAGGATCGTCTCACAAGAAGCGAGGCCACTCTGCAAGGAGAGAAACCAGGACGCTTGGGCGGAAGCATCGGGATCTCCTACACAGCGACTCTAGGATAGAGCCATCCGCCGATACATATCAGCACCGTCGTTGCCACCAGCAAGACGACGAAGTCCAGTGCCAGTACGCTCAGGCTCAAGCCACTGCCCAGCATCAGCGCTCGCAACCCATCAACCTCATAGGTCAGCGGATTGACCAGCGCTATGGCTTGCAGCCACGCTGGCATGATAGCGATGGGATAGATGGCATTGCTGGCGAAGAACAAGGGCATCGTGAGGATCTGCCCAATGCCCATAAAGCGCTCGCGCGTCTTCACCAGGCAGGCAATGATGAGCGAGAACGTGGAAAAGCAGGCAGCGCCCAGTAGGACAAAGCCTACAACTCCCACTAGCGCCAACGGATTCCAGTTCAGGTGGACACCCAGCACCCAAGCGAGAAGGTAGACGATAATCGCCTGCGAGAGGCCGCGCACCCCTGCTGCTAACGCCTTGCCCAGCACCAGCGCAGTACGAGGCGTGGGACTGGCCAGGAACTTGTGCACGATGCCCAGGTCGCGCTCCCAGATGATGGCAATGCCGGAGAAGATGGCGATGAACAGCACGCTCTGGGCCAGGATACCCGGAGCCATATAATCCAGGTAGGGCATGCTGCCGGTGGGAATGGCCCGGATACGGGTAAAGACCTCCCCGAAGATGAGCAGCCACAACGCAGGCTGCACTGAGCGTGTCAGCAACTCAGTCGGGTCGTGGCGCAGCTTGCGCACCTCCATGTCGGTGATGGCGAGCGTCTTCGCCACAAAAAGCACGAGACGAGTCAGTGGTCCTGCTCGTCGTGACGGTGCAGGGCTAGCCAAGCCGCCGAACCGTGCGCCGCGTTCTTGCAGTTTCACGATAGCTTCCTCCAGATTCCAGGGCATCTCCCGCGTAGTGAACGAACACATCATCCAGCGTCACCTCTCCATCGCCAAGGGATGCTTTCAGGTCGTTGGGAGTCCCAATGGCGGCGACTTTGCCTAGATGCATGATCGCCACGCGCGTGCAAAGTCGTTCGGCTTCATCCATGTAGTGCGTGGTCAGAAAGATGGTCGTGCCCATCTCAGCACGCAGCAGCTCCAGGTGGTCCCAGACGACCTCGCGCGCCAGCGGGTCCAGCCCCACGGTTGGCTCGTCCAGAAAGAGCACCTGCGGCCGGTGCAGGGTCGCCTGAGCGATCTCCAGGCGCCGGATCATGCCGCCAGAGTAGGTATTCACAAGGTGATCTGCCACATCCGCCAGGTTCATAAAGGCCAACGCTTCATGGATCCGTTGGTCCCGCTCGTGGCGAGGGAGTTCATAGAGCCTGGCGAAGACCAGCAGGTTCTCATAGCCGGTGAGTGCCCCGTCGGCAGAGAGCAGTTGAGGGACATACCCAATCATGCGCCGCACCTCGGCTGCCTGCCGCACGATGTCAAAGCCTGCTACGTGCGCCGTTCCCGCGGTCGGAGGCAATAAGGTTGTGAGCATCTTGATCACCGTGGACTTGCCGGCGCCATTGGGTCCCAGTAAGCCGAACACCTCACCTGCTTCGACGGAGAGCGTGAGAGCATCCACGGCGGTCAGCGCGCCAAAACGACGGGTCAGCCCTTCCGTTGCCAGCGTGACTCTGGCTGGTGCTTGCTTGTGCTGTAGTGCTTGCATCACGTCGTCACCAGCCTTCTCCAGTGGCGCAGAAACATCGTTCTCATCAGTTCCCTCCTTCTTTCTGAGCGTCTGTACGCTCTCAATGCGTGCTCATGTCCAGCAGAGAGGATGCCCGGATCCAGGCGTCCCTCATTGCTTACTTTACAGCGATATTAGTCGTACCCCATACTGTTCCTCCTTGGCTCGGGTATCTACCTGATGCTTGCGCGTTTCCATCCAGGTGATGAAGTGTATCCCATCACTGTTCTCCTTTCTTTCCCGTGTCCAGTCCAAGCCCTCGCCTGATTTCCACAAACCGCACGACGTCCTCTCGGCTCAACACGCCCATCAGGCGACCGTTCTCGACGACGGGCACCTGATTCACGTCCCGGGCGACCATGAGTGGCAAGACCTCGTTGAAGCTTTGCTGCGGCGAAACGACATGCAGCTTTTCCAACGGGATCATCGCGAATCCGACCGGCGTCTGCGCCCACTCGTCACGTGGGACATGACGGATATCATCAAGGGTAATCACACCGACTAGCTGGTCACCCTGCATCACAAACGCGCTGCGCCAGCCATGGGGCAGCAGGAGATCATCCACTAGCTTTTGCAGCGAGATGTTGGCTGGAACCGTCACGGGACTGGCATTCATGACCTCACCAACGGTGACGCCCTTGAACATCGTCTCTAGCATGACCTGGGAATTGGCAGATTGGGCTCCACTCAAGAGGAACCAACCGATGAAGCCAATCCAGAGGCCATCTACCCAGGAGCCAGCAAAGATCAGCCAGATGCCCCCGAGAATGAAGAGGTAGGCAATCCCCTGGCCTGCCAGCGTTGCCACACGGGTGGCCGTCCGCAAACTCCCACTGAGCTTCCAGATGATCGAGCGTAAGACGCGCCCTCCATCGAGCGGAAAGCCTGGCACCAGGTTGAAGAGCCCAAGCAGGACATTCGCCACGGCCAGGTAGCCCAGGATGGCCGCCAGCGGTGATCTGCCTCCTCCAATAGCAAGCAGAAGCAGGAAAGACAGTCCGCCAATCACCAGGCTAGTCAGCGGGCCGACGAAGGCCATCTGGAACTCGACACCTGGACTTTTCGGCTCCTGCTCGATGTTGGAGACCCCTCCGAAGATGAACAGGGTGATGCTTTTCACCGGCAAGCCGCGCCTCTGGGCGACCAGGGAGTGTGCCAGTTCATGCAGCAGTACCGAGAGGAACAACAGCAGGGCTGCAAGCACACTGACGCTCCAGTAGATCACGGCCGACCATCCTGGATAGAGAGTAGCAAACCAGCCCGTCGCAAGGGACCAGGTGAGCAGCACAAAGATGATGAGCCAGCTCACATGGACAGAGATGTCGATGCCGGCAATCTTGCCGATACGGAATGAACCAGGCATTATGCGCCTCCTCTCATCCTTTTTTCGGCGGCCGCACGGTCAACATCGGCAGCCGTGTCGTATTGAGGACTCGATCGGTCACAGAGCCCATCACCCAGCGTTCCAGCCCGCCTCGGCCATGAGTGGAGATGGCGATCAGGTCACAAGGGCCGATACCTCTTCCGAATTTGCCCCCCAGGCAGATCGCCCCCAATTCATCGTGGGGTATTCCCTTGCTTCCATGTTCCGCCAGGCTCACCAAAGTGCTGGCCACGTCGGTCCCAAGCTTGGCCGAGGAGGTCACAGCGAGCGTGAGGTCCTTCACCATAGCCTGCAAGCGTTCTGCCACGGTAGCCAGGTATGTCCTGGCACGCTGGAGCGCCTCTGCATTCAGCTCGCTGACAACGCCCTCCTCTGCTGTGGCTGGAAAGGGCTTGACCACCTGAACCAGGTGTAATGCTCCCTGGCCAGGGGCCGCCAGAGCTGCAGTGAGGTGCGCTGCCGGGCTGAGCGCAGCCTCGGCCAACGGTGAACCATCGAGCGGGACGAGCGTGCGGAGCGGGCGCGGCTGCTCTCTATTCGATGAGAGTGACAGCGCTTCCTCCTGACGTAGCACGAGGACCGGTACCGCACTTTGATGAACGAGCGAATGAGCTACGCTGCCCAACGCCCAACGGGTCAACCCGGTTCTCCCATGACTGCAGATCACGACAAGATCGCTCTCATGGGCCTCGGTTACCGCAATGAGATACTGAGCTGGCATCCCTAAGGAGACCTCCGTCCTGGTTTCGATTCCTGCCAGTATCTTTGATGCGGAAACTGTTTTGAGGTAGTCAGTTGCTCCGTCCATCTCCACCTCGATCATCTCTCCAGCCACTAACGGTGCCAATCCGCCGCTGTAATCGATCGGCAAGTTGACCACTTGCACCAGGAGCACCGAGCCGTCCGTGGCGCGTGCGATGCGTGCCGCTACAGGCAACGCGTGCTCCGCACGAGTGGACCCATCGAGAGGGACTAAAACGTGTTGAAACATGATAACCTCATCTTTCTTTCTGGCCTTGTGGCTTCACCACAGTTTCCTATCTACACTCAAGTGTAGAGGCAGGGCATCACATCGCCATCACATGCCCTGGCCTGATCGTCACAAATTGATAACAATATCGTATTCGCTATCTGGTGGGCAGTTGTGATCGTCCCGTGAAACTTGAGCGATCTTTCGTGATGCCTCTGTGAGGCCTATGTTGTATCGTTAAGCGCATAAGGAGGAAGTCATATGAGCAGTTCAATCCAGTCAAAAATGCCAACGATCGCTCCACAGAAGCCTCCGTTAGCTCCACCAACGCCTCCCGCACGAAGTGCGCTCCCGCAGCTTCGTGGGCGAGGCTTCACACGCGGCAGTTTGATCGGCGCTAATTTTGGTAGTGCGTTAGAGGCCATTTGGGCCAATCGCTTGCGCTCGCTGTTGACCGCCCTGGGTATCTTCATCGGTGTGGCTGCTGTCATCGCTGCCTTCACCTTGACTCAGGGAGCGAGTGCCCAAATCACCGGGCGTTTCTCGAGCCTGGGTGTCAACACGATTCAGCTCCGCAACGGCACAGCGAGCACTCGCGGAGCCTTCGGCGCTGGTGGCACCGTGCAATCACTGACAGTGGCCGACGCCAATGCCATCAAGCAGCAGGTAGCCCATGTCCCCTATATCAGTCCCGTCGTTTCTACAACTGAACAGGTGGTTTTCGGCAGCGAGAACTGGAATGCACCTGTTAGTGGGGTCAGTACTGACTATCAGACGATCCAGGATTGGACGATGGCCGAAGGCTTGTGGTTCAGCACCAACGACCAGACAACAGCCAAGTCGGTCGCCGTCATTGGGCAGACGGTGGTGCAGAATCTCTTTACTCCGACCGGGACCGATCCGCTCAACAAGACGATCCGCATCGGCAATCAGCTCTTCCGCGTGATCGGTGTGTTACAGGCCAAAGGGACGGGGGCTTCCGCTAACGCGGATAATATCATCTTCACCCCCTACACCACGGCCCTCGATCGCCTCAAGAGTTCGACCTACGTGGATCAAATTCTGGTCACGGCTGACAATTCAAGCACTGTTAACCAGGTCCAGCAAGACGTCACCACTTTGCTTGAGCAACGTCACCATATCCTAAAGGGCCAACCCGATGACTTCAACACGGAGAGCTCCGCTCAGCTTTTACAGCAGGCGCAGCAGGTCACGCAGACGCTGACGTTCCTTCTGGTCGGCATCGCCAGCATCTCGCTGACGGTCGGTGGCATCGGTATCATGAATATCATGATCGTCTCGGTGACCGAGCGCACCCGCGAGATCGGCATTCGCATGGCGGTTGGAGCGAGACGCGGGGATATTCGCAATCAATTTCTGATCGAGGCACTGACACTGAGCCTTGTAGGAGGTATCATCGGGATGCTGCTCGGCCTGGTTGTCGGCTATGTTGTCACAAACGCCACCGGATTGCCCTTCGTGATCAGCCCAACGTCCTTGCTGATGCCGTTCGCGATCTCGGCAGTTATTGGGGTTGCCTTCGGTCTCTACCCGGCGGTCCGGGCTTCACGGCTCGATCCCATCGAGGCCCTACACAGCGAGTAGGGGAATTCGAGCTTGCGCAATCCCTGGATAGCTATGATCAGGTTCCAGTTCGCTTTTTGAGCTTCATGCCAAACAACCTGCGTGAGATGTTGAACCGTCTTATCAGCCCTTCATACAAAGCAAGTGTGACAGCCAGGGAAAATGTACTCACCAGCAGGAATTTTGCCACCAGATCGACATGCCAGGGTAGAAAGAAATAGGCCATAGCAACGATCACAGCATAATGGAGCACGTAAAAGGGTAAGACAGCTTCATTTCCATACTGGATGAGTTTGTTGCTAACATTGAGGAAACGCATGCCGAAATAGACGACGAAGATCATCCAGGACCAGGCGGTGATGCTGAAGAGCAGCTGATACAGTTCATATCTGATCGAGTAGCTCGGCGTTTCAGCCCATAAACTGAGAAAACCGTGACCATACGTCGTTGCTAACAGCGTGATCAAACTTACGGCACCTATACAAAAAGCTATCCATGCCTGCTGTCGTATGGCCCTGTTCAACCGGGCACTCGATAAGAAGAGATATCCGTACACAAAGTACACAAACCAGCTCAGGAAATCAGTCCACCCCTGGTAGACGGGAAACACAGGCTGCAGAGCAACCTGGATCAAAGCAAGGGGCAAGAGAAAGAGGTAGATGCCTCCTAGCCGCCCACAGACTCCTGCAAGCCTGGCAATGGCACTTTGACCCGAGGGTCGTCTCAGATATAAGAAAAAGGTGAGCGCAAGCGCCGAATACAGAAAGAGAAACGCGAGAAACCAGAGATGGAAACCGTAGGCAGCCAGGACCTGGGGGTTCAAGCTCAGTTGTACATGCGCGAAAAAAGACGTATAATACTGGAGGAATGAGCCATGATAGCGCGAAAGTCCCACGTCCAGCAGGTAGGCTTGGGGTGGAGAGAGAAGGATGACTCCGACAACAAAAGGAATGACCAGGCGCACGAACCGTTCTGCGATGAACTGACGGCTCGTGCGCGAACCCAGTGAAAACCAGGAACTCGCACCGGCGAGGAAGAAGAACAGTGCCATCCCCCAATTGGTGCCAAAGATCACGAGAGTAATTCCTCTACTGGCGTTCATTTGCCAGTAGAGCATATCGAAAATCGAGACCGCATGAGCATAAAATACCCCCAGGACGGCGAGCACGCGTAGCCAGTCGAGATAGTAGAGCCTTTTCTGCTCCCCATTTCCCTGCAGATCCGCTCGCACCTGTTTTCCGGTGTTTGCCTCATCTTGTAGAACACGGTACTGACTATACATATCATGCGGACATTTCACTATCACTGCTTCGTTTCCCTGATCGAAGATCACCTTAAGCGTATCATTCCCATCTCACAATGACGTCACATTTGTGTGTGGGGTCTCACATTTTGCTCACGCTCGTGGTTTTTACGCTTTACCGCGTCTTTCCACCATCCTGTCAACTCAAATAAAAATGTTACCGAACAGGAATGCGACCATTTGACAAGTCGCTCCTTGAAGAGATATGATGTATCGTGTGAATACGTCATCGTGGCGCACAACAAATTCAGTAGAGTGATGATTAATTTCCCAACGGCCTGATGAACCTATGTCCCTACAGCTCCCAACGAGAGATGCCAGCGCAGCATTACCTGCACAGACTTCCTCTTCCAGACACCCCGGCCACCGCCTTCGCACGGCTATTGTGATCCTTCTCGTGCTCTCAGAGGTGCTCACGTTCTGCTACATGGGGCTTTCGGTCTACATTGCGATGCGGGTCGAATACATGCCGCCTTTGCCCATTACAAAGACGCCGGCAGCGTTTGGACTCCAATACCGCGACGTGACTTTCTTGAGCCGTGAAGATCACCTACGGCTACGCGGCTGGTTCATCCCCGGCGTTCTCCCCAATGGACACCTGACAGTTCAGCGCACCCTGATCATGGTGCATGGAACACGCTCCAATCGAGCAGCGCCGCTCCTACTCAATCTGAGCAGTGCGTTGGCGCGGCGCGGTTTCGCCATTCTGGCTTTTGACATGCGCGGCATGGGCGAATCTGCTCCTGCCCCGCTGTCGGAAGGCTACTTTGAGCAGCGCGATATCCTGGGAGCCGTCGATTTTTTGCGCTCAGGATCTCTCCCCTATCCAGAACTGGGGCGGCCTCGTGTCATCGCTGGCTGGGGTGATTCGATGGGCGCTGCCACGCTCATCCTGGCGGCAGCCCAGGAGCCAGCGATCCACGCTGTCGTCTCAGACAGCGGCTTTGCGGCCATCGTGCCTCTGTTGGAGAGCAACACGCAGATCCCAGGCGTGTTTATTCCTAGTGTCCTGCTGGCGGTGCGTGTCCTGTACGGCATCGATTTTTATGCAACGCGACCGGTGGATGTGGTTGCCCGCATGGCACCTCGCCCCATCTTCTTCATCCAGGGGACTGCCGATACCGTGGTCCCAGCTTCCAACCTGAAGGTGCTCGCAATGGCCGCTTCCGCTGCCCCGCATGCACATGTTCAGACCTGGATGGTGCAAGGGGCAGATCATATCCAATCGTTCCAGGTGATGGGTGTCGTCTACGTCAACCGCGTCGTCAACTTTTTTACCCAGGCACTTGGGCCAGATACGAGCATCGCCTGAGCAGTAAGCAGGAACAAGTAGAATGCGGATTTATCCAGCATGTCAAGGAGTAAAACATGGCACCAGTGACAGAATATCCACAGACAAAGCAAGATGTACGTCGAGAGCAAGTAACACCTGCTCGTCTGTGGCATGTCGTGGCGGTGGTATTGACGCCGCTGGTACTGCTTGTGGTGCTGGTTGTCGCTACGCTGGTAGGTACCGCGTTCGTACGCTCTTTGACTACCTTTGATGGTTTCTTCATCCAGCAACAGGATGCCATGCTAGTCGTAAGCACAGGCCTGATGCTGGCGGCAGCCGCCTATACGATAGGGATCATCGTTGCCCTCAGGAAAATCAGCCATTGGCACAAGACGAGCAAGAGCAGGGAAGCAGTTGGAGCCACGTGGGGGCTGGGTATGATCGCTGTCATTGTTTCTCTTCCTTTGCTGCTCGCTATGTTCATTCGTTAATTGCACAATCTGCTTGTCTTCAGTGTATGTATGGTGCCGCCTTTTCCTCCTCAGGAACCTGTATGCCTGGTACTCCCTCCTTCTGTGATGATGACGCCAAGACATCTCATGTGCTGCACGCTTCGTTACAGTTTGCACTGGTACGGATCGCACTTGGAAGCGTGTTCTTTTTCATATGGCTCTTCACCTGCACCGAGTTGCAGCACCTGCTCAGCAAGGCTGCCATACCGATAGATGGTAATACCTTTTAGCCCGAGATAATAAGCTTCGCGGTAGATCTCGGCCACGTGCTCGGATGTGGCTTCGGTCGGCAGGTTAATCGTCTTGGACACGGCGTTGTCCACCTCCGCTTGATACGCTGCCTGGATCAAGAGATGCTGCCTGGGTGCGATTTCGAGGGCAGTGGCAAACAGCTCTCGTATCACCTCTGGCACGTTCGGTGCGCCTGCCAGCGTGCCGTGACTGGTCACATACCCGAGCACCTCTGCTGTTAAGAAGCCCATCCGCTCACCGAGGGAGAGCAACAACGGATTACACTCCGTCAGGGTCTGTCCTTCCAGGACGCCGACGCGGCGATAGCTCAAGGCAAAGAGTGGCTCAATGCTGGAAGAGGTGTCGGCAATGATCGAGATGGTGCCTGTCGGCGCAATGGAGGTCACCGTGGCATTGCGCAACTGCATGCCCTGGGAGGCATACACACTCTGCTGCCAGGTGGGAAACACTCCCCGTTCGCTCGCCAGTTTGGCTGAGGTGCGGCGGGCTTCCTGTGCGATGAAATGCATCAGCTGGGATGCAAACGTCACCGCCTCCGCACTGCGATAAGGAATCCCCAGTCGAATGAGCAGTTCCGCAAAGCCCATCACACCCAGGCCGAGCTTGCGGTTGGCGAGCGTCGTTGCTTCGATCTCCGGCAGGGGAGAGCGATTGACCACGAGCACATCATCGAGAAAGCGGATCGCCTGATGCACGACGTCGGCAAGACGATCCCACTCGACGGTACCGGTCGCTTGCCCTTCCTTGACAAAATGCGCCAGGTTGATGGAGCCCAGATTACAGGATTCATACGGGAGCAGAGGCACTTCGCCACAGGGATTGGTCGCCTCAATGCGGCCGAGCGCGGGCAGGGGATGTGCCCGGTTGATCGTATCCAGGAAGATGAGGCCAGGATCGCCGGTGGTCCAGGCGGCCTGGACGATACGGTCAAAGACCTCGCGTGCGTGCAAGCGGTCGACGACCCGGTCACTCGTCGGATGACGCAGTTCATACCGCTCGTTGCGCTCCAGGGCCTGCATAAAGATATCGGTGATGCCGACAGACAGATTGAAATTCCTGAAGGCGCCCTCCGTCCGTTTGGCATCAATAAAGGTGAGGATATCAGGATGATCGACTGGCAAGACGCCCATATTGGCCCCGCGCCGTTTACCACCGAGTTTGATGTTTTCGGTTGCGCAGTCAAAGATCTGCATGAAAGAAACGGGCCCCGAGGAGGTGCCCCCGGTGGAGGCAATCAGATCGCCTGAGGGGCGCAGCCGACCGAAACTGAAGCCGGTGCCCCCACCGGAGCGCTGCACCAGGGCCATATCGCGGATGGCAGAGAAAATGGACTCCATGCTATCTTTCACAGGCAACACGAAACAGGCCGAGAGCTGCCCCAGAGGCGTCCCAGCGTTCATCAGCGTTGGTGAATTCGGCAGGAAGTCGAGGCTGGTGAGCAGCCGGTAGAACCGCTCCTCCCAGAAGGCCGATTGCTCCCGGTCGCCCAACAGCAGTTCGGAGTGCGCGATGGCGCGTGCCACGCGGGCAAAGAGCTGGTCGGGTGTTTCGCTCACCTCGCCGTGTGCATCACGCCGCAGATAGCGGGCTTGCAGCACCCGGCACGCATTCTCACTCAGTTGCATGCTGCACTTCTCCTTCATGCGGTGGCCTTCACGGCGTTTGCCATCATGGCGATTAAGAAGAGCCGGGTTCAAGCCATGTAATCCGTCAGCCTGCCAGTTGCCACGAGCCAGCGGACAAACTCCAGCCGACACTGGTCAACAGGCGCTTGATCCAGCTCGTTGTGAACAAACGATCGACGGAACCCGACTAACCGTTCGATTTCTGCTGTAGAGAACCCGGCCCTGCGTAACATGTCGAGGGCACCTTTGTAGTCCATCTGGTTCATAGGAGCCTCCTTTTCGGCTTGCGAGCAAACACTTCCTGATCTCTGCTCAGGAAGAAGCGGCACATCCGCCTGAACATAGCTGCCCAAGAGAAACCACATGTATGCCTCATTCTACGGGTCCCATTGGTTGCGAGAAAGACAACCGCTCACGCTTTCGAGAAGAGTATAGCATCATGAACTCACAAAGCAATCACACCACTACGCTTTCCTCTCACATTTCGTTCACAGTCCAGTGGTTCTGCGAGAGAACCTCTTTTAGTGATGGCTTTGTGAGGTAAAGTACGAACGGCAGTAACGTCTTTGTGAGGTGAGGAGAGTATACTTCTTTCGTAGCTAGAAGGGCGCTTGAACAGAAGGAATCAATCGTAGCAGTTGAAAGGAAAACAGACTATGGCCAATGACATGTTTCGTATTGAGGATGGTCCACTTGTTCTTTCAGTACAAATCCAGCCACAAAGCAGCGACCATACAATGGAGGTGATGCTAGGCGACAGAGCAGTAACGCTGGGCGCGGCAGACACTGCTCAATTCCTGGAATGGGCAAATCAGCACAGAGCGCCTATCGTTCGTATGGTCGAGCAGAAAGAAAATGCACTCAAGAGCAAACTGTTAGAAGAGATTGAAGCACAAGCGGAAGAGCAGCAGGTATGGCTCAACATTGAAAATGGGCTTATCGACCTGGTATCGCATGAGAGCAAACCAGGCAATGCTGCACGTTATCAGTTTGACCTTGACGGTATGAGATCGGCGCTCACGTGGCTCAAACAGCGCGAAGGAAGGAGATAATCTGATCTCCTTTGTTCTAGCGGAATGAAGCAAGCATTCCGACTACCATGTTCCATCGTGAAGGATAGTATGTCGATCTTACCTTGCCATCACAACAGGTCGTTCGACTCTCACAGGACGATCACATTGCGGATTTCTGGGTAATTCACCAGAGGAGCAGAACTAGCACCATGGCCAGCACCCCCACCAAAACCATCGGCGACGAGAGCAGCGCAAGGCGCATACTTCTGGTTCGGTCGCGTGTCACCGTAGAGAAAATGACCACATTCTCTACTAAACCTATAAGGGTGGCGAAGAACAGCGTGAGGGCAGCAGGACCTGCACCAAGCAGATGAAGATGCCCCCCCACAAGCACAGCAGATGCAGCAGTGCTTGCTAACGCGCCAACAACCACGATGGCTAGAAAGCCTACCGCCCCAAAGAATTTTTGCCCCAGTCCGCTCACCACGGTGAGTGAGAGAAACAACAGGCCAAATGTCAGCACTGCACTCAACGAAAGGGGAGAATGAAGAGGAGGTTTTTGCGGGGCTTGCTGTCGTTTTTTCTCAGATCGCAATATCACAATGAAGGCAGTCGTACCTGCCGCGAGCACCATGGTAAAGAGTACCATTACTGGGACTACGCTTGCCTGGAGTCCCAGCGGCCATGAGAAGATGACCACAAGAACCCCATCCCGAATAATCATCGCCATGTCCGAGAGCAGAAAGTTTGACGCGGTCGTCGTAGCCGTCTCTGGGTCTTGTTTGAGTTCTTTGCCCAATAAAGCTGACATAGCTGCACTGTTCACCAGGCCGCCGAGCAAAGCACTATAGCGCATGCCTCTCGTCCCAAGTTGTCGTAGCAGGACATAATTGACAAAACTCAAACCTGATACGATGATGACCGTGAGCCAAACATTTCGAGGGTTGACGAGTTGCCAGGGATCTACAGGGCCACTGGGAAGCAATGGGTAGACAACAGCAGTGACAAAGCCCAGCAGGAGTGTTCCTCGAATCTCGCTCACCGTCAGTTTACTGGTAAAGGCGACCAGTTCTGTCTTCCAGGACAGGAGTGCGGCGACGAGAATGGCACAGGTGAAGGCGAGAAAAAAGGCTCCCATCCCAACCAGGAGACCCAGCACATTGGTGGCAGCCAATGCCAGTGAGGTGGTGATTTCTAGGGGGTGGTTTTTCAGCAAGGAAAAGAGATTGACGAAGATGATGATGATCAAGACCACTCCCACTTCAACAGAGGCTATCGTTGGAGAAACAAGCCAGGACAGGGTGCCCAGCAGAGCCGCAATCGTAAAACTCCTTACACCAGCTTCCTTATGCGCCCATTCGCGTTCCAGGCCGATGAGCAGGCCGATGCCCGCGGATGCAACAATTTTTTCTATGAGAAGGAGGGGAGTCTCCATACCGATCCTGCTTTCTGTTCTCCTTTACAATGGTTTGTCTTATGCTCAAGTTAGCAGTGAGCAATCACTAATAGGTCACATCCGATGGAGAAAATATCACAAATGGGTCACATTTCTGTCGAAAGTAACTTCTCCTTTCGTCCTTTCAGCAATCAGCAACCGGACATCACATTCCTCATCACGACACCGCCAACGTGCGCGTCTCCGTCACGTGCATATCGAAGCGAGCAAGTTCACGGAAGAACGACGCGACGGGCACGCACAGTTCCGGGCCAGAAGCCCCGCGACGAGTAATCTCACCGTTGGCCAGCATGCGCCCCGCGATAGCAAGTGGGACACCAGTGTCAAGGGCACCAGCACTGATTTCCCAACGGCGATAGGGCAGCACAATAACCTGGTTGGTGATCTCCACCTGTTGTCCGTTTGCCTCTCCAGCAACGACGACACGCAGCACATCACAATCCTGCGGCTCGACCTCCTCGACTGGAACCATCTCAAGCAGTTTTGCCAGTACCTCACGCGGCGAGACCTTGGCCCCCTGCACATTAATTGGTTCGGCACTACCAAAGCCCAGACCGACCAGGAACTTCAGCTTCGTGATGAAGTCCGTAGGGAAAGCGATTTTGAACGAGACGTGACGAATGCCCCTCTGCCGAAACGAGACTGGGAATGTAGCGCACTCCGAATGCAGCGAGTACATAGCAGTGGCGCGTCCAACGGGCAGAGGAAAAACCATTTCCTCCTCACCGCTCAACGGCTGTTGTGGATACCAGGCACCATCCTGGAAAACCTGGGCCTCCTTTGTACACTCGTCGAGAATGGTGCGAATGGAATACGGCGCGACCAGCGGAGCCGTTGACGGAGTATTGTCACTACAGCCAAGCTGCACTTTGATGCTTTCAACGCGGTCGAGCTTCTCAACGGCGGCACGAGCGAGCATATTGGTAATGCCAGGAGTGCCGCCTATGCCTAGTATGGCCGTAATACCAGCCGCCTCGGCCTCGGCACTCATATTCATCAGCTTGCGCGTCATATGGAAGAGGCCACCCAGGTCAGCATAATGCACCTTTTCCTGAATGCACGCCTTGAGAACAGGCAGATTGAAAACATATTCAACCGCATTCAAGACAGCATCTGCCCCATGCAACAGATTACACAGACGCTCGTGGTCATTGACGTCGATCTGTCGAACTGCAATTTTATTGCTCTTAAACGTAGCTGCGACCTCGTTAGCGCGCTCCTCGTTGTAGTCCGCAATGGTGATGTGGTCAACATCCTGGTATTCGCTCAGTGCGCGCACCGCTATGCGTCCCATAGCGCCTGCACCACCGAGTACAATAATATGCATTCTGCATCTTCCTTCTTATGCCACGGCGGTGGTGACGGCAACAGTAGTCGTACGCGCAGCATCCTCGACTAAGTGGTTAGTAGGGGCGGTAGGGACATGACCTTGCGTCTGTCCGTGTCTCCGCCCTTGGACCGAGATAGGTGCATGCAGTTCTTGCAGGGTATCCTCCAGGCGGTTCAGGATAGTATCGATCTCTTCACATGTGATGACCAGTGGCGGCTCGACACGAACGACACGCGAGTTATTGAGTGTACCTGAGATGAGGACACCACGCTTGAAAAGGCCAGATGCGACGGCATAACCGACATCATCATTGACGAAGTGCTGGCCAATGAGCAAGCCCTTACCGGTAATGTGCGTGTAGACGTCGCTGTGTCGCGTTGCAATCTCCTTTAACTGCCTGATAAAGTACTCACCCTTCTCTGCGGCCTGCTCGGCAATCCGCTCTTCGAGTGTAACGTGGATAGCGGCAATAGCAGCAGCACAGGCCAGGGGATTGCCGCCCGTCGTTGAGGTATGAATGAAAGGATTGCTGTTCATCACACTCCATATTTTGGGCGTGGACATGAACGCGCCGATGGGCATGACGCCGCCACCCAATGCTTTAGCGGAAGTGATGATATCAGGGACCACATTCCAATGCTCAACCCCCCAGAGTTTACCGGTGCGTCCCATGCCTGTCTGTACTTCGTCGGCGATCAGCAGTACATCATATTCATCGCAGAGCCGGCGCAGTCGTGGCCAGAAGTCATCGGGGGGAACGATAGCGCCAGCCTCGCCCTGTACAGGTTCCATCACGACGGCAGCTATGTCATTGCCAACCTCGCGGGCGATGCGCAACTGCTGCTCAACGGCGTCTGCATCACCATACGGCACATGAAAAACGTTATTATAGAGGGGTAGAGCTGGTCGGCGGAAGCAGGCCTTGCCGGTGAGGGAGAGCGAACCGGTCGTTTTGCCGTGGAATCCGCGTACCGCGGCGATGAACCCGTTTTTGCCGGTATAGAGTTTAGCAAGCTTCATAGCACCTTCGACGGCCTCGGTGCCACTGCTGACAAAAAAGCTATACTGGATGTCGCCAGGAGTAATCTCAGCTAGCAGGTGCGCAAGCATGCCCCGCAGTGGGTCCAGCAGTTCCTGCGTAGGTAGTGGACTTTTCTCTAACTGTGCCTGAACGGCCCCAACGACCGTGGGATGGGCCCAACCAAGGTTGAATACCCCGAACCCTCCCAGGCAGTCAATGAATTCGCGACCCAGCGCGTCCTTGAAGGTTGCACCTCGTCCCGTCCATTCGACTGCGGCAAAGTCGCCTGCCTCGGCGACCGATTTCCGATACTCGATAAATCCGCTGTTGTAGTACTTGGCAAAGTTGCTAACTGTGGTCTCGATCAACCACTGCGCTTCGCTCTTTCCCAATTGCTGCTTCTGTACGATGTCGAGATAGCGTGTGGAATCGTTAAGGGCCTTAAGTAAGCCATCGGTACTCATAAAAAACCTTTCTGAAAGTGGCGGCCTTATCAAACAACCCATTCCAGCCCGCCGACCGGATCGGTGCCATGGAAAATGTGTATGAACACGCTCCATGTTTTATGGGTGTGATCTCGCCTATCCAATTGGATAAGCAATAATGAAAAACATAGGAAGCTTGCTTCTGGATAGACTGCACCTGACCAATGGAAAGCTTCAGGGACAGTTAGCTTTGGTACGAGAAAGCAGGGTTCTTAGGGGCTGCGCCCTTAAGCGGGGTGTGGGGTGTCCCCACGCTCTCCTTTCCCCTTACAGGCAGAGAACCGCAGATTCTAGGGCACCAGGAGAGGAAGAAGAAGACTCAGGGGTAGCAAGTGGACAGGTGGAAACCGCGAAATACGTAGAATTTCGCAATGTAACGGCCTCTTCGTTTGCCAGGCATCTCACTTGCTTTTGTGATCATGGTGTCACCATGTTTCTCAGAGTTTCCTCTGATTAGGAAAACTATCTTCTGAGAACAGTATAGCCTAAGAGGCCGCAAGAAAGCAAGCCTTGTGGTGAGACAGTACTACATCTAGCAAGAAGAGGCCAGAGCTAAGGGATTTTATTTCTGGTCAGTGAGTACGCTTGTTAGCTTCATATCAGCAGCATAGGCTAATGCCGCCTCAATTTGTTCACGCGTGAGATGGGGATAGGAGTAGTGAAGTTGCTCAACGGTTCTGCCCGCAGCGTGCTCATTCGCAAGCATTTCGACAGTGATTCGTGTATCCTTGATTATAGGTTTTCCGCCTTCTATACCGGGATTAGTTGTAATTAAAGGATGTTTCACGAGCTGTCCCTTTCAAACAGTCAGACATAACACCACATACAAAGCGTACATCTTGTCAAAAATTTTGTCAATGTTTTGCTATACGGCATATTTCTTCCACACAACAAACCTACTAGACGAGACGTAGACGCACATTATCTGTATCAAGAACGGTGAAAGCTCCTAGCAAAGCATTTCCATAGGTAGAAATAACATTGGAAACCCGCTCTGCTTGATCTAGAGGGGACATCGTACCAGGAAGACGAATAAGTAAGACACCTACTGTCGATAAGCCATCAACAAAGATCAGCTTGCCAAAGTCTGTATCTTTGGTGACCAACACTTCTTGCCGCCGTCGAGCGATAGACAGGACAACAGTATCCATTACTCCTTGGTGATGGTCACTGATATTGTAGAGTGTGTGGCCGTCAGTACGAAGTCTGTCTATGATTTCACGGCTGATATTTTCGTCAACTACGAACCTTATATCTTAGCTTCTCTTCCACTTTTCAATCAATACGCCCGCCCCAAACGAGCTTCAAGATATCGCGCTAACAACGCAAGCGGATAACAGATAGCAAGGTAGATCAAAGCACCGAGAATGTAAATGAAGAATTTGATGTTCGCATCCAACTGCGGATCGGCAAATGAACCGGTCGCTTGTTGTAGCTCAACCACACCAAAGATGGAGAGCAAGGCACTGTCCTGCACCAGCGTAATGAAGTAGTTGGTAAAGGGAGGAAGCGTAATACGTATAGCTTGCGGCAGCACAATACGTCGCATAGTCTGGCTGGAATTCAAGCCTAGACTCAATGCCGCCTCAGTCTGCCCCTTTTGCACAGACTCGATACCGGTGCGGAACACTTCGGTCAGATAGGCACCATAGTTAAAGCTCAGCCCGATGACGCCGTAGAAGTAGGCGCTGAACTCGTTCGGCACCAGGCTATTGCTTTGCAGCGGCGTCATAATCTGAAAAGCGACAGCGTAGGGATCAAAGCCTATTTGCGAAAGCACGGAACCGATACCAAAGCCCCACAGCAGCAGCTGCACCAGAATGGGCGTACCACGTATCACTTCCACGTAAACTGTGGCGATCCAGCGTAGTGGTGCAAAACGCGAGAGACAACCAAGCGCACCGATAAAACCAAAGATCACTGCCAGAATCATGCTCACCGCGGAAATAAATATCGTCACGCTTGCTGCCTGCAACAAGAAGGGTAAGAAGAGTGTAATGGTAGCACGAAAGGTGTAAAGATAGTAGAGAAACGCCGCCAGGGCCGCCGCAAGCAACACGTAGAAGAAATAGTCCAGAACGACGAGCCAATTGCGCGACTTTGGCTCTTCAGCAGCGACCTGTGTTTGCGTGGAGTAGGGTTGCCTATACACGTCTGACATTGTAAGTACCTCGCCTTTTGCTTTCTTTCTTCTTGACTAGAGTGCAGCGCGCAACCTGCCCTCAAAGAACCGGGCTACATACGAAGTTGGCAGGCTCATTGCAAGGTAGAGCACAACAACAAGCGCAAAGAGCGGTAGGGGATTACTGGCGTGGTGTGAGACCCAGACGGTCAAGGCAGAGGTGAGTTCGGTACCAGAGATCACGCTCACAATGGCTGAGTCTTTGAGCATATAGATGAAATCATTGACGAATGGCGGTATCATCAAAGGGACTGCTTGTGGCAAAACGATGCGGAAGAAGTTTTGTCCCGATGTCAGGCCTAATGAAAGTGCCGCCTCCGTCTGACCGTGCTTGACCGAAAGAAAACCGGCACGGAAGACCTCAGCCTCATATGCCGCATAGTTCAGCGCTAAAGCGACAATGCCCGCCGACCAGGCATTGTCAAGATACGGATCAACGTTCGTTAAGAGAGCACCCACCCCGTAGTACAGGATAAATATCTGCGTAATGAAAGGAGTACTGCGTATTACCTCGATGAAAATCTTGGCCGGTGTGCTCAACCAGGTGAACGGCGAACTCTTCATGAGCGCAAGAATCAGGCCCAGGAGAAGGGCGAGAGGAAACGAAGTGACACAGTAAATAATCGTATTTAATGCGCCATGCAGGAAATCTGGCAGAGCCTGTTGGATAAGATCCATACATACATCCTTACTGCTTGAATCCAGATTTAAGATAGATCGTACCTATTTAGGTACCTGATTCCTCGACGCCTACCACGGCTCGTGCCTTTTTTTGCAGCCTGCTGCAAAAATGCCTTACATAATACCGATCTGGGCTTGCCCAGTATTCCACAGGCTCCATTTCATGTAAATTCGCTTGAGCGTGCCGTTCTTTTTCAGCACGTCAATCGCCTGGTTGATCTCGTTCAGCACCGTCGGGGCATTCGGATTGCTCTTATTGAAGCCGACAATGTAGACATCATAGAACTGTGCCTTGCCGATCAGCTTCAATGCAGGGTCGGCTGTGCCACCCGGACCCGCGCCCTGCACGTAGTAGGCAACGATGGGTACGTCTACCATCACAGCATCGATCTTCTTCTGCTTCAGATCGTCGAAGGGCAGGTTACCATTGTAGAGCTTGACGGTGACCTTGGGGTCTGTCGCCAGGTAATCTGCCGCCTTATAACCCGTGCCGGTTCCGACCGTGAGACCTTCGACAGGGCCCAGACCAATATCGCTATTGGCATTCAGGCTGGCGAAGCGTGGATCATCGGCTCGTACCACTATCTGTTGCCCGTAGCGATAATAGGGGATGGAGAACAACTCGACCTTCTGACGATCTGACGTAATCTTCCCAGCCATTCATGACAAAGTCGAATTTGTTTGCCAGCAAGGCCTGGTCGATTTCACCATAACAGGTCTCTATCTGCTTTGGCGTGGCAAGCATAAGTTGGCCGATAGCCGCCATAATCTCGACCTCGAAGCCGATCAAGTTAGCAGGATTTGTCGGGTCCTTAAAGACATAGGGCGCACCATCGACAAAATCCGATCCCCACTGCAATATGCCGGGTATTTTCAAACCCTTATTGGGTATCGTTATGGGACCAGCAGTCCCACTCGGAGCACCCGTTTGGATATTTCCTCCGCAAGCTGCTAGCAGATACTGGATCGACCCACCAGCGGCGAGGAGGCCGCCTGCCTGACCAACACGTTTCAGGAATGTTCGCCTGTCGATTTCGTGGTTCAAAAGTGCACCTTGCCTTTCCGCTGATTTTCCTGGTACATTCGTATCTATAGTAAGGTAGAGAGCACTCGCTCCAGGAATAGCTTTGTGCGCTCTTCTTTCGGTTGCCTGAATAACTCCTGGGGATCACCCTGCTCGATTATCGAGCCATCGGATATGAAGACTACACGATCCGATACATCACGTGCAAATTGCATTTCATGCGTGACCACAACCATCGTGCTGCCCTCGTAAGCCAGGTCGCGCATGACCTTTAGCACCTCACCTACCAGTTCCGGATCCAACGCCGAGGTTGGTTCATCGAAGAGCAAGGCTCGTGGCTGCATAGCTAACGCACGCGCAATAGCTACACGCTGCTTCTGTCCCCCTGAGAGACGATTGGGGTAAGCATCACGTTTTTCCGCAAGGCCAACCTTTGCAAGCAGCCTCTCTCCCAGGGCTACAGCCTGGTCTTTCGGCATTTTACGCACCAGTAGAGGTGCTTCAATCACGTTCTGTAGCACGGTCATATGCGGGAACAGGTTGAAGTTCTGGAAGACCATGCCCAGTTCACTACGGATGGGACTGAGCTGTTTGATGGAGAGTCGAGGATCAAGTTTCTGCCCGTGGATGTAAATTTCGCCACTGGTGAGCTTTTCCAACCCATTGAGGCAGCGAATCAATGTGCTCTTGCCAGAACCACTCGGCCCGATCAAGGCAACCACTTCTTTTTTTCGCACCTCAAAATCAACATCCTTGAGCACGTGCTTGTCTCCGAAGAATTTGTTGAGCTTGATAGCGGAGATGATGACTTCATCTTCAACACCATTCGTGTACTGAGGCTGGTTATTCTCGTTGTAGGCAGCAGGAAGCGATTCATTCGATCTGGCTGGGTCGGAGTCCATAGAAACGCTCCTTTGCTTACTGCGTGGCGAAACCTGGCAGATAGAATAACCCGGAATAATGCAGTTATATATTGGAGTACAGTATATGCATCAGTATAAAGCCTGTCAAGGTTTTTGCTGGGCAACTTTCCCCTTTTGTTCACAAGATGCTATACTATTCTCAACTCAACAAGTCGAAATGTGCTATTCTCTCATAGTAGGTGAGCAATGCCCTTTCTGCAAACACCCAACACTACTTTGTACTACGATGTTGTTGAACCCGACCTCACAGTACCGCCTCACTCAACCGTACTCCTGCTCCATGGCTTTGCTGGAACACCCAATAGCGATTTTTCAGGACAGTTGCCTTCTTTGCGTACACGCTATCGTGTCCTCGCACCGCATCTCCACGGGTATGGGCGCTCATCCCAGCGCACCAGTTATAGCGTCGCCTACTATCGGCAAGATACCGCAGACATGCTAGCCCTGCTTGATGCACTCCACATTGAGCAAGGCATGGTATTAGGCTTTAGCGATGGCGGCATTGTAGGACTGCTGCTGGCGGCGCTCCATCCTCAGCGCGTTAAAGCCCTGGCAGTGCTAGGTGCCCAGCCATCAATCAACGCGCAGAACGTGGCCGCCATTCGCTACTGGCTACTCGAAACTCCGCTTTCTGAAGAATGGCAAACACAACTGGCAGAGCTGCACGGTGAGCCCTATTGGCGCTCACTCCCCACCATGTACGTAGCAGCTCAGGAAGCCCTCGTCGCTGCTGGCGGCATGCTTATCACAAAGCAGGAACTGGCCTCGATTCGTTGTCCTACACTGATCATGCACGGAGCACGTGATCGCGTAGTTCCCGCTGACTATTCACGCGTCATTCACGAACACATTCCTGGTTCGCGACTATTATTGTTTGATGCAGGACACGCTGCGCATCTTCGCTGCGAGAAAGAATATACTGCTGCCGTAATGGATTTTTTCTTTGAGCTGGAGTCTGATGAATGAAGATTGGGACGTTTGTCTAAGGCCAGCGAGAGATTCCGCGCCATACCGCTTGATAAGCAAGGACGCCAGCTGCGCCACCCCAGGCCATGTGCCTTGCTCCTAATAGGCGTGTATATCTCTCTTCTGCTTCCTAATACTCTCCGTGATGATGGGCGTACTCAGCGGGTCTGAGCTTTCCACAGCAGCTGTGAATCAACTTGCAAATGGCCATCGGGCAGGACATGAACAGCGGCAGTATCCGATAGGCCGCCGCAGAAGTTGCCCCTTTCGTCCCACTGCCGCCACGCGATGAAGTAGAGTGCGCCGACACTATCGCGAACCAGTTTGCCAGCGTAGTAGGTGCCGATTGCGTCGGCGACGAGCGGTTCGTCGGTAAGCGGGCGGTAGGGTCCAGTAAGCTTGCTGGCAACCAGGTAGTGCGTGCCCGACCAGCTGGTGGCCCCCACGGGAGACAACCGCGCAGCAGCGTGCCTGGTTGCGCAGAAAAGTAGGTAGTATCGGCCGTTCAGCGGTACTACCTGTGGGACCTCCATTTCGGTGAAATCACCCGGCATGCTCACCGGTGGCAGCACCTCCCATGACAGCAGGTTCGTTGAGCGCGCCAGGCCGATCACGCCACGTCCATCGTAGTGGCCTGTATTGACGCGCGCTGACAGGAACATATAGTATGCCTCCTCATCTGAGGAGTAAACAACGTAGGGGTCGCGCCACGTCTGTGCCTCCAATCGCTCGGTGCTCTGCGGCTCGTACCAGCGGGTGTCGACTTCAAGCAACGGGTTGCCCGGGTCTCGTTCCCAATGCATGAGGTCAGTCGAGACGGCAAGCCCGATGCGCTGGACCAATCCCTTCTCAGCCTGGCAGGTCCCCGTGTAGAACATGTAGGCAAGGCCATCCCGTACAATTACGCTCCCCGTCCAGATGGCGTAGTCGTCCCAACTGCCAGGCCGACCTGCTTCCAACGCGGTTCCACCGTTCACCCATTGCCGCAAATCGTACGAAACAGCATGTCCAACTGTCGCCGTGCCATGACGTAAGTTCGGACTGCTCAGCGCGCGCGGAGCTTGCAGGTAGTACAGGTGGTAGGGCGCTCGCGAGTCGCCCCACTCGTGCGGTGAGACAAGCCAGAAATCCCACAGATAGTACTGTTCGGGGATGAAAACCACGCTCGACAGTCCTCTCTATCCCTTCAGGCCGGTTGAGGCGACGCTCCGCACGAAGTATCTCTGCCCAATCAGGAACATGACGACAGGCACGATGCTGGCCAGAACGACGCCAGCCATCAATGTCGCCACGTTTGGAACAAGGTTTGCTCCTCTATTGAGAGTGATTGCCAATCCCTGTTGCAGCGTGTACAGATCCGGCGACGAGGTAAAGACCAGCGGCTTGAGCAAGTTGCTCCATTCAGCCAGGAAGGTCAGAATAAAGACGGTTGCTACAGCCGGACCTGAGAGCGGCAGCATCACCGACCAGAAGACGCGGTAGTAGCCAGCACCGTCGATCTTTGCCGCCTCATCCAGCTCCTTGGGTATCGTGATGAAGAACTGGCGGAACACAAAGATGGCGAACGGACTCGCCAGGCTGGGAACAATGAGGGCAGCGAACGTGTTCAGCCATCCCCCCCAACCAGCGAGCATGAGATAGAGAGGCACGAAAAGTATTTCGAAAGGGATGATGAGCGTCGCCAGGATCAGCAGGAAGAGGGCATCACGCCCGAAGAACGGCAACCGCGCGAAGGCATAGCCAGCCAGCGCGGACAGGAAAATCTGACCCACAGTGACGCCCAGTGCCATGACGAGCGAGTTGAGGGTTTCGCGCCAGAAGTTCAGGGCGACGATGACAGCAGGGTAGTTCCCCCACTGGGGGACGGCTGGCAACAACGATGTTGGATCCGTGAGTGCCTCAGTATTCGTTTTAAGCGAGGTGGCGAGCATCCAGGCAAACGGGAATAGGAACATCACGGTAAGAAGGCCCAGGACAACGTATTTGAGCACGAGGCTCAGGCCTTGCTGCTTGTTCATAACCAATCTCCTTCCAGACTATGCATTTAGTATGCTTCGTGTCGGCGCGACACCAGGAGTTGCACGGCCGTGATCATCAGGACACCGAGCAGGAAGACCGTAGCAGCTGCCGTCGCGACCCCTGTTCGGCTGGCAAAGTTGTTGTAAATGTAGTAAATTATCGAGGTCGTAGCCCCGGTCGGTCCCCCGGCGGTCATGACAAAGAAGGGGACGAAGGCCTGGAAGCTGCCAATTGTGTTGGTGATGATCAGCAGTGTCGTCGTCGGTACCAGCAGCGGCCACGAGATGTAGCGGAAGCGTTGCCAGGCGTTGCGGATACCGTCGATCTGCGCTGCCTCGTAGTACTCAGGACTGATCGACTGGAGGCCAGCGAGGTAGAGTATCATCGAGAACCCTGCCGACTTCCACGTGTTCATGAACACGACCAGGACCATGGCCCAGATCCCGTTCGTGTGTTGCCAATCGGGGAACGTGAGGCCAACATTGGCGAACAACTGGGGGAAAATGCCAGGATTGGACCCAGTCGCGAACATCCACTGAAAGGTGATCCCAGCCGCGACAAAGGAGATGACCAGCGGGATGAAGAACACCGTGCGGAAGAAGGTTCGTCCTCTGAATTCGTTCTCGATCAGGATGGCCATGAACAGCCCTAGCGCAATTTGTGTCGGGACGGCCAGCACGACGAAGAAAATGGTGACGCCGACAGACTGTAAGAAGCTTGAATCCCGGAAGAGAATGGTGTTGTAGTTCTGCAGGCCGATAAACGTGGGGCTGCCGAGTAAATCCCAACGCTGAAAACTGAGGAAGACAACATAGCCAATGGGGTAGAGGAGGAAGATGGCGAGCAGCACGAGAGCGGGCAGCGTGAAAGAGAATGCCTGCACCTGCCCGAGAAGCATATCCCAGCTCCGCCGTCGTGGGCCCACGATCCCGGTTTTGACCTGTTCCTGAACCTGTATCTGTTGCATGGGAGCCTCCTGATGAAGCTTTCATCTGTATACATATAGAACAGGACTGTGGGCAGCGGCAGCACCTCGCAGCCTGCTCTCGCGTACCCAACAGTCCAATGTCAACCAATACATCCCACTACTGCTTGAGCGCCGTGACCGCCGCCGCCGCATTCGCCAGGCTCTGTTGCACGTTAGCCCTCTGTTGGATAATGGGATCCCACGCCTTTTCCCCGAAAGCGGTCGAAGCATCGCTCGCTTGCGGCAGGCTGGAGCGCGTGACGCTGTAGGGGACACCGTTGACCCAGCCGTACAGGAAGGGATACTGCTTGAGATGGGCCTGGTACGCCGCGCTGGCCGTTGCCGTCTTCGTCACCGGCAGATTGCCCGACTCGATATTGAACGCCACCTGGAAGTTGTCCGTGAGCATGTACTGCGCGTAGTCGAACTCGTAGGCTACCTTCTGCGGGCTGTTGTTGAAGAGGAACAATTGATCGCCGCCCGGGTTCGTGGCGGGCTGCGTGTTGACCGGGTAGGGAACAACCGTGAACTTGAACGAGTTTAACTTGGCGAGATCGGGGAAATTCCAGGGTCCATTGGCCATGATCGCAGCTTTGCCGCTGTACCACCCGCTCGGGTCGTAGCCCATACCCGGAGCAGAGAATGCGGTGGAACCGTCCTTGACCAGGTTTTGCAGGAAGGTCATTGTCTCCACTCCGGCGGCGTTATTAAAGCCCGGATCGCCACTGTCGGACAGGAAGTTGCCGCCGTTGGTCCCCAGCCAGGCCGTGAAAAGCCAGGCATCCCATCCAGGGCCCCCGTTGTTCATCAAGAAGCCTTTCATACCCGCTTTCTGCGAAATCAACTTGCACGCCTCGGCGAATTGATCCCACGTCCAGGTCTTCGTCGGGTCTTGTGAGGGGACGGGAACCCCGGCCTTCTGGAATGCGTCGAGGTTGATCTGCATTGCCGTGTTGTTCGTCATCCATGGCAAACTCCATACCT
Organism: uncultured Chloroflexia bacterium; assembly: GCA_963767625.1. Taxonomy (GTDB): domain Bacteria; phylum Chloroflexota; class Ktedonobacteria; order Ktedonobacterales; family Ktedonobacteraceae; genus CAVYFB01. The sequence goes on from CAVYFB010000020.1 coordinate 272,939, forward strand.
TCCCCTGGTACGATGAGACCGCGATGAGCGAGGGTAAGATGTTCTGCTTGATGCTTGAGTGTGAGTTGAGCCAGCCATCCACATCGGGCAGTAGGTTCGCCTGGACGTATACTCCTGTCTCCGGACTAGCAAGCCAGGCCATGTCCGGTGCAGTGTCGCCCCCTGCTTTGATCTTGGTGCGTATCAGCTCTGCATTCTCTACGCCGAGCTGATAGGTGACCAGATGCATTCCAGGGTACTGCTTCTCGAAAGATGGGAGCAACTGCTGCTTCCAGAACGTTTCGGTCGCCGTTGGGATGGTGTGATACAGATTGACGGTCACTGGGCCCCCGGAAGACGATGACCCGCCGCCGCAGGCCTCAAGGAGGGCCGTTGCGCTCGATGCGCTCAATCCAAGAGCCATCGCTCGCTTCAAAAAAACCCGACGATTGAAGGTGTGACGCAACATTGTCGTCATAATACCTCTCCTTTCGATTGATAAGCAAGATGGCGCTACTGAGCGCCCACCAATGCGATGCACCAGTGATCGAGATCAAGAATGAGATTCTAGGTCGCCATGTACACCCTTTGCACACGGTCGACGACGGTATGTGGTATGTGTGGATGAGCTCCATTCACGAGTACCAGCGGAGGGTTCACCTGAAGGAAGCGGTCGAACTCATTATCCTGCACAGGTAGCGCGATCACGAGAAAACCATCGGCCCTGTCGCGGCGTATGAGCTTGCGAAAATAATCAATCCAATGGACCGGGGTATCGACGTTGAAGAGAACAAGATCGTCCTGGCTGACGCGAAGCGCACCCACCATACTGCGTAAACGGCCGACGACTTTTTTTGTGAGTCCACGCATGTGCTTGACCCTTCAAATAAACAACGTGAGCACGCATGATGAAAAATACTACGATATCATCTGCCGAACAATTTCAGGTACGTAGTCGCACCTTTTTACTTCTTCCATTCACCTCCTTGAATTCTGCTATGAACACGTGTACATCGCCTCAAAGAAACAATACCATGCTTTTAAGTGCTTGTCAAGGGAGTAAATGAACACGTGTACACTTGACAAAACCTCTTTTCTGATGTGATACTAGAGACAGAACTATGAACACGTTTCCATTTAGGTAAGGAGATTCTGTATGGCTACGAGCGAAGAAGTCGCTCAGTTAGCAGGCGTCTCACGGGCGACGGTCTCGCGAGCGCTCAATGGATCAGCACGAGTGAGTGATGAAGCGAGAGAGCGCATTCATGCCGCCATCGCCGCCCTTGGATACGAACCCGATGTGGTCGCCCAGAGCCTGGTTCGACAACGCTCCCGTATCATTGCCGTTAACTTCTTTCCTGAAGGCAACGAGCTGCCCTTTGCGCACCTCGGGCGGACGTCGCTATATTTCTACCTGGGTGTCGTGGAAAACATTGAGCGAGAGGCTATTTCATTGGGCTATGATTTGTTGTTACCTTCCCGCCCAAACGGCAAATCTCCAGAGAACTACGTGCGTAGTTTGCAGACACGACGTGTCGCCGGTTGCATCATGCTCCATGCAACAGATTCACGTATTCAGGCCTTGATCCATTCTTCCATTCCCACAGTGTTCATCGATAGGATGGGTCAAGGGAGCCATGCTACCCATGTCAAATCGGATAACATCGATGGTGCTCGTCAGGCGACCGAGCACTTGCTTGCTCTTGGCCATAGGCGAATAGCCTTCTTGACTGGGGCAACCATCGATCTCGCTGGCTTGGAGCGCCTGCTAGGATGTCAACAGGCTCTGGCGCAGGCAGGTATCACACCAGATTCCGGCCTGGTGCGTCAATCAGGCTGGAATATTGATGAGGCCTACGAGGCGGCCAGGGCCCTATTAGCCGAGCGTCGCGACTTTACCGCTATCGTTGCCGGAAGCGATTTCATGGCGATCGGTATCCTCCGTGCGCTCACGGAACAAGGGCTACGGGTCCCAGACGATGTTTCCCTGGTCGGCTTCGATGATATTGATTTATGTCCTTATACCGTTCCACCGCTCACAACCGTGCGCCAGGACCGCATCGCTATGGGCCGTGGGGCCGTGCAACGGCTCGTTGCCATGGTAGAAGGCACGGAAGAAGCGTCTCCACTGATACTTCCGACCCAGCTTGTTGTCCGCCAATCGACAGGGCCGGCACGCGCGCCCAAGGACTTGCATTGACCATGCCATATATCACCATCTTAGGTGCCGGGAGCACCGTGTTCGCTCGCCAACTTATGACCGACATTTTGCAGATCGAAGGGCTAGACGAGGGCTGTTTCGCGTTGGTGGACATCGATGCGAGCCGCCTGGAGCTAGCGCACCAGGTCGCTGAACGACTCATTACCCGCAGTGGGAAGCATTGGAGCGTACGTGCTTCCACAGAGCGTCGTGACCTGCTGGCAGGGAGCGATTTTATCATCAACACCATTGAGGTCGCCGGTCTCGCCAATGTACGCCACGACTTCGATATTCCCATGAAGTATGGTGTGAATCAATGTATTGGCGACACCATTGGCCCGGGAGGAATCTTCAAAGCGCTACGCACCGGTTCCGCCTGGCTTGAGATCCTTCACGACGCCGAGCAGCTCTGCCCGCGAGCCCTGGTGCTCAACTATACCAATCCCATGTCGATACTTACCCTCGCGGCTCTTGTCGGTACCACAATGCGCACGGTGGGCCTATGTCATAGCGTGCAGTGGACCACAAAGCAGCTGGCAAGCTATCTGAATGTACCCTCCGACGAATTAGAATGGCGCTGCGCGGGTATTAACCATAATAACTGGTTTACAGAGCTGCGCTATCGGGGTCAGGATATGTATCCTCGCCTGCGTGAACTGGCCCAGGTACCCGCTATATATGAGCGCGATCCCGTCCGCTTCGAGATCATGCGCTACCTCGGGGCGTTTGTCACGGAGAGCAGCGGTCACTTTTCGGAGTACGTCCCTTACTTCCGCAAACGGCCCGACTTGATCGAGCGTTACTGCCGGCCGGGCTACCTGGGCGAGACCGGATTTTACGCGAATAACTGGCCCACCTGGCGTGAACAGAATGACACCTCCATCCGAGAGATGCTAGCTGGCACACGCGCTATCCCTTTCACCCGCAGTCACGAATACGGCTCCTTGGTCATCGAGGCGGTGATGATGCACCGTCCAACAGTGATCTACGGCAACGTGCGTAACACTGGCCTGATCGACAACCTGCCCGATGGCTGTGTGGAGGTCGCCTGCCTGGTCGATCAGAACGGCGTGCAGCCGTGCCACTTTGGTTCCCTGCCGGAACAACTGGCGGGCTGGAATCGCGCTCACATGGCAGTGCATACCTTGATGTGTGATGCTCTGCTCAATCGCGAGAAAGAGGCCGCACGCTATGCGTTGATGCTTGATCCACTAACAGCCGCCGTCTGCTCCCCTGCTGAGATAAGCGCGCTGTTTGACGAGATGTGGGAGGCCCAGCTCCCCTACCTGCAATACTTTGAATAACCTGGATGACTGTCACCCATAAGTCGCAGCAATAGATCCTTCCCCTTCGCAAGCTCAGGGCTTCGCTCACTGCGCTCAGGATGACAGCCAGGGGTTTTGTCATCCTGAGCGAGCGAAGGATCTGGGCGCGCATTCATCACCTAACCAAGCACACCTGACGGATAGCGTGGATGTATCTCCTTGCCCTGCGTGAAACGATCATAGGCAAAGTACTGCATATCATCAGGTTTCTGGCCTGTCAGAATGAACTGCGCCAACCACTGCCCAACAATCGGTGAGAGCTTAAAGCCGTGGCCGCTGAAGCCCACCGCACAGTACAGACCTTCATATGCCGCGAGACGATCGAGTATAGGATGGTAGTCAGGTGTATCATCGTAGATACCGGCCCAGCCACCGCGCGGCACAGCACGGGCAAGCGCAGGAATGCCCTTCCCAGCCATGCTACGGAAGTGGGCGATTTCCTCTTCCGTCAGCCCCTGGGCATAGTTGTCCGGATCGCTCGCGACCCGCACATCCTCGGTCGAGCCAACCAACGTCACTCCGCCCAGGTCCGGGCGCAGGTAAATATGACGCGTCAAATCGAGCCCAACAGCGTGCAAACCCTTGCGGCCACCAAAATCTTGTGGACGGCGTAGCGCGATCATAGGATGCCGGGTCGCCATGATAGGCAAGGCAATCCCGATGGCCTGCCCAAGCCCCACAGACCAGACATTCGCCGCCAGCACAACGATGGCTGCATGCACTTCACCCTGGGAAGTCTGCACGCCCGTCACACGCCCATTCTGCGTCAAAATTCGCGTTACGGTCACTCCCTCACGTATGCTTGCCCCGAAGTCGCGGGCCCGTTTGGCGAAGCAATGGGTTGTTGCCATCGGGTCTGCAACACCGGTTTCGGGTTCATAACAGGCCAACGCCACACCTTCACCATTGTACTCTGCTGCGACCTGGCTGATCTCTTCTGAGTTGATCAGCTTTGTGTTAATGCCCTGCTCTTGCTGCATCGCTACGTTGGCTTGCAATGCCTCTGCTCCTTGCTCATCTACCATAACCAGCATCCCTGTAGTAATGAAACCGCAATCTCCGCCTACAAGATCGTCGAAATGCTGGAAAACCGCAAGGCTTGCTTTCGCCATGCGGATGGTGAACTCATTGGAATAGTGCTGCCGTACGATAGACCCAGAGCGTCCCGTAGTCCCATTGCACAGCGCTTGCCGCTCCAACAACATAATACGCCCACCGTGCCGCTTAGCTAGCTGATAGGCGATACTGGCACCCATTACCCCTCCTCCAATGATGAGCATGTCGGCTGTCTCGGTCATGATTATTCCTCCGTTATCCAGAACTTAGACAAATATGGACAAGCCATATCTGCTGTCTGGTTCCTCTTTCCGCGACCGTTGCACGGATACCCGCGTCTTACACAATCTCCAGAGGCGTCAGTTCCCGTGTAACTCACGGTACATCCATCAACTACGCCGATGCGACCAGATTCAAGGCCGCATTTTCGTCTCTATCGAGAACGACACCGCACTGTTGGCAGCAAAACACCCGATCTGCCAAGGTGAGGTCCTCATAAATCCATCCGCATGCAGAGCAGGTTTTGCTCGATGGATACCAACGTGAAACCATCTTGACTTGCACACCCGCAAAATGAGCCTTGTATTCGATTTGCCTACGGAACTCAGATAGGCCAACATCAGCTATGGCTCTCGACATCTTCCGGTTCTTGAGCATGCCACTCACATTGAGGTCCTCAAGCACAATCACGGATGGTCTCTCTGTATCAGGCTTGGTTCTCGCCACGATGGCAGAAGTGGCCTTGTGAAGTGCATCCTTGCGGATATTGGCGATACGGGCATGCATGCGGGATAACCGACGCTGCGCTTTCTTACGATTGTTGGAACCTTTCTTCTTGCGGCTATGCCGCCGCGAGGTTCGCTTGAGCGCGTTCAACCCTTTCCTGAGTGCCTTGGGATTAGCAAAGGTACGCCCATCCGAGACGACAGCAAGCCGCTTAATGCCCAGATCAATCCCAAGTGCTTCACCTGTCGCCTGTGTCGGCTCTGCCTGTTCCTCATGGGCACAAATGGACACATACCACCGCCCGGCTTTCTCGCTGATGGTCGCACTACCGATCTTGACGTTCATCGGCAAGTAGTTATGTTCCTTAAGCCTGAGCAAGCCGAGGCGTGGCAATTGGATAGCATCAAGGTAGACGTGGATAGCACCTGTGAAACGAGCATTACCAATGCCTTTCTTTCTGCTCTTAAACTTGGGGAAACCACACTTGCCTTTGTGCTTACCTTGCTTCTTTAGGGCTACCTTGCGAAAGAAGTTTTGATATGCCTTGTCCAGGTCTCTGAGTGCCTCTTGAGCCGCGCACTTGCTCACCTCATACATCCAAGGGATTTCTGTCTTTTTGAGCGCGTTGATCTCACGGTGCAAGTCTTTGGCAGTAGGAACGGGCAAGCCCGCTGTGTAGGCGTCTTTCTTTCGCCTGAGACCGCCGGGTAGCCGGGGGGCATTACCGCCCCCAAGCCCCCTCAGAACGGTACGTGAGTCTTTCGTCCTCATACCGCTCAAGCCTTTCTAATGCCCCTTCTGGTCAGAGGGACACGGTTTCTCCACGTATAAACCCTGGCTATGTAGTTGCATGTGGCAGGTTGGGTGTAGAAGGACCCGGTTGGCTGCATGATGCGTGCCTCCTTTGCTCTTCCAGATAATGTGATGGTTATGCCATCCCGTGATCCGGGTGATTTTCTGTTGGCACTTCGGGCATATTCCGTTTTGTTCCTCCCATAGGTGCCGCAATTGCCGTCTTCCCGTCAGGTTCTGTGCCATTTTGACGCCGAGGCGCTTCTCAAAATACACTTCCCATGCCGGGTCGAACGGGTTTGCTATCCCCTGGATGACGGTATGCCGTTGGATTTTCACATCAGATGCTCGTCTCATATGGACCAGCTTCTTGTGTCCTTCCTCATCTTCGACTTCTCCGGTGAACACCCAGTTCATCGTTCCAACCGTAGTAAAATACTTCTGTTTTACCCAGGTGGCGCTCTTGCGTGGGTGTCTCCTTCTGGCCCACCACCACAGCTTTTTGAAGATTGCACGATCCACGGAGTTAAAGGTTTGGCTGCTTGCCCCGAAGCGATGATAGGTGGCCCATCCTCGTATAACCGGATTAAGCTTTACAATCACCTGCCCGGCTGAGCTATCCTTGTATTTCTCGATAATTCCTCGAACCTTTTTCAAGAACGTTTTTACGTTCTTCTTTGATGGAGTGGTGAGAACCATTCCACTTGGATACTTGCGTACCTGTTGTCCGAGGAAGTCGAAGCCGTCCTTGATATGCGTAATGACCGTTTTTTCTTGCGACAGTTGGAGTCCTCGTTCCCTCAGGAACGTTTCGATGAATGGTTTCACCTCTTGTTCCAGAAGTTCCTTGGAGGCACCTGTCACAATAAAATCATCCGCATATCTTGCCAGATTGACCTTGGGGCTGTTCCCTTGCTTCGAGCGCGGGAACCGTTCCAAAAGTTGCTGGCTGAGACCGTCCAAGGCCATGTTCGCAATCGCGGGTGAAATGATCCCGCCCTGTGGTGTTCCTTCTTCAGTCACATGGAGGACATTCTTCTCCATATATCCCGCTTTGAGCCACTTTCTCAGCATTTCCTTTTCCATGGGGATGTGGGCTAAGAGCCAGTCGTGCGAGATTTTGTCAAAACACGACTTTATATCTCCTTCTAAGACCCATTCTGCTCCTCTCTTTTGTGAGAAGAGAATATGACAGTAGACGATTGCATCTGCCGTACATCGTTCGGGACGAAACCCATACGAATGTGGATCGGCAAGCGTCTCGGCGACTGGTTCGAGAGCCAGCAGGTAGAGTGCCTGCATGGCTCTGTCATACATCGTCGTGATACCCAGGGGTCGCAGCTTACCGGTGCTCTTGGGGATATATACTCGTCGCAGCGGCTGAGCTTGATAGCCTCGCTGCCGCAGGGAGTCTATGGCGGTCATCTTCTGGTGTGGCGTCGACCAGGTTACCCCATCGACGCCCGGTGTTCTCTTGCCGTGATTCTCCGTCACCCGTTGACGGCAAGTGCCTTGCCGCTGAACGAGTGCGTCAGCAGGCGTTGCAAGGCTTTGACCTTGTTCCACCTGCCGTCCTGTATAGCCTTCACGATACGCGCTTGGAGGCGGCGCACGTTGCATTGGGTCCGATACCATGCGGATACCGTCCCACATCTGCTGACTGTGGGAGGACGCACCAGCAGGTCTCTCCTCTTCTTGCGTTGAGGGTGTCTCTACCGTCATCTGCTTTTCCTCCTGTGTCGGTTCGTCATGCGTTCTCGTGATGAAAGACCAGACGGAAGTCTGCCCGCTTTCGCGTGGGGTAATGTTGCCAGGTGGCGCAACCCCTATCTCCCTCATTACAAAGGAGCGTTCGCTTTCTCCGTCCTCCTCTATCCGCATCTCCATCGGTGTTCCTTACGGGTCACTTTCCCTTTCGGGAGAGACTGCGGACTTACCATGTTCCACTTGTGTGCCTCGATGGGTTAGGACTCTGCCTGTTCGCCGGTGATGTGTGTGCCTCCGATGGGGGAAACTACATACCCCCATACCCATCACATACCTTTTGGTTCAAGCCTGTCAGCACCTTTGGCTTGTTGGCCCTAACGGCGTTTATCAGCAGTTTGCATGTGCTAGCCATACCATCGAACTCTAGCGCCTTAACCGCCTTGGTGTTAGCAGTTATCACGTTCCTTCACAGTTCCGTGACTCTTTCAGAGAGGCTACAGTGTCCCGAAAGCTTCCCAACCCCTGGATTACTCCAAGCGCAGGTTTCGGTAGAGTACTGGTGGGAGAACACCAGGTTGAGTCCTGTAATCCAGTCTCAACAGCCACACAAGCGACTTCATGTCGCAAGTAGTTGTACGCCCACCGAGCGGCACCGGCATGCTTACGACACGCGGTGACTTGCTCATTATTGAGGTCTAACTCAGCCTTGTAGCCACGCTTGATGATCATGCTTCATCCTCTGCTTTCATGACCTGCTCCACACATGCCTTGATCTTCTCCGCACGTCTCTTGGAGGTGCGACGGCCATAGATACGGCTTGCCATACTGGTGATAACGGCAATGAAATCGTCTACCAGGTCATTGTCCGTATCACTGGGAAAGAGAACCTCTAAGCGGCGACCTTGCATCTGCATCAACTGCTCAATATAGGTAAGACCGAAGCAGGTAGCCCGATCGCGGTGCTCAACCACAATCACACCGATGCTCGCATCAGTGAGGAGCTTGAGGAACTTGGGACGGCTATCGTTGAGTCCTGACGCCAGTTCGCTTATGGTCTTGGTGACGTGGTAGCCGCGTGATGCGGCATAGTCCTTGAGGCGTTGCATCTGCCGCTCTAAGTCCTCTTTCTGATCTGCCGATGACACCCGCGCATAGAGCGCGACGTTCGTTGGCGCGAAAGACTCCACTGGCTCCCGTACAATGATGGTGCCGGTATCGAGTTGATAGGCATCAAGCTTGCCCGCCTTCCACCACCGGAAAGCGGTCTTGTAGCTGACGCCCATCTTTTTTGCGTAAGCACTTAATCTCATCGGGATAGAATAGCATAAACGTCCCTAAATGTCAACGTTTTGTTTAGCTATTTATTACCCTTCTGCCTTTCTTTCTCAGCACACCGTCATCGAAGAGAGCAAACGTGTGGTTTGACGAGATTGTAATCGCGTTTTGACTCAATTCCTGTCGCTATCTTCAAGCGTAGATGCAGAATGTGAGCGAACGTTTCTGTCACAAAACCTGTCGTGGCATCATTTGCTCACATTTTCTTGTTCATGAAGCACCTTGTGAGTGCTCTTTCCCTGTTCGACGACACGTTTCCCGACAGAAACGACAAGAAATGGGTTATGAGTCAAAACGGATGCCTTCTGGTAAAAAGTGTGGAGAGAAGAGTATCAGATCAGTGTAGTTACTCTTTTTCATCTGGCTTCTGGCTCACGGTTCGGTCATTTTTGGGGGCAAAAAATGAATTGTATTCCCCACTTTGGCGCTAAAAACGCCAATAAAATGGTGCCCATTCCCCACTTGGTCATGATGGCCATGTAGCCAATTCTTTCAAACTCCTTAAAAAATGACCGAACCATGAGTTCTGGAGCGATGCTGACGCTGTTGGTGCTTCTTCGGAGGGTGGTGTATCTAACGAGGCAAAGTAGTCTTGCAACAAACGATGCCGAAAGATGTACCCGCCGCCGACTCTGCGCAAGAGCAGTTGCTCCACGGCATCTTCGAGGAAAGCGACATACCTCCAGGGGGCCGGTGTGCATCTGGCTTGCCAGAGCCAGATGCGTAAGGTATAGTGTTGCACAGTAGCACCCAGCTCGCCGACCAGCCCGAAGCCCAGCCCGATGACCAGCCCGATGACCAGCCCGCCGACCAGCCAGCCGACCAGCCAGACGCCCAGCCCGGTGATCGGAAAGAGGACCAGCCCGCCGAACAGCCTGCCGACCAGCCCGATGACCAGCGCGACGTACAGCCCGATGACCGGCCCGACGACCAGCCCGCCGATCGGTAAGAAGACCAGCCCGACGCCCAGCCTGCCGATCAGCGTGCCGACCAGACCTGCCCACGACGAGGTGAGTGCTTCCACTGGCTCTATCTTCGGGTCCAGCCCGAAGAGCAGCCCGTAGAGCAGCCCGCCGACCAGCCCGACGACCAGCCCGCCGACCAGCCCGAAGCCCAGCCCGAAGCCCAGCCCGCCGGTAAACAGCCCGAAGAGCAGCCCGCTGACCAGCCCGATGACCAGCCCGACGCTCCACCGGTAGGAAGCCCTTTGCCCCTTGGGAAGCCAATCTGGTTGGAGTCGTTCCAGGTACAGCTCGCTCTGCTGGTGCACTGTCAGTTGACGAGCCAACCACGCCAGCCAGTGCTTGGTCTGCTGTGCTGGTGCATGTAGGTGTGTCCCTTTCCGCTGGAGCATCTGCTCAACATAGTTGTGAAAGAGCACATGCTGCTGATCTTCTGCTGACGCTGTCTTCCCGAGCGCAAGCAGTTCCTGCACTGGTTTACCATGATAGGCCAGGATGAGGACTTTGAGGAAGAGCGGAGTCGTCGCAAGAGCGCGCAGTGTCTTACTCTGCTCCAAGGCACTTTTGAGTCCAGAGACGTACTCGCCCAGTGTCAAAAGATACTCCTCCACCTGGTGAGAGGACAGCGGTTGGATAGATATAGCGGTACGTAAGGAAAACCGCGCAGATTGGTCGAGGTACTCTTTCGTTCGGCTGCATACGACGATGGGCCCGTGCGCCTGGGCAGCATACTTATTTACCGCTTCAATACAGGCCGGTTGTGCGTCAAGTGCTACATCATCAAGTCCCTCGAGTAAGAGACATAACTGAGAGGTTTCAGCCCAGTCTTTCCCAATCTGGAAAGGAATATTATAATTCGTCTCCAGTTGCCTTAACAATCCACTGCTCCAGTGACAACTGCTTGACCGACCACGAGGAAAGCATCAGTACCACAGGGATGCGAGCCTCTTTGTCGGCTTTTGCCCGTTCGAGCAGATCGCGGGCTAGTTCGAGCAATAGCGTGGTTTTGCCTGCTCCAAGCTCACCCAGGACGAGCAATTTGCCTTCCGCCTGATCAAATACCTCTGTAATGGTCGTGCCTAATGGGAGGGGCTTCGCTAGCTCGAGGGGGTTCTGTAACACTGGGTCATAGGGGTCCCCGACACGCCTATGTAACCCGAGAGGGAGAAGTACCTTGTCATAGTAGAGCTCGTTTTCGAGAAAGCCCGTAATCCATTTGTTCTGCACGAGCTCCAACACACGCTGCCTGTTCTCACGTGCAGCAGCAGCAAGCGTTCCGGGAGTAGATTTCATCCTCTCGTACCAGAGGCCAAAGGCAGTGGCGAGAATGGCGACGACGAAAATACTCACCAGGATAATCCAGAGAGGGAGAGAGGAGAAGATACCTGTGAGGGTGCTGACGAGTAAGCTGGTGAGCACCACGAGGAGAGAAGCTATGGTGCCGACAATGATAATTAGCGGTGTTCTTCGTGAAATCTGTCGCATCGTCTTCCCTATACTTCATAGAGCAATCCATACAGCAACAAATAATTCCTACGTCTATCATTGCATTACACAGGGACAAAAGCAACAAGCGAGCGAAAAGGCAGGGTCATACTACTCTTGACAGGCTGAACTCCTCTCGTGTCACTGGTGTATCCCGTTGATTGAGCAGGAGTCATGATTCGAATAGCACTTGTGACGTAGAAAACGCCGATCCGGTTGTGAAAATGAACCCATATTCTGTCGTGCCCACAAACACCAATTTCTGATGAGGAAAAGCGAGCTGTCTACCGGTAGTTTGTGGACTCGGGATTGTGTCTCGTTTTAAACTCATCAAATAGTAATAATCTGAGCTCAAATTGCTCAGAATATACGCCAGAAATTGGATCGATTTCCCTCGTCCACCAACTACCGCTACCGGTAGTTTGTTGACGAAGGGAAAAGTGTGGTAGAATGAGGGAAGAGGAGGAATGTGAGATGACGAAACGAATCGAAGTGGCAAGAGCCCCAGTGCCACTGGAAGAATATGTGAAGCCCTTTGACCCTTTGTTTGGCAAGAGTAATCAGCGCGAAGGGTTCCGGCAGTATCTGGAGGGTCTGCTGTTGCCCAGTGAGCGGCATAAGACGCTGACGGGATTGGTTAACACCGAGCCGGTGGTGGGAGCCCAGCTCCCGCGAGCCCAAAAGCTGCAATGGTTTCTCTCGGAGTCGGACTGGGAGGAGCGAGCCGTGCACCAGCAGCGTCTACGCCTGCTGATGCGAAGACCCTTCGACGGCACCCAACAGCCGGGGGGTACTGGTCATCGATGAAACTGGGGATCGCAAAGCGGGCCACCAGACGGCTCATGTGGGCAGGCAATATCTGGCGAATCTGGGCAAGATCGACAACGGGGTGGTCTCGGTGACGAGCCTGTGGGCCGATGAGCGGGTGTACTATCCCGTCGACGTCGAGCCCTACACCCCTGCTCACCACTTCGAGCAAGGGCAAAGCCGATCCGCAGTTTCGGACCAAGCTCAAGACTCGCCGTGGAACTGGTGCGCCGGGCGGTGCAAGCCGACATCCCCTTTCGGGCAGTGGTGGCGGACTCGTTCTATGGCGAGGATCACGGGGTCAAGCAGGGGCTGCGAGAGCTCGACGTGGGCTACGTGCTGGCGCTCAAACCCTCCCATGCGTGGTGGCATCCCGTCAGAGCCATCGGCTCGCTCCAGGAAGCGGCTCGGGCGGCGCGATGGAAGAGCGCCGAGCGGCCGGGCAAGTGGGTGAAGGTCACCCGCACGTTCCGCGATGGCTCCAGCCAGGACTGGTGGGCATGGAAGTCGTGACCGGCCCCTATGGACCCGACAAGCCAGAGCGAGTCGTGATCGCCACCACCGATCCGCTCACCTTGCCCGACCTGACCACCTTCTACCTGGTGACCAATCTGCCGGCGCCCGGCTCGCAGCGGGCTCAGGCGAGCGGCCTGGCGGCAGCCAGCCTGGAGGAAGTGGTGCGGCTGTATGGGCTGCGCATGTGGGTCGAGCAGAGTTACAAACAGGTCAAACAGGTGCTGGGCTGGTCGCAGTATCAGGTGAGAGCGACAAAGCCATCCGGCGACATTGGCAACTGGTCTGTTGTGCATTCTCCTTTTGCTGGTATCACCAAAGCCATCCCGCGCAGAGCGCTGCGCAAGAGCGAAACCGGCTGTCTGAACGAGTGGAGATCCCTCCACAACAGTGTTCCTGCTGATGCAGCGGGAACGGGGGAAAAAAATCAGCGAGGAAAAGGCATTCGGCCACAGGTGTCCTGGCCAGTGGCCCTGCGAGCAGTGAGAGGCTGGCTGGAACCCTGGATCATGCTTCAGGCGCTATTGGAGTGGCTGGTCGTCGCTGCCCCCACCTCCTGCATTGCAACTCCTGCTCCAGTTGCCTTGAACGCGGGCATCCTATCGCTTTCTACAGCTCTGCTGACCCTCGTCAACAAAGTACCG
>CAVYFB010000021.1:0-269052 GCA_963767625.1 uncultured Chloroflexia bacterium
ACTTGTGGAGCGGCAGGGCATTGTCCCCAATGCGTTCCAATATTCCCCAAGAAGCTCATAAGCTCATCCTTGTACATTGCCCCATCCACCAGATAGAAGTAGCCAGATCGGAGGTGAGTGCATGAAGCAGCAAACAGGCTACCACGCCTATGATGGAGTTCCGAAGCGGGCAAGTCTTCCGCCAGCGCGTCGGGGACAGCAAAAGAGCAATCCACCAACCTCGCGCAATTCGGGCGCGTATGATCCGCATTTTACCAGTAGGACAACTACCCCCTCCAAAGCTCCATCATCTTCCGAATGGTATGACGAGGAAGACGAGGAGAAGCCTGAGTATCGTACCAGATCGCCCAGAAGCGCGGTTGTCTACCGGCGGCCCTATACCCACATTGAACCTGTCACCAGACCGGAACCGGAAGAATTTCGGCGGGCACAACGCCGTGGCCTGCACCCGATTGTATATCTTGGCCTGTCCATGCTCATCGCAGCCATGTTTATCGCTGGCTACATATACATTCCGCCAGCTTGGCAGCGCCATGTAGACGATGTCACCTACGGTTATCCGCGGACGTACCAAACTGATGCGAACGTGGGGCATGGGGGTATCAGTCCCATTTTATCGTCCTCGAATCTGCATGGGACGATTGAAGTGATGAGAAAGTTTTGCCAGCAGACCCTTCACGGCAGACCAGCCGCACTTCTATATCATCGTGAAATTTAGCGAACCATGGTGCCAGCCGGTCCTGCGATCGTTCAGTTTACCGACTTATCCGAAAACGGGAGAGCTGGACATGGAAGTGCACTGTGTATAACGACCCGAATAACCCATCGATTTGGGTATTGTTCAACACCGGAACCAGTTAGAAACCCCATTTATAGAAAGGACATGGAGTCATGCAGGCAACGATCAACCAGCAGGAAAAGACCCTGGCACATCTTCCCTGTGATGAGCGAGTCGCAAAGCGGGCAGCGCCCCCGTCAACCGCTTTAGTACCTCTGCAGAGCCGATCATTGAAGAAGCGAGGTAGGTAGCGGCAATTCTTGAACCGACCGAAACGTACAGCGCCCAAGAGACGGCCATACTATCTCCTGCCTGTTGGCACCCTTGCTTGCATGCCTCCTCTTCACAGCCATACACCTCCTCTTGCCCATTCTTACCCCTACCGCTATGGTGACGATTATCCCCAAAACTCAGACCATCACCACAACCGCGACGATCCGGCTCCAAACACGACAATTGCGGCCTCTTACACTCGCTCAATCACTGACAGTACGAGCCACAGGCACATATCACCAGAACGCGAGAGAGCACACGGGTACATCACTTTCTACAACGGCCAGTTATCAGGAGTGACTATCGCGGCAGGAACTAAACTTACGGGCAGCGACGGCATACAGGTAGTAACCGATCAGACCGCGTACATTCCACCGGCAAGCCCGCCAGCCGAGGGACAAGGAACTGTCTACGCCCATGCCATCCAAGCAGGTGTAGCGGGCAATATCCAGCGAGAATAATGTGCAGCCCTTTCCAGTGATCTATTAGCGAAGAACCTACTGCATTCACCGGCGGGCACAGCGAACGAAACCTCATCATTGTCACCAGGCACGACATTGACCAGGCAGCGACAACGCTCAAATCTCCCTTGAAAAAATCGAAGGCGAAGCCTTAAAAGCCCAACTGGTAAACGAGGATAACCTCATCAACCCACCGTGTTCTGAAAAAACAAGCGAAGATCACGAACCAGGGGATGAAGCCAAAGCTGCCATAGTTTCAGTGACAGAAACATGCACTGGTATCATGTACGTTACTCACGATCTGCAACGAGCCGCATTGCAGATGCTTTTCAACCATGAACTGTCAGCACTTGGAGCAGGGTACACGCTAACGCGCAATCCACAGCTTGCTATCATCAATACAGCAATCACCGACCAGGCACATGTAACCATTGCTGTGAAGCTAACGGGTACATTTCTGTACCATTTAACCCAGGCACAGAGCCAGCAGATAGTACACCTCATTGCTGGAAAATCTCCAGAAGCGGCCCGAAACATTCTTAACCGCTTTCCAGGTATCCAAAACGTATCTATCGCCTTTTCAGGAGCGACGTTACCCCAAAGCGTGAAAAGATTATTCTGATCGTCCAGGGATAGAAAAATGGTTACTTCCTTTCTTCTCCGAAAACTGTATACGAATAGCCTTGACAAGTTGAACACATATTCGGTACAATTGTTCCTAAGTAGCGATAGAACAGACCGGCAAGTACAAAATGTGTTCTCCCAATCAGTAGAACACGTTTTATCCCCTCTTTGCTTCATTCTCTTCAGACAACAGTAGAGAAATTGGAGCATTCGTATGTCTTCCAAACCTACCCATGCCGCCCTAGATACTGCCCATCTGCCACCTTTGCCGCCAGTCAACACCCCTTGCACTTGTTCCGGCGACGAGGAGCCGGAACAACTCGCTTTGTTTCGCATAGGCTAACGGTTCTTAGACGCGAAAAAACGCGAACGGATTTCGCATACATCCTATCCCTTATCACACAGAAGGAGACACCCGATGAGTTACAAAATTGTGGCAGGGGACAAGCCGCAGCATGTGTTTCACAAGAGCGTGAACCTTGATTTGTCCCGCATCACTGCCATTCTGTTTCGACAGTCACGGCGCGGCTCAGATAAGCTCCATATCGAGTCACGTTTGTTGCAGGAAAGTTTAATCCCCTTTGTCAAAGCAGCAAGGGACGAAGATACCCTTGACCACATTCACATTTTTGATGAAGGTTCAGGAGTAAGCGGCACAAAGGGCTTTGATAAGCGCAAGAAACTTCGTTCCATGATGGAAGAAGTAACCGCCGGTATCATCGGGGACATATGTATGCGCCCGCCCTGACAGGCTTTTCAGGGATAAACATTTTAGCAATGTCAGTACATTTACCGAACTGGCAGAGCGAATGAAAGTAAAAGTCATCGTGCCAACAGAGAGAGGCGTAGGCGTTTATGATTTTAGCGACTATAACAGCCTAAAAGCGTTTCAAGAAGAGATGCAGCAAGCCTACGCCTACATTGAAACGCATATACGCTACATGAACCGCACCAGAGCGTTTAAGGTCTCAAAAGGCTATTATGGCGGCTGGAATATTCCACTTCCGTATGTACTGCTTCGTGACATGCCGAAAGAGGAACAGGTACAGATCATTTATGAACCGTGGCGGAAACTTGCAGTAGACCTTTTCAAAAAGTTTACCGAATTTCACTTTGAGACAGGCAGAATACGCCCGCTACGTTGAAGACAAGCAGTATCTTTTCCACATTTATGCCTCTTGAGCATGCAGAAGAATATATGGTGAGAACTGCCATGTCCAAGGGAAACGGAGGATATACCTTTGCAGGTATGCAAACGCTGCGTGGGTACCTGTCAAACCTGAGTTTAGCAGGGTTCGCTAGAGGTGGAAAAGACCAACAGTCAGGGGAAACCATTCTTATTCCGAATGCTTTTGAGGCAGCGGTACCATTGGACTTGCTTGAGCCGTGTTTTGCTTCCATAACAGGGGAGCATCTTGACGGGACACTGTTTGTAAAAAACGGGGGGAGAAGACAGTATCGCGGGGTATCAAGTGAGATAGACGCGATCTTGCATGGGTTACTAACAAGCGATGAAGGAGATGTCAACGTTTTTGCGAACGCGCCGGAAGACTACCCCATCTATAATTTACGCACATTTGTTGGCATTGGACGAACTGAAAGTGTGTGGGTTTTGTCCGCCCCGATCAATTGACAAAATTGTTCTTGACCGCCTTATAGCCATCGCAGAATATGATGAAGGCATGGTAGAGCGGGTACGGCAATTTTTCAAAGAAGCGCGAAAAGAAGGAGAGAGTAGCTTAGTAGTCTTGGACACCGCTATTAAAAACACCAAGGGTACCATCCAGCAAGTCGGACAAACCATTGTCGATCTCACGAAGGGCCTTTTTGACGATGCAGGAAATCCTATTGCATTGCCCGAAAAACGACCCGAACATCGTTGCGCAACGTGATCTACAAGCAGCTTTATCGGCTGCAAAAACAGCGAGACGATGCAGCACGGAGCGCCAAAGAAGACCCGTCAGCATCCATCAGTAATTTCTATTATGTCTTGTCCCACTTCCGAAGCGAGTTTATGAAACAAAGACCGCAGACCAAAAGACATAATGAGAAAACTCATTGAAGAAGTGAAGATCAAAGTCATTTCCCCACACTTGTTTACGCTTCACATCACCTGGATACGCCCCCTTGCCACAGAAAGAGACGACGTAGCCTTACTCTGGCGAAGCACGCCAATCAGAAGTGATACTACCCACACATGGACAAAGGAAGAAGATGAAATGCTGAGACTCCTCTATCCTCTGAGTTCACAAATAGAGATCATGGCAGGCATACCAAACAAAACGCCTGGCATGATAAAAAACAGAGCTTGGCATTTAGGAGTGCGGCGGCAAAGGAACATAGGGGAAGAAGAGCGGTTTTTCTGGACTGTCATGTATGCCGACTTACAAGCAGTAGAGGCATTTACTCAAACCGACAAGGAGCGTCGGTTACTGTGGGAACAGATAAACACCCTTGCAAAGCACACGAATAAAAAGAATGGAAATATCAGCCCGCTCTGGTTCTTCCCCGTTGACATGGTTTCATTTGCGAAGCAGATTTGCGTCACAGACATTATTCAGGAGGGCTTGTCTGGATCACCAGGAGCATGTCGGTGATCTGGGTCAAATTCAAGCTTTGCCTCCTTATTTAAAACAACACTTTGATCCTCCACCCGAGTGGTTCCCTATTATTCCCAGAAGTCAAGCTCTGCTTCCTGTTCCACCAGCCAGGAAGGCGCTGATTCGAAAGTCGTCTCCACGAACCGTCCTGCTAAATCATACAGCTCAATAAAGTGCTCTCGGAGTAGCATGCGCAGCACCTCGGAGACGTCTTTTGTCCTCAGACCGGTCAAGGTGGTGAGTTCGGCTATCGTTTTCCTACCATCGATGGCCACGTAGAGCCGGCGGGCTCGCTCATCTCCGGTGACAGGGGTGCGCGCAAAGGGACTGCTGGTGCGCATCGCTTCTGTGTTGGGAATGCGCCGGGGAATGAGCTCCCACAGCACCGGGCGTGGTGGGGTGTAAGAGAGCGGGGGGGAAACGGCCCGACGAACGGTTGTTGGGATCCCTTCCCAGACTGCCTGGAGGAAGGTCTCCTCAGTAAATGGTTTGGGCAAATAGCGGTCAGCCCCCTGACGTAGCCCATAGTGCTGATCAAGCGGCGAGTCTTTGGTACTGATGAGGATGATATAAGGCATCTGTTGCCGGAGACGCTGGCGCACGTACCGACAGATTGTATAGCCGCTGATGTCTGGCAACAATACATCCAGGATGAGACAGTGGGGATGGAAGGTCATGGCCTTCGTGAGGCCATCATGCCCGTTGAGCGCGATATCGACATTGTATCCTCTTTTCTGGAGGGCAGAGGCAATCAAGAGACAAGTCGAGGCACTATCATCAACCACCAGCACTCTTGGGTGACTCATCCCTGGTTCGGTGATGTTTCTCATTGCTTTCTCATACCTCCGTTCACTCAAATTCTTGCTGACGGCATCTATTAATTCATCAAGATATACGCTGAGAAATGATAACGTTTCTGTTCGCAAAGTCGCTAGAATCGTACCATATGTCTTCTCTGGATCCTGCTTACCATGCTGGTCTTATGACAATAAAGTACCAGACGTAGGGGAGGATATCTTCACCAGCGGGCAGGGCAGCCGATGCTTTGCTTTGCAGACGCAAAGATGGCAGACCCGTTGACACTGCGGGAAGATCTGGGCCTTGAGATCGATGGGCCATCTTCAAGGTCGAGGGCTAAGGGAGCTTTTCCTGAGCCGGGAGGCGTTCAATCGCCAGGCCGATAATCAGGGCGAGCGATCCCAACGCGTCGAGGTAGACGGTGGGCAGCGGCTCGCGGGCGAAGAGCGCCAGGACTCCCGCCACGCGGTTCTCGACCAGCAACGGATAACCCACAAAGACGCTCATTCCCTCGCGCTGTGCCCACGCCCGCTCTTCAGGGTGCAAGAGCACGTCGCGTTGCGCCTCCTGGCTCAGTAAGCGTTGCCGCGAGGCGGCGATCTTCGCCACAGTCTGTGCCCCTACCGGCAGGTCGTACTCGCCGTCATGCGAATTCAGAGCGCAGGAAGCGCGGGCCAGCGGGACGAACCCGTGTTGACCCGGCTCATACAACCAGATACCAACCCAGGCGAGGGGGATATGCGCCAGGAGCGCATCGACGCAGTGGTGTAGGAAGGCCCATAAGAAAGGCTGCCTGGCCAGGGCCAGGCTCACGTCGGTGCACAGGTTGGCAACCTGCGTTTGCTGCTGCAGGCATTCGGTGAGGTGTTTAATCTCGGTGAGGTTGGTAGGCAACTCCGGTGTTGCCTGCCTATCCACATCCATGAACGGTTCCTTCCTTGCTAGCTCCTGGTCGTGATAGCTTTGGGGAAGGAGAACCAGGAGCCCATTTTGTTTCTATTTGTTCCTTCTGAATAGATATTATACGATTTACTCGTTAATAAGTTTCATGGTAACTCTTCAGGTACCCTTTTCGTGCCGCCTGCGGCAGGTGAAGAGAGGAAGCGGGGACACCCCGTGCCTTTCACCGGGTAGGCCTTTCTTTTTTTGGGGGAAGTCGCCTGCGAAGGGCCCTGATCCGTAGGGGCAAGGGTGGTGATGGGAGGTTGGGAGGGCCTTTATGGTCGCCCGCGTAGCCCGGTATGGTTGACGACAGGGTGGGTGAACGTCGCAGAAAGGGACGGCGGGCGACCATAAAGGCCCCCCCATCCGCCCCACACCCCGCTCGCCCCTACGGATAGGATGGGCACACTCCAAAAAACCACCCCTGACAGACACCCCGCGCCCCGGCAAGGGGACTGCGTCCCCCTGCACCCCCTGCTCAATAGTTACGTTCACATTGCTGAACCAGAAGGTTTTTTAGAGCAGGTGGTGTTCGAAGGCATAGCGGGTCGCCCCGGCGCGGGTCGAGACGCCGAGTTTGCCATAGATCGCCTGCACGTGGACATTGACGGTATGGGGGCTCAAGACGAGTTGCTCGGCAATCCGGTGGTTGGTCAGCCCCTGGGCGACCAGTTGCAGCACCTCAACTTCGCGGGCCGAAAGCTTTTCGTTGTAAGGAAGGGAGGGCAGTGGCTGCGGTTTGACGGAGGAGGCCGAAGTAGCTGGCGTGAATGTGAATGCACCTCCTTCAGCAGTCAGGCTCTGCTCAGGGGTCATGGACTGCCCCTCCGCCAATGTCTGGGCAGCGACCAGTCGCAACGCCTCTTCCATCTGGCTGCACTCAAGCAGCCAATGCAGCGCCAGGCGAATATTCTCCAGTTCCCACTCCAGCCTCCGCTGCCAGGTGGCTTGTAGCGGCCCAACGAGTGCGGGCTCAGCCTCCTCGGCCAGGTGCAGGTAATAGGTGGCGTGCGCCTCCCGGCTGCGTTCAAGTTCTCCGTAATCCTTGAGCGCCTCCCACCCATACTCGCGGATAATCTCCAGGAGGTGCAGGCGTGGCTCCTGCGTGTCTTTTGCATGTTGTTGCAGCAGGCTGTGATCGAGCAGGGAGGCAACGATATCCAGTGTGGGGGTGCTGATATCACCAGGAGCCGTGCAGACAGCCTCCACTGCTTCCAGTGTACAGCCCCCGGAGAAGACGGCCAGGCGACGCAAGAACACTTGCTCCTCCTGCGTGAGCAATTCATAGCTCCAGGCGATGGCGTCACGCAGCGTCTGCTGGCGGGCCGGGACATCCCGCCTGCCGCCGGTCAAGATCGCGAAGCGGTGTTCGAGCCGCATGAGCAGGGTGTATGGTGCGAATAGCTTGATGCGCGCCGCCGCTAGCTCCAGCGCCAGCGGGAGTCCGTCCAACCGGGTACAGATCTCGGCGATGATGCACGCGTTGTCCGTGGTCAGGTGAAAACCGGGCCTGGCTGCCTGCGCACGCTGCACGAAGAGCGCTATTGATGCCACCTGCGAGAGTGCTTCATGTGTGGGTAGTTGCTGCATATCAGGAAGCGTCAGCGGAGGTACCGCGAACTCGTATTCTCCATCGACGTGCAGGACGGAGCGGCTGGTCACCAGTAGCTTGAGGTGGGGGCAAGCCGAGAGCAACTCTGCGAGCTGGGGGGCTGCTGAGAGCACCTGCTCAAAGTTGTCCAGCAGCAACAGGAGATGCTTATCATGCAGCAATACTTTGACCCGTTGTTGCTCCTGGCTTTGGGGCAGGCCAAGCGTATGGGCAAGGGTAGGTATGACCAGTTCGGGTTCTCGAATGGCTGCCAGCGGAATGAAACAGACGCCGTGTGGAAACGCCTGCTGCACCTCCGTAGCTACCTGTATCGACAGTCGCGTTTTGCCGACGCCCGGAGGACCCGTCAAGGTGAGTAGCCGAACCTCTGGGCACGCCAGGAGTTCATACACGGCTCGCACCTCTTCTGCACGCCCCAGGAGGGGCGTGAGGGGAACCGGGAGATTCTGGAAGAAGACTGGTTCTTCCTTCAGAGATGGGCCGACCGCGAGCGGAGTGACAGGTGTGGCGGAGACGGCTGGCAAAGGTAAGAGCATCTGGCAGGCCTCCTCGAAGGCGGCGGCGAAGCTGAGCACATCCAAGAAGCGCTGCGCAGGGTCTTTGGCCAGTGCCTGCAAGACGACCTCCTCCACCGTAGGCAGCAAGTCGGGCAGGCACTGGCGCAAGGGCGCCGGGGCACTGTAGAGTTGGTGGTGGATGAGCTCGGCAACCGAGCCCTGGAAGGGAAGTTGGCCGCAAAGCCACTCGTAGACCATGACTGCCAGGGCGTACTGGTCACTGGCAAGGGAGGGCTGGCCGCGGATCTGTTCGGGAGCCATGTAGGCCAGCGTGCCCAGGCGCGCCTGCACCTGTAGCCCTTCGGTAGGCGAGGTGAGCAGCGCCAGGCCGAAATCACTGAGCAAGACCGCATGTTTGGGTCCCAGCAACAGGTTCTCGGGTTTGAGATCGCGGTGGATGACATGTTGATCGTGGGCATACTGCAAGGCCGAGGCGATGGCCTGCACGTAGGAGACCAGGGTGGAGAGCGGCAGGCGGGTGCCTGATGGGTGCAACTGGCGCAGGTTGCCATGGGGCGCGTAGTCCATGACCAGGTAGGGCGCGTCGTCCTGCAGGTCAAAGTCGAAGACGCGAATGATGTGTGGATGCACCAGGTGGCTCAGAAGCCGGGCCTCGGTGAGGAAATCCTCACTGCTGAACGCACCGGGCTGGGCATGCAGGACTTTGATGGCCACGCGGGTATTGAGATAGAGATGCTCGGCCAGGTAGACATCGGCAAAGACGCCCGAGCCGAGTTGGTGCAGGAGACCGTAGTTCCCCAGGCGTTGTCCCACACAGTTCATGCGCTCCTCCATCCTGCTAACTATTCCCTACCGTATATGTCACTACAGTAAAGTCTCTGAGAGAGATTTCAAGTTATACGTAAGGCGTGCAATGTGCTCGAACTGCCTATGATCTCTAGACACTTTGGATGATGAAAAACCCCACCTTTTAGTTTATCCTCTTGGAGCACATAAATCTATCGGTATTCCACTCTATTTTGCTCTCCCTTAGAGCACGAATCCCTATCTGAGCATAGAGCGAATTACCTATTGTTCAATTGCACAAATTCACAGAGCCGCTCTAAAAAACAACGTAAAGAGGCTTCGGTGCCTCGTCAAAGAAAGCCATGTTCGATGGCAAACCGTGTCGCTGCAGTACGAGAGGTGATCTCCAGCTTCTTGTAGATCGAGGCTACGTGTATATTGACGGTTTTGGAGCTGATCACGAGTCGTTCTGCAATCTGGTTATTGGTTAATCCAGTCGCCAGCAGACGCAACACGTCGACTTCACGAGCAGTCAGCCCGCTGAAAGGGGATGAAGGGGATATGTTGTCTTCCTTGAATGCAGCTAATGCTCGTTCCAGGAAGCTGCTGCCCTCGTGCAGAGACCCACGCAGAAACCAGAACTGCTGTAGTGCGCCCGCCAGCCGCAGGGCTGCCTCCACATCTTTGCGCTCTAGCAGCCAGTGCAGCGCGGCATTGAGGTTGTCACGTTCCCGTTCCAACTCTTCCAGCCATATTCTTCGATGCATGTCGAGCGAGGCTGGCACTGCCTTCTCAGCCAGCTCCAGGTAGTACGTGGCATGGGCATGCCGGGCGCTCTCTAGCTCTCCGGACGTCGCTAGCCGTTCCAGGCTATACTCGCGGATCGTCTCCGACATCACCAGGCGCAGCTCTTCGCTCTCGTGCTTTACCTGCTGGAGCAGGCTTTTATCTAAGAGAGACGCGACCACATCTACAACTGGCGATGCCTCGCCGCCTGGAGAAGCGCAAACGGCCTCCGCCGCTTCCAGCGTACTGCCGCCGACGAAGACGGACAGTCGCCGGAAGGCCTGCTGCTCCTCAGGCGAGAGCAAGTCGTAGCTCCACGCGATCGTATCTCGCAACGTCTGGTGGCGAGCTGGCAGATCTGGTCCCCCGCGCGTTAATACGTCGAGCGGCTTCTCGAGGCGGGAGAGCAACAAACGAGGTGAGAGCAGTTTAATGTGAGCCGCCGCCAGTTCAATTGCGAGTGGCAACCCGTCCAGACGGGCGCAGATCGCTGCGATGTCGTGAGCATTCTCTTCAGTCACCCGAAAATCGTGCTGAATTGCCTGCGCACGCTGCACGAAGAGTGCGACCGCTCCATACTGCATTATAGATTCAGGCGTCAGGAGTTGTTGCAGGTCGGGTACAGGCAGATGCGGGACGAGAAGCTCGTATTCGCCCTGTACACGCAAGACGGCGCGGCTGGTCACTAGGATCTTGAGCTGTGGGCAGTTCGAGAGCAGCTCGGGGAGCAGAGGCGCCGCTGCCAATACCTGCTCGAAGTTGTCTAGCAGTAACAGGAGGTGCTTCTTGTAGAGAAAGATCCTCAGGTGCTCAAATGGCTCTCGCCTCTTGCTCTCGCGGAGTCCGAGCGCTTGCGCGATGGTGAGCGCCACCTGGTGGGGGTCAGTGAGATGGGCAAGCGCAACGAAGCTGTATCCATCGGTAAAGTCCCACTGCACGTCTGACGCAACCTGTAAGGCCAATCGCGTCTTCCCGATACCCCCCGGGCCAGTTATTGTCAAGAGATGCACCTCTGGGTTCCTCAGCAGTATGCACGCCTCCTGCACCTCGTGTTCACGTCCGATCAGCGGGGTGATGGGGAGTAGCACCTGACGAAAATTTATATGTGAGGAGCCGGGTGAACGTCCAGATTTCACTACCTGCTCGGGGGTGTGCTCAGCATTCATGACTACCTCTATTATGAATCTGTTCAAGTCAACGGGAGCTTCATACCTTTTCCACAACCCGCACACCAGCCTTTGTAGATGCGATGCCCTCTCACCTCGACAGCAAGGGGAGGAGGCACATCGATCACCTGCCGCACCCGGGCCAGGCTGATACCTCCCAGCGTAAATGACACACTGGACAGTTCACCAGTCGGTGCTCCACGATCTGGGTCGGCTGTTCTCGACGCTGGACTCCATTCTGCCTCCGGCATGGCGACCGCAAGGGCCCTCCCGACCCTACCCTTCCTCCCTCGCCACTACTATACACGGCTTCGCGGCTTCTTTTCCTCCGGCTTGACTAAGGCTGGTGGCGGCGTCTTTTGCTTCTCTATTTTCTCGATCCGCTTGTGGGGGTCGGTCAATTGCTCCTTCAGTGCTTGATTTTCGGCTAGCGCAGCACTTAGCTGCTGCAACACCTCGCTTAGTCACTCGTCGATCCGTTCTCTGCTTCTTGCGTCAGGCTCATGAGTTTACCAAACAAGGGGTCTTTGTGAACAATATCGGCAATATCCTCTATTTCTTTACTCTTAACGAGATGGCGGTTTTTCGCTGAATACCAGGGGCATGTATAAATTCCATAGCCCAGCGTAAAGTATACCATATATTATTTGAGGATAGTAGGTGGGATAATACAAAGGGAGGGCGTCAACATTTTGCGTGCAGCCAAACCACTCTAGCCCAGGGCGGAGGCAAGCTCACGCCCCTACTAATCCGACGAGTTAGTAGGGGCGTGAGCTTGCCTCCGCCCTAGTCCTGGGCCTTATCCTCATTGCCTCTCACCAGCGACGCGAAAATGCCAATCGCAGCAATGACAGCACATGTGATAAAGGCGGCGTGAAAACCATACGCGAATGTTTGTTGCAGAGCGCTTACCTGTGCGGCGGACAAGGCGTGGTTATACTGCTGTGTTGCAAGCACCTGGCCTGCTGCGGCCCCGCCGAGACCGGCGAAGATTGCACCTGCCAGTGCCACACTCAGACTCTGCCCTACGACACGGCCCGTAGCCAGGAAGCCAGAAGCGCTGCCCTGCTGTTCCCGCGGAGCAGCCCCTAACAAGGCACTGTTGTTCGGCGACTGGAACATAGCCTGGCCAGCCCCGGTAACGACTAATGGCCAGACAATATCCCAGACTGAGCTTTGCGCGTTCAACTGGCTGATGAGGACAAGCCCAAGACAGGCTACTGCCAGGCCGCCTGCTGCCAGCCAGCGTGTGCCGATACGGTCGGCCAGTATACCACTGAAAGGCGCCAGAACGGCAATAGTGAGCGGCAACGGCGTTAGCAGCAGTCCCGCCTGCTCAGTTGAGAAACCGCGCAACTCTTCAAGATAAAAGGGCAGCATAAAACTCACAGCAAAGAGCGCCAGGAAGCTCAAGATGAGGCTCGCATTTGCCGATAGAAAGACACGCCCACGCAGCAAAGCCAGGTCGATTATTGGATCAGAGACACGTCGTTCAACCACGACCAGCGCCAACAAGGCAGTGATACCAACCACCAGTGTACCTAAGAGCAATGGCGAGGTCCAACCCCATTCCTGGCCGAATGAAAGCCCCATTGTCAATGCGATAAGCCCAATCGCCAGCAACACTGCCCCCAGGGGATCAAACCGCCCGCGGCCCCAACGCATATGCTCGGTCAGGACGCGCATAGATGCGACGAAACCAATCACTCCTATGGGAACATTCACATAGAAAATCCAGCGCCATGTCAGATGCTCAGTGATGATGCCACCGAGTGTTGGGCCGACACTCACGCCAAGTGCGACGACAACGGCGTTCAACCCCAATGCACGTCCGCGTTCACGTGCAGGAAATGCGTTTGTGAGCATCGCCGGGCTGATCGACATCAGAAGCGCGCCTCCCAATCCCTGTAACCCTCGTGCAGCAATTAACAGGCCGAGCGATGGAGCTGCTCCACAGATAGCCGATCCCGTGGTGAAAATGACCAGCCCAGCAATCCAGATCGGCTTGCGCCCAATCATGTCCGCCAGTCGCCCGATGGTCAAGAGTACTCCAGCAATGACCACAAGATATGCGATGATGACCCACTCGATGGCTCCACTCAGCGCAACGCCAAAATAGTGGGCGATAGTTGGAAGGCTAATATTCACGATAGATGTATCGAGCGTTGCCATGAAGATCCCCACCGCAACAATTGCCAGCACCGCCCATTTATTAGCATGTTCCAAACCGGGGTCGACTTCCGTAGTGGTTGCTTGAGTCTGTATGTTCCCGTTAACTCTTTCCAGGTCCTTTGCCTGGACCTCTTGTTGTTTCATGAGATGTCCCTGTTGAAATATTCCCTTTGCTATAAATCATACTCTAACTGTTACATCCATGAAAACAACTGCTGCCGGTCATTTCTTCCCTCCTCGCGCTCCCTCGTACGTTATTATGTCAGGGCCAAACGTCTCCCCTATAGAGAATAGATGAGCGAAAGAACATTCTATCATGTTTGTGTGCATAAGATTGAAAGAGGAGTCAATGACGATGAGTGCTACTCCGTGGTACGAAGTCTTCTTCGGCGAAGACTACTTGCGCATGTATGTTCCAATGCTCCCTCCTGAGTGGACAGAGAGGGAAGTTGACGGCATTTTGACCCTCCTGGCTCTCCCAGTTGGGAGCAGCATTCTGGATGTTTGCTGTGGGTACGGACGCCATAGCATTTCGCTTGCTTCTCGCGGCTATAAAATGACCGGTCAAGATTTGAGCGAAGTCTTGCTGCGTGAGGCACAAGCGCAAGCACAGGCGCAAGGCGTCCAGGTGCGTTGGGTGCAGAGCGACATGAGGACTATCCCGTTCGAGAATGAGTTTGATGCTGCCATCAACATGTTTTCGGCCTTTGGTTACCTGGAGACGGAAGATGAAGACCAGAAGGTGCTTCAGCAGGTTTCCAAGGCCCTCAAGCCAGGCGGTCTTTTTCTGTTAGAGATAGTGCATCGCGAAGGGCTGTTGCGTCACTACGCCTCCGAAGGTATCACTCGCTCTCCAGATGGGCTTCTTGTCTTGGAAGAGCGTCGCTTCGACCTGCTCACGAGTCGCAATGAAGTGCAGGTAACCCTGATTCACGCTGATGGCCACCGCAGCGAGTACAACTACTCCCTGCGTATCTACTCACTCACAGAACTGGCACAGATGTTAGCAGTGGCCGGACTACAAGTAAAGGCCTACTATGGTACCTGGAATCGCAGTTCATTGACAATGGATAGCTTCAGACTGATCTTGCTGAGTCAGAAAGGTAAACAGACGCTGATGACATCAGCGAGTAGGCTCGCTTAATATGGGGATGAGCCAGTATACTCAGCTTCTGCAAAATACCTCTCAACTTAGAATGGAGGTGAATGGCAAGTAGGGTTAGTAATGGCAAGATCCATATCCACAAACCACGAACGTACGTCCATAAGAAACCGGGCAGTTCGGGAATAACAGTATGCAATGGTTTCCAGGTAAGGAAACAGTAGACGCTCAGCAGGCTAAAAGTAAATATACGCACCACGAAAGGATGCAACAAGCCAAAGGATACCCCTTCATCCGTGACTTCAATGAGGGCGAACAGCCCGAAGAAGGTCACAGCGTACCAGGGCCAGAACCAGGGTGCACCGAAGGCACAGTAGAGCAGCCAGGCCAACGCTTGCCAGCGAAAGAGTTCTGGCAAGTTATCGATGCGATGTGGGGCGTGGCTGGCTCGCCACAAGAGCATTCCATAGAGGATGAGAAAAATTGCTATACTCAGCGGGTGAGTAACGTGTTCAGACTCCGCGCCTATGTAAACGGTGATGGAGTGATGTTTAGACGAGTCTGTAATATGATTATAGATGCCGTTATAGAGGTAGCTCAGGAACTCGGCAGGTGAATTGACGTTGCGATAGGTAGCAGGGTTGACCTCAAATACCTTGAGCGCCGCTCCATTTTGCCAGAAAGGAGCGTAGAGGAGAATGATGATGCCCAGGGAGGTTGCTGTTGTCAGAACAATATTGCGGACATTGTGCGGCTGCATCCACAGGAAGAGCAGCAAGCCAGGAGCCAGCAAGATCACGTTAAGCTTGATGCACATTGCAAGAGCAAATACAGCAGCAGCAAGCACGTAATCTCGAGTTGTTATCTGCGTTCTTCGCACTAAAAACCAGACGGAGAGCAGGATACACAACAGAAGGGTGGCGTCGTTATGCGCATTGACGCCAGCTTCGAAGAGCAGAAGAGGGTTCCAGGCAAACGCGAGCGTTGCCGCTAAGCGTTTCTCGAGCGAAATGAATCCAAACCGGCGTACCAGGTGTCCACTTATGGACCAGATGACCCATGTGGATCCGAGATGCGAGACCAATGCGACTATGCGTAGTGCCAGCACCATCATTACTATACTCTTATGGCCAAAGCTGAGAGCAAGCCATTGGAAGAAACAGGTAATCAGAGTCCAGACGGGACCGTAAACAGAAGGTTGGGTGTGCCAGGAGAGATAATGATAGACCGGGTCATTCTGAATGGCTGTTGGTAACGAGGTCAATGGGTTGAGATGGTAGATCACACCTAAACGAGCATAGACAATATACGAAAACACGTCTGTTGAGGCTACTACAGGCATGAGTACACAGAGTATACCCAGCAGCAAGGTGGAGCTCAGTATGTAACGATAGCTGATCCGTTGCGGCAGAAGACGTAGCGCCAGTAAATAGAGCAGAAATACATTCAAGAAGGCAGCCAGAAGCAGCGCGGTGTCCTTCCAACTCCCTGGCGGGATAGGTAGCTTCATCTCAGGTGCAGCAGGTATATACGGCATTATTGCTTGATGCGGGAAAAGGATATGCGTCAACAAGATCGGCCAGGTACCAAGACGCGTCAGTAATGCATCATGAAACCAGAGGCTACGTAAAGGCAGTATCGCGTCGAGCAGAAGGAGAGCAAATACCATGGCCAAAAGGAGGACTAAAGGAAGGTGCCTACTCCGCCGAACGAGGTACTGGTAATGATCGATGTATCTTTTCATTTGACTATCCATAGCAGAGATTCTCAATAACACACAATAAATTCCAAAGAATGGCAAGAATATTCTTTGGAATTTATTTCTTTACATACCCAGCACGAATGACGAGGGGGAAAAGTGTCACTTTTGCCTTCGTGAAGCAACGAACCCAAAAACAACGGAAGGCTAACATTATTCCTTAGGATTTGCCGTATGGATACCACCACGGCTTTTTACCACCTTCAAAGTCCCAATGCACATGCTTCGTCTCGCGGAACTCGTCCAGGCCTTCTTCGCCCAGTTCGCGGCCCATGCCACTCATCTTAAACCCACCGAACGGACCCGCATCGTTATCGGTCAGCGGATCGTTAATCCATAACGTTCCGGCCTCGACCTCTTCGAAGAAACGCTTGGCTTTGACCGGATCATACGTGTAGAGGTTGGCACCCAGACCGTACTTACTATCGTTGGCCAGGGCAATAGCCTCGTCAAAGGTTCGGTACGTCATGATGGGAATAGCAGGGCCAAACGTCTCCTCGCTCATAATGGCCATGGAGTGATCGACATTGGTCATGACCGTTGGCTCATAGAAATATCCACGCTCAAACTGCGGAGGGCGTCTGCCACCTGTCAGCACCTTTGCCCCTTGCACCTTCGCAGCCTCCACCTGGGTCTCGATCTTTGTGCGGTATTGTGCGCCAATCAGTGGTCCCATATCAGTATCTGGCTCGATGCCGGGACCAAGACGCAGGGTCTTCGCAAAATCGGTGATACGATCAATAAACTCCGATGCAATTGTCTCATGAACATAGACACGCTCGGTCGAGGTACAGACCTGCCCGGCGTTGAGCAGCGCGGCCCATGCCACACCTGGCACCGCCACGTCCAAATTGGCATCTTCCGCAACGATGAAGGCGTCTTTACCGCCAAGTTCAAGATGGAGTTTCTTCATTTGCGGCGCGACCAACTGCGCGATGCGCTGTCCCGTCGCTAATGAGCCAGTGAAGGCGATCACACGCACTCGTGGATTGAGCACTAACGGCTCGCCGCAATCCTTGCCATAGCCGCTGATAATGTTGACCACGCCGGGAGGCAGATGCTCGAAGAGTTCAGCAAAGAGCAAGGTCGAGAGCGGCGTCATTTCCGATGGTTTGAGCACAACGGTATTGCCAGCTGCCAGCGCCGGGGCAACCTTCCAGGCCATGAGCAGGATCGGGTAGTTCCAGGGGACGATGACTGCGACAACGCCATACGGCTCTTTGAGGACGAGCGCGAGTTGGGTCTCCTCGATGGAAGGGATCACTCGTCCACGACTGTTGCGCCCGATCTCGGCGTAGTAGTGAAAACATGCAGCAGACCAGCCCATCTCATCCTTGTTCTCGACGAGCGGTTTGCCACCTTCCATCGTGAGCAAACGGGCAAATTCTTCGCTTCTCTCGCTGAGTTTGTTGGCAACTTCGTGCAAGAGTTCAGCTTTTTGTCCCGCGGGAAGTTTTTTCCAGGCAGGGAAAGCGGCCTGCGCTGCTGAGACTGCCTGCTCAACATCGGCAGCATTGGCGGCGGGCGCGGTCTCGATGATCTCTTCAGTGGCGGGGTTACGTACTTCAATGACGTTGCCGGAGGTTCCTGCTGTATAGGTGCCGTTAATCCACATTTTGTAGGACATATAAGACCTCTCTTTCATGCGAATCTTCATACGGAACGACGAATAGATTCCGCGGAGCTAGTGTAAAGACTTTGTCGTGGCAATGGCGAGAAGAATGCCTCCAGCAAGTATCACCAGACTCACTATGACAATAACTAGACTATTTCCTACCAGGAAGAGTCTTCTTATCGAATTAAAATGAACCAGAGTAACAAGGAGCAACATCCCTCCCACCATTAACACCAGGGCGAAACTATACCCGAGAAGAATCCAGCACCCCTTGGGTAGTTCATGGTCGTTTCCTCTTCTGGCCGCCTCTTGATACCCTCTCCAAGTAGCATCCTTGCTGCTCTCCCAGACATCCTTCTCATCGTTCATAACCGTTTCCTCTCTAGAGACTCTGCATCTGTGCACAAGAATAGTCGTGCTTCTAACACTTTACCATCTTTCTGAAGTGACGTCACGTTTACTAGTATCCTCTTTGTCAAGAAAGTCAAATATTTCTTTGACTTTACGAAATTTACGTGTTAGAGTAAGAGAGCGCAGGATCAACGTCGATTCGCTATGCAGAAGGACATATACTCCCACGATAAATCGGGAAGCTACGCCGCTCCAGTCGCATATGCTCGACATGACGAGCGGGAAACTCTACTGCTATAGTAAGAGAGGAGAACGATACTGATGTCATTTGATAGAGACCCTGATGAACAGCACGTCCATGAGGCAATGGACCTGCACCGTCGCAATATTTCGGAGGAGCAGATGCGCAAATTCGAAGGCGATGTGGCTGCCATCTTTGAGGCATTTGGGTTAGATCTGAACACGTCGGCCACGCAGCGAACACCGCAGCGCTTTCTGCGCGCCCTGTATGATGCCACCGAGGGCTATGACGGCGATCCCAAATTGCTCACGGTGTTTGACACCGAATGCCGCGGCGGCCCGGACTGTCGCCTGAGCCAGGTAATCGAAGGCCCCATCCACTTTTTTGGGCTGTGTGAGCACCATGCATTCCCGTTCCATGGACATGCCTACCTGGGATACATTGCGCACGAGCACATCATCGGCATTTCGAAGCTCACGCGCCTCGTGCGCCTGTATGCGAAGCGCTTCACGTTGCAAGAACGCGTCGGGCAGCAGATCGCCGATACCCTGGAGGCGATGCTCCAGCCGCATGGGGTAGCCGTGTTTCTTGAAGCCTACCACCTCTGCACCCAGATGCGGGGCGTCCGCGAGACCGCGCCCTTGACCCGCACTACGTTCTGGCGAGGGGAGTACGAGAACAATGCGGCACTGCGAGCCGAGTTCATTTCCATGTGCGGGGTGCATTAATGAACGTGTTGACACCGGCACAGAATTATGCCGAGATCAATGGAACTGCCACCAGCGCCAGAAGAATACCGATGGCCTGGATGCGCGTCACACGCTCTCGCAGAACGAGCGCTGCTAGCAGCACGGTTGCTGCCGGATACAGCGAGGAGAGGATGGCTGCCACATCGAGACAACCGCTATGCGTAGCAAGCACGAAAAAAGCATTTCCAATGGCATCCAGAACGCCTGCAAGCAACACGAGAGGAGCAACCGTCATTTTCGGCAGCCCCTGGCGCTGACGAACCAGCATCATGACTAGCAATAAGAGCACCGAGCTCAAGCGCGCAGCCGCCAGGGGCCAGAAGACCGCAGTGTGGCTCACCCGACTAATGAGGATGAAGAAGCAGCCAAAGCCACACCCGGCCAACAATGCCAGCCCGATGCCTTCGGGACGCCCCCTTGCTCGTTCTGGGCGTGATATGAGCCCTATTGCGAGCAAGGCAAGGACGAAGCCGCCAAGTTGGAGCAGGCTGGGCAGTCCTTGTGTGAAGGCACTGAAGAGAACAGGGATGGCGGCGGTAAGCACCGCAGAAACGGGAGCGGCAATCCCCATCCGTCCAATGGACAGCGCCGAGTAGAACGATACCAGTCCTATAGCTCCCGCCAATCCGGCCAGTCCTCCCCAGGCAATGTCGATTGGGGAGGGGAATGGCTCTTTCCAGATTAACGCGAGCGTAACCAGCAGCACAAATCCCACTGCATAGGCGGCTGTAACGACGCCTGAGACATTGGCGCGGCGAGAGGCAAGCCCCCCACTAAAATCGCCGCTCCCCCAGAACAGGGAGGCGGCAAGGCCAAAGATCACAGTAGCGAAGGTGCGGCTCATGGCTGTTTCCTTGAAAGTAGCTAATTCCTGACTGTCCTTAAACAATCTGCCCTTTTCAGAGAGAAGGCAGAGATATCTATCTTCTCAGAAACAACCTGCAAACGCAAGAGCCAAGTGGAAGTTCCTGCAAGAGCCATTCTCCTCTCTTTGTTCTGTACCGCAAACGCTAAAATCCAGATGTGCGATAATGGTAACTATTCAGGTACCTTTCTCGCGCCGCCTGCGGCGGCCCTGGAAAAAGAAGGGGATTTTGCAAGGAAGTGCATGCAGCAGACCGACATACTCGTCATCGGTGGCGGCATCGCGGGCACCGCGACCGCCTGCTATCTCGCCCAATATGGGCATGAAGTGACCCTGCTGGAGCAGCGCGAGCTTGCCACGGAAGCTTCCGGGCTGAACGCTGGCACTATCTGGGCCAGCGGCTGGGGTCACACGCCTGATCTCTCGTCAACGCTCAGCATGGGTGGCCTGGATATCTTCAAAACCTTGCAGCTTGACCTCGGCTATGATATCGAGTTCCGACAGAGTGGCTCACTCCAGGCCATCCAGACAGAAGAACAATATACTTTTGCCCAGGAAGAAGTGCGGGAATGGGAGGTCCGGAGACACCAGGTAGAACTGCTAGCACCGCGAGATGCGCGCAGCATCGAACCCGAACTGAGCCCGCGCATTCTGGGCTGCCTGTACTATCCTCACGGCGGCAACGCTAATCCTGTGAAGACCGTGCAGGCAGTTGCCTCGCTCGCGCGACAGCACGGCGCTACTATGCTCACACAGCACGAAGTGACCGTCATAGTGCGCCTCGATGATGACACATACCAGGTCGTCACGCCGCCGGGAACGTTCAAGGCCAGGACGCTCGTCTTAGCCGCCGGTCCATGGTGTCGCTCCCTGGGTGCCATGCTCGGTCTCCACATTCCTGTCTACGCCGTGCGCGGCCAGATGTGGGCGACGGCTCCTGTGCCGCCCAGGATATTTCATAGCATCGGCGCGCTCGAATCGCACCACTACTGGCACAACCACCCCCACGATGAATCGGGGAGCTACGGCGACGAGCAAACGCCGCTCGAACTTACCCATCGACAGGACCAGAGGCTCACTCGTCACCTTTATGGTCGCCAGACACGCGACGGCGAGATCATTTTCGGTGGCGATAGGCAAGTGGACATGCCTACCCTTCAAAGACCTTGCCCTGAACAGGTCGGCATCGAGACCAACCGCGCTCATGTCCTCGAACTCTTTCCATTCCTCGAAAACCTGCCCATCACTCGCACCTGGGCTGGCTGGATGCCATTCACACGCGACCTGCATCCACTTATCGGCAAGGTCCCCTTCCTCGAAAATCTCTACCTGCTCACAGGCCTCAGCTCCTCCGGCTTCGAAAAGGGCCTCATGTCCGGCAAGCTGCTCGCCGAGTATATACATAAAGGGGAAGCAGCTCCCATCCTTGCCGAAGCCGACCCGGCAGGACAGGTTACCAGGAAGTCAGCTTAAAGGAATTCCCCACGAAGTATCTATACGCGCTCCACTGCGTTCCGCTGAGGGGGACTACAGTGTGCTCATCAATCAGCTACGTTGATGGCCCCAGACTGCTTCATTCACCAGATTCGTTGGGCGTTCGCCACGTAATGCGCTGGCGATCTGCTCGCAGGCCATTACCTGCATTCGTAACACGCTGGCGGCGGTATGCGAGCCAATGTGCGGCGTGCAGATGGTATTGGGCAGCGTGAAGAGAGGATGATTGGCCATCGGCGGTTCCGGGTCAAAGACATCCAGGGCTGCACCTGCCAGGTGGCCCGAACGTAATGCCTCGAGCAGGGCAGCCTCGTCGACCAACGCCCCGCGTGCGACATTGATCAGGTAGCTTCCTTTGGCCATCAGGTGCAACGTTTCAGCATTCATGACATGGTAGGTCTCTGGAGTGGAAGGACAATGGAGAGAAACGACATCAGCGCGAGGCAGCAATTCCACGAGTGAAGGGACTAAATCCACGCCGAGCGCGTTGGCTCGCTCAGGTGTAATGAAAGGGTCAAATGCTATAACCTTCATCCCAAGCACCTGCGCAATAGCCGCGACACGACTCCCAATACGGCCCAGGCCAACTAACCCCAATACGGAACCGGATACTTCAAAGCCAGGCGTCAGTTCCGACAGTGCCGGAAATGGGCGTCCTGAACGCAAGATGCGATCACCCGTCATGACCCCCTTGCACAGATTGAGCAGCAATGCAATCGCATGTTCAGCAGTGGACTCGGTCGGCCCATCGGGAGTGTTCACAACCTGAATACCGCGCAGGGTCGCTGCGTCGAGGTCAATCCGGTCTACCCCAATGCCGGTGCGAGCAATGATACGCAAGTGCGAGCCAATGCGATCCATCACCTCACCTGTCACGAACGTCTCACCAGCAACAATAATCACATCAGCCGTCGATGCTTCCGCATACCAATCGTTGCGTTCGCCTACGCTGGTGACAAAAACGGTAGCCAGGCCTTCAAGTACAGCGAGGGCTGCGGGTTGCAGCGCTCTCCCTGTCCATACATGTGCTTGCAGCATGCTCGACCTATCTTTATCGCCCCTACGAATAGCGTTCGAAATGAACCAACTCGGACAGGGGCTTGCGCTCTCATCAAATAGACCAGGATGATTGGCAAATTAGGACACAGCTGGTGAGAGGCTTTTTCTTTCCTTAGAAAGTGAGAGAACTAAGGAGTAGCTCACACTTGCTGTGCATATGCGACGGTTGCCAAACATCCTGGTATCTCTATTATCGAACATAATTGTCAAAAAGGTCCCAGAAAAATGTAAAAAGCTTCTAAAGAAAGAGCAAAGGACATTCATCCTGACCCACGCATCGGAGAGGCAGGGTTGTTTTGCAAAAGATTGAGCAATTGCTGGCTGGGAGAAACAGCAGTAGTGGCGGCACTATCCAGAATGTGCTTTAGTTCTTCCTGGCTGAGGTCGCGAGATGGGTCCCAGCCGTAACGTTTGAGGTCAACACGTTCGTCCTCAGAGAAAGCAATGCCCTCGGCTTCAAGCAGTTTACGCATCCTGCCGCGCTGGCCGAATGCCCAGCTTCCCGACAACTCGCCTTTGCTATTGATGACGCGCTGCGCAGGCACTCCCTCCGGCGTCTCGTTCATAATCCAGCCAATCATGCGCGCGCCACGCGGGTAGCCCACTGCTTTTGCCAGCCAGCCATAAGTTGTGACATTTCCGACAGGACATGCCCTGACCAGGGCGAAGACACGAGCCTTGAGTGCAACTGCTTGCTCATAGAGAGGAGACGTTTCGTTGGACATTGAGTTCACCTCACCTGTTTTTCAAAAAAACAACGCACCTGATGGTACAGTTACTGTGATGAAAGAGAATACTGCCGCAATAGCTACAGAGGTGCAGATAAAAATATCAGTCTACCACTTAGAGATAGTACTACGCCATCAATAGTATTGTCAAAAGTTAACATTGATGCCCTTACTCGTCACCTTTAGAGAGCAAATAGTACAGAGCGCCGAAAAAATCAAGAGCATGAGATCGAAGAATAAACACAACGCAAGGAAATACTTACAACCAAAAACTCGCCTTTGGATCATAATGAGCGTTCTTGGCATCCTTGCCCTTCTTCTCGCTGCATGCAATTCCCCAGTTACAGCCATCGAGGTAATGCCTGCCCACATAGTATCTACCCCTACATCGCAAGGGCCTATTCCTCCCCACGGAGCTCCCACGTCATCAGCATCAGGGGACTGGCCGACCTATTTGTCAGACAACGAGCACAGCGGCTTCAACCGAGCCGAGACCCACATCAATGTTGTAACGGCACCCACACTGAAACAGCACTGGATGTATCATGCAAGAGGAGTTATTTCGACCCAACCCGTGGCAGCCAACGGCATGATCTATTGGGGTTCGTGGGACGGAATGGAACACGCCATAGACCTGAATGGTCACCAGATCTGGGCAACCAATTTAGGCACCTCTGGAGGGTGTATT
Organism: uncultured Chloroflexia bacterium; assembly: GCA_963767625.1. GTDB lineage: Bacteria > Chloroflexota > Ktedonobacteria > Ktedonobacterales > Ktedonobacteraceae > CAVYFB01. The sequence goes on from CAVYFB010000021.1 coordinate 24,168, forward strand.
CGCACCGTTGGCGTAGCGAGCACGGCAACAGTAGCATCCATAACCATCGGTGGGACAAAGACGCCGATCGTCTTTGTCGGTGGCGGAAATGGCCATTTCTACGCCCTGAACGCCTCCAATGGCAAGATCATCTGGCAAACCTCGTTGGCTACCTCGTCGGCTGACTTCATCTGGAGTTCGCCAATCCTCTACAAAGGCAGCGTGTATATAGGCGTAGCATCGTTCAGCGATTGCCCGATCGTGCAGGGGCGGCTTGTCCAGATGAGTGCCAAAACCGGTGCTATTCAGCACATCTTCAAAGCTGCCCCCAATGGCTGTCCAGGTGGTGCAGTTTGGGATACTCCTTCAATAGATGAGAGTACTGGCGAACTTTACCTGGCCACAGGTAATTCTGACACATGCCCAAAACCTGAACCTTACGCCAGTGCAGTGATCGAACTACACGCATCAAACCTGGCATTTGTCGGTTCCTGGCAAGTCCCGCCAGATGAAGCGGTCGACGACAGCGATTTCGGATCTGCACCAACCTTGTTCACTGCCACCATTGGAGGCGCCTCACGTACCTTAGTCGGCATTGCACACAAAAATGGCAGATATTATACCTTTGTTCGTGGCGCTCTCAGCCGGGGCCCGGTGTGGAAGAAGAGAATAGCGGGAGGAGGAGGCTGCCCCGAGTGTGGCAAAGGCAGCATCTCTCCCAGCGCCTGGGATGGGACCAGGCTCTATGTCGCTGGCGGTCACACAACAATCCATGGTGTCAGGTGCCTGGGCAGTGTGCGAGCCATCAATCCCGCCACAGGGGCGTTCCTCTGGGAGCATTGTCTCACCGATGGAACCGTGCTCTCCGCCGTCACCGTGGTGCCCGGTGTTGTCGTGGTTGAGGATGGCTCAGCCATGGTTGTGCTCTCCGCCGCCTCCGGGCAGGCGCTCTTTTCCTATAAAGACCACACCAGAAGTTCTATCTTCTATGGTGCCGCTTCTATCTCCAAGGGTATGCTTTACGTCGGGAACTATGACGGAAACTTCTACGCCTTCGGACTCTAAATCACCAGATGGTTTTGCTCACTCCAATAATGCAGCGACATCCACTTCCGGTGAGGCATCATAATGCATTCAGCTTCGTCCCCACGTGCACAGCCACGATACCGCCTGTCAGGCGATAGAAGCGCACATCGCTCCAGCCAACATCTTCCATTATTGCTTTCAGTGTAGGCGCATCTGGGAAGTTCGTCAGCGATTGTGGCAGGTAGTTATATTCTTCAAACGCCTTGCCGATGATCGTGCCAAACAATGGAGCAAGTTTGTAGAAGTAGAAATGGAAGAGGGAGCCGAAAATTTTGCCTGGCGGGTGACTAATTTCCAGGCAGACGACCCGTCCTCCCGGTCGCACCACACGCAACATTTCTCGGAACCCCTGTCGAATATCGCTTAAGTTACGCATCATAAAAGCCGAACAGCAGCCATCAACGCTATTATCCGGCAAGTCAATCTGTTCGGCGTCTCCAACACGCAGATCAATCTGATCTTGTAGCTCTAAACGGGCCACCTTGATGCGCCCCAGTTCGAGCATCTCCGGCGTAATATCCATACCGATCATGCGTGTTCCTGGCCCAGAATTGCGCACAACTGCAATGGAGAGGTCCGCCGTGCCTGCGCCCAGATCAAGCCCGAGTTCTCCGGTTCCCAATGCCAGGCAGCGTGCGGCAAAGACACGCCAACGTTGATCCAGCCCGAAACTCATCAGGCGATTCATCGGATCGTAGACGCGGGCTATGCGTGCGAAAAGACGCTGCACGTAGGGGCGTTTGCCCCCGGTCTCGCTGAACTTTTCCTCTAAGGAGAGCTTCTCTGTCATCACTGTGGTCCTGTCGTTTACACCCCGAATAATTTCGGCAGTGCTGCCACCACAATCCCTAACGCCAGCATGACTCCAAATTGAAGGTGGAGTGCCGCTGTGCGTTTTATGCCAATAGCAAATGCTTTACGCTCAGTTGCAGTCAGTACTGCTCGCACATTGCTAAATGCCAGGGGAAAAGTGAGCCAGACCGCCAGGCTGTACAATGGCAGCAACCTTACCAGCACAAAGAGGCTGACCGCTATGTAGCTACCTATCAGTAGAAAGGCATGGAAGCGCTGGCCAAACACCTGGCCGAGACGCACCGGCAATGTTCGTTTCTGGACCGCCAAATCATCTTGATAGTCGCGCACATTGTTCATGTTGAGAATAGCCGTGACTAAAAAGCCGACCGGGACACTCGCTACAAAGGCCTGCCAGGACCAACGAGGAATCTGCACATAATATGCTCCCCACGTCATCAGGAACCCCATTGCCAGGTAGACCAGGATATCACCAAGCCCACGAGTAGCAAACTTGAATGGCTTGGCGCTGTAGAAGTAGGCTATGGCCATACCAGCTAACCCAAACAGAATGATCGCAGGACCGACGCTAAAGATCAGCATCAGGCTGAGAGCGGCCGCGATGACAAAGCTAGCAACACCGCCTCCCAGCACCTGAGCTGCCGTCAGTTCGTGCCGAAAGATGACCGTGGTCGAACCCAATGACTCAGGGCTATCAAGTCCATAGCGGTAGTCAAAGTATTCGTTGAAGTAATTGGCCCCAATCTGTAGAAACAGGGATGAGAACAACGCCAACAGAAAGTTTAGCAGGTGAAATGCGCCATCGTAGGCTGCTACTGCCGTCCCAACCAGAATGGGGCTGACAGTGGCGGTCAATGAAAACGGACGCGCCGTCTTCAGCCAGGTTTTCCACGAGAAGCGCAGGGATTTGACAGGTGTATGTGCTTGAGTATCCCTTTCAATTCCTCTCTCAGCCATATCTTTTAACTTTTTACTGTTTGTATTCCGAACGTTTATATTCTGTGATCCATATTATAGCACGGGTGGTAATATTGCTTCAGAACCTTCTGCCATGTCATCCTTCACATCCGCTCTAACGTGTTAACCTTAGACACATTAGAGATAGCTTAGACAACCCTTGCATATATTTATTTGTAGGTTACATCCTTGCAGCAGCTATTTCATTCCGAGGAGAGGAGGAATCCCTCGTGCCAATCGACTTTCATGCACCGGAAAATCGCCTTTCGTACGCGACCCGCCAGGCTGACTCGTCATGGGAGACCGCCATCAGTGATATGGTAGACGTCAAAGGCAAACGAGTATTGGACATTGGATGCGGTGGGGGCATCTACAGCAAAGCCCTTGCAGAAATGGGCGCAGCTTCCGTCACCGGCGTCGACTCTTCCAAAACAATGTTAGAAGGAGCGGTTGAAAACTGTCGTGGATACACCAACATCGACTTTGTGACGGGTAATGCCCTCAATACGGGCTTGCTCGCCGAGCGCTACAACCTCATCCTGGAAAGGGCCCTGATCCACCATTTAGCGCCAGGTGACCTGCGTACTTGTTTTGTAGAAGCGTTCCGCCTGCTGCGACCTGGGGGAATGCTGATCGTGCAGGATCGAACACCGGAAGACTGCTTGCTGCCAGGGAGTAAATCACATATTCGTGGCTATTTCTTTTCACGCTATCCTCGGCTGATCAGTTATGAGGTAGCGCGTAGGCCCAGGAGTGAAATGGTTCTGCAAACGCTGCGGCAGGTTGGGTTTCTGTGGACCGCGGATCGGAAACTCTGGGAGACGAGAGCAATCTATGCAAATCTTGATTCCCTGGTGGCAGATTTGCTGGCGCGTACTGGTCGATCCATCCTGCACGAGTTGACAGATAATGAGCTGCAGGACTTCGTCACTTATATCGCCTACATTGAAGAATACGCACAGAATGACGATGGCACAGAAATTGTCGAACAGGATCGTTGGACGATTTGGAGTGCGGTGAAGTGAAAAAAGAAGGGGACTCAGAACATGGCTGAGTCCTCTTCTTTACACCTGCCAGGCTCAGACAAAAAACTGCTCCACCCTTACCGGCAGTCCAGGCACAACCAGCGATGGCAACGTTTGCTGTCCACTGAAGATACCAAGCGAACGATACTTTCTATTCTCTAAGAGGAAAACCTCAACGGTTTTCCTCTCAGGTTTAACGATCCAATACTCCGTTACCCCGGCATGAGCATAAACATCATACTTGGCGATCCGATCCATTGCAGACTGTACTATCAGAAGCTACCTCGACTACCAGATCAGGAGCTCCAACGATTTTCTTCGCTGCCACTCTGTTCAGATGTGCATTCAGTACAACGATGACATCAGGCTGGTACACATTCTTTAGCCCCAGGTCGACATCAATAGGGGCCGTGAACACACGCCCTAGACCGGCAAATTTGACCTGAATCAGCAAGTAATAAAGAATCATACCAACGATATCTTGATGCTCTGGACTAGGTGCAGGTGCCATCACAAGCACTCCATTCACAATTTCGTACCGCTGCCCATCGTCGGGCAATACCGCATAATCATCATATGTCCAGGAGCCTTGTTCTGGTCCTGGCACCCAATCAGCAGGTACGACCATTGCTGGTTTCTCAACGGTTGTCATCTCCAGCCCTGCCTTTCTTTTGAAAGAAACACACCATTTATCGGTCATAGTGGAAATATGACACATCTAAGCACATGACTGTACCACAAAGGTACCATATTTTGCGCCATCTGCCAACCTCCAATAGCCACTACCTACCGCAATAATCAGTTCCAAACACCTCACTTCTCTGAAGCTACAGCATCTGATCGAAGAGCGTTGGCAGGCAAGCGAGATCGAGGTACTTCTGCCTGAAGACTTTGAGCTAATCATGGCTAATATGCACGATACACACGATCACGTTCTATTCGTATGGTGGGACTGAACAGACAAAACCTGCCGACACGACCATGGAACATAAAAGCCCTGGTAGTAAAAACAACTACCAGGGCTTTTCTTTGCCACTATTTCCTAAATCACCTGGCACATCTCCAATCAATTCACATTCCCTACTCTAGCTTTGTTGTGAGAGCAGCAAGATGCTGTAGCACCTGCTCAAACTTCCCTTCCAATGAGGTGAAACGCTGCTCAAACTTCCCTTCCAAAGAAGTAATACGATCCCTGATAATACCTAGATCACCCTGCATCAGTCTAATAGCGTGCTCCTGACCGGAGGCAATACCAAGAAGCAGGGTGAGATTATGATTAATCTCTGAATAATTGTACGCTTGTTCAGAAGGAGTATTCTCCGCCGCCTTCCTTTCATCATAGAGGCGTTGTAGTTCCATAGCAGCTACCTTCCGTTCTAGCGTGGCTAACCTTTCTTCCTGTGTAGGCATAGAACCCCCCTTCTCTTCAATAAGCATAACACACTTCTGTCTGAAACGACAGCCCCAAAAACAAGACAGTAGGCTTCTGCACAACAAAACGGGCAAAAAGTCTACCGAAAAGCTCTACTATTGGAATGTTGCTTGTTTAGTTAGAAAACCTCACACACTGGTATAGTAGATAGGAAGAAAGGGCGACTAGGGATTCGAATCCCAGACCTACTGCGTCCAAAGTGGTGGTGCCGGCTCACGGTAGCCGCGTGGTGGGGCGCTCTTGGATGGCCATTCGATAGCGCGGTGAGGCAATCGGTCCCGATAGCAAGGGATCCTGCGTCTCCTCCATCCACTGCCACAGACGCCGGTCCAACTCTCGCTGCACTCCGGCTAGCTCAGGGCTGCCCACCAGATTGTGCTGCTCGAGGGGGTCGGCGAAGAGGTTGTAGAACTCGACCAGCTGCCGGCGGTCGCCTGAGTAGCGACTGGGGTCGCTGCGGAAGATCGGACCCCGCTGCACATCGCCGGGCACCTCCACTGCGAAGGCGGTCTCGAAGTTGCGGATATACTTGAAGCGCTCGGTACGAACACAGCGCATGGGATCGTAGTAGCTGTGAAAGGTCTTCTCGGCGTAGATTGCCTTACGTGCCCGGTGTGGCTCCCCCCGCAAGAGCGCAAGGATGGAAGTGCCTTGCACCTCCGCCGGAATGGGGAATCCGGCTGCCTGCAGGATTGTGGGCAGGATGTCCAGGTTGCTGACCAGATCGGGGACCGCCGACCCCAATGGCACGCCTCCGTCGGGCCAACGTACGATCAGAGCGATACCGATCCCAGGATCGTAGAGTGTACACTTGGCACGCGGCATCGCCAACCCATGGTCAGCGCTGAAGATGACGAGCGCACCCTTCGACAGCCCAACTCGCTCCAGCACGTCGAGCACGCGCTCAATGGTTTGGTCCACCTCGCGGATGGCTCCCTGGAGAGCCGCCAGTTCCTCCCGGGCCTCCGGAATCTGGGGTAGGTAGGGCGGCACGAACACGCCGGCTGCGGTGTCGGGTTCCACCCCGCCGAAATTGTAGGGCCGATGAGGCTCAAAGAAGTTGATCTCGACGTAGAGCGGTGCCTGCAACCGCATGTCGTGCAGGAATGCCTCGACGGAGGCCCCGACGTCCCGCGAACTAGTAGATCCAGTGTCACCTCCTTGGCCCGAGCCTTGGGTGTGCAGGTGCTGGAAACCCAGGCGGTCAAGGTGCTGGGTCACGTGCTGCAGCCCGAACAGGTGCGTCTCGTAGCCATACTCGGCGAGCCGTGCGGCGACGTGCTGTTCCCCCGTGTTCAGATCCCAGTCGAAGCCTGCGTGAGTGAGGCCCATAACCCCGTTGCTGTGCGGGTAGCGGCCAGTAGCCAGACTGGCCCGACTCGGGCTGCACTGGGGAGCGGTGCAGAACGCGCGGTCGAACCTGGCACCTTCCGCCGCCAGCCGGTCGAGGTTGGGCGATCGCACGCTCTCAATGCCGTAGCAGCCAAGATGGTGCCCGAGATCGTGGCAGGTGATGACAAAGATGTGCGGTCTGCTGGCATTCATTGCTCAATATCCCTCGCTGTCCCCGATATTACTGACACTGTGTCAAAGGTAGCGCCACTATTAGCCCATTTACACCTATGAACTATTCATCCGGCAATTTTCTAATCTGGTAGGAACCCCGCTATCATCTATGCCGGTCCTCTTCTTCAACCGCTTGAAGTACATTAAAACACTCCATACAATAAGGAGTTCGTGTATTACTTACCCACCTTCAGGGTCTTCTCATCTATAACGTACTTACAGTACGTGTACACTCAAAATCCTTCCTCATATGATTTGGGAGGGCATGTTAACCTAACTTTTGAAGCATATGAGGACCCATGTACTATAACGAATTTCTCTCACTTTTAGGAGAAAGAATACGTGCTCTCCGTAAAGAGAAAAATATCAAACAGGAAAAACTGGCTGAGCTGGTTGATAAAACCACAGAACATATAAGCTTTATAGAGCGAGGAGAGCGCGCTCCTTCCTTAGAGTTACTCGTGGACCTTGCGCGGGTACTGAATGTATCTCTGCCTTACTTGCTTGATGTTACAGCGACTGAGCAATACAGTACGGAGCCAATACCAGCACCGGTTCCCTCTGCTTCCCTTCCTGAGTCAGTGAAAGAGCCTGTTATACCAGAAGAGAAACGCAGATCAGTGTTTGAGCGAATGCAAGACGCTTTTGAGAAAGTGCAAGAACTCCAAAAGCTGGCTAAGGAGTACGGCATTGCCGATATCTTCCAGGACAATGGAGGCAAAGTTTTACAGGTCCTGATCATGCTGGGATTAAAAATATCACCGGGTCGAGAGGGAAACGATGCCCTAGACGAAGAAGGGAATGAGTACGAGCTTAAAACGATCAATTATGCCCTGACTACACAGGTCTCGACTCACCATCATCTAAATAAAGAGATTCTCGACAAGTATAGGAAGGTAAATGCCTGGTATTTCGCGATCTACGAAGATATTGAACTACGGGAGATATAGCCTGCTCTATATGTATGGATTCATGAAAATCAAGAAGACGCATGTATAGAAATCTGGCCTGTTCCTCAGATACATCTTTATCCAGAAAGCGGAAGACTGATGCAGCCAGGTATTGCTGCTCTTTTTCAAACGCTAACCATCGGCGTTGGGTAGTTTCAGCAGCAAAACCTGTCGTATTTGATCCCGCAAATATATCCAGTACCACATCTCCGGGCTCTGTAAGAAATTTGATGAAGAACGTGGGGAGCTTCACAGGAAAGCGGGCGGGATGAGCTTCAATCTCCAAGGCATTGCACAGTCGAAGATATTGAGAGACGCTCTCAGTGTTAGGTATCTGCAAAAGATTTGATGGTATTGCTCCTCCATTATCGGTGGCAAAACCTGCACTAATATCGTGACCAGAAGGGCGAACTTTAGGCGAATAATACTTTTCAGGATTTCGCTGTAACTTCTTCATGCGATCTGAGTACGGTACAAGGATGCTCCTGACATCCGCTTTAGGATAATCGCTTTTCGAGAGCCACCATACAGTATTCACCGAATCCTTCGTACGAATTTTTTTCTTGTTTACCCACTCAATAGGAGAAGGAAGCTTGGCCGGGTTAAACCAGAAGAACTCCTCAGCGAGGCGAAAGTCGAGTTCTTCACATAACCTGATCAAGATATGGTAGTTGTATAGCGATCTTACCGGCCGTTTGCTTTGATACGCGCCTCCAAGATCGATAACAAAACTGCCTGCAGGAGCAAGCACACGGTAAACCTTCTTACAGAATTCTAAGAGCCAATCTACATACGTTTCCTGGGTGACGTTCCCGTAAGACTTTTCACGCTGGAGAGCGAATGGAGGAGAGGTAATAACTAAGTCTATCGAGTCTGCCTCTAATTGATCGAGTAAATCAAGTGAATCCCCAACATAAGCATAACCGTATTGGGTATAATACAGCGATCTTCCGAGTGCCACAATAACTCTCCTCCACTATCTAGCCGTTAACAATAAATATCCAAAAACACTAAAGAAAAGGAGGATTATCGCTCCCTTTCTCAAAATCTCAATACAAATTTAGCACGGGGAAGTGGGCGACTAGGGATTCGAACCCCAGACCTACTGCGTGTAAAGCAGCCGCTCTAACCAACTGAGCTAGTCGCCCATGCAGCGTAGAATTGGGCACCCGCAAGGGGTGCCCAAGAATTTGGGGTGCCCTCGAGTGGATTCGAACCACCACGCCTCTCGGCACAGGCCCTCAACCTGCTGCGTATACCATTCCGCCACGAGGGCAAGCATATTATTGATTACGTTGAAGATTCTATACCGAACCTTGTTACTTGTCAATCCCCATTCAAGGCTATTTCTGTCGCACAATCGAAGTGCTGCGGGCAGTAAATACCGGTTGCCGCTCGCCGTCAACGCCCGTTGTTTCCGTCACCAGGAACGTCATCGGGCCGGTGCGACCAGAACGCTCGCGTACATCCACGACACGCGCAACACACGTCACCTGCTCACCTATACGTAAACGACGAGTGTAGCTATACTCCTGCTCACCGAGCAACACCTGCATCTTTGAAGTGTCCAGCTCCAATCCTGGAATGCTCAGACCACGAAACGTCGTCGGGAACGTAAGGGGAGCAAAGCTTATAGGAGCACCGTTTTGCAAAGCAGGGTCCTCTGTGGCCTCCATGAAACGCCGTACCGCCCCCTCAGTCACCTCGAATGTTTTCGGCAATGAACTTGCGCCAATCAAGCTTGAGTCGATGAGCATGGTAGTTCCTCCTGTTACGGAATTGGTCAAATTTTCCCTAGCAATACTTCTTTGTCAATTGATGCGGGAATCGTGTCCTAAAGGATATCACATCGCTCACCCGAAAGGGTACAGCTAATTACTGGCTGTCAATAGGAAATGATATACTGAGGAAGGACAAAGAAGGAAGGAGAGCCATCATGCACAATCATTCACCAACATCCTACAATTCAAATCATGTACCACTCCTTTCACCGTCTCGGCGCAAGTCCCGCAAGTCCCGTACGTGGCTCTGGCTTATTTTGGGTGTCATCGCTGGCCTCGTGCTGGCAGGCGCAGCATTTTTCTTCCTCGAGGTATTTGCCAACGGTGCGCAAAAGTCGCCCATCGTCAGCCAGGACAACACTATTGAAGTGCCTGTGGTCGTCAACTCGGATTGGACCGTGACACTCAACAGTGTGACTATCAGTGACGGCAGTGAGAGCGACCATCCAGCACCACAGAATATCTATCTTGTGGTAGATATGACGTTGCAAAACACCTCGACGCGCATTCTGACCGCATCAAGCCTTCACATGTTCGACATCAAGGATGCGAACACCGGGCAGACCTACCAGCAGGATACCAACTTCGGGCAGAGTCCAGATGGCACCGTTGCCGCAGGTGGGTTCATTCGTGGCCGCATCGCCTACCAGGTGCCCGCCGGCCATCACAGCTTTACACTGCAATTCGCACCTGACGTAGACGGTAGTGTCCTCGCGGAATGGAGTGTTATGATATGAGCGTAAGTTTGCAAAGATAGGAGGAGCCAATGCACTTCAGCTTATTTGGTGACTCAGAGCAGGTGACCGCACGCATCCGCGAACTCGAAGCAGTGGGCATGAACCACCTGATGATCCTGGCGAACTTCGGGGCGCTCGAATCCAAGCGCGTGCGGGCCTCTCTGGAACGCTTCGCCTTGGAGGTGATGCCCCATTTCCCCGATCGCGAACTCATCTCGGCTTCGTAGTTCGATACCTTGCATTCTCTTTGTACGAGCTTTGTCGCCTCTAGCACCTCGAGTATTCTTTTTTGCTGCGGCGACAAAACCCGTAGCAAAAAACTCTTGCGAACCGCCGCAGGCGGTGAGGAGTCCTGATTATTAGGAGGAATATATATGGGTATGTCCAACGATGGTCTGTCCTACTGGCAGGCCGAAAGCGGCGGCGAACCACTACTCGAAACAACCGTCGGTGACCTCTTAGACCGTCGCGCCGACGAGCTACCTACTCAGGAAGCCATCGTTTACTCTTGCTATCCTGAGTTCGGTGGAGCCTTTGATGTCCGCTGGACCTACCAGGAGTATCGCGAACGAGCCAACCAGGTCGCACGTGACCTGATGGCCCTGGGCCTGAACAAGGGCGACCATATCGCCGTCTGGGCCATCAATCTCCCCGAATGGATTCTACTCCAGATGGGTGCCGCCAAAGCAGGCCTGGTACTGGTAACTGTCAATCCGGCTTACCGTGCGCAAGAGCTAGAGTATGTCTTGAAGCAGGGTGATGTTGTCGCACTCTTCTTCATGGCCCGCGTACGTGACCACGATTGCCTGGCGACGGTGCGCTCCATGATTACTCCCGGCGCACGAAACGGTGAAGTGAGCAGCGAAGACCTACCGATGCTGCGTTACGTCAGTTTGATGGGCGCTCCGCCTGCCGGTCTGCTAGAGCAAGAGGGATGGCGACCGACACTCATTGGCGAGGTCGTTGCGGGCGGTGCACAGGTCAGTGCAGAGGCCCTGCGCGAGCGACAGGCCCTGGTGAAACCAACAGACCCGGCGCAGATTCTTTATACCTCCGGCACCACCGGCTTCCCCAAGGGGGCAATTCAAGCTCACCGTGCTATTGTCAACAATGGCAAGGTCTTTGCCCAGGCCTGGGGGATGCGCCGGGATGATCATGGATGTACCGGCATGCCATTCTTCCACGCGGGTGCATCGGTCTTAGGCATCCTCGCTGCGTTGTACACCGGCTCAACTCTACACCCCCTGATCGCTTTTGATCCGCTGAAGACATTACAAATTATCAGTACCGAACACTGCACCACCTTTGGTGGCGTTCCCACCATGCTACTCGCTATGATGCAGCACCCCGACTTCGCCAAGTACGATCTCTCATCGTCGCGAACCGTTGTGAGCGGTGGCTCACCTGTGCCGGTCTATCTGATGGAGCAGGTGAAAGAGCGTATAGGAGCGGACGTGGCCATCGTCTTTGGTCAGACCGAAGCCAGTGCAGCCATTACCCTTACACGCCAAGATGATACCTTCGAGCGCAAGTCTTCCACAGTGGGTGTCCCGCTGCCTCACGGCGATGTTAAGATCATCAATCCGGCCACCGGCCAGGTGGTGCCTTGCGGTGAGCGTGGCGAGTTGTGCTGCCGTGGCTACCTGGTGATGCTGGGGTACTACAAAATGCCGCAGAAGACCACCGATGCGATTGACAGCGATCAGTGGCTGCACACTGGCGACCTGGCGACAATGGATGCTCACGGGTACGTCAACATCGTTGGTCGCCTCAAGGAGATGATTATTCGCGGGGGCGAAAACATCTTCCCGCGCGAGGTTGAGGAGTTCCTGATCCGTCATCCCAAAGTTGCAGACGTGCAGATCACGGGTGTGCCCGACAAATTCTTCGGCGAGGAGATGCTGGCCGTGGTACGTCCTAAAGAAGGGGAGCAACTCACCGAACAAGAACTGCGTGACTTCTGCAAAGGTCAGATCAGCCATCAGAAAATCCCGCGCTACTTCCAATTTGTCGACTCCTACCCCTTGACCGCCAGCGGCAAGGTGCAGAAGTTCATCCTGCGCCAGAACGCCATCAAGGCACTTGGATTGGAGGAGGTGGCACAGATCAGGACAGCTTGACAATCTCCTCATCCAACCCTACAATTGCTTCATCAAGAGATCGCGAATACTGCGCAAAATGAGGCCCTTGTCGGTGCCAGGCCCGCTTACGGTCTGCCGTCCCCGTTAACGAGTCTGGTATAAGCCAGCCTCAATCCTTCAAGCGCCAGGTACTGATTGACATGCTGAATCTCGGGGATGATCGGAGCCATCAATGGCGCCAGGCCGCCATGCGCAATCACTTTTACCTCTCTCTCATCCGTTACCCCGGGTATCTCCTTGCGCAAACGGCTTATCAACCCCTGCACCAGGCCAACATGCCCAAAGATGATACCTGATTGCATGTTCTCAATCGTATTCTTGCCTAGCGCGGAACGGGGCGGCGTTAAATCTACACGGAAAAGACGGGAGGCGGCGCTACTTAAGGCCTCGGCGGAGATCATCAACCCTGGTGAGATCGAACCACCCAGGAAATCGCCATCTGCCGAGATGACATCGAATGTGGTGGCTGTGCTAAATGCAATGATGATGGCAGGACCACCATACAGGTGGTGCGCAGCCAGGGTTACAACAATACGGTCAGAACCAAGCTCCCAGGGGTTATCGATCAGCAGTTTTACTCCCAGGTCGAGTGTGTGATCCACAACAATGGCTTCTTTGTCACAATAGCTGCGTGCCAACTCCTGGAAGACGGGAGTCAACGGCGGCACAACGCTTGAGAGAATAATGTCACCGATATCAGTCAGGCGGTAACCTGAATGATGCATCAAGTCGTTCAATACCATAGCGTACTCATCCGTCGTACGCTGACGAGAGGTTGAAACGACCCAGTGATGCTTCATGGTTGTCTGATTGTAGATGCCGAACTTGATGTTGGTATTACTGATATCGATGGCAAGCAGCATAATAAGCTCCAAAGACAAACGATTGCGCCCTCACCGGAAGACGTCACGCGATTTCATGTACGTTGGCGGCATACTGCTTTAACAGAGCTGCGATCATGAAGGGGTCGCCGTATGCTTCATCGGTGACAACGGTTACTTCACTTTCGGTGCGCGTATCAATGAACGCGAGCGAGGTGGGAGTACGCATCCGCTTGCGACGTAGACTCGCTCCTGATGGGACTATGCCGCGTCCAAAGAAGAAGCCCGCAATACCTTCGCCAGCGCCAGGAATTTGACGAAGCTGACTTTCCTTAGTAGGGGTGCGGTCGGGAGGCGCCTTACCACGGGCTGTGACGTATTGCACATGCGCAAGCGGCACATGGACCACTTTGTTCCCCTCTTGTTTTACAAAGTCTCGTGGGGTAATTACTATCAGGTGCCTATCGGCATGCCGCAGACGCTGCACATCAACGATAAGCGTCCACAAGCTTCCTAAACCGATAAACAGCACTATGGCCAATAATATGCTGGAGAATATGGCAGGTCCTATACCGTGCTGATAATTAGCCGGGATGACAATAAAGGCCATGCCAACAAAAAGCCCCAATCCGAGGAAAATTCCGAAGATCCATCCCAGGATTCCTATGGTCAGGTTACGGCGCGATAGCGGTAGGACGATCCAGCCATGAGGTGCCTCGGGGCTTGCCTTGGCTTGCGCTAGTATCTCATCAGCTTCCATATGGTACTTTCTCCGATGCTCATCAGATAGCAAATCCTGTTGCAAAGAAGAGGTTTTGGTCGGCACCCTCAACTCTCTGTTTTGATACGTATACCCGGATTTGATATGACTAACGTGATCTGTCTTATTATACCAAGATACTACGTCTGTTGTGAAGGAAGTATCATACCAACGAGCTTCTGCGTTCTTAACCATGAAATAAAAAACAAGGTTTGACGGTGTGGTATAGTCTAGCAAGATGTATTTCTAATAGGAGCCTGGCATGGATGATCGGATGCGTAGCGAGGCAGTGGCGACGGCACGTCAACTGCTGCAACGTTTCAAAGCGGACCACCCTGAGTGGACAGACGATAAGACACCTGTAGATGAGCTGGTGACCTGGTACGGGCTGGAGGTTGCAACGTTTCACCCAGACGACCAACCGCAGGGAACATACGGCTGGTTGGAGCCAGGTGAAGACTTGATCTGGCTTTGCCGGGGCCTGCCCGAGACATTGCGCCGCTTCACCCTGGCACATGAATTGGGGCACGCAATCCTGCATCGTCATGCAGACCAGCCGCATCTGCCTGAAGCGAAATTATCACGCGATGATCTATGTCAGGTGGTCGATGTACAGGAAGACATCACCGGTCTGCTCGACCAGGACCAGGTTGAGGAAATACTGGGTATCGGCCAGTCATACGATCCACGCAGCCAACGCGAACTGGCGGCGAATATCTTTGCCGCCGAATTACTAATGCCCCTGGAACGCATGCAAACTTTGTACCTTACGCCGCAAACCTCTCCTTCAAGCCTGGCCGGCCTCTTCGGCGTCTCTGCCGCAGCCATGCTCAACCGCCTGGCAGGATTGCTCAATGCGCCTGGTGCTTTTGGGGTATCTCCCCTCAACCCCGCGGGCGCGAAGGAATTGAAAGACGCTCCGCAAGCTGCGCTGATGGCCCCTACGGATTCTGCCACGGTAAAGAAACGGTACGACGAGTTTCAGCAGGCGGCTATTGAAGCTACTGCCCCCGCGCTAATTGTGGCGGGTCCTGGGAGCGGCAAGACCAGTACACTGATCGGTCGCGCAGAATATGTGATACGCACATTGGGCATTCCGCCACAACATATCTTAGCGTTGACCTTCTCACGCAAGGCTGCCCAGGAGATGCAGGAACGCTTGCAACAGACGTTGAGCGATGCATTGACAGATAATATTACACCGACGGTCAGTACATTCCATGCCTTCTGCGCTGATCTTCTGCGTACGCATGGAGCGCTGGTGGGCCTGCGTAGCGATTTCAGCCTCGTTGATGATGCCGAAGGCTATTTTTTGCTACGTCGACTGGCAGGGACCCACGATAAATCGGGATCCTACATGCTGCGTCACTATCAACATCTGCAGTTTCCCACGTACTATTTCCCGGACTTCCTGCAAGCCATTTCAAGGGCGAAGGATGAGTTGGTCACGCCTGAACAGTACGAGCACCTGGCACGGCAGATGCTCGAGGTAGCTCCCCTCAGCTCCCCTCAGCGGAACGCAGTGGAGCGCGTACAGATACTTCGTGGGAGAACGCAGTGGAGCGCGGATAGATACTTCGTGGGAGAGCACGATGAAGAGCTGCAGAAGGCCGAGAAGGCGTTGGAGGTGGCTGCCATCTACGCTCGCTATCAAGCGGCGCTGCAACGACGCGGTGATAGCGACTTCGGTGGCTTAATTATGCTGGCCACACAGCTTTTAGAACAATATCCAGAGGTGTTACACGAACAGCAGCAGCGTTACCAGCACATCCTGGTCGATGAGTTTCAGGATATGAATCGGGCGAGTGGCGTTCTGCTGCGCCTGCTGGCGGGTGACGAGCGTCATGTATGGGTAGTAGGTGATGCCGACCAGGCAATTTATAGGTTTCGCGGGGCTTCACCGGCCAACATAGGAAACTTCAAGGACGATTATCCTGGAGCGACCGTCTTGCCGCTCAACTGCAACTATCGTTCCCGCCCCGATATCGTGTGTGTTGCAGACGCATTCCGACGCAAACAGATGGCAGCAGATGCGCAGCAAGGCATACGTCAGATAGCGCGTCCGACGCGGCCCGATGCCTATGTGACCATTGCGAAGGCGGCTGATGAGGCGAGCGAACTGGCCGGCCTGATGGCTAATATGCGCTATCACCAGGCGCACGGCTATAGTTATAGAGACATGGTCGTGCTCTGCCGGACCCGCGCGCAGGCTCGTAAAATCTCGCAAGCGCTGGCACAGGCCGGGCTGCCTGTTCTTGAGCGTGGGGGTGGAAGCATGTTAGAGCAGGAGCACGTGCGAGACCTGCTCTCGATTGTCTTGCTGCTGGCTAAACCTGGAGGTATGGGCATTCTGCGTGCGGCACGGCAGCGAGAGCACACGTTGACGCCAGCTGATATCGAGGCTCTGTTGTTGGCAGCCCGCGAGCAGCATTGCACGCCAGAAGCGTTGATCGTTCGTGGTGAGATACCAGCCATCATGAGCGCCAATGGACGTCGCTCACTGGCACGCTTAGCAGAGATTCTACAGGTATTGGGGCGCATGCCTGATGTGTGGTCGATGCTGGCGCAGTATCTGTTTATCGAGACTCCTATCGTGCGGGATTTGCTGAGCGACGCTGAACATGCTCAGGCACGCCAGGTTCGCGCAGACTACGCGGGGATGCTGCAACTTGCGCGCCATTATGACCGGCAGCGGCAGAAAGAAGGCGAGCAGGAGCAGCAGACATCGACTGCGAACATACAGGAGCAGGCAAAGGAGTTCCTCGATTACCTGAACGTCATGTTGACGTTGCGTCAGGATACGGCATCTCGCCAGCAGGGCACGGAAAGTGATGGCGACGATGGTCCAGACAGCATTCGTGTGCTGACGGTGCATGCCAGTAAGGGGTTGGAATTCCCTATTGTCTACTTGCCGGGCCTGGTCCAACGCCGTTTCCCTATGCAGGCACGTTCCAGCCCCATCTCGGCACCGGCAGGAATGGTAGCGACAGTGAACGAAAGTGAGACAGCCCACGAGAGTGGTGAGGCTTGCCTTTTCTACGTTGGAGTGACTCGCGCACGTGATCAGTTGGTGCTGAGCTATAGCGAGCGTTACGGCAAGCAGAAATACAAACCCTCGCCGTATCTTGATGCGTTGGTGAGCGGTTTGCCTGCTGAGCGGATTACGAAACTAGGTTGGGAAACTCCTGTGGCGACCGCGCCCCTGGTACCCGCAAGGGGTGCCAGTACATTTGGTAGTGTTCTGGCACCCCTTGCGGGTACCAGGAACCCTCTTCAGCCCAGTGAGCAGTTTATCGAGGCGATGAAACCGGCAAAGGTGAGCATTTCGGCTATTGAGACGTACCAGATCTGTCCCCGCCGCTATGCATACGGCAACATTTATGGCTTCCAGCGCGAGGAGAGTGCCTATCAGCTTTTCTGGCGGGCAACGCAGAAAACCCTTGAGGCACTACAGGCAACAAATGGACAGAATGAGTCGGGGGAAACAGAACCGCGATGGCAGACACAACAGGAGGTTCAGGACCTTTATACGCAGCATTGGCAAGCACTGGGCGGCCAGGAGTTGCCTTTTGCATCTGTCTACGAGCAGCATGGTCGCGAGATTGTGCAATCGATCTGGTCCCTTCTAACTGCAGGGAAAGATGTGAACTGGGAGCTGCGCCGCAGTTTCGCGCTGGAGGTAGCCGGGACGACGATCCATGTCGAGGTGGATCGCATCGAGAGACCTGTTCAAGGTGAGCAGCCAGTGCGATTTGTGCGTAATCGGGTTGGTAAGAGCAAGGAAAAGCCGACGGCCCAGGTGCGTGAACTGTTGTATGCGCAGGCTTATCGCCAACTCTATCCAGGGCAGAGCATCGAGGTGCATCACCATAATCTGAGTACGGGCGAACTGGTGTCGATTAAGCTGACCGAGAAGCGCGAGCAGAAACTCTACGAAGAGTTAGAGCAAGCGATCAGGGGGATGGAGCAGCATGCCTATCCGGCCCTTCCTGATTCATTCGTGTGCCCCACTTGTCCGTTCTACTTGATCTGCCCGGTGTAGCTTCTCCCCTGCGTACACGCCGCGATATGCAGGGGGCAACATGGAGGCGATTTTCTGCATTACCTGCTGGGTAACGTCGTTGATGTCTTCGCGTGTGACCTTGGGACCTTTGGGTTTGAAGGTCATGGGCTCTCCATAAATGACGTTTACACGAGGTCTGAGCGTTTTGAGCACATTCTCGCTGCCCCAGACGGCGACAGGAACGATGGGCACACCAGCACGCAAGGCAATCATGCCCAGGCCCGCGTGTGCCGTCGCCAGCGTATGTGTCTTGCTGCGCGTACCCTCTGGAAAAATGATGAGGATGTTGCCTGCCTTCAATTGTTCGTCGGCAGCCCGCAGCGCCTGGCGATCGGCCTCACCGCGTTTGACTGGAAATGCGCCCATGAAGCGTACCAGCCAGGCATATTCGCTATGGAAGGTCTCATCCTTGGCCATGTAGACCACCGGGCGCGAGAAGGAACTGGGAATGAGCGGAACGTCGAGCCATGAAAGGTGGTTTGATGCGACGATGAACGCTCCCTCTCGCGGCACATTTTCGCGTCCTTGCAAACGTACACGCGCTATCACGGCGAAGACGGCTCTGGCAATCAGGCGTATAAGCGTCCAGAGGAATGGCGGCATTTTGTAGGGCTTGTAGAGGTCCTTTTCGGGCTTCGTTTTTGTTGGCTTCTCTTGTTTGTCCGCAGTTGAAGGTGCGCTAACATCCTGTTTCATTATGGGTCCTCCAGACGACTATGGATGAGTTCTACAACCTGTGGTACGCTGAGGTGGTCGGTGGCGATGAGAAAAGCGTCACGCGCAGGTTGCATATTGTCACGGTCAATTTCGTCTCGACGTTGAATATCTTGCAATACTTCTTGCAGCGAAGGAAGCGCCGGGTTGTGCTGGCCCAGGCGTTCCACCAACTCTGCATGACGACGGCGTGCACGCTCTTCGGGACTGGCAGTAAGGTAGACCTTCAGTTCGGCATCGGGTAAGACAACCGCGCCAATATCGCGACCGACCATTACGACGCCTTGCTGTTGCGCTCTGGCCATAGCGCGTTGCTGTGCAATCAAAATAGCACGGACCTCCGGATGTGCGGAGACGGTAGAGACGGCACGGGTTACCGATGCATCGCGAATATCCCATGTGGCGTCGTATCCACGCACGCTGACGGTGTATTGACGGCCATCCTCGATTTGAGGCTGGCTGATGACAACCTCGGCATTTCGTGCGAGTTGTTCCAGTGCAGGCCCGTCGTCGATGCCTATGCCGAGCTTGAGTGCCAGCCAGGCAACTGCACGGTACATGGCTCCAGTGTCTATGTAGAGATAACCCAAATGCTGCGCTAATTGCTCGCCTACGGTACTTTTGCCAGAGCCTGCGGGACCGTCGATAGCAATTCGCTTTGGCCGTTGCATGCCGCCTCCGTGCGTTGATGGACATCAATACTGAGAACGATTATATCATATAACACCACCTATAAGGATCAGGTTAATCTGAGAAAGGATGCAGGTCCTCACACCTTCGGTGTGTTGCCAACAAGCATACGCACTTCCTCATTGGTTAAGTAACGCCACGCTCCTGGGGGTAGATCGCCCAGGGTGAGCGGGCCTAAGCCGACACGGATGAGTTGTAGCACGGGATGTCCGACTGCTGCCAGCATGCGCCGCACCTGGCGCTTGCGGCCTTCGTGGAGGGTCATTGTGAGCCAACAATCTGTACCCTTGCTGCGCAGTAGACGTACCTGCGCGGGTGCAGTTTTATGGCTACGGCCATCGTCTTCGGTAAAAGTCACACCCTGACGAAGTGTCTCCAGGATTGTCTCCGCAGGGCAACCTTGCACGAGCACGTGGTAGTGCTTCTGCATGGAGTAGCGGGGATGTGACATGCGCAGCGCAAAATCACCATCATTGGTGAGCAGCAGCAGGCCGCTCGTATCTCGATCCAGCCTGCCGACGGGATAGACATGCAGGCGGCGCAGGTCGGCGGGGAACAGATCAAGCACTGTTGGTCGTCCCTGCGGGTCATGCACGGTGCAAAGATACCCCACGGGTTTATGCAGTAACACATAGACTTTCTTGGCCATCGAACGCACGGGTGTGCCATCGACGCGTATCTCATCATGTTCTGGGTCGATGCGAATGCCCTGGGAGGTAACGGTGACGCCGTTCACCTTTACACGTCCGGCGGCAATGAGTTCTTCTGCATGACGGCGCGAGGCAATACCAGCATGCGCCAGGAAACGCGCCAGGCGCTCACCTGCTCGTTCCGTCATAGAGTCCGCCTCCCCATGATACATAGGTCACAGTGTTTTTCGCGACATGTTTGCTGGTAAATGTAGTGTAATCCTTGCTGCTGACAGGCACCACTCGGCTCCTCGAATAGGAGCAGTTGTTTGCACATAGCGCGTGTCACCTGGTTTGAGGATAGGCTGGGATACTGTACATACAGTGTTTGAGCCTGCTGAAAGAGGTTGTTATCATGCTCCAGCAGTGCTACGGCAGCGGCGAAGGGGAGTACGACGTTGCAGATGAGGATATCACTGCGCGCAGTGCTCAATCCGCTGAACACCGCACGCAGGGTCTGAATCACCCGGTGGTTCTCTGTGCTCAGGGAGGAAATGGGAGATGTGGGAACACACCTTTGCGAGGGTAGGTTTTTTCGGTTCGCCGTCTGCGGTGACGAAGGAGAGAGAAGCTTGGGGGACACCCCCATTACCCGTCCCCCAGACAGGGTTCCCTCCGCCAGGGGCTGCGCCCCTTGGATCCCTGCTTTGAGGGTTTGCCATGCTCCAGAGGTGCGCCATTGTTCTACAAGATTATGTAGAACACGCAGGCGCTGAGCATCCAGTGGAGGAGGATTGGGTGTGCGCCCCAGTGGTTCTGGTGGGTCGTCGGCCAGGCCGAGTAGATAGCTGCCTGCGGCACGAAAGAAGGCCCGATCACGCCCATAGCCAAGTCCTTCGGCCAGGGCAAGGATCAGGCAGGTATCGTAAGCAGGGCCGTTGTGCAGTAGCTCAACGAATGTGTGTGTCTTCTGCTCGAAACGGAGCAATCCGGCATACCTCAACAGGCTTGTGCACTCTACTGTGCTCATCTCTTGCATCATTGAGTGGCACGGCCAGGTTATCGTCAGGTTGGTTGTATGCGGTAGGCGCGGCAGAGAAGACACATCCTGTAAGGAACAGGTGGGAATGATGACACCATCCTGGCGCAGTGTAGGAGTAAGGTCGTCAAGAATAAGTACGACGTGCAAGATGACATTGTTATAGCGGGCGTCGATATGGTGCAGATGTGTGAACCAATCGCTGGCGCGGATGTGAAATTCGACGTCGCCGACAGAGCCAGGATGGAATACGGCATCGCGCACGTCGGGCCCCAGGGCGCTGCCAGGGCGACCGGCAAAGATGAGTTGATAGGTGTCACCGTTGCTCAGTGGCAGTCGCACACCAGGGGAGAGGGCGTACCAGCGGTGCGCTACATCCTTTTCGTAGAAATGCATGGGAGGGCTAGTTTCGCACAGCAGGACCTGGCAGGGCTTCGCTTGCAGGGCTATCCCGACGCCAGGATTATGCTCAGATTCCTTTTTGCAGATGCGGTTAATCTTCATTGTAGCCCGTATCGCTGCTGCTTTCTTACAAAAGCCCGGTAGACAGGAACTTGCGTTGAGCTGGCCGTTTCTCAAGCCCCATGGCTTTCGCCAAGGGGTTTCCTGACTCTCTAGCTCTTCGTCGAGTGATGTCTCCGCCTGGTCGTCAGCGATAAAGGCTACGCCTTCGGCAACCTCTGCCTCGGCTTCTGCGTTGCTGGCTGCGCGCTGGGCTTGCTCTTCGGCGGCTTCGGCGTCGGCCAGTAATGCATGAGCGTGGGTGGCTTCGCGTTCTAGCGTTTGCAGATACCGATCTGCCTCTTCGCCGCTAAACAGGCCATTGCGTATAGCTGCGCAAGCATCTGCCAACACCTGGTCCGCTTGTTGAGCGAAACGATGAGCTTCCCGAGTACGTGCGCTACTTGCCTCCGCGACTGCTTCGGCTTCGGCAGCGGCGGCAGCAGCGACTTCGGCAACCATGGTTGCGGTGCTGAGTTCTACGATGGTCTCTTCCTCTTCACCTACTGCGAGTTCGAGCGGGGGCTCGTCCTCGCCCCCGGGCTCGATAAATCGGGCCTCTGCGGCGGCTTCGGCTTCTCTGGCGGCGCGTTCAGCTTCCTGGGCAATGGCGTTTGTCTGCTCGACTTCGGTCTGCATTTGTTGTAGCTCGTGCAGCAGATGCCGAGCACCTGAGCCAACCTGCTCTAATCGGGCGGCGGCTGCCACTGCACGTTCGGCGGCCTCACGCGCGGCTTGCTCTGCGGCTTCGGCGACGGCACGAGCTTCCCTGGCGAACTCCGTGGCTTGAGCGTTGGAGATGGATGTGTGAGGTAGGGGCTGCAGCGATGGTTCCTCGACAACCTGGGAGGCTTCAGATGTCTGGAGCATATCCGTCTGATGCTGAGCGGCTATAGGAAATTCATCGCCTGGCTCTGCTAGAGGAACTTGAGAAGCCTGCGGAGCTTCCTCCGTATGCTGAGTTGCCGCTGGCAATTCGTCGTCTCGTGCTGCGGCATCGCTTTCTTGTGTACGCCCAGTTGACTCTACGACTTGTCCCCCAACGGATGGCCCTTCCAGGACGCGTGCTCGCTCTCCAGTAGGCATTGATACTGCTAGAGGTATTGATGCAGCAGGTTCGCCCAGTTGCTGGTGAACAAGCAGTAATTGCGCCGCTATGCGCTGCAGTTCGGCTGTACGTTTCTGCAGGCGGGCCTCTGCACGATGGAACCGTGCTAATGCTTCGGATTGCGCAGCCTGCGCTTCTTCCAGTTCTTTGAGGATGCGCTGCCTCTGCTTCTGTAGTTTCTTGCCGGGTTGGGATGGCTGGTTATTTTGCTGAGGAGATGGTTTTTTGTTCATTTTTTGTTTTTTGCCTTTTTGACCTTTGAACGGCCTTCGCCGGCGTCTTGCTGATCTGTGACAAGGGAATCGGTTACGGGCTCTGCCGTACCTACCTGTCGCCGTCGCAGCAGTTCGCCGAAGTGAGGGCGGTAGTATAAGACTTCGGTGCGACGTGAGAACAGGGTGCGCTTGATGATGCGCAGGTCGCGGCCAATCTCGATCTCCAGGAAGCCATTGTCCTTTTTACCGGATGAGTCGAGTAACGAGCCTGCGTTGCAGCATAGCAAGCGGTGTCTGCCGTCAGAGAGGCCCCAGACGTGTGAGCGATGGATATGCCCGCAGCAAAGCAAGTCGACGTTGAGCTCGATCAGCGTTTGCAGGATATCGGCGGCACGCGGGACGGTATCGCCGGGTTTGAGTTTTTTTGTGGGCACGGGTAGAAAACTATGATGGGCACAGAAGATGCGCAGTTCGCCGGGCTGGCCTTTGTCAAAGTGCTGCGCTGCCAGTTCCATCTGGCGCGGGATGATCTCCGGCGTGCTGTTGAGTCCAACTGCGGCGATACCGTCACTGCGATAGAAAAATTCTGTGGCATTAAAATGGTCGAAGTATTTGCCTTGCCGTCCGTGATTGACTCCTTCTAGCGTATCAATCTCATCGAGCAGCGTCACCGGCTCCGGGTGGGTGAGCAGAAAGTACTCCAGATCACTGCGTTCGGCTGGAGCCGGCACGATGGTACGAGCCTGGTCGCGGTTGCCTGGAATAATTAATACTGTACAGAAATCCAGGGAAGCGACAAAACGCTTGACACGTGCGAATTGTTCATCGAGGCCATCGTTGGTCAGGTCGCCGGTAATCAGGATGTAGTCGGGGCGTAGCACTTCAAACTGTCGCCCCGCCTCTTTGAGCAAAGCCCAGGTGTCGGGAGTCTCTCGATAGTGAAGATCGGAGATGTGCAGAATTTTCATGGCGGGTATGGACCTCCTGGCCTGACACCTTTTGCAGGTGCCATTATTCTTCGTAGGTGCCTGCTTCCTCGTCGCCTGCGGCGGCTCGCGTCTTTGTTGCTGCACATCCCGCAGCAATAAACCTCTTGCGAATCACCGAAGGTGGTGAGAAGTCCTAAAGAGTTACCTATATTTCTAATAATAAGTGCATGATGGTACGACGGAGCATAGCTTGTACATGTTCGATGGGTTGATTACCTTCGATGACTGTGAAGCCAAACTCTTTTTGCATCTGCTGATATTCACTATACATCTTGTGTTCGAAATTACGGAAACTAGCGAGAGCTTCTTGGGTCAATTCCGTTGAAGGCTGTGCCGTTGCAGCTTGCGGCAGCGACTTCTGTTTCTGTTTATGCTCTTTGTCATTGTCTTTGCTATGTTTGCCATTTTTGTTCTCCTTGTGGCTCTCTTGCTGTTGCTGCAAGGCCATGCGGCGCTTTACGGCCTCTTCAGGGCTGATATGCAAGTAGAAGACGATATCGGGCTGCACGGCGAAGCGATAGAGCTTGCGCACCCAGGTAGCATCCAGCCCGCGTGCGGCATCACGTGCAAAGGCGGTATAGGTGTAGCGGTCGGCGATGACAATTTCGCGGCGTTCCAGGGCCGGTTTGATGACACGTTGTGTGCGGTCCATGTGGTCTGCACAATAGAGCAGGCTATAGGCTAATGGATGAAGCGGCGTCCCGCTACGCGCTCGTATCAGTGCATCTGAGATGAGGGGCGAGGTACGCCAGGCAGTAGTAGTAACCTGATAACGCTGGGCGACGAGCCAATCACGCAGGAACTGCACTTGTGTGGTGCGCCCGGAGAGGTCGATACCTTCCAGTACGATCAGGCGTGGCCGCTCAGGATGGAGCATTGGCACGGTAGACCTGGCGGGGGCATTACCTGTCCCCCAGACAGGGTCCCCCGCCACTACGCCGCTTGTTTGGTGTTGGTCACTCGCCATAGTTTATTCCTCTAGCTAGCAAGACATCAGGCATGGCGGGGCATTACCTGTCCCCCAGACAGGGCCCCTTGCCATTACATTTTAGATTGCTGACACTATTTTTTCAACGGCTTCACGTAAGAGATGTTGTTGCTGTTTGATGGGCAGCGTGGCATCCAGGCGTAGCAGGGCGTAGGCATCGATCATGGTTTCGTATGCCTGCAAGATGCGCTGCTGGAAGGCACGAAAGCTGGCTATAGGATCGAGACTCAGACTGAGGTCCATGCCTGCCTGATAGTATTTCAGGCGCGGGTGGTTGCTCAGGATGCGTTCCAGCGATTGATCTGCGCTGATTTGGAAATAGATGCCCAGGTCAGGCCGGACGGCGAAGCGGTAGACGTCTTCGATCCAGGCGTATTCGACGCCGTGTGCCAGGTCGCGTGCCAGGGCGGTGTAGATATAGCGATCGGCCAGGACGATTGCGCCGCGCTGCAATGCGGGTATGATGTCACGTTCGTAGACTTCGGCGAAATCGGTGGCGTACAGGATGCTCAGGAGCATGGGGTTTACCTGCCCTTGCTTCCTGGCGGTCTTGAGTGTACGGCGGATCAGTTTGGAGGGCGTCCACTCTGTGACCACTACTTCATGGCCTTCGGCCTGGAGCCAGAACTGGAGCAGTTGTAGTTGTGTACTCTTGCCTGAGCCATCCAATCCTTCGGCGGCGATAAGTTTGCCGGGATAGGTATGTGGTTCCAGGGGTGAGGTATTGCTTGTTTGCGTGTTTATCTCAGCCGACATGGAAGCTGTTCCTCCTGCTCTAGAGAATACTGCATTGGGTGGGAGATTGCAAGTAGAGGAAGCATCCGCGCCCACTTTGGCTCACCTCGCGCAAGGGGAATATCCTGGCAAGAGTGACTTTGTTTCTTAATTACACGTTGCGCTTTGAACCCGTAGGAGGATCAGTGGTCGCATCCCAGAAGATAATGCGCCTGGGAGTGATGCGTATCAATGCGGGATCCAGGTTGGGAGCAATGGACTGCCCGCCTTCGGGGAGTGCCTGGGCATGCCCCCGTATCTCGATGCTACGCGTCTTCTACGGGGGCAGCACATCGTCTACCAAAAAGACACCAGGCCATTGCGGGCAATATTGCGAAACTTCTGCGAATTGGCCATGCCACGGCCACCAATATCAATGGTGTCGAGTTCAGGATTATAACGAAAGCCGACCGCCGCGACTTGTGGCTCCCCACGCTGATTCACGGTCGCGAGTCTTCCCAGTCGGTGCGACTGTAAGTACTCCAGCTCTGCTTCTGTAAACTTACTCAAAAACCGCACCTCGTAACTCTCTGTATCTCATATGCAACAATTTCATACATCGGGTGAAGGATATCAGCGTTTCCGCAAGCTATTCGTCAAAGCATAGGGCCAGCGCCAGACGAGTAGGACGACCAGGTTGAAGAACAGGGTCACCAGCGCGAAGCTGAGAGGTGGGAAGTCGGTGAAGCCGCTGAAGAGCCAGCGCAAAAATAGTCCCACGGGCCAGGCAAAGATCCAGGATAGCGAGGTACGTATGGCCATGGCACGCGGTTGCGTTTCAAGGCCGGGGCGGAAGGCTCCGACGAAAGGGGCGACGATGAACCAGCCAAGGGCGAAGGGGACGGCGGTAAGAACGATTTGCAGTATGGCGCTCGGGCCGACGGGTTCACCGTGACTTTGCCGACCAATGACGGCGAAGATGAGGAAGACGAGGGCATCACCAATGGCGAGGCTGATGATACGTCGGGTGTTTGAGATTTTGGTAGCATTGTTGGTTTGTTCTTTGGTGGTAGTTTCGTCTATTTTTTCTGGCATGGGCATATTAACATTCTTGCTTTTCGGTTTTTTCGCGGACGAGTTCTTCGACTGCGGCGAGTTCGGTGCGAACGCCGCGTAGGCGCAGGGCGATTACTGCCAGGTAGGCGAATAAGCCGGCCCATGCGATGGCGTAGGCTGCGACAAGATAGGTCATGCGTGTCTCCTTTTTTATTCGACTAAAGCACGCAGGCGTTGGGCCTGTGTTTGCATTTTTTGCAGGTTGTAGAGTTGGATCATCAGGAAAGCGAAGAGCAGGGTAAAGGTGCTCAGCGAGATCATTAGCGTTAGGACGACTTCTGGCGGGAGAGCGCCGGCGACACCGACCTGGGCCGATGGGTGCAGGCCGCGCCACCAGTTGACGGCTTCGTAGATGATGGGGATATCAACGAAGCTAATGATGCCAAGGACGGCGGCAGCTCGGGCGCTGGCCGGGGTGCGTCCCATGTAATTGCGCAACATGAGGTAGCCGATGTAGATAAACCAGAGGACGAGTGTCGCGGTAAGTTTGGGGTCCCAGGTCCACCATGTGCCCCAGGTTGTGCGGCCCCAGATGGAGCCGGTTATAAGAGCCAGTGTGGTGAAGACGGCTCCAAGTTCAGCGGCGGCACGCGCTGCGTAGTCCCAACGCTCGTCTTTCTTCCAGAGATAGACGACGCTGACGACGGCGAGCACGCCAGAGGCGAGCATGGCTATCCAGGCGATGGGGACGTGGAAGTAGAAGATGCGCTGTGGCTGGCCTTGAATGGCGTCGGTTGGGGCGTAGAGGAAGATGGCCCAGATGGAGACCATCATGCCTATGAATGAGAGGGTTCCTAATGTCAGGGTGATGATGGGGAGGCCAGGAGGTCTCTTGCTCGTTCCTGCGTTGGCAGCTTGACTCTCGATCCTCGTTTCTCGATTTGCTAGTGCCATATAATTATTCCTCGATTACGTAGCCGAATGTGAGCATTGAGATGCTCAGGAAAATGATGTCGAAGGCGATGATCAGGCCCAGCCAGGGCGGTTCGTTGGCTACCGGGGCAAGTAGGGTGCCGGTAGCGCGAACGGCGCCGATGACGACGGGTACGATGAGCGGGAAGACGAGGATTGGTAAGAGCAATTCTCGCGCCCGCGTTGCAGCGGCCATCGCCGAAAAGAGTGTGCCGACTGTTGCGATGCCGAGTGTGCCGAGCAGCACTATCGGGATGAGTGCGCTGGCGAAGAGCGGTACGTTGAACAGCGCGGCATAGATGGGCAATGCGATCAGTTCTACTACTCCGATAAATAGCAAATTGCCGAGTAGTTTTGCAAGGTAGATGGCTTTGCGGTCCACCGGGCAGAGCAACAGGCGGTCAAATGAGCCTTTTTCTCGTTCTGCGGCGATGGTGCGGCCTAATCCTAGCAGGCTGGCGAAAACGAAGGCGACCCATAATGCGCCGGGGGCGACGGCGGCTTTGTTGTCTACACGCAGGTCAAAGGCGAAGTTGAAGATGACGAGCACAAGTAAGGCAAAAAGGGCCATGCCTGTCCAGGTTTGTTTGCTGCGCAGTTCGCAGCGGATGTCTTTCCAGAGAATGGTTAGTACTTGTTCGAGAAAGATTTTGATCATTTCAACTCTTTCCCGCATATACGCCCACGGTCCAGGGTTATGACGCTGTGAGCAAGTTTCAGGGCGCGTTCGCGCTGGTGCGTCGAGAAAAGGACGGTGCCGTCTTGTTCGATGTGCTCGCGCAATAGTCTCTCCAGTAGTTCGTTCCCCTGATCGTCCAGGCCGGTGTCTGGTTCGTCGAGCAGGAGCAGGGGCGGTGAGTGCAACAGGGCGCGTGCCAGTGCGAGACGCTGCACCTGCCCACGCGAGAGTGAGCCGAGACGTTCGTGTTCGCGTTTTTCGAGTCCAACTTTGCATAATAGTTCATGGGCACGCTGCCGGGCCTGTTTCACGGTGTACATGCGTCCGAAGAAGAGCAGGTTTTCGATGGCGGTCAGTTCGTCGTAGAGGTAGGGTTGGTGACCGACGAATCCGATGAGACGACGGATGTGTTGGGCGTGCTGCGTGATGTCCAGACCGTCAATACGGACGGTCCCTGCGGCGGGCGCGGTCAATCCAGCCAGGGTGCGCAACAAGGTTGTTTTGCCTGCACCGTTTACACCCAGGATCGCTATGCATTCACCTCGGCCCAGCACGAGGTCAATGCCGCGTAGAACGGGTTTGAGACCAAAGCTCTGTTTGAGTCCTTTCACTTCGAGACGCGAAGGGGTCATAAGACCTCCTTGCCACCAGGGCAATCGTAGGAGCCCTCCAGGCTCCCTAACAGTTTTTCAGGGCGGTGCATCGAATGGCGCGTCGTGAGGCCTGGCACCCACAAGGGCCCCCCACATCCACCCAACCACCCCGTGCCACTACATTTCAGATAACCCCCCTGCCCCCGGACGACAGCGCGGGGCGCACACGAGCGGGGTGGGGGCCATGCGAGATGTAGTGGCACGGGGCCGGGTTGGGGAGGGATGGGCCCTTGTGGGTGCCAGGTGCAGGGTGAACCGAAATGTGTCAGGGAGAGAACCCCTGCCCCTACCATACTACGGCAAGTGATGCCACGTTTCGTGCTCATGATACCCCCTTGCTCTTGGCCGTCTTTTCCCCAGTTTCTGCCATTAAGGTGCGGAGGCGGGCTTTTGTTTTGGCGCGGCGTTCCTGGTAAAGTGACTTTTTCAGTTTGCCTGCTTCGTATGCTTTGTCCAGGTCTAGCAGTTCCTGTAATAGGGCTTGTTGCTGGCCAGGTAGGTTGTCATTTGCGGTTCCATTGCCGTGGGCCGATAAATCGGCGGTGGGCGCGAAGGATTGAAACGCGCTCCGCAAGCTCCGCTGAGGGCCCCTACGGCGTCGGTCACGGTCGGTGCGATCAATCGAGTCCCCACCCCCACGGGCGCGAGGGAATTGAAAGGCGCTTCGCAAGCTCTGCAGAGGGACTCTACGATTACGGGTGGAGTGGAGGAGGAACCAGGTTACGGTGAGGATGGCGAGCATCAATAGGATGGCTACAATGAGCCAGATGGTAATTTGCTTGAGTGGGCCCGGCGAAGATTGGGACTGTGGTACAGGTAGGCCCTGAAGCTGTGTCTGGATGTGCACACCTGCCAGGAGGTCTTTGGCCTGGAAGAGACGATAGGGATGCTGGTCTGCGGTGATGAGGCCTGCTGAGGTGAGTGTACTCGAGTTGACATTTAAGTCGGGTGGTACGAGCAGTGAAAGTTGGACGGTTGGGTAGATGACCTCATAGCGGAAGTTATAGTTTGATGTTGTGTAAGGCAGCTCAAATGAAAAGATGAACTGTGAGGTGCCCGGTGGCAATGCGGTGTCGGTGGCGAAGCCCTGATCTACCTGTATTGCCTGGTAGCCATCAAAGCCTTTGCTGAGCGATACGTTGCGTGCGCCGGGGGGAAGCGTTAAGAGGAGAGCATTGGGTTTGCCCTGACTGGCGTCAAGCGATCCCACATAGGTGTAGGTGCCTAGATTCTTGAAGAAGACGACTTCAGAGATGGATAGGACACCGGCCTGTGCGTCTGGCTGGTGGAGCAAGACGGTTGCCTGGACGATGGCAATTTTGGCGCTGCTAGTTGTGGCTTCGTAGGCCGTCAGGTTTATCTGCTGCACTGGCTTGCTGCTGAGGTTGATGAGGTCGGTGTAATATTGTGCGCCCTGGTAGCGTGTGAAGAGGGCATAGTTGAGCGTTTTGTCGGTTGCAAGGCCGTTGAAGGCGAATGTGCCATGTGCATCTGTCTTGACGCTTGTCAGGTCGCGCGCGTTATCGCCCTGGGCTATTTGCAGCGTGACGCTCTGACCGGCGATGGGCGTGTTGTTCTTTGTGCCGTCGAGTAGCTGACCGAAGATGCGACCATTGCTGGCGGCGTGAGCCAGGGAGGGTGGGAGCAAGAAGAAGAGCAGGAGGATACTCACAATCCAGTCATTCTGTTTTTCAAGAAGTCGCATGTTCATGAAACCTCCATTTGGATACCCACTGCCTTCAGGCGTGGGAGGAAAAATGGCTCTGGCGTCGAGCCAGAGGACATCCCTTGCGGGAGGGCCTTTTTAGCAGAAAGACCCTGAAAACTGTTGCTCGATTCCGAGCCGCACGGTCTAAGCCGTGGTAATAAGACCCTTCGCGATTGCGAGACTGGCATAGGTCCGAGACCGTCTACTTCGGCGTGGTAGGTAGTGGTACGAGTTAGGGTGGCGCCCGTACGTACTTTCAGTACTTTTCCTGGCACGTAAGCCTGGAATTTCCCTATTTCTTAGCCAGTAACGCTGCTCCACATGCAACTCTGCGTTTCCGCATAATGAGATGTGGCCGCTAGTCAAGAGCTTACGTTGCGCTAGCCGTTTCACAAGCCTCCGGCTTTAGCCGGAGGTCCTTGACCGTTTTCTCTCAGTTTGCGTACCTGTTCTTCGATCAATTCGTCGATTTCTCGCTCGCGGTCGTGGCGTGACTTCAGGGCGGAGAGGGCACGGCGCATGTAGCGTTCCCGCAAGGTGCGATACTCGTCTTCGGCCAGGTTGCCGAGTTGGAAATCGAACTCAACCTCTTGCAGGGCGGTGCGAGCGGCTTGCTCACGGTCTGTCAGTTGAACGTCGGACGGTTGAGGCGTAGGAACAGCACCTGGTTCGATATAGCGGACCTTTGCTTTGGTGCCCTGGTAGAGCGGGTAGAGGACAAAGGCCAGCGCCAGCGCTCCTAGCAAGATTGCGACGAAGATGGACATCAGGTTGCCTCCGTTCTCTGATCCTGGTACGCAAAGATGGGATCGGATGCCGCCAGTTCGTCTTCGATCTGCGCCCGGTAACGTTCGAGGTCGGCTGCGTCGATGTCGGCAAGTTCGGCATTATCATCACTGGTTGGCCGGGTGAAGGGTGCAGTACGCCAGCTGCGTAGGACGATGAAGAGCAGGAACGCTCCAACGAGTAGCAAGGCGATGGGAACCAGCCAGGCTAAGAGTGTGAAGCCTTGCCACGGCGGGGACCAGACGATCTGCTCACCGTAGCGGTCGACAAAATACTGGATGACCTCGTGCTCCGATTTGCCGGATTGCAGTTGCTGGCGAATGACGGCACGCATCTGCTGCGAAATCGTTGAAGGGGAGTCGGCTACCGATTTGCCCTGGCAGACGGGGCATTTCAACTGTGAAGCTACGTCATGCACACGTTGATCGAGCGCTTCGTTACGTGCGGCGGTGAGGATCATAAACGACCAGATGGCGGCTATGACTGCCAGCAGGGCCAGCAGTAAGAATAGAGGTTGTCGTTGTTTCATAGGCCTCTACTCTTCCCCCGCGGACCGATAAATCGGCGATGGGCGCGATAAATCGGCCCCTACGGCGGATATTGGGGATTTGTCGGGCGCAGGGGTGTATCCTACCTCCCCAGCGTGCGCGATAAATCGGGGCCCTACGGCGCCTGCAACCGTCTTGTCGGGTGTGGAGATTGGCTCCTCTCCCGCGGGCCAATAAATCGGCGATGGACGCGATAAATCGGCCCCTACGACCTTGCGGCGGTCGGGCCACCAGCAGGTGACGCCGCCGATGAGCATGAGCAAGCCGCCAAGCCAGACGAGTGGGACGAGAGGGTTGATGAAGACGCGGATGGTAGCACTGGATGCTCCTTGCCAGTTGTCAAGGAAGACGTATATGTCGGTCAGGCCGAAAGTGGTAATGGAGACCAGGCTGGTTGGTTGGTTGTCGAAGTGTAGGTAGAACTGGCGACCAGGGTAGATATAGCGCTGCAAACTGCCATCGCGCCAGATTTGCAATTGCGCCGTCACGGTATTCACTCCCGGCGTTTGATAGCCGATGTTGCCGAGGTAGATCAACTGGTAGCCGGCAATGTTCAACTGCTGTCCCGGTGTGAGCACGGCGTCACGTTCTATCTGGAAGAGATGCGAGCCGATTACACCGACGGCAAGCAAGACCAGACCAAGATGGACGAGGTAGCCTCCGTAGCGTCGCCGGTAACGGGCGATGAGCATGTTGAAGGCGAGGAAGTACGGCTCTCCGTGGCTGTGACGCACACGCATGCCGCGCCAGAATTCGTAGACGATTGCACAGGCGGTGAATGAGCAGACGGCAAAACCGATGTTGGCCCATATGTCGCTGATACCGGCCAGGGGCAAGACGATGGCACAGGCGGCGGCTGCGATTGCCGGCACGGCCAGGTTGCGCCATAAGACGCGGCTAGAGGTGCGCCTCCAGGCGAGTAGGGGGCCAACGCCCATGGCGAGAATGAGTATGATGAAGAGCGGGCCATTGACGTGGTCGTAGAAGGGGGGGCCAACAGTCATCGTCTGGCGGCGTAGTGCAGCAGAGATGAGCGGGAAGATGGTTCCCCAGAAGGTAGCAAAGGCAACACCGAGCAGCAAGAGGTTATTGAGTAAGAAGACGCCCTCACGCGAGATGACGGAGTCAAACTCTTGCTCGGGGTGCAACCTGGGCAAGCTGAAGAGGAAGAGGCCGATGCTGAACACGATGATGATGGCAAGGAATGCGAGAAAATAGGGGCCAACGGCGGAGTAGGCAAACGAATGCACCGAACTGATGATGCCGCTGCGCACTTCGAAGGTACCGAAGATGGAGAGTGCAAACGAGGCGATCACCAGTCCGAGGTTCCAGACTTTGAGCATGCCGCGCCGCTCCTGGACCATGGTTGAGTGTAGAAACGCGGTCGCGGTCAGCCAGGGCAGGAGGGCAGCGTTCTCCACCGGGTCCCACCCCCAATAGCCACCCCAGCCGAGCACGTGATAGGCCCACCATGCTCCTAGTAGTAAGCCTGTGGTCTGAATTGACCAGGCTGCCAGGGTCCAGCGACGGATCGAGCGCAGCCAGCCAGAATCGAGTTTGCCGGTAATCATGGCGGCGACAGCAAAGGCGAAGGGGACGGAGAAACTCATGTAGCCCATGAGCAGCATGGGAGGATGTACCAGCATGCCGGGGTCCATCAAGAGCGGGTTCAGCCCTATGCCATCCGCAGGCGTGATAGGTAAGCGCACGAACGGGTTGCTGGCGGTGATCAGGACGATGAGAAAGAAGATTTCAATAGCCATGAGTGTCGCTACGACGTATGGCACGAGCGCCGTGTGGACACGCCTGGAGGTGAAGACGAAGATCGCGGAGAAGATTGAAAGCATCAAGGCCCAGTAGAGTAATGATCCTTCTTGCCCGCCATAGAAGGCGGACAGGATGAAATACCACGGCATGGCCAGGTTGGATTCTTGCTGTACGTAGCTGACGCTGAAGTCATGAATGAGAAAGGAGATGATGAGCGATGCCGAGGCTGTGAGCAAGAAGAAAGTGACAACCAGGGCGCTGCGCCTGGCGCTGGTGACGAGCGGGGTGCTAGCGCGTGTTGCACCCAGGATGCCTACTACGACTGTGTAAATAGCAAATCCCAGGGCAAGGATGAGTGCTATGGTGCCTAGATCTGAAAAATACACGTTGGTTCCTTCTATGATTTCACCGTGGATTGGAATTTCGATGGGCACTTGGTTAATAGGGTCTGGGCTTGAAATGGGCCGTGACCTGTATAGTGACCTTCGACGACGACGGTGATACCAGGCTGAAAGATGTCTGGTACGATGCCACTGTAGACGACGGGCAGCGATTTTCCGCTATCGGTCATCACAAAGCTGACGGTTTGTTTCTGGTCATCGCGTACGATTGATCCCGCCTGCACGATGCCCGCCACACGCACCGATTGCGTGGTACAGAAAGCAGAAGTGCAGTTCTTGAGTTCGGAAACGGTCAGGTAGTAGACGGCGTTGGCCTGGGTATTGGCGTAGACGAGGTAGGCAACCGCGCCTAAGATAGCAAGTCCGGCGATGATGAAGCTGAGTGGCAGCCGTTTACGCCGTAACGGTGGCTGCGACTGCTCTTCTTTCGGTATGGTTAAAGCAGGCTGCATGGTATGGTACTACCTCCATTAGTGCGGCGCGATGGTTGCTTCATACAGACCGTTGAGCAACGCGCCAAGCAAGAATACCCATATGCCCAGGGCTAACAAGAGCTGCGGTGCGGCCTTGGAGAGCCGCGTCGAGCGTTTTGCCAGCCGACGAATGTTACTTTGTGAAAGATAGATTGCTAGTATAAACATAGCAAGTGCTGACACAATTTTCAAGCCTAATACTACCAGATATGGCAAGCCTAGCGTTGTTTGCGTCAGGCGATCAAAGGTCATAAATGCGCCGCTGAGCAGCAATACTCCGATGCAAATATTCACCAGCCGTCTGAAGAGTGCTGCAATCTGGGCAGCGACCACCGCAGCTGGTCCACTACTGCGCAGCGCGGGCAGGACGATGATGAGATAGAATATATTGCCTCCAACCCAGGTGGCGGCGGCCAGGATATGCGCAACGCGAACAATCAGGCGAATCTCTAACATGTATCAAACCACCAAAAAGCACCACCTGGTACCCGCAAGGGATACCACTACATTTAATGTGCCGTTCAATGTAAAAGCAGTGCGATATCGTGCTGCAATTGCTGGGCGGTGATCTGGCTTCTCACGGTGGCAACGACGATGCCGCGACGGTCGATAAAGAAGGTTTCGGGGGTGCCGGTGATGCCATAGTTAATGGCGGTGGCACCGTTGGCGTCGATGGCACTTGGGTAGGTGATGCCCTGTTTCTGCAAGAAGCCGAGGCCAGCGCCCTGTGTATCTTGAAAATCGATGCCGATGAAGATTACCCCTTGTGTTCGTGCATGTTGCCATGCTGACTGCAAGAGCGGGGCTTCATCTGCACAAGGTGCGCACCAGGATGCCCAGAAGTTGATGACCATCGGCTTGCCTCTCAGATGCGCCAGGTGTATTGGTGGTTCAGCACGGGTGCTGAGGGCGGCCAGGGTGAAATCTGGGGCGGCCTTGCCTATGAGCGGGTCATTTGTGCTGGTGAATGTGTTGCCGGTGCTGCTGTTATTCAAACCTGGCGCGGGTGTGATCAGTTGCGACCAGAGCAGGGCAAGCAGCCCGACATTCAACAAGCTGACCACTGTGAAGATAATGATGCTGCGCTTGCGAGAACCGCTTTTTGGACCTGTCGCCCTTGCCCCTACATTCGGCTTGTCTTGCCTAGTTTCAGGTGATACGATGTCGGCTTCCATGCTCAAGCTCTTCCTACTGACAAATAGATGATACCAGAGTGATTATTGTGTTGGGGCCTGATATTTGACTTGCAGCCGGGTATGCATACCTTACAGGTGCCTGAATGCTCTCCACGTGCCAAGTTGCGTACGTGATGGAGTTTCGGGCCTGCCGTCCAGTGCCCAGCCTAGTAGGGCACTGAGGAAGATAAGTAAGCCCAATACTGTGATGGTAATATGTACCATGAGGCCGATGAATGTGAGCAACAATGCGGCGGCTGTGATGACGGGCCAGATGCTGGGAGCAGGACTGGCGGTTTGCGCGGGAAGGAGTACCTCCTGAGCTGTGAGTACAGCGTTTGCTGCTTGTGGTGCCGATGCATTTTCCAGAAGTAGTTGTTCAATGATGGTGTATAAAGCGCGTGCATCAAACGGCTTGGTCAGGCAAGCTATGTGTGCCTGGGCAGGACGTGCGGCATGTATAGCGTGGGTGGTAAAGTGATGGGTGTCTGCAGGTCCGAGCAATACGTTTTCCCAGGCGAGTAGGACCATGGGCAAGGTGGAGAGGTAGGGATGCGATTGGATGGTTGACAGAAGGGACATGTCACTGGTCACTCCACCATCGATATCGAGTAGTAGCAGGTCTGGTGGCTGTTCTTCGCTATCGGGGTCAGGGAGATGTACTGGGGAAGTTGCTTCGACGACCCGCATGCCACGATACTGCAAACCAAGGGCCATCAAACGTCGTAGTGATGGGTCCTGCTCAATCAGCAGGATGGTATGCCTGGTTTCGTGCGACATGGCTATCCTTCCCGTAAATGATTCGTGACTGATGCTGTTGGAACAAGCCTCGCCATAGCTACATGGTGAGCATACTTGACGCACATTACAGCGCCTTTGACAAAGGGGATGAAAGCCTTACAGTGACCTGAATGGTCAAGTTCTCATCCGGCTTGCCAGACTTGCAGGTTCCTTATAATTTCGCCAGCTTATAGCCGACATCTGGTATTGTCAGAATGTAGCGGGGGTGACGCGAGTCGGTTTCGATCTTGCGGCGCAGGCGACTGATGTAGACCCAGATGAAATCGACGTCACGGTTGTATCCTGCTCCCCAGACTCTCTCCAGTAGCAGTTCGTGTGTCAAGACCATGCCGACGTTCTGCGCTAAGGTGGTGAGTAGTTTGTATTCGGTGCGACTGAGCTGAATGGGACGGCCCTGGAGCAGCACCTGATGCTGGGTATAGTCAATGGTGAGTTCACCGGTCGTGAAGATCGCCTGCCTGGGAGATGGTTCTGTTGCAGTAGAGCGGCGCAAGAGAGTGCGCACCCGCGCCAGCAGTTCTTTCATGCCAAATGGTTTGGTGACGAGGTCGTCGGCTCCGAGGTCGAAGAGGCGCACGCGCTCATCTTCATCGCAGGCGTCACAGAGCATGATGACGGGTGCTTGCGAGAACTCGCGCAGGCGCTGCAACAGTTCGATACCGCTCATATCGGCCAGGCGCGTTGCCAACAGAATGATATCTGGCTCTTCAAGGTCCAGGCGGCGCAAGAATTGCACGCCGGAACTGACAGCATGGACTCGATAGCGCTGTTCTTCGAGATGGGCACGCAGGTAGCGGGCGATGCGAGCATCGTTCTCGACGATTAACACATTGCACCTCGACGAGCCGATTTGAGGTGCGGCGAGTGGACCACTGAGCGAGGAAAGATTGCGCTGCACCTGCTGCGGAGCTGGTAGTCGCGGGGCAAGCGGCAAGGTGCAGTAGAATGTGGCTCCCTGGCCCAACCCTGGGGAGTCGGCCCAGATTTTGCCGCCATGCGCCTCGATGGCGGCTCGTGCCACAGCCAATCCCAGGCCGCTACCTTTGGGTGACTGCTCGCCCCGCGCAATGCGATAGAAGCGGCTGAAGATGCTATCGAGGTGCTCCAGGGAGATGCCTATGCCTTCGTCGGTGATGCTGAGATGTATCTCTACGTTGTTGGCGTCCAGGCGGATAGTGACGGTTCCACCGTTCGGAGAGTAGGTGACGGCGTTATCGAACAGTGAATTGAGCGCTTGCTCCAGACGTAGGGCGTCGCACAGTGCCATTGGAACCGCTTCTGGCATATGCAGCACAAAGCGGTGGTGAGGCGCATTCTTCTGCCAGCGTTCGACCAGGCGATGCAGCAGTTCGGCGATGTTGACCTGTGCCAGTCTCAGGTTCTGCGCTCCGGCATCGAGTCGCCACACATCCAGGAGGGTGTTGAGGATATCGTGTAAGCGGTCAGTATGCGTGTCGATCATCTGTAACATCTCACGCTGCAAGCTGGGGTCCCAACGCATTGAGCTTCCTAGCAGGGTTGTAGCGCAGCCCTTGATGATTGCCAGGGGTGTCTTCAGTTCGTGGGCGGC
Source organism: uncultured Chloroflexia bacterium (assembly GCA_963767625.1). Taxonomy (GTDB): domain Bacteria; phylum Chloroflexota; class Ktedonobacteria; order Ktedonobacterales; family Ktedonobacteraceae; genus CAVYFB01. The sequence continues at coordinate 62,455 of CAVYFB010000021.1, forward strand.
GAGCGCCAGGGTCTCGCTGCGTTCCTGGGCCGATGTGAGTTCGAGAGTGACGTCGTCAAGCAGTACACCGCGCCCTAGCAGGCGTCCCGGAACGTCACGTACGGGAAAACTCTGCACGCGCAGCCAGCGTACGGCGGCATCGGCTAAGGCCAGGTCGGTGGAACATTCTTGTTCGGGATGCTGCCACACACGGTCAAGTTCGACCTGCGCGCGAGCAGGGTCAGCAGCCAGGGAAAGGAGTTGTTTGCGCACGTCAAAGATAGGCTGCAGGTCACTGCTACTGATGCCCAGTAAGCGCTGCGCACTTGGGTTGGAGTAGGTGACGCGTTCTTTGCGATTCAAAAGAATGAAGCCACTGCGCATGTTGGCAGCGACACCTGCGAGGAGATAGTGTTCTTGTGCGAGCCCTGCCAGCAAGGAATTAGATTGCTCCGCTGAAATATTTGCTGGGGATAAGGGACGTTCACGTTCAGGTTCCTCGGCTCGCCAGTCGTCGCTACTTGCTTCTGCGCTGTTGTCGGTGGCGAAAGTCATAGAAAATAATACCTTCCGATTTGCGACGTTCGCTTGTGCTATTCATATTTTATCAAGAGTCGTCAACAGGAGTAAAAAGGCAGAGATAGCATATATCTTTTGTTGCATCCACTTATTATGCATCAACCAGTGTCCACTCTACACGCTTCCCTATACTGGCTGCATAGCGTTGAAGCGTCGAGAGACGGGGATCGACGCTGCCTGCCTCAAGCCGCGCAATAGCAGACTGCGAAGTTTTTACGCGTTTTGCTACGGTTTCTTGTGAAATTCGAGAGCGACTTCGGATAGCCACCAGATCATTGAGCAGTGCCCGTCGTTGGCGTGCTTCCTCCATTAAAGCGGGGAATTCAGGGTTTTTCTTAGTTGATTCTTCGATCATCTCGTCGAGAAAATCCTTTTCCATTACGTTACATACCTCTCTGAATTATATCATATTTGATATAATTTTTCAATGAGGGATCAAGGATGCAGCTCCTGATACCACCACTGGCGTAGCCAACGAGCGAATCGCCTCTATCGTCTCCTGCGCATTCTTCACAAACTCCGCCCTTGTCGGCGCCTGCTGCTTGAACTCATCGACTGTCATATCGTCCAGAAAGCGTACGCCTTCATTGTCTAGCATTACCCGGGACAGGAGGACGAGGTCACCCAGGTTCTCGTTCTGCTGTAAGGCTGCCAGCACGTCCTGACCACAGAGCAAGCCGGCGACGGTGACTTCTGCGCCGAAGAACCGGTTGACGACGGGTAGCACCTGGACTTCAAGTCCTGCGACGCAGCGCATATCCTGTGCCAGATCTTCGATGATGGGTTGGGCCATTGTGCTTGTGACGAGCGTAACGCGGCGTGGCTCTGGAAGACTGACGGGCAGACGGCGCTTGCTGCGTGCCCACTGCTCGATCAGGTAGCGTGTCATGCCTACGCCGTTCTCGATCTGGGCGTAGGAGCCGTAATGCTTTGCGGGTGGGAATTCGCGACCTGTGAGGTAGTACCATTCGTCTGAGAGGTACACGAAGGGGTAGCCATCGTCGTTCTCTGCTTCAAAACGACACTGGTGGGCCTCGACCTGCTCGATAATGCGCTCGGCTTCTTCGGGGGTGTAGTGACGCATCGGGGGCAGGTCGCCTGTTTTGAGCATGTTGTTGTACTTGGTGAGGCCCACGGGGACGACAGAGATGGAATTCGACGATGGGACGCAGGTCGGCCAGGTCGAGGATGCTGCGGTCGAGATGCGGCCCATCGTTGATGGTGGGGCAGAGCACCAGCTGGGTGTGGCAGGTAATGTGCATGCTTCCCAAGCGCTTGATATGGTCAATGATGTCGCCTGCACGAGGACCATCGACCATTTTGCGCCGTAGTTCCGGGTCGGTTGTGTGGACGGATACGTAGAGCGGCGTCAATTTCTGTTCGTCGAGACGCTGCCAGTCATGCTCTTTGAGGTTGGTAAGTGTGATGAAGTTGCCAAAAAGGAATGAGTAGCGGTAATCGTCATCCTTGATGTAGAGTGAGGCTCGCATACCATGTACTAAACCTGGCTGCGGGGCGAAGCGTTCGGGCAATCCTTTGATGAAGCAAAAGACGCATTTATTGGCGCACTGGCGGATGAATGGGGCAGGTTCTTCGCCGAATAGGACACCCAGGTTTTCGTCATAGGTCTTAGCGATGTGTACTTCATGCTGATTCAGTCGGCGCTCAAAGCCGATGTTGAGTTCTTCTTCGGCGACGTAAAAACGATAATCCACCAGGTCACGGATGGTGTGACCGTTGATGGTGCGAATGAGATCACCTGGTTGTAGGCCTGCGCGGTCAGCAGGACTTTCGGGCACCACTTCACGCACCCATCCATACATTTTTGGCATTGGTTTGTTTCCTAATATCCTCCCCTGTCATATTCTAATGCTAAGTGTAGCATAGCAATTCAACACTCACAAGGGGTGTTTCATGAAGCAAGAATCATCAAGTTCTCTCCGTAAGAGCTCTAAGTGGGGTCATGACCCCATAACGGGTACACCTAAACCTTCCGCACCCGGCTGAGATGTACTGAAAGTGTATGACGAACGTGCCAGCATTTCGAGTCCCAGCGATGCCCGGCGAACACGTTCGCGCACAGTTTGTATGGCAAGCTGCTCAAGGTGTATCCCGCTTGGGTAGATATTCGGCGCATTCCGAAGGCCGAATTTGAGATAAATTGGCGCTGCTACGCGCACAATTTCCGCGACCTCATGATAGCGCATAAATCCTCCCAGGCCGTCGGGGCTTTCGATGTAAAGGTCGATCGGTATCGAAACAACCTGACGCAGGGCTGCCAGCCGCGCCAGCGAAATATCAGATGCGACGTTGATCGTGTTCAGCCCATGATCAACCAGTATTTTGATCCCCAGCGGATTGGACGCGCCGAGCAACGCCGACGCTTTTACAATCAGGTCCCTGGGTAGTAAATCGCGCTGGCGGGCCTGGTTAATGAGCCACAGCAGCCCTTCATCGGCGACAAGCACGCTACGCAGGCCAAGCTTTACCGCGCGCTCAACATCGTTGAATGCGTAGACAAGCTGATCCATGCCCATATGCCGCCAGCCAAAGTGCTTGCCGTCGGGGGTCAGGGCCTGCGCTGTGCCTTCCCAGTGGGCACGCGGTCCGACAAAGAGGCAAACTTCGATGCCGTGCTTCTGCCCCAGTTGAACCATTTCGCCAATCTCAGCATCGCTTAACAACATGATACCGCTTCCCTGCGAAATGCGTTGAACAGGAACAGCATAAGCTTGAGCGGCCTCAATTACCGCGCGGAAGGCTTCGGGGCCTTCAACGCTCGGGATTTCTACCCGATAGTGCGCTCCATCTGGGAAAGTTTGTGCCGACGTAGGCAGGTCATAGCGATCACCCTCGGGTAGTCCTAGATCGCGTAACAAACGTTGTGCAGTGTTCATACTAGTTGCCTTCCTCTCTGCCTGGCCTGGGACCACACAATTATTGCTGCTCGCGCTGAGACAGGTCTTCTTCAACGCCACTGCGGTGACTGTCTTGAAGTGATTCGGGTCTCAGGGCCTGGCGCAGGTGCCAGTTATCGGCGAACAAATTGAAGAATACGCGCTGTTGCGGATGCGCTCGCACTATTTCCTTATTCAGCTTGACACCCAGCCCTGGACCTTGTGGCAGCGCAAAGTATCCATCAACCACCTCTGGATTGCCTGGTGCTGCATTCTTTACCCAGGGGTCGGAAAAATCGTTGAAATGTTCCTGTATCTTGAAGTTGGGGGTAGAAGCCGCGAAGTGCAGGGCTGCGGCCGTCGATACGGGCCCGCCGACGTTGTGCGGCGCGACCAGCACATAATACGCTTCCGCCCAGGCTGCCAGCTTTTTCGCTTCGAGCAGACCACCGAAATGGGTGATATCCGGTTGGATAATGTCGGCAGCCTGCAACTCAAACAGAGTTCGAAAATCATAGCGGGTGTGGAGTCGCTCGCCTGTAGCGACTGGAATAGTGATCTTGTCCGACACTTTCTTCAAAGCCGCAAGATTTTCAGGTGGCACAGGCTCCTCGATCCAGGAAGGCTTGAATTGTTCGAGTTCGCGAGCTATCTCCACAGCAGTTGCGGGATTGAAACGCCCATGCATTTCAACCAGGATTTCGACCTCCGGCCCGACAGCGCCACGCACTGCCTCCACCAGAGCTATAGCCCTCTGTTTCTCGGCGTGGTCCAGTTCGTAATAACCTGCGCCAAATGGATCGAATTTGAGCGCACGGTAGCCTTTGTCAACCACTCTACGAGCGGCCTGGTGAAATTCTTGTGGTGTGCGTTCTACCGTGTACCAGCCATTCGCGTAAGCTTTGATACGATCACGCACTGCCCCACCGAGCAGTTGATACACAGGTTTGCCAAGGAATTGACCCACAATATCCCAGCAGGCTATTTCGATGGTAGCGATGGCAGACATCGCTACTTCACCCCCGCGTCCATAATCGTCGCGGTACATGCGCTGCACCAGGGACTCAATGTTGGTGGGATCATGACCAAGGACATGGTTGGGTACAGCCTCGGCAAGATACCCCAGCAAGGCATCGGTATGATTTACCATACGCACCTCGCCAATGCCTTCCAGCCCATCATCCGTTATCACCTGCACAAACGTCAGATTGCGCCAGGCCGTACCCAGGACATAGCTCTTGACATCAACTATTTTCATGAAATATTCACCCGCTCCTCTCTTCCGAAAACGGAAACTGAAGACAATTACACTTCACCCGAAAAGCCTTCGCCAGGAGTACAAATCTGACATCCACTCAGGGGTGCAGGGAACGAAGTCCCTTGCCGGAGCGCGAGGTGTCCTCGCTTTTTCCTTTCTCTCAAAGTGAGCTGTATGAGTAGATGCTACCACAAATGGCTTGACAGCAGCGATTAACGCATGTATTATTATAATACAACATAATTGTCAGACAATAAAAGAGGTAGCATGTCCAAAGTTTTTCAATCCCTACAACGCCGGAATCTTTCTGAACGCGTTGTCCATCAGATCGGTTTGAGCATAATGCGTAACGATTTCAAGCCAGGTGATGCCCTCGCAAGTGAACCTGAACTAAGTCTTCAATTTAATGTCAGTCGGCCCGTCATGCGTGAGGCCTTGAAAATGCTGAGTGCGAAGGGTCTGATAGAGTCGCGTCCCAAAACGGGTACAAGAGTGCGCCCGCGTGGTGAATGGAATTTCCTTGATCTAGAGGTAATCGGCTGGCAGTACGAAATTGGACCTGACCGGGCATTTCTCGAAGCACTGTGTGAAGTGCGTCTCATGTTTGAGCCGATGGCCGCCCGCCTCGCGGCAGCTCGTGCTACCGATGACGAAATCAAAGCCATTGAGGAGTGCTACCGCCGTATGGAAGCAGGTAGTCGGATTCTCCCGAAGCTTATATTCCGGCTGATTTACAGTTCCATGCTGCCATTTGTGCAGCTGCCCATAACGAAATGTTGCAGAAGATCACCGCAACTCTTGCTACATCATTGCAAATGAGCCGCGTCGTTACTTCACGCTTGCCAGGTGCTAACCTTGCAGCGATGCCGTTGCACTGGTCGGTGGCCGATGCTATTCGCAAAGGTGATGAGCAAGCAGCAGCAGAAGCTATGCGAAAACTGGTTATCCTGACGGCAGACGATATTCATCGCGCGTTGGGCTATCATACCCACAGCGACGGCGAGCCATTGGGCGGCTCGTCGTAGTCCGGAAAGGAGCGACAACACACAACAGAAAGGAGGACAACACCAGCAGAAAAATTGGCGTCGGCCAGTAAGCTGCAACCGAAAGGGAGTGGTTTGCACTGGCGGACCTGATATTGTTTTACTAGTGAGACTACGAATGTCTGAAAGCGGAGGTATCTACATGGAAAATACAAACTTTTCGGAGTATTTTTCCCGGCTACCCATCAAGCGACGCCGCTTGCTACAAACTGCGGTGGCGAGTTCGGCGGGTGCGGCATTCCTGGCAGCTTGTGGCGGCAGCAGCTCACCGACCTCGAATAGTCAAGGTACAACATCTGGTGGTAATGGGAACTTCCCCAGCCATCCCAAGTGGAACTTCGTCTTCGTCAATCACGTGACCACCAACCCGTTCTTCGTGCCTACCATGTATGGCATCCAGGACGCGTGCGCACTCGTCAACTGCTCCTACCAGTGGACAGGCTCAGACAACAGTATCGTCGCTGATATGGTGAACGCCATGAATACCGCCATCGCCGCCAAAGCTGACGGTATCGCCGTCGCCATCATCGATCCGACCGCGTTCAACGCGCCTGTCCAAAACGCGCTATCCGCCGGTATCCCCGTCGTCTCCTATAACGCCGACGCACCACCCAGCAGCAATAACGCGCGCCTGGCCTACATCGGCCAGGACCTCTACCAATCTGGTGTCGCACTGGGCAACCGCATCGTCTCACTGGTCCCCAGCGGCGATATCGTGGGCTTCATCGCCACGCCCGGTTCGTTGAACATCCAACCCCGTATCGATGGGGCCAAGGCAGCCATCATGGCATCGGGCAAGCCGATCAACTTCGTTGAGATCGCCACCGGCGCAGCCGTCAATGACGAACTCACCCGCATTGAAGCCTACTACCTCGGCCACCAGAATCTCAAAGGCATGGTTGCTGTCGATGCAGGCAGCACGCAGGGCGTATCTGAAATCATGGAAAAGTACAGCCTTCCGGCCAAGGGCATCCATGCTGGCGGTTATGACCTGCTGCCCAAGACCTTGCAAGAGATCAACTCGGGCAATCTCGACTTTACCATCGACCAGCAGCCTTACCTCCAAGGGTTCTTCCCCGTCCTGCAGCTTTTCCTGTATAAGCTGTCGGGTGGCTTAATGCAGCCGTCGAATACGGATACGGGTCTGCTCTTTGTAACCAAAAACAATGTCAGCCCTTATCTGAATACCCAAACGCGCTTCGAGGGAAGCTCCAACCAGCAAAAGCTGGTTACACCATAGCCATAGGGGCATCCACAGGGGTGTAAGCATTGTTTATTAGGTAAGCAAAGAGCGTAGATGCGCGATAGTGAAACTTCATACTCGCGCATCTACGCACATTCACCGTTCCCTTGCCAATGCGTAGGGATCTGATTTATCGCGTCCACCCTATCCACAAGGGAAGCTTTACATTCTGGCCCTGCTATACTACTATTTCATTAACACCAACAACGATGAGCGCCAGGTCATAGCGTGACAGATACCAGTATGTAGGTAAATGCTATCTACGAAGGAGAAGCCGTATGCCTGAGACAATTCTTTCGGATGCTCCCACACCCGAGACAGAGCGGTCCCCTGAACCCGCAGGGAGGGCGTTCTGGTCCAGGCTGGGTCGCATCTTCTTGCAGCAACGCGAGGCAAGCATTTTAGCCGTCGCTATCGTCTTGGTCATCTACTTCCAGTTTTCCACTTCGAATTTCTTAACGGGTGTCAATATCCGCACCCTCTTCGAATTTGTCTCTGCCACGGCGATTATCTCAGCAGGCGAAGTCATGCTGCTCATCTGCGGTGAAATCGATCTCTCGGTCGGCCAGGTGTTTGCCCTCGCGCCTTTCATTATGTATTTCGTCAACCAGGCAGGTCTTCCTCTATGGGTCGGGATTCTTGCAGGACTGCTCGTCTCCTGCGTGGTCGGCCTGTTCAATGGCATCGTCACCGTCTGGTTCAGGATTCCCTCGCTGATCTCTACGTTGGGAACACAATTCCTTTTGAACGGCATTACTCTGACCTTATCGATGGGCGAACCGGTACTGACACCTTCCGAGGGACAGGTCAACCAGGTGATGGGCGCAAATCCTTACTCGGAAATCCTCTGGGCCATCCTGGTCATGGTTGTCGTGCAGGTAATCCTCTCCTTCACTCGCTGGGGCAAGCACACCGTCGCAACAGGCGGGAATCTGCTCGGAGCAAGCGAGGTCGGCGTCAACGTCAACAGGGTCAAGCTTGGGAACTTTATGCTGGCGAGCCTGCTGGCAGGGCTGGCGGGCACCCTGGAAGCGTTCCGTATTACCTCCACTGATCCTCTGGCCGGCGGCACCACCATCATGTTTTCTGCTGTCGCAGGGGCAGTCATCGGTGGCACCGCACTGAGCGGCGGCATCGGTACCGTCGTCGGAGCTTTTCTCGGAGTGCTGGCCCTCTCGATCCTCAATGATGGCTTTACCTTGCTAGGTGTAAGCGCTTATACCTACGATATCATCCTTGGCCTGGCAATCCTGATCGCAATGATTCTGAATGTTCGTCTACGCATTTGGCGAGAGGCAGGACGACAATGACAGAAGCAACACCTCCGGTTGAAATTCCGGATGTCATTCGCACGGAACACCTGGTGAAACGCTTTGGCGCAGTGACGGCCCTACGTGATGTCAGTATGCATTTGCGGAAAGGTGAAGTACTCGGCCTCGTCGGTGATAATGGAGCCGGTAAGTCAACCTTGATCAAAATCCTGACCGGCTTTCTGCAGCCGGATAGCGGTGAGATCTTCGTCAATGGTGAGGCAGTCAAACTACGTTCCGTGATGCATGCTCGTTCGCTCGGTATCGAGACCGTCTATCAAGACCTTGCCCTGGTGAACCAGCTCAGCGTCTATCATAATATGTTTCTCAATCGGGAACTGCGACACTTCCCCCTACCATTTATCAACAATCGCAAAATGCGCGAACTGGCGAGAGATCACTTGAAGAAGATGGGGGTTGATATTCCCTCGGTAGATGTCGAAGTTGCCAAGCTGTCGGGTGGTCAGCGCCAGGCCATCGCCATCGCCAGGGCGGTCTACACAGATGCAACTATTCTTCTCCTCGACGAACCACTCGCCGCGATGGGCGCGAAGGAAGCCAGGTTGATTCTCGAACTGATCAGCAACCTGAAAGCGATGGGCGAGGTTTCGATCATCATGATCGCGCATAACTACTCCCAGGTGCTCGAAACATGTACGCGTGTGAACCTGCTCCAACACGGCATGATCACCTTTGATAAACCGGTTGCAGAAACATCGCTGGAGGAACTAAACGACCTGGTTATGCGCGAGTACCGCGTAGCGGCCAAAAGAACGCCAGCCAAATCGTGACGCTAGCTGTGTATCCGCTTCGTCCGTACGGGCGTGATGGAGCACCGTAGCTCCCCGATTTAGCGTGGGAGGCGCGGAGCGCATTTCAAAATCTCGCCTCCCTGGGCAGTTGGAACTTAGAGTGAAAGGTACACCTGTAGTGAACGAGCTTGAACATGTGCTCGCTGTGCAGAATAAACTGGGGGAAGGACCCGTATGGCATGCTGAAGAGCAGGCAATATACTGGGTTGATATCGAACAAAACTGCTTCTACCGTTTTTACCCGCAAACCGGAAAGTACGAAAGTTTTGATGTTGGTGTCATGATCGGAGTGCTGGCGATACGAGCAGGGGGCGGGTTGGTCATGGCGACGAAACAGGGATTCGCCTTCTGGGAAGCGCAGCAGGGTTTGCGCTTTATTGCTGACCCCGAAGCCCACAAACCATTCACTCGCTTTAACGATGGCGCGGTAGACTGCCGGGGACGTTTCTGGGCGGGAACGATGTGCTATCCTGAAGATGCCTGCGAGCAGCCGGAAGGCAGATTGTATCGTCTCGATCCAGACCAATCTCTTCATACAATGGAAACAGGTATAGGCATTTCCAATGGTATTGGCTGGAGTCCTGATAATCGGCTGATGTATTTTACCGATTCACCACTCCACATGATCTATGCCTACGATTTTGATGCCACTACCGGCACTATCGAAAATCGCCGACCGTTCATTCACACTCCCCACGAAAATGGTGTGCCCGATGGACTCGCCGTGGATGGCGAGGGCTTCATCTGGAGCGCGCGCTGGGGCGGCGGGAAGATCACTCGCTATGACCCTGATGGCAGAGTAGAACGAGCTATCCGGCTGCCGGTGCAATATCCCACCAGTTGCACCTTTGGAGGCGAGTATCTGGACGAACTATATATCACCTCTGCCTGGACAGCTTTGAGCGAAGAGAAGAGAGCCCAACAGCCCTTTGCTGGTGATCTCTTTCGCTTACAGGTAGGTATCAAGGGACAGGAACAACCAAAGTTTGCAGGATAATATGCAATACCTTGCGATGCTTTTTAAGAGAAGGATTGCTCAATGAAAGCCTTACTCATTACAGGTCCGGGTGAAGCGCATCTGGCCGAGATGAATATCCCAATGATCGGGCCGGACGATGTGCTCATCCGTTCGCATGCGGTTGGCATCTGCGGCAGTGATGTGGAACTCTACCAGGGCATTAGACCTGTGGGCTTCTACCGTTACCCAATTGTACCCGGTCATGAATGGGCTGGCGAAATCGCAGCCGTGGGTGAGCGTGTGCATACGCTGCTGCAAGGCGATAAAGTCGTCGTGGAGGGGTTCCTTTCCTGTGGCGTCTGTCGTAACTGCCGCAATGGGTTGACCAATCTCTGTGAAACTGGCTACAATGAGATTGGTTTCACACGCAGCGGCGGTATGGCCGAATATGTGGCGGTTCCCGCGCGACTGGTGCATACCCTACCTGCAGGAGCTTCACTCGAAGAAGCTGCACTGCTAGAACCTGCATCTGTTGTGGCGCATGCCTTTCTGCGGGTGCAGCCGCAGCCGGGAAGTGCTATCGTCATTCTAGGAGATGGCAATATCGGTTTGCTGGCGCTACAGGTCGCTCGCCTGTTCAATCCCTCCGTCATTGCCCTACTTGGATCTCACAACGAAAGGTTAACGATAGCGCGACAACTAGGAGCGACCCATACCGTCAACCTCAGAGAAGAAGTTGCAGAACCTCTGATTCAGACACTGACGGGCGGCCGGGGAGCTGATCTTGTTTTCGAAGGCGGCACGCGTCCGGTAGGAGTCGAACAGGCATTAGGACTGGCACGACGCGGTGGCACTGTATTGCTGGAAGGCATCGCCGGGTCTGGCGCACGTTTAAGTCTGGAAAGCGATATCTTCGTCCTCAAGCATTTGTCTGTATTCGGCATCTTCGGAGCCAATTCCGCTGCCTGGAGCTATGCAGTGCAGTTATTCCGCGCCGGCCTATTAAACCTGGCGCCACTTATCACGCACCGCTACGCCTTGGCCGATTACCAGACCGCGCTGGAGACAATTATCGGACGCCGGTCAAAAGTACTCAAAGTAGTATTGTTACATGATCGGTAGGCACATCTCCCCTCATGGAGACCATTCCATTCCGGGGGGAAATAGCTTGCTTGGTTTGCAATGACCTCGAGAGGGAAGAGTGATCATCTTTATTTGGTTAAAATCCTTAATCGGCCCCTACATAATAATACACCCCTCGTTGGCACGCAGATGGAAAGCAGCCAGATCCACCTGTTCCTCGCGATCCAGATATGTAGAGATCACGATCCGGCCACTGCCCATCTCTGACAGCGACAACACCTGTTCATCGCTGGAAAAGTTCAGTGCAATCAGGCAACGCTCGCTACCAAGCTCTCGCAAGTAGACGAAACAATCGTTGGGCACGTTCTCGACGGGATGATAGCTGCCTGCGTTGAGCGCAGCAGTGGTACGGCGCATATCGATGAGAGCACGGGTCAGGCTTAGCATGGAGTGAGGATCGTCACGTTCGACGGCGACATTGATTTGCTGGTAATCGCCGGGGATGGGCAGCCAGGGTTCGACGGTGGGCGGACAGAAACCGGCGTTCGGGCTGCTGTCCCATTGCATGGGTGTGCGTTCTGGATCACGACCTATGCCAGGAATACCCTTCGCTAAGGGGTCCTGTACTCGCTCTGGTGGGATATCCGCATCGTGCATGCCAATTTCGTCGCCGTAGTATAGTGTTGGCGTTCCACGTAGGGTGAGCAGCAACATCATGGTGATACGAGCTTGTGAGAAGCCAATGCGGCTGGCGATGCGCGGTTCATCGTGGTTGCCGAGGACGTAGTTGGGCCATGCACCAGGTAGCAGGGTTGCCTCGTATACATCTACGGACTGGCGAATGGCTGTGGCTCTCCAGTCGGCAAGCAACAGCCCGAAATTGAAGGGCATGTGCATTTCATCGAGGTCCGCGCCGTAATAGCTGGCCCATTCTTCCAGGTTGAGGATATGCATCTCGCCGATAGCTATACGGGGCTGCTCAACACTATAGCTGTCAAGCAACTGGCGAAGATCGCGATAGATGACATGGGTGTCTGGATGGCCCTTGTCATAAAGGTGAAACTGCGAGTCGTAGTCGCCCATGGGTTTGTGCATGACCCGCGCTCTGCTTGTATTAGGTGGATTGTCACGCAGTTGGGGGTCTTTCATGATGATGTGGGCAGCATCGATACGGAAGCCATCCACGCCGCGTTCCAGCCAGAAGCGTACGACGTCAAAAATGTCGGCTTTGACCTGCGGGTTGCGCCAGTTGAGGTCGGGCTGCCTCTTGTCAAATGAATGCAAGTAATACTGCTCTGTAGCAGGGTCCCATTCCCAGGCTGATCCGCCAAACAGACTGAGCCAGTTGTTGGGTGGTGAGCCATCCTGTTTGGCATCGGCCCAGACATACCGGTTCCGCGTTGGAGCGTTGCGCGAGGAGCGCGATGCGAGGAACCAGGGATGCTGGTCAGAGGTATGGTTGATCACAAAATCAATGATGACGTTGAGGTTACGCCGGTGCCCTTGTTGCAGCAGTTCATCGAATGTTGCCAGGTCGCCGAAGATGGGGTCAACATCGGTGTAGTTGGAGACGTCATAGCCAAAATCGGCCATCGGTGATGGATAGAAAGGCGAGATCCAGATGGCGTTGACGCCTAGCCAGGTGAGATAGTCGAGTTGCACAAGAATACCCTGCAGATCGCCGATACCGTCACCATTGCTGTCCTTGAAGCTGCGTGGGTAAACCTGGTAGATGACTCCGCGTTGCCACCACAACATCTGATTGCGCGTCATAGTCCTTAACCTATTCCGGTGGAAGTAGGCCCCCGCCAGGTTCTCACTTAAATGGATGATTCAAGATGATTGCGATGGCAATGACAATTACAACGATGGCCACTATGGCAATCAGGAAGTAGGTATTTCTACGTCCCAATGTAGGCTTGAAGCCTGGACCGATGGCCTTTTTCGCCTCTTGCCGGCGCTCCTCGATACGCATTTTTCTGCGCTCAATGCGCTTCTTTCTCTTCTCCTGCGCTGCCGCGATGGGGTCCTCACCGTATGGTCCTGTGCCGAGGTGCTGCATACGTCTCCGCATGTCGCGGTTGTAGCTCTCGGCCTGCTGTTGAGCAGGACTGGTTGCTTTCACTTCACGAGGCTGTGTGGACTTTGCTCCTGATATGGCAGTACCGCCGATGCGTTGCTTATTAGTCTTTGCGCTCTGCTTGCCCTTATCGGTTGTAGACTTAGAACTGGGCTGTGCTTGCTGCTCAGTGGCTTTTTTTGTCTCAGCCGCTTTTGGGGGATTGGTCTCGGGCTTACGTGACCCTGGTTTGTTTACTTTTGTCATGGTTCTTCGTCCTTTTGTTGTTGCTCGTAGAACGCTTTGGCAATTCTGGCGGCTTGTTCTTTATCGTTGGGCGAGAGGACACCATCAATTACGAGTCCAAGCAGGTGGTCCTTGATGGGGCGTAACCATGGCCCCGGGCCACGATGAAAGAGTGCCATCAGTTCATTGCCGTCGAGGGGGCTTTTCAGTGGGACGCGCTCCGCTTCTTCTTTCAATCGCTGGCAGCGTTCTGCAAGTTCGGTCACCCGTGCAGCTGCACGCGAGACTTTGTCGGCGCGATAACTGGTAATGTCGGCGCGCGAGAGGTCGAGCAGGTCTTGCAGGTCATCACCGCTCTCGAGCATGAGACGGCGTACCGCGCCATCTGTCCAGTCCGTCGTGTAGGCATTGGCACGCATGTGCAGCCGTACGAGTCGCGAGACGCTTTCAAGAAAGTCACGATCAAAGTGCAGGCGTTTGAGAATATCTCGCGCCATGTGTGCTCCCAACTCCTCGTGGCCAAAGAAGTGGACCTTGCCGTCCTCAATGGCGCGTGTGCGAGGTTTGGCGATGTCGTGCAGCAGAGCACCCCAGCGAGCGACCAGGCGAGGCGATGAACGTTCGACGACGCGCAGCACATGGGCATACACATCTTTGGAGCGAACCGCAGCTTGGGGTTGTTGACTGACGCCACGTAGTTCCAATACTTCAGGGACAATCCATTCCATCAAGCCCAGTTCAACAAGCAGGTCCAATCCTTTGGCCGGATGAGGTGAAACGAGTAGTTTATTCATTTCATCGCGTATGCGCTCGCGGCTAATCTTCTGGAGTTTTGTTGCCTGGCGCGTGATGGAGTGCATCGTCTCTGGCTCAATGGTGAAATCGAGTTGAGCGGCAAAACGCACTGCACGCATCAGACGCAGGGGGTCTTCGTCGAAGCGCTTATCGGGTTCATTGCCCACGGCGCGCAATATATGGGCTTCCAGGTCCTTGCGACCACCGAAGGGGTCACTGATGTGTCCGTTCAATGGGTCTCGTGCCATGGCGTTGATGGTAAAGTCCCGTCGATGCAGGTCCTCTTCCAGCACGGTGCCGAAGCATACTTCGGGTTTTCGTGAATCGGGGTTATACCGTTCGTCGCGAAACGTGGTGATCTCGATAATGTCAGTGCCATAATGCAGGCGCACTGTGCCGAAACGTTCTCCCACCAGGACAACGGCGCTGGGATGTGTGGGCGCTACCAGGCGTTTGATCTCTTCAGGATGTGCATCGGTTGCCAGGTCCGCGTCGTTGGATTGCCCACGGTGAAGCAACACATCGCGCACTGTTCCCCCTACCATATACAGTTGTTTGTGCTGTGCGCGAAATGCTTCCGCCAGCGTGATGATGATATCTAGCATCGTTAAACTTGCTTTGCTCGTCGATTTGATTTGATTGGGTTGACCGCACCAATCCAAAGATTCCTGCTTCTATAATGGGGGTATTGTACCATGTTCAGTAATAACGATAAAGAGGCTTTTTGATTGACGTGGAAAATACTGCCAAATTCCTATTGACAAGAACGCCTGTTCTGGTTTATGATGTAGAAAATATGTTCAAACCAGAACGGAGGGTGCTCGCATGTCAGTCACACCGGTCACACAGGTCAAAAAGCAAACTCGACCTGTTGAGTATGATGTCGCCGAGGACGAGAAAGTCTATACGACACGCAGACCTAGTAGTGCACGCAAGTATCAGCAACCGCTACAGCAAGATGCAATCAGTGATCTTTCCGGGCAGCAGATGCCGGGGATTCCGCGCCGACGTGCCAGTGGTGGCCTGAACACCGGCAAAGGACCGGTGTCTAAAACGATTGCTACACCCGTCATAGAAGAGCTGACGAGCCAGAAACGTTTCCCACTGATTGCAGCGCTGCTGGGGATGAGTGTTGCGATCCTTCTTGTGGTAGGGTTAAGCGTCGTTGGCTCCTGGTGGCGAGTATACCAGGACGATTTACACTATGGTCGTCCCCGCACCTTCCAATTTGATGCTGTAGTGGGGCATGAAGATAGTGCGAGTAATCCGACCCATTTTATTTTGATCAATTTGAACCGGCACGTAGAGATTATTGAATTGCCTGGTGGCGATGGTGCGCACGCTCGCATCTATCTGGGTCCCACATTGTTTGGTGATGGACAGGACCTGACACCGATCACGGGCGAGGTGCGCGATGTGAACGGTGATGGCAAACCCGACCTGATTGTGCATATTCAAGATCAAACGCTCGTTTTTATCAACGACGGTACAGAGTTTCGTCCGCAACAACCTGGAGACCATGTCCACTTGTGAGGTTGCTGGTTGAGGAGCCCCAAAAACCCAAAAAGCCTGAAGGAACGTACCCTTCAGGCCTCCACCCTACCACATTACATCCTCGAACAGAGCCCCCTGGCGAAAAAAGTCTACAATGCCCGTCGTACCAATGTACTTCTCAGGCCACCACCCTCTCCACTTAACGTTCCAGGCTCCCTGAGATGTACAGCCTTACCCTGCCACGTTACATCCCCACATTTCCAACATCCGTCTCAGGCCTCCACCCTCGCTACCTGGCCGTCCCGCTTCCCAAGACCTACGAGATCACTACCCTTGCCACCTGATGTCCTCCAACTCCCGGGATGTGCGCAAATTGATCCCCTGTTATGTACTCACAGGCTCCTCCCTCTCATGCGAAGGGATTGTTTCCTTTCTCCTTGTTACAAAAGAGACTATACCATGTTCTCCTGAAGAAGCGATGAACGGGGGTGCATCATCCCTGACAGATTATTCATCGTGACAGCAGAGTAAAATAGAAAAATCATTACAATTCGTTCAACTTTTTCCAATCTTGAGTAAACTTCTCAATGGCCTCTTCGCTGAGGGGATCACCGACCATGTCCAGCAATACCTGGGGTGCAATGGTCAGGTCGTGTGCTCCGGCAAGCAGAGCATCGGTGGCCTCTTGTGGTGACTTGATGCTGGCGACCAGGATGCGTGTGGACTGGCGGTCGTTGTACAGCAATTCAGCCATCTGCGAGATGCGTTCGGCAGCGTCCACCCCTGAACGCTGCAAACGATTGTAGTAAGGAATGATGAAATCGGCCTGCACCATTGCCGCGTTATATGCCTGGGCAACGGAGGTGACTGCGGTAAAGGCAATGCGATGGTTTTGCTGCTTCAGTTTTCTCGCCACACGCATTCCCGTCTGCGTCATAGGAATTTTGGGGATAACTCTCGCAGGGTCAGCTTCAATGTAGGTCAAGGCCTGTCGATACATCCTCTCCTCTTCGGTCTCGCCAGGCTGCATGAAAATGGTACCATCGAGTACATGCAACAATTTGTCGAGCAGGCTGAGAGGAGTGAGAGCCTGGCCGCGTTCGAGGGCTGCCAGCAGAATCGTTGGGTTGGTGGTCACACCTGCCAGGGGTACCGTCCGGGCAACGTTGGTGATATCATCAAGGAAAGCACTATCGATGTAAAGGACCATAGTTGATGCTCCATTCTCATCTTTTATCTGATACAGTACAACTTGCCGCCGACAACCAGGTATTGATTCTCAACTCGGCCGCGGACCCTTTTGTGCCGGTAGCGGCACAACGACTCAGCGCGGGCACAATCACGCTCGCCGAAGATAATATCGCGGCCCTACAAGGTTACCAGGGCTTACCTGTCCCCCAGACTGGGTTCCGCGAGGGCTACACACAGCACCCTGTCCGGGGGACAGGTATCCCCAGACTGCGTCCCCACGCATCGCCACCACCCTTGCCCTTATCATACGACGGCTACGCTGTTCCTGGGTACCATAATTTTCGGTGGGTTCCCTATCATCAGTATATCTCACGCTATCCATCGGCGACTATGGATGTGGCGGTGATGGATCTGCTGTATCAAGCGGGTAATGCATGGGTCATGTACGGGTTGCAGGTGGCGGCGTACGCGCTAAAAGCGGGGGGACGGCTGTATGTGCTGGGAGCTAAAGATCGCGGGGTGTTGTCCGTGGCGAAACGTATGCAGGCGCAATTCGGCAATGTCGAAACACTGGCCATCAGCAAAGGGCAACGGGTGGTCTGCTCTACCCAACCTCAGCAAAATGTAGTGGTGCCCCTTGCGGGCACTAGGGGTGGGGGAATGGCGGATGCCAGTTCCCTCATCTCGGCAGTTTTTGCGAGTGGGAAGCTGGATGAAGGGACACGGCTGTTGTTGGGGGCATTGGAGGTGCATGTGACGGATGATGCGTTGGATATCGGCTGCGGTGCGGGTTTCATTGGTATGCATATTGCAGGTTTGGCGAATAAAGGGAGTGTGACGATGGTGGACGCCGGCCTGGCGGCAGTGGATGCGGCACAGAGGATGATTGAGCAGAGCGGGCTGACGAATATCAGGGTGTTGGCGAGCGATGGTGCGCAGGCAGTGTTGTCGGAGCGATTTGACCTGGTGGTGACGAATCCGCCATTTCACCTGGGTGGTATGCAGACGACTGAGACTGCCGAACGCTTTATCCGCGAGGCTGCGCAGGTGTTGCGACGGCGGGGCTGTTTCTACGTGGTCGCGAATCG
Source organism: uncultured Chloroflexia bacterium (assembly GCA_963767625.1). Lineage (GTDB taxonomy): Bacteria > Chloroflexota > Ktedonobacteria > Ktedonobacterales > Ktedonobacteraceae > CAVYFB01. The sequence goes on from CAVYFB010000021.1 coordinate 80,490, forward strand.
CTTTCTGAAGTATGAGCCGGTGATGCGAGGCTGCTTCGGGACGGTTGAGGAGGTTGCTGGGAATACACGCTATAAGGTGTTGCGTTGCACTCGCTTTTAAGGATGCAATGCAACAGAAGTAGGAATATATACCATCGAGTCCGTAGGGGTGGGCCTTGCTGACATGCCCCCGGCATGTCGGGCGCAAGCGCTTCGCGTATGGACGCAATCCGGGGGATTGTGTGGCCTGCCGTGCCTCCGCAAAAATGGCGCAATTGGGCATCAAGGTCTTATAATTTAGGTACTGGTACGGTGTCCTGCGTGGTCAACAAGGATGTAGACTTCCTCCTGTATCACACGGAACGCCTGGCTTAAACCCTCTTCGGGAAAGTACAACGTAGAGTGCGGATTTATCCAGCACGTATCGAGGAGCAATAGCATGCGTAATGGAAAAATACACTTTTGCCTTTTACTGCTGTTTCTCGTCATCGTATTCACTGCCGCAGGCTCTTCTCCACTGGCGACCCAAACTGCACGCATTGGCCCCTACCGGTTGCTACTGAGCTTTTACAGTCTACCGCGTACTGGACAACGACTCAACATGACCATCCAGTCAGCAACTTCCGCGGAGAGCCTACGATTTTCGCAGGCAGTACTCAATCCCGCTCCCGGCACTGATGCAACCCCGGTAGGTGTCGCTCTCAGCCCCGACAGCGACACGCCTGGCGCCTACGATGTCAATGTAACGCCACCCGTTCGCGGCGCGTGGCTGCTCCACCTGACAGTAAGCGGTCCAACTGGCTCTTTTGCCGGTGATATTCCCATGAATGTTCTCAGTCCACCCGTTATGCCGACGTGGCTAGGCTGGCTTATCGGTCTGTCCCCTGTTTCATTGCTCCTCACCTTCATCTGGATGCAGGTGCGTTGGCGCAATGCACGACGTGACCGGGTACGCCAGGAGTTGCTACAACAAGAACCGAGACCGCTGGCGCCAGAAAGCGCTCACGGCTAGAATAAGGAGGGAATACCTATGGCACATGGGATCACTCAAAGAAAAGAAAAGACGGTCTCTTATAAACTAGCATCTATGCGACCTGATTTCATGGAGCGTAGGATTCGCCAGACCAGTGGCTGGATTATGCTCGGCCTGATGCTGCTAGCAGAACTCGGCCTGGCATGGGACCGGCGCTGGCATGATATCGTTGGGCGTGATCAATTCTGGATTCCGCCGCATATCATGATGTATACAGGTGTAGCGGGCGCGGGGCTGATCACGCTGGGTATTGTGCTGGTAGATACACGGCGTTACTACCAGAAGAAAGCGGGAGTCGACGATAGCTCAACCACCAGTGTCCTGGGGTTCTTCCATGCGCCACTCGGCTTCATCCTTTTAGGCTTTGGCATGCTTATCGACGCAATAGCCGCCCCGTTCGATAACTACTGGCATGAATTATATGGCATTGATGTCACGTTTTGGGCTCCATTCCACCTTATGGGCCATCTCGGCGCGGCTATAGGCGGGTTGGGAATTATCTATGCCTTCGCATCGGAAGCAGTTCAGCAACGACAAGCGGAGCATCCATCTCGCCGTCTTCTTGGCCTCACTGGACCTGAATGGGCGGTCGTTGTGATACTCGCTGCGTTCATGGAAATCATCTTGCCGGCTTTGACGGCATTCATCCCAGTCGTGCTTGGTCCCGTACAGCTTTTATCCTATCCGCTCATCCTGGTCCTCACGGCGAGCCTCTTTCTCGTCAGCGCGTACCTTTGTTTCCGCAAACCGGGCATAACACTGCTGACGATCTTGATCCTCTGGCCTCTGTCAATAGCAACCGAACTCTTTGCCCCGTTTGCGCTGCGTTTCATGGCCATGAGGCTTGGACTCACTTACCGCCTGGGTCGTGAGCCGATTGTCGATGTCACACTTGCCTTGCTACCGGTCTTCTACCTTGTATGCGCCCTGATGGTGGAAGCGGCAGTCGCCTGGCAAGGTCGATCTGGTAAGGCCGGGAATGGCGACCTGCGAGGGGCTTGGCTCTTAGGTGTCCTCATGGCTATACCTGCGGTGGTGATCCCGCCAGGTATTGTGCACGCCCTCCGCCTGTGGGCTCCTGGCATTCCTCTGCCGCCGGATGTGGTTCAAGTGCTTCAACCCACCTGGTTAAACATGCTACTTACACTGCCTCTAGCGATGCTGTTGGGTGCGATTATGGCTTCCCTGGGCACTGTTTTCGGGGATATCTGGCATTGGAATACGCAATGATCGGTACATATGTGATGGATTTGTGTGGATAAAGCAACGTTATGTGATGGCATCGTGAGAGTATTCTACTCTTACATGTAGGGACAGGGGGCGGTTGTGTGGATGGGTATTACCTTGCACCTCGCCTGAGCGCGAAGCGTAGACGCCTTAGCGTTGTTGGCGAGGTGACTTGCAAGGTATGGGGCCTTGTGCCTGTCCGGATGCGCCGGTTGAGGTCATTTGGTTATGAAAGGAGTTACCAAAATGAAAGAAGTGCCAGCTAAAGAACCAGGTCCTTTTGAGTCTTGGAGCGCGCTTATTGAGAAGACGATGAATGGAAATCCGTTCACGCAAGCGATTACCAGCCCAGTAAAGGATGGCAGGGAAGATCCCTGGACCGCATTGATTGACCGACTCTGGGAGGCCAATCCGTACGGCAAAGAGTTGCCCATTGATCTTGGTGAGATTCTTAGTATCTTCCAGAAAATCTGGCTGGATACCCTCACAAATCCAACTCGTCTCTGGGCTCTCTATAGTGAATTGGGGCAACAGTATACGGAGTTGATGACGGCAGAAGCTCTTCAGTTGTGGGGACTTGGTCAGAATGCCAAACCGGTCATCGAGCCACAGCGCGACGATAAACGCTTCAGCGCCACAGATTGGCAGCAAATCCCGTCTTCGATGCACTTAAACAAAGCTATCTACTTGCCGCCACTACCTTGCTCAAGACAGTTTCCGGAATTGAGAGCTTGGATAAAAAACAGCAGTACAAGCTGACCTTCTACCTGCGCCAATTTCTGGATGCTATCAGCCCCACCAACTTCGCCTTCACCAATCCGCAGGTGATCCACGAAACCATTGCCACCGGCGGGCAAAACCTGGTCAAGGGAATGCAGCATCTCTTACGCGACATCAACGCCGGGCAGATTAAGATCACCGACACCAGCGCCTTCGAAGTTGGAAAAAACCTGGCGTTAACGCCGGGCCAGGTCATCTACCGGAACGAGTTGATCGAATTGATCCAGTATGCGCCGATGACCGAGCAGGTGTACAAGTTCCCCTTGCTCATTATCCCACCATGGGTGAACAAATACTACGTTCTGGATCTACAGCCACAGAATAGCTACGTGAGGTTCCTGTTGGAGCATGGCTTCACCGTCTATGTGATCAGTTGGAAGAACCCCAATGCCTCGATGGAGCATATCAGCTTCGATGATTATGTGAGCCTGGGGCCGTTGACCGCGCTTGAAGTCGTCAAAGAGATTACCGGCTCGCCGAAGGTGAATACGGCGGGCTACTGCATCGCCGGTACGATGCTCGCGACGGTGCCCCCCTATCTTGCAGCCCATGGCGATGAGACGGTCAATTCGGTCATGTTCGTTGTCACCTTACCTGACATGGAAGCGGAGGTGAATGATCTTACAGTGTTCCTTGGGGGGCCAGAGTTGCGGTTTGTTGAGCGATCGATGAAGAAGCGCGCCTATCTGGATAGTAAATCGATGGCGACGATGTTCAATTTCATGCGTGCCAATGACCTGGTCTGGAGCAACGTCGTAAACAATTACTTACTGGGGAACGAGCCACCGGCCTTCGACTTGCTCTACTGGAATAACGATGGGACGCGCATGGCCAGAGAGGCATTCATGTTCTTCCTGCACGAGATCTGTTTGAAGAACGGCCTCACCAAGCCCGGCGAACTTGTTGTGAAAGGCGTCCCTATCGACCTCCGCAATTTGCGCCAGGACGTGTATGCAGTTGGCACGCTACAGGATCATATTGTTCCCTGGAAGGCGGCCTGGCGTATTACGCAGCTTGTAGGTGGTTCGGCGCACTTCGTCCTGGGCAAGAGTGGTCATATTGCCGGTGTAGCTAATCCTCCTAACAAGTCTAGGGGATATTGGACAAACGATAAGCCTGTGGAGAGTGCTGACAAGTGGCTTGAAGGGGCTGAGTTCCATGAGGGGGGATGGTGGACGGATTATGTCGAGTGGTTAAAGCCACGCTCAGGTGAGTTGGTCGTCCCCCCATCGATGGGTAGCCAGGTACACCGGCCGATCACCCCAGCACCTGGTACTAACGTACTGGAGAAGTGATAGCCCCATGGCGGGGGCTTGCCCCCGCCATGCAAAAAAATGAACCGTACCCCTTGGACATCCTTCCCTTGACAAAATTCCTCAGTATCTGCTATAATGTAATTAACATCTATATACAGTATGAACATAGATGGGAAAGGCACATCCTTTCCTGTTCCCTGAAAAGGAGTAGCAACCAGCAGGTCACGATGTGTTCAAGACCCGTCAAGTCACTGTAGTGCGTGGGTAGACTGCGTGCAGTCAGTGTGTTATGCAGACGCTTCTGGCGATTTCAATCCTCTGCATACGTTCCTTTCAGATGGATGACCGCGTTAGCGGTAGGCGCGCTAGCGACGTTTCCACCTGTCTTTCAATCGTTCGCCTACCGATCTAAAATTGGCGAAATGATCGGTCTTACAACATTAGCGCTCATGGTGAAAGTCGCGGAAACCTTTGTTGCCGCTTGACCTCATCAGAGTGAGTGAAAAGGAGATCAATTAGAGTTATGGGTATGATTGATGGCAAAGTTGCTATTGTAACCGGCTCTGGTCGTGGTATTGGAGCTGCTTCAGCAAAGAAGCTGGGGGCGGAGGGCGCTTCGGTCGTTGTAAGTGATATCGACCCGACTCCGGCGGAGGAGACTGTTGCTGCCATTCGGAAAGCAGGCGGTAGAGCCATTGCAGTAGTAGGTGATGTCACCGACCCTGCATTTCCATCCCAGTTGATCAAAACAACCCTTCATTCCTTTGGCGGCCTGGACATCATAGTTAACAGTGCCGGTTACACCTGGGACGCGGTCATGCAGAATATGAGCGACAAGCAATGGTATGCGATGCTTGATGTGCATACAACTGCTCCATTCCGTATTCTGCGCGAGGCTTTTTCGTCCTTCATCCGCCATGCAGCTAAGCAAGAGCAAGCCGCTAATGGCATGGCCAACCCCCGTAAGGTCATTAACGTTACATCGGTTTCGGCCCTGTATGGCATTCCGGGCCAGGCCAACTATTCGGCGGCCAAGGCAGGTGTTATAGGAATGACGAAGACGCTGTCGAGGGAGTGGGGCCGCTACAACATACAGGTGAATTGTGCTTGCTTTGGCTACATTGAGACACGGTTGACTGCAAGGAAAGAGGTCGCCGAGAAGCTAGAGCGCCACGGTGAGGAAATCATGCTCGGCATTCCCGAACATTTGCGCCATCAGGCTAAGACGCTCATTCCTTTGGGTCGCGCAGGAACGCCTGAGGATGCGGCGGGACCGATCTTCTTTTTAGCCTCGCCTCTCTCGGATTTTGTTTCAGGTGCTGTGTTAGAGGTAACGGGAGGCGGATTGATTTAAGCTCTTGAGGTTGGGCGCCCCTTGTGACGTCCAACTAGTTGAGTTAAGGTTGCTGATACGCTGGGGCAAAGTAGCGAGTGTTTTGTGTAAAAGAGCACATTCCCAGCACATTCCAATTTCGATGTGGTGGTTCCATCAAAGGAGATGACCGACATGCAAGAAACAGTGTCTGACGGATCGAAAATTGTAGAGTCTTTGATCGAGCTTGCTGATAATACGACGGCTGGCTATCCCGTTGAACCCATCGTAGAGGGACTCGCCGAGGCCCAGCATAGCCGCAAGGAGGATCCCTGGGTCGCCTTGATCGACCGGCTCTGGGATGCCAATCCATACAGCAATGTAGTGCCGATTGATTTTGGGGAAATTCTGAGCATCTTCCAACACGTGTGGCTGGATGCCCTCAGAAATCCGACACGTCGGTGGGGGCTTTATAGCAACTTCGTGCAACAGTATACGCAGGTGATGACCAGCAGCGCCCTCAAGCTCTGGGGACTGGACAAGCAGAGCAAACCGGTCATCGAGCCGGAGTCAGGCGATAAACGCTTCAGCGCCCCGGACTGGCAGCAGAACGCGGCCTTCGATGCGCTCAAACAGAGCTATCTGCTGATCGCAACGACCTGGCTGCGGGCAGTGGAGGGCATCGAAGGCATGGATGCAAAACAGCAGCGCAAGCTGACCTTCATCCTCCGCCAGTTCCTGGATGCGATCAGCCCCACCAACTTCGCCTTCACCAATCCGCAGGTGATCCACGAAACCATTGCCACCAGCGGGCAAAACCTGGTCAAGGGAATGCAGCATCTTCTCCGCGACATCGCGGAAGGGGAGATACAGATTACCGACACCAGCGCCTTCCAGGTGGGCAAGGACCTGGCGATCACGCCGGGTCAGGTCGTCTACCGCAACCAATTGATCGAATTGATCCAGTATACCCCCACAACCAAGCAGGTGCACGCGATCCCCATCCTGCATATGCCGCCCTGGGTGAATAAGTACTACCTGCTGGATCTGCGGCCACAGAACAGCATGATGAAGTTCCTGGTGGATCAGGGCTTCACGGTCTTTGTGATTAGTTGGAAGAACCCTGATGCCTCGATGGCGGATATTGGTTTCGATGATTATGTGAGCCTGGGGCCGTTGGCGGCCCTGGAGGTAATCAAGCAGATTACCGGTTCGCCCAAGGTTAATACGGCGGGCTACTGCATCGCTGGGCAAATGCTGGCGACAACGCTGCCTTATCTGGCGGCCAAGGGCGATGAGACGGTCAATTCTGCCACCTTCGTGGTGACCCTGGCCGACTTCCACGCGGAGATCAATGATCTGATGGCGCTCATTGATGAGACAGCGCTCAGGTTCGCGGAGCGACAGATACAGACACGCGGCGTTCTGGGAGGTCGCGAGATGGCGCTGATGTTCAGAATGTTGCGGGCCAACAACCTGATCTGGAGCAGTGTCATCAACAATTACTTACTGGGCAAAGAGTCACCGGCCTACGATGTGCTCTTCTGGAATAATGATGGCACGCGTATGACCGACAAGGCGCATAGTTTCTACATGCGCAAGGTCTGCCTGGAGAACGGCCTCGTCAAGCACGGTGCGCTGGTCATCAAGGGGGTCCCCATTGACGCCCGCAACATCCGCCAGGACGTGTATGCCGTTGGTATGGAACAGGATCACCTGGTTCCCTGGAAGGCGGCCTGGCGTATCACGCAACTGGTTGGCGGCTCAGCACGCTTCGTTCTGAGTGGCAGCGGCCATGTTGCTGGTGTTCTTCAGCCGCCGAGCAAGGGGAAAGGCTACCGGGCGAGCGAGAAGCGAGCGAAAAGTGCTGGCGCGTGGCTAGAGGGGGCTGAGTTTCATCAGGGTGGCTGGTGGGCAGATTGGGTAGAGTGGTTAAAGCCGCGCTCTGGGGAATTGGTTGCGCCCCCATCGCTGGGCAGTGAAGCCTATCCGCCGATCATCCCCGCGCCCGGAACGTACGTGTTGGAGAAGTGACAGCACACAGCAGGTGTGTTTGTCTTCACTGAGGAGGGGGCGAGGTATGAAAGCTACACCGCCCTCTTCCTTTTTTACTTAGCCCTGCTATTTTTGTCATGGCACTAAGCTGGTCTTATAAGCTGATCCTATGTTATAATCTAGTAAAGTCGGTTCCCACAATAGAATCTGTGAATTTCAATAGGCTCAATCCAAAGAAGGGATTTGAAAAACATGGATGCACAAGCAGAAGAAGCACAGCAGGATGATATTCGTACCATCAACGTCAAGGGCCAGCGTCTGCGCGTCGCCATCAGGCGGGGGAATGGCGCCGGCACACCGCTGCTGCTCATGAATGGCATCGGCGTCAGTCTCGAAGGGTTTCAGCGGCTCGTCGACGAGCTTGACCCGGGCATCGAAATCATTCGCTTTGATGTGCCGGGTACCGGCGGGTCGCCAACACCAACGATGCCGTACTGTCTTTCGACGCTGTGTTGTTTGATAGTGCAGGTACTCGATCAACTGGGCTACAAACAGGTAGATGTGCTTGGCATCTCGTGGGGCGGCGGGCTAGCCCAGCAATTTGCTTTTCAATATCCCCAACGTTGTCGGCGGCTGATTCTGGTCAGCACCGGGCCAGGGGCATTTATGGTCCCCGGTCGCCCATCCGTACTTATGAAAATGGCAACTCCTCAGCGCTTTATGGATCCATCGCACATGATGGACATCGCTCCGGACATCTTTGGAGGGGATCTGCAGTCAAATCCAGAGTTCGTGCGCCAAATGGCTCACGCCATGCAATTTGATCAGCCGCTCGGCTACTTCTATCAAACGATGGCTGGCATAGGTTGGACCAGTCTCCCGTGGCTCATGTTGTTACAGCAGCCAACGCTGATTCTTGCCGGTGACGACGATCCGATTGTTCCAGCAATCAATGCGAAGATCATGCAGATGCTCATCCCTCATTCAAAGCTGTACATTTTTCAGGGCGGGCACCTGGGGCTTTTGACGCATGCGAAGGAACTTGTACCCCGCATCGAGCAGTTCCTTGCCGCTTAAGCACAGCATCTCGTGTGTAAGGGATTTTGAGAATTCTCAAAATCCCTTACACACGAGCACATCTTTAGCTGGTAGCAATGCTTTGCTTCCCTGCACGCCGTGCCCTTTCAAGCTCCTTCAGCTCACGACGTAGGATTTTGCCTGAAGGAATCTTGGGAAGGCTCTCGACAAACTCCACCTCGTGCAACTTCTTGTAGTCTGCTAGCTTGCCATTCACGAAGGTGATGAGCTCCTCATCGGTGACGCTATAGCTAAAGTCACCTTGAAGGACGACAAAGGCCTTGGGTACCTCACCGGCTTCCTCATCAGGTACACCGACAACAGCAGTTTCCAGGACGGCAGGATGCTCCACCAGCACCGCTTCCAGTTCAGCCGGGGCAATGCTGAAGCCTTTGTACTTAATCATATCTTTCTTACGATCCACGATATACAGGTACCCATCTGCGTCCAGGTGACCGATATCGCCTGTATGGATCCACCCATTGCGTAGGGTGTGAGCGGTCTCTTCGGGAGCCTTCCAATAACCTAACATCACCTGCGGCCCGCGAATAATGATCTCTCCATCCTCTCCGGTGGGCAACTCGTGCTTTCCTGTCTCGATATCCACAATCTTCTGCTCGGTATTGTTCATGGGCAAGCCTGCACTGTCCATGCGGATGAGCTCGGGATCAAGTGGTGACAGGTGCGTGATTGGGCATGTCTCGGTCATCCCATATGCCTGGATGATTCTGATGCCAGTCCTTGCCTGCAATTTGCGGACAGGTTCAAGTGGCAAGGGAGCAGCGGCAGACATAAGGTACTTGACGGTTTTCATCTGGTTGAGTTCTCCAGGGGCATCGGCAAAAGCTTTGACCATGGCAGGAACGGCAAAGAGCCACGTCGGGCCATGCTTTTCACACGCGTCCAGCACCGGCTGCAGTTCAAAACGATCCACGATGACCTGCTTAGCGCCAGCCGCAAGGAAACTGCCAGTCAGTAGCACTCCGTAGATGTGGTAAAAGGGCACGCAGATCAGTGTTACATCGGAGGAACTAATCCCCGATGCCGTTAAGAACTGAAGATGGTTGGTCGCCAGGTTATGATGGCTCAGCATCGTTCCCTTGGGCAGCCCCGTCGTGCCAGAGGAGTACGTCAAGACTATCATGTCATCACCGCTGATCTCGACCGGCCTGGGCCGTTTTGGCGACGCTCCCTTGAGCAATTGTGCGAAAGGAAGAGCATCCGGCATACCTTCTGGTACTTGCTCTCCCAACACGATGACGTGCTTGAGATTGGGCAACGGCTCCTGGCTCAGCACCCTTTGGAGGAGTGGGAGCATCTCCGGCCTGATCATGATCGCCCTGGCTTCAGAGTTTTCAAGCTGATAGGCCATCTCACGCTCTTTGTACAAAGGGTTCATCGGTGTAATCACCGCCCCAATCGTGGAAGCAGCATTGAGTGTGATGGTAGACTCGGGGCGATTGCCTGTACACAGGCAAATACGATCTCCCTTTCTTATGCCCAACTCGAGTAGACGATTGGCAATGCTATTGACCATCGAGACGACTTCGCGATAGACCAGAGTGAGGTCATGGTAAATCATCGCCGGTCGGTCGGGGTTGCGTTCAGCAGCCATACGCAGGAGATGGTCATAAGGGATATCAGGGTAGTCCACTGCTGGACGAAACAGTTCAGGGGTAAACATTTTGCCAGGCATAATCGAAACCCTTTCTGATCCCTAGGACATGTACATCCCCCCATTGATGCTAATGGTTGAACCTGTCATATAGTCTCCGTCAACAATCAGGAAACGGGCAACACGAGCTACCTCTTGTGGAGTGCCGAACCGGCCAAGAGGGATTCTCTTCACGAATGACTCTTTTACCTCTTTTGGAACATGGTTCCACATATCGCTCTCTATGGCTCCGAGGCTAAGCACGTTTACCGTCACGTTGTAGCGAGCCAGTTCAAGGGCCGCCGTTTTGGTGAACCCGATAATACCAGCTTTAGCTGCACCATAGTTGGCTTGACCAAAGTTACCCATCTGGCCTGCCACGGAACTGATGTTGACGATCGTTCCACTGTGTTGCTCCATGAAAATGGGCAGAGCTGCTTTTACTGTGTAGAAGTAGCTGTTCAGGTCGGTGTCAATGACCTTTTTCCAATCTTCCACGGACATAGACTTCAACGCGCGATCGACGTTTATCCCCTCGTTGTTGACCAACACGTCTATCCGGCCAAACTGTTTGATGGTGTCCTCAATAAGTCGAGCTGCCTGATCCGGATCTGATACGTCTGCATGCATTGCTACTGCCGCTGCTGCTCCATTCTTTAGGAGGCCCTCAACTACTTCCTCGGCTAGCTCCTTGTGCTGGAAGTAGTTCACTACCACTTTCGCTCCGCCACTTCCTAATTCTTCTGCGATTGCGCGCCCGATACCTCTTGAGGCACCTGTGACTATGACAACAGCATTTTCCAACGTTCTCATTGGAAACCCTACCTTTCTAGTGTCTTAAAATACTCTGTCATGGCTGTTGAGCTTTATAAGCAGCCATCTAATACGACATGTTAACTCTCTAGAGAGGAAGTGTAGGATACTAACCTAACGATGTCATCACAAAGCAGGACTGTAATGACACATACTCATCACAAAAAAAGGTAGGGTTTCATGTTTTTGACTCCTCAGAGGTTATTATGAGTTGTGGACTTTGCCGCCTACGGCGGCAAAGTCCACAACTCATAGCTCATGGGCGAGAAGTCCCGATGGCCAGACGATTAACAAAGCAGGACTAGACATACTTCTGGCGCATCACCTTCTTGTCGAGCTTGCCTACACTCGTCTTCTCCAGGTTTTCTACAAATTGAACATCTGGCACTGCCCATTTTGAGATGGCGCCTCGGTCCGCCCAGTCTTTGACGTGGACCTGTATGTGTTCCTCCGTGACCACGCCCACGCTCTCCTCCTTCAACACGATCAAGGCCAGCGGGCGCTCTCCCCATCTCTCATCTGGTCTGGCAATCACCGCCACCTCACTTACCCCTGGGTGCCGAGAAATGATGTCCTCGATCATCAGAGAAGAAATCCACTCGCCACCGCTCTTGATCACGTCTTTGATGCGATCGGTGACCAGCAGATACCCCTCTGGATCGATCGTCCCGATATCCTTGGTGTGCAGATAGCCACCACGCCAGAGTTCCTCGGAATTGACCGGGTCGTTCAGGTAGCCCTGCGTGAGCCATGGGGCACGGACAACTACTTCGCCGCTTGCCTTGCCATCGTGGGGCACGTCGTGCATCTGCTCATCAACGATACGCAGATCAACGAGTTGGATCGGTAGGCCTGCCTTGGTTCGGTATTCAATTTCCGTATTTGTGTCCAGTTCAGTCATACTGGGTTTCAGTTGGGCGAGCGTCAAGATCGGACAGGTCTCCGATAGGCCGTAGCCGCCGAAGACATCGATTCCCTTCTCCATTGCCAGCTTCGCCAGGCCCTTTGGCAGGGCCGAGCCGCCGATGATCGCCTTCCATCCAGACAAATCAACATCTTTGGCCGCCGGACTCGCAAGTAGCATGTGCAGAATGGTTGGCACACAGTGGGAGAAGGTGACTTTTTCCTGTTTGATCAGGCTCAACAACATATCCGGAAGGTAGCGACCCGGGTAAACCTGCTTGAGGCCCATGGCTGTTGTCACATACGGGACGCCCCAGGCATGGACATGGAACATTGGGGTAATGGGCATGTAGACATCGCCATAATGGAGGCGCTGATGTGCAGCGGGACTTGCCAACGTCCCAAGCACAGCCAGAGTATGCAACACTATTTGCCGGTGGCTAAAGTAGACCCCTTTCGGATCGCCGGTCGTGGCCGTCGTATAGAAGGTTGTCGCGCGGGTGTTCTCATCAAAGTCGGGAAAATCGAAGTCCTGCGAACTCTTTGCCAGCAGGTCCTCGCACTCGGTTGCAAACGCAAGGGAAGATGGCGGGCGTTCCGCGTTACTGCCTCCATCGCTTAACACGACAAAGATTTTCACCGTTTCCAGGCGATCCTTGATTGTGTCGAGGATCGGCAAAAAATCAGTGTGACACAGGATCACATCGGCCCCGGCATGATTGAGGGTGTAGAGAATCTGTCCTGGGGAGAGCCGGATATTCACGGTCTGTAAGACAGCTCCCATCATCGGGATAGCGAAGTAGCACTCCAGGTAGCGATGGCTGTCCCAATCCATCACTGCTACCGTATCGCCTGGCCTCACTCCTAGACTGGCAAGGCCACTGGCCAATCGACCGATACGTTGGCGCAGCGTTCGGTAGGTATAGCGACTGATATCCCGATACACGATCTCCTGTTCGGGAGCCGTCGCTAAGGGGGTGTGAAGCAAGTGTTTGATGAGCAACGGGTAATCGTACGCGGAAGGCGTGCGTTCAATCAGCGATGCTGACATGGTAGATGTCCTTTCTTTGCCTTTCTGACGTAGCAGGGTTTAAAGCTTCTCGATATGAGCATAGTACAAATTGGCTCACGGCATGTTTTGCCCTTCGCCACTTCACAAGCGTCATGCTTCTGCCGATCAGGGCACTAGAGATCATTCCCAGCCGTCTCCAGAGTATGCGGGACATACCCTGCGACGACCTCCAGCGAATCTCAGACTCGGGTCTAGTTGCTTCGTTATGCCGTCCAGGAGTCCGAGTGCCCGTCCCATCAGGATCAGGTCGACAGGGATGTGACCGATGCTTCTTCCCAGTTGCTGGCCGATAGCCGAAGTATCTATAGCAGATGTATCCTGTTCTCCGCTGAGCAGTACGCCTACTAGCTGTAAAAGGGTGGTGATATCACCTCTTTATCCAACTGCAGTCCAGCCTCAGCCAGCGCTTTGGTCAGCCGTTCGAAATCAGCGACTAAGAGCGCACTGCACCATCTCGCTGAGCGCCTGGACGAGCGTGGGCTTCAAGTGGAACAGTGAGTCCATGATCCAGTAAGACCAGCTTTGGCCCCGGTTGCACAAACAGATTGCCAGGATGCGGGTCTGCATGCAACATGCCGAGACGAAAGATTTGTTCGGCAAAGACATCGTTCAGCAATTGGGCTACTGCATGGGGAGAAATGCCCGCCTCCAGCAAGGCCGTGCGGTCCGTGATCTTGATCCCGCCGATAAATTCCATCACGATCAGACGTTCGGTGCTCAGTTCTGGGATCTCTGCAGGCAATAACACATCCGTCCGGTGCATGCAATGCCGCCCGTAACTCTGTCATCGCCGCAGCCTCGCGCTTGAAATCGAGTTCCAAAGGGAGCGTTTCCTTCAGATAGTCGAGAACGGGTTGGAGTTGGACGTTGGGGTACAGGCGGGCAACCAGCTGCACAATCCGCTGCAGCACTGCCAGGTCGGTAGCAATAATTCTCCCGATTTCCGGATACTGGACTTTGACAGCGACCTCACGCCCATCATAGAGCCGTGCGCGATGGACCTGGGCAATCGAAGCAGCCGCTACAGGTTCCTGCTCAATCCACTCGAATACCTCCTTTGGACTCCGACCAAGTTCTTGCCTGATTGTCCTTGCGATCTCCGACCAGGGGTGCGGCGGCACGCGATCCTGAAGCTTGGAGAGGGCCTGCACATATGGAACTGGAAGAATGTCGGGGCGCGTTGAGGCAAACTGACACGCCTTGATCAATGTTCCTCCGAGCGCAGCCGCCATATCGAGTATGCGGTTTGCGCTGCGTTGATGCTGCAATTCCCAGTCTTGAGGCTGGACCAGGTAACGACTCCACCGTCCTCTTTCATTGAGAACCATATAACTGGTCAAGAGATCTGCCGCAAGGGTTCCTAGGGTTAACTCACGCGAGCCTTCCCGGCCCACATGGGTGACGCGGCTGTAGTGCTCAAGCATCTTGAAGTAAGCTTCCACCCACAGAAAATTGGTTGAACGGGTCAGGTCACCCAGGCGGGCGATGAACGCAAGAGGATTTTGTACGCCGCCTTTGACTGTGAGGGCCGCTTGTGTATCCTCAAAGGTACGCCCAACGACCTCTCTCTGATCAAGAATCCATGGCATAGCAATTTGCTCCTTTTATCTAAAGATGTGTCACACATCTTTGTTACGTTCATTCTGCACATATATAACCATAGCATGTAAAAGGTACAATTGCAATGCGATGAATTCGTGTTAACGCAAGGCTTCACGAGCAATAACCGCTCGTTGAATTAGGCTAATTTACATGCTTCTCGCGTCCTTCCCATTCCTTATCACGTAGCACAAATTTTTGTATTTTTCCTGTGGAGGTCTTCGGTAACGAGCCGAACTCTACGACCGCGGGGCACTTGAAGTGAGCGAGGCGTTCTCGACAGAAGTCGAGAATCTCTTGCTCGGTCGCTGTTTTCCCCTCCTTCAAAGTCACATACGCCTTGGGACGTTCACCCCATTTCTCGTCAGGGATAGCGATGACAGCACATTCCATGACAGCAGGATGCTGTGCGACTGTCTGCTCCACCTCAATGGTCGAGATATTCTCGCCACCCGAAATGATCACATCCTTTGCACGGTCGCGCAATTCGATATAGCCATCAGGATGCCATACACCGATGTCGCCAGAGTGAAACCACCCACCCTCAAATGCCGCAGCCGTGCCTTCCGGGTTATGGTAGTAGCCTTTCATCACGTTGTTCCCATGCATCACCACCTCACCCATGGTTTGACCATCGCGAGGCACATCGTTCATCATCCCATCGACCACACGTACGGGATCAGAGACCACATTGTTCTGGCCTTGGCGAGCAAGGAGGCGCGCCTGTTCTGCAGAGGAAGATGATCCCACTCTGCGTGCCATTCGCACACCGTATACGGGCCATACGTCTCAGTCAGACCATACACATGGATGGCATGGATGTTCAGTTCTCTTAACTGCCCCAGCAATGTGGGGGAAGGAGGTGCTCCGGCTACTGTCAGAGTCAATTGATGGTCGAGGCGATGGGCTTTCGGATGGTTGACCAGCAAAATTTGCACTGTGGGGGCCCCGTTATAGTGCGTCACGCCTTCAGACTCAAACAGGTCCCATATACAGACCCGGATCGAGCGCTCGCAGACAAACATGTGTGCCTCCCACGGCAGTCACCCCCCAGGTAAAGCACCATCCATTACAGTGAAACATCGGGAGTGTCCACAGGTAGACACTGCTGCTGTTCAGCCCCGTTTCGATGACTTCAGTAAGTGCGTTGAGATAGGCTCCGCGATAGGTATACATGACGCCTTTGGGATTGCCAGTGGTGCCTGACGTATAGTTAATCGAGATCGTCTCTTCCTCATCTTCCAACCAACTCTTGATTGGCTCGGGCGATCCGGCTGCAAGGAACTCTTCATAGGGGTCTTCGGGTGCGCCAGTGTCGTCGATGCGCACCACCCGCAAGCCCTCTATATTCAGTGGTTCAATCAAGTGAAAGAGTTCGGCATCAACGAAAAGGAACTTCACACCGGAATGATTGAGGATGAAGTCAATCTCCTGCGCATTCAAACGGGTGTTAATAGCCACCAGGATACCACCAGCGGCAGGAACTGCAAAGTGCGCCTCGAGCATTGCAGGTATGTTGGGGCACAGGAAGGCAACTCGATCGTGCTTCTGAAGGCCGCTATCACGCAGATGTGAGGCAAGGCGATTCACGCGCCAGGCAAATTCACGATAGGTATACTGGCGATCCCCATGGACTATGGCTGTCTTGTCAGGGAACACAGAGGCACTACGCTCAAGAAAACTCACAGGCGTGAGTTCGGTTCGATAGACTTTTTCTTCCATGAATTGCTCCTCTCGTTGCAATCGCCGAAATATGCTCTTTTTGTCGTTTAGACTCATTCCTACTAGAGAGTATCATTATGATATCACAATGGCCTCACTAAACAAGTAAGGAAGATAACAAGGAGATCACAAAACATGAACGGGGCCGATTTAGATGCCATCCAAGATTCGGGATGGCATCGGAATTACGGCTACACACTGCCTCTATTTGACATCACCTTCAAGACTAACTTATAATCAATCTGTAAGTATGCATCGCTGTGCAGGGTGATTTACTCGGCGTAACATCATTCTCATACACACCAGAAGGAGCAGACCCTTGAAGAAGACACATCTCACCCCGACCTTCTAACGTCATCACCAGTCTTTGCAGGAGAACACACTCAATGAACCACATCTCATAACCTCACTCTTCCAACCCCCAACACCATTACGCCCTTTTACCCATACTGGAGCATGAGACCTTAATCACACCAATTGCTCACCCTCATGTCTCCCATATAGCCAACGTTCCTGCAAAGAACGACAACTGAATAGAAAGAGATGTGTTTTATGCTAATATCCGTGCGAAACCTTTCCAAGGCATACGGTGCCGTCACCGTCCTCGATAGTGTGTCCTTTATTGTCAATAGCGACAACCGCATAGGCATTGTTGGCATGAATGGCGTGGGCAAAACCACTTTGCTGCGCATCCTCATCGGCCAGGAAACAATGGACGCTGGCAGTGTCTCGCTCGCTCCTTCGACAGAGGTTGGTTACTTACCGCAAACGACACCCGACTTTTACGGGCGTACTATTCAGGACCTGATCCTGGAATCGGTTGGCAACCTGCGCCAGTTAGAAGAGCAGATGAGGCAGATCGAGGCAGCTTTGACGACGGCGAGCGCAGAGCAACTACCTGCATTGTTGGAGGAATACACCCTTGTCTCGACAAAATTCCAGGATCGCGGCGGCTATGAGCTTGACTACAAAATCGATACCATCATGACAGGTTTGCAGCTGGCATACTTGCCGCGTGACCAGGAAGTCGATACACTCTCCGGTGGCGAGAAGGAACGCATTGGCCTTGCCACGCTGCTATTGCTTTCGCCTGATCTCCTCTTGCTGGATGAGCCGACCAACCACCTGGACGTTGCCAGCGCGGAATGGCTTGAGAATTACCTTGCGCGTTACAAGGGTGCCATCCTGGTGGTTTCGCACGACAGGCAGTTTCTCAATCGCAGCGTCACGCAGATTTTTGAGCTAGACGAGCATAGCCGACAGTTGAAGAAGTATGAAGGCAACTACGATGCATACGCCGCAGCAAAGGTGGCCAGAGCGCGAGAAGTGGGTGGAGGAATATGAGCGACAGCAGGAGGAGATCAAGGAACTGCGCAAGCGCATCAAGGATACAGTAAGACAGACAGCCTACCGTGGGCGCCCGCCGAGAGATAATGATAAGATGGCGTACGATTTCTTTGGCGGGCGTGTGCAACAGTCTCACTCACGCGGCATTCGCGACGCTGAAGAACGCCTCAAGCGCATCGAGGCGGACCCTATTCCGAAGCCACCGAAGCAGTTGCAGGCTCACCCCTACTTCAGCACGGAGGCGTTAGAGTCGCGCGAGGTGGTGAGCGTGGCACATCTCAGCAAACGTTTGGGCGGGAGGTGCATCCTGCATAAGGTAAGTCTTACCCTGGCACCTGATGCCCGCGTTGTGCTTGTTGGCCCTAATGGTATTGGTAAGACAACGTTACTCAAGCTGATCATGGGGCTTGAAATAGCTGATGATGGTGTAGTGCGGGTTGCGACGGGTGCTCGCATTGGCTACCTGCCGCAGGAGCCAGGCCTGACCGATCTCAACAAGACGGTATTGGAGACCTATCGCTATGGCCAGGTGGGATACGAAGATGAATTTGTGGCAAAGCTGATCGGCTATGGCTTGTTCCGTCTCGAGGATGTGTCTAAAAATGTGGGGCAGTTGAGCGTTGGTCAGAGGAGGAAGCTGGAGATTGCGCGTCTGCTGGCTGAGCGTCCGAATGTGCTCTTGCTTGACGAGCCGACGAACTATATCAGCCTGGATGTGCTTGAGGCGTTTGAGGCTGCCATACTGAAGTTTCCAGGGCCTGTGATTGCTGTGTCTCATGATCGCTGGTTCATGCAACGGTTTGGTGGAAAAAAGTGGGAGATTGTTGAAGGGAGACTTATTAGAGACGAGGTGCTTGGAGTATCCCTACGGGATGGTGGCTCGTAGGCGTGCGGCTTCTGCTTCGGCGGCGCGGGCCTCGTTGCGGCGGCGCAGGCGTTTGAGGGATTCCGCTTTGCGTAGCCAGTGGTCGGGGTCGTTGGGACGCAGGCGAATGGCTTCCTCGGCGGCCCGCAATGCCTCATCGTAACGACGCAGGCGGTTGAGGACGAGGGATTTGTTGTGCCAGGCAGAGGCCAGGCGGGGATTTAGTTGCAATGCGCGGTCGTAGGCGGCCAAAGCATCGGAGAAGTTACCCAGATTGTAGAAGGTGTTGCCCCGACCGTTCCAGGCCTGGGAAAAGTTGGGGTTGAGTCTGAGCGTGTGATCGTAAGCGCTGAGTGCTTCGGGATAGCGTTCGAGTTGGCGCAACACCCCCGCCTTGCCGTTCCAGGCGGGGGTGTGACCTGGATCGATGCGCAGCGCCTGTTCGTAGGAGTTGAGGGCACCGATGCGCTCGCCTTGTTCGTCAAGAACGTTGCCGCGGCCATTCCATGCTTTTGCAAACTTAGGATCGCAGGCAATCGCTCGATCAAACATGCTGAGAGCACTCCTCAGTTTATGTTGAGCGTAGAGTACCTTACCCATCCCATAGTAGGCGGGTGCATACTTTTTATCCAGGTTCACAGCTTCCTGGAACGCTTGCAGTGCATCGTTGTAGCGACCCAGATCGTACATGACTGAGCCTTTACCATTCCAGGCGGGGACAAGCGCACGATTGTAGCTGCATGCTTTTTCGTAGGCATCGAGTGCGTCCTGTAAGTTTCCCATATAGTGGAGTGCATTGCCTTTGCCGCTCCACGAAGTCGCGATGGTGGGGTCGTAGGTCAGTGCCCGCTCAAAGGCATTGAGCGCATCCTGGTGGCGTTTCTGTTGAATGAGTACCAAGCCCTTGTTGTTCCAGGCCTGCGCCAGATGTGGGTCAATGGTGAGCGCTTTGTCAAAGGCACTGAGCGCCTGGTCAGACTGGCCCAGCGTGCTGAGAACAGCCCCTTTGCCATTCCAGGCAGCAGCATTGTTCGATTCTAACTGCAAAGCACGCTCGAAGGCCGTAAGCGCCTCTCGGGGACGTTGGAGAGCGCTGAGGGCCGTTCCTTTGCCGTTCCACGACGTCACAAGCGCCGGATCTAGCTGCAAGGCACGCTCAAATGAGGCAAGCGCCTCTTGATGTTTCGCACGCAGCCCTTGTGTCAAGCCACGGCCCTGCCAGCCAAGCGAGTTCGTACGATCGATCTGCAATGCCTGGTCGTAGACATTGACTGCCTCATCCAGGCGCCTCTGCGTGTACAAGGTGTGAGCTTCTTTGAGCAAGTAGTTTGTGCCCATCGTCAAGGGAACTGACGTATTCTTCGGTGAGATGTGAAGTGTTCTTGTGCCGATATCCTGGCCCTGCCTGATAAGGCGCAGCGCTTCCGATACCTCCTGTGCGCTGGCCGGGCGGTGGTCGGGATCCATTTGTAACATTTGTGCTAATAGTTGTTCAAGTGCGGGACTGACAGCAGGATTGACCTGTGAGGCGGGCCTGAAGAAAAAAGGTTGTTCGCTGGGATCAATCCCGGTCAGAAGGTGGTGTAACAATGCACCCAAACTGTACAGATCCGAGCGTGGCGTACTCTGCGACTTGCCATATTGTTCGGGAGCGGCATAGCCAGGGGAACCAAGCGCGATCGTGTCGTGCAACTTCCCTGGCTTGAAAAAACGCGCAATGCCGAAGTCAATCAGGAAAACATGCCCGCTGTCGTCAACCATGACATTGGCAGGTTTGAGGTCGCGAAAGATAATTGCCGGTTGGCGGCTGTGCAGGTAACTGAGTACATCACAGAGTTGTTCTGCCCAATCGATGACCTGGTCGACTGCAAGTGGACCACCGCCGGCCTGCTCCAGGTCTTCTTCTATTGTCTTACCGTCGATGAAGTCCATCACCAGGTAGGAGCGTTCATTTTCTGTAAAATGGTCGTAGATGCGCGGTAAGTTAGGATGAAGCAGGTCGGCGAGCAAGCGAGCCTCGTGTTCAAAGGCGGCCTCAGCCTCTTGTCTTTGAACGATAGATAATCCTGCTTTGCTCATCTCTTTTATAGCGATGGGACGGTTATTGAAACGTGTATCGGCGGCCTTGTAGACAGCTCCCATGCCGCCTTGACCAATGCGGCTCTCTAGCTGGTAGCGGCTGGCCAGCAGCGTTTGCCCTGGTAACGTACCGGTCGAGTTTGTAGCTGGCAGCAGGGCGGCACAGTTCTGGCAAAACCGGGCCGTTAAGGGGTTCGCGCTTCCACAATTATCACAAAACTGTTCCAACGTTTTCATAGTGTTTCTTCTCGTAATCTCTCCACCTCTCGCCATAGCCTTAGCCATTCCTCAATACTCAGTGTTTCAGCCCGTCGGCTGGGATCGATATTGGCCATGGTGAGCCAGTTGCGCACGATTTCATTTTTGCGATGTAGACCACTCGCCAGGGCATTGTGCAGTTGCTTGCGCCGCTCTGAGAAGCCGGCTTGTACGACACGAAAGAAGCTGTCTCGCTCCTTTGGCGTGAGCGGCGCTTGTGGACTCACATCCACGCGCAAGATGGCGGAGTCGACCTTTGGCGCAGGATAAAATGCCTGTGCAGGGACCCGGGCGATGATCTGGGGTTGTCCATAGAACTGAACGCTCACACTGAGTAGACTGAGATCGCCGGGACCTGCGACAATGCGTTGTGCCACCTCATATTGTACCATCACCACCAGTAAACCGGGTGGGTTGTCACTCTCCAGGAAATGACGGAAGGTGGGGGCGGTGATGTAGTATGGCAAATTTGCTACCAATTTATATGCCGTGTGTCCAAACAACTGTGTAGGGTCTACATAGAGCAGGTTGCGCGCAAGCAATTCAACGTTCGCGTACTGGCGGGTCGTCTCGGCCAGCAGTGCCAGCATATCTCTCTCTAGTTCGACGGCTACAACTCGCCTGGCACGCCTGGCTAACTCGCGTGTCAACACACCGGTTCCGGCGCCAAGCTCCAATACCTGGTCGGTGCTGTCGATTGCTGCTGCTTCGACGATACGCAGCAGTACCGAGCGGTCAATCAAAAAGTTCTGCCCGAAGGATTTGTTGGGCCGCATGTTGTGGGCGTAGAGCAGATTGCGCAGTTCGCGCACGTTGGTCAGGTCTACTTCATTATTAGATTGCAGAGGGCGCAGGCAAGCTGACGCCCCTACGTGTTTCATTTCTTCCAATGTTTTGCTCACCATCCCAAGGGGCCGAGCCAAGGAGGGAAGGGACTGCGCCGCCGCCGCAGCGGTACCCGGAAAATAAAAGAGAGGATACCGATAATCATAATGACGAAGAACGCCAGCAGAAGTGCGAAGAACACCGTTCCAATGACCAATATCAGAAGTCCAGCGAGAAGGTGTAGGATAGGGCCTATAAGCATCAGACCCAGTACGATGAGCAGCACCATTCGTGCGACGTTTTTCTGCCGTGGCTGGGCCCTTGCCCAGGGCGGTACATTCCGCCCGGCGTTGTACTGATGATACATGCGATATCCCCGCTCGTAGGCATCACCATCGGGACCGAATTGCTGGCGTTGCGCTCGCTGTTGCTCACCCGGGTTCCCACTCCTACTCCTGTGAATTGCGCTTTGCTGGCGTTTGCTGTCTGCGCTACGGTCTTGCGCCTGGTAACCTCGCTGTACCATTGGCTCATCATAGCTCGATGGCGGCTCATCTCTGGGTACACCCGCTTTATTTGGCGACCAGTAATAGGGATGTTGCGGGGAATATGTTTCATCGTCGTTGAGCTCATGCTCTCCTTGGGATTGTTGCGACGGTGAGACAAATTCTTGTTGGCTCATAGCCTTGATCTCCTTCGTCCGCTCCTGGGATGCTTCATCTCCTTATTATAAAGTACGTAAGAAAGATGCGTTTGTTGCACAGGATAGATGATACGCGATGGTACCATGAACGAAACAAAACTGGGGTGTAAAACGTTGTACACGAGGTATAATATGAAAAAGTGTTTTGTAGCTTACAGGACCTAGCAAAGCAGAGGACGCTGATGAGCGAACATGATGATAACCAGCAGAACAAGGAAGAGACATCGGCAGAGGACCCTACAGTTAAAATTTATCCGAAAAAACGTACTTCGTTGTCGGTCGACTCTGCCGGTCTTCAGGCTGTAGATACTACAGATACTACAGATACTACAGTTGCTCACCCAACCAATGGACATAGCACGAATGCCCTGGTCCCTTCCCGCTCTTCTGTGGATCAACTGAAAGACGGTGCTTACACGGTGGCTCGCCGCTCTACGGGGATACACGACTCTGCCGAGCGGCGTTTGCGTGTGAATTGCATTTTGATGCGCAAGCATCACCGCCAGCGCCTTATGCTTAGTCACAACATGACTCCTCGCCTGATAATTATCGCTTTCGTTCTCGCGCTGGTGCTCTTCTCACTACTCTCGACAAGCGCCGGTGGCGCCTATGCCTATTACCAGGCACAGTTACCGTTGGTCAATGGCCTGGCCAATCATGCTTTGTTTCAGACGACCCGTATTTATGATCGCAATGGCCACATGCTCTATCAACTCTACGATCCCAAATATGGCCGACGCACCTACGTCAATTACAATGACATTAAGCCAGTATTGATCAACGCCACCGTTGCTGCTGAGGATCATACCTTCTGGACGAATGGCGGTATTGATATACAGGGCATCCTGCGCGCAGCTTATTCAAATCTGCTCAATCAAGCTGTTGTCGAAGGAGGCAGTACAGTCACACAGCAACTCATCAAGAATGAACTCTTCTTTAACCAACCACGCACCATTCCTGTCAAAGCTGAAGAAGTCATTCTGGCCTATGGCCTAACGCAGCAATACCCGAAGTGGAAGATTATGGAGATGTACCTGAACGCGGTCTACTATGGGGATCTGAACTACGGCATCGAGGCTGCGGCAGAAAACTACTTCAACCTTCAGCCCAAATGCTCGCGGACCGCCTGTCAGTCTGCGGCCTCGCAGCTCGACCTCGCGCAGGCATCCTTGCTGGCAGGTCTACCGCGGAGTCCATCAGAACTGGACCCGGTTCAGCATAAAGTAGCCGCACTGACGCGACAAAAAACGGTCTTAGACGCCATGGTGCAGTTGGGCATGATTAAGCCGAGCGATGAAACCAAAGCAGAACAAGAGATGGCCAACTACAAGTTCACTTCGTTCCAACACAACATCCAGGCCCCCCATTTTGTCCAATACGTCATCGATGATGTGCTGGTGCCCCTGCTGGGGGCCCAAAATCTGTTGGATGGCGGCTACAACATCTACACTACTCTAGACTTAGATTTAGAGAAACAGGTGGAGCAGATCACCTATAGCCATCTCTATCAGCAGCAATGTGACAACTACCTGGGCTGCTATGGGCCACTGAACATCCAGAATAATGTCAATAACGCTGCGGTGGTAGTGATGAACCCCACCAACGGCGAGATCCTGGCTATGAATGGCAGCGCCAAGTACAATGACCACAGTCCGCAAGTGCAGGGACAATTTAATGCTGCCGTGGCCCCACGTCAACCAGGTTCCTCGATCAAACCCGTCATTTACGCCACGGCCTTCGAGATGGGCTGGTATCCGGCCATGATCTTACAGGACCATAAGACGATCTTTCCCTCGGCTCCACCGAAATACTACGCCCCGCAGAACTATGATGGCAAGTTCCATAAAGGCTTTCCCATGACGGTGCGCAACGCCATCGCCAACTCTTTTAATATCCCGGCCATTGATACACTAGAGTTTGCGGGTATCCCCAACGTGTTGAATATGGCGGCTCGGCTGGGGCTGAGCGAGATGGCGAGCCGACCCCTGGACACGCTGGGTCCGTCGACGGCTATTGGTACGGTGGAGGTCTCGTTGTTGCATCTGACGGGGGCCTATGCTACCTTCGCCAACCGGGGAGTGCGTGTGCCACCAGTCTCTGTCCTGGAGATCACGGATAACCAGGGGCATCCACTCTACACCTATGATGCAGCACATCCCCAGGGAGTGCAGGTGATCCGAGAGGATGTGGCCTTTCTGATGAGCAGCATTCTGTCCGACAAGAAAGCACGCTACCACGAGTTTTTCCCTGGCAATCCACTGGAACTGGATCGTCCGGCAGCAGCCAAAACGGGCACGACCGATAGTTTCCGTGATAACTGGACGCTGGGCTACACCCCCTACCTCACGGTGGGTGTCTGGGCGGGCAACAGCGACAATAGCATCATGAATAATGTGATTGGTATTACGGGAGCCGGTCCGATCTGGCATGATGTGATGGAGTATACCTCGCACCGCTACAATCTTCCGCCTGATGACTTTATCAGACCAGCTGACGTAAATGCGGGGACCGTTTCCGCGCATAACGGTCTTTTGCCGCACCCAGGTGAGTCGACCGTCACCGATTGGTTCATTGATGGCACGATGCCGACCATTAAAGGCCAGTATACCCCACCTGCGCCGAGTTGCGATGGCAACTGCCAGCCCTCCCCGTTTTGTATCGATGGTATCTGTTTCCCGCCTCCTTCTTGCGTGGGGAATGACTGTATACCCTTAACGTGTATAGGGGATGCCTGTAATATTCTTCCCCAAGGGAACTTCCCATAAGAAACTGGAGCGAGCGCGAGGATTATGAGTACAGAGCAAGAGGCCAGTGGTGAAGAGTCGGCGCGACAAATGGGCGAGCCAGATATAGCAAATGAGCATACGGGAGCACAAACTACCGATGGTGCGCCAGTTCCGGACACGAACTTTCGCCCGCTCACGCGCAGCGAACGACGCAATCTCTGGCTGAAAGAGTACGGCGAGCAAGATTTCGCACTACAGATGTGGGTGCGTTTGGTAGAGGAGCAGGACCTGGAGATCGAGATGATGTTCCAGATGCACGGTCTGCTCGTCTTTGGGGTAATGGTGAATACTGCTCGCTATGCCCAGTTTTATATTGACCTGAATGAAGAACTCCACCGGGAGCGTGATCCCGATACAGCGGATGCGCTGCGTGAGTACTATACAGCCCTCGTTCCTTCTTCCGATCAACCGATGATTGGCCCCGAGGGCCTCCCGATCGTTTTTCGCTTTGTGCACATGAGCGATGTCACCATTATGAGTGCAGGGCACAAGGTGAAAGTGCCTTATTGGCGCGGCAAGATCGGTGAGGTCGATGCATTTGTAGTTGGAGCCACTGCTGAATAGCTCGATGGAATAGTCTCCTCACGACAATAAATTCGCAATCTGCACCACCTGGTTATTGCTCAGCTTACCCGTAATGCGAATACCCACACCCTTCTCTGTCCAGGCAAGCGTCGTGATGCCATTTAGCGTGGAGAGCGTGGCAATCGTTCCACGCAGACTTATCTGCTGACCCGTGTTGCCGGGCAGATCTGCTAAGGCTTTGCCTTCGGCAATGGTGAAGCTCAGGTTTCCCTGTGTGTAGTTGAGGGTGAAAATCTGGTTGCCTGGGGCACCGAGTGCGGTCACGCCCTCAAGCTCGTAGTCGGTATCGGAGCCGGGGATGCTCAAAAGATGGTAACCGGCCTGTTGCTGTGCCTGCACAAACGTAATAGAACCCGTGGTAGGGTTTTGGTTCGCCTCTTGCAGAGGAAGCACCTTGACGCCAGCAGGAGGCACAAACGTGAAGAGCCCGTCGGCGATGGGTTGATCCAGCAACAGTTTTGGCACATCGAGCGTTACCGTACCGAAGCTCTGGATGGTCAGGTTCACCCGTACCAGCAGTTGTGTCACTTTATCGATGTAGACCTCGCCAACATAGCTGTAGTTCGGCCCCGTTGTAGTCGGCTGGGCCTGTGAGGCGACATGGATGTCGTAGACGCTTTGCCCATCGATGGTAGCTGTGGAAGAGACCAGGGTGACCTTACTGCGTATCAAAACCGCCTGCACCAGGCCTAAAATGAACTGATTCTGCCTGCCGCCTGCGTTGAAGTTTGAACCAGTGGTAGGTGTACCGGCCGTGGGAACGGGTCCGGTGTAGACGACTTTTTTGGCCGGATCATACTGCCAGAGTTGTTTTCCGTTGGTCACGCTTATCGAGCCAGCGGGGAACGGCGGGAGTGAAGACTGGAGCACAACGGTGCGATTTTTTGCGGGTACTGCGTTCCATACCTCGGTGTCGATGGTGCCGTTGAACGTTTGCCCAGCGATGCTTACGTCGAGGATTGTATGCAGTGTTTCGGCACTCTTAATCTTCTGTGCCAGCGTTGTCAACAGTTGCTGCCCCCGTGCAGACGTTGGCGATGGCGTCTGTAGGGGCGAGCGCGGTGGGGAGTGGATGGGTGGACCCTTGTGGTCGCCCGAGCCACCGCATGCTGCAAGAAGTAGCAATAAGAGGAGGAAGATAGGCGTGATGGTCCTCCAGCGATATGTTGCCATAAGATCAGATGCCCCTTTGTATCATGCCGATGTGTCTCATGTCATTAGAGTATAACACAGATGGTACCCGCAAGGGGCACCACTACATTTCTGGTCTCACCTGCGGCTAATATGTAGTGGTGCCCCTTGCGGGTACCAGGGACGGAGCGGGGTGGGCCCTTGCGGGCACCAGGGGCGGAGCGGGGTGACCCTTGCGGGTACCAGGGGCGGAGCGGGGTGGGCCCTTGCGGCTGCCCTGCACGGGGTGGCTTTAGCCCACGGGGACCTTCACGTAGATCTTCCCATCCTCCACCCTGGTCTCCAGGCGTGGCAATGGATTGCTGTAACCTCGACTGCTGTCTAACTTGCCATATTCAGTAAACAGCCATTCGTGACAGGGGCAATGGTATTTGCGGTCTGAGCCTTGCCACTGCACAATGCAGCCCATGTGCGTACAAGCAGCGGACATGGCGATGATTTTGCCTCTATCCTCCACGGGGGCGTCATCATCCCCACGTATGACATAACCGATGATCGCATCTGTAATGAAGCGTACTGGAGCATCCCGAAGCAGAGCGACTGTGGTCACAAAGTGCCAGGTAGTGGGTACACCCTGTTGTATGAGAGGACCCGTTGCAGCCAGCTGCTTCTGAGTGTTGTCATTGGCGACGGGTTCAGCTACCCGTTCGATGCCTGCCCCCACCACCAGCGAGGCGGCAGCGGCAGCTCCGCCGGTCAGCAATGCGCGTCGCGAGACGCGTCCGGGTTTCTTTAGTATTTGCCAGGGCTTCTTCTCACGCACAACAGGGAGAGGCTGTGTCGGTACTGACTGTTTTTCCTCTAGCTCTTGCTCAAGGCGTGCCTGCAGCTGCGCGACGAATTCAGGACGTATCTCTGCTCCCTCGGGCGAGGCAGAGCGAAACAGCGCAGCCATACGATAGATGCGGGCCTGGCTCGGCGTCAGCTCAGTTGGCGGGTGAGCGACATGCCCAGCCTGGAGCTCTTCTATGTACTGCTCTAGCTCCAGATAGTCTTCAAATCGTTCCTGGTCTTCTCCTGGCATGATGCTGCGTCTCCGAAATTGGTTAATTGCTGGACTTCAAACAGTCCCTGCGACAACGGGTTCGAGATCGGCTGCGCGTTTGAGTGCGCGAAACTGCAATACCTTGACATTTGCCTCCGTCAGTCCCATCCGCACAGCTGTCTCCCGGATCGAGAGATTGAGTAAAAAACGACAAGTCAGCACTTCCCGGTAATGCTCCGGCAGTGCCTGCAGGATACGCTGCACTCGTTCGACTGGTTGAGCGCTTGCGAAGATGGCTTCATCTTCAGTAGGGCCTTCCCAGCCGGCTTCCAGTAATTCTTCTAATGAACTTGCTGTTGTACGATAGTAGGCGCGCCAGTAGTCAGCAATAGTGGTACGCGCAACCTGGAACAGCCATTTTTGGATACTTGGCGCACCACGTTTGTGATCTACTCCACGCACAGCTTTGATAAATATCTGCGACGTCAGATCTTCGGCCTCTTCCCTGTTCCCGACTTTGCTATAGACGTAGCGATAAATCAGGCCGAGATTCTCCTCATACAACGTCTGAAATTCCTGCACATCCACGGTGTCCTGCCCTGTGGCAAGCGATTCTGCTCGCCCACCGACAACTTGTCTACTGCGCAGTATACCCACAACTTGCTCCTACCGAGACTGCTTGATGGCATTAAAACTGGTCTTGGTAAATAGTACGTGAGTGGGTTACACGGCTGGCCGCATCTCTTATCTATCATAACCGATTTTTCTTGTGTGGGGAAGAGTTCGTGGACCTAATATAAAAGGGCGAGTTGCGCTTTGCACACCCCTGCGGTTGTGGAGGTTCCTGCCTCTGCAGGGGCGAAGCACAACCCGCCCTGAGAAGAGCACCGGTAGTGTTTGGTGGGGAATGTGTTTTTTTCGTGCTATTTAATTATACACAAAATGAGAGCAAATTTCAAGTGTTCACAGACGCCAACTGCCAAAACACGCGCCTTTTCTCCCCCCCTTTTCATGTACCGTTCTCCGAACGACCACGGATAATGGCACTTATCTTTTAAGAAGATTGCCCTGAGTATTGATTTTAGTGGCATTCTATAGTATGTTTAACAGTAACACCAGTGAAACCCGCATTCATGAAGTTTGATAGGACTTCCGTAAAGTGTTGTACCACTGCTAAGCTTCTACTGGCTTGCCCAGTTATATATATATATCTGAGCGTGAGATTTCTATACAATGCAAACGTAGAACATGAAAGGGGGGATGTGAGCACAGCACTTTTCAAAGGAGTAAATTTGTAGAAATGTTCCTTGTAGCTCATGATGGAGTGAGTAGGCTCTACCTTCCCCATCTTCCTTGACAACGACCATGATGGGTGTTCTAGCCCTAGACTAGAGTAAGGCAAGTAGTCGATAATCTTTTCAATAGGGACTCATATTTAGGGCTTGGTGAGGGCTGAAACAAACGAGCTGGGAAGATCAGGAAAGCACAGAAGCTTCTAACACCCAGATTTGAGTTGGGTGAGAATAGTAACGTCGATCAATCCAAAGGAGGATCCTAGATGAACCCTGAACAGCGTGATGTCCTGGATGAAATCATCGTCAAAATTCGTGCCGGACGTATTACACGTCGCACATTCCTCGAACGCGCCGTTGCAATTGGACTGTCCTCTACTGTGGCAGGCTCATTGCTCGAGGCCTGTGGGGGAACAAGTAGCAGTTCCGGCGGGAGTGGTCAGGCGACAACCATTGTCTGGCAGACTGAGAATGATAACTCAGGCACCTACCCGGCACTTGTAGACAACTACAACAAGACCAACAAGGACAATGTCCATGTGATCTGGCACAATGGTCCATCCGGCACCGGTGATATCCTTACCATTTATGATAATACGCTGCGTGCGCGTAGTAGCAGTATTGATGTGATGTCAATTGATGTTGTCTATCCTGCCGAATTTGCTTCCAACGGATGGACAGTGGATCTTACGAGCAGGTGGCCTGCAAGCGACCGCGCAAACTACCTTCAAGGGCCAATTAAGTCCTGTACCTACAACGGCATGGTTGTGGCTGCGCCACTGCGTACAGACCTTGGAGTACTCTACTATCGTACAGACATTATCTCCACGCCCCCAACTACCTTTGATGACCTGACGAACCTGGCCAAGAGCAACGCATCCAAGGCCAGGTACGGGTATGTCTGGCAGGGATCTCAGTACGAGGGATTGGTGTGTGACTTCGTCGAGGTCCTGGGTGGCTACGGCGGCACAGTACTCGATCCCACCAACTCCAAGAGCGTGACCGTCAACAGCCCACAGGGAGTGCAGGCTCTCACCGAGATGGTCAGCTGGGTCGGCACAATCTCACCCATTGCTATCACCACCTTTACAGAGGAACCAGCCCGCCAGGCCTTCCAGAACGGTGACGCCATCTTCATGCGCAACTGGCCCTACGCCTACTCGTTGGGCAACGCCAGCGGTTCAAAGGTCGCCGGCAAGTTTGATATCCACTCCATGCCTTATGGGGGAAGCAACACAGTCGGGCATTCTTGCACTGGTGGCTGGAATATGGCTATCAATGCCTTCTCCAAGAACCCCGATGCATCCTGGAGTTTTATGCAGTACATGCTCGGTCCCTATGCCCAGAAACAGCTCGCGATTGTGGGCTCCTTTACACCCGCCTTACAGAGTGTCTACAACGATCCTGACGTGCAGGCGAAGCAACCGCTCTTCACAAAGTTGGCGCCAATCCTGCAAAATGCCTTGCCACGCCCGGTCTCGCCCGTGTACCCGGACCTTTCGAATATCATTCAGAACCACGTACACCAGGCGCTCACCAAGACGGCCAGTCCTGCCGCCGCGCTGAGTGCTCTGCAGTCTGAACTGCAAGCGCTCGTCTCGAAGTAATGGTTCGTAGCTTTGTACCCGTGGAGTAACCCATGAGGCAGCCTCTGGCCAGGTTGCCTCATCGACCTACACCTTACGGCTCAGGGCAGGGGCAAGACCTGCCCCTACAGCTCCTATCCTGTCAGTTTTGCAGTCGAACAATTAGCAAAGGGGAAAAGTGTCATGGCGACTACCACACAAGCGGCTATTCTCCCTGCTCGTAAAGTAAGCTTGCGCGAGCGCTTAGATTTGGGCAATGGCGTGTTTCCTTATTTCCTGGTGGCTCCCACCATCCTCATTATCGCGTTGGTGGCCGTCTATCCCATCATCGATTCGGTCCGCCTCAGTCTGCTTGCTAATCCCTTAGTACCGGCTGGCGCGACGTTTGTTGGCTTACGCAACTATCTCCAGGTCATCGGGGATCCCGCCTTCCGCAACTCCGTTGGCATCACCATCGTCTTCAGCGTGGTCAGCGTGGCACTGGAGACCCTCGTCGGCTTTGGCATCGCTTTACTGATGAACCAGGTGTTTTCAGGTCGCGGCCTGGTCCGCACCGCCATTCTTATTCCTTTCGCCTTTCCCACCATTGTCTCTGGGCAAATCTGGTTTTTGATGTTTAACGCCCAAAACGGCGTCCTGACCTACCTGATGCAGGGGGCGCATCTGCTGGCACCCGGTGATTCCTTACTGCGAACGCCGGCTGGCCTGGTGACTGCCGCCATCATCATCGATGTCTGGAAAACCACGCCCTTTATGGCCCTGCTGTTGCTGGCTGGTCTGCAAGTCATCCCCAGCGAGATCTACGAGGCCGCAGGCGTCGATGGCAGCAATCGCTGGCAGTCGTTCTGGACGATCACCTTCCCCTTGCTCAGGAGTGCGCTCTTGATTGCACTCATGTTCCGTCTCCTGGACGCGCTGCGTGCCTTTGACCTGTTCTATATCCTCACCGGTGGCGGACGGGAGATACAGACCTTAGCGCTGTACTCCTATGCCAATATGTTTCAGGGTACGACCCTGGACTTTGCTCCTGGAGTGGCTTCCGCGGTCATTCTCTTTATCATCTGTGCCGTCGTTGGCATTGTGGTCGTCTCAATGACACGTCTGAGCCAGAACTAGTCTACGTCTACAGAAAGGCAGGTCTATCATGGCAGTACGAGAGCAAGTCGTCCCCTCAGCACAGGCAAAGGCTGCCACCACACCAAAGCCACGCACGAACTGGGGAGCCATTGGTCGCTATCTTGCGGTGATCGTGGTGGTCTTCATCGCCCTTGCCCCCTTCTACTGGACAGCGATCACCTCGGTCAAGATCGACGCAGAGATCAACGGGTCACCCACATTCTACCCGCATTCGTTCACCACCAACAACTATGTGCAAGCCTTCTTAAGCGTTCAGCCCGCTTTCGCCAAGGACCTGTTGAATAGCACGATTGTGGCGATTTGTACGACCATCCTGGCGTTGACCTTCGGTTCGATCTGCGCGTATGCCATCGCCCGCACGAAATTCAGGGGAAAAGCAGGCGTGCTGGCAATCATCCTCTCAGTCCAGATGTTCCCGCTGATTGCGCTGGTCGGGCCGCTGTTCGTCTTTTTTACCAGCCCGTCTTTCAATGTCTACAATACGTATGTGGCCCTGATCATCCCCTACCTGGTGATTGCCTTGCCCGTCACAGTGTACTTCTTGACGTCCTTTTTCCGGGATTTACCCCCCGACCTGGAAGAAGCGGCCTTAGTGGACGGGACGACGCGACTGGGGGCGTTGTGGCGCATCATCTTGCCACTGACGGCACCAGGAGTCTTTACCACCGCGATTCTTTCGTTTATCACGGTCTGGAACGACTTCCTCTTCGGGTTGACCCTGACGGAGGACTCCAATGCGCAGACGGTGACGGTGGCGATTCCCCTCTTTAACGGAGAGCACCAGATTGCCTTTGGTGAGGTCGCTGCTGCCGCAATCATCGTGACCATTCCACTGGTGATTATGGTGCTGTTCTTGCAGCGGCGCATTGTTTCCGGGTTGACTGCTGGCGCTGTCAAAGGATAAAGGTGTTCGATCAATTAAAAACGGCACCTGTTTAGAGTGCCGTTTTTAATTGATCCATAAACATTGACAACCAGGCAGTATCCGACTATACTTGCAACAGATGAAATGTCATAGCTCTCCAAGGGAGAGTTTATAGGGTCACACAATACGCCATTATTCCCTGTGGCGTCAGAAAAATGATAAGACGAACATCACAAGAAAAGTTAGTGTCCCAACTGTCCCAAAACGCACCTGGGCAGCAACCTTCATCGTCTCCAGCGAAAAAAGAGCATCGCCTATCCCCAACACGTCGCATATTGCGAGACATGCTCAATCTCCATCCCATCCGCTATGAAGGTGGCTGCTGGCCTACTGCTGTACCTCGCAAGAAATGAGCCGACCTGGTATCAGGGGGCTTTCCAGACCTGCACGGTTCCGTCGCCGCTTACGGAGGCAATACGTGCACCGTCGGGTGACCACGCCACTGCATTGACGTCAAAGGAATGGTGTCGATAGATGAAGACATTACCGCCCGTACTGGCATCCCAGACCTGGACTGTTTTATCAACACTACCAGAGGCGATACGCGCGCCATCGGGCGACCACGCCACAGCAAAGACCCAACGGGAATGACCGCGATAGATAAAGGCGTTCTTGCCGGTGGTGGCATCCCAGACCTGGACTGTCCTGTCAGCACTGCCAGAGGCAATGCGCGCGCCATCGGGTGACCATGTTATGACATTGACAAGTTTGGGATGGCCAAAGTAGGTGAAGATGTGCTTTCCGCCAACGGCGTCCCACACCTGCACAGTTTCATCGTCTCCAGCAGAGGCGATGAGTGTGCCGTCAGGCGACCATGCCACACTATTCACTACGTCGGAATGACCATGATAGGCGAAGAGAGTATCCCCGGTGTCGGCGTCCCACACCTGCACCGTCTGATCCTCGCCGGCGGAGACGAGCCGCGTGCCATCGGGTGACCACGCCACGGCCAGCACCCAGCCAGAATGACCACCATACACCAGCACGCTGCCATTGGGGATAATCACATCCTCTGGCCCAACAACCTTGCAGACCTGTACCGTCTGATCAGCACTGGCTGAGGCGATGCGCGTGCCATCGGGCGACCACGCCACGTTCAGAATAATTTGAGCATGATCATGATTAGTAAGCAAATGGTCACCGGTGGTGGCATCCCAGACCTGTACTGTCTTATCAAGGCCTGCCGAGGCAATACGCTCACTATCGGGCGACCATGCACCGGTCAGCAACCCACCTCTATGACCACGATATGTAGAATGGTCGCCGGAGGTGTAAGGAAAGGGGGAGGAGACATTGCGCTGAACTGGTTGGGTGTGCAAGCGTTGCAGCCAGAGTAGAGTTCCACCTGTTCCGAGCAGCCCAGCCAGGCCAAGCACAACCATGCGCCGCGATGGGCGAAAAGCATCCATGCACCCTGCTCCTTTGTTGGCTGGACACATACTACGAGGATTAGCAGCGCTGGTTGCATGGTAGCATCCAGAGCGAAAAGGTGTCAAGTGATGACCTAAATCTTTCTCCTGGGTAGCCTTGTCTCTCAGTTGAGAACGTGATACACTACTACTGGCACTCAAGACGTTGCATCGTCACAAACGACAATAACAGGAGGAGGCGCTTCCCTTTATGCCTATTTATTGGTAAGGGGCTCTGCGCCGATTATTTGTGGGAAAACAGATACTCGTTGTTGATGATAAAAATGAGCTCCTTCATCTGATGCGTAGGGTCCTTGAGGATGAAGAGTACCAGGTCTACATTCTGCAAGAGGGTAAAGACGCCTTTATGAGAGTCAAAACCCAGTTGCCAGATTTGCTGATTCTCGATCTGAAATTGGGCGATATCTCTGGACAGGACATATTGAAGCAGTTGAAGGCTGACCCCATTGTGGCAGAAATTCCTGTCATCGTTTATACGGCGGCGGTGCTTGAAGCCGAACAGGTGACCAGATCGGTTGAGAGCAATCCAGACCTCTACCAGGGCGTACATGTCGTACAAAAGCCCTTCGACCTGGAGAGTCTCCTTGCTCTTGTAAAGAAGAGTCTGGAAGAGGCTGAGTAAGAGTTGAGTTAGTAATGTAGTCAAAGAATGGAGGACAACGGTGAAATTTTTCTGGGGGTTATTTATAGGATTTGCGCTCGGAGTAGCTGCTGGCTTACTCCTTGCACCGCAATCAGGTGAAGCTACGAGGGCACAACTTGGTGAGCAAGGTATTACCCTGAGCTCTGGCGGTCTGCAGGAACTACGCAGTCGCGCAACCGATGCATTAGCGCAAGGCCGTGAACTGTATTCCCGCACCAAGGATGAGTTGACTACGCAATATAGCAAGGCAAAAGCAGGCCAACTCTAGGTTTTAAGAAATTCACCAACCTGATGCTGCTTGCGGGCGTCAGGTTGGTGAATTTCTTAAACTACCTCAACCTCTTCTCGTAACTGCGTGAACTGCTCGTTGTATAGCCTGGCATATAACCCACCTTGCCGCAGCAATTCCTCGTGTGTGCCCTGCTCCACAATCTCCCCTCTATCGACAACCAGGATCACGTCTGCTGCCAGGATGGTTGAAAGACGATGAGCAATAGCCAGCGTCGTACGGTTCTCCATTAACGGCTCTAACGCCGCCTGGATCAAGCGCTCGGAGTGTGTATCGAGCGCGCTGGTCGCCTCATCCAGGATCAATATTCTTGGGTTTTTGAGGATCACGCGGGCAATGGCGATGCGCTGCTTCTCACCGCCAGAGAGTTTGTAACCACGCTCACCCACAATCGTGTCGTAGCCATCATCGAGTTCCATGATGCGGTCGTGGATGGCTGCAGCTTTCGCCGCTGCGATCATTTCTTCCTCTGTCGCATCGGTACGTGCATACAGCAGATTCTCCCTGATCGAGGCGTGCAATAGGTAGGTTTCCTGTGTGACGACGCCAATAATTTCACCTAATGAAGCCAGCGCAATGTCCTTGACATTGATGCCATCGATCTCAACTGCGCCGCTGTCCACGTCGTAGAGTCGTGGGACAAGATAGGTTAGGGTGGTCTTGCCTGCACCGCTTGGTCCAACGAGTGCAGCCAGTTGTCCGGGCTTAATGTCAAACGAGACATTGTTGATCGTTGTCTGCCCAACAGGCTCCTCCGTGAGGGCTAACGGATTTGGCGAGACAGGCCGCTTCACTTTGCCGTTTCCGTTCCCATTGTTCTCGTCCTCACCCGTGCCCAGGAGGCCACTTAGCACACTAGGTTCATCACGCTTATACGTGAATGAGACGTTTTTGAAGGCTACCTCGCCGCGCACATTATCCACTTTCAGGTGGCGTGCCCTGGGAGCATCCTGAATGTCGATGGGTAAGTCCAGGTACTCAAAGATGCGGTCGAACAATGCCAATGCGCCCTGAATATCAACCTGGACACTGAGCAACTGCCCAATAGGGAAGTATATCCTGCTCTGTAGGGTCGTGAAGGCAACGATACCTCCAAGGCTGATACCTGCATGCAACGGATCACGAATAATCAGCCAGCCTGCTATCAAGTAGATAATGGCAGGGGTGATCGAGAAGAAGGTGCCGATGAACATGAAGAACCAGCGGCCAATCATCTGCTGGCGTATCTCCAGGTCGGTCAGGTTCTGATTTTCTTTCTCGAATTGCCCCTGTACATACTGCTGGCGTCCGAATGTTTTAATCAAGAGAATGCCGCTGACGGAGAGTGTCTCCTGCATCATAGCAGTCAGCGAAGCCAGGCTCTTTTGCGTTTCCTTACTGGTCGTGCGGCGCACATTACCCACCTTGTAGGTAATCCAAAGGAAGAGAGGCAGCAGGCCGAGTGAGACCAGCGTCAGCAGAGGGCTGATGAAGATCATCGCGATGATGGTACTCACCGCTGTTGAAATGTTGGAGACGACGCTAGTAGCGGTGTTGGTAACAACAGCCTGCACGCCACCGACATCGTTGGAGAGACGCGACTGAATCTCACCGGTGCGTGTGCTGGTGAAGAAGCGCAGCGACATGCTCTGTATGTGAGAGTAGAGGTTGTTTCGGAAGTCGCGCATGACACGCTGCCCAATGGTATTATTCAGGTATGTCTGCCCCACACCAATGATGCCTGTGATGATGGGCATCACGAACATAATAGAGACTAAAATGATCAGCAGGTTCAGGTTGTTTTTGCCAATGGCGTCATCAAAGATATAGCGGATCAAGAGTGGGTTGACCAATCCTAAAATCGTTGTGAGAAGAATGGCTATAAGAACCAATATAACCTGAAATGTATATGGGCGGAAGGCCTGAGCCACACGCCGAACGGTGCGTATATCGGTTTTGCGACCGCGTTTTTTCTGTTCTTCGGCATATGATGCCAGGCCGCCACTAAAATTTCCATGAAATCCCATAATGTATAAGCTCCTGGTGTATGGTACGGAAACAAATGATTCAGTCCTCACCATACTTTCTAAAGGGAAGTATAAAGGATAGTTGGGGTAATGTCACTGGTCATGTGGACGGTTACTCACCTGTAGATTATAACAGGTAGAAGGGCTAATTTCATCCCGCGGATGGTACAATGGCAGAGTACCGTGAAGTACTTTTCACCATTGTACCACGTGCAGACAGCCTTGGTTACATTATTGTTAGACTGCTCTAGGGCGGGACAGCTTTACACCGACCATCATCCCAGCAATGAAAACAACGAGTAAGATGAGCATGACTACGAGAACAATAATCGCCAGCATTTCTGGATCCATATTGACCTCCTATTCTCACTCAGGCTGCCGTGATGCATTATACATTACAGCAGCCCGCCGATTAATCACTCATTACAGGATCAATCCCATCCTTTGTTAGAAGAGTCTTTGGGGTCGTCCCCATCGTACCCCTCGGAATAAGGCTCTTGCCTTCTTTTTCTGCAGCGGAGGCATATATGTCTTACCGTTATCCAACGGTATTTCATATTGCCCGCCATGGAAGGGGCGTAGCCGACTTCGTCGCAGTCCTTGCTCATTTTCTTTGCCTTTGACATCGGCAAATTTGTCTCTGACATCGGCCACGGCCTGCATGATCCTTATGCCCAGCAATACCAGTATGGTAAAGACAGCAAGACCAATCGCGAGGAATCCGATCAGGTCATGGTAGGGCCACAGGATTACCAGGATTACGATGAATAAGACACAGCCAATCCCAAGGATGGGCAAAAGTTTTGGTTGATCTGCTTGCATTTTATTTTTAGCTCCTCCGTTGTTTTTCTGTTTGAAAGGGATGTAGACCTTACAACCAGGTACACATTTATAAGACGATACTTACAGGTAGGATATAAAAGGAGTCGGGTACAAGCAGGTGTAAAAGAAACATACTACACGGCCGAAATGTATTGTTGTACGTCAGCTTGTTACCTAATTATTCGTTACGACAGAATCGTGTACTAGCGACAACGACCTCCGCGTAATCTTCTCAAACGTGCCTGGTCATGACGATGAGAAGTGCTGGTCTGGTTTTGATCTGGTGGAAGCAATTGCTGTCTCTTCTTCTCAAGCTTAATCTTGCGAAGCTCACTCTCAACCTTATGGTAATCTATCAGGTCGTTTACTGTGCTGACTCCTGCTGCAAGTATCAATACACCCGAGAGCACGAGAAAGAGTTCTAATAGGGCCAGAGCCGATATGAGCAAACAGAGAAGTACAGCGGCGGAAACTACGAGTAGCAGCAGGAGAAGTATTCTGACGAAGTCGCTCATAAAGTCCTCCCATTAGATCTACTGCGGAAAACTGCATCGCAGCAAATCAGTGAGTTGTATTAGCTGTGATGAACCCCAGTAACGATTTCATTGTCCCCAGGCGCTACAGATCGGGACTATGAGGAGCATGTACACATGACAATGATGAATGCGAGACTGCAATCAGGTAACGTACTACGCAGTTAGGATGTATTGTTGTATACAGGGCAATTTCGCGATCCGTTTACGAGCGATACTCAACGATGCGTGCAATCGAAATCCTGCATTCATCTCTTTTGCATGGGCACGCTACGATTGTGCGGCGACTACAAACGCCCACAGGACGTATACCACTATTGACAGCGAGCGTAAGGACTATTCATCAAATACCAGCGTGCGAGAACGCTTTGACTCGGTTGAATGCTTGATTCGCTAGCGAAGCGTGCCGACTACGCAGTTTTGGATCAGCTGGTTTTAGTCCCTGGTAGTCGGCAAGTCGAATGCCCTGTTGCATGAATGCTTTTTGCAACGGCGTTGGCTCGTCATCAAAGTACATGCGCTCTGCTAGTTCGACTAGCAACGCTCGCCGAGTTTTCTGCGGAAACTGCGCGATATCTCTCGCTGCCTTCATAAAAATCCACTCCTGGTACACCAGATTCAGCACTTCTTCTTCAGGATTGAGAACCCAGACTCGACTCAGCGCATCTACAGGTACTCCATCATCCAGAGACTGCCACTGCAGCATATGCCGCTCTTTCCTCCACCAATCCCGGCAAACATTCAACGCGGTTGTGTATCCGAACCGCTCAATCGAGTCGATAGGAGCAACATGTCCTTCTGCGGCACGCTTTGCGTACTTGAAAACACGTATCACAGTCTCTTGTAGCAAATCTTCGACGACATCGTTTTCCTGGCCTTTGATCAAAGCACACCTATGGCTGCACACAAATTTTCTAATAGATGGGCGCAGGTTGCGGTATAAATTCTTCCAGATATCTTCGCTACATATGACATTCTCGCCGAAGTCAAAATTATTTGGTTCATATCCCATATAATATCTCCTTCCTCTTTCAAGTATTCTCAGGAAATTTCTGACAAAATACGATTTCTTACCAACGAAATTTTCTGAGCTCTTTTGAGGTAGAAGATCGGCTCTCTAAAAACACATTTCCATCCCAATTCATAGCATTCCCAGCCATACCTTAGTAATAACATAGAAAACCTCATATGTCAATAGGTTTTATGACCTAATATATGAATGATAACAGAACTTTCGTGTTTCTATTCGTAACTAATCTCACTAATATGATGCAGATAATATAAATTTGCCATGAGCTATTCTCTGCTCTTGACAGATTATCCATTAAGGTTTACAATAGCAAAGTCGATTCTCGGCGTGACAGGACTCTTTTCCTATGTTTCTCCCTGAATTTCTTCTGTCGTTAATTTAGACTTTCTCGGACGTTTAATTTGTGATAACATGTTTCTTATATTGAGCAACAGCGTTTAGCACGCATTTTACAATGTAAGTATCATCTGCCATCTACTTTGTAGATACAGGTGATATTGAGGGTTATGCATGTAAGGAACCTTGTATGGAAGAGCAAAACCTGGATACTATCAAAGAATACCTGCGTCGCAAGGATGCTCAGCAACGAATCCAGCAGAGCATTGAACATGCACGAGCAGAGGCTACGGTGACTATTGGGCGCATGGCCCAGTTGTTTCACATGAAAGAAAGCCGCATACGCGACCTTGAGGACAGGCATCTGCTCAGCCCCTGGCGATCGAAGGATACCACCGGGCAGCGACAATATTCTCCGAGCGAGTTAGAAAAGCTCGCCGTCATTAGAGAATTGCTCGACCAGGGTTGTTATACCATCGGTCAGATTCCAGAAAATGTTGCTAAAATCTGGTCGTCCGTCGTAGAGACAAACGCGCAAAAGTTGCCGGCAGCGCTTCCAGGCGCTGGCCAGCACGAGTTTGTGCGCGAAGCCGATACCATGTCGATTGACCGGCGTGTCAATCATGCATATTACCAGGAGCTTTTTGGCGCTACTATGCCTCTCATGCCCTCTATCTCGCGCTCGCTATGATTTGCGAGGAAATTCGCTTCACACGGACAGCGTTGATCCTACCACTCCACACGCCAAATGCATATATGAAAGTCCAAGAAACCCAAGATTTGCTCACGATTGGTGAATCCCTCGTAGGTTGGCTCGGGCAAAGTCGCTCTTTCTACACACTCCTTGCTACAAACCCTTCATTTCAATATCCCGATACCTTTCGTGTCATGCCATTGAGGGTAATGGAGGAGGGAATACCCAGAGAAGATAGGCCCCTTGACAACACGTTACTCGTTTTCCCACGTCTAGAGGTCGATGATAGTCGCCTCACACTGAGCCAGCCAACGGTAGAAGTGATCAGGCGTTTGCTGGCCCCACTTTATACTGATGTGCAGGACTGGGACTTCTACCTGGGCCGTGGGATGCGCGATATTGTCGATCCATTCCTGGATGTTGCTGCGAATCCAACTACTCAAGACACTATTCTGACAAACCTTGCCAACACGGTAGTACGCCTGGGAGGAGCAGACCAGCATCGCTGGAAATTCTGCTGTATTCTCACGCCAGATTATGCCTATCTGCCGTTCCAGAAACGCAGCCTTGTTGTACGAGCGAAGAGCCGTTATGCTCCGTCTATCTATAAGCTAGGCACAACTGCTGTTTCTCCTACAGACTCTGTGATCAGCATCAGCCTCCGAGCCTACCAGGGAGGTCGCATCATCTATCATCATAGGGTGACTCCCCAAGACCGAGCCATTGCCAATCGAGAACAGGAAGAACCCGGCTCGGCTATTGCTATTCCCATTGGCGGAGAAGATGATCTCCCAATGGGCGTACTCTATGTGG
Source organism: uncultured Chloroflexia bacterium (assembly GCA_963767625.1). Taxonomy (GTDB): domain Bacteria; phylum Chloroflexota; class Ktedonobacteria; order Ktedonobacterales; family Ktedonobacteraceae; genus CAVYFB01. Next base: position 122,072 of record CAVYFB010000021.1, read on the forward strand.
CAGCAGCCGGTCCAGATGGCTTCAACGACAGGGATCAGCACGTGCTGCGCATCGTCGCGCGGATGGCCCAGGAGTTGCTCTTGACCTATCGCGCCCGCCAACAAGCCTCACAGAAGTTTCTCTCCCTACTCAGAACTCCCGGCACTGTCGACCCAACCTTCGACGTATTCGCCTCCGAGACCGACTTTATCTCCGACGTCGAGTCTCTCCTGCAGGACATCCAAGGCATGAAGAGCTTTGAGCCATTCGCCAAAGACGATAAGACACAGTATACCACGAAAGACGCTGTCTCCTTCATTGCTGTCGATATTGACGGACAAACCAGCCTCACCGACAAGTACGGAGACCGTGTGGCGAGAAACTTGAGCCGCGCTGTCGGGCAGCGTATCGAGAGGCAGCTAACGTCATTGTTTACAAACACCTCGGACTGCAAGCTCTACCATGCTTATGCTGATCGATACTATCTGATGTTGAACAAGATTTCGCTTGAAGAGGCGCGCGCAAAGGCCAAGCTTCTAAAACAAGCCCTGGATGATTCGTACCAGGTTGATGCAGTACGCTTTACCCTCGAACAGCCGACACCCGCAGGGAATCTGCTTGAGTCTCCCAGAGTAACTGTGCGACTAGGCGTGGGTTCGTATACCTATGCAAAACTTCAGGAGGTGCTAGGGCGCTATTCTGCCGCTAGCGCCCTTTCATCAACTACTGCATTGATCATCGAAGCTCTTGATAGTATGCTCAAGTCAGGTCAAGATAGAGGAGGTAACAATATCATGAGTTGGGACTACGAGAAATGGGGATGGGTACTATGATCTTCACCTTCTTTGTAGAAGGAAAAGCAGATCGCTGGCTTCGGACTATTAACACATAGTTACTCGTGACAATTTCAAACGTCTTTGCTATTATTAAAGCATAAAACGCTTTATCAGCGTTTTTGTATTTTTTTGGTGTTATCCTGTTTTTCAGGCGTTATCCCGTGGTATTGTTTATTGTCTGTGTAGTAATCAGCAAAGAGGCGTGTTCTTATGGAACAGTTTTTTTTCGTATTAGGGCTTCCTGGCAGTGGTAAATCAACTGCCGCTCATTACATAGAAATGTTGGCGCGTGATTACGGTCGGACCCCTTATCTGCTACAAGATTATCGTATTTTATACGAAATGTCTCTAGCAGATAGGGAGGGTAAACGTTTTAGTTCCACTCTGCATGATGGGTATGATGGTTTCGATGTCCATGATCTCAGCGCATTCGACGATGCCTTAAGAGAGTTAGTACGCCAATTGCAAGAAAAAGAGCGCACTTCTGAAACAAATGAAGTGAACATTATTGAGTTCGCTCGCGATGATTACTGTGAAGCATTAGAGCTTTTTACTTCCATGCCACTGACAGACGCTTTTTTCCTTTTCATCGATGCTGAAGTTGAGACATGCAAACAGCGTATCAGAGCTCGCGTAGCAAACCCTCAAACGCCTGACGATAATTACGTCTCAGAGTATATTTTCGAGATTTATTATAACAGAGACCATCGTCAATATTTAACCTCAACAGCGATCTGCCTGATGGAGCGCTTCCATATCGCCGTAAAAAGAATAAAGGTCGTCAACAACACGAACGGGGTTACCAGGCAGGCTTTCTTATCACAGGTCGAAGAGCTTGTTACTCCGATTTTGAGAGAACAGATTCTCATCTCAAGCCGCACCTCATAACATAACCTGTATGTTTTCCCGGAGGCAACGCGTATTTTTGCATAATATAATCGGCGGTAGTCTCTCTATTTTGTGTTGAAAGCGGTAGTAAGAACGACAGTTATCAGAAGCTCCTTGACCGTCCAGATATGATCTGTGAGTCCTGCGACCATGGCGGGTGTCCGTGCTTGCCAACGGCGCTGACCATGACAAGCTGGGAACTTCAACCGCAGCGTATTCAACAGCAACTGCCTACTCTGTTTACAAATCTTATGGATTGTAAACTCTACCATGCTTATGCTGATCGATACTATCTCCTGTTGAACAAGGTTTCACTTGAAGAGGCGCGTGCAAAGGCCAGGCTCTTAAAACAAGCACTGGATGATTTGTACCAGGTATTGGACATGATGCTGTGCTCTTTTCCGTCGAACAGCCGACACCCAAAGAGAATCTGCTCGAGTCTCCCCCAGTAACCGTGCGACTAGGCGTTAGTTCATATACTTATGCAAAACTCCAGGAGGTTTTAGGACGTTATTCTTCTGCTACCGCGCTTTCATCAACTACTGCATTGATCATTGGATCTCTTGATAATATGCTCAAGTCAGGTCAAGGCCTGGGAGGAAACAATATCACGAGCTGGGACTATAGGAGATAGGGATGGATACTATGGTCTCCATTCTCTTTGTAGGAGGAAAAGTAAATCACTGGCTTCGGGACTATTAACACATAGTTACTCTTAGCAATTGCAAACGTTTTTGCTAAATAGCATAGATTGAATACATAGTAGTAAAGAGATTAAAACAGGTTTGTGAGCGGGAACTACAACTCTTAATAGGTGTCTTGTGAAATGCGCTATGCCGCCAAGCTCGAGCATATCACTCGACTGAGAGAGATAGCTCCCGGCCCACACTAGCATGTAAGATTGTCACATGCTCTACCGCATGGAGATACCTTTGTGGGATACTTCATGCTGGGAGCAATAGTACCACAAATGACAAGTGTGTAGCAAATGCTAGTAGGAATTACTACACTTGTCATAGAGGAGGAAGTGGTATGAGCCTCAACGAATGGCTCACTATCCTAGTGACTGCAACCAGCACTTTGGTGACTGCTATCAGCACTCTAGTGACCGTGATCACACTCTGGCGAGAGGAGGCCGAGAGGCGGAGAAAGAACCTCCAGCAGCGCGCTCTGCTAAGAGGAGGCCGAGAGGCGAAGAAAGAACCTTCAGCAGCACAGGCTCAAACCCCTCGATCAGAGAGAAAAAAGGAAGAGCAGAGCATATGAATAAAATCAACTGAATACAGAGAGTTGAGCTAATCTGCTGACAAACAATCACTACCTACAACAGACCAACTCAGCAGGATTTCCCCTGACGACCCGCCGGTCGAGGCTTCGTCTGAAAGAGAACCGGTGGAAGCCAGGTAAAATTAGTTCCTATCTGATACCCATTAAAGACGATGCCTCCAGCTACAAGGGAAACTAGCATCTTTTCTTTCTCGTTTTCTCTTTTCTATCCTCTTCACAGCCCAGGTTAGTATTCTCTCACTTATTACTTGTGTAATAGAATGTTTCATGGTATACCTTATTTAATTGTTTTGTTCCAACGTGCTTCGATCCGCGTAAAGGGTTTTTATTTTTTGCCCATGAAACTTTTCATTTTAGGATTACCTGGTAGCGGCAAATCGACTATTGCGCGTCACGTCATTTCCTATGTAGGTAAGCAAAAAAGCGATTGCCATATAGCGCGCATCAATGACTATGATATCCTTTACGCTATGTACAAGGCCGACAAAGAGGGTAAATTTCTCCCCGCAGGGCGTGATGGCTTCAATGTTATTGACCGCTCTATGCTCGATACTGCCTTAAAGACGGCGGAGGAAGAAGCAAACAGGGCAGAGCAAACAACTCATAATCACGTTCAGGCTGTTTTCAAATCCATGCTCATTCTTATTGAGTTTGCCCGCGACGATTATAGCCGGGCCTTCCAACAGTTTAGTCCTCATTTTTTACAAGGCGCTTATTTCCTTTTTCTTGACGCCAGCATCGATATATGTAAAGCTCGCGTTAAAGAGCGTGTCGCTCATCCACAAACACCGGACGATCACGAAGTATCAGAATTTATCTTCGCTTCGTATTATGACAAGGACAGTGCCCATGTTCTATCGGCCAATGTCATAGCAGATCATGGTATCGAGCAGCAGCGTGTTAAAGCGCTTGATAACAATGGATCTTTTGATGATATTCGTGGCGAAGTTGAGGGCTTTGTTGATGCTATTGTCAAACGCATCCAGGCAAGATACACTGTTACATAGCAACATTGCTTTCATACATAACACTAACTTGCAGGACAAGGAAGACATTGTGCCATCACCACCCACACCCTTTGACAAACTAACCGCCATCCATCCCAATCGCCGTATCACGTTGGAGACCGGCCCGGTGCCGCTTGCTATGCGACTGATGGACCTGTTCGTGCCGCTGGGCTTCGGACAGCGAGCCCTCATTGTGGCACCACCACAGGCGGGCAAGACGACGATTCTGCGCCAGATCGCAGCCGCTATCCTGAAAAACTACCCTGATGCTCTCCTCTTTCTTTGTTTGGTCGATGAAAGACCTGAAGAAGTTACAGAGTGGCGGATGGAAGTGCAAGGACCAACTGTGAAGCTCTACGCCTCTAGCTTCGATCAGGAACTGGCGCGGCATGGGCGCATCGTCGAACAAGCGTTGGTCGAGGCGAAACGGCAGGTGGAGCAGGGGAAGGATGTTGTGATCCTGCTTGACTCGCTCACACGGCTGGCTCGTGCTCATAATTTGAGCAGCGATATGTGGAGTGGGCCGCGCAACCAGCGTGGGGGCTACGGGAGTCGCACGCTCTCCGGTGGCATTGATGCGCGCGCGCTGGAGGTGGGACGGCGTGTGTTCGGGGCTGCACGCACGCTCGAAGAAGGTGGCAGCCTGACTATCGTTGCCAGTTGCCTCGTCGAGACGGGCAGTCGCCTGGATGAAGTTGTCTATGAAGAATTTAAGGGGACGGGCAATCTAGAGATTCGCCTCTCGCGTGAACTCGCAGATCGTCGTATCTTCCCCGCCGTCGACCTGGCCGCATCAAGCACACGTCAGGAGGAGCGGCTGCTGTCGCCTGAGGAATTAAGGGCGATGGCGATCTTACGGCGCAAGCTGGCGGATCTGCCCAGGCGTGAGATTACCGAGCAGGTGATCCATTTGCTGGAAAAGACACCATCAAATGCCAGGTTGGTGGAGGCGGTACTGAAGCAAGACTAATCAGCTTTGCAGAAAGTCCAGCATGAACTGGTTGACTTTCTCAGGCTGCTCCTGCTGCACCCAGTGGCCGCTATCGGGGATGCGCTTGATTTCGAGGTCGCCTACCCATTGTTCAAGGCCGGTGGTTAGCTCGATGCCCAGGGCGATATCTTGCTCGCCCCAGATGAGCAAGGTGGGTGCGGTCACCCTGACCCTTGGATCCCTGGAGGAGGTTGGTAGGCGACGGAAAAGTTGACGATAGTAGTTCAAAGCGGCGGTCATCGCTCCGGGCTTGCTCATGGCCTCCTGGAATTTCGCCGTGACTTCTCGCGGGAAGACAGACTTCTGTATGGCGGCTCCACGCAGCATACGGCCAATCTCGTTTGCATTGTTGCGCAGTAGCATGTATTCAGGAAGCCAGGGAAGCTGGAAGAAGAAGATGTACCAGCTTTTACGTAGCTGTGAGAGCGTGCGAAATTCGCGCATCATTGCCGCCGGGTGAGGGGCATTCATGACGATCAAGCGATCTGTCATTTGAGGATAGGAAGCGGCAAAGACCCATGCCAGCACGCCACCCCAATCGTGCCCGACGATGATCGCCTTTTCTTGCCCTAACCCTTTGATCAGCCCGGCAATGTCGCGTGTAAGTGTGGCAACGTCATAGCCCGTGCGCGGTTTATCAGTATCGTTGTAGCCGCGCAAATCGGGAGCTACCACCGTATAGCCATGTTCGGCGAGGAAGGGTATCTGGTAGCGCCAGGAATACCAGAATTCAGGGAAGCCATGCAGCAGCACGACGAGGGGCCCAGTGCCCTGTGTCACGTAGTGCATGCGAATGCCGTTGGTCGTGATCTCCCGGTGCTGCCAGGTTTCTGTTGTTGTCGACAAGATTCCTCCTGTGTCAGCTTACACCACCCCACGGACGCGATAAATCGGGTCCATACGCCCCTTTTCTTGTATCACTCGACCTTAGTGTCTCCAAAGGCGATGGCGCGTTTGACCTGTTCGATCAAGTCGGTCACATGGATGCCACGGGGGCAGGCGTCGGCACAGTTGAATATGGTACGGCAGCGCCACACGCCATCCGATTGTCCCAGGATGGCAAGGCGTTCGGCAGCTCCCTGGTCGCGACTGTCGAAGATGAAGCGGTGCGCATTCACGATCGAGGCTGGGCCAACCCAGTCGGGATTGCCCCAAATGGATGGACAGGAGCCTGTGCAAGCCCCGCAGAGAATACACTTTGTGCCTTCGTCAAAGCGGGCGCGCTCGGCAGAGCTTTGCAAGCGTTCGGTGGCCGGCGGCGGATCATCATTGATGAGGTAGGGCTTGATCGCTACGTACTTGTCAAAGAACGGATCCAGATCGACCACCAGGTCTTTGATCACCGGAAAGCCCAGCATCGGCTCAATCGTCACCTTCTCGCCCACGTCACGCACCAATACCTTGCACGCCAGGCGGTTGCGTCCGTTAATGCGCATAGCATCGGAGCCGCACACCCCATGGGCACAGGAACGGCGATACGTCAGTGAACCTTCCTGGGTCCACTTGATAGTATTCAACACATCCAGGAGGCGGTCAATAGGATCAGCCTCCACACCATATTGGGCCCAGTATGGTTTACTATCCTTCTCAGGGTCGTAGCGTTTGATACGTACCAGTAATTTCATAACATGTCTCCTTGATATTAGACCGCAAGGTTTGCCTCTACGATACACGGGCTCCGCAGCATGTATATCGTGTATCGTAGGGGCGATCCCTCGCGGTCGCCCTGGAATGGTGTCTCCTTAGTATTTCCGTTCCTTTGGTTTGAAGATCGGGTCATCGATTAGTATCACGTCTTTATAGTCCAGCCGCACATCATGCGTCTTTGCACCCCTATAAGCAAGAGTATGCTTGAGCCAGTTGGCGTCGTCACGCTGCTGGTAGTCGATACGGTAATGCGCGCCGCGACTCTCTGTGCGTGCCAGCGCGCCGTGTATGGTGGCCTCGGCACAGTCAAGCAGGAAACCAAGCTCAATCGTCTCAACCAGTTCTGTATTAAACGTCTTGCCCTTATCCTGTAACTGCACGTTCTTGTAGGCGTCTTGCAATCCATCAAGTGTATCAAGGGCGTGTCGTAGGCCTTGCTCGTCACGCTCGACAAACACCCTGGCGTCCATCTCGTTTTGCAGCGTACTGCGTATAGGGGCTGCCAATTCGCCACCAGTAGAGGTATAGAGGTGATCGAGCAGTTCGCGAGCAAACGACTCCGGCTCTACTGGCAGGGGTACATGGTCGTTCTCAGCGATGAACTTTGCGATGTGTCTGCCGGCGCGTCGCCCAAACACAATCAGGTCCACCAGGGAATTGGTGCCCAGGCGATTGGCACCGTGCACCGAGACGCAGGCGCATTCACCGGCGGCGTAGAAGCCTGGCATAGGCGTCCATTGTGGGTCAATCACCACACGCCCATCGACATCGGTCGGAATGCCACCCATAGCATAATGGGCAGTTGGCTGGATCGGAATCGGCTCAGTAATCGGCTCGACGCCCAGGTAGTTGCGTGCGAAGTCGGTGATGTCAGGCAGCTTCTCGTTAATGAACTCCGCCCCCAGATGCGTTAAATCCAGGTAGACATAGTCCTTGCCGTCTACGCCGCGCCCCTCTTTGATCTCTTGAATGATGCAGCGAGAAACGATGTCGCGTGGGGCCAGGTCTTTGAGGGTAGGCATGTAGCGTTCCATGAAGTACTCGCCCTTGCCGTTGAGCAGTTTGCCTCCTTCACCGCGTGCCGCCTCACTGAGCAGGACTCCCACCTTGTAGAGACCCGTAGGATGGAACTGGTACATCTCCATGTCCTGCAGAGGTATCCCTCTGCGGTAGGCAATCGCCATACCGTCGCCCATGCAAGCGAAGGCATTGCTGGTGACACGCCAGGCACGTCCATAGCCACCTGTGGCGAAGAGGATGGCTTTAGCATGGAAGGTCGAAACCTCGCCGGTGCGAATCTCCATGGCAACCACACCGCAAGCCCGCCCTTCGTTGAAGAGCAGATCAAGTACGAGATATTCATTGAAGAAGCGCACTTGATTCTTGATGGCATTCTGGTACATCGTCTGTAGCATCATGTGTCCCGTACGGTCCGCGGCATAGCAGGCACGGCGGACAGGAGCTTCACCGTAGTTGCTTGTATGTCCTCCGAAGCGGCGCTGATCAATACGTCCATCTTTGGTACGGTTGAAGGGCAGCCCGCGATGCTCCAACTCATACACGGCATCGATGGCGTCTCGTGCCAGGATTTCCGCTGCGGGCTGATCTACCAGGTAGTCACCGCCTTTGACGGTGTCGTACATGTGCCACTTCCAGTGATCTTCTTCCAGGTTGCCCAACGCGGCAGCGACGCCTCCTTGCGCGGCACCGGTATGCGAGCGCGTGGGGTAGACTTTCGAGAGTACGGCGACGCTGGAACCTGAGAGCTGGATCGCGCCCATCAACCCGGCACCGCCTGCACCGATGATGATGACATCAAATTTATGATACATGGTGTTATCCTCGCTTCTAGTGGAAATGTACGCAATTCGGGCCAATAAGGCTCGCTGGCACGTTCTGGAACGCGATGATCGTAATCGTGCCTAACATAAAGAAAATCAACGTCAATACTGCCAGCGCCGATAGGATGCCGACACGCCAGGTACTGGATCGTATATAGTCGACGACAACGACACGCATGCTATTCATGCCGTGCAAAAGAGCCAGCGTGAGCAGCAGCCAGTCGAAGAGCCTCCAGAGGGGATTGGCGTAGCGAGCTGCAACAAACTGAAACGTCGTGCAGGCAACATCAGTCGTTACATGCATGACCAGTAGGTGAATGATGACAAGAAAAATGAGGGCTATACCAGAAATGCGGATGAAATACCAGGAAAAAGTTTCAAATCCGCCACCGGATGGTCGAGCGCCATATCCCGTCGAAATACGCATGAACATTCTCCTCTTTCTATGGACGATTACTTTGCGTTGACTGCCGTGGGCAGATGAAAAAACGCCACAAACAAAGGCATAATCACATAAATAGCCATAGGGATGAAGCAGACAATAGCGAGTCCCAGGACGATATAGAACATGATCTTCTGGTAGAGCACGCCTTTGCTCAAAAAGTCGATGACCATGATACGCACGCCGTTGAAGGCGTGAAATAATACGGCAGCGATCACTGCCAGGGAGAGGATGCGCGCAATCCAGAAGTCAAAAAGCCGTATGCCGTCATTGTATACTACGGGGCCGAATCCCAGTAGTGAAATATCTACTATGTGGATAAGGAGGAACAGCAGGATACCTATGCCGGTGATACGGTGCAAGAGCCAGGCCCACATGCCTGATTGACCTTTGTACATCTTTTCCTCAATTCTGCTGGCGAGAGGCAGGCGGCGCGGGGTTAGGAAAAATTAAACCAGGTATGGAGAAGAAGCGCCGTTGGCCCCTTTCGTTCGATTGTGTTCAACACACTGCCTATTATACTGCATGGCAGAGCATTGCGCAAAGGTTTGTTACTGCTGTTACTCCCACTTTGTGATTTTTCAGGACTCCTCACCACCTGCGGTGGTTCGCAAGAGGTTTTTTGCTGTGAGTTTTACCGCCTGCGGCGGCAAAACTCACAGCAAAAGCAGGCATGAGTTGCTGGTGGTGGCGTGGAGTCATATACCTGAATGGTTACCCTACTGTAATAAAGCTGTTCACTATCGTATAGTATGTGGGGAAGACTGATAGCAGTTCCGTTTTTTGTACAGGTGGGCAATCGGTTCTTCCGATTGCCGAGGAAAGAAAGAGAGAAATACGCATGGGTCTTTTGTCACACTTACAAAATGTTTTCAATATGAAGGCTGACGCGGCATTGAACGCAGCCGAAAACCCTGGACAGGTATTCGACTACTCCTATACCAAGCAGCTCGAACAACTGCAGCAACTGCGCCGGGCCATTGCAGACGTTGTTACGAACGAGAAGCATATCGAGATGTTGGAAGCCCAGGTGGAAGCGCAATCGAACCGCCTACAGGTACAGGCCGCTCAAGCGCTTCAAGTAGGTCGTGAAGATTTAGCTCGCGTCGCGTTGCAGCGCAAAGCCGCACTTGCCACACAAACGGATGCATACAAGCAGCAGATTACACAGCTCTCAGCTCAACAAGCTCACCTGGAGCAGGTGGAGCAGCAAATAGCACAGCGCATCGAGACGTTCCGCACACAGAAAGAGATGGTCAAAGCGCAGTATCAGGCGGCAGAGGCACAGGTCCATGTGACCGAGTCCGTTACAGGCATCTCGAAGGAGATGACCGAGATGAACCTGGCCATGCAGCGCGCCCAGGATAGGGTACTAAACATGCAAGCCCGTGCCGGTGCTCTTGACACACTCCTGGAGCAAGGGACGTTAGGTGAGCAAGGGTTACTTGGTGCGCCTGATAGCGACATCGACCGGCAATTGCAAGAGATTTCCTCTGCTCACGATGTCGACGCGCAACTCGCCGCGCTGAAGCAACAAATTAGCGGTCCCCAGGCTGGGCAACCGCAACTCGAAGGACCAACCGGATAGGGGCCCCACGGCTCACTCGCGTTTGAAAATGTGCTTGTAATGCTCTGCCACCAGCTCGCTGGGGAAGAAGCGCAGCAGGGTGACTATGGCTATTGCAAATGCGACCCAATCGAAGCTCGCGTCCAGTGGTACACCTAGAACTGTGCCCACTAGCGGTATGGCGGTGCTCAAGAACACTTCATTGAGGGCATCAGGGAAAAACAGGATGACAGCCAGGCCGCCGATGAAAGCAAAAAAGAAAAGTTTACGCCATAGAGGTATACGTGGATCAGTCACTAAGGCACCGATGAGTTTGAGTGTTTTCACGCCGTGAAGAAAGATATCCCGGCGTTTAGGGTGCGCGAGTAGCGGGGTAGGTGTTTGTTGTTGCATAGTTGATAATTTCCTCCTGAGTAGCTAACGCTTGTAATGACTGCTACTCTATAATGAACACGTTAAAAGGAGGAGAAAAGGTTCTCTTTTCAGTAAATCTCCTTCCTGACTAGACTTCATTGTATCATCATGTGTAGTTCATCAGCCGAGTTCGCCACCAGGGGTGGAGTTAGAGGCCTGCCAGGTTTCCCACGCGTCTGTTCCGTGCAAAAATCATACGAGCACCCTCGCTTGATTGCTATTTGACGTTGTCCGATTGCAGATGCTACACTGTCAAAAAGTATTCATGGATGGGTAATTCACTCAATATTGTGATACGCGCCCACCGACAAACAACAGCTCTCTATCGGTGGAGGCCCGGCGCACACTAGATTGCGTGCCGGGCGTTTTCTTAATTAAGGAGGATGCCAACACTATGTCTCTGGCGCATAACCCTGGCGCTTTCGACGAAAAATTCGCTTTAGAAGGTCTCACGTTCGATGATGTACTGATTGTACCAGCTGCCTCGGCAGTACTTCCCAGCGATGTTTCCACACAGACTCGCTTAACGCGTACTATTCGTATCAATATCCCCATCGTCAGTGCTGCTATGGATACTGTCACCGAGGCACGGTTGGCAATCGCGCTGGCTCGCGAAGGTGGCATCGGTATCATCCATCGTAATTTGTCTATCGAAGATCAGGCCGAGGAAGTCGACAAGGTCAAGCGTTCAGAGGCTGGCATGATTACAGACCCGGTGACGATGGAGCCAACCGCCTCATTGCATTCAGCTTTAGCTGTCATGCAGCGTTTTCACATCTCAGGCATCCCCATCACCGAAAATGGCAGACTGGTTGGTATCCTTACTAACCGTGACATCCGCTTTGAGACGAAACTGGACCGCCCCGTGTCGGAACTGATGACGCGAGATCATTTGATCACGGTGCCTGTGGGGACGACGTTGGAGCAAGCGCGTGAGATTTTGCATCGCTACAAGATTGAGAAACTGCTGGTGGTGGACGAGCAAGGTTTGCTCAAGGGGCTAATCACGATGAAGGATATCCAGAAGAAAATCTTGTATCCGCAGGCGGCAAAAGATGATTTTGGGCGCTTGCGCGTGGGGGCTGCCATCGGGGTGGGACCGGATAGCGATGCGCGCTGCGCTGCGTTGATTGAGGAGGGCGTGGATGTGCTGGTGGTGGATACCTCGCACGCGCACTCGCACCTGGTGATTGAGATGGTGGCCCGGGTCAAGAGTCGGTTCGGCAAGCAAGTACAGGTGGTGGCCGGTAATGTCGCTACTGCGGAGGCGACCGAGGCACTGATCGAGGCCGGCGTAGATGCTGTCAAGTGTGGGATAGGTCCAGGGTCAATTTGTACAACCCGCGTCATCGCAGGTGTTGGCGTGCCACAGATCACCGCTATCTACGAGTGTGCGCAGGTCGCTCGGCGGTCTGGTATACCGATTATTGGAGATGGTGGCATCCAGTATTCCGGCGATATCGCTAAGGCGATTGCTGCAGGCGCTGATAGTGTGATGTTGGGCAGCCTGCTGGCGGGAGTCGATGAAAGCCCTGGGGACCTGATCATCTCGCATGGTGAACGCTACAAGGACTATCGAGCGATGGGTTCGATCGCGGCGATGAAGCAGCGCAGCTATAGCAAGGATCGCTACTTCCAGGGTGACATCGTAGATGAAAGTCGCTTGATTGCTGAGGGTATCGAGGCGCGTGTGCCGTATAAGGGCTTGTTGGGTCCGTTGGTGTATCAGTTGGTCGGCGGTCTGCGCCAATCGATGGGGTACACAGGCTGCATCACGATTGAGGAAATGCAAGAGAAGACGCGCTTCATGCGCATTACCGGTGCCGGGTTGCGCGAGAGTCACCCACATGATGTGTTCATTACTAAAGAGGCTCCGAATTATGGCTTGAAGCACAAATAAGGAAGAGTTATCCTGGTGTTCGCAAAGGCACCCTAATGTAGGATGCCCTTGCGGCCAGGAAGGAAGGAGAGTAGAAGTATCGATTTACGTCTTTTCAAGTTCCAGGGCCGAACTCAAATCTAGCGCGTTTTGTTTGGATGCGTGGTGATCTCGTTCTGAAGTTCGCCCGTCGTGTTCTATAGGCCGGCCTTTGCCTAGTTCCAAGAGCTGCGGAAGCAGAGTTTCTAAGAGTTCCACTTTGAATTTTGCCTTGGTTTTATCATCGATATCTGGCGTGTCAATCATTCTTTGGCTTGTCTCGAGAATATAATTTATACGCCGCGTGTCCAGATCTAATTGCTCTTTCTCTAATTCTATGCGTCGTTTCTCAAGATCCAGGCGGTTCATGGGTCTGAATGGTTCGACACTGGCAAGACCCGGCACAGACTCGTCATGGAGCAACTCTTCCTCTTGTGTTGCCACCAGTGAGCCGGTATGATGTTTTTTCAGGTATGCATCGATATCCCGTGGTCGAAAGCGCCAGCTACGCGCCACCTTGACAGCATCCAACTCGCCCCGTTCAACCATGCGCAAGATGGTGCGTGAATTGACGTGCAGACGGTCAGCCACATCCTGTACTTTCAGCAGATCATCCTCTTGCTGCATGCAGCAGGCTCCTTTGCAAACCTTTACGAGTATATGTAGTGAAACGTGGTCTTCAGGGAAAAGCAGCTACGAGACATGAGCGACACCACACTTTTCGAAGATCGGACTATATAATGCTGTATTGTCCCGTTCGGATTGTCGATCAAATTCGATAGTAACAGGCATCATGGACGTTTTCGAACAACCGACATAGACATATTGTACCATGTTTCAGTATAAAAAGCAATATTTCTGGTCTGCCAAATTGATAAATGTCACGACATTACGTCTATTTTTGGTAGATGTTGCCTGCTCAACAAGAGAGTATCTTTACGTCTAATGACTCATTTTATCATGGAAATGCTGATAAGTCTATAGGGTTGTGATCAATGCAGCTCATGCACGATAAACGAGTGAGAACTGCTGACCCAGGTGTCGTTTTACTTCATGCATTTTGAGGTACTTCTTGTGGTAGTTTCCTGTCGTGAAATAGCAGACAGGACTTGACCGATTTGTCATGTTCGTGTATACTAGTAAGTGTAGTTTCGCGACATACGCGACAGGTGGAATTGTGGAGTGAGGCATATGAAAAATGTTTCAGGATAATCGTCTTGTAGCGCCATCGAGGCTATTCAGCTTGTTTCTGATCTAAGGAGGTACCAAATGGCTCACTATCAACCGAGAAAATTCTGGCGACGTGGGGATAACCGCAGCCGCATCGTGATGTTCAATCCACCTGTTGTGTCTTATCCAGGAGTCAGTGTAGGCGTAGCGAGAAATCCCTGGAAGACTATCACTTCCCTGCTCTCCTGGTTTCTCTAAAGCCTCGGCAAACGTAGGCTGAATGGAGTCATTCAGCCTACGTTTGCCGGGATATATGTCTGACCTAGCTCATTTCAACCCTCACCCAGCCCGATGGCTGGATGCCACACGACATCCTTGTGCCATGGCGCAATTCCGTTTGTTTCAACCCTCACCCAGCCCGATGGCTGGATGCCACTTGGTGCAAAGGAGCCATCTGATAGCCTCAAGAGATGTTTCACCCTCACCCAGCCCGATGGCTGGATGCCACTCGATAGTATCCACTACTTGCGGGTCCGCCACCATGTTTCAACCCTCACCCTGCCCGAAGGCCGGATGCCGCGAACGCCAGTGCATCGCCTCCGGACACATCGTAGATGTTTCAACCCTCACCCAGCCCGAAGGCCGGATGCCACACCGCATCCTTCAGCATTTTGCTTGGCACATCGATGTTTCAACCCTCATCCAGTCAGAAGGCTGGATGCCACTTTGCTCGGTGCTGAGCGCCCGCTGGTGCTCAGTGAGGAGCAAAACACCATGAAGTATACAGTTTCAATCCTCACCCAGCCCGAAGGCTGGATGCCAGTTCCCCACCAGGTAAAACACCATGTTTGTTTCAATCCTCACCCTGCCCAAGGCAAGGTGCCAACTGCGCCTGGGGTTTATCCCTCTATCCTTGTAAGTGTTACCCCATCAGGTATAGCAGCATCATCCACTATGACACTGTAGTCCTTCATATGGCGAGGTGCCTTTACATTCTCCGCTGCTTCTACCTTGATGCGCTCCAGGAGGCGATGCGCAGGCGCATTTCCTAACGAGTTATCGTGACTAAAAATGTACAATCCGCGAAATGCCACCATGCCGCGGCTAGCCGACCGATCAAGCTCCCAGGCGCTTTGGAGTGCAGACCAGAAAGTCTCGAGATCCTTAGCAGAAAAGCCTGTCTGGCGCGCGAAATGGGGAGTCACGAAGCCATACCCCTTGTAAAGTGCGTATGGCACGACCGCTTTGCGCCCAATCTCGGTCGTCTTATCCTCGCCAACTTTTGTAATTGCTACGCGAGTAATCGCCAGGTCGAGCGGCACTATTGGATCAATGGAGCGAGCAAAGGTGAGTTGTACTGGACCACGCACTTGTCCACAGTTGATAGAGGTATTCATAACGGCACCGAAGGTCCGAATGTCAAAGAAATTTTCACACATCCATCCTCGTACTTGCTCGACATCTTCCGCTTTCTGCTTGGATCCTGTCGAATTCAAATTCAGTGCCGTATATGCCCGTTCGTGTAGTGTGTTCAAAGCAATGCCCTTATTTTGTACGTAGATTTTGTAACGCTCCTTGTTGCCATAGGTTACATCCACCCAATCGCGAATCTTGCGTTTGATCGAGACATCTGTCACCAAACCATGCATCGTCTCAGGATCAACACGCGGAAGGTTGCCCGCATCTGGATCGCCATTTGGATTACCGTCGGTCACATCGAAAAGCAAAACAAAATCGTGTCGCTTTTCGGGGTCGTAGTAGATTGGTACTGCCATGTATATTACTCCTTCTATTTCTCTGTATTGCTCACATCTGATAGGTGAAAAGGCATCAGCTTTTATCTTCGCTGGACCTTGTCTCCTTGCTAGTCATATCCAGGCCATCACCCTCAGTGGGTGTATTATCTTGTTGTTGTTTGCTTTTCTTGTTGGCTGCTGAGGCATATGCTGCTCTTTTGTCTGCTGTTTTTCGGTGGTAATAACCCAGAGCAAAGCGCCCTTGCGCCATTAAGTCAAGTGTCGTTGGAAACCGCTTTTCCTCAAACCCCGCCAGAATTTCCTGGAGCCGTTCGTCAAGGCGAATATAAGCACCTCTTCTCTTCTCGTCGCGGCGGAGTACCGCTAGGTGTGGTTGCGCTCCCCGCAGGAGCCGTGCAAACACCGATGCAGGGGCTGAGGAGGCGGTACTATAGTAGCGATCAACAATAGTGGCATTAACATCCCACCTTAGTGCTGTTTGCTGGATTGATTCCAGTACCGCGAGGAGCCGACCACATAAATAGGCTGTATCACTACTTGAAAGGTCAAGTTCTGTCAAATCTGCACCTCTTTCTATGTCGTTAGATGTATTTCTTGGTCGGGTGGTATCACTCGATACCGAAGTAGGTGGTTGCGAGAGAAGGACCATTTTAATAAGTGCTGCATGTACCGGCTGCACACCTTGCTCAGCGCGTGTGCGACGTACCACCTGGTACAGCAGCCACAAGGGTAGCGGTCCACCATAGAATGCTAAGTGGAGTAGTGCTCGTGCTACTTGTGGTGTAGGTTTCTCCTTTCCTTCTGTATTTATTGTGGCGTTGACAAGTCGCCATAGTGGGAACCAACGTGAGTCACCTGAGCCATCTACAATACGTTGAAGTGTAAAATAACGTCCCAGGTGGTGTTGAGCTTCACTCAGGGTCGTTTCTATCCAATCGCGCACAATGATACGGGCATTGCTGGCTGAGAGGGCGGCTGCGTAGAACGGCGTCGTATCCACAGGTGCCTGTTTCCCTCGCCACAGCGCTGTCAAAAATTGCTGCACCTCTGTAGCATTAGCTTGAGAAAGCATTGTGCCGAACGAGAATGACGTCGGTTCGCGTGTCCAGAAAATGTAGGCTACCGGGGGAATGATGAGATGTGTTTCCGTTTGCTTCAGAAGTATGTTCAATGCATTCCCAAAACGCTGTCCACACTCTTCGCAGGTTGGCGCGATGCGAGATTCCTTGAGGCCATAGGATTCGAAAGCAGATGCATTAGCGGAGATAAGAGCCATTCCTGTTTGCTGACCGCCAGGAATACCCCTGATTTGGATTGGTAAACGTGCGACAGGAGGACGTATCTCACCGCATACCAGGCACTGCATTGGCTGTGTAGTATCACCCGCGGCAGCCTTTTCTGCCCAGTATGCTCGTACAGTAGGTAAATCAATTGGTCGCACCCCATCCACCTCGAATGTAATTCGTTCGCTCGGCTCGAAGTCTTCTCCTGGTTTCAGTGGGTCATGCTCCAGTTCTGAGAGAAAGCGCAAAACTGCTATAACCGCAGGTTCATGAGTAGCAGTAGCGCAGTCCTTGATAAGCTCTAAATACAACTGATGGCGTCTCTGTGCATCCTCAATACTTTTCCCTTTCCTTGGAATGCCAAGAGTATACTCAGCGTGATCAGCCAGGAGGATAGGTCTATCAGCACTTGAGCGATTACAATCAGGTGCAGCCATGTGTTTACCACGCTTATTCTCTGCAGTGGCGCAGTCAATTATGTGCGGATGGTGTCCATCTCGGTCAAGCCGAATGAAGTAACGTATGGGCACATTTTGATACATAGGTGGTGGCATACCAGTCCTGTCTGCATATTCGCTCAGGCGTTGCAAGAACATGATTACTGTCCCTTCCTGTACATTCTTTCTGGCACACGCAATATTCCTCCTTCCAATCTTGCTTGAAAGAAGTGAGGTTGGCCCCTGCCGTCGCTATCGTGTATATAGTCTATGTCGAACAACATTCGTCCGAGATCTGCATCAAAGTCTATAGGTTGTTCGTTGTCGTCAGGCTTCTCGAAATGAGCAGCGAATTCGCGGCAGCCGAGATAGGGTGCAATGTAGCATTGGCCACGCTCGACACGCCTACGGAACTGTTCGCGAAACTTGGCCGAGTCTTCATTGATTCCTGGCAGAACAGCAGCCTCAGCCACAATCACATAAGCAACATCTCGCAGTGCCAATGTATGGCGTTGGGCGCGGTCATCATCTGCAAAGTACCCTCCACTTTTTTGTTTCCACTGCCGTGCCGTATTGTATATGGCACGGCTATTGACCTCATTGCGTAAGATGGAGAAATAGCGTATTGGACACAAGACACGAATTTCGTGTACCTCCCATCTAAACTCAGGCTTCCAAAAAATGGACTCTAATATTCCGCGTGCCGCCGATGGCGTCATAACTGCATAGCTCACCCGTTCAACCTTCATTTCTGGGCGCGTAAAGCAGGCTAACTCGCCCCATACCTTGACCTCGATTGGATAATACTTCATAGAGCCTCCTTTCCATGTTTCTACTTGTTACCATACAAATATCTCTGGATCGGGCATACTGTCCAACACAATACCGCGCACTGCATCATACTCGCCCTGCCAACGCCACAAGCCGGGAAGTATCTCCACTGCCAGCCCATACTGCTGAGCAAACGCCAGCTCTTTTGAACGTAGACTCACCATATATGGTTGTAAGCTACGCAGGTAATCGCGAGTACGTGCTGATTGATTCTGTAGTCCATCTAGCAGATGATTGACAGTCTCAGGTTCTCCTGGCGCGTTATACTGCACCACAACAGGTGTAGTTTCGTCCGCGATCATACGGAAAAGTTCAGCAACCTTTGGGTAGTCGAATGATTTTCGTGCAGCTTGAACTTCGTATGCGTCCAGATTCAGGTAGCCATAGAATTGCTCGAAGTAGTCTAAGTACACTGAAGGATCATCAAGGTCAATAGCAGAATGTGCAAGGAGCGCTTGTGTGGTTTGTGTGCCTATCTTATATGGTCCTGATGGCATCCCTCCTTCCATTGGATCAAACACAATGACCAATCCTGCTGAAAGTTTTCCTTCCCGGTTACACCGCCCTGCAGCTTGTGCAACTCTGTCAAGAGGCCCAATAGCGCGTAATACGAGAGGGAAATCTATATCAACACCGGCCTCGATGACCTGTGTGGAGACAAGCCTGCATGGCTCTCCCTCTTTCAGGCGACGACGCACTTCCTGTAGCACCATACGTCGATGTGCTCCACACAAATAGGTCGAGAGATGGAGCACCGATGGGCCATTCGATTCATCGGGAAGCTTCAGAGCATCAAGCAACTTGAGTGCATCTTTGCGTGTATTCACAATGGCAAGTACCTGTTGTTCCTCTCGTACCCTATCTGCCACCTGTTGCCATGTCCATTTTTCTCCCTGCTGCGGCCACTGGTAACGCACCCGTTTGAGTTTTGCAAAAAACTCGCCAGGACTAGGAATGATCTCTCGGATGCCTGTTAGTCCTGGAAATTCGATTCTCTGATCGAGTGCAGGCTGAGTTGCAGTGCAGAGAACAACAGTGGTGCCATAGTGAGTTACTAACTGATGCAAGATGTCAAGAATAGTTTTCAAGAGTTGAGTGGGAAGCATCTGAGTTTCGTCCAGAATAATGACACTCTGTGCGATGTTATGCAGTTTGCGACATTTGCTGGTCGTATAAGCCATGAGGCTCTCGAAGAGTTGCACTGTGGTGGTTACAATCAATGAAGCATCCCAGTTTTCGCTTGCCAGCCTCCTCCATATTTCCTCCGGGGATATATTGTTCGGGTCATCTGGTGTTGTAATCCCACTATGATGTTCCAGAACAGCATGTTTGTCTGAAAATATCATCCGAAAGTCACTTGCCGTCTGTTCTGTAATGCTCGTGTATGGTATGGCGTAAATAATGCGCTGTAATCCATACTTCAGTGCATGGCGGAGAGCAAAAGCCAGACTTGATCTCGTTTTACCTCCCCCAGTTGGCACCGTAAGCCTAAAGAAACCAGGCTCAAGCTCGGCAACCTTGAGACAGTCCTGATAGACTTCATGGCGGATACTATTTACCGGGGTGCGTTCACATTCGGAAAACTTCTTTTGTGCTATCTCAAAATCCTGCCATAGTGCTATCAAACTTGGTCCATCGTTGCGGCGAGATACTTGTCCTGCTGTGAAATGCCGTTCTGTGTCAAGAAAATCAGCATCAACGAGTGCAGAGAAGAGCAAACGAATGAACAGTTCTGCCTCATACTCGCTGCCAATGTGTGCCGGGGTGAGGTTTGCTGGTGCTACATGTAGCTCTGGAATGACATACTTTCCTGCTTCAATTGCCTCGCGCACCTGAGGGTTATCTTTGCGCTCTTTTAGCCATCCCTTAAGTTCTGCACGTGAAGGTAGGCCACCATGATGACCCTTAATGAGAAAGGCTAGGGGACTGAGATTGAGCGAGTTTGCTAAAACTGCACCCGCTCCCTTGTGGTCTGGTCCTCGTTTCTTTGTAGAAGGATGTAGCTCAGCATCTATTAGGTATGCTTGGAATGCAGGATTATACTTCCCAATATCGTGCAATAACCCAGCATAACGTGCCAGTTCTGGCGCTCCAATCGAAGTCGCAAAATTTGCCGCTAACGTTGACACATTCCGCAGATGTGTCTGTAAGTCTTGTCGATAACCGGCAGAATTCTTTGAGTGCGCAATTACCGCCAATTCTTTGCTCCTTTTCCATAGAGGGACAAATAATTCTCTGTATACTTCACGGTGTAAGAAATGCTTCTGTGTTTGGAAGTCTAACATAGCCAACATTGCGAAGTGAAGATAATCAAACAAAAGTACTATTTATTATGGCTGGACCTTCGGTTGACTCACTATCTCTATCCTTTAGAGGATATGCAAAGCGGAAATAATGGCCAAAACTCCTAGCCGTTATACTGAACCGTTAAGCAGGAATAGCTAAGAAGGTAATGTGAGTATGTTGTAGAATGAGCACAGGGAAGATGCCTGGTTTCGGGTTGTGCTGGGAGTGGAGAGAGGTCTCTTAGGCCCGCCGACGGAAAAGACAACGTTAAGCCTTTACAGACACAGGACTTCGCAAAAGTCCTCTCGGTCTGCAGAAAGCCTCTCCCCAGAAGAGTAAGATGATGATTTGGTCAATCCCTGAAAATCAAGGATGCGGCGTCTTATTGATCAGCAGCGAAACATCACGGGAGTGCTTTCAACAGTAGCAGAGATGGGAAGGGAAATTGCGCTGGCCGCCATGAAGACTGACCTACCAAACGGCTCTACGGTGGTAGTAGGCGCCCCGCTCCAATCGATGCTCCTCCATCGTCTGCCGGGAGCTGGACCGTAAACGTTGCTCCTTGACCCGGCTGGCTCTCGACCTCGATGCGTCCACCATGCGCCAGCACGAGTTGGCGTGCAATGGCCAACCCCAATCCTCCACCAGCACCCTCCGTGCGGGAGCGAGCTGCATCACCGCGCCAGAAGCGGTCAAAGATGGAAGGGAGGTCCTCAGGCGCAATGCCCTTGCCGGTGTCACGCACGATAAAAAGCGGTCAGGAATTTCCTTGTCTTGCATGCTGGGCACACCGGGTAGAAAGAGCCAGCGATCACTGGCAATCGCCCAGATCATGAAGAGTCCCCCTGACCGGGTGACGCGTGCCACCTTCTGGACATAGGCCTGCCGAGAATGAGCTGGCAGACCATGAAAGCACCCAATATCGAGCACAAAGTCAAAAGGGTCCTGGATGCCCAGGTGCGACAACTGACTGACATCCCCTTCGACAAAGGTTGCTCCTGGTGTGTCTTTGGCTTTCTGACGCGCTTGCTGAATGGCGACGGGGGAAAAATCGACCCCGACGGCCTTCCACCCATGTTGAGCCAGGTAGATCACATTGGTTCCTGTGCCACAGCCCAGATCCAGCGCGCGACCGGCCGGTAAAGCTGCTACTCCTTCGATGACTGCTATCACCTCCGGTGGGGTGATGCTGGTATCCCAACGAGGAGCACCGAACCGGTACATCAGGTTGTACATTATGCGACGCCACGACATCGTGTCACTCTCCTTTTAAAGAGGTCATCAGTGATTCTGGTGAAATCTCTCTGGATGTCTCATCAGTGTAGCTTCGAGCTACCCTTGATCCCTCTTCTGAGAAAAGTGTAAGGCAAAGGTGTGAGGAACTTATGAAGAAGTTGAGGAGATGTTGTGAAAGGAAAAACTCCTGTTGAACTCGTGACACCCGGTAATCAGCAATGAAGCCGGGGTGGCAAATCGCTTTCCCCAGGGAAGGTATCCAGGAAGGTCTGCGCAAACTGCATCAGCCGGTACACATCTGCGAAGTTCGTGACCAAGCCGAGCGAGACGCGCACAGCGCCACCACTCTGCATGCCCAAATCGGCGAGAAACTGATCCCAGCTCATGCCTCCTTCACCCTTGAAAAGCTGCGGCAGCGTGTCCCTGGGCTCCTCATGGAAGACTTTCCGCAGCGTCTCTTTCGACAGATTGAAGGCCGCTTCGCCAGCACCAGGGTTACAAAAGCAGCCGGTGCGCAAGGAGAGACGGATCTCGCTTGCTCTGTGGTCAACTACTCGTTCGTCAATCATAGACCCATCCGGGTCGAAGAAATTGAGCGCGATCGTTCCTCCGCGCCTGTCAGTGTTGTAGGGTCCATAGACCTCCGCCAGCGGCGTACCATTGCTATGGCGCAGGGACAGCAGTGTGTCGAGTAGCCAACCTGTCAAACATTGTACCCGTTCGTGGATCGTTTCCATCCCGATGGCCACGAGGTGTTTCAGACCTATTTCGACCGCAGGCAGATTGAGATAGTTGAGCGTCCCGTCTTCAAACCCCTCTCCTCCTGAAAGCATGACATACCCATCGCCTTGCACCGAGATGCCCCAGACCGTCCCACCTGCAAACCAGGGACGGTGTAATGTGGCCAGGGCGGCTTTGCGTGCCAGCAGGCAGCCAACGCCCGTCGGATACCCGAACATCTTGTAGAACGAGAGCGGCACAAAATCGGGGTGCCACCTGGACAGGTCCAGGCGATTGGTGGGCACAAATGCTGCACCGTCCAGAAGTACATCCCATCCTCTCGCCTGAGCCTCTTCGATCCACTTCAAGGAATGTTGCACCCCGGTGAAATTGGACTGCGCAGGGTAGGCAAATAAGTGATGAGCACCATTCCTGCCATGCTCCAGGAACGAGAGGAGAAGAGCCTCCTCCACACGCAGTTCGGGAGCCATGACGGGCAGGTAGGTAAACGCGGCCCCTTTGGCACGCGCAAATTCGCGGATGCCGTTGACGGAGTTGTGGTTATCGAAGAGCAGGAGGAACTGCCCGCCGGGTTGGAAGGGATAAGCCTCACCGACCAGCTTCAAGGCCTGGCTGGCATTGGAGGTGAAGATGACGGCATATTCGTCAGGGGAAGCCTGAAAAAAGTCCAGCACACTAGCACGCGCCCGTTTGACCAGATCAGTCATTGCTCGCGAGGTTGGATTGAGCGAGTGAGGATTGCCAAAGACGTTGCGGCGCAGCAGTTCAAAATGCTCGCGCAGCTGGCTCTCGGCATAGAGTCCGCCCCCCGTATAATCAAGATAGATCTGTCCCAGATCGTCCAGCCGTGCGTACTCTCTTGCCCGCAATGCATCCAGCGAGGACGTACTCTCAAATGCCGGGTAGGCGTGCCGGAACGCTTGCTCCGCCTCACGCATTGCCACGGGGTTGAAGTGAAAGGGACTACTTGTGCCACCTGTTGCTCCGCTCATCGTCGCTGGCTCCTTTCCACAGGACCTCCTCGCTTCGCCACGTGTATCCACACATTCTACAAGAGGTCTTCTTGTTACATGATCACTCTCGAGCATCACGTACTCGTCACAAAAGCCTCCTCGTGCGTCACAGGTGGCTCCCAGTTTCTGAGCATTCCCGCACCTGATTTGCCCATCACCTGCCAGAAAACGGCAGGTTTACCATCGCGACTTCCAGGTGGAAATTGCTTCGCGTTGTAAAACGCATGCGCGGGCCGAAACCTGTAACGCAGGGCCTAGTAGCAAATTCGGCAGCAAGTACCTATATATGCTGTCGTATAATTTCTTTCTGAGAGAACCCGAAGTGATTAGCCAAGATGTCCCATCGGAGTTGCGCTACGCCGCAGGATACGATAGAATGGCTGAAGTTGTATTAACCAACAGTTGCGCTGCACCCGTTGAACGGGGAGGAAGACATGGTTGACCTAAAACAGACACTGAGCCGCTTTTTATCGATCCCAGGTGTACGCCTGGCCGTCCTGGTGGGACGAGACGGCTTAATGATCGAGGGCCTGACCCGTGAAGGGAAGGAAGACATGGAGGCAGTGGGGGCAATTATGACGACCGGCCTGAGCACGGCTGAGGCGCTTGGGCAGGAGATTGGGCGTGGGAGTGTGGTCGGTGCCCTGATGGAATATGAGCACGGGTTGGTAAGCGTCGATCCTCTGGGTGACTTCGCTCTGATGGTGACCCTCTCTGATAATGCCTCCAGTATTGGCCGTGTGCGCCACATGGTCAAGACGAGCCGCAATGAAATTCTTGAAGCGCTTGATATAGCGTAACAATAATATTTACAAGCTTGGGTATGGAGGGTTGAGCGAACGTGGAACAACTGACAAACCTGATAATCTCAGATCGCGAACTTGCTATAATCACGACTGCTTTGAACAAGCTCATGCATGATACCAGTGCTACCTCTGTGATGTTGATCGATAAAAGTGGCCAGGTGATCGCTACTCAGGGGACAGGAACACGGCGCAATGCCACCTCGTTAGGAGCATTGCTCGCGGGAGCTTTCTCTTCTTCGCGCCATATTGCTGAGTTGCTCGGTGAGAAGGATTTTCGGACTATCTTCCAGCAGGGCATGCATGAAAATATCTATACCACGTTGGTTGAAGAACAGTGGCTGCTGGTAATTGTCTTTGACAAACTGACCCATATCGGTCTGGTCAAAGTACTCTCCAAGAAAACTTCGGACGAGTTAGGGCGAACACTAGAGCGGGTGCGTGCGGATACGACGCGCAAAAAATCGTCGGTCATCAATGTAGAATTCCGTTCCTCTGTCGAAGATACTATTGATCTGCTCTTCCGCGATTAGAGGTACCCAGCTTTGGCACTCATCAATATCGCTGCCCACGAGATCCATTGCAAGATCGTTTATTACGGTATTGGATACTGTGGCAAAACCACCAACTTGCAGCATGTTTTCAGAAGCATCAATCCGAATGCTCGTGGCGATATGCTTTCGATTGCGACCGAGACTGAGCGCACGCTTTTCTTCGATTTTTTGCCGCTCGATCTGGGTGCCGTGCATGGCTTTCGTACGCGCTTCCACCTCTATACCGTGCCTGGTCAAATTCTCTATGAGCGTACACGTCTGGCCGTGCTCAATGGGGCAGATGGCATCGTCTTCGTGGTAGATTCGCAGTCAGAGAAGTTTGAGGAGAATATACAGAGTATTACCGAACTGGAGTTGAACCTGCGTCGCATCGGCAAAGACCTGAGTCACTTTCCTCTCGTCATGCAGTGGAATAAGCGCGATCTGCCCACTGCATTACCCGTGCATGTGCTCGAACGCTACCTCAATCGTCGTCGTGCTCCCAGTTTTGAGGCGGTCGCCTACAGTGGGAAAGGTGTGTTTGCAACGCTGCGGGCTATTAGCAAGTGCGTAATGGCACAGTTGTGACAACACATGAACATTTACGGCCTTGATTTTACCAGTGCTCCGCAGTCGCAAGAAACCCATCACCTGTGCCGTATGCGAAATACAAACACAACTCCCTGAGGCTCAACGAATGCCTGAAACTGAGCAGCTTTGCAGAGTTTGAGACTTTTTTACGTTGGGATGGTCCCTGGCTTGCCGCCCTCGACTTTCCTTTTCGGTCAGCCGAGAAAACTGATCACAAGTCTTGGCTGGCACGTGCTCGATAAACCGGCACTCTACACGTGGGAGGGTTATGTAGAGATGATAGCCTCAATGGGCAAGAAGCCCTTTGAAGAGGCGCTGCTGCGCTATTGTGCGAGCAGGTCTGTTGGCGATAAACATGCTCTGCGCAGAACGGACGTACGCGCCGGGGCTCGCAGCCCAATGATGTTACACCGCGTCCCGGTGGCAAAAATGTTTTTTCAGGGCGCGTCTCGCCTGCTTGCATCAGGAGTGAGTATTCTGCCATGTTGTCCGACGAATGACAGTCGAAAGGTCGTTGAAGGCTACCCTGCCCTGGTCGCACGCCGGTGGATTGGCAAATGCAGCTATAAGAGCGATGATCGAGCAAGGCAAACGGCGGATAAAGTTGCTGCACGGCAGCGCATTCTAGGTGGATTACGCTCACCCCAACTGCTGGACACCTATGGTTGCAGACTTGAAATGACCGAGGCTCAGGCGGATTCTTTTGTGCAGGACGCTACAGGCGATGATCTGGATGCTCTATTGTGTGCCGTTCAGGCTGCATGGGCATATTCGCAACGAGACAACGGCTACGGTATACCAGCCGATTGCGATAGAGTCGAAGGGTGGATCGTTGATCCCGCTATGATGAATGGCACAGTATAAGTTGCCAACAATATTTTATGGCGTAAATGGTTCCCTTTGCGCTGCGATCATCTCTAAAAGCTCGTGTAGTCCTCGTTGTGCGCCATCGCGCTGCTGAGCTGTGAGCGTTGTGTCGGAAGTAAACTCATCTTCATCCAATATGAGTGGCTTGCCTGTTGGATCAACCCATACATCGAGCAGTAAATCGACCTGTTCGATACGGTCGGCGAAGATGACTGCCGGTTCGGCAATGTTGCAATACCAGCCTTTTCGCGTGCCGTCTGCGGCTGCAATGTCGAAGATGTTATACCAGCGCTTGGTGTAGTAGTATTCTATAAAGCGGTCGCCCGGTTCAAATTGTGTGTAGCCCAGGTCTTTTGTTGCTTGCGTCCAGTAGGCCTGGATGACCACGCGATCTGCCAGGCGTTGGATGACTTCGCCCTGGTACTGGACTTTGGCTTCGCCAAGTGTGTTTAGTTTGATGACGGTGATCATAGACACGTCTGGTGTTGTGTGTTGACAACCTCCCTCATTCCCTGCGATCTTTTTATAGAGTACACTATCACGATCTAATATGCAAAATGCAATATCAGGCAGGAAGAGGAGACACCCCCCTGACAGCGCGTCCAGTGCAAGAGGGTGTCTCCAACAAGGTCCTTCAAATGCCAGGCCAACTACATTATGCTATACTGTGCATATGCTGAGCCTTATGCCAAAAGTCCTACGTCCATATACCGGTATCTCATCACTGTCGTGATAGCATAACCTGGGTAAAAGGGCCTGGCAACGTCAACTATCATTATGCATTCGCCAGAAGAAAACGAAGCTAATTACATAATGTGTGCCCCCCTTCCAAATGTGGTAGCCTATGTGGTACACTGTGAGCGGAGGGATGGCAGAGTGGTCGATTGCGGCTGTCTTGAAAACAGCTGGGTGAATAGCCCCGGGGGTTCGAATCCCTCTCCCTCCGTCAAAAGGCAAGTGGCCTTTTCATTGGCGGGTGAATTTGCTGTACTTCTGATCTTACGTCGTCAAGGACTCAATCCCCTAAAGGGGATAAGCTTGCATACTGTTGGGAGCCTTATCCCAGGCTGTTGCATGTTTCACTTGACCAGGCTCAGCGTTTGAGAACAGTATACGAAGTTTTTGCGCACCGGGCAACAGCCGGTGCAGCACAAACCGGGCTAGCAGACGTTCTGCTGTTCGTTGAGAGCGCTACGATATCGGGAAGCGGCAAAGCACTGACCCGTGGAATGCTGCCCCAGTTCCCGGCTCTCGGAGTCCTGCTTTAACCAGTGGTGGTGAGTAGCCGCAGTGAGTAGGACATCTCCCGCCTGATATCCTTGCCGAGGGGACTGCTACTACACCCGAAAGGGTGCCTTAGACTTTTTACGAGCCTGGGCAACAGCCAGGCGAAGTCAAAACGGTTGGGGTGTCCGTTCAAAACATCCCCGCCTGTGGGCGGCGTTCTTTCCTCTCGTCCCCTGAACGGGACGAGTACCCAGAACGAGGTTTCTATGGACTCTCATCGTTGGTACGCCACTTCCAAGGGAAGCAAAGCGTATGCTGGATGTTGAGAGTCGTTCTTTGATGGATGGTGAATTACAGTGTCACTTTTAGGTACGCTAGAACAGTTCAACCTGACAGATGTCTTGCAACGACTTGAGACGCACGCAAAAAGCGGAGTGCTCGTAGTTAAACAAGGAGAACAGTGGGTAGAACTCTATTTTCAGCTGGGTCAGTTACTATGTACAGGTCCTGTTAGAGCGAAAACGACTCTGGAGGATCGACTGGTACAAGCCGGAGTTATTTCGCCACAAGCGCGGCAAGAGGCGTTATTGGCTATTGGCACATCAGAACCAGGCGAAACCCGTATAGCCATGATGCTGCTGGACCTCGAATGTGTAAGTCGTGAGGCGTTACGTGCCTGGGCAAGCAAAGAAACTACGCAGGTACTACAGTTATTACTTACATGGTCGACAGGCGAAATTTATTTTGAAGATGATGTGCCGCCTCCAGCCGGTCGGCTGCTGGTAGCCCTATCTATCGCCACACTGCTCTCCTCCATCGCTTCGCAGGCACCAGTACCTCAACCCGTAGGAAGCAGAATTACTACTACCCTGACGCGAGAAGAACCCGCTGCGGGTATCGTGGCAATTGTACCCAACACCTCAGACGCTCCACTGACCTTAAGCGCATCACAACTCTTATCCGGATCTATACCTACGCCACGCACTACATCACCTCTTTTTTCAGACGAGAAGTTGCAACCATCCAGTAACATTCCCTCTTCCGTCACAGCGCCACCTACGATCAGTTCCACACTTACGCCACCGAGGCCGATTGCCGCTCCTGCTGTACCGAGGCGTATCGATACCTCGTTCATGAAGCCTGAGATGGTGCTGGTACCAACGGATCTCGCCTCGCTGCGTGAGCGAAATCCGCAACTCCAATTGACACCTGAGCAATGGCAACTCTTTACATGGGCAGATGGCCGTACCTCACTACAGATGATCTGTAATACAGGACGGTATCCTGCTAATCTAGTCTGCCAGGTAGTAGGTGAACTGATTGCCCTGGGCCTGGTGTATCTCTTGCCTCCTGTGGCTCCAGTATATAGACCAATGCCTGTTGCGACAAATGCTGTAACTGCTGGCCTGAGTAATGGCTACATGGCACCTGTCTACACCGCACAACCAGGTGCAGCTTTCATGCCTACTACCGGTACCTTACCCTCTCCAGCATCTGCTCCCCTGGTTGCCGGGTATGGACAGGGACGCTATTCTCAACCGTTGCCAGCTGCACGATCAGGTGGCCAAGTTGCCGTCAATGGTGCCTATGCACAAGCGGGAAGGGGACGCTAAACCCATCCCGGATGGCTATCAAGCGGGGTATGTGTCGTGAAGGGACGAAGTGCTTTTTTTGTGCGTGAGTCACCTGAGGACCTGGATTTAGAAAAGGTTGCTGCTCATGTGGGTATGCTAATTGGTCGCAGCGAGGCAATGCGTGAAATTGCCACGGTGGTGCGTCAAGTAGCATCATACCCATCGACCACGGTGTTGTTGCAGGGTGAGAGCGGCACCGGTAAAGAAGTGGTAGCTCGCGCAATTCATACACTCAGTCGCCGTGCCTCCTACCAATTCGTCGATATTAACTGTGCTGCTATTCCTGATACGCTGCTGGAAACAGAACTCTTCGGCGTTGAGGCGGGGGCCTTCACTGACGCGAAAGCCTCGCGCACAGGATATGTGCTGCGTGCTGACGGTGGTACTCTCTTTCTTGACGAAATTGGCTCGATGTCACCGTTCTTGCAACCCAAGCTCCTGCGCTTCCTTGAAACGTGCAGCTTCCGGCGTGTGGGCGGCACGCGGGAGATACACGTTGACCTGCGCGTCATCTCTGCCACGAATGTAGATTTGCACGCTGCTGTCGCACGGGGTACCTTCCGCGGAGACCTTTTCTATCGGCTCGAAGTCGTCACGCTCCACTTACCACCACTGCGAGATCGACCCGAAGATATCGAACCACTCGTTGAGCACTTCTTGCAGGTATACAGCCTTGAGGGCCTGGAGCCTCTGCGTGTAAGCCCGGAGGCTATGGAACTCTTGCTGCGCTATCACTGGCCTGGGAACGTGCGTGAGTTGCGAAGCGCGATTCAGCATGGTCAGATTATGTGCGATGCACAGGTCATTCTGCCAAAAGACCTGCCAGAGGAAATCCTTCGCGGAGAGAGCAACGCCTCTCGCCGTCTCCAGGAGTTGCAACAACTGTTGAGTCTGCCCCCTGAAGGCGTTGATCTCCGTGCATTCCTGGGCGGCATCGAACGCAAGTTTGTGCATGAAGCACTGGAACGCTGTGCTGGTAACCAGGTGCACGCAGCGATGTTATTGGGCATTTCACGCGATCAACTGCGCTACCGGCTCGCAAACCAGGCTACACCTCCGGCCAATCGAGCATAATAGCCTTTGTGGTATCTCCTGGATGCACCTCGACACCGCCTTCTGGTACAATCACCAGGGCGTTGGCATTGAGCAAGGATGTCATGATATGGGAGCCCTGGTTGCCAGTTGTGCGCGCCACGAAACGGCCATCGCGCCACTGTACCTGTGCACGGACATAATGCCGACGCATGGCGCGATCACTCACGCCATCCTCTACAACCACCTCGATCTGGGGACGTAGCAGGCGTGTATGACCGAGCATCTTGCGTATGACAGGACGAGCGAATAATTCAAATGTCACCGCCGCCGAGACGGGATTACCGGGGAGGCCCAGTAGTGGTACCCTGCCGATATGGCCGAATGCGACGGGTTTGCCGGGGCGCATATTGATGCGCCAGAAGTTGATTGCACCCTGTTCCGCCATGATGTTCTTCACCAGGTCGAAAATCGCCGACAGAAACGCCACCAGAGGTGATGATGAGATCGTATTGCATAGCCTGGCTGAACTTCTCGCGCAGGCTCTCGACTGTGTCCAGGGCGATGCCCAGCCGGTGGGGTTCCGCTCCTGTGCGGCGAATTGCTGCTTCGAGGAGATAGCCGTTACTGTTGCGGATCTTGCCCGGCTGTAGTGGCTCGCTTACGTCAACGACTTCATCGCCGGTACTCACGATAGCCACATGGGGGCGGCGCACTACCGGAACCATTGCCCAGCCCAGTGTTGCCAGCACTCCTATCTCCCACGGTCCGACCTCGCTGCCACGCGAGAGGATCGTTTGTCCCCGCCACATGTCCTCGCCTGCAGGGCGGATATTGTTGCCTGGCTCGACTGTTTCAAGAATCTCTACCCATTCACTGTCCGGACCAGCAGAGCGGGTCAACTCGACCTGTATCACTGTGTTGGCTCCTGGTGGTACAGGCGCGCCGGTCATGATACGCATAGCTGTGCCTTCTTCCACCGCGTGATCCGCGACATAGCCTGCCGCGACTCCGCCTGTCACGCGCAGGCGTGGAGGCAGCCCGTCGCGAGGCCGACTATCGCGGCTGAGCAGTGCAAAGCCGTCCATGGCAGAATTGGCAAAAGGCGGCATGTCCTCGTGCGCTACAATGTCCTGTGCCAATACCAGGCCAAGGGACTGCGGCAGTGGAACCTGAGTGACGTCTAGTGGTGAAATCTCTCTAAGAATGCGCTCAAGCGCCTCTTCTACGCTGATCATAAGGTGGCCTCCAAGAAACCGCTTTGGTGTTGTTAGTGTCTATCTCACTATTATATCAGGGAAGGAGAATAACTATTCAGATACCTGACTCCTCGCCGCCTGTGGTGGCTCGTATCTTTTTTACTGCGGGCATTGCAGCCTGCGGCTGCAATGCCCGCAGTAAAAAACCCTTCTTGTAAATCACTGTAACTCTTCAGCAGGGGGTGCCGGGGGACGCAGTCCCCTGGCCGGGGCGCGGGGTGTCCCCGCAAAATCCCCTTCTTTTTCCAGGGCCGCCGCAGGCGGCGCGAGAAAGGTATCTGAATAGTTACGAAGAGGACAAGTAGAGAGAAGCCTAGCGCACCAAATAATATGTGGTGTACCAGGCTTCTCTCCAAATAGTACCTCGTACGGGAGTCGAACCCGTGATCTCTGCCTTGAAAGGGCAGCGTCCTGGACCACTAGACGAACGAGGCTGGTAAGATGTGGCTTCTTTCAATCCCTCATTTGGGCTTATGGGCATTCTGCCTACGTGCAGATTGTACAGCATCGTTAGTGGTCTGTCAAGGAAATCTCGACTTCGGCCTCAATCTCGACCGGAATACCCACAGGCAGTTCTGCCATGCCCACTGCTGAGCGGGCATGCTGTCCTGCCTCGGCCCCGTAGAGTTCGAGGATTAGGTCGGAGAAGCCATTGATCACTGATGGTTGCTGCGTGAAACCGGGAGCCGAGTTGACCATGCCGAATACTCTGAGCCACGCCGTAACGAGGTCCAGGTCACCCAGTGTGCGCTTGAGACTGCCCAGTATCGACAACGCAACCAAACGTGCTGCCTGGTAGCCCTCCTCTAGCGAGAGGTCTGCTCCGACTTTACCCAATGGTTTAGCGAGCGAGCCATCGGGGTTCTGGGGACCGTGCCCGGCGATGTAGGCGCGATTGCCGCATATGCGTACATATGCGAAAGGCAAGCGCATCCCCGGCGGTGCTTTGAGCGGTTCTGGTAGCACCAGTCCGAGCGCCTCTAGTTTGGCTTCGATTTGCATATCCTGCCTCCTCTGAACGCTTTGTTACGACACTATTTTTCTGCCTCAGCTTCCCATCTTGAGTACGCCGATGTATCAATTTACCATTATCCAGCATCTCCCCGCGCTCGCGTGAGGATCTCCTCAACCACTGCGGTCTTGGCATCGGCGTAGTTTTGTGTGTGCTTCCAGTCCTTGCGAGCAAGCTCCCGCTTGGTGCGCTCGTACAGCGCACGATCGGAAGCGTTGCTGCGCAACCAGTTGCGGAAGAGCAGCATGCGCTCTATCTCCGGACAGCCCGGCGAGAAGACATGGAGGTTGATGTCCGTGTCAGGCCCCTTGAACATGCGGTGCTCGTACCATTCTGGCTCCCGGATGCTTAACACATAGGCGGCAGCTTCCAAGGCTGGGACGTAGGCCGACTCATCTGCCGAGTTCGCTACCACGAGCAGCATGTCGATTTTCGGTTTGGCAGCGAGACCCGGCACCGAGGTCGAGCCGACGTGTTCGACCAACAGGACCCGGTCGCCGAGCGTGGCCAGGACGCGCTCGGCCTCGTGCTCAAAGAGCCGAGGCCACTCGGGGTCGTAATCGAAGATTTGGATAGGTCCGACCAGTGATGCTAGCTCTCCGACATGGGCAGCCCGGATCTGCTCCTCAGTCAATGGTACATGCGTGGCCGCCCGAGTCTGCTCCGATGTTGCTCTGCTTGCCCCTTTCGGCAAATCTCCGTCTGTGTTGTCGATCCCAGGCATATGCATCTCCTTGAGCCGCCTCCGGCGGAGGCAAGAAAAAGGGGAAATAGCGAGGGCGCCTCGCACTCCGGCCAGGGGACGCAGTCTCCCGGCACCCCTTACTGAATAGTCATGCAAACTCATTGTAAATGGGGGTAAGCGCTCAAGTCAAGTGTAGGCACTCAAAAATATCTCCATTTTTGGAGTCCCCTGGCTTGAGCCATGGGGAGGAAAAAATGGCTGTCCGCAGACAGTAAAGCTTCACACTATGAAATGCTTGACACCCGTGTGAAACCTGCTATCATCAGAGCCATGAAACAGATCATCACCGCCAAGCTGAAATTGCATACGACATCCGAACAGTTCAAGGCATTGCGCCAAACGCAACTTGCGTACCGCGATGCCTTGAACTACGTGAGCCAGTACAGTTTCGCGCATGGCAAGATGAGTAACCAGCGTGCTTTGCAGCGTGAGACGTATTCCGAGATACGTTTGAAGTACGGCTTGCCAGCACAAATGGCGTGCAATGTTCCTCGTCAGGTCGGCGCTACATATAAAGCCTTGTGGACGAAAGTCAAGCAGAATGCCGCTCATCGCAAGGCGGGTCAGACGAAGAAACGTTACAAGGGACTGGATAAAGCCCCCAAGTATGTCTCCCCAACGCTCACCTACAACTACCATCGGGACTATAGCCTGAAGGAAGATGCCCAGGTAAGCATCTTGACACTGCAAGGCCGTGTGATCATATCCCATACGGGCTATGATAAGCATGTTGCACTCATCGGCAACGGTACTCATATCGGAGCCGCTAAACTCTGGTATGACAAAACCAGGAAGCAATTCTACCTGCTCGTCAGTCTGGAAATCGAGGTAGCAGACCCTACACCAGAAACCCATACTCAGGTAGCAGGTGTTGATGTGGGTGTTCGCTACCTGGCTGTAACCTCTACCACCAAAGGTGATTGTACCTTCCATACTGGCAAATCCATTGTTCCCCAGGCAAACCATTATGCGAGACTGAGAAAGCGTCTTCAGAAGAAAGGCACTCGCTCCGCAACACGACGACTTGTCGTCATCAGTGGACGAGAGAGACGGTTGAAGCAAGACGCCAATCATGTGGTCTCTAAGCGCATCGTTGATCAGCACCCACATAGCCTGATCGGTTTGGAAAATCTGACAGATATCAGAGAGCGAGCCAAACGCAAGAAGGGCAAAAAGGCGAGTAGGAAGCAACGGCGTGCCAATGCTACCTACTCCAAATGGTCCTTTGCCGAGTTGCAGAGCATGATTGCTTACAAGGCTCTCTTGCATGAGTCTCTGGCGATTAAGGTAGACGCACACTATACCAGCAAGGCTTGCCCTGTGTGTGGACATACCTGTGATGCCAATCGTCCTGATAAAGGATTGCTCTTTGTCTGTCAGAACTGCCATTATACGCTCCATGCTGACCTGGTCGGTGCTCGGAATATCACAATGCGAACGCTTCTTGCTCGGCAAGACTGGGCCAGAACGGGCACTTTGTCAGAGTGCCCTGATATGTCGGATGCTGAAACCAAAGCTGCACGCCTTCGCCAGTATGCAGAGTTGCGGTGGAGTCTAGACACAAGCCCTTGGCTTTAGCCGTAGGGTCTCTGACTTCGTAATGATACAATGATATATGATAGAACCATCTGTTTGCCCGATGGAACGCGCAGCGAAGGGAGATTGCACCATGCCAGACCCAGCCAACCTTACAAACCTCATGCCCGATGCTAACGGCATCAATTTTTATACTGCCGACCCTGACTTAGCGTTTCTCTTAGAGCGGCATCTTTCGGCGGAAGACAACGAACGAGCACAACGTATACTGACCGATATGGGTGCCGTCGCGTCACAGAAGATGGACCAACTGGCGGAGCTTGCCAATCGTCAAGGTCCTACCTTGGTGCAGTTCGATAAACGCGGCCAGCGCATCGATGAGGTCGTCTTTCATCCCGCCTATCACCAACTGGAGCGCATCGCCTACCAGGATTTCGCTATTGCTGCCTGCTCGCATCGCGAAGGCGCGTTGGGCTGGCCTGGTCGTGTGCCACAACCTGTGAAGTTCGCTCTTGGCTATCTCGGTATGCAGGCCGAGTCCGGCGTATTCTGTCCGGTGTCGATGACCGATGCCTTTGCCCGTGTGCTCGAACGCTACGCCAGTGAACCACTCAAACGGCGCTTTTTACCTGCACTTACCGCTCTCACGCTGGCCGAGCTGGAGCAGGGCGCGATGTTTTTGACGGAGAAGCAAGGTGGGTCGGATGTCGGCCTGACCGCTACAGTGGCGAAGCGACGCTCTTCCATCGACTCTTCGAGTGGGGACTTGCAGCCGGAGTGGGAACTGTGGGGCGATAAGTGGTTCTGCTCCAACGTCTCTGCTGAACTGATTCTTATGCTGGCCCGTCCAGAAGGTGCTCCTGCAGGTACGCGCGGCCTGGGACTATTTCTCGTGCCAAAATTGCTAGATAATGGGCCGGATGATGGCACGCGCAATGCCTACAGCATCAATCGGTTAAAGGACAAGCTCGGTACGCGCTCGCTGGCGACAGGCGAGGTGACGTTGCATGGTGCGCAGGCCTACCAGGTTGGTAATTTGGAGCGCGGCTTCGTGCAGATGACGGAGATGATCAACTGTACACGTATCTGGGCCGCTATAGGCTCTCTCGCTGCTATGCGCCGTAGCTACCTGGAAGCTTTGATTCATACTCGTAGTCGCGTCGTCTTCGGACGCACTTTGGCGGAACATCCCCTGATGCGCCGCCAGTTAGTTGACCTGCTGGTTGAAGTTGAAGGCTGCGCGGCCCTGGCATTTGAGACGGCGGCGCTGTTAGAGCGGGTGGACAGTCACGGAGCAGAGGAGGACCATCGCCTTCTGCGCATCATGACACCGCTGGCCAAGTACTATATTCCCAAACGTGGTGAATATGTGACGCTGGAAGCGCTGGAGATGCGCGGCGGCAATGGCTATGTGGAGGATTGGGTGAACCCGCGGATGCTGCGTGATTGCATCGTGAATGTGATCTGGGAAGGGTCCAGCAACGTGATCGTGCTCGACGTGGCGCGAGCTATCGCAAGAGAAGGTGCGGGTGCAGCCCTCTTTGGTATGCTGCATCAACGCCTGCAAGCACTGGAGCAGCCAATCATTGCTCCGGTGGCACAACAGGTGCAGTCGTTGGTACAACAGTTGGCGGGACGTTTGCAGGAGTTGGCGACACTTGACCAGGAAAGTGCCCAGTTGCCGATGCGTGGCCTGGTGGAGCGTATGGCGCAATTGACGATCATGACGTTGTTGTTGGAGCAAGCCCAGGCCGAAATAGTGCGCGGCCCTGCCGGGACTGGTAAACGTAAGTGGCTGATTGCGCTGCTGTACCTGCACCGGCACATCCTGGTTCATCCCGATGGCTGGGGCTCTGACAATGATTCGACCGCGCTCAATCACTTTGATGCGCTGGTGGATTGGAAGCATGTGCCTCTCTACTCCGGTGCAGTGCCATCCTCTCGGAACACGACATTTCGATAGACATTCGCTACAGGGAAGTGAAGGTATTTGTCTCACAGGCGTCAAACTGTGAACCCGAACAGCGCTGATTGAGCTATCCTTATAGAGTATGCACCTTGAGCCAATGTCAGGTACACTCCATCAACTTGTCGCTGGCTCAGGCGAAATTCTCTCGCGTGTACTTCTGACCAGAAGAATATAGAGTTCCGTCAGTAGTCATCGATGATGTTTGGTCCTGTGAGATGCTCCCAGTCAACATCCGGCATGAATACCAATGGATTCGCGTCAGACTCCTTGATGCTCCAGTTCAATTCACTGTCCAACGTGAGGTGAAGCCCTCGACCGCAGTGAGCACACTCGGTTTCAATCTCAACCGACAGTCTCTCGTCACGTAAGCACCCTTGCACGAAGGGCGTTGCCAAGGCATCCTCCGCTCAAGCCGCAAACGTACGCTCGCCACTGCTGAAGCTCAAATGATGAGGTGTCCTGTCAGTAGTAACGGGAAACGCCCAGCTAACCTCGCCAATCTCGTTCCTGACCAGGAAGAACAGGTGCTTCTCGAGGTCGTCGAGAATGGCGTTGACCCTGGGAAGTGGAAGCTGTAATCTGTTCACGATGTCTTCAGCACTCAAGGGCTTTCCCTGGTTGCGCGGCAACTCGCGTACTACGAAGTTCCGGATAAGATGGTGGTCACCTATCATGAAGCTGAGCCTTGCAGATGGTTGGTGTTGCGCCTTTCCGAGGTGCTTCCTCCAGTGCTCAGCAGACACTTCGAGAATCTTTTCACGCTTTCCGATCAAGATAATATCTTTCACCTGTGCTTCTCCTTCTCTGAATTAGTCTCATCTTTCATCTCGGCCGGGAGTAGACTCCGTGAAGCGGTGACTGGCGCTCACACCGTAGTCCATATTATAAACTGCCTTAAGTTGCTCAATACGCTGAAGAGTTTCCTCGTTGAAAGGAGTTTTGTTCTCAAAAGAGTGCAGGATAATTCCTTCAAGCAGATCGCCAAGGGAAATGTCGTGGTATTCTGCGAGTGCTTTGAGCACTTTTACCATTCTCTTTTCCATTCTGACGCCGATCTGCACGCGTTCGATGGGAATATTGCTATCCTCCGAGCGGGAGTTTTCTTCGAGCCTGGGCATGATGTTCCTCCTTTCGGCGTAATTATTTATACTCCTCACCACCTTCGGTGGTTCGCAAAACGTGTGTTGCTGTGGGCTTGGCCGCCTGCGGCAGCCAAGCCCACAGCAACAGCAGACGCAAGCCGTCGGAGGCGGTGAGGAGTCAGGTATCTGTCTGTGCTGCTTCACGAATACAGCCAATTTAACATGTGATCAAGTCGGCTTTGTAACTATTTACCATTGTAACATATTTGCCGCTAAAAATCAAATCATCCAAACAGAGAAAGAAAAAAACTGTTGACAAATTGTTTCTGATGTGGTACCTTACTCTTGCAAACACAACTATCATGCGGGAGTGGCTCAGTGGTAGAGCATCTCCTTGCCAAGGAGAAAGTCGCGGGTTCGATCCCCGTCTCCCGCTCCCTTCTGTTCCAGGCGACGTCGCCAAGTGGTAAGGCACGGCTCTGCAAAAGCTGCACCAGCGGTTCGAATCCGCTCGTCGCCTCCCAACGATATGTGATCAAATAGGTCACGTCCCCACGTTTGAGATGCACGCCCAAGAGACGCCAATGAGACACCAACATAGTTACTCCACCGAAGCTATCGTGCTCAAGCGCAGTGATATGGGCGAAGCCGACCGTATCTTAACTCTCTTCACCCCGCACAAGGGCAAAGTACATGTCATCGCCAAAGGCGTACGTCGCATCACCAGTAAACGAGCAGGTCATTTAGAACTCTTAAGCCACAGCCAATTGCAGATGGCCCTTGGACGCACCTTTGACATCGTGACACAGGCCGAAACCCGCGAGAGCTTCCTGCATTTGCGCAGCGAACTCTGGCATATGACCTGCGGTTTCTACCTTGCCGAACTCGTTGATCGCTTCATCGAAGATCATACACAGCACATCAATGTCTACAATCTGCTGCTAGAGGCTCTACGTTGCCTGGATGCAGACGCTGTAGAATTGCAGCGCCAACGTGCTCAAGGAATGGTATCCATAGAGCAGGGATATAGACGCACGAAACTTCTACTGCGCTACTTTGAACTGCACCTGCTATTCTACGTCGGCTATGAACCTGCATTACAGCATTGCGCGCATTGTGCCAGCGAATTACGGGCACAAGAAAACGGCTTTAAGCCCTCTCTTGGCGGAGCACTCTGCCCCCAATGTTCGCACCTCTGGGAGCGTTCGTTGTCGGTGAAAGCGCTCAGGACATTGTTGCTGCTGCGGCGCAGCAGGTGGGCTGACATACCATATCAGCGGCTGGAAGTTCATTTGGATACCCGTCTCGAAGGTGAATTAGAAGCTGTATTGCATGGTCTCCTGCGCTTCCACCTGGAACGCGACTTGAAGTCGTGGAGCTTTTTGGAGATGCTCAACGCACCGAGATGAAGCCCCTTCCATCTTCGTGCGTTGTATGGTAATGTAGGGCTGGAACCTGACAGAGAAGAACCCGCCGCAAGCTACTGTGGCTTCAGCCCATGTAGATAGGCGGGTTTGTCTGGGCTTTAGCCCTTGCTTGTTGAAAAGGCGTTCCAAATGGAGTAGACTGAGCAAGAGTAGCAACACTTGAGGCATCGGAGAAAGGATCGATGGCGAAAGCGACCAAAACCATGAAACAGGCCCTGGGCTACAGATCAGTTCATGCTGCCTGGTTCGTAGCCACACAAGCCCTTTTCAATCAGGTCGCAGCCTTCTATTTCGAGGTGATCCAGGCACATCCAGACGTACTGGATCTCGATGCGAAAGCGGCACTGACTGCCCTGGAACAGCTCACGCATACAACGAAAGACAACCCACATCCGGTGATGCCGCTCGGTGATGTGATCACCCCTGGCATTCCCGCCATGTTCCGCCGCGCCGCCATCCATGCTGCCCTTGGATCGGCGCGCTCGTTCAGAACACACCTGGACAAATGGCGCAAGCGGAAAGAGAAAGCCAGAGTCCGTGGGAAGAAGTTTACAGACCGTCCCCCGGTTCCTCCGCGTAGCTGGAATCGCAGTGTCACGCTCTACGCTGGGCAGTGGAAAGAGCGTACGTCCACAACGATCATGCTCAAAGTGTGGACGGGGAGCAGTTGGGCCTGGATCAAATGTCGTCTTGAGAGCCAAGACCTTCCTGCTGAATGGGAGATGGGAAGTGCTCAATTGGTGAGACATGGCGCACACTGGTGGCTCCATACGCCACTGGAACAAGCCCTTCCCAAACCAGGGAAAGTGGAACAGCAACTCAGCACTCATCCAGACGTTCGTATGTGTTCAATTGATCTCAATATCACCAAACACATAGCTGTGTGCATCATCCAAACCGTCGAAGGCACGGTCATCGCGACCCGCTTTATTGGAGGGGGCAAAGAGCTTCACGGTCTTAGGAAGCGACAGTTGGGAAGGATTGCACGCAACAGAGGCAAGACAGGCATTATTGCGGAAGGCGAACAGGACAACGCACGCTTGTGGGCGAAGGTCCGTGCCCTTGACGAAGACAGCGCCCATCAAGTAAGCCACCGCATTGTGGAGTTTGCGCAGGCAAATGGAGCAAGCATTCTCGTGTTT
Source organism: uncultured Chloroflexia bacterium (assembly GCA_963767625.1). Classification (GTDB taxonomy): domain Bacteria; phylum Chloroflexota; class Ktedonobacteria; order Ktedonobacterales; family Ktedonobacteraceae; genus CAVYFB01. The sequence continues at coordinate 162,502 of CAVYFB010000021.1, forward strand.
GAACATCTCGGACACTTCAAGCCACAAAAGGGCAAGTACAGTCGCCGTGGCAATGAGAAACGCTCGTACTGGTTACGCGGGAAAATCTTCCAATTCACGAAATACAAGGCCTGGAACGAAGGGATCGTCACGTGCCGTGTCAACCCTAGAAATACGAGTCGTGAGTGTGCTCGTTGTGGTGGATTAGTTGCCCGTTACGATGCAGGAAAACCAGCAGAAGGATACACCCCTGGTGCACCACTGGTGTCTTGCCCGGCATGCCAGATGCGCGGCAACGCTGATAGAAATGCCAGTATAGTGATTGGGAAACGCCTGCTTGCTCGGTATCAACAGACCACTGTTCAGGAAAAGCCTCCAGCTCCTCTGCATGCAGAGAGGCCCGTGAAAACGGGAGGTGTTCACCGTTCCCAAGAAGCCAAACGTCGAAGTCGGCCATCTACCGATCAGTCAAGGCACGCAACGGCGAACGCGCAGGGCACCGCGCAGGATACACCAGCGAGGATGGTTGCTGATGTATCAGGTATTGCTCACTCACTACGGCTTTTCAATGAGTAGCGGCCACGCCGCACCTACTCGAATAGCCGACTACGTAGCAGTGCCAGAAGAAGCCGCTGGTCTTCTAGACCATGCGGAGTGTCACTCCACTGATTGTCCGCCATTTATTCATCTTCTGAGAGGTGTTATTTGAGCGATGTCGCTCCAAGCGCTGATACTGACCTGGGAGTCGCCAAACGGAGCTCTAGCCGCTATGCGAATTACGTCTTCGGCATTATGTTTGCGATTAGCTTCCTCAACTACATGGACCGTAACGTATTTTCAGCAGCCGCCAATACTATTGCTACCCAGCTTCACCTGGGTATCGACCAGATTGGCTTCATCGCTTTCGGCTTTACCATCGTCTATACGCTTGGGACCTTGCCATTAGGTGTCTGGGCAGATAGGGCGAAACGCAAGAATGTCGTTACCCTCAGTGTAACTATCTGGAGTTTGGCGACAGCTTTCACCGCCCTGGCGAATAACTTCCTATCACTGTTTGTGTCACGCATGGTGCTGGGTATTGGTGAAGCAGGCTATTTCCCAGCCGGTACTGCCCTTATGAGCGACTACTTCAGCCGTGAGAAGCGATCGCGTGTCATGAGTTGGTGGAGCTGTGGCCAGCTTGTCGGTATACTCGTCGGATTTGTGATTGGTGGTGTAGTTGCAGGACTATATTTCGGTAGTTGGCGACTTGCCTTCATCTTTACAGGCATTCCAGGTTTGATTCTGGCAATCCTGGCCTGGCGGCTACGCGAACCACAGCGCAACGAGGCCGATGAAGAGGCAGCAGCACTCGATCCTACGTCGCTTGTCAACGAGATGGGTATAGAAGATGCCCCGCATGTGCCTACCGTTCCCAGAAACGTGCTTTCGCAATTTGGTACCTTGTTGCGCATCAAGACGCTCGTTGTGTTGATTGTAATGCAGATTTTCGCTTTCTTCTCCCAGGGAGCGGCTGTGACCTACTTACCTACTTACTTACAGCAGAAAGATACGCTTCATCTGAGTCCCGGTTTTGCAGGACTGCTTGCAGGCGTTGTGATCGTGATCGGGGGTGGTTTCGGTACAATTTTCGGGGGATATATGGCTGATGTGCTCAACCGGCGCAACCCAGGTGCGCGGGTGCTGGTCTGCGGTATTGGTTTCCTCATATGCGCACCATCCTTTGCAATCGCGGTAACGATTCACAATCTGGTTGTGTTCTTAGTTTTCTTTTTCATTACTTCGGCGTTAATCCTGGTCTACAGTGGTCCTAGCACAGCAGCGACACAGGATGTGGTGCCTTCTGCTCTACGCGCCTCGGCAGTAGCGATTTCGCTGCTCTTAGCCCATTTGCTCGGTGATGCTTTTGCACCTCCCATCGTTGGCGTGCTTGCCAGAGCCTTCGATCCAACGCATGGACTGCACTTTGCACATCAGGTAGCAGGGAACAACCTGCGTTTAGCGTTTTTGGTGACGTGTGTGCCGACACTTGCCATTGCCGGCCTGGTCGGCATCTTTGGGGCACGCTGGATGAAAGACGATATAGCAGCAGCAGAACGCGCCGATAAACTAGCGAGAGGGTAGCTGCATGATACACTTTTATGAATTATCTTCTATGGATCCTGCACAGCGGGCGCGCTTGTTGCGTCGTGCTGAGATCCAGATAGACGAACTGATCGAGTACGTACGCCCAATTGTGCAGGGTGTACGTGAGCGCGGCGATGAGGCTCTGATTGAATTTACGGCACGCTTTGACCGCGTGCAACTAACGGCGGATCGACTGCGCGTCGGTCGTGAGGAGATTGAGCGTGCTTACCAGCTGCTAGACACGCCAGTGCGTGAAGCAATCGAGCACGCGATTCGCAATGTGCGCACCTTTCATGAGCGACAGATGCCGCACGAGCAGTGGTTCACGCAGGTGGCACCAGGGGTGATGGCTGGAGAGAAGATCACGCCGATTAGCAGTGTGGGGCTGTATGTGCCGCGTGGCAAGGGCGCATTTCCTTCGGTGATGTATATGCTCGCTACGCCAGCCAGGATTGCAGGTGTTCCGCGCATCGTTGTCTGTACTCCGCCGGGGTCGGACGGTGAGGTGGATCCTGCATCATTGGTTGCCGCCGATCTGTGTGGTGTGCATGAGATATATCGTGTTGGCGGCGCGCAGGCAATTGCCGCTCTGGCATACGGCACAGCTAGCATTGCTCGCGTGCGCAAGATTACCGGGCCGGGCAGTGGCTATATCTCTGCCGCTAAACGCTTGCTGTACGGGACGGTAGATGTGGGTCTGCCGGCAGGCCCCAGTGAGTCGATCTTGCTGGCCGATGCAAGCGCCGACCCCGAACTGGTAGCGCGTGACCTCTTGATCGAGGCTGAGCATGGACCTGATTCCTCCAGCCTGTTAGTGACGGACAGCCGGTCCCTGACAGAAGCTGTGATGGCTCTGCTGCCAACTAAAATGGCAGCACTGCCGGAGTGGCGACAGGCGTTTTGTCGCACGGTATTCGAGGCCGCGGCGGGAACTGGCGGGATTGTGTTGACGGCGAATATGCGTGAGGCGGTCGATTTTGTCAATGAGTATGCCCCAGAACATCTTGAGGTGCAGGTGCGCGAACCATTCGCTCTGCTGCCCGAACTGAAGAACGCGGGTGAAATACTGATCGGACCGTATACGCCCTACTGTATAGGGAACTACAGTCTGGGGACGAATGCAATTCTGCCCACGGGCGGCTTTGCCCATAGCTACTCCTGCACTTCAGTGTATGATTTTCTGAAGCGCACAGGGCTGGCCTATTTGACAGCGGAAGGGTATGCCTCTCTGAGCGAGACGACGCGCCGCCTGGCAGAGTTCGAGGGTTTTCCTGCACACGCAAATGCAGTAACAGGGCGAGTATAATACGATTGCGATGCAAATATGAGAGGGAGATATTCTTATGAAAAATGTCGTTGGCATCTCAGAGATTGTGCTTTGGACGAATGATAAGGAACAGGCGCTGCACTTTTACCGTGACCTGCTGGGGCTGGAGGTGATCTCGCCACCGACATTGCCCAATGTGTTTCTCAAAGCTGGTGAGGGTAACGCGGGCATTCCACAGATGATTGTGCTTGTACCCAAGTCAGATGCAGTCAAGGCCCAGCCATCCGGCTACCAGTTGCACCACATGGCGTTGGAATTGCCTGAAGAGGTATTCGATGCCCAGCACGCGGCATTGGTAGCGGCCGGTTACAAACCACGCGGCGGCAAACATCCGGTGCTCGCCAGTCGCACGATGTACGTCGATGATCCCGACGGCAACGAGGTGGAGTTCATCTGCCGCGCTCCAGCTGACTGACACTCCCCTGCATAGAATACAGGGGGTTCTTCCTTCAACCATGAGACTTGCCCATCAGTCTCGCAACCGAAAGGTAGAGGCCCGCATGTCCAGAAGCGTTCGTACGATTGCTCGTACCTGTTCCCGTGTGCCCCACGGTACAGAAGAAACCACAGTTCCACCAATTGAAAGAGACCACCAGGCCGTGAGGCGAGAATGCGCTCCCCGAAGAAATTCTACGCTGGCTCTTTCCCTGTTTCCTGGTCAACACGGTCGTGCTTTTACCTCTGGCCCTGCGCCAGAGAACCCACCGAAACGCGATTCAGTTGTCAAGGTACTAGCGATAGTATACGAGAAGCTAGGACAAATGTCAACAAAACGAGATTCTCGCCTGCGGGTGCGCGCTATTCATCCCCTGGATAAATCACAGGGGCTTTCTAGCCCGATTTGCGTAAGGTGTAGTGGAACCCTGCCTGGGGGGCAGGTAATCCCCTTGAGTTCATAGAAACAAGTACCCCCGGCTCACCGCTCCAGTAGAGAAGACATATGCATACCCAAGAGGCTCACCAGGGCCAAGAAGAGGCACAAGTAAATCAGCGACGGCTCCTTTCTGGAAGTGCTGGGTGTGTTTGCAAAACTCGGCATCACCTCATTTGGTGGCCCTATTGCGCACCTGGGATACTTTCGCCAGGAGATCGTTGTGCGCCGCAAATGGCTGGATGAAACGACGTACACCGACCTCATCGGGCTCTGTCAGTTTTTGCCCGGTCCCGCCAGCAGCCAGGTAGGCATCGCTCTGGGGATGACCAGGGCTGGTCTGTGGGGAGGACTTGCAGCCTGGCTTGGCTTTACGCTGCCATCAGCCATTGCGCTCACCGCCTTCGCCTACGCCACCACATCCTTCAAGGGTATCGTGCAATCAGGTTGGCTGCAAGGCCTGCTGATCGTCGCGGTAGCGGTGGTTGCGCAGGCGGTCTGGGGGATGGCAAAGACGCAGTGTCCCGATAAGCAACGTGCTACGTTGGCGCTCGTAGCTGCGATAGTCATCCTGCTCTGGCCGATAGCGATTGTACAGATCGGGATCATCCCGCTGGCCGGGATTTTGGGCTGGCTTTTCTTGCGAAGTGCCCAGACCGTAAAACCCTCACCTCTGCCTCTTGTACTGCCCCGCCGTCTGGCCATCGGCTGCCTGGTGCTCTTCTTTGTGCTGCTGCTTGGGCTTCCTATACTGCGCCAGGTGACGCAGAATCAACCGATAGCGCTCTTCGATACATTCTTTCGCGTGGGCTCCCTGGTCTTTGGTGGTGGGCACGTGGTTCTGCCGCTGTTGCAACGTGAGGTCGTTCCTGCCGGCTGGGTAACCAACGAACAGTTCATCACGGGGTACGCTGCTGCTCAGGCCGTGCCGGGACCGTTGTTCACATTCGCGGCATACCTGGGTGCCGTAAGCAAACCTGCTCCCAATGGGTGGCTTGGAGCGCTGATCGCCCTATTGGCGATTTACCTTCCTTCATTTCTGTTGTTGATCGGTATCCTGCCGTTCTGGAATCGCCTGCGCGCATTTGAGCCCTTTCAGGCGGCTCTGCGCGGGATCAATGCCGCCGTGGTTGGCATCCTGCTGGCGGCGCTCTATCAACCGATCTGGACAAGCGCTATCCATACTCCTGCGGATTTTGCCCTGGGTCTCGTCGCCTTTGGGCTACTCGCGGTCTGGAAAATGCCACCCTGGGTGGTAGTGGTGTTTTCAGCGCTGCTCGGGGCCGGATTGCATCTCCTGTAGTTCAGCAGTTCCTGGTCGGTAAAAGATGTCCTGGCTCACCTGACGTGGTGGGAACAGGCCATGATCAGCGAAATCGTGTATGGCGTGGAGATTGATCCTGTATGATCGCCCTGGTAGCCAGCACCCGCATAATAGTAGAACCTAGCAATTTAGGGGATTGGCATACAGTTCAAAGTATGGTACCTTTAGAGTATATGAGACCGTAGCTACCCCTGTGTGTCCTGGATAAATGGTACCCTTTCCCATAGAGAGGCAGAGTTACAATGATAACAACTGAGGAAGAACTATTGATGGTCACTCCCGCGGACTGGGTTCCTGGACCTCCCCAAGGCTTTTGGACCTATGAGGATTATGCCGCCCTTCCAGACGATGGGCAGCGTTACGAGATTGTGAATGGAGTGCTTATTATGGCCCCTGCGCCTAGTCCGTGGCATCAAGACATTATCCTTGAGATCGCTTCCTACTTGCGAACGCACATCAAGCTTACTGGCCTTGGGCGTGTATTCCCCGGTCCTATTGATGTACACCTGGGGCCAAAGAACGTCTTTCAGCCTGATGTCGTGGTCGTGCTGAACGCCAATCTGCACAAAGTGGGAGACAAGAAAATCATCGGTGCTCCCGACTTGGTGGTTGAGGTGGCATCTCCCAGCACTGCGGCATTTGATCGATTGACCAAATATGATATCTATGCACGTGCCGGGGTAACAGAGTATTGGATTGTCAAGCCTACCAGGCGTACCGTCGAGGTATTGGTATTAGAAAATGGGGAGTATCGTTCACTTGGTATCTTCAGCGGGCAGACAACGCTTCCATCGCGCATAGTAGCAGACTTCCCAGTGCATGTAGAGCAGTTCTTCGTCTAATCTTGATAGATTACACACCCTTCAGCGTTAGGGCTTTGGCGTTGCCTTCTGTTTAGCTACCGGTGTGGTTGTTGGAGTGGCGTTCTGGGCGTTGAGTTTGGCTTGCTCTGCATTGATCTTGCGTTGTAAGGCACGCAGGTATGCCTGGGCACCATCGAGATCGGCATCAGCGATAGCTTGTAGTTGCTTGGGCATCTGTTGTGCCTGTGCCACCCAGGTTTCGAGCACGTTTTGCAGTCCGGCTAATGTGCTATTGTCCTGACCAATGTTACTGAGCCAATGTCGCCCCTGGATCAGTGCGCGAAGTGTGACGCTGAGAAAATCGTCTGCCACGCTGGCGAGAAACTTGACAAGCGGTGAGACGAAGACATCGTAGGCAACCCGCGTCAGTTTTGCTGCTGCCATTGCTGCGTCTAGTGAAACACCTTCGAGGTTTTCCAGGGCCGTAATGAATTCTTTGCGCACGGCATCAGCGCCAGCGTTTAAGCCCTGGTTGAAGGAGTCTTGAAGCTGCTGCTCAATGTCCTTTCCTACGTTGTTGAAGGCCTGGGGCACTTTGGGCAGTTCATAGGCAGCTACAGTGGCAGCAGCACCACCTACAACAACTGTGCCGAGGCCGAGCAATAAACGCCTACGTGTGACATTTTTTCTTTTTGCCTTGCGCTGTGCTCGAGGTCGCTCATCCTCGACTGCGTAACCGGAGTCCTCCTCAGCCGGATCATAACGGCGCACGGTACTCCGGCGTTCAGCAGGACGATAGGTCGGTTGTGTAAGAGATTGCGGGTGACGCAGTCGATTTTGTAGTGGGTCTTCGCCGGTGTTGGGGTCCGGGTACTCTAGCTCTTCCCACTCTCCTTCCTCTGCCTCTCTATCCAAATTCATCGATCGATGTTGCATGAGTGGATGAGTTCGACGCGGGGAGGCGCCACGTGGATAGCGGTTGCTGTACAGTGTGGTATCTTCCAGTTCTTCGTAATCATTCTGGGCTTCATCGGTGACGTCTTGCTGGTCCTGCGCTTCAATGGCCAGTTCTCCAGAGAGAGCGGTTTTTGATTTGCTGGCGAGGATGTTTTGACGGAGCAACTGGCGCGTGCGACGCGGGTCAGGTCGAGGTGCGAGTTGTACGTTCCCCTGGCCTGATGCAGAAGGTTGTGATCGTCCACTTTGACTCTGGGCGTTGCGGCTCTGGCTATGTAATGGGTCATATTCATAGCCATATTGGCGCCCAGGACTCTTGCGGTACGTTTTTCTTTCTAGACGATCTTTTGACATGTGCTTCCTCCCTGGCTTGCAGTGACGAAGATGAGGCTAGTCAGGTGTAATGTCTTTTTTGCCTATTCTACTTCATTCCCTTGGTTTCATTATAGTTTATCATATTTTTCGTAAAAAATGCAGGGGTAATGCAGGAGGTCCATGCCACTATTGCTCCCCATGACAAAATACCAGTGAAGGGACATCCTTCACTGGTATTTTGTCTCCTCAGGCATTTGAGTCAAGCCAGAAATTAATAACGCTGCCTGGCTGTGTAAGCCTGTGCGAAGCGGGTTGCCCATGTAGCGTTATTAATAAGCAGAGCTTTGTTAGCTTCAATGCTCTCGCCGCCGGTGGCTTTGGCTACATGAGCGAGGAGAAAAGGTGTGAGGGCAGGTCCACGTATGCCATTGGACCTGGCCAGTTCAAGGGCCTCCTGGGTGGCAACCTCTAATAAAGCAGGAGCCATCGCATATTGCTCAGGTATGGGGCAGCCGACAACCAATCCGTGTAGTTGACACTCCCACTGGGTTCGAGCGATGGCAGCAACGGTGGCGACGTCATCGGCACGATAGGTGAGTGGACGTCCGCTGTGCCGCACATAGAAGGCAGGAAATTCATCGGTCTGCCAACCAATGATGGGTACCCCCTGCGTCTCCAGGTATTCGAGTGTGAGGTCCAGGTCAAGGATGGACTTTGCTCCCGCGCAGACCACAAGTACTGGTGTGCGGCTCAATTCTGTCAGGTCGGCGGAGATGTCCATAGAGGTTTCTGCGCCGCGGTGTACGCCGCCGATGCCGCCGGTTGCGAAGAAGCGCAGACCGACCATGCTGGCGCAGAGCATGGTGCCTGCAACCGTTGTTGCGCCCCAGCGACCGGTTGCCAGTGTCACGGCCAGGTCGCGTCTGCTCACCTTGACTATGCCCTCCTTGGTCGCCAGGTGTTCAATCTCTCTGGTACTGAGGCCAATAATAATCTTTCCATCGTGTATGCCTATGGTGGCCGGGGTTGCCCCTTCAGCACGAATGGCCGCATCCATTGCAAGGGCTACCTCGATGTTGGCCGGATACGGCAAACCATGAGCAATGACCGTCGAATTCGAGTGCTACGACGGGTCGATGCTCTTGTAATGCGGTTTGCACTTCATCAGATAGTGTGATGTAGGATAATTCGTCTTTCATAGCAATTCCATGCGATGAAAATGTCCGCTACAATTTTCGCGTTGGCCGACTGACACGGGCGCGAAGCAAGGGGCGGGTAATAGACCTGCGTGACAGTGATGATGTCGCCGATACGCACCTGCACCTGCAAGTAGCGATTGCCTGGACGATGGTGCTGAGCAAATAGCATAAGGCTGTGGTGGGCGATGACATCGGCTTCATCTATGTGGCGAGCGAGCGTCATCTGACCGCTAATGGCCTCCTCAGCAGAGGTTACAGCCACCTCTTCACCCTGTTCGTCGAGGACGAGTTGTCGTGTTTCGCGACGCGCAGAGCGGCTGGGACAGAGCATGAGGACGATCACTCTGCCTTTGAGCCGCTGCTCGCGGAGACGCTCACTGAGGTAATTTGCAAGCCTGCGAATAGCTACACAGGTTTCGTCAGCATCGGCAGCGTGATGAAAACGTACACGCGCATTCTGGCTCAACGGCGGGGCGTCGGGCACGACAAGGCTGACATCTTGACCACAGGCCACCTGATAAAGCCAACCACCTAGACGCCCCAGACGACGAGTCAGGCCTTCTTCAGTCAACGTCGCGACCTGTGCAAAAGTGGTAATGCCAAAATCTCTGAGATGTGCTACCAATTCGACCACGGCGACCGAGTCTACCTGCTCGCTCTTGCCTTCTACCTCTGGTGAATGGGAGTTGTAGCCATTCTGCTGCTCACCCAGTTCCGGAAAGGTGTTGCCAGGCATACCCATGCCAGCTGTGCGTAACTGGAGCGGCAGAGACAAGGGAAGCTTCTGTACAAATGGAGCTTCGCAGCCCGGTGGGACGTAGAGGACTCCCTGATGATCATCTTTGCGACTCATCAGAGCCGCCAGTTCCGCAATGGCCTTACCGTTAGCAATTCCGATGAGGGCAGTCAGGCCAATTTCTTCAATCTCGGCGCACAGTCGTTCAGCCAGGGAAACTGGCGAGTCGAAGCTGAATTCGCAGCCACGCAGGTCGATGAAAGCATCCGCGATGGGAATTGACTCAATGATACGTGAGTAGGCGCGGTATCGCTCACGTAGACGTTGCAAGATCGGTTGATAGCGATCATAGGAAGCTGGTAGGAAGCGAGCACGCGGAGCTAAACGATGGGCGCGACGCAATGGCATGCCAGGGCTGATGCCCAGGCGCGTGGCAGCAGGCGAAGCGTCGATCACGCGCCCAGGTTCATTAGGGCGACCCGTGCCTGTGCCTACCACGAATGCTTGTCCGCGCAGAGAGGCATCGAACATCTCCTCCAATGTGCAGTAGAAGTGGCGAATTCGTACATGCATGATGCCTTGTCGCAGGCGAGCACGTTCGGCAGCGCGGGTGTCTTCCTGCGTTGCAGTGCCGTTGGATGTTTGCGGTATGCTTAGTATAGAGCTGTTTGGGTTATATTGTTGCATGCTAATCTTCCGATATTGTTCGTTCTCTGATACAATGCATCTATTTTCGTACTTGTTGACCTTACTGTCAAGGATGCAACGTTGAACCGAAGTTTACGTACATAGTGTCGAGAACGTATTTCAGCGACAGAGTGGCTCGCATCCACCTTTGGCTATGAACAAGGAGGGCAGATAACGGATGAGCGATCGAGACAGATTTGATAAGTTCACAGAGCGAGCCAGAAGAGTTCTGAGTCTGGCTCAGGAGGAGGCACAGCGCTTCCAACACAACTACATTGGTACAGAACATCTCTTGCTGGGTCTCGTACGCGAAGGTGATGGGGTCGCGGCAAAAGTATTGAGCAACATGGGTGTCGAACTTTACCGAGTTCGAAATGCCGTTGAGTTTATCATTGGTCGCGGCGATCGTATTGTGCTTGGTGAGATTGGTCTCACCCCTCGTGCTAAAAAGGTGATCGAACTGGCCGTTGATGAAGCGCGTCGTCTCAACCATCACTACATCGGCACAGAACACTTGCTGTTGGGGTTAGTGCGTGAAGGCAGTGGCATCGCAGCAGGCGTGCTGGAGAGCCTGGGCGTCAACCTGGAGAAGGTGCGCACACAAACAATCCAGGTGCTCAGTCAATCCAGCGCTGCACAGACGATGGAGTCGGTTGCGCAATCCACTCCGAGTCAAACAGAAGCGGTCAAGAAGGTCCTGAGCCTGGCTCAAGAGGAGTCTCACTTCTACCAACACGACTACGTCGGTACGGAACATCTCCTGCTCGGTCTTGTGCGCGAAGGTGATGGGGTTGCGGCAAAGGTTCTGAGTAAGCTCGGAGCTGAGCTAGAGAAGGTCCGCAGCGCCGTCGAATTCATTGTCAAGCGTGGTGAACATGCCGGAGCGGGCGAGCGTGTGCTCACCAGACGTGCTATGGAAGTGATGGCACAGGCGACGTTAGAAGCTCGCCGGCTCAAGCATGATTATGTTGGCACAGAGCACGTCCTGCTGGGGTTAGTCCGTTCCGACGAGAGTATTGCCGAGGCTGTCCTACTAAGTATGGGTGTCAAGATGGAGACGGTGCGAACTACGGTGATCGAAGCGATCCACCTTAACTGATCTTAACCGGAATCGCTCAATCTTAACAGAAATACAACCGTTTTGCTGCCTTTTTCCTAACCTGTCTGGCTTACAATTCATATACAGCAGACAAATTAGCAGAAGGAGCCGTAGATGGACAATGATTCTGATTATCGTTCTCAGGTGGAACAGAGCAATGGGTATGAAATAGTAGAGGCAATTGATCCCATTACAGCAGCAGCCGATGAGATTACGTCAACCTACGTTGAACAAATCGCATTAGTGGCAATTACGCTGCGCTTCGATAGTGAAATAACCCGCTACCTTTTGGACAATCTACGTCCGCTTGTCCGCAAAACCGATAGGGTCTTTCTACTGGAGAATATGATATACTTTCTCTTGCCTGGAGCAAACTTGCAAGGAGGACAAATCGTACAGAGTCGTCTGTGGGAAGCATTGCTCTGGCATGTCAATACTATCACTCATGCAGAAACCACGGAGGGGCGAAGCCCAGTCTCTAGCAGTTCTTGTTCAATCACGATCGGGCACAGTGCCTATCCGATACCATGCACCGACATCGATGAGTTCATCAGAGCAGCTAGTGCTGTCGTTCTGCGTTTCGAACGACAGCCCAAACGATCTGAAGGACCCAAACGACGTAAGGGCAGGAGTGACATGGAGGTGAGCGAGAAGGATCACAAGGGTCCTCGCTCTGGTCAACAAACCAGTTTGCTCGAACTAGAGAACGTTGATGAGAAACTGCCTGTCCTGGCACGCGAATTAGGCATTCCTTATCTCTCACTTTTGCCCAGCAAACTTCCAGCGGACATAAAGCAACTCGTTGACCCGAAACTGGCACATGAACTCCATTGTTACCCGCTGGGCCGCGAGCGCAATATGCTTACGGTTGCCATGCTCAATCCGCAAGATCGCTCCGCCCTGGATCGCCTACATCGGGAGACAGGCCTGCACATCTTTCCGGTCTTAACACACCCACAGGCCTTGCAGACAGCACTAGAGCAATTGATTTTGTCATGCTGAGCGCAGGACATGGCGACCGCAAGGGTCGCCACTACTATACACGACCGAAATGCCCATTCGAGTATAGTAGTGGCGGGGCTTGCCCCCGCCATGTCCTGTGCCCGAGACAGACCCTTCGCTTCGCTCAGGGTGACACGGTGTGATAGTATAATTGCACAGAGAAAAGGATCAGATGTACACAAAGAAAGGCTTGATCTCCTGATGAGAATATTAGTTACTGGTGGCGCCGGTTTCATTGGTTCGCACATCGTCGACCATTACGTTGCAGCAGGGCATGATGTTGCCATTGTGGACAACCTGTGGGAGGGAGGCGGTGGCAAGGGAGAAAATATTAACCCCAAAGCTCGTTTCTATCTGGCAGATATTACCGATGAGGCCAGCTTAGAGCGTATCTTTAATGAGGTACAACCAGAAGTTGTCAATCACCAGGCAGCACAAGCGAGCGTCTCCATCTCGACGAAGAATCCTCAACTCGATGCTCGTGTCAACGTACTCGGCCTGCTCAATATCTTGACCAAATGCACCCACATTGGCGTGCGGAAGATCATCTTTGCCTCATCTGGCGCAACGTATGGTACTCCCGAGCGTCTGCCCGTGGACGAAGAGACGCCACAACGGCCCGAGTCACCCTATGGCATCACCAAGATGGTGGCAGAACATTACCTACGCTACTGGCATGCGGCCACTGGCCTGCGCTATACGGCGTTTCGCTACGGCAATGTGTATGGCCCACGGCAGGACCCCAATGGGGAGGCAGGCGTGATCGCCATTTTCGCCAATCACTTTCTTGCTCATGAGCCAGTGCGTATTGACTGGGACGGCGAACAACAGAAAGACTACGTCTACGTGGGGGATGTCGCATATGCCAATCTACTCGCACTCGAGCACGGTGACGATGATATCTTTTGTTTAGGCACAGGCAAAGGAACCTCGGTCAACGAACTGTATCGTACACTGGCCAAAATCATTGGTTATCCAGTAGAAATTGTGCATGCCCCCAAACGCCCCGGTGATATCTACTTAACCTACTTCGATTTCAGCAAAGCTGAACGCCTCCTGGGCTGGAAACCAGAGATGAACCTGGAAGAAGGCATCAGAGCCACAGTGGAGTTCTTCAGGAATTCCCCGCGATAAAAGAGACCAGGGCGGAGGCAAGCTCACGCCCCTACTAACCACGTTTCCGAGACCCACGTCTGTTAGTTTATTCTTCATGGCGGGGGCAAGCCCCGCCACTACTATACTCCGCCCACGATAAAGCGGAGACCTACGTCTGTTAGTTTATTCACACAACTAATGTAAGCCATATTATAGCTACCGAAGGAAAAGCGGGGTATAGTATCTTCATGTTAGACAACATATGCTCTGGGATAGGAGGGTTCAGGGCGAACGCAAGTGTCGCCCCTACCATACGACAAATCGGACTGTTTCGTCGTAGTATGGTAGGGGCAGGGCTTGCCCCTGCCCTGGAGATCATGAAGAGAACCTGGAGTATCTCAAGCAGTACATGACTGTTGGTTCAGGGTTTAGGAGCACCTCTGTTTGGTGCCCAGGAAGGAATAGCGACAATGACAAGCTCAAAGAAGGTGCGTGTTGCAGTAATAGGTGTTGGCAACTGTGCCAGTTCACTTGTGCAAGGCGTCCACTACTATCGTGAGGCAAAGCCGGACGATTTTGTGCCTGGCTTAATGCACATCAACCTGGGGGGATACCACATTCGGGACGTGGAGTTCTCCGCTGCTTTCGATATAGATATCAATAAGGTTGGCAAAGATATTAGCGAGGCCATCTACTCGCCCCCGAATAATACCTACCGTTTCGCTGATGTCCCCAAACTGGATGCAAAGGTGTACCGGGGTATGACAAATGATGGGCTCGGCAAGTACCTATCACGCGTGATCAAAAAAGCTCCTCGGCAGACGGATGATATGATACGTATCCTGCAAGATAGCGGCACCGATGTGGTGGTCAACTATCTGCCAGTTGGTTCCGAGACGGCGACCAAGTGGTATGTAGAGCAAATACTTAAGGCGGGCGTTGGCTTCGTCAACTGTATTCCGGTCTTCATTGCCCGCGAACAGTACTGGCAGGACCGCTTCAAGGAGGCCAATCTGCCGATGATCGGCGACGACATTAAAAGCCAGGTAGGCGCGACAATTGTGCATCGTATGCTGGCGCGCCTTTTCCGCGAACGTGGCGTCAGGCTCGAGCGCACGATGCAACTGAATGTAGGGGGCAATACTGACTTCTACAACATGCTGGAGCGTGAGCGCCTGGAGTCGAAGAAGATCAGCAAGACAAACGCGGTCACGAGCCAGCTTGACTACGAGTTGGGAGCGGATAATGTGCATATCGGCCCTTCCGATTACGTGGCCTGGCTGAGCGACCGCAAATGGGCGTACATTCGGCTGGAGGGTCGCACCTTTGGCGACGTGCCGCTGAACGTTGAACTGAAGCTCGAGGTGTGGGATTCGCCAAACTCGGCAGGCGTAGTGATTGATGCTGTGCGGATGGTGAAGCTGGGTCTTGACCGCGGCTTAAGCGGGACGTTGGAGGGACCTAGCGCCTACCTGATGAAGTCACCGCCGGTACAGCATCACGACGAGGTTGCGCGGGAGATGACAGAGGCGTTTATCCGAGGTGAGGGCCACATTGGAGTGGAACAGTCCAACGGACGCAGAGCAGAAAGCGAGCAGGTGGTAGTGGAATAAGGTGCTAGCAGGGATTTCACAGGGGGTGCCGGATGACAGGCAGCCCCCTGTGCCCCGTTTTGTGCGTACTTTTTATCTAACTAACTATGTGTTAGCGATGATTTCGGGAATAAGCACTCAGGGCTGAACGTAAACGCAATAGGGCTTGTATATGCAATTGGCAGACGCGAGACTCGGATACCTTCATCATTTTGCTAATCTCTTTCATCGTCAACTCTTCGTGATAATAGAGGGAAAGCAGGAGCTTGTCCCGCTCAGGTAAGTGGTTAATGGCAGCACTGAGTGAAGCCATTAATTCGCGTTGTTCGACCTCCTCAGCAGGCCCTAACACATCATGGTCTTCAAGTAAATCACTCAACGAAGCAACGCTTTCATCTTGTACCAATGAGCCGAGTGGAGCATCAAGAGACATGACGGTGATACTGACTTCAAGCAGCATGTGACGGTAGCGATCATGCGATATACCCAGTTCAGCTGCTGCCTCCTCTTCTTTTGCTGGTCGCCCCAGGCGTTGCTCTAGTGTAGCCAGGGCGGATTCAATTTGCCGGACTCGGGCCATAGCCGAGCGAGGTAGCCAATTCAGGACTCGCAACTGATCTATGACTGCGCCTCGAATGCGAGTGGAAGCAAATGCTTCGAAGCGAATACCGCGGGATGGGTCGAAGCGATCAATAGCATTGATGAGGCCAATGATGCCATAGCTGACCAGGTCATCGGCTTCTAAGAGACTGGTAGCGGGTATGCCCAATCTGCTAACAACAAAACGCACCAGAGGTACATATGTGGTAATCAGTTGGTCACGTAACTCTAAGCGTCTGGTCGCAGCAAACTCTGTCCAGATAGCGCCGACAGTCGCTGTTGCATTCATACCATACTCCTCACTAGTTTCATGAGAGGAGTGTAATCGAGTTTGGGCGGGAGCGATATTGACTCTGGTCGGTTGTTTGGTTGCCAAAAGTCCCTGATTGTAGCTAGCAGGCTCAAGTTCCCTGTGCTATAATCTTAGTATCTTTGCAATGCAAGCGGACGGAGGCACGGACGGAGGCAAGCTCGCGTCCCTACCGTCCCTACATATGTAGTAGCAGCCCCTGGTGCTGTCGGGCCTGGAGGGAAGACACGTGATTAATGTCGCATATTTATATGCTGCCATATTATTGGCTGCAGGGTTTGTGTTTGTTATCCTGACAATGATTGTTTCAAACCTGCTAAGTCCATTTGGGACCACTCGCCATATTACCAAACAGAAACTGCAGACCTATGAATCCGGCGAGACTCCAATTGGCTCGGCCTGGGTGCAGTATCCGTTGGGCTTCTATATCTTTGCCCTGTTGTTTGTTGCCTTCGATGTGGATATTGTGTTCATCATCGCCTGGGCAGTTATTTTCAAGCAGTTAAGCCTGTTTGGCTTCTTCGAGATTCTTTTCTTCATCGTTATTCTCGCGCTTGGCCTGACCTATGCCTGGCGCAAGGGAGTCGTTCGATGGATATAGTACCGCGTTCAAAAGCAATCCTTCCTGGTGTCAGCGGCTATCGTGATCAGAATGCAGCACTGGCCCGCGACCTGGCACCGATTGCCCAGATAACGGGTAAGGCAGTTGCACCCAGGACAATGCCGGGCGAATTTCTGAGCTTGGATATTGACCGTACGAATCTTGTTGCAGTTTGCCGCTTTTTACGCGATCAGTTGGGTTTTGACCTGTTGAGCAGCATCTCTGGTGTGGATATGCTTGATCATCTTGAAACGGTCTATCACCTGCGGTCAACGGTGCGTGGTCAGTTGTTGCAAGTCAAGGTACGCCTGGACCATGAGGAGCCGGAGGTGGATAGTGTGGTGTCGGTGTGGCCAACTGCCAACTGGTTGGAGCGTGAGACCTATGATATGTTCGGTATTAAGTTTGCCGGTCATCCCGATCTGAGACGTATGCTGCTGGACGATGACTTTGAAGGTTTCCCACTGCTGAAGAGCTTCCACCAAGTGCCAATGACGGTAAAGCAACGTGCAACGACTCAGGTTGACCCAAATAGTGCCGTTGCAGGGAAATATCAGCAGAAGGGCGTAGAACATGTGGTGCTGAAGAAGCTGGGACAGGGCAGGGGAGAACGCTTGCACCCGGGTACGCCTACCTTCGGTCATGCCTATGAGGGGCATCAAGAAGAGACAAGCAAGGAAGAGACGAAGCAGAAGTAAATGTCACCCTGAGCGCAGCGAAGGGTCTGGCTCGACGGACACAGAGATCCTTCGCTGCGCTCAGGATGACAGCAGCGAATACAGAAGGTGAGTCGGCGTGATGCCAAAGACATCAAAGGCCAGGAGACAGCGTAGAGGTGGGATTTCTGTTCAGGGAACAGGAAAAGCCTCCCAGCCGCGTACAGAGCACGTCACAAAGGCCGATAAATCGGCGGTGGGCGCGGGATTGAAACGCGCTCCGCAAGCTTCGCTGAGGCCCCTACAGTTACAGCCGCAACGTCCGCCTGCTCAGAGTCAGTTCTTTTCGCCTGCGGTGCGTGGCCCCGAAAGTCTCATTTTTCCGGCTATGGTAGCCCTCGGCTGCTGGGGTATAGTCATCTACTTCCTCATCCTCACCAGTGAGGCAAATCATATCTTGTATGGGGGTATGGCGGTGTTGATGGCATTACTCTGGACGTTCAGTTTTAGCACCCGTGTGCGGAAGTTGCTCCAACAAAGATCACAGACGTAAGTTATAGATAGGTGCGAGACCGGGGTACGGCGGGCGACCATACGCGAAGCGCTTGCGCCCGACATGCCGGGGGCATGTCAGCAAGGCCCACCCATCCGCCCCACACCCCGCTCGCCCCTACGGACCCGATGGGATACAAGAGGAAACACATGGCTACAAATCGAAATACGAGTATAGCGCCTGAGGTTGAGGGACCGGAGGGCATTCGCAGTGAGGAGATGATCCTCAATATGGGGCCTCAGCATCCCAGCACGCATGGAGTGCTGCGCCTGGTGCTGACGCTCGATGGCGAAACGATCGAGGACTGCACGCCGGTGATTGGCTATCTGCATCGCGGCATCGAGAAGATCCTGGAGAACCGCCCGGTGATGGGCGGTATCCGCTACATGGATAATGCGGACTACCTCTCTCCGATGCTCAATGAAATCGCCTATGCAGGTGCGGTTGAACAGTTAATGAGACTGGAGCCTCCGCGACGGGCACAGTACATTCGCCTGTTGACAGGGGAGATGCAACGTATTGCCAGTCACCTGGTTGCTGTGGGTACCTATCTGCTGGACCTGGGCGCATTTACTCCCGTCTTTTATGCGTTCCGCGACCGCGAGGGAATCCTCACACTATTCGAGGCGCTGGGTGGGAGCCGTTTTAATGTTAACTACCTGCGTGTAGGCGGCGTGTTGCATGATTTCCCCAAGGGTTGGCTCAAACAGTGCGAGTCCTTACTCGATCAACTTGAGAAGAACATGGGCGAATTCGAGACGTTGGTCACCGGCAATGAAATCTTTGAGGCCCGTACCCAGGGCGTTGGGTATATAGACCCGCAACAGGCCATCGCTTACGGCCTGACCGGCCCAATGTTGCGCGCCAGTGGGGTCAACCTGGACCTGCGCGTCAATCGCCCGTACATGGCTTACCGCGAGGTGCCAGTGAATGTGCAGGTGCGCCAGGAAGGTGACTGCTTCGCGCGTTACAAGGTTCGTATTCAAGAGATTTATGAGAGCATTCGCCTCTGCCGTGTCGCGCTGGACAAGATGCCTGGTGGAGCAATCTCTACGCGTACCCCCATTGCGCTACGCCCTCCGCGAGGTGAGACCTACTTTGCGATCGAGAGTAGTAAGGGTGAGCTAGGCATCTACTTTATCAGCGACGGCAGTGAATATCCCTGGCGTGCTAAGATACGCGGGCCATCCTTTGTGAACTTGCAGGTTCTGCCGGAATTACTCCGTGGTCATAAAATGAGCGATGCAATAGCCATTCTGGGCAGCATCGATATTGTGCTCGGTGAGGTTGATCGCTAAAGGAGGTGTTCTATGTATAGTACAATTGTGCTTGGGGATGATATCGGAAACCAATTGCTCCACGGCATCTTCTCATTGGCGTTTTTGCAGTTCGTGATCGCCTTCCTCTCCTTCTTTGGCTTCGTCTTGACGAGCGCAATCCTCCTGATCCTGGCTGAACGCAAGGTCCAGGGCTGGATACAGGACCGCTACGGACCCATTCATACCGGTCCGTGGGGGCTCTTGCAAACGGTTGCTGATGTTGGCAAGTTGCTCCTAAAAGAGGATATACATGCAGCCAAGACGGATAAGGCGATTTTCATCCTGGCCCCTTCCGTCTTTCTGGCCCCGGTGATTGCGGCCTTTGCCGTGTTACCCTTTTCGCCCTATGTTGGCCTACCGGGGACGGCGCTGGCGACGGGCATCGTGTACTACGTAGCTATGAGTTCAATTGATGTGATCGGCGTCATTATGGCCGGTTGGGGCTCCAATAACAAATATGCCCTCATTGGAGGCTTGCGCTCCGCTGCCCAGATGATCTCGTATGAGCTGCCCCTGGTACTGGCGCTGGTGGGTGTGGTGATGCTGACCAGTGTACTGGCCGGCACCCCAGGCTATCCCGGCAATAGCAGCATCGGCACCATCTCGATCAAAGAGATCATCGCTTTTCAGAATACCTGGCCTACTCACGGGGTGGGCGTCCCGGTGCTGGATTTTATCTTCCAGGGGTTTACACCGTGGGCATGGTTCTTCCTGGTACAGCCGTTGATGCTGGTCATCTACTACACCTGTGGGCTGGCGGAGACGAACCGCTCTCCTTTCGATCTGCCAGAGGCGGAATCGGAACTGGTGGCCGGCTACCTCACCGAGTACAGCGGCATGCGCTGGGGTTTGTTCTTCCTGGGCGAGTATGGCAATATGGCGATTGTGTCGGCGATCTGCGCCTCGCTGTTCCTGGGCGGCTGGTCTGGTCCCGGGGTGGCCTTCCTGACGGCCCCGGGCATGGCTATTGGCTGGCAGATTCTGGGCAACATCCTGGGTGTCGGCTACTTTATCCTCAAGGTCTACCTGCTGTGCTTCATCTTCCTCTGGGTTCGTGCGACGCTACCGCGTTTGCGCGCCGATCAATTGATGCAGTTCGCCTGGCTGATCTTGATCCCAGTGACGCTGGGCAATATCGTGCTGACCGCTCTGATTTTCCTGGTGGTGAACGGTCTGGGGTTCTCAAACCTGGTCTTCCTGATTGTGACAGGGGTGATTAACTGGGGCTTGCTCTTTGGCTTCATCCGGGTCGTAGGGCGGGTAACGGTTGCTACGACACGACGAGCGCAAGCTCCTGCTATTCGCGCACAGCGCCGGGCAACGGCGGCACAACTGCCCGAGCGCGCAGGTGTGGCCGGTGGGGGCAAATAGAACTTTGGAATTAACTGAACATTGATAATGCTCATGGGCAACCTTCATGGTTGCCCAATTTTATCGCACGCTCTTAATCTGTTGGATCAATAATGCCCCAAGAGAGGCAACGATAGCAGCAAGCACGAAGAGTACCGTATAGCTGTGAAAAAAGTTGATCACGAATGCAGCAATTGCGGAGCCCACAACTTGCGGGAAGGCGTTAGCGATATTGATGACCCCAAGATCCTTGCCACGAGCACTGGCTGATGGCAATACTTGTGTAATCAGCGCTATATCAACACCGAGATAAGCACCAAAGCCGATGCCGAGTACAGCAGCAGCCAATTCTACCCCTGGCCACGTTTGGAAGAACGCGAGAATCAGGAAAGCAAGCACGATCACAAGGCTCGCGCCCATGACAAAGACTTTACGGCGCTGGAACTTGTCAGAGAGGATACCAGCGATAACGGATGCAATGAGTAGCGTACCTGTGAGAATGATTTGGAAGGTCGTGACGCCCTGAGCAGCCCTCTGGTAATGCACTGCGTCTTGCAGAAAGTACAAAAGATAGCCTAGCGCAGTAAAGTAGCTCAGGTAAATAAGAAAGCGAGTGATCCATGCCCAGCCAAAATCAGGGTATTTCACAGGATTCACCCAGAAGCCCGCAAGAAAGGCACCCAACTTGAAGCGAGGCGCGGCTCCTTTTGGGAGCGGCTTATCACGCAGCACTAGTATAAAGAGCGCCATGACGACGAGAAGAGCGCCAATGAATGTATAATAGGAAAGTTGCGTTGACTTGACCACTCGCGTAACAAGCACGGCACCAATGACTGCACCCAACGGTAATGAGAGACTCACGAAAGCCGACACGGTGGCACGCTGGCGCACAGGCACCTGGTCGGGAACGACCGCGGACAGTCCTGCCAGCACAGCATTGGCAGCTATATGGAAAATTGCCCACCATACCACCAGCGCTACAAAACTGGAGGCGTTTGCCATCAATACAAGCGTTATCGCTGAGAGGACTGTCCCGACGATGAACCAGGGACGCCGACGCCCCAGACGCGACGTGGTGCGGTCGCTCAGAGCACCCGCGATCGGATTGGTGATGACAGCAGCGAGGACTCCTACAGCCGTAGCTATAGCAAGATTGCTGAATTTATTGGCCGCATCGAGGGCAGCGATCTGCATGGGTAGCAGGATGGTCCCTATAGGCAAGATGCTGAGCCAGACCATCATGTTAGCCAGGGATAGCAACAGTTGAAAGCCAGGGCTCACAGCCTTTGTAGGCACCTGTAGCGCCTCAGGGACATCATTTACACTACGTTCTAACGTTGAAGAAGTACCAATATCGTCCGCGACAGAAGAATCTGCCATTGTCAGTCTCTCCCCTCGAATACAAAGGTAAATCGTCCAGCCAACAGTCAGGCGACAAAACCTTACATAGAGCTAGTCAGCACGATACTCTCATTAACAAGACAACAAAAACCGAACCTGTATCTCGGATGCAGGTTCAGTTTTCTTAGGAGCGAATTTGGGCTGCACGCACTACACACTTACTGTATTCGACCGAGTTGGCGATGAAGGTCGGCCAGGTTGTAGTAAAGCGACTCCCGCACAATCTTGCCTTCACTTCGGACAACAACGGTGACGCCACGCAGGCTGAAGGAACGGTCGCTAGCAGGTAATCCAGGAAGATCGCCCGTATGTCGACCTGTCGCAACCCACTCAGCGGTGACCTGGTTGCCCTGCACGATGCGATTGGTCACAGTTATGTTCGCGTCTGAGGTAGCGGCGAAAATGATGTTTTTGCGTGCCATGATGGCGCTGCGGCCAACAAAAGGCTTGCGATGCATACTGTCCTCAACGACTGCATCCTCTGCATAATCGTTGTTCAACGCAGCAGCATCATTACTGGCCTGGCTCGAGATATGTTGTTTATGGAGATGAATGTGCCTGGCTTCGTTCTCATGTGCTTGCACTTGATGGAACGACGCCGAGATAGATGGCGATTCCGCTGCTGCCGCGATAGCCCCCACGCCAGCAGCAGAAATACCCATAGCGGCAAGTGTTTTGATCAATATACGGCGAGGCATCTTGCCCGCGCGAACATCATCGACCATTTGAGGAATTGTCGGCTGTTCTTCCTGCATATATATCCTGCCTTTCAAAACGTGGTAAAACGTGTTGATTTCCGTATTGCCGCTCTAGATGCACCTCAGTAGTGCTACAACCTAGAAATGCTTTATGACCCTCTGTATGGCTCAAGCCGAGCAAGAGACCCCGTTCTAAGCGTCTCATCGTGTTAGAGGAGTCTGCCCTGGGAATGATTCTTACGGTCTCATGACTCCGTGAAAGGAACACGGTTCTTTCAACCACTTGTTCCATAAGCCTAGACGAGTGACGCGATGAAAGATAACTTTGCCCTGGACGTTTTTCCTACCTTTGAACCGAAACCGCAACCCGCTTATGGTCCATCCACCGTGTATGCGAAGAGGTTCTCATCAAGGTTTCCCATCTCTTCCATTATCAAACCACGGCGTAAAACCCCAGGCACAAGCTTAGGGGATATAAGCCGCGTTCCTTTTGTGGGGCTTTGGCACTGGGGCCTGTAGCTCCTTGAAACACAGGTAAGACAATGATATACTACCTGTATGCAAACACAACGCTTTACGATTTACCTCGATCCGTCTCTTCTGGAGCGACTCAAGAAGGTGGCTAAACAGAATAAGAGATCGGCTAACAGCGAGACCGTCTATGCTCTTGAGAAGCATGTAGAAAAGCAAGAGAAAGGCAAATAGGCAGTGAGCAAGAAGACGAAGCGCACCTACAAATTCCGCTTCTATCCGACCGGACAGCAAAGGATCATCCTGGCTCAGACGTTCGGATGTTGCCGCTTCGTCTACAACTGGGGACTCTCGACCCGCAAGACGGCCTATAGAGAGCAGGGACAAAGCCTCTACTACAACGATCTCGCGGCCATGCTCCCCGCTCTCAAGCAACAATACCCCTGGCTCTCTGATGTCTCTTCCGTCCCCCTCCAGCAGGCCCTTCGTCACCTGGATCGTGCCTTTGTCAATCTCTTCGAGGGACGATCTGACTACCCTACCTTCAAGAAAAGGCACCATGACCAATTGGCCACCTACGCCTCGAATGCCTTCAAGTGGGATGGGAAGACCCTTACTCTGGCCAAGATGGAAGAACCCCTCAACATCCAATGGCACCGCCCTTTGCCCAAAGATGCCAAGCCAGTTCAGTCACAATCTCCAAAGATTTGGCTGGACGCTACTTCGTCTCGATCCTGGTGGAAGAGGATATCAAGCCGCTTCCCGTCACGCCAAAGATGGTTGGTCTTGATCTGGGCATCAAATCGATGGTGGCCCTCTCGACAGGGGAGCTGGTCGGCAACCCACGCTATTTTGCCAAGGATGAGAAGAAGTTGGCCAAAGCACAGCGATGGCACGCCAGGAAAAAGAAGGGCGGCAAAAACCGCAACAAAGCTCGTCTGAAAGTTGCCAAAATCCATGCGCGTATCCAAGATCGGAGACGAGACTACCAGCACAAACTCTCGACCCGCATCGTTCACGAGAACCAAGTGATCTGCGTCGAGAGTCTTGCCGTCAAGAACATGGTCAAGAACCAATCGTTGGCAAAAGCCATCAGCGATGTGGGCTGGGGCGAGTTTGTGCGCCAACTGGAATACAAAGCCAGGTGGTACGGGCGGACCTTGGTCAAGGTTGACCAGTGGTACCCGTCCTCTAAGACCTGTAGCGCATGTAAGTATGTGCTCGACTCCTTGCCATTGGACATACGGGAATGGGTATGTCCTGAATGCGGCGCGGCTCACGACCGTGATACCAATGCCGCTCTCAACATTCTGGCCGAGGGGCTCTCGGTCGCTGCCTGTGGAGGGAGTGTAAGACCCGTTCGGGCGAAAGCTCGTCAGGCGACTCCCGTTGAAGCAGGAACCTCTCATTCGTGAGAATGAGAAGCCCCTGGCACAAGCTTAGGGGAGATGTCACGAACATGGCAAGAAAGGTTTGCAGGAAGCTTATGTTTTCGAGGACCTCCTGGGCCATTTCGATGGGACATACCAGCAGTGACCGCACTCTTTTCTGATAGATTGCACTTGATTGCTATCAGGCTGGTACCCATTACTGCCCTCTACATCATCTGTAGAAGTCGCTTCTGTTGCGATGGGCTGTGCGTAAAGTCGATGGCCTTCGGAGGTGAGGCAGCGTCCGGTGGCCAACTCGAATTGCCAGCCGTGCATGGTGCATGTCAGAACGCCATTTTCTATGTGAGCAAAGCGCGCGAGGTCAGCTTTCAGGTGGGGGCAACGGCGCTGGATGCGATAACCATGGCTCTCCCACAGTTGCTGTGCTGGCGCTTGTTCGGTATAGTAGCCTTCGGCATATTGGAGACGTTCCAGGGAGAGACATTTGAAGAAATTATAAATGTACTCATTATAGGGACCCTTGCGTTGTGCCTCGAAGCGGCACGAGAGGAAGAGCAAGTTTACCCAGTCCTCGACGTGATGCAGGATGCAGTATTCGACCAGTGCCGGGTCGATGCGGAAGCTATAGCCGCACTCTTCATGATCCCAACCATAGACGCGACGCTGGTGAAAGTCGATCACGACCGACTGCTCGCCCAGGTCGAGTAACACGCGGTCATTGACGCCGACACAGGTCAGGTCGGCCACTTCCAGTAATGGCTCGAACCAGTCGCGCAGTGAGGACAGAATATCCACCTGCCCGCGCGGCCACGAGGCTTTGAGAGAACCAATCAGTGGCTGCTGGCGAGCCTTATATGCTTCGAGGTAGGCACGCTTTTCGCTGAAAATGGCCTGGACCTGCTCGGCTGGTAATGGATGCACAACAGGGCAAGCATCTTTGCTCAGCATGGCGATGCTTCCAGGAATTATCAAGCGACCGCTATCCAGTCCGTGCGCCTGCAGGTACTCTAGAAAGACCGTCTGGTCGGGAAAGGTGTTGGTGGGGTCGCGGTCGAAATCGTTGAAGGAAAACAGGGGATCGTCCAGAAAGCATGGTGGTCCAGCGGATGGAATAACGAAGGATGCCCCGACCTGCTGGATATAGCGCAGGGCACGTGCCATCTCATTTTCACGCTTTTTGCGTCCCAGGGCTTGTATCATCTTCTCTGGGAACTGGTAGACCATGGGAAACCAGATTGCGCCGGAGAACTGCAAGAAGTGGGCATCGTAAGGAGCAAACCTGGCCAGTAAGTCCAGGTCCATTGGGCGCGAGTCGTTCTGGTCGAAGATACGCGTCTCACCATCGTCTACCATCAAACCTGAGTCGCCAAGCGGGCCATCGACGGGTGCAACCATGGCCAGAATCATGAAACGCAGCCCATCGACATCGACGGCCTGGCCATTTTTCGTCTGAATGAACTTAGTGAAGCCAACTTCACGCAGGACGCGCTCCAACAGGTTGAGGGGATAATCGGGCAGGAGGACGGTTGTCCCTTTCCAGACATGCTCGCGCAGGAACTGCGGATCGAAGTGGTCGTGATGTTGGTGCGAGACATAGAGGTAGGTGGGACGTGCAATTTGCGCCAGGTCCACTTCCTCGTTGCTGGGAAAAGGGAACCATGACGCAAAGTAGGCTGGATTAAACCACGGATCGCATAGAATGCTCCCGTGCTTCGTTTCAATGAATAAACCGGCCTGACCGAGAAACGTAATCTCCACCGAATACCCTCCTTATGATGACGTGCCGTAACTATTCGGGTGCCTTCGCTACCTACGGCGGCTCACATCTTTTTTACTATGGGCATTGCAGCCTGCGGCTACAATGCCCATAGTAAAATCTCTTGCGAACCGCCGAAGGTGGTGAGGAATCCTGAATAATCACGATGGCGATTGCTTGGCAACTATAGGATAGCCCAAGATTTCGACCGGCGACTTTGCTGAAAGCAGCAGGGTCTCCACTACACCAGACTTGAAGCAGGGCATCGCTTGCGGATGTCCCTACGGTACCGTTCGAACTAGCAGGCGAAATTAACCCTTCCGCTTCGAGTACCGAACGTGTGCGGCGGGCTACAGCCGAACCGCTATCAATGATTTGCACCTGATTACTTGTAATACGTTCGATGACTGGACGAAGTGCAGGAAAATGAGTGCAGCCCAATACTATGACATCAACATCCTCCGTCAGTAGAGGTTGGAAGGCTTCTCGCACAATTTGCTCTGTGCGCGAGCCATCAAGTTCACCCTGCTCAACCAGTGTGACCAGTTCGGGGCAGCCAATGGCATAGACTGAAGTGCCTTCTGCGAACTCGTCAATGAGCTGGCGCAAATAGAGCGCTCTGGCTGCTTGATTTGTGGCTGCGATACCGATACGTCCTTTTCTGGTAGCGCGTGCGGCGGGCTTCACTGCTGGCACAACACCTACGAAGGGAACTGAGAAGGTGGCGCGTAATGTATTGAGTGCTGCTTGTGAAGCAGTGTTGCATGCCACGACGATAAGTTTTGCTCCCTGCTCGATCAGGAAACGATTGGCGCGGATCGACAATTCGGTAATTGCAGCATCGCTGCGCTTGCCGTATGGACAGTGCGCGGTATCGCCGAAATAGAGATACGTTTCACCCGGTAACTCCTGACGCAGCGCCGAGAGGATCGTCAACCCTCCTGCGCCGGAGTCGAAAACTCCGATGGGGGCCTGGGCTTTGCCTGCCAGCTGGCTTCTCTCGTGATCAAGAATCCGTTGACTTCGTTCAGCATCGCGTGCAGGATGGGTATGGTGTCCCGCCGTTGCATCCTGTGATCCCTGTTCAGCGGACAAGGCATTCCAATCGTTCTTCGTCATTCTAGTCGTTTCTATTCCGCACTACGAAACTCGCGCTGTTCGCCGAAGATATGGCGCATGGCATCGCTGACCTCGCCAAGCGTAGCATATGCCTCAACGGCAGCAATAATAAAAGGCATAAGGTTCTGACTCCCTGCAGCAGCATGTTCCAGGGCGGTGAGTGCCTGTTGCACCTGGTTGTTATCGCGTCGCTGGCGTAAGGCGGCCAATTTTCCGGCCTGTCGCTGGCCAATGGCCGGGTCAACACGCAGCAATACTGGTCGCTCCTCTTGTTCCTGCGTAAAGCGATTGACACCAATCACAATGCTACGCTGCTCCTCCAGGGCCAACTGGTAGTCGTAAGCGGCTTGCTCTATCTCTGCCTGCATGAATCCACGTTCGATGGCACGCACGCTGCCACCCAGCGCATCAATTTTCCGGATATAATCCCAGGCCCGCTCTTCGATAGTGTTTGTCAGAGACTCAATATAGTAGGAGCCGGCCAATGGGTCTACCACATCCGCCACGCCAGTTTCGTAGGCAAGGATTTGCTGTGTGCGCAGGGCCACCCGTGCAGCCTCTTCAGTCGGGAGCGAGAGCGCCTCGTCCTTGGAATTGGTATGCAGGGACTGCGTACCACCCAGGACTGCCGCCAGAGCCTGGTATGCCGTGCGTGCGATATTGTTATCGGGCTGTTGGGCCGTAAGCGTCGAACCGGCAGTCTGCGTGTGGAAACGCAGCATCATAGAGCGTGGGTCTTGCGCATGGAAGCGTTCGCGCACAATGTGCGCCCACATGCGACGAGCAGCCCTGAACTTGGCGACCTCTTCGAGCAGGTTGTTGTGGCTATTGAAGAAGAAGGAGAGTTGGCCTGCGAATGTGTCCACATTCAGCCCAGCATCGATGGCGGCCTGCACATAACTGATCGCGTTAGAGAGCGTAAATGCCACCTCTTGCACTGCTGTTGAGCCGGCCTCGCGTATGTGATAGCCGCTGATGCTGATGGTGTTCCAACGCGGGAGATGCTCGGCGCAGTAGCGAAATATGTCGGTAATGATGCGCATCGAATACCCTGGTGGGTAGATGTAGGTGCCGCGAGCGATATACTCTTTCAGCACGTCGTTTTGCACGGTGCCGGATAACTTGCGTACGTCGGCTCCTTGTTTTTTAGCGACGGCGATATAGAGGGAGAGCAAGATGCTGGCGGTGGCGTTGATCGTCATCGATGTACTGATACGCTCCAGTGGCAAGCCAGCGAGAAGTGTCTCCATGTCCTCCAGACTGGAGATGGAGACGCCGACTTTGCCAACCTCGCCCTCTGAGAAGGGATGGTCGGCGTCGTAGCCCATCTGCGTAGGGAGGTCGAAGGCGACTGAAAGACCGGTTGTGCCCTGGGAGAGCAGAAAATGGTAGCGTTTGTTGGATTCTTCTGCAGAGGCAAAGCCAGCATACTGGCGCATGGTCCAGAAACGCGAGCGATACATCGTTGCCTGCACACCACGAGTGAAAGGAAATTCGCCTGGATAACCTAAGTTGGCATGTGGGTCGAAGTCGCGAAGGTCTTCTTCAGTGGACAGGTCTGGCACATCAATATTGGAACTGGTGATGAACTTTTCTTGTCGCTGTGGTGTTTTCGCTTTTGCCTGGCGTAAAGTTGTGTCGCGCCACTCCTCGGCGTTCATCAGAAATCCTTTCTGGATACCCTCACGCCTTCAGGCTGAGGGAGGAAAGAAAGCCCCGAAGGGGAGAACCAGAAATGCGGTCTGGCTCTCAGGTGACTTCAAAAAGTGTGAAGTCCATCTCCGCACAGATGTAAGGTGCCCTTCGCCAATGTTCAACGCGCAGCACAGGCCGGGGGCCTGTGGAAGCGCTTTCGCCCGACAATCCGGGGGATTGTCAGAAAGGCTTGTCAAGCTTGCAGCACTGCCCCTTCCCACCAAGGCTTTTAACCACAAGCGATAGAGCTTCAAACTAGGACAAGCATTCAAAGGTATCGTGACCTCTCGAACGTAGTATCTTGCGATACTCAGGCTAGTCAGCAGAAACTTGCAACAGCCTCGACTAAAACGCCGAACAGTACGCAAGCCTATCCCCTAAAGGCGGATTGGGTTACTGACGCTCACATGCTGGTCCATAGGCAGAACCTCCCTTCTTCTGACACTGAATTATAGCATCACTCTGCGCTGATCACAACCAGTACATCCCCCTGATTGACCGTCTGGCCCTTGCTGACATAGATCTCTTCAATGGTTCCAGCAATGGGAGAGGCGAGGTCGTTCTCCATTTTCATCGCCTCGAGCACGATGACCGTCTGGCCTCGTGTAACACTGGTTCCTACCTCGTGTGGAATTCCTAATACGAGTCCAGGCATGGGGGCACGTACCATCGCATTGCCAGTCTCACGTGCCGATTTTACGGCTCCGGCGAGTGCCTTCTCGCGCTCATCCTCAACGTATACCTCGAAGCGTTGCCCGGCAATCTCTATCTCGTATGTCTGTCCGTTCGTTTCGTCGGGTTTGTTGAGGCGACGGGCAAAAACCTCATACGATTTGTTCTCAATGATGAGGCTATAGCGGCCACCCACGCCAATCTGTCCCTTGGCATCGGCGGTCAATGGGGCAATCTGACGCCAATCGATACTATGAGTGGTTCCATCGATGATGATGTCTCGCTGAGGGATATTCTCACCCGTGTCGATATGGTAGGCCTGGTCATTAACAGTGGCGATATAGGGCATGAGTTGGTACCTCTTATTTACCTGGCATCCGCAAAAGTGGTGCCACTACATTTACGCTTGGCTCAAAAGGCATTATAGCATGTTTTGTAACATTCCTCTTTACACTCCCTAGTCTGCAATAGGCAGCAAGTTTTCATAACGCTTCCTGGTCATACGGTAATGAAACGTCAACCGAGAAGATGAAACTATAACCGAAACTTAACTAAATCGCAACCGGTCTACCCTTGTTTTTCTCCTATACTATCTGTATCCTGGGATCAGGACTCCAGGCTACCAAATGCCGCATGGACTACATAGTAAGGAGTCGATCGTCAGGAACCCTGTCCCGTGAACGGGACGGGCTTGCGTAGTTGGGGTGGCCATACACCCTTCTGCTACATAAGCTCACCTGACCAGCCCCAGCCAGGGCATATCGTACGGATACAATCGTGCGAGCCATCGGGCTACGATATCGGCAGTGTCCAAGAACGTACCAAGGGGTGCGCGGCCAGCCTCTTGCTCTACAACTTCTGAGTTAACCAGGTCTACGAGGGTTAAGCTAGTGCTCAGAAGAAGTGCAGACCGATATCATCGGCGAGGCCAACTTTACCCACAAGGCTTCACGGCTGAGTGGTGGGGGTTTGCGAGTCTTCCCTATATCAAAAAGACTCCCCCGCAAGGGGTTCCGGCCTGCGGGCCGCTTTCTTTCCTTCCATCCCGTTCACGGGATGGGTATCCAGAAAGGTTTTTTATGACAGAGTGTCCACAGTGCGGAACCATGAATGAGGACGACGTCAAAAATTGCAGGGGATGCCGGGTCAACATGTACTGGGCTTTTCAGCATTATGAGGAATTGGCAGCGATACGCGAAATGCGCAAGCTAGCAACTCGTCCTGAGACACCTTCCTTCTTGATCACAACCAGCAAAAGAATTGATGAAGGGCCTACCGTTGGTTGGCTACGCATCACGATCAAAAAGTTTGGCTTTAAGGATGCAGGTAAGAAGGTCTCTACAATGGCAGAGTAAACAAGGAGGTGCATTCAATCACACAGAAAGAGGTATTATCCAAGTGAAAGTACTCGTGACAGGGGCTGCCGGTTTTATAGGTGGTCATCTCGTTGATATGTTAGTAGAGCGCGGTGATGAAGTGCGTGCATTGGTGCGACCTGTTGAAGATACAAGTCACTTGCGGAAATTGACAGGTATTGAGATCATGCATGGAGATTTGACTGATGCAGCGTCTCTCAAACGCGCTGTGCAAGGTGTGCAGCGTGTGTACAATGGTGCTGCAAAAACGGGTCCTTGGGGACTGGAAGAGGTCTATAGAGCTGTCAATGTGCAAGGACTGGCTGACTTAATTCATGCAGCGATGGATGCAGGTGTGCAGCGCATTGTCCATACCAGTTCCATTACGGTATATGGACATCATCTTCATGGTATCGTGACCGAGGACTATCCCTATCATGCTGAGGACAACCCCTATAGTCGCACGAAGATTGCTGGTGAGAAGTTGATCTCCAAACTCGTTAAAGAGCAAGGAGCGCCGGTCGTTGTTGTGCGTCCTGCATGGGTGTATGGGCCACGTGACACTGCTAGCTTTAGTCGCTTCGTCAACCTTGTCGAGTCTGGTAAGGGTTTTCTGATTGGCACCGGCCAAAATATTGTGCCAGTGGTGTACGTACGGGATGTGGCACAGGGCATAGTCAAAGCAGGAGATGCCGGTTATGAGGTGATCGGCCGGGCTTATAACATTGCAGATGATCGGCGCGTAACGCAGGCTGAGTATCTGAACACCATTGCTAATGCTCTACAGGTGCCACATGTGTCACGCAAACTTCCTTTTTCTGCATTGTATCTCGCCGGTAGTACTGCTGAAGTCTTATGGCAAGCTCTGGGCCGTCGTAAGGCGGCACCACCGCCACTAACGACATATGGAGTAACATTGCTTGGTGGGAATCAGCAATTTTCGATTGATAGGGCACGTCGGGAGTTAGGCTACACTCCTGAATTTGATGTCAAGCGTGGAGTAGCAGAAGGGGTGCGTTGGTATCTTAATGTCAGACAAATTAGTTGGGGATTGCAAACCACACAAGAAATCGCCTGAGCGGAACCAAAGCGAATTGTGGACCGACCGCAATAGGATGGTTGCAAGGTAGAGCTATGCGCGTACAGGAACATGTAAAATTATCGGCGGCTGCTGCGATTGTTGCTCTGCCGTGGTTGAAAAAAGATGTCTGGATTCCGTTAGCGTCCAGCGTGCTCATCGATGCTGACCATTACCTGTGGCATGCCGTGACCCATCGTACGCTCAGCTTGCAAGTTGCAGTACGGTACTTTGAGCAGGCCAACCCACCTCAATTACCACAGGCACGACTCCTGCATCACCCAATTGTACTAGGGTGTTTGCTGGTAGTGGCTGCAAGTACTCGATCAAGGATACTCTGGCTGATCCTGGCTGGCCTACTTTTCCACGTGAGCCTGGACCTGGTGCATGTCACACAGATGAACAGGCTGAAGCGGACACTGAGTGAAAGGGCTAAGTATATTTGCCCAGAATGTGGAAAGCACTACAAGCCGCTGCAACTCCATACCGTCCATTTTGCCGGTAATCTGTTCGACCGTTACAACCCGCGTCATTTTATTGTGTTGTGCCCGGCGTGCCATGAGAAGGCACATAGCACGGAAGGACGGGGTTGGGGTGGCCGTTCACAGGACTAGTACTTATCACCCAATTTGTTGAACTACTCTGCTTATATCACTATAATAGGTACCTATAAAGCATTAAGGACTCTCTATAGAGCCTGATGCTCCAATTCTACATGTACGGTGTGCTGGGCACACCCATGTTCGTATGAGCATAATAACAATAGAAGAGGTGTACAAATTTCAATGGACATTACAGGTAGCCAGAAGGTCAAAGCATCCCAACAGCAAGTATTTCAGGCGCTCTTGCATCCCGAAGTGCTCAAAAACAGTATTCCCGGTTGCCAATCCGCTGAGCCTGTCGACTTTCCAGACGGTCGCCAGCTTAAGGTAACAATATCGCCCAATCTCCCCGGCTTGAAGGGATCATACAATGTGTTTTTGCGCACCGGTGAAGTCATTCCACCTTCCCGCATCGTGCTCATCACGGAGCCAACGGGTTCCCTGGGTTCCATCAAGGCCATATGCACAGTAGACCTGGCAGAGGATGCTGAGGGGACAACATTGTCATACAACGCCCATACCGAAATGGAAGGGAAGATCGCGTCCACACCTGAAATGATCGTCAAGGGTGCCGTGAAGATGGCACTCGACCAGTTCTTCAAGAACTTTGAGAAGCAGGCGAACAGCATTTACGCATAGAAAAATCTTTTCACAGGGCAGAACAAGCTACCACCCCGCACAGGGTGGTAGCTTGTTTTTCGTAGTCCCCCTCAGCGAAGCGAAGCGGAGCGCGTATAGATACTTCGTGGGGAATTCCTTTTTACAGCTTCCCATCACTATTAGTCGCTTGTGCTGCAACCATAGCCTCCTGTACCAAGGGACTGCTGATAATCACACTTCTATCCTTTGCCTTCAAGGCAAAGGTAAGTGAGCTATAGGTAACTCTAACTTTGACTTCTCGACCTCGCATTCCAATACGTACAGGTGTTGCTTGAACTACCTGCTGGATACGCTTAGCTACAAGTTCAGCTCCATGTTGTTCAGCGCGAATGACGGCAGTCATAATTCCAGGCCCATTGATCGAGAGTTTGTCTTCTTTGCGAAATCTTGGCACGCAACAGTGGTAAGACCTTACGTGCCGCCTCAGTTGCCTCACGGTCTTCGCGCTCAGGGTTGAGATCATAACTTTCGGCACCTTCAAGAATGAAGCGAAAGACGATGATGCTCAGAGCGTTACAAATGCGTCGCACTTTATGCTTGCCTGCCTCCAGATTCTTCGTCGAGTCCACCATTTGCCAGATGTGATGTTCGCGCTTACGACGGTAGTCAAAGTAGCCTTGCATACGCGCATACCCTTCAAGAATTACTGTACCCAGAGTCCACATAGCTTGTTTGGGGGTACTCATCGTAAAGTCGTGACAGGCGATGAGTTGGCGGGCAATGGGACTCACCTTCATCGTCGAGGCTTCGTAGCTCTGCTGATCCCGAACCTGCAAGTGCCCTGCGTAGATACGACGGCGCTGCTTAAGAAAATCGCGGATAGTGAGTGGACCTTTGTTGTAGACAACACAAGCAGGTTCATAGATCAACTGATAGCCAAGCTGGGAAATGAGTGCCTGTATGGAGATCTCGTCAACAGGACTACCGGTCGGTATACCTGAAATAATATTACGGAAGGCAATCACTTCACCGAGTTTTGGCTGGACGCGAGCCAGGTAGTCATGCAACCGCCAGAGTAGATGGATAGCATGTCCCATAAAAGTAGCCGGATCATTCACCGGTACCGGGCGACCTCCGACCATACCAATCTTTGCATCTTTGAAAGGAGCGCACAGATACTCTAGAGCAGAGGCTTCGGGAATAACATCAGCGCCAATTAATACAACGACTGGGCTGACAGCCTGTTTGAGAAACAGATTGATGGCAGAGGCTTTGCCTTCACGCTTCTCTTGAATGCACAATCGTACTCGAGGCTCTTGGAGCGCAATTTCAGCTACAATCGGTACAGTGCGATCTGTGCAACCACTCGCAACGACGATGACTTCCTCGATCAGCATGGTTGGAGCTTGCTGTTCAAGAACAGCGTGTATGGTGCGGCTAACATTGGCTTCTTCATTATGCGCCATAATACCTACGCTGCAACTGATATATTCATCACCTTGCTGTGCCTGCCAATTCCCTGCCATCGATTGAACCTCGTTTATGATTTTCATTGCCAAGATGTACTTCACCTTTCCATTTAATATAGAACCGCTCTTAGGCCTTAAGACCATTACTGTTACCGTTGCCGTCAGACCTGCTTGCTTCAACAGTTGCCGTCAGACCTGCTTGCTTCAACAGCGGCGTTGATAACAGGCAAGTTTCGTCGTTTGGCAGATTGGCCGCGATTACTAGCAGAAAGTGCGGCCGCAACAGTTCCCCTGGCAACATCGACGGCAACACTAGCGACCGTTGGCGTATGGCAGAGCATGTTGGTATAAGATGCATTCGCCAGAGGACAATAACACTCGCCCGCTTTGATGCTTCGGCGTAGCTCGTTAGCCCTGGTTGTGTTCCAGGTAGTTCTAAAATCGTAGTTATATTCACGCAGGTTGCCAACCAATTCAGCGCGGATACAACAGGTCCAGACATCGCCATTGGGAGCGATCTGCGCGGATGCCACCCCAGCCAGGCAAGGGATAATCTGGCGTTTCTCAACCAGGGTGCGCTTCACGAGATCGTAGTAACGATCACGAAATGCCTGCGTGATACGCGAAACACCATTGAACTCAGCTTTGCGAATGCCCTCCTGTAAGCGCTCGATGACGGGTTGATAACGCTGAATTGGCGGCGTGATGCCCATTCCAACCGTATCCAGTTCGACACGCTCTTCAGCAATTTCACTAATGAAGGAGTCTGGCTTGAGTTCATCGCGTACGAAGGCATAAATGGTATCAAACTCGTCCACATTAAAGTTTGAGATGACGGTATGCACACCCAACGTAAAGTTTTTGTAGTGGTCCTTCAGCGCCTTCAGACCTGCGTAGGTGCGCATAGCCCGCTCAAAATTGCCTTTGACACCACGCACAATATCATGCTTTTCACCAACGCCATCTAAAGAAAGGTTGATAATAACCTCACTGGTGGGAGCAGCTTGCAAGACTCGCTCGATGCGACCAGGGATAATCTTATCCTGGATTCCATTGGTAGGAATGTTAATGATACCAGGACGACAATGCCGATAGGCTGCTTCAACCATCTCTGGCAGGTCTTTGCGCAGCGTCGGCTCGCCGCCGCTAAAGGTGAACCAGTAGGCATCTCTACCGATTGAAGCGAATGTCTTGTCATACTCTTCAAGGGTGAAGTCATCATTGGGACGCTGCCATACATTACACGTTTTACAACGCGAGTTGCAGCGATAGCTCACGCTAATCGTGAGATTCATGGGAAGAGCAAGGGGTTTTCCAAGCGCATATGATCCCTGTAACTTTGCAATTTTCGGTAGTACTTCAAGCATATCTTTTCCCTTCTTCGGTGTTTAGACTAATTTTCCCTTTGTTTTTAACTAGCGCCCGGCCAGCGTGTTTCGCCTTTCTGTATCCACCCGTAGTCATCTCTAGCACTTCAGAGAGGTGAGCTCCTGTTTGGCGCAGTAACAGCAAGATAACTTGTTGACGACGATACCATTCACAGAGGAGAAATACAGGAAGCCAATATTCCCTGCTGGTATCGACAATCAGCAGAGGATATTGGCTTCCTGTTGGAGAGGTCAGTTTTTTGAGCCCACTGAGAGAGACAAAACGGCCTTGTTGATGTCCCTTCGCACGCATTAGCATCACCCTCCCTTGCTACCAATCCTCACGTTGAAGGGATGATAACACAGGGAAAAGATACTGTCCATCTACCAGATTTAAATCTATTCTACACAGATGTCAGATGCAGACAGCGAGGGGTACTGAATAGTCGTAAACAAAATTTAAGTATAAAAATTGAGCATTTTGCGACAAGAATATAATAAAAGCAAAATGACGTGCATTTCTTTCCGTGGTGATGGTCACTGCTTCTTTCATGCTGACAGCTTACCAGAATCTTTAAACTGCGTCTAGATTTACGCGAACTATAAGATAATTTTTTTCGCTTTAGTGAGGGTGCATATGCTATCAAATGATCGGTCCCCGACCCTGACTCTCCATCGTCCAAGCCGACCATTTCGTCGCGTCAGGCTCGTCAGCCATTCGCAACAGTTTCTTTCCCAGGGCGATACGTGGAAGTTCGACAGCATACACAACCCAGGGCAATCTCATGTGCCCCTAGGAAAACCGGTACAAGTTCGGATAAGTTTTCCACTTACACCTGTACCTACCCCTGTCCAGCAGGAAAAAGCTGCCTGGCGTGCAGCACCTTCATTGAGGATGAAGGTGCTTTGGAAGACGCCTGCAGTGAAGATGATAATCGGTGGAATAATCGGTCTGGTGATGCTATGGCTCGTTTCACGTTTTGTCAATGTACCTACCACTTTCGCAATACTCAGACAACACCTGAGCACACCACAGGGCCTGCTGAATGCATTTCTGGCTAGCCTCTCCTTTCTCGCTGCTTTCAGTATTCGTGGCACCCGCTGGAAGCTGTTCTTGCGACCAATCACCAGGGTGAGCGCGCTCAAGGCGATCCAGATCTACTGGGTGGGCACCTTTATCAATGTGCTCTTGCCTGTACAGGGGGGGGAAGTGGTCAAGAGCCTGCTCCTCAAACGCGTGGCAGATGTTCCCGTAAGCCGGTCACTTCCCACCGTTGCTATGGACAAAGCACTTGATCTGCTCCCTGCACTCGTGATCCTGGCGATTGTCCCATTCATTCCTGGCATTCACATGAGTCCCTCGCTCTGGCTTATTCTAGCCCTGGTCAGTAGTATTCTTATCGGCGTCTTCTGCGTTGTCGTATTAACCGCTTGGAACCGTACCGTTGCAACGGCATGTATGGGGGGTATAGTTCGTCTCATTCCAGAAAAAATTGGTAAGAAGATTGAGGGCTTCGCGATGGGATTTGTCGACTCACTGCTGGCTGGTGCGAGCAGGCCAAAAACGTTTTTTCCTGCTGTCCTTTTGACTTGTGCTGCCATCACCTGTGATGGACTCTTTGCCATGTTCGCCTTCTGGACGGTTGGCGTCTACCTGAACTTTGGGCAAGCCATCTTTGGCTACACCATGTTCAATATGTTTACTATTATACCGACACCACCGGGACAGGTAGGAAGCAATGAGATAATTGGGACGCTTGTGTTTGGCGGTCTGCTAGGTTTCAATAAGGCGGGTGTCCTCGCGATGTTCGTCTTCTCTCATCCGCTTACAGCCCTCATAATGGCAATCATGTGTGGGCTCTGTCTTAGCGCTCTAGGACTGAATATCTCGAGTGCACTTAGAGCGCCGTCTTCTGACGAGGGTATTGAACGGGCTGTGTTAGAAAAAATGGCGATGTAACCGGCCTATGATGTGTTACTACACCTGGAGGATCATATATTCTTATGAAAGTATTGATAACTGGCGCTACCGGCTTGCTCGGTAGCCACCTGATAAAAGAATTACAACAGCGCGGTGAGGATATCCAGGCGCTTGTCTTGCCTGTAGAAAATGCAGATAAGCTGCTGGAGCAGGGCGTGGAAGTCATGCGCGGAGATATCACCGATGCCAGCACATTGAAGCCGGCAGTTCAAGATGTCGAGATCATTTTCCACCTGGCAGGCATGATGGGCGTCTGGCGTCCCCTCTCAGATTATCGCCTGGTGAACGTCAAAGGTTCTGAAAATCTCTATAAAACAGCCCAGATAGTGGGTGTACGCCGTTTTGTCCATACCAGTTCACATACCGTCTACGGTCTCGGCCATGGCCGCTTCCTGACCGAGGAAGATCCACTACGGCCCGATTCCGACCCCTACAGCATTACCAAGGCGGAAGGTGACCGTTTAGTCCGCCGTCTCATGCTCAATAGCAGCGTTGAAACGGTAATTTTGCGCCCCGGCACCTTCTTTGGACCGTATGACCGCCTCCACTTCGGACGCATGGCGCAGAAGGTGAAGGATGGCAAAGGCGTCATTATCGGTCGGGGAGACAACGCCCTGCCCTTCTGCTATGTCACCGACGTCGTACAAGGCTTCATGCTGGCAGCCTATCACAACAATGCGCCGGGTAACGTCTACAACATCACCAATGACCGTCCACTCACACAGCAAGAGATGTTCGATGCCATCGCCGATGCCGTGGGTGGCAAGCGCCCGACGCTGCACCTGCCCTACCTGCCAATCTACTACGGCAGCATCGTTGCAGAAAAGGTTGTTGCTCGCGTGACACGCACTAAGCCCATCGTGACACAACTGGGCGCGATGATGTTTGGCTCCGACAACCGGCACAGTGTGGAGAAGGCTCGTCGCGAACTAGGCTACGAGCCAAAAGTAGACTTGCGCGAAGGCATTAAATTGGCGGCTGAATGGTTCAATGCTGGTGGTGTGGATCAACCAGCGGTCACCCGGGCTAGCCAGTATGCATCACTGGCTGGGGCTATGAGCGATCATAAGGGTAGCGCTACATGAGCTGGTTCTGTTGCAATAAATGCAGAATATGGGTAATGAAACGTCAACCGATAAGATGAAACTATAACCGAATCTTAACCAAATCACAACCGGTCTGCCCTTGTTTTTCTCCCATGCTGTCTATCTTGGCTTTGGCGCTCTGCGAGCAGTGTATCGCTATGTCCGAGGAGCATCGAACTGGGAGAAAACCGCTCACCATTGGACAGCATTGCGATCTTGTTGGAGCAAAAATGTAGGCGATGTGAGCATCTTGCCTTACCTATCCCTTGTAGATATCTGAAAGAGAGACACATGCTAGCTTCTTATACGCCGACTGAAGACCCACAAGAGCCATCTCAAACGGCTCGCCCTGACTTACCTGTTCAACCTGTAAGGGACGTACAAGGAGAGCGGGCCTCTCCAGCGCTCCTGGACCATCAACAAGAGATGGAGTTGGAGATGCCGACAGTAGACATGATGCTTGATGCAGACGAAGAACTTCTTCACCTCCCTGTGGTGCAGAGGAGGCGGCATGCCTCAAGCAATGGGCACAAGGAGAACCAGACATTATCACAGCCCGCTACATATGATCTGACTGTAGTGATCCCCACTCGAAATGAACGTGACAATATTATGCCACTGCTTCATGCACTGCGAGAAGCCCTTGATGCAATGAGAGTGGAGATAATCTTTGTCGATGATAGCGATGATGACACTCAGCTTATCATCAAGGATGCCTCGGTTGCAATGGAAACGTCCATGTTTCACGTCCATTTAGAGCACCGTCAGCCGGGCATTGCGCGTGCGGGGGGACTGGCGACCGCCGTTGTTCATGGCATGGACAGAGCACAGGCTGAGTATGTTGCGGTCATCGACGCTGACCTTCAGCACCCTCCGGAGCAGCTGCGTGTGTTTTATGACCAGGCAGTCGCGCAGAATGCGGACCTGGTATTAGCCAGCCGCTATATTAAAGGTGGGAGCTATCGGGGGCTGGCTGGTGTGGGGCGAAGATTTATTTCTGTTGGCCTAAAATGGACGGCCAAGCTTCTCTTTCCTGAACATTTGCTGCGTATCTCTGATCCCCTGGGCGGCTTTTTTCTCCTGCGCCGTTCGCTACTGGCCGATGTATCACTGCGCCCGATAGGCTACAAAATTCTGCTGGAGATTCTGATTCGCTGTCAATGGCGGCAAGTGCTCGAAGTTCCGTACCATTTTCGGACGCGGGCTCATGGGCAGAGCAAGGCGAATATGCAGCAGGGCTTACTGGCCTTGCAACATATGCAGCGCTTGTGGCGCGAAGTACCAGCGGCCGGACGCGTCTGGAAGATCAGTATCCTGATTCTTCTGAATGTGTTGATTACACTGGCGTTGTTCAATGTAAACAAGTCTTTCCCGTGGGTATGGGCCAATCTCAACATGGTTGTCTTTGGTGTGATGGCATGTCTGGACTTTATCCTCTTCAACCGCTTTATCCTTCCCGCACCAATCGTGACAAGCAGCGTTGCGCCTTCCGCAGCCTCTTTGACGTCCATTGAAGATATAGAAACGGTCGAGCTTCCATCGCCCCAGAAGGGCAGCACGAATGGGCATCACCTGTCCTCCATTGATGATGTAGAAACGGTCGAGCTGCCATCGCCCCGGAACGCCATCACGAATGGGCATCACCTGTCCCCCATTGATGATATAGAAACGGTCGAGCTGCCATCGCCCCGGAACGCCATCACGAATGGGCATCACCTGTCCCCCATTGATGATATAGAAACGGTCGAGCTGCCATCGCCCCAGAAGGGCAGCACGAATGGGCATCACCTGTCCTCCATTGATGATGTAGAAACGGTCGAGCTGCCATCGCCCCGGAACGCCATCACGAATGGGCATCACCTGTCCCCCATTGATGATATAGAAACGGTCGAGCTGCCATCGCCCCGGAACGCCATCACGAATGGGCATCACCTGTCCCCCATTGATGATATAGAAACGGTCGAGCTGCCATCGACGGAGCTAGTCGTGGCCTCTGCGTCCGATCTGATACAGAAATTTCAACCGACGCGGAAGAAAAATTTCTACGACAAGTTTCCGTCCGTAGCGGCGGTGGCAGTGGTGATCCTGGCAGCTGGCTGGGTTAGCTATGCGCTCCCTGGTGCACTGCTGGTCCTGGCTGTCCTGTTTATTGGGTCGGCGATTGCGTTCACGAAAAATGTCGATCGCGATCAGGCGATTACTATGGTGCTGGCTATCGCTGTTGGAGTCGCCATTATTGACTACTTGAGCTGGCGTTTTGCCGCCACGAACTGGCATGGCTGGTGGATTTCTGTGCCGCTCCTGTTCGCGGAGGTTCTGGGGGCGCTCCATGTGCTTGGTTTTCAATTTACCATCTGGCCCTGGCCGCCACCGGAGATTGAGCAGAGTGAAGATCCGACGCAGCACCCGATTTTCGTCTTTATCCCCACTGTCAACGAGGGCGTGGCGATTCTCAGACCGACGTTGGAAGGAATCATTGCCGCCCGCGATAAGTACCTGGCGCAGTATCCTCATGGGCGGGTGACCATCGTTGTGTGTAACGATGGCCGTGTGGCAAAGGTGGCGAACTGGGAAGAGATCGACAATCTGGCGCAGGAACTGGGTGTCTGTTGCGTGACCCGGACCAAAGGTGGTGGAGCGAAGGCGGGTAATATTGAAAATGCACGCCAGGAACTTCAAGCCACAGGTGATGCGCTCCTGGTCATCTTTGATGCCGACCAGATCGCAAAACCAGATTTCCTGCTCAAAACCATTCCGCCTTTTCGCGATCCCAAGATGGGCTGGGTGCAGACCGGGCAATACTATGCGAACCTGGACAATCCAGTAACCCGTTGGGCGGATGACCAGCAATCCATGTTTTATAACCTGCTGTGTCCGGGAAAGGCGGCTCTCAACGCCGCGTTTATCTGTGGGACGAACGTGGTTATTCGCGCCGCTGCGCTGGACGAGATCGGTGGCTTACCGCAAGATTCGGTGACTGAGGATTTTGCAGCCTCCATCGCCCTCCACCCATCCTGGCGGAGTATCTATTTGACAGATGTTCTCGCCACCGGCCTGGGACCGCTGGATATGCCATCATTCCTCAAGCAACAGGGCCGCTGGGCGCTCGGCACGCTGGGCGTGTTTCGCACCCATTGGCGTGAAATCTTTCTCCCGAAGAAACATGGTTTGCATATTGGGCAACGGGTCCAGTACCTCCTGGCCTGCACGCATTACCTGTGTGGTCTGCGGGATCTGATCTACCTACTTAGCCCAATGCTCTTTATCTTTACGGGTATTCCGGCTGTGCGCAGCACATATTTGAGCGATTACCTCTGGCATTTTCTCCCATACGCTCTGCTTAGCGCTGCCGCGCTGTGGTATTCTGCGCGTGGCGTTACCGGATTGCGCGGTATCATCATTGGCTTTGGCTCTTTCCCCGTATTGATTGGCAGCTTGCTCTCCGTCGTCTTACAGCGCAAAGTCGGTTTTGCTGTGACCTCGAAACAGCGTGGTGGGAAGCGTTCGCTCAGCTACTTGGGGGTGTACATCTTCTTCATGTTGCTCTGCGTTGCCTGTCTGTTCTGGGCGACCCAGGTCAAAGGTCAGGAACAGACGTCTCTCTTCATCAGCGTGCTGTGGGTGGTCTACTCACTGCTGATGCTGGGTAGTTTCCTCTGGCTGAACTTCAAAGATATGCGCTTTCAAGCGGCCGTGCAGCGATCTGGGGCAACTGATGAGACCCTTGCTGACCGGCCGTATCCCTCGAAGTTATTGCAGCGCCAACGTGGACTGAATCCGGTGTGGAACCTGGGGCTGGCCGCGTTGCTAGCCGGTCCCATCCTTGCGAGTAACGCTCTGGGCTCTCTGGCGATTTTCGCTAGTGGCCAGTCTACGCCGTTTGTGATCAGCCAGGAGAAGATAGCTGCGCCATACTTTGGCGTATCGCTTCCGATTTAGTTATTAGAGAATCGACCGCCAGTGTTAGAGCGAGATCTCAGCACTCAGTTTTCAATCATTGGGCGCACGCAAGATATCCATGATCGGTTTGATAAATCCTGGGCAGACCAGCTAGCAGCACAGCATGCGCGCCCCTGGATCACTCTTCAATTCGGGGTGTTCGGCCCTGATGGGAAGCCGCCGCTCGATGCCAATCTGCCTGCGATTATTAACGGACTCCATGACCAGGCGATCAAACGCTGGGCCGAGGATATTCGCGATTATGGCAAACCGGTCTATCTGACGGTCTTTCTCCACGCCGACCGTAACTGGTCATTATCATCGGGTGTCGCCAATGGTGGTATTCCGCAGGATGTACCAAAGGCCTGGATGCACGTGCAGTCCGTTTTTCGCGCTGTTGGAGCAAACAATGTGGCCTGGGTCTGGGCTCCGGCTGATCCCATCCATGACCAGGCGTACGCGCCGCCAGCGTCAACCATCGATGCCGTCCTCCAAAGTTTTATTAATTATCCTGGGACACGTTGGGGCGATCCTGAGACGGTATTGCAAAATCTGGAGCAGCGCTATCCAACGAAGCCGATCATTGTGGAGGCTAGCGTCGACGGACCAGCCGCGCAAAAGGCCGCGTGGCTGGCAAAACTTGGGCAGGCGGTCGATGATATTCCGCAAGTTTATGCTCTGCTCTACCACGAAGGTGGACCTGCATTGGATCTTACCAGCGCGCAAATTGAGAGTTGGTCTCTTGCATCTGATCCTGATTCGTTGGCAGCCATGCGGGGTATTGTGACAAGCCTGCACACAAAAGCTATTGCTCGCTCTTATTGACGTTTTGACTAATCTAGCAAAAATGCGAAAGGCAAGGATGTAATCGTGGTCGAGATCTCTTCACCTCAGAAATCTGCAATCAAGCGTATCACCAGAAAACAGGTGAAAGCCAGCGTGATCCCATCATTCTGGCCACTCATCCTCATCCTGGCTATGCAAGCCATCATCTCCGTTGCAACGTTACACAATACAGCCTTTCAAGATGAGGGTCTCTACCTCTATGCTGGACGGCAAATTTTCCGTTATTGGATGGGCGGTCCTGTTCCCCTTGATCACTATGCATTTTATTTCTCGGGCTATCCCGATGTTTATCCAGTGATTGGCGGTGTCCTGGATATGATCGGTGGGCTGGAACTTGCACGCTGGTTCAGTCTCTTCTGTATGATGGGCGTGACTGCCATCGTTTACTACAGCACTCGGAAGTTCTTTCAGCGCCCTGCTGCAATCTTCGCCTCGGCCACCTATGCCTCTTTGGGACCAGTCTTATTCCTCAGTCGTCTGGCTACATTTGATGCCTTGTGTATCTTCCTGATAGCACTGGCAACATGCATTGCCTATCAGGTGAGTATCAGTCGTCACCCCTGGTTGGCGCTCATGATGGGACCATTGATCGTTCTCTCAATTTTGGCCAAATATGCCGCGCTGCTCTTCACCCTTCCGATACTGGGCATCCTGGTCTTCTGTAGCCTTGCCTTCCAGGGCTGGTGGCGTATGCTACTACGCCTCGCCATGGCCATAGTCACACTCGTTATTAGCCTTGTTGTGGCCTACCACTTCATGGATAAATCGGCCTTTCATGCCATTGCTGGCTCTACAACCAACCGTGCCGTTTCGAA
Source organism: uncultured Chloroflexia bacterium (assembly GCA_963767625.1). Lineage (GTDB taxonomy): Bacteria > Chloroflexota > Ktedonobacteria > Ktedonobacterales > Ktedonobacteraceae > CAVYFB01. The sequence continues at coordinate 207,344 of CAVYFB010000021.1, forward strand.
TCAGACGCCGCACCTAGTATTGTTCATGCACGTGCTGCAAGTAGTTGGCATCGTCTATGCGGTAGCGTTATTGGGTTTAGTGCTTGTTTTCTTTCGCCATCAACACTTTCGCCTGATTGCTTTGCTCCTCTTTGCTTCATCATGCCTCGCGCCTGCCTATCACATCTACAAACAGGAATTTGTCTCGTTAGACAAACACCTGGCCTTCGGTCTCTTCTTCGCCATGCCCCTGGTCGGCTATGCCTTAGCCTGGCTCTCAGGCTACATGCAGCGAACGTTCTCCAATTCCAATGGACGCCATTGGCTGGCAGGATTATCTGTCGTGCTGATCGTCTTTACTATGGGCACGCAGCAGTCTCAGGCGGGCTATGCGAGTTGGGCCAACACCTCGGGCTTGAGCTATGAACTGCACACCCAAATGCGCGACGGCAGTGGACGATATCTTGTCGAAGATATTGAAGTTGCCCGCTACGACGCGAGGGATATCACTGAGTTATGGCAATGGAATGGCCTCTACTATTTCTATTATGTCAATGCTGCTCACCAGCATCTCCTTGGCGATGCAGCCCTGACGCAGGCAATCAATGATCGCTATTTCGCTCTCGTCGAACTCAGCTTTATCTACCAGCCAGCCGAGGCGCGTTTCATCGCGCAGCAGATGGCAGTGAGCAGGAATTATGATCTGATCGCCAGGATACCATTCCAGAATTCGTTTGGTACAGGCCATTTCTATCTCTGGCGTAGTGCAGCAGTGGCAGGGCATGGTAATTTTACGAGCCTGTCGCAGGTCAAGGTTTAACTCTAACATCAGGAAGGAAAAAGCCATGTTAGCAACGCAACCAGGTACTGATACCATCGCGATCACGCGCACCTTCGATAGCATCGAAGCCGCAACCCATCGCGTCATTTCACAAGCAGGCGGTATGGCCTCTGTCATCAAAGACGCTAAAATTGCAGTACTCAAGCCCAATTTTGTGGCTGGCAGGTCTGCCGAGACAGGGTCAACCACCAGCTTTGCCTTGCTCAAAGCTGTCGCTGAAGAGGTACACGCCTGCGGTGCAGAGCCGGTGCTCTGTGAAACCCCCGGCACCGAGTTTGACCGCGAGGCCACCTATACGATCCTGGGAGTGGAGGAATTCTGTGCGGACAATGGCATCCGCATCGTCCGTATCGACCCGGAGGGCGGCGAACAGGATTGGATTGAACTGCGACCTGCGGGTGCAAAGCGCTTGCGCCGCTTCCGCATCCCTCGTTTCATGCAAGAAGCTTGCTTCATTAACCTGCCGGTACTCAAAACGCATGTTGTCTCAACCATGACCCTGGGCATGAAAAATCCGATGGGCATTCTGCCCCGTCCCGACCGGCGCGCCATGCATACGCTTGGGATTGCCCAGTGCATCGTTGATATAAATCGCGGCATCAAGCCTGACCTGACCATTGTCGATGGCAGCGTCGGTCAAGATGGAGAAGGACCGCTCTATGGCGATAAAGCCGACTTGCAGGTATTGGTGGCTGGCCGTGATAGCCTGGCCGTTGACCTGGTCTGCTGCCAGCTCGTTGGCATCAAGCCACGCGATATTCCCCACCTGAAGCTGGCCCTGGAGCAACTGGGCCAGCCCTCGTGGACCCTGGTTGGTGAGGATGTTGGCGTGATCAAGCAGTTTCGTCTCCCAGAGCAGAAGACACTCTACCGCTTCATCTTCTGGCTGATGTATCCATTGGATTATCCGTATAGCTGGATTGCAAAGCGCGGCCGGCATTTCTGCACAACCCTGTACAGCACAGGGTTAGTCGGGACTCGCCCACAGATCAACGAGGCAAGCTGCACGCGCTGTGGCGTCTGTGTTGAGGCCTGCCCACTGCCAGGTGTGATCGATCTGAAAACGCTGAAGGTAAACCCTAAGACCTGCCAGCGCTGCCTGCTCTGTTACGAGGCCTGCCCCGAGAACGCCATCAGCGTCAGGGGATATTCAGGAACGAGGAGGCCATCATGACCACTATGGTAACAGGCGCAACCGGCTTCCTGGGCAGCGCCCTGGTGACCGAACTTGTAAAACGCCAGCAAGCAGTGCGTATACTCGCACGAGACGAACAAAAAGCACGCCAGCAATTCGGTGACGCAGTAACGATCATTCCAGGAGAAATCACCGATGCGGCGCAAGTGCAACAGGCAATCGATGGCGCAACCACTATCTACCACCTTGCGGGGCGTCTCTATCATCCCAGCACCCCGGCAGAACTGTATCGCCAGACGCACGTGGAAGGCACGCGCACCCTGCTCAAGGCGTGCCAGGCACAAACGCAGTTACGGCGCATTGTGCATGTTAGTACCACAGGTGTGCATGGTGTCACAGGCGAGACACCTGCTGCCGAGGATGCCCCGTTTGCTCCTACCAATCCCTACGAAGCCACCAAACTTGAAGGGGAACTGCTCGCACTCAATGCTTATCAGGAGCAAGGCCTACCCGTGACGGTGGCCCGGCCTGGGCTTGTCTATGGGCCAGGTGACCTGCATCTGCTGGGCTTCTTTGTAGCGATTAAAAAAGGCCTGTTTCGCGTCATCGATGGCGGAAAAGCCTTCCTGCACCCGGTTTACATCGATGACCTGGTAGCTGCTCTTCTGCTCTGTGCCGAGCAACCCCAGGCTCCTGGTCGCAGCTATAACATTGCGGGAGAGCGTCCCGTCACCGTTCGCGAGCTAGCGACAGCCATCGCGCATGCGCTGAACAGAGAACTCCCTGCAGGCAGTATCCCGCTCTGGCTTGCCAATCTTGCCTCAGACATCTTTGCCGTCATGCCTGGCATGAAGGGCGAGCATGCCCCACTCACGCGTAGTCGTGTCAAATTTCTGACGCATAGTCGCATCTATGATATTAGCCGGGCCAAATCCGAACTGGGCTACGCGCCCAGGGTCGAGTTAGAAGAAGGTATGAAACTGACTGCCGCATGGTACTACAAGCATTCATCTTGTTGAAAATATCGTAAATCCTTGATCCGCTGAACAAGACCTGGGCATTCGTGGCAGTAGGCCCAAGCACCGCGTTATAGCTAGTGTAGCCATTCGCTACTACCCGCTATTGCCAGCGATAGAAAAGACTTGAGAGCTATTGGCGTCACCACCCCATATCTGTCCATCTGAAGCTGTCCCCCAGTAAGTGTGATTTGCGCGGTGGAACGTGTCCTGTGCCAGGGTCTCTCCTGGCGTTGGCGACGGCGTTGGTGAGAACGTCACCGATGGAGAAGGTGATAGTGTTGGAGAGGTTTGCGATGCAGTATTCAGCACAAATGTTGTTACAGAAAAAGGGGTGAGCTGATAGGTAAAAGTTCCGTTTTGCAATGGTAGTGTTCCTAGTTTTACCGGAGGATTTGGAAACAGAACAGATTCATCTTTTCTCCATACATCGATCGTTCCAGACGTTACTCCATTAAGGCTAACTTTTGCAGTTTGGGTGATCGAGGGATCTTTATTGATCACGACAATATTTTTGGGACTATCTGAAGCATATACTTCTACATTCGGAAGGGTTGTGCTTGCATCTACCATAGTATCTCCAAATCCCCGAAACAATCCTTCACCTGTGAACATACCAATACCATGATAGGCAGGGTTTGTATCATCGACACTGATATTTACTACATGTCCATATTGATCAGTGAATGTATGCTGACTTCCATAGATGGCATTTCCTTTATCTGCATAGAAGAGTGACCATCCACCAGAACTTAAAATATGTCCCAGTACTGAAGCAGCCCATACTGCATGGAAATTTGTATTATTTTGTGCAGCCCCTCCCCAATTTAATTCCCATTCCCCAACTTCAATACTTATTTGAGAAGCACGAGCGGGTACGATTTCTTGAATGAGAGATCGAAGATTGTTTATATAATTACCGTATCCTGCTGCGTTTTGGAAAAGCGCCGTATAATTCCCTGGCACAGTGCCCTCTTGCGAATATCCATGAAAATCAACAAAATCAACTCTGCTGCCAGATTGCCGTAAAAATGTCTGTAAAAATGGTACATCATACCAGGCAGTCGCTCCACCACCGATTTTAATCGTTGGATCGATTGCTTTCATTGCATCATAATCCTGATTAAAATTCGTACTATACGTGGCTGCAGATATTCCTGCCAGATCCGGTTCATTTCCCACAATCCAGTATTGAACATACTCATTGGTATCTTTATTAAAATGTTTTACCATATTTGCTGCATCAACAGAACTAGAGTGGACAATTATGAGCGGTTGGGCACCAATTGCTTTAATTGCTTGCACCCATTGGTCTCCTGTCCATCGGGTATCACATCCATCTGCATCACAAACGATTGTGCTTGTTGGATCTCCCGGAGTACTGTATTTTAAGGCCATTCTCATATATTTAATACCTAATGTCTTTATTTTCTGTTGTTCTATCCGGTCATTCGCAAAAACGTTAGGATACCCATATCCACTGATATCCATACCGAGTGCAATAGGATCAAGTTTCCTTATTGGAGAAGTATAATCAATAGCAACATTTCCTAAACCAACAACATGTTCTCTTATTTCCTGAGGCTTTTGGGAAATAAAAACCGTGAGAAGGATACCAATCAGAAGAATAAAAATCCCCAGAAAAGTAACTATTTGAATTTTGCGAAAATAAATCATCTTTGTAACTGCTTAGGTCCCCAAGCAATGGGGAGCGGACGACCGGCGAAGACAGCAGCAAGCATTCCTTTGTTGTCATGGCCCTATTCTAGCATCCAGGTCAACCCCTACCTGAGTAGTTACACGAATAGATATTCCCACATATGCATCGTAGTCACTCATTTATGTATTGTTGTGCCTAGAAGTGTACTAGAGTCCTCTTTGTTCGTCTACCCTTCAATCCAGGTAAAGCCACACAGCAAAAACGCTATGAAAGCTAACAAGACTATGCTATAATAATACTGACCTATAAGCCAGATATCTAGCACTGTTCTCCAAGCTAAGGAAGAGCGAAAGGCAAGTTGTCTATGCCAACACAAGAAGAGAGACTAACAACCCTAGAACAAGCTATTGCAGCATCACAAAAGTTTCAGCAACAAGCTGCCGCCCATATCCGTGAGACAGAGGAAAACACCACCATCCTGCTAGGCGTGATACGGAGCCAGGGGCAAGATATCAAACGAATAGTCCAACATCTAGAAACAATTGACGAACGCCTAGGAACGATAGATGAGAACATTGACCAACTGAAAACGACCCTGAACGAACACACAACGTTTCTTACCCAAATTCTCGCACGTTTACCAAATACTCCCTAGCCCCAGCGCCGAAAAACTGACAGCGAAAGTCACAGTAAACAACAAACCGCCACGGACACAGCAGCGACTGTAGAGCCCCGATTTATCGTGGGCTACTCCTTTGCAGCACGCCGAGAGCCACAACGAACCATAACGGACGAGAAAAGCCGCGTCTGTCCCTTGGCACTTTTCATTTTGGGCATGAGCACGTCGGGCGGAGACAAGCTCCCCCACACTGCACCACTCCAACCCAGCCACTACGGATCTATTTGCGCCTTCTGCAACTTGCCGCTGTAGTCCGTATAGATCACTTTCCACTCGGTAAAGACATCCAGGCCGGCAATGCCTGCCTCGCGGTGACCATTGCCGGTGCCACGAGTCCCTCCAAAGGGGAACTGAATCTCTGCTCCCGTCGTGCCGGAATTGATGTAGAGAATGCCCGTGGTGATGTCGCGCATGGCGCGCTGCACGCGGTTGATGCCCTGCGTATAGATGGCGCTGGAGAGGCCGAAGGGCGTCTGATTGTTCACTACAATCGCCTCATCGAGTGAACCTACATCGATGACGGAGAGCGTCGGGCCAAAGATTTCCTCCTGTGCCAGGCGCATCTGCGCATGCACATCGGTGAAGAGGGTGGGACGGTAGAAGTGGCCTCGCGCTAAATCACCTTCACGAGCGATCGAGCCTCCAGTGACTAGTGTTGCACCTTCGGCTTTGCCGATCTCGGTATAGCCATGTATTTTCTCAAGCTGAGATGCATTAATCACAGGACCAACATCTACGTCTTCATCCAGGCCGTTGCCGAGGCGCAATTGTTCAATGCGTGATACGAGCCTGTCCACGAGCTGCTTGCGCACCGCTTTGTGTACTATTACGCGGCTGCAAGCGGTACAACGCTGACCTGTGGTGCCGTAGGCGCTCCACAGAATGCCCTCGACGGCAAGATCAAGGTCGGCATCATCCATCACGATCACAGCATTCTTGCCACCCATCTCCAACGATACTCGTTTGAGCGACTTCGCGGCCTCAATGGCAACGTGGCGGCCCGAGGCAGTTGAGCCGGTGAAGGAGATAACCGCGACGTCGGGATGGTGCAGCAGGGCCTCGCCAGCAGTGTTGCCAGGGCCAAAGATGATGTTGACCACGCCTTCTGGCAGGCCCGCGTCGTAGAGGGTTTCCACCAGCCGCAGCGCGCTCAAGGGAGTATCGCTGGCTGGTTTGAGGACGATGGTATTGCCGGCGATCAGAGCCGGAAACATCTTCCAGGTTGGGATGGCGATGGGGAAGTTCCATGGCGTGATGCAGGCGACAACGCCCACAGGGTCACGCATGGCGATACCCGATTTGTTGGGCAGTTCGACGGGCACACTATAGCCGAAGAGCCTGCGTCCCTCGCCGCCCATGTAGTAGGCCATGTCGATGCCTTCCTGCACATCGCCACGGGTCTCTTTGAGTATCTTGCCCATCTCCTGCGTCATTGCGCGGGCCAGCTCCTCCTTGCGGCGCAAGAGCAGTTCGCCGGCGCGGTAGAGAATCTCGCCGCGTTTGGGTGCGGGGACGAGTCGCCATTGTTCGAAGGCCGTGCGAGCAGTCTGAGACGGCTGCATCGGCCTCGGCTGGTCCGGAGAGCGGAAAATGCCCCAGCAGTTCTCCTGTAGCCGGATTGTGGTTCGGGAAGGTCTGGCCACTCTGTGCACTCTGCCATTTGCCCCCAATGTAGTTCTGAAAGACATGGGCTGTTGTTGTCATACAACCTCCTCGGCTCTCGTAGGAGAAATGTAGTGGCACCCTGTCTGGGGGACAGGTATCCCCTTGCGGGTACCAGGCTCTTCGCGGGTGCGCGTACCAGGCTCCTTTACAAAATGCCTTTGTTGAGTGTCGCAAGGAACTCTACATTTGTGTTGGTCTTGGCCATAAACTGTAGCAGTGCCTCCATTGCCTCCAGGCCGCGCTGATCGGCCAGCGTCGAGAACATACGGCGCATTGTGACAACAGCACGTAGCGTTTTGTCGTCGAGCAGCAACTCTTCACGGCGAGTACTGGAGAGGGAGATATCGATGGCGGGGAAGACGCGGCGTTCAGCGAGTTTGCGGTTCAGGACTAGTTCCATGTTGCCGGTCCCTTTGAATTCTTCGTAGATCACGTCATCCATACGGCTACCGGTATCCACCAGCGCAGTGGCGATGATGGTCAGGCTACCGCCTTCTTCGATCTTGCGCGCGGCACCGAAGAAGCGTTTGGGCGGGAACAGTGCGCTCGGATCAAGACCGCCGGAGAGGGTGCGGCCACTAGGCTGTACGGCCAGGTTGTAGGCACGACTCAGGCGCGTAATACTGTCCAGCAGTACCACGACGTCACGTCCGCCTTCTACCAGCCGTTTGGCACGCTCGAGCACCATTTCGGCCACTCTGGTATGAGCTTCAGTCGGCTCATCAAAGGTTGAACTGATGACCTCGGCGCGCACCGAACGTTTCATGTCGGTGACCTCTTCAGGTCGCTCGCCGATCAGGGCAATCATCAAGTGGGCATCAGTGTAGTTCGCCGTTATAGAGTTGGCGATAGACTTGAGAAGCATCGTCTTACCGGCTTTGGGAGGCGAGACGATTAAGCCGCGCTGCCCACGCCCAATCGGGGCCACAAGGTTGATGATACGCCCGGAGATATTCCCAGGCCCTGTCTCCAGGTCAAACATCTCACGCGGGAAAATTGGCGTCAGCACATCGAAGTGGGGACGGCGCTTGGCGGTCTCGGGGTCTACGCCATTAATGGCCTCAACGCGCAAGAGACCGTAGTACTTCTCGTTGTCCTTTGGCGGACGAACCTGGCCGGAGACCATGTCCCCCGTGCGCAGACCAAAGCGGCGAATCTGCGATTGAGAGACGTAGACATCCATGTTGCCTGGCAGGAAGCGTTCCTGGCGGAGGAAGCCGAAGCCGTCTTCTACGATTTCCAGCACCCCAGCGCTGAAGATGTTTCCTTGCTGCTCGGTGTGAGCCTGGAGTAGACGAAAGACGAGGTCTTGTTTCTTGAGGGTGGTATAGCCGGAGAGTTCGAGGTCGCGAGCGATGTCGCGTAGCTCCGTAATGGTTTTGGTTTCTAGCTCAGTAATGTTCACGTTGTTGTTGGGCGAAGCAAATCCATGGGAATAACACGCCCTTTCTCCTTTCTGCGTTGAACCTGATGTTTTGATTGTGGGAAGTATAAGGTTAAGGTGCCAGTGTTACAGGTTGTTTTTCGGGTTCAGAAATGTCGCCGAAAAACATCACGTGTGGCGATCATGCCCTCATGATGGGTAAAAGAGGTGTCGCGTCGGCTCATGTGCCCAAGGCGGTGTACTATGCAACGATATACGAGCAGGGATCGGCGGAACTACTGGATAGTGCGGTACATATCTTGGGAGTCAGCATCAATATACCACAGGTGGAAGCAGATGTCAAGAGATTTTTGGCCCGTTTTCCTGTTCCTTTGGACGTTGTCTGGAGAGCAGGCATATGCTACGCTATCTACGCTATGCACAAGATATTCAAATCAATACCACGTCTGCCGGCCAACGTCTATCTGCTTCTCTTTTTCACTTTGGGCAAAGGATTCCAGTTGTCAATATCCACGCTCACCGTCAACTATTATGCGCATAGCCTGGGGTATCGTCCCGACTTTATCGGGCTTTTAAGTGCCATGCCAGCCCTTGGCTCCCTCGTCAGCGCCGTGCCCAGCGGTATATTGGCGGATCGCCTGGGCCGTAAACCAGTGCTGGTGGCAACAGCCATCCTGACGCCCCTTTTCCTGGCCGGTATTGGCCTGGTAACCTCAGCCCCATTGTTGCTCATCTCTGCCTTCATGCAAGGGGTTGTATCCTCGGCCTACTGGGTGACAAATATCCCGCTTTTGACCGAAAGTACTACTGAAAGACAGCGTGTTGGCGTGCTGGCAATGAATAGCTTTCTTCTGCTGGGTGTCGGTTCCCTGGGCAGTTTGCTGGGCGGAACAATTCCAGAGTTCGTGGCGGGCATCCTGCATGTCTCCGCTGCTAGTACAGTCCCTTTACGCTGGGGAGTCTTGAGTGCTTCACTCTTCACACTCGTCTTCGGCCTACCGCTCTGGCTCTTGCGTGAGCCAAAACTTGCTGGCTACGCAGACATTACCTCCCCCACAAACGAGGTTCCTGTCCTCCAGACAGGAGGTGACATCCGGGAGATAGGTAACCAGAATGACCCCCCTCCGACATCCACTCCACCTCCGCTGCTGCAGCCGACGAAGACCATCGGTGATCAGCTCATATCGAAAGAGAAACTACCGATCCTACTTTTTGTGCAACTACTGCTTCCCGACCTGTTGTTTACGATGGGCGAGGGTGCGGTAGTCGCGCTGATCCAGCTTTACTTCGTGTTGCGTTTCCATCTCCTGCCCGGGTCACTGGGCATCATCTTCACCATCTCAGGTGTCCTTGGTGGCCTTTTTTCGTTGACTGCCCCCTTATTTGTCAATCGGTGGAGCAAATTACGCATCATCACAACAGTTCAATACCTCAGTGCACCCTTGATGGTCTTGATCGGATTGGCGCCAGCGCTTCCCCTGGCCATCGGCGGAGAATATGCCCGCTCATTCATGCGAACGCTGATCGAGCCTGTGTATGCAGCTTTTGCGATGGAGCGAGTCTCTGACCGTTACCGTGCGACGCTGAGTGGCTTCTACTCAGTGACCTGGAGTATTGGCTTTAGCATCGGCCCGACCATCGCGGGCTGGCTGCAAACCTATGTCAACCTCTCTGCATCGTTCGTCTTTGGGGCATTTTGTCTCGCTCTCTGTGCAAGCCTGCTGCTACTCTTTTTGGTGGAAAGCGGAACGGATAGCCCATCTGGATATGTATACAGCACCCGTGGATAGAACGTAGTATACTTGTGGATAGAACGTAGTATACTTGTCAGGGACTCTTCCCCTAGAAGGGGAAGAGCTTGCGAAAGGGCTAGCGCAACGTAAGCTCCTGACTAGCGGGCTTCTTCGGAAGCAGCAGCGCGATGGGCTACCTGTAAGTACGTTGGGATGCTCCCCTAGTTCCCACCACTACTGGCTGCGCCCAAGCCGATGCCCTTCGGGGCTAAGCCTGTCGTGCTACCGCGAAGGGGAATTACACCCTGGCTTCGACCAGGAGAAGGGAAATCCCTTGCGAATCCCTGTTCTCGAGAGTCGAGGCGTTCCACTGATGCCATGCACACCTGCTAAAGCACGCCAGTTGCTCAAAGCAGGTAAGGCCAGACCAAAGCGCAACAAACTCGGCCTCTTCTACGTGCAACTGACCTATGCACAAGAGCCGGACAATCAGCCACTGGTAGTGGGCATTGACCCAGGCAGCAAGTTCGAGGGCTTCAGCGTGGTTGGCCCCACAGACACGGTCTGCAATCTCATGGTGGAAGCCCCCGCTCATGTCAAGGAGGCCATTGAGACACGACGCACGATGCGCCGTGCGAGACGACATCGCAAGTGGCGACGCCCCAAACGCTTCGACAATCGCCTCAACCGCAAGCAAAGGATACCGCCCTCGACACGCAGTCGCTGGGAAGCCAAAGCCCGCATCGTGGCCCACCTCTGCAAGATACTCCCCCTCACCGATGCCATCGTCGAGGATGTGCAAGCGGCGACTCGTCCAGGCATGGGGAGGAAGTGGAATGCCGCCTTCAGTCCCGTGCAAGTGGGCAAAGAGCATCTCTATCGCAGGCTTGTCTCGATGGGAGTCGTGGTACATACCCGCGAAGGCTGGCAAACCAAAGCGTTGCGGGAGCAGTATGGCCTCAAGAAGATGAAGAGCAAATCCAAGCCAGCCTTTGAGTCGCATGCCGTCGATGCGTGGGTATTGGCGGCAGCGCTCAGTGGGGCAAGCCAGCCGACCTGTACCCGCTTGTGGTACGTGGTTCCTGCCAGATTGCACCGCAGACAACTGCATCGCTTGCAAGCGTCCAAAGGGGGCATGCGCAAGCCGTATGGCGGTACGCGTTCGCTCGGGCTGAAGCGAGGCACGCTGGTTCGCCATGCCAAGTATGGGTTGTGTACGGTAGGGGGAGTTGATCGTGCCAAGGGGCGTGTCAGCTTGCACGAGTACCGCACGAACACACGCTTGACCCAAGGGGCGAAGGTCCAGGAGTGTCGAGTCCTGACCTGGGTGGCCTGGCGCACCTTTGTCGTCGCCCAGAAGAAGACGTTGAAACAGGGCAAGGGGAGTCCACCCTACTCCAGCCTCAAACGAGGAAGGCCTGCTCCTCCCCATGGCTAAAGCGGGGGTATCCGCAGGCCGACATCTGATGATGTATATGGTTCATGTATAAGGAGCGCTGAATGCGGTCTAGTATAGTAGAGTCCGATCCCGTATCAAAGTTCGCAGAGCGCGGTGATGGTCAGTGCGTAGGGGCCCTGAGCGAAGCGCGTTTCAAATCCTTCGCGCCCGCGGGGTGGAGCGGGGGAGCACACGGTCTGGGCTACTCCCCACCCCCTGGGCGCGATAAATCGGGCCCCTACGCACAAATACAACGTGCAAAACGTCCTTTAGTGCTGGCGCCGGCAGAAGGCTGGCTCGCCCTCGTCTTACTGGCTATAGCGGTCTACGCCGTCGTATTCACTATAATCTCTGCCAGGTGGGTAAACCACACCTCAATTCTGTACTGGAGCGCTGCTCTTGGTTTATTAGTAGGCCTCTTGGTAGCAAAAGTTCAGCGTGTCCCACAAGCTATACTGCACCTCGCAGCATTCCTGGTGGGTCACTGGTTTTCGGTCTGGCTCACCAGTGCCATTGCATTTCATATTTCCTGGATGCTCGTACTGTCGACCTTACGCACGGCAATTACAGGTGGGCTGAGTCCTGCTGCGCTCCCTGGTGGCGACATCGTTTTTCTCTTCTACCTCTCGTTCCTCTGTTACTATCTTGGCTACTTTGGCACCTGGTTGACCTATCGTGCCCATTTACCCTGGTTAGTTGCCCTCGTCTACTGTTCCGTCTTGCTCATTAACCTGAACTATGTCAGGGAAGATCTCTCACTCGTAATTCTCGTTTTACTGGCTGCCCTGCTCCTCCTGATAGCGCGTATTCAACTTGTGACGCAACTGACCTCTTGGACAAGTGAAGGGATGCTTGCCGACCGCTCCTGGCTGCGCAAGACCACACGGCATTTCATGCAGTGGGCCTCCATCTTAACCCTGCTGACACTCTGCATTAGCTCGCTCCTGCCTATGCAAGGCCAACCTGCAGCAGGAGTTGTCTTTTGGAATTCATTGGATAATGCCTGGGCCAATATTTCGCACGGACACCTATCATTGCAAGACCCTATCTCGATCATCCAACCCTATCAGAGTACCGCCAACTTTTTCAGCGATCGTCTCAGTTTAAGTAACGATGTCAGCTTACCCACCGGCGAAGTGCTGTATTATAGCAGTTCAGCTGCGCCGCAATATCTTGAAGGGTTCACCTTTGACCACTTTGATGGGCATACCTGGGTATCGTCGCTCCCTGGCGGTCAGCAGAACTTCCCCGTAGGCAGCCCGCTGCCAGGGGCCCAAGGTCTTGAGAACTCAGGAACCAACTACATGTTGGCAACAACGGACGTCACCATTGTGTATCCACCTGTGGATGCGCAGCAGTATATCTTCGCACCCGCCCAGCCGGCTAGCTTTACTGTAGCCACCAGCGCATACCTGGATGGTATGGCCAGTGATTGGAGGCAGCAGCGTCCATTGACCGCGGGCGAACACTATCGTGCCACGTCCCATATTCCAACTGCCACTGCTCAGGATTTATCTGCTATTCCACTTCCAACGGCAGGACAAGACCAGGCGCTGTGGAGCAGTGACAGAAATAAGAATATGCTTGTGACCTATTATCTGCAAACTCCTGATGACCTCTCATCCCAGGTCGCGGCTACTGCCCGGCAATGGACACGCGGTGCAACCAATACCTACACTGCCGTCAAAATGCTAGAGGCTCACCTCAACGACGCAACGCAGTTCACCTACTCTCTCAATAACCCGCCGGTTCCTGATAACATAGATGCCGTAACCTGGCTCTTGCAGACGCACCGCGGCTATTGCACCTATTATGCTACCGCCATGACGATTATGGCCCGTCTACTTGGCATTCCTGCGCGTATAGCAAATGGCTTCAGTTATGGCCAATTTGATCCACATCGTAAGGTGTGGATTGTAGATGGTACTGATGCACATAGCTGGGTGCAAATCTATTTTCCCGGCTATGGCTGGATCAACTTTGACCCAACCCCGGGCTTCTCATTACAGACCGCACCTCATCTCACGCATCCAGGACCTACGGCATCACCTGTGCCGGCCAGGCATCCGGCGCAGCCCACACCAACGAGTCCGGTTGCTAACCAACCACCCGCACATCCTGCCACAGGCCATCCAGGGACAGGTACCGCTACAGCGACTACAGTAGCGCCCCAGGGTCTTCTGCTGGATTTTTCAATGATCGCAGTGCTGGCTGTCTTGTTTTTCCTACTGTTTGCGTTCTGCTCGTACTGGTGGCGCAAACTCTATACCAAAACGAACTTTGTCTCGGGGATGTTCTGGCGTGCGTGTCAAATTGCAAGCTGGGCAGGCATGCCTCCTCGTGGGTGGCAGACGCCGTATGAGTATAGTAGTATGCTGATTCGACACGTTCCTTACGAAGCGGCCCCCTTACGGCGTTTGACCGACCTGTTTGTGCGCGACCGTTGGGCTGCTCCCCATGAAGTGCCTTATATTCCTGAGGAGGATGATCTGGAGCGTCTGTGGCCTCATCTGCGTCGTGTGCTCCTGCGCCTGATAGTGCTGCGAGTGAGCAAAGGCCTGGTGCCCCTTGCGGGCACCCTGTCTGGGGGACAGGTATCCAGGGATGAGAAACGATGATTGTTTTTCAACCCTTCACGGGGCCCGCTGCTACTACCGGCCCGGCAGGTACTTTCAAACTGGGCGCCGGACCCGGTTCACGACTAATAGCAGTCTGTGTTGTAGCTTATGACGGTACCTGGAAAACTCACACTTGCAGTATCGCCCTGCATTGTCAGCAGACCGACACTTTTTATGCTCATGATTTTCTTACCCTGTACAAACAGAAGCCAGCCTTGATAGACATGACTGCCCTGAAGTTGGGGAAGTCCATGTATGACCAGCACAGTGATATTCTGTTGAGGCAGGTAGAACAGTTCGCCTGTTGCTCCCTTAACGATGGCAGTTCCGGTGATTATGGCCATTTGACGTGGTGAGACGCTGGCTAGTTGCTGCTCAATGTTGGTCAGTTGCTGCTTTGTATTGGCCAGTTGAAGTTCAGTGTTGGCCAGTTGCTGTCCTATGTTAATCACTCGCTGCCCTGTGCTTGTGAGTTGATTTAAAGGGAGTATGCCAGCAGTGACAAACCCCCCAGGAGCGTAAGCAGCAATACTACCGCCACAGCCAGCAAGCGGGTAGCCCAACTCCGTTTCCTGCGTTGCTGACGCTCTGGAGTAGCTGTTTGGACATGTTGGGTAGAACGTGCCGAGATACCCGCTTCTCGCCGAATTGCTGCAAGGACTCGCGGTTCCAAGGTTGCTGGGGGGGTCACTTGTGGGACAGATAGTGGTAAGAGTGCCACCACCGAGCGTAACTCCTGGTAGAGACGTGCGCAGGCCTTACACTGTGTAAGGTGTAACCGTGCTGCTTCCCGTTCTTCAGCAGTGACGGCACCTAACACAAATGCGCCAGAAAGTTCTTCAAATTCTTTGCAAGTCATGGTGGCTTCTCCATTTTGTCTACTGACCTCTATTACGACTTGCAAGGTCAAGTAGATTACCTTCTTGAGGTTATCATATCGAGGGGATGGGCGGAGGAGGTGGGATTCGAACCCACGAAGGCTATTCACCTTACACGATTTCCAGTCGTGCTCACTAGGCCACTATGAGACTCCTCCGTGGCGGAGAGAGTGGGATTCGAACCCACGAGGGCTTGCACCCTACCGCTTTTCGAGAGCGGCACTTTCGACCACTCAGACATCTCTCCGAGGCCGAGTATAGCATATCCTCAAGCCTATGGCAAGCACCCGTGGCACCCCTATTTATCAAACCGCGCTGTAAAACCCCTGACTTCAGTCACGGGGATAGAAGGCGCGTTCCTTATGCCTACGGCTGTCAGACGCAGTCTGACGATTGTAGGCATTGTTTGGGGCACGATGGGCTGGGATACTGCTTGACACTTTACAGCGTGTGTGCTATACTGTAAAGTATGAAACAGAAGAAAGCCTACAAGTACCGCTTCTATCCAAGCGATGAACAAAAGCGCATCCTGGCGCAGACCTTCGGGTGTTGTCGCTATGTCTACAACTGGGCATTGCGAGAACGCACTGATGCCTACTACCAGCATGGTGAGCGTCTGTACTATGAAGGCACAGCACAACGTCTGGTACTGCTCAAGAAGCAGGAAGAGACGCTTTGGCTCAATGAGGTTTCTTCTGTTGTGCTCCAACAAGCTCTCAGACATCTCGATAAAGCCTTTCGCAATTTCTTTGAAGGGCGGGCTGAATATCCCACCTTCAAAAAGAAACGCAATCAGCAATCCGCTACCTATGCGAGTAATGCCTTTACCTGGGATGGGCATACTCTCACGCTTGCCAAGATGGATGCCCCTCTTGCCATCGTATGGCATCGTCCCTTGCCCGATGGATGCAAGCCAAGGAGTGTCACCATCACTAAAGATGAAGCTGAACCGCTACTTTGTCTCTCATCCTGGTAGAAGAAGACATCAAGCCATTGGAAGTGACGCCTCAGACGGTTGGGCTTGACCTGGGTTTGAAGTCGATGGTCATCACCTCCGATGGGCATACCTACGGCAATCCCAAGTTCTTCGCCAAGGATGAAAAGAAGCTGGCGAAGGCACAACGCCGTCATGCAAAAAAGCAAAAAGGCTCTAAGAACCGGGCCAAAGCTCGTCTCAAGGTTGCTCGTCATCCACAAGAAGATTGCCGATCGCAGACGAGACTATCAACACCAACTCTCGACTCAAACCATACGCGAAAACCAAGTCGTCTGCGTCGAGAGTCTGCAAGTCAAGAATATGGTCAAAAACCACTGTCTGGCAAAAGCCATCAGTGACGTAGGTTGGTCTGAGTTTGTCAGACAACTTGAGTACAAAGCGGCGTGGTATGGGCGTACCCTTGTCAAGATTGACAAGTGGTACCCTTCCTCCAAACGGTGCTTTGACTGTGGTCATCTTCTCGACTCCTTACCCTTGATGTGCGTGTCTGGACATGCCCGGAATGTGGCGTTGTCCATGACCGTGACATCAATGCTGCAAAGAACATTCTGGCCGCGGGACTCGCGGTTGCTGCCTGTGGAGAGGCTGTAAGACCTGGGGCGGTGAAAACCAAACCAGGCAAGCCTCCGCGAAGCAGGAAAGCCTCTCAGTGAGGAGAGGAAGCCCCCGGCTTTAGCCGTGGAGAGGATGTCACTTCATCATGTTCGGCACAACGACCGAATCTGGCTTGGCGAGGAGCTGAATGCCGGCCACACCGGTCTGCTGGCCGGCTTCAGTGATTTGCACCACAATCACGCTGACATTGTCTTCGCCGCCACCGTCCAGCGCGGCCTTGATTAGCGCGTCTCCGGTCTGTGATGGATCAGGGATAGGGGAACGCATTAAGCGTTGAATATCGGGGTCACGGACCATGTCCCACAAACCATCAGAACACAGCAGCAACTTATCACCAGGCTGGAGTGGCACCTTGAACGTATCCACCTCCACAACTGCTTTTTCCCCCAGGCTGCGATAAATCTGGTTACGCTTCGGATGCGTATAGATGTCGTCAGGTTTGATCACTCCGGCATCCACCAAACTCGCTACGACCGAATGGTCGCGGGTCACCTTGGAAAGACCACCCGGTTCACGATACAGGTATGTACGGCTATCCCCAACGTTTGCCACGTAGGCCATAGAGCCGATGACCAGGGTAGCGGTCATCGTTGTACCCATATCCCCACGTTGCTCCTGGTTATGCTTATGCACGGCCTGATTTGCTTGCTGCACCCCATCAGCCAGCAGCTTTACGAAGTCTTCATCCCCCATATCCTTGCCTTCGGACAACGGGGGTACCATGTAATTGATGATCGTCTGGATGGCTAAACGGCTAGCATCCTGCCCGTTCGCATGGCCGCCCATGCCATCAGCTACAACAAACAAACCAAACTGCTGTAATTGCGCATTCTGGGGGCGGGCTCCTTGCACAGCCAGGAGGCTATCCTCATTCGGCTTATATTTTCGCTTAATACCCGGGTCTGAACGTGTTCCTACCGCCAGGCTCAAGTTATGGCCCGTGAGTTGCTCGACAGTATAAGGCTGCCTCTTCGCCGTATCTTCCTGCCCATCTTGCGGGATGCGCAACGTTGGCATATCACTAAAGGAGAGTTTGTCTTGTGGTGATGGCTGAGGTACCGTCGATAGCAGAGGTGAGGTAGGTGTTCTGCAGCCGTAGGTGGCCTGGCAACCAGGTGCCCGGATGGTGACTGTGAGAACACAGAATGACAGTTGGGGCAGTAGGGAGCGTTGACCCGTACCGGCTGTCCGCACTGTGGACACGGCGGACTCGTTGGACGCGGGGGTGGAGTCGATGCCATCACCGCCGCTGCCGAGGCTGCTTGCGGTTGCAGTACCTGCTGTTGACGCTGCACTTCCAGCTCTGCTGCGCGCCGTTCCGCCTCGAATCGCGCCAGTTCTTTTCGGTGTGCTCGTGCCCGAAGCAACAGGCCTATCCCGACCAGTAGGATGATCAGACCAAGTAGTCCTATGCCAAGCAGCAGCCAGGGATTGCTGAAGAAAGATGACTGGTTCGGCACCCTCGGCGTAGGCACAGGAGCTCGTGTTGGGCCAGGTGTTGGGCTTCCTTGACCAGAAGGAGCTATTCCACCGTTGTCGCTCAAGGTAGCAAACGTCGTTGCCGCCTGAAGCGCTGGATTGGCAGCGGCTGCCATGCGGAACTCCTTCGCGGCGGCAGGGAAATTGGGTTGAGTCAAAGGAGGAACCCCATAAAAGTCTTCGATGCCTGCATTCCAGGCATCCTGTAACGGATTGGTGTGTAGATTGGTTTTTGTGCGTTGTGAAGGTGTTGGCAGCGGGGGCTGTTTTTGCAGAAGCGTATTGGCCTGCGTCAAAGAGAGTGACCCGGAGAGCGAACTGGTACCGATGCTCACCACTTGCCCTTCTGCATTCACAGACGGCGTTCCAGGTTCTTCTACATTTTGTTTTGATGTTGTGGGCGTAGAAGTCGTGGTCGTATTAGAATTGAGAGGCACGGATCGAGGATTGAGGAAGTTCTGTGCTTGATTACTCAAAGTAATCAGGGATGAAGGCAAGCCACCCGTGGCATCGGTCAACCGGATGGCCAGGTCAGGCGTCAGATCCTGCATGGCAATATCCACAAATGGCTGGGGTGCAGCCGAGCGGAACGAGAATAGCATCGCTGAAGCATTGACAGACAAGAAGTCACTGGTGACACTGGTGCCCGCCGTAGTGCAAGCCGTGGTCGTTTGGCACATCAAAGTGCCTAGGGTGTTGCTGAAAGGATGCGTATTGGTGTAGACATCATTGGCAAGCACATCAATGTTGGCCAGGGAGAGCACTGGTGCTGGGTTCTGGGCACATACAGGCGTGGATGGATTGACCAGGGCAGGATCGGTGAGAACCCAATTGACGTAGGGGTCTTTCGCATTTGCAGCAGCAACGAGCCAACTGCCTACCAGGATGCCTAGACCTGTGCATTCTACTTGCGAACTCACCGGACTGCGGGTGGGTGCCTGCCCCAGGCCAGGTACTATCGCCGTTGGGAGTTGTGCGGAAGATACCAGTTCGTAGGTCACCATCAGTCGTACCACAGAGACCTCTGCTCGTGCGAAGGCGGGGTCTGATGGTGGATTGGGCGCAACGCGGGCAAGCGCTGCGAAGGCGACCGCAGGCAGCACGAACTGTAGGGCGAGCCCACCGAGTAGGGTGAGCACAACGGTGCCGATACTCCTTCGTATATTTCGTATGGAACGGTTTGTACTCATTTGCACTTTCCCCCTAACATCGGGTCTACAACTAGCATTTGCTTGTTTCTCAGCGTCCTAGTCGCGCGCGCAAACGTTGTAGCATTGCTTGTGCCGCCTGGTTCGTCGGCGTCGCGCCTACCACGTAATTGCATTCGCGCAGGGTATCTTCTAGTTTATTTTCGCTCTCATAGACTTGGGCAAGCAAGAAGCGTGTCGCGTGATCGGCCGGGTTCATTCTCAGTACCTCGACAAAAGCACGTTCGGCGGTGGCAAATTGGTTCATACGTTTGGCAAGCTGGCCAAGCGCATATTGCACAGCCGCAACTTTAGGTGCCAGGCGGGCCGCCTCCAGATATTCACGCAAGGCGGGGTCAAGCTGATTCGTTTCTTCATAGCATTGTGCCAGGCGCTGATGCGCTTCAAAATCATCAGTTTTCAGGCGCAGCGACTGTATATAAGGGGCGATGCCCTGTAATGGCTGCCGCCGCAAGAAGAGCCATACGTCCCCTATGAATTTATGTGTTTCGGGATCGTTAGGGTTAAGTTGCAGTGAGCGTATGTATGCCTGGAGTGCCTGATCGGTCTGTGGAGGCTGGCGACGGGCAAAAACCTGTCCAAAGATTTTATGCACCAGCGCATTGTTCGGCTCGAGTGCAAACGCCTGTTGGACGGCTTGATACGCTGGCTCGATCCGTCCCGCTTTTACATGTTCCAGGGCAGCAGTAATTGATGCACCCCCAGGACCGGTCACCCCGGTCGTTGCCTGCACGGGCGGAGGCTGTGCGGCAGGAGCCGCCGGGGTCGGCGGATTAGGCCTGGCGATTGGCTGGGGCACAGAAAAGGATACAGCCACCGGCGGCTGGACTATAATAAGAGGCAGGTTGATGATTGCTCGCTCCATCTCGATGGCGCTGGCCCAGCGTTGGTCTGGCATAAATGCTAACGCTTTCATCACCACCTGCTCAAATGCAGGGGAAACATCGGGTCGGAGCGTGCGGATCGGCGGAAACGAGAAGATCCCAGGCTTATTATTGGCTGCGTCGTGGTGCGTAAGTACGCGGTGGAGCGTGGCTCCCAGCGCGTAGAGATCGCTGCGCGGTTCTGGCATGCCTTGCAACTGTTCCGGTGGCGCGTAGCCGACCGTCATGATAATAGTTGCCTGGTGCTGCGCCTGGAACGTGCGTGCAATACCAAAGTCAATCAGCTTGATCTCATCACGATTGGTCACCATTATGTTCGATGGTTTGAGATCACGGAAGATGATCGGCGGTGACTGGTTATGTAGATAGCCCAGTACGCTAGATACCTGCTGTGCCCAGCTTCGTGCGCGGGCCTCTGCTACACCGTGCGCACCATTCAGGCCGGGCACGGTACCTTCTTTCTCCAGCACTTCACCGAGCGTCCGCCCTTCGATGAAATCCATCACCAGGTAATGCTTGCCTTCTTCGGGGAAGAAGTCGCGCACATGGGGAATGCAGGGGTGACTGAGTTCAAGGAGCAAAGTGGCCTCACGTCCAAACCATTCTATCGCCTGGTTGTGCTCGGCGTCGGTTTGAAATTCATCCAGCATCTCTTTGACCGCGCATGGGCGATTGAACCGCATATCCAATGCCCTATAGACAGCTCCCATACCGCCAGCCGCTACCAATTTCTCAATTTTATATCGCCCACCAGAGAGCATTGTACCGGGAGCCAGACGTCGCCGACTAGCGGCACTGGCACCACCAGATGGGGTTTCACTCCCTGACCCCGGTTGTCCAGAAATAGGCGTCGAAGGAGTTTGGGGGGTTGCTGACGGCAGCGGAAGATCGGGCGCAGTCCCTCCAGCATCACTCTGCGGCGCGGCAGGGCTACCGACGGATGAGACATTCTTAGGGTCAGACGGATAGTTCATATATTCTACACCGCTTATTATACTGGCCTGGACTCCGCAAGTATGGCATCGTCAGGTAGTTCCTGGAGTGCTTCGCATCCCACTGGAGCCAGGGAAATACACTCTATCTCGCTTGCTATTCGATGTTTATACTGTTCCTTGGCGCATTATAACATATTCTCACAAGAGTGAGCAGTGGGGTTTATCACTGTTTGCATGCGGCATGCTTCACATTTCTCCAACATCAAGTTTCCTCGCACGTTCGTAGGCAGCAAGGGCCTCGTCCAGCCATTGCTCTTTGATCTGGAGAGGCTGCTCGAAGTGCTTAAATGCGCGGAGGCGGGCATATTTTTGCGTGAGGAGACCAGGGCGGAGGCAAGCTCACGCCCCTACTAACCCGGGTTAGTAGGGGCGTGAGCTTGCCTCCGCCCTGGGGAGTTGGGGTGGCCTGGCTTATTTGCCCCACCCCTGTTAACATTATTGCGCTTCCTGCAAGAGTTGCTGTGGCGCCTCAGCGGTGACGACAACTGGAGCGGGAGTGCCGCCAGGAGAAGCGTTGATCGTATCGCTGACCACTTGCCCATCGCGGAATACAACCTTGCGGCCGCAGTAGTTTGCGATGTCGTTCTCGTGTGTGACAAGCACAATCGTCATACCGCGCGCGTTCAGTGCTTGCAAAATGGCCATGATCTGGGCACTTGTACGGCTATCCAGGTTACCGGTTGGCTCATCTGCCAGGATCAGGATTGGGCCCGTAATCAGCGCACGGGCAATGGCCACACGTTGTTGCTGCCCACCGGAAAGTTGCGTCGGCCGGTGGTGCGTTCGTGAACTCAGCCCAACCAGCGCCAGCGCCAGCAATGTCCGCCGTCGGCGTTGCGCTGCTGAGATACCTGAGTACAGCAGCGGCAATTCCACATTGCCAAATGCACTCATTCGTGGCAAAAGGTTGAAGTTCTGAAAGACAAAACCAATCTTGCGGTTGCGTACACCGGCTAGCTCATCGGCATTCATCTTGCTCACCGGCACGCCATCAAGGAAGTAGGTTCCGCTAGTAGGCCGATCCAGGCAGCCCAGTAAGTTCATGAACGTTGATTTGCCGGAGCCTGAGGGTCCCATAACTGCGACGAACTCACCGTGAGCTACCTCCAGGTCGATGCCGCGTAGGGCCGGTACGATGACTCTACCCAGCGAATAGTACTTGACGAGTTGCTGCACTCGTATAAGAGGAATCATAAGGCCGCCTCCGGGCAACTCGGCGTGCCCAGCCGATCAATCCATAGTTGACAATGAAGGGAAGGCTACCACATAAATTCTACTATTTTCGCGGTTCAATGAGGACAGGAGCGGGCAGATTGGAGCATTAGCAGGATCAGTAGAGGATAGCTGACGTTGTTGAACTCGCTATCACCTGCCCTGCAAAACATGTTCAACCTTCTAAACACAGTTATACCACATTTTCAAGAACGGAGTGTAATCAGTCCTTTTTGGGCTGCCAGGGAAACGGCTTCGGTGCGATTGGTGGCTCCGAGCTTACCCATGATCGAACTGACGTGGAACTTGGCGGTACGTTCACTGATGACAAGTTGAGCTGCGATTTCTTTGTTTGGCATGCCCTGGGCCAGCAGGCTGAGCACTTCGAGTTCGCGCTCGGTGAGCATCTCATGGGGTAGGAGATGCTGCTGCCCCATGTGACGGAGTAGTTTGGAGGCGATAACCGGCTGCAGCAGCGAACCGCCCTCCATGACTACGCGAATGGCATTGAAGATATCTTTGCGTGGAGCATCCTTCAGCAGGTACCCGACGGCACCGGCCTGCACCGCGTGAATGATACGTTCGTCATTATCAAATGCGGTGAACACAATGATGCGAAAGGCTGGTTGGAGTTGATGTAAGCGTCGCGTCGCCTCAACGCCATCCATGATCGGCATTTCGAGGTCGAGCAAGATGATATCCGGTCGCAGTTCCAAAGCCAGGCGCAGCACTTCATTGCCATTTGCCGCTTCTCCAACCACCTCGAAATCGGCCTGCGTCTCCAGCAATGCCTGTAACCCCTCGCGCACAATAGGGTGATCATCGGCGAGCAAAATGCGCACCATTGGCCTATATGCCTTTCTCTTTGCATGATACACGGACGGTAATACACGTACCCGCCCCGGGTTCGCTTTCGATGCAGATCGTACCGCCCAGCAGCTTGACCCGCTCGCTCATGCTGGCCAATCCAAAGTGCCTCTCATGTACACTCGATGCTACCTGATCGGGATCGAAACCACGGCCATCATCCTGCACAAGCAGGCACAACCACTGGTCATCCAGCGTGAGTGACAACTGGATATGCTGCGCGTGCGCATGTTTGCATGCATTCGCCAGAGCCTCCTGCGCGATACGGTACACCCCCATCTCTAAGCGTGTGGGCAGCGGAGGAAAATCCTCGGCAGGTGAGCAACAATATTGGACTCCTACCGAATTTTCATCGCACGCTTGCTGAGCCAGAACTGCTAACGCCTCGGGCAGGGTGCGGTTTTGTAGTGGAGCGGCCCGCAAATCTATCATCGAGCGGCGTGCCTCTTCCAGGTTGCTGCGTGCCAGGCTCAATGCACGCCGGATGGCCTCTTGCGCGCGCTGTGGACGGGAGACGACCACTGCATCCGCGGTCTCGAGTTGCAAGGTAATCGCAGACAGACCCTGGGCCAGTGTATCATAAATCTCCCTCGCCAATCGGTTCCGCTCCTCGGTAGTTGCCAGGCGGGTAGCCGAGAGTGTATGTTCGGCGGAGAGGCGCGCCCGTTGCACGGCCAGCCCGATCTGATCGCCAATGATATGCAGCAACTGCAATTCTTCCGCCTGCAGCTCGCGCCAATCCTCGCTGGCAACGTTGAGCACACCGATGGGGGTATCGCCTGCATAGATGGGGATACTGGCATGGAAGCGCAAACCCAAAGAGGATGGGTCGCTGTCTCGCTCGGCATTCTTCAAGCGGCTGCAGCGCAAGACGTTAATGTTGGCTGCCCCTTCTAGATCACCCTTCAAAAAGGTGTCCAGGCAAAGGCAGAAGCCGGTCATGCGCTCTGGATGATCTGCGAGATAGGGAGGAAGCGCCTGTGATGCTGCCAGGTACGAGGAACCTTGTTCATTGAGCAGCCACACCCAGCCCGTCTGTAACCCCAGCAGCCTGGTGACCTGGGCCAATACTTCCTGTAGAGCATCGTGCACATCGACTTTGCGGTTCAGATGGCCCGCGATGGCATAGAGAACCGCCAGTTCGCGGTTGGTCCGCAACAGGGAGGCGCTTTCTTCATGGATGGTGTCGTCTTGCGGTTGTGCTGACATACTTGTATTGTAGCACAAGATGGGATTTGTAGGGGCCGATAAATCGGCCTCTACGGGCATTCAAGGCCTACCCAGCCACGAGGGGGGGCATCACATCTTCTTCCTCATCCACCACATCGGTCTTACACGCTCTGACAAAAGCGGAGAAGAAGCGAGCGCATACCGGTTCTTGTAGGTATATTTCCTCTGGATGACATTGCATCGCCATCACAAAGCGATAATCGGGAGCTTCGAGCAACTCGGCTACACCATCCTCGGTATGTCCGCTGACACGCACACCTTTCCCCGGAACCTTGACCGCCTGGTGGTGGAGGCTATTGGCCCAGAACTCGCGCGTGCCCAGAACCTTTTCCATACGGCTTCCAGCCTCGACATATACCTTATGCACAACCTGGGAGCGCGGCAAATGCAAATTCATATGCGTCAAACACCCTGGATACTGCGAGGGTAGGTCTTGATACAGCGTTCCGCCCAGGGCCACGTTCAAGAGTTGTATGCCGCGACAGATGCCGATGACAGGGATATCTTCATCTAGTGCCCAATGTGCCAACTTCAGTTCCATCTCGTCGAGTTCCAGGGTGAGGTCCCCTAGCAGCGGGTGTGGCTCTTCGCCATAGTAGCTGGGATGGATATCAAGGCCACCAGGAAGCAATAAGCCATCCAGACGTGGCAGCAGCGTATCAAACATACTCAGGTCGCTTAGTATAGGGATCAGAATAGGAACGCCACCAGCATGTTCTATTGCATGCACGTAGACGCGATTGTTGCAATAAATTGGCCGTCCAGATCCCTCGCGGAAGCCTGCATGACAGGGAATACCTATCAACGGACGCATAGCATAACTCCTCAATAAAAAAGATGAATGTATACAAGAAAACGGAACGCCTGTCGTGTGAGCGTTCCGCCAGTATCTACTATATAGAACGTTCAAAACCCACAAAATGTTACACCAATTAGGCACTAAAAAAGACGTTCCACCACTCTTGCCAGAAACCTTGTGGTGCCGGCGTACTGCTCTGACCTACTGCCGTCTGCTGTCCCTGCTCGGTCGAACTTACTATCACCAGGGGATGTTCACCCGGTCGGACATAGCCAAGCTGCTGGCGGGCCTCACTTTCGATAACGAAAGGGTCCTTGTAGAAGTTGGCGAGCCGGGAAAGGGAGTCGTGATGGGCCTGGAGTTGCTGCGTCTGCTGTTGCGCAGCCTGCACGCGCTGCATTAGCTGGCTGTTCGACCAGGCCTGTCCTAACGAGCCGAGCAGAAGTGCCAGGCAGATCAGTCCAGTTACCCAGATGATCGTCTGCGTGAATAGGGAGCTACGTCTCGCACGTGAGCGTCCTGCCGTCTCCGCCAGGCCAACTGCAGCAGTAACGTTTGGGCCACTATTCCCTGGATGAGGACGCGAATGAACCTGCGACCGGCCTTTATTCTCCTGCACAAGCGCTACCTCTCGCCATCTCTAAATACCTGTATACATCATACCACAGGACGTGACTGTTCAGGAAGCCTCACCGTAAGCAGGGTTCCAAGGGACGCAGTCCTTTGGCGGGGCGTGGGGTGTCCCCACATTTCCCTCTTCCTCTCCTCTCGCCGAAGGCGGCAAGGAATCAGGCCTCTGATCTATTTCGCTTCCACCTTTATACTGGACTTACAACCCATAGCGCTTGAGAAACAAAGAAACGCAGCAAAACAAAGGAGCCTCATCTATGTTGTCAGTCAGTCAGTCTGACCTTTCCTCCCTAACCCTGACAGCCCCATCACCTGTGCGTGATCTCAACGTCTACCTCGTCTCCATTTGGCAGAAGCATTTCCCCGACATACCGCGTATCAACGAAGTACAAATCGCTTACGCCTATCCCTGGAAGCGTCGCCTGGGCCTGATACGCCTCTCGCTGGACAACACAACCTCGTTCATAGGCATAAATGCCCTGCTCCAGCACCTGTCATTACCGGAACATGTATTGATTACCACGGTCGCCCATGAACTGGCCCACTACGCCCATGGCTTTGGTTCACCCTTACCACGCCTCTACCAGCACCCACACGCCAACAACGTCGTAAATCGCGAACTCGAACAACGCGGCCTGGGAGAGCTTCTACGCCTCTGCGATGAGTGGATTGATAAGCAGTGGCTTGCATTCTATCAACTGCATCGCAATCCCTACCTTCACGATTTGCAGGGTGCCCGCAAGCGGCACCCCTACCATGCTACGAATAGAGCGGAATCGCACCTACACTGTCGCCGCTAGTATCACTGAGTTTCCCCTTTTGAGAGGAGTGGAGCAGGGTGCCCGCAAGGGGCACCCCTACCATACTACGAATAGAGCGGAATCGCATCCACAGCGCATTCGCCACTCGTATCACCATATTTCTCCTTTAAGCGTGGAGAATATCCCCAGTCAATTACCCCCTGGCTGAAGCCAAGGGGCTTGTAGCTGAGCTCCACCGCAACTCTGCGTAGCGTTGCCGCCGCGCAGCTTTGGTTTTATCGCTCGCTACATCAGGGCGTACTGACAAAACACCCGTACTCACCCAGTCTTGCCGGGTGAGCAGCGTTCTCAGCGCAATATTACGCGCACCCACGAGGTCACTATGCAAGGTATACTGGCAACTCTGACAGACAAAGAGCAACCCTTGGTTGGGCCTATTCGCTTTGCTTGCATAGCCACACATCGGGCATGCCTGGCTGGTATGATAGGCATCCACTTTGATAGCCATACTACCCACAAGCATGGCTTTGTAGGCGATGTACCCATGCAGTTCAGCAAAGGCCCACTTGGAGGCGTGTCCATTCGCTCGTCTCTGCTTCTTGCTTACTTTTTTGCCATGCTTGCGTTTGGTGCGCTCTCGAATGTCTGTCAGGTCCTCCAAGCCAATGACGCTGTGGGGGTGCGCATCCACAATGCGCCGGCTGATGATATGGTTGCAGTCCTGTTTCAACCGTCTCTCTCGTCCGCTAATCACGATAAGCCGTCGCGTCGCGGAACGAGTGCCTTTCTTCTGCAACTGTTTTCGCAGTCTCGCATAATGGTCTGCTTTCGCTCTGACCTGTTTGCCAGGATAGAAAGCTCTGTCATTGTTGGGAGTAGCCATGACTGCCAGGTAGCGGTGTCCGACGTCCACGCCCACAACCTGCTTATGGCTTTCAGGCGTAGGCGTCTCTACCTCAAGCTCCAAAGAGACGAGCAGATAGAACTGTTTGCGCGGTTTGTCATACCAGAGTTTAGCAGCTCCGATATGCGCACCTTGTTGGATGAGAGCCACATGCGAGTCCTTGCCCGTGTAGGAGAGAATCACACGCCCATCCAGGGTCAGGAGACTGACCTGCTTGTCTGGCTTGAGGCTGTAGTCCCGATGATAGTTATAGGTGAGCGTAGGAGAGACATACTTGGGGGCTTTATCCAGTCCCTTGTAGCGTTTCTTGGTACGGCCTGCCTTGCGGTGTGCTGCATTCTGCCGCAGGCGTGTCCACAGTGTTTTGTAGGTCGCTCCCACCTGGCGAGGCACATTACAGGCCATTTGGGCAGGCAAGCTGTAGAGCATTCGGATCTCATCATAGGTCTCACGCTGCAAAGCACGCTGATTGCTCATCTTGCCATGTTCAAACGCATACGTACTTACATGGTTCAAGGCATCGCGGTATGCCAGTTGTGTTTGTCGCAATGCAGCGAACTGTGCATGGTCAGTGTGCAATTTCAGCTTGGCGGTGATGATCTGTTTCATAAGCGAAGAATAGCATGTGTTCACACAAATGTCAAACTCGAAAAGATGTGAATGTTTTCCCGCTGCGGCGGCGCGCCATTCCTCCCCACGGCTGAAGCCGGGGGACTCCTGGCGCGAAATGTTGAACTTCCCTGCATCTTTTGCGTATATGAAGGTAGCGCGCTGCGATGTGTGGTGCCACCGGATTGTCAAAACGTAATTGACTGAGATAAGAGATACAAAGAGGTATGGCATATGGTGATACATGTACCTAATCTACCCACGTTTTTTACGGTAACTTTTGGACTCAGCGACCTGCTCTCATGGCTTGTTGTGGGCTTGCTGGCAGGTTTTTTCGCCAGCATCATTGTACGTGGGCGTGGCTACGGTTGTTTTCTTGACATCGTGATTGGTCTCGTCGGTGCATTCATTGGAGGATTTATAGCTAGCTTCCTGGGTATCAGGGGCACATATCATTTCTGGGGCAGCCTCTTGATCGCCTTTCTGGGCGCATGCATCCTGGTGGCGACTCTGAAGGCTTTCTCTGGCGGCAGCCGTGGGTCGTATCGGAATAGATATTGATGTCAGCTGTATGAATTGGTAGTAGGCGAGCGTAGGGGCCGATTCATCGTGCCCATCGCCGATTTATCGACCCCCGCCTACTATCAATTCATACACTCCCAGGCCCTTCTAGGTCAGGGTATAGCCGCCTGCTCTGGCTCTGCACCTGGAGCTTCAGGCGCTACTGGCTGGCACACTTGCTCTGCCTTGAGCACACCCACATTCGCTCCGAACGATGTGTTTGTAGGCAAGGTAACACCGCCGGTAAGCATCTCCTGTTGCCCTTCAGCCTGCGTAATGGCCCACTGCACCCTGGCAGACAGTTGGGATGGCGCTACAGCCACACCACTTACGTTGATACTCTCCAGAACACGTGCCGCCACCGCACTGATGACCGGGGTCGCAAACGACGTTCCCGACCAGTAGGCCCAGCCATTCGCATTGGCGACGGGCGGATTCGGCCGATCGAGTTGCATATCCTCAGCCGAGAGTGCAGGGAAGGTGTCGGCACTGTAGAGACCACATACAGGATCGTTCACACTAGCCTTAGTCACGACAGCAGGATCGGGCAAGGGTGGTACAGGTGTGGGGAGGTCCCCGCCCAGGGTCGCTATTCCATTATGCTGTGGGTACATGGCTGGAAAATCACTATACGTGGTAGCCACTCCCTTACTATCAACAGCACCGACCGAGATCGTCTCGGGGAAAGCGGCGGGATAACGCGGCCCAAGGCGTATGGGCATGTTCACGATCTGGGTCGTCATTGACCTATGCCTGGGATTGGCATCCGAGCCATTGCCGGCAGACGCCACAATGACCGCTCCTCTTGCGGTGAGACTCTGAATCAACAGGTGCAATCCGGCTCGCACGAGCCTGGCCTCGTACGCCATCCCTGCAACATCTGATACAGAGTAGCAGTTATTATTACCAAACCACAAAGGGAACAATTGCTCGTCTTGCGGGGTTGTTACCAGGCTCAGGTTAATCACGACGTGCTTTAATTCCCCAATGTCCATCCTCCGCTGAATGTCTTCGAGAGCGTGACACAAAACGCCGACATCGCCCACGCCAAAATCATTGAGCACGCGGACACACTCAATCCTGGCTTTTGGAGCGATATCATGTATGATGCCCGCCACGAATAAACCATGGTCCTGCATTTCGAAGCCAACCAGTCGCCCATAGATATCGTCCCCTGTTGCCGGTAGTGGCGGAACATCCAGTCTGTCAGGCAGCTTCTGGTGGTGGATGACTATAGACGTTCCGATCTTTTCAGCAAAATCCTTCAGCTGCCGATTGCTACTGCCGACACGGGCAGCAGTTTTTTTGATCTGTTCAGCTTGAGGGGTTGCGTCCAGTACGAACACCGTCACCCCAGCACCCTTGCGGTCTTGCATCTCAGAAGACAACTCTGGCAAGCTGATCGTCCAGCGACCAGGAGTAGAAGTATCCCCATCTGGCACTGGTAGGGGTGGGCAAGTGGGACAGCCAAATGTTCCACCGTCACCCCCTCCGTCAGGGGTAGCACCGCCGAGCCAGTTGGGCATAGCACCAACAATAGGAATGTTCGCTCCCTGTCGCAGTTTGTCCAGGTTATTGTTGATGAGACTGATAACGGAAGGAGCCATATCCGCTTCGATATTGCCACGCGCTGCTGTCTTGCTTGTATAGGAAGAGGCTGCGGTATCCGGTTCAATATTGAAGAAACAAACAGCAACGCTGCCCTGCCCCGATGGCGAGCGGAACAGGTGCTTACCAGTACGGCTGGTAAGGCTAGTATCTAGCGTAGGTCGGTCTGCTTCTTTCTTCTCCTCTGAAGGTTCAGATGATGGCGCTGCGGTGCGATGTGGCAAATCCGTTTGTTGGAACGACGATAGCTTGAAACCACGTCGACTGAGAAATAGATCGAGTTTGTCCAGGTTCAAAGAATCGATGCTCTCTTGGACCTGAGCGTGGTTCGTCATGGAAGGGTGTGCGGTTGGAGTGTGAAACGTGATGACGATGTGATTTTTGTGCCAGTATACGGTTTGTTTGTCCCACAGTGGCGACCGTAGAACCTGTCCCTTTCGCGTCTCGAGCATTGTTTTGCCTCCTTACTTTTTGTCCAGCACGATTAGAGTGTATGTCCAACCTGAATCGGATCTCTGAAGTAAGAGACGCTCCTCTATCACTTTTTGGGGGTTCACCTTCATGGATAGTATGCCCTTCACGATCCAGCAGGCCGACATCACCAACCAGATGAAAAGCTGCCCAGAAGTAAGGATGGGTATATGTTTGTGAAGTTCCACGTAACAGGTGGCATTGAGCATTCCGCAAGGCCTGCACTTTGCTGTCACCAAGCAAAAGACGTTGGTAAAACAATTGCATCAATTCACTGGTCGCCTGGTCTTCGGCCGGCCAGAGACTCATTACCAGTGACCTGGCTCCTGCAGCCAGAAAGGCGCGTCCCAGGCCCAATTGTTCATCACCGCCACTACTCAGAGCAAGTCCGGTTTCACAACCACTCAGAGTGACCAGCTCGCATCCCTCCAGGTTGAGGCTGAACGCATCAATCGCATTGAATTGCCCATCAGCCAGCCGCACGTAGGAAAAGTTGGGAGCGTCCAGCCTGCTGTGACCATGAGTCGCTACGTGGATGATTGGACTACCAGGAGCCCGCTCAATCAAGCGGGCAATAGTCGCATCGGACTCCAGGTGGCATTCACCTGCTAGCAGGGCTGCTACTGTTTTTGCTTCACTGAGGGCACGCTGTAATTGTCCTTCTTCTGAGTAACCGAATACAAGCGGTGGCCTGGTAGGTAATCCAGCATCCATTGAACCAGGCTGCAGTTTGCTCTTGCGAGCGGCAAGATGTATGAGTACATGACTTGTTGGAAGGTAGTTCATTTGGAAGTCTTCAATCAGGAAATGCGACCCATCATACAGCGCGTGAAACGGCAGATGATGCAAGGGTCCGTAGGGAATTATCGTCAGATATCCTGAAGGCGACGGTAACACTGCTGCAACAGGCGCCACCAGTAGGTTGTAGAGTTTGTTCAGCAGGCGACGGATAGCCTGCTGCGGAGGTCGTTGCGGATCAGGCCAACCACCTGGCTGAAGATGCGCGTGCAGCAGTGGCAAGAGACGCTCTAATTGCGCTTCCCCTTCAGCATTCTCATGAATCATCACATCGTTTTCTGTGATTGCAAAAATAACTAGCTTGCCCTGATAGAGAAAGTACGCCAGGAACGTCTGATTGGGTAAAAGATACTGACGCAGTTGCGCAACCTCCATGGGATTTGCTTTGCCCGTTTTACGTCTTTTCGTCTGAGGTGAGATGCCTGAGTCTGATTGATACAGGTGCATGCGCTCGAATAATTCGCTTAGTTTCGCCTCGCAGCGTTTGAGTTCGTTCTGAAGCATTTCCCGGTCAAGGATAGGAGACAGCTCGGCATCAATACTGGCAAGTTGAGCGCTGTATTTGTGATATTGCTGCTGGCACTCCTGCAGTTCGTGCTGCATCCGCAATATCGCAGCACGGTTTTCCTGCGATAGTGATCTATCACGTTCCTGTTTCACCTCGCCACTCGACGCCGCCTTTGCAGTATCGAGGTACTGGCGTAGGGCCATAGAACGTGCTCTTTCGAGGTAGCTGAAAGCTTGCTCTACCTTGCCTTGCTGCAGGCAAAGAGCGATCATCTCCTCGTATATGGTCCATGTGGTATGCAGGAATGAAGGTGATAGATCATAGACAAGACCATCCAAAATGCGTTCGATCTGAGCAATAGCAGCACCGTAGTGCCTGGCCGCTCTTGCAAAGTTTTTCTGCATCGCAGCAATCCGTCCGAGGAGATACTGACTTTTGTAGACCTGTTCTTGTAGATTGTGCTGGTGTGCCTGCCATGTCGCTTGCTTACACAGTAACTCCGCCTCTTGCAGATGTCTGATCTCTTGCGGTTCCTCCTCGAGTAGCTCCCCTTGTCGTACTTTTTCTATGAGGGCCGTAGCCATCACCAGGCTGGCACGAATAGAGTTTGACATTACCCCTTGAGTCTCAAAGTATCCCTTGATGGCATGAGCCTGAACATATGCTTCGCTGGTATTCCCTGTTTCAAGCATCAGTTCGGCTTGTTGCAGTTTGGTTGTGAAAGCATGGTGGTCGAATCCGCCCTGGTTGAAAAGCGTCCAGGCCTCATCCAGGGTAGCTAGAGCTTCTTCTACTCTATGAGAAGAAGCTAACGTCATCGCATATTCACACAGTGCATTAGCTGTATCTAGGGAGACACCAAAGTACCGATACGTCTCAACAGCGTTGGCAGCCAGGTGACAAGCTTCATATGCCCTCCCAAGCTTGACCAGGCAAGTTGCCATGTGAAGTGATGTCCATGCCAATCTCAGCAGGCCTTCAAGGTTATTTTGTATCGAACTATCCCGGGCTTGATAGTAGCGTCTCAGTGCGGAGCTATAGTAGCCCTGTATATAATCAAGGTCCGCTAGCATTAGTTCTATGTTGATAATATAGCCCGTCTGCCCAAGAGTAATAAAGTTTGACTGCGCCTGCTGCAGCAAGCGATATGCCTGCTCAAACTTACCAAGCAAGTACAGGCATTGCCCCTTGTTCATTTCACCCATGGCTATAGCGTGTTTAATAAAGGTTTCACTTTGATCAGTCAGAGTTGAATAGACATCTAGTAGCCGATCATATATAGTGAGTGCATCCTGGTACCGTCCCATCTGATCAAAGATAAATGCCATATTATGATCGGCTCTGCATGCCCACAAGTATTCATCATGCCTCAGAAACGCCTCGCGGGCACGATCTGCCACTTGCAGTGCCTCCTGGGTACGACCAAGCCTGGCAGTAGAGATAATCCACCTGAGGCGGCTACGTGCCCAGCCTACCTCATCTCCCAGGTGTAAAAATTCCTCTGCTGCGGCATCTAGACACTCTAATGCGGCTTGGTAGTGACACACATAGGCTAAAAAGTTGCCTTTGGCAATGAGACCCAGGGCATGGGATGGGGCATGTTGAAAGTACTCACCGAAGAAAATAAGTAGTTCAGCCAGTTTGAGAGAAATTGAAGGAGATATATCCTCTTGTCGCAAGGATTCGTCTTTGATGAGAACACCGATGGCAGCATGGTCTGAAAGCTCGTCGATGTGAGCCTGGATGTAGGCTTTTCCTTCTTCCAGAGGGAGGTCGCGCAGGCGCTGTAAAAATAATTCGTTATCCATGTGTGATAGTTGGTTCCCCAGTGACCAACTCAAGCCGCGCTGATGCTTAAAAATAAAAATAAGCTATTAGCCAGATTCGATCGTCAATTCCTCAATAATCATATCACGACCGGGCAAGTGTACAATCATCACATACTCGCCCACGGGGACAGCGCTAAATACGATATTGCCAAGTTCGTCTACCTGTTCATGCAGCAATGGTTTCTCGGCTCGTCCATCATTCTTGCCACCTGCTGCGGGGTAGAGTTCCGCGAGCATGCCTTCAAAGGCCTCAATGCTCTCCCTGGGGTCGGTGAGGATGCCGAGCAGCATAAATGATCCGCTGCTGGCACGCGAGAGGTGCAGCGACAAGTCGGTAGAATCAGCCCGGTATTGCCGCGGCCAGGCGGCGGGGTCTGTGTCACCACGTACCACCAGTTGTGCCTGCTGTCTGACGAGTGTGGCAAAGATGCGACGTACTGAACCGTTGAGTGCATGTAGAGACAATGGATGAGAAGGCAGCAGATCGTCGGTTTCTGCCAGGAATTGTCGCGTATCCTTGGCTTCGGCAGCGCATAACGGACAATCCAGGATGTGATTCGCTATAGTAATACGCCGGTCTTCTGGCAGGAGGCCAGCACAATAGAGGCTCAGTTCTGTCCCACTCGGACATTGACTGCGATAGAGGCGTGAAACAAGAAAACTATGCGCTGTTTTGTACCTGGCGAGTCTCTGCTGGCAGGTGGTACACTGCTCAAGATGTCTGCTCACCTCTTCTGGTACCGCCTCACCATCGAGAGCAAATCGTAAAAGCTCCTCATCGTCGGGAGCTAAAGGGTGCAAACAGTCCATCGTTCATCGTTCCTTACACTAGTAGAGTGGCACTTATCTACTCACTCCAACTCTTTTGTTGGTGTCGTTGTATAGACGATACAAAGATCGTTTTTTGCGTATCTCTTTTATACATTAACACAGCACGACAAACGGGCGACCACAAGGTCAACCTGCCTGGGGACAGATATCCCACTCCGCACTACACCGCTCCCGCCCCTACGGAACCACCCTTGCCCCTACACCCGCGGACGCGATAAATCGGGCACCCTGTCTGGGGGACAGGTATCCTACGAGTCCGAGCCATCTAGTTTCCAACGAATTTGATCCGAGTCGCGCATGAGCCGCTCCATGATGTTGCGCCGCAGGTGGTAGATTTCCTGCACATCACTGAACTCCTGCGGGCAGCGGCGTACAATTTCTCTCGGCTTGAGGTTGCAGTGATAAAGCAGGTATGCCACTCGGCGTTCACGTTTGTTAGAGAGCAAGCTCTGAATGATTTCCCACAAACCCTGACCCTCCTCGTGATCCTCCACTGCTGGCTCGTCAGGAAAGCCTGACTCCGGCAAGGCCACTTCTCTTGATCGTGAGTAGGCCCGCAGCGAATCCAGGATAGCGCCATTCAAGCAGTTTCGTAAGTAGCTGAGTGCTGCTGCTAAGGTGGTAAACTCCAGTTGCTGGTTATGAACTGCTGCCAACCAGAAACGTTCAAATGCCCTTGCAACGAAATTTTCTGGGCTATCGAGAAGAGATGCTGCCTCTCTCCTCACATGACGACGAAATGAACCCAGCATATACTCATAAAAGCGTTCCACCAGCAATGTCCAGGCCGCATTGTCATGTTCGAGCATTGCACGCCGGAATATCTCCAGACAGTACTTATCGCTGGAGGGTTCCCCACGACGGTAGTTGTTGATCTCGCTCATACAGCGGCCTGCGAGGGCCGACAAACTCATTTCCTTAGGTAGTTCTTCCATCTTGATACCCATCGCGCTCGACCTACTTTCCTTAGCATGCGCTGAGGCGCAGTACACATACGTATTGTACTACTGAAATAGACGCGCTATAGCACCGCAGTTCAAATGTTCCTTACGTCATGGTATCTACTTGCTTTTAATGTACATTGCTCTGTTTAGCTCAGCTCAACTTTTTTGTACATGTCAATATTCAGATCCTGACATCCACTCATAATTCCTTTGGTGGGCCTACGGCCGACTTTGAGGGAAAGGAGAATGCGAGGACACCTCGCGCTCCGGCAGAGGACTTCGTCCCCTGCATCCCTGATTTCTGAGTAGTTTTCAGTCAGATTTCACTTCACTAAGTGAGCAAAACAGAACCATAAAAGAGCCGTTTAAAAGAAGTGTACCTTCATTTGGTATCAATTGTATATGAAGCCCATCACAATGTTGGAGTGTCATTTGTCACATTTTTGTAAATATTCAGGTGTCTGATCCTTCGTCGCCTACGGCGGCTCCTGTCTTTTTTTGCTGTGGGCTGTGCCGCCTGCGGCGGCACAGCCCACAGCAAAAAAAGAATTGCGAACCACCGAAGGTGGTGAGGAATCCTGAAGAATTACACATTTTTTGGCAATCTGCAACCTGTTCTTGCCCCTCACGCCAAAAGCAGATATACTATGCATATGCGGGGTTAGATTAACAAGCACAGCATAGCCAGTTTATACCAGGACCTGGAAGAGCGATGAACAAGCGCATTTTGCTGGGCATTGATACGAACTTCTCACCTGCCACGCAGCAGGCGCTTCATACAGTGAGCGAGTTCATGCAGCAGGCAGCGCCACTGCTGCGCCTGATTCTCCTCAATGTTATTCCTATACCCGCCATTGCATCACCTTCCTTAGGGCTTTACGCCGGGCAGTTTCAGTCCTTGTCGGTCACCCCTGAGCAGCGCACCCAGGCCGAGGATATCTTACGGCGAGCGCGGGCAGAACTGCAGAAGCATGGCGTCGCATCCGAACAGATCGAAGTACTCATTCGTGTGGGTCTCCCTGCCGACGAAATCGTCAGAGCGGCACAGGAACTGCAAGTAGATTTCATCGTGATTGGTAGTCGCGGCAACTCCCTGGGGCAGCGCATGCGACGTTTTTTTGCCGGCAGCATTTCACGTAAAGTTCTGCATAATACCTCGTGTCCGGTCATGATCGTTGCATCCCCCCAGACTCCTTCAACCTCAAAGACACCATATCCTGCTGACCTTGTCAAATGGTATGAGGAAGCTATTACGCGCTATCTGCAAGAGCACACCAGCGCCCTCACAGTTTTCACGCCTTTCGAGGTTGCCCAAACCTTCGCACCTTCTAAGAGGAAAGCCCCAAAACGCAAAGAGATTGCTGCCGCCATCCTCGCCCTTGAGCAACTGGCACGCAGCGGGGTCCTCTGTCGCCATGAAGTGAAAGGCGAACTGCGCTATATCAACGACTGATCTGACACTCCCCCGCATCGAATGCGGGGGGTTCTTGGTTCCCCCAGGCGACTTGCTGTACCCCATCACTGGTCGTAGAGTAGCGGTCCCCTGTCCCCA
This sequence comes from uncultured Chloroflexia bacterium, assembly GCA_963767625.1. Classification (GTDB taxonomy): domain Bacteria; phylum Chloroflexota; class Ktedonobacteria; order Ktedonobacterales; family Ktedonobacteraceae; genus CAVYFB01. Next base: position 244,662 of record CAVYFB010000021.1, read on the forward strand.
AGCGTTCGTGGCTAGCCACAGGTTCCCGTGTGTCCCACGGTACCTTTCTTGAGAATGTTCACTGCTGCATTGTGGTCCCGATCCATGACGAGCTTGCAGTGGGGACACTGATGTGTCCGTTCGCTCAAACTCTTCTGCACCAGATTCCCACAGCCTGAGCACTGCTGACTGGTGAACTGTGGGGCTACAGCGATGACCGGAATGTGATGGAGGGAACCATAGTAGTTCACCCACCACAAGAACCGTCCCCAGGAGGCATCACTAATGGACTTAGCCATGGTATGGTTCTTGACCATATTCCGTATCTGCAAGTGTTCATAGGCAATCAGATCGCTAGATGTGACGAGCGTGCTTGCCGCTTTGCGGGCCCAGTCTTCACGCTGCCTATCGACTTTCAGATATGCTTTCGCTAACTTCTGGCGGGCTTTCTTGCAATTCTTGCCCCCCTTCTGCTTGCGGGAAAGCTGGTGGTGCAAACGTTTCAGTTTCTTCTCTGCCTTGCGGTAGTGGCGCGGATTGTCTAAGGTGTTTCCACCAGAGTCGGTATAGAATGTCTTCAGCCCCACATCAATTCCGATCTGTTTCCCTGTCCAGATGTGTTCCACCTTCCGCTCTGCCTGCACCGAGAACTGGCAATAGTAGCCGTCTGCACGGTGCACAATACGTACGCGCTTGATCTGCTTGGTGGGGAAGGTTTCAATGTGCTGCTTGGGGTTGCCAACGAGCCGAAGCCGACCGATGCCACAGCCATCGGTGAAGGTGATATGCTTGCCGTCTGGTTCTAGCTTCCATCCCTTTTGTTTGTATTCCACCGAGCGGTTGTTATGCTGAAACTTGGGATAGCCTTTCTTCCCGGGCTTGTGCTGCTTGCAGTTGTCATAGAAGCGGGCAATAGCGTACCATGCTCTGTCGGCACTGGCCTGTCGGGCTTGAGAGTTGAGGTGGTGAGCAAACGAGTACTCGCGAGCGAGCTGGGCACAGTAGCATTGGAGGTCATTCTTGCTGATACCGCGCTCATCCATCCACAGGCGCAAGCATTTGTTACGGATGAACTGCACCACGCGAATAGCTTCATCAATGGCTGCGTATTGTGGCTTAGACCCATCCAACTTGTACTCGTAAGTCAACACGCCTCTTGCCCTTTCGTCATTGCTCTGCTTGACATACAGTATAATGATACTGTATGTCAAGCAGAGAGGGACCAGGTGGACAAAGTACGCATTAACGTCTATATCACAACCCGCCAGCAACGGCAACTGGAAGTGCGAGCCAAGGCCGAACGGTTGCCGATGGCCGAGATCATCAGGCGGGCTTTGGATACCTACCTGGCCTGGGATGACCAAACGTACGCCTCACATCCCAAGCCCCAAACAAGGAAGAGCCATTCATCCCCGCTATGAATGGACGGGGCTTTCTGGCTCGTTGACTGTAACTATTCAGGTGTCTGATCCCGCCACCTGCGGCGGCTCACGTCTGCTTTTGCTGCCGCGGTAGCCACTGCATTACCTACAGGTAGCAATACTACCCGCCGCCTGCGGCAGCTCACGTCTCCTTTTGCCGCGGGCTTTGCCGCCTGCGGCAGCTCACGTCTCCTTTTGCTGCGGGCTTTGCCGCCTGCGGCGGCAAAGCCCGCAGCAAAAAAATCTATTGCGAACCACCGAAGGTGGTGAGGAGTCCTGAAGAGTTACCTCATTTTTTAGGATTCAGGACTTGTTCCAATTCTTCGGGCGTGTTGACCGGGGCCAGGCAAGCAAAGTTCTGACACACATAGGCCGTCGCCTTACTATCCTTCACGGGCCGGTCGGTGAGCAGCGGGATCGCCTGTATGGCCTCGGCATTGTCAGGAGCAGCGCAAGCCAGAACACTATTCGGCATGTAACGAGTATTGATGACCTCTAGCAAGGCACGTGTGTCGACCCGTTGAGGATTCCCACTAATGGCAAGCTCCTTCACTGGAGAGATGACAAAGTCCAATGCCCCCAGCGCGTGTCCGAATGCCTGTGGATGCTGTACCATGATATCGGCCAGGGGGCGCAAATAGTCATCAGCGCGCTGCCGGTAATCTTCCTCGCCAGTAAAGGCCGCCAGCCGTAAAAGAACCTCGGCTGCAACACTGTTGCCGGCAGGAGTGGCATTATCCATAATATCCTTGGGACGACTAATCAACGTTTCGTGGTCGCTACCAGTATCGAAAAAGCCACCATTCTGATCGTCAGCGAACAACGTGATAGCCTCATCCATCAGCCTGCGCGCCTCAGAGAACCAGTGCCCATCAAAGCTGGCTTCGTACAGCGCTAGCAGTCCATCGGCGAGGAAGGTGTAGTCCTCCAGGTAGCCGTTCAAACGCCCGCGTCCATCCTTGTGGGTTCGTAACACCCGTCCATCCCGACGCAACTCACGCAGCAAGAATGCTGCATTCTTGCTGGCAACCTGCAGATAGTCGGCACGACCAAGGTAACGCGCCGCTTCCGCAAAGCTGCGCAGCATCAGTCCATTCCACGAAGTGAGAATCTTCTCATCACGCCCAGGCTTGATACGCTGCTCCCGCGCCTTGAAGAGGAGGTCACGACCGCGTTGTATAGTAGGGGCAAGGGTGGTGGAGCGGCGTGGGGAGGGCCCTTGCGGTTGCCCTGGAGCCTCGCCAACAAAATCTCCATTTTGCTCATTCTGTGTCACATGCAAGATATTCTTGCCCTCGAAGTTGCCCTGCTGCGTTACGCTGTAATACTTCATGAATATCTCTGCATCTTCGCGTGGCAAGACTGCCTCAATCTCTGCCGGTGTCCAGACGAAAAACTTGCCTTCCTCTCCCTCGCTGTCAGCATCTTGCGTGGAATAGAAACCACCTTCCGGTGAGGTCATCTCGCGCACAACATAATCCAGCGTCTCCTCAGCGATACGGCGATAGAAGGGATTGTCCGTCACCAGGTAGGTGTGCAGGTAGATGCGACTGAGCAGCGCGTTATCATACAGCATCTTCTCAAAATGCGGAACGAGCCATTCAGCATCGACGGAGTAGCGGTGAAATCCGCCTCCTAACTGGTCATAGATGCCGCCATTGGCCATATGTTGCAGGGAGACCTCGACGATCTCCAGTTCCGGGCGCGTCGCTTTCGACCCTATCTCACCCTTCAATCGATGCTGGTGGACGCGCAGCAAGAACTCTAAAGACATCGTGTTGGGAAACTTCGGAGCATTACCAAAGCCGCCATATACAGGATCGAATTCTGAAGCCAGTTCCTGGCTGGCATTACTTAATAGTTCGAGCGGGACCAATCCCGCTGGCACCACGTCTTTGCTACGTAGAGGGGCGCTGCTGCGCTGCTGCAGGAAATCTGCTATCTGCGTAGCCTGCTCCTCCACGTCCTCGCGGCGCTGCTCATAGACCTCGGCCATACTCATCAGCACACGCGGAAACCCCGGCATGGCTTGTCCACCGTAGCGACGGTCACGTGGCGGGAAGTAGGTGCCGCCGTAAAAGGGACGCCCATCAGGCGTGAGGAAGACGGTCATAGGCCAGCCGCCGGCATGTGTGAGCGCCTGCACGGCCTGCATATAGATGTTGTCGATATCTGGCCGCTCTTCGCGGTCTACCTTGATAGAGACGAAGTGCTGGTTCATCAAAGCCGCAATCTCTTCATTCTCAAAGGACTCGCGTTCCATCACATGGCACCAGTGGCAGGCGGAGTAGCCGACACTGAGCAGGATGGGCTTGTTTTCTCGCCTTGCTTTTTCCAATGCCTCCTCGCCCCAGGGATACCAGTCGACGGGGTTATGTGCGTGTTGCAGCAAATAGGGGCTCGTCTCGTTGATGAGCCGGTTCGTGTGCTTGTGCTGGCTTCGCGTATCTGGCATATCTATTTCTCTCCAATGAATGGTGCAGTTTCTCTAACAATTTGTCGTAGGCATTGTACCATATGCGAGCTTTCTGAACTTTTGCTATAATAGCAATCATCAGAATGCAGCAAAGAGGTAAAGCAAACGTCAAGAACCCAATCGCCTGAAGGCGACGGGCTTGTCTAGACAAGCCCTGCTTGACTAGCCTCAGTTTACACTCCGTTTTGTGGGTCAGGATATCTACGGGTGATTACTCTAGCTCGTAGCTCTATCGCTTGTGATTAAACAGTTCTAATGGGTAGGAACAGTGTTGCAAGCACGACAAGCCCACAAAACATTGGCGAAGAGTACCTTACTCCGAAAGGAGGTACACGCGATGTTCGTGTACGTGTTGAATTGTCACGGGCAACCACTCATGCCCTGTCAACCAAGGAAGGCACGACTCTTGCTCAAAGCTGGCAAGGCCAAAGTAGTCAGGATGGTTCCCTTTACCATCCAGCTGCTCTACGGTAGTTCTGGCTATACACAAGAGGTGTCTTTAGGCGTGGATGCTGGCACACAACATATCGGCGTCTCAGCAACCACTGAGCAATCTGTCTTGTTTGAGGCAGAGGTCAAGCCACGAACCGATATCCAAGAACTCTTGGCGGCTCGCAAGCAATTTAGAAGTGCAAGACGCAATCGCAAGACACGCTACAGACAAGCTCGTTTCTTGAACAGGAAGAAGCCATCCTTCTGGCTCGCACCTTCCGTTCAGCATAAGGTTGATGCTCACCTGAAAGCCATTCGCTTGGTACACAAGCTATTGCCTATCAGCAGAACTACCATTGAGGTAGCGCAATTCGATTTTCAGAAGATCAAGAATCCTGACATTAATGGCGTCGAGTATCAACAAGGACCGCAACTTGGCTTCTGGAATGTGCGTGAGTATGTGCTCTTCCGTGATAACCATACCTGTCAATGGTGCAAGGGAAAATCGAAAGACTGCGTTCTGAATGTGCATCATATCGAGTCTCGCAAGACGGGCGGAGATAGCCCTGACAACCTCATCACGCTTTGTGAGACGTGTCATGATCTCATTCATCGTACGCACCAGGAACATACCATCAAGAGGAAGAGCAAGGGATTTCGTGATGCTACCCAAATGGGCATTGTTCGGTGGCGTATCTATGAGCAAGCCAAGGCGTCGTTCCCTGATGTGCATCTCACCTATGGCTATATTACCAAGTATACCCGCATCACTAACGAGCTAGACAAGTCGCATCTCATTGATGCCCGTTGCATTAGTGGTAATCCTCTTGCTTCGTCTGATGGTACATGGCATCTCGTCAAGCTGGTGAGAAGAAACAACCGGCAACTCCATAAGGCGACCATCAGAAAAGGTGGCAAGAGGCAACGCAATACGGCCCCCAAGTATGTGCATGGCTTCCGTCTCTTTGATTGTGTGTGCTATCAGGGCAAGATATGCTTTGTGTTTGGCAGACGCAGTTCGGGCTACTTTGATCTGCGCCTCTTGGATGGAACCAAGGTTCATGCTAGCGTCAGTTGCAAAAAGTTACACGTTGTCCAGAAAGCTTCGGCTTTGTTAGTAGAAAGGAGAGCAGCGTTTCCTCCTGCCGCCTGAAGGCAGGCAGGTATCCACGCCGCAGTTTTTATGACTTCAATTCGTGGCATACTTCTTGATGTTGACGGTGTATTGCATGTCGGCATGCAGCCCATCGCAGGCGCGGTAGAAACCTTGCGCTGGTTAGAGGAGCATGGCTACCGTACCTGCTTCGTCACCAATACCACTACCATGGCGCGTGCCACGCTGGCACAGCGTTTAAGCGAGATCGGCCTGCCGATCAGCGACCAGCAGCTAATCACAGCTCCGGTAGCCACCGCCAACTACATTCGCCAGCACTATGCTGGGAAACGCTGCTGGGTGCTGATCAAGGGCGATACACTGGCAGATTTTGCCGGCATCGAAGCTGTAGGGGTGGGGGAGCTTGCCTCCGCCCGCGTCCATGCGGATATCGTCGTGATTGGCGGAGCCGAGGAATTGTTGACCTATGAGGCAATGAATGCCGCCTTCCGGATGTTAATGGACGGTGCCGTGCTATTGGCGACGCATACCAACCTCTACTGGCTTGCCAGTGATGGCCTGCGCCTGGATAGTGGCCCGTATGTGCATGCGCTGGAGCTGGCAACGGGCAAACGTGCCACAGTACTGGGCAAGCCCAATCGCGCATTTTTCGAGCAGGCGCTGCTGTCAATTGGTGTGACGGCGGCTGAAGCAGTGATGGTGGGCGATGATCTTGAGAACGATGTGCACGGGGCGCAACGAGCCGGTCTGCGTGGTGTACTAGTCTGCACAGGGAAGCGCCACGGCGACTCACCACTTTTACAGCAGGTGCATCCCGATGCCATCCTACCATCGATTGCCGACCTACCACAGTGGCTGCTGGGGCATATGAATTCGTAATAGCAAAATGGAAAGTATCAAGTATGACAACCCTTACTCCCTGGAACGATGTAATCACTAAAGCCGTTACCCACTTGAGCACCGACCCCATCATGGCCAACGCCATTGCGCGTGTGGGTCCGTGCACATTAACGCCCAATCCCAACGTTTTCGAGACGCTTGTTGACGCTATTATTTCGCAACAAATTTCCATCAAGGCTGCCGATGCGATCATGGCACGACTACGCGTAGCCACCTCTGGCGGGCTCATCACACCCCAGGCGCTCATACAGCTTGACCACGATGCTCTACGGGCGGTTGGCCTTTCACCACAGAAGACACGCTATATACGCGATCTGACAGAGCGCGTTACCAGTGGGCAACTCGAGCTGGAGCGCCTGTCTGAACTTGATGACGAGACGGTCATCACCGAATTGGTCGCAGTCAAAGGAATTGGTCGCTGGACGGCGGAGATGATACTCATTTTCTCGCTGGGCCGTCCCGATGTGCTACCCGTCGATGATCTCGGCCTTCTCGAAGGTGCGCGCGAGGCGTACGGATTGGAGTCCCGCCCCACACGCAAGCAGATGCTGGAACTTGGTGAGGCCTGGCGTCCATACCGTACCTTCGCGACATGGTACATGTGGGGTGTGCGCCGCCTGGCTCTGCGTTATGAACGGAAGCGAACACGGATAGTGTCGTTGTAGTTCTACGCCACAATAATATAATATATGCGTATGGACACACCCGACAACTATTACGCCATCTTAGGCGTTCCCATCGATGCCGATAGTGATACGCTGAAACGTGCCTATAGACAACTGGCGCGGCGCTACCATCCCGACCTGGCCGGGCCTGAGGGCGCGCTGCAGATGAAGCGTATCAACCGTGCCTACGATGTGCTCAGTGATCCCCAAAAGCGCCTGAACTACGATACGATTATTGGCGGCGTCATCGACCTGCGCAGAGGTGGACTGACACGCGCACGTCCAAAGCAGCAAAGAACATCCCCTTCAGATGACCTGGAGTTCTCTGGCCTCAGTATTTTCGCCACCAAAGGGCCGTTACACACCGGATCAGTACTGCATACAACTCTCGGCGTCATTTCCGCACTGAGCAGTGTGCAGACCGAGCAAGGAATGCATATCGCCGCTGGGACACTCGACGGAACCGGCATACTCTGGCATATAGGAAGCACTGAGGACCCCATACGTTTTGCCGCTGATCCAACATTTACCATTGAGTCATTGCGCGAACTGCGTTTTTCTGCCGGCTGCCGACTGCTGGCGGGCTGGGGAAGACTTGGCCTCCACGTGTGGGACACTCATGATGGGAAGCTCCTCTGGAGCTACTCGCTGGGACAACGCGCCGTCTCCGCCCACTACTCGCTCGACGTCGTATTACAAGAGACAGCAGGCAATTCAGGTAACGTGGCAAGAGGGGAAGCGCGGATGGCACTTCCCTTCCTCTCAGAAGACCCGCGAGCGCCGCGTGCCCAGGGTGTGCGTGGTACCGATATCGTGAGCCATACCATGGGAGAGCCACTTGACAGGCTGAGTCCTTCCCTCGTGTGTGCAGAAGATGAGGGTGCAAAGCGACAATTTTGGGCTATTCGTCTTCGCTCGCTTGCACAGGATGCGCACACATTGCTTACCCTTTCCTGCACCAATACACCCAATATACCTGGCGAACCAAACGAAATGATCCAAAAAGAAACTATCAATATTCGTCGCTGGGACCTGACCGCACAAACACGCTTCGGCAAGAAGCCGCGTGCACGCATTACGAACTCTGTGATAGCTGGCAGTCTGCACTGACTGTGCTCCTCCCTATGCCGTTACCCCTGGAGTTGACAGCCTGGCCTTCGTGCATGGGGGACACAAGGTTCACCTCTACGATACGGTGACAGGAACATATAGCGAACTGCCCAGTGGAACTATAGGCGCAAGTTCAAGGCTAGCAATCTCACCCGATGCGCGTTGGGTAGCTGTTGCCCGCGAGGATAGCGAAGTCAACGAGGGCGTTATTGATCTCTGGTTCGTAGACGGAGGCCAGCTGGTCCAGAAACTGTATCACCCCTGGCAGATCAGTGCGCTCCATTTTGCAGAGCAACAACTGCTCGTGGCACTCACCGATGGTACCATTCAGGTATGGCATTAAGGTATAGAAATACCCTACATCTGAAATTTTCTCTCACATTCGTTCGTCTCTATATCAAGGGAAAAACCATATCCATAATCAGTAGTGGTACCTTTTGCATGGCAAAGAAGCCTGGGAGGCTTCTAGCCGGACTATCTTGAGTAGCGAAGGAGTGTTTTATGCATATTTCGGTCGTGGTTCCTGTCTATAATGAGGAAGAGACGGTGGCCCAGGTCCTGGAGTCCCTGTCACATGTGCCACTCGATCTTGAAGTGGTGGTCGTCGATGACGCCTCCACCGATCGCACCTGGGAGGTTTTGCAGAGGCTGCAGCAGAAAGCGCCTTTCGACAGCTACCGCTATGTCCGACACGCCCACAACCAGGGAAAAGGCGCGGGACTGCGCACCGGGTTCGCCCTGGTGAGCGGCGACCTGGTGACGGTGCAAGATGCCGATATGGAGTATGATCCGCAGGACCTGCCGGCCTTAGTACGCAAGTGGGAGGATGCAGCCAATCCCAGGGCGGCTATCTACGGGGTACGTGACCTCTCAACTCAAAAATTTACCACACGCTGGGGCAACCGTTTCCTGACGCAGGTCACCAATATCTTATATGGCTGCCGCATCCATGATATGGAGACCTGCTACAAACTGATACCAGGCGTCCTGGCACGGGCGCTGCCGATGGAAGGGCACCGTTTCGAGATCGAGCCAGAAATGACCGTCTGCATCCTGCAGGCAGGCTTTAACATCCTCGAAGTACCCATCAGCTACACCCCGCGCAAAGCCAAAAAGCTCTCACCCTGGCGCGATGGCTGGCCTGCGCTGGCTATGCTGCTGCGTCGGCGCTTCGGCAAACGCTTTGAGCTTGCCGCAGCTAGCCCAACAAGTGTGTCAGAGAATCTGGCGGGGGCAAGCCCCGCCACTACGCTCGCTGAGCACCAATAGGACACGTAATTGGCGTAGTGGCGGGGCTTGCCCCCGCCAGGATACCTATTTTAATACTTCTGGATTCACAATATTTGGTGGAGGTTCTCCTCTAAAGTGAGCGGCAATGTTCTCGCTCGCCATCGTCGCCATTAATGTGCGTGTCTTGAGCGATGCGCTGGCGATATGCGGCAAGAGAACCACGTTTTCCATCGTCAACAACTCTGGCTCAACGGCAGGCTCATTCTCGAACACATCCAGGCCTGCGCCCGCAATTGTTTTGGTCTGCAGGGCCCGTACGAGCGCTTTCTCATCGACAATCGGACCGCGTGCAGTATTGATCAGGATCGCACTCGGTTTCATCATATGCAGTTCTCGTTCGCTAATCAGATGGTGTGTAGCAGGCATGTAAGGAGTGTGGATGCTGACAAAATCGGCTTGACGTAGCGCCTCTTCCATGTTCATGTACGTGATGTTGTATGCAGTTTCCTCTTCAGGTGGCATACGGTAGACATCGTAATAGATCACCTTCATATCGAAGCCACGCGCGCGCTTTGCAATAATCTTGCCGATACGTCCGGCACCAATCAGACCGAGTGTGGAACCGTGGACCTCAGCGCCACAAAAAAGTAACGGGCCCCAACCCTTGTACTTGCCTGCACGCAGGTAGCGTTCCGCTTCAGGGATCCGGCGCGCCGTCGCCATTAACAGCGCAAAGGCCAGGTCCGCGGTCGTATCAGAAAGCACGCCTGGAGTGTTGCTGACAGCAATACCCAGGCGTGTAGCTGCTTTCACGTCGATGTTGTTGAAGCCGACAGCCATATTTGCGACCATCTTTAGGCGTGGCGTACTGGCAGCACAGGTCTCCAGGAATGTGGCATCGATGTTGTCTGTCAGCAGGCAATAAATATAGTCATGTCCAGGGCCACGGCGCAGGAGTTCTTCATAGGGCCAGATACTGCCCTCTTCCATGTTCGCCTCGACATCACCGATAGCCTCAAGTATCGGATAGGCAGGCTCAGGGACTTTTTGCGTAACCAGTATCTTGGGACGTTCTTTCATGGTGGCCTCCAACAGGTATCCTCTTAATTGATACGCAGCGTGGGGGAAAAACCTGGCATTACCTGCCCCCCAGGCAGGATCCCGCAAGGGATCGCCAATACCACTTTAATATATCACATAGTCGCTCGGCGGCCCAATCTGGCATACCTGTCCCCGAGACCTATTGCAAGATCGGGAAGAAGCAGGATTACAAGGGGCTGCAAGCCCCTTGACGGTGCGCGAGGTGTCCTCGCCTCCCCTCCTCTCCCTGCCGCCAAAGGCGGCAAATTAAGGCTTTGCAACAGCCCTGTACCTGTCCCCCAGACCTTTTATTAGGTAGGTTTTTTGAGAATGGATACAACTGATACAACGGAGACATCGGAGACAATGGAGACAAGAGTCATTCCACAAGGGCACCCTGCCCGTTTGAATCTCAACATTGCCCACGTCCAGAGGTTGACAATTTCCTTTTCCTCCTCTATAGTTCATTCAGACAAAACGTATCGTGTAGGGGAGAAAGCACTTATGACTCGTGCGGGAACCCTGTTAGAGAAAAAGCCTGGGCTGAGAACAATCTTTCAAGGCACCGAGCATAACTATGTTCGCTGTGTCATCGCCGACATCGATGACCCTGAACGTCATTTTGAGTGCCGCGTGTTAGATGAGGACGATATACCTATCTCTATCGGAGAACCCATCAAACTGGAAGTAATCAAAGTTGTAACTGAGCGTCGTAGTGGAATCGTGAGATTTGATTGTCGTCTCATAAAGACGCAAAAAAACGATTGATAATTAATTGGGGGAGTAGCCATGAAATGCCTTGAATGCGGTGCTGACTTGCTAGACTCAGCCACATTCTGTCCACGTTGTGGAACACCAACCAGCACATCAACGTCCTTCTCTTATCTGCCAGCCGGTGCACCCCCCTGGCCTGCAACCGTGCCTCAGGGCACCTCATCCACTGCTACAGCCGTAAAAGACCCTGCCCAGGCAGCGACTTCTGTTAGAAGTGTAGCTGAGGCTAAACCCAGGCGATCGGTCGGCAGTATGTTCACGGCCTTTTTATTGTTGATCCTGAGTGTAGTAATAGGCGTCGGTGGCACTCTTGCCATTCTCGCAGCCACCGGCTTGCACGGCTCTACTACCACGGCACCCAGACAGGTCATCCATCTCCCAACCCCCATACCGACCACGACGGCAGCAGCGACGGGGACAACCGGCACAGGGACACCGGCAGCAACTCCAACGGCTGGCGCACAAGGAAACCTATTACCGTCCCCCGGCTCTTTTATCGTAGTAAAGATTGCTGAGGTAGGCGTATCGATGAAATATCCATCGAACTGGATAAAGGACCAAGCACAGACCAGTCCGAATTTCACGTTTATCAATATTCATCCACAGCAACAGATTGGTCTTGGCTTCGGTATCCAGCGTTTCTCGGCGAGTGGTACGGCTCAAATTAAGAGCGTGAACGATTTAAATCAAAACATCCTTCAGCCCGGCCCTAATGATACCAGTATACACAACTACAAGCAAATTCAACCGGCGAATCCAGCTCCCATCATCGGTGGAATACAATGGGCCGAACAGGATGCCACGTTTACGAACAATCAGGGCATCCTGTTTCACAACGTGAGCATTTCCGTGGAGCATAACAACCTCTATTACAATATCAACTACCTGGCTCCCGATGTCGTCTATGCCGAGGCCATGCAGAAGTATTATTCACAGATGCTGTCCTCGTTCCAGTTCCTCCTGTAGGCGCGGGAGTTGGAGCGGGGGACCCTTGTGGTTCCCTGCCTGGGTGCAGGTAATGCCCGTGGTGAGGACTCACCTAACAGAAGTAGCCCCGAGGCTTGATATACAAGCCTCGGGGCTACTTATATATACTTCCTGCGGGTCTGGCCTAGTACTCTGGCATTGCCGGAGCAGCAGCTTTCTCCTTCTCAGGCAGGTCAGTGATCAGCGCCTCGGTCGTCAGGATCATGGCAGCGATGCTGGTGGCATTCTGCAAGGCAGAGCGTGTTACCTTGGCAGGATCGGCGATACCGGTCTCGAACATATCCTCATACTTCTCGCTGAGCACATTGTAGCCATAATTTTGGTCGTTGTGCTCTTTCTGAGCGCGGCGTACACCCTCGACAATTACCGACCCGTCTTTACCAGCATTGACAGCTAACTGGCGCAGGGGCTCTTCGAGTGCGCGGCGCAGAATGTTCACGCCGGTTGCGGCATCACCCTGCATATGCACATGGTCCAGGGACTCAATAGCATTGAGCAGGGCTACACCACCACCAGGAACCATGCCTTCTTCTACACCAGAGCGGGTTGCAGAAAGCGCATCCTCGACTCGCGTCTTGCGGTACTTCAGCTCGACTTCTGTGCCGGCCCCAACCTTGATCAGCGCCACGCCACCGGACAACTTCGCCAGGCGCTCCTGGAGCTTCTCACGGTCGTAGTCACTGGTCGTCTCTTCGATCTGCGCCTTGATCTGACGGATGCGCGCCTGGATATCGGCAGTCTCGCCCTTACCCTCAACGATCGTCGTCTCATCCTTGTGAGCTATGACCAGACGGGCAGAGCCAAGGTCGGCAAGCGTTGTGTTGTCAAGACGGCGACCCATCTCCTCGCTGATCACCTGGCCACCGGTCAGGGCGGCTATATCACGCAACATGTCCTTGCGGCGGTCACCAAAACCAGGAGCCTTGACGGCCAATACGCTGAGGATGCCACGCAGCTTATTGACTACCAGGGTCGCCAGGGCCTCGCCATCGACATCCTCGGCGATAATCACGATCTCGCGGCGACCTTGCTGCGTCATCTTCTCCAGGACGGGCAGGATATCCTGGACCGCGCTGATCTTCTTGTCTGTGATAAGAATGTAGGGGTTCTCAATCGAGGCTTCCATCTTCTCTGCGTTGGTCACGAAGTAGGGCGAAATGTACCCCTTGTCAATCTGCATACCCTCGACATATTCCGTCTCGAAGTTAATGCCCCGCGACTCCTCAACGGTAATCACGCCATCTTTGCCAACCTTTTCCATCACTTCGGCGATCAGTTGGCCAATCGTATCGTCGGCGGCAGAGATGGAGGCGATCTGTGCGATCTCCTTCTTACCTTCCACGGGTAGGGCTATCTTGCGGATGTATTCAACGACAGCTTCGGTACCCTTATCGATCCCATGCTTTAACTGCATGGGATTGGCACCCGCAGCCAGATTCTTCAGGCCCTCGTTCACAATGGCCTGGGCCAGTACGGTAGCGGTGGTCGTGCCATCACCTGCGACATCATTGGTCTTGGTGGCAGCTTCTTTCAGCAGTTGTGCACCCATGTTCTCAAATGGGTCCTCAAGCGAAATCTCCTTTGCCACCGTCACTCCATCATGGGTCACGCTGGGCGCGCCAAACTTCTTGTCAAGGGCCACGTTGCGACCCTTGGGGCCAAGCGTGGTCTTAACGGCCCCCGCCAAAATATCAATGCCCTTCTTCAGCGAACGACGGGCTTCCTCATCGAATATGATCTGTTTTGCCATAGCTGTTTTTCACCTCTTTGTCCCACGATAAATCGGGGACCTACTTAGCCAATAATGGCCAGAATGTCATTCTCTTTCAACACGAGATACTCTTCGCCATCCAGTTTGAACTCGGTACCGCCATACTTGGCGAACAGGACGCGGTCACCTTCTCGCACATCCATCGCTGCCCGGTCGCCATTATCCAGCAGACGACCACTCCCGACAGCAATCACGGTTCCTTCCTGGGGCTTCTCTTTGGCGGTGTCTGGAATCACTATACCACTCTTAGTGATCTCTTCTTTTGCCGCCGGTTTTACGACCACACGGTCGCCAACAGGACGAATTTTTGCCACGATAGTACTCTCCTTTTCACAAATTGGCCAGGGCGGAGGGTCCCACGATGAATCGGGGACCTACACGCCCCTACGGTTGCTCGGCTTCCCGTTCAGGTATGTAGTGAATAATGCCCGAGATGGTAACCGAACGGTACTGCGAGTAGTCACAGTTGCAGGGACCTCCCGCCGCACAGCCTGTGCAGCAGTACGCTTTCCCTTGAACGACAGTTGGGTGCCAGAGAATCTCAATATCGCAGTTCGCGCAACGCACAATCTGTTGTTGCGGACGATACTCATAGCTACTTTGTGGTTGGTTGCTCTCTGCGTGCATATCCTCTGACCAGTCAGTTAGTATTGCCTGTCTAACTTCCACAATAGATTGTGCCACAGTTTGTGTTAGAATCGCATTAGAAGAGTGTTAGAGGAATGTTAGAAATCTGCCTTAACTTAATGTGTATCGGGCACGATAAATCGGGCACACAGACGCCATCTGGGGAAGGGTGTGCCCCAGACTGGGTCCTGCCCCCCAGGCAGGGTCTTTCACAGGTAGGTTTTTTTGGGGGAAGCCGCCTGCGAAGGGCTCTGATCCGTAGGGGCGAGAGCGGTAGGGATGGGCGGGGTGGGCCTTTATGGTCGCCCGCGTAGCCCGGTATGGGTGACGACAGGGCGGGTGAACGTCGCAGAAAGGGACGGCGGGCGACCATACGCGAAGCGCTTGCGCCCGACATGCATGTTTTTTACGGCCTGGGCAACAGCCAGGCCAGTACAAAACCGGGGGCATGTCAGCAAGGCCCTCCCATCCGCCCCACACCCCACTCGCCCCTACGGACTCGATGGGCGCGCTCGCTTCACAGCGGCAGCGTAAACACAAAGCGAGCACCACCCGTTGGCACATTCTCGGCCCAGATCGTTCCTCCGTGCGCCTCGATGATGGCATGCACAATCGCTAAACCCAAACCACTGCCGCCGGTGGCTTTCTGCCGCGAAGCATCGACGCGGTAGAAACGATCAAAGACACGCGGCAATGCCTCCTCAGGAATACCTTCGCCTGTATCGGTCACAGATACTCGTACCATTTTACCAGATTGGGCCGCGTTAATGGTCACAGTCCCACCGGCTGGCGTGTGGCGCAGCGCATTGTCGCAAAGGTTGGTGAACACGCGTGTCATCATATCGGCATCGAGCAGCATACGAGGAAGGTTATAGACAATGCCATTGCGCGGCTCCACGTTTGCACGCTCAAACTCGGTAGCCAGCACCGCCAGCACCTCATCCACCAGGGTGGCCAGGCGTACCGGCGTCCGCTGGGGCTGGAGAGCACCGGCCTCCATCTTTGCCATCAAGTGCAGGTCTCTCACCAACCTGCGCAGGCGGAGCGTCTCGCGTACAATGATGTGTCCCGTTGCTTCATAGTCTTCACGACTCTGGTTCACACCATCAACCAGTGACTCACCCAGGCCAGCAATGGCCGTCAAAGGGGTTGCCAGATCATGCGTGATATTCATAATCAGCTCGCGTCGCCAAAGTTCCTGGTGATGGAGTTCATTCACGTCATCCTCAAGCCGCGCCGCCATCTCATTAAAGGTCCTGGCAAGCTCTCCCAGTTCGCCCGGCGCCTCCGTCTGGACGCGTGCTCCATAGTCCCTGGAAGCGAGCACACGGGCCGCGACCGTCAACTTCGCCAGGGGACGAGTAATCGTCCGTGAGAAAAGGATGGCGGCCAGGGCTGCCAACACCGCCACTATCAACGAGGCAATCAACACAAACTCGCTCGTCGTCGATAAAAATGGCGGTATGTTATTTGCCAATGCTGAACGCGGCACCATGATCAGCACTCCAATTACAAGACCGTCACTCTGCCCGTTCATTCGAATGGGCAAGACCTCGAATGGTCGCAGAGCAGCAAAACCGGTTACACCCAGATCATCAACAGTAGTAATGCCTTGTAGTGCCTTGAAGATATCCGTGCGGATCTTACCAAGCGCACCTCTGGGCAGCGCTGCAAAGGTACCCCGCTGCACTGGCGTATTGGCGTAAACACGTAGATTGAAGCGATTAAGCACAATGACTAGATAGCCCTGGTTTTGGGTTCGCTGGCTCTTGACTAATATAGCAGGTAAGGAGGCGACGGCAGCATCATGCAAATTGTGGCTTAACGCATAGTTCACGCCAATTTGCTGGGCACTGTCGGAGGCGATCATGTTGAGTCGATCACTCTGGTCAACGCCATAGTAGTAGGCAAATGAGAAGATCGCTGTCAGCGCCAGCAGCGTGATCGCTGACAACACCACCAGCATCGATTCCAACGCCAGCCGCCAGCGGATACTTTGCCACCAACGTATGCGCTTAAATGACGGTGAAACACTGTTGGATAGCTGTCCACCAGACAGGGATACCGATTTATCGCGCCCGAGAGGTGAGGTAGGGGCTCCTGCCACCCATTGTTCCATCTGCTCTGGTCCAGCCGACTGTGACGGCATCCTTTTATTCACTTCCATTATCGTGCCCGTGTCGCCGTATCAAATTTGTAGCCTACGCGCCATACCGTCTTAATGTAACGCTGCTCTACATTAGCCTCTATTTTTTTACGCAGCGCACTGATATGTACATCAATTGTATGGCCATCGCCAAGATAGTCATACCCCCACACCTTATTCATAAGAATCTCACGCGTGAATACTCGATTAGGCGATTGTGCCAGCAGAGCTAGCAGATCAAACTCCGTTGGCGTGAGCAACACCTCGGCGCCATTTACCTCGACACGCCGCGCCGGCAGATCGATGCTGAGACCGGGGAAACGCAGCACAGCTTTTTCAGCCTGACCAGCGGAACCCGTCTGAGGTCGAGCCGTTTCGCGGTCTTCCGTGCGTCTCAAAATCGCTCGCACCCTACTCAACAACTCACGTGGGCTGAATGGCTTCACCAGGTAGTCATCTGCTCCCAGGTCCAGCCCACTGATGCGGTCCTCCAGGTCACCGCGTGCTGTGAGCATGAGGATGGGCGTTTTTGACCATGAGCGAATGCGGCGACAGACCTCGAAACCATCAATGGCCGGCAACATGATATCCAATATGACAAGATCGGGGTGCTCACGTGCATGCAACGCCAGTCCATCTGCACCGTCGTATGCGGCGGTAACGTCATAGCCTGCATCTCTCAAGTAGAGCTTGAGCAGGTGGACAATACCTTCTTCATCCTCAATGACAAGTATTTTCTGTGACATAGTTCAACCGTTTGCCCGAGGGCGTGATGATGAAGTTTAACGACCAAAGCCGGTATTGTCATGCTGAGCGAAGCGAAGCATCTCGCTGCCCATCGAGAGAGACCCTTCGCTTCGCTCAGGGTGACAACACATTGCCGATCTTGATTGTTAAACTTCATCATCACGCCCGCCTGCCACCATCATTGACAATAGTACCATATCTTGTCGCTCAAAAACACTGCTCTTCCCCCATCTCGCCAAATCTTGAGCAAATCTTGAAGTTTATCACATGTATTTCTCATCTTTCTGATTTAGAATATGAATGTCACCTGGAACGGTTGCTGAACCATCCTTTGACAACTTGTAGGATTTACCTTCTCTTCCTCCTTTCCCAACAGAGAGGGTTGGAACAGTCCCGGACCGTTCCAACCCTCTCTGTTCTGTCTTCTGCGATTACTTCATGCCTGTTAGCGGACACTTGATGGCATTTGACTTTCCATCCAGCGTTCCAGGGCTTCGCCGCTCTCGAATGAAGTGATCAGAGCATAGCGTGGCTTTGGGCCTGGATGCCATGCCGCATGCCAGAGCCGTTGTGAATCGATGACGAGCTGGCGGTTGCGCGGCATCGAGATCCGTGATTCCGTTGAAGGATCGTTCTTGTCTTCACGCAGGATCATGTATGAGTCAGGATCGTCGGTCAGTTGCAGCCATACACGTACCACCCAGCCTTCGTCATCGGGATTGAGTCGATTATTATCGTCGAGATGCAGGTTATGTATAGCCTCGGCTTCAGTGTTAGGATTGAGCTTGATGATACGCACACGACCATAATTGGCTTTCACGTTCTCGACCCATTCCACCAACGTAGGACACTCCTCGGCATTGATTGTCCATATGCCATCCTTGTCCGGTTTACCGTGATCCCAGAAGCCAGCGCACTCCATCTCGCCAAGCGCGGACGCGATTGGCGCGAAGTTGGTGTCACCTCCACTCTTCCAGTCCATATATTCGAGGCCCATCCATTCCTCTTCAGGGACCGGTGGGCCATCGTAGTCACGCAGAACAGCAAAGCCCTTCTCAGTCAGGGCATCCAGTTTGACATGCATTAGGGTTAACTCCTTACTTAGCCAGGCAACCGCTACGGTTGCCTTACAACAGTGTCCGCAGACGTGACAACTCCCCATAGGTAAGCCCAGGGGCTTCTCAGTTCAGCCGGTTTTCGTGACCGTCCCTGAAGGCTGTGCCCCAGCCCGTGTGTGAACCATGCGAAACGATGAAGTCCCGTCTTACTCGTTCACAAGAGGAGTATCGCACACATGTACAAAAGATGCAAGAGAGTACTGCCTGCGGGCAGGCGGCCATTCACTCCCATACCTGAAGGCAGGGACCCTCTGGCCGCTTTAAGGTAGAAAATAGAGACTCGGACCAGGCGACAACATATGAGCATCACCCTGCATCAATGTAAGTTTTCGCCCAGAACGCTTCTCCACTTTATCATATCGCCAACAGCGCACATTTATCTGGTTCCACATGTACGTCTTTAGCCTGCAGACACGCCGGCCAATTCCTCCATTACCTTGATGATGGCTGCAACGTCTTCTTCGATGCCTTTGGCCTCCGCTATTGCATATACTTGCTGCGCTGCGGCCGTAGCCGGCATGGGAACAGCCAGTTGGGAGGCCTGGTGCAGGATCAGCTCGAAATCCTTGTACATCAACGGTAAGGGAAAGTTCGCGGGATACTGCCTTTGCGCTGCATTCTCTAGAGCAGCCTTCTGGCGCGGTGAGATGACGGCGGTCTGTTTGAGCACCTCGATGAGCCGCGCTCGCTCTAACCCGGCTTTTTCGCCGAGAATAAGCGCCTCAGCCACCGCTTGCAAATTAAGGCCCAATAGGGTATTCACGACGAGCTTCATTGTCGTGCCCATGCCGCTTGGACCCATATAGAAGCTTGCCTTGCCGAGTACATCCAGGATGGGTTTGGATGCCTGGTAGGTCTCCCGTTCGCCGCCGACAAAGATGACCAGGCTGCCCGCTTCGACTTGCGGGACACTACCCGAGACGGCGGCATCGATCATCTGGATGCCTTGCTCCTTTGCCGCCTCGTAGATGTGGCGTGAGGCCGCGGGAGAAACGGTGCTCATCTCAATACCGATGGTTCCTTTTCGTGTTCCTGCCAGGGCCCCTTCTGGGCCAAACATCACGGCCTGCAAAGCGACGTCATCGGTCACACTCGACATGATGACGTCGCTTTGCTCTGCTACGGCCCGTGGCGTTGCAGCGACACGTGCACCTTGCGAAACTGCTGGTTGTGTTTTCTCCCGCGTCCGATCGTAGACGGTGAGCGAGTACCCGGCTGCAAGCAGTCGTAGGACTATATGGCTTCCCATGTGCCCCATGCCAATGAAGCCAATGTTGGGTTTGGCAAATTCCTTTGTAGTCATAACTATCCCTCCTTTAAATATGCTCTCCTTGTGTTTTTATTGCGAAGTTGTTTCTTCGCCTACGATTTTCTTCCCATGAGGCAGTATAGTGCTTAGCGCGGGCGCTGTCATGACACGAGCGTGTGATCCTGTACCATCGCCCTACTCCCACTTTCGTGTTACGCCTCTCGTCCGCGCAATCCCACTCCAATATCATGATATCTCCTGTATGGAACACTGTACATAGTGAGAGGAGAGAGGAAATGGCAAGAGGTGTTTCCTCAAGTGTAAGAAAGGAACGCGAAGCAGTTTACAGCTCCTCGGAGAGCAAGCCAAGGGCGCGGGCCCGCGCTACTGCCTGGACGCGGGTATGCACACCGAGTTTCGAGAAGATATTGCTCACATGGCGTTTGACGGTATCGATTGTAATCACTAGCCCCCCCGCAATCTCCTGATTTGAGTCCCCCCGTACTAGCAAATGAAGCACTTCCAGTTCGCGCTCACTCAAGGGATCGAGCAGCGGCTGTGCTGTCGTGCGCTGTCCCGCCCTCTCAGGCTGATGCTCAGGCGCGGTGCTATCCTGGCGAAACGCGGTGAGCACAGTGTCCAAATAGGATGTCGGGCCGTGCTTGCGCTGCTGGTCACGCAGCCTGGTGAGCAAAACAGCCATCTGCGACCCTTCATCCACGAAGCGGCGGATGTAGCCCTCTGGTTCAGCCAGGTGCAGAGTTTGGGCAAGGATGGTGAAGGCCTCTTGCCCAGATGCCCGGGGGGCATCTGTCGAGTCGCGCATGTGGTGAGCCAGAGCCTGCAAGACCTTTATTTCGATGACGTGGCTCCAGCGTTCCTGCTTTTCTGCACCAGCCGCGAGCGGCTCCAAGAGCGAGAGGGCTTCCGTGGACCTCTTCTGGGCCAGCATAATGCGTGCGCGTGCTACATCCTCGCGTTCACGGGCAAATGGGGAATGCACACTGGCCTGCTGTGCGAGTTCCTGTGCCCAGTGGTTGGCGCGTCCCATCGCTCCACTTGCCAACCAGAATTGCACCCAGTCAACAATGAGGTAGGCATCGCGGCGGTACGGGCTGTAGGTTTTCGCCAGGACCTCTTCTGCGTGTTGGAAGGCGGAATGGGCTGCCTCCATTTCTCCTCGTGCCAGGTAGACACGCATCAGTTCGGTGTAGCCTAGATATAATGCCACGATGGTTTCGGTCTGCTCACTCAACCGGACGGCCTGTAATGTAAGATCCAGCGCCTCGTCCAGTCGGTTCCACTCTCGCAGGACATCGGCATGAAAGATAGATGCCCAGCATACCATCGCGTGCGGCAGTCCATCCGGTGTTGTTCCCAGGAGCACAGCTTGCCCGGCAAGCTGCACCACCTCATGAAGCTTTCCATGCAAGAGCAAGGAATACGCTGTTCTGCTCATATAGAGAATGGTGGATGAAATGTCCCCTGCAGCTTGTGCAAGCGTAGTCGCCTCCCTTACTCTCTGGATGGCTGCCACGATGTCACCAAAGGAATGATAGGCCAGCGACTGTGCATACGCGACTTCTGCTCGCGCTAAGAGATTCTGTTCTGCAAGATGGGCGAGGGCCTCCTGGCAGAAAGCCAGGGTGGCCTGCCCCTCACCGAGATAATAGCCGGTAATGATGGCACGGTAGGCAGCGATTTCTCCCAACAGGTTGTCTTGCTCGTGCCGTTTGGTTGATGGAGATGCTCCGGTGTCGGCAGTCCCGTTCATTGGGGCCGGTAACTTACCTCGCAAAGCCGTTTCTGCATCGTGCAGCCAGCGTTCCATGGTCGAGTAAGGGGAAACCATGAACAGAGTCTTGGCATACGCCAGGCACAGACGAGGCCGTGAGCGCACAATCTCGACAGGAAGCTTCTCGAGCCAGCTCCTCACTATCGCATGCTCACTGTTCCCCCAGATGAATGCATATTCTTGCTCGATCAAATCGGCCGCTCGAGGCCAGTCACGTGCACTGATGGCATGACGTGTTGCCTCATTCAGGGATCCCTGCTCGGCATACCAGCGGCTGGCTCGCAGGTGCAGGGCGGATACCGCTTCGCCTCGTGTCTGCTCAAGCCGTGAGCGCAAGGCCTCGGCAAACAAGGCATGGTAGCGATACCAGCGTCGCTGCCCATCGAGGGGCACCACAAACACATTGGCGCGCTCCAAGAACTCGAGTATCTCCTGACTGCCTGTCTGCTCGAGCACCGCATCACAAAGGGAAGCCGAGAGCCGCTCTAAGATGGAGGTGCGCAACAGAAACGTCTGCACCGATGGTATCAGCCCGCGCAACACTTCCTCCATCAAATAATCCAGGATGTAGCGCTGACTCCCACTCACCTCATCCAGCAGATCAGTAGGATCAGTGTGTCCTTGCAGGGAGAGGCCGAGCAATTGCAAGCCGACCAGCCACCCCTCAGTTCGAGCGGTTACCTGCTGGATAATGTCTCCGCGGAGCTGGATACCCATTACCTCCTTGAAGAAGGCCATGACCTCCTCCGGCGTGCAACGCAGCTGGTCGGTTCGCACTTCCAGTACTTCCCCGCGTGCTCGCAGAAGAGAGAGCGGCAAGGGGGGATCGGCGCGAGTGGCCAGAATGATATGCAGTTGCGGAGGGAGATGCTCCACAAGATAGGTGAGGGAGCTGTGAACCTCAGGCTCGGTGATCAGGTGATAGTCGTCCAGGACCAGGAGAAACTGCTCGGTTCTGCTTACCAGGGTATTGATGAGCGCCTGCAAGACATATCGCAATGGAGGCGTTGGCGCTTGCTGCGTTTGCAAATAGGCCAGGAAGGGAGTGCAGAGACCTGGCTGCTGGCGATCCAGCGCTGTGAGCGTGTAGGTCCAGAAGAGCACCAGCTCATTATCGCCTTCATCCAGGGAAACCCAGGCCACATGCGGCGCTTCAGGGCGCTCATGCGGGAACGACTGCACCCAGGCTGAGACCAGGGTGGTCTTACCGAAACCGGCGGGAGCAGAAATGAAGGTGAGTTTGCGTCGCAGTCCTTCATTGAGAAGAGTGGTCAGGTGGGGACGCGGGATGAGCGGATGTGATGAGGAGGGTACAAAGAATTTGGTAGCCAGTAGCTGATCGTGGAACAGCGTAGGCTCATCCATGGTAATGCCTCCTGCCTATCTGTTGTTGCATCGTCTTGACCATCTACAGACCTATTATGAAGGTAAGATATCATCCTACAGAGCTTGAGGTCAAGCCCTGATAGGGCGTATGAAGTTTTTGTAGGCAAGCGAAATAGGCTGTAGGGGCCGATTTATCGTGCCCACCGCCGATTTATCGGCCACCGGCAAACCCACCGGCAAATCCAATGGCAAGTCCGTATTAATTTGTCAATGTGCATAATCGGCCCCTACTCACATGTATCCCCATAGACATTAAGTTAAGACCTTGACCTTGGTTGCTGGCTTGCGTTTGGGCCAGACGAGCGGGGTGCCCAACAAGAACTGGGAGGTGTTGGGGAAGGTCTTGCGCGTATTCAAGCGACAGCCCGACTGCATGCAGCGCACGATCGACTCCACAACCGCTTCCAGTCCTCCCTCATACAAGCCGACCATCAAGCGACCTGCCTCCCGACGGACAACCTGAGCTGCCTAGAGCTGCGATGAGGCTCCTGCCAACAGCCCAGTTGGATGAGCCAGTGCTGGATCAGCATCGCCGCCAACTTGGCGTACACTTCACACAGGATGCGCCAGGGCTTCTTGCTGCGCCATTCGTCGAGATGGCCATGCTCTTTCCACAAACGAAACAGGCGTTCGATCTGCCAGCGCAAGCGCAGGATCGCTAGCACCTGCTCGGCGCTGAGCCGCCGACGTGGCACATTGGTGAGCACCATCGTCCAGCCTGCCGAGTACGTCGCTTCCTCGTCGGGCTGCCGCCCCTGATCCTGGGCGTGTTGGCAGATGCGCGCTCGGCGCTCGTCGGCCACTTCCTGGGTACCCGGTCGATGAGCGGCCGCACCGGCAAACGTCCGAGCTGACCCAGCAACACCCCCATCTCCAGCCGCTCGCCCACCTGCTGTGGCAGGATGCCGAGCAACTGGATGCGATGACCCCCCCCGGTGAGCAAGACGGTCTTGGGTGATACCGAGTGAAAGTGTCCTTGACGGCCGGCTGGCCTGGCGGGCCAGCAGCAATAGTGCCCAGGCGCTGCACCGAAAAGCCCAGATCGGCCACATACAGGCGGCCCGTCAGGCAAGCCCTCCAGCGCCAACGGCCCCCGATGGTCGTTGCGCCGTCCATCGGCGAGACCGGGGCCTTGCAACTCGCCCGCCAGCACGTTCCAACGGACGAACGGCTTGAGGCTGCCGCATTGGTCCCGGTGCTGCCGCCCCAGCCCCCACGCCTGGGCCAGTTCGGGGGGCGCCTGATGTGGAACTGTCCCCACGATCACTCCGCTAAACTGCTTGAGCAATCGCGATGTGGACCTCGGTCTGATTGCTCGGCACACAGCCGCTCCAACACCCGTTGCAACAAGACCGCCGCCACCTCGGTGAAGCGTTGCGAGAGC
>CAVYFB010000022.1:0-126999 GCA_963767625.1 uncultured Chloroflexia bacterium
GTTGTAAAACTCCAATGAGCGCTCGACGTCGGCAACGTGTAACGTCATTCCTTCCAGCGAAATGGTCGGTGTGTTGGTGTGGTGTTGATCGTTGGTTGGCATGGTCACGATACCCTTTCTCGTCTTTGGAATAAGCCGCTAGCGGTTCTCATCACTTTCACTTCTCTTCTGCAGAACAAGCACCTGTGTCTGCTCAAGCTTGCCGAATTCCTCTGTCATTGCACGATCACTGTCAGGCTGCATTCCTGGATGGATCGTGCAGTAAATGTGAAAGGTACCCGCCGTGTTGAACGGTCCGATCTCGACGGAACTGCCGTTGACCTGCACGTTCTGAACGGAAGGGGGCACCCGCTTCTGTTGCCGGCTGAGGCGTGTTGCTCTCCCACATACCGTTGCGAAGGATGTGTGGGAATGAACCATCATCGATCAGTAGGAGCTTCGAGCCTTTGGGGACGGTGACGCTTGACTGTACAAAATTGCTGACCCCCATATGCACTGCCGGTGCTCCGTTCACGCTGGCTGTGCTGCTTGAGGCAGGAGTGGCTTGCACCAGGAGCGCAACCAGCAGAGCGCCCAGGACAAAGCCTCCCAGGGTGGCCAGGAAAGAAGGGAGCCAGCGTGGCGCATGACGGGCGGTATCACGGTAGTTTTGTACCGTCGCGCCAATTCCGGCACAGACCGCAACAATGGCAAACGCACAGATGAGCAGAGACCAGAGAAAAGGCCCTACCTCAGCAGGATGCGTAAGATGGTACACGAAGTATTGCTGCGTGAATACTCCTCCGATCATCGTTCCCAGGCCGCAACAAGGGCACCAAGCAGTGGCGTCCAGCGAATTCCGGTGGCGACGATGCCCGCTACAACCAGCAAGACGACAGCGACGATGAGCAGTGGCAGGATCATGGTGCCAGTCGCCAGGAAGATCGTCAGCAAAAGCATGGCAAAAGCAAGGGCAGCGCCAAGCAATGCTGCTGCGGTGAGTTTACCCAGTGTCGCCAGTGGCCGACGCGACAAGATGCCTTTATGTGTTGTGACTTGCATGTTAAAGAATCCCTTTAATGTTATAGTCCTTCGTTAGCCAGTGAGCCAGTGCTCGACACCTGCCCGAATACGCTCGAAATCGACTGCTCCTGGATTCCTCATGAAGTGAAGAGTGGTCCCTTTGGTCAGCAGGATCAGCCAGGTAGCCGCGCTGTCTGGATCAAGCTCTGCACTGGGAACAGACCCTGCTCTATGCCAGAGCGAATGACTTGTTCAAGGTAGGTATGCCACCCTTCATCTAACCACTTGATCATGTGAAGAATTGCCGGATCGTGCAGTGCAAACGAAGGACAAGTTCGTCTAAAACGATGAACATGTCCGGCTTTTCTTGCTAGAGGTATTGCAGCTCCGCAAGCTCTCCACGAATTTGCTCCTGATGAGGTCTCCATCTCATAAGGAGAACCTGGCAGGTATGCCGTCATGAATTGCCGGAGCAAGAACTCGACCACGCTCCGAATGAGATCTTCCTTACGGGCGAAGTAATAATGTAAGGTGGCGATGTTCACACCGGCCCGCGCTGCAATATCCCTCGTCCTGAGCCGTTCAAAGCCTCCCTCCGCAATGAGATGATAGGCTGCCTGTACCAGTGACCGCCGCCGTTCATCGCCCTGAGTTTTGGGTGCCGTACCTTCGCTGAGGATGCGCCCGGCTACGGTGTTGATGTCCTGAGAAGTTCGCTCAGTGTCATCCATAATTTCTCCTTAATCAATCACTTGATTAAGCATACCTTGAAAATGCCCATTTGTCAATCAGTTGATTGGTAAATTCCAGGGCAATCGCATCTACCCATCCTCTCCAGCGGAAACGCTCACATGGAGACCACCATGCAGCTAAAAATGCCTGCAGTGCGATAGGCATATGGTAGCCCTGCGATGATTTGTGTGATGTCCTTCCGCTGATGGTGTTTCTTACCAAAGATGAATTGCGGATCTTTCCGAAAGTTCTTCGCTACTCCAATCATATGCGGTGTCTTGATAAACTCATCTAATTTCACTGCTCCATCTAAGATAAGCCAGCTTCCGGCATCACGACGACCATCTGTCCGATCGATCATCTCAATTTCCAGTTTGTGCATTCGGTTACGAGCAATCCCTCCAGCCCGTGTACGTAAATTTTCGATGTTAGGTTCCTGAGGTGTATTGGCGGTCCTCTGTGTAGTATCTATCACCTGAAAAAAACCATCTGCAGTGTTCAGTTTCCCTAGTTCCGCCCATACCGAATCTGAGACCCCAAACTGTCCCTTCGGTACAAGGAGCAGTATACTGTTTTTAATGCCCAAGGGATGAACCTTTCCCTTATCATCTCGCTCCATCACAGCTGCGCCAATCTGCAGCCAGTTCGATGGGAAATGAGCGATTTCCCTCGATGCCAGTTGCCAGATAGTAGGTGCGCAAACTACCGTCAATAAAGAAGCGATAGAGATGTTTCTCTGCCCAAAAATGGATGGTGTCGGACGGTAGAGGTTCTCTACCGTTGGAGTAGGAGTTTCAGCAAAATCTGTAATCTGCTGGCTATCCCGATTCAAAAGCATATCTTCCAATTCATCTTCATCGGGACGCTGCAAGTCTTCCACTGCACCACCAGAAGCAGGTAGGATATCTATTTTTTCACTGAGTAACTTCAAAGCAGGAGTAATAACATTGATTGGAAGTGGCATATTAACCTTTCCCTTTAGTTTTAACAGAACAATTGCTCCTGAACATGCACTTGTGGAAACTCATCCCACGTTCGACCATCGAGTAAACGCCCACCAGCCTTTGGCGTGTGGCCTCCCCATTGCTTATGGAAGAATGCCACACCTTCTTCTACGCAGCGGTCGCGGAAGATTACGCACCCAATCAGGATCGCATGGGCGATGCCCGTGCCCACTCTCCCCACCGGTAATCAACCAGTGAATACCATCAAGGCTTAAGTGATCCAGTGGACCCAGGAGAGGCTCAGCGCTGATGAACCGTATATATGCTGGCACTTTTCGGAGATGGTTGGCTCGCCAGATATAACGTTCCGTTTCGATGGATACACCAGCCCAAATATGTGGTCGCCAGGGTAGAGTCGGTCCAAGACGAGCGAGTCGAGCACTACGTTTAGTAAGTACCTGAAAAATATGCCAATTGGCCTTGACCATTACTTCAAAGACACGACGAATATACTCATCCGGCACATCCTTATGGAACAAGTCTGACATCGAATTGACGAAGATACGTCGTGGTTTATGCCATTGTAGAGGCAATTGTAATCGTTCTGGCCACAACCTTAGGTCAAATCCCTGCTCGTAGGGATGGCCAGGCACACTTCGGAATCTCTCAGCGAATGTAAGGGCGTAACAGTGGTCGCACCCTGGGCTGACTTGTGTGCAACCGGTAACGGGGTTCCAAGTTGCATCTGTCCACTCAATGGCGGATTTGTCGCTCATGTTGAACTCCTTAATTTTTCTCTGATACCGTCTTGAGCACTGCAACGCGCATTTCGTGAGGTAAGAAACCTAGTTGACTCTCGCAGCAGAAGAAGTCGAAGTTCGGATGCTGTTTTGCGAGTATATGTAGTGCTCCTTCCCTCGCTCCTATGAGGGGAAGGTCCATAACTTTTAGCATGCCTTGCCGACTATGAGCATGGAGAATAGTTTTCATGTGAGTTAACTCAAAGACAAAGTGCACCATCCGTGCATATCCACTGCCCTCATAGGCAAGCGGTGGGTAACAAAAACAGTCGAAACCCCATTCCTCTCCTTCTCTTCTAATAAAAAGAGGTACTATTGCCTTGAGCCTATATTCCTTCATGCCTTTCCCACAAGTAGCATACCAATCCAGTGTACTTTGAAGCTGCTGACCACTTGCCTCACGCTTCGCGCCTTCTAAGTAACGAACAAGTTCATCATCAATACCATCACGGACATTTAACGTCAGCAAGAGCAGAAAGTCTGTTCCTCGCTGACGCTCTAGTAGCTTCTTTAGTGCCCGGACACGCTTCGATTCCCCCCATTTGTCTTTGTAGCCCATCCCTCCTAAGAAATCGAGATTGATGAGATCATAGCGAAACAGTGCTAGTAACGAAGGGTCACCAATAGACATCTGTGGGCGCCTATTATCCAGATCAATCCCATCCAAGATAATATCCTCAATTTGGCCACGCAAAAGCTGGAAGCCTTCTATGCCGCTTAACAAGACATTTTTATGAATTTGACGATGTACGTTCAAATCCTCTCTGTGTAGGTTTTCGACCTTGCGAAGCCGCTCCACACCTGTACAGCGACCCAGACAAAGTCGCCAGTCGCGCAGGTCTTCAATCAATGGGCCAGGAAGCCCAAAGTAGGAAAGGGGCTGTCTTCGTTTTTTTCTCCACTCTTGGATAATTGGCCAGTCCCATTGTTGACGAATTAATGCTTTATTCGATGATCCTTCGAACGGCTTCATACATTGCCAGCCCCTAACTCATCTAGAGACCCATTGTTCAGTTTGGCCTCTATATCATCCAGAAGCTTATAGTAGGTATCCGAACCGCGTACGAGTACATCCGAAAGCGAGGCATCGATAACTCGAATAAGCCGCATGCAATTATCTGTCACATCCCAACCAGAGTTCTCAAACACCTGCATAAGTGTGCGTACAGATGTAGGACTGGGTGCAGGCGTTGGATAAAGATTAGCTATCGGATGGGGATTAGGTTCTGCCGTCGGCGAGGGCCCCTCCGTCTTTTGTGGGCTCTCGAAGACCTCGAGCGCTTTCTCAAATAGAGAAGGCAGTGGAAGCACAGGAGGCAATGTAGACAGAGAAGTCTTTTTGCGACGCTTCGTACGCTCTGGAGGATCATTGGTTTTGTTGCTCACTACTTGCTGGAGCTTGATAGCACGTTGTATCAATTCGTCTGCATGTTGTCTGTTTGTAGCATACTTTTGCTGGGCCTCCAATGTCTGGATCAGCTCCTCAAGTTTAGAGTACAAATCATAACTTTCGTAGTGCTGAGAAGCAACCTTTTCTTCAATTTCCTGCAATTGGTGGGCACTTCTCTCAAGGATCGCATCTGCGCGTCCTTGTTTTTGGTAATCACTCACTATTGTCTCAAGGTCGTTCAGTTTCTTCTGCACTCCAATTTCGAGTTGAGATTTGGCTATACTTGCCTCAAAGTCATCTCGTGCCGCATTGGGAATGACATTGTGATCTAATACGAAGATTTCGCCCACGTACCACCAATAAAGGGTCGCACTACCCTTTTTAAACCGGTCGTGTAGTCGACGGTTATCACCGATGGTAAAGCCCTTGATCCTGTAGACAAAACCCCGATAATCCGCATATTCCTCAGGGACCCTACCGCCTCCTACATGTAAGCATGCCCAATAGCAAGCAATCCGTTCATTCTTAGCATTATAAATGACATCCAGGTCTGGCTTACGCAGATTTGGAATATTTGGTCGACACACAATCTCACGTGGTGCCGAGTCGGTTTCAAGGATAATCTTGACTGCATTATAGTTCTTAATATACTTGCGAATGTGCTCATATATAGCTTCTTTGTACGGAAAGTCGTCGTCAAAATCGATGGGCAAATTGAGCAAGATGTACTTCCGCAGTTTTTCACGATCAGCAAGTTGGTCGATATGTGTATCACTGATATCCTCTAGTTGTACCATTGTGTAGTGGCGGTCTGGATCATCTGGCTCTTGCATGAAGTGGCTGTAGGTAGTAAGCAATTGAGTCAATGAGGTACGCGGGTTCTGGGATTCTTGACGCTCCCTCTCTTGCAGAGTCTTCATTGAGCCAAAGTCAAACTCTAAAATGTGCGCTTTGGTTTCTCCTGTCTTTTTTGTAGTAATCAGTAAACGGTTACAGAGGTCGAAGCCAGAGTAGATTCCTATACCCCGGAATCCAACATGCTCTGTTAATGACTTAGGAGAGATGCCAAATTGCCGTGCTTGCACTAATTCCTCTAGGCTCATACCACTGCCATCGTCAAAAATCAGTACTGAATTACCAGTAATCTTGATGGTGACAGTTTTTGCCTGAGCATCTACTGCATTTTGTACATATTCTCGGATACAATCCAAAGGATTCGGATAGAGACCTTTTGAGAGGACTGCAAGAAGCTCACCCCCAATATCCTCAGGAAGAACAGGCCATTCTACAGGTCTACCAGGTTGTTTGTCTAGTTCTTCTAAAAGCCCAAAAATGGTCAACTGCCCAGGATCAATAAAACGCTTTTTTGTTGGCATATCTACCTCCATGTAAAACACCAGTTACTCATGTGTCGTATCTGGGAAGCTTTCCCCGAATAGCGTGTCCAGATGTTGGTGAAGCCAAGCGTTGACCGCCTCTTCCCGACTAGGAATCAGGCCCAATTCAACTGCCTCCCCCAAGCGGTTCCATACATCTACATCGATACGTATACTCACCATCTTTTTACGCGGGACAGGCAGAGACGGACGACCAGCCCGTTTAGGCATGACTTGCCAGGCACGTCTTGCCGCAAGGCTGTAGTTAGTCACATCTTTGATTGGAACAGTTACGATATCACTCTCGTCTAGCTGTATCTCTAACAGTCCATCTAACTCCGTCCGTATTACTCCTCTAGCTCCTGCGTGGGGGCCAAAACGAACACGAATCTTGTCATCTAGCTGAAAGCCGCTTGGATCCTGTAATTGCTCTCCATCTTATTGACCTAGCATCTTCGTGCATCTAATGCACTCTATTTAATATCAGCATATCCGATTTTCTAATAAATGTCAATACATAAAATAGAGGAACGGGAGAAAAAGGTATGCCCAGATTGTTATAGCTGCTTCCAGCATACACGGCAATTAATAAGCTCAGTAATTTATCAAGTTACTATTTGCCCCTCTGTATCTTTTTAGTAAGAGTTGAACGGCAGACTATGCTAATCGCAAGCTACAGTGGGAGTATGCATACTGTCTACTTTCATCTACGGCATCTTTCATAACATTCATTTCTTTAGACAAGGTTCAAAAACCGTGAAGGGAATGTCACAGTTTGAATAGTCCAAATTAAATGTGCTGTGGCTTGCAGAGCCTGATTGCGTATATGCAAACGAAGTAAACTGTCACATTCGTTTGAACCTTGCCTTAGCATCTAATGTTTCCCGGAAGGCCTGCCCAACCACACTATCGTCGCACAAATCTACTGCTCGTGAGAGCACTTTGCCTTCGTTGAGGATCGACATCAACCCTTCTAACTCTAAATAGTCCGAAGCTCGCAGTTCTGGATTACTGCGCTGGTTATACTCTAAGAAGGGTAAAAACTTGCCATTGAGGTCTTGAAGGTCCCAGCCCATCTTGTTTAGTAGGTAGCTGCTATGCTTACGAAAAACTTGAGTACTAGGGACAGGGCTGAAGAGCATAGGAATGACTGAGCCAACCATGTGATGTGCGTAGAGTGTGCTATCAACCACATCCTCTAGCCGCTCATCAGGCAGGCCAAAGAGCACAAAGGCATTTATCTCCTGTGTGCGTGGTCGGAAACCTGCACGAATGGCTGATTCTAATGCATGTTCAAATGAGCTAGTGCTCGCGTGCCGTCGGTTCCACTGCCGATTGATGTCTGTACGCACTGTTTCTAAGGGTAAATGAACCTTCTTGAAGCCAGCCTTTTTCATAAGTCGCAGTAGGTCCACATCCAGCAAGCGTGTTTCGAATCCCTCTGGTGCATAAAGTTCTAACGGTAAGCTACCTGCAATGATGGCTTCCATGATCTCAATGAAATGTTCACGATTGATAAGAGCGTTGTCCTCATAGAAGCCAAATCTCCGAATGCCCAGATGCTCGTATTTGTAGCGAATCTCCTCAAGGATTTCTTCGGTGGTGCGCGTGCGAACCTTCGCGCCTCCATTAAGTGTACGGGCGGCGCAGTAAACACAATCCCAGGGACACCCTCTGCTTGTTGCCAAGATTGCATAACTAGGAGGCTTGGGGTAGAGTGAAAGGTCTGTAGGAAGTTGACTTGCCTCGCGAATCTCTCCCTTAAAAATAATATCAGCTCCTAGGTTTTCAAGAGCATGCTCTGGCGCTAAAGTGGGATAAATGCCTCCAACCAGCACGGTAGCTTTGGGAAAAAGTCGTTTCGCGAGCATGACAACATCGCGTGTACTTTCCCACCAGTATGTCATGATTGAGGTGATCCAGACCTCGTCTGGTTCCTCGAGAGTCCTCAAACGGCTCTCCAGTTCTTGCAAGGACAGACCAAAGTGATAAATAGGTTTGGTGATATTGTCTCGCTCTACAACAAGTGGTTTCCTATTAGCATCAAAGCGCCACGCTTTAGTGACTAAGCCACGTGCATCGGTCTCCATACAATCAACGAAATCAATCTGATACCCCTTTTCTTTGAGAAGAGTAGCGGCACGTAGAAGTCCCGCAGGTTGACTCCAACGTGCCCAATATTGGGCATCATAGACCGGTGGATTAATCAGCAAGGCACGACGCATTCCTGGCAAACATGCCTGAATAGAGTAGCTCTCGTCTGTTACGATCGTACCCATTTTCCCTCCTTGTTAAACCAGCCGACGGTAACTGGTCGCTCATTCTGTATGTCAGGTGCGTTACGAGGGTCCCAATTCTTACTTACGAGACTGGACCGTACTAAGCGAGGAATGAGACCATCACCTAAAAAGTCAAAGGTACGAGAGCGATATTTTGCATTGAGAACCGCCGCAAGCCCTAGTAAATCTTGATAAGCACGATAGCTTGCACCATTGTACTCTGCAAAAGGAAACAGTTTGCCATTTTGCAACTCCAGAGGAATATTTATTGCACACTCTTTGGGAGATGGTTGATATGGAACAACTATGAGCGACCCAGCTGCATGAGCGAGCTTTGTCATAAACGCAGCAATATCCTCCAATTGTTCACCTGGACGACCAATACAGGCTGAGCCAACGAGAGCTTCAGTACGCCATCGGTATCCAGCATCGATACAACGTTCTATTGCATAACGATATCGATCAATATGTTCCTCTCGAGCCTCTTCTGTCAGTGACAGATCGCGGTCATCGGCAAAGACTAGTTGCTTGAAACCAGCACGGAAGAGCAAGGTGGCTAATTCTGGATCATCCACCAAATCACGTGGATATAAATTTCCTAGTGCATAAAAACTTACCTTGATTTTTCGGTCGATGGCCGCTTGTAGAACGGCTCGAAAATGTTCCGGGAACCGACTTACGACACTGTGATCGACGAAGGCAAACTGTCTGATGCGTTCCTGCTCATTCGTTGAATTTGCCTTAGCAAGAAACTCATCGACAAGGTCACTGCTAGGACGCTTATCTGTCCCAATAGAGAGATAAGTGAAGAGCGGACGAGTAGGATAGAGCGAAAGATCAAGCGGAAGTCCGGCTATTCCTTCTATTCGACCCAACAACGAGTATGTCAGAACCGCTATGGGCAATGGAGTGTTCAGTAGCGAGCGAAGGGTAAGAGCCGCAAAGGATCACACGGGCTTCAGGAAATAATTTCCGTACTAAAGTAATTGCCTCTCTTACACCTTCCCACCAGAACGTGGTAAAGCCCTCCAGATAAACTTCATCTGGTCGCCAACCTTCTTTGCTCAAGGCTTTTAGTTGTGCGAAGAGTGCTGATGGAAGTCGCCCAAAGCGCCAGTAGTTGATAGAGACTTCACCCCGCGTGAACACACGTACGCGACGCCTAGTGAGAGTCTCATTTGATTTAGTATATAAAGTATCTATTAATTGAATATCACATTGATAACCACGAAGTAATGTGGCTAATTGGAGAAGAGTAATCGGCTGTTGCCAGCGACTCCAGGGAAAGCGCGTATCATAGACAGGAGGATTGAAGAGTAGCACTCGCCTAGGACTAGTATCTGGCGCATAGTCCTGCACAACTGTTGCGGAACTTCCTGACATCTTACCTGACCCTCGCTACTCGTTCATATGTTGATAACCCATTTTTGTTGCTCATTGCCTCTAAAACCTTGTACACAGCTATGGCAAAAAGCGTTCAATGTCGGCTTGCTGGCGTTATCTATCATTTATAACGAATAATGATAACGAATAGTAATAACGAAACAAGCCAATATTGGCACAAATGGGCAACCAACGGCAAACAATAGTCCAGTATACGGAAACGGTAGAGTAGTCTGGAATAACTAATCTAGTGCAAATGCAAAGGAGGCACTTGGGCATGTGATAAAATGAAAGATTATGCAAGCACCATTGTTTATCCGACCACTTACTGAAAAAGAGCAGGCGGAGCTCGAAGCCGGTCGTCGGTCATCTCAAGGCTTCACCGTCCGCCGCAGTCTGATGCTCTTAGCCAGTGCTGAAGGAAAGCCAACGACCACTATTGCCAGTCTTATCGGCTGTAGCGATCAAACGGTTCGCAACGCCATTCACGATTTTCACGAGCGAGGACTGGCTGTGCTCCAGCCCAAATCCTCGCGTCCGCACACGACCCATGAGGTCTTCGATGCCTTGAGCCGCCAACGGTTGCGAGCGCTACTGCATCAGAGTCCTCGCACCTTTGGGAAGAACACGAGCATCTGGACGCTGGATCTGGCAGCCGAGGTGAGCGTCACCGTAGGCATCGCCAGCCGACCAATCAGTAGAGAAACGATCCGCAATGCCCTTCGCCAACTCGGCGTGCGCTGGAAACGTGCCAAACACTGGATTACCAGTCCTGATCCCGACTACGTCAGGAAAAAAACCCGACGGGATAGCCTGATCCGTTTAGTGTTGGCTCATCCGACTTGGGCGCTCGGTTTCCTCGATGAGGTCTGGTGGAGCCGGTTGGCTCAGCCTGATCAACACCGCTGGGTGGATGAGGACGACGTGACTCGGCTGCAAGAACTCGAACGCAGCAAAGAGGACAGCGATCCCCAAGCCTTAGCTTGTTATGGAGTGCTGTTGCGTCGCCGTCCCCAGCATGCCGACCAGATGCTTTTGCGCTTTGTGGATGGCCGTCCTGTCAGCGCGGTCACCATCGATTTCCTGGTGGCATGTTGCCAGCAGTTGGCCTCACAATCGGTCACGGTTCTCGTCCTGATCTGGGACAACGCCTCCTGGCACAAGAGTCAGATGGTTCGCGCCTGGCTGCGCAGCCACAATCAGACGGTCAAGCAAACTGGCAATGGGGTGCGCATTCTGCCTTGCCTGCCGCCCTCCAAAAGTCCCTGGCTTAACCCGATTGAGCCAAAGTGGGTCCATGGCAAGCGGAAGGTCTCCGAAGCTGATCATATTCTGAGTGCGGACGAGCTGGAGGCTCGCGTTTGTGTGTATTACGGATCTCCGCGTGAACCTCACCTAGTGATGCCCAAAAAGGTCGCTTGATTATGCACTAGGTCAGTTCTGATACAAGCCGTTTGAGCAATCCTCTCCTACTGGAAAACTATTCACTCAGTCTCAAGTCACATTAGGTAGGACAAGCTTTCACTGGCTAAGCAATGGTCGAAAGATTTACGATATCTATCATTCCCCGTTAAGAGGTGAGCAGAACTTGCAAACATTGTTCTCTTCCAACCTATAAAAAAGCTGGTCACACAAGATATCATGAGCACATATGTTTCATAGTTCTAGTGTAGAACGCATGTTTGTAATTGTCAAGGGGTGCTTACTTTCTCAGAGACAACTTCTTTGCCGCCCCTGCTCCCCTATGCTACACTCCCTCCATGCAAACCATCACCATCTCAAAAACCACCACTCGTCGCTTCGTTCTTGGCCACGACAACGTTGAGCTGGTCCGGACGGAACTGCTCAGGCCCTACGCACCATCGAAGAAGTGCAAATAGACCCCCTCAACGTCATCGCTCGTAATCACGATCTCGTCCTCTGGAGTCAGATCAGTGGATATCATCCCGCCCATCTCGATCACCTGCTCTACCACGTGCGCCACTTCTTTGACTACGGTCGTGGCCTCCGCATCTACCCCATGACCGAACTCCCTTTCTGGCGTCTGCATATGCGACGTCGCGAGCAGGAGGCGCGTTGGGCCGACTTTGCTGCAACGCATCAAACACTCCTGGATGAAGTGCGCACTCAGCTGCGCTGGCGCGGACCGCCTGGCAAGCGCGATTTTGCCGGGCAGCGCGTCAACAATTACCGCGGAGGCAAAGATACGGCCCTGGCCCTCTATTCTCTCTGGCTGACAGGCGAACTGATGATACACCACCGCCAGGGCTTTGAACGCGTCTACGATTATCGCGAGCATATCGCTCCCCCAGCAGTCGATTATGCCGCCACTGAGGAGGAAGCAGAACACTTCTCGCCCGCAAATAGGAGTTTTCCCCTCTCAAAATAAACTGTTTCGCAGGAGTTCCAAATTGTCCAGACCATAGGCTTTGAGTGCTGGTGATGAATGGAGACGAGCAATCTTGCGTCTGATAACCTTCTCATCATCGAAAGTCACAAAACCTACATTGGACCGATAGCCTTCTTCTTGGGCGACTTCGGCGAGGTAAGCGAGACTTGTGCAATCAGAGGATTCGAGCCCAGCAACTTTTAGCTTACACTCGTATCCTTCAGCTTGGTGCTTATCCTGCGAAAGTGCCGCAACATCCACCTGTTCTGTCACATATCTATCGTGATTATCAACGAAGCGATAGTTGCTCTTGCACTCATCCGCTTTATAGCGTGGACTCACTAGCTGATAAACTAGCACTTCGAGAATAGCTCCACGTTGATACCGGATATCTTCATCACGCTGCTGGTATAGATTGCGCAGGGTCTGTATCAATTCGACAACGTGACTGGGTGGGGTCAATCCTGCATTCCCAGGACGACTTTGATTCACACGCAAGTTTTCTAGATCAGCCTCGAGGCCAGCTTGCGCGTGCCGGTCATATGTTTGTAGTATACTTGCAACAGCTCGCAGAAGTTCTGGGTGTTCTGAGTATTGAAACAGAATACGCGTAATTGTACGTACATGACTATGCATCAATGCTCTTTGCATTTGAGGACTTCCACCGGCAGGAACAAGTTTCATCCCAACCTCAACTTCTTTACAATATTAGAGTTATTGAGCAGTGTCTTCTGGCTTGGTCTCAGAAGCAAGTGGAAGCGCCAATTGTATCAGAGGCAACACGATGGAAGGAATCTGCAAACGACTGGACAGGCTCATCAGCAATTCTCTGGCGACAGGGAGCATCACACTGAGCGTGCCTTGCTGTAAGAATGTGCGAACACGTTCCACATCGTAATCTTGCGTATAAGTAAACAACCCCAGAAGCTTCAGCGATATTTCGAATCTAAACGGCTCATCTGTGGAGATAACTTGAACATTCATGAGCACCTGCGCCTGCTGACTTTCAGTTTGAATGATAGGCTCTTCTATGGCAAGCTGGACATTTGGTGGGTTAAACTGCTCGGGCGAAGATACGGCGAAGTCTGTCGTTGTGGCGAGAAAGCGCTTTGCTATAATCTCCACAGGAATAATATTCTGCGGCTGAACTGCAAATAGGGGGAGCGCAATTGGCTGGCTCCCTGGTGTGTTTGCACTTTCACTCATGCCATGCGAACTCTTCCTGCTCAGAAGGCATACCACTACCTCAACCTTCTTACTGTTATGCAACCAATGTTATTGGCGAATCTGGCACATTTGAGTCTATGATGCGTATTGGCCGTGAACCGATGCTTAAAATTATCCTTGGATGTTCTACCGCAGGTTGTGAAGCTGAGGGAACAAATGAAAATGTTACCTGCGGCTGTCCTGTTATCGACGGTACAGCTATCGTGTGAACCGTCACCGTAAAGTGCATTTGGGGATTGGCTAACAGATGCTCCTGGGCGAGTTGACGCATATACACCTTTGGCAGTGAATAAATCCAGCGTTGAGCCTGCTCAGCAAATTCGGCATGGCTTAGCCCGTAGAGTCCAATGGTGATAGCGCTGAGTGTAGCAAGGTCATCCAGCGACTGAACCACAATTCTTTTACTGAGTTCCATCAACAGCGGAAACAACTCTGTCATACTATCAACCAACGTTGCTTCCTGCTCCTCTGCATCAATGCCCTCTTGTCCAGCTTTCTCTCGGAATGTTGCCAGTATGTCCAGATAATGTAAACCGACACTGCTAACCAGGTTCTCAGCGACAGTTGTCAGAGCTGCAGCATGGTAAGGGCCAGGAAGGCGAACAACAAATTCAAGAATGCGGTTTAGTTCCTCACGAGATGGCATATGGGGCCGATTCCATAGATCTTTCAAAGAATCAACGAGATGTTGCGTGCGCCGTGAAATTTCCTGCTCATGATTACCTTGATAAGGCGTGACGTGATAGTTCTGCATAATGTCCTCGTTGTTTCTCATACTAATTCTTTCTCCGCTCCTATCATAGCATATCACCGGTAAAAATGAAATTAACCTCACCAAATTATGAAAATGACAGAACCCACCCAGAGCCTTTGAACTCTTTGAAAGCATCCACTTCTATCCCCAGAGTCCTGACGCTGAGTGGGAAGTAGGTCATATCGATCATGCTGGAACATCGACTCGGGTTGAGATCATCAGCAATCCCCTGGAACGTTTTTTGATCAAGAATTATTTTGAATACCACCGCGAGGAAGACATCGTGCAGATTGCTCCTCAGCTCTGGCAAGAGTTGCGATACTATGAAATGATGGATGTACTACAAAGCGCAGAGGAGCAGATCGCATACTATTACAGCCGTAACACCAAAGGAAGGGAAGTAAGGTAACACTGCGTATGAGATGACCTCCCAGCTTCAGACGACGGCGCGGTGGACACACGAGCGGAGGCAGGGGGCAGCGTGAAATGTAGTGGCACGGGGTGTGGTTGGGGGCGGATGGGCCCTTGTGGGTGCCAGGCCTCACGACATGCTGCTCCATGCATAGCTGTCTAAAATGCCCCCTATGAGTCGATGTCAGGCGACCTTCTTGTCACTCCTGCTCCCCTGTGCTACACTCCCCCATGCAAACCATCACCATCTCAAAAACCACGGCCCGGCGCTTTGTGCTCGGACGGCAAGGCCTGTGGCCGGGACGACGTTGGGCCGGTCAGGAAGGGACCGCTGAAGCACTACGAACCATCGAAGAGGTGCAGATGGACCCCCTGCAAGTCGTCGCTCGTAGTCACGATCTCGTGCTTTGGAGTCGCGTGAGTGGATATCAGCCGGCCTATCTTCATCACCTGCTCTACCACGCGCGCCACCTCTTTGACTACGGTAGTTGCCTCTGCATCTACCCCATGACCGAACTCCCTTTCTGGCGTCTGCCTATGCGATGTCGCGAGCAGGATGGACGTTGGGCCGACTTTGCCGCAACACATCGGACACTTCTGGATGACGTACGCACTCAACTGCGCTTGCGCGGACCGCCTGGCAACCGCGATTTTTACCGGGCAGGGCGTCAACAATTACTGCGGAGGCAAAGATACGGCCCTGGCCCTCTATTATCTCTGGCTGACAGGCGAACTGATGATACACCACCGCCAGGGCTTTGAGCGCGTCTACGATTTTCGCGAGCATATCGCTCCCCCAGCAGTCGATTATGCCGCCCCTGAGGAGGAAGCAGAACACTACTTCGCCTGCAAAACCGTGGCGTTTCAGGGGCTCATCACTGCACGGGAATGGGTGAATGGATTCTCGGGGTATAGCCAGCGGCGTATCAGTCGAGCTGAGGCACAGCAATGGCTGCAGGTGATGCTGCTGCAGGGAGAACTTGTAGTAGTAGAGGTTGAGGGGTCAAAGGAGTGCTGAATGGCTTCTGGCTTCTCCTACTGTCACAAAAGCGATCCTTCACTTGTCTTTCTTGATGAAATCTGATACAACGTCACTAGTCGATCCGAGGTGTATACATGTCTACAGGGCTATTCGTGCCTGCTGGAATGAAGAGTTCGGCGAGCACACTCACCAGAGGAGACGTGATGGTGGAACAGTTTGAGACCTATCGGACGCAACTCTTTTCCATCGCATACCGCGTGCTGGGAAGTGCAATGGACGCCGAGGACATCGTGCAGGAAGCTTACCTACACTCTCAATCCACGCCAACTGAGAGCATCAAATCGTATAAAGCATTTCTGACCACCATTGTTACCCGGCTGTGCATCAATCAGCTCAATTCAGCTCACCATCAGCGTGAAACGTATCTTGGTCCCTGGTTGCCAGAACCGCTGCTCACTGCGGATCACCCTGACCTGGTCAACCCGGAAAACCATGCAATCGAGTATGAGTCCATTTCGATGGCGTTCCTGGTATTGCTGGAGACCTTGAAGCCTGCCGAGAGGGCAGTTTTCCTCTTGCGCGAGGTTTTTGATTACGACTATCCCGAAATTGCTGACATCGTCAGTAAAAATGAACCGGCATGCCGGCAGCTGTTCAGCCGGGCGAAGAAACACATCACCGCGAAACAGCCTCGCTTCAAAAGTACACCGGAGAAGCATCGGCAGATGCTCGAAAGCTTTCTGCGGGCAGTTGAAGTTGGTGAGCTGACTGGACTGATGAGTGTACTGGCCGAAGATGTCGTCCTTTGGGCCGATAGCGGCGGCAAAGTCAAAGGAGCGGCGACTCGTCCAGTTGCTGGACGTGATGCTGTGGCACGCTTTAGTCTGGGAACCAGGCGCTTTTTACCAGAGGACTATCGTGTTGAGATCGCAGAAGTCAATGGTCAACCGGCCCTCATTTACCGTTTGGAGGACCGGGCCTTCCTCGTTCTGACCAAAGAACAGGCTCCCTTTCCCATCATTGGCGATCCCACAAATCAACTGTACCAGTTGTATGGGTTGGAAAAATCCTGGCGAAAATTGTTCAAGACATTCATCACCCCGAAAAGCCTTCTGGCAACGCTTCGAGAGGGGTTTTATGCCCCCTTCTTGAAAGGATTCTGGCCTGGTAAGATAGACGCTGGCGTCCATCGGATGCCTGCCGACTTTCTGATCGGACCTGATCAGATCGTGAAAAAAGCCTACTACGGCAACTACCCTGGCGATCACCTCCCCTTTGAGGAAATTGACCAGCTTTTAGATGTGTGGCCTGTTCGTCCGATGGAATGTGCATTGGTTCGCTAGACAACGAAGAAACCGCGTAGGTCTGGCAGGGAAGGGAGTAGCGTGGGGGCAGCGTTATTGAGCTGTGTACCAGGTGCGGCGCACCAGCCAGACCAGCGCTTCTTGCAGATGAGCAGCGTGTACCAGAGGTGAGATATCAGACAGGTGCATGATATGTGAAAACGCCATGGTATCGAAAGTTGTTTCGAGTTCAGCTCATCTGCAACGTCCACCTCTGTACGGCAGGCCAGCCCTCGTTTCGCAAGTGACCTTCACCTGCATGACCACCATCGTGGTGACTCTCGCTGCTTTCCATGCAGTCCGCCCTAACCTCATCCGCTCTCCCAAGCACATTCTTGCTCACTGTTGGGAGGCTCTCGATGATTAGGAAATGCACGGGAGGGGACTATTCCTACAAACCTCTCTGCAACAAATTGAAAGGCATAAAATGGCCACCAAAAACAGCATAACCTGGCCGCGCCCAGAAATTTTCACACTCACGTTGCCATAACAAAACCCCTTCCGTAACGGCAATTCCTGGCGCGATCCGTGCAAAAATCAGGCATACATTGGCCAGGAATACTTTTGCGTCCCCACCCGGCTGGTAATGTCAGAAATGGGTAATCTTGCGCATGTCGCGCGAGCGTCTCTCCAGCTATACTGCCACTACAAGGTCGTGTCAACCAGAACATCACGCAAAGCCTAGCATGGTTCATGTCTATCAAGCAACATTCAGGGAAGAAAGCACCGCTCAAGCAGAAGAGCAGAGACGGGAGGAAGCAATGGCCCACGTGGAACGGATTTTGATTGTGGGCGGAGGCATCGCCGGGCTCACCCTGGCCACGGCCCTGCACCAGCGGGGTTTCAGGGCGGAGCTTGTTGAGCGCAGCCCAACCTGGCACCCTACCGGGGCCGGCATCTTGCTGCATACCAACGGCATGCGCATACTACAGGCACTCGGCCTGGGCGAGGCGGTCGAGCAGGCCGGGGCAGTCGTGCGTCACTGGGGATTTTTTGACCAGCAGGGGGAGTTGCTCTGCGACACCGACCTGGAAGCCCTGTGGGGCGAGGTAGGACCCTGCATCGGCATCACACGCCCTAAACTGCAGCACGCGCTGCTGGCTGGTGCCGCTGCGGTGCCCTGTCGGCTCGACACCGCGGTCACATCGTTGATCCAAGACGAGTACTGCGTCTCGGTTGGCTTCAGCGACGGCTCAAGAGTCGATTACGATCTCGTGGTCGGTGCTGACGGCATTTCTTCGACGGTGCGCGGGCTCACGCTGGGCTCAGCCCCCCCTGGCTATACCGGGGTGATGATTTGGCGCAGTCTGGCACCGACCCGCCCTCGCGGCGTGACGAACTTGATGGTCCTGCTGGGCGAGGGCTGCTTCTTTGGGCTTGTGCCCATGGGCGACGGACACACCTACGGCTTTGGGGGAGCCGGCGAACCGCGCTTTCCTGACCCGCTCAAGGGTCGTTTGGAACGCGTTCGCAAGCGCTTTGCAGGCTTCGGTGGGCCGGTCCCAGAGTATCTGGCCTCACTCTCGTGCGACGAGCAGCTCCCACTGCGGCCCCATCGAGTGGGTGGAGCTCGACCGCTGGCACAGTGGCCGCGTGGTGCTCAATGTGCGCCAGGGCTCATCTCTGGCCTTCATTTAATGACGGCCAAACTTCTCTTCTGCTTTCAACATGACGGCCAAACATGCTTCTGAAATGGGTAGGCGTAATACATCTTCGCATATGTGTTTCCGCAAATGCACAGCCA
Organism: uncultured Chloroflexia bacterium; assembly: GCA_963767625.1. GTDB lineage: Bacteria > Chloroflexota > Ktedonobacteria > Ktedonobacterales > Ktedonobacteraceae > CAVYFB01. The sequence continues at coordinate 18,757 of CAVYFB010000022.1, forward strand.
AACATACTTCTTGATTCGTCCAAACTTCTCTTCCATTTGCAACATTGGGCTTGAATGGATGAGTAAATGACAGCTTTTCTGACACATATCTTTGCCGCGTACCAATTTTGACACATAACCTTGCCACGAAACGTTGAGCACAAAAGCAAGGGAATTTCCTGCCAGAACTCTTGTGAACCGCCGATTTCTGGGCGAACAATTGCGTCAATGTGGCGACCATGCTTCAACTGAATCATGTGCTGTACATTTTGGAATTCCAAAATGTACAGGCCTTCTGCGGGATGTTGTGAGCCATTTGTGATACGCTTATGAGCATTTGTAACGCATCTGTGAGATTGAACGACTATGCTTATCGAGGAAAGGTATGTAGTTAGCTGGCGAGGTATGCGCGCAAGCATCGCTCCTGTACTACATCAGAGGAGGAGAACAGCATGAACACATTGATCCTCTATGATTTGCAGTTCGGGAATACCGAACAGCTCGCCCGGTCCGTGGCCGACAAACTGGCAGGTTATGGAACGGTCAGGCTCTTGCGGGTCCCAGAAGGCGGCGCGTTTGAGAGAAGTGAAGCGGATATGCTGATCGTTGGCGGCCCAACGCAGCGTCATAGAACGAGCCAAGCGATGCGCGCCTTTCTCGAAAGCATTCCGCGCCGCGCCTTGGATGAGCAGGCCGCCGCCGCTTTCGATACGCGCTACCATGTATCCGCCTTTGTGAGCGGCTCTGCGGCTAGCAGGATTGCCGCCGGACTCAAGAGGGCCGGGGCTTCGCTCGTCGTACCGCCCGAGAGCTTTTTTGTCGCAAAGACAGAAGGCCCGCTCGAGCAGGGCGAGATCGAGCGAGCAGGGAAGTGGGCCGAGCAGATTTATGCAGCCTTTGAAGCAAGCAAGGACACACTGCGGAGGAAAGTAGAAGTCAAACATCAATATCCCTTGATGGACAGATGGCGTTGAAGCAAGCAAGGACACACTGCGGAGGAAAGTAGAAGCCCAGTAGAGAGAAGTTCGAACATGTTTCGCAAAGTAGCACTGGCCTTTGGTGTCCATTTTGGCATTCCATCACCGAGATGAGCTATCATCTTCCGCAGAACCACGCGTGGTGCGCAAAACAAGGAGGGTGAGTGATGTCACAGGCGAAAACAACAGGGCATCAGCAGATTCCGGTGCCGGGAGGCGTGTGGAACAGCGCGACAAGAATAGTCGCCTCAACAGTCGGCGTTCTTGCCGGACTGCTTGGTATGGAACATGGGTACTTTGAAACACTTCAAGGGAATGTTACGCCAGGCAGCATCCTGATATTTGCCATGGGTCCCCCTTGTCAGGCGACTAGGGTGTGGAATGGCTGCGAACCCGCCATGACCATTATGCCCAACTTTTTCGTCACGGGTGTCCTTGCGATCATCGTCAGCTTCATCGTCATACTCTGGGCAGCTGCGTTTGTTCAGAGGAAGAATGGCGGCCTGGTCCTGATTCTGCTCTCAATCATCCTGTTCCTTGTTGGTGGAGGCTTCGCACCCGCAGGAGTTGGAATCATAGCTGGTGTTGCTGGGACCAGGATAAAGGCGCCGTTCACCTGGTGGCGCGCACATCTCTCTGTCAACTCACGGCGCTTCCTTGCAACGTTGTGGCCGTGGTCTTTGATCGCCTTCTTGTTATGGACTCCTGGCGAATGGATCCTCGGATATTTCTTCAATGAGTACCTGCTGAACCTGGGTCTCATGAGTCTTTTCTTCACGCTTGGACTGGTTCTGTTGACAGTCCTGACTGGATTTGCCTACGATATCCAGCGACAGACCGCTACACATCAGGCATCTTCGATGAGCGGGTGAGCCTCCTCACCATAGGCAGGGAGTCGGGGTGTGCGTATGATGTGATGACTCTGTAAGAGTCATGCCTGCTTTGGTGATCTCGGGATTTGCGGATAATGAGGAACCAAAAATCGGAAGAAGCGAGGGAAAGCCCTTCTTCCAACGATCTTTCAGCAGCAAAAGCGGTAATATCGACCTTTCGAGCGAAGTTATTCTTCTGAAATTGCTCGATCATCTCTCAAATGGAAACATGTTCCTCCGGCTCTACAAGCCGGTAAGACAGGGGCAGCAGCACCGCGTGGAGAACCACTCACGTTTCCTGAAAAAAGTATCTCTACGCCTCACGTGAAGCGTGACAACTCAGGAGTGTGGTATCGCCCCTCTACCTGAAAGTCTTTTTCCAGGACGCTTCGAAACGGATGAGGACCAGAATTTGACCCATATCTTCGCCATTTTCTTCTTCTGACGCATATCTCCCCTTTTTGTTCTTTGGAGAAAAATGTGCCAGGGAAACAACGGAAAGAACGAGAGAGTTCGATTACGTTCTTTCCCCCTTACCACCCCCCTGTGTTCTGATCTCGTCTGGCTTCTGATGCTGACGCATGAGGAGCAGAAGCGCTGACTCGTTTCGTTATTGCAGGCAGAAAGATCGATGGGATGGCTTCTTTCCTTCCCTCACCTGCAAATGGAAGAGAAGTTTGGACGAATCAAGAAGTATGTTTGGCTGTGCATTTGCGGAAACACATATGCGAAGATGTATTACGCCTACCCATTTCAGAAGCATGTTTGGCCGTCATGTTGAAAGCAGAAGAGAAGTTTGGCCGTCATTAAATGAAGGCCAGAGATGAGCCCTGGCGCACATTGAGCACACTTTCAGGGTCACTGCCACAGGCAGTTGCTCTCCCATTATCAGGGAATTCGGAAGCATGTTTGGCCGTTAGCGGCTAAACCTATCTTCCATTTGCAAAAGGGTGTTTAACCAAACTTTTTGGAGAGAAATTCATGAATTTTCGTATGCAACTTTTTAGGGCACGTTTATGGGTCAATTGGGAGTTTGGGCAATGATATGCGCCGAAAAACGGAAGAACACGTATTCTCATCAAGCTCAAGTTGCGGATTCGACTTGGGTTTTGCCGTTTGACCAACATGAGTGTTGCCGCGATCTATGAATTGCCAGAATGCCTTGAGATAGCTTGTGAAGCCATGCGAGACGCAAAACGTCCTTCATTTTTGCAGGCCTTGCCTGGAATGAGTCAAATCGAGCAGATCGGCCTGGAGAAGCCAGTTATCATGTTTCGCTGTTGTGGCAACACTCATGTTGGTCAAACGGCAAGACTCATGTTGAATTCGCACAGACTGCGCAAAACTCATGTACCGAAAGCGCAAAACTTACATACAATCTTCACCACGCGTTGTGGATACCGATGAACAGGAGCAGAACCGTAACCGCACCGGTGACGAACAGTGCCGGCGCCGGATTGCCTGGGAGCACAATCGCCGCGACGACGAGTGCTGTGTACGAGACGAGCGGAAAGACCGTATACCACAGCCAGTCTTCCAGCACCGGCTGATAGTCAGTCAGACGGCGCGCCCGCCGTACCGCGATTACGACGTATGTCACCCCCCCGAGACCCGAGAGGCCGAGCAGAAGGCCAGCATGCCAGAGCACCTGCCAGGGCGCGCTGAGAATCGCGGCGACCAGCAGCGCGGCGCAAAAATGCACGACGGTGGGCGCGCCGAATGCTGCAACCCCCCCACTCGCCGACGACACTCGCACCCGCACCCCCGCAATCAAGGTAATCACCACGAACATCAATCCTGTCAGCGTCGCCGCAGCGGAGCCGATGATGACGTAAAAGTTTTGCCAGGTGGTCAGGAACGACACCCCAGCCTCTTACATAATGGATCCTCCCTTCGATGTCAATGCAAACGGTAAATGCCTCCTCGGCTCTCACGGAGGAGGCACGATTGGACGGGTTGCATCAAAGAGCAACACACGGCGTTGGTAGGGCTCACTCCGTGTTTCTGAGGAAGACATGTACATTCTCTTCATACTATCACATCTCTCATCAGCGAGGAGGCGTATGAGCCTTTAAACTATTGAAATTTGTCTCATTATCCTGGCGAAAATGGGCCATCTCTTTCCTGTAAAGGAGATGCCTGCACCAGGATAATTGTCGGAAAAACAACCAGTTTCAAGTTTGCATTTACAGCCGGATCTCCCGCATGAACAGAGCCAAACCACCCAACCCCAGGGCGGAGGCAAGCTCACGCCCATTCGCACCAACTTAAGGAAAGGGATGACAAAGGGAGGCTCGATCTGACATGATATCGGTAAATCTGACAAGAGATATCGTGACGGAAAGGAGCCTTCTGATGAGTAGTGTATCACAGGTAGCCGAGAGCATGAAGAGGATCATGGAAGAGCGAGCCAAGGAGTTAGCGCGGGAAATGGGCTGTATCCAACGGGAGCGCAAGTTCAGTGGCGCAGACTTGCTGCAAACCTTGGTCTTTGGCTGGCAACAGCACCCCGATGCCAGTCTGGAGCAATTGGCCTCGACGGCAGAACTGCGCGCGGTGTCAGTCTCAGACACCGCCGTTCACAAGCGCTTCACGCCGCAGTGTGCCGCCTTCTTGCACGCGGTCTTAGAGGAGATGAGCAGCGTAGTCGTCCAAGCGGCCCACGACGTACCGATCAGGTTGCTGCGGCGCTTTAGCGCGGTGATCCTGGAGGACAGCAGCAGTGTCAGCTTGCCCAACGAGCTGGCCGAGCGGTGGCGCGGCTGTGGGGGCAATCAGGACCACACCGCAGCTGCCATCAAACTGCATACGCGTTGGGAGCTCAAGCGTGGACAGCTCTGGGGGCCGAAGCTGTCGGATGGACGGGCCTCCGATCATCGTAGTCCGTTCAATGCCCAGCCGGTCCAGCCAGGGGCACTCTACGTGCAGGACTTGGGCTACTTTGACCTGCAGCGCTTGGCGCAGCGCCATCAGGCAGGAGCCTCTTCGCTGACGCGCTTGCATGCCGGCACGGCCCTCTTCACGCCCAGCGGTCAGCCGCTGTGCTTGGAGGATGTGTTGCCGCCGCGAGTAGGACAAATGAAAGAACTGCATGTGCTGGTGGGAGCCAAGCAGCGCCTGCCGATGCGCTTACTGCTGTTGCGCGTGCCCAAGGAAGTCGGCGACCAGCGCAGGGAGGACCTGCTACGCGATGCTCAACGTCGTCAACAGACCATCTCGGAGGAGACGTTGCGGCTGGCCGACTGGACCATTCTGATCACTGATGTGCCCAGCAAGCACCTGCGCTTTGAAGAAGCTCTCGTGCTGCTACGCGAACGCTGGCAGATGGAGTTGCTGTACAAACTCTGGAAACAGGACGGCCAGATTGATGAGTGGCGCACCAGCAATCCGTGGCGCGTGCTGTGCGAACTGTATGCCAAGTTGATCGGCGCGCTGCTGCAACACTGGCTGATCGTCCTCTTCGCCTGGCAAGACCCCCAACGCAGCTTGGTCAAACTCGCCCAGGTGGTCCGCGATACCAGTTGGATCCTCATGCCCGCTTTGGCCTGCGGACACCGTCTGCCTGCCACCCTGCGGCTGATCGGACGGCGCATGCGCTCGGGCTGTCACATGAACAAGCGCAGGAAACATCCCAACTCCGCCCAACTCCTGAAGCGCGAGGGCGTTGAGTGGGCCTTAAGTTGGTGCTAATGGGCGGAGGCAAGCTCACGCCCCTACTAACCACGCAACAGGCTCCTCGGGGGTTGGTAGGGGCGTGAGCTTGCCTCCGCCCTCGTCCGTGGCTTCCACCTGAAAGTGGGATTTACTTGATAATTTTCCCCCAAAATGTTACTGTGGCTCTCATGAGCATCTCATAAACAAGTACCTCTTGAGTGCGTCTTCGTAGGCTCAAACCCCATGTGCCCTCGCAACAGAGATACAGCAGGAGTTGCAAATTGTGCAAGCAGAAGAACTGGAACGCATACGCCGTGCCTATCACATCGAGACAAAAGCATCCGAATGATTGCTAAGGAAATGCGACATGGTCGGAGGTGTAGCAATGCCTGACAAGATAGGGCAACAGATTGGTAACTATCGTCTTATTTCGCTTCTGGGAAGTGGAGGCTTCGCTGAGGTCTATCTGGGCCGGCATGTTCATAAACGACACTTGCAGGCAGCCATCAAAATCCTGCACACGAAACCTGGCCGAATCTACCAGAAATGGTTTCTGCTTCTTGCAGAAAGCATCGCGAGCTTGAAACATCCGCATATTATCCGTATCATCGACTTTGGAATAGAGGGTGGAGACAACACTCCCTATCTCATCATGGATTACGCTCCCGGCAGGACATTGCGTGATCGTCATCCCAAAGAAAGCAAAGTCCCACTTACTACCGTGGCGAGCTACGTTCAACAGGTGGCGCAGGCCTTGCAGTATGCCCATGATCGTAAGTTGATCCATCGTGATCTCAAACCGGAAAACCTGCTCGTAGGGAAGAACGGTGAGATCATCCTGAGTGATTTTGGCATCGCTGCGATTGCCCATGGCTCAACATTCATGGATACCGACTTCTATGTGGGCACTATCCCGTACTCAGCGCCGGAACAAATTCTAGGTAAGCCTCGCCGGGAGAGCGATCAGTATGCGCTTGGCGTCATTGTCTATGAATGGTTAACCGGAAAGAAACCATTTACTGGTGACGTGCAGGCGATCATACGCCAGCATCTTGGTGTAGAACCTGTTCCGCTACATGAAAAGGCACCAGGCATCCCGCCAGAAGTAGAAACTGTTGTCATGAGAGCGCTTGCCAAAGATCCACAGCAACGCTTCGGGAGTATACAGGAGTTTGCGACCGCGTTGGAGCAAGCATGTCATTTGCCTGCTCCTCTTGAGTCCTCCTCAAAGGGACGAAGTGGATTCCTTCAAGCATGGACAGCCAGTCCCCGCAACATGTTGCTCGTAGCTCTCGTGCTCCTCATAGTACTCCTGAGTGTTCTCGGTGGAGTAGGTGTATATACCACCAATAGAAGCCTGGTTGCTACTGCTACAGCAATAACCCAGATGACAGCAACCACAACAGCTCGCAACGCTACTATTACTGCTACGACAGCTACGGCACAGGCGAATGCCACTGCTACAGCACAGGCGAATGCCACTGCTACAACACAGGCGAATGCTACTGCCACAACACAGGCCGCCTATGCCACCGCTACTGCAACAGCCAACCCCTACGGCGGGACATTGGCTCTTTCTGACTCATTGAGCGACAATAGTCATGGCTACGGATGGCCGGTAGTTAATGATCAATTCGGCACCTGTCAGTTTATAGGAGGGGCTTACCACGTCAGTACAACTATTTCAAGCGGTCGCCATTGGTGTGATGCCTCCCCAGACTTCAGCAACTTCGCCTTCGAGGTGCAGATGACGATTCTCAAAGGCGACACCGGGGGGATTACCTTCCGCGCTGATAATGCGCTCAACACAAGGTATGTATTCACTGTCGGTCAAAATGGAAAGTGGGAACTCTATGTTGCTCAAGGTACCCCCGACACCAGGACCCTGGTACAGCCTGTTCTTAGCCTGGCTGTTCATCAAGGCCTGGGAAAGACCAACACCATTGCGGTGGTAGCACAAGGGAACACAATTACGCTGCACGTGAACCACCAGCAAATCGCCAGTGTGACTGACAGTACCTCCAGTCACGGGTTAATTGGGCTTGTTGTCAGTTCCAATGCTCCCGGTGGTTATCCGACCGAGGTGGCATATAGCAACGCGAGGGTGTGGACATTTTGAGGATAAGCCAAACCACCCAACCCCAGGGCGGAGGCAAGCTCCGCCCCTACTAACCACGCAGCGGGTTCCTAGAGGGACAGTAGGGGCGTGAGCTTGCCTCCGCCCTCGTCCGTGGCTCATTCGTGAGGGAGCGATCTTCCACCACCTGCATCACCTCTCAGCTCCCGACGGCGTTTCAACAGCGCACGAGCTTCCCGGCTCGCGACAATGATAATGGCTGCCAATAGGGCCCACGAGATCGCGGGTTGCCCGACTTACCCAACCCGCTTGACTGCTTGTGTCATCCAGCGTCCATCCAGCAGTGGCATGTCCGCTGCATAGAATGCATAACCGACGAGAACGATGTCTTGCGCGACGAGGGCGAAGCCTATGCCCACAAGTTGATGGCTGCGGGCGTGCCAGTGGCGGCAACCCGGTATCTGGGGGCCATCCACGACTTCGTGATGCTCAACCCGATTACGGGGACCCCTCCTGCACGCGCAGCCATTGCCCAGGTAAACGACACCCTCCGCAAGGTCTTTGCGCACTAAGCTTCGCAGTAGGGAGACACATGTCAACCGTGATCCCAGCAATGGGGTCACGGTCCAGTTCAGCGTCACCGCTCATCAGGTGAAATGCGGTTTAGCCAGAAATCTGGCTCTCCTGAAGCTGATGTACGTAACGATTCTCGTCACCCATTTTTTCTTTGGAGGAGACAGTATGACAACTCAGCAAACTCCCAGGGCGAAAGCCACTGGCCAGGTGAAGTCGTTTCCTGTTGCCAAGCAGCTCGCAACACCGACGGATTTAACCCAGCAAGAGGTGCAGGCGATCACTGAAGCGCTCAATCCTCTGGTCGCTGATGCCTTCGTACTTTATGTAAAGACCAAGAACTTCCACTGGCACCTGGCTGGCTCACATTTCCGTGACTACCATCTGCTCTTTGATGAGCACGCCGACCACCTAATGACATGTCCAGATTAATTTGTGAAAATCCATAACTGAGGCGTAAACAGATCCACGCTACATGAGGCTCAGCGTGAGACCGACGAAGAGTGCCGCCCCAAGGACGTTCAGCAGCATTGGGCGGTAGCGGTATGCTACGTCCACCATGTGTCGCCTCCTATCGAGCCAGATGAGTCGCAGTCCTCCAATGGCCCACACCAACTGCGCGACGCCCCCGTCGATCACATCAAGCTCCGCGCAAGGCTTCCAGCCAGGTTTGCCGCGTCTGGTCCAGCCACTGGGCGACCCAGGCGAGTAATCTGCGTGCGGAGGCCTTTGCCATCCGGTCAAGCGCTGCTCGCATCTCTCATCCTCCTGCCCCCTCAACGTCTAGCCGCAAAACGGGGCGTTTCTTATGCGCACTTGCGACGGTAGCCGCAGCTGCACGGCTTGCCAACAATAGTTTTATACACCCAAAAACCATCCTTTTCGTCGTCTATACAATCGAACTGTCACATAATGTATGGATATAACCGATGGGCATCCACGAAAGCAAAGAGGGCAAGCTATGGCTACTACAAGTTCAAATTTGAGTGCAGCCGTGAATGGACTGGCTACACAAACACCTCCGAACGCCACGTTTGAAGAACTTGAGGACAAACCTCTAAGTTTAAAGGAATGGCGTCAAGCCTATATAGCGACGCTTGCGGCACTGGGAATTATCGTACACGCCGTCGCATCAGTAGTGACAGTAGTGCTTTACTTTCTTCTACCCCCATCCAGTCCTGTATGGTTTGCACCTCTATTTGGTGCCATTTCGACTTACATTGCATTTTTATTCATTGCACTTGTATGCTATCCCTACGTCGGTACTGTGAGAGGCGCAAGTACACGTAACTATGGCCTGCTCAGTGCACGCCTGTGCCAATTGCGTGCTCGTATCGATGCTCTTAATATCTCGGAAGCAACCCTGACAACATCAGGAGGCGGTGATTATAAGCAGGTGGCACGAATTGAAGCATGTCGTTGTTATGAGAGGACCGAGTGGTATCTGCGCAATCATCGTACTGGTCTGAGATGGGTGACAGCTATGGGCTACCTCAATGCCTGGAGCCTGTTGCATCGAGCAGAAGAGGCGTTGATTAAAGTCGAGCCACCTCAGATGGCGTTTCGTGGAGCTATACATGATAAGCTAGCTATTCAGAACTCTACGATTGATAAACGTGATGAACTCCTCAACAAGCTGATACAGGCGGTAACAGATTTGTATCCGGCGGGAGCAGTCTACTTCAAAGAGCATCAACCTGATCATGACGGCGAGATTATTCGTAATATAGCGGAAGCTATCAATAAGATGCCGACTACACAAGATCAGATTAACATCCATACTATAGAAACGAAGAGTCCTGAACAGCAGGATGCAGCGCGCATGGCACTGAGTGAAGTTAGGCGGACACTCAACGAATTCCGCGATAATCTCTGGGAAGGACTCATACGAGAACGGAACCATTTGCTCAATACAGTGGGCGTTACCGGGCTTGTCACGCACATTTTGCTCTGTATTGCAATAGTAATGAATGGAGCGATGAATGGCAGCAAAGGTTTACCTTTGATTATGGCGGCAACAGCATTCTACATGGCTGGTGCCGTTTCTGGATTGTTCGGAAGATTTTATAATGAAGTGAACACTAACACTGCTATTGATGATTTTGGACTCTCGTTAGCACGCTTAATTGCAACCCCTTTGCTCTCGGGTTTGGCCGGTATTGGTGGTGTGATTATCACCCTGGTCCTCTCTGATACACTCACCTCAACAGCGTCGGTCACACTCGAGAGCATGTTCAAAATTGACCTGGGCACTTTACTGACAGCCGCTGCCTTTGGGCTAGCTCCGAACCTGATCATTAGTGGCCTCCAACAAAGAACAGCAAAGTACGCCACTGACCTGCAGAAGAGCAAGGGTGGAGGCCGAAGCAGTCGGGACAGTTAGCTATATACTTGTTTTCTAAGCTTTTACGTGGTAAGATCATGGTTATGAGCGAACAAATTCCCCTACAGACAGAACTTGAATACTTTCAAAAACATAAGCAGGAGTATCTAAAGCTCTATCGAGGTCAGTTTGTCCTTATCAAGGGTGAAAAGTTTGCTGGCGCATTTACAACAGAGGCAGAAGCGTATCAGGCTGGTTTAGAAAAATTTGGCAACGAACCCTTTTTAATCAAGCAAGTCCTCGATGATGATGGAACAGTTTCCTACCCCGCATTAACGGTAGGTATGATAAGTGTTGTGTTTTAGTAGGTTTTCGTATGCCTATCTATAATGGTCATTTTGTTGAGAACCTCCCTGCTGGTGGACAAAGACCAAGCCCTACAACACTTGCTGCTCTTGGCCCTGTTCTTGCTATATCTGTATCAATCCCCCAAGCACTTGCAGCGTTTTACACAAGGCAACAAATACCCCTTCCTTGCTCTGATTGGCCGAGATGTTCTCTCAATGGGTATTCTTGTCTATAATGGCACGACAGGAACATTCTCTTTTGCAATGTAACAACGACAATGAAACACCCCCTTAGGCTGATACGGCCTAACCTTCCGAGTTGGCGATGTTGTATACTACGAACAAGACCCTTCTTTCTGTTTTCTCTTCTCTCGTCGTCCAATGTCATTTGCTCAAGGAGGTGAAACAGAAAGTCAAGCAAGCAATGAAAACCTGCAATCATTTTCCCAGCGTCTCGACGACCACACTTCATCCGTACTCTTAAGTAGCAGATATTTCGGCTTTCCTGGTGCCTTGCATAGCCGTCACATCGATGTGATAAGAAGGAGGAACTTTTCATGGACGTCAATTTGCGCGAAGTTACAAGCTCAGCAGCTCTTGAAGAGAAAAAGAAGCTGCGCAGAGAGTTTGGCTACCTGGACATGATCTTCTATACGCTCGCTGCACTCATTGGGCTAGATACCATTGGTGTCTTCGCTTCAAATGGGGCGCAAGCCCTCACCTGGCTGGTCATCTCCGCTATTACCTTTCTTGTGCCCTATGCACTGCTCACCGCAGAACTCGGCAGCACGTTTACGCAGGAAGGTGGCATGTACGAGTGGTGCAAGATGGCCGGGGGACGCTTCTTTGCCGCCCTGGGTGCCATGCTCTACTGGGTCTCCAACCCCCTCTGGCTAGGTGGGACGTTAGCGGTGGGTGCCATCGCCGCGATCAAGCTCTTATGGTTTGGCAGCTTGAATTTCAAATTTGGTGGAAACCCTACGACTGATGCCCTCGTTGAAATCCTCATTGCCCTTTTCTTCGTCTGGGGAACCATCTGGTGCGCCATTCTGTCCCTGCGTGTTGGCAAATATATCTCCGTCTTTGGCTCGTACCTCAAACTCGGTCTGCTGGGAGTCTTCGTGCTCCTGGCGTTGATCTTCCTTTTGGGTGGCCATTCCAAGGGCGGGAGCCTCAACCTTGCTGACCTGGTTCCTAGCAACTTCGGCCTGATTGTCAGTGGCATTATCCCCGTGCTGATTTTCCAATGGCAAGGATTTGAAGTGCAGAACGGCGCGGGCGAAGAGATGGAAAACCCGCAGCGTGACGTGCCACGTTCGATCATCCGAGCGGGGGCTACGGCCGTCTTTGCCTATGCCGCTTTCCTTGTGACGATCCTGCTCGTCCTTCCCAAGGATCAACTTTCGAATGTAGGCAGCTTTTTAGCCGCTTTCCAGTCCGTGGCCAGTGTGCTAGGACCTTTGGCCACCCCCCTGGGCTGGTTTGTGGCGCTGGCGTTTGCCATCGCGCTGGCCTCCAGCGGTGGCACCTGGATCATGGGTGCGGATCGGACCTATGCCATTTCAGCCCTCGACCGCACTGCCCCCCTCATTTTCGGTCGATTTAGTGGAAAGTATGGCACCCCTATTGCCGTCAATCTTATGTCCGGCATCATGGCGACGATAGCGATGGTGGCAGCGATTTTGGTCAACGCCTTTGGCTCCGGGAGCATTACCACCCTGTTCAGCCTGGTGCTCGGCTTTGTCATCTCCACGGCAACGCTGGCGTACCTGTTCATTTTCCCGTCATTCCTGATCCTACGCTACAAATATCCCCAGGTGCCCCGTACCTATCGGGTACCTGGAGGGATGGTTGGGGCATGGATTGTGTCGGTGCTGGCGTTCGCCTATGCGCTCGTTGCTGTGGTCTTCATCCTGGTTCCAAGCTCGACCGGGACTGTTGACCGGCTCACCTATGAACTGACCCAGTTTATCCCTTTGATTTTGATCGTCCTGCTCACCATCGTCTTCTACATCATGGGGCACAATGACACGCGCAATCAGGATGTGGTCGTTGATCTGAGTGTTCGCGAAGCAGGCGTTGGCAAGGTGAGTGGTCTTGCCGGCGAGTAACAAGGAGCAAAGCCATGTTTGAGCGATTATTAGTGCCCCTGGATGGCTCAGTGAGTGCTGAGCATGCTATTCCGCTCGCTGCACGCCTCGCACGAGCCACCGGAGGCTCCATTATCTTCGTGCGTGTGGTCCTTCCCCCAGCCGACCTTGGCAAATATTCGAAACAACCCTCACTGATATGGGAGCGGGAAGCAGTCGAAACCCACCGTGCCGAAGCGACCAGTTATCTGACCCACACAATGCTGAACTATGCAGCTGACCTGGTGGGAATCAATACCGAACAGGAAGTGGCTGTCGGTCTTCCCTCTCCGACCATTTTCACGGAGGCGAGCCTGCAACACGTCGATCTGATCGTCATGTGCAGCCATAGGGAAAGTGGTCTGGAACGCTGGGTGTTCGGCAGCGTAGCACAAGAAGCGATCCGTCACAGTCCCGTACCCGTGCTGATTTTCAACGAACACGCCGCGGGCTTGCCCCTGCCCCACGCGGCCCATCCGCTGCGCGTCCTGGTGGCACTAGATGGTTCTCCTTTGGCTGAGACTGCGCTGGAGCCAGCTGCACAGCTCGTTTCGCTCCTCTCCGCTCCTGCGCAGGGGGCCATGCACCTGCTACGCGTCGTCGATCTCCTTCCAACGGAGGGAAAGACAAGGAGCCAGGCCCATATCGATGCCCTGATGCAAGAACAGGCCAGGCAAGAGGCAGAAAGCTATCTCATGACGGTGGCGGATCGCTTGCATAAAGGAACTGCACTGGCGCTCAAGCTCACGGTTACCACCTCTGTCGTAGTCAGTACCGATGTAGTGGGAACCGTGATCAAGCAAGCAGAACAGCCCGAGGACGCTGAACAGGTGGGTGGCTGCGATCTCATCGCACTGGCAAGCCACGGACATGGAGGTCTACAACGCCTGCTCATGGGCAGCGTGCCCGAAGGGATTTTTGATTCTACGCAGCTCCCGCTGCTGATCGTGCGACCGCCAGAGACAGGAACTCAGTCCGGCTCAGGGTAACAGGTTTCCACATGAGTCAGTTATCGCTGTTTGCCTGATGAAGTGTGGTGGAGGGGGCGCCGGCGTGCGCCTTGGTCAGAACGCTTACCGGGATCGGGCCACACCACACGGAGGATGCCGCCCAGTGGTATGACCCGCCAGCGTTCACACATAGTATCCATAGCGGGACGCAGCCGCGCGACGAGAGCGTATAGATCGGTCCGCGTGCGCACAAGCGGGGAGTCGATGGGCAGTGGCGCATCGTCCAGGCTCACTCCCCTGACGGCGCGCAGGACCCTGTCAACCAGCACCTCGGCCACCCCGACTTTCACGGGTAGGTTTTTTGGGGGGAAGCCGCCTGCGAAGGGCCCTGATCCGTAGGGGCGAGGGAGGTTGGGATGAGTGGGCCTTTATGGTCGCCCGCCGTCCCTTTCTGCGACGTTCACCCACCCTGTCGTCAACCAGACCGGGCTACGCGGGCGACCATAAAGGCCCACCCATCCACTCCACCCCCCGCTCGCCCCTACGGACTCGATGGGCACGCTCCCAAAAACCTACCAGTGAAAGGGCCACCCCGATCCCCTGGCGATGCGCGGCCAGCACCTCGCGTGACCGCTCTGCCGCGTGCGGGCGTTGTCGGCCACCGATGATCTTCGTCATTACTGAGATTCACTCTGAAATCGGGAATGCAAGGGGCGTAGCCTCTTGCCTGGGGTCAGGGGTCCCCCGAACTTTTCTCTCCCCTGTTGTTCGCCTCCGAAGGAGGCGAGTTATGAGTGGATGTCAGTCATATCAGGATCGATAATGACCGCTTTTCATGTTACACTCTTAAGGGTAACGAGGTACAAGCTAAAACTTTTAAGGAGTTGCATCATGAAGGAAATAAACCAGCTACACACAGGCTTCGCTGATGTCAACAACACACGCCTGTACTATGAAGTCGCAGGCACAGGTCATCCACTGGTCTTGATTCACGGCGGGCTTGTCAATAGAAGATTATGGGACGATCAATTCGCTGTATTTGCGCAACACTACCAGGTCATTCGTTTTGATATTCGCAGCCTTGGAGACTCGGCCCCCATCACAGCAGAAACGCAACCCTATTCTCTCGAAGAGGACCTGTATAGTCTGCTCAAATTCCTGGGGATCGAGAAAACCTACGTCCTGGGGCTATCCATGGGGGGAGCCATGGCGATTGACTTTACTCTCATGTACCCTGAGATGGTCGATGCCCTGATCCCCGTCGCTATGGGATTAAGTGGTTTCGAGGGCGAGGAGCCATGGACGGAGGTAGACGAGGCGCTGAGAAGAGGCGACGTTGCACAGGCCGTTGAACTGACCCTGCGGATGTGGACAGATGGGCCGATGCGCACGCCAGACCAGGTGGACCTCGATGTGCGAGAAAAAGTTCGTGTGATGACGACCCGGAACTTCGAGCATCCTGAAGAAGAAAACGCAACGCAACCACGAGCGTTGGAGCCAACTGCTATCTCACGGCTTGCTGAGATCCATGTCCCTACCCTGATTATTATTGGGGATCAAGATGTACTTGACATTCTCAAGATCGCTGATATCCTCGAAAAAGGGATTCCTGGCGCCAGGATAGAGGTCATTCCCGGCACTGCTCATCATCTGAATATGGAGAAGCCGCAAGAGTTCAATCGGATTGTGCTGGATTTCCTGGGTGCACTAAATCGGTGAGTCAGGAACGCAAATCTTCTCCCAGTCGACAGGCCAGGTCTATCGCCTGTTCTAGAGTGAGTGCCCGGCCTGCGGCTACCGCTGCTTCCCAGCTTTGTTCGTCCACCCGCGAGCGAATTTGCTGGCGTACCATTTGCACAAGCGGATTGTCTTTTGCCCAGCCAGTCAAACCAATTGTCTCCTCCAGGCTAGTGGCTATGCCTTCCAGTTGCGCCGAACGGATGCTTGCCGTAACTGGGTCCGGCTCCCCACTCATACCAAACGCAATACTTAACCAACACATGCCCGTCGTCATGTATTGTTTATGGTCAAGCTCGTAGCATAGTTTCAAACTCTTTAGCAACCAGTCAATGGCCATTGTGCAGTTGCCTTCGAGCAGCGACATGCCACCCTGATCTTTCGTCAGATCGGCGACGGCACTTTTGTCACCCAACTGCTCAAATAGCTCCCTGCTTTGCGTATAGAAGGACCGCATTTCCTCGAAGTTACCAATGAATCCTACCGCCGCAGCCAGATGAAGGAGCAATTGGGCGCGTATCCAGGTATCGTCCATTGTTGAGAGGTACTCGAGGCCCTCCTGGTATGCACGCTTTGCCGTTTCATACTCGCCCATGGCATGAGCAGCCCAGCCCCGGTGAAGCATCGTGCCCGCTAACCTGATCGGGTCATCCAGTTGCCGCCCGAGCGCGATACTCTCTTCAGCCAGTGCTAGCGCCCGGGTCTGATCATTATGCAAACTCATCAGGCGGGAGGACTCACTCAATGCTTTTGCTCGCGCAGCAAGCACCGTCTCCCGGACCTCATCCCCAAGCGGCGCTTCAAGGGCTGCTCCCAACCAGTAACGAGCCTCTGCCAGGTTGCCCTGCCACTCCCAGTAGTGCCTGAGAGCCGAAGCCAGGCGCAGGCACAGTTCGACGGCAAGCAATTCCGCACTGGCATCCCTTTGCGAGGATAATGTCATGCTCCCGGCGACTTTTCTGCTCTCCTTGAGCGATCCCTGCTCGAAGAAGGAAAAGGCGCGTATCCTCATGCCAGTTCTGGCTTGTTGCAGCGACCATGCCAGGGCTGCTCGGAAATTCTCGCGGTCCGCCGTGAGTTTCGCCAGCCACACGAGTTGCTGTGGGCCTCTCAAGCCGATTTCGGCGACTTCCGCTTCTCTCAGGTAATAGCAGGCATGCCAGTCCCGCAGCCGCTCAAATTCCCCCTGCGTTATCAGCCGTTCCAGCGCGTATTCGCGGAGCGTTTCAAACATGGTAAAGCGCGCCTGCCCGTCCACCGCTGGCAACCGCACCAACAAGCTGTTGTCCGCCAGTTGTTCTAGTATATCCTCTGGGCAGTTGATCACAGGTGTGTCCTCCTGGTCTGCTGCTGCACTCTGCATCATCGCCTCTACTGCTTCGAGCGACCAGCCCCCGGTAAATACCCCCAGGCGAGCAAACCATGCTTGTTCAGCTTTTGAAAGCAGGTCGTAACTCCATATAATGGTATTGCGCAGCGTTTGCTGCCTGCTGGGCAGATTCCTGGCGCCTCTGGTCAACACGGAAAGTCGTGCTCTCGAGAGCCGCTCTAAGAGCAACGCTGGTGGGAGTATCTTGACCCGCGCGGCCGCCAGTTCCAGCGCCAGTGGTAAACCGTCGACCCTGGTACAGATCTGCGCGATGACTGACGCGTTTTCTTCGGTCAAAGCAAAGTCAGGCACCACAGCCTGCGCACGTTCGACAAAGAGCTGGATGGATCCATAGTGCGCCAGCTCTGCCTTCTCGACTGCGATACTGGGATCGGGAACGTCCAGGGGCGGGACGCTGAACTCGTGTTCTCCGTACAGGTGCAGCACCACCCGGCTGGTGACCAGCACTTTAAGGCCAGGTGCCGCTGCCAGCAGCTCGCCCACGGAGACTGACGCTTCACCTATCTGCTCAAAATTATCCAGCACCAGCAGCAGTTGTTTGTTTCGCAGGTAGGCGACCAGGCTTTGGAGCGGGGGTAAGTCGGGCGTGGGCGTAAGATGCAACGCCTGGGTGATACTCATGGGCACCAGGGCAGGATCACTCACCCCCCCCAGAGCCACCAACCACACGCCCTGCGCAAACGAGCCGACCAGTTCGCTCGCCACATGCAAGGCGAGGCGGGTTTTGCCGCTGCCGCCCGGCCCAAGAAGTGTCACAAGACGCACTTCGTCGCGTCCAAGTAGGTGGTGTAGTCGCTGCACAGCCCATTCCCTTCCGATGAGCCGCGTGGTCGGGGCAGGGAGGTTGTGCTGGGAGATGGACATAGGAAGGCCGGAGCTGCTGGAGGGAAGAGGTTGAGCGCGTTTCGTTGCAAGTGTGCTGAGAGGAGGTGTCTGCCATTCGTCGGCGCTAAAGCTGGTGGACCTCATCTGTGCCAGTTCGAGCAGCTGGAGCGCTTCGTTCTGGGTGGTGATCACCCGCCAGCGTGCCAACGTCTTGATGATGCACTGTACTTCCAGATGAGTCAGACGGGCGTTCCCGCTGCCATGCAGCTTGCGACTGAGCACCTTCGGGTGCAGACCAAGCGTATCTGCTAATTCCTTCTGGGAATAACCGCTTGTACGCAGATACTTTTGTACGCTGTCGCTAAATGTCCTAACATGTATGTGTATGTCACTGCTCACGGGTGCTCCTCCCGAACAGTACTAGGTCCCGTTCATCTTTGAGTGGACTGTGAGTAAACTTTGGGTTACCAAAAACCTGGGAAAGCAGAACTTTTCACAGTATACTCAAATCGAAGCTGCAAATCAAGAGAAGGGACAGAAGGTGTGTCTCATCTTATTGCAGCAGGAGCGAGTGGCAAGGATAGGGGCCAGTCCCGCCCTGACTCGATCCGGTGTCGCCCACCCACTCGCGCCTTCGTCTGGAAGGCTACCAGGCCAAATGAGAAAGGGAAGAACATATGTGCCTTCTTCACATTCATGCACAGAGCCAGAGCAGGATCCTTGAGGTGTTGCCAGAGGAGGCAGAGAATACCGAACTCGCAGTAGAAGATATGGCGAGCCAGGTTCTGCTTGATCTTTTTGGTGGGGGGGCGGTGGATGAGGTGACTATTCGTTTCACTTCTGCCGCGGGCATGGGTCTACACTATTGTTCTATCCACATACATGCCCAATGTTCTTGCCAGCGCTGCCCTTTGCTTCCACACACACAGGAGCATATGAGGCTTGCCATAGAGAAAAACATGGGTTCTCTTTTGAAGGAACTTTTTGGGGCAGTGCAGGTGGACAGTGTCACGCTGAGCCCTGCTCCACCAGATTACAAGAGCGATCCTGCTCTCTCTCAAAGCGTATGAAGATGGAGGAGAGGTTCAATTGATCCAGATGAACATCAAGCAGAGCGTGGTCATCAACCTGGCCGCCGAGGAGATCTTTGCCTACATGAGCGACCTTGAGAACCAGGTCGACTGGTCAAGCGCCGTGATCATGGTCAGGAATATCTCGCCAGGGGCACTGCACGTAGGAGCGAGGGTGCGCAGCACTATCCGGTTTTTGGGAAGGTGGTTGGATATGACGTTTGAGGTTGTTGAGTGTGAACCCGGCCGCTCCCTGACCATTAAAAGCATCGCTGGGATCTCCCCCTGCCTCTTCTGCTACCAGTTCGAGCCGGTCGAAGATGGTGGGACCACCGTTTCTCAAGAGGCGGTGATCCATCTAACAGGAGTCCTGGGGCTGGAGGAGCCAGTGGTCACGCGTGTGATCAGGCGCCAGATGGAGCATGACCTGTTGACGCTAAAGGATCTGCTGGAAGCCAGCGCTGCTTTGAGTGGAAGTGCTGGCTAATGGAGCATGAGACGGCCTTCTGCCGTGCAATTCAACAGCATGGTATTGCCTTGATTCGCTCTGTGACCCGTGATCTGGTGAAGATTTCCTTCGATCCATCGGTGGACCCACAAGAGCAGATGCGAGATTTCCCTTTGGACCCTGACGAGTCGTGGTTTCTCGCTATCCACGATCCGCACCAGGTCTACGTGTGCATAAAGGGACCCATCATGGAAGCAAAGCAAGCGGCATGGCTTCTTAAGCATGAAGTGGTGTGGGCATACGTGGACGCACAGAAGAATGAAGGAGGCTGTTTGCCCCTGTCAGGCCCTCTGTAAAAACCCTAAGAGTGCATCATCCCTTCGACAACCGCTTTGACGCCTTCTGGCCCACGCAAGTGCAGCCAGATGGGTCCTTGTTTCGGCTCGAAGACCAGCGCAAACGTGAAAAAGGGGCAACACCTGCGCTCAAAGCTGATGAATTGCATGAGCTCGTTCGCCCAGCTGTCACCTCCTGGAAAGCGCAGGGCATAGCCATCGGCCAATTCGTTCACCTGCTGCACATGCTTGAAGAGGTCATTGGCCTCTTCTTTTCGCGTCACTCGCTCTGACTCAGTCAAAGTGCACGCAAGCGGCACCTCAGCGGTGAACACTTCTACATCCTGTTGCATGTCTCTTGATACCTTTCTTTCTCGCTACAATGTACACACCTTGTGCTCGTCTGAATTCAAGTGTAATATATAAAGTGCACTTTAAGTCAAGAGGGAATGCTCTCTATTATGCTAGCGGGCCTGCGGCCCGATTTGAGGAGAGGGAAAGAGCGCGGGGACACCCCGCACCCCGGCAGGAGGCTCTCTCTCCCAGACATTTTCGTGGTGGTGCATCGAGCGGCGCGTCGTGAGGCCTGGCACCCACAAGGGCCCCCCACATCCACTCAACCACCCCGTGCCACTACATTTTGGGGATCGCCCTACCCCCAGACGATGGCGCGGCGGGCATGACAGGGGGGCGGATGGGCCAGGCGACATGTAGTGGCACGGGGCTGGGTTGGGGGTGGATGGGCCCTTGTGGGTGCCAGGTATGAGGCGGCTCCAAAAGTGTCAGGGAGAGAAGGGCAGGAGGCTTCGCCCCCTGCACTCCCAGTTATGAGCGGATCTCAGGGAATGCTCTGACATCCACTCATAACTGGGGTACGTTGTAGTGGGGCCTGGCACCCACAAGGGCCGCACCGCTCCACCCTGTGCTACTACATTTCGCAACGGCCCCTGCCCCACCTTCTTGTCCACCTGCCGTCGTTTGGGAAAGTGTCAGATCGTCCCACGACGGCGAATTACAAGCGGATCTCAAAATCATCCCCTGCTTGTTCCACCATAATAGAGTATACTACAACTAAGGCAAAGCACTTCTCCCTTGCCTTGCAACCGACATCAACTATCATCGCCGTCGTCCCTTACACTCCCATCCAAGAGAAGGACCCACCCCATGAACCAACCCCTGTCCCATCTGTCCCAAACTCCTTAAAGCAAGGCCCTGGTCGGATCATATCCGACCAGGGCCGGAGGCAGCAGTACCATGCCCAGGACCCCTCCAGGCTATCATACTGCTCATGCGAGGTTAGCATTGACCGCCATTACACCACCACTGCCAGATGTTGACGGTCTCCGATGAGCCTTCTGGGCCAGGATTATAGTTATTCACGCCTATCTTGTGCATCGCAATGTCCACCGGACTATAGAGCGTGATGAACGGGAACGCTGTCAGATAGATCTGGTGGATCTGGTCGAAGGCTTGCTGACGCATGGTCGGATCAGCTGTTGACTGCTCTTGCATGAGGAGTTTGTCCAACGCCGGATTGCAGTAGAAGTTAAAATTCTCTCCATTCGGCGGGAACTCGTTACAGGCAAACAACGACGAGTCATCGGCGTCGTAGGCCCACTCGTTCTCGAACTCGAACAGGTCATCCCTGCCCGATACTGCCCCCGTCGGTGGGGACGCGTTGCCACCGGCCAGGAAGGGACCAAAGAAGGTGCTGGCCGGGTAGTTCTGGATGTCGATCTTGACACCAATGGCCTTGAAGTCCGACTGCAAGATCAACTCGTCGTCAGCACGCCACAGGTTATTGGCCGTCGTCGAGTACTCGAACTCCAGCCGCATGCCAGCCTTGGTACGAACGCCATCTGATCCCATAGCCCAGCCGTTCTGGTCCAGCAAAGCATTGGCAGCCGCAGGATCAAACTTGGGACAGGGAGCATTCGGCTCATAGCCGGGAACATAGGATTGGCCATGGTCGGTACACAGCGGTACCGCCTCACCCCGGCGGGCTGTATCGATCAAGGCCTGGTGGTCCACCGCCATCGCCATCGCCTGGCGCACCTCCGGATGAGAGCCCAGGATCTTGTTGTGGAAGTCGAAGTACATGGCCTCGAAGTTCGACGCATGGGGGTTGGAGGTCAGCTTGTAGTTGGTCAAGCGCTGGTAGGCGATGGTCTTAGTCACATCCAGGAACCAGGAGGAGTCGATGGTGCCCGCCTGCAAGTCTTTGAGGATGGTATCCTGGCTGGTTACGACGCGGAAGACCACGCTATCCAGGTAGGGCAGCCCTTGGGAGGCCAGGTAGTAGTTGGGGTTGCGCGCCACCGTATAGTGATCCCCTGGCTTACTCTCCTTCATCATGAAGGGGCCACTGGTCACCGATGGGTTCAGGTTGTCCGGCGAGGTGATGATCTTGTCAGGAGCAACCCCCATGAAATGGTGCGCCGGCAACGGTGAGTTGATGCCATCGGTCCAGATGGACAGGAATGGCGAAAAGCTTTGCTTGAGGTGGAAGGTGATCGTCAGGTTGTCCGACGAGATGTCCGTGGAGGTGATCAGGTTAAAGCCAATCGTAGTTGCAGCAGGGAACTTGGGATTGGTCCACAGCTTCCAGCTAAAGTCCACATCTCTGGCGTCCAGGGGCTGGCCATCCGACCACTTGAGGCCCGGGCGCAGGTGGAACGTCCACGTTTTGGAATCAGCGCTGACACCACCGTTGGCAATCGTGGGGAGCTCGGTCACGATGCCAGGGTTGATGTGGCCGGTCGCATCGCCAACAAAGAGTGGAGCATACAGGGCCTGATCCACCAGGTCGGAGAACGTCTCCGTCGAGGCATTGGGGATCAATGAGTCAGGCTCTTCATACAGGTCGTCGATCCAGGTGCCGCCCTTGACAGGGGTGCCACCACTTGACGGGGTGGTTCCTGAACTGGGTGCGCCACAGGCTCCCAGCAGCAGGATCA
Organism: uncultured Chloroflexia bacterium; assembly: GCA_963767625.1. Classification (GTDB taxonomy): domain Bacteria; phylum Chloroflexota; class Ktedonobacteria; order Ktedonobacterales; family Ktedonobacteraceae; genus CAVYFB01. Next base: position 41,400 of record CAVYFB010000022.1, read on the forward strand.
GCCCGGCAAAGAAGGAAAAGGCCGTCATAAGAGATCGCAGTCGGGGTCTCTTGAGCATCGTATCCTCCTTGAGCATAAAACAACATAATATAGGATGTAAGAACATGATAGCCAATTACGACGCTACGCAGCGCGGAAGCATAGGCATAATCTGCGGAAAAACGGGGGAAAAGCGCGGAAAACTTGACATCCGCGTCCTCAATAGTCTATACCTTTGCTATACGGATAAAAATTTTCTTAGCGAAGAAAATACAGGTCTCATCTACCATGTGAAGGGAAACCTGCATACCCCGGTTCCTCGGACAGCTAAAGGAGGCTTCCATGCTCGAACCACAAATTGTTGCAGAGTTGCGAAACATTGTAGGCGCTGAAGGGATAATCGACAAACACGAGCAATTACGGACCTACGAATCTGACGGTTTAACCAACTTCCGTATCGTGCCCGCCCTGGTTGTACTTCCTACCTCGACTGAACAGGTTCAAGCCGTGCTGCGGGTGTGTCATCGTGAACATATCCCGTTCGTTCCGCGAGGCTCAGGAACGGGCCTCTCCGGCGGAGCATTACCCTTTGCGGGAGGCATCGTCGTCTCACTGGCACGCATGAGAGAGATCCTCAAGGTTGATCTCCCCAACCAGCGCGTGGTCGTGCAGCCCGGCGTCATCAACCTGTGGATCACACAGCTCATCGCCCCGCATGGCTACTATTACGCCCCCGATCCTTCCAGCCAGCAAGTATGCTCCATCGGTGGCAACATCGCCGAGAACTCGGGCGGTGCACACTGCCTCAAGTATGGCTTTACCGTCAACCACGTGCTGGGCATAAAATTCGTCATGCCCGATGGCGAAGTCATGGATGCCGGTGGCCCCACCTTTGACTCGCCCGGCTATGACCTGCCCGGCATCATCGTTGGCTCAGAAGGCACACTGGGCATCGCCACGGAGGTGACCCTGCGTATCCTGCGCAAACCCGAGGCGGTGCAGACTGCGATGGCTTCCTTTGATACAACCGATGCCGCGGGTGAAGCCGTATCGGGTATCATCGCCGCCGGAATTGTGCCGGCAGCGGTAGAGATGATGGATAAGCTGGCCATAGAGGCATGCGAGGCATCAGTCCATGCCGGCTACCCGCTGGATGTCGGCGCCGTCCTGCTCGTTGAGTTGGACGGTCCACGTACCGAAGTCGCCAAACTGCTGCGGCGAGTCGAGGACATATGCCGAGCGGCAGGTGCGATAGAGTACCGCCTGGCCCGTACCGAAGAGGAGCGTGCACTGATGTGGAAGGGTCGCAAGGCCGCCTTTGCAGCAATGGGTCGCATCAGTCCCAACTATATCGTCCAGGATGGTGTGATCCCACGTACTGCCCTGCCGCAGATCCTGCGCGAGATCGAGGAACTCAGTCAGCGCGCGGGTCTGCGTGTCGCCAACGTCTTTCACGCCGGTGACGGGAACCTGCACCCACTGGTGCTGTATGATCAGCGTATCGCGGGCCAGGAGCACGATGCGGAGGAACTTTCTGGCGAGATTATTCGTCGTTGTGTGGCACACGGTGGTAGTATTACCGGCGAGCATGGCGTAGGTATGGAAAAGAAGCACCACATGTTGGCGATGTTTACCGAGGCCGACCTGGCGACCCACCAGCTCATCCGTTGTGCTATCAACCCGGACAATCTCTGCAACCCCAACAAAGTGTATCCAACGCCCCGCTTATGCGGTGAGGTACCAGGCCCCTACCAGCCGCACCCAGTCGAGTTAGCAGGGCTGGCCGAGCGGTTCTGAACGGAGGGCATGGTCAGGGACCCCATGCCTCTGCGGCATGGGGCTTGAGAAACGGCTAGCTCAACGCAAGCTCCTGACTAGCGGACAGATTCCTCCAAGCTCGCCTTGGACGCATCTGTAGCAGCGATAGAGGCTACAAGAACGCTTTCGCGCCACCCTAACGAAAGCCTCTTCTAGCCACGCCGGAGCTGACGCTACCAATGGTACGGTAGCTAAGCCTCTACCGCAATCGCGAAGGGTCATTTCACCTCGGCTCTGACCGAGTGGGCGGTAATCCGTCAGGGTTTAGCCGTTCCCATAAAAACGGCTCCCCGCAAGGGGTTGTCTGCCTGCGGGCAGCCATTCTTGTTACACTAGTGTAACTGGAAGCCAGGGGAAATGGAGGGCATAATGAAGGATGGCCAGGACGGAGGCACGGACGGACGCAAGGTCACGTCCCTACAACCGCAATCAGCGGAACGCAGTGGAGCGCGTATAAATACTATACAGGAAGCGCTAGACTCCCTGGTAGACGGTGGAGTACAGCTGGCGACGGAAAGCGATGTCGTGGCCGGCGTGCAGCCGTATGTCGTAGCGGCGCCGGGCAGCGAGCAAGAAGTGGCGTCGGTGCTGGCCTACGCCAATCGCGAGGGATTGAAGGTGCTGGTGCGAGGCGGCGGCACGCAACTCAACACCGGCCTTCCACCAAGGGACGGTGATATTCTTCTGAGCACGGCAAGGCTCAAACAGGTAGTCGAGTATGCACCGCATGACATGACGGTTACGGTACAGGCTGGCCTCAGATTGGCCGACTTGCAAGCACACCTGGCCCGTGCTCGTCAATGGCTGGCGCTCGACCCCGTACTCAGCCGGGGTGCTACGATCGGTGGCATCATCTCCACGAACGTCTCCGGTGCCCGCCGTTTACGCTATGGCGGAGTACGCGACCAGATCATAGGCATTCGTATTGTGCTGCCGGATGGTACCATCGCCAAAGGTGGCGGCAAGGTGGTCAAGAATGTAGCCGGGTATGACCTGCCCAAACTTTTTACCGGCGCATTAGGTACGCTGGGCGTGATTGTCGCTGCCACCTTCCGGCTTTACCCATTACGAGCAGCATCACGTACAGTAGTTCTCACTGCTTCCACGCCTGCCCCGCTCTGCGAGCTGGCAGTGCGCGTCATCGCCTCGACCCTGGAGCCAACCGTACTGGATATCATGAACTTACGTACAGGTGGATTGTATGTAATGACGGCCCGCTTCGAGATGGAGCCGGAGTCGGCGGACGAACAGGCCGCTACGCTTGTCGAGATGGCCAGGGCGGAGGCAAGCTCGCGCCCCTACTATAGCGATGTCCAGACCATGCAAGGCGAGGCGGAAGAACGGCTCTGGCGGCAGGTTGCCGTAGACTATCCGCTTGCGAGTGACGCGGCGAACACACTTATTGTGAAGGCGAGCGTCCTGCCTACCGAGCTCGTGTCCTGGTTACAGAGCCTTGAGCAGACAGGCCTCACTATAAGTTGGCGAGCACATGCCGGTCATGGCCTGGTTTTTGCACGCCTGACAGGAGATGAAGCTGCGTTGGCCACGGCAGTAGACCAACTGCGTAGCGCTGCCGCTGCCGGACAGGGCAGCCTGGTTGTCATCGATGCCCCGCCTGCTTTGGCGAGCAAGGTTGACGTATGGGGCTCTCTACCGGCCCAGACGCTTGAAGTGATGCGTCGTCTCAAAGTGCGCTTTGATCCAAACTATATCCTGAATCCGGGGCGATTTGTTGGAGGCATCTAAATGGACACTTCAAACGGCAATGATAATACTCCCGCTATCCATCACATCCAGCAGAAGGGGCCAGTCGGCTTAGAGTTGGAGAATGCTCCTGCTCGCTCGATGGATACCGTGCAGTTTGCAGGCTTTGATCAGCACCATCCACCCGACCCTGAATTGATAGCTGATTGCGTACATTGCGGCTTCTGCCTTTCTACCTGCCCCACCTATTTGCTGTGGGGTGAGGAGATGGACTCACCGCGTGGTCGCATCCAACTGATGAAAATGACCTCGGAGGGCGAGATCGGTATCAATGCAACGTTCACTGCTCACATCGACCGGTGCCTGGGCTGCATGGCCTGCGTGACGGCCTGTCCTTCAGGCGTGCAGTATGACAAACTGATCGAGGCCACGCGCCCGCAGATCGAGCGCCATTATAAACGCAGCTTCTCTGACCGCCTGTTCCGTTCATTCTTGTTCAGCCTCTTCCCTCACCCCGCCCGCTTGCGGGCCATGTTGCCCTTGCTCTGGCTTTACCAGAAGATTGGTGCCAGGCGTCTACTCCGCTTCCAAAAGTTAAGCCGGCTCATGCCAGACCGACTGCTGGGCATGGAGGCAGTGATGCCTCCCGTGAGCATGGGAGCACTGCGATCTCGACCTGCTACTTTTACGCGTGCCCTGGGCCCGCGCCGGCGAAGAGTAGGACTGTTACTGGGCTGTGTGCAACGTGTGTTCTTTGATCCCGTCAATGCCGCCACTATCCGCGTTCTCACAGCCGAAGGATGCGACGTAGTAATACCGCCTGGGCAAGGATGCTGCGGAGCGCTCAGCATTCACTCTGGACGCGAGGACGAGGGGTTGAAGTATGCTCGGCGTTTGATCGATACATTTGAAGCCTGGGGAGTAGATACTGTGGTCGTTAATGCCGCCGGCTGTGGCTCCACTATGAAGGAGTATGCTTACCTGCTGCGCGACGACCTCAAATACGCAGAACGAGCCAGAGCTTTCTCGGACTCAGTGCGGGACATCACAGAGGTGCTGGCCGAGTTGGATCCGGTGGCTCCCCGCCATCCCATCCTTCTGCGCGTAGCTTACCATGACGCCTGTCATCTTGCCCATGCGCAGCGCGTCCGTCTTCAGCCGCGTAAAGTGCTGCGCAGCATTCCAGGCATCGAGGTGGTCGACATCCCGGAGGCTGATATCTGCTGCGGTAGTGCCGGCATTTACAACCTGGTTGAACCACAGGCAGCTAACCAGTTGGGAGAGCGCAAGGCTCGTCATATTCTTAGTATGCATCCTGACGTTATCGCCACCGCCAATCCAGGCTGCCTCCTACAAATTAACTCATCCTTACAACGCCTGGGCGAGCATATCCCAACGCTGCACCCTGTAGAACTGGTGGATGCCTCGATACGGAACGTGATGCCACCTGAGTTGGTAGAGACGAAGAAGTTGCCCACAATAAAGACATCGTAGAAAAGCTCATCCTTATTATCCAATGGAGAAGCTATGAGCGACAACCAGGACCCGGACATGCCACTCCCACATCTCTCAGTCCATGCCCACAAGAACAGGGCGATGTGGGAGGCGACCAGCGACAGCTATGAGCAACAACACGCGACGGCTCTGGAAGGCGAGAAGGCCATGTCCTGGGGGCTCTGGCGTATCCCGGAGGCGGAACTCCACATTCTTGGCGAGGTTGCGGGTAAGGATATACTGGAATTTGGCTGCGGCGCGGCTCGCTGGTCCATTGCCCTGGCAAAGTGCGGGGCACGGCCTGTCGGCCTGGATCTCTCATCCAGGCAACTCCAGCACGCACGCCGCCTCTTGGACGAGGCAGGCTTTGACTTCCCCCTGATCGAGGCCAGCGCAGAAGATGTGCCACTCCCTGACGCCAGCTTCGACATCGTTTTCTGCGACTGGGGTGCAATGACCTTCTGCAACCCGCATCGGACCGTTCCCGAGGCAGCCCGTCTACTCCGGCCCGGCGGGCTTTTCGCCTTCTCGACCGCGACGCCGATCTCCATTGTGTGTCAAAATATGCAAACGGATCAGATCGAGCGCACCCTCCTCCACGATTACTTCGGTATGACACACCTGGAGTGGCCAGATCAAGTAGACTTCCAGTTGCCCTACGGCGAATGGATCCGCCTCTTCCGGCGAAACGGCTTCGTGGTTGAGGACCTGGTCGAAACATGACCGCCTCTAGGTGCTACCAGCACATACCGCAGCGAGTCCGAGAACGAATGGGCCAGACATTGGCCCATGGAGAACATCTGGAAGCTGCGCAAAGAGAAGTAAGCAGGAACGGCCAATCTCTTCCGCGAGGACGAGCCTCAACCAGAAACAGTATTACAGGTAACGCCGGGGGTATAGAGATTACAGGCACAACATTCCATATGCTATAATCGGGTCACAGTTATTGATATCCCCAATCCGACCTATGCAAAACCTATGGCCCGAACTGAATAACGCACAACCATCGCCCGGTTCCGCCGGGCAAGCGCAAGAACCGCCCAGGCGTCGGCGCCTCACGGAGCAGGGTGTGCTTTTATCGCTGCGCGACTGGCTCCTGCACGACTTCGCTTTTCCCTACTGTCGCACACTCAGTGCCACTCGTATCTATCACCGCTGTTACTGGATCGACGCTCTTGGAAGTATCGAGTCGCGAACGAATGCGAAAACAGAGATTCCGTCAATGCCAAATGGCGACATCCTGCACGATCATCCAGTAAGGGGTCGCGAGAAAGACCGTAGGGGCGACCGCGAGGGTCGCCCTGCAATCCCCGCCATTCTTCAGTCGATCATCTCACTCACCGGCGTACTTGCGCAGGAGAGTAAAGCGATAGCACTGCATGGCATCGTCTTAGAAGCGGGAAGCAGCAAGCGCAAAGAGACGACCCCTCGATAAATGGGGGGCTACGGAAGGCGAACAGAGCGGGAACAATCATGTAGCCACCTCAGCAAAAGCTGCAAGTGTTCTGCCCCAGGGAAAAAGCGGTATCGTGCGTGCAAGCTGGCTGGAGATTGCCCCGGCACTGCTTGATCTCATTGGCCAATCCCCGGCCATCTTCCTACTCAACCCCTTCGGGCATACGTTGTTTACCTACGATGACCTCACTCCGCTCTACCAGCGTACCGCGCCGACCGAACTGTGCCTGCTCATCGCGCATAAGCAGGTGATGGCTCATTTGACATCCGCACACCTGGCACCCACCCCCCTGGCGCCCGCAAGGGGTGCCACTACATTGACAGCATTGCTGCGCAGTGATCGATGGAAGACACTTCCCATTAATAACGAAGAACTGGAGCAAGCGATTGCTGGGGTGATTGACTTGCTCATTGCCTCGATGCAGCGGCATTTTCTCTCAGTGCAGCGTATCGCGTTACCTGTGCAGATACGTCCCGCCGTGGTCGAGATAGCTCCGTACACACTCATCTTTGCTACCCGCCGTCAGGATAGCCTGGCGAATATGAATGATGCCGTGTGTTTGTACCGCCGTCGCCTGCATGAGCAGAGCCGTCGCGGAGTGCTAGCGGAAGAGTGGTTCGCGGCGCAGCAACAAGAACGCTTCGCGGAGGAGATGCAGCAATTGTACCGGCGTATGCTCCAGCAGGGTCGTGCTCAGCGTGTGCGCCGTTGGCCCGACCTGCGCCAGCAGTTGCTCAACGCCGACTTTGGGCGCTATACCGTCTATGAGTACGACGAGGTGATGCAGCAGTTGTTGGCAAGTGGCGATGTACGCTGTGAGTGGCGACGAAGGCCCCTTACAGAAACAGGAGTGGAAACTGGGAGTGAGGAGAGACCAATACCAGGCAACGAGGATATACTGCTGTGGAAATAACCCCACACCGCCGTAGGGGCCCTTCGTTACCTGCCCCCAGGCAGGATTCCCCGATGTATCGTGGGATAGCTTGCAGAGCAAGCATGGCGGGGGCAAGCCCCGCCACTACTATACACGAACGGGCGGCAGCAGGCGTCATATAGTAGTGGCGGGGCTTGCCCCCGCCATGCTGTCTTTATCCACGTGGCGAAGGGGAAGGCATCACCAGGGGGAAACGCCGGTTATGGGGATATCCAGCGCTTTGGCGACACCTCCAAATAGAAGTACGTTGCGCTTGGCTGATTAGTAGCATGAATTTGAATGTTTGAAAACGAAAGTCCGTGGTACATGACCATTCGTTCGTTTATCGCAAGCGGGAGCATACCCATGAACTTTGATCTGGACGAAGAGCAAGCAGAGATGCGCGACACTGTCCGTCGCTTCACTGAACAAGAAATCGTCCCGCACGCTGAAGCGTGGGACGAGAACAACCTCTTCCCACGCGAAATCTACCACCAGATGGCCCAACTCGGCCTCATGGGCATGACCACTCCCGAAGAATATGGCGGGAGCCAGCTCAGCCGCCTCACCGCAGCCATGATCTACGAGGAAATCGCCAAGGGCGAGATGGCAACAGCCGTCGGCCTCTCTGTGCATAACATGATCACCGGCTCAATCGCCAGATTCGGCAAGCAGGAGCAGCGACAACGCTGGGTAAGGGCCCTGGCCGGCGGTGAATTGCTCGGCGCCTTCTCACTCAGCGAAGCGGCATCAGGCTCGGACGCGGCCAGCCTGCAATGCCGGGCGGAACGTCGTGACAACTACTACGTCCTCAACGGCACGAAGATGTGGGTCACCAACGGCGGTGAAGCAGACATCTACCTGCTGATGGCTCGCACCAGTGGTGGCAAAGGCTCTGTAGGTATCACATGCTTTGTGGTTGAGAAGGGCACTCCGGGCCTCTCCTTCGGCAAGACCGAGCGCAAAATGGGGCTTCACTCCTCTCCGACACGCGAACTCGTCTTCAGTGATTGTAAAGTGCCTGTTGCCAATCGTCTCGGCGAAGAAGGGCAAGGTTTCAAAATTGCGCTCTCGTCGCTGGATGGTGGACGCATCAACATTGGGGCCATTGCTGTGGGTGTGGCACAGGCGGCTTTTGAGATTGCGCGCAACTACGCTCGCGAGCGAGAACAATTCGGTCACCCCATCGGCGCATTTCAGGCCATCCAGTTTATGCTGGCCGATATGGCCATGAAGATCGAGGCGGCCCGATTACTGGTCTACGAAGCCGCCTATAAGCTCGACAATGGACAAAGCCCGGGTATGTATGCTGCCATGGCAAAGTGCTTTGCCACGGATACGGCGATGGAGGTGACGACGAATGCCGTGCAGGTACTGGGTGGAGCTGGCTATGTGCGCGACTACCCGGTGGAACGCTACATGCGTGATGTGAAGGTAGCGCAAATATTCGAAGGGACGAATCAGATACAGAGAGTGGTGATTGCACGGGCGTTGCTAGGGAACCTGCGCTGATGTTGAGCATAGCATTCACCACCCCATACGTTCTTTCAAGCTGACAAAACGATGGTTGCCGATGACAAGGTGGTCGACCAACTCAATATCGAGGACGCGGCTTGCGGAGACGAGCTGTTCGGTGACTGAAATATCCTCTGGTGAAGGTGTGGGATCGCCGCTGGGGTGGTTGTGGCAGATGATGACGCCAGGGCAGTTGCGTATAATGGCCGGGCGAAATATCTCGGCTGCACGCAGGACGGAACTATTGACGGTTCCCTGGTAACGGCTGATGTTTTCCACGACTTGATTTTTTGTATCGAGAATGATGATGCGCATCTGCTCGTGATCAAGGTAGGTCATCTCCATCATGACCAGGTTGGCGGCATCTTTGGGCGAGGTGATCTGATACTTTTCGTCGGGTTGCAACATGCCGAGTCTCCGGCCGATCTCCAGCGCGGCTTTCAGTTGCGCTGCTTTGGCTGAGCCTAAGCCGTATTCAGCGCAGATTTCACCAAATTCAGCGCGTATCAGGCCACCCAGGCCACCATATTTCGCCAGGAGCTTACCTGCGAGTTCGAGCACATTGTCGCGGGTAGTGCCGGTGCGTAAGATGATGGCTAGTAGCTCTGCATTTGAGAGTGCTTGCGGGCCGTAGTGTTGGAGGCGTTCGCGTGGACGCTCATCGCTGGGAAGGTCGCGGACGGTTGCATGGTAAACCAGTTTGATGGGTGTGGATGTTTCGATGCTTTTTTGAAGGGTGGGCATGGTGTGGGTACTCTCCTTACGACGTATTTGGCTGCGATTATACATCACATTCAAATATTATGAAATAGGGAATATCCCAGGGTCTCCATTCAGTAGGATGCAGGTGGCAAAATGTAAAACTTAGCGTCATTAAGAAAAAATTATGCCAATTTCTCTAGTTGGGCGAAATCCATGCTCAGTCGCTTCTTGCCGTTCTTCCCCTTAAATTGTACCTCAACGAATTCCGTGCCGCGATCCATCTCGCTTTTGAGGATGATGCCTTCGCCAAACATATCGTGACGTACTTTATCACCAGCTTTGAACTGCTGAACTCTTGGCTGGACGGGTTCCGGAGGCGGTGTTTGTGACGGTGTTGATGATACCTCGCCCCTGCTTGTGCGGGATGGCGATACTGGGGGCACCGTTGGTGAGGAATAGGACGCAGGGCGCGAGGTGTATTGTGGAGAAGATGCGCCTAGTTTTGATCCGCCACTACCGTAGGTATTTGCCTGACTTCTGCCGTATCCATAGGTGCCTGTTCTACCGCTACCGTAGGAGCGTCCGCTTTCGCGTAGCGAGTGGGTGTCCTGGTTGTAGTCGTAGTCATCGTCACCATCTCTATTGCCGCGGCGCTTTGAACGTGTGCTGCTGGCGCCCTGACCTGAAAGGAGCTGTGGCGGGATGTCCTCCAGGAAACGTGACGGCTCGCTGGGTTGGGCTTCACCCCAGAACGAGCGCCGGCTTGCACGCACCAGGTACAGGCGACGCATGGCTCGGGTGAAACCTACATAGGCGAGACGACGTTCCTCCTCCAGTTGTTCAGGCTTATCAATCGAACGCGCATGGGGCAGTGAGCCTTCATCCATGCCGACGATGAAGACGACGGGAAACTCTAGCCCCTTGGCAGCGTGCAAGGTAATGAGCGTGACAGCATCGTTGTTCTCCTCGGTGATGAGCGTACCGTCCTCGCTGGTTTGGGCTGTGTCGGCGCCACCCACCAGGGCGACATTCTCCAGGAACAGTTCAAGTGCAGCATGGGTCTCAATCTCGGAGTAATCATCGGCGACGCGGCGCAGTTCTAGCACGTTGGCCCAGCGGTCTAACTCCTGGTCGGCGGACGCGCGCAACTCAGGACCCAGGCCACTCTTTTCGGCAATTCTATCCATGAGTTCGGGCAATTGCAGTTCATCCATGGCATGTGTAAGGTCGGTGATTAGTTGGCCGAAGGAGGCTAACGCGGTTTTTGCTGCTTTGCCTAACGTAGGGTGTTGCTCGATCTGCTGGATGGCGTCATAGAGCGAGAGTTTTTGTTCGTCGGCCCACTGTTTTAATTCGCCGATGGTCTTGGGGCCAATTTTGCGGTTGGGTACGTTGATGATGCGCATCAGGCTCATCTCGTCATGCGGGTTTGCGAGCAGGCGCAGGTAGGCGAGCATGTCTTTGATTTCTTTGCGCTCATAGAACTTGCGACTGCCGATGACTTTGTAGGGGATGTTTGCACGCAAGAATTGCTCTTCCAGGGCACGGGACTGTGCATTGGTGCGGTACATGACGGCTACATCACCACGCCGCTGGATGTCGCCGCGAGCCAGCAGTCGCGTGATTTCGCGGGCGGTATACAATCCCTCATCTTCTTCGTTGTGAGCCTGGTGGAAAATGATCTTCTCACCCATGCCTTGTGCTGTCCACAGGTTCTTGTCCTTACGCAGGGTGTTGCGGCTCACAACACCCTGGGCGGCATCGAGGATAGTTTGGGTCGAGCGGTAGTTCTGTTCAAGCATAATGATTCTGGTGTGCGGAAAATCACGCTCGAAGCGCTGAACGTTCTCAGCACTGGCTCCGCGCCAGGTATAGATCATCTGGTCATCATCGCCTACAACGCAGACATTGCCCAGCCCTTCATGTCTCTCGTCGGTGCCATACCCTAGCAGCCGTATAAGCTTGTACTGAGGCAAGTTGCAGTCCTGGAACTCGTCAACATGGATGTAGTGCCAGCGTTTCTGGTACTTCTGCAGGACATCGGCTTCGCGCCGCCACAATTGTTCTGTCATCATGAGCAGGTCATCGAAGTCAACGCCGTTATTGGCACGCAGCAATTTTTGATAGACCTTGTAGACTCGTGCCGCGACCTCTTCAATGTATTTGGCGGCTCGTTCGGCCATTTGCTCTGGCACCTGCATGTCATTTTTGGCGCGGGAGATCATGCCCTGGATAGTTGCCGGCCTATATTGTTTTTCGTCGAGGTTGAGTTCTCTGATAGCTTGTTTGATCAGGGTGGCCTGATCGTCGGTATCGAAGATGACAAAGGATTTATTGAGTCCCAGAGGCGCGAGATAGTCGGCTTCGTAGCGCAATACGCGTGCGCAGATGGCATGGAAGGTGCCTATGGTCATTTCCTTTGATTCGTTGATGCCTACGAGTTTCTCCAGTCGCTCGCGCATCTCCCTGGCAGCTTTGTTGGTGAATGTGACGGCGAGGATGCGCCAGGGTGAGATGTGTTCATGTTGGACGAGGTAGGCGATGCGATGGGTGATGACGCGGGTCTTGCCACTGCCCGGTCCTGCGAGGATGAGGACGGGTCCTTGTGTTGTGGTGACGGCTTGTTGTTGTGGTGCATTGAGTCCGGCTAGCAGATCTTGTTGTTGCAACATCTTCACTCTTCCATGTAAAGTAATAGGTGAAATGACCATGCCATTGTACCACAGTCAGGGTTTGATTAGTATGTGTTATCATCATTAAAGCAGGGAGATTAACAATTCAGGTGCCCTTTTCGCGCCGCATGCGGCGACACACGAGAAAAATAAAGATGAAGCGAGGGCACCTCGCGCTCCGGCAGGGGGACGCAGTCCCCCTGCACCCCCTGCTGAATAGTTACCAGGGAGATTAACGAATCGAAAGGATAGCATCATGGATCTCGTATGGAAGGTTAATGAAGGTAACAAAGTCATGCTGAAGGATTACGACCCAGGTTATACAGACAAGCAGAATGATCGTGCCTCAGCAGAGACAACGTTACAAACCCTGGGTAATGAACTGAGCGAATTACAGGAACTCATGGCAGCAGCGCAGCACCAGAGTTTGCTCGTAGTATTGCAAGGAATGGATACCAGTGGCAAAGATGGCACCATTCGCCACGTACTTTCACACGTCAATCCACAAGCCTGTAAAGTACATTCATTCAAGGTACCCACACAAGAGGAACTGGCGCACGATTTTCTCTGGCGTATCCATAAGACCACTCCAGGCAAGGGTATAATGACTATCTTCAACCGCTCTCACTATGAGGATGTATTGATTGCTCGTGTACACAACCTCGTGCCGGAAAAAGTGTGGAGTCGACGCTACAAAGAAATCAATAACTTCGAGAACTTGCTCGTCAATTATGGAACCATCATTCTCAAATTCTACCTGCTCATCAGCTTTGATGAGCAGGAGCGTCGTCTGCTTGCTCGTGAGCAAGATATAAACAAAGCCTGGAAAATCGATGCCAGTGATTGGGTCGAGCGCAAATATTGGAAAGATTACCAGGAAGCATACGAAGATGCTCTGTCCTTGTGCAGTACCAATGAGAGTCCCTGGTACATTGTGCCCGCCAACCACAAGTGGTATCGAAATCTGGCTATAGCGCATACACTTGTTCACACGATGCGCCAGTACAAGGACGAATGGAAAACCGAACTGGAGGAACGTGGTCAACGCGAACTGGAGCGCCTGAAGCAGATACGAAATCCCGCATAAGCAACGAGTAAAAGAAAGGTTCCTTGTTGCGCCTGACGCTATCCCAGACATCTGCCAGCGACGGGGATAAACCCTTGCTTTTTTCCCATAAATACTTATCATTAAGAATATATAGAACTGATCTATAGGCAAGAGACCAGGCGGCCCTTGTGATCGCCATTACACGCTTTGCCGCGCTCCATCATCGCAGGAAATGTAGTGGCGACCCCTGCGGTCGTCAGGATAACTTGCCTGCTTTTTCTATTCTTTTGTTTAGTGAAGGAGCAATTATATGTCCGTTGAGTCCACTACCCCATCATCGGAGCAAACAACCCTACGTCCAAACGCTATCGGCCTTCCTGGTGTGTTGTTTCAATCCATCACAACCATGGCCCCTGCCTCTGCCGTCGCTTTCACTCTTGGTCCCGCCGCCATTGGTTTTACCGGCGGGGCACTGCCGCTTGCTGTTTTTATAGCGCTTATCGTCTGTTCTTTCATCGCATTGAGTATCGGCTCACTTGCGAGATATCTTCCATCAGCGGGCGGCTACTATACCTATGTCAGTCGAGCCCTTGGTTCGCAAGCTGGTTGGATGACCGGATGGTTGTTTGATCTCGCCTACCTACTCATTGTTCCCTTTCAATTGCTGGTACTGGGACCTGTTGCCGATGACTTCGTGAGGCGATACTTTCACTTCACCGCTTTGGGAGCCAATGGCTGGATTTTTTGGGCCATGGTCTTTGCCCTCGTTGTGTTTGCCCTCACCTACTTTGGTATCAAGATCTCCGCAGACACAGGCATCGTGCTTGGTGTGATTGAGATTGCCGTTTTTTTACTGCTATCGGCCTGGCTGATCGCCACTGCAGGCAATGGCAATACTGCCGCGACCTTTAATCCTGCCTCGAGCCTTGAACATGGATTAGGCGGCTGGCAAGGCATTCTCCAGGGCATGGTCTTCGTCTTCCTGGCCTATGCCGGCTTTGAGTCTGCTGCTCCACTGGCGGAGGAGACGCACAACCCGCGTCGTACAGTTCCCCGTGCCATCCTGTTAGCTACCGTTTTAATAGGTCTCTTCTACGTATTCTGCTCCTATGCTGGCGTGGTCGGCTGGGGCTTCGACAAGATCACGACCTATGTCAATGACCCAGATCCCTGGGCAACCATGGCAACACGGGTATGGGGACCTTTCGAGTTCATCGTGAGCCTCGCCATTCTCAATAGCGCGCTCGCGAATGCGAATGCAGGTGTTAACGCCGTAACCCGGGTGCTCTATGCGACAGGCCGTACCCGGACACTTCCAGCTACATTAGCGCACACAAATCGCTTCCGCACGCCCGGCATCGCCATTATCCTTACCATGATCATAGCGGTAATCGCTACCCTGTGGCCTGGCCTCGTCTATGGCCCTGCAACAGCGTTTGCCTTCGTGGGAACAGCTATCGCTATTCCGATCATCCTGGTATATATGGCAACCTGCCTGTCTGTACCATTCTTCTACTTGCGCGAACACCAGGCAGAATTCAACATCCTATGGCACATCATCATCCCTGCCATACCGTTTGTTGTCCTTGCCGTCGTTTTATACTTCCAGTTTTCCCCGCTGCCTCCGGCACCTCTCTACCTGGCTGATTTCATTTGCGCTGGCTGGTTTGTGCTTGGCCTGATTATCGTCATTGCCCTGAGCCTGGGAGCGCCACAAGCCCTGGCACGTAGCAGCAAGGTCTATCTCGAAGAATAGAGAAACATTGAACCGTATTTTCATTCACAATGTACTGGTGCCCCTTGCGGGCACCGGGATAGAAGGAGGAACTCATGGCTACCCATCACCTCGACGACACCCAACCGCATGCCTTCTGGGACAATAGCTATCCGCCGCGCATACACATCGAGCCCGGCGACACTGTCGTGTTCGAGACCCTCGAAGCCTCAGCTAATCAAGTCCGCCCTGACTCTATTTCAGAGGCTCTCAGGACACTCGATTTCGCCTTCATTCACCCGCTTACCGGCCCGGTGTATGTGGATGGGGCGGAACCAGGCGATGCCCTGGTGGTCGATATCATTAGCATCAAGCACAAAGGATGGGGCTGGAACGCTGTTCTACCAAGTTTCGGCTTGCTGGCCGAAGACTTTCCAGATCCATACCTGCACCACTACAAACTGGGGGAGACCACCTGCGAATTCAGAGCGGATATTCAAATCCCCTATGAGCCATTTTGCGGTGTAATGGGGGTCGGGCCGCGTGAACCGGGGCGATTTACGACCATTCCACCACGCGAGAATGCCGGCAATATTGACATTCGCCATCTCACTCCTGGTTCGCGCGTGTTCTTTCCCGTCCTGGTGCCCGGGGCTCTGTTCTCCTGTGGCGATTGCCACTCGGCCCAGGGCGACGGTGAGGTCAATGGGACAGGCATTGAAACTTTGATGACTGTAACCCTGACCTTTAACTTGATGAAAGGTGCGAACATTCCCGAACTGCGTTTCATTACACCGCCCGGCAAGAAGCTCACGGTTGCCGATGAAGCTGGCTACTTCGTGACCACTGCGCATGGCCCTGATCTCTTCAAGGACAGCCAGCAAGCGATACGCTACATGATCGATCACCTGGTCTCCGAGTACGACATGACACGCGAGCAGGCCTATTGCCTATGTGGCGCGGCTGTGGACTTGAAGATCAGCGAAATCGTGGACGCGCCCAACTGGATCGTGTCGGCGTACCTGCCTCTGAGTATCTTTAAGAAGAGCTAGCGTTCCTGGAATAGTACCCTCATAAGTAAGCCTTCAGCATAACTGAGGCAAAGTTGAGGCTAACTCCAACAAAGAACAAACAAGAGAAGAATGTAAGGTGGGCGCAAGACTATGAGCTATAAATGCCTTGGGGACGACGAAGTGGCTAAAAATCGCTTGACGAGCTATACATGATATGGTAATCTTCTCTACGTCAACAATGGGCAGCTAGCTCAATGGCAGAGCAAGCGACTCTTAAAGTGCGCCTATGCGCTTCTAGTACCCTTGCTGTGGCAGTACAGCACCACTGGAACAAACGTGGTTAAGGCGCGACCTGACCCGCATCCTGAAAAGGAAAGGGGACAACAGCATGGTCGTTAAAAGTCTGACAAGACCGAGCCACTCAGGTCAAAAAGTCAGGCAGCCAGGCCAGATATGGTCAAAGCTACACTGCTTGAACTTCAGTCGCGGCGATGTAATCGCTCATCCTTCAGCGTGTGGACATGCTGAAGTATAGGGTTAGCGGTCGAGATTAAGAGGGCCGTTAAACGTTCCCCCTATAGCCGCTCTTAGCAAAGAGTTAAGCGACGAACGAAGGACCTACGTCTGGACCGGGGTAATAGGAGAACTTAGGGATCACCTAAACATCGCAAGATGCAAGGTGACGGAGTACCCATAGTACTCAAAAGCTCAGGGTAGTGCCTGAGACACGGGGAAGGGGTACAGGAAGCTGCGTAAAGCTTCTGGAGAGCCGGATGCGCTGAAAGGTGCAAGTCCGGTTCGGCGGGGAACAGTTGGAAACGTACGAAAGTAACGCGCTGACTATTTACCCAACTCGCTAGGTTCAGGGTTCGACTCCCTGGCTGCCCACCAATAGAACAGGCTCTTCCTCTGTGGAAGAGCCTGTTTCTTGGCTACTCATAAATCAGGGCTGTTGCAAGATCGGGAAGAAGCAGGGTTGCAAGGGGCTGCAAGCCTCTTGACGGAGCGCGAGGTGCCTTCGCCTCCTCCCATCTCTCTGCCGCCGAGGGCGGCAAAAAAGGATTTTGCAACAGCCCTGACTCATAAATACTGACGTATTGACATCCTCGTTCTTACAGCGTAATATATAAACAGAAATTTATAAAACAAACGTTTATATGATAAAGAGATGAGGCATTTCGAAAGCAGCATGAATGACTGGCGCGAACTCAAAATCATGATGAAGGCATTAGCAGACATCGCACGTCTGACAATTGTTTATCATCTAGCACACCAGAACGAAATCACCGTGACGGCTCTCACCGACCTGCTAGGGATTAGCCAGCCACTTGTCTCCTGGCATCTTCGCAAACTCCGCCGCGCTGGTTTGATACGTACCCGCCGCGTCGGTCGCCAGGTCTATTGTACATTGGACAATGTCCGCTTTCAATACTGCCTGCAACGTCTGGCAGGTCTGGTTGATCCTGCTGCCATGGTCGAGCGGTTACCAATTGGTGCATCTCTGATGGAAGAGGAACTCCCGCGAAGTATCTAAACGCGCTCCACTGCGTTCCGCTGAGGGGAGCTACATGCAGAGGCTGAGGGGGTAATTCCTGGCATTGCTCCTCCCTGTGTTTGTTGTAACCTTAATAGCAACTTTACATTCAGTTAAGCCTGAAACTTAACACATCTGTAGTAAGCTAGGATTGTACGTCCGTAATGAACATAAAAATAGGATGTAGGAACAGAAATGGTGCAGAAATATAGGCAAATGACCCAGCAGCAGGCACATTATTCGGGGAAGCTCGGCAGAGCCGACTTGCATATGCACAGTACGTACAGTGATGGCCTTGGTACAATTGAACAGATTCTTCATCATGTTCAATATAACACTCGCCTGGATGTAATCGCCATTACCGATCATGATGTGGTAGAAGGAGCTTTGCGCGCGCGCGATCTCTGGCTGAAGGGCTCATACCGCTTTGACTTCATCGTAGGCGAAGAGATTACCACGAATGAAGGTCATTTGCTGGCGCTCTTCGTCGATCAGCCCATCCAACCCTACTTGAGCATGGAGCGTAGCATTGATCTCGTGCATGAGCAGGGTGGACTTGCAATTGTCGCTCATCCGCTCAATCGCTTCTTTCGCCATAGTTGCCAGCGCGATGTGCTAGATCAAATTCATGTTAGCGGCGATACCTGGCTTGATGGAATAGAGACCTGGAATGCAAGTTTTTGTGGTGTCTATGGAAATCGCATAGCGATGAGAATGAACCGCGAGGTGTACGGGTGGCCGGAGGTTGGCAACAGCGATGCCCATACCTTGAGTGCTATCGGACGTGGTTGTACCTGGTTTGAGGGGAAAAGTGCGCGCGATGTGCGTGTCACCATCGAAGCCGGCCTGAGCGCACCAGGAGGAAATTTGTGGCGTGTGAAGGATTATGTTCGCCTGGCTCACCATCATGTAAACAAGCGCCGCAAGGAAGCTCGCCAATTACGTGTGGCCTAAATGAGAAAGGAATTCCCCACGAAGTATCTATACGCGCTCCACTGCGTTCCGCTGAGGGGGACTACTAGTCCCCCAGGCTCAAGTGTGATACAATACAGATATGATTAGCAGACGCATACAGCAACGAGTTCGGCAATTAGTCGCACTGATCATTCAACCGATAGCCCGACTTGGAGTCACTCCGAATATGCTGACCGTCGTGGGGCTATTGCTCAGCGCGTTGACAGCCGTAGTGATTGCTCTGGGCTTCTTGTTTGCTGGAGGCTTGCTGGTGTTGTTTGCTGGAATTTTTGACATGTTCGATGGAGCGCTGGCACGTGCGTGCAAGACCTCCACGATCTTCGGTGCTTTTTTTGACTCGATGCTTGACCGTTACTCAGAGAGTATCATCCTGTTTGGATTGCTCTATTACGCCTTGCAGCGACCAGGCCTTCACGATGCATTCTGGCCTGCCGACTCATTTTTACTGCACTCGGAGCAAACGTGGATGATCGTATTCCTTTTTATTGCTGCGGTCGGCTCATTGATGGTAAGTTATGCAAAAGCACGCGCCGAAGGATTGGGGTTAGAGTGCAAAACCGGGCTGCTTGCTCGCCCCGAACGTGTCGTCATATTGGCTATCGGTCTCTTGTCTGGCACTGCAATCTGGGCATTGGCAGTCCTGGCGATCTTTTCGCATGTGACTGCCATTGAGCGCCTTGCATACGTTTGGCGTATCACGCGCCAGGAACCAGGCATGAGCGGAGTGAGCGACTTCCCCGCCCATGTCCTCAATGAGGAAAAAGAAAGCAGTGCGCTCGGCCTCCCTTCGTCAACAGTCGTAGGGGTGAGTGAAGCAAGAGATAATCCTGTACCCACCAGTTTTCCGCCGTTCAATAGTGGCGTACAGCAAGAGTAAGAGAGGGAAACGGCGTAGATGAGACCGGACCGGGTCGTACATGTAGTGTTTAAGAAGCCAGCCCGAGGATGAGGAAGTCTCACCAACCTTCAATCGAACATTCTCTCTATATGACGAGTGCCTGGACTCCGGTCTGTAACTACTGAGACTGGAAGATCTGAGTGACAACAGAACAAACCCAATTTACCAATATTCAAAACAGCGACGTTGATGAGGCGATCGCAGAGCAACAGCCTGTCTCCGAAACTATGCCAAATCCTGCCTCGCCGGAGGTGGTCATACCTTCCGAGGCGCAAACGGATGAGCACGATCAAGGACAAGTACCGGATCAGCCGCAAGACCCCACGATGAATTGGGGGTCTACTGAGGTCAGAGACGGTAGCTCCACGATTTATCATGGGAGTGACTTCCCTTTTACAGAAGCAATTCCCCTCGTTGAGGCCAATGAAACGCGGCCCTTCACCGACTTCATTGAGGAATTTCGTCAGGCGGAAGAGGCTCGCTTGAGTTCTTCGCTGCGAGAGCCTACAGAGGAACCTTTTTCTGTAGAAGAGCAAGGTAGGCAGGAGTTCATCAACCCCTGGGAAAATACCTCCTTTGTAAGTCAGCCGTCCATTGTAGAGGCAGACGATCGTAATCAGGAAGAAGTGGCAGGGCAAGCAGAGGAGGAAACGCCACACGATACCCCAACAAGCACACCGGATAGGTCGCAGGCAGAGATACAAGATGAGCAAAAGCCTCCCTCGATAAATCGGGGAGCTACGACTGAACCTGCTGTACCAGCAAGGCCTGTATCACCTCTATTACGTCCCGCATCGCGCGTACGTTTGCCGCGACACGGCAGTGCAGCCGGACGGCAGCGCGAGGAGCCTCCTGTAACAGAGACGGCGCAAGAGGAACCTGCTCCCGAGACGGCTTCTACCCAAGAGCAGTCACGCCCGGCTCGTCGTTACCGATTTGACCGTCCGGTGGCATCCAGCGCATCCGTCGCTTCAACGCCTATCCGGCCGCGTACCGAAGAGGGAAAAGATACGACAAGCCGTGGCCTTCCCCCGGTGCCCACTCTTGTAGACAGTGGAAGTGTTGCTAGCAAGGAAGTGAAGGAAGGCAACGGACACCCAGAATCGAAACGCGCTCCGCAAGCTTCGCTGATGACACCAGGTGTGACTCAATCCCAATTGCCTGAGCAGAGCTTACCAAAACAACCTGCCGCACCTGAAACATCAGCAGCACATGGCGAGGGAACTGTAACGCCTATAGTAACGGGACATGATCGTCGTCATGGCCAGGCTCGTCAGCGTGGACATGAGCAAAGCCCTACTCCGGTATCTCCTGCGGCTACCCCTGAGGCAGAAGTTACCACGCCTGTTACCGAGCCTACCACTGCTACACAAACGACAGAGGTTGCTTTGGAGGAACTCCCTCCGCTGGAATACGCGGAATTGCAGCGTGCCAGTTCGCGACGACGGCGACGACGGCGTTCTGGAGATATCACACCAACACCAATGCCCACAACTCCGACTGCAAGTGCTGCATCGACAACCAAGCCAGTTGTACCAGAACCACCAACTGTGCCAGCGCAGGTGCCAGAACAGACACCGGCAGTTACCACACCGCGTAGTGTTGCGCCGCTTCCTGCTGTGCCTCCAGCGGCAGGTCAATACAACATTGTGTCGGGCTACACCGTCGGTCAAATGAATCAAGGCAATGATAGTCCTGGTCCTTTCATGTCGCCAGAGCCTTCTCCTGCACGTGGCAGCACTCCCGTGCGGGGTAACTTGCGGGCGGTACGAGCCGAAGTGCAGCGCACAACGGTCTACCCTGTTCGTACCGGTGACCCTGCCCTCAACCAGCTCGCTAATGCCGTGGTGCAGGGGATTCAGGCACAGACCGATCGTATGGTCAATGAGCTACGACGTGCGAACCAGGTACCGGCCAACATCTCTGTCTCGATTCCAACGTTCCCATCAACTGAGCGCGTAGGGGTGTTTGTGGACGTTGCCAATTTGTTGTACTCCGCTCGTACGTTGCGCATCACGATAGATTTTGCCAAGCTGCTTGATTTCTTGCGCGGCAATCGTCGCCTGGTGCGCGCGCAGGCCTATTGTCCCACCAGCCCACATTCCAGTGAAGATCAGATGTTCTTGCAAGCCGTGAAGGGACTGGGCTATCGCATCACCACAAAGAACTACAAAACCTTCTCGAGTGGTGCGAAGAAGGCTGACCTGGACCTGGACCTATGTATGGATGTCGTGCGTCTCGTCGATGGCAGAGCCGTCGATTGTATCGTCCTGGTCAGCGGCGACAGCGATTTTATGCCCATGCTCGACTATTGCTCCGATCACGGTGTGCGTGTCGAGGTCGCTGCGTTCGACGAAGCGATGTCTGCCACCCTGCGTCAGAGCTGTGACCTGTTCATCAATCTAGCTATGCTCGAGGAGATACGGGCATAACTGGCGGATTTTCTCACATGTCTGTCGAGATACTCCTCAGGAATTCCTCGACAGACATGTGAGAAAGAACCTCTTCGTTACGTATATTATGGATAGCGGGACTATCAGCAATATTTGACGGTTCCATCGTCCCGCTACTTATCCTGATTTGGAGTGCGAACACGAAGTTTGTTTCTATCTCTTTACACGCGCATGAACGACGTGTTTGCTCAACCAACAGTATTTTTTAGACGGAGAGAAAGGAAGTATTCATGCGCAGAACCGTAGACCTCATCCGCATCGCATCATTCCTCACCTTGTTTGCCATGGTGCTTGCCGCCTGTGGCGGCACATCCACAAGCAGTGGAGGAGGAACTACACCTACTACCACTGCACCAAAAGCACAGGTGGTGCTGGTAACCGATATCGGTGGGTTGAATGACAGGGGTTTCAACCAACTGGCTTATACGGGCTACACAAAGGCTCTAAACCAGTACCACTTCACTTCAAGGGTCATTCAGACACAATCGCAGAACGACTATGTAAAGAATCTCACACTGGCTTCGCAAAGCGTAGGCGCGGGCGGCCTGGTCATTGCCGTAGGCTTCTTGATGCAGGCACCGCTGGATCAGATTGCCAAACAGAACACCAACATCAATTATGCCATCGTCGATGGTTGTGCAATGCCCGCTACCGCCACTGCCTGCGACCCGCTTCCCAATGTTTCTCCTCTCTTCTTCAAAGAGCAAGAAGCTGGCTGCCTGGTTGGCGCGATTGCCGGTCAGATGGAACTGGATGGCAAATCCAAGGTACCGAAGTTGCTCGGTGCAAGCGCCATTGGAGCCGTGGGTGGTATTCCTGTCCCGGCAGTCACTCGCTATATCGCCGGCTACAAGTTCTGCGCTAAAAAGGTTGACCCGAATGTGAAGGTCTATATCAACTACTCACAGGACTTTGCTGATACTGCAAAGTGCAAAGATGCAGCTTTGGCCCAGATTAACCAGCATCAAGTAGACATCGTCTTCCAGGTTGCTGGCGGTTGTGGTATCGGCGCACTCGATGCTGCTAACAGCAAAGGGGTCTTCGGTATTGGCGTTGACGCTGACCAGGGATATCTCTATCCGAGTGTCATCACCAGCGCGCTCAAACGTGTTGACAGTGCGGTATATGACATCATCGATCTTACCGAGAAGGGACAGTATAGCAATAACCTGCCGAGGTTTAGTATAACGAATGATGGCGTCGGCTATGGTGTGCTCAGTTCTGATGTGCCCGCAGATGCCCAAGCAATTGCAGAGTCCTATAAATCTCAGATCACGGCCGGCGCACTCGTCCCACCTGAGGACATTCCTAACCCCAACACCCCGTAGCTAAAAAGTTGGGAGCATGAAGGTATTACTTTTCTGGCTTTTCTGAAAGTCCATGTCGTTACGACATGGACTTTCATATGCTGAGTCTGCGCTTGCTTCTGATAAGCTCTAATGTTATGATTAGAGAACAATCTCCTGGCTACTACTTTGGGAGGCAACTGCGCCTCCCGGCAATAGGAGGAAGTCGATATGGCCGTGCCAACAGTGCAGCAGCCTACTCCTGCATCGAATCGCCTGATATTGCTTCGCAGACTTGGCGCCTCAATCGGGCGTCCATTCTTTGCCGTGGTCCTGGCAATGGTTGCTGGCATCATCATTATCATGATTACCTCGCCTGGCTCCCCTGGTGACCGCTTTACAGAGGCCATCAGCGCCTATCAAGCCCTCTTTACAGGCTCTTTTGGCAGCCTGCAGAGTCTCTCGTTTACTCTGGTCTATGTCACCCCACTCATTTTTGCAGGTCTTTCTGTGGCAATCGCCTTTCGTGCCGGGCTTTTCAACATTGGAGCCGAAGGCCAGCTTGCTGTCGGAGCAATAACAGCTAGCACTATCGGTATCCATGCTACAAACTGGCCTGGCTGGATACTGATTCCAGTTCTGATTGTTGCCGGTGCGCTCGCGGGCGCTGTCTGGGGAGGGATTGTTGGCATATTGAAAGCCTGGCGAGGTGCGCACGAAGTCGTCACGACAATTATGCTCAACTGGATCGCTTTTTTTGTCGCTGACTATCTCATCAATGGGCCTCTTTTAGACCCCAATCTGGCCAACTCCACTAGACCTCTTCCTCCGCAAGCGACATTCCCGGAGATTTCCGTTTTCTACAACAACACCCTGGGCCCTTTTCTACCGAAGATTGCTCAACCCGCAACTTATTTAGTCGATGTCACCTTCTTTTTTGCCCTTATAGCCCTGGTTGTCTACTGGTTTCTCATGTCGCGCACGACGTTCGGGTACGAGGTACGTGTGATTGGGCAAAACCCCAAAGCTGCCAGGTACGCGGGTATCTCCACCAAACGTAATATTTTTCTGGTGATGGCGATTGCAGGTGCTTTCTCTGGCCTGGGCGGTGTATTTCACCTGATGGGACAGTTCCCCTATTACCTGACCGGCTCCACGTTCAGAATTGATACGGTGGGATTTGATGCCATTGGAGTTGCTCTGCTGGGTCACACCACGGCGATAGGCGTACTCTTTGCCTCTCTCCTCTTCGGAGGATTACGGCAGGGCGCCGGACTCATGCAATTGAGCGCCAATGTACCGGGTGATCTTATCTACATCATTCAAGCCCTGGTACTGTTTAGTATCGCCGCTGAATTTTTACCTGCCATCTGGCGTGCACTGCCAAAGTGGATGATCCTTCGTCCCAGGCCGTCTGCGGTAGCTGCCGGTGGGGCTTTAACCATCACCGACCTTGCTGAAAATGGTAACGGGGGTGCGCAGAATGGAGAAGCCGGTGGCGGAGCTTCTCATTTAAGCGACTCTACTGTTGAGCATAGTCCTGGTCAAATGCAGACAACTGAGGAGGAATGATCGTGTTCTTTCAAGTCTTATTTCGCGTGCTCACCTCCAGTGACCTCTGGCAGGCGGCCTTACAATTTAGTGCTCTACTCTTGCTGCCGGCGCTGGGCGGTGTGATTTCTGAGCGTAGCGGAGTCACGAATATCGCTATGGAAGGCATGATGCTCACAGGTGCTTATGCAGGCGTCATGACTGCGCTGTCCACACATAGTCTACTGATTGGAGTGCTGGGTGCGATAATCGCTGGAGGCTTCATGGCGCTCATTCATGCCATTGTCTCCATCAATTTTAAGGCTAACCAGATTGTGAGTGGTATTGCCATTAATATCGCCGCACTTGGTCTTACCAATTTCTTGCTATTCGTTCAGACAGGGGGACAAGGCGTACCATCCCTGGCAAGCAGCCTGCGCCTGCCGGTGGTCACCTGGGGACCTCTCGCGAAAATCCCTTTCCTCGGCCCCATCCTGTTTCAGCAGAATATCATCTTTTATGTAGCCTTGCTGATTCTGCTGAGCATTCAGTTTCTCCTGTTCCGCACGAATATAGGTCTGCGTATCAGGGCTGTGGGTGAGCATCCACAGGCGGCCGATACCGCCGGTGTGAATGTGCGGCTGGTGCGTTACCTCTGCGTGATTAGCAGCGGGCTGCTCTCTGGCCTGGCGGGTGCTTTCCTGGCATTGGGTATTTCAGGTATTTTCATCTCGAATATGACGGCTGGCGTTGGCTATATTGCGTTGGCTGCCGTGATTTTTGGCAAATATATCCCGCTGGGAGCTGCTGGCGCTTGCCTGATCTTCGGATTGGGTGAAGCGCTCAGTGTTCGCTTGCAAGATACTAATATTTCTCCCAATCTACTCAGTACGTTGCCCTATATACTAACGCTGATTGCATTGGTTGGCCTGGTTGGTCGTACAACACCGCCTGCAGCCGATGGCATTCCCTATGAACCGGGGTCTGAATAAAACCACTTCATTACAGGAGGATAAGCTGTGCAGGAAAGTACAGTTGTGGCCCAAACCAAGGAGCGTGCGACGCCGTTCACCGTGGAGATGCACGACATCACCAAAACCTGGCCCGGTGTCGTCGCCAACGATCATGTCAATCTTGCGGTGCGCAAGGGAGAAGTTCATGCATTGGTTGGAGAGAACGGTGCAGGTAAAACTACCTTGATGAATATTCTCTATGGCCTGATTTACCCTGACAGTGGTGAGATCTCCATCAATGGGCAGACTGTCCACATCAGTGGGCCGCGTGACGCTATTCGCCTGGGTATCGGTATGGTACATCAACATTTCATGCTCATCCCGCCGCTGACCGTGGCAGAGAATATCGTGTTGGGGCGTGAGCCTGGTGGTCTTGGCTCTATCTATGACCTCAATCGGGCGCGTGCCGATATTCGCGACTTGAGCAGGAGGTATGGCCTTGCTATCGATCCTGATGCGCGCATTGAGAAGCTATCAGTCGGCCTGCAGCAGCGGGTCGAGATTCTCAAAGTACTCAATCGAGGTGCAGCTATCCTGATTATGGACGAGCCAACGGGGGTGCTGACACCTCAGGAGACGTTTGAACTCTTTGGCGTCCTGCGTGGTCTCGTGGCTCAAGGCAAGACCATTATCTTCATCACGCATAAGTTGCGTGAAGTGCTCGAACTCTCCGACAGGATCACAGTGCTACGGCGTGGCAGGAATGCAGGCGAGTTGATTACCAGTGAGACCAATCAGGCAGAGATAGCACGCATGATGGTAGGACGTGAGGTACTGCTCCGCGTCAATAAGACACCCGCTCACCCTGGCCCGGTTGTATTGCATATAGAGAATGTGCATGCGCTCTCGGATCGTGACTTAGAGATCCTCCACGGGGTGAGTTTTGATGTACACGCAGGCGAGATCCTGGGCATCGCCGGTGTTGAGGGCAATGGGCAATCCGAACTGGTCGAGGCGCTGACGGGGATGCGTAAGATCACGAGTGGGCAGGTTACTATTACCCCTGTGAAGGATGGGCAACCGGGTAAGACGTTAGACATTACGACAATGAATGCGCGTGAGGAGCGACAAGTTGGCCTCGCCCATATTCCAGAAGACCGTCGTGGTAGCGGCCTCGTGCTCAATGACTCTATAGAGGATAACACAATCTTGGGAAGGCAGCGTTGGCCAGAGTTCTCATGGCGGCATTTCGTGCTGCTCCTACGCAACATTGCTATCTGGGCGAAAAAGCTTATCACAGAGTTCGATGTTCGCACATCCTCTGCCAAGGCTCTAGTGCGCTCACTCTCGGGTGGTAATCAGCAAAAAGTCATTATCGCGCGTGAATTTTCCGCTAATCCTGTGGCGCTGATCGCTTCCCAGCCTACGCGCGGTGTGGACATTGGTGCCATCGAGTTTATCCACCGCCGCCTCATCGAGGAACGCGACGCTGGCAAGGCCGTGTTACTGATCTCGGCCGAACTGGACGAGATCCGTTCGCTCGCCGACCGTATCGCAGTAATGTACGAAGGCAAGATCGTTGATATCGTTTCGCCAGAAGCGACGGAGGAGCAACTGGGCATCTTGATGACTGGCGGCCATTTATAAATCGGCTACTCGTAGCCCAAGTACCTTCGTCAAACGCAGGACCTCAGCTCCTGTATTCAGGTTGTGGTTCGCAAGCATTGTCTCCGCTGCCTGGTTCAGCAGCAATAATGCTTCTGGCGTGTTTAAATCATTCTTCATGGCGGCGTGGAAACGACCGGAGAGGACAGCATCTTGCCCATCGGTCTGCTCACCAACGAGTATGCGTACCTGGCGGAAGCGTGCGACCGCCTCCGTCGCCACCTGCAGGTCTTCGGGGAAACATTCCCAGGGACAGCGATACAGATGGTTCAGTAGCGTTACACGGATGGCATCCGCGCTATAGTTCTTGAGCAGGTTGCTGACAAGCGTCAGGTTGCCCAACGACTTGCTCATTTTCTCGCCATCCTGATGCACCATGCCAGTGTGTATCCAGAAACGAGAGAAAGGGGCTTTACCCGTAAAGTGTTCGGACTCTGCAATCTCGCATGTGTGGTGAGGGAAGGCCAGGTCCGCGCCACCGCCATGAATGTCCAGTTGTGGGCCGAGATAGCGTATTGACATCGCACTACACTCAATATGCCAGCCAGGACGACCTGGTCCCCAGGGGCTGGGCCATGCCGGCTCGCCAGGAGCCTGCGCTTGCCAGAGCACAAAATCGAGTGGATCCCTCTTGCGTGGATCATCGGGGAAGTTGCCGCGCTCGTTCGCGATAGTGAGCATGGCGTGGTAATCATTCAGTCCGATTGCGCGAGCCATGACGCCGAACTCCGGGTCCTGTCTCACGCTGAAATAGACATTACCGCTGCTCTCATATGCATAGCCCTTTGCCAGCAGCGTCGAGATAATCTCGATCATGGTGGGTGTCTCTTGAGTAGCGCGAGCATAAACGTCGGGGCGACGCACATTCAGCGCGTCCATATCGTGCAAATAACGTTTGATCTCGCGATTGCCCAACTCGTCCCAGGGCATACCAAGTTCTCGGGCCTTGCGCAGGATATCATCGTCAATATCGGTCACATTCTGCACATACTTCACGGTGTAGCCGAGGTATTCCAGGTAGCGGATCAGGGTATCGAACGAGACATAGGTGAAGGCATGGCCCAGGTGTGTGGTGTCATACGGTGTCACCCCGCATACATAGATACGTACTATATTGTCTATAGGGACAAATTCTTCGAGAGACTGCGTGAGGGTGTTAAACAGTTTCATGATGATCTCCAAGTCCGAACAAACGAACCGCGTTCGCAGTGGTTACCTGGGCAATCTCCTCCAGGGTCATGTCACGTAGCTCGGCCAACTTCTCAGCAACATATTTGACGAAGAGTGGCTCGTTGCGCCTGGCGCGCAGCGGTTGTGGCACCAGGTAGGGACTATCGGTCTCGACCAGCATACGATTCAACGGTACCATACGCGCTACCTCCGGCAACGCATTCCCCTGGCGTGTGAGCGGTCCTGCAAACGAAATCAGAAAATCCTCGAATGCCAGGCACTCTTCTGCCTGCGCGACATTCCCCGAAAAACAGTGAAAGACGCCTCGCAATCCCTGGCCATGAGTGTGTAACAACTCGATCACATCGTCATGTGAATCGCGTACATGGATAATGCAAGGCAGATTAGACTCAAGAGCGAGCTGTAAATGAGCACAAAAGACGGCGCGTTGCACCTCTCGCGGCGAGAGCATGCGAAAGTAGTCGAGGCCGAACTCGCCTATCGCCACGACCTCTGGCTCGCGTGCCATCTCGCGATACTGTATGCCTACCTCGTCGCTATAGGTGGTGGCATCATGTGGATGTGTGCCGACACCTGCAAAAACGATGCCAGGGTGCGCTTTCGCCAGGGAAAGGGCAATCTGACTTGAGGCGAGGTCACAGCCAGGGTCGACGATGCGGGTAATGCCACCTTCAAAGGCGGCCTGA
Organism: uncultured Chloroflexia bacterium; assembly: GCA_963767625.1. Taxonomy (GTDB): domain Bacteria; phylum Chloroflexota; class Ktedonobacteria; order Ktedonobacterales; family Ktedonobacteraceae; genus CAVYFB01. The sequence goes on from CAVYFB010000022.1 coordinate 70,599, forward strand.
ATAACGGCTTCGCGGTCGCTGTTGAAGCGAGAAGTGTCAATGTGGGCATGACTATCGACGAGCAAACGACGTGTCCTTTCCAAGGTATAAGCGAGCAAAAAGGGAAGTTGATTTGGCGACTGAGCTGGCACCAGCAAAGGGGCCAGATTCCCTACTTCATTTAGTATAGTTCAGGGTGGAAGAGGATGTCAAATTATCCTGCGTGCCACACCTACACTGTTCTATCAATGAAAACATCGTTTGGAAGGTGAAGTTCTGATAATCCATTCTAATCGGAATTGCTCACAACTCTTCGCTGTCCAGCATGATCGTGACCGGTCCCTCATTCCGAAGATCAATGGTCATATAGGCACCAAAAATGCCACTGGCGACGGGAAGTCCATAGCTAGCAAGTGCATCCTTAAATCGCTCAACTAACGGTTCGGCCAGCGCAGGGGGAGCCGCCTCGGTAAAGCTAGGGCGACGACCCCTGCGTGTATTGGCATAGAGGGTGAACTGCGAAATAACCAAAACCTCTCCCCCAATATCCAGAAGCGAACGGTTCATCTTGCCTTCATCGTCGCCAAATATGCGCAGATGGACAATTTTATCAGCCAGGGTCTTGACTTGAACCTCGCTATCGTTTTGTCCTACTCCAAGCAACACCAGCAGCCCTTGACCAATTTGTCCGATGACCTGCTCCTCAACTGTGACACTCGCCCGGCTTACGCGCTGTAATAATGCTCTCATGTTAAAGTCCTACGTATACTCATCGGAGGATTACCTCTAGCTTTTTATTTTCTCTAGTTTAGCATGAGCAAAGAACTCTAAGCAATGGCTGAGGAGAAACATTCAAATGCTTCTTGCAACCAGGCAGCGTTTTGTTATAATCATCTCAATATGATATACCCAATACCAATTGACATCACCAACATCCCTGAACTGGTGCGGATTGCTGAAGAGGTTGAAACGACAAAGAAACCACGCATAGCAGCTATTGGACAATGTGTTGCAGCCATCGGAACCATAGCTGCCGTTATCGTGGCACTGCGAATTGCTAACAAATCAGGGAAGCAAGCGCAGGAGCAGTCAAGCCAACTACAATATGATGCGATGCGCCCTGTGCTTGTAATTCACGGAGACGATGCATCGCTTCCGCGCTCATCAAACAACAACCTCTGGATGGACTGGAGTGCAAGCGAAATCAAGCTGGGCGTTCATTTTTCCACTTTATCGGCGAACAGACAAATTTCTCGCACGCCGCGCTCGATCTCTTCTTCTGAAGCCGCAAGGGAGATACGAACATGGTGGTCGGCAATTCTGCCAAAACAACTCCCAGGAGCCACCGCGACGTTACGTGCGCGCAGCAGGTCAAAGGCAAATTGTCGTCCGTCACGCTGTACACCATTGGGACCGGTGATATCAACCAACGCATAGAACGCGCCGTGGGGGGTGTAGGCATAGCGGCGATGGTCTTTTAGCAGGCTCATGGCGAGGTCGCGGCGGCGGTGATAGGCGTCGCGCATCTGGGCTACGCAGGATTGAGGGCCAGTCAGTGCTACCTGGGCGGCGCGCTGGACGATGGTGCTGACGTTGGTGTGGCTGGAATCGAGCACGTATGAGATGGTCTTAATGAGTTGTGTGCCTGCCACGGCGTAGCCGATTCGCCAGCCTGTCATGGCGTAGGATTTGGAGAAGGTGTAGATGCAGATTACGCGGCCTGATTCAAATTCGTCCGCTGTGAGCAGGGTGGCAGGACTGATATGCTTGCCCGCGAAGATTATTTCGTCGTAGCACTCGTCTGAGAGCAGGTAGAGGTCATGGCGGCGGGCAAAGTCGAGTAAGTCGGCTACAAGCTGCGCCGGGAAGACTGCACCAGTGGGGTTGGCCGGACTGTTGATGATGAGCATGCGAGTATACGGGGTTACTAATCGTTCCAACTGTGCTATGTCAGGGTACCATTGGTTTTGGGCATTAAGTGGGTAGGGAACGGTGGTGGCTTCAGCGCAGGCGATTTGCATGCTATATGGCCAGCCGGGATCGGGCACGAGTACTTCATCACCAGGGCCTACGGTGGCGGTGAGAGTGGCCCGGATGGCCCCTGAGCCACCTACTGCGATGGCAGTGTGTTCGGGTCGAACGTGGTAGCCGTCGATGCGCTCGATTCTTGCGGCCAGTAGTTCTCGCAGCCAGGGCCAGCCAGCAGCAGGGCCATAGGTGAGTGGTTCATGCTCGATGGTTTGAATGGCTGCATGCCTGATGTGCTCTGGCGTACGAAAGCTGGGTTCGCCGATTTGCAGGCGTGCCAGTGGAGGTAATTGCTCACCACGGGCGGTAGCCTCCTCTTGCAACTGCTGGGCGAGGAGGCCGAGGTTGATGATGTCGTTGGGTGGCATATTACGGAGGTGCTGTTTGCCGAGTTTCATTGTGTGTGTCCTTATCACCTGGCAAGTTCATCTTTGACCTCTTTGCGGTATTCTTTCAGTAACTTGCGAACCTTCGGGTCGATTACGAACTGACAGTAGGGCTGATTGGGATTTCGGTCATAATAGTCCTCGTGATAGGCTTCAGCCGGATAGAAGTTGGTGAAAGGGACGATTTCCGTCACGATAGGCTTTTTATAGGCGCCTGATTGTTCTAGTGCTTCTTTCGATGCGAGGGCAAGGTGTTTTTGCTCGTCAGTCTGATAGAAAATGGCTGAGCGATATTGTGTTCCGATGTCATTTCCTTGACGGTTCAGGGTGGTTGGATCATGCAGATGCCAGAAGATGTCCAGCAAGGTCTCGAAGGAAATAATGGATGGGTCATAGGTGATTTGAATGGCTTCGGCGGCGCCTGTTCTGCCGGAACAGACTTGCTCATACGAGGGGTTTTCTACCTTGGATGCTGCATACCCCGGTACAACTTTTGTGACACCCTTGAGTCTATCGAAGACGGCCTCTGTACACCAGAAGCATCCCCCGGCAAGCGTGGCAGTATCAAACTGAGACATGTGTTACCTCACCCTCCTTGCGGCGCGGAGGCCCCCGCGTTCACGCGAGGGGAGGAAGCGCCGCCTCCTGGTGCGTCTTTCCGCAACGCATAGCTATAGCCATCAGCTCGCTGCACAACCTGACAGTACTTCGCGCTGATCCCATCCATCTTGCCGACGCGAAACGAGCCAGAGGCACGTACCACCACCCGGCCCACATGCACGCCTCCCGTCTTGAGATGCTCGGGCACTCGGGCGCGCACCAGATCGCCGGTCGAAAAAGCCTCGAATGCGCTTCTCTCGCGTCAAGTACCCGCGTGGGAAGCCAGACTCATCTACATTCGTGCGCTGGTAGCTCCCGCGTCCCTGCGCGGTGATGCTGAGCGTGCGAGAGACGGGCACTTGAACTCCAGCCACGTCTCCAACGCACAGGGCATCGAGACAGTGAGCCTTCTCGATGCCAAACCGATCGCGGTTCCATCGAGTCCGCCCGCCGCTCCAGGTTCCGATCGGCAAGCCACACACGCGGAGGGCCTCGACGAATGCAAAACGAGTGGTGTTGACAGCAGCGGCGTCCCGAAGGGGCAGCTTCGCCTGTCCCGCCACGTGTGGGTGGCCGAACTCGGCTGCGGTCTGGTCGCCTTTGGCTGTATTACAGTCATGGCAACTGAGCACGAGGTTGCTCACCCGGTCGGAGCCGCCACGACTCCTGGGCACCACATGGTCGATCTCAAAGGCGGTCTCTCCGCGCTCACAGTACACGCATCGCCGCCCAAATTTCTCTAGCAGGTAGCACCGGATTTCCCAGCCAAACAACTCCCCCCTTTGATACAGGATGCCTGTGATCTCCGGATTCTGAAGGAGGGCCGTGTCGAACTTGACCCGCTCGATCTCGATCCGACTGACAGGGGTCCATTGGCCATACCGACGTGCCCAGGTGAGCACATTGCCGATGCGTGAGCGCAACGAAGGCGGCAGCCACCCCTTGGGACGAACCCGATTCTCGAACCGAGGTGGACGATGGCGCAGGTTCGTACTTCTGCGGCGACGGCGATAGCCTGCTCGTTGCTGCAAGGCATGATGCACGATCTGGCCACGATGGGTCAGTTCTGCTAAGTGCAAGGCGTGATGCACCTCGCCCTCTTGGGTCTGTTCGACACGCACCAGGACCATCCCGGTGGTTTTGGAACCGGGATCAAGCTTCAAGGCGACGGGCTGCACCTGACTTGCCTCTCGGCTTCGATCCTTGAGTCGGATCGTGAACGGCCACACCCGATGGACCACCGCTCGTTTGCGGCGCAGGAGCAGGCGCGCTCGTCGCTCCGAGCAGGGCATCAGCGGATGCTTGCGCTGATCCAGCACAAACACGGACATGTACTTCGTTCCTTCCAGTATTGCCTCATGATGAGGCCCCGTTACCGGGCTTGTGACGCGCCTCTCCCGGCAGAGAAAGGCGGCTCCCCTTGCCAAGGTTGGAGCGGCTTGTCGTGCTCAGAACACACTCCCTACCCCCGATAGGACTTTTAATCCTGAGCGATAGAGCGGCGCATTGAGGAAGCGTGCGCCGGTATCTTGACCGTTCCAACGCAGCACCCGCATCTGGCTGCCTACGCCATTGGGTGCTCAGGCTGGACAACGACGGACTTGCGGCGAACCACAAGCCCCACCTTTACGTGTGGGGTCGTTGACTGTTCTTGTGTTCTATTCGTCCTGATAACTGTACCACGAAAATACGGGAGATGACAACAAGCTCTCCTCTGGAATATGATCGCGATGGGCACTGCGATAATTATCAACAATAACAATTGCCATAGCAGCCGCATCGCTCTGCTGCGCTTCACGTATTCTCATACTGTTTGCCTTGATTACCTACCAAGCCTCTGTACAAGGCCAGCTAGCAGTGCGATGCGTTTGTGCAGGTAGTCGAGTTCGATGTATTCGCCGGGGTTATGGGCAAGGCCGCCACCGGCGCCCAAACCGTCCAGCGTTGGGACGCCCATGGCAGACGTCGTATTGCCGTCTGATCCGCCGCCGCTGCCGACATCTTCTATCTTCAAGCCCAGCTCAAGACCGACTTCTTTTGCCAGTTGCACGAGCCGGGCGTTGCCCTCGGTACGTTCAAACGGCATGTGGCACATGCTACCACTGAGCGTGATTTTTGTGCCCTGCACTGCATTCCTGGAAGTTACCCTGCGCATAGCAGCTTCAAGCGCCTTGAGGCCCGCCTGGTCGCTCACGCGAATGTCGATGTCGCAGTAGGCGTATGCGGGTACGACGTTGGTGCGCTCACCGCCATGGATGACACCAACGTTGAGCGATGTACCGGGGATGGTATCGTTGAGCGCCTGCAATCGCTGCACCTGGTGAGCGAGCTCCAGGATGGCGTTGCGGCCACGCTTTGGCTCAACGCCTGCATGGGCAGAGACGCCTTGTACCTCGACGCGGTATTGACCGACGCCCCGGCGAGAAGAGACAACGGTTGTTTCGTTGCGACCTGGCTCTAACACGAAAGCGGCGTCGATTTGACGCGCCAATTCTTGTACGAGCGATTTGCTACTTGGAGAGCCGATCTCTTCATCACTGTTGCAGAGGAAGGTTACACTCTGGTAGTTTGCTTGCTGCGCAGCTATCAAGAGATGTAGAGCATACATGCCGATGAGAACGCCCGACTTCATGTCGAGCACACCGGGGCCAGTGGCGATGCGAACACCATTGCGCTTGCTGATGGTGAAGGGTCGACGTTGCGCCTCGCCATTGGCCAGGACTGTGTCCATATGTCCAATCAGCAGCAGACGTGGACCATTGGGTGCATTACCGTGGTGCGTGGCGATAAGGTGATCGCCGTAGCGCTCTTGCCGATCAAAGCGTGTGGAGAAGCCAAATGCCTGGAAACGCTCTTGTAAATACTCGCCAACGCGATCAACGCCTTGCTTGTTATACGTGCCGGAATCAATGTTGACGATATTCTTCAAGTCTTCGAGATACTGGTCTATAACTTGTGCAGCCCGCTCGCTATCAAGATAGGTATTCAAAATTCCCCCCTTGACGTTTGTTCTACCCTGTTCTATACTCTTCATCAGAGCACTTTACCAATCGTGTTTCAGAGGTTCGTAGGTAAAACGCTCCCTACGGTAAAAGCACGAGCGTGTTGGGAAGGCTTCCCAATGTGCGCTTAGGCTCATTCACACTGCAAACGTTTTGCAGGAGCCAGATCGCACCTTTCGCTCGAGTGCGCTTCGTTTCTGATGAAGTGCACGCCGGTTGGTCGTAGTCCAACCGCCCGCCTAGTTTGTTCGTCAACGGGCGTAGGTCAACGTTAAGGACAGGATCAATCCAACAGTTGGTTCTGTTTTTGACAACTATTCAAATGACTCCTCCCGCCTTCAGTTGCTCAATTTCGGCCTCACTGTAGCCAACTTCGCGCAGTATTTCGTGCGTTTGTTCACCTAATGCTGGCGGTGCGTAGCGTTGTTCGTCATTTACACCTGATATGCGCGGGAAACTGGGCAGAGTGCGCAATGGCGCATCCGTCTCGCTTGCTGTTTTGCTGGTGTCCCCACGATAAATCGGGGGCACGTGCTCGATAAATCGGCACTCTACACTCACGCCTCGTGCCAGTGCCTGGGGATCGTTCAATGCCTCGTCAAGGCTGTAGAGTGGCCCAAAACAGGCATCGATGTCAGCGAGTTCCGCAAGCCATTCGTCTCGCGTTTTGGTTTTAAAGATAGCGCGCAGCATGTCCATTGCCTGTTCGCGTTCGCCTGGACCTGCAGGCGTATGGAAAGGCAGCAACTCGAGATGGCCGATGCGCGTGCAGAATGTGTGCCAGAATTTATATTCCAACGCGGCCAGTGTGACATACTTGCCATCTTGTGTTTCATAGATATTGTAGCAGGGAAGGCCGCCATCGAGGGCAGAATATCCCGGGCGTGGAGCTTTTCCTGTGTTCAGATAGGTAGTGGCGTAGAGTGGCAGCAGGGCCATGACGCCTTCAGTCATCGAGATATCGACAAAACGTCCCTGGCCAGTCTGGTTGCGTCCGATCAGGGCCGTCAGAATGCCGATGATAGCCATGAAGCTGCCGCCTGCCAGGTCACCCAGTTGAGTTGCAGGCATGGCCGGTTCGCCATTTGGCCCACGGTTGTAGTCCAGCAGGCCTGCATAGCCGGCATAGTTGAGGTCGTGCCCTGCACGCATGCGGTAGGGGCCATCCTGGCCATAGCCGCTAATGGCACAATAGATCAGCCCGGGCGAAATCTCCTTGAGTTGTTCATAGCCCAATCCCAGGCGCTCCAGGACGCCCGGTCGGAAGCTCTCCAGTAGCACATCTGCCTGGCGTACCATGCGCAGAAAGACCTCGCGTCCCCGCACTGACTTGAGGTTTAAGGTGATACTGCGCTTATTGCGATTGATCGCTGTGAAGAACAGGCTCATGCCGCCAGGACCGTGCGGAGGCATAAAGCGGCCATAGTCGCCGCTTCCCGGCTCTTCAACTTTGATGACATCGGCGCCGAAATCTGCTAGCATCTGCGATGCATAGGGGCCAGGAAGTAGACGCGAGAGGTCGAGGATACGTATGCCATTGAGAGGCTGGCTCATGTGTGTCTCTCCTTATTGTCGCTGGGTAGGCGTCATCGACCAGTCTGGCCGCGTTTCATCGCCATAGTCATCCTCTGCGCGGGTTTGCTCCTCAATGAGTGCTGCCCGTTCCAGTAAGGTGCGCGCTGCACGAGCAGCATCGAAATCTACATTCTGGCTCTCTTCGGGGTCATTGGCGATACTTTCGAAGTGTGCTGCAATCTCTCGAATTGTCATGGGATCAGTGATACGGCCGGTGCGCACCGCTTCATATGCATCAGCCAGCATATCGACTTTGGATATTGCAGGCGTTGGAGTTCCTGCCGGTGGCGCTGCTGGGGAAGGCGCTGGAGCAGGCGGGCGTGGTTTCGCCTGGGAACCCACGATAAATCGGGGTTCTACGGCTTTCTGATGGGGAGGCTGCTCTCTCTGAGGACGTGCCTGTGCCTGGTTGAGTTGGGCGGGTGTGGCCTGCGCTGCACTGTGCGCTACTCCTGCATTTACTGGTTGAGCGCTTGCTGGCGGGTTGGCCTCGGCCATAAGAGGAATGTGAGGAACAAGCGCCACATCGCGGATTTGCACCTCACCGATTTGCACTCCCCAATGTGCAACCTGGTCCTGCATGCGTTGTACCAGGATAATGTTAATGCGATCCCAGGGCCTGACGTCATTTGGATTGCCAGCGGCCTGTCGCGAGCGCGGGGTATGTGGCCACGCAATGAAGTCCTCTGGCGAGAGTTCCCCTACGACGGCCTGGATAGTTGCAACAAAAAGTTCTTGTAGGCTCTTTTCCCAATTACTGACATAAAGAACGGCCAGGTGTGCATCTTCTGGCATCAATTGGTAAGAGATGGTTGCGGCAAGCTGGACCTCTTCGCTGCGTGAGACGGGCACCTTCTGCATAGGACAGGACCACACTCGTTCCCGTGTATCTAGCCTATAGACAATCTTTTCCCATGGGACTACGAAATTCAGGCCGGGGAAAAAGGTGCGGCTATGTTTGCCAAGAGCCTCAACGATATCGACCTGCCCTTCTGGCGTTGGACGAATACAAAGTCGTGCCAACAGAAAACCGAAAAGCAGTAACACAGCTAACAAGATGATAGTGGGAATGGGTCCGAAAATAGCAAAACAGCCTGTGAGGAGGAAAAGAGAGAAGCCGCAAATCATACCAAGTGACCATAAGACGTCGTTGGGGCCCGCGTAGTACAGCGTGATCCCCTGGCCTAAGGCAAAGACCAGTAAGACTAATCCGACAGCTAAAAGAATTCAATCCGGTGGGTAAGGAGCCGCTTGTAGACAAATACGCTCTACTATTCAGGACAAAAGGCAAGATGAATAAGAACGTGACCCCACCAAAGAGGAGTGGCGCAAGAATTGGGGAAAGCTGACGCATTGTCCCGCCTAGTATTTCCATTCTTGTAGGCAATGACTCTGCTGACTCCTCTATGTCGCCCTCATAGTGTGAGAGTGGGTCTGTCTCAGGATGGACTGATACCTGATCCTGTTGACCCTGAAGAGGAGGAGTTCCGTAGAATTTGTCATCCTCACTCCTGGCATCTTGCCGAATTGCGTTTGGGTCTTTCCAATCTGACGACATGGCTAGTGTTTCCTTCTTTCCTCCCGCTCTCTAATATTAAATTCGGTTAAGGAGAAGGGAGAGGTGGGCGACTCCCCCATTACCTGTCCCCCAGACAGGGTTCCTCCGCCAAGGGGCCGTGCCCCTTAAAATCCTGCTGACCGTTTGACTCCACAACTCCCACATCCTCCGCTGCCACAACTTCCACACCCGCCCTTGCTACAGCCGCAACCTCCCTTTTGACTATTACAGCCACTACCACACCCACCGCCGTTAGCCTTATCGGCGCTGACCTTTTTAGCTCCGCAGTTGCCACATCCACCTTTACTGCTCCCCTTCGGCTCATCTACCCGGCCGGCTGGCACCTGGATGATGGCACCGCTCTCCAGCATGACTTCGACTGACTCTTTCGGTACATTGATTGAGACAACTCTGCCCAGACCGCTGGGTGTGTCGAGCATTGTACCAACCTGGGGCATGAATTGTTTGGCCTGAATATAGTTGTCATTTTCATAGGCGAGACAGCAGAGCAGACGACCACAGACACCAGAAATTTTGGAAGGGTTAAGTGGTAAATCCTGCTCCTTTGCCATCTTGATAGAGACGACACCAAACTCGGTAATCCAGGAGCTGCAACATAACGTCTTGCCGCAGGGTCCCACCCCACCTTGCAGTTTAGCCTGGTCGCGTGCTCCAATTTGCCGCAACTCGATGCGAGTACGGAAGGTCGCAGCCAGGTCACGCACAAGGGCACGAAAGTCAACACGCTCATCGGCTGTGAAGTAAAAGGTCAATCGGCTTCCGTCAAAGGTGTACTCGGCCTCTACCAATTTCATGGGTAGCCGATGCTGAGTGACCTGCTGGGCGCACTGCACCAGCGCGTCCTTCTCTTTACTCTTGAACGAGAGCATCATACGCAATTCGTCCTCGTTGGCCAGGCGCAGTACCGGCTTGAGCGGGTCAGTGAGGTCACTTTCAGCCAATTTTTTCGAGGCGATGACCACACGTCCGGCCTCGATACCACGCACGGTCTCAACGATCACATACTGTCCGGTTGTATATGATTGCCCGAGGGGATCGAAGTGATAGATACGACCCGCGGGACGGAAACGAATGCCAACGATGGTAACGACGTTTTCCACGCTTGTTACAGGCAACATCGTCCTTGATCCTTCTAGTAAGCCTCACCCACATGGCATTACCTGCCCTCCAGGCAAGGTTTCCGCAAGCCACACCCACATGGCGACGGCAAGGGCTACACACAGTCCCCCAGACTGCGTCCCAACCCCACCCTACCTCCCTCACCACTACTTTACATGAGGTTCGCTTCCACAGCACCGTCGGGCGTCAAGCACCCAATTTTAGGTGGAACCATTGCTACATTTCGTTTGTCAGCAGGATGGCCTCAGCCACCTCACGCATGGATTTGCGGTTGTTCATACTGGCTTTTTGAATTTTACGAAACGCCTCCTGCTCGCTCAGACCTTGTTTCTCCATCAGAAGACCCTTGGCACGCTCAACAACCTTGCGCGTCTCTAATTGTTCCGTGAGGGTGCGCGTCTTTTCTTCGAGGGCGCGAAACTCGCTATAGCGTGCCAGTGCTATTTCAATGGCGGGGGTCACTTCACTTTCCCGTAGGGGCTTGACAATATAATTCACCACGCCAGCTTCCTTGGCGCGTTCCACCAGGGGCTGATCGCCAAAAGCAGTAAGTAAGAGCACTGGGGCAATTTTTTCCTGTGTGAGGGTTTCGGCAGCAGCGATGCCATCCATATCGGGCATGCGAATATCCATAATCACCAGGTCTGGGCGTATCTCGCGGGCCAGGTTGACGGCACTCAAACCGTCACCGGCCTCACCGACGACCAGGTAGCCTTGTTTGGTCAGGACGTCTTTCAGATCCATGCGTTGGATAGTTTCGTCGTCAGCAATAATGACTCGAGTGGGCATAGCAATCCCTTATCTTTTTGACTGTCTAAAATGCAAACCCAGGATTACATGCGACAGGACAATTTAATATCAGTTGAGGCGTTTGGGCCAAATACCTGCCTGGGTGCTTAGATACGAAAAGTATACCATATTTTTGCTGTGTTGGTATAGATGGGTCAGCATGGCTTGTAGAGGGGCCTGGCATGTTTTCCTATGCCACATTTTTGCAACAGTTGCCTGTAGAAACGGGTCCCAGGCTACATTATTGTGCTATTTGCTTGCCACAGAGAGAAGGGATGATTTGCTAGGGTTTTTCTGGTAGGCGTACGAGGATTTGAGTAAGCAGCGTCTCTAAGCGGTCGAACCGTGTTGTGTGCTCATTGAGCAGCACTGTATGTGCATCAAAACCCATTTGTAGTTGGTGAATGTCTTGCTTCATTTCGGCCATTTGTTGGTCTAGGGCTGTTCTCAGGGTCATGAGTCGCTTGACTGCATCTTCGGTTAGCCCTTTCACCATGGTGATTTCCATGGCCATTTCGCCGTAGGCTTTGATGGTTTCGGTCTTATACTGTTTGAGGCCGTATTCTAACGTTTCCAATCGTTCTTCTTGTGTTGGCATAGGAAATGTGCCTTTCACGTTTCTTTCATTCTAAGAACAGCGTTTAACATCTGGCTCGTGAAGTCAGTTTTATTATACCATAGGTTGGCCAGGTTGATGAGATATTTGGCTGTCAATTCAGAATATGTAAATCGAAGTGGGGCGCTCCATCGAGCCCTGAATGCAACGTTGCTTAACTCATGCCACATACGAGAGACCGGCTTTCCCACCTAAAGCTTGCGCTATGAGAGTAGTTTCGTGCACGACGCGCTGTAACTGTTCGGGAGTAATCGATTGACGACCATCGCAGAGTGCGCTATTAGGATCGGGATGCACTTCCAGAATAAGCCCGTCGGCACCGGCAGCGATACTCGCACGAGACATGGTTGGGACCAATTCGCGGCGACCTGTTGCATGGCTGGGGTCGACGATAATCGGCAGGTGCGTCAGTTCACGTAACAGAGGCACACACGAGAGGTCGAGGATGTTGCGCGTCTGCGTATCGAAACTGCGTATGCCGCGCTCACAGAGGATCACATTCGGGTTCCCTGCGGCAACAATGTATTCGGCAGCGAGTAACCATTCTTCAATGGTAGCGGCCAGCCCACGCTTGAGCATGACAGGACGACCATGGCTGTGTTGTCCGGCGGCACGCAACAATGGGAAGTTCTGCATGTTGCGGCTCCCGATCTGGAGAATGTCGGCGTATTTGGCCACCGTCTCGACCAGGTCGGGCTCCATGACCTCGGTAATGACCGGCAAGCCAGTTTCCTTGCGCGCTTCCTCAAGCAAATGCAGACCTTCGACGCCAAGCCCCTGGAACTGGTACGGAGAGGTGCGTGGTTTGAAGGCGCCGCCACGCAAAATCTGCGCACCGGCCGCTTTCACTGCACGAGCCGTCGTCAGCAATTGTTCCCTATTCTCTACTGCGCATGGTCCTGCGATAATGGTTGGACTGGAGCCTCCAATCACCACAGGGTGGGCACCCAGGGCATCGCCTACCACGATGGTGCTATCCTGAGCCTTGAAGGCCCTGCTCACGAGCTTGTATGGTGACTTGATGGGGACAATGCGCTCCACTGCCCTCTGCTGGCTAATCGTCGTGCGCACCTGCGCATCAAGAATGCTGCCGTCCAGGGCAATGACCTCTTGCTCGTTGATCCTTGTTGTAGCAATGGGACGTTGGCTCCCACTGACCCGGCAAAGCAGGGTCATCAACTGGGCACGTTCTTCACTGCTAGCTGAACTACGAATGACGGTGATCATATCGGCTAATTCCTCTCTAATCTAATGAACTGAGTGTGATAACAAACAAAAAAGCAGAGGTTTTTGTTGTCCTCTGCTTACTCCAGCACGCTGGTGGTTTTTTGTTCAGCCCAAAGGGCCCACCATCATGCTGGAGGGCTAAACCAGTAATAAAAGCTAAATTGTTGCTTTGTTTGGTCGCTGAACATGTGATTATTCCGTTTTCCTGGCATTCCCGACGATCACGCCGGTTCTTTCTACTTAAGATTATAAGTAAGCCGGGGGGGTTATGTCAAGTCCTAAAGGGGGTGGGAGAGAAATCTTAACCGAATTGGTATAGTCATAACCATTTCTTAACTACCCTCCCCCAGGGTAACTACTCAGGTGCCTTTCTGATGCCCTCTGTGGCGGCATGCGAGGAAAAAGAGAAGGAAGCGAGGACACCTCGCACTCCGGCCAGGGGACTGCGTCCCACGGCACCCCCTGCTAGGTAGTTACACCACGCAAGGCGTGCCGGACCGGGTTAGTGTTTCTTTGCGCGACGTTGGTTGGAGCGGTACTCCTGATAGAGATCGTCATCCTCACCCTTGACGCCTTGCTTCATCGTTGGCGGTGGGCTCTTGATATTGTCCTCTGAAGTACCCTGATTATTCGATGTGCCACGCCTGCTCTGGGATGACTGCTGACCGCTCATAGCCCCAAGGCTGCGCGGGACGAGATCAAGACGTGCCAGGATAAGCAGGAGCACCAGCAAGGTGACCAGGTAGACAACTGTTGATGTTGTGATGGTGAAACCAAAGGGACGCCCCAATACACCGTTCAAGTGGTTTGCTATCAGGAACTGCGTCTCGTAAGATTCCGATGAACTGCGCCCCAAACAAGTAGATGGCGATACCGAGGAGGTATTTTGTCTTAAAGGGACTAACAGGGCGGGCAGGAGTTGTACGAGCAGGGGCGTTGGCTTTGGGTGGCTGCCTGGTCTCGGACGAAGGGCTGTCTTTGGCGGGAACCGAAGCTTTACCGCGTGTAGCACGGGCAAGCCTGGCTTGAGCCACCTCTGTTTCTTGCGCTGCCTGTGATTTTTCACTTCTGCCGACGGTAGAGAAGAAATTGGCAAGTCTCCTTGTCGGTGAGGGTGAGCCAACAGGCTGCTCGTTTGGAGCCAGGATTGTCTCTTCGGTTGGTTGATCTGTCTCTAGTACGGAGGAATTGCTTTTCACCTCGCTCGTCGAGGTGACGAGTTCGGGACGGTTGCGTCCTGCACGAGCGGCACGCTTGGTGGGCCGGCGGCTATTTTGCTGAGTCATGGTTGTCCTCCCGAACGGTTTTCGCTGAACTGATCGAATGAGTTGGTTTCTTCGTTCGATGGGTAGTCCTGGTCAGGTGGCAGGTACTGTGTGCCAGGGGGAAAGTCCTGTGACGAAGCTGGCGGCTGGGGTACAGATGGATACGCCGGTGTAGGTTGTATCGGTGGATGCGGCGCGGAGAGTGGTTGTTGCATGTATGGTTGTGACACGCCAGGTAGCGGAGGCTGGACTGCGGGTATGGATGGTTGCGATGCAGTGATGGCTGATGCCATCGCTTCTGCTGCAGCCAGGCCTGCATGTGCAATCTCGTCGTCGCGTCCGGGGGCATTGCCACCACTGACACCAATGCCACCTATCGTGGCACCACCCAAACGTATAGGCCAGCCACCAGCCGCCATGATGAATTTCCCCTGCGTCATCGTCGCCAGGCTAGAGGCGAAGCCGGGAATGCCCGAACCCCACTGGGCTACGGCGTCGGTAGATTGATTGAACATAACCGCTGTGGTTGCTTTCGCAATACTAATTCCACCTGTGGCCCAGCCATAGGGAGACATCATCCGTTCAAAGAGTACAAGGTGCCCGCCAGCATCTACGATTGCGATACTCACCGGGCTTCGCAACTCTCTAGCGCGTTGCTTACTGGCTTCCAGAATTCTACGCGCAACGTCTATTGGCATATTCACGCAGGTCGCTCCTTCTCAAGAGAAAGCAGAAATGCTATGCTTTCTGGTTCATCTAGTCTACACCGTCTGATAATTTGTTATGCGGCTTCGATTGTTGCAAGTATAGCGCAATCCTCACGTACCCACAAGGGGGTATCTCGTCTCCTCGTCCCCAGGCTACACCAGGCTGATACGTTCCTGACGCCATTCCAAGGCAGTATACTTCTCCTGGGCCAGTTGCCGGGCTAAGTCCCATTCAGATGCACTTAACTCGCCTGATATAAAGTCTTCGTGTAGGGCAGTACTAAATCCGTTGTGAAAAGCGTTCGCTACATCATCCCATGTTGCCTGGGGGACGAAAGTATGAAGGGGTGTTGTTTTTGTGCAGTAGAGGGTCAATGCCTCTTTGCGCTCGGCCTCGCTGGGATAGCGCAGCATGGAGAAGAATTCGGCGGCGTGATCGTCGAGTGGCAGCGATCCCTGTTGGAGCAAGGCATCTTCCTTCCAGACCTGGGCGCTGCCGACCAACTTAAAGCCGTTACTGGTCAGGTCAGCTTGTGTCGAGGAGGCAAAACAGGCGGCGGAAGGGTTTTTACTTACATGCTCTTCACTGAGTTCGGCATGCACGCCGAGGATCGCAAGCGCAGCCTGTAATCCCTGAGCGAGATAGGCATAGGCGGCGACTACCCCGGTTGGCACGCCATAGTGTTTTCCAATGACAAGACTGTAGGTAACTTCGTCCAGATGATATACAGCGCGCCCACCCGTTGGTCGACGCACCAGGGCCACTCCTCGCTGCTGGCAGACATCACTAAGGATTTCGCGCTCAATATTCTGGAAACGTCCCAGTGAGATGGCCGGCTGTGACCAGCGAAACATGCGCAGTGTCGGCGGAGCCTGGCCACTAAGATGATGCATCAGTACAAATTCATCGATAGCCATATTCAATGCGGCATCCTGTATCCCTGTATTGATGAAGCGATATGATTTGTGCATGACTGGTTCCTTTGTAGTTAAACCGTATGCAAGATTTTTCTTTGAGCGCCGCCTGCGGCTGCGAGCGGGGGAAAAACGAGGTGGGGATTACCTGCCCCGCCAGGGGCGGCAGCCCCTGGACCCTGCTTAGAAAAACTTGCATATGGGGGTAGTTAGGTTTTTGGAATGATGCGCTGCCGGGCGACCTTCCACTTTTCTCTCTGCTCTTCCCGCACTTCCTCGGAAGCGGGAGTATAGTCAGCCAGGAAACGATCACGAAAGGCGGGGAAGGTTCCAGCATGAATTGCGGCGCGTACAAGCTCGGCAAGGTGCAACATATAACGTATGTTGTGAATACTCCCCAAACGATAATAGAGCAGTTCCTTGGCATGTGCAAGGTGGTGGACGTACGCGGTACTATAATTGCAGCAGGTGTAACAATCACACTCAGTTTCAATTGGACCACGTTCAGCGCGGAAACGGGCGGTTTTGATATTCACACGCCCGTAGCGCGTGAAGAGTCCTCCGTGGCGGGCAACGCGTGTAGGCAAGGCACAATCAAACATATCCATGCCGAGGCCAACACCTATCACGAAGTCCTCCGGTGAGCCGACACCCAGTAAATGCCGTGGTTTCCCTTGCGGTAATTCGGGAGTGACAGAGCGCAGCATCTCCCACATCAGAGCCTTGGGTTCACCCACAGAGAGTCCGCCAACTGAAATCCCTGCAAAAGGCATACTGCCGATGATGCGTGCACTATGCTGTCGTAGCTCAGGCTCGAATGCGCCTTGCACAATGCCAAAAAGCGTCTGCTCCGTTTGAAAGTGCTCCCTGGCAACGAGTGCTCGTTCAGCCCAGCGATGGGTGCGCTCCATCGCCTCCATCGCACCGGCAAGTGTACAGGGGTATGGCGCGCAGATGTCAAGCGGCAGGATGAGGTCTGCGCCGAGTTCCGCTTCGATTTGCATGACGGTTTCCGGTGTCAGCAGGTGCGTTGAGCCATCGAGATGCGATTTGAAGATCGCCCCTTCCTCGCTCAGTTTGCGCAGGTGGCCGAGGCTGAAGACCTGGAAGCCGCCACTGTCGGTGAGGATGGGACCATCCCAGTGCATGAAGTGGTGCAACCCACCAAGATCGCTAATGAGTCTGGAGCCGGGGCGCAACATAAGGTGGTAGGTGTTGGCGAGAATGATGTTCGCACCAGCCTCGCGTAGCTCTTCAGGGGAGACGCTTTTGACGCTGGCCTGTGTTCCGACTGGCATAAAGATGGGCGTGTTGATCTCACCATGAGGTGTGTGGATGGTTCCTGTCCTTGCCCATGTTTCGGAACACTCGGCGTCAATTGTGAATGAAAATGATCGCATGTAATTCCCTGACCGGTACTCTGCTTATATCTTGTGACAATTATAGCAGGTCAAGCCAGGTCTGAATAGTTGATGGACTTTGCATTCAAAGCTTTTCGAAAAGCAGATTTGAAGAAAAAGCATATATAAAAATGCTTATCGAAGCCAGAATTTCCCCAGAAAATGCCTTGCAAATTGGCCCAGAATGGTGTATGCTTGCATGCGGTATCCGATCTCGGTCTCGCGTACGGTTCTCGTCCAGAATATCCGGTCCCACGCTGGTAAGGGTGACAGACAGACTGGTGATATCCGCTAAGGTATGGACCCTTCGGTACCGCCTTGTATAGAGGCTAGATACCAGCATATCGTCTTAGGAGGTCCTTCATTGAGTTTCGTTGACAAAACCCTTCGCTGCCGTGAGTGCGGAAACAACTTCGTATTCACAGCAGGCGAACAAGAGTTCTACCAGCAAAAAGGTCTCATGAATGAGCCTGGTCGCTGTCCTTCATGCCGCGCGGCACGCCGTAGTTCGTCTGGCGGCTCGGGTGGACGGTCAGAACGCGCTCCCCGTGAGATGCACACAGTTATCTGCGCCGAATGCGGAGCCGAGACGCAGGTCCCGTTCTTACCCAAGAACGATCGCCCTGTCTATTGCAGCCCTTGCTACGATAAGGTTCGCGTTGCACGTAATTAACATTTTGCGTTGTTGGAGCAATCCCAATCGAGTGTGAAACGCTTCCTTCTCGCTGCACCGATCCCGACAGAAAAACAAGGCCAAGGTGTGTTCTGGGCCTTGTTTCTTTTTTTATTGCTTGACACTCCTCTGCAACATACTATAATACAGTTAGGGCATCATTGTTTTACAATGTTTCTACGTTAGAACATTTGAGGCGCTGGCAGAAGGATCCCAGGCATGACCGTAAATCCGCAGGATGAGGAAATAGTGCTCCACATAGACGAGAATAGCACCCTTACGAGTCTCGAACAGTTATTGGCCGAGACGCGCCAATACCTGACTCCACAGGATATGGAGAAGATTCAACGTGCCTTTGAACTGGCGAATCGGGCACATATGGGTACATTGCGTCGTTCGGGTGAACCATACATTCAACATCCTCTGGAGGTTGCCCTGCTGCTGGCCGATATGCGCATTGACGCCGATGGAATCGTGGCTGCCCTACTGCATGATGTTGTCGAGGATACCAGCTTCACATTAGATGATCTGCGAAAGCAGTTTGGCACGGCGGTAGCAACAATTGTTGATGGGGTCACCAAGTTTGATGTCCTGGCAGGCAAACCGGCTCCAAAGATTACTGGAACGCTTGATGGTAAAGTTCCACGCTTGCCCGCCGATCTCAAACGGCGCGAGCGTGCGGAGACGGTGCGCAAGATGTTGCTGGCCATGGCAGAGGACCCGCGTGTCGTCGTCCTAAAACTGGCGGACCGCCTGCATAATATGCGCACTCTGGGCGTGATGAACCCTGCACAGCAGCAAAATACGGCGCGTGAGACGCGAGAAATCTACGCTCCACTTGCCAGACGACTGGGCATGGTTCTGGTGCAGGCTGAACTGGAAGATCTGGCTTTTAGCTATCTCGAGCCAGAGAAATACGCCATGCTTGCTCGCGAAATCGAAGCTGAATGTCGTCGGCGTCAACCATATGTGGACCAGGTCTGCGCAACCATGCAAGAAGAGATGAAGCGAGCAGGAATTCACGCAGAGGTGCAATTCTGGCAGAAGCACTTAGCCAGTATCAATCGTAAATTACAACAGAGCGTCGGTGGAGTCGCTGGTGGGGTGGAAGAAGAGGCAATCGAGGCCAGGCTGCAACTGTCACAGATCCATGATCTTGTCTCCTTCCGCATTCTGGTGGACTCGATTCAGGACTGCTATCTTGCGCTAGGCCATATCCATTCGTTGTGGCGGCCCAAGGATGGACGCATTAAGGATTTTATCGCCACACCCAAGCTGAATGGATACCAGTCACTGCACACGACGGTCTTCTGTTTAGACAATCAGCTTGCAGAGATCCAAATTCGTACGCATGAGATGCAGCAAATTGCGGATTACGGTATTGCCAGCTACTGGTCGGTGAAAGAGAAAAAACATGCTTCTCTCTCATACACTGAGATGATAGCCTGGATTGAACAGTTGCGTGAGTGGCAACGCGAACTGCCACAAAACGCCGATGAATTTGTCGAGGCGGTCAAAGGTGACATCTTTGAGGAGCAGATTTTCGTCTTCACACCCAAGGGCGAAATTAAGGACCTGCCACGCGGCTCAACGCCACTCGATTTGGCATACCGTATTCACACAGACATAGGCGACCATTGTGCAGGGGCACGCATCATCACGAATATGGGAGGCAGCGGACGCCTGGTAACACGCCTGGTGCCACTGGACTACGAACTCAAAGGCGGCGAGATAGTCGAGATTGTCACCGATCGTGCGGCGCACCCCACACGCGATTGGCTCTCCTTTGCGCGTACGGCTACTGCCCGCAGTAAGATTCGGCGCTACCTGAAAACATATGAGCGCGAAATCAACCTGCAACTGGGTCGCGAGCGCCTGGACCTAGGACTGAAGGCAGTAGGAGCGGCAGGGCTAAGTGCGGTCCGTGACGAAGATTTCTCCTCGTTCACCACCGTTAGAAAGTATACATCACTGGATGATGTCTACGTGGCGTTGGGGCGTGAGGACTTGCCATTGCAGCATGTGCTGGAGTATCTTACCCCTCATTTACAGAGCCGTGGCGCAGTAAGAAATATAGGGAGGCCAGGACGGTCTCTTGGGGGAAAGGACGTCCACGAGGCTGCCAGTAACGGCAATATTGCTCATGAAAAGAATGGGCAGCAGGCTCAAGCAGACGGAGAAAGTGCCTATCCAGATTCTGTTGATGGGACCGGGCTTCACCCGATGGAGATAATGGTCAAACTGGCAAACTGCTGCTGCCCGCTGCCTGGTGATGTCATTGTTGGGTTCTTTAACCCCAACAAGGGAATCATCGTGCACCGGAGCGATTGTCGCACCCTACGGCGCTCGCGGGAGCATACACGAGAACATATGGTAGAGGTCAACTGGCTGCAGATAGCGCAGCCGCACTACCTGGCCCCCATCATCATCATCGCTCATGACCGTGCCGGGCTGCTGCGAGATGTGGCTGCGGTGGTAGCTGATGCCGGTATAAATATGACTGCGGTGGCGTCAACGACCAATGCCTCGCTGCAAAAAGCGGTAATCACCGCTACATTGGAGATACAAGCAGTAGAGCAAATTGAACCGATCTTCACACATTTGCGACAGGTGAAGAATGTGGTCAGTGTGGACCGCGACCTTGGTCGTCGCGTTGGGTAGTTTGTCTGATAGTTAAGAGTGCACTGTTTTGAGTTTGCGTATAGCAAATTCAGGACTGCCTTCTGGAAATAGAAGTCATATGAGTTCATCTTTAGAACAGCAATTGATAGACTCGCCAGACGTAGCAGAAATCAGTGAAGCTTCGCTGCAACAAATGAGGCAACTCCTGGCCTCGGTGCATCAGTATATGGTCCCTGCGGAGGTGGAACAGGTTGCGCACGCGCTTCAGCTTGCGAAGGAGACCTGTCGAGGAGTCAGTGGTGAGCGTATTGGCGGACCTACTCATATTCCACCATTAGAGCACGCCTTAGCCGTGGCAACGATCTTAGCCAGCATCATGCGTACTGACGCAGTTGGGGTAAGTGCAGGCATTGTGTTTGAGGCCGTTGACGCCGAACTACTGTCGCTTGAGCGTGTGGAGAGCGTCCTGGGGTCTACTGTAGCGCGAGTGGTGGGCAGCATGTTGCGCCTGAACATCCTGGAACGCAAGAAGCAGAGTGTCGCGGTCGAGGTAGAGAGTAACCGCGATCAAAAAAAGCGGCGTATCCGCGAGGCCCTGCGTCGTCAACAGGCGGAGACGGTGCGGAAAATGTTTTTCGCTATGGCGGAAGATCCGCGAGTCGTGCTGCTCAAGCTCGCCTATCGCCTGCATGCCATGCGCTTGATCGAGGCAGCCTCATATCCAGTTGATCAGCAGGAAATGTTCACGCTGGCCGAGGAGACCCGCGAGATTTATGCTCCCCTGGCCGGACGATTGGGTATGGCACGTGTGGAGTCTGAGCTGGAGGACCTGGCGTTTGCCGTTCTGGAGCCGGAGAAATATGCCTGGATCCGCAATCAAGTTGAGTTAGAGAGCAAGCAATGGCGTTCCTATGTCGATCGCGTCTGCACAATCCTGCGCGAGGAGATGGCCAAGCTTGGTTTGCAGCGAGCCGAGGTCTCGGGACGTGTCAAGCATCTGTATAGTTTTTATCAGAAGCTGGTGCGCAATGCCAATGATGTCGAACGGCTAGAAGACCTCAAAAAGGCCGTTGACGTCAACCAAATTCATGACCTGGTTGCCTTCCGCATTCTCGTCGAGTCGACACAAGATTGCTATCTTGCGCTGGGCCATATCCATTCGTTGTGGCGGCCCAAAGATGGGCGCATCAAAGATTTTATCGCCAACCCCAAGCCAAATGGCTATAGCGCGCTGCATACGACGGTCTTTTGTTTGGATGACCAGCTGGTGGAAATTCAAATTCGCACCTTTGCCATGCACGAGATGGCGGAATATGGTGTGGCGATGCACTGGCACTACAAAGATGTCGGGGATCATGCCTCGGCCTCAGCCAAGGAGTTACTGGCCTGGCTACGTCAACTGGCGGATTGGCAGCGGGACCTGCGTTCACTTACTACCAGCGACACCGAGTTTATCGAAGCGGTGAAGGATGACATCTTTCAGGAGCAGATTTTTGTGTTTACGCCAAAGGGGAGGTCAAGGACCTGCCTGTTGGCTCGACGCCCCTTGATTTCGCTTACCGCATCCATTCGAAGATCGGCGACAGGTGTGCAGGTGCGCGGGTGATGACAGGGGAAGGTGATCGCCTGGTGACACGCATGGTGCCTCTGGACTATGAACTTCGAAGCGGCGACATTGTGGATATCGTGACCAGCCGAACTGCTCACCCGACGCGCGACTGGCTGAACTTTGCGCGCACTGCTGCTGCACGTAGCAAAATTCGCCGCTACCTGAAAATTCATGAGCGTGTGATCAACATCCAGATTGGGCGCGAGCGCCTGGACCGCGAACTCAAAATCATGGGAGCGCGCGACGATGATGTGCTGAGCGAAGATAACCAGAACTGGCTGGCGAATGAGTTCCGCCTGGCATCGTTTGAAGACGTGCTCGCAGCCATTGGTGGTGACGACATACGTCCTCATGCAGTTGCGGTGAAACTGGTTGATCGTTGGCAGCAACTGCGTGAACAGCGCGAAGGCAAAGAGGCGAAAGACGAGAAAAACGATGATGAGTCGCTGACACCGCTGGTCCCGCCTGCTGCTCCCAAACAGGCATCTACAGCACGTTTGCAGGTTGCAGGGGTCAGTGGATTGCTGACCCGGCTGGCCAATTGCTGTTGTCCCCTGCCGGGTGATGAGATTGTCGGTTTCATCAGTCGTGGCAAGGGGGCTATTGTCCATCGTGCCGATTGCCGCAATATCAGTCGCTACCGTGAGCGAGAGCGCGAACGCCTGGTGAACGTCAGTTGGACAAGTATGGGCCAGCAACGCTATCTTGCGCCAATCCTCATCACCGCACGCGATCGTTCAGGTTTGATTCGTGACATCGCTACGGTTGTCTCCGAGGCAGGCGTGAATATGACTTCGGTCGGCTCCAATGTAAGTGCTGGCCAGGAGAGGGCGCTCATTAATGCTACGTTAGAGATTGAAAGTCTGGATCAGATGTATTGGCTCTTTACACGCCTGGAGAAAGTCAAAGGTGTACTGCATGTTGAGCGCGATTTGGGCAAAAAGCGACAGTGACCTGGCACCCCTTGCGGGCGCCAGGTCACTGTCGCTTTAGCTGCGCAGCCGCTCCAAGACGGGTGGTTGGCGGAGTTTCGCCAGTGCGCCGGCCTCGATCTGTCGCACGCGCTCACGGGTGATACCCAGTTCGCGCCCCACTTGCTCAAGTGGGTGAGCCTGGCTGTTCCCCAGACCAAAGCGTAGCTGCAAGACGAGGCGTTCTCGTGGTGTGAGCACCAATTCGAGGACACGCTGGACTTCGTCTTTGAGCGTCTGAGTCGTAGCCAGGTCTTCGGGTGAGGCTGACTCTGTATCTGCAAGCACATCACCCAGTTCCTGCTCCTCATCTTCGCCAACCGGCAACTCCAGGGAGACGGGCGCGCCGGGGGCAGCTTGCAACTCGACCATACGTATGGGGTCTAATCCAGTGGCTGCTGCTAACTCTTCTTCCGTTGGCTCGCGGCCAAGCTCTTGTAAAAGCCGTTGACGTTCACGGCGGATGCGGTTCAGCGCAGTGTTGACGTAGACGGGGAGACGGATGGTCCGACCCTTGTCAGCAACGGCGCGACTAATCGCCTGACAAATCCACCAGGTTGCGTGGGTAGAGAACCGGTGTCCACGCCGCCAATCATAGCGTTGCACAGCACGGATCAGTCCAATGTTGCCCTCCTGGATCAGATCGAGAAGGGTGAGACCAC
This sequence comes from uncultured Chloroflexia bacterium, assembly GCA_963767625.1. Lineage (GTDB taxonomy): Bacteria > Chloroflexota > Ktedonobacteria > Ktedonobacterales > Ktedonobacteraceae > CAVYFB01. Next base: position 94,323 of record CAVYFB010000022.1, read on the forward strand.
GCCCAACGTAGCGCTTGGCGATGCTTACTACGAGACGAAGGTTGGCTAAGATAAACTGCTTCATGGCCTCGCGATCACCCATCTCGATACGCTTTGCCAGTTCAATTTCACGATCATGTGTGATCATAGGAACACGGCCAATTTCGCGCAGATAGGTCATCACGGCATCTGACTCGCCTGCATCCGTCGTGTTCACAGCGTTCTCGTCTTGCTCTTCCGAGCGACGACGACGCATAGTTGTACGACGTGCGGGTGCTATCCCCTCAGTTGCCATTGTTGGCAGCATCAGAATTGAGACAGCCTCCAGTTCAGGTGAGCTTGATAACTGAGTTAGTTCTTCATGCATATCAGACATTGCTTCCAACTCAATAGGGGCCGGCGCCAGACTGATCAGGTCTTCTTCCAGCTCCTGCTCTTCTTTACCAGGGTCCTCAACATCATCCTCTGTATATTCAAGACCAGGATTCAGCAGTTCTTCGGTATCAACCTCGAACTGCTTATCAAGGTCGGTATTTGTATCATCCAGGGAAAGCATTGTATCTTTCATGGCTTGTTGTAGTTCTATCATTCAAGGCCCTCCATGAGAAATTGCATCTCAAGCAGCAAGGTAGCGGTAATCTTCTTTGGTCTAGTCCTACACGCAAGAGAAGCGATTCTTTGGTTGTAACCCATGCTGAGTTCAAAGTGGGAGGAATTCATATTCATAGTTACAAACAAAGCCAAGCCTGAAAATATTCCTGTACCACTTTAATTATAACGCATAGGCCCCCTTTCGTTCTAGTCCCTAGGGCCTGTATTTTTTGCCAGGGCACTATAAGAGACGTATAATTCTTATACGTATGAAACTTCCTAAAGTGGCAACGGACCTGAGGCACTGGTAGCAGCATCAGTTACTTTGTTTCTGATAAGCATTTCTTGTTTTGGGCGTTGGATCGACCTTACTAAGATGAAGGTGAGTACAATGACAAGCAGGAACATGAAGGCAAAGGCCGAAAAAGCACCCAGGATATCACCCACAGCCTCCCAGCTGACGCCGAAGACATAGCCCAGGGTGAGCGGGATAACCGCACCCAGCACCTGCCCGGCGATATCGAAGGGTAGAAAGCGTCGATAGGGATAGAGTTCAGATCCAGCGATGAGGTTGATGACACCACCCAAAGCAGAAAAGAGGAAGCGGCTCAAAAAGATTGCCCATGCTCCACGGCGATTGAAGGACAGTCGAGATCGTGCGATTGTAGCCGACGACATAAGCCTGCGCTGTCCGGGTCGTGCCAGCCAATTCAGCACTTTGCTGCCCCAACGTCGCCCAATGAAGTATCCAAGGCTGTCGCCGCACGCGGAGGCAGTGACAGTAATCACAATGAGCAATGCAATGTCAAAGTCACCCAGAGCGGCAAATGCTCCTGCGGCGAGCAAAACCAGGCTGGTCGGGAGAGGTGCGCCCACCGATGCAACAAAAACGATCAGCCAGAGCACAGGATAGCCGTATGCCTGTAACGAAGTTATTAAAATTTGGAGGAGTGTACTCATAGCCACATCCTCCCTGATGTATGAGCCGGGTCGGTGTCTTGAGCTGCGAGCCGGGGTGGGTACCTGAATTTGTTGGGATGCTGCTTACGGTAGTTCAGGATAGCAGTCTGAACCTGGTAAACCAACTCATCGACCGGGCGATTGAAGCGAATGGCAAGGGCATGCAAGGTAGCATGACGCGGCGGGCGAGCGTCATAAATGTGTAACGAGCGATACAGGTACGCCTCGGGCACATGATAGTAGCGTGCAATATAGGGGATGGTCATCCAGGGACGAATAGTACGTACATCAGCTGCTGCTGCCAGAGCCTTTTGTTGCTGAAAGCGTTGGACAGCCTGATAGGTGGCGTTTGCGGCTATAGCTGTAGTAGCTAACGCAAGCAACAAAAGGATACCTATCAGGATTAGCTTTACTCGCAAGCTCAAGGCGCATTGCTCCTGTGGTTGTATCTATTGACGTCCTGTGACCTCTACCGTAGAATAACATGTATGGACACATCTACGCAACCGTTGCATGTCACCATCAAACGCATTGATACCAGCTTGCCGTTGCCCAGCTATGCCACAGCTGGCTCGGTAGGTTTCGATCTGTTCTGTCGTGAAGATACCGAGATTGCGCCGCGCACCCTGGGACTGATCCCTACCAATGTGATTGTGCAGACGCCACCAGGGTATATGCTTTTAGTGACGATGCGCAGCAGTACCCCGCGTCGCAAAGGGCTGCTCACTCCTCATGGTGTGGGCATCATCGACCAGGATTACTGCGGTGAAGGTGATGAGCTATTCGTGCAAGTCTACAATTTCCGTGATGAAGCGGTGACGGTGAAGCGTGGTGAACGTATTGCTCAAGGGATTTTTGTTCCTATCATGCGTGCAAGTTGGAACGAGGTGAAAGAGATGGGCCAGGGACGAGGCGGATTCGGAAGTACGGGTGTCTAATGCAAGATTATTATGTAATCCTCGAGGTCCCACCTACAGCGACGTTGGCCGAGGTCAAACGCTCCTATCGCCGTCTTGTGCGCAAGTATCACCCTGACCTGAATAAGCAGGCGTTGGATAAGCATATCAAGTTACTCAATGAGGCGTATGCCGTCTTGCGCGACCCGGCGAAGCGTGCTAAATACGATGCTTTGCGGGCGGAGGAAGAGCGGCGCAAAGGGGTACAAGAGGAGCTACGTCGTAAGCAAGAGGAACGGGTAGCTGCTCAAAAAAAGCAACAAGAGCAGGCGAAACGAGAAAAGGAGATGACGTGGGTTGAGGGTATGGTTGGGTTTGTGAGAGAGCTGAAGAAGGGTTTGCGGGGGGATTAGGCTACTATACCTATTTCATGAGTTTTATGACGCTAGGCATTTTCTGGGTCGGCCAACAAACGCAACTCAACCAGTTAGCTCGAAGCAATCGCAATCTCACCTGGATCCATCTCATCTTCTTGCTTGCGGTTTCGCTCACGCCGTTTTCGACGGCGCTGTTATCTGCGTTCATCACCTATCGCCTTGCCCTGGTGGTGTATTGGCTCAATATTTTCCTTCTTGGTGCTGTACTTTTCGTCAGTTGGCGGTATGCGCAGCGTGCGGGGCTTTTGAAAGACGAGACGACTGACGGAATTGCGTTCCGCAACTGAACGCCGCATCGTCATAGCACAAGCACTCTATGCGTTCGGTGCCTTGCTCTGCGTCGTCAACACGTACGCGAGCATCGTGTTCATCGTCCTCGTGCAACTCAACTATGTCATTGCGCCGCGGATTCGTCTGCTGTACCGTCTTTGACGGCACGAGCGGCTTCGCCCTGCTCTTTCCTAACTCCGTTGGACGCTGCGGTAAAAGAGCACGTTGATCGCCAGCACAGCGAGCGTGAACGTGATGAACACCAGCACAAACATGGGGAGGACAGCCGGGGCTGCCGTCCAGTGATGAACGTAGACAGGACCAGGCGAGTATACCATCGGTGGAGGAGGCCCCATTCCAAATCCAGGTTGTCCAAAGTCAGGCCTGTGCCTGAAACCATGGATGAATATAGCTTCGCCCCCAGCGGGAGTGGGGCTACCAGCGCCTGTGACCATCGCGAGTCCGATTCCCACGAGGGACATCAGCATGAGCAACAGGAGGGAAACAATTGCCAGCACCAACCGTTGATCCAGGATGATCGGCTGGCGTGTATCTTGCCCGGAGAGTTTCTGCCCGAACGAGCCAATGAAGAAGTCGTGATGCTGAGCACTTCCTTCATACTCAGCAGAGGAAGAAGGTCTCTCGTGGGGAATCTCCTTGTAATGAAGAGCATCCTGGTTGTCGGCTGAAGAAGAGGCCGATCCATCAGGGTTTATCTCGCCGAAGTGCATAGCTTGCTGTGACATGGAAGCGTGCTCCTTTGTATTCCAAAAATAGAAGTCCGGTTCGTATATCCTTGTTTCCCATCAGGGAATGCCAATCGTCGATGGATACTCCCTGTAGCATACCAGAGCAAAATTAGAAACAGATTGGAAAGAAGGTGCTTGTTGCTTGCACTTTTCCTAAGTACAATCAAGGAACTTCTGCGGTATGGGGTATACTATTGGGAAAGGAGGGATTCCTTCGTTTAGGGCTACGTGATCGGACTCAGGCTGTGATGTATGCTCGGGAGTGTGGTCTTCTCTGATGAGGGGTTAGAGTAGTTCACCTTCGTAGTGCAGAAGTGTTTGTAGATCGCTCTTCACGAACCAAGAGGGAAGATCTGAGGAGGCTATCCTATGCTCGAAGTACCTGATTCAACCACTAATCAGTTTGAAGTCCACGACCCGGACATACTTGCTCAGGCAAGGGCCGTTCTGGATGCCTGTTCCTCTCCCCAGGCGATGCAGGAAGCTGTTCTCGCGGCTGTTGCACGCAACGAAGAGTGGCGCGGGAAACGCTGCCTGAATCTCCTGGCTCCTGAAGCACCTACCAGTCCAACGGTCAGGGCGCTCCTCTCGGCTGAAGTAGGCACTCGTGCTGCCGAGGGACATATTGGCCCGGTGAACCGGTGGTTTGCTGGCACCAGGAATATCGACGAGATTGAGGCGTTGTGTGTCGAACTCTTGAAAAAGGCGTTTCGTGCCCGCTATGCCGACCACCGGCTGGTGGCGAGCATGCTTGGCAACCTGGCGGTCTATACAGCGCTGACTGAACCTGGTAACGTCATCATGAGCATCGCTCAACCTTTCGGTGGTCATTCCAGCAATCGTGTCGACGGGCCAGCAGGGGTGCGTGGTTTGAATATCGTTGACATTCCGTTTGACCCGGTCGAACTTGAAGTTGACCTCGACCTCTTCAGTCAGGTTGCTCCATTGGTACGCCCCAAGGTAGTCGCGTTGGGAGCCTCGATGACGCTCTTCCCCTTTCCCATCCAGGCTATTCGCAACATCGTTACGGAGTGGGGTGGGTACGTTTTCTTCGATGGTGCCCATCAACTGGGCCTGGTCGCAGGTGGTCAATTTCAAGACCCGCTGCGCGAAGGCGCTATGGTGATGACGGGATCGGCTGGGAAAACATTTAGCGGCCCACAGAGCGGGATCATGGTGTGGGATGACTCACAACTGACTACCCCGCTTACTCACGCTGTGTTCCCCGTGTTGGCTGCCACGCACCAGGTGAATCGAGTAGCAGCCCTGGCAGTAGCAGCTGCCGAAATGATCGCCTATGGAAAAGCATACATGGCCCAGATTGTGCACAATGCCCAAGCACTCGGTGCAGCATTGGCTCGTCGTGGTATTCCTATTCTCGGAGCACACAAGGGCTATACCACCACACATCAAGTCATTGCCGATGTGCGACAGTTTGGCGGTGGGTTGGAAGCCGCACAGCGATTGGCACGCGCTAACATCATCACGAACAAGAATTTAATCCCTGCTGACAAGCCGGAAGATTGGGATCATCCAAGCGGACTTCGTTTAGGAACGACCGAAGTCACGCGACTGGGAATGCAAGAGACAGAGATGGAAATCATAGCAGATTTTATGGCACGTCTGCTCGTCGAGCAGGTAGCGCCAGAAGATGCTGTTGACGATGTCATCGCGTTCAGGCAACCTTACCAGATCCTTTACTACTGCTTTGATCATGGCGTGCCTGACAATGGCTCCCGTCCATGATAGATAGGCGTGGACGAATAGTGATAGACGCGCTTGCCATCTGCATGCTATACTGCTCTCAAGTGTTAGTGATATCCACACATAGGGCCAGATGAACGTAGTCCTTTCTCTGGTCAAATTGGGAAGGGAAGAGACTCCATGAATATCGAATCCCTGGATGCCCCACGCAAAAACATCGACTTCGTGAGTTACTCAGATCAGGGAGGTCGAGGAGATGGAGTACAAATCATGGTTCATAAGGGACATGCCTATATCGGTCACATGTTTAGCAACGGTGTCACCGTGATGGATGTCAGCGATCCCAAAAAGCCCCGACCGGTCAATTTTCTTCCGACTCCTCCGAATACCTGGTCCCTCCATCTCCAGTCCTATGACGATCTGCTCCTGGTTATCAATGCGGTGAATATTCATTCACCCAACATTCATATCGAAAAAACGGAATACTACAGCCAGTCCTTTGCAGATACCTTCGGGAAACAAAAGCTTGAATTCTCGGCTGGCATGCGCGTATTCGATATTTCCAGGCCGGATCAGCCACGCGAGATCGGCTTTATGCCGGTAGAAGGATTTGGCCTTCACCGCATCTGGTATGTCGGGGACCGCTATGCTTATGCATCCGCTTCGCTCAGCGGCTATACCGATCATATTTTCCTGATCATCGACATGGCAGACCCGACACGACCAGTCGTAGTGGGACGCTGGTGGATACCGGGCATGTGGCAAGCAGGAGGAGAAACGCCTACCTGGCAAGCCGGGAGACGTTATGCACTGCACCATGCGATTGTTGCTGGAACAACGGCCTACGGTTCCTGGCGAGATGGTGGTCTGACGCTGCTCGACGTGAGTGAACCAACTCAGCCTCGACTCATCGCGCGCCGCAACTGGTCCCCACCCTTTGGAGGGGGAACGCACACCAGTCTGCCGCTACCTGAACGCGACCTGGTCATCGTGGCCGATGAAGGCGTTGCGGATAACTGCGCGGACCAGGTCAAGTACACCTGGGTTGTCGACGTGCGTGAGCCAACCAATCCGGTGACGATCGCGACTTTCCCCACGCCATCAGAGGAAGATTACTGCACCAAGGGCGGGCACTTTGGCCCCCATAACCTGCACGAGAATCGTCCTGGATCCTTCCAGAGTTCAGAGTTGATTTTCGCGACCTATCAGAACGCCGGGGTGCGAGTATTCGACGTGAAAAACCCTTTCCGGCCTGAAGAGGTGGCCTATTTCGTCCCGCCCGCACCCCGGCGTATGTTTGACCCGCGACCAGAAAGCGCGCAGGTTATCCAATCCTGCGATGTGTTTGTCGATCGGGAAGGTCTGCTCTACGTCACGGATTATAACGCGGGGCTCTACATCCTCGAATATAAAGGGAAGTAAGCTATCTCATAGTTCTGCATCCTTGAATTTCTGCCATAGCCTATCCGCGATGCGCTGCCCATCACGTTCCAGCCCGTAGCGAGCGAAATAGCGGCAGATGTTCTCGATATCGCGCCTGAGGAGAGCATAAGCGTGGGGATTGAAGCGCGGATCGACGGCCTGGGGGAAATCAATGATTCTGATCTGGCCCTGCCAGTAGAGCACGTTGTAGGCCGAGAGGTCGGCATGCACGAAGTTATTGGCTAACCAGAGTTCAATGTTCTGCATCAAGCCTTCGAAGGCAGGGCGCACCTCGTACCTCGAGAGTTCTACGCTCTGGAGGGATGGGGCTGGCTCCTGGCGATCACCCAGATATTCCATGAGGATCGCACTGCCGCTCCTGGCCAGTGGCCTGGGAATGTCCGCGCCTACTTTATAGAGCGCGTCCAAAGCCGCGAATTCATAGTCGATCCACATTCCAAACTGAACCTCGCGTCCAAAACGAGATTTGTTCTGGACGGCGCGGCGCACATGCCCTTCGAGGATCAGGCGGCCCTCTTGATAGATGGAGTCGTTCTTGAAGCCGCGGTTATTGCGCGGACGATAGACCTTGGCGGCGAGCAGTTCGATGCCGGTCGAGGAATGCGCCTGGCAGCAGTAGACGGTTGCCTCCTTGCCACTCTTGACGACGTGCAGGACCTCGGTAATCAACCCTTGCGAGAAGAACTGTTCGAGAGCTACCTGCGCAGGGTCTTGCTCCGCTAGAATTTCTTGTTCTTCCAGTTCGTCCCGTTCTCTGAATAGCTTACGCTTTGACATGATGTGTATATGCTCCTTGTAATGATGTGTATTGCATTGCTCATACCGAAAAACTTGTTTTTCACCGACATAGGTCACCATTCCTTCCTTGCACTGACAGCGTGCTCACAACCATACAAAAGGACCGCGAGCATCACGCCCGCGGCCCTATTCGTCATAAATCAGGCCATCCCAGACAGGATGGCCTGTTAGTTATGGTTCTCTTGTTTGCTTATGCTGTGCTTAGAACCATTGAAGATGTTTCTGGCCTTCCCGGAGACGTGATGCTATTGTGAATACTGTCACTTTGCGCATTGCACGCTCCTTTCGTTCTTTCCTGGGAACGGGTTTGTTCCAGTTCCAGGGTTGCCAGAAAAACTAGTGTGTATAGAGTGTACTTGAACGGGTATGGTTCTGTCAATGGGACGAAAGCGAAGATCATGCGCCAACTTCTTCTCTCGCCTGTTTCGCCGGGCGGCGCAGGGTAACGGCTGCATCGCTATCATGAATGGTCAGCGCCCAACTAGCCGCGATCAACTCAAGCATGGCAGCGGCAAAAAAGGCGACGTGATAGGCCGCCAGATTCGGTACCGTCGCTCCGGTCGCGCTCAGCCGCGTCGTGCCCACAGCGCTGATGACACTGCTCACCACGGCGACACCGAGAGCGGCACCTACCTGCCGCTGCGTATTGTTGAGTGCTGATGCCCGCCCGGTCGAGGCGGACGAGATGGTCGCAAAAGCGGCGACCGGCGCTGGCTGCATAGCATACGCCATCCCGGCCCCGATGAGAAACATGAGCACCCGCATCAGCCACAGGGAAGTGTCACTGCCCACGAGACTCAAGAGCGACATCATAATTGCGACACCAGTGAGTCCAGCTGCCATCAGTCGGCGCGGCCCAACCCTGGGATAGAGCCGAGCCACCAACTGGGTGGACAGCACCACTCCAAGGGCCTCAGGAAACGTCGTTAGCCCTGACGTGAGCGCCGAAGCCCCACGTCCTTCCTGAAGGAAGAGCGGAGCGGCGAAGAGTATCCCCAGAAAACCGGCGCTTGAGAACATCGTGACCAGGTTAGCACTGCGGAACAGCCGATTGCCGAATAGACGCAGGTCGATCATCGGCTCCCGCGTCCGCAGCTCAACGACCGTGAAAACGCCTAGCACGAGCAGACCCAAGAGTGCACTACTCAGGACGCTGGTCAATGTCCAGCCTGCTGACGGTCCTTCGCTCAAGGCGTACGTGACGAGCGCCAGGCCAATTCCGGCCAGCAGAAAGCCTGCCAGGTCGAAGCGCCCGGCGGCCGGTTCGCGGTGCTCCTGTAGGAAGAGCAGACCGAAGAGCAAGGTGGCCATCCCAATCGGCACATTCACGAAAAATACCCAGCGCCACGACAATTGGTCCACCAGCAGACCGCCAAGCACCGGCCCTAGTGCGGGCGCAACCACGGTCGGGATGATGAGGATGCGCGAGACCTGGATGCGCTCTGCTGGGGGAAACGTCCGATACAGGATGGCAACGCCGACCGGAGTGAGCGCACCCCCGCCGATGCCCTGCACGACCCGGAAGCCGACCAGCAGAGGGAAGCTTGAGGCCAGGCCGCACAGAGCCGATGCCACACTGAAAAGAGCCAGCGCAAGCAAGAAAACTCGCTTGGTGCCCCAGCGGTCCCCCAACCATCCAGAAGCCGGGATGATGGCTGCCAGACTAATCAAATATCCCACCACAACCGCGTCGAGAGCGGTACTGGGAACACGAAACTCACGCCCCAGCGAAGGCAAGGCCACATTGACAATCGTTGTATCCATGATGCTCATGAACAAGGAGGCAACGAAGACAATACTCACAATTACTTTTGGGGGAAGCCGAAGATGATGCATCTCAGAGACTCCCAAGCTAAGACAAGATTACTACTAGCGCCGTACACTACTTCTCACTATTAGTAACTATTATGTTTACAAAAAAATGCCCGTCTACAAGAGACGCTCTTGTAGAAAAGAAAACAGCCCCAATCACTTGGAGCTGTTTTCGATGAGGGAGGCTTTCCCTACATCACTGGGAAGGTTTCGTACACCGAAATCTGACCACCACTCTGCAAAATTGGGCAGCCCTTGGCCATCTCGACGGCCGCGCTCAGCGAATCCGCCTTGATGATAGAGTACCCACTGGCCATCGTACCCACCGGGCTGTCACTGACGGTTCCGTCGCTCGCGATGCTTTTAGCCGTCGGGGTAAAGGGATTGCCTCCGTCGATGACGGCACTGCCGAGTCTACCGTACCAGGCTCCCCACGCTTGCATGACGGCTGCCTGTTCAGCTTCAGTCTCGGGCATGCCACCACCGCTGTAGAGTAGGACAAAATTCGCCATTGTTGTTCCTCTTTCTTCACACTAAATTTTTGAAAGGTGTTCAACATCACCCTTCTAGTAGAACGACGAATGGCACCTGGCTAAATCGACATCACGAACAGCAAATTCTTTTAGCATAGACCAGGATAATGGGCACGCGGAACAAGATGATCAATGGTAAGATGTTCCACGTTCGATACCATTCATTACCGCCCCTTAAAGTTGGCCTGGCGTCGCTCAATGAAGGACTGGATGCCCTCTTTAATATCCTCGCTCTGCATAATCGCCTGCAGATCAGGCAGAAATTGTTGGATTGCAGCCTCTTCACCCTCGGTAATGGCTAATCGTGCCGATTTGAGCGTGGCACGCACACCTAATGGGGCTTGCGCTGAGACGACCTGAGCCAGTTCTGTTGCGCGAGTAAGCTGCTGTCCTGGCTCGACCACCTCCTGCACGAAACCGATACGCAATGCCTCTGCTGCATTGAACTCATCACCGGTCAGCAAATAACGCATCGCGTTGCCCCAGCCTACCTCTCGGGGAAACCGGATGGTCGCACCTCCAAAGGGGAAAAGGCCGCGTTTGATCTCTATTTGAGCGAACCGTGCATCGGAAGCGGCAATGCGAATATCCGTTGCCAGCAATAGTTCAATGCCGATGGTAAGGCATATCCCCTGCACCGCAGAGATCATCGGTTTCGTGAGGCGCGGGCCACGAATGCCAAGTGGATCAATCGCACCCTCCGGATAATCAAAATGTCCCAGGGATGATGCAAACTGCGTCAGTTCCAAACCGCCTGTGAAGTGATCTCCATGCGCAAATAGCACGCCACAACGCAATTGGTCATTATGCTCTAGCTCAGCGTAAGCTAGCCCTAGCGCGTTGAGCATTGCTCTATCAAATGCGTTGCGTTTGGCAACACGATCTAGTCCAATCAGCAGTACATGTCCCTGCTGCTCTGTTGAGACTCGTCCTTCCTGGTTCATATTTACCCTCATTTAGGGTGTTTGGGCGGCCTTGAAATAGCCCCCCACCGCTTGGTGCCGACGGCAATGCATTATCACCCCTGATCCGGATGTCCCACCCGAAGCCGCATTGTCTCGATATATTGGTTGATATGGTCGGCGGCACGTTGCATGTGTATGGGGTCTTTGTAGAGATTACTCAGCATAATCGCGCCCTCAAGCGTGGCAATGAGGATCGACGCTACCTCGTCAGCATCTACTCCGGGACGAATTTCCTGGCGCTCTATGCCTTTGTTCACGATACGATGGATGGTGGTGCGCCAATCATCCATGGCGGATCGCGCGCGGTCTCGCAGCATCTCGTTGGCATCATCCGCCTCGATTGCGGTATTGAGAATCGGGCAGCCACCGGCAACGGGCGGGTCTTCGACGATTCCTTGAAAGACGGAGACGATGGCTAGCAAGACGCTCAATGGCGTTGAACTTTCCAGTAAGCGCCATGGCGCACGCGCTGCTGAACCAGTCCATAGGCGTAATCGAACGATTCCAGGGCCAGTTGTTCCTTGCTGGAGAAGTGGTTATAGATGCCGCCTTTCTCCAGGCCGGTTTCGCGCATAATGTCGGAGAGGGATGCGCCAAAGTATCCCTGGCGATTGAAGAGTTGGGCTGAGCGTGCCAGTATTCTCTCGCGTGTCTGTTCACCTTTACTCATCTATATGTTCCTTTCTAAAGTCCCGGAAGTGTCTCTGACTGGAGTAAGCGCTGGAAAAAGCGGTTCATATTCTCTTCTGCAAGATGACTACCAAGACGAGCTACCAGGATGTTCGCGGGGTCCATACGAATATTCGGCTCGGAGGTGAGATATTCGGCAAAACCATGAGCTGCAAAGAGCCTGGCGATTATCTCTCGATAGTGAAAGCGCGTCATGCCCAGCCCTTCATAATCCCAATGCCAGGAGAGACCTAATCCGAGAATAAGATACTCTTCCAGGGACTCAAACTCAAGCGCAAAAGAGAGCAGTTGATGCGCGATGCCCAGTTTGCGCCAGCTTGAGCTGACCTCAACGGCGATCTCATATGCATTACCGATATCTTGCCACCAATTATCCACTGGTGCAAGGGTGGCTTGACCAACAATCATGCCTGTTGCAGTGTAGGCCAGCGTAAGCCTATTTTCTGTCTGCCGGCGAGAGAGAGCAGCAGTCGGTGTTCGCGTTCGGGAAGACGGGCGAAGGCGCGCAGGCCTTCATCCGCTTTCAAACCTTCTACGAATGAAGGTGAACAACAGCTACGCAGGAACAATGGCCCTGCCGGTGTTTTATACATTTTTACATGAGAAATGCTCGTGCTTCCAGATGTCCCTTGATCGTTTGAAGGACTCCCACGAAAAATCGGGGAGTTACGACGATATTTCAGCATCGCTGTTACCTCCTTTTATGCTGTCCAATGCAGCAGGAATTACATCTTACTCCTGCCCGGAAGGGGATGATGGGCGCAAAATGATACATGTGGTGGTCCCATGCGCATAGAGTTTGCCTTCAGCGTCGGTTAAGCGTCCCTCGGCGGTGGCGATGCGTCCTCCAAGGTGAATGATCTTCCCCTCGCAGTATACTGTTCCCGTCTTCGCTGTAATGGGTCGCAGGTAGTTGACCTTGAGTTCGAGGGTGGTATAGCTTGTCCCGGCGGGGAGCATGGATTGTACGGCACAACCCAGCGCCGAGTCCAAGAGCGTCGCCATGACCCCTCCATGCACCGTTCCAAGAGGATTGTAGTGATACTCCGATGGTTCGGCGGTGAAGACAACACGCCCCTCGCTCACTTCGGTTATCGACATTCCCATCAAGACAGCGATGGGAGGGGGAGGAAGCTCACCCGATTGCAGGGCTTTGAGATACGCTATGCCACTGATCGTCTTTCCCGTTTGAACTGCTGCTGTGGGGTCTTCCCAGGTAATGACGCGGGTGCGATCTCCTTCGAGAGGATTGATACGCGCTCCGCAAGCTTCGCTGAGGGGAGCTACAAGATTGGTCATTGAGCGTTCCTTTCATGCTCCCACGATAAATCGGGGAGTCACACCATCAGACCGATTGGTCTGTTTTATTAGCAATATATTTGAGACCGTTCGGTCTCAAATATATTATAGCTGATTTTGTCAGATTGTCAAGGGGGTGTCACTGACACCCCCTTGACATGGAGTCCACTCCAGGTTCTATACTTATGGCATGGAAACAGGACTGACTATCCAACAAGTCGCTCAACAGACAGGGCTGAGCATCGATACCTTGCGCTACTATGAGCGCATCGGGCTGCTTGAGCCAGTCGGCAGGGCTCAGAATGGCCATCGTCGCTATACGCAGCACGATCTCGCCTGGATCGACTTGCTCATCCGATTACGGGATACAGGTATGCCTCGCGCACAGATGGTGCGCTTTGCCCAAATGCGCCGCCAGGGTTCCGCTACTCTCACCGAACGCCGTCTCATGCTTGAACAACACCGGCACTCCCTGGAACAGCACATGCAGGAACTGGAGCAGCACATGGCCATGTTGCAACAAAAGATTTCTCGCCTTAAAGAGCGCGAAGCTCAGCGAGATGCTGCATCTCATCCCGATCACGCTTTTGGACAAAGCGAAGCAGCCTGTCAGTGCCGGCTGTCCAGACACAAAGTAGCACGTACAAACGAGCGCGTACAATTTTTGCATGGAGCTCGGACCAGGGCGGAGGCAAGGACGGAGGCACGGACGGAGGCAAGCTCGCGTCCCTACCGTCCCTACCGCCTCTACTAACCACGAAAACGCAGGGCGGAGGCACGGACGGACGCAAGGTCACGTCCCTACCGCCCCTACGGCGTGCAAAAATCGTACGCGCACCCAGTATGAATGAGTATAAAGGAGGCACATGGACTATGGACCTTGAGATTACCCTGCGAGTGAACGGGGTTGCGCATCGGCTTTTCATCGATACCCGGACGACGCTCCTGGACGCGCTGCGCGAACGTCTAGGCCTCACCGGCCCCAAGAAGGGATGTGACCACGGGCAATGCGGTGCCTGTACCATCTTGCTCGATGGTCGGCGCGTGAATAGCTGCCTCGCGCTCGCCGTCGCGCACCAGGATGCCCAGATCATTACGATCAAGGGGTTGGCAGATGGCACGGACGGAGGCAAGCTCGCGTCCCTACTGCCCCTACAGCAGTCGTTCATCGCGCATGACGCGTTCCAGTGCGGCTACTGTACACCGGGACAGATATGCTCGGCGGTCGGAATGCTGCGCGAGGCCGAGGCCGGCTGGCCGAGTGCGGTGACCGCTGATCTCAACGCTGACCACGTCATTCTCAATGACGACGAGATCCGCGAGCGCATGAGCGGCAATCTCTGCCGGTGCGCCACGTACGCGAATATCGTCCCGGCGATTGCGGAGGTGGCGCGATGAATCCTTTTCGCTACGAACGCGCCAGTGACGCCGCCAGCGCCGTCGCGCTGCTCGCCCAGGCCCCAAACGGTGCCTTCCTCGGTGGCGGGACGAACCTGGTCGACCACATGAAATTGGGGGTCGCGCAGCCGGACCTGCTCGTCGATGTCACACGCCTGCCCTACGACCGCATTGAGCTGCTTCCCGACGGGGGCGTGCGTATCGGTGCCGCCGTGCGCAACAGCGAACTCGCTGCCGATCGCACGATTCGCACACGCTACCCTATGCTCGCGCAGGCGTTGCTCTCAGGTGCCTCGGGCCAACTGCGCAACCTTGCTACGACCGGCGGGAACCTGCTGCAACGGACGCGCTGCGTCTACTTCCAGGATGTTTCCAAACCGTGCAACAAGCGCGTGCCGGGCAGTGGCTGTCCCGCACGCGAAGGCTATCACCGCAACCTGGCCATTCTGGGCGCATCAGAAGCATGCATTGCGACACATCCATCGGATATGGCCGTCGCGATGATCGCGCTCGATGCCGTCGTCCGTGTGCTCGGGCCAAACGGTGAGCGGACGATACCCCTGGTCAACTTCCACCGTCTACCCGGCGACGAACCACAGCGCGACACCGTGCTGGAGCACGGCGAGTTGATCACGGCCGTCGACCTGCCACCGCTCGCATTCGCAGCGCGCTCGCACTACCGCAAGGTGCGCGACCGGGCATCCTACGCTTTCGCACTCGTCTCGGTCGCTGCGGCGCTCGATGTCGCCGATGGCATCGTGCGCGACGCGCGTATCGCCTTTGGCGGCGTCGCGCACATCCCGTGGCGGGCGGCGAAGGCCGAAGCCGCGCTGCGTGGCGCACCGGCGACTGAGGAGACATTCCGCCAGGCTGCCGATGCCGAACTCGCCGACGCGCGGCCGCTGCGCGACAACGCATTCAAGATCCCGCTCGCACGCAACATCCTTGTGCGCACACTGCTTGATCTTACACAGGAGGAGAACCTATGATAAGCACGACACGACGGGTTGTCGGTGCGCCTCTGGATCGTATCGATGGCCCAAAGAAAGTCACTGGCACTGCGACCTATGCCTATGAACATGCAGTCGACGAGGTGACGTACGCGTTCCCGGTTCAGAGCACCATCGCGAAAGGCCGGATCGTATCGATCGATGCCAGGGCAGCACGTGCGCTGACCGGTGTCCTCACGGTGCTCTCGCACGAGAGTGCGCCGCGTCTCGCGCCGATAGAGGCTGAAATTGCGGTGTTACAATCCGATGCTGTCGGGTATCGTGGCCAGTTTGTGGCCCTTGTTGTTGCTGAGACAATAGAAATTGCGCGCCAAGCGGCAGAATCCATAGTAGTCCGCTATGATGAGCAGCCTCATGACGTCGAGCTGCGTGCAGACCACGGAGCTCTGTATAAGCCGGAGCATGTCAATCCCAGCTACGAGACCGACACGACCAGCGGCGACGTCGAGGCTGCGCTGGCATCAGCTGCTGTCTCGCTCGACCATACCTATACCACGCCAGCGTACCACAACAATCCGCTTGAACCACATGCAACGATCGCGATATGGAAGGGTGATAGTGTCACCCTGTACGACTCGAACCAGGGCTCGCATATGATTCGGGACAAGGTTGCCCAGGCGTTCGGACTGGAGCCCGAGCGCGTGCGTGTCATTTCGCCCTATGTTGGTGGCGCATTCGGCTCGAAAGGTGGTGCCCGTCCACACGTCATTCTTACAGTGATGGCTGCACAGGTGGTAGGTCGACCTGTAAAGTTCGCGCTCACACGGCAGCATATGTTTGCAGTGGCAGGCTATCGCACGCCGACGATCCAGCGCATTCGCTTGGGCGCAAATAACGATGGCCGGCTGACAGCGATTGCACATGACGTCGTCGAGCAGACCTCGACCCTTCAGGAGTTCGCCGAACAAACAGCTGTCGTCACACGTATGATGTACGCCGCACCGAACCGCCGGACTACGCACCGGCTTGCGCGACTCGATGTTCCGACGCCAGCGTGGATGCGTGCGCCTGGCGAGTGTCCGGGGATGTATGCGCTTGAGTCAGCCATGGACGAGATGGCGATTGCATGTAAGCTTGATCCAATCGAGTTTCGCATGCGCAACGAACCCGAGAGCGATCCCGAAACGGGGCATCCTTTCAGCAGCCGCGGGCTCGTTGCTTGCCTGCGGGAAGGTGCGCAGCGCTTCGGCTGGCAGCAGCGCGATCCAAGACCTGGGATGCATTCCGCTGGCCGGTGGCTCATCGGGACCGGTGTTGCCGCATCAACGTATCCCACGCGTCGCAGGCCATCGTCCGCTATCGCGCGTGTTGATCGTGAGGGATGGTACAGCGTTCTCATCGACGCATCTGATATTGGAACCGGGGCGTGGACGGTCCTCACGCAGATCGCTGCGGATGCACTCGACGTTTCAATGGAGCGAGTGCATCTCGAGATTGGCGACACGTTACTGCCGCGCGCGTCTCTGGCCGGTGGCTCGATGGGAACCGCCTCATGGGGAACAGCCATCGTTGATGCCGCCCGCAAGCTCCGCGCCCGCCTGCAGGAAGAAAACGGCGTCATTCCTGCCGAGGGACTCGAAGCAATTGGCGAGGGCGGAGAGAATCCAGAGGCGAAACGGTTCGCGATGCATGCTTTTGGTGCGCAATTTGCAGAGGTCCGTGTGAACCGCGATACCGGCGAGGTGCGCGTTCCGCGGCTGCTGGGCGTTTTCGCTGTCGGTCGGATCATGAATGCAAAGACAGCCCGTTCACAGTTGCTAGGTGGAATGACGATGGGGCTGTCGATGGCGCTCCACGAGGAAAGCGTCATGGACCCGCACTTCGGGGACTACGTGAACCATGATTTCGCAGAGTACCATATTGCGACGAACGCTGATGTGGGTACGATCGACGTGTCATGGATCGATGAAGCCGATCCGTATATCAACCCGATGGGCGCGAAGGGGATTGGCGAGATTGGGATTGTTGGTACTGCTGCAGCAATCGCTAATGCGGTCTATCACGCGACGGGCATCCGTGTCCGCGACCTGCCGATCACGCTCGATAAACTCTTGTCAGGGTAGACATTTGGAGATAAGGCTTCCCGTGAGGGGCCCTTCCCCTTCGCAAGCTCAGGGCTTCGGCTCACTGCGCTCAGGGTGACAGGCCCTCTCTCCAAATGTCTGCTGTCAGAGTTTCCTTCTTGACGCTTTCCGTACTGGTTTCGCCAGACGTTTAATGGTCTCCTTGTGTATCTCTGGAGTGCCCAGGTTGAGGGGTTGAATAAGCTCTAGCAATAGCTCCATGCGGGTATCGCTAAGTGCGGTAAGCAACAAGGTCTGGTCTTCGAGTAGTTCGATGTCCCCGAAGCACAGCCTTCCTTGAGGTATAGCGAAGGCCGGGTTGCCCCAGTAGATCCAAAACGCACGCTGCGGGGTATCTTCAATACAATGGAGTCGCTCATCGTCTTGCAAGAAAGCATGGACTGCTTGGTAGGGTATGTTGGTGAAGCGAGCAGATTGAGGACGCATGAGGCTACATCCCTGCCACGGATTCGGGCAGACGGGCCGCCAATAGGGCAGCCATCGGCAACAGGCATCAAAGCGTTTGCCACTGCCACAAGGACAGAAATCTTCAGCATTTGTTGGGTGATAGATCTGTAAGGAGACTCTGTCTCCCGGATGCTCGGGATTGGGGTCATCTGGCCGTGGTCGCCAACACGTTGTAATTACCAAAACGCCTCCGTACGGATCCACGCGATGAATATTAGCGCTGAGGCGAAAATTACCTTTCGCTCTATTTCTCTGCTCCATAGTCCTTATTTCGTTTCCTTATCTACTTCCATTCCCCTGTTAGCTGGAGGTGTCCAGCCTCCTGTGAGCTTGAAGGTGAGCACTTCCTTGAAGTCGTGCAGTGTTTCAAGCGCCTCTTGAAGGGTTGCCTGTTGTTGCGTTCCCTTCTTCCATGCTGGTCTATCCTGCGTTCCAAGTACCAGGTAATCGTTGCCAATGATTTCGGGCTTTTGTTCGGCGAAGATAGATGCAAGCAAATGCTCCAGATCGTCCTGGTGAGCAATGATCAGGTCACAGTAGGGGCAGTAGCGGACTGTCTTGTTCAGAGATAGGAAGTACATCGGTTCCACATGGATAACCAGTGGCAGCTTCCGCAGCTTTGTCTTGTTGTCACATCGTGGGCACCTGGTAAACCGCACATCCTGATAGGGGTTGAGAAAGAAGCGGTAACGCGGGGGCAGTTTACCAAGCTGTGTTGTGGTTTTCTTTTTCTGTTTTGCCATTGTTTCGTTGCTACTCTATTTTCGTTACGCTGCTAGCCTATACTTTGTTCGTGCAGCGTTTCGACTTTCTGCTATAAATTTCGCCTGTTCAGTTCATCTTTCAATGCAGGCAGGGATTTGTTCTTGTTTCGCAGGTCGCTGATATAGGCGTTCCACTCGGGCTCACGCCCTTGCTTCTGGTAGAGTGCTTTCACCTGAGCCAGATAACCTGCTGCCTGCTGATAATTTTCCCGTCCGCGCCCGTCAATGAGCTTTTGCGCAACACTCTTGTACAGGCGAATTGCTTCATCTGGATAGTGCTCTTCCGCGGCTTTAGCTACTTGAACTTGATAGTTACTCGGAGCGCCATAAGAAGGGTATCCATATCCGTAGAGCGATGTACTTTGTGGACGCTCCATCTCTGCCAAGGCGGATATGGCCTTTCCGACCTCTCCTTCAGTCAGATAAATACTGACCAGTGCGCTCCAATTTCCTTGCTGCTCTAATGTCTTGAGTAGGCGTGGTCGCAGGGTAGTCCACAAGTTTTCCGGCTGACCGGCTAATTGGGAGGCAGATTGAGCAGAGCGATAGGTGTTATCATCCGGGTGCGCCTGGAAGCGAGCAAGCTCCATGTTCAAGGCTTGCTCCGCCTTGCTGTAAGCGCTATACTTTTCACCCAACCAGCGGCGGTAGGTATCTAACTTGTTCGCCACTGTGAAATCTCGCGGTTTTTCTCGCACGGCAATTTCGGACTCTTTCATCCTCATTTCGACAAACGTGAATGCCTGCTCTTGCCAGGCTTGGCCGGACTTCAGCAGTTGATCAGCAAACTGTAGTACCTCCCTTGGGTCGATTAGCCGCGCGGTGGCTACTTTGAGGGCCTCATCCTGTCGGTGAAACTGGATTAATTTCTCAACCAGGTCTCCGTACAAACCTGCATTGCGATACTCCTCCAGCAGGTCCTCATCGCTGAACTGCGCCGCTGCTTTCAGTCTCGTTAGAAAACCGATTATGTACCGATTGTTCCATGTGCTCGAAGAGTCCTGCCCTGACCTCATCTCCTCCCGTAGCCAGCCCTCGATCATTGATCGCTCATCTTCAGTCACGTTGTCCGCGACCGCCCCTGGTATATCTGTTTCGATTCCTCCGTACTCGTATCCAAATCTCCAGAGGGAAAATAGGGCGGTGAGCAGTTCTTCGCGCTCCGAAACGTCGAATCTCTCCTCTTGTGGGAGACCGGATTGAGCCTCCAGGCAGGCTACCAGGCCCGCAGCGCATTCACCCAGAATCCAGCTGATCTGACCCTCATCACGTAGCTCCTCATATTGTGCGATGGCTTCCTCGGCAATCGTTGCAAATACAACCTGCGCGTTGGCCCACTCCCCCGCCTCGGCAAAGCTCTTACCGATGTCACACAACGGGTCTAGATCAGCAGCGGCGCGGCCAGGCGCATCCCACCCTTCTCCGGCGTTGTAGAAAGCCAGGTCCACCTGGCTTCGAATGGAGGAAGGATCAAGCGTACGTCCTACACTCTTACGTGGCTGTGTTCCTTTCTGGCCGGGCCTGGAGGCCGGTAGTTCAATCAGCAGTTCAACCAGGGATTCTAGTTCAGGCTGCCGCTTCAACAATTCTTCGATGAGAAGCAGTAACTCTTCGCGGCTTTTCTCCATGAGTTGCCCCATCAGCCCTGTGCGCACGGTAAAGCGTTCTGGATGATGAAGCCAGGTGAGTAGCAATGCAACAATATGCTTGCAAAAGCCGCCGCGGGGACAGCTACAGCCAAAGGATGCCAGCGTGTTTGAGCTTGTATCGCTCACCGGCACCAGGGTAGCCTGGACACGGTAAGGACCACCACTTGATCCCCTACATTGCGCCTGAAGAACCAATTCACGCAGGATTGGATCAAAAATAGCGTTGTTGAGGTAGTAGCTGTGGCCTTTACTGTAGCTTGTACTGTCTGTATATGCTTGGATTCCGGCTTCAGATAGTGGCTGGAACTGGCCTTTCGCATCCTTTCCGGTGTATGTCTTTACCATGTTTGTTCCCTCTGGTCAATCTCTCCTGTCCTACGGATTTGGGGGAGGCTAAATACAATCTGCACGTTATCCCAATGGTGTTTCTAAGCGTTTAGAGCCCAGTTTCGAAGGATTGCCCGATGATGGGAGGTGCCTGCACAGGACTGGATTTCATTATATCATAGATAAGGTCGAGTGAGGCGTGGAACGACACTTGTCTCCGATGTCTCCGTTGGGACACTTGTCTCCGATGTCTCCGATGTCTCCAATGTCTCCGTGCTCGAAAAATCTACCTGTAAAAGCACCCAAAAAGGCCCTACCGCTCCACCCCTCTCAGAGGTAGGTTTTTTGTGAGGCCGTATGCAAAGGGGCACGAGACCGGGGTACGGCGGGCCACACAATCCCCCGGATTGCGTCCATAAAGGCCCACCCCGCCACCCCCCGCCACACTCGCCCTACGAACATGATGACCGGATTCGAAAAACCCTACCCTTGAAAGATCTCATGCCCGCTGTGCCGTCGTCTGGTGGCAGGATGATTGTGGGGATATTGAGCATGACTTTTCACCCTTCCAGGAGAAAAGTAATGGACTGCTTGATCTCGCTATTCTTGAATGGATCGTTCAATCCAATTATCTTTGGCGGCCCTGTTCGTCGGATCTCAGGAAGCATGGCCAAATTCTGTTTAGCAAGCGTATATTTCGGGTCAATGACCAGCGCTCGTCTGAATGCCGCCTCGGCCTCGTCATAGCGTTGCTGCATCATCAAGCTGATGCCCAGGTTGCCCCAGGGCTGTGGTAAGCAGTCACCCATGGCAATAGCTGCCTGGAAAGCCTGTCCTGCTTCATCCCATTTACCAGCTTGCATGAGCTCCAGGCCGCGCTGGAAGAGGTCTTCCTGTTCAATGAGCTGATCCAGGGTGAAATTTGGCCCGCGCATCTTCACAGAGCCTTTGACGATCTTGCGAGCGACCTTTAACCTCTTTTCGAGTTCCCCTGTCAAAGCCGTAATCGAATGCAGTTCCTTGGCGCGCTCATAATCGCGTAAGGATCGACCAAAGCGCGAAGTAAAGGCGCTCGCCATGCCGCGGTTGTACCATAATTCAGCATCGTTGGGAGTTATCTCTAACGCTTCAGTGAAGGCCTGATAGCTCTCTTCATAGTTCTGTAGCATGCCGTGTGCGACCCCTAGTTGGCCAAGCACGTCAGCACGCAGTGGGGCATGCTGTGGGAGATAACGCAATAGACGCTCGCCGTTGGCGATTGCCCCTGTATAGTTTCCCTGGAATATTTGCTGGCCCATCTGGTCGAACAACTTGTCGGCTTGCGATGGGTTGGTGGTCAGGCTTTTTTTGTGTGCAGGTTGCTTTGATTTTTTGGCCATGTTTTTGCTAATTGCCTCGGTTTCAAGTCGATGAGGAAGTACTACTGGACATTTATTATAAACCTCTGGGTAAGGGTTGGCAATGGTGGTGCATCTCTCCAGGTGAGGTTCAGATTTTTGCGTCGAGCCAGACCACCCCGACCCCCAGGGCGGAGGCAAGCTCACGCCCCTACTAACCACGCAGCGGGCTCCTCAAGGGACAGTAGGGGCGGTAGGGGCGTGAGCTTGCCTCCGTCCGTGCCTCCGCCCTGGTCCATGACTCCTCCCTATGCAAAAAATGAAACATACCCTATCTCTCCAGGTGTAAGCAATGTTAGCGGGGAGGGCGATGCCCGGTTTCCAAATTCAGCTTTCTTCGCAAAGCTCGACAATAGGGTTTTTCCACACGCTGATAGTAAAGGCGATGTAGGGGGTTGGGAAAGCGTAGAGGAAAAAGATGCCTGCAACTCGTCTCATTCATTCAGTAAATCAGGAGCTTGATAGCCTCATACTATCAAGCTTCTTTCACTTCTGTGCCTTGTCCTGGAAGCAGGGGCATTGCCTCTGCTTATTCCACTCTATCCGCTTCTGTGGGATCGTGAAAGTGTTGCTCTCCTGGCTCTCAAGCGTGCAATTTGGTGATTATGTGTGAAGCTGCCCAGGTGACTCGTCTTAACTGCTGCTTCATCCAGTCGATCTTCTTGTGAGTTGCGTGCGATAAGGAGTTATTTCTTCTCAACAAGAAATGGCTGGTGAAGCGACGACACAAAAAGGTATGTGTCTCATAAGCTCATCTGTTCTCCAAATGTGAGGATGATTCCGGTCTTATCATCGCTCACTGAGGGGATACGCTTATCGTCAAAATGTCCACACCTTCGCGTTGCTATATGCTACCTCAGTTGGCTCACTGGAATCACCGACTGCCAGACCAATGAAATCCGCACCGGTAGAAGTGTTGTTACTGACACTATACAATCTTCGTGTGATTCACGTACGAGATCCAGCGTGCTCCCGTTTGCCACGACTGCAATCGTGTTGAGCTGATTATACCCGGTAGTGATCACTGGGGAAGACTTGGTCACCAGACGCCTTAAAGTGTGTGCTGTCGAGGCCTGCATCGAGCTCGTAATACCCGGTTGCGCAAACTTGAAAGAGATAGTATTTGGTGCCATCTGGATTAATGCGGAAGATGATCCCACCACAGTTCCCGTGTAAAATCGTCATCTGCACCTCAAAGGCGAAGTTGCTGAGGATCTCATGGGTGCTCAGGTGCATCTGGTCGAGAGCAGCGATCATTGGAATCTGGAACAGCAGGCACACGAGCTCTGTGAAACCTTGCGCTCACAAGGGCGCACCCCACACTACATCCCGGTAAGCGGAACGACGCCCCATAGCTGTCTTGGCTATGTTCGCTGCGGGTTTGAGATGGCCAGCCAGATCATCGATCAAGGGCTTCACCTTGATGCCATCTATGTACCGTTTGGAGCAGGGGGCATTTTCACCGGCTTCTCTGGCTTTACATGAGAAAGGCATCACCTGTCCCCTGATCGGCATCAGTGGGAATTGAAAGCGCGAGCAATGTTACGAAAAGTCTGGAGATGTGGTGGGCTGCGCTGTGCCGCTTACTGGAGCGTGATCCCGACCGTCCTCGTAAGCCGTTTGAGATCGATGACGAATTCATTGGCCGTGAGTATGGAGATCCCACTGAGGCAAGCCTCGATGCGATCCTGCTTATGGCTCAGACAGAAGGCGTTCTCCTGGATCCGGTGTATTCAGCGGAATAGTACTTCAGGCTTCCTGGCCGCCATGCCACTGGACGCAGGTCATCGGGCAGCCAGGTTCTCCTCCTCCACTCAGGTGGTACTCCTGCTGTGTACGCCTACCCTTGTAGATCAAAGCGGATCTCATCCAGCGCGATGTAAGTGCTGACGGGAATATCACAAATGACCCTTACCCCATTACAGCAACAGATTGATGAATTTAACGCTCAGGACGGCCAGCGAGCTACCCGCAGAATTGCGTGAAGGATTTGACAAGTCCCATCGGGCAGCTTATCACTTCCGGTGCCGTGGAGAAAGCCCTCAAGGAAGGTGAGCAGGCACCTGATTTCACCCTGCCCGACGCACTTGGTAAAGTGGTGACGCTTTCGCACCTGCTCAAGCAGGGGCCAGTCGTCATTACCTTCTACCGTATTGACTGCTTGATCTTGCTGTCCTTAAATGGGTCCCTTATCTCAATCATCTCTGGCGGGCCTGTGCGCCGGGTTTCAGGAAGCAGTTGCCAAATTCTATTTTCGCAATGGTATATTCTGGGTCAATGACGAGTGCTCGTTTCAGTGCAGCCTCGGCTTCGTCATAGCGTTCCTGCATCATTAAGCATATCCCCAGGTTGCCCCAGGGGTGTGGTAAGCAGTCGCCCATGGCAATGGATGCCTGGAAAGCCTGTCCTGCCTCATCCCATTTACCGGCTTCCATGAGTTCCAGACCGCGCTGGAAGAGGTCTTCCTGCTTGATGAGCTGATCCAGCGTGAAATCTGGCCCGCGCATCTCCATAGACTTTTGGGCTAGCTCGCGAGCGACCTTCACTTCTTCATCGAACTTCTCTGCCAGAGTATCGATAGTGTTCAGTTCGACGGCACGCTCATAATCGCGTAAGGATCGACCAAAACGCGTGGTGTAGCGGCTCGCCATGCCGCGGTTGTGCCATAATTCAGCGTTGTTCGGAGTGATCTCTAGTGCTTCGGTGAAGGCTTCATAGCTTTGTGGAAAGTTCTGTAGCATGCCGTGCGCGACCCCTAGTTGGGTAAGCACGTCAGCACGCAGTGGGGTTTGCTGTGGGAGATGACGCAACAGACGCTCACCATTGGCGATTGCCTCTGTGTAGTCTCCTCGAAATATTTGCTGGCCCACCAGGTCGAACAACTTGTCGGCTTGCGATGGGTTGGTGGTCAGGCTTTTCTTGCGTGTAGGTTGCTTTGATTTTTTGGACATGCTCATCACCTCGGCTTCAGTCAATGATGGTGTGCTGTTGGACTTTTATTATATGCCTTTGGTTGAGGTCTGGCAATGGTGGTGCATCTCTCCAGGTGTAAGCAATGTTAGCGGGGAGGCGATGCCCGGTTTCCAAATTCAGCCTTCTTCGCAAAGCTCGACAATAGGGTTTTTCAACACGCTGATGGTAAAGGCGATGTAGGAGGTTGGGAAAGCGTAGAGGAATAGAACATGTGTTGCTACAGTGGTGTGATGGATTTGTGAGTGGGTTTTGTTTCTGTGTCGGCTATAATAGTTGTAGTACCACTCCCAACGATGGCAGTGTTACTCACATGAGGAGTACCGGCGCTCCTCATGTGAAGATGCATGTAACTTCTGTCTCTGAAAGGCGGATCACTAGTCAGTCAACTGGCTACTGACCACTCACTACTGACACCTAAACGAAAGGAGAACAACAATGGCTGAAAGTGTTTACAAGGTGATCGAGCTGGTAGGGACCAGCCACGAGTCATGGGAGAAGGCGGCCGCAGCCGTCATTGAGACAGCTTCCCATCACTTGCGGAACATTCGGGTCGCCCGCGTTGTCGAGCAAGATATCCACATCGAGGAGCCTGGGAAGCCTCTTGCCTACCGTGTGAAAATGGAACTCTCGTTCAAGTACGAGGGCGGCGACTGAGCAGTCGCCAGATGCCTGCAACTCGTCGCATTCAGTAAATCAGGAGCTTGATAGCCTCATACTATCAGGCTTCTTTCACTTCTGTGCCTTGTCCTGGAAGCAGGGGCATTGCATTAATCCTTCTGTAGAATGTGGGTAATCCCTTCCATGGATTTTTGTGATGCTTCTGTGATACGCCTATGTTGTAGTGTTTGTGGTTTTGTTGTAAACTTTTACTGCTTGGAGGAGGTTGTATGACTGCTCCCGTGACAGCAATGTGGATGCATGGCAACGCGGTCGTTGTCCAGCATCCAGAGCATCTTCTTGCTCTGGATCACAGAGGATGGGGTCCAGAGTTCAAGCTGCGGCGTGGGACCGACAGACTGGTTTCATATCGCCATACCCACACCCCTCATTCTCGAGAACCAACGTCCTCAACTGGTCAGAGTCTTTCTGTGTTTCAATACTCCTGAGGGGGATGGGCATATCAGCGAGGTGCATGTGTATGATGGCCCCAACGGATTTCAGGTATTCGATAACCTCTTGCTTGCCGGAGACCGCCGGGCGTACCTGATGAGTGGATATAATACATTTGCTCTTCCCAGCCCCCGCTTGCTCTACTGGGGACTAGGTATCTCGTTTCTGTACCACGCCGCTCTCTGCTCCAAGGAACCTTTTTCTCCTTCGTATCTCTCGATAGCCGCAGCAGGTGGAGACTTCATCATGGAACAGCAACGCCAGCCGCACGAAGCCCTGGCTGAGCAACAGACACCGGATGAAGGTGATATAGCAACACTGCGTGAGGCATTCACCAGCCAGACCGCACAGATGCGTGAGATCGTTGAGCTGCAACGCAGCCAGCATGAGTCATTGGTGGCCCTTATCAACGACACCGAAGCACTCAAGGGCATGACGCTGGGATGGCAGCAGAGAGCCGACACACAGGATCAACAGATCGCGGCACTGCGTGCCCAACTCCAAGAGGAAGTGCAAGCCAGGGAGATGCTGGCGCAGCAAGTGGCTACCATCGCTGCACAAAAGGTGACGCAGCGGCGTAGGAAGCCGGAGGCGTAAGCGAGCCATAATATAGTATTTCCTCAAGGGCCCACATTCCACAGTATTTTCGCGAACATAGGTAGGAAGGCATTTTATATTGTAGAGATATATCTGTGGGTTTTGTGGCACTGCCGTCAGATGTGTCGGCTGTAGCAGGTGTAGCAGGTGTAGCGGTTGTGTCGCCCCTTTTTTCTAAGATCGCATTTTTCTCTAGGATCGCCCCCCGAAACAGCAACGAAGGACTATTTCAGACAGCAGATCATTCTCGTGTGCAAGAGCTTTTAGCCAATGGTCTGGATGAACTGCTGCTCTTAGAGCTGTTGGCCATACGCCCGCAGCGTGGCCAGTGCCTCAATGGTCACAATCTCTCGCCATTCGAGGGTCGCAGTACGGATTCCAGGCCAGCCAGTTGAACTGCCAACCGCCGTCTTCTTGCTGGGCAGATGCCAGCGCGTCCAGATGCGCTTCGATCACCTCATCGGAGAAAAGACGACGCGCGAGGCTCTGCGGGCGAGGGGCGAAGTTGAGCGGGGTGTGCGTGTCCTGCTGCGTGGTAGGTGTGAGCGCGACCAGCTTCTGTTCCAGGATTTTGGGTAGAACCCAAAGTCGCGGAAGAGCCACCAAATCAGGTATTGGACAGAGAGAAGTCATCCAGTCAGATACCCTGTCCCATAAATGGGACGGGCTTGTGTCTAGCCTCGACCGTTGTAGGCACCGGCGTCACGAGCCGACACATCACGGAAGACACGACTGTCTTCACCGGGCCATCCGACAAGTGGCCCGTCCTTACTCAGAACATGCCGAATAAGGAGCGTTTCCTTATGATGACGCTGTTTTACCCTGGCAGTCTCTCTCTCTCGATAGATGTTCTCAGGAACCAATTAGCAGCTTGGCGGGCAATCCGCGTACCGTCTCTCTCTGTTGGGACCTTACCCACGCTGGAACGAGCACAACCCGTATCGCGCCAGAGTGTCTTCGCGCACGTCTATTGTAGCACAAATGTACGAAAAGGGCAAGAGAAATCCCAACCCATCGCGCCACCACAAGGACTCGCATTCCTCCCGTCCGCTAAAGCAGACGGGACTCCTGCTCGATTAGTTGAAGTTGTATAATAACCAATGACAAGTTCGACAATTCGAAAGGAGAAACACTATGCAACTTGCATGGAAGGTTGATGAAGGCAGCAAAATCAGGTTGAAGGATTACGATCCCGACTTTGTTGATACGTATACCGATCGCGCACTGGCAGCAGCAGAGTTAGAAAAGATCAGCGAAGAACTTGGCGAGTTGCAGCAGTTGTTGGCGGCGGCGCAGCATCACAGCCTACTCATAGTACTACAGGGGATGGATACGAGCGGCAAAGATGGCACAATTCGCCAAGTCATGGCGCAAGTCAATCCGCTGGGATGCGAGGTGCGTTCGTTTAAGGGACCTACATCCAGGGAACAGGCGCGTGATTTCCTCTGGCGGATCCATCGGGTCATTCCAGGCAGAGGCATGATCAGCATTTTCAATCGCTCCCACTATGAGGATGTCCTGGTGGTGCGCGTGCATGATCTGCTGCCAGAAAAGGTATGGCGGCGACGATACGCAGCCATTAACGACTTTGAGCGCTTGCTGGCTCAGAATGACATGATTATTCTGAAGTTCTATTTGCATATTAGCTACGAGGAGCAGGAAAAACGCTTACTGGCTCGCCAGGAGGATAGGACCAAAGCCTGGAAACTCTCGTCGGCCGATTGGGCGGAGCGCAAATACTGGAACGATTATCAACAGGCCTATGGGGATGCGCTCTCCAAGTGCAGTACGGATGAAGCTCCCTGGTATATCGTGCCAGCTAATCGTAAATGGTATCGCAATCTGCTCGTGGCACGTACACTCGTTTCTACCTTGCGTCCATATAAGAAGGAGTGGCAAGCCAAATTAGTGAAGCGAGGAGAGCAGGAACTTGCGCGTATAGAGAAGTTGCAGCAGGCAGGAGATAATCCCGTTGCAGCAAAGCCTCTATCACGTAGCTAGCCAGGGTTCTCCAAGAAGACGACATCGAGAAAGGAGAAGGATGATGCAACTTGCATGGAAAGTTGAAGCAGGTAGCAACGTCAAGTTGCAGGACTATGATCCCGACTATGTTGATGAGCATACGGATCCCGCATTAGGGAGGGCAGAACTGGAACAACTCGGCAAGGAACTGGGTGAGTTACAGGAGTTGTTGGCAGCAGCCCACCATCATAGCTTGCTCGTTGTGTTGCAGGGGATGGATACCAGTGGCAAGGCTGATACAATTCACCAGGTTCTCACCCGAGTCAATCCACAGGGATGCGAGGTGCGTTCGTTTAAAGTCCCTACACCTCGGGAACTGGACCATGACTTCCTCTGGCGTGTGCATCGGGTCACTCCAGGCAGAGGTATCATTGGCATTTTCAATCGCTCCCACTATGAGGACGTGCTGGTCGTGCGCGTGCATAACCTGGTGTCACAAGAAGCCTGGAATCGCCGCTACGCCGCCATTAACGACTTTGAGCGCTTGCTGGCTCAGCATGACATGATTATTCTGAAGCTCTACTTGCATATGAGCAACGAGGAGCAGGAAAGACGCCTACTGGCCCAACAGAAGAATCAAACGGACGCATGGAAAGTCACTACTGCTGATTGGGCTGAGCGTAAATACTGGGACGAGTATCAAGAGGCCTATGAGGAGGCTCTCTCCAAGTGCAGTACTGTTGAAGCGCCCTGGTATATCGTTCCTGCTAACCAGAAGTGGTATCGCAATTTGCTCGTGGCTCGCACACTCGTTGCTACCTTGCGTCAGTATAAGGATGAGTGGGAGGCACAATTAGTGGAGCGTGGAGAACGGGAGCTTCTGCTTCTAGCGCAGCTCGGACATCTAGAGCAGACCAGAAATCGTGAGAATAAACGTTCAAAGAAAGCTCAGCAAGCTCACGGTGCTACTTAGTTAGCTCATCCCTTTACTGTGAGCTTGCCACTCTTTTAAAATCTCTCCATAGATGAGCTAATGTGAAGAGCGTCTGATTATCTGCAAGAAGACCAGTGTGACAGGCAGACAGAAGAGACCATGCTGCTCAGGATACTACCGCGGCTCTTCCCCAAATTGAGGGAGACCCCGAATGTAACTATCAAAAACACTCACGCACCAAAGATCCTTTGACCCCTGTTTAGCTACCTATGCAGAGGTCAGTAATTTGGGCCAAACTTAGGTAGTAATACGGTTAATACAATTCCAGAGGTTGACGATGATCTTCTGCACTTGCAATGCAGTGGCCATGGCGAGGATGTAACTCGCCATTCCAAGACCTATTGCCCACAGGAGGGAATGGGTGAAAACCCAAGCCACGAGGCCCATACACATAAAAAGTAATGGGCCCGGCAAGACAGCGAGAGTGAGCAACCGTATCACTATCGGAACGTCTTTGATCTCGACGAGTGTCAGGGCCAACAGAAGACATCCAGAGCTAATGAACAAACAGATGGCCACCAAGAAAGCCGATAGTTCAATCATACTGCCCTCCTTACGAGAAGCGTTCGGGATAGCCTTGTCAACGTGGATCGGATCTGCCGACCCACGTTACTGATCTCTGCATATGCGCCACTCTTTCCAATCTCCTCGGTGTTCGTCTGTTTTTCTCATCCTCCAGTCTACCATACTTTAGCAAGTCACGTAGAGGTCAGTAGAAGCTGAAGCGGGGCCATTCAAAAGTCCTCAACGAAGGGCTATCGGGGCCTGCGGCCCCAAAGAGATTTTTGTTGTGGTGCGTGCGGACGCAGTCCGCACGCACCACAACAAAAAAAATTCCTGTCCCCGAAGGGGACGCGAGAAGGGAAACGACGACTCATATACTAATTGATAGCAAAGCAGAGGACTTATCACCAGGAAATCTGCTCCACTGGTGGGAACAGCGGGAGAACCGAAGGACGACTTTGCGGCCTGTCTCGGTGAGGCAGTGACCCCCATCAAAAGACGGTTCCCCGTCCACCAGGGCTTCAAGCGCCTATTGGGCTTGTTGCAGCAGCCCTCATCCTTGAGATGATCGAGGGGTGACTGCCTATCCAGTATGAGTTTGCGCAGGCTCTGGCAGGACGATCTCCCCACTGTCGAGCAAAGAAGAGGCAAGAGAACACGTGACTGCACCAGGTCAGAGAGGAGGCGTGAGATGGCTCAAAGCAGGTTGCCATCCCCATTGGACCCTTCACCGTTTTCGTATGTCGTCGGCATTGATATCGGCAGTCAGAATTGTAGTAGGTGTGTCCTGAGACCAGACAAACGCTTGGTCCACAAAGCCAGTCTGTTTGCCAATACGGCATCGGGCTTCCAGCTCTTGCAGAACCAGCTCGCAGGTCTGGGCGTGCCGGCTTCGCAGATCCTCATTGGGATGGAAGCAACGTCGCGCTACGGGGACGCGCTCTTTCACTTCTTGCAGCAGCAGGGCTATCAGCTGTGCTTGTTGCACCCGGCACAAACCCATCAGTTTGCGCAACGGCGTGGACTGCGAGCCAAAACGGACAAACTGGATGCAGTCACGATTGCGCATGTGCTGCTGAGTGGCGAAGCCCGCGTGGGCTATGTGCCAGATGAACTGATCGGCTCCTATCGCGAACTGGTGCGGTTACATACGCACCTGACCGATGAGATCGCACGCTACAAGAATGAGATCCATGCGCTCTTGCAGGTGCTCTTCCCCGAGTTCAACCAGGTCTTTGCTGATGCGTGCCGCCCCACGGCCTTAGCGGTGCTCCAGCGCTATCCCAGTGCCGCCGCCCTGAGCACGGTGAGTGTGGAGGAGCTCACCACGCTCTTGCAGCAACTGGCCCCGCGCAACTACGGACGCCAGACGGCCCAAACATTGCTTGAGTTGGCTCGCACGTCGGTGAGTCCAGGGCTGGCGCAACGAGCACGCAGCACCAGTATGCGGATCTTGTGCGATCAACTCAAGCACACGCGGGAGAATCTGGCCCAGGTCGAAGCCGAGCTTGAGCAGTTGCAAGAGCAGGATAGCGGCTCGCAGCGGCTCAGCGGGGTGCCGGAGTTTGGAGACAAGACCGTTGCCGTGCTCCGAGCCGAATTGGGCGATGTGGCCCGTTTCCAGCGCATCGACCAGGCGGTGGCCTCGGCTGGCCTGGATCTGGCGATCAGGACCAGTGGCAAATGGCAAGGACAGGCCAAGCTCTCCAAACGTGGCAGTGGGTTGCTCCGGCGGGTCTTGTATTTGGCCGCTGTGCGCTCTGTCCACATGAGCGACTCGGCCTTTGGAGCCTATTACCATCGGCTGGTCGCACGTGGGCTGCGCAAGGGGTCAGCCTTGATTGCCGTGATGCGCAAAATGCTGATCGTGGCCGTCCACTTGCTCAAAACCGGAGAGGAGTATGATCCGGGCAGAGTCGCCCGCGCGTGTAGAGGCTGATCCCGCGCGGGATCAGCCTCTACACGCGCCCCCACCCCCCAGCCGCATGCTCAGGGGCGGCTAGGGCTTGAACCGGGCTCCTGAGCCTGGCTCTGGCAGAGAGGAGACACCTGCATCAGCGGCGGCTTCAAGAGCGACGAGGCTTCGCCTGGCTGCCAACACCCCTGCTCCAAGTGCGCAGGAGCACAGGGCAGAGCGCTTGAGCACGAGCACTCAAGCGCAAGAGGGACTCTTTGTCTCTATGCAGGCTCTTGCATAGCCTGGGAGTTTTGCCGGTAGCGTATCCTTTGCTAAGGGTTGGTTTTGCAGGGCAGCTTCACAGGCTATGCGAAATCTCGACCCTTAGAGATTGATACGCTACCGTTTTGCCAGGGGGCTTGACAAATTCTATGGCTT
>CAVYFB010000023.1:0-71974 GCA_963767625.1 uncultured Chloroflexia bacterium
GTTAATCTGAACAGTATCCGGTAGTCTGCCACCGTTCTGTGAGAATGTGAGAGGTTTGCTATGGTTCGCGTCAAAGGAAAAGAGCATTCCTTCCTCTTGCCTAAGATCGTTTGCTCTAGCTCGTGGAAAAAACCGAAGTCAACGAACTACCGCTATCGCGATTTTCCGACCAAAGTTACATGGATCGGGGGCAGCACAGCTCATCCATGCATTTTTACGGCTGATGTATAGTTTTGTTTGCCCTCACATTTTTCACAGCGAGTAGTAGAGAGATCAGGAATATTTCTTAGAATACTTTCTGGCATATCCTCGGTATGCTTGCATTGAAAATTACCCCAGAATTACTCCCATGTCCATAAAATACGCCGAATTTTCCTGGTATTGGTTTTAGCGGTTGGTTGCACTTTATACATGGTATGATTGGGAGTCTATCAATAGCTATTTCAATATCTTTTCCCCACTTCGTAGGTGCTGTCTCCATTGTTTCCAGGTTTATGAACTTGCAAAGGCTTTCGACGAATCTGGTGATTGTATGCGCAGCATATATTCGATAGTGCCAACGTGGGATAGCATATTTACTGCGAATGTAAACGATTTCTGTGTCAATAATTGCATGTTTATCGTGTCTTCCAGAGAATGTCTGGTGCTTAAACTCCTTCCTGCTCTGAGTTCATTAATCGCCCGTGTGTAATAAGAATCTGCTTTACGTTACTACTAAACACGACTACCTCTAGACCAGACTTATACCTTTCAATTAGGATGGGTTTGATGTGTTCTAGCCTTTGTTGGCCAAAGAATGGGCTGAAGATTACTATCTTTTTTTGTGCTGATTTCATATCGTGGATCAACCGGTCAAAGAATGTACGATCGTCCAGGTTCCATATTCTGATTGCCCCAATTTTGATGGTATAGAACGCTGTAACTCGATATACAAGTTCGAAAGGTGTTCTGATGCCTTGTTAGATGATTGGATGGTAAATCCAACAAATCAAGAGAATTGATCGCGCCCCCTTGCCGTGCTTCCTCAACAGCTTTACGTAGAATTGATCCCTCCGGAAACCATAGTGATTTGTCATTAAAGTGAGCTTTCAGTATGTGCTGAGCATTTGCTACAATGATCAATTTATGTCTAGCCCTGGTAACAGCTACATTGATGAGACGTAGTGCTTCCGTCGCTTTTCCGCCAGCAATAAAATCAATTCTGGGACATATATCAGGTGACTCTACCGTATCGAAGATGACGACGTCGAACTCAAGCCCCTGAAATTTATGGACAGTGCCAACTCGCACTTGCTCCTTCAGGCCGGCATCATTTATTAAATTTTGTAAAAGTTTCGATTGTTTTTTGTATGGTGTAACGATGCCGAGCGCTGCTTGCCTTGTTGTTTTCCATCTTCAGGTAGTGTTGAGAGTGCCTGACGTGCGATAGCTACACTGCAAAGCGCATGGTAGATATTGATGCGGGAGCTCTCAGGTCTTACCGCTACAGGGGAAGCGTCAC
This sequence comes from uncultured Chloroflexia bacterium, assembly GCA_963767625.1. Lineage (GTDB taxonomy): Bacteria > Chloroflexota > Ktedonobacteria > Ktedonobacterales > Ktedonobacteraceae > CAVYFB01. The sequence goes on from CAVYFB010000023.1 coordinate 1,502, forward strand.
TTGTATCACATAATACAAGGTGCTTTTCTGGCAAAGGCAAAACCTGCGAGTAATCCCCTTTCTTCTCGCTCAATATCTTTAATAAGTCGGTCATAGACGTGCTTTCGAGCGATATTTGAGATCTCAGGATGCATACGGGACTGATACTCAAGAAGTGCGCTGTTTTCGATCCTTTGCTGGAAAGCTCAAGGGCGATCCGATGAGTAAATAAATCTGTTCCGAGCCACTTTTTAACCATTTCGTTTTTATCTTTAGCCTGAGCAATAGGTGCCAGTTGTTGTGGATCCCCGATTAATACAACGGAACTGTTGGCATGTGAAGCTGTGATATAAGCAAGAGGTAAAGGAGCCATTGATACCTCATCCACGATGACGACATCGAAATGACGTTCCCTTAACATGAAATGCATATATGTTTTGCTCAAGGTAGTTGCGATTACCTGTGCTTCTTCCACAATCCGTTTCTCTACCTCTCGCAACTCTGCGTCAATGCTATCAATTCGCTTGCGAGATCGGCTATTGTGTTCTGATAGTTGCTCTCATCTTGCCGCGCTATTTGCTCTTCTGCCTGTTGCATTGCATCATCTTGCGCAATTATGTCTTCCAGATTTGCTACGGCTCCCTGTAAATTTGCGATTCTTGAACATTATTCGAAGGAGCCTTGATCTGGTTCACGATACTGTAAACGATCTATTAGCTGTCTGATCTGAGCTTCCAATGCGGCTGGTGTGTATATGCAAACTCTACATCACGTTGAATTTTCGTTTGCTTCTTCCTGGGTAGACCAGATTTGATAACTAATCTCCGAGAGCTTCTTTTCTAGTGCGTCTTGATTGATACCCTTAACTGCGCGTATGATCCTGTTCATTTGTTGAGCCGATCTCACTTGATTGGCAAAATCGAGCGCGCTGCGCCAATAATTTATCGCACTCCGATTGAGCGCGAACAGATCAGCATTTTCTGAGCCACGTACTGGTTAATAGCATAGAACTGCTGATTTGCTAGCTTGTATCGCTCTCCATCTGCCACTTTTCTGCGTTCGAGTGGTTATGTGTTGTTCTTGCTCAGCTTGTAATCGCGATAATTCCTTTTTGTAAAGTTCAAGCTGGGCAGTTATTTGTTGGCATTGTTATACCATTCGTTCTTTTTCGTTTATTTTCCTGAGTAAATGCGTGAAACCTGATTCTAAATTCTTCAGGCTTACTTCTAATATATCTTGCGTTTGCTTGAGACCCGCCGATCTGCGTTTCGCAATTGCTGGTAGGTAAATATCTTCGTATTCGGGTTTACTCAAGTCGGGGTGTTCTGGTACACCAAAGCGAATTGCCGCGCCCTCACTCAGCTTGCTCGATGGGCCAGCTTTTTTACTCAGGTCGGCCAGTTTCAGGATAGCGTTATCAACCGCAATATTGGTATAGGCGGCGAGAATACCGACTGACCAGCCTACAAATGGTGAGAGGGCTAGAGCTGCTAGCGTAACAGTTTTGCCTGTTCCAGGGGGCCCAACTATATAAGTAACTTCGCTCCCCAATGCCATATGTATCGCTTGTGCTTGTGATACATCGGGTTTAAAGATTCAGGTGATAAGGGGGATGGCAACATTCCTCTACAAAAGGGTTCAGTCCAAATATTTTGGAACCAAGCTTAGATTGCCCCTCCTGGTTGCTTTTAAGCATTTCACGCAGTCGTTTGAGTAACTCAACGCTGTCATCAATCAGGATAATCTGGTGGAGCATCTCAGGTGATAATGGATTTTTAGTTGCGATAGTGATGGTCATTCCTTTTGAACTGACAATTGTCGCTTAATAGGGGGTATATTGTTTACTTGAATCCGGGTAGGGAAATCATCATTCACGTCCCAGGGATCAGTGAGAGAAAATTGGTATAGGTATAGACCGGCTTGCTCTTCAAAAAATGACCATCAACTGCGACATGTTTGGTTGATTTGCTCCCAAACCTCTTGTGTTTTAATTTCGACGTCTAGAGCAATATCCATTTCGCTGAGCATTTGTTGAAGCGATAAAACTTGAGCTGTACTGGTTTTGAACATATCGCGAGTCCCCCAACTCGAGAAATATCTGTTGAAATGTGGATTAAGCATAGAGGAGGGGAAACATCATGTCAATCTTGTAGTATTATTGGAGTGAGGTTCAAACTTTTGCGAGAGGAGATATCGGTACGTTAGTTGATTTGGGAAATGCTGCCTCTTTGCATTTGTCTAAATGGCCGGCTCCGCCTGGATTTTCTGCGCAGCATCTACAGAGACCGGTTGTTTTCGCTTGAGGAAAAATCCTGAGTCAACAAAGCACTGATATGATAAGAAAAGAACATTCCTTTCAGGAAAGACAGGAGACAGAACATGAACGAGTATGAAGAAGTGCTCACGGAGTTAAGGCAGCAAGAAGAGGAGATCCAATTTACCAGCTTTACCAATGATACAGCACTCGCTGTAGGCATGGCGCTGCTGCAGGAAGCCAGAAAACGGGGCAAGCCTGTAACCATAGATATTACTCGCAGCGGCCAGCAACTCTTTCACTTTGCGATGGCAGGGACCTCCATCGACAATGGGGAATGGATCAAGCGCAAAAATAACGTGGTCAAGCGCTTTGGACATAGTTCGTACTATATGGGCATTTCCTTACAGAACGCAGGCCAGACGATTGAAGAGAAGTATTTGATCTCGTCCAGTGACTATGCCGCTCATGGAGGCGCGTTCCCGCTCATTATCAGGGATGTTGGGGTTGTCGGTACCATTACCGTTTCAGGTCTTCCACAGCAGGAGGACCATGAACTGGTCGTGACCACGCTCAAACAATTTTTGGCAAATAGCAGAAAGTAGAAGGAGAAGACAGCTTCTCTTCTCTCCTAGCAACGAAAGGACCACCTTATGATTTAGTCATCATTTGGAGCTCGTTCCACGGCCAGTGAAGTGGTCGCTGGTCATGATCTGAGTGGAAAAACGATCTTGATTACCGGAGCAAGTTCTGGCATCGGATACGAGGCTGTTCGAGCTTTGCTCTCAGCCCACGCCGAAGTGATTATTGCTGCGCGTGACCGGGCCAAAGGAGAGCAGGCAGTACAGGCGCTCCAAACAGCATATCCTGAAAGCCAGGTCCATTTCCTCCCGCTTGATCTTGGCTCGCTTGCCTCCGTGCGCCAGACAGTCGAACACTTCTTTGCCCAATGGAACAAACTGGATGTGCTCATTAACAACGCTGCCATTGCGGCAACCCCTCTGGGTTATACCCCTGATGGATTTGAGCAGCAGTTTGCGACCAACTTTCTGGGACACTTTCTCTTAGCGCAGCTCCTGCTCCCAGCCTTACGCAACGCTGCGCCAGCCAGGGTTGTCTCACTCACATCCGGCACTCACCGCCTCTCAGATATCCACTTCGATGATATTCAGTATCAGCACCGTCCCTACGACAAGTGGGAAGCCTATGCTCAATCCAAAACAGCCGATGCTCTGCTCGCAGTTGCTCTGACCCGGCATTTGGCGACGCAAGGCATCACTGCCAATGCGGTGAATCCCGGCGGTGTTCTCACGGGACTCCAGCAGCATTTGACACCTGAGGAAAGGCGTGCGAGATACTATGATGAAGCGGGGAACCTGCTTCCAAGCTTCAAAACGCCTGAGCAAGGCGCGTCAACGACAGTCTGGGCCAGCGTTGCAGCAGAACTGGAAGGGATTGGCGGCCTCTACCTGGAGGATTGCCACCAGGGGGTCCCATATAATCCGGAGATTTCAACCCTGACCGGCTATATGCCTTATGCTCTGAACGCCGACCATGCCGAGCAGCTCTGGACCATCGCCGAGAAGCTTGTCGAGCTATAAGATATGTTACGCTTTTTGACCCGCAATGTTCACGAGCCACGACACGCCAAATTTGTCAGTGAGCATGCCAAACGTATCACCCCATGGGGCTTTCTCCAGTGGCATTGTGACGTTGCCACCGGCCGAAAGCTTCTCAAAATAGCCTTGTAATTCTGCTTCGTTGTCACCACTCAGTGACATGCTATAGTTCGTCCCGGCTTTATACTCCATACGGTTCGGCGTGTCGGAAGCCATAAATGTAATGCCGTTGTCGGCTTCCAGCACAGCGTGCATGACTTTGTTGTCTTCACTCGCATCTTGAGACGCGTGGTATTCTTTGAAGGTACTGATAGCAAGTTTGCCACCAAAGACCGTTTGATAAAATTCCATGGCTTCGCGAGCGTTGTCTTTAAAGCTCAGGTATGGGTTAAGTTTGGTTTGCATAGTTCCTCCTCGTTGAGTATGTACGCGAGAGAGCTCCTCTTCATTATACATTACAATTGTGTTCCACATTTGGATGGGTAAGCCTACTCATAGAGAAAGCCTGTCTAAAAGAAGCATCATGGCGGGGGCAAGCCCCGCCACTACTATATGACGGCTGCCGCCCGTTCGTGTATAGTAGTGGCGGGGCTTGCCCCCGCCATGCTCTCTGCGTCCGTTGAGCCAGACCCAAAGCTCGCCCGGAGGCGTGACAGGCAGTATCTCCAAACGTCTGAGGATTGAAGACCCTGCACAAGCAGGGTCTTCCCACGCTGCGGATCCCCACAGCACTTGACCATGCGGAAGCCCACCGGCGCGAGACTCCTGCTAGTCCTGGCTCGTGTTCTGGGGCTGGGAGCGTTCGATGGCAGTATAGGTCACGACATCCCACGCGTTGTGGATGCCGATGAACAGGAGCAGCATCGTTCCAGCAGCGATGACAAACAGGGCCGGTGCCGGGTGACTTGGGAGCAGAATCGCCGCGACGACGAGGGCGGTGTAGGAGACCAGCGGCAAGACCGTATACCACAGCCAGTCGGAGAGCACCGGTTGATATTCCGCTAGACGGTGGCGTGCCAGCCAGAGCACGATGAGGACGTAGGTCATCCCTCCGAGACCCGAAAGGCCCAGCAGCAAAGCAGCATGCCAGAGCGCCTGCCAGGGTGCGCTGAGAATCGCGGAGACCAGCAGCGCGACGCCAAAATGCCAGACGTTGGGCGTGCTGAAGACCGCAATCCCGTCACTGGGCGACGACACTCGCATCCGTACCTGCGCGATCAAGGTGATGACCACGAACATCAAGCCCGTCAGCGTGGCAGCAGCGGAGCCGATGATGACGTAAAAGTTTTGCCAGGTGGCAAGCGGCGACAGCGCAGCCTCTTGCATGATGGATCCTCCCTTCGAGATCAATGCAAGCCGAGAGCCAGGAAAGTCCTTTCTTTAGTTAACGTGTGAGTACTTTGAAGGCCAGGTGACGCCCCTTGTGCTGACCAATTGCCAGCGCGAACCACAGCCTTAAGACTGAATCTACTACGTCAACCTGCTCGACGCCGCCCAGGTACATAGGGCGTAATCCAACATCGCTAATCAACTGCTCGACTGCCGCGCGGGCCTCACCATCGGTGCCGCAGTAGAAGAGGTCTGCCTGGACACCATCGAACTTTGGATCGGCGAAGTTTTCCCAGCCGAGCGTGTTGAAGGCGCGGTAAATGCGGGCGCGAGGCGTGTGCTGCTGGAAAGTGGCGAAGCTGTTCAACGGACCGCCTGCCATGCGGTTCGCCGAGTCGATAATGGTGCGACCGTCAAGTAAACCGGCATACTGCGCGATCGTCGCATCCATTGCCGTGCCGGGTATGGCCATCGCTACGACATCAGGATTGCTGTTCAGCGCGTCCGCAAACGAGCCAATAGTCACCTTGTCACCTAGCTCGGTGCGCAGCGTCTGCGCATGCTTTCCGTTGGGGTCATTGACGCCGAAGGCAACCTGGTGCCCTGCGGCGACCCACTTCCGTCCGAGTGTGCCCCCAATATTGCCAGCACCAAGAACGGCTATTGTCAGTTTTTCTGTCGTCATGCTTTTTTCTCCTTTAAAAGGTACGACTCATGCTACCACGCGGGACGTAAAAATACCCACGTTCCTCCATATCAACATTTGAGTCCAAACATTTATTCCTATGACAATATGTGATAGGATACAGGAGAGCAATGATGAACATCTAGCGTTCACCAGGAGGGCTTCTATGAAGCAGACAAAGAGAGCAGCTCCACAGAGCGACAAGGGCAAGCCTGAGCATATCTCGCAAGGACAGGACGGGAACGACGATCACCTGCGTGACTATACCGACTGGATTCTCGAAGGGTGGAAACAGGAGCGACCAGACCTGGATGTTTCACCGGTTGCCATTATCAATCGCCTGGGCAGGCTTGCGTCTTACTTTCGTATCGAGCTTGCCGCTGTCTACGAGCGCTTTGGTTTGTCAGGGCCTTCTTTTGCTGTCATCGCCACCCTGCGCCGTGCGGGCACCCCCTATCAACTGTCTCAACGAGCGTTGATGGATATGTTGCAACTCACGAGCGGCACGATCAGTGTGCGCATCGATCGCCTGGTCCAGGATGGTCTCGCCGAGCGCTTACCCGATCTCAACGACCAGCGTGGTGTCCTTGTCCGCCTCACGGAGAAGGGTCTTACGCTATTTGACCAGGTGGCACCCGTTCACCTGGCCAACGAGGATCGTCTCCTCTCGGCCCTGAGCGCTGAGCAGCGCCAGCAGCTTGCCTCGCTGCTGCGCGTGCTCCTACTGAGCTTTGAACCTATTCCTCCAGAGGATCCGCGGCACCCTTCCCACTGGATCGGCGCGTCACTGGCCCCTGCCCACGTTGCCAGGCAGATCCGCCGCTCTGTGGGTCTGCCCGATACGCCCGGTTTGCTTGTCCAGAATATTGCAGTTCCCGGCCCTGCGTCCAGGGCTGGGCTTCAGGAAGGAGACCTGATTGTCTCTGCTGGTGGCGCAGAGATTCGCTCTATTGAGAGTTTGCACGAGAAGCTGGTAGAGGCACGGGGCAGCATACTTTCACTAGAGGTGCTGCGCGGCATCGAGCGCCACGTCCTTTACATGCCGGTTGACGAACCTTCTGCTGTATAGCAACATGGCGGATATCGAGAACACGGGGAGGTTTCGGAGGAAAGGGAAGACATCCATCTGTGCCACTCCCCCTAGCGATTGGCAAACCACACGGCGTAATCTTCTACCAGCTGGCGGGTCTCGGTATTCGCCTCCGTGGCTTTCAGATCACACAAGGGGAGTTCATTGACTCCATTTTTATGCTTCAGCGCCAGAAAAAGAACTTTGTATGGACTATAATATGTGTGAAGCAAATGAAGTAGCAGATATTTTTGTTCTGTTTCGGTTCAGGCAGGTTGGCTGAGAAACATCGTAGCGCGTCAATGGAGATGGCATATGAACATATTAGGAGGATAACTTCTATGGCAACCCCTACACAGCGAACGAGGATACAGGTGGTCCCACATTTTCCTCGGCTGCAAGAGTGGATCGCGCTCGATGCAGGTTTCTTTCAGGCAGAAGGGTCTGGAGCCTGAGATGCTCCCGGAGGTTATGCACGCAGTCTCCAGTCACGCTGGCGATCAGTATGGGCAGCGGCCCCAGGATTTGCCGTTTGTGCAGCAGATGGAGGTAGTCAATTCGGCCTGCCACTGGGGAACTGCCTGCAACGCCGGAGCTGGCATGGGCCGGCTCGTCCCCGACCTGTACACGGTAAGTCGCTTCGCTCTCTTTACGAAACCAGGCTCGAAGGTGCAGCGGCTCGTCGATTTGCGCGACATCCCCATCGGCATCGGTGAGATGGCGGGCAGTCACTTCACCACATTGAGCGTGCTTGAACAGATTATGCCCAGAGAGCATATTCGCCTGGTGCATACTGGCGGACCTGGCGAGCGCTTGCTCGCGCTGTTGCGTGGCGAGATCGAGGCCGCGACCCTTCTGGACCCAGAGATTCCCATCGCCGAAGCCAAAGGGCTGCGCAACCTGGCTCGTGGGGAGTTTATGATTACCTTCTGGGTGAGCCGCACCATCAGCCGGAGCGTGCTTCAGGCGTATTTCCGCGCGCTAAAGCGGGCCGACGAGTCGCTCGCTGAGCATCCAGAGCAGTATCTGCATCTGTGGGAACGCAATGTCCCACCTGGCCTGAAAGGTGAGTATGACTACTCCACCTTTGGCCTGGGGGAGAAGTTTGTCTTCGAACCGTACACGGAAGAAATGTTCCAGCGAGCCTTGCAGTTCGCTGAGAGGTGGAATTTGCACACTCACATCCAGGATAACCAGTACAGCCACCTCATTGTTCCCGCGAGTATTTAGAAGCGTCGCCCTTTAAAGCAGGGTTGTGTAAAAGTCGTTTTTCTGCTCACGCTGGCCCGCGAGCGGACCTCTTTGAGCTGTTGACGTGGGAGGTTTCGAGGGCGAGGCCTCTCACATCAACAACCTGTTGAGCGCCGAAGGTGCGGCTTTTCAATGGCTCTGGCTCAGGCTCTCTCCTGGCTCTAAGACCGGCGACCTTCTTTCTGCTATGGAGTCAGAACCGCTCTGAAACGCACTTGATTGGACATCATGCGATGATACGCTTCGTCGGCACGTTCCAGGGGAAAAGTTTCGGTCAGGGGACGAACGTGACGAAGGGTACTAAAATTCAACGTGTCTTCTGAATCCATCGCGGTGCCAGATGCCCATCCCTGAATAGAGCGGCGGCCTCCAGTGAGTGAAGCAAGATAGAGATCTGTCGAATCAGGGGGCGCCGCTACGACGAGCAGTTGACCGTTTATCCCTATCCCGCCGATGATCGAAGCCATCGCCCTGCCACTTGGCGCCGTGGCCAGCACGACACGTGCTCCTCCCATGCGCAAGAGTTCCTGTGCCGGATCGGTGGCTTCGGTATCGATATACTCATCCGCGCCCAACTCACGGGCCAGGCGCTCCTTGTCTTTGCCACGCGAGACGGCGATCGTCCTGAAACCAAAGCGGTTGGCGAACTGGATGCCAAGGTGACCAAGGCCACCCAGACCTTGTACCGCCACCAGATCCCCCGGTTTCGCAACGCTATGGCGCAGCGCATTGAAGGTGGTGATACCGGCACAGAGGAGCGGAGCCGCTTCAGCCGCTTTGAGCTGGTCTGGCACGAGGGCCAGCGCCTCTTGCGGAGCCACCATGTACTCGGCGTACCCGCCATCGTAGGAGATCCCGGTGACCTGAGCGTTCTGGCAGTTGATAAAATCCCCCCGGCGACAGGCAGGACAAACAAAGTCGTGCCCTCCATGCCAGCCGACGCCTACACGCTGTCCGGCGCTCCAGGGGCGCACGCCTTTGCCGACCGCGTCAATCACCCCGATCACTTCATGACCGGGAATACGAGGATAGGTGATGGGGTAAGGCCCGCCTTCCTTCACTAAGCTATCACTGTGGCAGACACCGCAGGCTTGCACTTTGATGCGCACCTGGCCCGCTTGAGGCTCAGGAAGAGGTCGCTCGACCAGTTCAAACGCACCACCCGCATGAGGCACCTGCACCGCTTTCATCGTGGACATATCTCACTCCCTTTTCTAGGGGTTCTATACAGAACGAAAAACGACGGGGTCATCCTTCATACAAAAGATGAGAGGATTCTCCCTATCATTATAGCAGGATTCTAAAAGTGGCTAGTGCCAGGGAATGGTTCTGCAAAGATCTTGCGCTCGGTCCTTGCACTGAACGAATTTGGGGTTTAGAATGTCAGAGACATGGTAGCAAAGCTATAGTCCTAGAAATAGTGTGAAGGAGTTTCTACATATGACTCGCCAAGCCAAAGATGAAGAACGTGAAGAGCGCATCCACATGGAGATCATTGTGGATGCCTATGGCCCTGAAGAGCAGGCGTCAGGATGGTATAACTATCTCGACGACACCTTGCAAATTCCGTTTTCTGCCAGGTGTATTGTTCGCCGCACGACCTCGCCGTTGGAACCGGGAGATGAAGTCGAGGTCGTGGGAATGGCTCCAGACGAGGAATGCGAGCATGAGATGTTTGTGTTGATCCGGTGGAAACAGCGTCAGCTTGCCGTTCCCTTAATGCAATTGGAAGGTATTCACGTGGATGAGGAGACCCAACAGGCCATTGAGGATTGGCACTACTGGGTGAACAGCGGATACGAGTTGTAGGTCTCGCCGGGTTCAGGGCCCACATAGAACCACCAATCTGGCGACGCCTGGTCGTCTAAGGCCAGGTGACGCTCTTTGGCCTGCATCGGATGCTCCAGTTCGCCATGGGGTGGGAGAACTATTACCTTCATCAGTTCATCGTGGGCACCGCACATTACGGAGAGCCGATCCCGAGGATGAGTACGAGATGAGGGATGATCGGCGTGTCCGACTCCGCCAGTGCCGCTTCCCTCAGCGGTTGGCAAACCACATGGCGTAATCTTCTACCAGCTGGCGGGTCTCGGCATTCGCCTCCGTGGCCTCCAGATCACACAAAGGGAGTTCATTGACTCCATTTTTATGCTTCACCGCCACGATGGTGCCATAGGTCTCATCCAGGAAGATGATGGCCAGAACGCTGACCCGAGCGCCTTGACGAACCGGCCCACGCTGATATTCTTGCATGGTGGCGGCAAATGGGAAGACCAGGTGCTCCTCCAGGTAGGCATGCCAGCTCCGAAACACCGCGAACTCGTCGTGACCCTTTGCCCGGTTCACGATCGCTTGTATCCGTTGGCCTTGTTCTCCCCCAAGATAGAGCCAGCTCGTCTGGGACTCAAGCTCCGCGATGGCTGCAGCCACGTCGTTCTCGGTGTCACGAGCTGCTGCTGGTTCCACTTCCTCGGTCGACAGATTCATTTCTGACCAGGACAGTCCCTCTTCTTCACTCCAGGCAATATGGGCTGGCGGAATACTCTTTAGCGTGAGACTATCCCATTGGATCGTCAAGATATCCGCCTCATCAAGGATGGCACTGATGCGTCCCTGCCATCCCCCAATATCGCGATCCGTATCGGGGTCTGTGACACCCGGTTTGACCACGACACTCTCGCCGATGGTCCAATTTTTACTTTCCATAATTCTTCCAACGTTCAAACATGCTCCCTAATCCTGCAGGGAACTTATGGCTCTAGTGTATCACGCCAGATAATCGTTGCCAACGACTTCTGGCTTTTGCTCGGTGAAAAAGGATGCAAGAAAATGATCCACATCGTCTCGATGAGCAAGGAGTGCGTTGGAAGCTCCCCTATGGAGTACCGTTCAGGACAGCAGAGAGGTGATATGCTATATGTACTTGGGAGTTGCTTCACAAATCGGAGCAATACCATAGCATGATGATCACGCAGAAAGAGCTGGACCAATTCAGCAAAGAGGGAATAAAAGATGAGCAAGACATCCTCCAAAGGAATATGTCAGTTCTGCCAGGGCGAATTTAGTAAAGCCGCAATGACCAGGCACCTGGAATCGTGTGCTCAAAGAACGGCCACTGCCGCGCCCGGCAGCGGAAAGGCGATAAAGACAACCAGGCTAGTGCATCTCCTGGTGGAAGGGCGCGATCAACCGCAGTATTGGATGCACCTGGAATTACCTGCCGAAGCAACGCTGCAAAACCTGGATGATTTCCTCAGGAGAACCTGGCTGGAGTGCTGTGGTCACCTGAGTAAATTTGAGATTGCAAGGGGCTCCTACGCCTCTTATCCAGACCCGGAATTTGGTGATAAAAGCATGCGCGTGAAGGTGGGCACCATTCTGAGTCCGGGGCAGCAATTCTCGCACGAGTATGACTTCGGTACGACAACGGAACTGCGTTTGAAGGTGGTGGGGGAACGAGAAGGAGAAGCAAGGGGGAAGTCTATCCAGGTGCTCGCCAGAAATGAGGCTCCGCTCATCTCATGCGAGTTGTGCGGCAAACCCGCCACCGAGGTGTGCGCTCAGTGTATCTATGAGGGCGGTGGCTGGTTGTGCGATAGTTGCGCCGAAGAGCATGAGTGCGGCGAAGAGATGCTCCTGCCTGTGGTGAACTCTCCACGAGTAGGTATGTGTGGCTATACCGGGCCAGCTTAATCAAGGCCCTCTTGCAACATACTATACCGTATGGTATACTTCTCTCGAAAGGAGCTGCAAGATGAAAAAGCATGCCGCTGAGGTGTGGGTACGCGAGGGACTCACGGTGCTGGCAGAAATGGGGCCGGATGGCTTGACCATTGACGAACTGTGTCGTCGACTAGACCTGACCAAAGGATCCTTCTACCATCACTATGCCAACCGTTCCATGTATATCAGGGCGCTGCTCGAGTTTTGGGAACGGGAAATGACCTTGCGTGTAATTGAGGTGAGCCAGCAGGAAGGATCTGCGCTACAACGACTGCGTCATCTCACCCAACTTTCTACGACGTTTGAGCATGAGCGAGTGGAGACAATTATTCGCGCCTGGGCCTCCCAAGATGAGACCGTCCGCGCCTATCAAGAGCGGGTCGACAGCAGACGGGTGCAGTATCTCAGCGAACTCTGCGCGACCATCCTTGATAACCACGACGATGGCTTCTTGCTGGCTCGAATCTTCTACACGATGTACGTGGGAGCTCAGCACATCTCTCCTCCTTTGAGCGGGAAGGAACTGCAGCGCTTGTATCGATACTTCCAGAGGCACTTTCAAAGGCAGGAGAAGGGAAGCGTTTCCCTGGGAGGGAAGCCGCAGGAACCGAGTTGAGAGGCCGTTCTCTCAGACACAAAACAGTGGCCATCTTCACTGTTTCGCTTTTTGGAGAGATAAGAAGGAATATTCAGAAAGGGGTAAGATCCCATGACCGACGTTGAAATGCTGGCCGACCTGGTTGCCTCTCTCGCTCTTGGCATCCATCAGGCGGTGACCGGAGTATCTCGTGAGGAACTGACATGGCGACCCGATGCCGAAGGCAACAGCATTGGGGTCACGGTGTGGCACATGAGCCGCGGGCTGGATGTGCTGAAAGTGCGGTTCTTAGAACAGCAGCAGGCCCTCGCCGAGCAATGGTATACCCAGGGATGGGCCCAGAAGACTGGGTATGATCCCCGTGGCATCGGTGCTCTCGGCCTTGGCATCCTTACTGGCTACACGCAGGAGGAAGTCGCTGCGATTCCCCAGCTTCCGGCAGAGGACCTCCTGGTCTATCTAGAACAGGTGAGTGAAGCCCTCCACCAGTATCTCCTTTCTCTACCGGAAGGGGCACTGTCACAGCCAGCTTTGGTCGCAGGGGAAAGACAGACGACGTATCAGTTGATCAAAGGAATCGTGCTGGGATGCGTTGGGCATCTCGGGGAGATCGAGGCACTCAAGGCGCTGCAAATCCGAGCTAAACAGCGTTCTCCTGAGCGTTCGAGAGGAGAACTACCGCAAATCGTGAAGCGTCTCTTTGAAGCCGTCGCACGATGCGACCAGGTTGCCCTCCTGGAGGCGTATCATCCCGATATCGCGATTCACGAAGCGGCTTCCCTGCCCTATGGTGGAGACTATCACGGCCATGAAGGAGCCATTGCACATGTGCAGGCTTTCTACCGGACCTGGGAAGGGTTGAAGCCAAGAGAACTCCTATTTTTGCCCAAAATCAAAATTGACGCGTAATCTTGCCGCGAAAAGTTGTGAGCACAAAAGCAGGTGGATTTCCTGCCAAAAATCTTTCTCAACAACCGTCGAGAACAACAACGCCACTTCGCGCTGGTTGGTCGGATCAGCCAATTTTCCAGCGCGATTGGCTCTTTTCTAGCTCTCCTTCGCTGTGTAGAATGATGATATATCCGCGCTTCGTACGCGTCTATGGTCATATGAAGAGGTGAAGCAAATAGAAGGAAAGAGGCACACATCATGGCACGAATCGACGGGGTCAATCCCGAAGAGATAGATACTTATACGCGAAAAGTCTTGGAAGCCCAAGCAAAGACGTGGGGAGCGCCGCTGCTCAATCACCTGGTGTATGCGCGACGGCCTTCGATCTTTCGTGGGGCGCGGGCGATGTGGACGGGTATCGCGACTTCGGGGTTGATTGATGAAAAGTTGCAGGCACTGGTCAACCGGCGTGTGGCCTCGCTCAACGGGTGCGAGTTCTGACAGGATATCAACGCTGCCGTGGGCAGCAGTCTGGGTATCTCTGATGAGAAGATTTTCGCACTGGCCGATTACGCGACTAGCCCGCTCTATAGCGAGGTCGAGCGTGTAACGCTGGAGTACGCTGATAGTATAACTATCACCGGGCGCGAGGTCAGCGATGAATTCTTCGCCCGCCTGCGTCAGTTCTATAACGATGACGAATTGGTCGAGTTGACGGAGATCATTGCCTGGGAAAATGCCTCAAGCAAATTTAACCGGGCTCTGCGCATTCCCTCACAAAAGCTCTGGAAGCGCAAAGATCCTGCCGAATCCTAGAAAAGTTTGAGAAAATGAGCAAGCTGGGCACATCCCCAGATTGTCTCCCAAAGCTGATCTCCAGTGAATCGCAGTGATTGTTTCAAAGTTGGTAAAGATGAGGTATAAAAACAAGGAGTCACACCACTTTCTTTCCTGCGCATCTGAAATGAGCTTGCCAAGCTCACAGTGTCTCATTTTAGATGCGCAAGTTCACTACTGGAGTGAAACCCTGATCGAGCACGTCGCTCTACTTCGCAATTACGGGTACCTTACGGTCGGGAGCCAGGCGTCTGAAGACCAGAAACCCTGCATAAAACATCAGCAGCCAGAGCAGGAAATCCAGGGGGCCGGCCAGGAAGCTATCCCAGGTCAGGGTTGATTGTGGAACGGCCGAATCATAGAGATCACGCACAAAACCGAAAAGCGGGATACCGATCAAGAGCAGTAGGGCGAGCCAATGCCATCGCCCACGCCACAAACGCCAGATAAGCATGTAGAAAATCCCACCATAGACCAGAATTGGTATGAGATAAAATGGTAAGGGCAAGTGAAACGTCAGGCCCTCGATTGAATAATGCCACCAATGGGCGTAGTAGGCGAGGAGATCAGCGAGCGCATTGATGATACCTATTGTCAGCCCGCCGAGCAAGGTAGCCAGTACCACGGCGCGTGGTGGATGGATAAACAGTAGGAACCCAAAATAGACAAGAATAACATAAGGGACAAAGAGTAAGATGTACAGTTGCATCTCCATGATAAGTTGCATCTCCTCGTGGTATAGTAGTGGCGGGGCTTGCCCCCGCCATGCTCCCCTGGGTGGGGCCGGTTGGGCCCTTGCGGTCACCATGCTGCTAGAAAGGACATTACTTATGAATATCATACCTCTTCGTGTTGCGCTTGCCCAGATCAATGATACTGTGGGTGATCTGGAAGGCAATGCGGAGAAAATACGGATGGCTATGCAGCAAGCCCATGCTGCTAGCGCGCATATTGTCTGCTTCCCCGAATTGGCACTGGCGGGATATCCACCCGAGGACTTGCTGCTCAAGCCGGGTTTTGTTGCCGCTAACTTACGTAAGTTGGAAGAATTAATTGCTGTCAGCGGTGATTTGCCTGGGCTGACAGCAGTGATCGGTTTTGTGGACCGCGACGACGACATCTATAACGCGGCGGCGATTGTGCACGGGGGAAGGCTTGCCGGGACGTACCATAAGCACTACCTGCCCAACTATGGCGTTTTTGATGAGAACCGCTACTTTCAGGCCGGGCGCGAGGCGCCCATTTTCCTGATCAACGGGGTGCATGTAGGCGTCAATATCTGTGAAGATATTTGGTATCCCACCGGTCCTATGACGATGCAGGCATATGCTGGTGCTGAGGTGATCCTCAACATCAATGGTTCGCCCTACCATGCCGGCAAAGGGGTGTTTCGCGAGGAGATGCTTGCAACACGCGCCGCCGATAATGGTGTAATCGTTGCCTACCTCAACATGGTGGGTGGGCAGGACGAGCTGGTCTTCGATGGGGACAGCATGGTCTTCAACGAGCAGGGGACGCTGATCGCACGCGCTAAGCAGTTCGCAGAGGATATGCTGATCGTCGACCTGGATACCGCTTCTGTGTTTCGCTCGCGCCTGCATGATCCTCGCCGACGCCAGGAACGTTTGCAGGTGAACCCCGCAGATGTACCCGTCATTTCTATAACCCCGGACCCCATGTCCGTAGGGGCGAGTGTGGCGGGGAGTGGCGGGGTGGGCCTTTATGGTCGCCCGCCGTACCCCGGTCTCGTGCCTGCGCCCTGGGAGATCGTGTTGGGCGCGCCGCAGCGCATCGAGCCGAAGATGGGGCGCTTGCAGGAAATCTACTCGGCGCTGGTGCTGGGTACGGGCGACTATGTACGTAAGACCGGTTTCAAGCAGGCAGTGATTGCCCTATCGGGTGGCATCGACTCGTCGCTTACGGCGGCGGTTGCTGTGGATGCGCTCGGAGCGGAGAACGTGATCGGCATCTCGATGCCGTCCGGCTACTCTTCTGAAGGGAGTAAGACGGATGCACAGGAACTGGCGCACAATCTGGGCATGCAACTCCTGACCATCCCGATTGAGGAGACGTTTCGTACCTCGCTGAAGATGTTGCGACCGGTGCTGGGGGAGGGTGATCTGGGGCTGGCGGCAGAAAACCTGCAAGCCCGTATTCGCGGTAACATCCTGATGACCATTTCCAACAAACTCGGTCCAATTGTGCTTACTACGGGCAACAAATCTGAGATGGCGACGGGCTATAGCACGCTCTACGGTGACATGGCCGGAGGCTTTGCGGTGTTAAAGGATGTGCTGAAGACGTTACTCTACGAGCTGTGTGTATATCGCAATACGCTGGGTGACAAGCCGGTGATCCCGCAAGCAGTGATTGATAAGCCGCCCTCCGCCGAGTTGCGCCCGAACCAGAAGGATGTCGATAGTTTGCCGCCATACGAGGAGCTTGACCCTATTCTACAAGCATATGCAGAGGAGGACCGCACCTTCGAGGAGATACTGGCGATGGGCTTTGAGCGTAAGACGGTTGAGCGCGTGATACGCCTGGTGGACCTCAGTGAGTATAAACGCCGCCAGGCTCCTCCCGGTGTGAAGATCACGCCACGAGCCTTCGGGCGTGATAGAAGGCTGCCAATTACGAACAGGTACAGGGCGGTGGATTGATGCTGGCGTATGTATTAAGGAAAGAGAGCTTATGAATCATTGATACCTGGGTCCTATTGGTCGAGATCAACCGATAGGTCAGGTGTGGCTTAGGACAGCGCAAGACGGCCTTTCGCGTGGTGTAGTATAATAACGCCAGCAGATCGATGGATCTGCTTATTGTCGTTTATTACAAAGGGGGAGGTCTTCATGAAGAAACTGTTTATTTTCACCACCGCCATCATGCTCCTGGTTGGCCTCTTTGCGGGTTTTATGCTTGGCAATCTGCACAACAGCCCGGCAGCCTACGCAAGTAATGGGGGTAAGATTCACGTAATCGAACACGCGATTACTGACACGGTGCAGGAGTTCCATCCGCCCAATATGTCGCTGGGTGACGTACTGGGCTTCCACAATCCGGTCTTCAATGCCGCCAATAAACACCAGGTTGGGATTGATAATGGTCAATGCACACGCACGGTTGCAACTGGCAAGACTGAGTGGGAGTGCTTCTGGACGACATTCATTGCTAATGGGCAGATCACGGTTGAAGGCCCATTCTTTGATGATGGGACGGATACGACGCTCACCATTACTGGCGGTACTGGCATCTACGTAGGGGCGAGTGGATCGATGCTGCTGCACCTGCGCAATCCTGGTGTTGCGGTGTCGCAGTACGACTTCATTTTTACGCTGGGTGAGTGATTCTTTGTAGGGACCCGATTTATCGCTTCCTCAAAGCTTTGCTGGAACAGGATATCTCAACCAAGCTTATAGGTCACGAGTCCTTTGGCAATGGCGCGCCCTGAAGCGCTACTGACCTCGACATCGAGGTAAACAAGGGTGCGGCCACGACGCAGCACACGGGCGACAGCCTGAAGATCTTCTTTCTCAGCGGGTGCCAGGTAGGTCACCGTGAGATTGACGGTTGTGCCACGAACGTTCGTCGGAACTTCTGCATCTGACCAGGCGGCAACCGCTGCAGCGGTGTCAATGAGCGAGGCAATAGCCCCACCGTGTACAATTGTTCCGATGGTCACAAGAGGGCCTGCGAACGGGAGGTTCAGTGTTGCCACACCCGGCTGCATCGTGGTGAGTTGGATGCCGAGGTGACCAACATATGGTGAGGTGGGCAGAAACTGACGGATGATGTCCGCCCCAGAGAGAAAACCTTCAGTAGGTGTGCTCATGCAATATCTCCTTCTGTTGTTCGTGAAAGAATGGAGGCTCAAATCACTCCATCATAGCTTCATTGTCTACTCGCGACCGCCGCCATCTCCTCCATGCATCGATGCTCAGTGGTGACTGATGATCACCTTGCCGAAATACTGGCCCTCCTCGTAATAACGGTAGGCAGCTCGGGCATCGTCGAAAGGAAACACGTGGTCGATAACCGGCTTCAGCCTGTTCAAGGCGATGGCGCGGTTCATGGCGAGAAACTGGGCGCGGCTGCCAACGGCAATGCGCCGCAGCGTGACGACGGGGGAGGAATGGCCCGCTGCACGGCCTCGCAGAGAAAAACTTTCCATTGCTACCCATATGACAGTATCTCTCAAACATGCTATACTCAAACCATGAAACAAACGATGCTCTTGAAGCTGGCTCCCACAACTGAACAAGCCAAAGCCTTGCTTGACACGATGCATACCTTCAATGCAGCCTGCAACTATATTGCAGAACAGGCATTCGAGTCTCAGGTTGCTAACAAGTTCGAGTTGCAGAAAATGACCTATGGTGAGCTGCGTACCACGTACCATTTGCCTGCGCAGTTAGCTATTCGTGCCATCAGCAAAACAACCGATGTCTACAAGCGTGATAAGAGCATCAAACCTACCTTCAGGCCAGAGGGTGCGATTGTCTATGATGAGCGGGTGATGTCCTTCAAGGGCATTGACACCGTGTCCCTCTTGACGATCTCTGGACGTGTGCTTGTCCCATTCCGTTTCGGTGTCTATCAGCAGTCCCGTATGGATGCGATCAAGGGACAAGCTGACTTGCTCTATCGCAACGGGACGTTCTACCTGGCTGTGACGTTGGAGGTGCCCGAACCAACACCCGCTGAGCCTGAAGGTGGAACGCTTGGCGTTGACCTGGGCATTGTCAACCTTGCCACGGACTCGGAAGGCGAAACCTTCAGTGGTGAGCAGGTTGAGAAGACACGTAAGCGTATGCACTCCCTGCGCCAACGTCTTCAGAAGCGTGGCACCAAGTCCGCTAAACGCCATCTCAAAAAGCTCTCTGGCAAAGAAGCCAGGTTCAGAAGAGATGTGAACCATCGTATCTCCAAACGCATTGTACAGAAGGCCAACACCCACAGACAGGGAATAGCGATAGAAGACTTAAGGCACATCCGTCAACGCACGGATCGCACGGTTAGGAAGTCACAGCGCAATCGCCATTCCTCTTGGTCCTTCTGGCAACTCCGTTTCTTTCTCTCCTACAAGGCGGCTTTTGCGGGTGTGCCTCTTCATACAGTGGACCCTGCCTACACATCGAGAACGTGTAGCGTGTGCGGACACTGCGAGAAAGCCAACCGTAAGAGCCAGGCCTCCTTTGTCTGTAAGCAGTGCGGCTTTGCATGTAACGCTGACATCAACGCTGCTACCAATATCTCTCGGGCCGCCGTCATGCGGCCTATTGTCTCGTTCGGTAGTCGATCTGGATGCTATCAGATCGGCGCGTAAAGGCAGGGACAAGCCCCCGTGCTTCAGCCGGGGGTTCATGACTATCGCTCTGCACGTTCACAAGTCACAGAGCGAGTGTTTGATCCCTATGGTGTTGTCTCTCACGAGGGGATCTGGTATACCATCGGCTACTGTCACTTGCGACAAGGACAGCGCCTCTTTCGCCTGGATCGCATTCAGCATATCGAGATAATGGGCGAAACGTTTTCCCGTCCGGCAGACTTTCATGCGCTTGGGGCGGTGCAACGTGCGCTCGCCTCTGTTCCGAGAGCGTGGCAGGTTGAAGTATGGCTGGAGACCACGTTGGAGGAGGCGCTGCGTCAGACGTATCTTTCTAGAGCGTATTTCGAAGAGGCGCATAATGGGGTTCTTTTGCGTGGTGATGTTGAGGATTTGCCGTGGATGGCTCGCTTTCTCGCCGGACTCGGGGTTCCGTTCATCATCCATCATCCCCTTGAATTACGGACCGTCTTACGCCAATACGCACTCGCGATGGCGAGCTATGCTGAGCGTACCGGAGGTCCCGACATTTTTCAGACTCAAAACGGTTCATCCGCGATTTTCGTGAATGTGAAGCAGAGGACGGAAAACTG
The DNA here is from genome assembly GCA_963767625.1 of uncultured Chloroflexia bacterium. Taxonomy (GTDB): domain Bacteria; phylum Chloroflexota; class Ktedonobacteria; order Ktedonobacterales; family Ktedonobacteraceae; genus CAVYFB01. The sequence goes on from CAVYFB010000023.1 coordinate 21,653, forward strand.
ATGATCATCCTGTTGCTGCTAGTGCGCGTCGTAGTCTTTGTGCTCGGCGCTTATCTTGTCTTTCGCGCCTGCCTTTCGGCGCTGCGGACCTTCGTACTGCCGCGTTCAGCGCCGGACAGGTTTAACCGCACGACTTTTATTGTGGTGCGCCAACTTTTTGAGTGGCGCAGTAAGCGCCTGCAAACCTATCTTGAGCGGGATAGGGCGATGGAGTTGTATGCCCCGGTTGCCCTCATTGCCCTGCTCGTTGTGTGGTTGTTTTCTATTAACCTGGGCTACATCGCGATGGACTGGGCAATCAATGCGCAGTCCTGGTACGTCGCCTTCAAGATCAGCGGCTCGTCCTTGCTCACGCTCGGTTTTGCCCTGGTAGATAACTTCCCGACGACGGTGCTCGTTTTTTCAGAAGCGACCATTGGCCTGATTCTGATTGCTTTACTCATCGCTTACCTGCCGACGATTTATGCGGCGTTTTCACGGCGCGAGGCTGCCGTCACGATGCTTGAAGTGCGGGCCGGCTCGCCGCCCTCCGCGGTTGAGATGATCAAACGGTATACGCGACTGAAGCGGTTAGAGCAGCTTGGTGAGCTGTGGACAACCTGGGAAGCCTGGTTTGTGGATCTCGAAGAGAGCCATACGTCGCTGGCTGCGCTGTCATTCTTCCGCTCGCCGCAACCACATCGTTCTTGGGTGATTGCTGCCGGGGCTGTGCTGGATGGGGCCGCTCTCGTGCGCTCTGCGGTCGATATTCCGGCTGATTCCCAGGCCGATCTCTGTCTTCGCGCCGGGTACCTGGCGTTGCGCTATATTGCCGCTTTCTTCCGCATCTCCTACAATCCTCACCCTTCTCCAACCGACCCGATTAGCGTCTCGCGGGCGGAGTTTGAGGCTGCGCTGGATGAAATGGCCGAGGCGTCCGTGCCTCTCAAAGCCGACCGCGAGCAGGCGTGGCGCGATTTCGCGGGCTGGCGTGTCAACTACGATACCGTGCTGCTCGCCCTCGCCGAGCTCACGATAGCCCCGCCCGCTCGCTGGTCATCTGATCGCCGACTTGCCGACGCCCCAGCTCTCGTCCTGCGCTGGCGCAAAGACCACAAGCTGATCGAAACCCACGAATGGATTCCACCTTCGAATACATGAAGACTGCCCGGCTTCATGCATCGAGGAAGTCCCCTACAACGCGGTTAAATTCCTCCGGTTTCTCCCCTTGTGGCCAATGCCTGCACCCTTGCATGATGTAAAGTTCTGAGTTTGGGATGAGCGCGTGGGCTCGCTGCGCATAGGCAAGAGGAGCGGCTGTATCTTGCGCACCATGCACCATGAGTGTCGGGACCGTGATTTCGTGCAGCCTGGTGGTGAAATTGCTGCGCAGGCCGTTCCATAGGACTTCGCTTCTCTGCAAGGAGATAAATGCCTTTCCTGCTCCCGGCTCTTGCGCGGTCTGATAGACCCGGTCAACGAGTTCATCGGAAAGACGTGCCGGGTTGTAGATGAGACCTGCTAACAGACTCCACCGGATCATAGATCGGCTTCTGCCCATCAGCCACCAACTCAACTCGTCGAGGAAAGGGAGATGCACATAGAGGTAGGACAACTTATGTGCAGCGAGTTTGTCTTGAACGCCGTAGGTATCGACGGGAACCAGCTTCCCGACTCGCGCAGGAGAATACAGCGTCAGGGCGAGCGCGATTGCGCCTCCCAGCGAAAGGCCGACCAGGCTAACTTTTTCCAGGTGCAGCGCGTCGAGCAGGTGCTCCACAAAATTGACATAGAAATCAATCGTGTACTGGATATCCGGCCTGGAACTTTGCCCATAGCCCGGCAGGTCAGGCGCGAAGACACGGTGATGGGTCGATAACGGCAAGATGACCTCGCCCCAGGAAAGGATTGCCGAGTCGATGCCCCCACCATGAAGGAGAATAACGGGGGAACCGCTCTCTCCGGCAGTGAGACAATGAATATGCATTCCGTCGACGTCTGGCCAGATTTCTTGTACCTCCGTTTGCAGCATCGTATCTCTTCTCCTTTACCGTAAACCGCTCAGCAATTGATCCAGAATTATGTAGACACTTGCCAGGAGGCAGAACGCTTGCTCTTCCCTCAATGAAGCCAGGAAAGACGAGGATCGGCATGGCTGCACATTGAGCAAGGGTTTGCGGATTGCGTCATAGCAAGGCTCCTGGGTTCAAAAGTGTCTACATAACATCAAACGAGCAGCTTTAGAGTGCTGGCCAACGATCGGCCCAGGGACGAGCAGCTTCAAAGCAGGCCGAGGCGCGCAGAACGGCTTTCTCAGCGAAGCGACGCCCCACGATCTGCAGGCCGACTGGCAGGCCACTGTCCGTGAAGCCAACCGGGATGCTGGCGGCAGGCTGGCCGCTGAGGTTGTAGGGGTAGGTGAAGAATGGCTCCAGCGGGCTGGAAACGGGCGAACCAGCGACTTCCGATGGGCCAAAGACGCCAGAAGGATAGGGAGGTGTGGCAAGGGTTGGCGTCAGGAACAGCTCGTACTGCTGGAAGAAGGCCACTAGCAGATCATGCACCGCATAGTCTCCATACATTGCCGCGACGACGTCACGGCTGGTCATCTGCTCTCCAAGAGGCAGGAAGGAAGCCACCACAGGGTCCAGCTTCTCGGCAAAGCCCGCAGGAAACTCCTGCTCAAATTGAACCAGCAAACGGGGAAGAATCATTCCGAGGAAAATCTGATCCGGATTGGGGATCTGTGGGCTGGCCTCTTCGACGATACAGCCGAGCTCCTCAAAGGTGCGCACGGCGGCTTGACAGCGTTCCAACACTACCGGGTCAACCCGACCATAGCCCGGGGTAGGACTCCAGGCGATTCGCATCCCCTTGATCTCACCTTCGCATGCCTCAAGATAGCTGCCGGGCTGAGCAGGCAGGGAGAACCAATCACGCTCATCGGGACCAGCCAGCATATCCAGTAGTGCTGCCGCATCTCGCACCGTGCGGGTGATCGGTCCTTCATGGTTGAGGATATACCAGCCATTGTGCCGTGGCCAGGAGGGAATGCGCCCGAACTGCGGTTTCAGGCCATAAACCCCGCAGACGGAAGCTGGCACTCGGATCGAACCTCCTCCATCATTGCCTACCGCCAGCGGCCCCATCCCGGCAGCGACCTGGGCGGCTGCACCCCCAGACGAGCCACCCGGCGAACGGCTCAGGTCCCAGGGATTGGAGGTGGCCCCGAACACCAGATTATCCGTCGCGAACTTCCCCCCATGATCAGGGGTATTAGTTTTTGCGAAGATAGGACATCCGGCCGCTCGCAGCCGTTGGACCAGGACGGCGTCCTGCTCAGGCACAAAGTCCTGCCGCAGCAACGAACCAAAGGTCGTGCGGACCCCTTTGGTTTCAATCAAATCCTTAATACTGACTGGCACCCCACATAATGGTCCGCCTGTCTCACCGGCAGCAATGCGTGCATCAGCAGCACGCGCCTCCTCCCGGGCCTTCTCTGCCACCAAAGTGACAATAGCATTCACCTGTGGATTGACAACTTCCACACGCGCTAGAATAACATCCAGGACCTCGACGGCACTGACCTCTCGGCTAGCAATGGCTCTTCCCAGAGCCAGTCCGGACATTTGCCATAGTTCTGTCATGGAGCACCCCTTTCTCGTTAGTCTGTAGGAGGTAGCGAGAGAACTGGAACGACTTGGAGAGCATCATTACCATCCGCTCTCCTCTCGAGTTGATGCTAGAGATAATTCTACGCGAGAACAGCGAGATGCTGCAAAGGTAACTCGTCTGGAATCTGTGCGATGATGCGCGAAAGCGGAGGTAAGTGGGCCAGCTTGCCTGACTTAATTGCTTCGTTCGGCCTTTCGTGGGCGAATCCCTTCGGCGTATTGATACACGTTGATACACAATCATATATCTACAGATGCAACCTATTTGTACATCATGAGTTATCCACAAGTTATCCACTTGTGTAAAGCAAATTGGTGGATAATCCCCTTTTGTATGATAAAGTTTGGTGTTATAATTTGGGTGGGGCAAAGTGGGGGAAAGTGGTGAATGGAGTTGTAGGATGGTGAGTTTGCACGGTGGGTGGGGGAACGGGGTGAAGTGTTCGTAGCCCGCAGGGGCGTTGCGCAATATTTCGACATCCGGCTACCGCAATAACTTGTCGCTAATGTACTGGCACCCTGTCTGGGGGACAGGTATCCCCTTGCGAGTACCAGGAGCAGAAAGCTACACTTTCAGCATGTTTCTAGGCGAATATGAGCATACAATCGACGCAAAAGGGCGTATGGCGGTTCCTGCGAGATTTCGAGCACAGATAGATCGCGGCGCGGTCCTAAGCAAGGGCATGGGAATGTGTTTGTCGGTCTATACGCGGGAACACTGGGATGAGAAATCGGCTGAGTTGGTTGCCGGTAAGACAAGTGAGGAGCTACGCGACTTTGAACGACGTATTTACCCCAGTGCAAGCGAGGTGGAGTTGGATGGGCAGGGACGCATGAGTATTCCCGCGAAATTGCGTGCCTATGCCAGGCTAGAGAGCGATGTTACTGTTGCGGGGGTGCGCGATCATTTTGAGATATGGGACCGAGCAACGTGGTTGGCCTATCAAGAGAAATTGGATACCGAGGGGGGCAATAACCCCTTCTAAGAATATATGCGAACAGGGCATACAGGACATATGCCAGTTACTAATGTACTGGTGCCCCTTGCGGGTACCAGGAAGAATATATGCGAACAGGGTATAGAGGACATGTGCCGGTGATGGTGGAAGAGGTGCTCAAGTTTCTTCAGCCGCAAGCTGGAGGAAACTATGTTGATGGCACTGTGGGTGGAGGCGGTCATACTCAGGCGATCCTTGAGCGATGTGCTCCGGATGGGAAGGTACTGGGTATCGATGCCGATGCCCAGGCAGTAGCACAAGTGCGTGAGCGTCTTGCTGATTTTGTGAATACTGGGCGATTGGTGCTGGTACAAGGTAACTTTGTAGAACTGGCCCGTATCGTGGACGAGGCCAGTTTTGTGTCTGTACAGGGGATCATGCTTGACCTGGGGTTCTCATCACTGCAGATGGAAGATGCCCAGCGAGGCTTCTCATTTAGCGTAGATGGGCCGCTGGATATGCGGCTCGACCAATCGGAAGGGGAGTCAGCTGCCGACATTGTGAATCGCGCGAGTGAGCAAGAACTGGCAGATATTTTCTGGCGCTTCGGTGAGGAGACGCGCTCGCGGCAGATTGCGCGCCGTATTGTAAGAGCGCGGGCAAGAGGTGCAATCACACGGACGGGACAACTGGCAGAACTTGCTGCTGCTGGTGCTCCTCACAAGCCAGGGTCGATTCACCCGGCGACACGTACGTTTCAGGCGCTGCGCATCGCTGTGAACCGGGAACTGGAGCATTTGGAAGGAGTGCTCCCACAAATACTAGATGTGTTGAGTAGAGGAAATGTACTGGAACCCGCAAGGGGCACCAGTAACCGAGGTAAGGCTCGTATTGTCAATGGACAAGAAGGATCGGGCGGGCCGGTGAAAGTTGGTGGAAGAATGGTAATTATTACGTTTCATTCGTTGGAGGATCGATTAGTCAAAGAATTTATGCGGCGTGAGGCAAGGGATTGTATCTGCCCGCCGCAAGTTCCTGTATGTGTGTGTGGTCACAAAGCGCGGCTGCGTGTGCTCACACCCAAACCTGTGACGCCAAGCGTCGCAGAAGTTACTGCTAATCCCCGCGCTCGCAGTGCCAAACTGCGGGCCGCTGAAATAGTTGTTGGCTCTTAGTGCGTCGCCATAAGTGGAGATTTTAAAGCACGAAAGAATGCGCTTTATGTATCGCCTGGAAGACCGGGCCGATGGGCAGAGTGCAGGTGGTGCAGAACCCCCGAAGCCCATTCTGGCTGCTAAACAACGTCGACAACTACATCCGTTCTTTTTCCGCATGGGACCCGTGACGTTGAGCATTAGTAGCGTGCTGCTGATCGGCTTGATGGCTATTCTGTATTTGAGCCAATTAGGGCAGGCGGTGGCTGCCAACCAGAAACTACAGGATTTACATAGGCAGCAGGCAATCCTGCAACGGCAAAATCAGGATTTGGTGGACGTAGTGGCTCAGGAACAATCACCTGCATATATTGACGCGCATGCGAGGTTGCTGGGGTTAGTGCCTGCAGACCCGAAGACGGTGCAGGTGGTGGTGATACCAGGCCTGAAACCAATGGCGACCGATAATAGGGGTATTCAGCCGTAAGAAGCACCGTAGTATAGTAGTGGCGACCCTTGCGGTCGCCATGCAGGTGGCTCGATAAATCGGCACTCTACGACGGTCGCCATGGAGGTAAGAGATGAGCATAGAAATGCGACGAGCGCGCAGGCGGCAAATGTTCATCTTCTTGCTGGTCTGTGTTGGGATGCTGGTGCTGCTGGGTCGACTCTATTATTGGCAGGTGCTTGAATCCCAGGGTGGATATGACCTGGCGCAATTGGCGAATGATGAGCATACGCAGGATATTGTGTTGGACGCGCCACGCGGGCTGATCTATGATGCGCAAGGTCATATTCTGGCGACGAATGTTGTACGTGATGATGTGTATATCGAGCCGATTCAGTTTTCGATAGACCATCCCGACAACTTTCAGAGCGACTTGACGGCGTTGGTGACGACACTTCACCAGGTGCTGCCGGCGGTTCCGGTAGACCGGTTGTATCGAGATTTTAATCTCGATGCGCAGGCGGTGCTCATTGCCGTTCGTATCGATCCTGTACAGAGCGAACAACTGCACAGGCTGCACCTGGAGGATGTCTTTTTGGAGCCACGGACCTGGCGTATTTACCCGGCGCAGGACCTGGCTGCGCAGGTGCTGGGATATGTGACGCAGAATGACAACGACAATCACGGGGTGTATGGGATTGAAAGTCAGTATGATGCGTTGCTGACGGGGAAGCCGGGCAGTTTCATAGCGGAGACCGATCTGAATGGCAATCCATTGATTGTGGGGGGTAGGGGCGTGAGCTTGCCTCCGCCCTCAGTCAGAGATGGAGCCAATCTGACATTGACGATTGATAGTGGGATTGAGTATATGGTGCAGACGGCTCTTGCGCAGGCAGTGCAGCAATTGCAGGGGGAGAGTGGGACCGTGGTTGTGATCAATGCCCGTACAGGCGCGGTGGTAGCGATGGCAGGTGAGCCGACCTTTAATCCCAATCAGTACAGCAATTATGCCGGACAGATGGGGTGCCTGGGGAGTGAGGAGGTCTTTTTTAATCCGGCGTTGTATTGTGCCTATGAACCAGGCTCGACGATGAAGGTGGTGACGATGGCGGCAGCGCTTGACCAGGGGTTGATTACGCCGGATACGACGGTCAACGATCCAGGGTACATCAACTTTAACGATGCGCCTGCGGTGACGAATTGGGACCATAAGGCGTATGGCACTGAGACGATGACGCAGGTGATAGAGCATTCTGCTAATGTTGGCGCGGCATATGTGGCGTATGACATCCTGGGAGCTGCTCGTTATTATCCGTACCTGGCGCGCTTTGGCTTCGGCCAGCCGCTGGGGATCGATGGGCCAGAGGAGGCAGGGGAGTATCGCATGCCAGGTTCTGCGGGGTGGACGCCAAGCGACCTGACCCGCCAGGCGTTCGGCCAGAGCATCCTGGCGACGCCGATGCAGGTAGCGATGGCCTACCAGACGATTGCGCATGGTGGGGTGATGATGCGTCCTTACCTGGTAGCGGCTGTTGACGATAATGGGCATGTAGTGACGACACAGCCGCAGGTGGAGCGAAGGGTGATTAGCGCGGAGGCGGCACAGTTGCTGACTGGGATGTTGGAGCATGCGGTGACTGATGGGTACGCACGGCTGGCACAGATTCCTGGCTATAGCATTGCGGCAAAAACTGGAACGTCGACAACGCAGGGTATCCCGGCTGATGAAACGGAGGCTTCGCTGGCCGGATTTATTCCGGCGTCGAACCCGCAGTTTGTTATTCTTGTGAAGATAGATCGGCCACAGCAGACTATTTATGGGGACACGGCGGCGGCCCCACTGTGGAAAAAGATCGCGCAAGAGTTGATGTGGTACTACCATGTTCCACCTGATCAGGTACCCGCTACCTGGAAATACGCCTGAGATAAGTATACTAGAAAATTTGTTCTAAGTCAAGGTTGAATGGTGATGGGGCCGATTATGAAGTTTAACGAAATATCCGGACACCTGACGGGGCCGATTTATCGTGCCCACCGCCGATTTATCGGCCCCCGGCAAACCCAATAGCATGTCCAGATTGATTTGTTAAAATCCATTATCGGCCCCTACGGCAAATCATACATTTAGTCAAGAAGTAAGAGTGCATGGTACGTAATGCGAGAAGACAAGTGAATGGGATGATCGGGCGGTCGTTTGTGCGTTCCCCGGCGTTGGAGTCTGTGAAACTGGAGCAAGTAGTGGAGAGGAGCCCGAGGGGGAAAGAGGCAAGGGCAGGGCAGCAGCGGAGGGCATTACCTGCCTCGCAGGGAAGGTCCCTGTCCGCCAGACAGGTTTCTCCATCGGGGAGAGGGGTATCCACAAGGGCCACCCGCCCGACACCCGCTCCTATGGGGAAGATGCGCTATGCTGCTGTCGAGCCTGTGGAGCGTGGGGATGTCGCGCGTAGGCCGTTGAAAATGCTGCCACGTCGTGGTCGCGTGAGTGCTGCCGTGAAGCTGGAGTATAGTAGGGGCAAGGGTGGTGGAGCGGCGCGGGGTGGGCCCTTGCGGTTGCCCTGGCAACCGAAAGAGCAGACGGCACCAGTGCAGGTTATCAGTGAAGAGGAGCAGAAGAAGCTGGCCGAGTTGGAGATGCGATTGCCGCGTGTGGCCGGTAAGATCGATCCGTGGCTCTTGATGATTGTGCTGGTGCTGTTGTGTATAGGGATCGTCATGGTCTATAGTGCAAGCTCGTTCATAGCGGCACGCTTTTATGGCGATGCCTCGTACTTTTTACAGCGTGAGTTGATATGGGTCGTGCTTGGCGTGGTGGTGATGACGGTGACGATGCGCGTAGACTACCGGCATTGGCGGCGTTTGTCGCTGGTCGGTATGGTGATTATTTTGCTGTTGCTGGTGATCGTGCTGAGGTTTGGCGTGAATGTCTATGGGGCATCGCGCTGGTTGGCATTCGGCTCGTACTTTTCGTTTCAGCCGAGTGAGCTGACCAAGCTAGTGCTGGCTCTGTATATTGCAGATTGGTTGGCGCGTAAAGGGAATCAAGTTGGTACGTTTCTCTATGGCCTGGCGCCTTTTGTGATTCTGGTTGGGTTGGTGTTGGGGTTGGTGCTGCTAGAGAACGATATGGGGACTGCGATTATCATAGCCGGTTTTGCTACGGCGATGTTCTTTACGGCGGGAGCTAATATTGTACAGTTTTTGTTGGCGTTAGCCTGCGGCGGATTGATTTTCCTGCGTGAGGCGTTGCATGGCTACCGCTATTATCGACTAACGGGCTTTCTTGATCCGTTCAAGAATGTAACGAGCATCAATTTGCAGCTCTATCAATCATTGTTGGCGTTGGGATCGGGTGGGTTGTTTGGCCTGGGACTGGGGGCCAGTCGGCAGAAGACAGGCTATCTGCCGTTGCCATATACGGACTCTATTTTTGCGATTCTGGGTGAGGAGCTAGGCTTTATAGGCTGTGTCGTCGTTATAGTACTCTTTTGGCTTTGGCGTTTCGTGGGTTCCGGCTGGCGAGGCGGGCGCCGGATGTGTATGGAGCGTTACTGGCGACGGGTATCACGACATGGTTAGTGTTACAGGCGATGATCAATATAGGGGCAAGTTCGGGGACGATTCCCTATACAGGGGTGCCACTGCCGTTGATCAGTTTCGGTGGTTCGTCGCTGGTGGTTTCGCTGGCGGCTGTGGGTGTGCTGCTGAATATCTCGCGCTATATTCAGGAGCCAGAGATGCCGTTGCTTTCGCGGCGGACGATAACTTCGAGTATGCGGAAAGCGAAGGGGTAGGGGCCGATTTATCGGCCCCTACGGATGGCGCGTATTTTGCTAAAGATTATCGAGCCTATTGTATGAACGGTTTGTATATGAGAGTTCTCGTATCAGGTGGGGGCACTGGGGGGCATATTTATCCGGCGCTGGCGGTAGCGACGCAGTTACGTCGAGAATATCAGGCCGATATTTTGTATCTTGGTAGTGACGATGGTCTGGAGACTGAGTTGGCACCAGCGGCCGGTTTTGCACTGGCGACGGTGAAGGCGGGTAAGCTGCGACGTTATGTCTCGTGGAAGACGGTAACGGGTATGGCGCGGGTGCCGATGGGGATGGCGCAGGCAATAGGGGTTGTGCGACGTTTTCGCCCGCAGGTAGCCTTTACGAGCGGTGGGTACGTGGCGGTTCCGGCAGGTCTGGCTGCCGGATTGAATGGTGTGCCCTTGCTGATGCACCAGGAGGATGTGCCGCCGAACTTGTCGAATAGAATGATTGCGCCACTGGCGACGCGCATCTCGGTGGCTTTTGCGGACTCGGTGGGCTACTTTCCAGCGGGCAAGACGCTCCACCTGGGTAATCCGGTGCGGCAATCTATACTGGATGTCCGCCAGACCTCGCCGCAAGAGGCGCGTAAGGCGCTTGGCTATGCTACGGAGTGGCCTTTGTTGCTGGTGACTGGGGGGAGCCAGGGAGCAAGGCACCTCAATGCGACGGTATGTCGTGCATTGCCGGAGTTGTTAGGGCATTGCCAGGTGTTGCAGATCAGTGGCAGGGGACTTTTTGAGGAGACGCGCGAGCTATGTGAAAGCATGCTAACGGACGTGGATGAGGTAGTGAGGCGGCGCTATCGATTGGAAGCATACATGGATGCAGAGATGCCGATAGCCTTGCAAGCAGCGGATGTGGTGCTCTGCCGGGCCGGTGCGGCGACGTTGAGTGAGCTGGCGGCGTTGGGGAAGGCGAGCATACTGGTGCCACTGCCGCCGGCGATAGGAAATTCGCCGCAAGAGGCAAACGCTGCAATGTTTGGTCGTAAAGAGGCGGCTCAGATCATCCGGGATGCCGATTTGAGTCCGCAGCTTCTTGTAGAGCGTGTATTAGCTATTCTTTCATCGCGTACACTTTTACGGGCGATGGCAAATGCAGCGCTCACCCTTGCAAAGCCGCAGGCGGCGCAAGAAATCGCGGCAGTAGTAGTACAGATTGCCAAAGACCGAAAGCATTGACTCGAATATAGTAGGGGCGGGGCTTGCCCCCACCCTGGAAGCGAAAGACCGGAAGCATTGAGAGATTCACGCTTACATTTCATGGGAATAGGCGGTCAGGGTATATCGGCGGTGGCGCAGATGGCACTCGTTACAGGGAGTGTGGTGACCGGCTGCGACCAGCAGGCCTCGGCTACGACGAAGGCCTTGCAGCGTGCCGGGATCGGGGTGCAGATTGGACATAGCCCGCAGCACCTGCTCGATGCCGATGCCTTGATTTATGTGCCAGCGGTCGTGGCGCTGAATCCCGATAATGCTGAGTTGGCGGCGGCGAAGGCACGTGGGATGCAAGTGATGACGTGGCAGGAAATGCTGGGTGAGTTGATGCGCGGGAAGTGTGCGCTTTCGGTCAGTGGTGTCCACGGGAAGGGGACGACAACGGCGATGCTTGCGCTGATGCTGGTTGATGCGGGCCTTGATCCAACCTGTGAGGTTGGGGCGGTTGTGCCACGCTTCGGCACGAACTATCGTTTGGGCCAGAGCCAGTACTTTGTGAATGAGGCCGATGAGTTCAATAATAACTTCTGGCACTATCACCCGCGTCTGGCGGTCGTGACCTCAATCGAGTTTGAGCACCCGGAGTTTTTTGCGGACTATGCCGAGTTTCTAGCGGCCTTTGAGCACTTTATTCGTGGCATGGATATGCAAGGTGACTGGCCGCTGCCGCCAACGCTGGTCTTGAACGCTGATAGTGCGGGCTGCCTGGAGTTGTATGAGCGGGTCGCGGATTGGCCAGGGCGGGTTGTGATGTATTCGGTGGAAGGGTTGTCGCAACCTGGCGGCAAAACCGGTGTGACAAAAATGACACTGGTGGCGTCTAAGAGTCAAGGGGAATACCAGGCTTACGATGTGAAGCTGGATGGCGAGACCAGCTTTCGTGTCCGTTCGCAGCACGATGCAGCCTTTCAGACCGATAGGGTGATACGTTTGCAGTTGCCAGGGATATATAACGTTCAGAATGCGCTGGCGGCCATTGCTGCTGCACGCGCTTTGGGGATTGATGTGGACGTCATTGTGAGGACGCTGGAGGATTTTAGCGGCATTGAGCGGCGTTTTGAGGTACGTCACCAGGGGCTATTACAGGTCGATGGACGGGTGCTGGATGTAGTGCTGGTGGATGACTATGCGCATCATCCTACGGCGATCGCAGCGATGCTGGAGGCGGCGCGCCGGCGTTATCCTGGGCGACGATTGGTTGCGGTCTACCAGCCGCATATGTACAGCCGGACAAAGACGTTTTTCGAGCAGTTCTTGTATGCCTTCGATGCGGCAGATGTGACGATAATCGCTGACATCTTTCCTGGGCGTGAGCATAATACAGGCCTGGTACATGCGCGGAAGCTTGTGGAGGGGATGACGAGACGACCGGATTTTTTGCAGCAGGGCAGACAGGTGATACATGGTGGAGATGTGGAGGCGGCGACGCACGTGTTGCAGACGATATTACGGTCCGGCGATGTGGTGTTGGTGGTGGGGGCAGGCGACATTTATATGGTGACAGAGAAGTTATTGCAGGATAGCCATGGGAAGCTTGATGACATTCAACACTGATATCGTGTATGCGGAGCTACATCCGCACTTTAAGGAGCGGGTGCGGCGCGATGAGCCATTAGCGCGCCATGGCACATTCGGGGTCGGTGGCCCAGCGGATGTGTGGGTTTCGCTCGACACGATGGGGGAGCTGGTTGGCGTTGTGTGCCTGTGTATCGAGCAACGCTGGCCCTTGCTGGTGGTTGGGAATGGCACGAATGTCTTGTATGCCGATGCAGGGGTGCGTGGCATTGTGGCACGCATGGCGCTGAATAGCTACAGTATTGAGGATCGCGGCGATGAGAGTGCGCTACTGGTGGCGAGTGCGGGTGTGAGTTGGCCGAAGCTGCTGAATGAACTCGCGCCTCTAGGCTGGGGTGGATTGGAGTTTGGCCCAGGAATACCTGGCACGCTGGGCGGCGGCGTCATCAGTAATGCGGGGGCACATCATGGCAACCTGGAGCAAGTATTGGAGTGGGTCGAGGTGCTGGACGTGCGCATTGGCGCCGAGGATCAACCGACGGTGCCGACGATACGACGCTATGAGCATGATGAACTGGACCTGTCCTATCGCCATAGTCGTTTCCGTGCGCAACGTTGCATCCAGTTTGATGAGCAGGGCTATCCATTGGTCGCCCCGCGGGGGCTGATTGAGCCGAATGAGATTATTATGCAATTGGGTGTGCGTCTTCATCGTGAAGACCCACAGAAGTTACGTGCAACGATTGAGGAATATAAACAGCATCGTAAGAGGACGCAGCCGCCTCAGCAGAGTGCAGGCTCGGTCTTCGAGAATCCACCGGGGGACTATGCTGGCCGCCTGATAGAGCAGGCAGGTTTGAAGGGTATGGTCAACGGCAAGGCGCAAATTTCGCAGCGCCACGCGAATTTTATTGTCAATCTGGGTGGAGCAAGTGCTGCTGATGTGGCAACGCTGATTAAAGAAGCTCGTAACCGCGTCTATCAACGGTATGGGGTGGAATTGGAATTGGAGGTCGAGTTGCGCGGGCAATGGGAAGGGTAATGAAGGAAATGAAACCAATAAAAGAGCAAAAGGCTTTTCACAATTATCATACCAAGGAACGTCCACTCTCGACGGAGGAAGAGGCTATCAGTAGGAGTGAGTCGCTCAAGTCGGGGAATTTTCGGGCACGGGTAGTTGTCAAGACTCCACAAGCGGTCCAGCCGTCAACGTGGACGGTGCGGGCGGACCGGCGAGAGCAACTGCGGCGCAGACAGGGGCATACGTACACGGTGCTGATGCCACGTACGCTGGCGCAGACGGGGTTGTCGGCATCGAGTGGCCGCATGAGAGCGGTGCAGGCGATGAGGCTTGCGCAACAGCAACGCAACGGTAGTTCGCCGGTCCCAGTGCGCAGTGGGCGACATGGAAGGCGCGGAGGCTTCTTTGCCAGGGTGCTGGCTCTGCTGGTTGTGCTGGTAGTTGGGGTGGTAGGGGTCAACTTCGCTCTGACCAATCCAGCGTTTCGTGTGCAGGAGGTGAGTGTGGTGGGAACACAAAATCAGGCACTCGTCAGTAGTATTGAGCATATGGGTATCCAGGGCCAGAATATTTTTCTGCTGGATACGGCGGCACTGGCGGCTCGTATCGAGATGGCACCGCTGGTGGCGTCTGCGAGCCTGGAGAAGCAGTGGCCAGATCAACTGACGGTGACAGTTGCTGAGCGGGTTGGCGTGCTGCTGTGGCAGACGAAATCAGGGAACGTACGGTGTGGACAGGCAAGGGATGGTGATAGCGGCTGCGAGCGAGACGGCAGGAGCGGATCAGTTGATGACGGTGGTAGACATGCGAGATCAACAGGTGGGGGTGTCGGGCCAGCCAATAGGACCTGGGGTGCGCTTGAACCAGGCGGATGTTGCGTTTGCACTGCAGGTGTTTGCACGATTGCCACAGGTGACGGGGATAAACGACTTTACATTACACTATGATGCTGCGGACGTGGCAGCCACAGAGGGAAGTGGGTCGTACGTGGTCGAGGGTCCGGGTGGCTGGGTAGCGTACCTGGGTGTTGCGAATGACGCTAATCCGCTAGACAATCGATTGGTTGAATTGCAGCACATTCTGGCATTGGCACAGAAGCAACAGCTTCAGCTGGCGACAATAGATCTGCGTTTTGGATTGCGCCCAGTTTATACACTGAAAAGCTAAATATGTGACCTGTAGTGCATCTCACACTTATAGCGCCTAAATAAGGAGCCTGGATTGTGCAAGAGCGGGTGATCGTCGGCATCGACGTAGGACAACAAAAATTTGTGTTCTTGTTGGCGAGTTGGATCGCGACGGGAAGCTGAAATATTGTTGGCGTTGGCACCTGCCCTTCGCAGGGGCTGCGCCGTGGGGTGGTGGTGAATATCGAGGAGACCGTCACATCCATTGCAGCGGCGCTGGATCGTGCAGAACGCCTTTCGGGGAAGAAGATCACCACAGCCTATGTGGGTATTGCGGGCAGTCACATTGGTTCGGAGAATAGCAAGGGCTTCGTGGCAATCTCGCCCAGCCACCGGGATATTGTGCAAAATGATATCAGCCGGGCTATTGAGGTTGCGCGTGCAATTGCCATTCCGGCAAATCGCGAGGTGATCCATGTCATTCCACGTGGCTACGTGGTGGATGGGCAGGAAGGGATTAAAAACCCTATTGGCATGTCCGGTTTTCGCCTGGAGGTGGAGACGCATATCATCACAGGCGCGGTTTCATCAATTCACAACTTAATTAAGTGTGTGCATAAGGCGGGGGTAGAGATCGAGGACCTGGTGTTGGAGCCGTTAGCATCAAGTGAAGCGGTGCTGGCGGACGGGGAGACCGATATGGGGGTGGTGTTGGCGGACATTGGAGGTGGCACGACCGATGTCGCTGTCTTCTCCGATGGAGCTATCTGGCAGACGGTGGTGTTACCGATTGGTGGGGAATCTGATTACGAGTGATATTGCTATCGGCTTACGCTTGCCCTTTGGTGTGGCGGAGGAACTCAAGGTGACCTATGGTCACTGCGATCCGAAGACGATAGCGGATGACGATATGATAGACCTGGCACAGTTCATGTCGGGGACGAATGATCTGGTTCCACGCAAATTGCTGGCGGAGATCATTCAGGCCCGGGTGGAAGAGCTGTTTGAGATGGTACACGAGGAGATCAAGAAGTCTGGGTACGATGGGCTGCTGCCGGCAGGCCTGGTGCTGACGGGTGGTACGGCGGAGTTGCCAGGTATCCTGGAGTTGGCAGGGCAGACGCTCGATTTACCGGCACGTATTGCGTTGCCGTTGGGGCTGTACGGTCTGGCCAATTCGATCAGTCGCCCGGCCTACTCGACGGCGGTTGGTTTGTTGCTGTGGGGATTACGCCATACCTCGCTCCTGATTGACGAGGAGGAGCAAAGGGATCGTGCGTCGATAAATCTGATTGCTCGTCTAGGCCGCTGGCTGCGTGCGTTTATTCCTTAAATAGGGGGCCACGAAATGGTATTAATGGGACAACATTCAATTGAGGGTTTCGCCCAAATTCGTGTCATCGGAGTTGGAGGCGGGGGAAGCAATGCAGTGAACCGCATGATTCAAGCCAATATGATGGGCATTGAGTTTGTCGCGGTCAACACCGATGCTCAGGCACTGCTGATGACGCAGGCACAACATAGCATCCGCATCGGTGACAAGCTGACTCGTGGCCTGGGTGCAGGTGGCAATCCAAGTATTGGGGCAAAGGCTGCGGAAGAGAGTGCAGAGGACCTGTATGAGGCCCTTAAAGGCTCCGATATGGTCTTTATCACGGCAGGTATGGGTGGTGGTACGGGCACAGGAGCCAGCCCGATTGTGGCGCAGATCGCTCACGAACTAGGGGCGCTGACAGTTGGTGTGGTGACCAAACCTTTCACCTTAGAGGGCAACAAGCGCCGTGTGGCGGCTGAGGAAGGTATTGCCAACCTGAAGCAGTATGTGGATACGTTGATTACTGTGCCTAATGATCGGCTGTTGCAGGTTGCTGACAAGAAGATGCCCCTTTCAGAGGCTTTCCGCCTGGCTGATGATGTGCTGCGCCAGGGCATTCAGGGCATTAGTGATCTGATTACGGTGCCTGGCCTGATCAACCTGGACTTTGCTGATGTGAAGACGATTATGTCTACAGCAGGCTCGGCATTGATGGCAATTGGTGAGGCGAGTGGCGACAACCGCGCAGTGGATGCAGCGCATTTGGCGATTAACAGCCCGTTGCTGGATATTGATATCAGTGGCGCACATGGGGTGCTGTTCAATATTACCGGTGGCCTGGACCTGACGTTGTACGAGGTCAATGAGGCGGCTGATATTATCAGCAAGGCGGCTCACCCTGAGGCGAATATCATTTTTGGTGCGGTTCAGGATGATATCTTCGATGGGAAGGTCAAGATTACGGTGATCGCTACGGGCTTCGATGTGCATGGGCAGGCACGCATGCCTTTGATGCAGTCGAGCCAGGGGCGCCTGGAGTACAATCGAAATATGTTCTACCCAGCGTCTTCGTCGTCAAGTGTTGGCAATGGCAATGCTCCGGTGCGTCAGCCGCAACCGGTTGCACATCAGGGATACGGTTCACTGCCTGTGACACCGCCGCCGATGAATGCTTGAATCATCCGGCGGGTCCGTTGCGAGCCCCTGCTCAGCCGGAGCCGGTCATGCGACGACAGGTGATGGCCGCGCCGATGGAGGAGTTGCAGCGGCGAGTGGCGCAACCGGTGGCCCCTGATGTGGTTGAGGATGAGTTCGGCGTGGGAAATGAAGCTGCCAATGCGCAAGGGGATCGAGGAGGGCGTGAGCAATTGCCTGCGCCGGAACCGGAGGCGCAACCGGCACAGCGCCCGGTTACTCCAAGCGAGCAGCGCCCGCAGCGGCCTATTCGTCGTCCCGATCCGAAGGTGCTTGATCTCCAGCGTGGGAGTCGGAATGCTCCTCCTGGAGATGTAATCGATATCCCAGCATTCTTGCGGAAACGGTAAAGGGTAAGCCAATAGAAAAACCTGGCAGATGCTAGCATCTGCCAGGTTTTTCTATTGGCTTTTGCAAAGGTTCCAATCATCAGGGGCCGACTCTATTGCGGGTCTTGCCCAGATCACCGGGGATGTCTCCGGGGTTGATGCGGTTGACGACGACACGGACGCCAGGAATGCTGACAAGCTCGCGCTCGAGACGGTACTTCATCTCGTTTGTCGGGACTTCACCGTAAAGGTTGACGATGTAGTTCTCGACGAGAGCCGAGATGTTCTTTGCGCCTTCGAGTTTGCCGGCGGCTCGTCAAGTTCTCAATGCGGGCATTGACGGCATTGAGAATTTCGTCTTCGGCGACGAGGAAGTTTCTGACATCAATGACACCTGGGAGTTTCAACAATTCTTCTTCGAGCGTTTTGCGTTGTGCCTCTAACTCGACCTTGCCATACAGTGCCAGTATGACGCCTTCGCGCTCAATCTCTATGTGGACAGGGTGTGCACTCCACGCAGTGCTACTGACGGTGACGACGCGTTCAGCGACCTCTTCGGCATTTTGCAGGACTGCTTCTGCAAGTGCTGTTGGCCTGCCTGCCTCTATGGCTTTCTCGTAGGATGTTACCATGTGGGTAGGGGCGGCTTTTCCCTTGAGAGGAGCCATGGGATCTTCCACTGCCCAGCCTATGGCGCTGAGTAGCACGAAAATAAGTCCGACAATAGATATCCAGGGAGCACTTGAGATGAACAGTACTCCACCTAGCGTAACAGCAATGGCTAAACATATAAGGATAGGCCAGAAGCTTGGATTTGGTAGGTGGATGTGACTTCCTTCGTCGGCAGGCTGTTCAAGTGCTTCCTGCTCACCTGCCGGGATGGGCATGGTTGCTTCTTCTGCGGTTGTAGAGAGAGGATTATTCATAAAAAATCCTTTCTGGATACCCTCCCCTGATCTGGGGAGGAAGGAAAGAAAGAAAGGCGCCCGCAGGCGGAGCGGTTTTGGTATGGGGACCGCTCAAACCCCCACACCTCAGTGATGCCACCTTGGTGGTAAAGTTGGCCTCGTCGATGATATCGGTCTGCACTTCTTCTGAGCACTGGCTTAACCCTGCTAGACCTGGTTAACTCAGAAGTTGTAGAGCAACGCGAAGCGCTTGCGCCCGACATGCCGGGGGCATGTCAGCAAGGCTGGCCGCGCACCCCTTGGTACGTTCTTTGACACTGCCGATATCGTAGCCCGGTGGCTCGCACGATTGTATCCGTACGATGTGCCCTGGCTGGGACTGGTCAGCTACAGACCTGCAACAGCCTCGGCTAAAACGCCGAACAATACGCAAGCCCATCCCGTTTACGGGATAGGGTCACTGACAGGCTCTCGCTTTCCTCCGAGCATGTGTACGGTCCATTAGAACTCTGCTTATCACATGTGATCCTGCTACGTATAAGCATACCAGGAATGTGTGTGGGTTGCAAGCGGTCCAGCGGATTAGCGGATTCTCTTTTCATACCTCCACTTCCACACCTACACCCAACTCGCCCGCTTTCTTATACACCAGCGCAGCCACAGCAACGTCCTGCACAGCCACACCAACTGACTTGAAGAACGTCACCTCCTCCTCCGTCCGCCGACCTGGTTGTGTTCCTGTCACCAGGGCCCCCAACTCGATCCACGTCTCTGCGCCAGCAATTCGGCCAGCAGCCAGCGCCTGCAACAAATCGCCAGCCTCAACCAGCGCCGCCTCACGTTGATCCACCACAATACATGCATGCGCAAGCGTCTCAGCATCCACCTCACACATAGCAGGCGTAAACGCACCGATAGCATTGATATGCGTTCCCGCAGAGACATCCTGCCAGCGAAACAGTGGCATAGTCGCCGCCGTCGCACACGCTATCAGCGAAGCGTCGGCCAGAGCCTCGCCAGCAGAACCGGCACGACGAACAGGCGGACAAGCGGCGCCAAGCAATTGCTGCAGGCTCCCGACAAGGGTGCGATAGCGCTCATCATTACGGTTGACTACACGCACCTCCTGCAAAGGACGTACCGTGTGGATAGCCAGCACCTGCATGGGAGCCTGTGCGCCCGCACCAAAAAGCGCCAGCACATCCGCATCCCGCCGCGCCAGCAGATCCGTCGCGAGCCCGGAGACCGCCCCCGTACGCATCGCTGTCAGCCATCCGCCCTCCAGAATAGCCAGCGTCCTACCCGTTGTAGCATCCAACAACAACACAGAAGCATAACTACGCGGCATACCCCGTAACGGATTCTGCGGCATAACCGTAATTACCTTGAGCCCAAAAGCATATTGTTCAGTCGTCTGTAGCAATGACGGCATCAGCAACACAACGCCCTGTTCTGCAAGGTCAACCATCGAACGCTGCGGGACCTGTAAATCACCAGTGTATAATGTACTGAAGGCAACTCGCATAGCAGCGATAGCCTCCGTCATATTCAAACAACGCTGCACATCAGCACGAGAAAGGATCAGGGCCATAACAATACTCCTTGCTTTGTTACCATTATATAACCTAATCGTCTGATGATTGAGGAATTAATTACATTTTCCTTGCCTTGGAGGTCCACTTCTTTGAAAATCGTCGTCACCGGTGGAGCAGGGTTTATTGGCTCCCACCTTTGCGCTCGTTTGCTACAGGAAGGTCATAGCGTGTTGTGTGTGGATACTATGCTCACCGGCTCACAAAAGAACATTGCTGCTCTGCACAATCATCCACAGTTTACCTTTTTACAGTTTGACGTTACACAACCATTTCCTTTTCCCTTTGAAGCCGATGCCATCTTCCACCTGGCCAGCCCTGCCAGTCCGGTAGGCTACATGGAACACCCCATCGAGACCATCCTGGTCAACAGCCAGGGCACATACCAGATGTTGGAACAGGCACGTAGATTGAATGCTCTATTCTTGATGACCTCCACCTCAGAGGTATACGGAGATCCACTTGTGCATCCCCAGCCTGAAAGACTATTCGGGGCAACGTCAATCCTGTTGGGCCACGCGCTTGCTACGATGAGAGCAAACGGCTCGGTGAGACGCTCACTATGGAATATTACCGGCAATACCAGACCAACATACGTATTGTGCGCATCTTCAATACCTATGGCCCAAACAGCCAGCTCAACGATGGGCGCATGATCCCCAACTTCATTACCCAGGCATTACAGAACAAACCACTGACGATCTATGGTGATGGCAGCATCACTCGCAGCATATGCTACGTGAGCGATTTAGTCGAAGGCTTATTATTAGCGATGTTCCGCCCTTACACAACCGGTGAAGTCTTTAACCTTGGCAGTACAGAAGAACACACCGTACTCGAATTTGCTCACACGATCATTCGACTGTGTAATGCCTCATCCAGCATTATCTTTGAACCCAGTCGCATCGATGACCCAGAACGCAGAAGACCTGACATTGCCAAAGCACAGCGCGTACTGGGGTGGCAACCAGAGGTTTGCATGGAAGAAGGGCTGCGACGCACCATCGAATGGTTCAGCAGCCAAAACACCCGGCTCTCTGCCATCTCGTAATTTTGGAAGCGGAGTCCAGGAAAGGAGAGGTGGCATTCCTCCACACCTGAAGGTGCGGGTATCCTGCCGCTCGAATCATGAAGAATACTAGCATAAACAAACAAGGAATCATCTTTACCGAAACCAACCTTATCGGCTCGTGGCTTCGTACCGCTTTCATCTCACTTCGCACCAACATCACCATACCAAATCTCATAGGTTTGATAGGTGGCTTGCTGGCACTCTTCCTGTTGCTTGCCCTACACGAACCCTGGGACATCACCATCCCACTTTATCTTACCGTACTGGTTTGGACCATCCTACGACCTCGTGTAGCACTCTACCTGATGGCTTTCGCCGTCCCCTGGGGTTCATTAGACTACATCGACATCAGAGGTTTGCGTCTCAATAGTGCCGACCTCCTCGTCGCCTTCCTCGCCATCGGCTGGTTCCTCAGCTTCGCCCTGCGCCGAACTCAAGGTGCGTACGGGCGTGATTCATCACGCCCTGGGGTGGAGGCTCTGTCCCCTGCCGGCCCACTCGATCGGGAATCATCAGCCGTCCCCGGCTATTTAGCATTTGCCATACTGGCACTGCTCGCCGCCATGGTGCTCTCCATGACCGTAGCCATCAACATAACCTCAAGCCTGAAAGAGATCAGCAAATGGCTCGAATTTCTGGTACTCGTCCTATTAGGGGCACAATACATCCGCACGCGCCGTCAACTCTGGACTATCATCGTTCTTATCTGTCTCGCAGGCATCACACAGGCCATATTCGGCTACTTTCAGGCTTTTTTCAACCTGGGACCCGCAGCTTTCATCCGCGACACCAGCCTGCGTATCTACGGCACGTTTGACCAACCTAACCCCTACGCTGGCTACATCAACATCCCACTCAGCATCGCCCTGGCCCTCATGCTCCTTGGCAGCAACTGGAAGACTCGCATCCTGGCAGGACTGGCCGCAATCCTCCTCGCGACCGCAGAATACCTCACACAATCACGCGGCGGCGAGATCGCCATCGCTGCCGCCGCCCTATTTATCGTAGCCGTGGGCACACCACGCCTGAGCATCACCGTAAAAATGCTGGCCCTGGCAGGATTGGCCGCCGTCGAAGGCTTCCTGGTTGGCTTGATCCCCCTATACCTCCTCAACCCCGTGCTCAGGTCACTCGGTCTCATCGATCTCGTTCTGGCTGCACCCACCAAACAAAACTTCTCGACCGCCGAGCGCCTCGCCCACTGGATCGCCGGCTTGCGCATGTTCCTCGCCCACCCCATCCTTGGCGTTGGCATCGGTAACTACCCCGACGCCTATCCTCAATACTTCATCACCATTTTCACGGACCCTTTAGGGCACGCACACAACTACTATATCAACATCGCCGCCGAAACAGGTTCCATCGGCCTGGTCGTCTACCTCCTTTTCCTGGTCGCAACCTTCGTCGCCGGAGGAAGATCGTATCGAGCTATCAGCAAAACCATCGTAGGGGCCTCAGCGAAGCTTGCGGAGCGCGTTTCAATCCCGCGCCCATCGCCTCAGCGAAGCGAAGCGGAGCGCGTATCAATACTTCGGCTCGCGGGTTCCCAATCGATCGCCCCCACGATTAATGCGGGGCACACGTCTTTCACGCGGTACGACGGGCATACCTGTCCCCCAGACAGGGTGCCACAAGGGTCCCAACCCCGCTCCACACCACCCCCGCCCCTACGGGAACAACGCGACCTTCCACAAAAACCTATCCTTGAGAGGGGGCACGCATCCCTCGTATCCAAACTACTCTCGCTCATCCACTCCCTCAATATCTCACAATACAACCAACATCAAGCTCCACGCAACATCGCTGAGATGCTCACCAACGACAGAGCACTCGCCATAGGACTTTTGGCCGCGCTCATCTCCGTCTGCGTGCATAACATTTTCGACAACCTCTACGTCCACAGTATCACCAATCTCATCGCGTTACTCCTTATCGCCCTTATCCGTCTAGAGAACGTAATGCCAAAAGTAACTGTTCGGCAGGGGGAGCAGGGGGATGCAGTCCCCTTGCCAGGGCCTGACTTGTTATCACAAGTCTAGTCGATCTGCTCAGCCCCCCTGGGAGGCTGGCTCCCAAGGATCAGTTCGAGCGGATTTTAGCTCAACTGGTAAAGTGGCAAGGCGTTTTCATCGACTTGCTACCGGGCTTTGTACGATGTCGATTAAACTTGTGATAACAAGTCAGGCCAGGGCGTGGGGTGTCCCCACCACTCACCCCTCCATCTACTGAAGGCAGCGCAAGAGAAAAGAGACCTGAATAGTGACTGTCAAAAGTAGGCGTCAACGAAGGATAATAGAGATTTGAATACAGCCGATACTAATGTCTTCACTGAAGACAACAATCAACTCAAATCAATAGATAAGAAGCAATCCGACCTTCTTCAGCAGCAACTACATCCCGAAAAAGAACCCGAAATCACACGCGAACAACTCTCAATAGGCAAACGACTCCTGAACTGGCGCACCATTGTGCCCCTGATCATCGTCATCGCCTTACTCATATACGTCGCACAAAAGACCAACATCAACCCACAGCAAACATGGGCCACTATTCGCAGCGCCAACCTGATCTTCTTCCTGGTGGCTTTTCTTGTGTACTACCTCTCATTTCCTATCCGTGCCCTGCGCTGGCGTCTTCTCCTTGAGAACGCCGGCTTCAACAAAGCAAATGGCGTCCAATTACCACGTTTCTGGAAATTGGTCGAAGATCATCTATATCTCTTTCTTTGCCAACGTCGTCGTCCCTGCACGCTTAGGCGAAATCTACCGTGCCTATCTGCTGCGCCAGGAAACCGGCCTATCTGCAACACGTACCTTTGGTACCGTGCTTGCCGAGCGTCTACTGGACTTAATAGTCCTCGTACTGCTCATGATCGCGGCCATTATGATCAGCTTCCATGAGAAACTCCCACCGCAGTTGCTGTTTGGGTTGAAAGTCACCATCGCATTAGTAACTGCTGGCGTCATCGGGCTATTCGCATTACGCTTGCTGCGCGAGCGTGTCGCGCAACTCGTACCGGCACGTTTCCGCGACCGCTACTATCATTTCCAGGAAGGCACGCTCGGCTCATTTCGTCGCATCCCCTCATTAACCGCCCTGACCGTCGCCGTCTGGGCATGCGAGTCCCTGCGTTTCTACTTCATCGCCCTGGCACTCAACCTGATCGGCGGACCTCCACTGCATGTTATTGCTGCCGCATGCTTTATTGGGCTTGGCGAGGCCCTCTTGACCATCATACCCTTCACGGCAGGTGGCGTTGGCCTGGTCGAAGCCGGCATGGCTGCTATGATCCTCCTTTTCAATCCTGGCATGCCCAATGCCGCCAACCTCTCAGTAGCCGCCGTGGCCCTCGATCGTACCATCAGCCTTCTCAGCATCTGGGCCATCGGCTTCATCGTCTTCATGATCGCCTTCGGTAGGCAAGCAACGAAACAGCCCAAAAAATCTTGACACCAGAGCGAGCCTGGACTATAATTTTTCCCGCAGGCCCATAATGATACGTCTCGAAAACAGGCCACGAGGGGAGGGAAGCCCTGGTGTCAGAAGTCAAAGTCAGCGATCACGAATCGTTTGAGACTGCACTCAAGCGCTTCAGCCGTAAAATTCAGCAGGACGGCATTCTCGCTGAAGCTCGCCGTAGAGCACACTACGAGAAACCGAGCGTCAAGCGCAAAAGAAAAGAAGCTGCGAGACGACGAAAAATCACCCGCA
The DNA here is from genome assembly GCA_963767625.1 of uncultured Chloroflexia bacterium. Classification (GTDB taxonomy): domain Bacteria; phylum Chloroflexota; class Ktedonobacteria; order Ktedonobacterales; family Ktedonobacteraceae; genus CAVYFB01. Next base: position 46,665 of record CAVYFB010000023.1, read on the forward strand.
AAGGTAATTAATCTAATCTCTGGCTAGATGCGCTTAGCGCATCTAGCCAGAGATTAGATCTATGTTTCATTCGAGGCAGTATGGCAGAACGCTACCAAGAGGTAGAACTGGACATCGAAGTCGACGATAACGAAGTCCTACAGACGCTTTCTCCTTCCGACCTCGAGCTTGTCGTCAAACACACTCTCCACGTGGCACACATCACGCAGCCCGTCTCCCTATCCCTCCTCATCACCGGTGACCAAACCATTAAGCGTCTCAATAAGCTGTATCGCCAGCAAGACAAACCCACCGACGTTCTCTCATTTCCCCTGCTTGATACACCACTTGTCACCGCCCCTCCCGACCAACTATGGACGTCACCAGAAGCAGAAGTCTCGCCACCCGCATTTGTCTCGCCGCCCGACCTGCCCACCAACCTCGGCGACATCGTCATCTCCTGGCCCACCGTGCTCCGGCAGGCTGCAGAAGCAGGTCATAGTCCCACCTACGAACTACTCTATCTTCTCTCACACGGCATACTGCACCTCATCGGCTACGACGACCACAGCGAAGCAGGCTATCAAGCCATGGTACATATACAACACACAGTGCTACAGGCAATCGGCCAGAAAGCATAATCGTAATGAGCCAATCTGCACCACCGCCGCCACCCGAGCAGCTCAGGCCGCAAAAAAGTGCGTGGGCAACATTCATCACCGGTTTCGGCTACGCATTCCGTGGACTCTGGTACGTGCTCCGCACCCAGCGCAACATGCGTGTGCATCTCGTCATTGCAGCACTCGCCATCCTCACAGGCATCATACTGCACATTTCCGCCATCGAGTTTGCCTTGATCTTCGTCACCATCACCGTCGTCTTCACCGCCGAGATGTTCAACACCGTCTTCGAACTCTGTGTCGACCTCGCCTCACCCGAGTACCACCCCTTAGCAAAAATTGCCAAGGACGTGGCGGCCGCCGCTGTTTTACTGAGTGCTATCTTCGCTGTTGTTGTTGGGTTGTTCGTGTTTGTGCCACATTTGTGGGTGCTAATCAGGAGATAAGCCTAAGGCTTTCGATATCAAAGTAGTTCAGGATGGAATTGAAGTGAGGCACACTAGAGATATACCCCTTCCTTGACGAGTTTATGGTATGATGTGAGTGTGAGGCAAACATCGTGATTATCACAAAGCATTAGAACCAAACACTCACCAATAAGATGAGGATGTAATAAACGATTATGGCAGAAGAAGAGAGACAATCACCACAACAGAAACTGGTAAAAGCCGTCATCATAGACGGCGAAAAGCTTCCCGTTCACTATGTGAATGCCGTCAATGTCCGTGGCGGAGCGGAAGAGTTCTTTATCACGCTGGGTACCGCATTGCCCCCCGAAATCACAGATATCAAAGACTTAGAAAGTCTAGATACCATCGAGGCGCAGCCTCTGTTTCGCTTTGCTATGCCGAGAGGGGTTATGAGGAGTGTGATCGAGTTGATGCAGCGTCTCTACGATCAACAAACAAGCCAACTTGAGATGATGCACACTCTACAGGAGAAAGACAGGGAGGAGGAGGATGAGTAGAATCCATTCCCAAGAACTCTCTAGCATGATACTTCCTATTGCCATAAGTTCAGAAACCACCTCCATCCCTTTCGTAGATTTTAGGGTGGCAGACGCGATTTTTCGATGCGAAAGCACAAACATTTGCTCCATCAGAGAAGGGGTTTTGATTCCTCGTCCCAGCCCCAAAGCCAGCGCTAGAGTGATACAATCTTTTTCTATACAGCTTTTCCCCTCAGAAGAGGGTTATATTGCAGCTAGCGACTTATGCAATATAACCGAACTTGAAAAGACGAAGGGTGAAGCTGTACTAAGTTACCTCCATTCTCTCGTTGATGAGCTTATCTGGCTACAGAAGCATGCGGAACATCTATCAAAGCCACTACGTGAGGAACTTAGTCGAGTAAGAGAGTACATACGGATAGTGTAGTGAAACGTCAATGGGCATATGTGTAAGAGACTTAAAACATGTTGCGAAGACTGTCCTCGGATGTATACTTGAAGATGACGGAGACCACATTCGTTATAGTTTGATCGTAAACGAGAGGTTCATTGCCAACTTTAAGTTTTCGCATTCCTGGAAGGGTAGCTACCAGATTGAAGAGTCTATACTGCATAAGCAGGCACAAAGTATGCATTGCTCTCTTCAAACATGGAAAGGTCTCCTTCAAGGCCGCATATCAAAGCAGCAATATTTCCAAGAACTCCTTCAGAAAGGGCTTATCAATCAAGCAGAATTTGAGATGCTCTGCAAATAGCAAGAAGTACTAGCAGCGATCATTTACCCGCTTTTATAAATACTCGACATTTTGTGCAGACTCCTGACTTTTTGTGCAAAGCCACTGCAACTGTGGGACACGGGTAAGATCGCTACCGTTCGTGACAAGCGTCAGCTTATAAAAGAGAGCAGTAGCGGCAATCAGCATATCGATGTCGCCGATGAGGCCAGGCTCGCATGGCGCATGCGGTCAAAGGCCTCCACTTCATCATCCCATGCTAAATCACGCCATACGCCGGCAAGGCTTCTGCCCTTCTTTCGAATTTTGTTCGTCCTCGCGTTTGGTATCTCTTCAAAAGGTTCAGTGAGCACCTCAAGCTGTGCTGCGGCCTCTTCTTGGACTTCCGGGGGAAGCTGTTCAATCCGTGAAAGCACTTGCTGTAATCGCTCAATCATCAGTTCACCTCGTTTCTACAAGCATCGGTCTCTGTATCAGTAGTCTATCACATCAAAGCTAGGAGGGCTACTTTTCCCCAATACACTTTTTTAGGCTACCGGACCTGGTACTCACTAAGGCCTTCCCTTGCCGCTACAACTGGGATGACCGCCCCGCCATCGAACGACGGCGCAGTGGGTGCGACAGCGGGGTAAGGGGCCGTGCGAAATGTAGTGGCACGGGGTGCGGTTGGGGGTGGATGGGCCCTTGTGGGTGCCAGGCCTCTCACGTCCAACGCGCCGTCGACTGGTGCCAGGTTCGCAGGTGCCAAGCCACTGCTACTTCACCCGTTCAACATACTGCCCATTGCGCGTATCGATACGAATCCTATCGCCCGGATTCACAAACAGCGGCACATTCACCACAGCACCCGTCTCCAACGTCGCCGGCTTCGTCACATTCGTCGCCGTATCACCGCGCACACCCGGCTCCGCACTCACCACCTCCAACTCCAGGAAATTCGGCAACTCCACCGCAATAATCCTCTCCCCATCCACCAGCATCTCGACAACATCCTGCTCCTTCAGAAACTTCACAGCATCACCCAGCATCTCCTTCGCAATTGGCTGCTGATCGAACGTCTCTGTATTCATGAAAACATAATCATCGCCATCGACATACAGAAACTGCCAGGTCTGATGTTCCACACGCACATCCTCAATCTCCTCACCTGCACGGAAGCGCTGCTCAATCACGCGCCCATTCTTCAAGTTCTTCAAGCGCGTACGCACAAACGCACGCCAGTTCCCTGGACTGACATGATGGAACTCGACCACAGTATACAATTCACCGTTATACCGTATCACCATACCGTTGTAAAAATCGGCTGTTGTTGCCAAAGCTCATTTCTCCTTCTCTTTTGTTCGTTAAAACCCATTTACGCTCGTTCGGCCACGAAAATACTGGCAGGCTGACCAAGCACCACCAGCACAACCTTCTTCACAATCCGCCAGCCATGCTTGCGCAGAATCCTGTCCCATAACCGATCTGCACTGGTAAGCGTCACCAGCACACCATCGGCAGCGAGCACTCGCCCGAATTCCCCGGCCAACGCAGTATAAAGATCAGCGTTTGTCTCTTCTGTCCCAATCTGTTTGCCGAACGGCAAATTTGTTATAATGCGTGTCACACTGGCAGCCTCTAATGGCAGCGTCCGTGCATCCCAGACATGCCATGCAGCCCTGATACCGGCAGAGAGCGCGTTCCGCCGCGCTATTGTCACTGCCTCCTTGCGCATATCGCCACCTATCGCCTGTGCCAGCGGCGCCAGCAGCGCTCGTTCGATAATAAGAGTGCCAGCACCGCACAGCGGGTCCAGCACAATATCCTCCGGTTTTGGCCGTGCCAGTAAGCCCATCGCAGCCGCAATCGTTGGTCGCAGCGACGCCGGCACGTGTTCTCGCTTATAGCTACGATGGCGCATCGTCGCATCGCTCAAGCGCAAACCGACCAGGGCCTCGCCGCCAGATAGCCAGAGCCAGAACTCGACATTGGCATCGTCCGCCACATGACTCATCCCACGTGGGAGAGCACGGCGCAGCGCATCGCTGACTGCATTCCCGGCATCGACTCGCCGGAAGCCGTGCGTGCCCGATTTCTGACTGACGACTCGCCATGTGTGAGGCGGAGCACCATGCACACGCCGCGACACAGCCAGCGCCCCAACAACATCAGCATTGAGAATAGCGCTATGAATCACACGCAACGCATCACGCCCATGCCCCAGGCCGGTAATATGCGCCAGTGTGACAAAGACATCCTCAACTGTCCGCAATTCCAGCATGGTAGCAGGCTTTACCGTCGTACGAAAAAGCGCAATCCCCCGCGCAAATTTAATCAACTCGGCATCCGGCACACGCGCACGAATCTCACTGAAGGCCAGTGTCTCCAGTCCCGGCATCGTCATGACATAGAAAGATGGCGCAATCATTGTTTTATGATAGCATACCCAGGCTACTATACTCTCTGGCGGTTCATTCGGCTAAAAGCCTGGCTAACTCCTCAACATGTTCAACAAATTTTGCCAGTCGCTTCTTCTTCAGATTCTCGCGTAGCACCCACACAATATCGGCATCACCCCAGTCAGCACACATCCGCATCAAAGCGAAACCATCTTCAGGGGTTGCCGCCGTTACTACACTCAACGTATAGCCCAACGCCTTACGCAGCGCACGAAAATCCTCGCGTTTACGATCAGCAGCCGGAGCCCGGCGCAGGCGTTCCAACACCACACGCTGTATATTCAGCGCCTCGCTCACCGTATCCGGCGTATTGAGCAACCCTGGTTCGGCAATAGCAGCGATAGCAGCCCGTTGCTGGAGATAATCACCTGTGTGCGCCAACGTCGTTAAGTGATTCAAGATTTCTCGCGGGGCAGTACACAACAATCGCTGAAAAGCTATTGCTACACCTTCCCGGACGCGCCATGAACTGCTAGCCGCACAGCGATCCAGGAACTCAACGGTCTCACCACGCCACTCCGGCCTCTCAGCAGCGCAGGCACCAAACGCCACAATACCGCAGAGCATCACAAACTCATCGGGAGTGTTGCTCTCAATCGCTTTGTAATGATTATGCACAAGGTGATTCAGCAACATGTGTACATTATCAGATTGCACCGGCGCGAGCACAGCCAGAAGATGACTCAGATCGTTGACCAACTCCAGGTTCGCGCGTGGTCCCGGCAAGTGGCTCTGCTCGCGCAAATAGAACTCAAGCGGGCGCCGATTGCCCGCCAATGCCCGATCTACCAGGGGCGATAGCGTGTCGTGCATACTACTACATCCTTGCGTCAGAGGTAACTGGGAGACGTAACAGAACATCCACAGTTCTATGCTATTTTAACATAACTGGCAAACTAACCTTGACGTAAACGGTAACCTTGTGGTATAGTATAAATGTACCAAATCACATCCCATCATGGGAGGACACACAGATGATCTCTACAAACGAACAACAATTCTCTTCTTTCAATACAGGCGAGTCACCTACTCGACGCATGTACACCATCGAGCAAGTGGCAACACGCACCGGATTAACCAAGCGCACGCTTCGCTATTACGAAGAAGTCGGTCTACTCCCGCCAACAGGTCGGACCGAAGGGAACTACCGGCTGTATTGCGAAGACGATATCCAGCGACTGGAGCGCATCAAAAAGCTGCGTGAACTGCTCGGATTTTCCCTGGCAGATATCCGCAAACTCCTGGAAGCGGAGGATGAACGTGGTCAGATCAAAGTTGCATACCGCCAGGAGACAGAAGCGGCAGCAAAAGTTTCCCAACTGGACCGCGCAGACGAACTGATACACAGCCAGCTGCATCTTATCGAACAGAAACTGGCCGGCCTGGAACAGATGCGAGCCTCGCTCCTGGCAAAGCTCGAACACCATCAACGTGTGCGCAAAGAACTGCTCGGTGAGCTTCCGTAGGGACCCTTCGTTACCTGCCCCCAGGCAGGATTCTCCGATTTATCGTGGGATAGCTTGCGGAGCAGCGACGCAGTCTGGGGATACCTGTCCCCCAGACAGGGTGCTGTGTGTCAATCCTTCGCGGCCACCGCCGATTTATCGACCCCCGGAAACCCACCACATATCCGAACTAATAGGGTAACTATTCAGCAGGGGGTGTGTATGAAGTACCAACCTCGTGACCCTTGCTGTGTACGTACATCGTATCCCTTGTAGGTGCAGCAGCGGCTCTCATCCAGAGGATACGATGTGAGTACCTAACAGGGGTCACGATGTGGGTAACCCATACAGGGGGTGCAGGGGGACGCAGTCCCCGACGGGCACTACCTCGACAAAGGCATCTGGCTTGGTAACTATTCAGCGGGGGGTGCAGGGGGACGCGTCCCCCTGCCGGAGCGCGAGGTGTCCTCGCTTCATCTTCTTTTTTCTCGTGCGCTGCCGCAGGCGGCGCGAAAAGGGTACCTGAATAGTTACCAATAAAACAAACTAGATTGGATTCTTATGCAAACAATACCCCAAAGTCAGGCGGGGTTAGAAATGCCCGCAACAGACAACCAGGTTGCAGCCAAAGGTCTGTTACGTGCTTTTCTGGCCCTGCGCCATCGCAATTTTCGCCTCTTCTGGTGCGGCCAACTCATCTCCCTGGTTGGTACCTGGATGCAAACCATCGGTCAAGCATGGCTCGTGCTGGAACTCACCCATAGTGCCTTGCTGCTTGGAGTGGTTGGTGCACTCCAGTTCTTGCCTGTCATGATACTTTCACTCTTTGGTGGCGTCCTCGCCGACCGCCTGCCGAAACGCACCGTCCTGTGCTTTACACAATCATTCGCAACTGTGCAGGCATTCATCCTCTGGATACTCGTCGCTACAGGCGAAGTGCGCCTCTGGCACGTATTGATATTGGCCGCCATGCTCGGCCTCACCAACTCGCTTGATATGCCCACCCGTCAAGCCTTCGTGGTTGAGATGGTTGGACGCGAAGACCTGCCCAACGCTATTGCGCTCAACTCTTCCATCTTCAACATGGCACGCATCTTCGGCCCCGGTCTTGGAGGCCTCATCATCGCCTGGTTGGGGGTTGCTCCCCTCTTCCTGCTCAATGCCATTAGCTTTATTCCTGTGATTATCGGCTTGTTTCTGATTGACACAAAGGGACTCCACGCACAGGTGAAGCGCGTACCTGAACAAAAAGGCGCTCCTAAGCCGAGCACCTTGCAGAGTCTACGCGAGGGCCTGGCATACGTCGTCCATAATCCTGCTATCCTGTTGATCGTAGCGGTTGTTGGCGTCATTTCTCTCTTCGGCATCAACTTCAACGTCGTGCTCCCGCTCTTTGCAACAGACGTACTGCACGTTGGGGCAGTAGGCTTCGGCTTCATCTCTTCCGCCTTTGGCCTCGGCTAACTTCTCTCCGCCCTCTGGCTCGCCTGGAGCAATCGCAAGCCGAGTATGCGTTGGATGCTGCTCAGTGCCGGCGCGTTTTGTGTGCTCGAAGCCTTTTTCGCCATCTCTCACTGGTATGCATTGACACTCTTACTGATAGCAGGCGTAGGCTTCAGCCAAATCGCCTTTTCAGCGACCGCGAACACGACATTACAGACCGTCACCCCTGATAAGCTGCGCGGCAGAGGTAATGAGCGTCTACATGATGGTTTTTGCCGGAAGTACCCCACTCGGCAACCTGTTCACGGGAGAACTCGCGCATCTCTGCGGCGCACCTGTCGCGTTGCTGGCCGGAGCAGGCCTGAGCATGAGCGCCGCAGTTGCCGGTTGGCTATTACGCGCCCCAGCGGAGAAAAGCCTGGCAGGGACTTTACCTGCCCCCCAGACAGGGTCCCTGGGCCCGGCAAGCTCGAAGACAACAAATCCAACTGAGACAAACCTGGCGGAGCTTGCCTCCGCCTCCACCTCTCGTATAATGTCGGCCCATGACGCCAAAATGTAGTGGCAGGGCTTGCCCCTGCCAGGATCAAACCCAGCTAGGATCACACATCCTCATGAGTAACTGGCACATACTACCACTGACCATCGCCGATCAGCAGCACCACCTCGAGCAAAGCGAGATGTTGCTTGCTACGGCGTCCCCCGGCGCTCCCCCAACACTCTACTGGTCAATAGCAGAACCTGCCGGGCTTGTGCTTGGCTTCTCACAGAAACACGACATTCTCAACCCGCCTGCGCTTACCGCCCTGCAGGTACCCATCTATCATCGCAGAGCAGGGGGAACCGCCGTACTTGTAGGACCAGAACTACTCAGCCTGGATGTCGTGCTGCCAGCTGGTCATCCCCTCATACTACCTGATCTGGTCGAGTCATATCGCTGGTTTGGTGAAGCATGGGTAGCAGCTCTAGCACAATTTGGCGTACAGGCACGCACAATACCACCGGCAGAGGCACACGAGCAACGCGCACTTCTCAAGCAAGATGAGACACGTGAACGCAAATCCATCTTTCGCCGTGCATGCTACGGCTCGCTTTCGCCATATGAAGTCGCCGTGGGCCAGCGCAAAATCGTCGGGTTCGATATGCATCGTCGTCGCATGGGCAGTCTTTTACAAGCAGGTCTGCTCCTTCACTGGGAAACCGAAACACTGGCACACCTGCTCGGCCACACACCCGCAGAAGAAGCCCTATTACGCAAAGAATTGCAAGAGCGCGCCGTCGGATTGGACACGCTGGCAGGGTGTACTGTGACCGCAGAGGAGATAATAGCAGCATTTGAACGTGTAATTCGTTCGCTATAGGGGCGGAGTTCTTTTTTTGCACGGGAGACCAGGACGAGGGCGGAGGCAAGGACTAGGACGAGGGCGGAGGCAAGCTCACGCCCCTACTGTCATTTGAGGAGCCCGCTGCGTGGTTAGTAGGGGCGGTAGGGACGTGACCTTGCGTCCGTCCGTGCCTCCGCCCTGGGGAGTGGGGGTAGCTTGACACTCTCTTGCATGACATCCTATACTGATTGAACAAACTTACCAAATTTACTGAGAGGATTCTATACATGGCAGACAGAAAAGCTCCCGGCGCACTGGCAGTAATCACAGAACCTGACTACGAGGCGATGTTCATCGGCGCACACCCTGACGACAACGACTTTGGGGCGGCAGCTACCAGCGCACTGTGGGCCAAACAAGGCAAAAAGATCGTTTGGGTCGTCATGACCGACGGCACTGAAGGTAGCGAGGTGCCTAGCCTCATCGATACTGAATTGATGCTTACCCGTGAACGGGAACAACGCATGGCCTGCGAAGTACTAGGCGTCCAGGCGGTGGAGTTCCTGCGCTTCCCCGATGGGCATCTCACCAACAGCGAAGCGGCCCGCAGAGCCATCGTGCGGCTCATCCGTACATACCGTCCTCGCATCATCTTCACACATGACCCAACACAACATTTCTATGCGCCCGACCCCGACGAGAAACCCGATGACACAGCCTATCTCAACCATCCCGACCACCGGGCAACAGGCAACATTGTCCTCGATGCAATCTTTCCTGCAACCGGTAATCCCCGCTCGTATCGTGAATTACTCGCGGAGGGTTTACTACCTTACCAGGTACATGAACTCTACCTCTACTTTACAGGCAAAGAGAACACCTATATCGACGTTACTGAAACCATTGATCTCAAGGCCAAAGGCCTTCAGTGCCATGTAACGCAGTTCGGTCCTGAGGCAGACATGCTCGATAAAATCCGCAAATGGTGCGCTGAAACTGCAAAGGAAGCCAGGGAGAAAAAAGGGCTCGACATGCAGTACGCTGAGGCCTTTCGCAGGATCAAACTGCACATCCCGAAAAAGGAGGAATGATTATTGCGGCGTCACAATCGCTGAAAAGCCGGCCCACCATTGCATAAACTGCGCACGGGTCACTACATGGCGATCATAGCGGGATAAATCGGCCTCATACACATAGTCCCCATTCCCACCGATCACCGCCACCACATGACCGCCCGGATACTTGTATGGGGGGAAATCGACAATCACTGGGCGGCCATGATTGGCGATATTGATGACCTGGTCGAGTGAAAGATTATTCCCCCATGTCGCCTGGAAGCCAAATTGCGCCACAGTTCGTTGGATACCGATACTCTCCGTTAACCCCAACGCCGGGGTGATCTCGCCTAACTGCGCTTCAACTTTCAGGATATCGATGATACGGTAATGATGGCCGTAGGCATTAATGACCTCGGTCATCGCAGCCGCCGAACAAGCGGACATCCCCCAGGTATTGAATTGTGCAGCAGTATCGTATTGAGTTGGGTCAAGCTGACCCAGGCGTACAAGGGCAGCTGATGCACCGTACATCTCGGGAGCCTTTTGACTGGACGAAGTAGAGGAAGTAGAAGAAATGTTGCCGTAGAATGGCACTAAGCCGATGAGAGGATGACTGGGCAGTAGACTGTTCAAGAGGTAAAGCGACAATAGGAAAATGCCAACCAGGGTAATGATCGTGGTTGTCCAATTCGTGGATCCATTCCTTCGTCTATAGATGCCTCCCAGCAGCGTCGATACCCAGCTATCAACTCCGCCATGGCGTTCAACTTCGAGCCGATAGCGACGCGAACGTATCGGCTCGACTGGCCGGTACGCATTGCGCGCGCGTATTGGGACTGCAACGCTATACCTGGCAGGTTCAGCATAATATGCTGTACGATCCACTCGTTTTCTGGCAGAAAGCAGCAGACCAGCAATTATAACTATGAGGGAGATGGCGAGAAATGTGATCAAAAGGAAAGGCATAGGTCCGAGCTTCTACTTCAATCTAGGCATCGTCTACAAAAGAGCTTTCCGTGTTGACGTATATCGGTCTGTCTCCTTGTAACCAATGGTAGTGTATCATAACATTTCACTGTTATGCAACATGTATGTGACCAAATTGCTAGGCGATTACCAGATAGTTGCTGATAGATAGTGCTTCTCTAATAGAATAGAACATAAATTCTAATCTGTCAAGGGGGGTGTGTACGCCTCTTTTGTTCTAACAGATTACTCGACTCCCTTCGGTATGAAAGGACGCAAAATGCTGTGTGATAGAATGCAGAAACATCATCGAGAAACGGGGGTGCTATCATGTACATCTATTATGTCCTGAGAACACAAGCCGAGAACCCTATAGAACTCGAAGGCGACATCGACGAAGAGCACTTTCTGGGTATAGACCTCGGCGACGGGCCAGCCATCATCAGCTACTTAGTGAAAAAGCTTCGCCAGGAAGGCACATCTGGTGACTGGCAAGAATGCGACCTCACAGATTCATTCTTTAACCGTGAAGACAACTATGTATTCTATAATAGTCGCTGGATGCGCCGCTCAGACACACCCTGGCGCAAGGACAAAGGCTACTAGCAAGGAACACTCATGTCAGTAGAAGCAAACAGGGCCCTCATCCGCAGCTATATGGAAGATGGCTTTAACTCCGGAAATATGACAATATTTGACGAGACCTTTATCCCTGACTACCTTGATCACAATGGTTTTATCTTGCTGGAACGACCATTTTAGGCTGGTGTTGCCCCGCGCCACCTCGCCCCTGGTACCCGCGAGGCGGGATGGGTGCTAGCCTCATACAGGTATCAGGGGCGGCATGATTACTAGGCTCACAACGTCCACACCTTCGCGTTGCTGAAGACCACCTCGGTTGGATTATTAACAGCATCGGCGATAACGCCTATTTGACCGTGACTATAGGTGCTATTATTATCTGTAACGCTGGCGATGCGCGTATTGTTCACATACAGATCAAAGTTGTTGTCGATTGCAACGACTGCTATCAGGTTAGTCTGATACAAATTCGGGTTAATAGCTGAAGAAGAACCACTTTTTAATGGTATCCTATCTTTTCTAAGGTTATCCATGTAGAGGTCGAGTCCGTAAGATCCATCTCTGCTGATGTGAAAGTAGTAAAATTTAGAGCTTGTGTTATCGATGCGAAAGACAATCCCCCCTGTATCGCCTTTAACAATCGTCATTTGTACTTGATAGACGAAATTGCTGAAATCGGTGGCTTGGGCGTTACAAAAAAAGTAATAATTTAATCTTGATTGGCTGATGTGATAAGCCCCACCGGTGAACTCGCAAGCCCCGTAGGGATCAGGAGACGGCACTAGCCAGTTACTCACGTTACTATTGCTACTCAATGGATCGTACAGCACCAGCTTTCCTCTATGCGGTGGGTAAGGATTAGGATTCGCGGCAATGAAGGTGGCGGTAGCGTTCACCGGGGTGGTAGCAATAGTCCCAGTATGGTTGGGGACTATGTGGTTAATCCCCAGAAGGTAGAAGAAGCCAATACTACCTACCAGAACGAATAGCACCAGGCTAATCAGAAGAATTGACTTGACTCCGAAAAAATTAGAGCCCGGAGTTCCGCTAAAGTTTGGTGTGGTCGGAGTAGCTGCTAGCAGCTTCGGGTTAGATATAGGAATCGTTTTGTCACCACTGTCAGCGTCTATTGGAAGAGTAATTTCTTCTGCATGTATAATATGCGGAGGTTTTACCACAGTGGACATGTCAGTGCTTTGCAGCGCCTGTTGAAAAGCCTGTGCGAATGCTGAGATAGACGGAAAGCGGCCTTCAGGTTGTTTCGCCAGGGCTCGTAGAATCACCGTATCGAGAGCGGGTGAAATGCGTGGATGGAGTGCGCTGGGTGGTTGTGGTAGGGTAGTAGCGTGTAGATGCATCAAGCGCATCGGAGGCCCCTGAAAAGGCGGGCGACCTGTCAGCAGTTCGTAGGCCATAATAGCCAGTGCATACTGGTCAGTCGCTGCTACAGGCTCACCACTCCACTGTTCGGGAGCCATATATGTTGGGGTGCCACGAATAGTCTGGCTCATGCTGGAAGTGGCACTGGTGAACTTTGCAATGCCAAAGTCAGCCAGCAGCAAGTCAGGGCGATTTGGGTGCTCGTCATTACGGTGGATTAGGAAGTTGGAAGGTTTGACATCCTGGTGGATAATCTGACGGTTATGGGCATGTTGCAAGGCGCTAGCAGCTTGCTGTATAAGATGCCATATATCTAGTGGCGAGAGTAATTCGGAGCTGCCGTGCTGTTGCAGCCAGTCAGCAAGAGAACCCTCTCGGCGAAAGGGCATGACCATATACGTCAACGTGGCATTGTTGATGTTTTCCTCACCAAAGTCATACAGAGGCAAGATGTGTGAGTGATCGAGTGCAGCAATAGCCTTCATCTCGCGATGGAACAGACGAGCGTCTCCTTTGCTAGCATATGCGTCAGAATGTGGGGCGGCTTCAGTCCGCACAACCTTGATAGCCACTTGTCGATTGATGCGCGTATCTTCGGCGAGGTAGACTTCGCCCATGCCGCCACTGCCGATGAGTCGCGCCAGTCGGTAATAGCCCAGTTGCAGTCCTTCCAGTGGCATTTTTTCTCCTTTCGTGTTCAGAATTCCCAAATGTAGTGGCACCCCTTGCGGGTACCAGGAGGTGGGGGGGTGCCAGGTTTACCTGCTGGACATTGCATACTGACCGCGCAGCACCTTCTTATCGAACTTCCCAACGCTGGTCTTGGGGATGGCCTCCACGAAGACCACATCATCGGGCAGCCACCACTTGGCCACACGCGGGCTTAGGTAATCGATGATCTCTTCCTTAGTAACCTGCCCGGTATAATCAGGCTTGGGCACCACATAGGCAAGCGGACGCTCATCCCACTTCGGATGCGGAATACCTATCACACACGCCTCCAACACCTTGGGATGCCCCATGATCAACCCCTCAACTTCGACCGAAGAAATCCACTCACCACCGGACTTCACCAGGTCCTTGGTGCGGTCAACAATCAGCAGGATGCCATCTTCATCGACAACAGCGACATCGCCGGTGCGCAGCCAGCCATCCATGAATTTCACAGCCGATTCGCTATCCATGTAGTATGTAGAAGCAATCCAAGGGCCGCGCACCTGTATCTCACCATACGTCTTGTTGTCCCACGGAACCTCTTGCCCCGTCTCCACATTGATTACGCGGAAATCGACCCCCGGCACGATCGTACCCGTCCTTGCCTTGATACGGAACTGCTCAGCAGGCGACAGATGTTCCTGGTCGCTATGCACTCTAGAAACACATGCCAGAGGTGAAGTTTCAGTCATGCCCCAGGCCTGGACAAGATTGAGGTTCTTACGAGCCATCCCTTCAATTAAGGACTGCGGTACCGCTGAACCACCACAAATGATCATTCGCAGTGCAGAAAGATCGGCCTGCTCTTTTTCAAGCACAGCCAGCGCGCCAATCCAGATGGACGGCACCCCAGAAGCGAAGGTCACCCGTTCCTGCGCCAGCAGGTGTACCATACGCCCCGGGTCCATAAAGCGCCCCGGCAAAACGATCTTCGCCCCCACCATTGGAGCTGCATGCAGCAGACCCCAGGCATTAGCATGGAACATTGGCACGATCGGTAGGATTGTATCGCGTTCCGACAAAGCCATACAATCGGTAAGCCCGACTCCCATCGAATGCAGGAACATTGAACGATGACTATAGAGGACGCCCTTGGGGTTCCCCGTTGTGCCGGAGGTATAGCACATGGCCGCGGCAGCGTTTTCATCGAGCTGCGGCCAGTCGTAGTACTCGGGTTGATCGCCAATGAAACTCTCATAGTCAACCGCCGGTTGCAACTTGCCGGTCGCGTTGGGAGACTCGCCCATAATCACGTACAGCTTGACCGTGGGCAGTTGATCCGCAACCTTCTCCAGTAGAGGTACCAGGTCACCATCAACAAGAATGACCTTGTCTTCCGCGTTGTTGATGATGTAGACCAACTGGTCGGCAAACAGGCGGATGTTGAGTGTGTGCAGAACCGCACCCATACAGGGGATAGCGAAATACAGTTCAAAGTGGCGGTAGGTGTTCCAGGCAAACGTGCCGATACGATCACCCTCGGTGACCCCGGCATTATGCAACGCATTGGCAAGCTGCATGCAGCGTTTACCCCACTCACCGTAGGTGTAACGATGCACTCCAGTATCGGTCTGGGTAACGATCTCTTTACGGGGGAAGATACGAGTAGCACGGTTGAAAAAATGCTGCAATGTCAGCGGGTAGTCCATCATCAAACCTTGCATAGATTCCTCCTGAGCAAAACTATGGCACGTAAAAACTGCTCTGAGTTCTGTCCCTATTCTACACGCTATGTCCGCACAACTCAAGTGTAGGGCTTGTGATGGGTGTTATGAATTGTTTGTGGGCAAGTAGCGTTCAGCATGACCCAACGCCGTGAACGAGAAGGCGAAGGGAATGAGGAAGTTCAGCACGCCGATCACTCCATAGACCAGGGCCACATTCTTCGTCCACTCAATCGCCAGGCCCCCGATAAGCGAGCCAAGGGGGATAGCCGACCAGGCCAGGACGCTGGCAATGCTGATTACACGACCCAACAAGTGGTTTGGCACAATCGCCTGCCGCAGACTGCTCGTATTAATGTTAAAGAGGATGCCCAACCCCGACATCAGCGCCCAAAGCGGGAGAGCGACCCAGTACCAGTGGGTCAACGCTAACACCACCGTTAGCAAACCTTCCAACATCAGCGCACTCAGCGCAACCCTACTGAAGGACCAACGCTTGCGCAAATAGCCTGCCGCCAGCGCGAGCACAACGATACCCAGACTACCCGCCGAGTAGAGCAAGCTCACCTGAGTATCATTCGCTTGCAGCTGTTGCTTGGCGAACAGAACGATCTGCGCGCCGGTCGTGGTACCAACAAAGTTCACCAGCGCCATCATTGCCGAGATATTGCGCAGTACCGGGTTCTTCAACACGTACCGTAAGCCATCGATCACATCCCGCCCAATACTTGTTGCTGCTCGTTTCTCGTCGCTATTCACATTAAAGCTGGCCCTGATGAGCGCCAACGAGAACGCCGAGACCAGGAACGAAAAGGCGTCAACGAGCAAGAGCGAGGAAATCGGCACCACTGTCACCAGCAGACCGGCCAGCAGCGGGCCGACAATCTGTGCTGCGGAGTAGCTGGCCTGGATACGCCCATTGGCCGTGACCAGGTCGTCTTGATTGACCAGGCTGGGGATGGCAGCGAACTGGCCGGCTTCAAAGCAGATCGTCAATGTCGAGTGGATAAAGCTGACCGCATAGATCCACCAGATGGAGAGAGGGCCAAAGGCAGCCTGCAAGGGAATCGAAGCAACGATCAGCGCGCGTCCAAGGTCGGTGAGAATCATCATGCGCTTGCGATCCACCCGGTCCGTCAATGCGCCCAGGACTAATCCAAAGAGCAGATAGGGCAGAAAGGTGGCGGCCATCGTGATGCCCAGGTTGAGCGCCGAGCCGGTCAGCTTATAGACTAGCAGAGGCAATGCGAACAGCGTAATCGAACTGCCGAGGTTCGAGATGGTCTGTCCTGCCCAGTACTTCCAAAAATCGCTATTGAGTTTGGAGATGGGTGTACGTTCGCTCTTAGTGGTATCGGCTGACATCGGGATCTCCTTTACAAATGTTGCTTGAGGACTTTGAGCGATCTTCTCAAGATCGGCAGCGAAATCGCCAGGCAGATGATGCAGCCAAGCAGAGTCGCTGGGAGCAAACCAAACATGGTCCCCAGGTAGCTGCCGATCAGTAAGCCGATGCCAAATGCTCCCAGAGCAATCGTACGGATGATGGCGCGTATTTGACCTTGAAGTTTGGTAGGTGTGATCGCCTGGCTCAGAGGAGCTTCGTTGGTGGAAGAGGTTAGCATAGGTAGACCAAAGATGAGATACCAAAAAGCTCGTGTATTGGCATGCGCCATATCAGCAGCTTGTGCGGCTGTCGCCTCGCGCTGAAGTTCCTCTCGGTGCAACCGAGCCATCTGCTGGTTGAAGAATAGATGCATCTCTTTCTCCCTTCGCATACAGCTTTGCATAGGAGAACTAACTCTCCATGCATGCTAAAGGTAGCACTTCTCGACTGATCCGACCTCGTACAAAAAACCAGTTGCAGTGCTGTTCTTTGGGACAGGTTTTCAGCCTGATTGTGCCTTGGACAGCGAACGTGCGTGACGAACATGCGGATTGAGAGTGGTCAATACTGCTAAGATCAGATAAAAAACGAAGAGCAGCAGTATGGTGGGAATCACCTGGATAAGCTGGATCAGCACACCGGTTACTACCCAGCCGAGTGGCTGGAATCCGAACGCGAGGAGACGGAAAACACTGTTCACACGCCCCTGCAACGCATCCGGGATAAGCGAGAGCCGATAGCTCATTCATCCTCAGTCACTGAAGATGCCGATGGTATAGATGTACTTGGGCCTTGCATATACGCAGGTGATTTGAATATAGCAACAAAGATGCCATAGACTTCGCCGTCAGGGTCGGGTGTCTCGTGTAACACATCCTCAATAAGCGCTTCGAGACGTTCAGAATAGACCTGGGCCCGTTCTGGTGAGAGGCGGATATGCGGAAACCCATCCATTTGAAAAGGGTCGTTTTCTATGGTCGCCAGTGCCTCAGCCAGTTCGTCGCGGGCCTTTGTCATAATCTCGAGACTCAGCGATGCACTGCCTGCAACCTCATGCGGCAGATTATAGTTAAAGATGCGGGCCGTACGTGTGTAGTAATTCGCGACAATGCCCCGCACCAGGCGGCGCGCAACAACCTTCGCCAACCCTGCTGCTTCAAGAACATGCAGGTGATGGCCAATTGCCCCGGGTGTGGCCCCAAGGCGGTCCGCAATCTGTTTGGCGGTGGCAGGCTGGTTCTGGATGATGCCCAGGATGCGCGAGCGTGTGGGGTCACTAAAAGCTTTGAGGTGCTGAGTGGTGGTGATATAGAGCCGAGTTGGCAGTTCTGGCATGACTACGGGCACATCTTCTGGCAGCACAGGGATGGCGTCGAGATCGTCGTTATGTTGCAAGACACTCATACATAGCCTCTTTCTCCAAAGTGCTGATATGATAGCTCATGCTAAACTACCAGCACGTACTGTATATACAGTACGTGCTGGTAGTTTAGCATATAGGATAGGGTGTGTCAAGTGTATGAGCACTCTCTCGGGTGCGCATATGATTTTTGCACACAGCATGAGGGGTTTCGTGGTTAGTAGGGGCGGTAGGGACGCGAGCTTGCCTCCGTCCGTGCCTCCGCCCTGGGGGTTGGGGTGGCCTGGCTCGACGCAAAAATTGATGAAACGCACCCTACTCTCTCTGATTTGCTGTATACTAGGGGTAACTTCGTATAAAAGTAAGTCGAGACCTACCCAATGTGAGGAGAACGGTGCCCATGTCGCAGTTGGATATACCCGCCGACCATCATAAGCCCAAACAACCGCTCACCATTGGCGCAGGGGCCATTGTCATACACGAAGGGCGTGTCCTGCTTGTGCGTAACATACGCGGCTTCACCAAAGGACGTTACTTGCTGCCGGCGGGGCGTGTCAATCCAGGTGAATTGCCCGATCATGCCGCAGAACGCGAAACGTTTGAGGAGACGCACCTGCGCGTGGAGATCGAAGGACTGCTCGGTGTGCGCTTGTGGGTGATGGATGATGGCGAGCACAACTACTTCTTCATGTTCCGTGCCAGGCTACTCTCCCCCGTCAGCGATCTGCGACCGAATACTGCTGAGATTGACGATGCGCGTTTTTTCTCCAAAGAGGAGATGAATGCGCTGACGATGGATGAGACCTGGTCTGGGGCTATCGCCATCGCTTATAAGGGTCTCGATCCTCATGCCACGCTCTGGCCGAACTATGCGGACCTCTCCGCCACTTCTGGGGTTGATACGCCTGACAGGTGGCGTATATGGATGTAATCACACCTGGATGCTGTGTTAATAAACTAATAAACCCAAAGGCTTGTCTACAGGGCACAGGCATGATATGATTTTGACAAAGATGGTGGAAAGGGGTGCAATCATGACTCAGTATCAGCAACCGTATGAGAGTATCATCAAGACCTTGTTAGAAGGCTCAGCAGCAGAGATGCTGCCACATTTGCTGCCAGGGAGGGTCACTACCATTTTTGCCATGTTTGGGCCGATACGGAGGGTAAGATGTGTTTAGAGGGAGCAAAGAACAGTGCTTAATTTTGTATGGAAATGTGGTCAAATGTGTGCTACAATACAAGTACGTGTAAACCTACCGCATGAGCGGTAGGCGTCCCGGTAGTGGCTTCGTCGGGACGAAAATTCGCTTGTGAAGGTGGACCGCTCTGGCCTGACACGTCAGGTGAAACGACGCCCGTTGAAGCAAGTACTGAAGTGTGGTTACACACGTTTTACTACATTTTAGAAAGCAGTGTCCCGTTTATGATCCGATATGCCGACATGGTCGGTCGGCTCACCACCCTGGGCCTGGTTATCGTTCTGCTTGTCCTGGCGGGATTTCCTATCTGGACGACGCTAGTCACCTTGCAGATTAGCAATGTCGTCAAGCAATCCATTAGCATCAGACCCCTGTCTATAAGGATTGCTCTTGACAATGAGGAGTCGGTTGCGCACCGGTACTACTTTCACCCCAGTCTTGCCGCCTGGGTCAGGTATCAGGCAGCATCTGCAGCCACGGACAAGGTTCTGCAGGCGCTGATCTCCGACGAGCAGAACAACTCGGGTGCAGACCATGGTTTGCTGGAAAAAGTGCGCTCTGAACACCGGCAGCTGATGCTTACTATAGATAAGCTGTTCGCAGCTATTAACGCGCGCAATACGACGCAAGCGGACGTGATAAATCGTACCCAGGTCGATCCTTTATTTGAGCAGATGCAGCAGCAGGTCGATAGCTATTCCAGCTACCATGGTGAGGAGGTCCATCGTCTCCTGGCCCTGCTCGAACAGACCCAGCACCAAAATTTCATTGCCATGCCCATTGTGTTTGCTATCGGCTTCCTCATCATCGGCGCACTCTGGAGTGTATTGCGCTTCTATCAACGCAGGGTCGACGAAGCCAGGCAGGCCGAAATGGCCCAGTTGGAGGAAATCTCGCTTGTGAAGACCAGGCAGTTGGAGCAGGAACGACAGCTGAACCAACAGAAAGATCAATTTATTGCGAATGTAAGCCACGAGTTACGAACGCCGCTCACAGCAGTGTATGGATACATGGAACTGCTGAGCGACTTTCAGGGAAGCATTGATACCCCCACCCAGGCCAGGTTTATTCACCAGGTCAGGCAGGGATGTGACGACCTGCTGGCGCTCACCAACAAAATTCTTGAGGTCACCAATGTGGATCATGATCTGGAACAGATCTCCTGCGAACCAACGTCTGTTGTCGTGGTTGTGCAAGAAATCCTGACCACCTTTGATCCGCGCGTCGTACAAGAACACACACTAGAGGTGGATGTGCCAGAGCATGTGACCGTTCTGGCTGATCAGCAGGCTCTGCGGCAAGTGCTACGCAATCTTCTCTCGAATGCGTTCAAGTATGCCCCCAAAGGGACCCCGGTCAGCATTCGTGCAGTGGTCGACGAGCATCCTCAGGTGTGTATCCGTGTGCAAGATATTGGTCCAGGCATTCCTTCTGCCGAATTGCCGCTCCTGTTCCAGAAATTTGTGCGTCTGAAGCGTGACCTGTCCGGGCCTGTGCGAGGAACCGGCCTGGGACTCTACATCAGCAAGCGGTTAATCGAGGCGATGTATGGACAGATCTGGGCCGAGAGTTCAGGCGAACCGGGAGAAGGAAGTTGCTTTTGTTTTACCTTGCCCAGGGCTTGTGATCCAACTCCCCTCACCCCTTGATGGGGTCACTACCCAATTATCCTCCCGCCGGGCCACCTTCCAGCCCCGGCTTCGTCATACTCGCGGGATCAAGAACGCGGTCAAGCTCCTCCTCGGACAGGTTCGTCTTCTCGCGTGCCACCTCGCGCACTGTCTTGCCCGTTTTGTGAGCCACTTTGGCGATCTCAGCCGCAGCATCATAGCCAATGATTGGAGCCAGCGCCGTGCAGATAGCCAGACCACGCTCGACCATCTCCGATCCTTTCGTTGTCGCCTGTATGCCCTTGATGCACTGCTCTGTAAAGTTGCGTGCCACTGCCGCCAGCAGGCTGATCGATTGCAACAGATTGTAGGCGGTCACTGGCATCATCACATTGATCTCGAAGTTGCCAGACTGCCCTGCCACGGTGATCGTTGTGTGATTGCCCATTACCTGGGCGCAGGCCATACAGACAGACTCGGCGATTACCGGATTCACCTTGCCGGGCATAATCGAACTGCCGGGCTGCACAGCGGGTAGCTCAATCTCGCCGATACCGGTGCGTGGGCCAGAGCCGAGCCAGCGAATATCGTTGGCAATCTTCATCAAGCTCACTGCCAGCGTGTTGAGCGCGCCACTTGCCTCGACGATATTATCTAGCGTACTCTGTGCCTGGAAGTGGTTGCTTGTCTCATGCACCCTGACGCCGTTCATCTCCGAGAGGCGCTGGCACACGTGCGCTGCAAACTCTGGATGCGTATTGACCCCTGTACCGACCGCGGTGCCGCCCAGAGCAACCTCGGACAGTTCGTGTTGCGTGTGGCGCATACGGGCTATGCCGCGCTCTATCTGGCCCGCGTAGCCTTGAAACTCCTGCCCCAGTCGAATCGGCGTGGCGTCCTGCAGGTGCGTGCGACCGGTTTTGACAATCGGCATGAACGCCTCTGCTTTCTCCTCCAGAGCTTGCTGCAATGCCTGGAGTGCGGGGATGAGATCGTGTTCAATGCTGACAAGTGCGGAGAGATGCATCGCCGTTGGGATCACATCATTCGATGATTGCCCGAAATTCACGTGATCGTTGGGATGCACCTTGCGAGAGCCGCGCGAGCCACCCAACAGTTCGCTTGCGCGGTTAGCGATTACCTCATTTGCATTCATATTGGTCGAGGTGCCCGAGCCAGTTTGAAATATATCGAGGACAAACTGGTTGTCGAGTTTGCCGTCAATCACCTCTTGCGCCGCTCGCACAATCGCCTCGGCGATCTGTGGGTCGATTGTCCCCAGGGCTGCATTCGTCTGGGCTGCGGCCTGCTTGATCTGTCCCAGGGCACGTATAAATTGGCGTGGGAAGCGCAGGTCACTGATCGGAAAGTTCAGTACAGCGCGTTGAGTACTGGCACCGTAGTAGGCCTCTGCTGGTACGTGCATCTCGCCCATCGAGTCTCGCTCGATGCGTGTTTCCCCTGTCCTGTTCATATGAAAAAAGCCTCCTCATCAAGACATCTGCTACTGTTTGTTCATTTACAGGCTCATTATACCACTACGGGATGTTACGCGAATATCGTAGGACCCCGATCTCCCTGTCTAGGGAACAGGGATTGAGTGGGTGCCCGAACCTTTCTCATTGAGTTCTGTCGGACATCCCCTCGTACTCCCAGTCCACAAGTGCAAACAGCATTGCAGGAGCGCTTCGTTCTCACCGTCAGCGTGAGCCAGATCAATCGCGTGCGAGCCACGCTTGGCCTCAGTAGCCGGTGCATACGGCGAGAAAAAAAAGCCGGAAGCCTCTCTATCAACTGAACCAGAATGGCAAGAGAGTGCGGGCAGTCTGTTACTTCTTGCGGCTGCAACCGAGACTAACTTGCTGGCTCAATTTTCCCAGACGTTGCCTCCAGAGCTGATCCAGCCTCGTTCCTCACGTCTTCCAGATGGACGTCATCTGCTCTTGACCGTCAGCACACGGGAATGTCACCATCTGGCTACACCAGAACACATGGTGACCTGAGACGGGGAAAGTGCTCCGCTCAATCGTGTCCTCATCTTCCTGGTGATTACCCATAATTTGCAAGGCGACGTGAATCAGGTCTGCTGGACGAATTCGTGCCACATCCGAGAGGTCAAGCATTCATTCCATAGGCTTCCAGCTGTGATCATCTTGTGATGATTGAGTGGCCCTTTGTGAGTTCCTTGTGAGACATCTATGCTATACTGAGTATGCTCTCGAGGAGAAGAATGTCTCGACAACATGCTCGTAGAGCGAAAAGAGTATGAGGATGAAACAAACAGAGGTGGGTAATCACCAGTTCATCTTCGTCTCTACATGTGAGGCAGAAAGGTTCGACCCTGCCTCTGCAAGCGTTCGCCAGACCGGAGTGCTCAAGAACCGCCCCTGTCCTACAGGATGGCGCGCTCGTTGAGAGTGGCGCTACTCTCACGGAGACCCTTGGTTGTGCTCCATGCTGGATAGCAGAGAGAAGGGAGGGTACGTCATACCATGTCGTCTCAAACGATTTCTCGGGCTGTTGTCTGGACACTTGCCGTGGTTGCCCTTATTCTCTCGGTGGGTGTTGCAGCCGTGGGGGTGATCTTTACAACGGCTGGTCTCGCTGGCATGGGAAGCTTGCTCACGGTAGGAAGCCTGTTCCTTTTCATGGTCATTGGATTCGTTACTGGAGCTCTCGCGGCTACTTCCATCCGTTTATGGCGTGCAGCGCAACGTCTGCCTCCCACAAGCCTGTCACCGGAAGCTGTAGCACAAGAGAAACGCAAGGGGTGGCGCCTCGCCTTTGTGTCCTTTGTTGCGATAGCAGCGATACTGCTTGCGGGCTTCTCGCTCACTCCCCATCCGAAACTGCTTGCGAACTTCTTGCTCATTTTCAATCATGGAGAACTCGCTATTCCTGTTTTTGGGCTCATTTTTGGGATCTATTATCTGCTCATAGCGCTCCTGCGTTGCCCTCCTGCCCCCTATGTGCCTGTCTCGTTGTACTACCTGACAGGCGGAGCCTTCACCCTACTTGGCGTTGTAGCTGTTCTGGCACTGCTCCTCGGGGTGACGCTCGGTGGAGTCTACATCTGGACAGTGATCGTAGGTCTTGGCTTTATCGTGATCTTCTGGCTGTCCGCACTATATCTGCTGTATGTAGGGGAACGATTGCTACACCAAGGGACTGCAATGAGTTCCTCACCAAGTCAAAGCTGATGGTAGCCCTGTCATGTCGCACGAGGAGGACCCAAGACCGAGATACGTGCAAAAATAGGACAGAGGGAAAACAGGCAAAAAGTGTCTACCAGCTTCCCTCTCGCATCTCGTGTGACGCAGACATCTCTTCTGACAAGTAGATCGGGATTCGTCCCCTCGCATTCTCTGAGTCGCATGATGAGATAGAATGATGCAGAGACAGTTAAAGTCGTCGAAGAGGCCAGGGAGACCTGTAAGTCGGCTGTGTCTGGGATAGATTCTGCATCTTTTGTCAGGAGGTGCCGTATGCACGAACTCCCGACGGGAACCGTTACCTTGCTCTTCACCGATATGGAAGGGTCCACGCGCTTGCTTCAACTCCTGGGCAATCGCTACGCCGATGTGCTGGCCGAGTGTCGAGACCTGATGCGCGCGGCGTTCCAACAGCATCACGGCCACGAGGTCGACACACAAGGAGATGAATTCTTCGTGGCCTTTGCGCGTGCTACCGATGGAGTCTCAGCCGCGGTAACCGCCCAACGCGCTCTCGCTGGCCACGCCTGGCCCGAAGGGGTTCCGGTTCGGGTTCGCATGGGCCTGCACACGGGCGAACCCGATCTGGCCTCGGAAGGCTACTATGTGGGTCTGAGCGTGCATCACGCGGCCCGCATCATGAGCGCCGGGCATGGAGGGCAAATCCTGCTCTCCCAAACCACGTGCGAGTTGGTGGAGCATGAACTCCCAGCCGAGGTGAGCCTGCGCTATCTGGGCGTGCATCGCCTCAAAGATCTGAGACACCCACATCACCTTTACCAACTGGTCATTGCAGGCCTTGCCGCTGACTTTCCTCCACTCAAGACGCTGGACAGCTACCCGAACAATTTGCCCATCCAGCCCACTGCGTTCATTAGACGAGAAAAGGAAGTGGCCGCCGTCCAACAACAACTCTTGCGTGAAGGCGTGCGCCTCCTCACGCTCACGGGTCCGGGAGGCGTGGGCAAAACCCGCCTGGGCTTGCACGTGGCCGCCGAGTTGACTGAGCGCTTCACGGACGGGACATGGTTGGTGTCCCTGGCTCCGGTGAGCGATCCCGACCTGGTTATTCCTACCATCGCCCAGACGCTTGGCATGCGGGAAGAGGGAGATCGGTCGCTGCTGGACCAACTCCAAGCCACCCTGCATGAGAAGCAGGTGTTGTTGCTGCTGGACAACTTCGAGCACGTGGCGAGCGCAGCCACGCACGTGGCCGACCTGCTCGGTGTCTGCCCACGGCTC
>CAVYFB010000024.1:0-1343603 GCA_963767625.1 uncultured Chloroflexia bacterium
ATGCCGACTATGCAGGACAGAGCGCAACAAGCTCTCGCCAAGCAAGCCCTCGAACCAGAATGGGAAGCGCGCTTTGAGCCCAACAGCTACGGCTTCCGACCTGGACGCTCATGTCAGGATGCAATCGACGCAATCTTCCTCAGCATAAGGTACAAACCTAAATTTGTGCTGGACGCCGACATCAAAGGGTGCTTCGATAACATCAACCAGGAGGTACTAATCGCCAAGTTGCAGACATACACGGCAATGAGACAGGTCATTAAAGGCTGGCTCAAAGCCGGCGCACTAGAAGGGGTGGACTTCACACCTACCGAAAGGGGTACACCCCAAGGCGGCGTAATCTCTCCCCTCCTAGCCAATATCGCTCTGCACGGCATGGAAGAAACGTGTAACGGAATAAAGAAGTGGACGAGCCGTAACGCAGAAAAAGCGCAACTGGTTCGATATGCGGACGATTTCGTTATACTCCACTCCGACAAAGCGACGCTGGACAAAGCAACAGAAGCTGTCACCTCGTGGTTAAAAGACATGGGACTGTATCTAAGTCCTAGTAAAACAAGAGTCACGCACACATTAACTCCGTATGAGCTAGACTTTATCCAAATGTTTCAGACGATTGATTCTCATCACGCAGCGAAAGCGAGCGTATCCACGAAGCGATCGAAAAGCGCTCGTGGAATTTGAACGGTGTCGCCTTCTCTGGACGACACCGAAAAAAAGGTGGAGGACCAAAGATGCTGGCGCACGAAGGCGAGCGTATCGGAAAAGGTCGGCAAGGCTTTGCTATACCAAGCCGCCTGCCGAACAGGAAACGCGTGGCCATCCAACAAGTGATGAGCAAAAATGGTCACGAGCGAAAACAGGCCCAACAAGGCAGGAGTGGTGCGCAGAATCGCCAAATCCGACCATTGGCGCTGCGTCTCGACCCCCAAATGGTCACGCACTTCATGAAAGGTGACTTCGACCGTCCAGCGCAAGACAAACCACTCGACGATCTGGGCAGCCTCTACATCCTGATCGGTGCAAAGCAAAGCCATTGGCTCATACTTTCCTTCTGGATCGCGAATGAGCACCCAACGGATCGCGACAGGAGGGACAGGCGATTGATACCACAGAGCCGTGCCCGTGGCGATCTCCATCTCTCGCGGTGTTCCCCCATACCAGGACAGCGTGTGTTTCTTCCACTGCGTCCTGGGATCGGTGAGGCGCGCAGAAAGCTTTGGTTGAACTTTGCCTTTGAGCGCATGTCGACCTCGTTTGCCTGCTTCACGCACAGGGGCAGGATCGTACAAACAGGCATCCAGGCGCAATCGTGTGATGGCACTCACCCCAGGCAAGCGGCTGACTTTCAGCAGGAACTCCAGCACGGCATACGTCCCATCAGCGACCACGATCAGACGTCGACCGGGCATCCAGCGAGCAACTTGCAGGATCATCTGCCAAGCCCAATCGGTGATGGTTTTATGTCGCATCTTGCGCTGTTCATGATAGCGTTCGGAGGGAGCCAACACGGTCAAAAAGGGCAAGGCCCACACCCGCTGTGCCCACGGGATGGGCGTCAAGAGCATCAGCGAAATCCAGCGCAATCCATTGGTTTTCACAAAAAACTCCTTGCT
Organism: uncultured Chloroflexia bacterium; assembly: GCA_963767625.1. Classification (GTDB taxonomy): domain Bacteria; phylum Chloroflexota; class Ktedonobacteria; order Ktedonobacterales; family Ktedonobacteraceae; genus CAVYFB01. The sequence goes on from CAVYFB010000024.1 coordinate 1,617, forward strand.
CGACCGAACGGGATCACGATAGACCCCGCGTGCGGCAATCTTGCGGCCTCGTCGGCGCTCGATGGTTTCGTCGATGCCCAGGATCACTGGCTCGTTCCCTGGAACAAACAGACGCACCAGCAACCCCAGCAACAGGCGACTCAGTTCTCGACTCGACCAGGTGGCACGATTGAGCACTCGATGATAGTTCTGGAATTGTTTTTCGTCCGAACATCCCATCACTCTCAAGATGGCAGCAACGGTTCGCTCTCCAGGAGCCAGGATCGCTCCTATCAGCAGAACTTTGGCCCATTCCCACACTCGTTCGCTCAAGGCCGCCTCAAAATGGCGCAACACTTGTATAATCCCTTTTGGCAGAGTCAGCATCTTTTCTTTTTCCTTCGTAAGAATTTTGAAAGAAGCTTACTCTGCCTTTCCATTTTTGTCTAGCGATTGGATAAAGTCTACCTGAGGAAAATGTAGGTTTTGACTTCTTGGGGTTCACCGTACGCCAATTCCAAGTGGGAAAGACCCACACTGGAAAAGATACGCATGGCAAGCCACTAGGGTTCAAGACAACCATCAAACCCAGTAAAGAGAAGGTCAAAAGCCACATGAGGGAAATGAAGCGTGAAATGAGGAAGCTAAGGAATGGCCCGCAATCAGCAGTCATCCGAAAGTTAAACCCCATGACACGCGGCTGGTCGAACTACTACAGGGCCGTAGTCGCAAAAACAACCTTCAGCCGATGCGACAAGACCTTGTTCTTCCAACTCCTAAGTTGGAGCAAGTTCAGACACCCCACCAAAGGCAAACACTGGATATACCGGAAATACTGGCATCGGATAGAGAATCATGACGCATTCGCGGCCCCTCTCAAAAACCCAAAAGGAAATAAACACCTCGCGGAACTCCGGCTGCACAGGAAGACGGCAATCCAGCGACACGTCAAGGTACGCGGCGAAGCCAGCGTCTACGACGGAAATCTAATCTACTGGACACAAAGGTTAAAAGAGCATCCTCTAACAACTGGAACGGAGGCAAAACTCCTAACCAGGCAAAAAGGGATGTGCGCAAAATGTGGGTTACACTTTGTTGGTGGAGATCTGCTAGAGGTAGATCATAGCATACCAACGGCCATCGGCGGCAAAGACAACCTCAGCAACAAAATGGTCTACCACCGACACTGCCACAAAGTAAAAACGGCAGAAGATTTGGCCTTAATAGCCAAGTACAAAGCCGCAGGTCTCAAGTTGACTTGACTATACATTGAGAAGCCGTATGACGAGAAATTGTCACGTACGGTTTTGGATTGGCAGTGGAAGGGGCGACCTCTCCACTGACCATACCACTACTTAGAACTCCTCACCACCTTCGGTGGTTCGCAAGAGGTTTGTTGCTGTGAGCTTTGCTGCCTGTGGTAGCAAAGCTCGCAGCAACATGAATACATGAGCCCTCGTAGGCGGCGAGGAGCCAGGAAGCAGGCATAGGCATGCTCAACACACCTTCTCTTGATGCAGTCAATAACGCGAAATTCTCCCAGAGATTTGTCAAACCGCTCTATGACTCATACTGCTTCTCCAATATTCCCCAAACGATCGAGTCACTCCTCACAGGCGAAGGGCAGCTCGCTCTCCCAACGGATGTGTTCGGTAATCTCCCTACGAAATACAGCAAGGTCATCTTGTTTTTCGTCGATGCCTTCGGCTGGCGGTTTTTTGAACGCTATGCCGAAAGGTATGAATTCTTGAAAATCATGCTCAGGGATGGTGTCGTTTCAAAGCTGACCTCGCAGTTTCCTTCGACCACAGCGGCTCATGTAACTTGTATTCACACGGGGATGGATGTAGCTCAAAGTGGTGTTTATGAATGGAATTACTATGAGCCTCTCATCGATGAGGTGATTTCGCCGTTACTCTTTTCTTATGCCGGCGATAAGGCAAGGGATACGTTGAAAGCAGCTGCTCTTCCAGCCGAGGCGTTCTACCCTACATCTACATTCTATCAAGCACTACTTACACGGGGGATAGCATCGCATGTCTTCCAAAGCAGCGCCTTCACACCTTCGACCTATTCGAACATTGTGTTTCGAGGAGCGCACGTTGTGCCGTTCAAGACGCTGCCTGAGGCGCTTACTGCTTTATCCGAGCTTGTGTTGTCTGATAATGCCTCTCCTTGCTATTACTGCTTATACTTTGAACACATCGACTACATTTGCCATCACCATGGACCCAACTCACCTCAATTCGAGAAGGAAGTGGATACCTTTTTGACGGCGATGGATCAACTTTTGTACCAAAAGATAGCAGGCAAAAGCAGGGATACCTTGTTGATGATGAGCGCCGATCATGGACAGATCGAGGTCGATCCGACGAGAACCTTTTTCCTGAATCTGCACGTTGCAGGCATTGAGCGATATTTGCGGACAAATCGGAAAGGCAAATTGCTCGTTGCGGCAGGCTCTGCACGGGATATGTTTTTATACGTGAAGGATGAGTCTATTGATGAGGTCCTTGTATTGCTGCAAAAACAGCTTGCGGGCAGAGCAGAGGTCTATAGGACGCAAGAGCTATTGGCAAAGCATTTTTTCGGCCTGCAAAAGCCGTCACCAGCATTTTTAGGCAGGCTGGGCAATCTCGTCATCTTGCCCTACCCAAATGAAACGGTGTGGTGGTATGAAGCAGGAAGGTTTGATATGCATTTCCTTGGCCATCATGGAGGGCTGACGCCCGAAGAGATGGAGATTCCTTTGTTGTTGTTAGCATTGTAGTTCCTAACACTCCAGGTGCCTGACTTTCGCCGCCTCTGCCGGCTCGCGTCTTTTTTACTGCGGGATGTGCAGCCTGCGGCTGCACATCCCGCAGTAAAACCTCTTGCGAACCACCGGAGGTGGTGAGGAGTCCTGAAGAGTTACTGTAATGCTTTGAAAATAGTACGCAGCCTACACAGTAGAGAAAACATTTTTGCATGACCACATCATCAGCGCCAGGGACGCCGAAAGCGGGCGCGCAGCGGGGTGACCGCACCATCGTAAGTATCACCATCGCTGCTTGCCTTATCTTCTGGGTATTCGTCTTCAGTGATAGTGGCTGGGGACCTATCCTCACTCCGCTCTCCATCCAACTGCACGTCTCGCTCGTCACCGTAGGGCTATTTTATGTCTTGTGGTCTACGGGCTATTTGCCGGGCGCGCTGGTTGGCGGGGCTATGCTGGATCGTTACGGACCCAGGCGCGTGCTCTTTGGTGCAGCACTGATTATCTTCTGCGGGATACTGTCTATCTTTGTGGGCTTGCTGCTACCGCGTTTCATGCCTTTGGGAGTGCTGCTGGCCATCGCAGGACTGGCAGGGGTAGGCGGGGGCGTGATCGATGCTGCCACCAATGGAGTGATCAGCGCAGCTTTTGCACGCAGGCGCGGCATGGCGCTCAATTTGTTTAACCTGCTCTATCCCCTGGGTGGAGTGCTGGTGGCGCTGGTCGATGCCGGACTACTGACACTCTTTCATAATGATCCACGTCCAGCGTTCCTCTTTACCCTGTGCTTCATCGTTGTGGCACTCTTTTCGTTGCTGGGTATTCCGGCTTCGTATCGAGTTGGCACCGAGGTCGGGCCAGAGCAAGTGTCTCTACCTGAGTCCGCCACTTTACCCACATCCCTACAACTCGTCGATGATACAGCCAGTGCCGTGGAGCCAGGCCGGGCCAAACCGCTCTTCGTCACACTGGCTCCGGTGATCGTGGTGATGGTATTTACTGCAGGTATCAGTTCAACTGTGCGTGCCTGGGCACCAACCTATCTCCATGTTGCTTTTGGCCAGACACCGGCCATTGCTGCCTTGCTTAGTAGCATTACGTGGGCGTTGTCGGCTCTCAGTCGCCTGGGGGCAGCAGCACTCATTCTACGGATTGGTTCCTGGCGCATGGTGATGCTTGGCATCCTGCTGACCCTGTTGGGGCTTGTCTCAATGATGCTGAGTCCAAATGCAGTGATTGCAACGTTGGCGATCGCTCTGACGTCTATTGGACTTTCACCGCTCTTCGCCACCTGCCTGGCTATCGGTAGTGAGCTGGCAGGAAGATCACCAGGCTCGGTAGCAGGTATCCTACTCTTTATGAGTGGCATCAGCACCGTTTTCTGCAGTTGGTTTTTCGGCTTCCTCCTCAATACGGTTGGACCTTTATGGGCCGTACTATTCTGTTTTACGTTCGTGCTTCTGGGCGGTCTGATGGCGTTGCGCCTGCGCTGATTTGTAGGGGTAAGGAAGCATTTTTAGTTGACTACCCATATTCCCACATATTCGTTATAATAACTCAAGACAAAGCATACCGTCTCATATCGGGAGCGATATCCATGCAACAGCAACAAAGCGCTGACTATGACCTGCTGGCCGTCTTCAGCGATGAAAGTAAGGCCGATGCAGCAGAGGCAAAACTTCACAAGGAAGGATTTGGCGAAGAGGAGGTCCATCGTTTAACATCGGGCGCCATCGCCGGTGGGCAGTTCCGCGAACATGGTCCCAACCGCGAACGCCGTAACGTTTTCCTGCAAACGAGCCGCACAGGACCAAACCCCGTAATGGTTGTCCTGCTTGCCGTTGTACTCGGACTGGTCTTGGGCGGTGTCCTATTCGTGGCACACTTTGCCCTCCCGGCGCTACCAGAGCCAGCCTCTGCCTTGGTAGGCCTTGTGGTCGGCATAGTGCTCGGAGCAATTGTGGGTCTGCTTCAACGTGGTCGTGTACGGGGAGCAATTGGACAGGATACGACGAAAGCGAGTACCACAAGCAAAAAACCTGCCGTAGGGGAGCGGACGGTAATCGCCTTGCGCTTCCCAGACCCCGACAATATCACACGCAAGTCACGCGCCCGCGCCATTTTGCTGAATAATGGCGGCAAAATAGATAGGAGCGTCGGGAGAGAATGATGTTCATAGTACCCTTTTCTAAGGAGGGCTAGCAATCTTTGTAACTCTCGATTATTATACATATAAAGAGTGTACGATCCACAACAACGTTTAAGACCTATCACATGGTCGGAGATGATTTACCATGCCTGACAATCTGTCGATGCTGTCTCAGCCGGAGACGGAGGAACTGCAGCGCACCCGCGCCCAATTGTTTCCCCCGTATAAGGTGATCCTATTCGACGATGATTACAATGAAATGAACTATGTCGTTGCCGCACTCCTGCACTCGGTTAACTGCCTCACCATGCCTGAGGCCGAACGCATCATGCTAACTGCACACCTCACAGGGAGTGCCATCGTTGTTGTCTGTCCCAAAGAGACCGCTGAGTACTACCAGGAGCGATTGTTGAGCTATGGTCTAACAGCAACCATCGAACCGGAGTAACCACCATTGACGTCTAAGCACATAGGAAGTAAAATTGATCTAACCTGGAAGGAACGACCCACTCAATCCCTGTCCCCCAGACAGGGAGATCGGGGTCCTACACGAAGAGCCCGCACAGGGACACGACTGTAAGAAATGATGCTGTTTATCATGTTCCACCGGGAGGAGAGATATAATGGTTCACATCTGGCGCTCAAAAGCCAAAGAAGAAACCGAAACACTTAAAGCGGCTCCCGGGGTAGGTGGCACAGGTGACATCGCCGTAGTTGTCGATGGCAAGAAACTGGATATCGAACTCGTACGTCTCGCCTGTCTGATGGCCAAAAGAGCCAAACGCAAAGTCCACCTGGTCCACATTATTGAAGTCCCACGTACATTGCCGTTAAAAGCAGTACTGACCAAAGAGTCTGAGCTTGCTGATAAGCTACTGAGCGAAGCTATGGCGATAGCAGACGAAGCAGGATGCGCCGCCGTGGCCGAGGTTGTGCAGGCACGCGATGCGGGAACCGCCATCGTCGACGAAGCGAAAGACCATTCCTGCGCTCTCATATTGCTTGGATTGGTACGAGATACACACAAGGCACATACTGATCTCGGCAAAACCATCCCTTATGTACTGGCAAATGCACCATGCCGGGTTTGGGTTGTTCAAGACCCGGTATGATCCAGGGTCTGCCTGACCCGCCATCAACCTACTGCTTGCAGTTTCCTGCTACCTCCGGTTTGCAGATCGCCGGGGCATGATCTGTTCACGTTTTTTTTGCTCCATCTGTCTGATATAATTACATTTGGGTGTATAGATTTTGTCCTGCATACTTCGTTCATCACGTCACATTTGTGCTCATGTCGCCCGAACGGGAGAGAGGAATACTATGACAACAAATTCCAATTCCGCTGGCCCACCAGCACGCACACCTGAGGATTACTATACCGCACTTTACCAGGCAGCGTTGACTATCTCATCTAGCCCCGAACTGGAAGAAGTGTTGCAAAGCGTCGCAAGGAGCATCACCCATGCAATGCAGGTAAAGGCCTGCGTCTTACGCTTGCTTGATTCCCGCACTGATCAACTACAACTGAGCGCCGTCCATGGTTTGAGCAGTGACTACCTGGCAAAAGGCCCGGTTGAAGTGAAATTCAGTCCGATCGATAGTGAGGCCCTCAGTGGTACCCCCGTTGTTATCCAGGATGTGAGAGTCGACAAGCGCTTCCAATACCAGGAAGCAGCAAAACGCGAGGGCATTGTTTCCGCGCTGTGCGTACCCCTCGAGGTACACGGCAAAGCTATCGGCGTCATGCGTGTGTACACGAGTGAGCCACGCGCCTTTCACCAAAGCGATATCCAGTTCCTCTCAGTCCTTGCCAGCCTGGCTGCGCTCGCTATTGAGAACGCCAACCTCTATGATAGCCTCAAACGCTCCTACGAGGGCGTGATGGATGTCTTGTGGGGAAGCAGTGTCCGCTAAAAAGGTGAAAAGTCTTCTTTACTTTCACCTGATCAGCGTGTTTGTCAGATAAGGCGATGTAAATGCAGTGCGCTCACCTGCATATTTACCAGGAACAGGGAAAAGACGTGCGGAGAGAGGCTTGTTCAAGCGTAACGCCAGCGTAGCTACATCTAATAATAGATGAGCTATTGTTTCCTCCGCTATATCGCCTGGAAGCGGCAACGTATCCAACCCGGTACCACACACAGTCTGAATACAACAAGAGTTGATGGGCATTCACCAACCCTTCTTCCCAGCGTCGCCCGAGCACAGCGTCTTCTAACACAGGCAACATGAGCCCACAGTAGCCGCAGGTGGGCAATTCTGTGTTCTTCAACGCAAAAGTGAGCGCAGCAGCAACAGACAATGTCCCAGGTGTGCCTACCGGCCCATACCCACACAACTCCAACGCAGCAGCGATACTATGCTCTCCCAGCGGAGCAGGCGAGAGATCAATGCCGCCAAAGAGCATTCCATGCTGTTGCGCCAGTGCCTGTCCCAGCGTCACAATCGGTGTCGCCTGCTCGAGCAGGGCCTCTTTCACCCAGGCGCTTGCTTGCAGAAGATCGAGAGGTATTGGCTCGTTTTGCATAGAAGTTTGCAGCGCCTCCAGCGCCTCAGTCACCACGTTCGCCCCTTGTATGCCAATGGAAAGACTTGCTGGACCTGCATGATAGGCCGATGGAAAGAAAGGACAACCTGCAACAACGCAGGCCAGCATCGCAAAGCGAAAATTACCAAAACCTTCCTCCGTTTCCTGCGCCAACCGCTTCATGATATGCGCAATGGGCAAGGCTACAGCCGCCCGCAGGCCATCTGCCAATGTCGCAAGCTGTACAGTCGCATTGAGTGCACTCGTGGCAGCCAGCAGGTCAGCGATCAGGTCAAGACGTTCCAGGGGGAAGTCGGGATGCGCCGCCTGTGCGGTCCCCAACGAGCAGAAGTTCAATCCAACATCATCAAGCATACGCTGCAGTTCCTGTGCATAGCTAAGCAAGGCAGAGGATGACCAGTCCGCCAGGTCGTCGAAGACCGACCGCGTTGAGAGACGCATAGTCTGCACCTCATAACCATTCTCGACGTAGCGCGTACTCGCGTCCTGTAATATTGTGGCCGCTCGCTTGATGATCACAGGTGTGAGTGGATGGGCCTCGGCAATACCGAGCGTGATGGTGCGGATAGGAGGGATGTGCATGTATGTGTTACCTCGTTTTCTGAGCGTTGAACGGTTGATGTCTGGGTGGCCTACTTGCCTATTATAACGTACAGAAAAATTCTATCTCTGCAAGAAAGCCAGAGGAAGGGAGGCATAGTACTTGTTACTTTTATTGAGGACGAGCGATGTATATATTGAGGCCGAGCGATGTATATTTGTCAAGAACCCCCTGATTAATCAGGGGGCTTGCAGCAAGGGCTACTGCAACGCAAGTCTTGACTAGAGGGCTTGTTCCGCCAGACATCTGGCCGCACAAGCAGCAGCGAGACGGGCTAAGAAATAGGAGGGTCAGGGTGAAGAGCCAGGACCCACCGAAAGTACGTTCGGGTGCCACCCTAGCCTGGACCACTACCTGCCGCGCCCAAGCAGACGGCGATCACGCCTATGCCTGTATTGCAATCTCGAAGGGTCTTATCACCCAGGGTCACACCTGGTGGCCGGAAATCCGGCAACGGTTTTCGCCCATTTCCGCTAAAAATGGGCACCGACGCGATGGGTTGCACAAACAAACAGACAGAAAGGCGAGGCGAAGATAGTGCTAGCGCACAAGACCAGCTGGCTCACATACCCGCCACTGGTCTTCCCCACTCCACATGCGTACAGGAGGCAATTCCTCCCCCGCATGAATGACGGGGGTCCCTTTGCCAATTTTCTATGATTGGTGGCGGTCCTGTATGCTATACTAAGTGCAGGTGGCGGTAGTGATGAGGACTGCGCGCAATATACTTTCTTTTGATTACATAATACTTTTCACGTACTGACACAACAGGAGGCTCTCTCTGACAATGATTTATCCTACCGTTTCCCCGTGGCGACGTATTAACAAGGGTAGCGGCGCAATAATAATCGCATTGCTGGCTATGCTCTTGCTAAGCGCCTGCGGGGGGAACCCACAAATACAGCTCAAAGCAAATCAGAGTAAAACTCAACTTGATACATTACTAGCCCACGCTCAGAGTATCGGTGTCCCCGGTCCCATTTTGCAACCTATTCTCAATCAAGAAGTGCAACTTAACGCTACTAATGCTCCTATTAGCGTTTTTGACGATCAACCGGCGACCGATTACTACTCCAACTTGTCACAACGCTATGCTATGCTTGCCGTTCAGGTCCACGGCCTGGAATACCAGGAAACACAACAATCCGACTATCAAGCCTACCAGGATATACAGAAACTTGAGAACGCCTTGACCGAGAGACAGTCACAAGGCTTTGTCGAGGCCAAGACCTTCGCGGCACAGCTTGACCAGTATCAAGCACAACTGGCGAAGGCCCAATATCCGAAGAACTATATCCAGATCAGCATCAATGCTCAGCGTTCCACACAAGCGCTCCATCTAATGGGACCGGCATATGATAAACTCAAGTCCTTGCAACACACCATTACCCAGATGAATGCATCTCGTCTTGACACGACCGCGCTGAGTCAAGAGGCACAAGACGATCTACAAATCTTCCGCACAGCCAGCAAGCCAGAAGACTTTACACAGCTCATCGACGAGATGAACACACAGATGCAGGAAGCCACCGTTCTCAACATTCAGGCTATTCCGTACGTTGGGGCAGTTAAACTCGCAGAATTCAGCAAAGACATTCAAGTGACCGGCCAGTACGGCCAGAACGTCAGCAAATTCCAACAACGTCTCGCCGCTGATCAGGCAGCACTGAGCAACGCCAAGGCCATTCATGACTACATCAAGGTAGCGACACAAATTGACAACGATCTCGCCTCTATCCAGGTACCTATGATTCGAGGCCAGGCCACTTACCTGCTCGCCCAGTTCCACCAGGAGGTAACCGACTGGGGCAATACACACGTCTATCACGACCCACAAGATGGCAATGACTACCATCTCGATTACGAGTACGGACCGGATGGGATTGGCTCAGATGCAGACAGTGCAGTACAGTCCGCACAGACGGTTGATGATTACCAGGTAGCAATCGATCTCATCAACAACGACATGACCAACCTGCATGCTATGGAGGCCGATTACAGCAATTCAACACCCTGGACTCAGCCGCATGCCGCCGACTTACAATTGATACAGCACTACAGCGTGACCGGGCAGGTAATTGTTGTATCCCTGGTCGAACAAACAATGAGGCTCTACCAGGATGGTAAACTGGTCAACCAGTTCCGTATCACCTCTGGGCAGTATGCAAGACCCTCCCCGCCAGGCGTGTGGCACATCCTGCTTCGTCAATCTCCTACCATCTTCAAGTCGACGGAACCGGTGGGATCGGCGTTCTGGTACCCCAATACCAATATTAACTTCGCAATGGAGTACAATTGGGGCGGCTACTACTTCCATGACAGCTGGTGGCGGGCCAATTATGGTCCCGGCACTAACTTCCCACACTACGATACTGGTGGGGACGAGACATTCGCAGGCAATGGCAGCCACGGCTGCATCAATATGCAGGAGGACCAGGCATCCTGGCTCTATGCGCACACCGACTATAACACAGGCGTGATCATTTACTAGTACGGCCTGGTACCGTCAAGGAGACGATTGGGTGTGCGTGAGATTTTGCGCGACGCGAAGGAAGCGATGGCCGGTTCGTAAGGGCGTGCTTCAGCTCAGCCAACAAAAACCTTGACAAGCGGCGCATATATATGTTATATACTGACCAGGACAATAACAATCGCATAGAGCAAAAGCCTTGAAGGGGCGAGTAACAGTTGCTGTTGCGTCCAGAGAGTGGGCAGTTGGTGGAAAGCCCATACATAAACCTGCTGTGAAAAAAACCCTGTAGCTGCGAGAAGAAATCGCCTGGTGCGAAAGTAGAACTCTGCCGGTGGCCCCCGTGATCGGGCTAGAGTATGGAAGTACTTGAAGAGGCTGATGCCGCGAGGCATCAGTAAATGAAGGTGGTACCACGAAAGCTGCCCGTGTATTTGTTATACACATGTCGCCTTTCGTCCTTTACAGTAAGTAAGAGGATGAAGGGCGTTTTTATTTGTCCTTCATCTCATAGCAACAAAGAAACGAACAACCGCATAGAGCAAAAGCCTTGAAGGGGCGAGTAACAGTTGCTGTTGCGTCTAGAGAGTGGGCAGTTGGTGGAAAGCCCATACATAAACCTGCTGTGAAAAAAACCCTGTAGCTGCGAGAAGAAATCGCCTGGTGCGAAAGTAGAACTCTGCCGGTGGCCCCCGTGATCGGGCCTGTAGGAGTGCCTTAGCGGAGACAGGATGGGGGCACGGACGGACGCAAGGTCCCCCTCACCACCCTTCCCTACCCCCGTCCCTACGGTTACGAGGCCCCTACAACGAGGTTGATGTTGTAAGACATCAACGAATGAAGGTGGTACCCCGAGAGCCTCACATTTCATGTCGCTCTTCGTCCTTCCCGGAAAGGGAGGATGAAGAGCGTTTTTTGTTGCTTGACGTAATGAATACCCCGCGATAAATCGGGGGTCTACCAAATCGAAGGAGGCACACAACTTATGGCACACTGTCCAGAATGCGATGCAGGGATCACCCTGCAAGGTCTGATGATCGGAGAAATCATCTACTGTCCCGATTGTAACGCGGAACTAGAGGTGTTGAGCCTTGAACAGCCCGCAGTGGCTCTTGCACCCGAAGTTGAAGAAGATTGGGGAGAGTGACACAATGCGCCTGGCTATTCTAACTTCACGCATCCGTGTGGAAGAGAAGCTCTTGATCGATGCGCTGAGACAGAGGGCAATCGCATTCGACATCATTGATGATGGTGAATTGCTGTTCGATCTGTCACGCCCAGATGAGCGGTGGCGTGAGTATGATACCGTCCTCTGGCGCAGCCTGAGTCAATCGCGCGGGCTGGCAGTGCTGCATGTCCTTGAGCACTGGGGCATACAAGTGTACAACTCAGCGGCAGTGACAGCAACATGTAACGATAAGCTGCTCACGACACTGGCATTGCTGCGTGCAGAGATCCCGACACCACGCACGCTGCTCGCTTTTGATCCCCAGTCAACCATTCGAGGTATTGAGATGCTAGGCTATCCAGTCGTGCTCAAGCCTACGAATGGTTCATGGGGCCGCCTGCTTGCGCGCATCAATGACCGTGATGCAGCGGAGGCAATACTCGAACACCAGGAGACACTTGGGTCCTATCAACACCACATTCATTATGTGCAGGAGTACATTGCCAAGCCGCAGCGTGATATTCGCGCGTTTGTCGTTGGTGAGCGTACGATCTGCGCGATCTATCGCACCAGCGCACATTGGGTGACAAACACCGCTCGTGGCGCGGTTGCCAGCAACTGTCATGTCACGCCTGAACTTGATAGCCTGTGCGTGCGAGCAGCGCAAGCGGTCGGGGGCGGTATTCTGGCTATCGACGTACTGGAAGACCCACAGCGCGGCCTACTGGTCAATGAGATCAATGCCACGATGGAGTTCCGCAACAGCATTGCACCAACGGGCGTCGATATCCCCAACGCGATGCTCGACTATGTACTCAGTCGTGTACGCGAGGAGGCAGTGGCATGAATTGACTACGTGTTGCCATTGCTGGCGGCTCTGGCTATGTCGGAGGCGAACTGGCTCGGCTCCTGCTCTTCCACCCACAGGTTGAGTTGACGCAAGTTGCGTCCAGTAGTCACGCCGGACACTACCTGCATAGTGTACATCCGAATCTACGCAGGCAATGTTCTCTGCGCTTTTGTCATCCCGATGACCTGACATTAAGTGATGTCCTGTTTCTCTGCCTGCCGCACGGCACATCGGCCAGGGAGATTGAACGCTATCAAAACATAGCGCCACGAATCATCGACCTCTCAGCGGACTTCAGGCTGCGTTCTGCCGCACTCTATGAGCAGTGGTATGGTGAGGTTCATCCTGCACCACATCTCCTTGCGGAGGCCGTTTATGGCCTGCCTGAACTCCACCGTGCAGAGCTACCTGATGCCACGCTCGTCAGTGGCACCGGTCTGTATGGCAACTGCGGCCATCCTGGGGTTGGCTCCGCTCTACCGGGCGGGTCTCGTGAACGACGCTATGCCGCTCGTGGTGGAGGCCAAAGTTGGCTCGTCGGCTGCGGGAGCAACTCCAGGTGCAAGCAGTCATCATCCCGACAGAAGTGGGGCTGTACGCTCATTTCAACCCACCGGACACCGCCATACCGCCGAACTGATTCAAGAGTTGGGGCAAATAATGGGTGTGGGTACAGTACATCAGGCCCGAACTCCAGAGGCCGATAAATCGGCGGTGGGCACGATAAATCGGCCCCTACGAGGGATCCCAGGGCATTTTGGCATCGGAACGACACGAATTGCCTTTTCCGCTACGGCGGTCGAGTTAGTACGTGGTGTGTTGATAACAGCCCATGTCTTTGTGAACGAGGCAATAGACGAGCGTGCCCTGTGGCGGCTTTACCGGGAGACTTATCAGCAGGAGCCCTTTATTCGCCTGGTAAAAGAGCGTAACGGCGTGTATCGCTATCCCGAACCGAAGATTTTGGCGGGGAGCAACTATTGTGATATCGGCTTTGAACTCGACGCCGACCAGCAAAGAGTGGTGGTCATCGCCGCCCTGGATAATCTGATGAAGGGGGCTGCTGGAAATGCGGTGCAAGCGCTCAACTGCATGTGCAGTTGGGATGAGACGTTGGGCCTGACCTTTCCTGGCCTGCATCCCGTGTAGGAGGACAATTATGACGCTTGTTGTAAAGATCGGTGGTGGCGCCGGTGTCGCCACAGCGAACATCGTGCGTGAAATAGCCCAGTGTGTCGCGAATGGGCAACGCATTGTGCTGCTGCATGGCGGGTCTGATCTCACGGACACGCTCTCTCAGCGTTTGGGGCATCCAGTGCGCGTGATATCCTCGCCAAATGGGATGGTCAGCCGCTACACCGACGGTGAGACCTTGAGTATCTACGCTATGGCCGTTGCCGGTCAGATCAATACCGAACTGGTGGCACTTTTACAGCAACAAGGAGTCAATGCGCTTGGGCTGGCAGGAGTTGATGGGCGGCTGCTGCTGGCGAGACGTAAATCCATTGTGCGCTCGGTGAACCCTGAAGGCCGTGTACAGGTATTGCGCGATGACTACACCGGGCAGATCGAACAAGTGAATGCAGTTTTGCTGCGCCAACTACTCGATGCTGGCTACACGCCCGTCATCGCTCCATTGGCGCTGAGCCATGATGGAGAGCGTTTGAATGTCGACGGAGATCGTGCTGCGGCTGCTGTTGCCACGGCGCTGCATGCTGATGCACTGATCATCATGACGAACGTTCCCGGCCTGCTTAGAAACCAGCAAGACGAGGCAACGCTCGTTCGCAGCATCCCTGCTGATCAGCTTGCCGACTACCTGGGATATGCGCATGGACGAATGCGCAAGAAACTGCTTGGCGCTCAGGAGGCCCTGCAAGGCGGTGTACCTCGAGTCTGTATTGGCAGCGCTTCGTTGTTGGCCACACTCAACGGTGAAGGAACGATGATTGTCGCATCACAAAATCAAGTGGAAAGGAGTCTCGTTTGACTGCAGCTATTGATTTAGAAAATACCTACACCAGCGGCGTGTACAGTAAGCGTCCTGTGGTTATCGTGCGCGGATCTGGGGCTTTATTATGGGATGAAGAAGGGCGCGAGTATATTGACTGCGCTGCAGGTCACGGTGTAGCGAACATTGGGCATGGACGAGCAGAGATTGCGGCGGTACTGGCTGCGCAGGCACAACGGCTCATCACCTGTCCAGAAATTGTGTATAACGATGTGCGTGCCCACCTTCTTGAACGGCTTGCGCACCTCATACCAGGGGCGGAGGATCAGGGCGGAGCGCCTGATCGTGTTGCCTCACCCCACCCCGCGGACGCGAAGGGATTGACACACAGCACCCTGTCCGGGGGACAGGTATCCCCAGACTGTGTCGCTGCTTCGCTGAGGGCCCCTACGAGCACCCATATCTTTCTCTGCAATAGTGGTACAGAGGCAGTTGAGGGAGCTTTGAAATTTGCTCGACTCGCCACAGGACGCACAGGTATTGTTGCCACTCTACGCAGCTTTCATGGTCGCACGATGGGCGCGCTTTCGGCAACATGGGAGCCGCACTACCGTGAACCTTTCGCGCCGCTCGTCCCTGGTGTAAGCCACATCCGCTACAACGACCTTGTGGCGGCCGAAGCAGCAATCAGCAATGAGACAGCGGCGGTGATCATTGAATTGGTGCAAGGCGAAGGAGGAGTGCATGTCGCTTCTGAGGAGTATGTGCATGGTCTTGTATCGCTGTGCCGCGAACGAGGAGCATTGCTGATTGTCGATGAGGTGCAGACGGGTTTTGGACGCACGGGACGCCTCTTCGCATGCAACCACTATGATTTGCAACCTGATATCCTCTGTCTTGCAAAGTCGTTGGCCGGCGGTGTACCTATGGGCGCAATTTGCCTGGGACCACGTGTGATGGAGAGCGGACGCATAACGAAGGGTGTCCATGGCAGCACCTTTGGGGGCAATCCATTAGCCTGTGCTGCTGCGCTGACCACACTCGACATCCTCGAACGAGAAGCTCTAGCGGAGCGTGCCGCTGCTCTTGGTATGCGGGCATTGGAGCAGCTGAGGGCATTACATACTCCGCTCATCCGCGAGGTACGTGGTATAGGACTGTTGCTTGGCATCGAACTCACTCGACGAGCACAGCCGTACCTTGAAGCATTGTTGGAACGCGGTGTGCTCGCCCTCCCAGCCGGACCAAACGTGATTCGCCTATTGCCACCACTGGTGATTACAGAAGAGCAGTTGGAACGAGTGCTGGATGTGATGGAGGAGGTGTTGACGAAGGCGCGTGGTGAGGCCTGGCACCCACAAGAGCCCCACCCCACCACCCCACCACCCCGTGCCACTACATTTCTGGGAGCTGCCCCACCACCAGACGACGGCATAGCAGATACGAGCAGGGGACAGGGGGCCGTACAAAATGTAGTGGCACGGGGTGACGAGGCTGGGTGGCGGGGCCCTTGTGGGTGCCAGGTCGGATGGCTGCGAGAAACGGCCTACACAACGAAACAAGACGAAATATCGCTCCTCCATAATATGCTCACCATCCCCAGCTACTCTGGTCAGGAAGGCACGCTGGCCCATTACCTGGTTGAGCAGGCACGAAGCATAGGCCTGCATGTTCGCACAGACGAGGTGGGGAACTTCATTGCAAGTACACATCCCGACGACTACATCACGGATACACAACCCATTGTCATGCTCGGCCATATGGATACCGTACGCGGCGACATTCCGGTGAGATTAGAAGATGGGGTGCTGTATGGTCGCGGGGCGGTAGATGCGAAGGGTCCACTGGCGGCTTTTCTTTGTGCAACTGCCCGACTTGCACACCTCGCACGAACAGATTCCTTACAGCATCCGATTATTGTGATCGGTGCCGTTGAGGAGGAGGCTGCCACCTCACGCGGTGCGCGGGCTATCATTGAACGCTACCGACCTTTTGCCTGCATTATTGGAGAGCCGAGCGGTAGCCAGTCGGTGACGATCGGCTATAAGGGCAGGTTGCTGGTGGAGTACTCCGTGACGCGCTCGATAAGCCATAGCGCGGGTCCACAGCAAAACAGTAGCGAAGTGGCCGTGGCCTTCTGGAATCGTGTTCGCCAGCATGCCAGCGACTGGAATGAGCGGCATGCTGCAAACTCCACATTTGCCGCGCTTATGCCTTCGCTGCGCAGTATTCACAGCGACCAGGATGGCTTGGAGGAACAGACAAGGCTACTCATCGGCTATCGTTTGCCGCCCGGCTACGACATAGCAGGCCTACGCACCCAGTTGCAGCGCTGGGCCGACGAAGATGAGGCAGGGCAAGGCCCGTCTGCGCAAGGGCCAACCCCGCTCAACCCAACCGCCCTTGCCCCCACAATACTCAACTTTTCAGGCGAAGAGGCGGCCTTCCAGACAACGCGAACTACTCCCCTGGCACGAGCCTTCATCCAGGCCATTCGCTCTACGGGTGGGCAGGCCTCCTTCAAGCATAAAACGGGTACGTCGGACATGAATGTTGTAGGGCCAGCCTGGGGCGAGAACATCGTGGCATATGGACCTGGGGATTCGCGCCTCGATCACACACCCCAGGAACATATCCATATCGCCGAGTATGTCCAAGCTATCGATGTTCTCGAATCTGTACTGCGGCAGACCGTAGGCATCCAAAGCTCCACTCGAGAGGAGACACTTGTATGAGATCAGGCCAACCGCAAGGGGTAACCCCGCTCAACCCAACCGCCCTTGCCCCTACAATACTCGACTCGACGCTACGCGAGGGCGAGCAGTTCGCCGGAGCTTTCTTTAGTTTCGAACAACGACTAACGATAGTACGGTTGCTGGATGCCATCGGTGTGACGTTTATAGAGGTTCCTTCGCCTATCGCCTCGCCAGAGACAGGACGCATGGTGCATATGCTGTGCGAACTTGGCCTACGAGCACGTGTCGTGGCACATGTGCGCTGTGTCGAGGCTGATGTAGAGGCAGCGCTGGATACCCCCGTCTTCGGGCTGAATCTTTTCTACGGGACATCGGCAAAATTACGTACATTTAGTCACGGTCGCCGCATCAATCAGATACTAGCCGATACTGTACCGCTGATCCGGCGTATTCGTGCTGCTGGACGTTACGCTCGCTTCTCTGCTGAGGACGCATTTCGCAGCGACCTGGTTGATCTGCTGACGGTCTTCGATGCCATCGTCGAGGCAGGCGTGCAGCGCATTGGCTTGCCAGATACCATTGGTATCGCCACGCCGCGCCAGGTTGAACGACTGGTACGTCTGTGTGCTGAACGCTATCCAGACGTTGGCATTGAGTTTCATGGTCACAATGACACTGGATGTGCCATCGCTAATACTGTAGCAGCGCTGGAAGCCGGCGCAGATTGCCTGGACGTCACCGTGTTGGGCATCGGTGAGCGTAATGGGATCACCTCATTGAGTGGTCTGATCGCGCAACTCTACATTCACCACCCGGAACTACTGGCAGCGTACGAACTCACACAACTGGCACCACTCGACCACTTTGTGGCAGAGTGCCTCAACCTTGCTATCCCGTTTAACATGCCGATCACCGCCCCGAGCGCATTTACGCATAGAGCGGGCGTACACACAAAGGCTGTACTGCGGAACCCCTCCACATATGAAGTGCTCGACCCAGGCGATTTTGGACTTACACGCCATATCGATGTCGGTTCGCGCTTCACAGGACGCTATGCCGTTGGACATCGCGCCGCAACCCTGGGATTGCAGTTGAGCGATGACGAGGTTTGTGATCTTACCCAGGCTCTTAAAGAGCGAGCCGAACAAGGTTCGCTGAGCCAGGAAGCAGTCGATGTATTTATTCATGCATGGTATCAAGAGAAAGAAGGGAATCTCGTATGGGAACGTTAAGCGAAGAAATCTTTAGTTACAAGCTAGGTCGCACTGTACAGCAGGGCGAGACGGTCGTCGTGGATGTTGACCGTGTGATGAGTCACGATACGACGACACCACTGGCCATCCAGGCATTCCGTAAGCTGGCGCAACGGAATGGCGGGCGCGTCTTCGATGCGCGGCGATCGCATATTGTGTTCGACCACATCATACCCGCAGCGACGATTGCGGCGGCAACATTGCACCGCGATATTCGCGCTTTCGCACAGGAGCAGGACATCACAATTTTGCAGGAAGGCATTTGCCACCAGGTAATGCCAGAGCGCGGCTACGTTACTCCCGGCGACGTCATCGTTGGTGCCGATAGCCATACTTGCACCTATGGCGCCCTCGGTGCCTTTGCAACCGGTATGGGTTCTACGGATATCGGCGTTGCCTACGCCACGGGACGCACCTGGTTCCGTGTCCCGCAAACGATTAACATTCGCATCACGGGAACACTGCCGTATGGAGTGTACGCCAAGGATGTGACCTTTGAAATGGTGCGCAGGGTAGGTGTTGATGGTGCTAACTACCGCGCCGTCGAGTACACCGGCGAGTTGGTTGAGCAGATGTCGGTGAGCGAGCGCTTCACGCTGTGCAACATGGCGATTGAAATGGGCGGCAAAGCGGGACTCGTTGCCCCTGACGCAACAACCCAGGCATGGCTACGCGGTCGGACCGAGCGCGACTATCCTCTGCTCGCACCACGCGATCCGCGTTATGAACGTGTCGTGGAGATTGACGCATCGCGGCTACGACCGATGATCGCCTGCCCCCCAGATGTCAACAACGTCGTTCCGGTTGAAGAGGTCGAGCATGTACAGATCGACCAGGTATTCCTCGGCACCTGCACCAATGGACGCCTTGATGATCTTGCCATCGCGGCAAACGTCATGCGCGGCAAGACGCTTCACCCCCAGACGCGCATGGTAGTCGTCCCCGCCTCGCGTGAAATTTACCTTGAGGCAATGCGTCTCGGCTACCTGGAAATCTTTGTGCAGGCCGGCGCATCGGTAGGCACTCCTGGCTGCGGCCCCTGCATCGGACGGCACTATGGCGTATTGGCACCCGGTGAACGTGCACTGACGACAATGAACCGTAACTTCACAGGCCGTATGGGCGATCCCACCGCTGAAATTTACCTTGGCAGCCCAGCGACAGTCGCCGCCACTGCGTTGACTGGACACATCACGGATCCAAGAAATTTTTTGTAAGGGCCCGATGATGAACATTGACAAATGAATCGGGCCATGTCGTGGGATGGGCCGGGGGGCACTCGATCCCTGTCCCCCAGACAGGGAGATCGGCCCCTACGCCTGGCCCACGCATTTCGTGAAAGATTATCACCGTACCCGAGAGAAAGGAAAGAACGATAATGAGTCGTATATGGATGCTTGGCGACAACGTAAACACGGATGTTATCATCCCCGGACGCTATAATGTGACAACCGACCGCGCACAGTTGGCGCGTTACTGCCTGTGCGAAGTGCTGCCGGAGTTTTCGCAGCAAGTCCAGGCAGGAGATGTAGTGATGGCGGGTCACAACTTTGGCTGTGGCTCTTCACGCGAACATGCGCCTGCCGCTTTTCTGGCAAGTGGAGTCCAGGCGGTCATCGCTCGTAGTTTCGCACGCATCTTCTACCGAAACGCCGTTAATATTGGTTTGCCCGTGCTTGTCTGCGAAGATGCAGTGTTAGCCAGTGCCGATGGACAGCAGATAGAGGTGGACCTGGCGAGCGGTGTCATTCACAATGTGACCAGCGGGCAGACGTTTCAGGCTGAGCCGTTGGATCCCTTTGTAGCGCGTATCGTGGCAGCGGGCGGTATCATCGAGTACATCCGCCAGGAGGGAACATTGCGATGAACCACCAGGGCATTCCTGTCCCCCAGACAGGGTTCCGCAAGGGTCTACCCAGGGCAGAGGAGGGCGGAGGCACGGACGGACGCAAGGTCACGTCCCTACCGCCCCTACCAACCCGGGTTAGTAGGAGCGCGAGCTTGTCTCCGCCCTTCGCGTCCCTACAGCGCCCCTACGCAGCCAGGGCGACTGCGCCGCCAACCGTGTGTGTGATCTCAGGCGACGACGCTGCTCCCGAAGTGATGCGCCCCACGGTAGAGATATTGCGCTCGTTAGCGCCAGACATCCGTTTTGTGGAGGCGCTCAGCGGACGAGAGGCGTTAGAACGCTACGGCGAGGCGTTCCCTGACGAGACACGAGCAGCTATCGATCATGCAGACTGCACCCTTTTCGGGGCGAGTGGTGGACCGAGCCGACCTATCTTGTGGTACCTGCGTTGGGGCAAAGAGACCCATGTTAACGTTCGGCCTGTGCGCTGGTACCCTGGTTATCGTAGCCCTATGCTGCATCCCGAACGTATCGACTACGTCATCGTACGCGACAACCTGGAAGGGATGTATCCACCACGCGAAGGGCACATCGCAGAACTAAGCGCATTGTCCAGCAGGAATTTCTGGTGGCAGGCTCCACCTGTGAGTAAGGAGGGAGCTTACGCTGTGCGCGTTTGCACTGATGAGCAGATGCAGCGCGTGGCGATTGCGGCCTGTGAGCTGGCATTACGCCGAAAAGCGGCAGGCTATCCCGGATGCGTGACCTTTGGTGGCAAGTACTCGATATTGCCACGCACCGATGGTCGTTTTCGCACAATTGTAGCGGAGACCGTTCGTACCCACGCCAGTTTGAGTTACCAGGAATATCTGATCGATGACCTGGCAAGGCGTATGGTTGCCGCGCCAGAGACGCTCGATGTGGTGGTGCTTTCCAATGAACACGGCGACATCCTCGCCGATGTTGCTAGTGGCAGTATCGGTGGTCTCGGCCTCTCTCCCAGCGCCTGTTATGGCGAACCCCACGATAAATCGGGAGTCTACGCCTACTTTGAGCCGGTACACGGTTCCGCACCGGACCTGGCAGGTAAAGGGGTGATCAACCCCACCGCTATGTTGTTGTCGGGTGCGATGATGCTTGACTATCTTGGCTACGTTGAACAGGCACGATGTTTGGAGACCGCGATAGAGCAGGTCTACCGGGAAGGAACGGTTTTGACTAGCGATCAAGGAGGAGAAGCCAGTACGATGGAGTTTGTGGAGGCTGTATCAGGTACGCTATTCTTGAAGGACGAGGAGATCGTGGTATGATATCAAACTCTAGGGCGCTGCCACCAGCCTCCCAGGGCACCAACCAAAGGCTGCCTATCCTGCGGTACACTCCTCATGATGTTACTCGCATTTGGGGACACTTGTCTCCGTTGTCTCCGATGTCTCCATTGTCTCTGTTGTCTCCACTGGGACCTACAGTGATTACACAACTCCTCCAGACGATGGGCATCACGCAGAGCCTATCCAAGAAGCAGCCCTGCAAGAATGAGCACACCAGCCAGAGCACGCGGGAGCGTATGCGGCCAATCCCTGGGGGTCAACAGCGGAACGCTCACCGCACTGTAGAAGCAGACGATCACGCTCAGGATAAGTACCAGGCGTGCAGCGTTGGGTGTCGAGCTTGCAAGAAAAGCGCCAATTCCGGTGAAGAGCGCCGTAAAGTACAGTCCCATGTTGGCGAGCAGCAGATTCAGGAGGAGCCGTCGATTCCAGTAAGCGTCGGTAGGGTTCAGTGCAGCACGTATCGGACCAAGAGCACCAAAGGAATATAGGCCCGCATCAAGAAGCATGAGGGCAGCTCCAATGTAGAACAGAATAGAAGCGACAGGATTCATGATATTTCTCCTCGACTCGTTGTTTCACACAACAGGTCCTTATTTTCCTGCATTGACCAGGTGAATACGGATCATGACGTTTGAGCGGGCTGCACGAAGCAGGTCTGAAGCCGGAAGCTGACCACGAGGACCAACCGTGACCTGATAGTATCTGGCGTCATTGGGAATCTTCTGGAGCATCCTCTCCAGACCTCTTGCGATAGCTTCTCTATCGGTGTCAATGGGATAGGCCATTCCTGCCACATCTCGTCCGACCAGGCGCATACGCACGGGAGCACCACCACGGAGATTCCTCCACCAGGGGCTATCTGTGAAGCACACAATGCTCTCTCCTTCGCGGATGTAGCTCACAGGAGTCGTGTACACCTTGCCGCTCTTCCGACCCCGGAAGGTGAGCAGCATCCTATTCTTGCTCATCAAACCATGCAGTGGCGAACGCAGAATAAGCTTCACTAGAACATTCACTACTCGCGGTACGGTCGGGGCTGTACTCTGCTGTTGTGCGGCGAACACGGCACCACTTCTCCTTTCAGAACTTCTGGAATGCATATGGTCTTTGCTCATGTGGCTCCTATACCTCACTTCCAGCTTCAGCCATTCCTGGTTGCTGCAACGCAGACGAAGCGTAGTGCGTCTGAATGAACTCTTTCATCCGCGTGAGTTGGAGAGGATCACGCAGATCACCACCGACCACTTCAGCCCCTAACGCCTTGAGGTTCTCCAGTTTGGCAGGTGTCCTTGTCAGGACACGCACTCGTTCACCCTGACTGAGGAGGTGCCGGGCAATTGTGCCGCCTAAACGACCACTGGCTCCAACGACTAAAATCATCGCTTTCTCCTATCTAACATAGGTTGATAATCTAACTAAGTTAAGTAAAAAACAAAAAACGATCTTCTTGTGAGATCACGAGGAGTGCCTGTCCTCTGGCTGATGCCAAGATCCAGGTGCCTCTCGCTCTTCAACTTCCCATGCTGCTAGCAAATCATTCACCGCACGCACGACTAGAGATGCAGCTCGAGGCTCTCCGCCAGCGATCCGACCTGCCATGGTGAGCGAGATCAGCCCGTGAAGCGTACTCCAGAGGATGTCAACATCGCCATCAAGGTCTGGGCGCTGGACTCCATGAGCTTCCAGAGCAGCGCGTACCGTCTCTCGTACAGCGGCAAACGCGTTTCGTGCCTCCGGTGGAGTCTCGCTCGTGCCAAAGGGAACTCCACCCAGACCATGCATCACCTGGTATAACTCTGGCGAGTTGAAAGCAAAGTGCCAGTAGGCGAGGGTCACTTGCCTGAGAACGCTTTCCGGAGAGCCGCCCCTCGCCTTGATGGTCTGGATGATTTGCAGCAACTGCCAGAAGCCCTCGCGCAGTAATTCAAGCAGGAGTGCCTCCTTACTGGCAAAGTACTCGTAAATAATCGGCGGGGTATATTCAATCGCCTCTGCAATCTTGCGGATGGTCACATCCTGCCAACCCTCCCGAGCCGCAATGTCTCGCGCTGCTCTTAAGATGGCCTGCCTTAACTCCTGGCGTTCGCGTTCACGTCGTTGCTTGCTCCCCATACCCATACTCCTTTCGCCGGTGATCTTTTTTTCCGCTCAAACTCGCAAGTTCTTCAATGCAGAGCATGATACATTGTTGTCTCCTAACGAGAATGAAGCCATTTACTATCGTTAGATAATATAACATAGTTAGGATTTATTGTCAAGAGGGATCGCCGATATACGTGCCGCCGCTTTGCTCGTCACCTGGACAGGTGCCGGGCCCACGAGGCAATATGCTTGTCGGACGAGAAACGACTCATCTCGTGCTCACGCTCACCTAGCCAAATCCTGGTTGTTGGTGGAACCACTGTAATTGGAGTATTGGCAGATAGCGAAAAATGTGGTACCTTTGTGGTATAGTCGCATTTTAGCTGCATATATCTTACTGCTGTCGTCGATAGATGGCACCCTTCCCATATGAAAGGTAGGGCTACTATGGCAACCACAACCGATAGGCTTCCAGTGGTCACTCCTGCCGATTGGGTTCCAGGACCAAAACAGGGGCATTGGACCTACAATGATTATGCAGCTCTGCCAGACGATGGGCACCACTATGAAATTGTGAATGGAGTCCTGTATATGGCCCCTTCTCCCAACAGATGGCATCAAGAGGCCGCTTTTGAGATTGCTTCCTACCTACGAACGCATGTTACACTTGCCAGGCTAGGGCGAGTATACATCGCTCCATTTGATGTTGAACTGGCACCCGATGATATCGTCCAACCAGATATAATCGTCGTGCTGAACGCTCATCGTGACAGAATAACAGACTCACATATAATCGGCGCTCCTGATTTGGTTGTTGGGGTTGCTTCTCCTAGTACGGCGGGATTTGATAGGCGTGAGAAGCAAGATTCTTATGCTCGTGCTGGAGTACCAGAATTTTGGGTAGTCAACGCTGAAGCTCGCACTGTCGAGGTGCTTGTGCTAGAGAATGGGATATATCATTCGCTTGGTGTCTTCCGTGGTCGGGCAATACTTCCTTCGCGAGTAGTGCCAGGGCTAGCAGTGCGTGTGGAGCAGTTCTTCCTGTAGATTTGACGAGCTACACGCCTAGCGAACGACCGATAATCTCCTTCATGATCTCGTTGGTCCCAGCGTAGATACTCTGTACACGAGCGTCCAGGTATGCACGAGCGATGGGGTACTCCAGCATGTAGCCATAGCCGCCGTGTAACTGCACGCACTGGTCGAGCACCCGTTTTTGTAGATCAGAGGTCCACCACTTCGCCATTGCCGCCGTCTCTGCCGTGAGCATGCCTGCGTTTAACTCCTCAATGCAACGATCAACAAAGACACGGGCGATTTCGATTTCCGTCTTCATCTCGGCTAACTTGAAGCGGGAATTCTGAAAGCTGCCGATGGGTTGACCAAAGGCGGTGCGCTCTTTGCAGTATTGCAAGGTGATATCCAGCGCCACTTCGCACGCTGCTACCGCTTGAATAGCGACACTCAGGCGCTCTTTCGCTAGCTTGCGCATCAAATAGTAGAAGCCCTGTCCTTCCTCGCCCAGCAGGTTGGAGACCGGCACTTTGACATCTTCAAAGAACAACTCAGACGTATCCTGCGCCTTATACCCCATTTTTTCAAGCTTGCGGCCTCGCGTGAAGCCCTCCATGCCACGTTCCACTACCAGCAGGCTGATGCCTTTGTGTCGTTTTGCCGGATCGGTTTTCGCCACCACAATCACCACATCACTCAAGATGCCGTTGGTGATAAACGTCTTCGCGCCGTTGAGCAGATAATAGTCCCCCTGGCGCAGCGCTGTGGTGCGTACTGCCGCCAGGTCACTGCCCGTATTTGGCTCGCTCATGGCAATCGCCGTGATCAGCTCACCGGAACACATCCCCGGCAGCCAGCGTTGCTTCTGCTCGTCGTTGGCGTACTCCAGGAAGTATGGAATGACGATATCGTTATGCAGGCCAATC
This sequence comes from uncultured Chloroflexia bacterium, assembly GCA_963767625.1. GTDB lineage: Bacteria > Chloroflexota > Ktedonobacteria > Ktedonobacterales > Ktedonobacteraceae > CAVYFB01. Next base: position 27,242 of record CAVYFB010000024.1, read on the forward strand.
CCTGCTCCCGCGCTGACGGTGCCAGCTCTGGCCAGTTCTTCCACGATGATAGAGCTATAGGCGAAATCGTTGACGCCCGCTCCACCATATTTTTCCGGTACATCTAACCCCAGAAAACCCTGTTGCCCGGCCTTCAACCACATTTCGCGAGAAACGATGCCATCCTTCTCCCACTGTTCGTTATACGGGACGATTTCCTTTTCCACAAAGTGCTTGAAAGCATCGCGGAACATTTCGTGTTCCTCGGTAAACAGGGTTCTTCTCATATGTCGCTGCCTTTCTGGAATACTGTTCGGATTTTGCAACTGCACGATGATTATACTACTTATTGGATGGTGACAACTCCCCACGGCTAAAGCCGGGGGCTTCTCAGTTCAACCGGACTCCCATTGGAGACCGTCCCTGAAGGCTGTGCCCCAGCCTTGAATAAAATGTTTTTTGCGGCGTTGACATCACGGTCAGCCACATAGCCACAGGAGGTGCAAATATGCGTGCGAACACTGAGCGACTCATATACTAATTGATAGCAAAGCAGAGGACTTATCACCAGGAAATCTGCTACACTGGTGGGAACAGCGGGAGAACCGAAGGACGACTTTGCGGCCTGTCTCGGTGAGGCAGTGACCCCCATCAAAAGACGGTTCCCCGTCCACCAGGGCTTCAAGCGCCTATTGGGCTTGTTGCAGCAGCCCTCATCCTTGAGATGATCGAGGGGTGACTGCCTATCCAGTATGAGTTTGCGCAGGCTCTGGCAGGACGATCTCCCCACTGTCGAGCAAAGAAGAGGCAAGAGAACACGTGACTGCACCAGGTCAGAGAGGAGGCGTGAGATGGCTCAAAGCAGGTTGCCATCCCCATTGGACCCTTCACCGTTTTCGTATGTCGTCGGCATTGATATCGGCAGTCAGAATTGTAGTAGGTGTGTCCTGAGACCAGACAAACGCTTGGTCCACAAAGCCAGTCTGTTTGCCAATACGGCATCGGGCTTCCAGCTCTTGCAGAACCAGCTCGCAGGTCTGGGCGTGCCGGCTTCGCAGATCCTCATTGGGATGGAAGCAACGTCGCGCTACGGGGACGCGCTCTTTCACTTCTTGCAGCAGCAGGGCTATCAGCTGTGCTTGTTGCACCCGGCACAAACCCATCAGTTTGCGCAACGGCGTGGACTGCGAGCCAAAACGGACAAACTGGATGCAGTCACGATTGCGCATGTGCTGCTGAGTGGCGAAGCCCGCGTGGGCTATGTGCCAGATGAACTGATCGGCTCCTATCGCGAACTGGTGCGGTTACATACGCACCTGACCGATGAGATCGCACGCTACAAGAATGAGATCCATGCGCTCTTGCAGGTGCTCTTCCCCGAGTTCAACCAGGTCTTTGCTGATGCGTGCCGCCCCACGGCCTTAGCGGTGCTCCAGCGCTATCCCAGTGCCGCCGCCCTGAGCACGGTGAGTGTGGAGGAGCTCACCACGCTCTTGCAGCAACTGGCCCCGCGCAACTACGGACGCCAGACGGCCCAAACATTGCTTGAGTTGGCTCGCACGTCGGTGAGTCCAGGGCTGGCGCAACGAGCACGCAGCACCAGTATGCGGATCTTGTGCGATCAACTCAAGCACACGCGGGAGAATCTGGCCCAGGTCGAAGCCGAGCTTGAGCAGTTGCAAGAGCAGGATAGCGGCTCGCAGCGGCTCAGCGGGGTGCCGGAGTTTGGAGACAAGACCGTTGCCGTGCTCCGAGCCGAATTGGGCGATGTGGCCCGTTTCCAGCGCATCGACCAGGCGGTGGCCTCGGCTGGCCTGGATCTGGCGATCAGGACCAGTGGCAAATGGCAAGGACAGGCCAAGCTCTCCAAACGTGGCAGTGGGTTGCTCCGGCGGGTCTTGTATTTGGCCGCTGTGCGCTCTGTCCACATGAGCGACTCGGCCTTTGGAGCCTATTACCATCGGCTGGTCGCACGTGGGCTGCGCAAGGGGTCAGCCTTGATTGCCGTGATGCGCAAAATGCTGATCGTGGCCGTCCACTTGCTCAAAACCGGAGAGGAGTATGATCCGGGCAGAGTCGCCCGCGCGTGTAGAGGCTGATCCCGCGCGGGATCAGCCTCTACACGCGCCCCCCACCCCCCAGCCGCATGCTCAGGGGCGGCTAGGGCTTGAACCGGGCTCCTGAGCCTGGCTCTGGCAGAGAGGAGACACCTGCATCAGCGGCGGCTTCAAGAGCGACGAGGCTTCGCCTGGCTGCCAACACCCCTGCTCCAAGTGCGCAGGAGCACAGGGCAGAGCGCTTGAGCACGAGCACTCAAGCGCAAGAGGGACTCTTTGTCTCTATGCAGGCTCTTGCATAGCCTGGGAGTTTTGCCGGTAGCGTATCCTTTGCTAAGGGTTGGTTTTGCAGGGCAGCTTCACAGGCTATGCGAAATCTCGACCCTTAGAGATTGATACGCTACCGTTTTGCCAGGGGGCTTGACAAATTCTATGGCTTCTTTTGAATAAGCTCTCCACAGTGACTGCATGCCTGTGTGGTGAAGCGCGGGTTCACTCGTACGACTTGATGACCAGCCCTTGCAGCCTTCTCTTCAAGGATGTCGAGGAACGCACCCCAGGAGGCGTCCAGAATGGATTTCGACAGGTGATGGTTTTTCACCAGAGTGGTGATCTGAAGGTCCTCAACCGCAATGCGCCCGTAGCCTTCAGCATAGGGCTTAGCCGTTTTGAAGTGATAATCTCGACGCTGACGGTTAATCTTCAAGTGCGTCTTGGCAACATTCTTCGATGCCTTACGAAATCGCTTACTGCCTTTCTTGCGTCGAGAGAGCGTGCGTTGCTTGCGTCTGAGGGTCTTTTGAGACGTGCGATAGAAGCGTGGATTAGCAATGGTATGGCCTTCGCTATCAGTCAGGAAGGACTTGAGACCGACATCCATGCCGATATCAGGATGAGAACATGCGGATGGGGAATGTTCAGTCTGTGGGTCAGTCTCGCAGACAATCAGCGCATACCAATGCCCATCGGCTCTGAGTACCAGGTGAACCGTTTTCGGCGTGCCTTCCATCGGGCGGTGCAGCTTGATCTTGAGGAAGTGACCGAGCTTCTTGGGCACCACAAGGTGTTTCTTATCCTCATGCAGATAGACATCTTTGCCATACTGTCGAAGCTCGATGCTATGCCACCTGTTCGGCTTCTTGAAACGGGGGAAGCCGGCCTTCTCGCCCAGTTCTTTGCGGGCCTGAAAGCGTTTCAAAGCTTTGGTGAGCCGGTCAGCAAGCATTTGAACCGTGGTGGCGGGGACATGTTCTTTGCCTTGCCCCTTGAACTGCGTTTCCAGTTCGTACTTGTTAGGGAAGGTGCCACGCTCCTCGTATTCTTGTTTGGCTACTGCTCGCATCTCATTATAGAGACGACGCGACTCAGCCAAACAGGCGATGAGTTGACGGCGCTGGGCCTTATTCACGAAAAGACGGTACTCGAATGTTCTCATGAGTGCATTCTACGATACCAATTAGAGTTGTCAAGAGGGAGGTGCGCCTGCGGCGGCCTTTCACCCCCATGGCTGAAGCCACGGGCCCGACATCGCCACATTATGGTAGAAAGATAAGTTAGTCTCTCCCTGCCCGCAAGGAAGCAGCATGATCAGAAAGCACATCGAGTGAGCACTGCGAGACGATCCAATGAACAGTGCTGCCCGTCTCTCTGGGGTATTGACAGCAGGTGTAGAGTGAGGAACGGTAAAGCACAACTCCCTGATCATGTGAACCTTCCTTCCGTAACCGTTCTTTGTGTTGTCGAACGTGTTGTAGCTCGTAACAGTCTACTGTACCATCATGTCACTTCAGGCACGACTATAGAGATGATTTATGAGGTCAGTGTCCAAGCATAGACCCGCAACAGGGTCTCATGGGAAACTTCAATGGCATTCCATCAAGGCCCCATCTCACCTCGATAGATGTCAGGTAGTCACTCCATTTCGTAGGCGAGGAGCCGGTAAAGTATTGCCGTATCTTACCCTCTTTAGTTGAGGGCTGAGAGGAACACCTGTTAGAACGAAGAAGGAGACGAACATCATGCCATTCTACATGACTCAAGCTGCTTACACCGCTGAAGCGTGGGCAACGATGGCACAACACCCGCAAGACCGGAGCAAACCCGTTAGAGAACTGGCGCAGAAGCTCGGTGGACGACTGATCGGCCTCTACTTCTGCTTTGGAGAGTACGATGTTGTTGCGCTCACTGAAATGCCCGACGACAACGCTGCCCTAGCAACGAGCTTGGCGGCAGTTACCCCAGGGCACGTCAAAGCGATCAAAACGACCAAGTTATTCACTGTCGAGGAGACAATGGAGGCCATGCGCAAGGCTGGGAGTCTCGCCTTCCAGGGACCATCCAGAGGGTAGCCAGCCTGATCTCCTCAGGAGCTTGAGCGCGTTATGCTCTTAAGCTCCTTTCCCCTCCGTATCCCGTTCGGTTTCGTGTCGGGTGAGCCGCAAAGCAGCCAAACCACCCAGTCCCAGGGCAGAGCCTACTGCGTGGTTAGTAGGGGCGTGAGCTTGCCTCCGCCCTGGGGTGGGGCTCGCGCAAAAAAAGTGACGAACACCCCACCAGTTTTTGGCATTGACATTCCTTGCACCGCATGCTATTCTTACAGCAGACAATTTGATACAGACTGACCCGCGTTGAGCGAACAAAGTATGAGATGGCGACCGACAGCGATCCGAAGTAGAGTGGAAGTTCGGAATGGATGCGCCTCTCAGAACGCACTTCGTGAGCGGCTGACCGAAGAAAGCCTGTCACGGGATCTCACATCTACCGATGTAGACCCCACACCACATCCAGCAGGCAAGTAGGAGCAGGTGGGTGGTTCCCACGCAGCATAATAACCAGGAAAAAGTGGTCACCATTACTTCTTCACGTCGTTGTGAGGAAGATGCAATGTAGCAGATCGTGACAATCAGGGTGGCACCACGGGAGCCGACAGTCAGCTCTCGTCCCTTCAATGTTGTTAAGGAAGGGGCGAGGGTTTTTTTATTGCGAACGATCGCAAGAGTCCTCCTCCTTCCCAATCCACCGGCCCAGCCCTTACAGGTTGGGGAAGTTGAAGGAGTAATACACAATGGCAACCAGCACTCAGACAAACACAACTCAGACCACAGCTACCGGTCACAGCAGTGCAATCGAACAGGCGTTGCAGAAAATCGCTTCTGTTGACGTGCCTCACGGCAAACACATTGCCCTGGCCTATTCGGGCGGGAATTGATTCGACGCTATGCGTCAAACTCTCCCAGCTAAAATACTACGCACGCAAGCTCACTGCTATTACCGTCGATGTCGGCCAGGGTGAGGCCGAGATAAGCGAGAGTAGCGAAAGAGCGAAGAAGTTGGGCATCTCACCATTCGTCATCGATGCCAAGCAGGAGTTCACCGAACAGTGGCTTAGTAAGGCAATCCAGGCAAATTCCGATTATAACGGTTATCCCGTCTCCACCTCGATGACGCGCCAGCTTATCGCCGCTCACGTGGCGCAGAAGGCCCTGGAACTTGGCTGTGACGCCTTGATGGAAGGCTCAACCGGCAAGGGCAACGATCAGTACCGCATGCACAACGTCTTCAGCCTCTTCGCACCTGGGACCGCCATCTTCGTTCCGGTGCGCGACTTCGATCTCACACGCGGCGAGGAACAGTTGCTGATGGAACATTTCGGCGTGCCGGTTGAGGAAGTGATTGCCGGTGGCGATGACAAAACCATGTGGTGTCGCTCAATCGCCAGTGGCGGCATTGACCTGACGACGGAACTGCCCGACTCGATCTGGATGTGGCTGACACCATCCGCCAAGGCTCCCGATAAGCCCACGATTATTACCTTGAGCTGGGAGAATGGATTGCCCGTCGCATTGAATGGCACAAGGCTGCCGCTCGACCGGATTATCGAGCAACTGAATATCATCGGCGGGGCCAACGGTATCGGCAAAATTGACATCTTTGAAGATGGTATCATGGGCATGAAATCCCGTGAGATCTACGAGGCTCCTGCTGCTACCATTTTGCTGAAACTGCACCGCGACCTTGAGCAGTTCTGCCTGACCAAAGAAGAAATCCAGTTGAAGCGCCAGCTTGATGCGCACTGGGCCAGGCTTGTGTACCACGGCGAATGGTTCCACCCGCTCAAAGATGCCATCGATGCCTTTATTGCCAGTACTCAGAAGGTGGTGAACGGCGAGTACACGGTCGAACTCTATAAAGGCAACATCGATATTCGCACGCGCTCGTCATCAAGCGGCCTCTTCTTCCCGGATATTCGCTCGATCAAGAGTGCCAGCTTCAATCAGAAGGAATGCGCTTCCGCCGCGCATATCCGTGGCATCCCCTATGAATTGATTGCACGCCGCAACAAAATGGTGGGGCACAATAATGACTAAATTGTGGCAAAAGGGCTATCATTTGAACGAGCAGGTGGAGCACTTCGAAGCGGCGCAGAACAGCATCCTCGATGCCCGCCTGATTCGCCATGACGTGTGGGGATCACTGGCTCACGTCGCCATGCTGGCGAAAATCGGTGTTCTGACAGAGGAGGAGCATAGGGTATTGAAAGATGCCCTATGCAACATCTTACAGTTGGAAGCGGCGCACGAGTTCACCGTCACGCTGGCCGATGAGGACGTGCATACGCGTGTTGAGAATTACCTGGTTACTGTGGCGGTCGCGGCAGGCAAAAAGATTCACATGGCCCGCTCGCGCAATGACCAGGTATTGGTAGACCTGCGCTTGTATGGCAAAGAGCAGTTACATAACGTAGCAGCGAAACTGTGCGATCTCTGCGCGGCATTGCTTGCGTTGGCCGGCGCTCATATCGACACGCCCATGCCAGGCTACACGCATATGCAGCGTGCGATGCTGTCGTCGGTGGGCCTGTGGGCTGCGAGCTTTGCCGAGGCGTTGCTTGACGATGAGCAACTGCTCTCGGCTGCGTATAGCCTCAACGACCAGTCGCCGCTCGGCTCTGCCGCAGGCTACGGTGTGCCAATCGCCATTGACCGGCAATATTGTGCCAATCTGCTCGGCTTCTCACGCGTGCAGAATAACGTCATTTACGTGCAGAATAGTCGCGGCAAAATCGAGGCGGCTATCGTTCAGGCGCTTGCGCAGATCATGCTCGACCTGAGCAAATTGGCCCAGGATATCTTGCTCTTCTCAACGGTCGAATATGGGTTCTTCCAGGTACCACAGGAACTCTGCACCGGCAGCAGTATCATGCCGCAGAAGCGTAACCTGGGAGTCATGGAGTTGGTGCGAGCACGCACACAGACCGTGCTGGCTCTGCAGCAACAGATTCTGGGGATTGTGAGCGGCCTGCCATCGGGTTACAACATGGACTACCAGGAGACAAAACGTCCCTTCATGGAGGCACTCGATGTGGTACAGGAGAGCCTGGAGATTTGTACCCTGGTCGTGAGTGCGCTTGGTGTCAATACCGAGCGTCTGACCACCGCCTGTACGTTTGAACTCTTTGCCGCCGACCGCGCCTACGAACTCGCTAGCGCCGCCAAACTCCCGTTCCGCGATGCCTACCGCATCGTTGGAGCTGAGGTAACCGCGCAATTAGACCGTCACGCCCAGTTGCCAGTGGAGAGCCAGGAGCAGCTCGTCAAACGATTGGCAGCGCGCAGCCACCTGGGTGGCGCAGGTAATCTGCGACTGGCCCAGGTACACAACCAGCTTGACCAAACAGAGGCAATCTGGGAGCAACGCGCCGAAACGTTTGCGGCGGCCATAGAGAAGTTGGTAGGAATCGAGTAACCAGGCGCATGAAGCCGCCGTAGGGGCCGATTTATCGTGCCCATCGCCGATTTATCGGCCCCGAGGATCGACAGCTCTTGGGCAATCTTCTCGCAGGCCGGTTGGAGCCATGACCTTTTGGTATCTGCTGTGGGCACACTCACGTGGCAGGGGCCGATAAATCGGCGATGGGCGCGGTAAACCGGCCCCCATAGACATTAAGTTAAGGAGGTAGACAGCAATAGGCTCCATCTTCTATCATGGAAAAAACCTTGAACCATTTCCTGAAGGAAGAAGGAGAACCTATGAGCAGTGTAACACACTTCGCCGAAACGCTGCAACGCATTGTTGGCGAAGAAGCCGACCGGTTAGCACGAGAGACCGGCTTCATCGAGCGGGAGCGGGTGCTCAGTGGAGCCGATTTTGTCCAAGCGTTGATCTTGGGCTGGTTGCAGGAGCCCGAGATCACGCTGGATGGGCTGACGCAGATCCTGCAACGCCGCGAGGTGAGCATCTCCGCCTCCGGGCTCTCGCAACGCTTCACCGAGGCGGCGGCGGTCTTGTTGCAACGGGTGTTGGAGCGGCTGTGTGCCGAGCAGATGCAGGTCGAGCCGGTCGACATCGCGTTGCTCAAGCAGTTTAGCGCAGTGATCGTGGAGGACAGTTCCAGCATCATGCTGCCCCCAGAACTGGCCGAGGTGTGGCGGGGCTGTGGCGGCAGCACCGGGACCAGTGAGGCAGCCCTCAAGCTGTTTGTCCGTTGGAACGTGCTGGCGGGCAAGTTGCAAGGCCCCGGGCTCGCCGATGGACGGCGCAACGACCATCGGGGGCCGTTGGCGCTGGAGGACTTGCCTGACGGCTGCCTGTATGTGGCCGATCTGGGGTTTTTCGGGGTGCAGCGCCTGGGCACGATCGCTGCTGGCCCGCCAGGCCAGCCTGCCGTCAAGCGCTACTTTGTCAGTCGCTATCAACCCAAGACGGTCTTGCTCACCGGGGGGGGTCATCGCATCCAGTTGCGCGGCATTCTGCCACAGCAGGTGGGCGAGCGGCTGGAGATGGGGGTGTTGCTGGGTCAGCTCGGACGTCTGCCGGTGCGGCTGCTCATCGAACGGGTACCCAAGGAAGTGGCCGACGAGCGCCGAGCGCGCATCCGCCAACACGCCCAGGATCAGGGGCGGCAGCCCGACGAGGAAGTGCTCTACTTGGCAGGCTGGACGATGGTGCTCACCAATGTGCCACGTCGGCGGCTCAGCGCCGAGCAGGTGCTAGTGATCCTGCGCTTGCGCTGGCAGATCGAACGCCTGTTTCGTTTGTGGAAAGAGCATGGCCATCTCGACGAATGGCGCAGCAAGAAGCCCTGGCGCATCCTGTGTGAAGTGTACGCCAAGTTGGCGGCGATGCTGATCCAGCACTGGCTCATCCAACTGGGCTGTTGGCAGGAGCCTCATCGCAGCTTGGTCAAGGCAGCTCAGGTCGTCCGTCGGGAGGCAGGTCGCTTGATGGTCGGCTTGTATGAGGGAGGACTGGAAGCGGTCGTGGAGTCGATCGTGCGCTGCATGCAGTCGGGCTGTCGCTTGAATACGCGCAAGACCTTCCCCAACACCTCCCAGTTCTTGTTGGGCACCCCGCTCGTCTGGCCCAAACGCAAGCCAGCAACCAAGGTCAAGGTCTTAACTTAATGTCTATGGGGCGCGGTAAACCGGCCCCTACACTATCGGTTCCGGGTTGCTTCCCAGACGCGGATGTTTGGTTGATTACCTACACACAATTCATACACCCGGTGAGGGCTTGCCCCCGCCAGAATTAAGAAGGAGAAATAGTAATTATGTCAACAGTTGTACTTGCATATTCGGGTGGCCTGGACACCTCTGTGGCCATCCGATGGATAAAGGAACATTACGATCTAGATGTGATCGCGCTAACGGTCGACGTTGGCAATGCGCGTGATCTTCCCGCTATCGCGGCCCGCGCCGAGAAGATCGGCGCGGTCAAAGCACTGATTGTCGATGGCCGCGCCGATTTTGTACGTTACTTTGTCTGGCCAGCGTTGCAGGCTGGAGCTATCTACGAGGGCCAGTATCCGCTGGCGACGGCTCTGGCTCGTCCACTGATTGCGCGTCTGCTAGTTGAGGTAGCGCGAGCAGAGGGAGCCGTGGCCGTGGCACATGGCTGCACAGGCAAAGGCAACGACCAGGTACGCTTCGATGTCTCGATCAATACACTTGCGCCTGATCTGAAAATCATCGCCCCGGTTCGCGAGTGGAGTATGACACGCGACAGCGAGATAGCCTACGCCGCCGAGCATCACATCCCGATCTCGGTGACCAACGCCAGTCCCTATTCGGTCGATCAAAACCTGTGGGGGCGCAGCATCGAGTGCGGCATCCTGGAAGACCCGTGGGAGGAACCCCCGGAAGAGGTCTATGCCTGGACGGCCAATCCTGCCCTCCAGGGTCAATCTATAACTGAGCCGACCTATGTAGAGATTACATTTCAGCATGGCTTACCTATGGCGCTAAATGGTGAGGAGATAGATGGCGTAGCGTTGATTGAGACACTGAACAAGCTGGCGGGGAAATATGGCATCGGGCGCATCGACCACATCGAGAACCGCCTGGTCGGCATCAAGTCACGCGAAGTCTACGAGGCTCCGGCAGCCTTTGTGCTACTTACAGCACACCGGGCACTGGAGAGCCTGACGCTGAGTCGCGACCAGTCACGTTTCAAAGAACTGGTGACAGCGGAGTATGCGCGTCTGATTTACAACGGCCAGTGGTACAGCGCCCTGCACCAGGACCTGGCGACCTATGTGCAGAGCACGCAGCGCTTTGTCAGTGGCGTTGTGCGCGTGAAATTGTCAAGTGGGCAGTGTGCAGTTGTCGGTCGTAAGTCGGAGCACTCGCTCTATAGTCATAGCCTGGCGACATACGATACCGGCGATCAATTCGACCATAATGCAGCGCTGGGCTTCATTAAGCTCTGGGGCTTGCCCCTGACGACGCAGGCGCAGGCGCAACTTCTGCCTTCGATTGGGGTAGAAGGAAATTTGCTGCAAGAGGGAGGAGCCAAGGTGCAGGGTTCGTGAAGGGCCATAGGTCTTGCTGGTTCTGCAAAAATCCAACACGCACTCCCATGCAATGCTGAAAGTTGAAATCCCGCTCACAATAGCGTATAGTAGAGGCGGCAGCATTCATAGTACACTCCCAAGAGGAGGTGCGACCGTGGCTGATCGTGTGGGACAGCAATTAGGTAACTACCACCTCATCCGTTTTCTGGGGCGGGGAAACTTCGCGGACATCTACCTGGGGGAACACATTCACCTGAACACCCAGGCAGCTATAAAGGTGCTGCATGGTCAGTTGGCAAATAATGACGTAGAAGCCTTTCTCACCGAGGCACGCACAATCGCCCACTTACGGCATCCCCATATCGTGCAGGTGCTGGACTTTGGTGTGGAGGATACCACCCCTTTTCTGGTGATGGAGTATGCTCCCGGTGGCAATCTGCGCCAGCGCCACCCAAAGGGATCGCAACTCCCGCTCGATACCATCGTCTCCTACGTGAAGCAAATGGCTGATGCTTTGCAGTATGCACACCAGGAAAAACTGGTTCATCGCGACATCAAGCCGGAGAATATGCTGCTGGGGCGCAACCTTGAGGTCTTGCTCAGTGACTTTGGCATTGCCGTCGTGATCCAGAGCGTACGCTCGCAGCATGCCCAGGATGCTGCTGGCACTATCGCCTACATGGCACCCGAACAGATCCAGGCAAATGCCACTTCTGCCAGCGATCAGTATGCGCTGGGTGTCGTCGTCTATGAATGGCTCTCCGGCGATCGCCCTTTTCATGGGTTGTTTCCTGAAATCGCCATCAAGCATACTCTTGTTCCTCCCCCACCTTTGCATGAGAAGATGCCGACGGTCCCGGTCGAGGTGGAACAGGTGGTATTGAAGGCACTGGCCAAGGATCCGCAGCAACGCTTTCCGAGTATCCAGGCTTTTGCCCTGGCCCTGGAGGAGGCGAGTAAGGTAGAGTCGTCTGGACAAACCAGCCCGCTACCAATCCCGGACCCCTCAGCCGACCTCCCCCATCTTAATACCCGCTTTAACAACCTCCCGGTGCAACTCACCTCATTCATTGGGCGTGAGCAAGAGGTGGCAGCGGTATGTGCACTGCTACAACGCCCAGAAGTGCGCCTGGTGACGCTCACAGGCACGGGTGGCATTGGCAAAACGCGTCTGAGTCTGCAAGTCGCGACCGAGTTGCTCGATAGCTTTGCCGATGGAGTCTGTTTCGTACCACTGGCTCCTGTCAGCGACCCCGCGATCGTCATGAACACCATCGCCCACACACTCGGCCAGGAACACCAACCCCTGAGACCTCATCTGCCGACAGAACACACAGAGTACCTGAAAGCATTCTTGCACGATAAGCACTTCTTGCTGCTGCTAGACAACTTCGAACAGGTGGTGATGGCGGCTCCGGACCTCACGGATTTGCTGACTGCCTGCCTGCACCTGAAAATCCTGGTGACCAGTCGCGCTGTGCTGCACGTCCAGGGGGAACACGAGTTTATGGTCCCTCCGCTGGCAGTGCCCAAGGGCATCCATCTATTAGCGAACGAGGACCTCTCGCAGTATGCAGCTGTGGCCCTCTTCCTGGAGCGAGCGTTGGCCATCAAGCCTGACCTGGCTCTCACCAAAGTGAACGTGCATGCAATCGCCAGTATCTGCAGTCATCTGGACGGCTTGCCTCTGGCAATTGAATTGGCAGCCGCTCGTATCAAGCTGCTGCCCCCAAGAGCCCTGCTTCAGCGGCTGACACATCGATTAGAGGTATTGACGAGTGGGACACAGAATGTCCCTGCACGGCAGCAAACGCTGCGCAATACCATCGCCTGGAGCTATCATCTATTAGACGAGGCGGAACAACGGCTCTTCCGGCGGCTCTCCGTCTTTGTCGGTGGCTGCACCCTGGAGGCGATAGAGGCCTTTTGTGGCGCGTTTACCGACGGAGCAGCATCGGCGTTAGACAGCGTGGCCTCGCTCATCGACAAGAGCTTGCTGCAACAAAGTGAGCAAGATGACGAGGAGTTACGCATCGTGATGCTGGAGACGATCCGTGAGTACGGCCTTGAGTGCCTGAGTGACAGTGGAGAGGAAGAGATTACTCGGATGGCGCATGCCGCCTACTACCTGGCGCTGGCCGAAGAGGCGGAACCGGAGTTGGGAAGTCCGCAACAAGCTGTGTGGCTGGAGCGGTTGGAGCGGGAGCATGACAACATGCGTGCAGCGCTACACTGGTCGATTGAGCAAGGCGCGACTAAGCAACGTATAGAGATAGGCCTGCGTTTGGGAGGAGCACTGCGGCGATTCTGGATAGTACGCGGTTTCTGGAGCGAGGGACAGACGCTTCTTGGAGCGAGCACTGGCGGCAAATGATGGGATCGCGGAATCTGTGAGGGCTAAGGCACTCACCGCTGCCGCGAACCTGGCCGTCAACCAGGTCGACTACGATAGAGCAGAAGTGCTCTGCCAGGAGAGCCTGGCATTGTGTAGGAAACTTGGAGATAAATCAGGCATTGCGTACTCCCTCTATCTGCTGGCATGGGTGGCCAGGGACAGAGACAACTTTACAGCGGCACGCTCCTTCGCAGAGGAAGCTCTAGCACTCTTCAGGGATCTGGGCGACAAGGAGAACATTGTGTGGTCGCTTTTCGCCTTAGCATCGTTGGATACTATCCAGGGAGAATATACCAGAGCTTGTGCATTGCTTGAGGAAAGCATCGTGCTCTTCAGAGAGCAAGGGAACAAGATTGGTCTTGCCTGGTCACTTTACAGTTTAGCCCAGGTACGCCTGGAGTCTCAGGCTGATCCTGCGATTGTACACTCGCTGCTGGAGGAAAGTCTCGCGCTATGGAGGGAGCTGGGAGATCCGAGGGGTACTGCATATGCTATCTTTCTCTCAGGGCAGGTAGCGCTCAGACAGGGCGATGTTGCCACGGCGCGCTCATTGGCCGAGGAGAGTGTGAGACGCTACAGGGAGATAGGGGATCGGCAAGGTATTGCCATCTCGCTCATTCAGTTAGCACGGGTGGTTTCTTTCCAGGGCGACCATACGGCGGCACGCAGGATATACGAGGAGGGTCTGGCGATCGCCAGGGAAACGAATCACAAGTGGGTGATTGCTTCCTGCCTTGAAGGATTGGCGAGCATAATCTTGGCGCAGGAACAGGTAGGGATACCCCTAGTGGGAATCCCGCCTGGAGAACAGGTTATCCTGTGGGCAGCACAACTATGGGGTGCGGCAGTAGCCCTACGCGAGGCTGTTGGTGTACCCATTCCGTTTGTCGAGCGTGCCGACTATGAACGTTCGGTCTCCGCCGCACGCACCCAACTGGGTGAAGCAACCTTCGCGGCAGCCTGGGCGCAAGGGCGCACAATGACACCAGAGCAGGCCTTCGCCGCGCAAGGACGTGGGGTGGTTTCACTCTCAGCCACTCCAGTGACTAGCCCAGCACTATCCTATCCTGCTGGACTCACGGCACGAGAAGTGGAGGTATTACGCCTTGTGGCACGTGGGCTGACCAACAGCGAGATCGCCCGGGAGTTGAGTCTGAGCGAGAAAACGGTCGCCCATCACTTGACCCATATCTTCAACAAAACGAGTAGTGAGAACCGGGCTTCTGCCGCCGCCTTTGCCATCCGTCGCGGATTGGCTTAGTTCCTCATTCTCCCTTCCCGAGTTTCTCCTCACCTACTCGCAGCATGGGCATTTCTTCGCATCCCAGGCAAACCTTGCCATGACAAAAGACAGCACATATTCGGAGGTTCTTCCGATGTTCTAGAGAGCTTCCAGCAGTTACACTTCCAGCAGTGATGCTCTATTAGGAAAGGAAGCCTCTTACAAGGAGGGACAAAAAGAGAAGAGGAAACTATGACAGAGCAAATACAAGTAGAAATAGGCGTACTTATCACAAAAGAGGACCAGGTGCTGCTGATGAAACGCAGGAACGTGCATGGAGATGGAACATGGGCACCACCAAGGGGGCACCTGGGTTATTGCGAGTCGCTAGAAGCGTGTGCAGCCCGCGAGACGCAGGAAGAGATGGGTATAACGATCTCTGATGTCACATTTCTCGCCATCACCAATGATGTATTCGAGGAACAGCACTATGTCACCATCTGGACGGCCGGGAGACATGTCTCCGGTGAACCAGCGATGAACGCAACCCAGGAAATGTCGGCAGCAGGTTGGTTCGCATGGGATACCTTGCCAGAACCACTTTTTTCTCCATTTGAGAATCTCCTGACAGGCCAATGTTACCCTGCTCTCTGGGATTTCAGTGGAGGCGGGAAGCGGGTCTGGCAAGAACAATGACAGCACTAAATCCTTCCAGGGGTGACCAGAGCCTGTTCCGGCGTCATCAAGCGGCCCTCGGCAAACACGGCGGCAAAGGGCTTTTCTCCAAGTTGAGCGCGAGCGGCGGCGACCGAGGACTCATAGGCGGGACGTTCGACAGGTGGGATGGGCGCACCGGTAGTTTCGCGCAGAGCCTCCGCCGCACCCCAGAGCCGCGCCGCCCATGCACACTGCCCCAACGCGGCAACTGCGAACGCCAAACCTTCCAGGCCTGAGGCGAAATTTCGTCTGTCGCCCGCCTTTCGCGCCACCGCAATGCCTTCCTGGTAGAGAGCCTGGGAACTCGTGTAGTTCCCCTGAGCAGTAGCCACCTGCGCTAATGCGTAGAGTGATACAATCGTGCCATGCTGCTGTCTCATCTCCTTGAAGAGCGCCACCGCCTGCTCACTGAGCGAGCGTGCTGAAGCCATATCCCCCTCACTAATGGCGAGCATCCCTGAGAGATAGAGGGAGTAGGCGCTACTCTCTTTGTCGCCCAACTCTCGAAAGAGTGCGAAGCTCTTCCTCAAGCAACGAGTGTGCCTGCGTAAGGTCACCCTGGGACAAATAGCACAACCGTGCCAGGTTGAAGAGTGAGTCAGCAATGCCACTTGTGTCTCCCAGTTCCCTATACATCGCCAGACTCTCTTCAAGCAAGCTGCGTGCTCTGACGTACTGACCTTGATCGATGGCCAGACTTCCCAGATGGAGCAGTAAATAGGCGACTGACCTCTTGTCACCTAACTCCCTGAAGAGTACCAGGGACTCTTCCGCTTGTGAGCGCGCCATCGCGAGGTTCCCCCGCCCCCAGGCTATATCTGCGAGCA
This sequence comes from uncultured Chloroflexia bacterium, assembly GCA_963767625.1. Lineage (GTDB taxonomy): Bacteria > Chloroflexota > Ktedonobacteria > Ktedonobacterales > Ktedonobacteraceae > CAVYFB01. The sequence continues at coordinate 43,230 of CAVYFB010000024.1, forward strand.
GATGGAGGGAGTAGGCAATGCCCATAGTGTCTCCGAGTCCACGGTACAGTGCCAGGCTCTCCTCGCATAACTCCTTCGCTCGATCAAGATAGCCCTGGACCTCATTCAGTCTTGTAGCAGCATAGAGCGCCTTTGCCCGCACAGATGCTGCCACTCCATCGCTTCGTGCCAGTGCTCGCTCCAGGAAATCTAGTCCTTCACTGAAATAACATCGCATATACCAGAATTGCCGTAACGTTCCTCCCAAGCGCAAGGCCATCTCCCTGGTCCTCGTATCCTCTCTATCACCCTCCGCTTGCTCTAACAACCAGTGCATCGCTGCTCGCAGATTCTCGTGTTCCCGGTCTAACCGCTCTAACCACATGGCTTGCCGTGGAACTGCAAACTCTGGCTCTGCCTTCTCCGCCAGTGCCAGATAGTAGTTGGCATGAGCCTGCTGTGTTGCCTCCATCTCCCCATTCACGGTCAAACACTCCAGCCCATACTCGCGGATCGTCTCCAGCATGACAAGGCGTGGCTCATGGCCCTCTTGCTCGGTCTGCTGCAACAAGCTTTTGTCGATGAGAGAAGCAACTCTATCCAATACCTGCCCTGCTTTGTCGCCATCGTCACGTGCAGCGCAGACTGCCTCTACGGCCTCCAGGGTACAGCCACCGGCGAACACGGAGAGCCGCCTGAAGAGTCGCTGCTCTGCAGCATCTAACAGGTTATAGCTCCACGCGATAGTGTTGCGTAGCGTCTGCTGCCGTGTTGGTACATCGCGCGAGGTGCCTGTCAACACAGCCAACCGTTGGTCTAGTCGTGCAAGCAGTGCCTGCGGCGGGAGCAGTTTCATGCGGGCCGCCGCCAATTCTATTGCTAGCGGCAACCCATCCAGGCGCACACAGATTTCGGCGATGGCCCTGGCGTTGGCGTTGGTGATCTGGAAGTCGGGCTTGACGGCCTGGGCGCGCTGGAGAAAGAGCGCTACCGCCGCGTAGTGTGATAATGCTGCAAGATCGGGGAGGTGTTTCGGATCGGGTAGCGCCAGCGGTGGTACCGGAAACTCATGCTCGGCATGCACATGCAGCACCTCGCGACTCGTCACCAGGACCTTGAGCTTAGGGCAGGCAACCAGCAAGTCCACTATCTGTACGCCTGCATCCACCACCTGCTCAAAGTTGTCCAGGAGGAGTAATATGTGCTTCTGCTGTAACTCTTCCTGCATGCGCTCAAGCAAGGGCTGGCCGGTTACTTCACGAATGTCGAGTGTCTGGGCAATGGTAGGCACAACCAGCGTGGGGTCGCTGATGGAGCCAGGTTCACAAAAAACACGCCATCCACGAAGTGGTCACTCAACTCGGCTGCCACCTGCAAGCCCAGGCGCGTCTTGCCCGTGCCGCCAGGGCCTGTCAGGGTAAGCAGGCGCACATCCTCGCGGCGCAACAGTTGTTGGGCGGCTGTAAGTTCCTGCTCACGGCCAATGAGTGGTGTAAGCTGGACAGGCAGGTTGTTGGAGTGGGTGTCGAGCGTTCTGAGAGGCGGGAAGTCTGCGGGTATACCTAAGATCACCAGCTGGAAGAGGCGCCTGGGTCGCCCAAGATCCTTGAGGCGGTGCTCCCCCAGATCGCGCAGGGTCACATCGTCCGGCAGGTCCTGCTCCACGAGGTTGCTGGTGGTCTGCGAGAGCAGCACCTGTCCACCATGCGCTGCGCTCATGATGCGCACGGCGCGATGCACATCCAGGCCAACGTATCCTTCGGATGCCAGCGATGGTTCACCCGTGTGCAGGCCAATACGAACACGCACTGCCGCGCCTTCGGGCCAGGGATGAGCGGCAAGGGCGCGCTGTGCGTCTACTGCTGCCAACACAGCATCCGTGGCGCGTGCAAAGGCGACGAAGAAAGCATCTCCCTGCGTATCGACCTCGTGGCCACCCCACTCCTGAAACGCAGTACGCAGCAAGTGGCGGGACTCTGCCAGCACGCTGGCGTAGCGATCACCTAACTGTTGGAGCAGGCGTGTAGAACCTTCGATGTCGGTGAAGAGCAAGGTGACTGTTCCGCTTGGGAGGCTATGCAGAGAGGACCTCTGACCACTTTCGGCTGCGTGTTCAGAGGCAGGAGCAAGGAGTGTTCGTCCAGGCGATTCCGCATTGAATGCTTCTTCCAAGGTCTGGGCAAAGGCTTGCACATTCGCAAAACGCTGTTGAGGGTCCTTGGCAAGTGCCTTCAATACAACATGCTCAATTGCTGGCGAGATCGTCGGTACCTTTGTACGCAGGGACGGTGGAGGAGCTGACAGATGCTGACTTGCTATCTCCTGTACCGAGCCGGAAAAAGGAGGTTCTCCACTCAGCCACTCGTAGACCACAACAGCCAGGGCATACTGATCGCTGGCAGGGCGTGGTTTCCCTCTGAGTTGCTCAGGCGCCATGTAGGTGACGGACCCGGCCGCCTCCTGGGCCTGCTGAGAACGTGTGCTTTGGGCAATAATGGCAATGCTAAATTCAGTGAGCAAGATTTCATTCTGCGGGCCGAGCAGCATGTTCTCCGGCTTGACATCGCGATGGATCAACTTTTGCTGATGGATATAGTGTAATGCCTCGGCTACTTGCCTGGTGTACGATACAATGGCGTCTAAGGGCACCTGTGTGCCTTTCGGGTAACGTTGACGCAACGTACCATTGGGGGCATACTGCATGACCAGAAAGGAGATGCCATCTTCTACATTAAAATCGAGGACCTGCACAATGTGGGGATGCATGAGGCGAGCCAATGTGCGTGCCTCAGTACGAAGTCGTTCACTGTCTTCGCTAGTAAGGTGGGCATGCAGCACTTTGATGGCCGCTTGCGTGTTGAGGTGCAGGTGTTCTCCCAGGTAGACTTCGGCAAAGCTACCTCGCCCGATGAGACGTACCAGGCGATAGTTGCCGAGTTGCTGACCTACGCGGTCGGCCATGTCCGCACCTCCTCATAAGCCCTGGCGCCCGCAAGGGGCGCCACTACGTCGCCATTTGCCAATGATGTGGTGGATTCTGCCATACTCACTATACTCTACTGGGAGCAGAACTTCAACATCCACGCCATTCTGCCAGGGCAATTTAAACCGTGGGGGCGATGGTACCGTACCAACAAGCGTGATAGGCAAGCCTGGTCCGAGCTCAAGGTACGCGAGTTTTGCCCCGACGGATTTCAAAGTCCTGCTGATTGCCCTCAGGTTATTTCAAAATCTGGCATAATAAGGTAAAATTGAAGCATAGGAAAATCCAGGCAAGAGAAAGAAAGCAGAAATCAATATGCTTACGGATTACATTCGTGCTGCTATGAGAAAAGCAAGGTATGAGATTTTACCAGATGATGGCACCTTCTATGGAGAGATTCCTGGATTCGATGGGGTGTATGCAAATGCGGATACTCTTGAACGTTGCCGGGAAGAGTTGGAAGAAATTTTGGAAGAGTGGATCTTGTTGCGGGTCTTCAAGCATCTTCCATTGCCTACTGCTGATGGAATAGATTTGACCATCAAGGAAGTAGCTTAATGCCTCGTATAGGTCCGATCAAGCGGAAAGACTTGGTCTACTATTTAAGGCAGTTAGGTTTTGAAGGCCCTTATGCAGGTAGAAGACACCAGTTTATGATTAGGGGAAATACTACCTTGTGGGTACCTAATCCTCATCAAGGGGACATTGGAGAGGGTTTTCTCATCAGAATATTGAAGCAGGCAAAAGTTGACAGAGGTGAGTGGGAAAAGCTTTAAGAGGTGCATCTCACCGAGGGCATCACCGAGAACGTGAAGACGTGGCGGACGGACGCGGTAGCCAAAATCATTGGCGCGTTGGGGTTAGAGAAGGTGATGTTCGAGGCGGCAGACCCAGAGGTCTTTGCCTGGTACATCAAGAACTATGGTGCGGAGGTGAACCTGTTTGTGGATCATAGTCAAATTGTGCAGCTTGAATGTCTGCGCGCTGGCATCTGGGGAACGAAGAGTCTTTGGGGGAGGGTCTTAACCTATAAAGGCTAGTTATGAATGAAGGAGAGTACACACAGGAACTTACCCGGTTAATCCGCTCCGACCCCTGGTTCATGAAGGTGCTGGAAACAGTGCGGCAGTGCAACCTTCCAGACTGGTTGGTTGGTGCTGGTGTCATTCGCACTATAGTTTGGGATCATTTACACGGGTTTCTGGAACCGACGCCGCTCGCCGACGTGGATGTGATCTTTTTCGATGCGAGCAACCTCAGCTCCGAACGAGATCGGGCAATTCAGGAGCAACTTGCTGCACTCCTGGCGAATGTTCCCTGGGAGGCTACGAATTAGGCTGCTGTGCATTTGTGGTATGAGAAGGTCTTCGGTTTTCCTGTGCCTCCTTTTCTTTCCAGCGAGGAAGCCGTGAGCACCTGGCCTGAGACGGCAACGAGCGTTGCAGTGCGCCTCCTCGCTAATGACGAATTGCATGTGGTAGCTCCCTGTGGCCTGGCCGATCTATTTGGTATGGTCTTGCGCCGCAATCCGCGCAGGGTCACTCGTGAGATGTTCCAACAACGATTGCAAACCAAACGGATCACCGAAAAGTGGCCTCTCGTCCAGGTGATCGACGAGTAAAAAGCTTCCGTCCTTTGGCCACGTGGACTTCCAGAGAGTATGGGCATTTCTTCGCATACCAGGTAATCCCTGCCATGCTAAAAGATCTCGCACATTTAGAATTTCTTCCGATGCTATAAGCGACACTGGGCGGTTATACTTCCATCATGGATGAACAGACCCTATAGCATTTGCCGTTGATTGAGTAGTTTTTCTTCTAAGACGAAGTCACAACACCATCAGCTGACGTTGAGAAGGAGGCAATGGCGGTGACATACACTACCTGTTTGGCAACAGAACAAACTACCTGGGATGCGCAGACATTTTATCGCGAGAATATTGGCCTGATCTATCGCTATGTCTATAGCAAGATGGGAAACCGGGAAGAGGCCGAGGACCTGACGTCACAAATTTTTCTCAAAGCCGTGCGTGGGCTCAATTACGAGCGAGAGGCACAAAGTGTGCGTAAATGGCTGTTTCAAGTGGCACGTACCACCATCGCTGACCACTGGCGTGCCCACTATCGGGTCACAACAAGCTCACTGGAAGTATTGTTAGAAGCTGGCTGGGAAGGCCCGGTTGAAGAAGACTTATTTGGGGCAAACGGCAAGTCAGCAGAGCGCGTTCAGCATATCCTACAGGCACTACCGCAGAATTACCGGGAGGTATTAACCTGCCGTTTTCTGCTCAGCCTCTCTGTACGAGATACGGCTATAAGAATGGGTACGACGGAAGGAAACGTCAGAGCATTGCAATTTCGCGCGCTTAAACGTGCTGCTGACCTCGGTGGTGTTGCCAGTGCGCCGTTAGTGAATAAAACAAAGTCTACATAACTTGCATTGATAGCACTGCCACAAGGGTAAGGTCAGTTACCAGTGTCACACTTCTACAAACTGGCTCGTCTCTTTTTACGACTTGCGAAGCGACATAAGCTATAGCTAAAAAAGAGATGGCAGTGACTAGCTGTTCAGTCTCGGCAGCACCTCATTATTCAGCATATAAAGCGTTGTTTGGTCGGGGAACCCTTGATTAGTGAACATAAAGTAATTGACACCGAGATCGATAAAAGGACGCAACTGTTCAACGATCTGCGTAGGAGTGCCAATGAAATTAGGACCAAGCGGGATATTGTGTCTGTTGATCGCCTCCACGGCAGCTTCGGAAGGAGCGCACAGGCAGCCACCATACCAGGTACGGCGCAGCGTAGCGGGGTCGCGACCAACATAGGCACAGGCACGTTCGCATTCTGCAACTAGCTCGCGGTAAGCGGCGATAGGCGTCCAGGAGACATTCCACCAATCGGCATGCCGTGCGATCAAATGCAACATGCGTGTCTTGAAGCCGCCAACCATAATTGTGGGTATTGGCTCTGGTTTGGGTTCGCAGTAGGCGTCAACGACCTGGTAGTGCTTGCCTTGCACCGTCGCACACTCATCACGCCACAAGGCTTTGATAATCTGGAGCGTTTCTTCCAGTTCTTCCACACGAGTACCGGCGGACGGGAACTCATACCCGTAGGCTTTGTACTCGTCTTCCTTCCAGCCGGCACCGATGCCTAGGATGAAGCGGCCACTGCTCATGTACTGGAAGGTTGCGGCCATCTTAGCCAGCAAGGCTGGATTGCGGAACGATTGGCATAATACGACGTGGCCAAATGTAAATTGTGGATGAAGGGCAGCCAGATAGGTGAGTATCGTCCAGCCTTCCAGAATCGGGGCATTGTCATATTGGAGGTGGTCGGTAAACCAGACCGAGTCGAAATGTCCGGTGACAAGTTCCAGGCTCTTTTGTACGCTCGCGAGATAGTCCTGGTGTGACATTCTGCGAGGTGAAGATAGAGACAGGCCAAATTGTACACGAGCCATAGTGTGTCCTTTGTATGAAGTTAGTAAGACAGTATCACAGGTGTTATGAAGGCTATTGTAGCACAAAATGTGGCAGCAAACTTACCCCCTGTTCTCGTATCGGTCGTGTCGTAATCTGCTTGACAAAAAGCATCCTTTGTACTACAATAGTTGCAAAAAGATGTGTAACTTGTGAAAATCTACGAACTTGTTATTGAGCCTGGACGAGAAGAGCATATCGCACGCCACCATGTGAGCGTTGCAGAAATTGAAGAGGTTATCTTTGGTACGCCTTTCATTCGGAGGGCAAGACAGGGGCGCTATCATATCATTGGACAAACCGAGGCAGGCAGATATCTGGCGATATTTGTTGCTCCTCGGGGACAAGGTGTGTATGGCCTGGTTACAGCTAGAGATGCAGATGATGCCGAATGCCGAGCGTACCTACGACAAGGTAAACACCTATGACAAGAAAAGAGCAAGAACGGCCACTGGTTCCCAAGAGCCGCATACCGACCTTTCAGACCATTGAGGAAGAAGCAGCCTTCTGGGATACCCACTCAAGCGAAGAATTTGCGGACGAGCTGACTCCCGTTGAAAATGTCAAATTCGTTAAAGCCCACTCAAAAAGGGCTCTTACGATACGGGTTGACGAAGACATATTTGAGGAACTCACCAAAGAGGCGAGAGAGAAAGGCATAGGTCCCTCGACCCTTGCACGTATGTTGATCCTAGAGCATCTTCAGGCAAGAAGAAGAGCTTCCTAGCCGTACTGTTTATTGCTGCTGAGCCTGATGCTATGCTTAGTAAAACAAAAATATGGGCGGTAAGCATAACAACTGCGATTTTTTTGCTGTCCAGATTATCGCTACATTGCTCGTTTCCCTCCTACCCACGTCTGCGTAATCACCTCTGCTGACGCTCCGAAGAACAGCACATCCAGGAAATCGTCGGCAGTCCAGCCCGCCAGTGCTGGGTGATTGACATCGATAGCCACAAAATCTGCCAGCATGCCAGGAGCGATGATCCCTGTTTCCAACCCTAATGCAGCAGCCCCATAATGTGTGCCGTAGGCAAGCAACAAGGGTCCGGGGGCAGCCAGTTCATCGGCGACAAGCACGCGGCGACGTTGGTAGCGCATACGCGCAGAGTATTCGGCCCAACGCAACTCTTCGATGGGGTCAAGACGAGTGTTGCTATCCGCACCAATTGCCAGTGGAACTTTTGATTGCACGAGCGCTGCATAGGGCACAATACCATCACCCAGGTCACCTTCCGTCGTGGGGCAGACACAGACGGTGCAGCCGTGTTGGGCAAGCAATGCAACCTCAGCGTCATTAGCGTGCGTTGCATGAATGATGGTCGTGAATGGACCCAAAGCGCCGAACTGCTCCAGCAATTCAATCGGTCTGCAGCCATAGGTCGCCTCACATTGTTCGATCTCTGCCGTTTGTTCGTCGGCATGGACGTGCAGCGGGAGACGATGCGCGCGACTATAGTCGGCAATGGCACGAAACCAGCCCTGCGGCACGGCACGCACGGAGTGAGGCGCCACGCCAATAGAAACACCGGCGACACGCAGCGCCTCGACACGGGCAAGATAGGCTTCGACCGAGGCATCGCAGAAACGGCGTTGCTCTTCCTCCGGCGGTTGATCGAACCCACCCTGGGCATAGGCTGTCATGAGTAATACGACACGTATGCCAGCATCGCGTCCGGCCTGTAACACCGCCTCAGACATGGCATTGGGTTGAGCGTAGGGCAGCCCACCGGGTTGATGATGGACATAGTGAAACTCACCTACACTGGTATAGCCAGCGGTCAACATCTCACGATACGTTCGCACAGCCAATTCGTACAAACGCTCAGGGTTCAGACGCTGGGCCTCGGCATACATCGCACGCCGCCACGTCCAGAAGGTGTCCTGCCTGGAGATGGGACGATGCGTATGCCCGCGCAGAGCACGCTGGAAGACATGGCTATGGGTATTCACGAAGCCCGGTAGGAGGGCTACTCCGGGGAGTGTAGAGATATCGGCGGGCGCAATGAATTGGGCCCCTATGTCCCGCGAGGTGATAGAGGCGATGCATCCATCTTCGGAGATCGAGATGAGCATGTTAGGCTGCAAGCCTTGCGGAGTATAAACGTAATCGGCAGCAAGATGTTTCACGGAGACCCCTCATACTCTAATGGGTGAGGAAACGTCTTAGACATGGGTTGTCATCTCCAACAAGGTACTCTCTGCTCTATTATACGCTTAACAGAACTTTCTCCATAGCCACAGCAGCAATAGAGCCATTCGCGTTATACAAATACACTGCGACAATCCCTTCCTGCTCACCGCCCTGGAAACTTGTAACGTAGGGAACATTGCTTGAAAAGCTCGTTGCTCTATTGGCGCCTGGTGCTGCAACAGTAGCATGACCTATATCAGCGTGAACGTGATCCAGCACTTTGATAGTCAAGACCTTTCCTGCAAATGCTGTGTTGGTTCCTGTCACTACGATTGGACTTGTGAGACTTTGCCCGCTTTGTGGAGAGCTAATGGATAACCCATCGGCTTCGATGGCTGTTGCCTCCCACAGACCACCGTTGTTGTTTCCTTCAAGACGACTGAACGAGATGCGAACCATCCCATCGCCGGGAGCCGTATCGTGTACCAGTACGACCGCCTTGTAATCCTGAGCACCTCCGCCGCTCAAAACGGTGACCGGAACATCGGGTGACCAGTTGAGGAAGGAACTGGCGAAGTTCTGGGCACTCTTGACCACACTCAGTCGCCATTGTTGGAACCCTTGCCCGTTATTGACCTGCACCTGCTCGCGTTCAGCCTGAAAACGTGTCAGGTCCGGAAAGATGCCTGAGAAGGTTACCTGGACAAATGTCAGCGCACTGTCGGACCACTTGAACTCGCGGAAGAGGTCCTGTTCAAATTCTGCTGGGGGTAGCCCTTTGTTCAGACTGGAATGTGGGTCTGACTGAGCAGTAAGCACGGTATTGTAGCCACTGATTTTGACGTCGCCATGCAGGAGTCCGCGCAGGGCGAACAGTTGTGTTGGTTCACTGCTGGCGAGGTGACTATAGATAAAGACGTCCAGGATGTGATCGTTGCTCGCGTGACGAACAGCCACTACTGCCTGGAGCGTAGAAAGACCTACCAGGTTGCCACAGGATACGCGCTCGACCGTTTGATCGGCATCCAGGCCCACAATGGCGTTCCAGTGTGCCGGGTCTTGCACCGCACCTGGGCATGGCTGTTCCCCAAGCAGTATGCCTGACGATGTGGGAGTCAGTTGTTCAGTGCTGCTGCTTGGTGTTGGGCTACCTCCAAAGAAGCTGCAAGCCGTTAGCAGGAAGGAGAGTAAAACGAGCAAGCAACCTGACGACGGCAATACTCGACACCATGCAACAATGCGAAACACACCTCGCAGAATATATACAAAACGCATTTGCATATCAAACATCCTTAAGTGACGCCATTCCAGACTGTAATGTGTCGAGACGTTCCTGACACACCAGCAAGATTGTAGCGCAGAATCGCATATATTGAAAGTGTCGTCGAGTTTCGCGGTAGCGAAGGAAGCGATGGCCGGTTCGTACGGGCGTGATGAATCACGCCCCTGGGCAAAGGCCAGACCCCACACCCTAGGGCGTGATGAATCACGCCCGTACGCAAAAATCGCACGCGCACCCGCGTAGGATAGCGCTAGACGGCGGCAATCTTCTGTGCTACACTCTGCACAGAGACAGCACAACAATAGTCCTATTAGAAGGAACGCCATCGCATGCATCTTATCTGTGAGTCCTCGCTTTTAGAGGATTATCTCTGTGAGCAGGAAGTCGTGGATTATTCACACCCCCTAATTCAGCAGGCCATACGTCATTTGTCTACTGCGGCAGACGCAGAAACGGAGCGCGTCAGAAAGACATTTGAGTTTGTGCGGGATAGCATTCACCACTCCTGGGATATTCAGAGTCCTCAAGTCACCTGTAAAGCTTCAGAGGTGCTCCACTATGGTGAAGGTCTTTGCTATGCGAAATCACATCTCCTCGCAGCACTCTTACGAGCCCAGGGGATTCCAACCGGGTTTTGTTATCAACGGTTAGCATCAGGTGCAACTCCCGAGATGGGATATGCTCTTCATGGCTTAAACGCTATCTTTCTTCCATCAGAAGCAAAATGGATTCGCCTGGATGCGCGAGGAAACAAACCAGGAGTTCAAGCCGAATTCTCCACGGGAGAAGAACGGTTGGCGTATACTGTGCGATCAGAACTGGGTGAAATCGACTACCCCGCTATTTATACTCAGCCTCATCCCAAGGTGGTAAAAGCGTTACGGGAACATTCCAATTGCCTCCACCTGTGTGAGCACTCTCTCCCAGACCAACTGTAAGAAGGTATTTTGACGAAAATCATGTCGGTCGCGTACCACTCAGTAGCATCCTTCTGTCCCTTTACTCCAATGTTATTATGGAGGCAAACGGATAGAGAGGGCTGTCTGGATGGATATAATCCTCGCAAGGATACAAGAGCAGGCGATAGCACAGGCTGTTCGTGTCACGCAACATGCTCAAAAGGAGATGGATGCAGAGGAGATCACACTGGATGAAGTTCTTGCAGCCATCGCTGACGGACAAATCCTTGAGGATTATTCTGAGCATCGGCGGGGTGCGTGTTGCTTGCTCTACGGTCGTACGAACAAGGGACGCCATTTACATGTTGTATGCACTACAGTACAACCACTACTGGTTATTATTACAGTGTATGAACCCCTCCCACCTAAGTGGATGAGTCCAACACAAAGGAGAGAACAATGAGATGTTGTATCGACGGCTGCCCAGGCGAGTATGAACAGCGTGAGGTGGTGCATACTGTGCGTCAGGGGAACCGGATTATCGTGATCGATCATGTCCCAGCAGAGGTTTGCAATGTCTGTGGTGATGTATTGTTCACGCCTGAAACGGTACGCCGGATTGAATTTCTGCGGCACACGGCCATGCCACCAGCACGCACTGTACCACTCTATGATTTCACTCAAGCAAAGTCGGCATGAGCAACCATCAGTTGATTGATCATAATGGTGGTCTCAGGAAACCGCACCTCCAACGTGTAGGTGGTCGGCGACCTAACTCACTGATCGAAGGTCGAGAACAGATTATTCAGTGACTCCGCCAGTGTCGGGTGGGCAAAGATGCCGTCTCGCAGAGCGGTATAGGGTACTTTGCCCATCATCGCCACCTCCAGAATCGCCATGACCTCACCGCCTTCAATGCCCAGGATAGCACACCCCAGAATCTGGCCCGTATCAGCATCCACCACCGCCTTCATGAAACCACGCGACTCGTCCGTTTCGAGCGCACGGGCGACATAATTCATTGGCATCTTAGCAACCCGAATGTTGCGACCTTGCGCCCGTGCCTCCGTCTCGCTTAATCCTACGCGTCCGAGTTGTGGGTCAATGAAGACGGTATACGGGACCAGCCGTCCGTGGATACTGGCATTGCCTTTCTCCAGGAGATTGGTACGAATAATGCGAAAATCATCGTAGGAGATATGCGTGAAGGCAGGACCGCCCTTCACATCACCCAAGGCGTAAATCCCCGGCACATTCGTCTCCAACCGCTCGTTCACCTGGATATGGCCTTGCTTGTCTGTCTGTACCCCGGCGGCATCCAGATTGAGCCGGTCGGTATTGGGCACCCGTCCCGCTGCCAGCAGCAGGTGCGATCCGGTGAGGGTACGTTCCCCCGTTGGTGTTTGCACTGTCAACCGAATGGTGCCGGCAGAAGGTTGCTCGACATGCACTGGCTTTGTCTCCAGTAACACCTCTATGCCATCCTCACGCATGATGTTCGCCACCTCCTCAGCGACATCTGCATCTTCACGAGCCAGTAAATATGCTCCTCGTTGGATCACAGTGACATGGCTACCGAAACGACGGAACATTTGCCCAAATTCCAGGCCAACATAGCCTCCACCCACAACTAACAGGTGTTCGGGCACCCTGTCCAGTTCCATGATCGAGGTCGAATTCAGCGTCGATACATTGTCTATTCCAGGTATGGATGGCTTTGCTGGGCGGTCACCAGTATTAAGAAAGATCGTCTCGGCTGTTAATTGCTGGAAATCGCCGTTTTTCAGTCGTACTTCCAGAGTCTTGGGATCGATAAAACTGGCCTCGCCCATCAGCAGGTCGACGCCCGGGGTGCTTTCAATTCGACGCTGGCTGCCATTGCGAAAGCTGTCGACGATGTCGCGTTTGCGTTGCCGCACTTTGATCATATCAATGGTTATGGGACCCGTCTGTACACCGTAGTCAGCGCCTCGTCGGGCGAGATAGGCAACGCGTGCGCTGGCCACCATCGTCTTGGTGGGCGTGCATCCTTCATTAATGCAGGTACCGCCCACATGTTCCCGCTCGATAATAGCGGCCTTCCAGCCCGCATTCGCCAGGGCAGTGGAAAGTGGTCCCCCAGCCTGGCCTGCACCGACCACAATGGCGTCATATTGGGCTGTTTGAGTCATCTCCGTTCTTCTCCTTGTACATAGTCTTCTGTACGATTATGAACTTTTACTCATTAATCCAGTCTCGGGTGGAGTTCCCAGGGCCGAAGTATTGATACGCGCTCCGCTTCGCTTCGCTGAGGCGATGGGCACGATAAATCGGCCCCTACGTTGGGCCCGCCTATTTCGTTAAAGGTCTTGGACCTTCCCTTCGCAGATTAGTTACAGGACGTGAAAGTAAATGATGCAGCGCAAGGATCATTCCCCATATGGCACCCAGATATTTTTTACATGCGTGGACTCGCGCAGGAACTCTTCGCCTTCGCCCTGTACGGGGTCTAACCAGTTGCGTAGGTGACCGTAATTGACCCAGGTGCGCTTCATATTGCCAGCCGAGGCCAACTCGACGCGCGTACATCCCTCAGCAGAGCCGAAGTACCACATGGCTTCTACATCGTCGTGATCGGCTAACACCTGGCTCAATGTATCACGATCACCGGTCACGATGTTTACCACGCCGCCGGGCAGGTCCGACGTCTCCAGCACCTGGTAGCAATCGGTGGCACTTAGAGGCGACTGTTGCGAAGGAATGACGACGACAGTATTGCCCATAGCGATGGCGGGAGCTACCAACGAGACGAAGCCGAGCAGGGGATACTCCTCGGGGCACGCCATGCCGATGACGCCGATGGCCTCCTTCATTGCCAGCACCACGCCACGCAGCGGTGGGCGATGCACGACACCCTCGAACTTATCCGCCCAGGCAGCATAGCTGAACAGGCGTGAGATGGCCGCTTGTACTTCAGCAATAGCATCTGACTGCGAGCAGCCCGTCTGTTGCACGATGCGACGGGCAAATTCTCCCTCGCGCACCGACAGATTCTCGGCTATGTAGTAGAGAATTTGCGCACGGCTATGCGTCGTGCTGCTAGCCCAGCCACTCGCTGCATGGGCCGCTTCAACTGCATTGCGAATGTCCTTGCGATTGCCCTCACCCACTTGCCCGATGACGTGTCCCATAGGATCGTAGACATCCCAACTGTAGCCGGAATCTGGCCTTACCTGCTTGCCGTTGATGAACATTTTAGGTGTGCGATCAATAGCAGGCAGCGCCAAACCATAGCCATTGGAGGACTCAAATGCTTTAACATGAGCTCGTGTATCTTCATCCTCATCCAACGAAGCGTCCTTAGGAGCAAGCTCAGACCCGTTGGATGGATACGTAGCGTCTTTGGCTATAGGAAGTTCAATGAAAGTAGACGCACCGGGAGTTTCCCATGCCGGTCGTACATACTCATACAGTCCTTCTTTACCACCTTCACGGCCAAAGCCGCTCTCACGGTAGCCACCGAAGCCGGACGAGGCATCGAAGAGGTTGGTGCAGTTGACCCAGACCGTTCCAGCCTTCAGTTTGGGAGCCACGTCCAGGGCGAGGTTGATGTTCTCGCTCCACACGCTCGCCGCCAGGCCATAGCGCGTATTGTTCGCCAGCGCCACCGCTTCGGCAGGAGTGCGGAAGGTCATCGAGACCAGCACAGGGCCAAAGATCTCGACCTGGGCGATGGTGGTGGCCGGAGAGACGTTGGTGAAGAGCGTGGGTGGGAAGAAGTAGCCTTCGGTAGGGCAGGCCCACGAAGGTTGCCACATTACCGCGCCTTCGTCCACACCCTGCGCCACCAGGCGCTGAATCTCTTTGAGCTGAGCGGATGAGACAATGGCCCCAATGTCCACGGCCTTGTCCAGGGGATCACCAATGCGCAGTTTCTCCATCCGAGCACGCAGTTTGACAATGAGGCGCTCGGCGACATCCTCTTGCACGAGCAGGCGCGAACCGGCACAGCAGACCTGCCCCTGGTTGAACCAGATGGCATCGACCACCCCTTCAACGACACTATCCAGGTCGGCGTCGTCAAAGACAATGAAGGGAGACTTGCCACCCAGTTCGAGCGAGAGCTTTTTGCCAGAGCCTGCGGTGGCGCGGCGCAGGTTGCGCCCTACATCGGTAGAACCCGTAAAGGCGATCTTGTTGACGTCGGGGTGACGCACCAGCGCCTCGCCGACTTGTGATGCTTCGCCCGTGAGGATGTTGACGACACCGGGAGGAAGGTCGACTTCCTGCATGATCTCGGCAAATTTGAGAGCAGTGAGTGGGGTGTAGCGTGCTGGTTTGAGCACGACGGTATTGCCCATCGCCAGCGCGGGGGCGATTTTCCAGGCCAGCATGAGCAGTGGAAAGTTCCAGGGGATGATCTGCCCAACGACACCTACAGGCTCGTAGCCGGGGAGTTCCGAGGCCATGAGTTGCGCCCAACCGGCATGGTAGTAGAAGTGACGGGCGACGAGCGGGATATCGATATCTCGCGTCTCACGGATGGGCTTGCCGTTATCCAGCGATTCCAGCACGGCCAGCAGACGCGAGTGTTTCTGGATGTGACGTGCGATGGCATACATGTAGCGAGCGCGTACATGTCCTGGCGTCTTGCCCCATGTTTCAAGGGCCTTTCGTGCGGCGGCTACGGCGGCATCGACGTCGGCACTGCTGGCGGAAGCAACCTGCGCCAACGGCTTACCGGTCGAGGGGTTGATGCTATCGAGATACTGCCCGCTCGCCGGCTTGACCCACTGGCCGTTGATGAACAGCCCAAACGGTTGTCGCTCCTTGATCCATGCCAATGCGGGCGTTGGCGACTCTGGGGCGGGACCGTAGTCCATCGTCTCGAAGATTTCTGCGACGTTCATGCTATATTCCTCCCTTTACACCATCGGGTTGTAGTAGGCTGCTGCGTAGTGGCCGGTGACGAAGTACGAAAGCTGTCGTTCGATGTCGGAGAGCAACCCGCTAGCACCAATGCGGAAGAGCGTGTTGTGTACCCACTCGTTGCCCAGCTCCTCTTTCATCAAGATCAGCCAATCGAGTGATTGTTTTGCAGTGCGGATGCCGCCTGCGGGCTTAAAGCCGACTTTGTAACCGGTGCGCTCGAAGTAATCGCGGATGGCACGCACCATCACGATGCCGACCGGCAGCGTGGCATTGACAGGTTCTTTGCCGGTAGAGGTTTTGATGAAGTCGGCACCGGCCATCATGCACACCAGGCTTGCCATGCCGACGTTGCGCAAAGTGGCAAGTTCGTGGGTAGCAAGGATAGTTTTCATATGGACATCGCCACAGGCGGCGCGGAAGGCTCGCACTTCGTCATATAGGGCCTGCCAGTCACCCGTCAGAACATAAGCGCGTGAGATGACGATGTCGATTTCTGTGGCTCCAGCTTTGATGGATGCGGCGATTTCTTCAAGTTTCTGCTCAAAGGGGTTCTGACCTGCTGGGAATCCTGTGGAGACAGCAGCTACGGGTATACCTGACCCGCGCAAAGCTTCAACGGCGACAGGAACGAGGTTATGGTAGACGCAAACGGCTCCGACCTTCAGATCAAGATCACCGACACCAAGCGACTCTAGCAATTCCTGGCGCACAGGCTGGCGGGCTTTGGCGCAGAGGCGGAGTACGTTGCCAGGTGTGTCATCTCCTGCAAGTGTGGTAAGGTCGATGCAGGTGATGGCTCGCAATAGCCAGGCCGCTTGCCATTCTTTTTTGACTGTGCGGCGCGTGACGAGTGTGGCTGCTCGTCGCTCTACGGCACTGCGGTTGATATGCACTTCATGTACCCAGTCCAGGTCCAGAGGGATACCTGGGTTGCGCGTGGTTGTGGGATGGGTTGCAATGTCGGGCGCAATGAATTGCACCCCTACATTTCCAGTTCGTCTTTTGGTTGTAGTCATGTGTTTTCCCTTTGGCAATGGATGGATACGCTGATTTGCTACGATTGTTTTTTGCGTACGGTTATGTGTGTATCTTGGCTTATGGGAGATGGGATTGTCAAGCTTGACATGTTTGCTGTGTGCCCCTACAATTGACTTAACGAACAATGAATCGATCTATTGAACATACCAGTGCTGATCGAATGCTCCCAGGGAGGATTTTAAAGATGGCTGATCGCGTGGGACAACGCTTCGGCAACTATCGCCTGATCCGCCTCCTGGGACAGGGGAGCTTCGGAGATGTTTACCTGGGAGAGCATGTCCATGATACAACCCTGGCAGCCGTCAAGATACTGCAAGCACGGCTGGCGCACGAAGATCTGAAGAAATTCATTAACGAGGCTAGCACCAACTTTCGTCTGAAACACCCGCATATTGTGCAAATGCTAGACTTTGGCATAGGGGCGGATGACACTCCTTATCTGGTCATGGACTACGCCCCTAAGGGGACACTACGCCAACGCTATCCCAAAGGGATCCGGCTGTCACCGGAAACTGTTGTATCCTATGTCAAGCAGGTCGCGGCAGCGTTGCAGTATGCCCATGACAAGAGAGTGATCCATCGCGATGTCAAACCAGAGAACATCCTCCTGGGGCCAAACAACGAGACCTGGCTCAGTGACTTTGGTATCGCCTCTGTAGCCCAAAGTACGGGCACTCTCGACACGGAGAAGCCGGGGGGTACGATCCCCTGGCTCCTGAGCAAATTCAGGGCAAACCACGTCTTGCCAGCGATCAATATGCCTTAGGTATCATCGTCTACGAATGGCTGTGCGGCATCCGCCCCTTTAACGGGACTGCTACAGAGATAGCTTTGCAGCACATCTCTGCCCTCCCTCTGCCATTACGTGGGAAGGACCCAACGATCCCTCTCGAAGTTGAGCAGGTGGTGCTGAAAGCACTCGCTAAAGACCCGAAGGATCGCTTTGCGAGCATCTTGGCGTTTGCCACAGCATTGGAACGAGCTTGCCTACCAAGGCAGTCTCTTCCTTCTGCCCTACCTGTTGTCCCATCGCAACCTCCTATTCCATCCAGGCCTCATATGCCCAAGATCATAGTTGGAACTCCGCCTGTGCTTAAACCTCCTGGCGCTCCTGTGCGTACCCCACCTGATTCTCCGGGCAAGGCCATCCGAGCATTGTCGCGTCAATACCTTAAAGTGTTAACCAAACCATCAGTAGCAACGTTTACAGAAGAGATGAGCAGGGCAAACTGGGGTAGTGTCTGGGTGCAACTCATTGGCCTGGCTATTATTGGTGGACTAATCTCCTTTACTCTATCTTTTTTCACGAACGCTGGGTTTTTGGCAGGCCTTATCCAGAGCCTTATTATCCTCATTCCTTTTACATCTGTGGTATTATCTTCTGGAAGTATTACTCCTCAACAGCATGGCCTCATCCTCAGTCTTGGCATTCTTATTACTTCCATACCCCTGGTTACTTGCATATTCTTCGTGAAGATGGGTATCACGTATTTATTTACGGGGATTAGAGGACAACAAGGAACGTTCCTGGCACAGATGTACACCTACCTGTTGTTCTGGGTGCCACTCAGCGTTATTATCAGTAGCCTGATTTTGATCGCTTTTAGCTTTAGTTTGGGCCCTTATCCTGTTCTCGTTGCCCTGGTACTGGACATCTACAGTATCGTGCTAAATATCTTCTCAATCAAGGCTGTTCATCGTCTGAGTGGAGGTAGTGCGACGGAAGTTGTGCTCATTTCGATGATAGGGTTGTTCATGGTACTTGGACTTGGGATAGTCATCGTGTCAATCATCATTCGATGATAGCCAGACCACACCACCCCAGGGTTGGGGCAAGCCCAGCCCCTACTCGATACGTCCGTCTTGTTCTAATGATTTGCGCTTTTTCACGATATAGATTATAGTAGGGATACATGGCACGAGAAAAGGCTTGCATCATTACACTAAGAAAGAGCGTGCATCTATGAGCGAAGCAGAGCAAGAATCACTTGAAATAATTCTTCCCGTCAATTGGCATTTTCCAGAGAGTATTCAGAGTCGGTATGCGAACAATGTGCTTGTACAAGCCGGTCGGTTTGAGTTCGTCATTTCTTTCTTTGAAATGCAGCTTCCAATGCTTTCAGGTACACCTGAAGAGAATAAAGCGAAACTCAAGGAGATAGGGTCAATCCAGGCTGAGTGTGTAAGTAAGATTATTGTCTCCCCTGAGGTTGTACCAGGACTTATTAATGCCTTACAAACCGAGTTAGAGAAGTACCGTTCTGAGAGGTCTGATCAGTAAAGAAAGAGCATGCAAGAATGGATACTATCACAATAAATGCTAATACAAGAGCATCTAGTGCTGCTCCAAAGCTTCCTATCTCTTTTTTGCCTAATGTAAGGATTGCCTATCAGCCACCCACGTCCACTACTTATACTTTCCGCAGGATCACCGGCTTTTTACCTGGCGGTAGACGACTTACTCACCCATTAATTGTAATGGTCGAGTACGATGACGAAGAGGTAGTAGTTAGTGAACCACGCTTTCACATGCATGCCTCAGCCCCGACAGAAGCGGAGGCTTTAGCTGCATTTCGACGCATTTTCTCTGGCTACCTTGATTCGCTTACACGTCGCGAAAAGACATTAGGCCCGCAATTGCGCGATCAACTCAATTATCTTCGTTCCGTTATTGCATCTGAGTAAGTTAGATGGCTAGACTTGAATCGGACAAAGTTGAAAAGGCCCTTCGATACAAGATGAAGGCTGAGCGCGAGGATTCGGGAGATTGGTATTATTACATAAAAAATGAGGAAGGCATTGAAATTGCTTCGACAAGCATATCCAAAGGTGCTAAAGAGACCTTGCGTGATAGCCGGGTAAGTCAAATGGCTAGGCAACTTCGTTTTGATACCACTAACCAGTTCGTTCAGTTTGTTAGATGTACTGTTAGCCGGGAAGAAGCACTGGCGACAATGAAGCGCAATTATCCACCAGGTTCGTCTCGTCGGATCGATTAGCCTGCGAGCATTCAGAAACACGAAGAAGTTGCCAGGCTAGTCCTAATCGATCTCCGTCCAAAAACATTGCTGTGCATCATCCTGGCGAATTTCGCTATTTTACCTTCGCGAACCACATGAAATATCGCCCCCTTTTAATGCTCACTCGCCTGGGCTTGTCTCGTTTAGCCATTCTTTTAAAGGGGATTAGGTGGTAGAGGCAATTCACCAGGTAGTCCAGCAGTCTCCCAACACGTATGAGGCATAAGCATGAATAACATACAGGATATCGCAATATATACTGCTCTTATCGAGCGCTGCTTTCCACAGCTAACGGTTCACACAGCGCTGCCGATTACTTCTGGCTGGGACAGCTTCGTGCTGGAGGTTAATGGCGAGCTAATCTTCCGTTTTCCTATGCGGGAGGATGTGGTGGAGCGGCTAAAGCAGGAGCTACGCTTGCTGCCAATCCTGGAAGGCGCACTTTCAACGTACATTCCGCATTTTGCCTATATCGGGCGCGGCGACACGGAGTATCCCTACACGTTTGTAGGTTGCCGCAAGATTATCGGTACTCCCTTAGGTGCAGAGAGCATCACCCCAGCGCAGCTCTCGGACCTCGCACCTGCGCTGGCGACATATTTGACCGAACTGCACAGCTTCCCGCATGAGCAGGCGTTGCGCGTGGGGTTTGCTGAGCATTCACCGGAGCAGTGGAGACAGAGATGGAGACAAGACTACCAAGATCGTTATGCCGACTTGCAACTGCGGGTCTTCCCGCTGCTGGATGAAGAGATGCGCACAAAGACGAGGTATCTCTGGGAGGATTTTCTCAACGCTGAGGACCTTTTTGCATTCCGACCTGTCCTGGCCCATTGTGATCTTGGCTGCGAACATATCTTTTGCGATCCAGAGCGCCGCATTCTCACAGGCGTGATTGATTGGGGTGATGCGAACATCGGTGATCCCGCTATCGACTTCGTAGGGCTCCACTTGACGCATGGCAGGGAGTTTACAAAGCAGATTCTCGCGAGGTACCAGGGCGAAGTGGACGCCTTTTTCTGGAAGCGAATAGATTTCTACCTCTGCTATCCGCCGTACTCCGAGCTGCTCTACGGAGCGTATGGCGGTGGCGAGACTTTTATCGCACGGGGGCTGGCAGGGCTACAGGAAATATTTTTCCAGTAGAGTGCAAATTCAGAGTTTGAAGAAACCATTTGAATTGGATGAGCTCCTACAGACCATCGAGCAAGTCTTGGCCAACTCAGAGGAGCGATAATCTCAATACGTACCCATACCAGAGTTTTCCAGGCACATGATGTGCCATACGTGCCTTCCTCATACGAGTTTATGTTCCACCAGGACTTGTTCCAAGGTCATTGAGCGTCCCTCATCCCACGCGGTTGCAAAAGCCTTTTCACCGAGGCGGGAACGCATAGCAGCCAACATACGCTCGTAGTCGGTTCGGTAGACACGCGGCATGGCGAGGCCAACGGCCTTTCGCAAGGCATGCGCTGCACCACAGAGCTGTACTGCCCAGACAGCCTTCTGCGTGGCTACTGCTGCTCCCAATCCTTCCAGGCAGAACGCGATGTACTCTTTGTAGCCTAACGCTCTCAGAATCACCATACTCTCCTCGTAGAGGGCACGAGCTCTTATGTTGTCTCCCTGGGCGGCAATTACTTTTGCTAATAGGCACAGGGCCTTTGCCACACCCCGGCGGTCTCCCAGTTCTCTGAAGAGCAGCAAGCTTTCCTCCAGCAGCGAATTAGCCATAGCATTATCGCCCTGATGGAGGGTTAACTCCCCTATGAAGGCGAGCGAATCGGCGATGCCTTCTTTGTAACCCAACTCTTTGGAGAAGGCGAGACATTTTTCTAGGGTTGCTCGTGCTTTCGCAACATTGCCCTGAGCAAATATCACACGGGTCAGGTGGTGATACGCATAGGCAAGACCCCATTTGTCGCCCACTTCTCCGAAGAGCGCAATACTTATCTTTGCCATAGAGTACGCCTCGGCATAGTTGCCCTGATCATGTGCTATATTCGATAAGGTGAGCATAGGATCAGCAGCGCCTCCCCTATCACCCATCTCTCTGTAGAGGGCTAAGGCTTCTTCTTGCAATGAGCGGGCTGCTGTATAGTTACACTTCCAGCAGGCTACCAGTCCTAGTCGATAAAGGGCCATTGCTATACCTTGTTTGTCGCCAAGTTCCCGAAAGAGAGCAAGAGCTTCTGCGCATAATGCCTCGCCTGCATCGTAATCGTCCTGATTGAGAGCCAGCATACCTGCACCATTGAGCGCTTTCGCTCGTACTATAGCCGCGACACCTTCGCTTCTCTCAAGCGACTGCTCCAGCCAGTGCCGTCCCTCACCGATATGGCAACGTACCGACCAGAACCACCAGATGGCCCCACTCACACGCAAGGCGGACTCTACCTCATCTCGTTCTAAGAACCAACTCAGTGCAGCCCGGATGTTCTCATGATCGCTCTCCAACTTCTCAAGCCAGACTGCTTGTTGTGAGCCTCCTAGCTCCATTTCGGCCTTCTCGGCCAGTGTTACAAAGTATTGAGCGTGAGCACGCCCGGTGGCCTCTGCCTCGCCGCTCGCCTGAAGGCACTCTAGCCCGTACTCGCGCACAGTCATCAACATTTGTATGCGTGGTTCAGCTCCTTCATTCACGAGTTGCAGTAGCAGGCTCTTATCCAGCAAAGAAGTCACCTCGTCCAGAGCAACGGTGGCCTCCTGTGGGGTGTCGTAACACACGGCTTCCACGGCGTCCAGCGTCCAGCCGCCAATGAAGATAGAGAGTCGCCGGAAGAGGCGCTGTCCCGCTTCATCCAACAGATCATAGCTCCACTTAAGGGTGTTGCGCAGCGTTTGATGGCGCGTTGGCAGCGTGCGTGCCCCGCCAGTGAGGACCGCCAGTCGTTGCGAAAGGCGTGCCAGCAGAGCTTGCGGTGGCAAGATGCGAATGCGAGCCGCTGCAAGCTCAATCGCCAGGGGCAGGCCATCCAGGCGCACACAAATCTCCGCTATGGTATTAGCATTGGCCGGAGTGAGTTGGAAGCTGGGCAGCACCGCTTGCGCTCGCTGGACGAAGAGAGCTACGGCGGAATAGTGAGCCAGGTCCTCATATGTGGGCAACTGCGAGAGATCAGGCAGTGCCAACGAAGACATAGGAAACTCGTGTTCGGCTTGCAGATGCAGCACTGCACGACTGGTCACGATGGCCTTGAGCTTAGGACAGGCGATCAACAAGTCCTCTATCAGGGGTGCTGCCTCGACCACTTGCTCAAAGTTATCCAGGATGAGCAGCAGATGCTTGTGGCGC
This sequence comes from uncultured Chloroflexia bacterium, assembly GCA_963767625.1. Taxonomy (GTDB): domain Bacteria; phylum Chloroflexota; class Ktedonobacteria; order Ktedonobacterales; family Ktedonobacteraceae; genus CAVYFB01. Next base: position 66,255 of record CAVYFB010000024.1, read on the forward strand.
AAGGCGAATGTAACTTGCTCGATGGTCGACTGTGTGCCAATAGCGTGAATGTCGAGTGTCTCGGCTATGGTATTAGGAATGTGCTCGGGGTCCGAGACGGCAGCCAGCGGGACGAAGCAGATGCCATCGGCAAAAAATGTGCGCATCTCGCCGGCCACCTGCAAAGCCAGGCGCGTCTTGCCGATGCCGCCAATACCGACAAGGGTGAGCAAGCGTACTTGCTGGCTTCTGAGCAAATCGGCAATCGCGGCTACGTCTTGCTCGCGACCGACTAATGAGGTGAAGGTGGTCGGCACCTTCCAGAGTGGCTCGGGTTTGACTGCCCCCTGCAACCTCTCACCATCTATAGAGAGTGAGAATGGTGTGAGATCAGGTGAGGTGACATATGCCCCTTGTGAAGCTTGTTCCAACGCCGTAGCAAAGTCCTGCACGTGGAGAAAGCGCTTGTCGGGGTCTTTCTCCAATGCCCGCAGCACGACCATTTCGATGGCAGGTGAAAGGTCGGGGACCCGTTGGCGCAACGATGAAGGCGGCATGGAGAGATGTTGCATGGCAATCTCGATGGAAGTTCCATCAAAAGGTGGCGTTCCAGAGAGCCACTCGTAAACGACCACCCCAAGGGCATATTGGTCACTGGCTAGTTGCGGCCGACCTTGCAACTGCTCAGGAGCCAAATAGCGCGAGGTGCCTGCCACCTGCTGTGCCATGACATGCGTGCTGTATTCCTGCGAATGGGGAGCGAAGACCGCCAAGCCAAAGTCACTGAGCAGAATATTACTACGATCATCCAGCAGCATATTTTCGGGTTTGACATCTCGGTGGATAAGGTACTGGTCGTGGGCATACTGCAAGGCCGAGGCCACCTGCCGGACGTAGGATATGATAGTTTCGATGGGCAAACGAGACCCCCTTGAGTGGCGCTGGCGCAAGGTACCGTTGGAGGCATACTCCATCACCAGAAACGGCACGTCGTCTTGCACGGCAAAATCGAGCACACGCACGATATGGGAGTGGGAGAGCTGGACTAGCAACTGGGCCTCCTTTAAGAAGGCGTCTTGCTGCTGATCGGTGAGCAGGGTATTCAGGAGTTTCAGCGCGGCATGGCTCTTGAGGTAGATATGTTCACCCAGGTAGACGTCGGCAAATCCGCCCCATCCAAGCAGGCGCAACAAGCGATAGTTGCCTAGTTGTTGGCCTACATGGTCGATCATTGAACTCTCCTTACATAGCCAGCATGGCACATCTGGGTGGATACGATCAACATTCGATGAAACGAGAACATTATATAGCATCCTATACCTTGTACTTTCCCACTAATCCCTTGACCCAGTTCATCTGCTTTTCCGAAGGCACGAAGTTGTTCTTTTGCAGACGTTTCGCCATATCGTGAATAAACTGACGTTCATTCGCGCTCACACGCGGATTATCGAGAGCAACGCTGTCAAAGAATGTTCTGAGTTTCTGCACCTGTTGCCTTAATGCCGCCAGTTCTGCAGATGGGAGCGCGTTGTGTGCCTCCGGAATTGTCGAAGCCTGCCATTTACGATAAGCCTCAATATCACCGTTCCAGGCGGCAATTCCGGCAAGCTCGTCGGCGCGCTCGTTTTGCAGCTGACCCCTATGTCCGCCCACCCATTCAAACGTGGGGGCACTTTTGCGATGACTGAGCAGAGCCTGGTACTTCGCCCACAGGTCGGTGTTCTTCTTCATCTGGTAGATGCCCTGGGCAACCTTGATGGTGTATTCACTATCGCTATAGATGGTCAGCGGTAAGTCGGGGGGTGCGATGGATAAGGCGGCGAGCACAGCCGCGATCTCAGCACGGTTGTTCGTGGTTGTCTCGGAGCGAGGAATATGGCCAGAACATTCGATACATGCGGCATCAGGATACGGTTTGCCGTTGACGAAATCACCGGCGGCCCACAAAAGCGCGGCCCAACCGGCAGGCCCACCGGGATTTTTGACACAGGCCCCGTCGGTGTAGGCTATGATGCCGCGCTTGCCTAATACTGGTAAGGTTGCAGTGACATCAATATGCTGTACAGCTTCTGTAACTGAACGCCACTCCAGGGATTCTTGCATTTCGCTCACTACTCAGGACCTTTCAAATTATCTTCCTTACAACGACGTAGTGTGCTTGTAGTCGCTGTTGAGGTGATTGTGAAGTACCCCACTCATAGAATGCGGGGGCTTCTACGCAACAGTCCTACTCTCCATGCAAGTAGTCCCGTCACATGGGCTCCTTCCGAGCCGAAGGATATTGATCGCGGCATTCGTATCCCTATCGAGTTCGCAGCCGCACTCGCATGAGTGCCAGCGTTCCTCAAAAGATTTCTTGCGCTTATGTGGACACTTGTACCAGAGGAGGACATATGTTCTGCTTGATAAGAACATATGTCCTATTACAGAAGGAGCAAGCGAACCATGCGAGTCCACCGTATCCGCAAGGGTAGTGACCACGATGAAACCTTTGAACTGCTCGATGATGACGACCAACCCATTCCCGTTGTAGCTGGCTTCCTGCGTCAACTGCGTGCTCGTGGGTGTTCTCCCAACACGCTCTCCGCCTACAGTTACGATTTGCTGCATTTCATGTTTTTCCTCAAAAAGCACCAGCTCACCTACCAGGAGTTTACTCCACCCCACGCTTTACAGTTTCTAGAGTATCTTAGCACGATCCCCAGCCGCAAGCAAGCACGGCGCCTGAGCCTGGTGCTCTCTACGACGACCGATGAGGGAACCTCCACAACCCGCCTCTCACCTGCGACGATCAATCGCACGTTTGCTGCCGTCTCCTCCTTCTACGAATACCTGATTCTCTCGGGGGAGTTCTCGCAGCGAGAGAATCCCATTCAACAGGTCGATGATCCTGCTCTGGCCAGGGTTTCTGAACGCCACCGTCCTTTTATGGGCTGGGCAAGTAGACAACGGCCCATGCGCCGAGCCGTGCGTGTCAAGACGGTCCAACGTCTTCCTCGACCGATGGATGACGATCAGATAGACAGTCTCCTGAACTCTCTTCGGCTCAAGCGCGACAAGGCCATGCTGTTACTGATGCTGCACGGAGGTCTCCGGCCAGGAGAGGTGCTCAATCTCCAGATCGAAGACATCTCCTACGCTCGAAAGCGAGTGATCATTCGGTACCGCACTGAGCATCCCAAAGGCGCAAGAACGAAATCCCGGACGGAACGAGTAGTGGATCTCCTCCAACCTGAGACGTTGCAAGCGGTGAGTGATTACGTGATGCATGAGCGCCCAACCGATACGGACAGTCCGTATGTGTTCCTGGTCGGGGGCCGGGGGAAGAGACGGCACGAGCCGCTGGGCTATTATGCCCTGGTGAAACTGTTCGAGCGGCACTGTGAGCGCTTGAACATTCGCACCCCTTGGGTTACCCCTCACGCACTCAGACACACGCACGCGACACAAATGTTTGACAATGGTATGCGCGAGCTGACCCTGCAAAAGCGTCTGGGTCATGCTTCACCAGAGTCTACCCGCATCTATACTGGAGTCTCAGATGCAACTGTAGTTGCTGAATATCGTCGCGCGCTTGGGGAGGAAAGTTCAGAATGAATATTTCAATATCGTATTTTGCTGAACAGGACCCCTGTCCCCGTCACGCGAGCGCAGAGGAGTGGGAAGCGTTCGTTGATGCCTATGCCGAAAACAAAGAATATCGTGGGGAATTGCTACGTTTCCAACGCCTCTTTGTTGAACGGTATCCTGACCTGAATGATTGGTTTGCTGCCCCTCTCGTCGAGCGTGTCGGACGGTCATATGAAGAAAGACAACAACGGGTGCGTCACAATGCAGTCTGCAAAGTGTCCTACCAGGCGAGGAGCTATCTGGTATTTCTTGCTCTACGAGGATATGCACAGTTCGACTGGAACTGGCTCATTGCGATCTACCAGCTTCGTTTTGGAAAGTTGTTTGCTCATATGGGGGGAGCGGAAGGGTTGACGAAACTGATGGATGAGGCGGTTGAATTCGGCTTTTACAGAGGGACAGCAAGAAGAACCCTTCAAGGAATCATGTATCGTCTCATCATGCACACTGCTGATCCGCATATCGAGCATATTACGGATATTCACCTCGACGAAATGGCTGAAGCCCTGCATCGTTTCGCAGAGCGACCGGATGTTCTTCTGTTTTACGGTTCGACTGATCACTATCAGATGAAGCTCAAGGATTACCTCTCGTATCTTCACCGGCTCCACGTGATCTTGTATCATCGTGGGCAGGTAAAGACAGAACCTCGAAGGCATGTAGACCGCACGCATCTAAGGGTTTTTACCATCCAACAAAAGCCTCAGATGAAGCAGACATTGAATCGCTATCTTGCTACTCGTCGCTTAACCGATCAACCTGCAACAGTGAACGGGCTTGAGAGCGTGGTCCGTCAATTCGTTGTCTGGTTGGAGCAAGCTTACCCAAATATTGACACCTTCGCTCAAGTCACTCACGATGTGGTATTGGAGTACATAGAGACACTCAACACGAGGGTCGGCGCGGCGACAAAAAGACCACTTAGCATTGGAAGCAAACGAAACACCATCGCGAAACTAGGTCAGTTCTTTCGCGATGGTGCACAGTGGGAATGGGATGATATGCCAAACAGACCCCTGCTTCAGAGGTCAGATACCCCGAAACTTCCTCAACGCATTCCCCGGTATATTCCTACTGGAGAACTTGAACGGCTTATGAAAGCGATCCGTTCCCTTGATTGTCCCTATCAACGAGCGGCGCTGCTCATCGCTCGCTGGAGCGGAGCCAGAAGAGGTGAGATTCGTCGTCTGGCTGTCGATTGTCTGGATCGTTACTCAGATGGAACTCCCAGGCTTCGTATCCCAGCAGGGAAGACTTACCAGGAGCGAGTTATCCCGGTCAACGAAGAAACAGTAGAGGCAATCCAGGCTCTTCAAGCACTGCGCAAGAAAGAACGTGGTTTCAGTGATCCCAAGACCGGGGTGGTGACGCGTTATCTCTTTGTGCAACAAGGTCATCTTCTTTCGGCAACGTATCTGTTCGCCACCGCATTGAAGAAAGCTTGTACCGTCGCCGGCCTGGTCGACGCTCACGGAAAGCCAACAGTGTCAGCCCACCGTTTTCGGCACACTGTTGGGACACAACTGGCCAGCGCTGGAGCTCGCCTACGAACCATTCAGAAAATTTTGGGCCATGAGAGCGTCAGGATGTCGATGGCGTACATTGGTATTACTGACGAGGAAGTACGCCAGGAGTACCAGGCGGTGCTTGGCCCTGATGCGATCATTGCTGGGCCTGGGGCAGCCTTGGTCCGATCCGGTGAGCTTGCTGAGTCGGAGATTCGCTGGATCAAGGAACATTACTTCCAAACCGAGCTAGAACTCGGCAGGTGCTTACGTCTCCCACAAGAAGGGCCATGTGAGTGTGACCTGTATCTGACCTGTGCCAAGTTTGTCACCTCGCCAGAGTATGCCCCCCGTTTGCGGCGCAAACGAGAGATGGAACTCGTGGAGGATGCGATTAGCCATGGCTGGCAGCGGGAGGTCGACCGGCATCAGTCTACGATTCGGCGTCTGGAGCACCTGCTGACAGACCTTGGCGAGCCCATTGAGGGCCCAGAAGCAACTGACTAAATACACCCCCACAGAGAACAGGGTCGCGCATTCACGTGGCCAAAGGATGAACGATGTGGGGGTCACACTTGGCCATCCCTTTGGAGGCTTCCGTGGAGGACCAGGAGATCGGGATGGGCGTGAGCATCCCATGCAGGAACATCCGCAGGGAGCGCGTTCTGCTGGATGAGAGAGGCTCGGAGAAATCACTGAGACGCAGCCGGATGCCGTGCAGGATGCTGAACAGGTGCCATCCGTCAAGCAATCGTGACACGGCGTGTTATGATATAATCGGGTTGAATACGTGACACTACGTGACACCATTGAGCATGCACTTGCGACTCTGTTGTCTGCGGGTGTGTACTAAGCAGGAGCGGCTAGCACGGAAAGTGGCGGAAGTGGCCCAGCACACCTGGCACCAGGAGCCCAAGCAGAGGCCCGCCGGAGGCACGCCTGGGGTGCTGTAACGGTGCTCATGGCAGCAGGCGGCGTGAAGCAACGCGGGCGAAGCTTCCCTTGACCTCATCCATTATGAAAGTCAATTAAACAGTACCATCGGCGGCGATTAAACGTGCCGATTTGGTGCTACCACGAGTGAGTCTACAGGCCTGCTCTCAATGACAAGGACAGCAGTCGGTGCATGCTCACTCATCGGTGTATGAGGTTCTTGAAAAGAGCCTGTCGAAGAAGCATCGGAGTCTCGCACAGAGGCCGCTGCCTCATCGGGAATGACTTGACTGGAGGACAGCTTCTTCGGACGAGCGGAGGAGAGGTGCTGTTGACTGGCCATTTCAGCGCGATAACTTTCCACACTCATCATATCCAGGATCACGGAATGATGGACCAGACGGTCAATAGCCGCCATGGTGGTCATCGGACTTTTGAAGATGCGTTCCCATTCGCTGAACACCAAATTCGTCGTAATCATGACGGATTTCCGTTCATAGCGCTCAGCCAGGAACGTGAAGAGGATCTCCATTTCGTCACGATCATGCTGGACATAGCCAATATCGTCGAGAATGACACAGGCAAATTTGTCCAATTTCGCCAGTTCTTGCGGCAAACGCAGATCCCGCTTCGCCGCCAAGAGTCGCTGGACGAGTGTACTGGTTGGCGTCCAAAGCACAGGGTGACCTGCATAGATGAGCTCATAGCCAACGGCTGCCAGGCAATGACTTTTTCCGACCCCAGGTTTGCCAATCGCGATCACATTGGTCGCCAATTCCAGGAAGGAAGCACTTTTCAGGCGCTCCAATTGCAATTGCAGCGTTGGAGAGAGCCGACTGAGCGCCAACGTCCGAAAGGTCTTCTCCACCGGCAGCCCAGACTGACGCACCAGGCGTGCCGTGCGTCGCTGGGTGCGCAGTTCCCATTCCTGTCGAGCAAGCTCATACAGATAGGCTTCATGAGATAATCCTTCTTTGGCGGCTCGCAGAGCCACATCGGCGAAGACATCGGCCATCGCCGTCAGGTTGAGTTGGGTTAAGAGCGTGTGCAGTTCACTGTATCGATTGTTGGTGTGAGACATAGGTTCTCCTTGATGGAATCAGGTTATCGTAGGGGGAAAGATCCAGATGGGGAGTGGACCAGGCCAACACTTGGGTGCAATCAGGCAGATGGACCAAGTCGCGTACCGCATCGAAGGTGGGCAGCGTGCTCGTTTCCAACAGCAGGCTCAGAGCCGTTTCGACCTCGCTTTCCGAGATGCTGGCCGCCAGATGTAAAATGCGCACATAGTCCCGATCTGCTCTCTCGACGCCGCTTTTCACGAGCCGATCATAGGCCAGGCGGAAGGTCGTCGTCGGAAACAAATCGTCGCGATAGCGATAGGCGACGAAGGCACCGGGCTTACGAACCAGGGACCAGATCACATGGCGATAGTCGATGCGATGCTGCTTTTTGCCAATCAGACGAGGGAACGTGAAGGCCACAGTACTCCCGACATAGCCCTCCACCGTCTCGGCTTTGAGACGCACCAGCAAAGACGTGCCAATCAAACGGGAAGGGACTGAGTAGACATTGGCCTTGACCTGAATGGTGCTAAATTGACTGACGGTCACCCGCATCTCCTGGCAGGGGGCAAGCGCGGTGGTCGGAAGAGGCTCAAGGGCCTCTTGTTCTTCAGCAAAACGCACGCTTCGCTTGAGATTGCGGACGCGAATGAGATCGGCGAGAAAGCGCTCATAGGCTTCGCGGCTCGGGAAATCGCGACTGGCTCGGACACGCAATGCCTGATCGACGGCCTGTTTAAACTGATGATGCGATTGCTCCACATCGCCATTTTCATGGGCAATGCTCACGTTGTTCTTGGTTGGTTGCATGCCATAATGAGCCATCAGTGCCTCATAGCGCCTGGTCCAGTCACGGGCGTGTTGCTTGCCTGCGTTCTTGACCGCAGCCGTCAAATGATCGGTGCGATGCTGTTTGGGGACACCGCCGATCTGCCAGAGTGCTTTCTCAATCCCCTCGGCCAGAGCTTCAAAGGATTCGCTGAAACAGATGCTCACGGCTTCCACATTCGAGTAGGTCAAGACAAAATGATGCACCAGATGGGCAAAAGGCTCTCCAGCCAGCGTGACGCCCAGATCCTCCATGTGGGTAAAATCCGATTGTCCCCGCTCACCGGGAACATGCTCCTGTGCAAACATGACTTCTCGATCTGGCCCATGCAACACGCGCCACTGTTGAATATGGCGTTGTAATGTCCGCACCTGCGTGGGTCGATAGCGCTCAGGATGTCGTTCACAGAGCAAAGCAAACAGGGTTGATCCTTGCAGGGCAGGATCACGCTCCAATTGAGAGACAACCCAGGGCCAGTCTTCCTCGAAGGGATCGCTTCGTGTCTTCCAATCATGCGGACGTTTGAGCTGAGAAGGCAGTGCTGCTGCTCGCTCATATTTGCGAGCCGTTCGTTCCCCGATCCCAGCTCGTGCCGCCGCGACACGTTGGGTCATTCCTTTTTTCCTTTCTTGCAGATAAAGCCGAATTTCTGTATCTTTTTTCACATGACACCTCTGTTGGTTATTCAGTAGGGTCATGCTAGGCCATTTCCTGGTCACATGTCCAGTGAGGTGGCCCTTCTTTTTGTGTGATATCGCGCATCGATAATGCGCAGGGGTGTTTGAGCACTGCTCATTCTCAACGCGGCTCAAGGGGAGATAATGCGCAGGGCTGCTGATGCACTGACCATTAACGGAACACCTGCTTCCTGCGAGCTCACGCCCAAGGTCCCTCCCCCACCTCCATGCCAACCACCACCGGGACCTCGGGCCTCGCTCGCATCCTCCGCATTTCGCCTCGACTGCCCCCTTCCCCCCTTCCTCCACCTCAGTCGATCAAAATGCGGAGGCTTGCCCCAACCATCCAGCGTTCGTTCTCGCTCTTTCTGAGAGCCCCCGTTTCTCAAAGGGTAAGTGGTCATCTGGATGTCTCGTCGAACGTACCAGATGCCCCGGCATCTTGAATTGAGCAGTCACACGCTTCTTGGCTTCTCCTTTCTGATCGGCACTTTTAATACGCGGTACCGGCTGATATATAACACTCGAAGAGCGAAAGCGAGGGTCGTGGAGTGCAGCACACCAGTATACCGCTCACCCTCGCTTTCGGCCCGCAGGGCTGTATGGATGAGGTCAAGGGCCGCGTTGTAGCTGCCTGCTGCCTCGACGAAACTGTCCCTGTGTTTTAGGGGGTTAAGGGATTTGTCCACATAAGTGCACACAGTACTACAGTTGGAACAGACCTGGCTGGTGTAGTGGGGATTGACTTTGAGGACATAGCGACCGGCGCATGCTGCCTTGACGTGTCAATCTGTTGAAAGTTCCCCAACCTGCGTCCAGGATACTCTTGTTCAAGCCATTTTGGCGGCGGCCCCATTGGGCAGATAGGTGACCGTCTCTTCGTCCTGTTTGGGCTTGGCACGCTTGCTGAGATAGGCAATTTGCAAGTCCTCAAAGACGATGACCTGATAGCGATTGACCAGCTCTTGCGCGATTGCTTATGCAGGAAGTCTCGACGCTGGTTCTTGATCTTGCGATGAGCCTTTGCCACAAGCTTTCTGGCCTTCTCTCGGCGATGAGAACCTTTCCTCTTGCGAGACAATGCCTGTTGCCGACGGTCGAGTATCTTTTCTACTTTGCGATAATAGCGGGGTGACTCGATGAAGGTTCCATCCGAAAGTGCCGCGAAGTGGGTAATGCCAAGATCAATACCCACCTCACTCGAAACTGCTGGGAGTGGTGCAGTTGCCTCTACCTCACATGAGAAGACAACGTACCAGGCTCCTGCCTCGTATTTGATCGTACAAGTTTTGCTAGTGCCTTCTATCGGACGGTGCAACTTCACCTTGATGCTGCCAATTGTCGAGAGGCACACACGGTTATCATGCGTGAGGCTGTAGCCACCTTGGGGATACGTGAAGGAATTGTAGCGGTCCCTCCCTTGGAACCTCGGAAAGCCAGGCGTCTGTCCGTTGGCAATGCGGCGAAAGAAGTTCTTGAAGGCTCGTTCTAGCCGCAAGAGCACATCCTGTAGTACCTGGCTATGGATATCCTGATACTCCACGCGCCTCACCTTGATGTCCGGCAAGTCCCGCTTCTGTTGCAGATAGGTCACAGACGTGACTTTTTGAGGAGCCACCATCATAGCCGCTACCACTTGCCCCGTCTCCTGGTTCTGGCTCACGGTCATGCGCTGATGCACCTGATAAGAATCCTTGCGCTCCGATAACGCGGCATTATATAACTCGCGGCAACGGGCCAGCGTCCAGAACAGTTTCTGTTCCTGTTCTTTGTTGGGATAGAGCCGGAACTTGAATGCTTTTCTCACTTGCCTTTTTGTCCTTCCACGTATCGTTTCAATGTTTCCAGGGTGACACCCCCGACAGTAGCGACAAAATAGGAGTTCGTCCACAGGCTTGGCAACTTCCGCTTGAGTTGTGGGAACTCCTGACGCAGATAGCGACTACTGGTTCCTTTGATGTACCTCACCAGTCGGTGAATGCCGAATTGTGGATCACATCCCACCAAGAGATGCACATGATCGGGCATGACTTCCATCTCAATGAATTCTTGCCCCCATTTCTCGATGGTTTCTAGGATAATAGTTTTCAAACGTTCATCTATGGGTGATACCAACACCTTGCGCCGATACTTGGGGCAGAACACCACATGATAGTGGCAGATGTACGCTATGTTATTGTTGGTTTGCAGTTCGTACTTCATGAGAGAAGCATATCACAGAACAATAGACATATCAACGTTGTCTATTGTTCGTTCCACTCTACCCCACTCCAATAACGAGGGGCCTCTTCTCTCGTCTTCTACTCTCCTGGTTGGCTTGGAAAGAGGATGGGGAGATTTCGTTCCAGGCGCATCCATTGACCCCATTGATAACGCTGATGAATAACAATACTCACCAGGAATGCCACGACTTCAGCACTTGTGCAGACCCACAAAGGCAAGCTGAACACAGCAAGCAGCAGGCCCACAAAGCTGCCGATCAGCACACTATTGATCACGGCGATCATGCCAGCCGTTTTGAAGAAGACCTGCACTCAGGAGAAAGAGACTGGAGCGGCCACTGGCTTCTGAAATGGTCATGGAGCGCCCTGTTTGTAAGTTATAGTGTTCGGTCGAAACCTCGATGAAGCTGCCGCGGCCAGAGTTAGAGCGCTTGCCGGGTGCTTGACACAGCAGCACCCTCAATCGCCCCCAACGCGCGCAACGTCGACTTCTGCGCTTCGGAAAGTCCTCTGATTCCAGTGATAGTGAGTCGCTCGTAGGGTCGGTCACGCCGCAGTGTGTGGAGATGCTCGCCACTGTGCAGGTCCCAGAGCATGATGGCTCCATCATCACCGCAGCTGGCCAGCTGCGTCCCATCTGGACTGCGCCTCAGCGACTGCACCGTTCCCCGATGTGCTTCGCATACCCGCACGCACTCCCCGCGCTGCACATCCCACCAGCGCAACGCGCCGTCACCGCTGACCAGCACCGCTCCGCTCGGATCCCATGCGAGTGCATACGTGATCCCACTCAGTTGGCGATCAGGTGACCATCGGGGGCAAAGGCCAGGGTCTGGATGTTATTGGTCCGCCAGCTCGTCCAGAGCAGATCCCCGCTTTCTATGTCCCACAGCTTGAGAGCACCATCCTAGCTTCCCGTGGCCAATGTGCGTCCATCCGGGCTGAAGGCGAGGGTCGACACCGTGCTGGTATGGGCTTGCCAGGCCAGGTGCAGGAGCTTCCCTCCTTGCTGCCACACCCGCACTTTCCCCCGCCAGCTGCCCGCCGCCCAGTACCGCCCATCGCGGCTGATGGCCACCGCCCTGGTCGCATCTCGACCCCTTGCAGGGATGCCCCACGAATGGAAAGCTGCGACAGATCCAGGCCGCGCAGGTGCCCACGAAGCATTCGTAGCAGCGCGAGCAGATTCGCCGGTCCATAGCCCTGAGCATAGTCAGTCCGCCCTCGCAGGTGGCTGAGCCTCGCCAGCAGGTGCTCCTCCACTGCAGCTCGCCCTGAGGATACCGTCCGCACTTGTGCGAGCAGCGGAGCTACAAGGAGCCGCTGCTGGGTCTGTCGTACGTATTCCTTGACCATCGCCAGTTCCAGACCATGCTCGATCAGACGAGCCAGTTGACCGTGCTCGATCTCGCTGGCTGCCTCTGCGATGAGCCGCCCTGTCGCGTACTCCAGCACCACCGACTGCAGGGTGAAGCTCCCTGGGCGTTGCCCGCGCTCAATCAGGCTGCGATGGTGCAGCGCCTCTATGGCTTCCAGCACCTGAGCACGCGAGAGCGGCGTGACAAGCAGTGCCAGCAGTTCCTCAATGCTCACCGGCTCGCGCACAATCGCCAGCCACAGCAGCACCGTTTGCTCGACCACGGAGAGACGGGTGAACTGCTGGGCAAGCAGGTCGCGGATACCACCAAAGATCACCTCCCCCTGCTTCAGGAAGGGAGCGATCTCGCCAGCAAAGAGGTCCACGATCGTCTGCGCCACGATGTTGAGGGCCAGAGGGTTGCCCGCGTAGGCCTCGATCAGCCGGGCGTGGTCAGCCGCGCTGCCCGTGACCTCCTTTTCTGCCAACAACTGTTTGCACGAGTCAGCATCCAGCCGGGCGAGGCGCAAGGTGCGCACCGGTGCCCGGCTACGCTTCCAGCGACAGGAGCTCACCGGCTTTCTCCCGGCTGGTGAGCAGCAGGCAGCTCTGGTGCTCGGTCTGAGCCACCCGGCGCAGCAGTTGGCCATAGCCTTCGTACCCAGGACGCATGCGGCCCGCGTCCACCCCTTCCTCCAGCAGCGTTTCCATATTGTCCAGCACCACGCGGGCACGCTGGGTACGCAGGTGCTCCAGCAGCAGACCCAGGCGTCGTTCGAAGGAGGTCGGCACGAGGCCCAGTGACTGGGGGGCGAGGACCTGGAGACACTCATCCAGCACTGCTTCACAGGCAGGGGCATCGCGCAACGAGCGCCAGATCACCACCTCGAAGTGGGGCGCAACCTGGTGCATCAGACTGACTGCCAGCGCCGACTTGCCGATGCCGCCCAGGCCCAGCACGCTCACCACCCGACAGTGCTCCTCGACCACCCACTGCGTCAGCATGGCTACCTCCCCCGTGCGTCCATAGCAGCTCGGCACTGCCAGCGCGTCGCTCCAATCCACCCGCGGTTCCGGCACAGACTGGGCCATGATCTGCAGAGCGTTGCTCCTCTCTTCGACGTGCTGGGGTACCACGAGCGTGAGTCGGGGAGCTGGGTGCTCAGCAGCTCCTGGAGCCACCGCTCATCCAGCAACACCTTCTGGTGCGCAGCGCGCCAGAAGGCTCGGATCTCCTCTTCCTTCGCGCCCGGCTGCAAAGGCCTGCTGTCTGACGGCAAACGCCAGCTACGTTTTGAGGTGTTCGGCCTTGGGATACGTATCGCCAGCCTCCTATCTGCTGACCGCTTTGCGGGAGACGCCCAGCAGTTCGGCCAGGCCTGTTTGCGTCAGCCCGATGGCAGTGCGCAGGCTCAGCATGGCCTGACCAAAGGCATAGTCTCGCTCACTGTAGGAGAACCGCTGCATGAGCGTGCTCCTTTCTGCGTGACCCACCGGAGCGCGCATGGGACATGAGGGGGACGTGACATGGGACGTGGTGGACACTGACATGCCCAGGTCCTCCCAGTATACTTACCAATGTTGGATGCGCTCCATGCGGGTCCACGTTGAGTGAGGAAGGTCTGGGGGACTGACACGTGACTCCAGACGCTTCCTCGGACTTCATCCCTTTATGATAGCAGATGTGTTGCCAAACGGCCAGGACCTTTTCAAGCGTTGCGAATCAATGCACAAGGAGGAATATCATGACAAGCCAACCTATTTGCGATCAGGTGGATGACCACCTGCTCACCCCGAAAAACTCCGCGCTCCTCATCATCGACTTTCAGCCAATTCAAGTGAGTTCGGTCACCTTGATGGATCGTCGCACGTTGGTCGAGAACATCGTGGCCGTTGCCAAGACGGCAAAGCTCTATGCGTTGCCCGTCGTGCTTTCCACCGTCAACGTCAAGGCCGGCAAGAATGAGCCAACGATCCATCAGTTGAGAGAAGTGCTGATGGGGGTCGAAGCGTTTGATCGGACGAAGCTCAATGCCTGGGAAGACGAGCAACCCGTCAATGCCGTCAAGGCAACCGGTCGCAAGAAGCTGATCATGGCTGCGCTGTGGACGGAAGTATGCCTCTGCTTCCCCGCGCTCGACGCCCTCCGCGAGGGGTACGAGGTCTTCCCCGTGATGGACGCGGTCGGTGGCACCACCGTCGAGGGGCACCAGGCAGCGCTGGAACGCATGGTCCAGGCCGGCGCACAACCCACGAGCTGGGTTCAGCTGCTGTGTGAACTACAGCGTGATTGGGCGCGCACAGAGACCGCGCAGCAGTTCGCGGAGATTCTTTTTGCGGTTGAAGGGCATTAGAACGCTGCCTGAGGCGGACTCCCAGAGTATGGCGTATATTGACAAGGGGCCTCTGCTGTGATACAAGGTCGGTTAGACCACTCGTACCAGAGGTCCGTTCCCCGATACCCGACTTCGTCCAGACGCATGTTCGCGCTGGACATGAAGAAAATGAATGCAGACCCGAACGACCAGGGTGCAACGAGAGGGCACTACCGTCGGACTGATGGCGGGGCAGGTGCATGCCTCTCTCAGGATGGAGCGACTCTGGTAATCTGGAGTTCTCGCAGAAGCATTGAACGGGAAAATCTCATCGATTGACCCAACCGACAAATCCAAAGGAGTACTACATGACAGCTCTCACGATCAATGAACAGCAAGAAATCGACCGCGCCAACACCTCAGGATTGCAGCCGGTCGTGTTCGTGCACGGCCTCTGGCTCCTCTCGTCCAGTTGGGACAACTGGCGTACACTTTTCGCAGAGCAGGGCTACACAACGCTCGCGCCGGGCTGGCCCGATGACCCGGACACCGTCGAGGAGGCCAAGCACGACCCGGAGGTCTTCGCCCACAAGCGGATCAGGCAGGTCACGGATCACTACGTCGACGCCATCCGCCAGCTCAAGACGAAGCCCGCCGTCATCGGCCATTCCTTCGGCGGGCTCATCGCGCAAAAGATAGCCGGGGAGGGCGTGGCCGCCGTGACGGTCGCCATCGATCCCGCTCCGTTCCGCGGCGTGCTCCCCCTGCCGCTCTCGGCGCTGAAGTCGTCGTCGGCGGTCCTGGGCAACCCCCTCAACTACACCCGCGCCGTCCCGCTGACCTACGAGCAGTTCCGTTTCGCCTTCGCCAACGCCGTAGACGAGAGCGAAGCTCACGAGCTGTATGAGAAGTACTCGGTGCCCGGCTCCGGTGTGCCGATCTTCCAGGCGGCCACCGCCAATCTCAACCCGTGGACGGAAGCCCAGGTCGACACGAAGAATCCCGAGCGTGGACCGCTGCTGATCATCTCCGGTGAGTACGACCATACCGTGCCGTGGGCGATCGCTCATGCCTCCTACAAGCAACAGGAGAAGAATCCCGGCGTGACCGAGATCCGTGAAATACCAGGCCGCGGACACTCACTCACCATCGACCATGGATGGCGGGAAGTGGCCGAGACCGCGCTCGCGTTCATCGCGCAACAGCTGAAGGTCGGCTAGAAGAGACAGAGAAAGGCCTGGAGGAAGCATATCGAAACCTGAAAAGTGTAAAGGACTGCTTCATGAGCAAGCTCCTTTCTGCGTGACCCACAGGAGCACACCATGGGATATGAGGGGGACGTGACATGGGACGTGTTGGACACTGACGTGCCCAGGTCCTCCTAGTATACTTACCGATGTTAGATGCGCTCCTTGCGGGCCCATGCTAATGAAAGAGGACGGAGAGCTGGGCTCGGGAACGTATATGGTGGCTTATGTGAGCGCGCTTCGTAGCATCTTTACTACCCTCGCGAAACGCACAGAAGGGAGACAACGAAATGAAAGCGATCCGTATCCATGGCCGTGGCGGTCCAGAGCAGCTCGGTCTATGAAGACGCACCACAACCCCATCCAGGTCCAGAAGAGGTGCTGGTTCGCGTCTATGCGACGGGTGTCATTGCAAACGAGTTGAGATGGAGCGAGACCTATGAGACGAAAGCGGGAAGCAAGCGTGTTCTACCGATTCCCGGACGCGACCTCTCAGGAGTGGTGGAGGAGGTAGGTCCTGGTGTCACCACCCTCACCAAAGGCTCGGAGGTCTATGCCATGATGGCCTATGGTCGCGACGGTGCCGAGGCGGAATATACCATTGCCCTCCCCGGCGAGCTGGCCCCCAAACCACGCACGCTCGACTATGTGCAGGCCGCAGCCGTTCCCCTGACAGCTTTGACGGCCTGGCAGGCTCTCTTTGAGCACGCGAGCCTCGTTGCAGGACAAACCGTCTTGATCCACGGAGCCGCAGGGGGCGTTGGAGTCTTTGCCGTCCAACTTGCTCATTGGGCGGGGACGCATGTCATCGCGACCGCCTCGGCACGCAATCGCGACTTCCTGCGCGAACTGGGGGCCAACGAGATCATCGACTACACCACCACGCGCTTCGAGGAGGTGGTTCATGATGTCGATCTCATCTTCGATACGGTTGGTGGCGACACCTTGCAGCGCTCCTGGCAGGTGATCAAACCAGGAGGAGTGCTTGTCTCCATCGTCAGTCCCCCACCCTCTGCTGATGTGGTAAAGGGACATGACGGGCGCTTTGTCTGGTTTGTGGTTGAACCCAACCGCGATGAACTGGTCCAAATTGGTGAATTGATTGATGCGGGACAACTTCGGCCCATCATCGACACAGTGTTCCCCCTTTCCCAGGCACGCCAGGCCTACGAGCAAGGAGCAAGAGGACACACGCGAGGCAAGATTGTCCTGCGTGTGGTAGACTAATGGTCCTCTCAACTCTGCGCTGCATGCGTTTCCAGAAACGCTCAACAGGAAGGATGCCAGCGGGAGGACATAGGCAAGATCACACATCGAAAGGAGAAGAGAGTTATGGGGTTGCTTGAAGGAAAAGTTGCTGTCGTGACAGGTGGCAATAGTGGGATTGGCCTGGCGACTGCCAGGGAATTTCATGCCAATGGAGCCAAAGTCGTGATTGCAGGACGCGATCGTGAGACCCTTGAAGAGGTCTCTCGACAACTGGGTCACGATGTGCTGGCGGTTCAGACGGATGTCACGAAGCTCAGTGAGATTGATCAGTTGATGGCTCGTGCACACGAGACGTTTGGCAAACTGGATATCCTGTTTGTCAACGCAGGCATTTTCAAAGGGGCCCCTCTGGAAGAGGTGGATGAAGCGGCTTTTGACGAGATGATGAATGCCAATTTTAAAGGGGCATATTTCACCGTCCAGAAGGCCCTCCCCTTTTTCAATGAGCCAGCGTCGATTATTTTCAATGGCTCGGTGAACGCCCTCACGGGGATCGCCAATAGTTCGCTCTATACGGCCAACAAGGGGGCAATTCACGCGCTTGCGCGGGCCCTGGCGGCTGAACTGATTGGCCGTGGTATTCGTGTGAATACCATCACGATTGGCCCTACTGCGACGCGGCTCCTGGCCCGATCGGGGACTTCGCAAGAGATCCTGCAGGCTCAGGATGTGGCGCGCGTCAGCCGTTCGCCGGTCAAGCGTCTGGGCCGTCCTGAAGAAGTGGCCAAAGTTGCGCTGTTTCTCGCTTCTGATGACTCATCCTTTGTGGTGGGATCAGAGATCGCTGCAGATGGTGGCTGGCTCTTAAATACCATGTAGATCGGGGTCCCCCATTTTCCCCTGGTGTACCTGAAGAAGATACCTGGCAAAGGAAAAAGATCATGACACAACGAACACGTCTTGCGGTCCCTGTCAGTGAAAGAGACCACAGTCAAGGGCCTGC
Organism: uncultured Chloroflexia bacterium; assembly: GCA_963767625.1. Lineage (GTDB taxonomy): Bacteria > Chloroflexota > Ktedonobacteria > Ktedonobacterales > Ktedonobacteraceae > CAVYFB01. The sequence continues at coordinate 84,225 of CAVYFB010000024.1, forward strand.
AACCGCCGCTGTCATCCTGGTACAGTATGGTGACTACGAATGCCCTTATACCCGCCAATCCACGACCGTAGTGCGAGCGATTCAGCAGCAACTCGGGGACCAGTTACGCTTTGTCTTTCGCAACTTCCCACTCACCGAAATCCATCCCCACGCGCTGCACGCGGCTCTGGCAGCCGAGGCCGCCGTAATGCAGGGGAAGTTCTGGCAGATGCATGATTACATCTTCCACCACCAGCATACCCTTGAGGATTCCGACCTGATGCAATTTGCTGCAGCAGTTGGCCTGGAGAGGCAGCAGTACGCACGCGATATGGCGCACCAGCGCTCTCTGCCCCACATCGAGGAAGATCTGGAAGGTGGCGAACGCAGCGGGGTGCAAGGAACACCCACGTTCTTCATCAATGGGGTCATGTATCGCGGTTCCTGGGAGCACGATGCCTTGCTTGCTGCACTCCAAGCAGCGAGTCAGGAATCGTGACGTCCCTTGAGGCGCTCAGCAATGGAGGAGAGAGACAACCAGGAGGACGAGCAACGTATGGAAAGCATACGCAAGACACAGCAACCAGCTTTCTACTCCTATACCTCTCCGGAGCCGCCTGGACTGGGGACCGCCTCGATTCTCCCTGCTGCGGCGTTGTACAGCCAAGAACTGGGGGAATTCTTCCTGCCCTATGATGACGTGCGGAGCGCTTCCTCGCCTGAGCAGGCGCTGCTGGAGTTTTTCCAGAGTACGTACGAAGCTGGAGCCACGCTGGGGCAGTGGGACCGCGAGGCCTTAGAAAGGAGGATGCTATGAAAACGATCAATCGCGAGGAGTTGATGCAATGTGCAACGGAATCCCCATGTCGCATCATTTTTTCATAATCTTTGTATGATCCTTTTCGCAGGAGTGTTCGTTTCATGAATACCTTCTTCACGGAAGTCCGCCAGACGCTCGTTCCCCATGGTGACGTCAAGCATGGTCCGCTCCTCCGTTGCTGGTAGCCATGACGCTGGTCACCGGTCTGGTCGACGCGTTTAGCTATCTGGTGCTTGGCCACGTCTTCGTCGCCAACATGACCGGCAATGTCGTGTTCCTGGCGTTCGCTCTCGCAGGCGCTGCTGGATTCTCGATCCCTGCCTCTCTTGTGGCGTTGGGTCCGGCTCCTTGGGGTCTGGGTCACGCCTTGGCCAGCACCGGGGGCGTCTGCTCAGCGTCGCTGCCGCGATTCAAACGCTCTTACTGAGTATCTCAACAGTGCTGGTCGCGCTCTCCAAAAATCCGGTGTCAGCAGACTACAGCTATGGCCTCATCATCGTGCTCGGCATCGCGATGGGGCTCCAGAACGCCACCGCCCGCAAGCTCGCGGTGCCCGACCTGACGACCACGGTTCTCACCTTGACCATCGTCGGCATCGCTGCAGACAGTCGTATCGTGGGAGGAAGCGGATCGAGAGCAGGCCGCCGCTTGATTGCGGTGGCGGCCATGTTGGTGGGCGCCCTCGTCGGGAGTCTGCTGATCTTTCACGTGTCCATAGTCTACCCACTCGTGATCGCTCTCATCGTCATGGCGATTGTCGCGTTGACGGCGCGAGTGCTTTCGAGCACGGATCCAGCCTGGGTCCGTGCCAGCTAGCCAGATGTATGAATGATGCCTATGCGGGAGGAATACTCTCATTGGCAGTAGAGCATATGAACACGCTAGAGAGTACATTCCCAATGCGAAGGAGGTCAGCCTCGCGTTCATCGAGGCTGGACACTTCTGGACGTTGGAAAATCCTGAGCAAGCAACCCAAGCACTGGTACAGTTTCTCAATGCAGAGGAAAAAGGTGGAAAGCAGAGGGGATAGAACTTAATTTATCACATTTACACATCTGTCGGGCTCTTCCGCACTTCCCGTGCTAAACTCTACCATAAAGAGTAGAGGCTGTTGCTGGATGCGCTCACCAGGTCGCTTCCTCAGAAGTGTATTTTACAAGATAGCTTCTCTAGCACGGGAAGTGCGGAAGAGCCAACATTTGGTACGGCATCGCGTAATTTGGTTAAATACGGATCAATCTCGGGTAGTCAAGTGACATCTGCCTACATAGCATTGCCTATAATTAGCGTCGCACAATGAACTAGCTCAGTTATATTGTATCTTCTAGCAAAAATCTGCGGGTGAGGGAAAGACTTACAAAGGGTTAGACTCATCCATTGAGGCGTTTTTCAACAGTCTGGAACAATTTAGGAACTGAGCCAGTTCACACCGACTAATCAAACCTTCTATGTCCCCATTGGTCAGCAAATCAAAGTGGGACTGCAACATCTAAAATCACGATGCTTGCCACACATCTACATTAGCAAAGCCACCGCTAGCAATAAGTTTCCCGTCGGATGACCAGCCAACAGCATCTATAGATCCTCGTTGCTTATCATAAATGTACATATCTTTTCCGGTATGAGCGTTAAAGATATGAGTAGTGCCGTCTTTACTGCTTGCAGCGATCTTCCTCCCATCTGGCGACCAAGCTATACCTCTTACCCAATCGTAATAGCCTCTATTGGTAAAAATGGTATATCCGGTATTCGCATCCATTACTATTACTACATTTTCAGTACCTCCAAATGCAATCTGCTTTCCATCCAATGACCAAGTTAAGCCAAAAACCCATCCATGGCCAGGGGAGGTAAGAATAGTTTCGCCTGTCTGTGCATTCCAAACTTGTACTGTTCCATCATAACCTGCGGATGCAATTCGTGTGCTATCAGGGGACCAGGCGACTGTATAGACACCATTTTTATGACCTCGATAGATACGTAAGGTCTTCCCTGTCGTAGCATCCCAGACCTGTACTGTTGCAGTAAGAGTTCCAAGGCTTGTTTGGTCACAAGAAACAATAAACTTCCCGTTGGACAACCATCCTACTTCATTAACCCAGGGATGCCCCTGGGTTGGTGCAGACCCCTGGTAGTTAACGATATGACCTCTATAGGTATAGATATGTTCTCCAGTCGTTGGGTTCCAAATCTGTGCAGTACCATCAGCACTTCCAGAAACAATACGCGTCCCATCAGGAGACCAGGCAATGCCCTCCACATCCAAAGAATGACCCCGATAAATTATCGCATTGTTGCCTGTTGTAGCATCCCAGATCTGAGCTGTGTAATCATCACTGCCTGTAGCAATACGGTTGCTATGAGGGGACCAGGCCAAAGCGCGTATGCCATCATGATGCCCAAGGTAAGTATATAACTTAGTTCCTATAGATAAAGAAGCAGGGGAGCTAGGTGGATAAGCGTGGGAACGTGTTAACAAAACAACACCCCCACCAGCACCTCCCGCTAACGTTAGTCCTCCTGCTATCAACAGCACAAACGTGCGTCGTGAAATACGCTTATTGGGCGAATAAGACTTTTGTGATGAAGTGCTCGTAGTGACTTGTTGTGATGGGCTTGCTAGTGGCACTGGCTCATGAGGAAGTAATGCTCGGTTCAGAGATAAAGCCAACCCAGATTGTATAGAAGGTTGATATTCAATTGACGCTATTTCTATGTTAAGCGAGTCCTTTCTATATTTCAGCGCACTCATTAATCTGTCAAAGCCTTTTCCTTCAAAATAGTTGACCCAATGCCAACGTCCTAGCCGTTCAGGCAATTCGCACTCTTCTAGTCGAAGAGGAATGATGAAAATAGTGCCTTCGGGTTGTTCATCTGCTACATCTAAGGCAAATCGAATCTCTTTTTGTACGAACCCAGCTTTGGTGATAGACCCATGCGAAAGACAAACGATGACAACATCTGTTTCTCGCACTGCCCTGCGAATTTCCTGCTCCCATTCCTGCCCTGGCAAGAGATTGTCTTCATCAAGCCAGGGAGCGACATTGCAAGCTTTCAAGCGTTGATAAAGATCACGTACAGCCTGCTTATCGCCAGAAGAATGGCAGAGAAAAACTCGCAAGCGACGTGGGGAAGTAACTTGGGATTGATTGCCCATCCTAGAACCTCTGAACCTCTTCTCTGTAGTGCGGTATCAGATTAACCAGCCGGTTGGTGCAAAACCGGCCAATACGCACAAGATAAATCACTATCAAATAGTTCGATGATAATAACTAACTAACCTGTAGAACTACACACCACTATATTCTACGGTCAGCAAAACTGCAATCGTAACTACTCAGCTACGTAACTATTCACGTCTACTTGCTCTTGCGCCGCCGAAGGTGGTGAGGTGGGGAAAGTGCGGGGATTAACACCGCTTGGATATCTTTCAGGTTAAATGGGTCTCTCCACATACCTCACACTGCCAGTTGGCGTTACTCAACCCCTCCACCCTGGATTGTGTATAATACCTGCATGAAGCATGCAGATACTCTCTCAACCATCTCGTTTGCAGCCCAGCAAGACTGGGAAGCATGGCTCAAAGAGCACCACACTGATCCAAAGGGACTTTGGCTCAAGATCGCCAAAAAAGGAACAGGTATCCCGTCTGTCGATTATGCAGAAGCCTTAGAGAGTTCCCTCTGTTATGGGTGGATCGACGGGCAAAAAGCCTCATGTGATGAGAAGTACTGGTTACAAAAATTCACACCGCGCAACCCAAAAAGCATGTGGTCAAAAGTAAATTGCGACAAAGCCACAGCGCTTATTGCCGCAGGAAGAATGCAGCCAGCAGGGCTACGGCAAGTCGAGTTAGCCAGGGCCGGCGGTAGCTGGGACCTGGCCTACGAGTCGCAGAGCAAAATAACCATCCCCGATGATTTCCAACGTGAATTGGACAAAAACCAGCAGGCAAAGGAGTTCTTCGGCACACTCAATAGCGTAAACCGCTACGCCATCCTGCGCAGAATCCAAATATCCAAAAAACCTGAGACACGTGCTGCCCGCATAGAGAAGTTTATCGACATGTTATCGAAACACCAGAAACTCTACCCCTGATCTGTTCCTCCTCACACTCCATGCCAGAGACGTGAAACCGGTTCACTGTCTACCCCTTTTCAATGGGTGTATGAACGCCTTGTTGGCAAGTGAGCGAACCCTGATTGCCTCTACGTCTTTCGCATCCCCGAAGGTGCTCGGATGAGGTTCAGATTGTTGCACAAGCCACACCCACCACCCGATGGCGCAGGCAAGCTGACCCCTCTACGATCGGTACAGCCATCATGCGTCGCGGTTAGTAGGGGCGTCAGCTTGCCTGCGCCCTGGTGGGGGGCTGCGCCAATATGTCCTGTGCAAAAATTTGAACTCTACCTTGCCTACAACAAATTCAATCACTTGTCCATTGCAATGAGCTCCCCAATCCTATATGATAAAAGCACAGGTTATAACAATCACTATCGGTACACTCAAAGATAATGGTCGCTTCCGAAGAGGAAACAAGCATGAAGAACTATATAGGCCAGCAGTTTGGTAACTATCGCCTGGTGCGTTTGATAGGCCAGGGCGGATTCGCCGATGTCTACCTGGCTGAGCACGTTCATCTGAACACCCAGGCCGCCATCAAAGTGCTCCACATGCGCTTGATTGGCACCAATACAGAACAATTCCGCAACGAGGCACGCACCATCGCAAGCCTCTTGCATCCTAATATCATACGAGTGCTGGACTTTGGCCTGGAGGATGGCATCCCCTTTCTCGTGATGGATTACGCTCCCAACGGCACACTGCGCCAACGCTACCAAAAAGGTGTTCCGCTGCTTCCGGCCACTATCATCCCATACGTCAAGCAGGTTGCATCAGCCTTGCAATACGCCCATGATCGCAAGCTGATTCACCGCGACGTCAAGCCAGAGAACATGTTGCTGGGACGGAATAACGAAGTCCTATTGAGTGACTTTGGTCTTGTCCTGATCGCCCAGAGCACAGGTTCCCGTAGCACACAAGAGATGAGTGGAACGGTAGCCTACATGGCTCCTGAACAGCTCCAGGGCAAGCCACGCCCGGCCAGTGACCAGTACTCATTGGGGGTAGTTGTATACGAATGGTTGAGCGGAGAGCGCCCTTTTAGTGGGGCCTTTGTTGAGATAGCCAGTCAGCAGATGTTGACTCCACCCCCACCTTTGTACAACAGGGTCCCAGGAATCTCGCCTGCTATCGAGCAAGTCGTGCTCACAGCGCTGGCGAAAGAGCCGCAGCAACGCTTTGCGAGTGTGCAGGCATTTGCTACAGCCCTGGAGCAGGCTTCCATAGGAATACCATCCGGTTCACCCCTCTCACCCGAGTTGCTCAGTCAGTCCTCGCAGCCGACCTATATCACACCGCCGCGTCCATCCTCACAACCATCTATGCTGAATGCCCCGCAATTGACACAATCGTCACAGCCAACCTATGCGACCGCACCAGGTCAATCCTCACAATCGACTGCCTCTCTATCCCTGTCCCCCAGACAGGGAGACCCGCAGTCCACCTATATGACCGCACCGAGCGCGATTGAGCCTCCAATATTACCTGCCACAGATCGTTCGCCTGACAGGGATCAACCATCCAGGCGGGGTGTTTCGCGGCGCACAGTTGTCGTAGGCCTGGCAGGCATAGTTGCGCTGGGAGCGTGTGGCGGGATTGCAGCCTGGACGGCGTCCGGTGGGTTACAAAAACTTGGCCTCAATCCTACACCTACCAGCACTTTCATTGTCACTCCAAAGCCAGACCCTGACCCACAACCGGACCCCGATCCACAACCGTCTCAGCCACTGGGAACAATCCTTGTGACATATCGCGGCCACTCCAAAGCTGTGTGGACGGGAGCATGGGCACCCGATGGTCAGCGGATCGCTACGGGCGGCGATGACGGGACGGTGCAAATATGGGACCCGACTACGGGTAAACAGATCCTCACCTACACCGGTTACGCCGGGAAAAGTCAATCTGTTTCGGTGGTGACACTTGCCTGGTCGCCCGATGGCAAGCGCATCGTCTCTTCAGCCACCCTCACAGGTACTGGCCCCTTCCTACCTGATGTGCGCGTGTGGGATGTGTCTACGGGCAATACACTCCTCTCTTACAACGGCCATATCCCGTCTACGTCGGGCCATTCTAATGTGGTGGGCCAGGTCGCGTGGTCGCCCGATGGCAAGTACATCGCCAGCGCCGGAGCCTATGATAAGACGGTACAGGTATGGGACTCCAGCACAGGAAAGACGGTCCTTACGTATCGTGGTCACGCCTACGATGTGTGGAAGGTCCAGTGGTCCCCCGCTGGCAAGTACCTTGCCTCAGCCAGTGGTGATCCAGGCACTCCCTCGACGGGAGGTGACATCCAGGTGTGGGATATCAATGGGAAGCGTATCGTCACGTATACCGGTCATACCGATAGTGGTCATTCGGTTGAGGTGACCGACATCTTCTGGTCGCCTGACGGCACAAATATCGTCTCAGCGGGCCGAGACGGAACGATACAGGTCTGGAATGCAACTACAGGCAGCAACATCCTTTCCTATGCAGGCAGCGAACCGGTGGGATGGTCGCCTGATGACAAGCGTATCGTCTCGGGTGCAGTCTTTCTCGACCATACAGCGCAGGTACGCGATGCCACGACCGGCAACAACACCTACATCTATCATGGGTATTCTGCGCAAATCAATGTGCTGGCATGGTCTCCCGATAGCACGCGCATCGCTTTAGCAGGCCTGGATGGCATCGTGCAAGTGTGGCAGGCAAAGTAGGTTACATAATTGCTGCTATCAATAACGTAACTACTCAGCAGGGGGTGCAGGGGGACGCAGTCCCCTTGCCGGAGCGCGAGGTGTCCTCGCACCTTCCACACTCCGTCGCCTTCGACAGCGCAAGAACAAGCAGACCTGAATAGTTACCGAAAAAGCCTATTTACAATCCCCTACCGATGTGTTATCATCTTCCCTACCAGGGGATGTAGCTCAGCTGGGAGAGCGCGACAATCGCACTGTCGAGGTCAGGGGTTCGAGCCCCCTCATCTCCACCAAAATAAAAGCAGTGAGCAGGAGTAGTAGGTCCACCCTTTACAGAGAGTAGCCGGATGGTGCAAGACTACAACACCGGACAGAACTCGCCTGTGAGCAGCAAGCGTGAAGCAACGAAAGTACTCTGGTACTGCCGAATGTGGTTCTACCAACAACTGGGGGCGGGAGACCTAAAATGTAGCGCGCTCTCCGGGGGAGAGATCAAGCAGGGGGTGGCGTGGTGCGGTGCGGGGCCCTTGTGGCTGCCAGGCTTGTTGACCCCCGCTTTTGGGTAGAACTGCGGTTGCCCTAGCACTTGCCGGAACGCCCGTTATCGCGTATAATGAGTGTACATCGACAGACAACACTCGCCAGGAACTCAGTAGCATGCAAGGGCCTGTAGCGTAGCTGGGAGCGCGCCTCCATGGCATGGAGGAGGTCAGGGGTTCGAATCCCCTCAGGTCCACCAACGTTCGTCCTGGATCATCGATGTAAATTCAGGGTGGTACCACGGAAGAAGAAAGCCTTTCGTCCCTAGCGGATGAAAGGCTTTTGTTATGCCGTGTCGCCGTAGGTTGAATTGGTATTATTCAGGTCTCTTTCAGCAGGGTTCTTAGGGGCTGTCGCCCCTAAGCGGAGTGTGGGGTGTCCCCACCTTCCCCTTTCCCTGCTAGGATGGAGAACCTATTATTTATCGTTCTTGAAAAGACAGGGAGAGACGCAATGATTACGCGCACCAAATACATTCCCAAAGAAATCGAAAAGAAATGGCAAACCCGTTGGGAGGCTGACCAAATATATCATGCACCCGACGACTCACCCAAACCAAGGTTCTACCACCTGGTGATGTTGCCCTATCCATCCGGTGACCTGCACATGGGACATTGGTACAACTACTCGCCCTTCGACGCCTATGGCCGCTTCAAGCGTATGCAGGGCTATAACGTCATGCAGCCAATGGGCTTCGACGCCTTTGGCTTGCCGGCAGAGAACGCCGCTATCAAGCGTGGTGTGCAGGCTCGCACCTGGACATTGGCAAACATCGACAAGATGCGTCGCCAACTGCGCATGATGGGTGCACAGTGGGACTGGGACCGCGAGATCGTTTCTTGCCAGCCCGACTACTATAAATGGACCGAATGGCTATTCCTGCAATTCTACAAGCATGGGCTGGCCTACCGCACGAAAGCGCCCGCCAACTGGTGCCCAAGCTGCAATACAACCCTGGCCAATGAGCAGGTGCTGGCAAATGGCATGTGTGAACGCTGTGGCAGCACCGTGATCCGCAAAGAGATAGACCAGTGGCTGCTGAAGATTACCAACTACGCCGAAGAACTGCTGGACTTCTCAGGCATTGAATGGCCTGAGAGGACCGTCACCATGCAGCGCAACTGGATTGGGCGCAGCGAGGGAGCAGAGATTCGCTTCTTCACGGAGATCGATGGACAACGTGAAGAGATTCCCGTCTTCACCACCCGCCCGGACACGATCTATGGCGCCACCTTCTTTGTGCTGGCCCCTGAGCATCCCTGGGTCGAGAAGATTACCACGCCTGAACACAAGGCTGCCGTGGATGCCTACGTGGATCAGGCACGGCACATGTCCGAAATCGAGCGTATGAGCACCGAGAAGGAAAAGACGGGTGTCTTCACCGGTGGCTATGTCACAAATCCTGTTAACGGCGAACAGGTGCTTGTCTGGATTGCCGACTATGTGCTGATGGGCTACGGTTCTGGTGCCATCATGGGTGTTCCAGCCCACGACGAGCGCGACTTTGAATTTGCCCGCAAGTTCGGTATCCCAATCCGCGAGGTCATTCGCCCAGAAGGCGAGGAACCAAGCGATCCCGCTACGTGGCCTGAAGCCAAAGAACATCTGGGCGTGATGGTAAACTCCGGTCCATTCAATGGCACACCGGCTGATGAAGCCATCGCCAAAGTCACCAGGTACATGGAGGAACAGGGCGTTGGTAAGTTTGCCGTCAGCTATCGCCTGCGCGACTGGCTGATTAGCCGGCAACGCTACTGGGGTGCGCCTATCCCTATCGTCTACTGTCCAAAGGATGGAACGGTTCCAGTACCGGAGGACCAGCTGCCCGTCTGGCTGCCCGAGAATGTCGAGTTCAAATCGACCGGCAAATCGCCGCTGCGTTACGAGCCCGAGTTTCTGAACACTACCTGCCCTATATGTGGAGGTCCCGCCACACGCGAGGCCGATACGATGGACACGTTCATCTGCTCGTCCTGGTACTTCCTGCGCTATGCTGACCCGCACAACAGCGAGCAGGCCTGGAGTGCCGAGGCGATGAAACGCTGGCTGCCCGTCGACCAGTATGTCGGGGGAGCAGAACACGCTGTCATGCATCTGCTGTACGCTCGCTTCTTCATCAAGGCACTGCGTGACATGGGTCACCTGGAATTTGATGAGCCCTTCATACGCCTGTATCACCAGGGCATGATCCTGGGTGCCGATGGCCAGAAGATGTCCAAGTCACGCGGCAACGTCGAGGCTCCTGATGAATATGTCGAGAAGTACGGTGCCGATACCGTGCGCTGCTACATGATGTTCATCGGGCCATACGACCAGGGCGGCTCCTTTAAGGCTGACAATTTAGAGGGCGTGTGGCGCTTCCTGAATCGCTTCTGGAGCCTGGTCAACGATACCTGGTTGAGGTCGGTCAGCAACAAGGAAACCAGCGAGAGCAATGCTATCGAGCGCCTGCGTCACAAGACCATCAAGCGCGTCACTGAGGACTTGAGCAACTTCCGCTTTAACACAGCTCTGGCCGCTTTGATGGAGTGCAACAATGCGCTGATTAAGCAGCAGCACGAGCCAGTAGCACGCAGCGCCGCCTTCCGCGGCACGCTGGAGACGATGATGCAACTGCTGGCCCCCATGGCACCGCACATCACGGAGGAACTGTGGCATCTGACGGGTCACAGCGGTAGTATCCATCTGACCGATTGGCCGGGCTACGATGAGGCGCTGACGCGCGATGAAACCTTCACGCTGGTTGTGCAGGTCAACGGCAAGGTGCGTGAGCGGATCGAGGTTCCCACTGACATCAGTGAAGTCGAGGTCCGTAAGCTGGCGTTGTATAATCCACGGGTCGCCTCGTTCATCGGCGATGCCACAGTGCGCAATGTCATCTACGTGCCGGGTCGCCTGGTGAATATCGTCGTACGCAACGGGTAGGCGTGTGCATCCAATTTCTGTACACCAGCAGGGGGTGCCGGGGGACGCAGTCATTGCTGACATGCCCCCAGCATGTCGGGCGCAATCGCTGCGCGTGGCCGGAGCGCGAGGTGTCCTCGCTTCCTTCCCTTTTTCCTCGCCTGCCGCCTGCGGCGGCACAAGGATCATACCTGAGTAGTTACTCAAAATCTGAAATGCACCCGAGGGACAAACCAGTGCAAGACCAGGCATTCCGACAACTTGTAGAGCTGGTGCAAGGCTGTCGTATGTGCCCACGCATGGAGGGCCGAACGCGTGTGCTTGGGTCGGCCAACGGCAACACACAGGCACAGGTACTCTTCATCGCCGAAGCTCCTGGACGTCTCGGGGCCGACCATTGGGGCATACCACTCTTCGCTGATCAGACCGGCAGCAACTTCGAAGCCCTACTGCGTGCTGCCCATCTTGAACGTAGCTCCGTCTTCATCAGCAACGCAGTGCTCTGCAATCCGCGTGACGAACATGGCCGCAATGCTACACCCACTGCCCGTGAGCTATACAACTGCTCCGCACACCTGCGCGCAACAATCGAGATCATCCAGCCCCACTACGTCGTTGCTCTCGGGCGCGTCGCCCTGCAAGCCCTCAAAACAGTTGCCATCCACGAAGCAGTGCTCATGCGCGACGTAGGGCAACCTCTTCGCTGGAATGGACGCTGGCTCATCCCACTCTACCATCCCAGTCCACGAGCGTGCATTCATCGCCCCTTGCAGCTCCAACTAGAAGATTACCGTCGTCTCGGAGAATTTGTCAGGGACAAGGAGCAGGATATCATAGAAGGATGAAAACGATATATACCATTGGTCATTCGACAAGAACTATTGAGCAATTTTTAGAGTTGCTCAAAGCTCATCATATCCAGGAAATCGTTGACGTACGTACTATCCCAAAATCTCGACATAATCCCCAGTTTGGTCAAGATCGACTACCGCCTGCCCTGGAGCAGGCCGACATTGGATACACCCATCTTAAAAAATTGGGAGGCCTGCGGCATCCAGGCAAAGACTCCCTCAATGTGGGTTGGCAGAATTTGTCTTTTCGCGGATTTGCCGATTACATGGCAACGGATGAATTTGAGCGAGGACTGCAAGAGTTGAAAGAATGCGCAGAAAAGAGGACAGTTGCGATCATGTGTGCAGAGGCTGTGCCGTGGCGCTGTCATCGTTCCCTGATTGCTGATGCGCTGACAACTCAGGGTTGGCAAGTATTGCACATACAGAGCAAGAAAACGGCAAAGCCTCATGAGCTTACCCCTTTTCTCAAAGTGACCAATGGAAAGCTCATTTATGAATTCTTAGAAACGACCATGCCATGAGAAACACTACCAACGTCCTCATCATCGGGGGCGGCGTCATAGGCTGCGCCATCGCCTACCACCTCCGCAAACTGAACATCACTGTCACCGTCCTCGACCAGGGCGAAATCGGCGCGCAAGCATCCAGCGCCGCCGCTGGACTGCTTGCCCCCTTAGGCTCCCTCTCAGGCCCCGGCCCACTTGCCGACCTGGTTCTCGCCAGCTTCGCACTCTTCCCTTCCCTCGTGCCAGAACTCGAAGACGCCAGCAGCATCCGGGTAGAATACGAGCAAACCGGCGCATTACGCACCGTACGCAACCCCAAACGCATCGCCAGCCTGCAACAACGCATGCAAGCATGGCAACCATTAGGACTTGAAATGCATTGGCTGACCGGAGACGAAGCACGCCAGCGCGAACCGATCCTGGCCCTCGATATCTGCGCCGCCATCTACGCACCAGAAGAATCTCAGATCAAAGCGCCCCAACTCATCAAAGCCTTTGCCCATGCCGCGACCAACCTCGGCGCAACCCTCCACAGCCACACAGAAATCACCGGCATACAACATCGTAACTCCATCGTCACAGGCATATCCACTGCCACAGGCGAAACGTTAGCCTGTGATCACCTCATCATTGCCTCCGGTGCCTGGGCAGCTCGTTGCGGCGACTGGCTCGACATCCCACTGCCCGTCAGCCCCCAACGCGGTCAGATACTCTCCCTAAGCCAACCAGCCCCACCTTCACCACCCCTGCGTCACATCATCTTTGGGGAAGCCATCTACCTCACCCCCAAAGCCGGCAGCACAATCATCGTCGGTGCCACCAAAGAAGAGGTCGGTTTCGACACTCGCATCACCGCAAGTGGCATCGCATGGCTGCTCAACACAGCCATAAAGCTCACACCAGTGCTCGAACACAGCGCCTTGCAGACAATATGGGCAGGCCTGCGCCCCAAAACACCTGACACTCTACCAATTTTAGGAGTCGCACCCAACTGGCAGAACGTCACCCTTGCCACCGGCCACAACAGCATCGGCATCCTCCTCAGCGCCATCACCGGCCAAACCATCGCCGAACTAATTGCCACCGGTCGAACGCCCCAACTCATCCACCCCTTCTCCCCAACCAGATTCTCACTGCCTCCGTAGGGGCAGGGTGGTGTTTACACGGGTAGGTTTTTGGAAACGGGTCCAGGGGCGCAGAACCTTGGGGGGGTTGGGGGTGCTTTTACGGGTAGGTTTTTTGAGCACGGAGACAACGGAGACAATGGAGACAAATGTCCCAACGGAGACAAGTGTCCCAACGGAGACAAGTGTCGTTCCACAAGGGCACCCTGTCTGAGGGACTGGTATCCCTCCCTTGATCTCGCCCCCGGCGAGCTCGCCCAACCTCGCTCCGTCCTTACGAACACGATGACCTCCTTCCGAAAAACCAACCCCTGAGAGGTTTGCGGGTGTCCCCCAAGCTTCTCTCTCCTTTGCCGCCAGCGGCGGCAAGCCAAAAAACCTGCCTGTGCAAAGTGTTGTGGATGTGGAGTGGTGACCCGTGTGGTTACCTATCCGGGGGATAGGATTCCTTATCCGAAGGATAGGTATGCGCATTGTCGTGGTAAAATCTCCATGAACCAGATACCGAACACAAAAACTAAAAGGAGAAAGAAATTCATGTCCCTACTCAACCTTACACCAGACGAACTACTCACTACCACGCGCTCCGTGCGCAAACGCCTCGACTTCTCGCGACCGGTCGAACCCACACTGATCCGCGAATGCCTGGAACTTGCCGTCCAGGCACCCACAGGCGGGAACAGGCAGACCTGGCACTTCGTCGTCGTAACCGACACCCAGCAGCGCCAGGCACTAGGCGACATCTACCGCAGAGGATTTGCCTTATACCTTCAACAGACGCTGTCAGACTCAATGAGCACAATCAAGACGCTCACCCGAGAGCAGAGGGTAACACTCAAAAAAGTCAGAGACTCCTCACAGTACCTTGCTGACCACATGCACGAAGTCCCGGTGCTCGTCCTACCCTGCGTCAACGGCCGCGTCGAAGGCTTGCCAAACGTTGCCCAGGCAGGCATCTGGGGTTCCATCCTCCCAGCCGTCTGGAGCTTCATGTTAGCCGCTCGTGCCCGTGGACTAGGCACATGCTGGACATCCGTCCACCTCTCGTACGAGCAAGAAGCCGCCGAAGTGCTCGGCATCCCCTACGAGAAAATCACCCAAGCAGCACTCATCCCGCTAGCCCACACCCTGGGTACAGATTTCAAACCAGCTCCCCGCGTCCCCCTGGACTCTATACTACACTGGGACAAATGGTAAGCTAGACTCACGTTAACGTCACAACCGTGCCACTGCCTGCGCTCTGTCGAGCAGCCTCGATGATGCGCAGCGACGCCACCGCACTGGCAGGGTCTACAGGTGGAGGGCCACCCGCTACCAGTGCATCGCGCAGTAGTTCATAGAAGCGTTCATATGCCCCCGGCAGCGTCTCCACAGCACCATCTACATGCACACCTCCGATATCAGTAGAGAGTTGTCCCCAACGCTCACGCGGCTCCAAACCCCAGCTCGGGTCGCCAGGCCGCCGACCTGACCGCAGATCATCTTCCTGAGGGTCCATTCCCCACTTTTCATAGGTGCCTCGCAGCCCGTTGATGCGGAAACGCGGTCCTGCTTTGCGAGCAACCAGGCTCATCCACAAATGCGCACGCACACCATTAGCAAACCGAAGAGCAACAAAGGAGTCATCATCCACTTGCGCACCAGGCCGTCGTCTCTCCACCTCTGCATACACACTCACAGCCTGCCCAAAGAGCACCAACGCCTGATCGATCACATGACTGCCAAGATCATAGAGCAGCCCTCCTGCTTCTTCTGTAGCCGCAAGCTCGCGCCAGACGTTGGGACGGGGTACCGTACTGTAACGCTCGTAGCGCGACTCAAAGCGTGTAATCGAGCCAAGCAAGTCCGCAGCAATCAACTGGCGGACTGTAAGAAAATCATTATCCCAGCGCCTATTCTGAAAGACCGTCAGCAGTTTGCTCGTCCTCTTGCTCGTAGCAATCAACTGCTCAGCATCCGAAATAGATGCGGCCATAGGCTTGTCAATCACAACCGGCAGACCTGCATTCATCGCGGCCAGACCAAGTGGCACATGCACACGATTTGGCGCTGCCACCACCACCAGGTCGTATTGCGAAGCATCATGCCACAGATGCTCCGGCGTCGAAAGTACGTCTGCATCAGGGAAATCGCCTCGTGCGCGCTTTTGACGCTCGACATTGCCGGTCACAATCGCCGCTACCTTCATGCCCGGCGTCGCCGCAACCAACGGAGCATGGAAAACTGTACCCGCAAGCCCATACCCAATAATCGCCACTCGCAAAGCCCCGGCGTCAGGCTCAGCATTGTTTGATGACATACTTCTCCTCCTAGAAAAATACGGTAAAAACCTAAACTGCTACATTATCTCACTATTTGGCTTCCTTGTTATGGACGAGTCGGAGGCCAGCATCGTCTCATCCATGTCATCATTCTTTGCTATCATAAACGGCATACAAGTGAAAAACTAACGTATCAGATTATTAGAATAAACGATGGTTTCAGCTTGCAATGAAATCTTCCATGAGCGACAATATGCAAAGGAATAGTTAAGAGGAATGTCAGTGGCTTGCTTCCGAGCGCTTGAGGGGAACATTGGCTCATCGACGTATCGTTGTAATTGGCACGACCGGTTAAGGAGAACTGAACTATGAGCACACAACCTTCTATGCGACTTGTTTCTTTACTGGCAAGCGCGACGGAAATGATCGCCGCATTGGGCTGCCTGGATCAACTGGTGGGACGATCTCATGAATGTGATTATCCACCGCAGGTCTTGTCACTGCCCGTAGTCAGCACCGTCCAGATTGACATCAACACCGGCAGCGCACAGATTGACGCCCAGATCAAACAACTTGCGCAGAACAGGCCCACGCCGCAGGATGCCGCACTGAAGGCGCTGAGCATTTATGCTATCGACATTGCACTATTGCAAACTCTGCGGCCAGATGTCATCTTTACGCAAACACAATGCGAGGTCTGTGCCGTCAGCGAACGTGACGTGATGCAGGCCGTGCAGCATCTCACAGGTCTACAGCCGCGTGTGGTCTCATTGGTTCCCCATCAGTTGAGTGATGTATGGGAAGACATACTGCGTGTGGGACGAGCTTTGGAATGCTATGAGCTGGCACAGACACTGGTACAAGGCTACCAACAACGACTTGACCACTTGAGCATCATTACCGCTCATTTGGGAGCAAAACCTCGCGTCACCGTGCTGGAGTGGCTCGATCCACTGATGGCAGCCGGCAACTGGACACCCGAACTGGTCGCCTATGCTGGCGGCGAAAACGTCTTCGGCGAGATTGGCTTACATTCGCCCTGGCTCAGCTGGGAGGAACTGCAAGCAGCAGACCCGGACGTACTGGTGCTTTCGCCTTGCGGCTTCACGCTCGACCGCGCAATGGTGGACATACCCCTGTTGCAGCGACATCCTGCCTGGCAATCATTACGAGCAGTCCAGGCCGGGCGAGTCTATGCCATCGATGGCAACCAGTATCTCAATCGCTCTGGCCCGCGCCTGGTAGAGTCCGCCGAGTTGCTGGCCCATGCCCTGTGGGGTGAGCGGCTTGCGACCGAGGTCGATACACATGCATGCAGGCATGTGACATAGTCACTGATTGCTTGCCCTTGGGGCCAGTGCCCAGAAGAGTGCCGCTATCAGTACAGCGAAGAGGAACAGCATGAACCCCACCAATGTATCTACCACGTCGGAGAGGTTCCATTGGAAAATAGCAGCGGCAATAAATATCAGCACCAGAAGCAATCCGATAGCCGGGAAAATGAACAGCCAGTTCAGTCGCGAGCCAGGAGTGGACGGACGCGGCTCATATGTCGGATATTGCCTGTCTGTATCGAGTGGCTCCATAGAGGCACCTTTCTATCTAAGGGCTGTAGACGCGTAGCGATTGCGCCCGATATGCTGGGGGCATATCAGCAATCCGATTTATCGAGCACGTCCCCACGGTCCTATGAAAACAACACAAAAAAACGGCCTCGAAGGCCTATGCTACGGAAGTTTGAGTAGAGTCAGACCAGTTACTTGAGTCACGATGCGATGAAGAGACTTGGGCAACTACGGTGGTAACTGTAGGTAGGGAACGAAACTTGTTTAAGTAACGGCGCAGCTCAAGTGCATTTATCTGGTACATTGTATCATCGAGGGTAGCAACAAGACTTCCTTCGGCAATCGCACTACAGACGTCAGCAAGCGTCGGGATACGGTCGGACACGAGACACCTCCCTACAAAATATGATGACTTCCTTAGCGCACGTATGTGCTCCCGGGTTTCATCAATAGTCTGCAATGTGTAACAAGCAGACGGTTCTTTACTATTCCCATGCGGCAGTATCTGCCGATTGTTCTTCCTCCTCTCTGTCATCGCTATTCCTATTATCTAACAAACCGGGCAAGGGGTCAATATGCATTGTGCGGCGAATCAGGTCAATTTGTTTGATGACTTGCTTGATGGCAGGAATGAGTTCCTGTCGGCCTTCTGTTGTCTTGATGACATACACATCGTTACTGCCCGTGACTATAATATCGACGATGTTCCCCAGGTTGCGTCCATCTAAGGTGAATACATGCAGACCAATGATGTCATGCTGGTAGTAGGAGTTCTCTGGCAGTTTCGCCAGTTGACTGAGCGGGATAGAAATATCCAGGTTACGCAGACCTTCGGCAACGTTTGCATCATCAACGCCTTCCAATCTTAGCAAGATCATATCGCCCTTGTATGGACGCACACTTTCGATCGGGTAGCGTGTGTGGTCGGGGCCAAGATGGACAGCATCTAGTTGCGCAAAACGGTTGGGGATATCGGTGAGCAAATGCACCTTGAGTTCGCCACGGAAACCAAAAAGGGCTACGACCTTGCCAATAGTAGCCCACTCTGTCTCATATTGCTTTGGCATGATGTAATGCCCTCTATTAAATAATCTCCAACGAGGTATGACGGCCTTCGCGAGCACCGCCGGCTCGTAGCAGGGTGCGCATAGCCTTGGCCACCCGTCCCTGACGGCCAATGACCTTGCCGAAATCGTCCGGTGCAACATGCAATTCCAGCACCAATGCGTTTCGGTCATTGCGAACCTCGCGCACCTGCACAGAAGAAGGATCATCTACCAGTGATTGAGCAACGTACTCGATCAGTTTACGCATCTCTTACCCTTATTCAGTTTGGGCTGGAGTGGAAGCAGAGGCGGCAGCCTTCGTTTGCTCGAAACGGTCCATTACCCCCACACGTTTGAGCAGTGAAACTACTGATTCTGTTGGTTGTGCGCCATTCTTAAGCCAGCCCAGCACCTTCTCTTCATTAACATTGATGGCAGAAGGCTCTACCAGGGGATTGTACCAACCAAGATTCTCGATGATGCGGCCGTCTCGGGGCGAACGCGAATCGGCAACCACGATACGATAGCTGGGTTGTTTCCTCTTGCCCACACGTTTTAAGCGAATTTTGACAGTCATGCGTCTTCTTTCTCACCTCTTCCCCACTTCATGGGGACCTGTTTTATCTCCAGCAGCACCGCATGCTAGCGCGGCATGTGCAGCTTCCCTTAATAGTGAGCCTAGGATAGCATGCAGAGGGAAAATTGTCAATGTTTCGTCTTTTAATGACCCCTGGTTATGGTATACTTTTTCGGAACGAGGCAGGATAGTAGTCCCCCGATTTATCGTGGGGAATTCCTGCTCACTTTTTGGGAGTTACGATGGAAAACCTACTCATCGTCACTGCGCAACCCGAGTTTTTAACTGCAGCGTTGGACGAACTCAAGCAACTCGACCAACGACTGACCAGCATCGAACTACTGAACCCGGGTATTGCTTTATGTGCCGCCCTTGACGTCTCAGCATTGATGCGCCTGGCAGGGACTTATTTATATATGCGTCCCTGGCGCCCCATCTTCGTGCGGCACCTGGCTCCCGCGCAGACGTTAATTAGCCTGAGCAATACAGAACGTGATATCGGCAAACTCGCACTCGCAGTGGCTAACCTGCCAACATTCCAGCAGTTGGAACGCGGAGTGCATTTTGCTGTGCAGACACGCCTGCTACAAACCCGCGAAAGCCACATCAACCGGCCCTACACGAGTGGGCAACTGAACCAGGCGCTTGCCGAAGCTATCGCCGAGGAAACCGGTGCAGTAGAGTCCATTAAAAAACCACAGGTCATCGTTTCCTTGCTCTGCACCACAGAGAAAGGCTATCTCGGCATCTCCACAAGCGAGGAGAACCTGAGCGACTGGCCGGGTGGTATGCGACATTTTGCCCAAACGCCCGAGCAGATCAGCCGCGCCGAATTCAAACTGCTGGAAGCGCTGGAGGTATTCGGCGTGACGCTGCCAGCACGAGGCCATGCCCTCGACCTGGGAGCCGCGCCCGGCGGTTGGACACGCTTACTATTGAAGGCTGGATTGCACGTTGTGGCAGTAGACCCGGCCCAACTCGATCCCCGTCTAAAGGGGCAACCTCGCCTGGAGCATTACCGTGGTTACGCCGAAACCTACCTTGAGGATGCCCGTAGGGGCGTGAGCTTGCCTCCGCCCTTGGGAAGACGTTTTGATGTGATTACCAACGATATGCGCATGGATGCACGCCAGGCTGCACGTTTACTGATACAGGCCCGCCAGTGTCTACGCACCGACGGCTTTGTTATCAGCACGCTCAAGTTGCCCCATACTACCCGTGAAATCGACCCATTGAAAACGCTGAAAGAGGCGCTGGGTTTGCTCCACGGACGCGATAAATCGGGTCCCTACGGCATTGTGCAAGCTCACCAGCTTTTTCACAACCGCCAGGAGGTGACGGTCATTGCGGCACAACCCCGCTAGTGGACTATCACATCCCAGTGTGAAATGCAATGTAATAGCAAGTGCAAAGCGGAGCAGCAAATGGGAGACCATAGAGGTGAAGTCACAGCAAGAAAAAAGAGGGAGTACCGGCTCAGTTACCGTACTCCCTCTTCAGCCATCTGGCGGCGTGTCCTCCGCCACGGCTTTAATATCCCGCCTGTTCGTTTGCTGTACAGCCATACCCGTTGCCTCCTTCCTAAGTGCTTACCTCCGGCTGTTCTGGTCTGGACATTCGGCGGAAAGAGGGCTCCCACGATAAATCGGGGAGCTACGCACCCTCTTCCTGTCTCACTGCCGACACTTCACACCATTGCGAGAAGCACCAGACAATGTCTCGACCTGCCTGTGCTGATCTACACCCTCTTTTCACGAGTCCCCAGGGTTCCTTAGAAAAGACATTGGCCCGCAAGCACACGACGATCAGTAGCAACCCCGCGCACTACCAACCTCGCCCGCCTCAGGGTCAACGTGTGTGACCATCTCATACAGGTCTCTTAAGAAGGATAGTCTCTTTGCCTCACAGAACGCTCACAAAACGACAGCGGAATCTCACGACGGCATCACAAATTTGGCCGGTTTACCGCTGATCATTCGCTTGCTCATTGCTCTGCACCAGGGGAACTGGACGACTGATCAGACGAGGCGAGACCTGAACGTTGGTACTTGACCGCCTCCGACAGGACCCCAGTTTCAAAGCTCTTGACAAATCGTGCATATAAGTGTAATATGCATATAGATGTGATATTTCATGCAGAAGCAGGGAGTTCATCCTATGACCGAGCACACCAGCGAAATCGCCAGCCTCCGTCAACGTATCGAACTGGAAGAGGCAGCCGCTGTATGGGGGCTGTATGGACCGGCGATCGTCGCCAGCCACGAGTCGATTACCGCCCGCATGGAACGCGCTGCGGAGCACATCCTCCACCTCGTTGAAGCAGGCAAGCATGAAGAGGCCTTCGCGCTGATGAATATGCCGGCGTGGGGGGTCGAAGAAAGGAGCTTGGATGTGGGGGATGCTACCGATGAGTCCTATTTTGGGTCATTTCAGCCCGTTCTCCTTGATTTTCCCTTCGCAGAGCTTGATGTGCTTTGCCGCTTTCTTCTTGATGCTCTGTGTCTTGGCCTTCTCCCGTTGCTTGACTTCGTTCGTTTCTGGAGCATTGCCTCACCCGAGGTCTTGCTATCAACTGGCCGAACCTGGTACACCGGACCTTCTCCCGGTACAGTGCCGTATCGAACTCCGGCATGTGGGTTTCGACAAGCACAAAGATATCCTCGATCACCTTGTGCAGGTGCTGGACGCCCTCCAAAGGAGGTAGACGAAACGCCTGCTTGAGCCGGGCAGAGAGGAGGGAGCCCAACAACACGCGCACTAGCGTTGTCTTGCCTGCCGCGATGCGCCCGGTAATGACAGTGAGCGATCCGCTACTCCACACCGTAAGCTCCTTGCCATTTGAGGCGTGCCTGTTGCGCGCTGGCGAACGTCTCGCGCAGGCTAGCATCGTGTGCAGCAATTTGATCGCGTAACTGGTTTAGCGTGGTGATATATTCGTTGAGCCAGCGCACCAAAGCCTCACTATTCGTCAGGCAAATGTCGCGATACATCTCAGGATTGCCTGCAGCCAGGCGTGACATATCACGGAAGCCGGTAGAAGCCAGCATCGCCGCATCGCTCCAGGCTGGACTATGCGCCAGAGTGCTCGTCAGGGCAGCCGAGGCGACGAAGGGCAGGTGACTGACACCGGCGACCAGTCCATCGTGTTCGGCAGGCTCCAGGAAACGCACGCGCGCTCCGAGTGATTCAATGAATGTAGATACCTTATTGATCGCAGTAGCCGACGTGTGTGTTGTAGGGGTGAGACAGTAAATGCGATTTTGGAAGAGTGTAGCATCTGCCGCCTCAACGCCACTCAACTCCTTGCCTATCATAGGGTGTCCGCCAACAAAGAACACCGAGGGAGGCAGGAATTCCTCCGCCCAGCTAATGACCTGGGTTTTGGTACTGGCGACATCGGTCACTACTGCGCCAGGTGTCACAGCCGCAGCGATACTTTGCAAGAGTGAGCGCATAGCTCCTATGGGCGTAGCGAGAATGACCAGTTCGGCACCGCGTACTGCATCAGCAAGGGCACTAAACGGTTGGTCAATCGCCCCAACTTTGCGAGCACGATCGCTCACTCCTTTGCCCAGATCGTAGCCCGTCACTTGCTGCGCTGCGTTTACCTTGTGAAGCGCCAGCCCTATTGATCCGCCGATCAGTCCCAGCCCGATGATTGCTACCCGCTTAAACATGATCTTCTCTCCTTCTTAACGCGTTCCTCCTTGAACATGTTCAAGGAGGAACGCCTCAGGTTATCGAACCTCCATTTTGAAGATCCCTGCATTCTATGCATGGGGATGAAAAAATGGCTGCCCACAGGTAATACTCAATGATTGGCTACTCATAGCATAACTATTCAATGAAAATCTAGACAGCGCTGGTACACTTGATCTAGTACTTTGATAACTTAATAGTGTTTGGGCGTTCTGGCGTAAATCGTTCCGCCAGGTAAAAGCACTAACGTACCAAATGTTCACTGTACCCTCTCTTTCTTTTGCCAGGAACAAGAACCACGTTCCTGATGGCTCCAAGACTGAGAAACTACCGCAGGGCTTGCGGAAAGCAATATGCCTGTGGAGGCAGTGTAAGACGGGACTGGATGAGAGTCCATTCTCGCAACTTCCAATGAAGCAGGAAAGCCTGACTGCGAGGTCAGGAAGCCCCGTGGCTTTAGCCCTGGGGAGATGTCACAAGTAACCAGACGCCCAATGCGATCAGTAGGAAACAACTTAAGAACTCGGTCCACTCCTTGACGAATTTCAGTCGTAGACGTAACGTGCGCCCGAGCGTCAATCCGATTAAGGTCATCAAAAAGCCTTGCAGACCGATCAAGATACAGAGCGTAATTGTGTTAATGGTTTTACTACCTTGTAGGCCTGAAGTTATCGCTCCTAACGAAAAGCCGATTGCCAGTTCATCCAGGCTGACACTCAGTGCGAGCAGTAACTGGCGACCCCAACGTTGTGCAGGCACGGCGGGTGACCATAAAGGCCCACCCAGCCGCTCTCCTCCACTCTCGCCCCTACTTCTTGCAGTGGAAGACTCACGTTCTTTCCTTGGGCACGGTGGGCGACCATAAAGGCCCACCCAGCCGCTCTCCTCCACTCTCGCCCCTACTTCTTGCAGTAGTTCCCAAAGTCCAACACCGATCAAGAGGAGCGGACCAAGAATATGCATGACGCTGCTGAGGAACAGAGAGACAGCAGAGCCAATTGTCAGACCGACCAATGGCATCACTGTCTCTGCGAATGAGAAGAGCAGAGCGGAACCTAACCAAGGTGGGAGGGCATTCACATGCTGGATAAATCCGCATTCTACAGTAGTAGCCACCCGATTTATCGTGGTGGGCCGATTTATCGAGCACGTACCCCCCGATTTATCGAGGGGTTGTACATGCTGGATAAATCGGCATTCTACAGATCGGATGCCTAGGCTGATTGAGACGCCCAGCGTATCAAGCCCCAGCGGTAGCACAAATAGCAGCAAGCGCAGCATGGCTGTACCTAACAATGATCAAAAATATACAAGACCTTCGAGCCACTCAATCCCGCCAGGCCCTAGCACGGACCCCAGCATCTCAGTCACATCGTCACTCAATAGCACGCGACGGTCTTTGCGATAGAGTGCAAGGAAGCGTGGCAAGACCTCAGGTCCGTAGTGTTTCAGCAAGTCGGCAGCGAACTGCTCAAGCAAGAGATCGAAGCACAAATAGTCTTCGGGGGAAGTATCATCGTACCAATCGAAGCCACGCACCGTGATGGGAGTCTTGCCATCCTCCTCCGGCTCGAAAATCTCGGCATATTTCTGATGCAGGTCTCTGGTCACTATGCCCTGCTGGCC
This sequence comes from uncultured Chloroflexia bacterium, assembly GCA_963767625.1. Classification (GTDB taxonomy): domain Bacteria; phylum Chloroflexota; class Ktedonobacteria; order Ktedonobacterales; family Ktedonobacteraceae; genus CAVYFB01. The sequence continues at coordinate 108,529 of CAVYFB010000024.1, forward strand.
ATTGATTTGCTGAGAAAGCCAAACGGCAGCAAACTGCAACTGCCATTCATCGGCCCACAAAGGGTACTCATCCGGCCATGGACGTGGATCATTCTCCAAAAAGGCTCGTGTCAATTCATGGTACAGCAGAAAGGCAAGTTTTTCCCGCGTCGGTTCGCCAACGATTGGATCAAGTTCCGTGGGAATTACAATGTAGGATGAATGGGTAGCGTCAGCCCAGTATGGTAGAGGCTTATTTAAACCATAGGTATCCGGCTCTGCAAAATCTTCTGGCGGCGCTGCGCACCAATCAGCCGACGCGACCAGCAGAATCTCCATCCCAGGCATTGGTTGGTTAAGCAATGAAATCAATAACTTGCCAGCATTATCGATAGTTTGAGACACCCAACGGGCCTGTGCTTCCTCGCCCGTTGGGTAAAAGACTCGCATCGGTTCTGCTAGCGACTCATATCGCTCATAAGGGAAAAGCATATCTACCTCTCTAGAACCAGCGCGGGCGACCATAAAGGCCCACCCAGCCGCTCTCCTCCACTCTCGCCCCTACGGTTTCGGGTCTTGCAACAACAGCGGAGCATCCTTGCCTTCAAGGGCATAGCTACGCAGTTCCTCAGCTGATTTTACCTTACGGAAGCGTTGGTAGAAGTCGGCATACAGTTGACGCAGACGGCGAGTGTTAATTTGCTTGTCCCCTTCGTAGTATTCAAGCGCGACCTGTCCGATGGCCCATGTACCAGCGCCAGCGATGATACCGGCGATGGCATCGCCGCCGTAGGGAACGACCTTAGCAGCTTCTTGTGCCAGGTAGCGCATGCCCAGGCCGCCAGCCATAGTCACGAGCATTTCACGTGCATGTTTCTTTAAATCAGCGCTATCCAACGGCTCACCATAGAGAGCGGCGATGCGCAAGACCAGGCGAATTTGTGTCCCCAAAAGAATAGGAATATCCACCAGGGGAATAGGCTCCATACCTACCACCCAGCTGATCAGCGTCGCATTGCGGATAATACGCTGTGCAGCCTCATGTCGGAATGCAGGCAACTCACGTCCGATCACCAGAGCCGCATCCGGGCTGGCCTTGATTATCTCTGGAATGAGGTCTTCAGCAATATTCTCACCTGTTCGCGCGGAAATGGGGATCACATTTACCTCACCAAGCGCATCCGCCACTTCGGTGGCCAGTTGATCCCCTGCCTCTCTCCCTTTCAATGTGTCGACTTTATTGACTGCGAGAATGATGGGCTTTTTCAGCGTCTTGATGTTTTCGTATAGCTGGCGATCTTCCTTCCGTAGCCCTTGTGTGGCATCCATGAGAAAGACAATGACGCTTGCCTCTTTCATGCCACTTTCCGCCACATCCGGCAAGTGTCCAGGGGTATCAATGAGCGTGAAGGGACCAAATTCGCTGCGTACCAATGCGCGGGTTCGTACCGGCCTCCGGCGATACTGGTGAGAGCTGTTGGCCCTTTATCTTGTTGAAGAGCGTACTCTTACCAGTGTTGGGCAGGCCTACAATAGCGATTGTGTTATTCAAACTCTGCTGCACTTCACCCTGAGCCTCTGCCCAGTTCACAGCTTTCATAAATTTCTGTATTGTGGGGATACTGGTCGGTAGACTTTTCAGCAGGCTGGTACCCAGCTCGCGTACATTATTTGCGCGGCTACCTCGCCGCAATGCACTCTTAATCAGACTATCTGCGACTTCCTGTTTCTTCTGTTCATCCTCGACAGCTTTTTTTCGTTCGTTGCTAGCCACATCCTATGTCCTTCCTTGGTGTATATATGCTGAAGCGCGAATGCACTATGGACTGAATTGCGCTGCGAGCTTCACCAACTGATTATATCATCTTTGCTAACTGCCAGGTCTTTCATTCAACAAATGTATAATAGAAACAGGTGATCTCAACTCAACGAAGCCCTTGAGGAAACACGAAAAGGAGTGCCAGTACCTTTGATGGACGAAACACAAACCACCATAACTGTCAACGCACTAGCGCAGGAAGAGCCTTCACCTTCACCTACGCCGGTTATCATAGCATTATCACAGGTATAGATCGCCACTGGGAGTATGGTGGGTTTGCCCTACCCGACGGATCCTTTTGGCGCTACCGGGAACCTGATGCGGCCGTTATCGTTGAAGGCCAGCATTTGCGTGTGCGTGTAGCAAAAATCACCCGTTTCAACGACCATGTACAGATTCTCGATAATGCCAAAAACATGTTCTTTTCAACTCATGGTTCGGTCAAATGGTGACAACCAAAAAGCCTGGTGGCAACTGATGGGAACTCTTGCACACCTGGGGGCTTTCTCCCCTTCACCCACTCCGACTCCTGCGGCGGTGATCAAGCCGATCAAGGCCTCCTCTGCGTCGACGGACCCTAAGCTTCCTGTTCGTTCTGCTCCCACCTATCCTTGGAAGGGACGCTTTCTGCCCCGTCGAAAGGCTGGCTAACTTCGCGCAAAACTTTGGGGCGCACCCTTTTAAGAAGGGTGGAATGACAAGTAACTTTCTTTGGCATATACTAAACTATGATTAATTCTACTCTCACCTTTTTCATACGAGCATAAACGAGCCGTTGCACTATCTACCCTGGCTGAAGGACAATCGAGAATGGATAACAAAGAGACCGGTCGCCTGGAAGCCTTCAGTGATGGCGTGTTCGCTGTTGCTATCACTTTGCTCATCTTAAATATTCGGATACCAGGAATAGATTTGCCTCCTAGTAAATTGCCGGACGATACAAATTTGTGGCAAGCATTGCGTGATGAGTGGCCGATGTTAGCCGCCTATGCAACTAGCTTCGCAACTATAGGTATTATGTGGCTAAATCATCATAGGTTGTTTGTTCACATTAAGCGCACAAATACTGTATTGCTACTAATAAACCTCTTGCTCTTATTAGTCATCGTTTTCATCCCTTTTCCCACTGCACTGCTCGCTGAGTATATTGTCCGTCCCGATCAGCATGCAGCAGCCATAGTATACAGTAGCACATGTTTTCTGATGGCTTGCTGCTTCAATGTTCTCTGGCGCTATGCCTCCTATCACAATCGGCTCCTGGGCAAAGACGCAGACCCACACGCAGTTAAGGCTATAAGCAGACAGTATTTATTCGGGCCGCTTATTTACCTCGTCGTCTTTGGAGTGGCCTGGATCAATACACTGGCATGTGTTATCCTCAGTTTCATTCTCGCTCTCTTCTTTGCTCTGCCTGGTCGCCCTCCGCGCGAACTACCACAAGAAAGAGAAGCTGAGGGTTGAAGGCAAACGGAGGAAGTTCGTTTGCCTTCATTTTCGGTGACATTGGAGCTTTCAACAGTTCCTGGTGTTGTATGCGGATGTGATAGAAATCTGCTCATGAATACCACGAAACGAGAAGCGGTTGAAAGAACCATCCTCCTCAAAAGGGGATAACTAGGAGATTACTATGCCCGAAGCTGTCATTGTTTCCACTGCCCGTAGCCCCATCGGCCGGGCCATGAAAGGGTCGCTAATCGAGTGCCGACCCGATGACCTCGCCGCCACTATCGTGAAGGCGGCGCTAGCGAAGGTGCCGCAGCTAGATCCTAACACAGTCCAGGATCTGCTGCTTGGCTGTGGGGAGCCAGCAGGCGAGTCTGGCTTCAACATTGCTCGAGTGGCTGCCATACTTGCTGGCATGCCCGATGTTCCAGGTGTCACAGTCCATCGGTATTGTGCGTCGTCGCTGCAGACCATCCGCATGGCCTTTCATGCCATAAAGGCAGGCGAGGGGGATGTGTTCGTGGCCGCTGGCGTCGAGACCGTGAGCAGGTATATGTATGGTATGTCAGATAGCGGCCCCCACAACGAAGCCTTTGCCCAGGCCGAGGCCCGCACCGCCGAACAGGCCAAAGGTGCCACCTCGTGGGAACCTGCACCCGGTTTGCCCGATATCTATATAGCGATGGGCCAGACCGCCGAGAATGTTAGCCTGGCCGAGCATATCGGTCGCCGCGAGATGGACGAGTTTGCCGCCCTGTCCCAACAACGGGCTGTTAACTCACAGCAGAACGGTTTCTTCGAGCGAGAGATTACTCCGATCACCACACCTAGCGGCAGGGTGGTGACCAGGGACGACGGTCCCCGACCAGGTACCACCGTCGAAAAACTGGCTGAGTTGCAACCTGTCTTCCGGCCCAACGGCGAAATAACTGCGGGCAACTCTTGCCCGCTTAATGACGGTGCCGCCGCTGTGATAGTGATGAGCGACAGTAAAGCTCGTGAACTGGGCATCACCCCATTGGCACGCATTGTGTCAAGCGGCGTATCGGCACTCAACCCTGAGATCATGGGATTGGGCCCGGTCGGAGCGAGTCGGCAGGCGTTGGCCCGCGCAGGTATGACCATCAACGACATAGACCTGGTAGAGATCAACGAAGCATTCGCTGCACAGGTGATCCCGTCGGCCAGGTACCTCGACATCCCGTGGGACAAACTCAACGTCAATGGTGGTGCGATTGCTCTTGGCCACCCATTCGGCATGACGGGTGCCCGCATCATGACTACGCTGCTCAACGGCCTCAAGACCACCAACAAGACCTTCGGACTTGAGACCATGTGCGTAGGAGGCGGGCAGGGCATGGCCATGATCGTCGAGCGTCTCAGCTAAGGATACTGCTGGAAACAAGCCGTCATTTTCCCGACTACTGATTCCCTCTCGAGGTACTCATCAGTGATGAGTGCTTGTACCCACTTGCAACACGATCTTCCCTCGCACCCCTGCCTGCTCGAGACGATAATGAGTACTTTCAATATGTGTTACCCATCATAAGAGTCGGTGTCTGTCTATACAACCTCCTGTCATACTGGAGGTGGATTATATAGCATACTGTTGCATCCGCAGGCTTCCCACCCGCATCCAAATTCTATGACCGGCAAATTCTTATCCCGTCATCAGGACATCAGAACTGCAACAGAAAGGAGATTTCCCCTTGCAAACTGATTGGATCACCATAGCTGGCGAAATCTTCGTTGAGGTGCAGGAAAAAATACAGGACAACCCTGACCTTAAAAACACTCCCGCATTCGGGGAGTATGAAGCTAAGGCAGATCAGGTCACCAAAGCGATCCGGGGAGGCAAGTGCAACCAAAGCTTGATTGACCAGCTTCGTGCTGCTGCCAATAAAGTGTAAGGAGTAGAGCATGTCTCAGCCTCAAAACAAGAGATTATTATCAGAGCTCAATCTCTTCACTCATAGCTATTCCCCTTCTCCAGCATGGACCTGAAACTTTTTTTCGGTTTGGAACGTAGTATAATCCAAACCATTTGTCCAGCACAGGTAATACCCATCAAAAACTACCATTAGAATTGGAGGGGACACATGCCCCACAATCAAGAGCTGTCTATCCAAGGGGAAAGCAAAAGTATCAGCGTGAAAACAATTCTGGTGGTAGAGGATGATACAGATATTGGCTCATTTCTCGTCCAGGCAATCTCACAAGAGACACCCCATCATGCAATGTTGGTTACAGATGGCTTTCAAGCTTTAAAAGCGCTCTCCAATATTCGACCCAGTCTGCTTATTTTGGATTATCATCTACCTTCTATGAATGGTATCGAATTATATGACCGTATACAGGAAATGAATATACATGACAATCTTCCTACCATTTTGATAAGTGCAAGGCTGCCCAAGCAAGAAATCGCAAAACGCAAGATCACTGGCATGGCCAAACCGCTTGAACTGGACGAATTCCTACAAACCATTGAACAGATGCTGGTTTAATGCCGCTCCGTCTTCACTTTCTCCTGGCAACCTGCTATACTCTGAACGTAGGCTTAGGTACTCTAGCTCGCTTCACGGCCTAGGGTTCCTGACTTTCACCCACCCGACTTTGCAGTGTACCCACAATTCGTTGCTTGATCCGCTAGGAATGTCGTCCATATTCTCTAGACTATAAGAAATGACCTGTTGTACAACAACATACTCGCCATTTAAGTATAGTTTGATCGGTTCGCTCCAGTGGCCCACGCCGCAAAGAAAGTTGTACACGTGGCGAGCACTCCACTCGGCGGGGTCGACAACAAAGTCTTGGGCGGAAGGAAAAGGATGGTAGCTGCTCTTTGTCTCATCCTGCGGTACAGGCAGAACACGGCCTCTATAGAGGTCCCATACTGTACGTGCCAGCAGTTCCCCGCCGCGTAGAGCACATTGTGACTCCAACTGTGCATAGCTGATGCCATCGGGGACCTTGATAGGCTCCTGCGCCAGGATAGCGCCACTATCCATTGCCTCATCCATCAAGTGAATGGTGACACCGGTCTGTTCGTACCCTTCTCGGAATGTCCAGAAGAGGGGAACGGGACCACGATTGGTTGGCAGCAGCGACGGGTGTACATTGAGACAACCAAGACGGGGAAGGTCCAGGATGGCACGCGGAATTCGTTGTGAGAAGCAGGACACACAGATGATATCCGGATGATAGGCAGCAAGTACGGAGATAACCTCGGAGTCTGAGACGCGCTGCACCTCCCACAGGGGTATGTACTGTGCCCATGCGAGTTGCAGAACAGAGGCATGGAGCAACGGTAGTATTGGGCGCGATGTGCGTGGCTGTTCTCGCCGCCGTATGGCCGGTAGGCCAGGCCCTGATGGCTGTGAAGCAGGAACGACAATGGTACTGACCTCAATGCCGTTGTCTAACAGGGCATGCAGGGAGGGAGGTGAGAAATCGCCCTGCATACCCAGGAAGAGGACACGCGGTGGGCGTTGCATTGATAGAGTGTTTGACATGTCATGCTGCATCTTGTACTATCAGTACATAGAAATGGCAAAGTCACTAGAGAGTTTCAATGGAGTTCTATAATGCCACGAATGGTAAAATGTGTCAAACTGGGGCGCGAGCTGCCGGGGTTGGATAAGCCGCCCTTCCCAGGTCCATTGGGGCAGCGCATCTATGAGCATATCTCCAAGCAAGCCTATGACATGTGGCCTGCTCAAAGCACGCTTATCATCAACCACTATGGCCTGAACATGGCAGATCCCGAAGCACGCAAGATACTGCGCGAGCAGATGGAGGAGTTTTTCTTCGGGTCAGAGGCGAAGATGCCAGAAGGTTGGGTGCCGGAAGAGGAAAACGTGGGGACCGGGGCTGGACAGAGTAAAAAAGGCGGTGGCGGAGCATCTCGTAAAAAATGAGAGCGCGTGGCGATATCCTGCTCATTTCGTGCTATGAGTTGGGTCATCAACCGTTTCATCTTGCCGAGTTGCTTGCGATGCTGCGACAGGCAGGGTATGCTGCTGTGCCTGTCGATACGGCAGTAGAGACACTGACCGACGACACGATTCGCGGAGCTTCTTTTGTCGCCATCTCTGTGCCTATGCATACTGCCTTGCGTTTGGGGCACCAGATTGCGCTGCGTGTACGCTCGCTTAATCCATCCGCACATATCTGTTTTTATGGGCACTACGCCCTGCTCAACGCCGACTACCTATTGCAAGAGACGGCAGACTCTGTCATCGGCGGAGAATATGAGGGCCCATTAATTCGGCTGATTAAAGCGTTGGAGTCTACCCTACGGGCATTACCTGCCTCCCAGGCAGGGTTCCTGTTCCCCAGACAGGGTACCACTGCGGCACACAGTCCCCCAGACTGCGTCCTACACACAATCCCCCGGATTGCGTCCCCTCTCAACCCCACACCCGCCCCTAAGGAAATGGCCGACACTGATTCCTCGACTCTCCAGGGGGTCAGGACTCGCTCATCCAATAGTGGACCGTGGATAGAGCGCAGCAGGTTTCTTGTGCCTGAGCGTGAACAGTTGCCACACCTGGAGCGATATGCCCGCCTGGAGTCAGGTGGCCAATTGCGGTTAGCAGGATACACTGAGACGACGCGTGGCTGTAAGCACATGTGCCTGCATTGTCCCATCACGCCGATCTACCAGGGACGTTTCTTTGCTATACCGGCTGAGATCGTTCTGGCCGACATCCGAGCACAGGTAGCGGATGGAGCTGGCCACATTACCTTTGGTGATCCCGATTTCTTCAACGGGCCGACTCATGCCATGCGCATTACCCGTTCGCTTCACCGGGAATTCCCCGATGTTACCTTCGATGCAACGATCAAAATTGAGCATCTTTTGAAGCAACGTCACCTCCTGCCAGAACTTCGCGACCTGGGATGTGCATTCATCGTCTCTGCCGTTGAGTCAATCAATGATACTGTACTTCTGCATTTCGACAAGGGCCATACCAGCGCGGGCGTTGCTGAGGCCTTCGATCTCTTGGAGCGAGTGGGCATTGTTTTACGTCCTTCGCTGTTGCCGTTCTCCCCGTGGGAGACGTTGGAGAGCTATCTCGCACTGCTCAACTTCTTCGAGGAGCGCCACCTGGTCGAGCACATTGATCCGGTGCATTTCTCAATTCGCCTGCTCATTCCGCCAGAGTCAGCACTCCTCGCTTCGCCTGATAGCCAGCAATGGCTTGGTGAGCTTGATGCAGCCGCCTATACCTATCGCTGGCAACATTCTGATCCGCGCATGGACAAGCTCCAATGCGATGTAGCCACATTGGTAGAGCGGGCCGAGCAGGCACACGCCGATCCTATTGAGACATTTTTCGCTATCAAGGCATTGGCGCTTGTTGTTGCCGGTGAGGACCTGTGCATCTCTCACGCAGTGCAAGACTATGGCAATGGTAAGGTATTGCCGCATTTGACTGAATCCTGGTTCTGCTGAGCAGAACCAACGAAGGATCAGTTGGATCCGACATAGTGACACTCCCGTCGCCTAAAGGCTGACGGGCTTCTGAGCGATTTCCACGGTGTGGCCTGTCCCCAGAGGGACCTGCACATCATGCAGTGGTTGACCCGTGGACTCACTCAAACAACGTTGGGGCGTGTCTGCCCTCCTACTACTCCTGGATGGACCAGGGCGTAGATACGTGAAGGAACGAGGAAACTCCACTTGAGACCCATACGCAAGACGATGCATATTGATCGAACCGACGAGATCACGGTGGCCGATAAAGCCACATTGCTTGCAGCGCCACACCCTGCCTTCAGGTTTGTGCTTGTGTCCACATCGGGGACACTGGCTACTTGTTCCTCGTTCGGAGCCAGTGAAGCTCAGGATGTGGGCAGCTTTTGCTTTGTGAGTCAGGTAGTCGATATCCTTGCCGTATTCCCACAAGGCCATCCGTTGATTGTGATGACGGCCATTATCGCGGGTACGCACACCGTGAGGATTGCCGATGAAGAGACTTCCCACCTCGTTCTCAACACAGAAGTTGATCACCTGACGTGTGGCTTTATGTCTCATGTCGCGGATACGCCGTTCGGAGCGACGACAGGTCTTGTTCTTGGCACGTTGCAGTTTCTTCCAGCGACGGGAATACTTCTTGCAGTGGGCTTGCTTCTTGGTGATCTTGCGCAGACGCATGGTGCGTTGCCGCTTGAGACTACGGATACCACGTCCAGTGACGATCATGGCCTGGCCTGTATTGGTGGTGACGGCTGCCAAGTGAATTTCGCCCAGATCAACGGTGGCCTTGTTCTCACCAGGGGCATCTTCGGCTTGTGGTATCTCGATGCACACGTGCAGTTCAAAGCCGTTCTTCCAGACGAGCGTGCATGCTCCACTATGCTCAGGCAGCGAAAGCGGCAAAACGAGCGACTTGCGGCCTTTGCCCATGGGCAACACCACACGCCCGCGCTCTTTGGAGACGGCCTGAGCGGGCCACATCACGGGATAGAACCGCTTGGTCCGCCAGGGGTATTTCATGCGCATGTGGGGATGAGATTTGCGCAACTCACGCGTGACGAGGATAGTGGCAAGGAAGGCATGCACGATCATTTGGACAGACTGGCTATGCAGGGCAAAACGTCCCTTGGTCGCCTTTTGCAACTCGGTGCGTCTGGGCCACAGGGTATGCGCTACGCGTGCTTGCTTGTGGGTCTCCATGCACTCGTTCCAGACCTGAGCCGCTTCCATTTGGGCGGCTTTCAGACGTTGAAAAAGAGAGGAAGAGAGCATGCCTAGCCTATGATCCTGACGGCCTTCATCCTCTCTCCTGGTCGTGTTCCCAACTCGCAAGCGATTATACTCGGCTTGAGCTAAGCGATGGAGCACTTCTACCATACTTTCATCCGTCTGGGCGGCAATCATGCGCAGCAACTTGTGTGTCTTCTTCCATACCCGCATGGTTTGATGTGGTTCTGTACCCATGTAGATATTGTAGCATTTATTGTACAAGATAGCAAGGGGAATGGGTCGCTTTCATCCCGCCCCGTTCCAGGGGGCGGGACTTCCCGCTCCCACTGTTAAGTGGAAACACCCTGCTCAGAGCACTTCTAGTCTCATAGCGAGTCGTCTGAAAATGAAACTTCGCGTTCACGTCGGAAACCAGCGCGAGTCACCATCGACGATAGCATTAAGCCATGCTCCGAAGACAGCGGGGCTGGCGGCAATAGTGCCCATGCCATCCACGTCCATACCAGGCAAACTACGCTTGATGCGCTCCATGAACAGTGAAAGCTCTACTGGACTGAGCGTCTGGCTGAACTGGGTAAGCTTGTTTGCTAAGGACGCTATATCTTGAGCATTGGCGTGTAAATACAGAGGTGAAGTTCCTTGTTCTGCCATAGGAGAACTCCTTTTTCGCATAGGTATGTTTGCTTTTGAAGCACTGTTTTTAATATCCTATGGCTCTGTTGCAAACAGGTATCTCTCGCCTGATATCGAACCTCAGCAACCCATGCGCTCTGCGAATCGCCTCTTCTACCTCGGAAGGCCTATCACCACGCGCAAAGATGAATCCCAGGTAGCTGGCACCCTCGGGCAACGGCACCAGTGGATGATTAAGCTTGGCCGTAATCTCAACGCCGGTAATTAGCGGCACCTGCTCTGCCTCTTCCACGCCAAGAACAGCTTTGAGCATACCTGCAGATGGAATGGGGATCATCATCACACCTGCTGCATGCTGTTCGCGCTCGATGGAGGTGATTTCTTGCCCGATAGCGTTGCGCAGGATCAGCTCTTCCAGGCAAATGCCGGAGCCGAACTCCAGGACCGTCGAGCATAGGCCGCCGATGGAACGTCCAGCAATCTCTAGCATCCATGGTCCTTGCTCGTTGACGCGCAGTTCGGCATGCACAGGACCTTCTCGCAGATCGAGCGATGCCGCAGCAATGGCTACGCACCGGGCGATGTCTTGTTGGACTTTGCCAGACAAGCGTGAAGGCGTGACATAGATGGTTTCCTCAAAGAAGGGGCCATCCAGCGGGTCGGGCTTGTCAAAGAGGGTTAATACTTTTAGCTGGCGATGGGTCAGGATACCTTCCAATGCAACCTCGAAACCAGGGATGAAGTCTTCGACAAGGATGAAGGTTTCCTCTTCTGTATAGCCTTCGGAAAGCAAAAGGCGCTTGAGGCGATGGAAGGCGTTGATGAATTCAGTGGTATTGTCGGCACGGATGACGCCTCTGCTGCCAGAGAGGCGTAATGGCTTCAGCACACAGGGGTATGTCACCTGGGTGGCAATCCAGGCAGGATCAGCACTGAGGGAGAAGGGGTGAAAAACCGGGCATGGTGCGCCACCTTTCGACATCAATGTGCGCATCACTAGTTTGTCGCGTGCGGACTCAGCAGCCTGTGGGGAATTGTGCGCCAGACCGAGTGCGGCACCGGCCCGGGCGGCAATTTCAACGGCGCTATCATCAACCGAGACGATAGCATGGATAGGTTGATTCTGGGCGAACTCGACGATGGTGCGCACCGATGCATAGGGGTTCAGAAAATCCAGGCCTAATGGTACGTGCCAATACTCGCTGAGTTGCTCAGGCAGATCAATGCCCACAATTACTTCAATATTCAGTTTCTTTGCTGCGCTCAAGAATGCCCCCGCCCGATAAGTGGCAGGAGACATGAGCAGTAATACACGCTTTTGTTGGTTTTCGTTTTCAAATTCCATGAATAGATGCGCGCGGAAACCTCCGCCTTTAGGCGGGGGAGGAAGCGCGCTCCTCCTCTCTCTGAATGATCCACCCCTGCGTTGGGCGCGCAAGCCGTTGGAGTTTGCGCGGAGTGACTTCCAGCATGGTTTGTGTTGTAGCTAGATCCTTGACGACAAAAGCCCCCTTGACTCGTCTTCCCCCGATGTAGCCTCTGACTCCTTTCGCCTCGACTAGTTCATACAACTTCCAGCCATGCAGCTTCTTGGGTGCCCAGACTCGGTGTTCCCCGCGCTTCCCATTGAACAATTGGTAGTTCCCACGCGCAACGCAGCGGATCTGATAGACCACAGACCCCGGCTTGACCGCTTCACCCATCCCGCAGGCAATGGCCACGGCATCGTTGGCATGCGATTTGGGCAGGTCAAGCACCTGGATGCGCTTGTACTTCGTCTCATAGCCATAGGTGATCCCGATCCTCTCGACCCCGAACTGCTCGCGCAGGGCTGAGACCAGAGCTGTCTTCACACTCGAGACCTGGGCCGCATCCCGCAAAGGAACCCTGGCTTGCGCCTGGATCTCTGGATAGCCGAACTCTGCGGCGGTCTGCTTGCCTTTGCGCCGATTACACGGCTCACAGGCCAGTGCAAGGTTGCAGACCCGGTCGGATCCTCCTCTGGCTTTGGGAGTCAGATGCTCCACTTGAAGGGGAATGCCGCTCTTGTGACAGTAGATGCACATCCTTTGCCACTTTTCCAGCAGATATTCCCGCACCTGATAGCCTTGTAACTCGCCCTGGTGATATTGCATCCCCGCGATTTCAGGGTGCTGCATCTTTTGCGTATCGAAGCTTGCTACCTCGACCTTGATGTGCTGGACAGGTAAGATGGTGGCGACAAAACGCACGGCCTTGATGGTTGCCTCCGCCTTCGAGCGGAGTGAGGGTGCAATGCCAGCCTCTGGACCGACGACGGTTGGCATAGCGTGCCGGTCTGTACCGCGTTTTGCGACTCCGCCGCTTCCGGCGTGACTGTCGGCGCTGGGTCAGCTTGCTCGTGATGTTATCGCGCAGATGCACTTCAGCCTGGTAGACCACCGAGCCTCCCGTCGTCGCGGCAACTCCCACCGTCTGCGAGCCTGTATCCACGCCAACGGTGACGGGTTGGGTATAATGGGTGGTCTCAAAGCGCAACTGGATGGTAAACGGGTCGCGGCTGAGCATGCGCGCACGCTTGGCCTTGAGCCAGAGCCGTGCCCTCCTGGGCGTGGTGGGCATGAGTGGTGTCCCCTGCTGGGACAAGACAAAGACCTTCATCAGGTAAGGCTCCTTTCGGAGTACAAGTGTTCCCCTCGACACAGATACGACGCGGTACTTTCCGCTGATCACGGCAACTGACCGCATTGCTGGTTAAATCAGCGGTTGGAGGGTCTGCTGCTGGGGCAGCACAGCAGAGTCCGAACAGGAACGCTTCGTCGTATCGTAGCCCTGTCACAGATGAGCCAGACGCACACTTGCTCGGCTGGCCGATCTCCAGGGCTCAGTCTGGTCAATTCGGCTTGCAAGAGCTTGACTCCTACAAGCCTCCCCCAAGAAGAGGGAGGTCATTGACAGTCATGTTTCCTTATTATGAAAGATGTTTTTTTGTTTATGATAAACGAACCAGCGAACGGTCAACATTCGCGATTGTGGGGCGACCGCAAAGCACCATAGCAAGTTCGAGTTCCGCACGTAGCAACTCCAGCACATGGCGTACGCCTGCCGCACCATTGGCCACCAGCCCCCAGAGGATTGGTCGACCCACCAGGACAGCCCTTGCTCCTAGTGCCAGGGCTTTCAGTACGTCAGTACCACGACGTACCCCTCCATCCATATAGACTTCGCACCGCCCGGAGACCGGCCTCGACGACTTCGGGGAGAGCTTCAATGCTGGCAAGAGTAGTGTCGAGCTGTCGACCACCGTGGTTAGAGACGATGACACCCTCAATGCCATGCTCTACCGCCAGCTTCGCATCCTCTGCGGTGAGAATACCCTTAAGTAGTATAGGCAATGTCGTCAACCCTCGCAACCAGGCCAGGGACTCCCAGGTAAGGCTGAAAGGGGTTTCCTCGGCCACATTTTCATCTGTGAGGTTTGCTTCACGCAGACGAGAAGGCAAATTGAAGTTATTACGAATGTCTCTTTCTCTGCGGGCCAGGCGCGGCAGATCCACAGTTAGGACAATTGCACGAAAGCCAGCAGCTTCAGCGCGCCTGACCAGCATTTCCGAACCTTGCTTGCCACCGAAGGTATAGAGTTGGAACCAGAGGGGGCCACTGGCAGCAGCGGCAATCTCCTCCATGCTGCGGTTTGAGACTGTGCTGGCCATCATCAGTGTGCCAGCTTCGCCAGCAGCCTGGGCGGTTGCACATTCAGCTTCTGGGTGAGCGAGGCCATGATATGCCGTTGGAGCGATGAGGATGGGCATACTGACCAGCGTACCCAACACAGTGGTGCGTAGGTCACACACGTTGACGTCCACCAGCACACGAGGGCGCAGGCGGATGCGCTCGAACGCCGTGCGGTTGGCGCGCAGTGTTACTTCGTCGTCGCTACCCCCGGCATAGAAATCCCAATTGGCAGGCTCCATGCATGCTCGAGCAAGTGCCTCATAGTCGCTGATGTTAATCGGCTCCACCAAGACTCCTTATTTGTGTGCAGCATCGCCTTCTAATTCGATGTCCATCCTTTGCATTAGCTCAACAAAACGGTTGATTGCACCGTTGTAACGCAACAGGTTCGCCAGGTTGCTCTTGACATGCAGTTTGCGTGTGGCAATCGCTACCATTGCACCGAGCTTTCCCCTCAGTACATCATAGTATACACCGTATGGTCCAGATACGATGTAGTCAGCTTCACGCTCACCGACCCAGATTTCTTTGGCGTCCGGAAGATAGAGGCCAGATGTAACCCACCATCACTCCCTACGCGCAATTCACTCACCAGGCTTGTCCCCATAGGAAGAACGGTCAGGATCTAATGAATATTCTGCAGGGGCAAAGAAGACGAGAAGCGTTAGGTCTTCTGTAATCGTATGAAACCGGTGCTCAACACCAGCATTCACAAAGACGAGCGTCCCTGCTTCAACTGCGCGACTCTCTATGCCTACCTGGATGAAGCCACGACCACTGATGACATAGTAGACTTCATCTTCGGTATGTGGTTGCTGTGGATCGACCGCACCCGCTGAAAGCGCATATAGGCCAACGCTGAGTGAAGATACACGGAGAAATTCGAGATATGAGCTATCCGATCGATTTCGTCTCCTGATAAGATCGGCGAGTTCAAAAGCATCCATGTGCTAATTCCTTAACAGAACGGCGCGGGAAGTCCCGTCTCCGTTCACTGGACGGGATGAAAGCGCCGCTGCACGGCCTCGCAGAGCTTTTCGTTTTGTTGCATTGTGTCTACACATGTGCTATAATGCACATACAGCGTGGTCGCGCTCGTAGGTACGGCGAGAGTCCGTTGGCCTGCTCCTTCCACAAACGCTGACAGAAGGCTTGAAAAGCCCGGATACCTCGCCTCACGTGTTCGTGCGTGGTACAGGTGATGCCTCTCAACACGAACGTATCTACAAGTCGCCCCCGTAAGGGTAGGACTGCCGGATAAAGAACGGTGTCCAATCGTAAGAGGCGTCCTGTAGTAGTAGCCTAGGACACGGGCCTGAGTGTACTTTGTATGCTCTGTTGTCTTGGTTAGGTTGTACATGCAGCCACCCACTCTCTCGTGGAGTTCCTGCGGGAATACGGTCATTGTGCCTCCGATGCCAAGAAGCCTATCCCATTCTATGGGATTGGGAGTGTCACCTATTTGGATTGCGAGCCGCCGGAGGTGGCGAGGAGTCAGGTACCTGAAGCAATCACCACCCACTCATATCATACAACAACGAGAAAGTGGTGGTTGCCTCGCGGGCATATCTGTCCCCCAGACAAGGTCCTACGGATGTTCCCTATACCTGAAAACGCGCATCAAAGAGAGCACGTTGCTCACGTAATGCCAGTTATAGACGCCGCGACGCACGACCGCCCAGCTGCCTTCGTTGTAAGCGCTAATGGTCTGGACCAGATTACCATGAAAATTTCGCCATAACCAGCTCAATAGGGTCGCGCCAAGGTTGATATTGTCCCATAGGTGGTAGGGGTCCCGTCGTATACCTGTGCCAGTGTTGATTCTCATGGCCGTGTATGGCATCACCTGCATTACCCCAATACCACCATCCCACGCAATCACATGCTGGGTCCAACCACTCTCCTGCCATGCAATAGCCAGTAGTAGATTTGCCGGTAATCCATACCGAGCAGCGACCCAATGCAGCATCGCGACCACTTGTCCATGTGTAGACCATTGCAGTGCATTGTAATCATACCAGCGCACGGCACCGTTAGACAGAACGCCACTGAGTCCTGAGCTCCCCGAAAAACCTCCTGCCAATCGATATGGAATACACAGGCGCTGACCTACAAAAACTAGGTCGACATCTCTGATGTAATTTACCTGTGCCAGCCTCCAAATTGTGGTATGGTTACTATGGGCAATCCTACGCAAGGTTTCGCCACGATAGACTGTGTGCCAGGCACAAGCGTTGCCTGGGCCTGGGTTAGCAGCAAATGCATCCTGGTGATTGCGTGCGAGGACGAAAGAACCAAGTAACATGATCATTGTCAGGGCTAACAGCACAAGTTGCTTATTATAGAGAGGACGCGATCTAAGGTTATGGCGGATCGTGTTCATGGCACGGTGTTCAACCCCCCGATGTGTCACTATTGCTGGGTGTGTTTCACAGTGCTGCACTGAATCTTAGATTCACTATATCCCTCTGCCAAATCGATGAATTGACATCTAGCGAGCCGAAAACCCACCCTTGCGCTTTCTTTCGTGAAGCGGTAGAATTACTATGGTTCCACCTGTTTATGGTGCAGTGGGATCATGCAGGATTGGTTGTTTGTCCCCGTCCCAGACATGCATCGCACGAGGCCAACCCCAAGAAAGGTAGCATAAAGCCGAATGACTATAACTACCCGACCACGCACTATTGGTGAGTTGCGTGAAAGCGGATATAGAGTACTTTCTGTCAAAGAAGAGATGCGGAAAAACCTCATCCAGAAGATTCGTAGAGGGGAAGAGTTGTTTCCAGGGATTATAGGCTATGAAGAGACCGTTATCCCACAGGTCGAAAATGCCATCCTCTCCGGTCAGGACATCATCTTTTTAGGTGAACGCGGGCAGGCGAAAACACGCATGGCACGAGCCCTGGTCAACCTCCTGGATGAGGTTGTGCCGATTATCGCAGGATGCGAGATAAACGACAACCCGTTTGAACCCGTGTGTAAGGCCTGTCGTGACAAAGTAGATGAGCTGGGCGATCGTGTAGAAATTGCCTGGTTACCGCGTGATAGGCGCTACGGTGAGAAATTAGCGACGCCTGACATCACCATCTCTGACCTTGTGGGCGAAGTAGACCCTATCCGCGTAGCAGAGGGTCGTTATCTCTCAGACGAACTCACGATTCACTATGGCATGATTCCACGCACAAACCGTGGTATCTTCTGCATTAACGAACTGCCTGATTTGGCTGAGCGCATTCAGGTCGGATTGTTGAACATTATGGAAGAGCGTGATGTACAGATCCGTGGTTACAAGATTCGCTTGCCATTGGATGTGTATGTTGTTGCCAGCGCCAATCCGGAAGACTACACGAATCGTGGACGAATCATCACCCCGCTCAAGGACCGCGTCGGCTCGGAAATTCGCACACACTATCCGCGCACAGCGGAACATGAGATTCAAATCATGGAGTCCGAAAGCAATCACTTCATCACCGAGGGCCTGGAGATTATCTTCCCGCAGTTCATGAAAGAAGTGATTGCAGAGATTACCCAGTTAGCGCGGCGCAGCAATGACATTAGCCAGCGTTCAGGTGTGAGCGTACGTGTCTCGATCTCAAACTTTGAAAATGTGCTTAGCAATGCCAGCCGACGTGCTTTGCGACTGAGGGAGCGCCAGGTTGCTCCGCGTGTGAGCGATTTGTCTGCGATTATCGCCTCGACCTGCGGAAAGATTGAGCTTGATACTGTGGGTGATATTAAAGAAGACCGCGTGGTCCAGAAGCTCATCAATGCAGCTTTGCTCAGCGTCTTTGGAGAATACTTTGAAGTGCGCGAATTTGAGCAGCTAGTAGCCGGTTTCGAGCGTGGTTTGCATGTACAGGTGGGTGATGATTTGCCATCGATGGATTACGTCAACCAGCTCGCAAAGGTCGGCGGTTTAAGTAAAGCGGTTGATAAGCTTAATGGTCGTGGTAGTCCGGCAAGTATTGCATCAAGTGTCGAGTTTATTCTGGAAGGCTTGCACTTGAACCGACGTCTTAATAAGGATGAGGTCAACGGTAAGACACGCTATCGACGCTAGAGGAACGCATCACATGTTCAAACGCTTTTTCAGTAATCGCTACGGATACTCACGCTGGGATGGCACACAGCGCATCGAAGGATTTGATGCTGACGAGATTCTCGATGCTCTCTCGGATGACTACATGGAGGATGGCAACTTGCAGCAGGCGCTCAGACGCTTGATGCAAGAGGGTATACGGGGTGATGATGGTCGCCGCACTATGGGACTGCGTGAGATGATGGAGCGCATGCGCAATATGCGTAACCAGCAACTCAACCGCTACAATATGGCTTCTGGGGTGATGGATGACCTGCGCGAAAAACTTGAAGAAATCAAGCAGTTGGAGCGCCAGGGCATTCAGCACCGCCTGGATGCGGCAACCGAAGACCAGCAGCCACCACCGGGTCAACAACCAGCCGGACAACAACAGTCGGGGCAGCAACCTACAGATCAGCAGTCAGGACAACAGCCAGGAAACCGGCGTCAGGGCGAACAGGCAGAGCAACAGTCCGTAGGGGCGGGAGTGGAGGGGGGCGGAGCGGGGGAGCTTGCCTCCGCCCGTAGCAGCCAGCAGGGCCAATCTGGTCAGGGCAACGACGAACTGACACCTGAACAGAAGCGCAAGATGTTGGAGATGATCGCTAAGCGCAAGCAAGAGTACCTGGATAAACTGCCGATGGACATTCCCGGCCAGATCAAGGGACTTTCCGAATATGACTTCATGGAAGACGAGGCACGTGAGAAGTTCAACAAACTGATGGAGAGCCTGAAGCAACAGATGATGCAGCAGTTCTTCCAGGGCATGCAGCAATCGTTGCAGAACATGACTCCCGAAGACATCGCCAAACTGCGCGAGATGATTCGTGATCTCAACAAAATGCTGCGCGAGCGCCAGGAAGGCCGGGAGCCTGATTTTGACTCGTTCATGCAAAAGCACGGTGAGTATTTTCCTGGCGTCAACTCCCTGGATGATCTAATCGAGCAGATGCAGCAGCAGATGGCGGCCATGCAAGGGATCATGGATAACCTCTCGCCAGAGCAACGCCAAGAGTTACAGAGCCTGATGGAACAGCTGATGGGTGATGATCGGATCCGCGTCGATCTAATGGAACTGGCCCAGAACCTTGAAGCTCTATCACCTATGGAGCAGATGCGCACGCGCTTCCCCTTCCGGGGCGATGAGTCTTTGCCTTTGAATGAAGCAATGCGTATGATGAGCCATTTGCAGCAGATGGAAGGGTTAGAAGACCAGTTTCAAGAGGCTCGGCGCTTAGATGACCTGGAGGCTATCGATAGCGAAAAAGTCAAGCACCTGCTCGGCGACGAGGAGTACCAGTCAATTGAACAGTTAAAAGAGCTGATGAAGATGTTGGAAGAGGCGGGCTATATCCAGAAGAAAGGGAATCGCTGGGAACTGACCGCCCGCGGCATTCGTAAAATTGGCCAGAAGGCACTGCAGGACATCTTCAATAAACTCAAGCGTGATAGCTTTGGTCGGCATATCAGCCCCTTCCGTGGAGTAGGTGGTGAGCGCACCGACGAGAGTAAAGCATATCAATTCGGTGATCCATTCCTGCTTGACCTGGAAAAGACGCTGATTAATGCGCTGCATCGAGGTGGTACGGGCACGCCTGTAAGTTTGGATAAAGATGATTTTGAGGTCTATCGCACCGAGTTTACCACGCAGTCCTCGACTGTGTTGCTAATCGACATGAGCATGAGTATGATCTATAACGGCTGCCAACCGGCCGCGAAAAAGGTGGCGGTGGCGTTGGAGAGCCTGATCCGCTCGCAGTTTCCGCGTGACAACCTGTATATTGTAGGGTTTTCGTTCATTGCTCGTGAATACAAGCCCGACGAACTGGTGGAGATGGGTCGCTTCGATCACAGCATGGGAACGAATATGGCGCACGGACTGATGCTGGCACGGCAACTGTTAGCTCGACATCACGGCGTCAACAAGCAGATCATTATGATTACCGACGGTGGTCCCACTGTCTGGTATGAGGATGACCGCTGGCAATTCGACTATCCGCCCAATCCGTGGGCTGAGCAGCAGGCGTTATTAGAGGTGCAGCGTTGCACACGCGAGCATATCACGATCAATACCTTCATGCTAGAGGATGATCACTGGATGGTTGCCTTCGTCAATCAGTTGGCAAAGATCAACAATGGCCGCACGTTCTATGCAGATAAGAACAACTTGGGCGAATACCTGTTGGTTGATTACCTGAATAGCAAGCGGAAAATTATAGCGTGATGTTGCCGGAAGCGTTCGTGGAGAGTTTGCATCGGCTTGGTCTCGAGGGTTCTCGCCTCTCTACGGTCGTAGAACAGTTTCTGCGTTATCGCCAGGAGTTGCTCGACTGGAACACGCGCGTTAATCTGACTGCCATTATCGATCCAGAGGAAGTTTTGATTAAACATTTCCTCAATTCGTTATCGCTGTTGATAGTTTACGATAGACCAGGGGCGCGTTTACTCGATATCGGGGCAGGGGCGGGCTTCCCTGGTCTTCCTCTCAAAATTGTGCGTTCCCATTGGCAGGTGACGCTGCTAGAGGCCACCGGCAAAAAAGTGACGTTCCTGCGACATATTATTGATGTACTTCAGCTTGAGGGTGTTGAAGCGGTGCATGGACGTGCAGAAGAACTGGCCCGCAGCCAGGAGTATCGTGCCTCGTTCGATGTTGTAACTGCGCGTGCCGTCGCATCTCTCCCAACTCTTCTGGAGTATGCCGCGCCGTTTTGCCGCGTGGGAGGTCAAATCATCCTCCCGAAAAAAGGTGAGTTGGCCGAGGAGTTGGTACAGGGAAGGCGTGCAGCACACCAGCTTGGGCTTGTGTTCAAGGCCGATGTCGCTGTGACGTTACCCGGTCTTGCTGATGGCCGTCGCCTACTTGTGTGGGAGCAACAGGAGTTATGCCCGGCGCAGTTTCCTCGCGCTGGTGCTGTGATGGTGAAGAGACCACTTGGGGGAATAAGACTGGGCTCTCAGGAGAGGGCTGGTGAAGACTGAGTAGCGACGAGACGGCGGTATTGTTCGGCAAATTCGTACTTGTTGGCAAACATTCGATTGCCGCAATAGATGTTCTCCCTGGCAGATTTCGTGATAGGTCAGGGCCATCGTTTGTAGTTGGTCAACCGAATTCATCTAGCAGCACCGTAATATCCGGCCATCCGTAGCCGAGATCCTCTAGTGTCATCCCATCAACTTCGTATGGGCCGGTCCTCACGAATTCCGCTCCAAGCAATTCATAGAAGTGACGTGAAGTGTTGGCTGCAAGAACCCACACGATCATTGCATAGATGCCCACCTCCAGGAGCTTTTCTGCCAGCACTCGCGTTAAGCTCCGACCAAGCCCCAGACCCTGGTAGCTCTTGAGGATATAAATTGCGTGTAACTCGCCTTGGTAGATCGAATCTCCGTTATGCTCTGGGCCGCCCCAGATGAAGCCGACGACGTTGCCTGGCTTATCTTCGGCAACATAGATGAACCCATCAGAGATACTGAGGATGCATGACCAGTGATCTGTATATTTCTCGTAAGACATGTTGGCTAAATACTCATCTGACACAATGCCTGCGTAGGTTGTGCGCCAGCCGTCGACATATACCTTCGCGATACCGGCGGCATCCTCTAGGCGCGCCTCTCTGATAATCATTGTTTTCCTCCCACATGGCTGACTCTATCTCATAGCGTTCCTTGGGTAGCGTGCGTCATACGCTGGGGCTGCCATTACATCCTGCACCTGGATCGTTTTGCCACGCTGAGGACTGACCGAAATCATCGCAATGGGCGTTTCAAGAAGCGTCTCCAGACGTTTCAGGTAGTTTTTTGCTGCCGCAGGTAGCCCATCGTAGGAACAAATGCCAGAGGTGTTGCATTGCCAGCCTTCCACCTCTTCATAGACAGGTTCGCAGGCGGCAAGATCACTGAGATTTGCAGGGAGACTATACACAGTTTTGCCATGCAGTCGATAGGCGGTGCAAATTTTAATCGTAGGGAACGTATCAAGGACATCGAGCTTGGTAATGACGGCAGCATCCAGTCCATTCAATTGTGCAACAAAACGTCCTGCTACTGCGTCAAACCAGCCACAGCGGCGTGCTCTGCCGGTGTTAGTACCGTACTCATGGCCTCGATTACGTAACTCATGCCCGATTGTATCGAAGAGTTCGGTAGGCATAGGGCCACTGCCTACACGAGTGATGTAGGCTTTGAAAACGCCGATGACACGATCAATAGAGTGTGGGGGTAGCCCGGCACCACTGGAGGCGTTAGCTGCCATCGTCGAAGATGAAGTAACGTAGGGATAGGTACCGAAGTCAATATCGAGCAATGCTCCCTGCGCTCCCTCTAGCAGAATCGTCTTGCGCTCAAACAGGGCATCGTGGAGCATTGCCTGGGTATCAGCGATATGGGAGCGTAGTTGCTGCCCATACCCGAAATACTCGCCATGAATCTCTTCAAGTGCGAGAGGTTGTTGACCATAAATTTGCGTAATCATGCGGTTTTTTTGTTGAAGGATGGAGGAGAGTTTGCTCCGGAGAGTATCCACATCGAGCAAATCGGCCATGCGAATGCCGATGCGCGCGTGCTTGTCTACGTAAGCCGGGCCAATGCCGCGCTGTGTGCTGTCAATCTTGTCTGCCCCACGTGCCGTTTCTTCGAGTCGATCTAGCAGAAAATGATACGGCATGACTACATGCGCTCGCTCGCTAATATAGAGTCGCGAGGTGTCTACGCCCAGGTGGTGTAGTTCTTCCATTTCAGCAATGAGGCCTTTGGGGTCAACGACGACACCATTGCCTATGATACAGGTGGTATTAGGATAGAGAATGCCAGATGGCACCAGGCGGAATACAAACTCACCACTCTCATGCACAACGCGATGGCCTGCATTGCTGCCTCCCTGGTAGCGCACGACATAATCTGCACTCATTGACAACTCATCAACGATCTTCCCTTTGCCTTCATCGCCCCATTGCGCTCCGATGATTGCAACTACTGCCATGTTGAAACCCTTTCTGTGATCGTACCTTCTTCTTGCACGCGAAAGTCCCTACCAAATAGAAGGGTAAAACGCACCGTGGGAATTATACCACAATCGAACCTGGCTACCGTTGCTGTATGTAATTCAACAACAACTGGTCCGTGATCTGTTCAACGGGGGCACGATCATCGGTAAAGACGATACCACCATCTGGCTTGCCACGTGTGACCACCGGCAAGACCTCATTGGCGACCTGGCCCATGACTGTCCCAGGTGCAAACTGCGCCAGGTTGAGGCGGAAAGTATCGATAGAGGTGGGTTGCATGGTTGCCATCACTTCGGTATTGAATGTTCCGGGAACATTGAACGTGTACACACTGGGAAAGACCTGGCTCATTGTATTGACAAAGGCCTGCACCAACCTGAAATCGTGTGTGGTGTGTCCAGTATTGAGCGCAACCACTCCTGTTGCTGAGAGATGCGAACGAATAATGGTGAAGAACTCACGGGTAGTGAGCTGGAAGGGAATATACGGCTGCTGAAAAGCGTCGATAGCTATAAGGTCATAGTGCGCATGTGTTATTTCGAGAAAGGTGCGACCATCTTGCACATACACATGCAGGTTAGGTTCGTTCATAGCAAAATACTTCCGTCCAACGTTGACAATGGCCGGATCAATTTCGACGCCATCGATGGGAACGGGGCCATAGACCTGCGTAAATTGGCGGGCGATGGTGCCTCCTGCCAGGCCAATAATAGCAACGCGATGCAGTTGTCGTGGCGTGAAGCCTGAGTTGAAGTATGGCGCGGCGAGAAAATAATCCCAATACCAGCCTGTCAGGACGACATTGGGATTGGGGTTGTAGATAGAGTGGATAGCCTCTCCTTCATTGAGGATGAGCTGCCGCGTACCATCGGGGAGTTGTGTCACCTGGATATAGTTGTAGAGAGATTCCTGTTCGTAGATCAAGTTAGGGATCTCTTTAAGCGGTCCCAACGGCAGCACAAGCGCGATCAGTACCAGGGCAAAAGCAGGTCGCAGGCGTGGACGTAATCCCCAGAGCGAGGCGGCGAAGAGGAGCACGCCAAAGATAAGCAAAGTGCGGCGCACGCCAAAGGTTGGGATGAGCCAGAGCACTGGCAGAAATGCGCCCAGGATACTGCCAAAGGTTGAAATGGCATAGAGAGAGCCACTTGCTTTCCCGCTGGCGGCGACCTTTTTGGTAGCCAGGCGAATAGCGAATGGCGAGACGAGGCCGAGCAGCGTCACGGGAATAGCAAAGAGGAGTATAGTCCCGAGCAGCGAACTGAAGAAGATACTCACCGATACCTGTTCCAGGCCTGTAATCGACCAGTTGAGAATACTTTGGCTGATGAAAGGAAGGAGGGAGATGGAGAGTGCTGCCAGCGCAATAAGGGTGCAGAGTAATTGTTCGGATGGATGGCGGTCAGCCAAACGTCCGCCGATAAAGTAGCCAACGGTGAGATAGAGTAAGATCAAGCCGATCAGGTTGGCCCAGATAAAGAGCGAGGTACCAAAGTATGCTCCCAGAAGACGCGAAGCGCACATTTCAAGTGCCAGGCTGGTCATGCCGCTGATGAAGACCAAAATGATGAGCGAATATTTCATGTTACGTACCTGATTGGAACTGGAAGTTGCCAAGCATGGTCACAAAGTACATGGTATTGATCTGATCAAACTGATCATCGGGTGCTTGTAGCTCGATGGTGTAATCCTCTCCCTGGCGTACGGTGGCATAGACCTCAATGCGTTCCGTCTGACCATTCAACGTGTATGTGGCGACCGAGTAGACCCAGGTGACGCCGCCGATGGTCGTGGATTGCAGTGAGCTAGGAGTGGCATAGTCCGGTTGTGAGGCAAAATTGTTTTGCAGGTCGTTATTGACGAGATCGCTGGCTTTGTCTGAGCCTGTTGAAGCGGTCGCCTTGAAAGCTGCATATTCGTCAGGAGCTCTGGGATTCTTGAACTCTACACCTGTGTTATCGCTGGTAGTTCCCTCCCGCCAGATGCTCGGGTACTCGACGGAGTAGCCATTGGTGGTACATGACGCGTCACAAAAATTGAAGCCCGGGTCTGGCGCTGGAGTAGGGATCAGCGTCGGCGATGGCGTAGGTATGGGAGTTGGAGTTGACGTGGGTACTGGAGACAGCGTTGGGCTTGGGATGGTCGTTGCCTGTGGCAGGGGTGTCACTGCGGGAGCTGCTGCCTGGGATGACTGACTGCGTAGCAGGTAAAGTGTGCCGACTCCAGCCGCTATAACAAATGCGACAACGAATAAGACACAGACGATGATCAGGAAGGCATTGCCACGCTGCTTTTGAGATTGCGCAGCGTTTGGTTGCATGCCATAGCCGTAACCTTGCCTTGAAGGGAAAGCCTGCACAGGTGGATAGCCGGGACCTGTATAGTTGCCCGTCTGGAATGGTTGCATCGGCGGGCCGTATGCCCCTGTCCCTGGGTATCCACCTTGTAGAGGAGCTTGCAGAAAGCGCTGTTGTGGATAGTTTGGGTTGCCATTGGTTGGCGACACTATCATGGCTTCGGTGGCATCCTGGTAGAATTCTTTCGGCTGCTGTGGGCCGGATGGCCTGGGCGGATATGGTGGTTGGCCCTGGCCAGTGACTGGTCTTGTTGCAGGCGGGCGAGTAGGCGGAGGTTGAGATGGTGGTGGTGTTCCCACGTTGTACGAATTTGCTGGAGGCGACATCATGCCAGGATGATAAGGACTGGACCGGGGCACGGCCTGTGTATTGTAAGGGCTGGATGGAGGCGCTGCATTTGTGTTGTATGAACGCAGTAGTCCTCCAGTGTGTGGAGCAGGTGGATTCACCGTTTCTGGTGGTCGTGCTGGCAGCATAGTGGGTGCGCCGCATTGTCCGCAGAATGCCTCTTCTCGGCTTAGCTCATTTCCGCATTTCGGACATCTCATTAGCGTTCTCTTGCTCCTGCTTAGACTGTTGAACTACTCCACAGCGGAACGCAGTGGAGCGCGTATAGATACTTCGTGGGCAGAACTCATCTGACGCTTTTCATCTACAAAGATTCTTCCGCTTTGTCGTGATCTATTATAGCGCACTCATGGCATAGTGGCTACAGTTGTACCCAAAAGGCCCGTGTCCATCAGGTTGCAGCCCCTTCGAACTGGATACGCACCTGTCGCAGTCCATGCTGTTCATAGTGATGGTAGGCGATAATCGCTGGTCCTGGCACTCGTTCAGTACGACGTTGCAGCAGGTGTAACGATGAAACCACCTTGTCAAACGGTCCACTGATGATGAACCACACCCACGGAATCTGCTGCTCTACGTTGACACGCTTCATATTCTCGCGATCTGTGCCACTGGCAACCGCCAATCCTGTGGGATGACTATGATAAGCTCCCACGACTTGCCCCGGGTGGTCGAGCTCAACTACCAGGATTTCCTCAGGTGCAAATTCAAAGTATACGGGCGAATCAAAGATGTTGCGTAGCGGGTGCACCTGGTCAATGTGCCAGTTGCCAAGGTCGTCGATGCTGCCGGTAAGTAGCCCACATGCTTCGATGCAGCGTCGCTCGTAAATGTCGGTCAGTAATGTTTTGTGTGCATTGATGCTAATCGTGACCTGTTGTGTTGGCATAGTCTCTCAAGTTGGAATCCCGTCAGCCTTCAGGCGACGGGAGGATGTCAAAGTATACTCGAAGGTGTGTGGATAAATCCCGCCTCCATATGAGTGAGTATGTGCCTATGAGTCTCACCACTTCGTTGCAGCAGATTCGTGACCAGACCCGTCCAGCCTGTTTGATGGCTGGCTCCAATACCCGCGCCGTTGTCGCCATGGAAGTATTCATAGAACAAGAGCAAATCGCGCCAGTGGGGGTCGCGTTGAAATTTCTCGACTCCGCCATGGACAGGCCGGCGGCCTTGATCATCGCGTAGAAAAATGCGTGTCAAGCGATGGGCCAACTCGTCTGCTACCTGCTCCAGGTTCAAGAGATTGCCAGAGCCAGTCGGAAATTCCACTTTGAACCCATCACCATAGAAGTGATAAAAGGTTTGTAGCGACTCCACAATCATGTAGTTGGTCGGAAACCAGATGGGACCGCGCCAGTTGGAGTTCCCTCCAAACAGGCCAGAGGTAGACGCTGCCGGTTCATAGTCTACCATATTGACCATGTCATTTATCTCTATCTTATAGGGATGCTCTAGATGAGAGCGCGAGAGTGCTCGTATGCCGTAAGGTGAGAGGAATTCTGCTTCGTCGAGCATGAGCTTCAGAATGCGTGGCAACTTGTGACTATTGACGATTGCAAGTATCAGATGCTCGTTATGCCCTTCTTCCTCTGATTTCTCAATATGCTCGTTGATGTCTTCCCAGTTGTTGATGAACCATTGCATACGACGCTGGAAGCTGGGAAGCCTACTGATGAGGTCAGACTCAAGAATGGCAATGGCGAAAAGGGGGATCAATCCCACCATCGAACGTACTTTGAGTGGGAATTGCACCTGCTTACTATGCAGTACATCATAGTAGAAGCCGTCTTGGTCATCCCACAACTCTAGGCCATCGGAACCCAGGTCGTTCATGGCGTGAGCGATGTAAACAAAGTGCTCGAAGAACTTGCTGGCAATGTCGCTGTATGCATAATTTTCCCGCGCCAGTTCCAGTGCGATGGTCAGCATATCCAGACAGTACATGCCCATCCAACTCGTGCCATCCGATTGCTCCAGGTGGGTACCATCGGGTAGAGGCATATTGCGATCAAAAACGCCGATGTTGTCCAACCCCAGAAAGCCACCTTGAAAGACGTTCTGCCCTTCGTAATCCTTGCGGTTCACCCACCATGTAAAGTTAAGTAGCAGCTTTTGAAAGACCTTTTCCAGGAAATCTCGATCTCCCTTGCCTGTCATGTGCTCTTCAATCTTATAGACACGATAGGCGGCCCAGGCATGAACAGGCGGGTTGACATCGCTAAAAGCCCATTCATATGCGGGAATCTGACCATTGGGATGCATATACCACTCGCGAAGCAGCAGGATTAACTGTTGCTTGGCAAAGTCGGGGTCGAGGTAGGCGAATGCGACGCAGTGGAAAGCCAGGTCCCAGGCTGCATACCAGGGATATTCCCATTTGTCGGGCATCGAAATAACATCCTCGTTGAAGAGATAAGTCCACTCGTGGTTGCGTCCAGTGAGACGTTCTGGCGGCGGCGGTGGCTGCCCAGGGTCACCCGCTAACCATGTTTTGATGTCGTAGTAATAAAATTGCTTGCTCCATAACATGCCTGCGAATGCCTGTCGCTGCACCTCAATAGCATCCTCTGAGAGATTTGGCGGGATGATAGTAGCGTAAAAATCGTCGGCTTCTTGTATGCGTTGCTTGAAGATATTCGCAAATACCTCACCGAAAACGATCAGGTTTTCTGGCGCTCTGTTACTGAAACGGAGTTGCACCGTTTGTGTCTCGCCTGCCTCAAGCGTGAGGTGGTAGTGGGCTGCCATCTTCGTCCCCACCTGTGCCGGGTTAACGGCGTCCTGTTTGCCATGCACGATGTAGTCGTTGATACTGTCTTTGACGTAGGGGCTGGCGTTGGGAACGCCGTAGAGCCGTTCAAGATTGGTCTCATTCTCGGTGAAGAGCAGGTTGGGGGTTCCTTCGCAGTACAACCAGCGCTGCCCATAGTATTCATGATCAGCTTTCACTATGCCATACCCTGGAGCTGGAGGCTGGTATTCGTATTTGCTGAGTACAGGACGGGGCGTATTGGGATGCCATGTCCACGTGTTACGAAACCACAGGGTGGGCAACAGGTCGAGCGTTGCGGCTTCAGGCCCACGATTGATGACGGTGATGCGCACGAGTATATCTTCAGCGCTTGCTTTGGCGTATTCGACAAATACATCGAAGTAGCGATCTTCGTCAAAAATACCTGTGTCGATCAATTCGTATTCGGGGCTGCCGCGCCCGCGCCGCCGGTTCTCCGCCACCAGTTGGGCATAGGGATATTCGGCCTGGGGATACTTATACAGATATTTCATGTAGCTATGGGTAGGAGTGTTATCGAGATAGTAGTAGTATTCTTTGACATCTTCGCCGTGGTTGCCTTCTTCTCCGGTCAGGCCAAAGAGGCGCTCTTTCAGGATGGGGTCACGTCCATTCCAGAGTGCCAGGGCAAAACAGATCTGCTGGTGGCGGTCACAAATTCCGGCCAGGCCATCCTCGCCCCAACGATAGGCTTTGGAGCGTGCCTGGTCGTGGGGCAGATAATCCCAGGCAGTGCCGTTAGCACTATAGTCTTCGCGCACGGTCCCCCAGGCACGTTCGCTCACATACGGTCCCCAGCGTTTCCAATAGACGGTACGTTCTCGGTCCTGGTCAAGTCTGTCGTGTTCTGGTATCACTCAAGAATTCTCCTTGTCTGATACTTGTGGTCTCAAAAACTGCTCTGCGCTGTAGTTTCTCAAGTCAGCAATATGTAATACGGTTATATCGGGTGTAAAGTTGGCAGGCATCTCCCCCTCGGCATACTTACCTTGTTTGACGAAGACGGTTGTCAGGCAATCCCTCATGATTGCCTTGGCGTCAGCGAGGATGTCTGGCTTGTCATCGATCATCACGTAGTGGTCGGCAGGGTATTGCTGCATAATCTCTTGCAGGTGCTGCTGTTTGTGAACATAGATTAATACGCGCCCTTCGACCGCCTCGGCCAGGTCGCTGTTAAAGATTTTCTCCGGCTGAAAAACGCAATCGCCGTCGGAGACAATGACCGTCAGACCGAGTGTGCGCAGGTAGTACAGGGTTTCTAGCGCATGCGGATAGAGCGCTTTGAAAAAAGGATAGTTGTCGAAGATTGAGTGCACGTGAAGGTAAGTCTGTTCGTCCATTTCTGTAAGTGGCGTTTGCTGGCGTAGCCAGGTCAGTGCAAGAGGGATATTGACGACGTCGCTTTCTTTGCGTGCCTGTTCGTAGAGTTCCCAGAAACGTGCTGTCAGTTTCGGACCTAGCTCGACCTGGAGATGTGCATCAAAATCTCTTTTCACATCATCGTTTGCAACCAGTGTGTTATCTACATCGATCAGGAACACCAGTGATGTCATGGGTTGTTTCTCTTTCTTGCAACTGAGTACTTCGTTAGTCGAGCGGAAGGGGGACATAGGACATTACTGCATCCGAGTGTAAATGATTATGCTGCCGTGTGTCAAGGAAAGGGTACAGATTGAACAGGGGTCATTGACACATATTAGTAGGGTAATATATACTTTTGCAGGTAATCGGTGTAAATTTTTTAGCTTATTTGCCAGGGGGAAGGCAGATAACCTAATTTCCATCAAAGGCCTGGCGTGAGTGAGATAAGATTCCACTATTGATGATCCGGTCTCATCTACCTACCCAGCCTTGAAGTAGGATAGTATTAACGATTGAGCAAATACTATTCAGGCTCACCTTATGAATCTTCTACCTTGGTAGAACTCCTTCAGCGCAGAGCGTTCCTTCATCCTGAGAGAAGGGCCTACACCTTTCTGGATGATGGAGAAGTAGAAGGAGTTCATCTGACTTATGGCGATCTAGATCGCAGGGCACGAGTCATTGCTGCCTGGCTTCAGCAGCAAGTAGAACCTGGTGCGCGTGCTCTGCTAGTCTATCCTGCCGACCCGGAGTTCATCAGCGCCTTTTTCGGTTGTCTGTATGCCGGGGTCATTGCTGTTCCTACCTATCCACCGCAAACGCGGACGAAGCGAAGCCTGGCAAAGCTACGGACTATCATGAACGACGTTCAACCTTCGGTAGTGCTGACTATCTCATCACTTTCATCAATGGTTGAAGGTTTGTTCTCGCAAGCACAGGAGCTAGCGGCAACGCCGCTGGTCACCACTGACAACATCTCCGACAACCTGGTAGAAGCATGGCAAGAGCCAACGATTGACGGTAACATATTGGCGTTTCTCCAGTATACCTCGGGTTCGACGGGCATGCCCAAGGGAGTAATGCTCACCCACCGCAACCTGCTCTACAATGTGTCGCTCATGTGTCGAGATTTTAAGCTCACAGAGGAGACTCGGGGTGTAACCTGGCTGCCGCTCTACCACGATATGGGATTGATTGGTGCGATACTTGATACGATCTATGTTGGTCTTGAAATCAAAATCATGTCGCCAGTTGCCTTCCTGCAACGTCCCATCCGGTGGTTACAGGCTATCTCCAACACCAAAGCCACCCACAGCGGCGCTCCAAACTTCGCCTATGATCTGTGCGTGCGTAAGGTCACCCCAGAGCAGAAAGCCACGCTTGACCTCAGCAGTTGGCAGCTTGCCTTTAACGGGGCTGAGACTATCCGCCCAGAGACACTGGAACGCTTTGTAGAAACCTTTGGCCCTTGTGGTTTCCGCTCCGAAGCCTTCTACCCCTGTTATGGACTCGCTGAGGCCACTCTCATAGTGACCGGCAGACAAAAATCTGCCCTACCCGTCATCCGGACATTCCAGGCAGACGCACTCGAACACAACCAGGTCGTTGTCGCAGAGACAGCAGCGTCTCCTGAAAGTTCCCACACGTTCGTGAGTTGTGGTCAGGCCGTAGAGGGTCAGAAGGTCGTCATCGTCAATCCGGAGTGTCTCACCCAATGCCTACCTGATCAAATCGGCGAGATTTGGGTCTCCGGCCCCAGTGTCTCCCAGGGCTACTGGCAGCAACCAGAAGAGACGGAGCGTACGTTCCGCGCCTACCTTGCAGATACGGGCGAAGGTCCATTTCTGCGCACAGGAGACCTGGGCTTTTTTCAGGACGATGAACTGTTCGTCACCGGTCGGCTCAAGGACCTGATTATCATTCGGGGTCGCAACCATTATCCCCAGGATATCGAGTTGACTATCGAACAATGTCATCCTGCATTGCGACCTGGCTGTGGTGTAGCCTTTTCGCTAGACGTTTTGAGTGAGGAGCGGTTGTTAATTGTTCAGGAAGTAGACCGGCAGTACAGGAACTTGAACGTAGATGAGGTCGTTACACATATCCGCCAGGCAGTAGCAGAACAACACGAGCTACAAGTCTACGCAGTAGCACTCATCAAGATGGGCAGCATCCCGAAGACTTCCAGTGGCAAGCTCCAACGCAGAGCCTGCCGTGAAGCATTTTTAGCTCAGAGCCTGGACGTAGTGGGCCAGTGGACCCTGCCTCTTGAAGAGCATATGCTAGAGACCTCACCGCAGGAGGGTGATCTCGCTGAGGGAGGGATGCACCTGGTGGGAATACAGCCAACCAATGGCCGGCAAATCCGTGAAGAACTTCTGTTGGCTGAACCGGTGAAGCGTCAGCGCTTACTAGAAAACTACATCTGTGAAAAGGTAGCCCAGGTGCACAATCTTCCTCCCTCTGTCTTGGACGCACAGCAGCCCCTCAACAGCCTGGGTCTCGACTCTTTGACAGCTATGGAGCTAAAGAACTCGATCGAAGTAGAGCTAAAGGTGCACGTTCCCATCACTATGTTTCTACAAGAACCAAGTATTGCTCAATTCTCTGCCCAGCTACTTGATCAGTTGATGACTTCTGAACCTTTGACGCTCCCGCTCCTCACTGCCGGACTCGACCACAATAGCCCGCTGGACGGCCAGATCGATTCTGCCAACGGCATCAGTGCATCAGATGCTGAACGCTTACTGACCCAACTCGACCAGCTCTCCGATCAGGAAGTGGACTCGTTACTCAGCCAGCTATCTAATACCCTGGGTGAATTGCCCACGCAAGGCGAGCGAACCGATGCCCAGGGCCAATGGCCTCCAAAAGCCGAGCGAACCGATGCCCAGGGCGTAGGGGCCCGATTTATCGCGTCCGTGGGATGGGATGGGGCAGACGCCGAAAAATTGTTATCGGAACTTGATCAGCTCTCTGATCAAGAGGTCGACTCGTTACTCAGTCAAATAATACAAAAGGAAAAGAACCAATGAGCGATATCGTCAAAAAGCTTGCCGATCTTTCTCCCGAGGAAAAGCGAGCGTATCTTGCAAAACTGCTGCGTGAAAAAGCCAATCAGTCAAAAGATTGGCTCTCTCTTTCCCATGGGCAGCGTGCTCTATGGTTCCTCCATCGACTGGCGCCGGAGAGTCCAGCGTACAATCTCATGTATGCAGTTCGTATTCGCTCCACGTTGGACATTCCGGCATTGCAGCGTACGGTCAACACCCTTCTCCAGCTCTATCCAATCCTGACAACGACCTATACAATGCGTGACGGTGTACCCATTCAACGCTTCCACAGTCAGCAGCAGATTCCTGTTGAGATCATAGATGCCTCACCCTGGAGTTGGGAACAGCTCAATCAGCAGCTCCGGGTAGAAGGTGATCACCCTTTTGACCTGGAACAAGGACCTATTTTGCGCATCAAGCTCTACAGGCGTACAGCGCAAGATTATATGCTAGCCCTGACCGTCCACCATATCGCAGTCGACTTCTTGTCACTTGATATCCTCATCAATGAACTCTCCACACTCTACGCGACAAATGTCGGGGTATCCCTATCCGCTGGCGACACCGTGTATGTTCCCCTCTCGCAAGGTGGCCCGCAATATGCGGACTATATTCGCTGGCAAACTGAAATGTTGGCCAGCTCCCAGGGTGAGCGACTGTGGGCGTACTGGCAACAAGAGTTGGCTGGCGAGTTGCCCATGCTAAACCTTCCAATCGATAGGCCGCGACCGCCTGTCCAGACATATCGCGGGGCCTCACACACCTTTCAACTGGATCAGGAATTATCCAGACGACTCAAGTCGCTCGCAACCGCAGAGAAAGCCACACTGTATATGCTCCTGCTGGCAGCATTTCAGGTCTTGCTTTTTCGCTATACCGATCAAGAGGACATTCTCATAGGAACCCCCGCACTTGGCCGGAGCAGGGCCGACCTGGAACGCATCGTCGGCTATCTTGTCAATCCTGTCGTTTTGCGCTCAGACCTTTCCGGCAATCCTTCCTTCAAGGAGTTGCTAAACCAGGTCCGCCATAAAGTGATTGCCGCACTTGAACATCAAGACTATCCCTTTCCTCTGCTTGTTGAGCGACTTCAACCGAAACGCGATCCGAGCTATTCTCCGCTTTTCCAGGCCATGTTTATTTTGGATAGGTCTCCACAAATAGTCAGAGGTGGGCTTGGACTTGAGCCTGTTATTCTAGAGCAACGCGGAGCGCCTTTTGACTTGACGCTCCGCATGTCTGAGGCGGATGGAACACTCTTTGCTGACTTTCGCTACAACGTGGAACTATTTGATGCCACGACGATTGCCCGCATGGAGAACCACCTGCACACCCTACTAGCAGGCATTGTCGCTAATCCTGAACAGCGACTGCGCGATCTGCCACTCCTGACAGAGACAGAGCGGCACCAACTCCTGGTCGAATGGAACAATACACAAAGCGACTATCCAGAGCATGAGTGCATCCATCGCTTGATTGAGTTACAGGTGCAGCGAACGCCAGAGGCAGCAGCGGTCGTGTTCGATGGTGAAATACTCACCTACAAGGAACTCAACCGTAGGGCCAATCAGCTAGCCCAGGCGCTACAAACATCTGGCGTAGGGCCGGACGTACTGGTGGGCGTTTGCATGGAACGCTCTCTCGAAATGGTCGTTGCTCTCCTGGGCATCCTCAAGGCCGGTGGGGCCTATGTCCCATTAGACCCTACATACCCGCGAGAACGCCTGGACTATATGCTGCACGACTCCCAGGTGCCTGTCCTGCTCACGCAAACGCGCCTCCTAGATCGCTTGCCACAGGATGGCATGCAGGTCATCTGCCTGGATGCCGATTGGGGTGCTTCAGTTTCTGAACAAACACAAAACGAGAACTCCACTAGTGCTGTGCAACCCGTCAACCTGGCATACATGATCTATACCTCTGGCTCTACCGGTAGACCCAAAGGTGTGATGAGCGTTCATAAAGGTCTCACCAATCGCCTGCATTGGATGCAGCAGGCCTACCAATTGACACCTTCTGACCGTGTCATGCAGAAGACACCATTCAGCTTTGACGTCTCGGTCTGGGAGTTTTTCTGGCCCTTGCTCACAGGAGCCTGTCTCGTAGTGGCCCGCCCCGGTGGACATCAAGACCCTGCCTACCTGGTCTCGCTCATCGCTGAGCAGCAGATTACCACGCTCCACTTCGTGCCTTCAATGCTCCAGGTGTTCCTGATGCATCCAGAACTTGAGCGCTGCAAAAGCCTGAAGCGTGTTATTTGCAGTGGCGAGGCGCTTTCTTACGAACTACAAGAACGCTTCTTCTCGCATTTCCCTGACAGCGTCGAACTACACAATCTGTATGGTCCGACAGAAGCCTCTATCGATGTGACGTACTGGCAATGCCGACGCGAGAGCCACGTGGAGATCGTTCCTATTGGACATCCCATCGCCAACATCCAAATTTATCTCCTTGATCAGTCGCAAAACCCTGTGCCCATAGGCGTGCCTGGTGAATTGTACATTGGCGGCGTCGGTCTCGCTCGCGGTTACTTCAATCGTCCCGAACTGACGGCTGAGAAATTTGTGCCAGATCCCTTCAGGGAAGGAGAACGGCTCTTTAGAACGGGAGACCTTGCACGCTACCGGGCGGATGGAGCTATCGAGTTTCTCGGTCGCATCGACCACCAGGTCAAAATAAGCGGCTTCCGTATCGAACTCGGCGAGATAGAAGTCGTCTTAGGCCAGCATCCGGCCATCAAGGAGGTCGTGGTAGTAGCCCGTGAGGACGTTCCAGGCAACAAACGCCTCGCCGCCTATCTCGTTTCTGCCCTTCAATGGGATGGTCAACAGGAAACACACCTCCTGATTGAGGAATTCCGCAACTACTTGAAGGAAAAGCTTCCTCATTACATGATTCCATCTGCGTTCGTGTTCCTCCCAACCCTGCCATTGATGCCAAATGGCAAAGTGAATCGCCAGGCACTTCCCGCACCCGAAATGACACGTCCCGACCGCGCAGAAACCTTTGTACCGCCTCGTAACTCTATAGAGGAACAGTTAGCCAGTATCTGGGCTAGCGTTCTTGGCATCGATAAAGTCGGTATTCATGACAACTTTTTCGACTTGGGCGGAGCTTCTATCCAGAGCCTGCAAATCATCGCAAAAGCGAGTGAGGTAGGATTACAGCTCACCCCCGAAATGCTTTTTGAGCACCAGACGATTGCAGAGCTGGCATCCATTGCCGCTATTAACCAATCTGGCCAGACCGGGGGGGCGTACAGGCCTGATTTATCGCGCCCAGGGGTGGGCTCTAGCCTTGAGCCGACCGGGGGAGCGTACGGGCCCGATTCATCGCGCCCAGGGGTGGGGTCAGTATCCTCTATACCTCAACCCGACCAGACCGCCACGGGCAACACACTCATCGAGAGCATTGGTGTCTACCTTCCGCCGAAAGCGGTCACCACCAAAGAGGTGTTACAGAACTGCAACCAGCCGATTAACTTTCCATTGGAGCAATTCACCGGCATCTACTCCCGGCGTATGGCTGGCGAGACAGAGTTCGCCATCGATTTGGCGAAGAAAGCCGTTGCAAACTGCCTTGCAAACTCCAGGTACAAACCAGAGGACATTGACCTGCTTATTTGCTCCAACATCTCCAGATGCGATGGCCCGCAGGTGCGGGTTTCATTTGAACCCAGCACATCCGTACGACTGAAACATCATTTTGGCTTCGAGAACGCCTTCGTCTTTGACATCTCCAATGCCTGTACTGGCATGTTTACTGCTGTCTGGATCATCGACTCCTTCCTCAAAGCTGGATTGATTCGCCGTGGCATGGTAGTCAGTGGAGAATACATTACCCACCTCACACAGACCGCGCAAAAAGAGATTGAAAGCTACATGGACTCGCGGCTGGCATGTTTAACTGTAGGTGACGCGGGGGCCGCGATGATCCTGGAACAATCACCCAACAAGAACGTCGGCTTTCATGAGATCGACCTGTATACTCTCGGTCGTTACTATGATTATTGCGTAGCCAAAGCGAGCGATAAAGAGCACGGTGGTGCAATTATGTATACGGATGCTGTCAGGGTCGCCTCGCTCAATATACAGCAGGCAATTTCACACGCCGTGTATACCCTGGAACGCGCTGAATGGTCGCCCGAGGCCTTCCAACACATCATTATGCACCAGACGTCCAAAATGTCACTTAATGATGCCGCACGCGAGATCAACAGGGTTTTCGGGCGTGAGGTCTGTACCCAGAACAATGTCATCTACAACCTTGCTGAACGTGGCAATACTGCCTCCACAACCCATGTCGTTGCCCTCATGGACTACATTCTCTCCAACAAGATCAAGTCCGGGGATAACGTAGTCTTCGGCATCACCGGTTCCGGGGCGACCATTGGCACAGCCCTCTATACCTTTGACGACTTACCAGACCGCCTGCGCCTCAACGCACTGCGCCATCATGGGAATGATGCCGTTGGCGAATTACCACACAAATACGAGCGCAGCAATGCCGTGGGGATCGGTGGCGAATTACCTAAAAAGGACGGGCGCAGCAATGCCGTAGGGACCGATTTATCGCGCCCATCGCCGATTTATCGGCCCGCCGGGAAGGGCAATTCGCCAAGAATTCGCGTAGAAAGTATCGGTACCCTACCCAAAGGAGCACAGGTGAAGAGAGAGACCTTAGAACTTGTGCGGGTTGCTGCCGAGAACTGTCTCGCACAGTCATCGTACAGACGCAGCGATATCGACCTGCTCATCTATGCCGGCGTGTACCGGGACGAGTTTCTTTGCGAACCGGCCATCGCAGCCATTATCGCAGGCCTGGTCAAAATAAACGATAGCATTGAGTCACAGCAGGAAAAGAAAACGTTCGCCTTTGACCTCTTTAACGGCTCTGTCGGCTTTCTCAACGCCTGCCAGGTTGCAACAGGCATGATTCAGGCGAAAAAAATAAAATGTGCTATGGTTGTCGCATCAGAGATCGAAAACAATGCCCAGGTATTCCCAACGGAACTGCTCGGGGTGAGCGAAACAGGCTCAGCAGTGATTTTAGATGAAAGTGCCGATGGCAAAACAGGCTTCGGCAACATCGTCTGTAAGTACTTTACCGACTACCTCGAAGCATTCTCATCCTATACGCGGCAGCGCAACAGAAAAACATACATGCACTTCGAGAAAGACCCTGACCTCGAAACATACTACCTCCATTGTATCCGCGATACAGTCCGCGAATTACTGAGCCTTGAGCAGCTAGACCTTGCTCAGGTCAGCGTTATACTGCCACCGCAAATCTCTGCGCAATTCATCGCCAGATTGAGTGAAGCCATGAATATCAGCAGAGACAAGTTTGTAGACATAGCACATGCAGGCTATGATCTTTATACCTCCTCCTTGCCCTATACATTACAGCATGTGCGCGAGCAAAATCTGGTGCAGCCTGGCGACGTTGGGCTGATCATCACTGCTGGCTCAGGCATACAGATCGGCTGTGCTACGTACTACTTCTGAGAAAGGGCGACCAGGTGTATTCTATCGGGCGCGAAGTATTGACACACAGCACCCTGTCCGGGGGACAGGTATCCCCAGACTGCGTCGCTGCTCCGCAAGCTCCGCTGAGGGCCCCTACGAAAAAGGATAGTCACAATGACATTGCTTGATTGTGCATGGAGTCTACCACCGGCAGACCTGGTATTATCACACGATGAAATTCATATCTGGCGTGCCTTCCTTGACCAACCACTATCACTGGTAGAGCAGTTAGCGCAAACGCTTTCAGCCGACGAGCATGCACGAGCCGAACGTTATCATTTCGCATATGACAGACATCATTTTATTGTCGCCCGTGGCCTGCTCAGAAGCATTCTAGGAAACTATGTACATGTTGAGCCAGATCATCTACAATTTAATTCTGGACCACATGGAAAACCTGCACTTGCGCAAACATCCAGTAGGAATGTCCTTCGCTTTAATCTGTCTCATTCACAAGGCCTTGCCCTCTATGCATTCACACGGGATCGCGAAGTTGGCATAGACCTTGAGTACATTCGCCCTATCGCGGAAGCGCAACAGATCGCAGAACGCTATTTCTCTGTGCAAGTAAGGAACACACTGCGCAACCTTCCGCCCGCCGAACTGTCCAGGCAATTCTTTATCTACTGGACCCGTATGGAAGCTTATCTCAAAGCTCGTGGAGATGGTTTGACAGGACTTTCTGAGGAGCACGAATCAGCGAAGCGAAGCGGAGCGCGTATCAATACTTCAAATTGGTCTGTCTATGATATGGTGCCCGCGGCAGGATACGTAGCTTCTCTTGCCGTACAAGCATCTAGCATTCGCTTTCTATACTACGAATGGGGGATATAATTGAAGGGGAGCAGTCTTCCCGATATCACGTCAATCAAGGGATAGTGGTCAGGCAAAGCGTTGATCTGCAAAATAGACAAATGTGAAAAGGACTGGGCATGGCAACCATACAACCCTGGATTGTGCGTTCTAAAGCGCAACCGCATCTGCGTCTCTTCTGCTTCCCCTATGCCGGAGGCGGAGCCTCTCTGTTCCGTGCCTGGTCAGACAAACTGCCATCAGAGGTAGAAGTGTGTCCCGTCCAACTCCCTGGGCGAGAAAATAGGTTGAGAGATCCAGCATTTACCCGTCTCACACCCCTCGTCCAGGCACTCGATCAAGCCCTTCGCCCTTACATAGACATACCCTTTGCGTTTTTCGGCTATAGTATGGGCGCGCTTATTAGTTTCGAGCTTGCACTATACTTGCGTAAAACCCGGAGTCCGGGCCCTCTCCATCTCTTCGTCGCAGCGCATCGCGCACCACAACTGCCACAAGCACACCCCGACCTTCACCGGTTACCTGAAACGGCGGTCGCCGGCTCAGGCGTAATTTCAATTTTTGATGCCCTGGATCGTCTGGGTGGTACACCAACGACGGTACGTCAGCATGCAGAGTTGATGCAGCTGATGCTCCCTACGTTGCGAGCAGACTTTGCGCTCTGCGAAACCTATATCTACTCCTTCGATGCTCCTCTCTCTTGTCCAATAACTGCCTTTGGTGGCGAGCTAGACACTCACGTAAGCCTGGCATCCTTATCGGCCTGGCGAGATCAGACACGAGGTTCATTTATGTTGAATATCCTGCCTGGTAATCATTTCTTTGTACATAGCCAGCAACAACTCCTCTTGCAGGCCATATCTCAAGACCTGGCAACATTACTGGAAAATCTCCATCCTCGCAAGGAATGTAATCTATGAGCATAGTAAAAGCGAACAAATTGAACATAAGCAGCAGTCCACAAACATTAGCAGGTAAAATAGCCATCGTCACAGGTGCCAGTTCAGGCATCGGGGCAGCCACAGCCTTTGAACTTGCCCATCGTGGAGCGCAAGTCGTGCTGGCGGCACGGCGCGTGAACGAGTTGGTGGCACAAGTCAATCGACTTACCGAAGCAGGATACCGCGCAGTTGCCATTCCTACCGACGTAACCGACCTCGCGCAGGTAACGCGCTTGACAGAACAGACGCTGGCCATGTTCGGGCATGTCGATGTGCTTGTAAACAATGCAGGCATCGCGTGGCGGGAGTCTTTTATAGAGAACTCGACAGAGCAGATTTCCCACATTGTCAATGTGAATTTGCTTGGCGTTATACTCTTGACGCATGCGGTGCTGCCAGGTATGCTGGAGCGGCATAGCGGCACCATCATCTCCGTCGCCTCCGTTGCTGCCCATATCGCCGTAGACCCCCTCTATTGCGCAACAAAGTTTGGTGTGCGTGGCTTCTCGCTTTCCTTACGTCGCGAACTCGCCGGAAGCGGTGTCTCGGTCTCTCTCGTCTCGCCAGGCTTTGTCCGTACCCCGCTGAACAGCCATATGCGCTTGCGCATGCCAGGGCCAGAACTGGTTGCCAGGGCAATAGCCGACCTGGCGGTCAAGCCTCGTCGCGAAGTAGTCGTCCCCGGCTTCTACTCGGCATTGATAGAAGTCGACCGCCTCTTTCCTTGGCTGGCAGATTTCTTCATACGCTCGAACCGCTCGAGAGTCGTGCCGCCGAACTAATCAGGCATGGAGTACCATTATTGAAAACCCCAAAGCCCAACATATTGCTAATAACCTCTCGCACCGGTGGCGGTCATATGAGTCTCTCTCTCGCACTGGCGGAAATGCTCAACGAAAACTACCAAACTACCATCGAGGACCCGAACCCAAGCATCATTCGTCACTATTACACCTGGGTAGGTCGGCATTTTTTACCACTGTGGGGATGGGGCTACAAGACCAGTGACAGTGAGAAAGCAGCCTTACGCTTACATAAAATACTTACGTTGCTTGTCCAGAAACGA
The DNA here is from genome assembly GCA_963767625.1 of uncultured Chloroflexia bacterium. Classification (GTDB taxonomy): domain Bacteria; phylum Chloroflexota; class Ktedonobacteria; order Ktedonobacterales; family Ktedonobacteraceae; genus CAVYFB01. The sequence continues at coordinate 150,175 of CAVYFB010000024.1, forward strand.
TTGGTAGCACTCATCGAACAGATCAAGCCCTGTCTCATCATCACCACACATACATTGTTATCTTACGAGGTTGCCCGTGCCATAGAGCGAAGCGGCAAGAGCATCCCGCTCGTCTTTCAATTCAGCGAATTAGAGCGCATTCACGCGACATGGGTAAGTGAGAAAAAAGCAGATGCGTACCTTGTCCCAACACGCGAAATATATGCCCAGGCACAAGAGCAGGGTATTGACCCAGGCCACCTCTACCTAACCGGTATGCCTGTACGCAAGCAGTTTTTACAGGACTACAGCACAAGCAAACATGAAACACTCACAGAACTCGCTTTCGATCCTACTGTGTTTACCGTTTTTCTGCAAGGAGGCGCCGAGGGAGCTGCTGGCATCGACCGGGCCGTGAACAATATACTGTCCTCAGGCAGACCTGTGCAAATCATCCTGGCCGTCGGCACAAATAAACAACTGGCCTCTCGCTTTACCGGTATCGCTCGGGTAAGAGTGCTGCCTTTTACTGACAACATTGCTCCCTTTATGGCGGCTGCAGATGTGATCGTGGGCAAGGCAGGACCCAACGCCATCGCCGAAGCAGTTATGCTGGAGAAGCCTTTTGTCGCAACTGCTTTCATTCCTGGGCAAGAGGCACCTAATCTGGCATTTCTCGAACGTTACAACCTGGGCTGGGTTTGCCTCGAAGCAGAGGCTCAAAGAGTGTTGATGGGCGAACTCGCAACTGATCCTGCGCTACTCGCCCCAAAAATCGCTAGTGTTCGTGATTATCGGGCCTGGAATGTGCAAGCAAACCAGTATTTGTGCTCGGTTGTTAATGGGCTTGCGATGAACAGCTTATGACACACCCAAGAGAAAATAAAAACGGAGACCTCCACCAGGGAAGATCTCCATGACGCTACTACAAAGTGACTACAAGGTGCGGCGTGGGTAGCGGACTTACTCTACCTCACGCGCTCGTGCTCGCTCGTGTTGTGTCAGGTAGCGCTTTCGCAAACGGATATTCTGTGGTGTTACCTCCACCAGTTCATCATTGTTGATGAAGTCCAGTGACTTTTCCAGGCTCATCAGAATAGGTGGTGTCAGGCGCACCGATATCTCCGCGGTTGAGGCACGCATATTCGACTTCTGCTTCTCCTTGCACACGTTGACAACCATGTCCGCGGGTCGTGTGTTCAGCCCAACGATCATACCGACATAGACAGCGGTGCCTGGCTCGATAAAGGTATCGCCACGCTGTTGTGCGTTATTAAGCCCATAGGTCATCGCTACTCCTGTCTCAGAGGCAATCAGTGCACCCATCCGCGTCGTACCGATCTTACCCAGCCAGGGTTCGTAGCCAATCAGCAAACTGCTCATGGCTCCGTTGCCTTTGGTCAATGTCAGGAACATATTACGGAACCCAATCAACCCACGTGTTGGAATGCGGTATTCCAGACGCACATTGCCAGTGCCGTCATTGGTCATATTGGTGAGTTGTGCTTTGCGTGAGGCTAGCACCTCGGTCAAAATACCAATGTAAGTAACCCTGGTGTCGATCACAAGCTGTTCAATTGGCTCAACGAGCTTGCCGTTCTCCTCGTGAGTAATCACTTCAGGTCGCGATACCTGGAATTCGTATCCTTCGCGGCGCATGTCTTCAATCAGCACCGAGAGGTGAAGTTCACCACGCCCGGAGACAATAAACTCGTCGGGTGAATTGCCATCTTGCACGCGCAGGCTGACGTTGGTCTCTAATTCGCGGTAGAGACGTGCTCGCAGTTGCCGTGATGTTGGGAACTTGCCTTCTCGCCCGGCAAAAGGACTCGTGTTCACGCTGAAAGTCATCTTCAGCGTAGGCTCCGTGAAAGCAATAGTTGGCAAAGCTTCAGGGGCATCCACGTCTGCAATCGTTTCGCCGATGTTAGCGTCGGGAATACCTGTCAACGCGACGATGTCGCCTGCCTGCGCCTCAGCGACCTCGATACGCTGCAACCCCTTATACGTCAGCACGAGGTTGATTTTGTGGCGTGAGACCACTCCGTCACGATTGATGCGTGCAACGAAGGTATTGGGAGTGACGCGTCCACGCACAACACGACCGATGGCGTATTTCCCTTTGTAGTCATCATAGTCGAGTGCTGCCACCAGCAGTTGTAGCGGCGCTTCGATATCTACCACTGGAGCAGGGACGGTGTTGATGATTGTCTCAAAGAGTGGCTCCAGGTCACGCGGCTCATCATCTGGATGGTACATTGCTACACCATCTCGTCCTACGGCATAGAGGGTGGGAAAGTTCAGGTGAGCTTCGCTCGTCGCCAGTTCCAGGAAAAGGTCTTGTGTCCATTCCACAACCTGGTCGATGCGTGCATCGCGGCGGTCGATTTTGTTGATCACAACGATTGGCTGTAAATTGAGTTCCAGGGCTTTTTGTAGCACAAAACGGGTCTGGGGCATCGGTCCTTCGACTGCATCGATGAGCAGAATGCAACCATCGGCCATGTTCAGTACGCGCTCGACCTCACCACCAAAGTCGGCATGCCCTGGCGTATCGATGATATTGATCTTCACTCCGCGATAGATGATAGCAGTATTTTTTGCCAGAATGGTAATGCCTCGCTCGCGTTCCTGGTCATTAGAGTCCATGATCAATTCACCCACCTGCTGGTTCTCGCGGAAGACGTGACTCTGCTTCAACAGCCCATCTACCAGGGTGGTTTTGCCATGATCGACATGGGCAATAATAGCAACATTGCGAATGTCAGTACGTTTTACGAGGCGTTCTGTTTGGGTCATACTGTTTAGAACCTGCATACTCTCGACGTTTTAACTCCCGAAAGACATAAGAAAACCGGACGGCTGTAGTCGCCCGGTGAATGTGTTGACTTTTAACCGATCTTTTCAGCTTCTATTGTATCCCTTCAAGGAGGAAACGTCAAGCTCAGCAGCCAACGCTCGACATCTGGTAAGAGCCGGCTTTGTTCAATTCTTAGTGCTATAATGGTACATAATACCAATGCATATCGTACTACCTGGAGCTTTATATGTCATCACCAATTCGCATTCTAGCCGTCGATGTCGGCACTGGTACACAAGACATCCTCCTCTTCGAAAGCGGTAAAACGATCGAGAACTGTTTCAAAATGGTCATGCCCTCGCCAACTGTCATCGTTGCTGAACGCATCAAGAGGGCAACAGAACATGGTCAACCCCTGCTCTTAACAGGTATGACGATGGGCGGTGGTCCCTGTCATTGGGCCGCACGTGATCACGCATTAGCTGGCTATCCGGTGGCCGTTACCCCGCAGGCAGGCCGTACTTTCGATGACGACCTGACCATGGTTGAACACATGGGCTTTGAAATCATCGACGAGACCGAAGCAGTACGACGGACTGAGAATCCAGCCCTGGTGCATATCGAGCTGCAAGATTTTGATGCGCATGCCATCATCCACGCGCTACAGGCTTTCGATGTCGATCCTCGCGTAGAAGCGCTGGCTATCGCAGCCTTCGACCACGGAGCCGCTCCTCCTGGCTATAGTGATCGACGTTTTCGCTTTGACTTCATTGCAAATAGGGTCCAGAGTCGGCCAGTACCGAGTGCCTTTGCCTATCCCGCACAGCAGATACCCGCCAGCCTGACACGTTTGCGTGCTGCTGCTGACAGCACGACGCGTTACATCCAACTGAGCGGCTCGGACCCACATGTTCCTATCTTGCTTATGGATACTGGTTCAGCCGCGGCACTTGGTGCATTAGAAGACCAGCTTGTACGCAGCCAGGATGATAGTCTGCTATGCAACATCGGTAACTTCCATACCCTCGCCTTCCACCTGGTTCAGGGACGCATCTTGGGCATCTTTGAACACCACACGGGCGAAATCAGCCAACCTCAGCTTGAGCAAATGCTGGTGAAGTTAGCGCATGGAACGCTGACCAATGACGAAGTGTTCGCAACCAGTGGCCATGGTGCATTGATCCTGCATCAGTCCCCGTCCAACGGCAATGGTTTCCCCTTCCTGGCTGTCACAGGTCCACGACGAGCATTATTACGAGGATCGACGCTGCACCCTTACGAGGCTACCCCACACGGTGACATGATGCTGGCAGGATGTTATGGTTTGTTGCGCGCACTTGCCGATAATGAACCGAGCCTTGCACCAATGATTGAACCATCCCTGCTCCCGCTTGAGTAAAGCTCTCATTAGCGAAGCTTGCGGAGCGCGTTTCAATTTTTGGGAGGTCTGAGCGGGATAGGTTCTTTTTTCGTGCGAATGGGGCGGGATGCTTTTTTAGGTTGAATGCGGGATACTTTTTCGCGAATGAGCGTGATTTGCGAGTGGACGGCTTGACGGGACTGGTGGAGTTTACGAGCTATTTCAGATGGGCGTTCACTATTGACTAAATACCGGCAAATGGTCTCTTGCTTCTCCGTCAGATCCACTGCTGGGTGTTCCAGCGCCGTTTTTGCCAGGTCTTCTAGTTCACCGTACTTGCTACGTTTATAGGCATCCAGGTCACTTGGGGAGAAGAGCCAGCGATCAACAACGCGCACACCTGGTATTCTTCCAGCCTCCACGAGGTGCATAAAATGCCAGTAACTCAAATCGAGCTGTTTTGCCGCCTCGTGCGTGGTCAACATGCCATTCAGATGTTGCAGGTTGCGATGGAGTTCATCGCTCCTAAGTGCCATGGTAGAGGCCTTTCTACGGATTGCCGTACTGGGTTGCCTACTCAGTCATCGTAAGTATACCATAGGACATGGGGGTGTGCAAGGCTCGATAAGCTCAGCGGTTAGTTCTGAGAAAAATCTTGGGATGGAGGTTTTGTCGTAACTCTTCAGGGCTCTTTACCTTCTTTGGTGGTTCGCAAGAGGTTTTGTTGTGCTGCGGATCTGGCAGCACAACAAAACGTGAGCCGCTGCAGACAGAGAGGAATCAGGCAACCGAAGAGTTACTTTTTGTCATATTTAGCGTCTGGGGAATAGCTGTTGCAAGCGCATAGCAAGCATCATGTCGCCAGCTATTTTAACTTTGCCAGCCATGAAGGCGCTGGTAGGATCCAATGTACCTTCTGTGATGGCTATCCAGTCTTTATCACTGACAGTGATGGTGATATCGGGCTTCTCGACCCCACCCGGGATAAGCTCGCCAACCCCATCGGTGATTTTGAGGGCCCATACACTGGCTTCATCGCCGGTAATATTCCACTGGAAGGTTTTGTTCATGCCGGCTGCCGCAGCAGAATTCAATGCACTGGGTGTTGCGGCGAATATTTCGGAAATGGTCATTTTGAACTCCTTCTTCAATTGATACATGAAAAGCCCCAGTGGGCTCTGATGTAGTAGTATAGCAGCCCGAACCAGACAATGTCCAGATTGCCAGGTTGCCAGGTTTCTTTGTCGTAGAACTTCTGGCCTGTTAAACTCACCCTCTATGTTTGCACTTTTTTGTAGACCGCTCTCAGGCTGAGAAGAGTTCGTACGCCTTGTGGCAGCGAGGTGGAGCTACGAGTTTCCGGCAAGACGCGCTTTTTCACGGTCCTTCAGCTCGCGTCGCAGGATTTTACCCGAAGCTACCTTCGGGATTACATCAATGAACTCGATCAGGTGAATCTTTTTGTAGCCCGCCAGCTTGCCATTGGCAAAGTCGAGAATTTCATCAGGGGTAACATTATACCCTTGTCGAATAACGACATAGCCTTTGGGCAGCTCACCTGCCTCGTCATCAGGCACACCAATCACCGCAGAGTCCGCCACTGCAGGATGCTCCATCAGCAAAGACTCCAACTCCGCGGGAGCGATACCAAAACCCTTGTACTTAATCATCTCCTTCTTGCGATCCACAATATAGGTATAGCCCTCGGCATCCACATGGCCGATATCGCCTGTGTACAGCCAGCCATCGCGCAGTGCACGAGCAGTCTCTTCTGGAGCTTTCCAATACCCCTGCATAATCTGTGGACCACGAATGATGATCTCTCCGTCCTCTCCGGGAGGCAACTCGCGCTCGCCGGTCTCGATGTCCACAATTTTCTGCACCGTATTATGGACCGGCATACCAACGCTATCCAGGCGCACCAACGACGAAACACCCGGCTGCGCGTGCGTCAGCGGTGATGCTTCAGTCATACCGTACCCTTGCACAACTTGTATACCTGACTTGTCTCGTAACTTGCGTGCCGGATCAAGCGGCAAGGGAGCAGCCCCAGAGAAGATATACTTGACGCTCTTCAACTTACTCAGATCGACAGGGGCATTGGCAAGGGCCAGCACAATCGGTGGCACGGCAAAGTAGTAGGTCACGTTGTGCTTCTCACACAACTCCAGTGACTGGAGCAAGTCAAAGCGTTCCATCATGACCTGTGTGCCGCCACAGGCCAGGAAACTGCCCGTTAACATCACACCATAGATATGGTAGAACGGCAGGAAGATCAAAGCTACGTCTGTTATGTTAGTCCGTAGTGCCGTCGTGAACTGGAGATTATTGCTGGTCAAATTGCGATGACTGAGCAATGTTCCCTTCGGAAAACCTGTAGTGCCTGAGGAGTAGGGCAACGCCACAATATCATCGCCACTGATTTCGACATGTTCAGGTCGTTTCGGCGATGACTCGCGCATCAGTTTAGCAAAGGGTATAGCATTCGGCATGCTCTCGGGAACGCGGTCGCCCGTAACGACAACATGCTTGAGATTGAGCAGCGCTTTCTGGCGCAAAACTTGCTGAAGCAGCGGCAATAATTCTCGCTGAATCACAATCGCACTAGACTCAGAGTTTTCAAGCTGATAGCCAACCTCGCGATCCTTGTACGCGGGGTTCACCGGGCTGACAATAACACCTATCGAGGCAGCAGCGATAAACGTGATCGTATACTCAGGTCGATTCGTCATCAGTAGGCAAATACGATCACCCTTCTTCAGCCCCAGGCTGTGCAAACCATTGGCTATGCAGTTGACCATCGAGACCACTTCGCGGAAGGTTAAGATCAGATCGTGGTAGATAATCGCCGGACGGTCGGGGTTGCGTTCAGCAGCATTACGTAGCAGATGGTCATAGGGCACGTCAGGGAAATCCACTGGCGGGCGAAACAATTCAGGTGCAATCATTTTTTCAGACATGCCTAAAGTCCTTTCTGTCTCAACATGAGCAGTATAGAAGACCACACGGGGCACCAATCAGCGTGGATCAACGAGAATCTTCCACACCTGTTGTGCTTGTAGCATACCCTAGTTACGCCAGGGGGTCAAGTGCTCCCTCTGGCAAAGCTGCCTTCACTGCCAGTAATTATTTGGTGCTACAATAGGGACGTTAAGCCCGGCTTCGTACAATTGGAAAAGGTAGATAGGAGAACCATATCTGATGAACAGCAGCACAGAAATAGCAAATATTGACTGGTCTGCCGACAGGATGCTACCAGCATTCCAAGCTCCACAGCACCTGAACGTATACGATATACGTTCCGCCTCACACGATGAACAACTCAGCGTAACCACGTTGGCGGGGCTGCTTAATCGTCCACAACCGCAGGTATACCTCATCGCCAATGATGATGATTCCTTCTGGCTGAAAGAGGCCTTCGCATCTATCCCGCATGACACGCCATCTGTTGCAAGCGACGCCATACTGGATGCACTACTCACCACCTATCGCACCAGTGTGCGAGGCATGGTTATTTATGATCCCAACTTCATCGACAGCATTAACATCGCCACCACCCTGGCAGGTCAACGTGATGCCATCGTCGTTTCACCTACACAAGCCCAGGCGCTAGAGCAAGACCCACATAAACTCCCCATACTCGACGATCTGCGCAACTATCAATGGCACACCCGGCTGCACGCCTACCACTGGGCACAACTCAACCTGCTCAATAACGCCTCGACACATTTGATCGCCGGTCTTGATCCCAACAACTTGACTGGCCTGCGATCCTTCCTGGTCGCTACCCGCACCTTCGTCTACTGGCTTGACTCACGTAACTATATTACCGATCCTACACTCAATTGGATGTCAGAGCGCCGCCTGATGAAGCAGCTATACAGTACGCTCCCAGCAGGCGCGACTCACCTCGGCTGGTTCATCAATGAGCCTAGTGGTGTAGCCCTGACCTCAGAGTCAGCCATGGCTGTATTAGCCACCGATTTCTTCTCCAATTTAGAGGTCTGGACCAGCGTACAAGCCAGCGTACAGATCACCCAAAATGTAGGATACCTGCCCCCCAGGCAGGGTGCCCTGCCTGGGGGGCAGGTATCCCGATTTATCGTGGGTCAACAGCCTACCACCCCTGCCTCGAAGGTCTACGTTTCTTTCACCATCAGCGACGGTGATAACCTACAGTATAGCCAGCACCGCATGCTCAGGCTCTGGCGCGACGCTGCCCGCGGCTCAATCCCTATCGGGTGGACCATCTCTCCAGTATTGCCACAAGCGGCCCCGGCCATGGCAGCCTATTACACACGTACAGCAACGCCCAACGACGAACTGATCGCCGGACCCAGTGGTGCCGGGTACATGTTCCCTTCCCGTTGGCCTGCCGAACACTTGCTGGCATTCCTACAACGTACAGGACAATTAATGCAGAATTGGCAACTGATGCACCTTGAAATATTAGACACGAATTTTTTACAGCGCATTGGCTTGTCATTCATTGCATTTCTGGGTAGGGAAGGCATGACATTCGTCGATGAGAACCTGCAACAGCAGTTCGCACAGGCATTGCATCCCTTTGGTGTGCGTGGACTATTTAGCGGTGCCGGGTTGAGCAAACCAGCCTGGGCCATCAGCGCGGAACAGGTGCCGGTGTACCACAACCTCGGCCTGGCCGACAGCATAGAAAAAACGGTCAGCTTAATCCGGGATTCTGCGTCGGCACGGGAGGAACGTCCACTTTTCCTCAACGTCTACATCCTGGCCTGGAAAATGACGCCTTCTGATCTCAAGCAAGTCGTAGAGCAACTTGGCAATGATTACGAGATCGTGACGCCGGGGACACTCCTGGCAATGATTGCACGGTCGCAATTAGGGGAACGCTCATGACAGTGTACCCACCCTCGTTGCGCTCTGGCTGCTACTGCCTGGCTCGCACAGTCCGCATCATTCCACAAGAAAAAGGCGGATTAGCTCTCTGTAGCTATCCCCTGCGTGTGCTCCTCCTCAGCACGCTCACCACTCACCTCCTCCTCCTCTGTCGTGAGCAACGAACATGCGAGGAGCTGGCACAGCTTGTCGATCTGCCCACCAGGCGCATACAGACACTTTGTGAGCAACTACGCTGGAAGGGGCTCCTGGAGGCAGGCCTGACGCTTCCGCCAGCCACATGGCCAGGCGTCTCTATCATCATTCCCAGTTATAACCGCGCAAACCAGCTTGAGCGTTGCATCACATCTCTCCTCGGCCTGGACTATACAGCTCAATGTCTTGAATTGATCGTTGTCGATGATGCCTCAACAGACGAGACGGCCACGATGCTACAAAATCTCGCCCAGCAAGCTGCTGCCCAGGGTTTAGCTATACAAGTAATACACCACACAAGCCAGCAGGGTGTAGCAAAGAGCCGCAACACAGGGGCAGAAGCAGCGCACCACGAACTGCTGGCCTACATCGATAGTGATTGTGTAGCTTCCCCCAGCTGGCTAACAGAGCTGGTGCCAGCACTTCAAGACACTCGCCTTGGTGCCGTTGGCGGTATGATTCGCGCATACGAAAGGCACAGCATGCTGGGGCGCTACGAAGATGAACGCTCCTCCCTATTCATGGGTACCCGGCCACAGCAAGTACGTCTTGAGGGACCGCACACCTACCTCCCCACTGCTAACCTGCTGGTACGTCGAGCATTGTTGCACGAACTTGGTGGCTTCGCCCCACTCAAATTCGGCGAAGATGTCGACTTCTGCCATCGACTCCTCGCCACCGGATCACAAATAGTCTACCTCCCACAAGGGATCGTCTACCACGATTATCGCACCACCCTACGTGCCTTCCTTAGCACTCGCATCTCCTACGCCTCATCTGAAGCCGCATTGCTCCAACGCCACCCCACACAACGACGCACACTTCTGCTGCCACCCGAACAAGCAACATTTGCAGGATCATTAATAGGGGGATTATGGCTTTCAACGATAAGTTTCCGTAGGGGTTCCCAGCGCAGCTTGCGGAGCAGTGACGCAGTCTGGGGGACTGTGTGTCAATCCTTCGCGCCCACCGCCTCAGCGAAGCGAAGCGGAGCGCGTATCAATACTTCGGCCCCCGGCAAATACACCATAGGGAAACGAACCCCTACAATACTCTTTCTCGCAGCCCTTCTACTCACCCTCCTTGGCACATCAACACGCTGGCGAAAGGTGCAACAGCAAAACATCCCGCTCAACCCACTCGTCATCTTCCAGGCAACATCACGCGGCCACCTGGCATACACCTATCAACTCTGCCGTCACCTCACACGCTACTACACACTCCCGCTGCTGGCAACAGGCTTGCTCGTACCCCCTTTTCTGCCACTCGTGCTCATACTGTGCAGCATCGTCATGAGCGTAGACTATATACGGCTACAGCCAGGTATAGGTCTACCTGAGTATGCGCTCTGCTCCCTGCTCGACGACTGCGCCTACGAAGTCGGTATTGTGCTAGGCTGCATCAAATATAGAACTCGGAAGCCGTTGTTACCAATTATCCATATCAAGAGGAAGAATAGGTAGGGAGCCCTTGCGGGGAGCTCTCATTGCGGAAAAACTACTCCCAGTCATTATAACCTTGACAAATAAAAAAATACCGGCTAAAATTTAATTGATGTGATTCAATGTTTGAAGTTCAATCGCGGTATTTCACTCTTTTTTGTTACCGTAGGCAATAGTATCCTCCAAAAAAGGTCTGCTAAGCGTCTAGTAAAGTAGATGAATGTCCTTAGCATAACTAGGGGAAGCTTTGGACATCAGCAGACATGCACAAAACACATCGGACGATGTGAGTCAACGCCAACCAGCGGGCAAAGGAGAAACTCATGCGACGCTTCTTCAAAGTGCTTTTAGCAGCCACGCTTCTGGCCGCACTCTTCGCGGCCTACACAGGTGTCTCTAGGATCTCTGCCAGTACGGCCCAACATTTGTTGCCCCATGTCACCTGTTCAGGCAATGGATGCAACGGTCTTGATCCTATCTCGACAGGCTGTGCCCTCGATGCCATCACGGTGAGTATAACCGGAGGAGCCGTTTCGTTTCGTACGGGCACTATTCAACTGCGTTACTCTCCTACCTGTGGTACTAACTGGGGACGAGTGTTCAGCAGCGTGGGGAATACTCAGATGACGGTCAGTATCCGGCGAGATGATGGGCGGTTCTATTTCACCGTTGGATCCGGGACAAGGCTGTGGTCGCCCATGGTGTTCGCGCGGAACGCCAAAGCCAAGGCATGCGGAAGTGCCGGCCTTTTCGAAGACTGTTCCGAAGCCATTTAGACGGAGTTCCATTGGAGCCAGTTTAATAGCGCCTACACCAGCACACACTCGGGGTCTTTTACCTGCAAACTCTGGCGCACAAACCACTTGGTCGCCGGACAGCCACCGTGACAGACACTATACTGACCACAGCCAGAGCAGGCACCGGCCCCCATGCTGCGGTAGTACGCGAACGTCCCCGAGTTGCGCCATATCTCCTTGAAGCTTTGCTCGTGCAGGTTGCCCGCCTCAAATTCGGCTGCCTGGAAGAAAGCGCAGGGATAGACCTCTCCCTCGGGGCAAATGCAGCATGTAGCCGTTGCTGCACCACAGACATCCAGTCCCGGCAGCTTATTGCCAAAGGCGTTAAGGTGGAAAAAAGAGTCAGCCGTCAACACATCGGGATGCCTCCCCAGCCAGTCCGCAAACTCGCGATACTGTTCACGGGTCGGATGCAACGTGCCCCAGACTTCCTTCCCCCGTCCAGAAGGGCGCAGGCGCGTGACACGCAGTTTGGCACCAAATCCAGCAGCAATCTCGTAGAGATGATCCAGTTCATAGAAGCTATACTTTGTCAAAACGCTATTCACGGTCAGACTGTGGTTCTCGGCAGCAAGCAGTTCCAGCCCACGTAACGCCCGCTTGAAAACGCCCTTGCCACGTATGCTGTCATTTGTCTCCGGCGTACCGCCATCCAGGCTAACCTGAAAGTAAAGTGGCTCAAATTGCTTGAGGCGACGCGCACGCTCCTGTGTTATCAGCGTACCATTAGTGCTAATGCACATCACCAGGCCACGATTACTACAGCGTTCAAGCACCTGCCAGATACCAGGATAGATGAACGGCTCGCCACCGCCAAAGTGAATCTGGAAGACCTGCATCTCCGCCAACTCATCGACAAGAGTCAGAGCCTGCTGCGTTGTCAGTTCGCGAGGCCGCCGCCGTCCCGATGATGAGAGACAATGCACGCAGGCAATATTACACGCAGCCGTGATCTCCCACGTGACGGTAATCGGCGCTGAGAGTCCTCCTTGCAGGAAACGCTGCGAACCTCGCCCTGTCTTCTGCGGCACCATCTTCCCCGTCTGCTGCATTGCTATAAGAGCCGATGGATGCACCTTGCCTGCCATACCAAATGTCGAACTCGCAAGGCACTCTTGCCGCCCGATAAAGCGTACAGGTTCTACCATCGGAAACTCCTCTCGCGAAAAATAGGATACGTGCGTTATTTACTCGCCAATCTCGATGTAGCCACGCCTGGCAAGATCATCCAGGGTACGATAAAGCTTCTCTTTGCTGGCCGCAGAATAGCCGCGACTCTCGATAGCAGCGCTCAGGTCCCCCTGATACTTCTGCTGACCAACAAGCAGGAACTCAATCAACTGGGGTGAATTGATGAAGGACATTGCACCACGGTCCGCACAACCATACTTGTAGAGAATGCCACCGAAGCTCTCACGGCGAATTTTGACCTCTGGAATGAGTCGATAGTTTGAAGGGGATTGAGACACGCAGTGCCTGCCTTTCGTCGATCATGCGGTACTCAGATATCTTCTCTCAAGTATGCCATAGAGCGGCCCAAAAGTGAAGCATACAACCTGGCCCAATACAGGCAACCTTTCAACAAGGGAAAACAGCAGAAAAAACAGCGACCTTTCCTGGCAGGTCTCCTCTTACTCCTTGGGATCAGGACCTATTCCGACTACTCTTACTACTCCTACTACTCTCACTTCTTCACCAAATTCACCATCACAACTGACAACCCGATCGTCACCGCACCACTCATCGTCTGCCAGCTCAGACTTTCACCAAGCAAATTCACCCCTAACAGAACGGCGACCACCGGCTCGAAGTAGACGTAAACAGCCACCCGAGAGGCCGCAATCCTCGTCAGAGCGAAGTTGTACACAAAGTAGGCGATCACAGAGCAAACCAACGCTAAAAAGAGCAGCGCTACCCACTGCGTCGCATCCAACCTTGCGACATCGCCCCAGCGATTGTTGGCGGGATCAAGCAGTGAGAGCAGCAGCAAACTGATCGTACCACTCACCATAGTGCCACCCGTCATCACCAATGGCGAAATATCCTGCATCCAACGTTTGCTCAGGTTCGAATAAATTGCAAAGGCAAAGGCGTTGCCGACCAGGCAAAGTGCCCCAAAGAGAAAACCGGATTCCAGTGCTACGTGTATTGGCTTCTGCAGGACGATAATCGCCACACCCACGAAACCGAGCAGTAAAGCTCCGAACCTGGTCAGGCTCACATGCTCTTCTCCAATAAACTGGGCGACAAAGGCCGTAACCACCGGAATCAGCCCGACCACCAGGATCGAAGAGATACCGGCATTCGTGTTCTGCACGCCGGTGTATTGCAACCAGAAGTACAGCGAAAATGCAATTTGTCCTAACAAGGCCATGCGCAGGAGATCCTGGCCGGAGACCTGGCGCCGGACGATTGCCATCACCAGTGGTACCACAAAGAAGAGGGAGGCGATACCAAAGCGCAGGGCCGCAAGCACAGTAGGACTGAGAGATGCCTGTCCTACTGTGCCGTTAGACAGGAGCAAACGGGCAGCAACGAACGAAGCGCCCCAGGCAATGACTGCAAACCAGACCCCTGCATAGACCAGCAAGTGATTGATGGTCCTGCCAGTCGTTTCTTGAGTTCCGATGTTCTTGCTCACGTATTCCTTCCGCCAGTTCCTAATTGGAAAGCTGTGTGCGAACAAACAGCTTGTATAAGGCATGACTACGTCTAGACATACTCTTCCTCCAATGTGGCAACACGCTCGTTTACGAAGAGCATACGTAAAAAGAAGAGGTAGCCTCTTCTAAAAGTACTATGAAAAAAACTGTCAATAATGATTGTACGGGTTTCAATCAGCCTATCTCACAGTGTAATAGCTCTGAACCTCACCCACGGTTCCATACTCATTTGATTCTAGAGATTGTTCTATGTTACACTTCCCAAATGCCCATCCAGTGCCTACATGATGAAACGCATTAGAAGGAGACTTTATGAGTTCTGATGATATCAGCGACCGTTTCGAACTGGTGGCTGAAGGCTTATCATTCCCAACCAGCTTAACTTTTGAGGAAACTGGCACACCTTATGTAGCCGAGTCAGGTCTGCCATTCGCGGGTGCTCCAGCGGGTGGTCGCATCTGGCGCATCGCACCCGGCGGAAGCCGTTCACTTCTGGCTGAGAAACTACGGCATCCGGTCAACGGCCTCACATTTCACAATGGCGGCCTCTATATTTCCGAGGGGGGACATCCCGGACGTATCAGCCGTCTTGACCTCGATGGACAGCAGACTGTCATCCTGGACAATTTGCCAGGCCCAGGCAACTACCATACAAACATGGTCGCCTTCGGCCCTGATGGCAAACTGTATTTCAGCCAGGGTGCCATGACCAACACCGGCATCGTCGGATTGGACGCCTACGAATTGGGCTGGTTACGCCGTCTTCCCCACGCCCATGATCTACCCGGATACAACATCGTCCTCGCAGGCGTCAGTGTCGAAACGCAGAACCCTCTCAGCCAGGCAGAAGGAGCGCGCACACGCACAGGTGCCTTTGCTCCCTTCGGTACGCGCACGGAAGCGGGGCAACGCATTGCGGCACAACTGCCCTGTACAGCCGCAGTGATGCGCTGTAACCCCGATGGCACTGGCCTGGAGCTAGTCGCCTGGGGATTGCGCAACGCCTTTGGGCTTGGTTTCCTGCCTGATGGTCGCTTGCTCGCCGTTGACCAGGGTGCAGACGACCGCGGGAGTCGTCCCGTAGGGAACGTGCCCGATATGCTGTTTGAGGTCCGCCAGGACGCATGGTATGGATGGCCCGACTTTATTGGTGATGAACCTATCACCGCTGCACAATTTCAGCCGGTTCGCGGACCAAGGCCAACATCCGTGCTGGCAAATCACGACGAGCTACCCCCGCCCGAACGACCGCTGCTGTGCTTCCCACCGCACGCGGCTGCCGTGAAATTCGCGGTAGTACCCCCATCCATACCGGACTGGGCAGGTCACATCTGTGTGGCACTTTTCGGCGATGAGGTTCCCATGACTGCACCTTCCGGTCCACGCGTGGGGCGAGCAGTTGTACGCATTGATCCAGCCGATTGGAGCTTGCACCCCCTGGTGGTAGGTCCTCTTGCTCGCCCGATCGACATACGTTTCAATCCTATTGACGGGGCAATGTACCTGCTCGATTTCGGCGAATTCGAAATGCATAGCGAACACGGCGTCGTCGCTAAGGCTCAAAGCGGCAAGCTCTGGCGGGTTCCGATCAACGGGTAATGTGAGGCCGTTGCATGGTACGGGCGGGGCTTGCCCCCGCCCTGGGAGCTTCGGTGCATTGATTAGCTTGCACTTGCATCTCCCTTCAACCGATGGTATGCTTAAAACACAATGACGAGCTTGAACAACCAAAGTGAGGCACATTCATGACAGACACTACCTTTTCAACCAATGAAGCCCCCGTCATCGAGCAGGCCCCGATGCTAGAAGAGACAAAAGAACAAACCCCTACCCTCGACGAACCGGCATTGGAAGAAGAGATCGAAGAAGAACTCATCATCGAAGACTTCACTATCGATGGCATCTGTGGTGTCTACTGAGTCCAATGTGTCCAATGTGTCTACTGTGTCTAATGTTTCTACCACAAAGCGCTTCCAGGACCGCGTCGTATTCATTACCGGCGCGGCGCATGGCATGGGCCGTTCACACGCGCTCGCTTTCGCTCGCGAGGGCGCTCGACTTGTCCTGTGTGACGCCTGTCGTCAGTACAACACCGCCCCCTATGAGCTGGCTCAACCCGAAGAATTGTCGGCCCTCGCTCGCGAGATCGAGCAGATAGGCCGTCCTGTCATCGCTTCACAAACAGACGTGACCCAGCTTGCAGCCATGCAGGAACTGGTCGAACGAGCGCAGCAAGAATTCGGTCCCATCGACATCGTCGTTGCCAACGCTGGCATCTACTCATTCTCCTCAAGTTGGGAGATGAGCGAGGAACAGTGGGATGAGACCATTAACGTCGATCTAAAGGGTGTATGGATCACCTGCAAAGTCAGTATTCCTCAGATGCTCGCCCGGCGTAGAGGCAAAATCATCTGCATCGCATCCACTGCCGCCATAAAGGGCATGGCAAACCTGGCCCACTACGTCGCCGCCAAACACGGCGTGCTTGGCCTCGTCAAAACCCTCGCTATCGAGCTGGCCCCTTACAACATCAATGTCAACGCCGTCTGCCCCACCAGCGTAGATACCGCCATGTGCCGCAACCAGGCATTGTACGACGTATTCGCCGGTGGTCCTGGTCCACAGGCCACCTACGAACACATGTTGAGCCTGATGAACCAACTCAACCTCTTCCCCAACCGCGACCTCCTGCCACCAGAAGCCGTAAGCGCAGCAGTGCTCTGGCTGGCTTCAGACGAGGCGCGTCACCTGACAGGCTGCGCTTTGCCGGTGGATGCGGGCTATTTGACGCGATAACCAGCCTATAATAAGATTAATCTGAATAGAGAAAAAGGAGACATGAATTATGGTAACAAACAATGATAAACCAACCGCTTCATTGGCTGAGGTACATATCCTCTTCAATGGCTATGTCGACGAACATGTTGCATCGACGGTCGCTTTCGTCCGCGATGGAGACGTCCGTGTAATCATTGACCCCGGCATGGTTCCCAATCCCAGCGTAATCCTGGAGCCTCTTGCCGCCCTGGGTGAATCACCCGCTACAATCACCGATGTCATATTCTCTCATCACCACCCTGACCACACCCTCAACGCAGCGCTCTTCCCGAATGCCCGCTTCCACGACTACTGGGCCATCTACAAGGATGACGTCTGGGAGAGCCGCCCAGCCGAAAGATTTGACGTCTCCCCTTCCATCAGACTAATCGAAACGCCCGGCCATACTCCGCAGGATATCACAACCCTTGTCGGGACCAGCGACGGCGTATTCGCCTTTACCCACTTGTGGTGGTCAGCCAACGGGCCGGCAGAGGACCCACTGGCAACCGATTCAGCCGCACTGCATACCAACCGGATGCGCGTCCTGCAGATTGCAACGAAGATAGTTCCCGGCCACGGTGCCCCCTTCACCCCTAACGAGAATACACCTCGCTAAACACAGTGTTGTTGACCCGTAGGTGCCGATTCATCGTGCCCATCGGCTCAGCGAAGCGAAGCGGAGCGCGTATCAATACTTCGGCCTAACACAACCAAATCGTGCCGACAACTGTGATGTGATAACCTGGCGTGCTCGCCAACGAACACAATACCCGAAGAAAAAGGAAGAGAAGAATGACCATCACCACTAACACACTACCCATTTTCGATGGCCACAATGATGTCCTGCTGCACCTGTTTCTACTCGAACGTGGGGGTGGACGTAGCTTTTTCGTTCGCGGCGATCAGGGTCACATCGACCTGCCGCGTGCCCGCGAGGGTGGGTTTGCCGGCGGATTCTTTGCCGTCTTCGTCCCGGCTGACCCATCGCTGCCAACATCGGCAGAACCGGCCATAATCCAAACCGCCACAGGGTACGAGGTACAGCTCGCACCTCCTGTAGACACGGCCTATGCTCAGCGAACAGCCATCACCGTGACGGCCCTTCTTTTCCGACTCGAGGAGGAGTCACAGGGACAGGTCAAAGTCGTGCGCACAACTCATGAGCTATCCACGTGCCTACAAGCGGGTGTCCTTGCTGCGATCCTTCACTTTGAAGGAGCCGAGCCGATTGACTCAAAATTGGACGCGCTCGAGGTCTTCTACCAGGCGGGATTGCGTTCGCTCGGCATTGTGTGGAGTCGGCCTAATGCCTTCGCACACGGTGTGCCCTTCAAGTTCCCACACTCGCCCGACACTGGTCCAGGCCTGACCGATGCTGGCAAGGAGTTAGTGCGCGCCTGCAATCGCCTGGGCATCATGCTCGACCTCTCGCACCTCAATGAGCAGGGTTTCTGGGATGTGGCCGCATTGTCCGATGCACCTCTGGTGGCGACGCACTCGAATGTGCATGCTCTCTGCCCTTCGACGCGCAACCTGACCGACAAGCAACTGGATGCGATCAAAGAATCGCATGGCATAGTTGGACTCAACTTCGGCGTCAGTATGCTACGCGAGGATGGTCATAACGAGGAGGACACGCCACTTGACACGATGGTGCGCCACATTGACTACCTGGTTAAACGTCTTGGCATCGACTGTGTCGGTTTCGGCTCCGACTTTGACGGTGCCAAAATACCACGTGCAATCGGCGATGTGACCGGCTTGCCCAGGCTCGTCGCCGCCCTGGCCGCGCGCGGCTATGACAATGTGGCTCTGCGCAAAATCACCCACGAGAACTGGCTCCGCGTCCTACGCAAAACCTGGCGTGAGCCGTAGGGGCCGATTTATCGGCCCTTTACGTCGATTTATCTGCTCCCTACGCTATAGCTTCGTTCGTCTTTCCTGAACAATTCGCCAACACTATCACAGTTTCACTAATGTCAGCCCGAAAATGTCCCCGGATGCGCCGATTTCTTGCAATGCCCATTCAGGGATGGGATCGTCCACCAGGATAATCATCAAAGCAGTTTCGGGCGCACGCTGTGAATCGTGTGGGTGTGGTGTGCGCACGATTGGCCCCACATCCATGTGACGGATGTTGACCTTCGCTTTGCCCAGGGTTGTGCCCACTCGGCCGATCATGCCCGGCTGATCAGGATTGCGGCAGAAGAGAATATAGCCCTCCGGCACAAACTCCGTCCAGTAGCGTCCCACGCGCACGATTCGTGGCTCACCACGCATCACTGTGCCACTAAGCACCTCCACATGCTCATCACCAGAACCAGGCTTGCCCGCGAACGATGCAGCATGCCCGTTGGCAATCAACACACGCAGCGTTACCAGGTTAGCAAACTCGCTTGGCGTGCTGGATTTCTGCTCGGTAATCTCCAGTCCCCACTGCTTTGCCAGCAACTGGGCATTAATCATGTTGACATGCGCGTCGGAGACCGACTCAAGCAAGCCTTTAATCAATGCCGCCTGCAAGGGACGCAGATCGTAGTTGGCAATTTCACCGCTGCACGATAACTCGACCTTATTCAATGGTCCCGGCTGCAGTTGCGTATACAAACGCCCCATCTGCTCGACCAGGTGCATGTAGGGAGTCAGTATCTTCAGCGTTTCCGGCAAGATGAGTGGTGCGTTGACGGCTGCTCGTGGGAAGCCTCCGCGCAAGACCGACACGATCTGCTCCGCAACATCTATAGCGACCCCTACCTGTGCCTCTTCCGTTGATGCACCCAGGTGTGGCGTGGCAATCACTCGCTCGTGTGCCAAAAGTTGTTTCAGCACACCATCGTCGCGCACCGGTTCCTGGCTGAAGACGTCCAGCGCAACCCCCGCCAGTTTGTTCTCATTGAGAGCATCAAGCAATGCTTCTTCGTCAATCAAGCCGCCGCGTGCACAGTTGATCAATCGCGCACCCGGCTTGAGCAGGTTCAGTTCGCGTGCGCCGATTAGTCCCCTTGTGCCACTTGGACCACCGGTGAGCGAGGTATGCAGTGTCACGAAATCGGCCTGTTTCAGCACTTCTTCTAAGCTCAACATCGTTACGCCGATTTTGTGTGCATGCTCAGGCGCTACGTAGGGATCAAAAGCGATGACCTGCATCTCTAATCCCTGGGCGCGTCGCGCAACCTCCGTGCCGACTTTGCCCAGGCCAATGATACCGAGTGTCCTGTTGCGCACCTCGACACCCAGGAAACGGTTCTTCTCCCATTTGCCTGCTTTCATACTGCTGTCGGCGGCGGGAACGTGCCGTGCCAGTGCCATCAACATAGCAATGGTGTGTTCCGCAGCCGCTACGATATTGCCTGTAGGCGAGTTGACGACCATGATTCCTAGACGCGTAGCTGCCTCAATGTCGATATTGTCAACCCCCACGCCAGCGCGCCCGACAATCTTGAGCTGTGTTGCCGCCGCCAGTACATCACTCGTAACCTGGGTTTCACTGCGCACGATCAGCCCAGTGTAGTCACCGACCACCGCCCGCAACTGCTCCGGCTTGATGCCTATGCGTTCATCAATTTGTGCCTCAGGCAGTTGAGTGCGCAGCATATCGACACCCTCCTGCGCAATGCGATCAGTAATGAGTATCTTGATCGCCTGTGCTGCCTCACTTTGTGCCTCTGCCATAAATCCATGTTCCTCTCTAACCCTTAAAACCGAACTCCCGCAGGCGCATCTCCAGCAAATCCATCGCCTCTACCAAATCGATCTCTTGAAAGAAACCGAGGTGTCCCACGCGGATCAACTTGCCTTCCAGGTGTTCCTGCCCACCACCAAAGACAACGCCGTCCTCCTCACGCAGCTTCTTAAGCAGAGCCTTTACATTGATGCTTTCTGGCGTCAGGATCGCGGTGACGGTATTCGATGCATACTCATGATCGGCCAGCAAGCGTAAGCCCATCTCCTTAGCTCGCCAGCGTACGTAGTCGCCGATGCGCTGGTGCCGTTCAAAGATGGCCTCGCGTCCTTCCGCCAGCATCATTTCCAGCGCCAGGTCCAAAGCGTAGAAAAGAGAGACGGATGGCGTCGATGGATGTTGCCCAAGCTCGAATTGCTTGCGGTAGCTGGCCCAGTCGAAGTAGAAGCGCGGCAATTTCGCACTTTTATTCGCCTCCAAGGCCCGTTGGCTGGCTGCTATCAGCATCATGCCTGGTGGGATCATCCAGCCCTTTTGCGAGCCGGTGAAAACAACATCGATATCCCAGGCATCCATTTCCAGAGGCACACAACCCAATGAACTTACCGCATCTACAGCGATCAACGTATCCGGGTTGAGTCGCCGGATCACGGCTGCCAGCGTCTCCAGGTTGTTTGTGACGCCGGTCGAGGTTTCGTTATGCGTCACCAGCACGCCCTTATATGGCGCTGCGGCCTTCAGCCGCTCCTCAACGACATCCGCGTCTGCTGCCTGGCCCCAGGGAAACTCGATACGTGTTACGTTGAGCCCATATGCCTCGGCGATTCTCGCGAAGCGGTTGCCGAAGGCTCCAATGGAGATCACAATCACGTGGTCGCCAGGCGAAAAGAGATTGACCACAGCGGACTCTTGTCCACCTGTGCCTGAGGCAGCATACGTCAACACGGGCGAGGCCGTCTGAAAGAAGTATTGCAATCGTGCGCTAACGCGACGCATAATGGCTGCGAACTCTGGCCCGCGATGGTTAATCATTGGCCGTGCCATCTCTGCCAATACCTCTGCAGGCACGGGCGTTGGACCAGGGATACGCAGATTTTGTTCGGGAATGGGAGCGCGAGGCTCTACTTGCGGAATAGGTATAGCTTTTTGTTCCTGGATAGTCATAAATGTGCTCTCAATCTAATACTATTTGCAGTAAGCGATGATACTGCTTTGTTGTATTTTGCCCAATTGCAATAATGAGCGGCGGACAACGACTATGTTATCCGCCGCATCGCTCGATAACTCTAGCTCACAGTATAGCATAGGGGAGGGAGATGTCAACGCAGTGATTGCGCTTTCTCGCGGACAGACTTGAGAGCACAAGGGAGGGTGCAAAGCACACCCTTGCGAGTTAAACTCAGTTTTATCATGTCACGAGTCGACGTGTATCCATGTCATGGTAAAGGCGAGGGTGGCCTCTTTCGATGATCCCACTTGCTGAAAAGTCTTCCAACACCACAAAAGCGTCAAAACCAGCGCAATCACTAATAGTGTCAGTCCAATACGCCGGGGTATATCCAGCCCATCGCTTGCCGAGGAAGGTGATACAGGCAATGCTGGTGAGGATACGCTAGCAGTCGGAGCAGAAGTTGGAACAGCCGTAGGCATAGGAAGTTGGAGACCGGCCCACGCGGGCTGAGTTCCTTTCGACCACGGGAGTATTCGTAGTTGTGGTGCTGCCGTTCCCAAGACCTCCGCGCCCCTGATTTCCAGTCGAGGTGGATGTTGAAGTAGGAGTTGAGGTGGGTTGTGATGCATTGTTACTTGCATCGATGGTCGGCGTGTTGGTTACCTGCCACTTGCTCGCCCCATCAGTGATACGAGCATAGGACTGATCTCCGCGAGGTTCGGTACCGTGATTTGGTCGATGGTCACTCCGGCGATCAACAGGCGTAGCGTCGATGTCTCCGTCAGAACAAAGGTGGCGTCTATGCGGGGAAAGATAACGAGGAATCCATGCGCTGCTATACTCGCGCCGAAGGGAAAATAGTAAGGGTTCGTCGTCGGTCCACTGTCAAGATAGGCATGTGCTGCGTAGAGGTTGAATGCCTGGTTTTGCGGATTATATAACTCAACCCAGGCATCCTGGTCGGTAAAAGTCGTCCCAGGCTCCGAGCAATTCCAACGAGACTGAGGATTGAGCAGTACTTCGTTGAGGAGGACCACGCCTTGGGTCGCAGGTGCTGGTGCTGGTGAGCCTGGTATAGTTGGAGGTCTGGATGGAGCGCATCCGTGCGCAGCACCAACCGGAGGCACGTAAAAAACAGCCACATTAGAAAGAAGCGCTACAATAAACAGCACCGCAAAAGGTCGCACATAACCCCCCGATTACGGTTTTAGGATAACCAATCCAGCAGAGTTCTTGGGGGCGCAACCCCTAAACTGAGCGTGCGGGACACCAGTCCCCAAGTGTCCCAACATTATCCCTATCGAGATAGGAAACCAATTCAGCAGGGCTCTTAGGGGCGCAGCCCCCAAACTGAGCGTGCGGGACACCAGTCCCCAAGTGTCCCAACATTACCCCTATCGAGATAGGAAACTAATCCAGCAGAGTTCTTAGGGGCGCAACCCCTAAACTGAGTGTGCGGGACACCAGTCCCCAAGTGTCCCAACATTACCCCTATTGAGATAGGAAACCAATTCAGCAGGGTTCTTAGGGGCGCAGCCCCTAAGCGGGGTGGGGGTGTCCCCACATCACCCCTTCCCCTATTGAGACAGGTATTCAAATGGAACCGGGCGACGGTCTGAGAAGAGCTTATTCATGACACGGCGTGCGGCTTCCATACTGCTTTCACCAAGAGTGAAAGCAATAATTGAACCGATAATGATGCCACAGATGCCACCAATAGCAATACCTTCAAGAAACATACGGTTACGAAACAATGTCATCGTTGACCACCTTTTTGCAAAGTTATTGCAGGTATACCACCGTTTTTGCTGCACCCCAGAGGCGTTCCAGGCGATAATACTCTCGTTCCTTCGGGCCGAAGATGTGTACGATGACATCACCAAAGTCCAACAGCAACCAACCAGTTTCTGCTTCACCTTCGCTATGAAGCAGGTTAGCTCCTTGTTTTCCTAATTGCTCGTCAATTGCATCTGCTATGGCCTGGATTTGGCGGGTGTTGTTCCCACTACAAATGACGAAGTAGTCTGCGAACGTGGTAACGTCTCGAATATCTAGTAAGATGACATCCGAAGCCTTTTTGTCAGATGCGACGTCTACTGCCGCCCTGGCTAACTGAACCGGATCGAGTAAGACTCCTTCCACAAGCACTCCCGTTTAGTCTGTAAGGGACAATACATGTATCCTATAGTATATACGTATTATTGTAACCGAATTATAGCACGACTCTGCAAGTCCTCTGTTACGAAGACAACCCTGTCAACCCTAGCCACACCTCTTTTGTGGTATGGTGTTCAACATTGACGCCGTCCACAATTTCTGCACGGAGTTCAGCGAACGTACCCCATCCTTCGGCCTCCACATCATATTTGTGGATCGTTTCTTCATTACGCTGACGAACCCACACGAAGCTGTCATCGGGCAACTCCGTGTACTTCTCGAGAACAGCCCGCAGAATCTCGCGGGCCACATCCTCGACGAAGCGCGGATTGGCATGAGCTTTGTTGACGATGTAGAGCTCGTCGGGACGCTTAAGCAGGGCGTAGTTCTCAGAACTCATGGCACTCTCAGCCAGCACGACGAGCTCCCTGACATCCAGGCTCTGGTCTGTGCCGATCATCAATGTCGCTCGCCCACGCTGGTTATGCGTCGCCAGCGGTGTCACATCTAGCATCTTCTCAATAACCTCGTCGGCAAAGCCCTCCTCCTGCAAACGCACACGAGCAAATGAGTGGACCATGTCTTGTGCGCAAGGGCAAGCAACCATGCCTTCTACCTCGACTCCCACCATACGCCGACAGTGTTCTTGCGTTGCCACGGCCTGGGCGATCAACCCATACACTTCCTGGGAGCGACGACCAGACATCGGCGTCCACTTTTGCATGGGGTAGACAGTGCGAATAAAGACTTCAGCACGCACGACCTTTTGCCTCTCGACTATGGTCTTGGCGATGTGTTCCGCCAGCAACTCAATCTTCGGCCAGGTGTTGGTGGCAATGCTGTCCATGACCTCATCCAGCGCATCACTGAAGCGAGACATATGGACTCCTGCTTGTGTTGCACCCAGGTCAGCATACAAGTCAAACGTGGCATCAAACCACTGGTTCTGTCCTTCATTGCCAATCAGGAAGGATTTTCTTACTCCGGTGACTCCTGCACGACCAAGGCGAACGTGAACCGATGGATGACCGTTTTGGATGTCTCGGCCCAGCGAGATGCGCAGGTCAGGTGCCAACCTTTTCACCCCATCCTGTGAGACTGTCTGCAACAACCTCTGCGCCGTCTGCCTGCTGACGGGATCAACCATGTCGGGAGCGATCTCTGCCAGGGGTACCAGCACAAATGCCCGCTCTGCCATTCTTGGATGAGGTATGGTCAAGTCATCTTGTTTGATTTGCAAGTCGTCGTAGAAAATGATATCGATATCAATTGGGCGGGGACCATTGCGAAATGATGGCTGTCGCCCAATACCGACTTCAATTGCTTTGGCGTATTTCAAAAGTTCTGACGGGGAAAGTTTGGTTTTGCCACGACAGACGATATTGAAGAAATGTGGTTGGTCAAGGTAACCAACCGGTTCTGTCTCATATATGGATGAGATGGTAGCAATCTCCACCACCTCGCGTAAACGCTGTAGTGCTGCTGCGAGATTGCTACGGCGGTCTCCCAGGTTGGAGCCAAGGGCCAGGTAGACAGAATGTGTAGTGGTTGGCTTGTTTCCATTTTGAGAGAACAACGGTGAAACGGTAGTGTCCAAGCTCATAATGATGTAACCTCTTCTAAAAGATACTTCCTCATGATGATAACAAGTGACGGGCTGTTTTTAGTTCCTGGTAGCTCTTCTATCAAGATTACTGAGGAGAAAAAGGGAGGAGGCTTCGGATTTCCCCAAAACCTCCTCTCCTTTAGACCCTCCACTATATGAGCTAATTTGGAGTCCAGTAGCGCTCCAGGTGGACTGTTTCCACACGACGAATACCGTGTGTATAGTCTTGCATGACCTGGTACATCGCTGCCTTATCACGGAAGTTTAAATTGATCTGAGAGGCATACATTTCTGCTGCCTCCTGGCGCAGGTGAAGCATCTCCGACATCTCCACAAATGCTGGCTCTAATGTGCCTCCCAATTCCTGCAGCCTCGCCTCCAGCGCACCAGCTGCGAGTACATAAGGGAAGTCTTCATAGAGTTTGACGTTTGCGCCCCGTTGAATCAAACGGTCAATAGCTGAACAAACAATCTGGTGATCGACATGACGACCTACACCAAGCGGGGCATACCAGACGGCATCGGGTAGACGTTCGTGTAATGTATTCAGGTCTTGAGCCAGTTGCATGTCAATCCACATATCGCCTGGGTGAACCTCGTCTATCAACTGCCCACCCCCTGCATAGTATGCTGGTGTACCGCGATAGATGGCATCGGGGTAGTCGAGCCAGAAGTAATCAGCTTGCAGGTAATCTAGTGCGCTGGCATCTTCTTTACGCCGCGTGGTGACTACTACTTCCGACGATGTGTCTTGTCTGAAGCCCATTCTCTTATGTATCTGTAATGCAAAAGGACTCAGTTCCAGTACCGCAGGTGGTATGCCAGCAAAGACAGTGATGACCAACGGATGCAGACCACAACTGGCCTGTACCCCAAGTGTGCCACCACAAGAGTACACGACATCATCGAAGTGCGGTGAGAGAAAAATATGCCGGTTATTCGGCGTAATATCTTGCAGACTTTTAAGTTGCAACGGCGTACTCCTCTATACGATGAAAAGTGTGACACTCTCACTCCCCTGAAAGGGGATGAGCTTCTGGACGAACCTACCCGCCTGTGACCTGTCTCCGCAGAGATCCGGAGGAACCCGGTGGCTGAGGCGGGTGACACACCCAGACAACTGTGGTCAGTACGGGTTGCCCCTCCCACAGGCCGGTGCCCCGGCAGCTACTACGTCCCGGCTGGGTCGTAGATACGTGATGCGCGACGGGTAGGCAACCGGGTGGCCAAAGACGAGCCGGTGCATGTTCAGGCTGCCAACGATGTCGCGATGGCCTCTAAATCGACACTGGGGGTTCTTACACACCCAGTTGCGCCCACGGATCTTCTGGCGGTGCTGGCAGTTCGGACACCGGCTCGAGGTTCCCCGTTCGGAGCCGGTGAAGCTCAGGATGCCAGCTTGAGCACACTTCTGCGAGAGGTAATCCTTGTCCTTGCCGTATTCCCACTGGCTCATGCGCTGATGGTGATGCCGCCCGCACTGCTGGTCACGAACTCCATGGGGATCGCCAATGAAGACCGTCTGGACGCCTTCTTGCTGCAAGAAGCGGACAACCTGCCTGCTCGCTTTGTGCCGCCGGTCGCGCACCTGCCGGTCGCTGCGTGCCCGCAGCTGGGCTTTGGCGTGCTGGAGGCGGCGCCAGCGTCGCGAGCCTTTGCTGCACCGCGCCTGCTTGCGCTGCAGCTGGCCCAGGCTCTGGTTGTGGCGGCGCTTGAGGCTGCGGATGCCCCGCCCACTGACGAGGAGGGCTTTGCCGCTGGTCGTGGTCACCGCCGCCAGGTGGATTTCGCCCAGATCGATGGTAGCTTGAGCTGCTCCCGGAGCCTGTGTGGCCACAGGGGCTGGCACCAGCACATGCAGCTCGTAGCCCCCGTGCCAGACGAGGGTGACCGCCCCGATGCGTTCGGGCAGGTTCAGGCGGAAGCACAGCGCCTTGCGTCCCCGGCCCATGGGCAGGATGAGGCGGTTGCCCTGTCGTGTGACCGCCTGGGCGGGCCACTGCACCGGCATGTACTGTTTGGGTTTATAAGGGTAGCGCATGCGGGGGTGGGTCGGCTTGAGCTGCCGGGTGGTCTTCACGTTGGCCAGGAACTGGTGGCAGACCATCTGAATGCTCTGCGAGTGCAGCGCGAACTGGCCGCCCTTGGTGGCACGTTGCAACGCGTCACGATCCGGCCAGGGCTGATGCCTCAGCCTAGCGTCTTGATGTAGCTCGCGACACACGTTCCACACGCGGGCGGCTTCCATCTGCGCCGCTCGCAGGCGCTCTCGCGTGGGAGGGGCGAGTCCCTTGAGTCGATAGATGCGCACTGTCTCCATAGCCGCTCCTGGCTTGACTGATATCGTTTGCTGCAGTGTACTCTAAACATTCGTTCTGGTCAAGTGGGCCTATGGGAGTCGTACACCGTCCTCAGCATAATCCAGCAATCCATCTTTGGCCAATCCGGCGACAATTTTTTCGAGCCAGGGAAGATCATCGTCACAAAACGTTGGCTTAATCTGCTGCCCCAGTGCTACCAGGGTCATACGTTCACTGGCAGGTACAGCACGCAACAAATTTACAATGCGACCACGAAAATAACGGTTCGTGCTGGTAAATGGCTGAGTCTGATAGGCCGTTTTCTTTTCGGCAACTTTCCGTAACTGGCGTAGCACTATCCCCGATGGAAAGAGGCTTTGCTGACCCATCTCCACGTAGGCTGTGCAGTTGGTTTGCAGGGGACAGAAGGTACACTGCGGATTATTGCTGGTGCATATCGTTGCGCCCAGGTCCATCAGTGCCTGGTTCCAGTTGTAGGCTTCATCGGCTGGCAATACCCGCTCTGCGAAGGTGAGCATCTCAGCGTCATTGATTTTCGGTTTGGGGTACTCCAGGCCGAGAAAGATACGATGCAGCACACGACGTATATTCGTGTCGACGGTGGCAACTTGTTTGCGGTAGGCGAAGCAAGCAATTGCACCTGCTGTGTAGCGGCCAATGCCTTTGAGTTTAAGCAGGTCGTCAATCGTGTCGGGGATGCGCCCGTCGTACTCCGCAATAACCTGACGTGCAATCGATTGTAAACGAACTGCACGCATGTTATAGCCCAAGGGCACCCATGCAGAAATAACTTCTGCTGTGGGAGCAGCGGCAAGTTCAGCCAGTGTAGGGAATGTTGCCAAAAACTGTTGATACTTTGGCAATACCCTATCTACCTGCGTCTGCTGAAGCATTATCTCCGAAACGAGGATAGCATATGGATCATCGGTGGAACGCCAGGGCAAGTCCCGCTGTTGGGCAGCATACCACTTCAATAAGTGGTGATGTACCAATACTACTAGATCGGGTGCAGGCTGAGAAAAATTTTTGTATGACTGAGAACGCTCGCTCTCACTCACGAGATTCAAGACTTGCTAGGCTGGGGTGTAGCGTCGCCTTGGGCTTTCTGTTCACCTGTGGCTGCTTGTACCTGACTGTTCCTACGAGCCAGCAATGAAAATAAGGTCTCGCCACCCTCTTGCCAGCATCTAGCATCAGGCGTTGGTAGGTTTTCGCAAAGAATCCAGTCATTGGCGTCTTTCAGCACATGTCCTTTAATGCATTTAGCATACATAACATGCTCATTAAATTCGGGGTCATCCGGCTTGATTCTCGACGAAGCAATTTTTGGAATAAAAAACTTACACCACGCCACGGTTCTGTACCTTCCTTGTTCTCGATTGGTTGGCCCTTCGCCTGAGCTTCACCAGGCATATTCCGCACCTAGTTCACGCCAGTTCATGAGACCTCCATTTTGGATACCTCCGGGTTCGAGCCGGAGGAGGAAAAAATGGCTCGCCCGCAGGCGAGGCCGTTTTGTCAGATACGGCCAAACTTAGCCTGATTTCAGGCCACCGTGTCAAGCACGGGTGAAATGACCCTTCCCGATTGCTAGAACCGCTTAGCGCTGATTGTATCCAGGCGTCAGCTCCGGCGTGGCTAGAAGCGGTACGGATTAGGGTGGCGTCCGTACGTTCTTGTAGCGGTTCAAGCTGCTACTGATGCGGCTAAGACACCCGCGATAAATCGGGGATGCTACGCGGTATCAGTCCGGTAGTCAAGAACTTACGCTGAGCTAGCCGTTTCTCAGGCCCCCGGGTTGAGCCGGGGGTTCTTGACTATAACCTATTTGGGAACTCTCGACGAGAGTTCCTCATCGCGTTTGCCTTTCCATTTTAGATGCCCTGGCTTATTGCCCTACGCAGCCACCAGGTTCCGGCTCTGAATGCTCCAATTATATAGAGCCATGCCCAGGCTTCATTCAGCACACCGAAGCTGGCGGCCAGGGCGAGAAAGAAGAGGCAGGCCAGGGCCGAGAGTTGCTTCAAGCGCCAGTTGCGCCAACGCCAACGGAAACTCCCTATGCGACTGCCGCGATAATACCACATGACAAATCCGGTTGCTATCAACAGTACTATTGTTCCTGTAATGCCGAGTGCGTTGAGATAAAGTGAAATGGTCTCTACACCCATAACAGTCGCCTTTTGTTTGTGTACCTGCCCGAGCCAATCCCTACGTGGATTTCTCACCTCACAACATTATAGCATGGAAACGAGCACTGATGTATACTGAGGAAAGCGCGGGAAAACTTCAGGGGTTAAGAACCTGCTCTTGAGATAGAGACGAGATTGAGGTAATCCACGGAAAACTGAGAAGTAACCCTTGAGCGGAGTAATTTGTGTTAACTGAAGATTTATTGATATTTGACGTCAACTCACCATCATGGCATGCAGCACGTCCATTGTTAGATACTGTACTACGACTTGAACAGCATGATGAGAGTTATTCGTGGCATGGTTGGAATAAAGAACAGATCAGTGTCTTTCTCAAGCATTTACCACCACGATGCAGTTTAGTTGTGGGCGTGTGGGAAATTGTACCGGATATAAATGGTATAGGAGAATGCGAGCGCCTAACGTTAGGTCTTGTTTGCGAAATTGTTGAAGGTGAGATTCAGTTGGTTCGCACTTTTGAATCCTTGACTGCTGCCGACCTCAAACCTGTTGAACAATTAGAGCCGGGTATTGAAGATGCTTTAGAGATTATGCGTGTAGTGCGGATGCAGGTAGCTCCTGTTGCGTGGGCGCTCTTTATAGACAAAGTCACATGGGATGAATGGCTGTTTGCCGATGGAGCAGATGGAGCAGTGATCGACAAAGGTGAACTGCTGACATTGTTTGCCCGGCAGGGGCGTTGTGTCCTGCTAGGTGGCGGAGGTGAACCCCATATGCATCCTTCCCATCACCATTTGTAAGGTGGGTACCAGGTTCCCCCGCTTGTGATATACTGAAAACCAGCACTTATGAAAAATCTTTCAGGAGAGAAATTATGGCCGAGACACCTTCTAGCCCCAATCCATCAGCACAGATAGTTTCTACCGAAAAAAGCCCTGCCACTTTGGGGCAGGAGCTTGCTGTTGAACATAGACAAGCCTATGGCACAGCAAAGACTGAAAACCTGCGCGATTCGGGCCTATGGCGTATCTTATTACCGGGCTTCGTTCTGCTATGCTGCCTCGCTGTGTTGGCGATACCAGTGATTATTCTGGTGCTGCTGTTTTACAACTCCCCATCGTTTGTTTGGGCATGGGTGACGATGCTCGTCATTGAGCTAGCTATTGCAGCTGTCATCATTCGAGGCCTGTGGAAGATCTTCATTCCATGGCCCAGCTAGGTAACTATTGAAACTGTTTGTTGCCTTCTAGTGAGAGTAGCCAGCGTTTGGTTAGCAATCCACCACCATAACCGGTCAGCGTGCCGTTGCTGCCTATGACACGATGACAGGGAACAATAATAGCGACCGGATTAGCACCATTCGCGGCACCAACTGCACGCACCGCGCGAGGACAACCAAGGGCGCTTGCAATCTCTGCGTAGGAACGTGTCTCGCCGTAGGGGATACGAAAAAGTTCTTGCCACACCGACACCTGGAATGGCGTGCCGTGTAAATCCAAGGGACAGGTGAATAGTACCCGCTCCCCTGCCAGATAGCGTCTCAACTGCTCCATTGCATGTTGTAGTGGAGCAATCTCTTCTGCCTCGACCACATGCGAAAAAGATAACCTGCGTTCTGCCCAGGATAGGCCTTCATGCGGTGGAGTCCCTGGTGTTCCTGCCCAACAGACTCCAACTTCTGTTGCCATGACGGTGCACGTTCCATGTGTGCTGGGAGTGCTGCTCCAATATAGTGTTTTTGACTCTTGGGCTACTGCAACCATGACTGACTCAACTCCTTTTATATGTACAAATGTTCTTACTGGAAGTGTAGCATAGGCGATGAGGTGGTTGCAAGTAGTTGGGCAGATATGATGCCCACCAGGTTATGCTCAGTGGGAACCTGACACCCACAACGGGGTGCCAGGCTAGTCGACGAGCATCGCTATTTCACGATGATAGTTGCCTTCATATACGTATGGAACTGACAATGGTAAGCAAATGTACCTGCTGTTGTGAACTTGAAGCTGAACGTTCCGCCCTGTGGACTAACGGGGTTAGCCGTGCCTGAGTCAAACGTTTTACCATCGTCGCTCGTCACGGTATGGGGTGCAGCTGTCATATTTTTCCATATGACGGTCGTGCCAACAGGAATGGTCAATTTGGCGGGACTGAAGGAAAAATTACCACTGCTGTCTGTTGTGATGGTAACTATCATCGTAGGGCCACTAATAGCCGCCGTTGTGGTTGACGTTGTGCTACCACCATTACCATATCCGTACCCTTTGGTCGTCGTGGATGTGGTGCCAGTAGATGTATTCGTGGTTGCGGTAGGTGCTGCCGCTGATCCTGTGCTGGTGTTGTTGCCACAAGCGGCAAGCAGAACAACTGCTCCCAGCGCCAGTAGACAGAACAAGGTTCGTGTTGAGTATATTGTGCGAAGTTTCCTGGGCATTGCCTTTTCCTCTTTCTTAGTGAAATGACGGCCATTGGAGCACAGCCGCCTATTGTTGCATACGGAGCAGAGTTACATCTCAGGGCAGTGTACACACACGGCCAAAACAGATAATTTCCAAACTATGAATGATCGCCAAAAAACTCTTGACTTTTTTCAACGCTGCGAGTACACTCACATCAAGAGTTACCGTTGCTCAATTTGTACCGTTTATGATTATACACCGATTTAGAGGGGGTGAGTTCTATGCAAGATGTACAGCAAAGTTCAGCACAGTGTGTACGAAGTGGTGGAACTCATCCGTTAAGCAACTCTGGAGTATAGTAGAGGATTCATCTATGCTGATAGGTGTTGCTGCTCGGATAGTGATACGTCCGGGCATTTTCTTTTGCCTCCTCCCCCACTTTCCCCACCATGCGCAAAGATTCCTCAACCTGAACATAGACGAGCTTTGTTTACAGAGAAAGCCACAACAAGCTTGAGAGTATTGATCAAGAGGTATGTTCACACCAAGTAAAAGAAAGGCATGACCGTTTTGCTTAATCTTACAGCATCTGCCTGTCCAGAGTCGGATGATCACTACTCCAAGGAGAGGAGGTGAGAGCTTGAGAGGGAAGCTACGTGATAAACGTACAGAGACCAGACGCGACAAACTAAAGCGCGAATTGATGGAGCGCCGCCGTGCTACCAAGCGTGAGAGCCGCACTGCCGTGGCTATAGCGTGGCAGAACCAGTTAATGGACGATTATCTGCCAGAAGATGACGAAGAACCGCCTGTAGAGGAAATCAAGAACTGAGGGGCGCATGCATTGCGCCCCCCACGCGGTTGCAAGGTCGCCAGGGCGGCAGCATCCCGTGCAGGATTGAAACCAGCTACATCACGGGATGTCCACATCTGGGAACAAACGGCGTGCGATGACCAGGCGCTGAATCTGCGCGGTACCTTCGAAGATATCGAAGACCTTTAAATCGCGGAACCATTTGTGTATGAAGAGCTTGCGCTCAGAGTTTTCACCAGGAGCAGTGATACGCACAGCGGCTGCCGTCGCCTTCATGACCAACCCACCAGCGTAAGCTTTGGACATCGATGCCTCTTTCGAGTTGGGTATGCGACGATCAAGCATCCAGGCTGCTCGCCAGACGAGGAAGCGGGCCATCTCCAGTTCCTGGCGGATCTCCTCCAGTTCGGCCTCCATCTCGCGACGTTTCTGCGCTGGATAGCCCTTTGGCAGTTCCTCGTGTATCCATTCACACGAGGCTTCATAGGCAGCACGTGCGATACCCACTGCTAGCGCTCCCACCATTGGGCGTGTCGCGTCAAGTGTCCCCATCGCCGCCTTAAAACCAGCCTTCTTACTCTGCTCGCGCCCACTGAGTAAGTTCTCCTTAGGGATGCGGCAGTTCTCGAAAATCAGTTCAGCCGTCTGCGAGGCACGCAGGCCCATTTTCTGCTCGATGCGGCCAACGATGAGGCCGGGTGTACCTTTGGGAACGACGAATGGACGGATGCCTTCTCGTCCTAGCTTCTTATCAACAGTAGCGAAGGTAATTACCAGGTCAGCACGTGCGCCATTGGTGATGTAGTGCTTGTGACCGTCGATGACCCATTCATCGCCATCTAGAATTGCTGTGGTGGACATACCTGCTACATCGGAGCCGATACCCGGCTCGGTCAATGCCAGCGCACCCCAATGCAGTTGCCCATCCATATATGGACCGAGAAACTTCATTTGTTGTTCCGGAGTGCCGTTGGAGAGAATAGGCGGAGCTGCCAGGCCTGGTCCTGGAATAGCTGTGGAGAGGCCAGCATCGCCCCACGCCATTTCTTCCTGAGAGAGCACTGCAAGCAGACTACCCTGCCCGGGTTCGTTCTCTTCCCGCGCCTGCACTCGTGCCTGACCTGCTGCCCCTGCCCAGAAGCGTTTCTGCATGTTCCAGAAAAACGACTCAGGTATCTCCTCGGTCTGGTCACACTGTAATGAGATGGGGCGCATCTCTTCGACGGCAACCTGGTGAGCATAGTCACGGGCTGCTACTTGCGTCTTACTCAATGTGAAGTCAATCATGTTGGGTCACTGCCTTCCACAACGTGTGAGCACCTTGTAATAGATGCATGTCCTAGCGGTATGAAATCCTTGTGATTAATATACCACAGTTTCAAGCAGTACGCCGCAGATAGATGCTGATGTAGCGGTGAGTGCTGCAAAGCCGATTGGGGACTCGGAAAAAGCCCATTCGCTGGTGTTCACTATGAGTTTTCTCGTGCTTCACCGTTGGTTTGGCTGTT
Organism: uncultured Chloroflexia bacterium; assembly: GCA_963767625.1. GTDB lineage: Bacteria > Chloroflexota > Ktedonobacteria > Ktedonobacterales > Ktedonobacteraceae > CAVYFB01. The sequence goes on from CAVYFB010000024.1 coordinate 184,920, forward strand.
TACCATGCTTGGCTACGAAAGGAGGAACTATCCCGACTAACCCATATAAAAGCACGTGTCAAGTCAAATGAATTTGTGCCAACTGCTGCTCTACCTCACTGCTCAAGCGCACGCTTCCAAAGCGCGCCAGATGCTGGGCCGTCGAGAGTAACACGGGCGTGAGCCGTTCGGTACACACAGAGTCCAGGCTTTCCCACACCAGCAGGATCACTTGCTCAACCGCTATATGCTTCCAGCGTATAGTTGCGGAATAGGCACCGCTTTATGCTGCCTGGCGTCAGGTAAGAGGCAGAGTCCTGAATGGTGATTCCGCAAGTTCAATGTGGAAGCATATAGCCCATAGCTACGCTTGCGGGGCGTCGTCCGCTTCTTGCGGTTGAGGCTACTGGCGTGCAACAAGCGATGCAAGCCCGTCACCTCTTGCATCTCGGTGAGCAAGCGGCTACATTCGGCTCGCCTGGCCTGCTGGTAGCGTGGTTTCATCCGCTTCACATACTTCCGTCGTTCATTGATGGTCATCTGCTCTTCCGTCGGCATGCTGGCACTCCCCTCGGTAACCTTTTCATTTGAAGGAACCATACCAGCTTTAGTAACATTTTACATGAGGAATGCGCACTCTTGCATTTCTTGCAATATTATGATACTATCCAATAATATCATTATTTTCAATGTAGTAATTTGATACTGTACAAGCTGAACTGTTACGCTTAACCGAGTACAGCATGAAGAAGAGCAAGACCCCGACCTTTCTCTTGGAAGTGCCGCTTGCGGTGGACCCAGGACAGGCCAAACGGCTGCGGGCGCATTTTGAGGCGGCATGCTGTCTCTACAATGCGCTCTTAGGCGAGGCACTTGGACGCATGAAGCGGATGAAGATTGACCCTTCTTGGCAAGCGGCGCGTGCCATTCCACGTTCACAGAAACAGGAGCGACGAGCCGCCTTCTCACAGTTGCGGAAGGACTACGGCTTCTCCGAGTATGCACTGCATGCTTTTGCCAAAGAAGCCAATTGTACATGGATTGCTGACCATATCGATTCGATGATGGCACAAACCCTCGCAACTCGTGCCTATCACGCGGTTAATCGTGTCTGTCTTGGGAAAGCTAAGAAGGTACGCTTCAAGAGCAAGGGGCGCGGGCTGGATAGCGTCGAGAACAAGCGCAATGATACGGGGCTGCGTTTTGTGCTGCAACGGCCAGAGGAGGGCAACGATGGATTCCTTGTATGGGGCAGGGACTGCATCCCCGCGCTCATTGACTGGAACAACCCGGTTGTGAAACATGGCCTGGATCACCGCATCAAGTATGCTCGTCTCATCCGCCGCAAAGCGTCTAGTCCGCAAGCACAAGGCGCGGACTGCAAGGGGTATCGCTATTACATCCAACTCGCGCTGGAAGGTACACCCTACCAGAAGCCAAAGCATCGATCGGGTACCGACGTGATCGGCTTAGACCTCGGCCCTTCAACCGTCGCTATTGTACCACGCCAGGACCAGGCTCGGCTCGTGCTTCTGTGCGAGGAACTTAACCCCGAAATCCGCAACAAGCGCCGCCTGGAACGCAAGCTCGACCGTCAACGCCGAGCCAACAACCCGCAGAACTACGACGAAAAGGGGCGCATTAAGAAGCACGGCAAACAGCGCTTGCACTGGAAGGATAGTAAAGGGTATCTGGCAACCCGACGCCGACTCGCCCACCAAGAGCGCAAGCTCGCTGCCCATCGGAAAAGCCTACATGGGCGACTCGTCCATGAGATTGTGCAGGCTGGCAAGGATATTCGTATCGAAAAGGTTTCCTATCAAGGCTGGCAGAAACAGTTTGGCAGGAGCGTGGGCCTGCGTGCCCCAGGGATGCTTATAGCACATCTGAAACGCACCGTTGCAAGTACGGGCGGCACCCTGCACGAAGTTGCTACATGCTCCACCAAGCTCTCTCAGTACTGTCATAGCTGTGGCAAGTATGAGAAGAAACCGCTTTCACAGCGCTGGCATCATTGTTCCTGTGGAGTTGGGCCAGTACAGCGAGACCTATACTCGGCGTTTCTGCTAGCCTTTATCAATCCACCAGACCCTATTCCCTCTATCGCCCATGACGAGTGGGAAGGTGCGGAGCCGCGCCTGCAGGCAGCGATAGAGGATATGTATCAACGCGCGAAAGAGGGGCAGGTCATGCCCCGAAGCGTGGGTATACCCCGCGCCGGAGCGCGTCTGCCCAGAAGTCTTGCGAATTCTCAACAAGAGCTAGTCTACCGGCGAGGCAGGCTAGCAGCGTTGGGTAGGAACAAGAACCTCCCGTTTCAAACGGGAGAGGCTCAGTCCATTGCTGCTGCGTTGCGTGCCCACATCTCGACGGGATGATCTTGCAGGAAACCTGCGCCGCCCAGGATTTGAATAGCATCAAGTGTAGCCGACTTTGCAATCTTGACTGCCTGGTACTGTGCAACCTCTGCCTCACGCGCATAGGCATGAGAACCCTCATGGCCATTCTCAGCCTGGTCCCAGCTTTGTGCTGCACGCCAGAGAAGTAAGCGTGCCGCGTCGAGCTTCATGGCCATCTCCGCGACTATGAAGGCAATACCCTGGTATGATGCAATGGGGCGACCAAAGGCATAGCGGCCCCTGGCGTAATCCCTGGCATACTCAAGCGCGGCGCGTGCCATGCCACAGGCAACACCAGCACGCAATAGCTGGTAGAGCGTTGCTGCGCGTATTGCGCCACCATTGCCAGGCTTACCAAGTACATAGGTCCCGGAAACGCTTGCATGCTCGAAGATGAATACTGCACTCGACGCTGCAGCCAGCCCTAGTTTGAGTTCGTCGCTTTTGATAGACAAGCCTTTAAGCGATGTTGGAACAACGACGGCACGCAGTCCGTCGGGTCCCGTCGTTCCTTCTACGCGTGCTAGCACGACCCGCAGGTTGGACTGCTGGCCATGAATGACATCGCGCTTAGTACCGTTGATGAGGCAGTGGTCGCCTTGCAAGCGGAGAGTGGTATGAATGTCCGCCAGGTCGTAGCCGCCACTACGTTCTGCAAAGGCGAGACTGCCGCGTTGCAAATAGCCTTGATGTTGGTCGCAGAATTGGGGGATATAGTGTTTCTGCTGGTGCTCATCACCTGCCAGCGCAACAGTGAGCGGACCCATCAATGAGCCTATGATGTTCATAGCCAAACCACCATCGCCAAAGCCTAACTCTTCGGCGATAAGCGTGTAAGTGAGAGCTTCAATTGGTCCCGAACCACCATATGCCTCGGGAAATGGCGTTGTCAGGTCCGTCTGTGCCAGCGTTTGCATGAGTTCAGGTGATATATCACCTCTCTTCTCTGCGTCGCGGGCGCGCGGACGCAACTGTTCGCTGGCCAGGCTCTGCGCCAGGTTTCGTATCTCTTCTTGCTCCTCGGTTGGGGCGAAGTTGAGCATATTTGCTGTTCTCCTCGTTTGTTTGTTGTGGTGATAGAGTGGCGCAATATGGGGACGTTTCTTCTTTGTTTGTTATTGTACGTGATAGGCAGGGGTTTTACCAGAGGAGCCTGGTATGGTTCAGATTGTTGCATGGGGCTAAATCACCCAACCCCAGGGCGGAGGCAAGCTCACGCCCCTACTAACTATGCGAATGCGACCACCCGATCTCTGCGTACAAAAATTGAAACATGTTCTTTCCGTCGCTAAGGAGCTAAATTACTTGATAAACCCGAAAAATCATTTCAAACTATCAAGTACTCATTTACGGAAGAGAGGTCACTCATGATAGAGTACATCATATCCATTTCAGAGGTCCCGAATAAGATTGCCCAACTGCCCGAGCAGTTCGCCGAAGACTCCAGTGCCGTAATTGTCACGAGCGAGGGCGAACCTGTAATGGCGATCTTACCATATAGCGAGTACAAGTTTCTCGAAAAGATTGATTCGCTGTTAGAGACGATGGAAATTATGCAGGATGAGGAGCTGATGGCTGCTTTCCGTCGTGGTGTCCAAGAATTAGCTGAAGGAAAAACTAAATCCTGGGAGGAGGTGAAGAAGGAACTGGGGCTACCATGAATCAACGAGCCAAACGCACATTTGCCGGAAAGCCACACTACTTTCTTGCCTCGCCATTCATCCTGAGCACATCGTTAATGACCTGCTCCAGCGGTGTTGTCCGTCCCTGGGCCTACGCGGTGGCAAAGGGCTCCTCACCCAGCTCTGTGCGGCGGACGGCAGCCATGGCCTGCTCATAGTCGGCGCAGTAGACCGGGTGCATAGGTGCACCCTCAGCCTCATGCAGTGCTTCTGCTGTTCCCCACAGCCGTGCCGCTTTAAATAGCATGCTGCGTGTTTGTGGCACAACCAGGGCGTATGTGTGCTATACTTGACATGATAGCTCTCATGATGGTTTTCTTATCGAGAAAGAATGGACAAGATCATGTTCAATGAGTATCTCGACAAAGCGATGCAACACGCTCACTATGAGCAACTTGAAGACGGAACCTATTTTGGCCGGATTCCTGGCTTCAAGGGTGTCTGGGCAAACGCACCGACTGAACAGGAATGCCGCAAGGAATTGCGTGAGGTTCTGGAAGGCTGGATACTCCTCAACATTGCTGATCACACCCCCTTACCCATAGTCGATGGGATGACGTTGGAAGTAGGGAAATTAGTCTGATGGCCAAGCTTCGACCGATCAAACGCAAGGATCTCATTAGCTTCTTACGCCAACTTGATTTTACTGGTCCTTATGTCGGTGGTAAACATGAGTATATGCAGCGCGGTCGACTCAAAGTACGTATCCCTAATCCTCATCAGGGTGATATTAGCATCGGATTGCTTAAACGAATTCTTGAGGAAGCAGATGTTTCCTTTCAGGAATGGGAACAACTATGAGATGAGGTTAATTCGTCCTACATGTCAAGCCTCTTGTCTCAAAACGTTCATCTGCCGGAAAGCCACACTACTTTCTTGCCCACCATACATCTTGAGCACATCGTTAATGACCTGCTCCAGCGGCGTTATCCGTCCCTGGGCCTACGCGGTGGCAAAGGGCTCCTCACCCAGCTCTGTGCGGACGGCAGCCACGGACTGCTCATAGTCGGCGCAGTAGACCGGGTGCATATAATTTGATACCTCAACCAGATTACCGTCTGGATCGCGTAGGTAGACCGACTCAATTGGCCCTGTTGCACCTGTCTTGTGTACAGGCCCTTCTACAATCTCAATGGCGCATGATCGAATGTGAACTATCACCTCCTCCAGGGGTGTCTGTGTGATGAGACAAAAATCCCCTGATCCAGGCGTAGGACTCATAGCCCTTGGTTCAAACTCTTTACCGGCCTCGTGCAGGTTGATCTTTTGCTGGCCAAACTGCAAGGCTTTCCGGCCACCTGCGAATGTCACTACTTGCATGCCAAGCACACGAGCATAAAATTTGCATGTTGCCTCAATATCGCGAACCGTGAGGACGAAATGATCTATCCTGTCAATTTGCATGTGATACGAGCGCTCCTTTGCTGTCCTCAGCGCGCCAAACGTACATTCGCCGGGAAGCCACTAAACGTAGAACGCAGCACCTCAACGCCATCTTGATTCACATACGTGGCATGCGCCGAGAACAAGCGTTTGGCCTCATCCTTCTCAGTGAACGTAACCGTACAGGTGATAGTATCCCCAACATAGACAGCCTGCAGGTACTGGAAATTCATCTCCGTAGCAAGAAAGCCAATCATGCCCCCAATATGGGTGATCATACTGGCAGTGAGTAGGCCGGGGATGATACGACGTCCAAACCAACTGCCCTGGATGAAAGGCTCGTCAATGTGGTACGGATTGTAGTCACCGGTGACGCCACAGAATAGCACGACATCGCCATCTGTGAAGGTGCGCCGGAAAGTGAAGGTCTTTCCTACCTGTATGGCGTCGAAGGCTTCTTTCAATTGTTGCTTAAACTCTGGGGTCGCGTTTGACATCTGGTTAATTCACCTGCCTGCTCTTGCCTGCCCAATATTTTTCGCGCAGGTCACGTTTGAGAATCTTGCCGGCGCCGCTCTTGGGCAGAGCTTCTGGGTAGAACTCGATACTGCGGGGAACTTTGTAGCCAGCAATCTGTATGCGTGCATGGGCGATCAACTCCTCAGCGCTCACGCTCATGCCGGGCTTGCAGACGACCACGGCATGTACTGCTTCACCCCAGGTTTCGTGAGGAATGCCAATGACCGCCGCTTCTAAGACCGCAGGGTGTGTATACAATGTATTCTCGACCTCGACGGAGTAGATGTTTTCGCCACCGGAGATAATCATGTCCTTGGCTCTATCGACGATGTAGATGTAGTTTTCTTCATCGACCGTTGCCAGGTCGCCGGTGTGCATCCAGCCATCAACGATAGCCGCAGCGGTCGACTCCGGCATATGCCAGTAGCCCAGCATGATGTTGGGTCCTCGAGCGATGATCTCGCCGATCTTCCCCGGTTGCACATCTTCTCCCTCGGCATCCACGACACGCACCTCCACGCCAAGGATTTCCTTGCCACAAGAGGTGAGCCGGCGTACCTGCTCTGGCGTGCCATCGAGAATGTGGTCCAATGGGTCCAGGCCAGTGAGGAGAGGGGATGTCTCGGTCATGCCATAGCCCTGGGCGAATATCTGGCCCCACTTCTGCAGCCCTTTCTTCAACAACTCGACCGGCATGGGCGAGGCTCCATAGATGATACGACGAATGCTGGAGAGATCATATTTATCAACGTCGGGATGGTTGAGTACGGCGTTCACCATCGTAGGGACAAGCACCGTCACAGTGATCTTCTCAGCTTGAATCGTCTGGAGCACCTGCACGGGATTAAACATGGGATTGAAGACATGACGGGCGCCAAGCATAGTCAGGGCATACGTCGAACCTGCGTCGGCCAGGTGGAACATCGGTGCGCTATGCAGGAAAATGTCGCGGTCGGTATAGTTTGCGGCAATGATGACATTGATTGCGTTGGAGACGATGTTTTTGTGCGAGAGCATCACACCTTTGGCACGTCCGGTAGTGCCACCGGTGTAAAACAAGCCGACGAGGTCGTTGTCATCCATCTCCTGGTCGACGCTCTCTAGCATCTGTGTGCCTCTGCTGACGACATCCTCGTAGTTGATCATACCCGCAGGCGTCTCGTCACCACCACTGTAGACGACGTGTGCCACTGTGGGGAAGGTATCGCGTCCGGTGGCGTAGGGTGCGAAGGTTTTGTCTACAATGAGTATTTTTGCTTCGCTATCGTTGAGGATAAAGACAATTTCGGGGCGTGCCAGGCGGATGTTGAGCGGCACGATGATCGCTCCCATGCGTGCGCAGGCATAGTACAATTCGAGGTAGCGATGACAGTTGAGCATGAGTACTGCTACGCGATCGCCGCGCTGGACGCCGAGGGCGGCGAGGCCACGAGCGAGTGCATCGGTGCGCTGGTCAAAGTCGTACCAGGTGTAGCGAGTGTCGCCACAAACGACGGCCTCACGAGTTCCAAAGACTTTTTTCGTGTGTGATAGCCCTTGTGCGATGTTCATATGGCCTTCTCCTTGCTGATGGTACCGATGGTACGATGTTTGCCTGAGCAAGCCTGGCACCCGCGAGGGGTGCCACTACATTTCACACGTCAAATGAATCTTGACAGCCCACTGGTTCACAAGTCCTGTACCTTTCCTCTGTAGAGTAAATATGCGATTTTTCCAGGTTGATGTCAACAACGAATTTCTAATATCTTCTTAAGAATACTTTTTTTCAATGGGCAGACACCCATCCCATACGGGAAAGAGAGAGATTCGGGCGACCACAAGGCCCCCACGGACGGAGGCAAGCTCACGTCCCTACGCTCCAATCCCGCCCCTACGGTCTGCTGCACCTAAGAACCCTGCTGTTTTTTTCTGATTGCTGATAGTGCCTCGCTGACGGTACGTGGGACGTGCTGCAGGGGCAGGCGTTTAAGTCGATGAGCCAGGGCCATAGGCGCTATAGTGTAGACGTGTTCAGATGTGACTTCATCTGCTGCAAGATAAGCGGCGTAGGTTTGTGCTGCTCGTCGCATGACGATATCACCGCGGTGCCCGTCAACGTCGAGTTCAATATTAATGCGGGCGATCAGTTCGGCGATGTTACGAGGGACGGATATTCGCTGCTCGGTCTCGGCTGCACGTGCGATGCGCGTTCTCAGTTCTTGTTCGGCTGTGGCATACTCGGCGAGAAATGCCAGTGGATCGGCTTCGTAACGTTCGCGTCGTTCGACGATCTCGACACGCTGGGGAATGTCCTGAATCGAGGTGATGTCTATACAGAGGCCGAAGCGGTCGGTAAGTTGGGGGCGTAACTCGCCCTCTTCGGGATTCATCGTGCCGACGAGCATGAAGCGTGCTGGATGGCTGAAGGAGACGCCCTCGCGCTCTACAATGTTCACTCCCATAGCAGCGGCGTCGAGTAGTACGTCGACGACGTAATCATCGAGCAGGTTGACCTCATCGACGTAGAGAATACCCCGGTTTGCCTCGGCCAGAACGCCTGGCTCAAAACGTCGTCGCCCTTCGCGCAGTGCGTATTCAAGGTCCAGCGTTCCTACAACTCGGTCTTCTGAAGCATTGATTGGCAGATCAACGACGCGCATGCGACGCTGCACGGTTGGCAGTGATTCGCCTTGCTCCAGGCGTGTCCGGCAGGAATCACACATGGCTTCCGGTTGATCAGGTGGGCATGAGAAGGGGCAATCGCTGACTACTGCTAATTCGGGCAGCACGGTGGCGAGTGCCCGTACCGCTGTGGATTTGGCCGTGCCCTTCTCACCGCGAATGAGCACGCCGCCGATGGCCGGTTGGATGGCGTTGAGGATGAGAGCCAGTTTCATGTCTTCCTGGCCCACAATCGCACTAAATGGGTATATGTACATATTTTCTCGCAAAGAGTAAGTTTTGGGGCAAAGGATCGCACCGGCGGTACGATCCTTTGCCCCAAAACTTACGAGAACTCGATGACGCCGCGAATGTTCTTTCCGGCTAGCATGTCAGCGTAGGCTTCGTTGATCTGGTCGAGGGTGTAGGTGCGTGTCACCAGTTCGTCCAGCTTCAGCTTGCCTGCACCATATAGTTGTAGCAGGTTGGGGATGTCGTAGCGTGGCTGAGAGTCACCATAAAGCGTCCCCATCAACGTCTTTTGGAAAAGTACCAGGTCAAGCGGCGGTATCGGGATCGACTCTGCGGTGTAGGGCGTCAAGCCGATTACTACCACGGTACCATTCTTGGCGGTGCAGGCATAGGCTTGACCGATGGTCGCGGGTGTGGCGATGGCCTCAAATGCGTAATCGACGCCTTCGCCCCAGGTGAGGTCTTTCACGACCTGCACGACGTCCTGGTTTTTGGCGTTAATAGTGTGGGTAGCACCGAACTCCCTGGCCTTCTCAAGTTTGAAATCGACCACGTCTACTGCAATAACCATACGTGCTCCGGCCAGTGCAGCGCCTTGAATGACGTTCGAGCCAATGCCACCGCATCCAATCACCATCACGGTGCTCCCAGGCACGACTTTGGCACGATGGGTGACTGCACCTACACCGGTCGGTACGCCGCAACCGACCAGTACCGCACGGTTGAGCGGGTAATAGTCGGCTATCGGGACCACCGACATATCGGTAACGACGGTGCGCTCGCTAAAGGTTGAGATAACACACATCTGCCCAATGTCATGTCCCTCTCCACTGTGCATGCGGAAGGTTCCATCAAGTTGAGGACCCATCAAAATAGCTGCTCCCTTGTTGCAAAGGTTGGTGTGCCCCGAGACGCAATAGCGACATGTCCCGCATGAGGGAATGAATGTGAGAACGACGTGATCGCCGGGTTTGCAGATGGTTACGCCGGGGCCAACTTCTTCGACGACCCCAGCCCCTTCATGGCCAAGTGCCATAGGCAGATATGCGGGCAGTTCACCTGCAATGATGTGATAGTCGGAGTGGCAGATACCCGCGGCGGCTATGCGCACCTGTACCTCGTGCTCCTTAGGTGGATCAAGCTCGACCTCTTCAACGCGGATAGGTTCACCTGGTGCATAGAGCACTCCAGCTCGTGTCTTCATTGATGAACAATCTCCTCTGTATTGTTTGCTTTCAAACTAGACGACCCTCGCGGTTGTCTCTACAACAATTGCGATCGCACTCTTTGTAAGTCTCTGGTCTTCCAGTAAGAATTTCACCCCCTTTGTAGTAAGATTGAAGCACTCGGATGGCTAAGCTGATAGTAGTCGGCAGCCAGGGTCAAGGCCAGTTCACGGCCCGGGCTGACTGTCGCCTCCCCTTCACCTTGCGCGTGTTGAGTGGTTGACGTCGAGTTTGGGTTTGTATCGATCATGACTGCAGGTATCTGGCGTGCTGCGATCTCCTGGGCAATGTTGAGTGCGTCACGGCGTGGGGTGTCGTGGCGCATATTGCCGGAGAGGTCGATGTTTGCCAGTCCATCGGTCAGAACGATCAAGATGGGTTTGATTGTTGGGTCGCGCAGGCGCTCGATTTCAGCCAGGCGTAGTCCCTCTAGCAGACCTGTCGCCAGTGGGGTGCAGCCTCCGACATAGAGTTCCTCGACACAACGACGGGCACGTGCGAAATTGCGTGTCGGGGGCAGCACGATGCGACCCTGTGCAAAGCGGAAGGTGAGCATGGCGACGCGGTCCCGCTTCTGGTAGGCGTTTTGTAACAGTGCGAGCAGGACGCGCTTGATCCTGGGCATCAACTGGCGCGCCATCACCGAGTCGCTGCCATCGATCACGAAGATCAACAGCGCGCGTGTCTTGCGCTCACGTACTTTCTGCCGCAAATCGTCGGCTCGTAGCTCCAATCTGCCTCCATTGGCACGTCCACGGGTTTGCTGGTGCGGTGCAGCTGCACGAATAGTATCTGCAAAGGCTACATCAGTGACCGGATGAGCCTGGCGGCTGCGCGTAAAGCGTCCGCTTCTCCTGGATGTAAGTGAGATGAAGCGTCGACCTGCCTCCTGGCGTGTGAGACGATCTCGTGAGAGGTGGATGATGCTCTGCACCTGTACGATGTCTTGCTCACCACGCAAGGGGCGTGTGAGTCCTGCCGGGCCTTCACGCTCGTCACTGCGCGGTTCTACATCTTCGTCGACGGTGGCTATTTCCTCTGGGTGCTCAAGGTCCGCACCACCTACAGGCAACTGGTCAAGCAGGCGTGCGATTTGTTGCGAGATAGCAGCGCCAGAGCGTACCCTATGGGTCATTGCCAACGCAACTGCCTGTTCGATGTCGTCACGTTGCACCTCGAGACGGTTCTCCCACGCGGCCAGGGCGCGAGCTGTGCGTGTTACCACGATATCGCCACGATGGCCCTCTGCATGTAGTTCGCGTGCAACAAGATAAGCCACTACCTGGCGAAAGTAAGAAGAGATGTGGACAGTGGGTAAGATTTGCTGTGCTCGCTGCATGCGTTCGCGTAGGGCCTGTTCGCTTTCGACCCACCTGGCAGCAAAACGGGCGGGGTCGGCGTCATATGCCAGGCGTCGCTCCATTACCACGGTACGAACTGCCGGGTCGCGTATGTCTTCGGCCTCAACGTAGAGTCCAATGCGATCAAGCAGTTGGGGGCGTAATAACCCCTCCTCTGGATTCATAGTGCCGATCAATACAAAGCGTGATGGATGAGCGATTGAGATGCCATCGCGCTCGACACGGTTTACGCCGAGTGCGGCGGCATCGAGTAGCAGATCGGCGATATGGTCATTGAGCAGGTTTATTTCGTCGATATAGAGCAGTCCGCGATTGGCCATGGCCAGCAGACCTGGTGCGAAGTGACGTGTACCGCTTTCCAGGGCAAAAGCCAGGTCGAAACTGCCTGCGACGCGGTCCTCACTGGCATTGAGCGGCAATGTGACCAACGGCACCGGGCGCTGTGTGATGGGAAGTGTCTCACCCCGTTGGTGGCGTGCCTTGCACTCGTTACACATGGATTGTGGTGTTGAGGGGTCACAGAAGTAGGGGCAGTCAGCCACGCCGGTGATTGGCGGAAGGAGAGTCATGAGGGCGCGTGCCGCCGTCGATTTGCCCGTACCACGCCGCCCACAGATCAATACTCCACCGATCGTCGCGTCGATGGCGTTGAGGATGAGGGCGAGCCGCATCTTTTCTTGTCCGACTATCGCACTCAATGGAAATGCAGTCATTTACGCTGTCTTTCATGTAGGCTGATTGAGCCACGCTACCCACAAACTGTGTCCGCAAGAGACGCTCTGGATGACGGGCACACGATCGTGGTCGGTGAAGTGCTGCTGTGCAGAAAACGGCATGTTGCATGCTATCACACGCATGAGGTGGGTGTCAAAGATCGTGTTGTTAGCCATTGCAATGTGATCATCCTGTGAGAATCGAACGAGCCGTTGTGATAGCATTGTGAGGCCAAAATACGATACTCTCTTTTGGAACAGACAGAATTCTCTTGTGAAAGATGATGTCCGGAATAGAGAAACCATTCCACTAGAAAAAGAAGAAAGTGTCTCCGCTCAACCTGAAAGGCGATCAAAGAAGGCGCAGACGTGGTAGACGCGAATAGCGCTTGCGCCCGACTGCCTGGGGGGTAGTCAGCAAGGAAGCAAAGAGCAATGAAACGTACGATACACAATGAAGCGCTTGCATTGTTGCAGCAAGGTGAGCAGGCCCAGCTTGGTCTCATCACAGAAGCCCAGGTGCTAGGTTTGCCAGAACCAGCGCAACGGTATCTCAGATATGCACAAGTGGTTGGCAAAGAACCTATCCGCACGGTTCGTCTCAAACAACAAGGGTTCATGAGAATGCAACCGGGTCAGAAGTGGCTCCCTATGGTCGCGGAGCAATACGTCACGACGACTCCTCCAGCCTTTCTCTGGCACACCAAGATCCAGCCGTTTCCACTCATCTCGATATCAGGCACGGATCGGTTCTCCGACGGCCACGGCTCCATGCGCATCAAACTCTTGTCCGTCATTCCCCTGGGGAATGCGCGTGGTCCAGAAATGGACCAGGGCGAGTTGCAGCGCTACCTGCTTGAAATGAGCTGGTACCCGACCGCCTGGCTGTCCGATGCTATCGAGTGGCAAGCCATCGACGCCCACTCGGTGAAGGCCACCATCCACGAGCATGGTGTGACGGCTTCTGGGGTGCTGCATGTAAATGAGCAAGGCCAGCTGACCCAACTTATGACGGACCGCTACAGGGAGGAGCATGGGCACTATCAGCTCGCGCCCTGGACGGCTCAGTCTGACGAGTATCAGGAGGTCGATGGGATGCGCATCCCCACCAGAATTGAAGTCACCTGGCATCTCGCCCCCGGGGATTTCACCTGGTTCCGTTTCAAGATCACCGAGATCGAATACAACCAATCGGGAAGGGTGATGGTGCTGTGAGATGAAGCAGAATTTCGACGAAATGCAACGCTGGGTAGCTCCACACCCACCTGGAAGCTGGCTCAATTTTCCACCTGAGTCGGTTTGCGAAGTGGTGAATGACTACACTGTCCGCTTCCGCTTTCCTGGTCCAGAAGGTCTGGCGCTTGGCAAGATGCGCGGTTTCCACATCGCCAGTTCGACCTTCTGGCGTGAGCAAGGGTTTGGGTACGCCAAGCTGGGCAGTGGCGAAGGCCATTGGTGAGCGATCGATGCACCGGGCCCGTGGGGCACCGGACCATTCACCCTCGCTGAGGGGTATTCTACCATTAACCAGCGCGTCGTAATTATGCAGGCGAAACCTTTCGCCAGCGCTGGGATCATCGAGAGCGAAGATCGGTCTCCCCGTCTCATCCTCGAAGCGAACCGCAGCCATTGGAATATCGAACGTGGGCCACGGTTGGAACGAGCTATCTTTCGCAACGATCTGTCCCCTGTCGAAGCGCTAGAACTCTGCATCTCCACCGAAGGGAAGATGGATATAGTCACCGAAGCAAACGGGCAGGCATCAGCTTGAGGAGTTAGCTGGTCACTATGTTCACGAGTCGGCCAGGTACATAAATGATTTTGTGTATCTCCTGACCGGCGACGAAGCGCTGCACCTTTTCGCTCGCCAGAGCTAGCTGCGTGATCTCATCCTCAGATGCATCATGCGCAACCTCAATGCGATCACGCAAGCGGCCATTGACCTGCACAAGCAATGTAATCGTCTCCGAGCGCAGAGCTTCTGGATTGTATGCGGGCCAGGAAGCAAGGTGAATCGAACGCGAGTTACCCAGTTGTTCCCATAACTCTTCCGTCAGGTACGGAGCCAGGGGAGCAAGAAGAATTAGCAATGTCTGTACTTCCTCACGTGTGACATCCTGCCTGGTTTCCAGGAAGTTGAGATATGCCATTAAGGCAGCAATCGCCGTATTATATTTAAACGCCGCGATATCTTCGGTAATACGTTTGATGGCCTGGTTCAACATGCGCCTGGCCTCGCCATAAGCTGCACCTGGCACCATAGTGGCAGTGTGCTGCTGCACCAGCAACCAGAGGCGGTCCAGGAAGCGCACGACACCGCCGATACCCCGATCGTTGAAATCGCCGCCCGCTTCGTATGGTCCCATGAACATGAGGTACACGCGGAAGACATCCACGCCAAAGTGAGCAATGTAGCCGTCGGGATTGACTACGTTCCCCTTCGACTTGGAAATCTTTGCCCCATCTTTTGTGATGGTGCCGTTGGCGCGAAAACGTTTAAACGGCTCCATAAAATCCAGGTGGCCCAGGTCATGCAGGGCCATGGTGATGAAGCGCACATACATCAGGTGCAGCACGCTATGCTCGGCCCCCCCGATGCACATGTCCACCGGCAGCCACTTGCGCGAGAGTTCAGGGTCCCATGGCTGGGTCTCATCATCGCTGGATGGGTAGCGTAGGAAGTACCATGAGGAGTCGAGGAAGTTATCGCTCACATCCGTCTCACGCCGCGCCGGTTGCCCGCAGATGGGACAGATGGTATTCACAAAGCTGTCGATCTGCGCCAGGGGAGAGGTTCCGGTCCCGGTTGGCAGCCAGTCTTCCACATATGGGAGCAGTACCGGCAGTTGATCCTCGGGCACCGGCACTGCGCCGTGCTGTGGACAGTAGATGATCGGGATAGGTGGACCCCAGTAGCGCTGCCGACTGATCAGCCAATCACGCAGTCGATATTTCACCACACGTTTGCCGAGTCCGTGCGCTTCAAACCACGAGTTGATGGCGGCACTGGCCTGTTCTGAGGTCATTCCCGAATACTCACCAGCATTCACCAGGACGCCAGGCTCAACAAAGGCAGCCAGGGGGACCTCTTCATGAGATGGAGGAGCGTCAATAGCGAGTGCAGGGCGCACGACGACACGTATGGGAATGCCCATAGCCCGAGCGAAAGCCATATCCGTTTCGTCATGCGCGGGAACTCCCATCACCGCACCGGCACCATATCCCTCCAGTACAAAATCGGCGACCCAGATGGGTATGTGATCACCGGTTAAGGGATGCAGCGCGTAGGCTCCCGTGAAGACGCCTGTCATGGCGCGGTCCTCTCCTGCGCGCAGATGGTCGGCGGTCTCCTGGTAGGTAAAGACGGCCTCTTGGTGTGCCGCGTCGGTGATGGTAGCGAGCAGTGGATGATGAGGAGCCAGGGCGACAAAGGTCATGCCAAAGATAGTATCCGGACGCGTGGTGTAGACCTGCACCTGCTGCCCAGGCATACCATCGATCGCCATGGCGAATTCCAGTCCTTCGGAGCGTCCAATCCAGTTGCGCTGTGCTGTCTTCACCCGTTCTGACCAGTCGAGCCATTCCAGGTCATCCAGGAGCTGCTGGGCGTAGCTGGTCAATTTCAGGAACCATTGCTCTAACCATCGCCGCTCCACCAGGGTGCCGCAGCGTTCACAGCGACCATTGATCACCTGCTCGTCCGCCAGTACCGTTTTGTCTTTCGGACACCAGTTCACGGGCGCGGCTTTGCGCTCTGCCAGCCCACCTTTGAATAGTTGCAGAAAGATCCACTGCGTCCAACGGTAGTAGGATGGGTCGGTAGTGTGCAACTCATGCGACCAGTCGAAGCGGTTGCCGATCCGTTTCAATTGCTCTTCACGGAAACGCTCGATGTTGCGCGCGGTTAGAATACGAGGATGGATGCCGCGCTTGATGGCGTAATTCTCGCTGTGGATCCCGAAGGCGTCAAAGCCTATCGGCTCGAAGACATCAAAGCCCTGCATAGCCATCCAGCGACCGTGAATATCCGAGCCGATATAGGAGTAGACATTGCCGACGTGCAATCCTTCGGCTGAAGGATAGGGGAACATCATCAGGTTATAGTACGGTCGCTGCGCATGATGCAGATCCACCTGGTACAGCTTCTGCTCTTCCCACCTGGCACGCCACTTCGCTTCAAAAGACCGAAAGTCATATACTGGCGCGCGCACCTGTGCGATGCGCTGCTCTGGTGTCTTCTCAACGGGGGTCTCTTTGGCTAATGAATTATTCCTGCCTGCTTGCTCAGAGTATGCCGCGCCAGTAACAGCACGTGGTAATCTCTTTTTGTTCACATTCCTCGCTCATTGCCGTTTTCTTTTCATATACTTCCTGTGAAGAAAGTACATGATTGCATGCGGTTTGTCAAGTACGTGGAAGCAGAGACTGGGCGCACGCAATCGGATGGAACCTGCATGCCTCCCTGAGCAAAAGGGATGGCTGTGAGGCAATCAGGCTTTGTACAATGACAGCAGAGGATGGTTTGACGAATTTGGTCTCTGATTATGGAAGTTAACAAATTGATAGGAAGGTTCAATTAGAGCAGAGAGTTCACTCATGAAGAAATGAAGTAGGATCATACCTCAAGCAGATCGTGGCTATTCTTTTTACCTACACTATCCTCCGAATCAGACCCTGTATGGGAGCGCAGAAAGCGTTTGACCGCAGATGTGATGAGGAAGTAGAGAGCGATCAGCAGACCCAGGGTACAGAGGGTTGGGGCAGTATAGTGTCGTATCAAGTGAATGGCTAATGGCCAACGGCGACCAAGCGCTAAGCCGATGTTCAGCATGACGACACACCAGATGGTTGAACCGGCCAACGTAGCCAGGAAGAAGCGGCCGAAGGGCATACGCGATATACCGGCAGGGAAAGAGGCGAAGGGACGCACGTATGGCATCATACGTGAGAAAAAGACCATCCATATGCCATTCTTTTGAAACCAGAGTTCCGTCATGTTGACCTTTTGCGCATTGATGTGGAACAGAGACGCCAGGCGCAGGAATATGTGCCGGCGTCCTCGTTGACCGATGGTGTAGGCCAGGCAAGCTCCTGAGACGCTTCCCAGGATGGCGGCAGCTATCAGCACCCAGAAGTTGAGATGCCCCTGGGAAGCTAACGCTCCGGCAGCAAGCAACAGGGTTGTATTGATTAGAGGGACAGCAGAACTCTCTAGTAGGAGCATGATGGCTACTAGCAAGCAAACCAGTAGTGGGCTGGCGTGGAATATCATTTGTATCAGATCATGCATCATTTCGTCCTCCTCCCAACCTGGCTTCATATGTAGAAGGTAATTATTGTTCACTTAAAATGGTTTTTTCATTCTCTCATGATTAGACGAACGAGCCGACGGGAAGTTACAGGGCAACCTATGCGTGTTTAATGAAAGCCTATGCAGAGTTGCAACCCATGCCTCTATGGGGGAGTCACAACTTTTTCATGCAACTTAACGTAGAGTTTGCAAGCATGGTGTACAATAGGCTGAGCTACTATAACCAACTACCGGAGCGGAGACAGGGCCATTGATACATACACTCCATATGGGCCACGACTCCACATTTAGAGAAAGTATGACAAATACATTATGACAACTGTCACTTCGACCACCGCTAAAAGCAAGGTTTCGGCCAAGCCTACTAGAGGGCAGGCACGAATTCGCTTTTACTATTCTGCTCATTATCAACATACTCAACTATGCAAATCGCTATGTATTGTCTGCTGTACTCTCACAAATCCACCAGGCTCCAAAGTTTGGCGGCCTGGGGCTAACTCAGAGTGAATTAGGCTTGATTGGTTCATCATTTCTGCTGGTCTATGCCGTTGCCGCACTGCCTTTGGGGATATGGGCGGACAGGAGTAGCCGCAAAAATATTGTCGCACTCTGTGTCGGTATCTGGAGTATCGCAACGGTGCTGGCAGGTATTACAAGCAATTTTGTGCAGTTGTTCAGCACGCGTGCCATTCTAGGCATCGGCGAGGCGGGATACGCGCCTGCGTCGCTTTCGCTGCTGGGTGACTTCTTCTCGAAGGAACGACGAGGACGCATCCTTTCTTACTGGTCGGCGGGCCAGTTGATCGGGGCTGCCCTCGGCTTCACACTTGGAGGGCTGATTGCTGATTATCTAGGTTGGCGTCCGGCATTTTACATTTTTGGCATACCGGGGCTGATTGCCGCATTCCTTGCCTGGCGCATGATCGAGCCAAAACGTGGTGCATTTGAGCAAGATGGCGAGGAAACAGAGGCCATCAATTCCCACGGTAGCATCGGGAACGACTTCTGGGGGTCGGTCAGAAAACTGCAATATGTTCCCACGTATTGGATACTGCTGGGAGCGTTCATTTTCAGCTTTTTCACGATCGGCGGTGTGTCGTTCTGGCTTCCCTTTTACCTCAGCGAGACCTTCCATCTCACAGCAGGGAGAGCGGGTATCACCTCAGGAGCAGTATTGGTTGGCGGGGGGCTACTCGGGACAGTGCTTGGTGGGTGGCTGGCCGATTATATTCAGCGACGGCGTCCCCAAGGTCGTTTGATTACAGCAACCCTTGGTTTCATGGTGGGTGCACCATTGGCCTTTTTTGGACTGACGCTTCAAAATCTGGCTGCGTTTATTGCGGTGATCGTTATTGCGATCACCTTTCTTAGTTTCTGTACCGGGCCATTGAACGCTGTGATCCAGGATGTTGTCATACCTGAAGTACGAGCTACCGCTATTGGGCTGGCGCTTTTACTTGCTCACCTGCTGGGAGATGCAGCCTCACCTTCGATCATTGGCTTCATCGCTGATCGGTCTACGTTAGGCATCGCGCTGTTAACGACGGCACCGACATGTCTTTTTCTGGCAGGGCTGGTCTGTCTCCTGGGGCTGAGTACAGTTGCCCGCGATATGCGACGGATGCAGGAACAAATACACACGCAGAACAAAAAAGGAGTAGAAATGTAGTGGCACCCCTTGCGGGTGCCAGGCTCACCTGCCCCTCGGGGGTGCCATTTTTCGCGGAGCGGGTTACGGGGGTCGAACCCGTGATCTCAACTTTGGGAAAGTTGCATGTTGCCACTACACCAAACCCGCATGTATTCTGTTGACAAGTTGGATTATAGCCGATGGATGGAGGAATGTCAAGGGTTTTGCGACTGAGATCCACTCATAATGCTTCTAGCGGACCTACGGCCCGCTTTGAGGGAGACGAGAAAGCGAGGACACCTCGCGCTCCGGCAGAGGCCTTCGCCCCCTGCACCCCCGATTTATGAGCGGATGTCAGCCCCTACCACTTGACAATTTAATTGGCTTCTAGGAAAATGTAAGACATGAAAACGTTCGAGTACCGAATCTATCCGAATAAGCAGCAACGTCACTTGCTCATGCAGTGCTTGATCGAGTCGCGTCACATCTACAATGAGATGCTCTCGACACTCAAGGCACAGTACGAGCAGGATGGCACCTTCCCGACGAAATACGATCTGAACAAACACTTCGCAGGTCGTGGGGAACATGTTCCTGCTTCTACAGTACAGATGCTCTCTGATCGGCTCAATCGAGCTCTCAAACGTTTCCTTGCTGCCAAAGAAGTGGGTCTTCTTGATGTGGGCTTCCCCCGCTGGAAGTCGCCCAACCGGTGGCATTCTATTCAACTGCGACGGCACAAGATCGATTTCTCGCTGGCTCCCGATGGCAAGCATCTTTCCCTTCCCAAGAAGGTGGGTGGCGCTGTCAAAATCAAGCTGCACCGTCCGATTGAAGGAACGCCCAAGACGGCTCATCTGGTCTTGCGTGCTGATGGGCATTGGTATGCTTTGATTGTATGCCAGACCGAGCCACACCAGGAGCATTCCCCAAGCACGTGCGAACATCCTGATATTGGCATTGATGTCGGGCTGAAATCGTTCCTCACGGACTCGGAAGGCCACACCGTCGAGAACCCACGCTACTACCGCAAGAGTCAAGCCACACTCAGACGCAAGCAACGCACGATAGCACGTCGGAAGAAGGGTTCTAAGCGGCGCCGCAAGGCTGCCAAGAGTACGGCACACACGCATCTGAAGATCAAGCGCCAATGCCGTGATTTCCACTACAAGGTCGCTGAACAGTATCAGCATATCGCTGTCGAGAACTTGAACATCGATGGCATGGTCAAAAATCATCATCTGGCAAAAAGCATCATGGACGCCTCCTGGGGCGCATTCCTCGATATTCTCACTGCCAAGGCTGAGAGTGCTGGACATGAGGTCATTCGAGTGAACCCCCGCTACACCTCGCAAACATGCTATCGGTGTGGGGAGATGGTCCACAAGTCTTTGAGTGTCCGGACGCATATCTGTCCTTTCTGTGGCTACGTTGAGGATCGGGATGTCAACGCCGCCAGGAATATCCTGAAAGTTGCCAGGCTGGGGCACAGCCTTCAGGCGCGAACGTACACCGATGGGTGCAGCGTTGCCTGAGAAGCCCCCGGCTTTAGTCGTGGGGAGTTGTCACGATATTATGTAGAGGATAGTTTTAAGGAAGTGCTTACTTTAATCACAGGTGTCATAAAAACGTAACGTAGAGAACCGTGCAACATCTAGCAGGAGGAACATATGGGCCTTTGGTCACGCATCACAACTTTCTTTCGTATTCGTGCTAATGCAGCACTGGATAAAGCCGAAGATCCCGGCCAGGTCATGGATTACTCGTACAGCAAACAGCTTGAGCAACTTCAACAACTGCGTCGTTCTATTGCGGACGTCGTGACGAATGAAAAGCGGCTGGATTTGCAGCAGTCACAAATTCAGCAGCAGGTCAATAAGCTCGATCAGCAAGCCATGCAGGCGCTGCAGGCAAATCGCGAAGACCTGGCACGCATGGCGCTACAAAGGAAAGAAGCGCTAGTAGCACAATTGGCGAGCTATGAGCAACAAATTGCACAGTTGCGTGCACAAGAAGAAAATCTGATTGCAATGGAGCGCAAGGTCTCTGCCCGTATTGAAGCCTTCCGTACACAAAAAGAGATGGTGAAGGCGCAGTACGGTGCGGCGCAGGCCCAGGTGAAGATCAACGAGGCGGTTACAGGCATCTCGCAAGAAATGACGGAGATGAACCTGGCCATGCAGCGAGCTCAAGACAAGGTGTTGACGATGCAATCCCGTGCCAACGCGATGGAGACGCTCATCGAGCAGGGGACGTTGGGCGAACAGGGACTGTTAGGCTCCGGTGATACGCTCGACCGTGAGTTGCAGAAGCTCTCTTCACAGCAGAATGTGGAGGCCCAGTTGCAAGCTATGAAGCAACAGATGCAGCTTGGTGGACCCAACGCACAGCAAAGGCAAATCGAAGGGCCAGGCTCCACTACTTGATGTGGTGCTCTTAGCCTTTATTTTTCTTTTTCTCTCGCTCTTTCTGCGCTTTGTAGTACGATTTTGGTTTTGGGCGACGTTCGGTATCAACATAGGCTGCAGGGGCTGAGTCTTCACGTGCAGCAACCTCAGCCTCGTCGCGTTCGCTGATCAGCTCTTGCAGGTCGTTATAGACGCTGTAGTTATCGATCACTTCAGGCATACGCAACATATGTCGCAAGACTTAGAATCTGGGTAATATTGGCTTTATCGTATTTTGCCGGCTCAGCTTTCCCTAGCAGTTTATCGACGAGTTCCACGCTATCGTCATGCGCGCCGATGCCTTCGAGACGCTCACGCACAACCTGTAGTTGCTCATATAAATTCATACCTGTCTCCCCCTTGATAATCTTCTGACATATCTTCTTCTGAAGAGTATGGTAGCATAGGCTTGGAAAGCCGTCAAATCAGCATTACCAGCCAGGTGTATGAAATACTTGTGTGCAAGCGGGCGTAAAGGCCGATAAACCTGGCTCTACTCACGATCCGTTTTCACAGCATGACCTGTCTCGTGATCATGCACAGGCGCTAACAGCGGGGCAAGGCAACAAAGAACGTGGCACCTACTCCATCGATACCTTTACTCTCCACCCATATGTATCCGCCCATAGCTTCGGTAAGCTGGCGACAGAGATAGAGACCCAATCCAGCACCACGTTGCAGGCTGTTTATAGCTCCTGTCAGACGCATAAACTTGGTGAAGAGGCGCGGCTGATCTTCCAACGCAACACCGGGACCCCAATCGCGAATGGCAACGATGACAAAATGGCCCGAGGCTGGCAGAGGTGGCTGCTGATCTATAGACGATACGCGCCGAAGCAGTTCATCCCAACACACACTTTCGGCGCTGATAGCTATTCCTGTAGGTGGAGGAGCATATTTCAGGGCATTGCCTACCAGGTTGAGCAGAATTTGGCGCAGTCGCAGGTCATCTACCCAGATGTTCAGATCATCAGCTATCTTAAGTTCTACGGTCCGTTCTTCACGTGCAACGATAGGCTCCAGGATTTCTATGATCGACTGCACTGCTTGAGCTACGCGCACCGATGTAAACGTGAGCGTTACGCGGTCCTGGTCGACACGGCTTGCATCCATCACGTTGCCCAGGAGCAGCACCAACTCTTCGCAGGCACGACGGGCATTGCTGAGAAAGCGGTCCTTGGAGTCATCATCAAGCACATGGCCAAAGTCACCGAGTAGTTCGAGATAGCCCTGAACGGCAGTTAAAGGAGTGCGCAATTCGTGGGAAGCGGTCATGAGGAAGTGATTTTTGAGCCGTTCGGACTCCTGCGCTTGTTTGAGGGCCTCGCGCAACTCTGTGTACATGCGAGCGTTTGTGATGGCAATGCCCGCTTGTACGCCAATCTCTATGAGAGTTTCGCGATGTCGCTGTGTATAAGCGTGCGCCTGGTAACTTTGGGCTGAAAGCATGCCTATCACCTCTTCACCATAGCGAATGGGCACAAAGAGCAGTGATTCGGAAACGCGCTCACCGGAAATGATATCTTCTGATGAGTCTTTGCCTATGAAGTCAGAATACTGCTGTGGGGTGGAAAACAGCCCACCTTCCAGGAGAAGCTGACGCACACACGGCTCTATATCTCCGTAGTCAAAACCTGGATATATTTTACCTTCATCGATAAGGTAATCCATGGTCAGTTTATCGTTGGCGCGAGTGTAGCGGGAAACAAAGAATGCGTCGGCAGGCATCATGCGCCGAACTTGCTCATAGATGGTCTGGTAGACCGTCTGTAGATCGCGTAGTGCGTCAGGGGTAGAGAGTGCCCGTCCAATTTCAATGAGTGCCGCCCGCTCTTCACTACTGCGCCACGCATCTTCGTAGAGACGTGTTCCTTCGATTACGACTGCGGCCTGATTAGCGAACAACTCGAAGAGGGACATGGTCTCAGCAGTGGGACGCAGGCCTTCTAATGGGGCATCGGGCGTTAAAAAGCCGAGGAGTGTGTTATCCCCGCTGACCAGCGGCACTACTATGAGATCACCAGGATCCCACTGCGTACCTGGGGAGGGTAGTAAAGGCAAAGGCAGCGCGGGAGGTTCAGCATTATCATCCACGATAATGAAAAAACTGGCAATATACTCATCTTTCCACAGAGGTGATTCAGCAGGGATGAAGTAGGAGTCACTGATGCGATACTCCTCGCTAATAAGTTGGGCAGCCAGAGCCTCTGGTATCGGATGTTGATGGAGATACTCTTCCTCCGCAGCACTGAGACCTGTCGTGGCAAGCATACGAAAGTAGCCTGCATTATCATGGAGATAGAGCGTAGCATAGCGAAAACGCAGCGCACTGCAAGCTGCTACACAGACACGCTTGAGCAGTGTGTCTATGTCCATGCCGAGGCGTAATGAGGCCCCAACATCAATGATATGCTTGAGCACATTCTGCTTATACTCCAGATGTGCCTCGTACTGCTGAACTGATTCGGGTAGGTCATTGAGGTCACTATCTTGCGGGACCTCATACTGCTTCACCATATTACCTCGCTGTGACACTCCGCAGGGACGTGAGTCCCCACGGCTTCTCGTCGGTACACTCTCTCCCGACGAGCTACACCAGCCACATAGCGGATGCTGGTGGGCGGTGCCATAGCGCCAACTACGTGGGAGCCGAAGTCCCCACGATACTTTGCACGAATGTTGAGAGCCCCAACGCCATCCCGATGCCAGGTAAATCCACACCTCCTGTTCGTGCAATGGAACACCCGCCCCACAGGCTTGCTCTTGCGGCGATGTCCACAGAGAGGGCATGTCTTGGAGGTGTAGCGTTCCTCTTGAAGTGCTACCGTCATCCCGCATCGCTCCGCTTTGTAGGTGAGCATATGCCTGACGGTGCCTGCTGACCATTGGTGCAGCTTCTGGTTAGTGGTGGAGCCGACATCTAAGTCCTGCCGGATGTCTCGAACGTCGCCAATGACCACGGTTTGCACGCCCTCTTCATACAGCGTGGAAACAAGTTGCGTGGTTTGCTTGTGTTCGACATCGGCTATTTGGTGCTTGAGTTTCCTCAGTTGTCGTTTCTTGGAAGCAATCAGCTTCTTGCGACGACGGGAGCCTTTCTTCTTGCGGTCGATCTTCTTATGGAGATGTTCGATGAGCTTGTTGCGATATTGTCTCTTCGACCGAAGGTGCCGTCCATTGACAATATGCGTGTGTTCGCCATCGTGGGACACCGCCAAGTGGATTTCGCCCAGGTCGATACCCGCCACCTTATCCCCTTGTGGTTGGCGTATCGCGGCTTCCTGCTTATAGGTAGCGATAGCTTCATACTCGGTGCCCGTCCAGTGGATGACCACCGTTTGGGGCAGTTCCCAGAGCCAAGGCAGGATGAGAGGAGCATTGCCCTTCCCATTGGACAAGCGTAGTTGCCCATCCAAGAGCTTCATCGCCGAGCGTTTGTACTCAATGCGAAAGTTCCACTTGCGCCGGCGTGGTGGGTGAGCAGTTGGATCGGTTTTGCGCCGTTCCCGCCAGGACTCCAGGTTGGCAAAGAAGGCTTGCACCGTGGCATCGGCAGTATGGGCGTGCAGCTTCTTGGAGGTGAAGAGCCGCATCATGTGTTTTGGCTTGAGCCAGATGCCCTTGTGCCGTACCGTCCGCCAGAAGAAGACGAGCGTTTGAGAATAGAGCAAGCCGCATTCGTGAGCTAACTCATCAAGCTCTGGTGTCTTGCCGATCTTGACGCGGCGGATGCTGTACATGTGGCTTCCTTCCTCTCTGGCGATTAACTATAAGGCAAAGCGAATGACATCACTATCACTGGTGATGCCATACCGTGCTTTGATAGCCCGGCTGGCGAGTCGATCTTGCTCATCCAGGTAAATGCTCGTGCGTGTTTTCTACATGCATCAATTAGACGCTAAACCGAGGCAAGAGGCGCATCTGGCTCAAGCCTCCATACGCCTAACCGCAGGTGTTGAAACCCCGCGGAATGCCTCGGGCTAAAGCCCTTCTCTGTCATTCACATCCATTTGGCTCATTATAGCATACGACAAAATTAATGTAAGCAGTTCCTGGCATCCTGCTATGAGGAGAGACCTCTTGCCGTTCCTCTGTTAGCCGGATACAATGGTCTATAGTCTCTCGCATTGAAAAAAAGAAAGCCGTACGATTCTTGGAGGTATGTATGCAAATTGGTATTGGTCTACCAGGGACCATCCCTGGAGTACAGGGGAAACTTATTTTGGACTGGGCCAAAAGGGCAGACGGTGGTCCCTTTTCAAGCCTGGGAACCCTCGACCGCCTCGTGTATCCTAACTATGAATCGCTGATCATGCTGGCTGCAGCCGCCGGGGTGACGCAACGCATTCGCTTGATGACCACCGTTCTGATCGCTCCACTGCGTAATGCTGGAGTGCTTGCCAAGCAGACAGCTAGCCTCGATGCTCTTTCTGGGGGTCGTCTCACGCTGGGCCTGGGCGTTGGCGGGAGAGAGGATGACTTTCGCGCCGCGCCTTCCTCGTTCCACAATCGCGGCAAGCGTTTTGAAGAGCAACTTACGGTCATGCAGTGTGCCTGGTCGGGTCAACCACTTGGGGCTGATATTGGTCCAGTGGGGCCTCCTCCCGCACAACAAGGTGGACCGGAGATACTGATCGGCGCTTATTCACCTGTTGCTATCCAGAGAGTAGGCCGCTGGGGCAATGGCTTCATCGCCGGTGGCGCCGGTCCAGACATGGCTCGCCAGCTGTACCCTCTTGCCCAAGATGCCTGGAAGGCAGCAGGCCGGCCTGGCAAACCGCGCTTCGTTGGGGCTATGTACTTCGGTCTGGGCCCAAATGCAGCAGAGCGCGCAGGGAGCTACATCCGCAACTATTATGCCTTCTTAGGCCCAATGGCGGATCAAAGAGCCAGTTCAGTGCCATCCACCCCCGAGGCAGTGAAGGGAGCTATTCAGGCCTTTACCGACATTGGAATGGATGAACTTGTGCTCTGGCCTTGCATTCCAGACCTGGATCAAGTGGATCGCCTGGCAGAGTTGGTGAGCTAGCACGCTGCAATGATCATCTCTAGCCATAGCAACCCGCGTATCAAGGAAATTCGCAGCTTGCGCCACCGGCAGGAACGCGAGCAGACGGGGTTATTCTTCATCGAAGGCATCCGTCTTGTTACAGAGGCCGTACAGCTAGGAGCCGACATCAAGGTGCTGGTGGTCGCTCCTGAACTGCTGAAAAGCCAGTTTGGGCAAGAGGTCGTACGAGCACAGCAAGAGCGTGGCACCTCCAGCATTGAGGTAACAGCGGATGTCTTCAGAAGTATCTCTGTCAAAGATGGGCCCCAGGGCATGGGGGCCGTCGTGCGCCAGTGCTGGGAGTCGCTGGACCAGGTCCGGCTGTCGAACAAGAATTACTGGTTGGCTCTCGATGCTGCCCAGGACCCCGGCAATATCGGGACAATCACGCGTACAGGTGACGCTTTCGGGAGCACCGGCCTGATACTGCTGGGAAATTGCGCTGACCCGTATGATCCGACCGCGTTGCGCGCCAGCATGGGAGCTATTTTCTCGCAACGCCTTGTGAAGGCAAGCTTTGCCGACTTCGTCCAATGGAAGCAACACCATAACTACAGCGTTATCGGCACCTCTAAGGCTGCCCTTCATGACTATCGCGAGGTCGCATATCAGCTTCCCATAGTCTTGCTGATGGGAAGCGAACGACAGGGGCTATCAAGCGAGCAGCAAGCAATATGCGATCTGATGGTGAGTATTCCCATGGTTGGCCGCAGCGATTCACTCAACCTTGCTGTAGCGACGGGGATCGTACTGTATGAGGTGTTCTATCAGGCACGCTAATCAGTCGCCTCTACACTCACCATGTTCGTATAAAACGTGCTGCCGCCGTTGAAGTCGGCCAAGCGATCAGAGGTTGTCCAGTTAACGTTGCGCCGGTCGGGACTGAACTTCGGCCACCAGACGGTCGTCGTCGTCAGCACACCAGGACGCACTTCTTCTGTCACTTCAGCCACCAGGCGGCACCAGCCGCGTTCGTTGCTCACGCGCACCAATTGCCCACTGCGAATACCGCGTGGGATAGCATCGCTGGGATGGATGCGCAGCGTCGGAGCACGTTCTTTCGACCGCAAGCGATCCTGGTTGCCAAATGTCGAGCTGACAAAGTGATGGGCAGCGGGACATAAGAGCGGGAGACGTGCGTCAGACTCTGACGAGGTAGTCGGATTCTCGCCGGTATTCGCTTCGGCTTCAGGCTCCCAGCCTGGGACGGGATCGTACCCTTTTGCAGCAGCTTGCGCAGAATAAAATTCTACCTTGCCGGAAGGCGTGCGAAAGACGCCATCGGCAAAAGGGACTTGCTGGTCGGCGGGAATGGCCAGGGGAATTGAACCTTCAGCCTGCAAGCATTCTAGCGTGATGCCGGTGAGCAGCGGGGTCTTACGCGCTGTAGCTTCCAGTACCTCACGAATGACCTCGTTGGCGTCATCTTGCAGCCAGGACTCGGTGAATTCCATAGCAGCAGCCAGCGCACGCATAACATCCCAGTTACTGCGCGCCTCACCCTGCGGAGCGATAGCGGGCATGTTATATTGCAGTGAGAGATGACCGTAGGGTTTGTGCAGGTCTACGTGCTCAAGCTGGCTGGTCGCAGGGAGCAGGATATCGGCATAACGGGCAGTATCGGTCTCGAAGAGTTCATGCACAACCGTAAATATGTCTTCGCGCATCAACCCTTCAACAATCTTGCCTGCATTAGGCGAGGAGGCAACTGGATTGGCATTATAGACATAGAGTGAGTAGATGGGTGGGTTTGCCTCACCAGTGAGGATAGCGCCGAGCCGGTTCATATTCAGCGTACGCGGTGCTGGTGGGCAGGCAGGTTCGTGCAAATGTGTCACCGCCAGCCCATCCCACTTCAGCCAATCGCTGGTGCTATACATCAATCCGCCACCGAGCAGGCCATATTGTCCTGTGATGGCCGGCAGACATGCCAGGGTACGGACGGTCTGACCACCATTGGTATGGCGGTTGATGCCATCGGTCACACGCAGGAGAGCTGGTGTGGTGATGGCATAGCTACGGGCAAGGTCGATGATGGTCTCGGCGGCGAGACCCGTGATGTGTGCCGCGCGCTCCGGTGGAAACTGCATGATGCGTTCCAGGAGATGCTCCCATCCGATGGTATGCTGCGCAATCCAGTCTGGTCGATGCAGCCCCTCGGTCACTATCACATGCATCATAGCAAGCGCGAGTGCGGCATCTGTACCAGGGAATGGTTGTATATGTTGATCGGCAGAACGCGCAGTAAGGGTGCGAATGGGGTCGATGACGATGATGCGCGTGCCGTTGCGCTGGGCTTCGCGCAAGAAAGGCATGATATGTGGCGCGGTACTGGCTGGGTTGCTGCCCCAGATGAGAACCAGTTTGCTGCGAATAAGCATTTCTGGTGAAGGTGCCAGGCGGCCACCGACGGTCAGCATGACCGCTTCTTCGGCGGCATGGCCGCAGATGGCGCGTTCCAGCCGACAGGCACCCAGCCAATTCCAGAAACGACTGTCAGTGACAGCCCCATTCACAAGCCCCAGTGTGCCAGCATAGCTGTAGGGCAGGATACATTGTGCGCCATGTTGGGCGATGATGTCACGCCAGCGTCCGCTGATTTCGGCAATCGCTTCATTCCACGAAATACGCTCAAACGCGCCGCTCCCTTTGGGGCCAACACGCCGTATGGGATAGAGCAGTCGATCAGGATGGTAGACACGATCCAGGTAGCGGTTGACTTTGGCACACAGCCAGCCTCGTGTCACTGGATGGTCGGAGCGACCACGCACACTCACAGCTCGTCCCTGCTTATCTACCTGCGTCTCTAACGCGCAACAGTCGGGGCAGTCGTGTGGGCATACACCGTAGACAGTGCGGAGGGCAAGATGCTCCTGGGTGGATGGAGGGTGAGTGACATGTCGTTTCCTTTCAGTACTGACTGGATCATCTGCTATATTTCTAACTATACAACAGGAGCCGCGTATATGTAACCATCCAATGTGTTTGGTATATCACGGGTGGAATGTGTGCGTCAATCAAGACTGTTGGCCGTCGTTGAAAGAAAGAGAAAAAAGGAGCAGATATGGATGAGATCAAAGAACAACATCCTCACCGAGGAGATTGGCTGCGCGAGATTGTCTTTGGACTCAACGATGGCCTGGTCACCACCCTGGTGTTCATCATGGCGGTGAGCGAGGTGGCTCCTGCACGTTTACTCCTGGTCGTGCTGGGTGAGGTGTTGGCCGGAGGGGTTTCGATGGCTCTGGGAGGCTATCTGGCCGCACGGACCGCCAAGCAAATCCTTGACCAGCGCATCGCCATTGAGCGCTATGAGATTGAACATGAACCGGAAGAGGAACGGGCAGAACTGCTAGCCATCTACCAGAACAAAGGGTTCACTGGTCCCCTCTTACAGCGCGTCGTCAGCCACCTGACGGCCGATCGTGACCGCTGGCATCGAGCTATGGTGCATGACGAGTTGGGGGTGGTCGAAGAGACGCACATCCATCCGTGGCTGCAAGGGGTGCAGATTGGCCTTTCCTTTGTGGTCGGTGGTCTCATCCCAACGATCCCGGTGCTCCTCTCCCTGCCGCAAGCGAGATGGTGGGCGTATGGACTCACGGCTCTCACGGCCGTCGCGCTGGGAGCGGTCAAAGCCCGCTATACCCATCAAAGTCCTGTGTTGGCTGGTCTCGAATTTCTCGTCGTCGTAACCCTGGGAACTGCGGCTGGAGTAGGTCTGGGCTTACTCCTGCATGGAGGATGAGCCTGCCATTATGTACACGGATAAAACGCGAGGTAGGATGTATATTTATTTGGCTATACGAAAAACCAATTCGCTGGCAAACTCAAAGCGCTCGATGGACCAGTTTTTATGCGCTACTAGCTCACGAAAGCGCGCTTCATAGTTGGCTGCCATGCCTTTTTTTCTTCCTCCCAGGCTGTGTACTGGGAATGAGACGAGCAGGCGGTCAGCGTCGATGATGTCCAGCAGATGCAAGGTAGCGGTTTTGTCTACCTGTTCGAGGCAGGGTATAGTCTTCAGCATGAAAGCCAGGTCAACATGGTGAGTAGGGCAAGACTGTATCACGTCACATGATTGTGCACATCCCTGTATATTGATAATGGTCATCAAATCGTTCAGAAAGTTTGTCATATCTTTATATATGTCGTATGCGTAGTACTGTACATGCTCGCCTAAGGGCATCCATGGTATTGCAAGCGGGTGCAGGCCACAGGCAAGGTCAATTACGGCGTTGATCGGCGGGAGGTCGGCCAGGAGGATCGTATAGAACTGCTCGAGGATGGGTAGGCGTTCTCGTGTGGAGGCGTGGTGGCGCATGATGCTCATACATACATGGCGAAGCCGGGTTTTGTCCTCTTGCTGTGATTTATGTTCGAGTTTGGCAAGCCAGGATACATAGGGAGTTTCGCCTTCGAGGTATGCTCCAGCGACCTGGTGCAGTTTGTTTCTTGTGGCTTTAACGGCTTCTTTAAGGTTGTAATGTTTCGCAAGTTCTTGTGAGCCTAGATTTTTGATGAGGTCCTGGCTAATGTTCTTATACTTGCGGCTTGCGAGGACTGCGTCAACAAGCTGGTCTAGATATTCACTGTTGTTCATACTGATACAAGCGTTCTGTAAGTTGGGTCATAAAGCGCAGGTTGTGGATGGTGGCGAGCCTCATGAAGAGGCTGTCATTGATTTTGAAGAGATGGTGGAGATAGGCTATGGAGTAGTTTGAGCAGC
Organism: uncultured Chloroflexia bacterium; assembly: GCA_963767625.1. Taxonomy (GTDB): domain Bacteria; phylum Chloroflexota; class Ktedonobacteria; order Ktedonobacterales; family Ktedonobacteraceae; genus CAVYFB01. The sequence continues at coordinate 216,241 of CAVYFB010000024.1, forward strand.
ACAGGCAGTCGCAGAAGCGAGAAGGTGGGGCATCGTTCTTGATGGACTTGTCGTCGTTGACGTAGATATAAGTAAACCACTGTTGGCCCGAGTTCGTGATGGGAACAGATGCCTGAGTGGTAAAGGCATAAAGCCGCCCGTGTCGTGCATCTCGCGTGGGCATGGCGCTATCGAAGAGGTCATAGCCCATAGTGGCACATTCCAGCACATTGGCCGGATGTCCCACGCCCAGGGCATGCATAGGCAACTCTGGTGGCACGAGTTCTCTAGTGTAGGCGATCATGTCGATCAGCAGTTGGCCCTCACTATCCAGGGGCCAGCCTCCATAGCCAAACCCGTCGAAGCCGATCGCTAGTAGCTCGTCGGCACAATGCTTGCGTAGTTCACGAGAGCCTCCACCCTGGATTACGGCAAACAATAAAGGTTGCTGCTCCTCAGGAATCTGCTTCTGCTGTATCAAATGCTGAAACTCGTGCTTGCAGCGCCTGGCCCAATCGACTGTACGCTTGACTGATTCCTGCTGGATGGGCAGTGGGTCGTCCACATGGGTGCAGTCGTCGAGACAAATGACGACATCGGCACCGTAGCTGAGTTGTAGTTGAACGCTCTTTTCTGGCGTAAGGTGGAACTTGCGCGAGGAGCCATCGGGCTGGAAGGTGATCCCTTTGTCATTCAAGTACCCATAGCGGGCATTTTGGCGAATGAGCGAGTAAGCCTGGAATCCGCCCGAGTCGGTAATGATGGGTCGCCGCCAGGCGCACATCTTATGTAGTCCACCCAGGGCGGTTATAGTGGAGGAGCCGGGACGCTGCATGAGGTGAAAGGTGTTCATAACGACAGCTTGAATGCCACACTGTTCCAGGTCAATGCTATCTACTGAGCGCACAACGCCCAGTGTAGCATCGGGCAAAAAGGCAGGTAGTTGCAGTTGACCGTGGGAGAGTTGCAAGCTGGTGCGCGCGAAATTCATCAAAAATCCTTTCTGGAAACCCACCGCGTTCAGGCGGTGGAAGGAAAGAAAGCCCCTTGCGGGGGAATACGAGAAATGCGGTCTCGTACTCAGTTGACCAGGAAATGGACTGCCCTGGCGCATATTGCGTTACGGTCTCACGTCTTGCCTGGTCCATCTCCGCACAGATGTTAGGTGCCCTTCGCCAAGGTTATCCGCAGGTTGTCTAAAATCGACAGCACTGACGCTACCCACCACGTCTGTTTAACCATCGCTCGTAGAGCCACGCACTAGGGCTAGCATGCATGGGTACCTATATTTTCTGCGGTAACGTAGTGGCTTCCAGCCTGATTGTATCCAGGCTGTATGAAACCACTCAGGCTAGTCAGCAGGAACGCTTGCAACAGCCTCCCCTAACGCGGGGACAGTACGCAAGCCTATCGCCTTCAGGCGATTGGGTCACTGATCAATTTTCATCCCAGGAGCCAGTCGATGTAAGCCAGTCAAGGACGGTTTCAGGCATATGCGATACGCCACTCTGGCGCTGCGAGCAGTGTGGCAGGGTGTGTAGGATGGTAGAACCGTACTCCTTTGAGATAATGCGGCGATCAAAGAGCACAATGACATTGCGCGTGGCATTACTCCAGGCAATGCGATTGAGGGTTCGGCGCAGGCGCAGAGCAGCTATTGGCACTGTCACCTGGTGGAGCTGGTCGGAATGATGTTCAGCACGCGCGGCCATCGGCGGATCATGCAACACTGGCATAGGAAGGCGAGTAACCAATATACATGCCGGAGCGCGAGTAATTTCGTCTTCACTATCCCAGAAATTACCTGTGCCAAACAGTACGACGCGTTCCTGGTCGCGGAACGTGTTCCAAAGTTGGCGTGGGGAACCATCGATGCCGTGGCCCAAGACGAGTATCCCCCGTGTTTCTAATACTGGTTTTACGGCTGAATAGGTACTGCGTAGGGCTGCATGCGAAGTGAAAAGCACAACCAGTTGACCATCGAGTGCCGAGGCAAGTTGGACCACTGCGTCATCAAGGTGGCGTTGATACTGCGGCGTATTCGGCTCTGGTACATCATTTGGCTGGTATAACAACGTCTGTTCGTGATATTCCCTGACGATAGAAATGGCCGGATAGGTGTCATGATCTAAGCCGAAGCGGCCTCGGTAGAAGGAGAAACTACCTTCTACTGAGAGGGCTGTTCCGGCGAAAATAGTGCATGAATTGACATTGAGCAGGAGACGTTTCAAAAAGGTTGAGGTCTGCACGAGTTGGGCATGCAGAACAGGCACGCTCTCAGTTGCCTGGGCAGCCGTTGTTACTTCGATGTTGCGCTGTTGGGCCATTTGTTGCGAAAGAGGCGGCGCGGGTGGCGGCATACGTAACCAGTGGACCATCTCGCTTTCTGCCAATGAGATGGCCTGCTGTCCAAGGTGTTTTTGTTCGAGCAGGCGTTGAGCGGCAGCGGCAAGCTCCAAAGCGACGGAGTCATCCTCTCCGCTACCCAGGTCCAGGCGATGGCGGCTACGTTGGGTGGTCAAGATGATTTTTTCCGCTTCCTGCGCAAGATCAATGACTGCTTGCAAACGCTGTGTTGTCTGTTGCCAGGCGCGTTCAACATCCATCCAGGCTCCCAGGTTGCGTACCTGCTCCACCAGGCGTAAAGGTTGGTCCGAACGTTCATTACTGCGCCCTGCATAGGAGCGGCCAGCCGGATCACTTCTGCCTTTGTCTCTCCCGCCACCCCAGCCACCTCCACTGCTGTTTGATGCCTGCTGTTGAGCCTCTTCCAGGAGATGACTTATAGATTTGAAGAAGTAGTCTACGGCTATGCATGCCTGGTGCAGCGTCTGAAACCAGGTTTGCATACGTGTGTCAAGCTCAGATTTGCTTACTGTTGGTGTGGTTGAGAGACCACCAGGCCCGTTCACACGTAGGGCAGGCGCAGCGAGTGCAAGTAATCCCTGATAACGGCCATCTGGCAGTTCAGTACCGATGGTGTTGAGCATCTCCAGCAAGCGCGCCTTTTCCAGTTCGGCTGTGCTCCAACGAGCATGCTCTTCTTCTAACAGATCGGCATCAAGCAGCAGGCGATGTCCAATGGAAGTAAGCAGCGAATGAGGCTGAGAGAGATCATGAAATAAGCCTGCATGCGTGGTAACTACAATGGTTGCCTCGTTGACACGTTCTTCTGCTTTACTGACAAAGCAGTAGCCTTTGCGACGATAAATACAGCGTTGATAGGCTGTCTCTGAACGGCCATCGGCCAATGGCACCCGTTCAACCCCGGAGGAGATACGTTCCCATGCAGTGATATCTTGAGGCATCATCGTCAGTTCACGACGTTCGCCTGTAAGGGTCTGCTGGGCCCAGAGTCCCAACTTGGCCAGTCCACGTGCCTGCTCGGCAGTTAATTCGCCGCTTGTGCGCCGCAGGGCTGACCCAAACCAGCGATGGACACAGAGATAGCCTCCACGTTCAGCAAGGTATGCGACAGACAAGTTGCTCTTGAGTAATGCCTGTAAACGCGGCAATGTACTCTCTATCAGCCGGCGAGCCCCCTGCTGGCTGGAGCATGCAACCACGAGTCGCCTGGCAGGTAAGGGTACGCTGGTTGCAGTCACTGACTCTGCAAGCCATTCCAGGGCAGGCAGTAAGGCAGGAGTGTAGTCATCGCCCCCAACGGTCACTTCCAAGAGCAGCGATGTGCGGCCCTCTAAGGCATCACACACAGCTGCCTGTGCCGCCTTATATCCTCCCCGATATGCCCCGGAATCTGCTTGCTCGTCCTGCTCAGGAGTTACTTCCACCAGTGTCTGCACGCCCTCGAGCACTCCTAAAGAGGGGGTGGCCTGTACAGCAATTGGGGGAGGCGGTGCAAGTTCGGGTTTCGACTCACGAGCAATAGCGAAAGATAAGATACGTGGGTCCATGCCCAATTGTGCGGCAAAATGGTCTCCCAGGCTGCCACGTAAGGGGGTGCCTCGCAGACCATCCTGCTCTTGCCGGGTATACAACTCCTGGCGGAAGAACGCGAGCAAAGGCCAGGTACGGGGCGCATCGAGACTGGCCAGGTCTTTGAGGAGGAGCAGATCAACCGCTTGCAAGCGCTCATACAGTGCGAGAAAGACGTGCATCGCCAGCACGGTATCTACCATAGCACGATGGCGTCCAGGGATGACCAGCACATCCAGTGCTTTAGCTACCTGGCCAAGGTTATAACTAGGCAGAGAGGGAAGGAGTACGGTTGCCAATTCGAATGTATCTATCAGTGGATTAGTACGCACCAGACCACGACGGCGCAAAAAGCTCACATCAAAAGGGATGCTGTGACCTACGATGGGATAGTCGCCGAGGAAGACATGCAATTGCCCGGCAATGGACTCAAATTGTGGAGCGCCTATCAACTGCTGTGGCGTAATGCCTGTAAGACGCTGCACACGATAGGGTATGGAGCGTCCAGGGGCAACAAAGGTCTCAAAGCGATCGAGTATGATATCTCCCTGAAACTTGATCGCTGCAATCTCAAGAATAGTATCTTGTTCTGGATGTAGACCCGTAGTTTCCAGATCGAGTGCCACACGGATAGGTGGCTTCTTTGCCATAGCAGTTCCTTAAACTATGTAGTAGGAGGCCAGTTCGCGAGTAGCATACAGGCCTTTTGTGCTGCACGTCCTCGATGACTGATACTATTCTTCTGATCTGGTGATAACTCGGCGGTCGTCTTCCCCAGTTCAGGCACTAAAAAGATAGGATCATAGCCAAACCCATGATCGCCACGCGGGTTATCAACAATCCTGCCCTCAATGACCCCTTCAACGACACGACAGTATCCAGTCGGTTCAGCCAGGGCGATGGAGCAGCGAAAACGGGCGCTACGTTGCTCCATTGGCAGCCCTTTCAGTTGCTGCTGAATCAGACGAAAACGTTCTGCATAGGAAGTGTCTTTGCCCGCAAAGCGCGCAGAGTACACCCCTGGGGCACCACCCAGCGCGTCGATCTCCAGGCCAGAGTCATCAGCAAGAGAGAGCATACCTGAAGCCTGGGCATAGGCCCGGGCTTTCAGTTCAGCATTTTCCGCAAATGTGGTTCCGGTCTCCTCAAGATCGATATCTAGTTGGATATCGTGCAGTGATAACAACCTGAAAGGTAAATCCGAGAAGATGGCACGGTACTCTGCTAACTTATGACGGTTCGTCGTCGCCAACAATAGGGAGCGCATGGGTTCTTTCCAGGCTAGGCGGGACTCAGCTATTGGCTACCATATTACCATATCACCAGTTTCCAGTCTATAGCGTTTTTTAATGACTTTTTAACTCCTGAACTGTATTTTTTTGGCACTGCTTAACGTATATAGAGTACTATATATCTGAAATAAGCCTGGTAGCGTGTCGCATAGACGAGTGTGAGAAAGAGTGACCCATGACTACTCAGACACCCACTGCTCATGTGGACACATACGAGTGTGAGTTCGCGGAACTCCATGCGTTGTTTGAATCCTTTGCGAATCTTTACAGTCCGGCAGACGCTGAGGAGACACTCCAACATGAACTGGAACAAGAGTTTTTTGAAGCTCTCTCCGTACTGACGCTGACATTGCGGGCAAAGGATCCACAACTATTCGAGCACTGCTGCCGTGTACAGCGCATTACTCACTTCTTGACACAAGCACTTAAGCTGCCGCAAGCTGAAGGGGTCACGATTGAGCTGGCAGGAATGTTTCACGACATAGGTAAAATCGGCATTCACAATGATGTGCTCCAGAAGCCATCGAGCCTGACGAGCCAGGAGTTTCAGGATGTTAAGGAACATGCAACACGCGGTGCGGAGATACTGAGCCACATCGAGATGCTCAATAAGGTGGTGCCCATGGTGCTTCATCACCATGAACGATGGGATGGGCATGGCTATCCGAGTGGATTACGGGGTGAGGCTATTCCTTTTGGGGCACGTATCGTGGCGATTGCCGATGCGTTTGAGGTGATGACTTCTCACCGTCCCTATCTGATTACACGCACACCCGCCCAGGCACTGGAGGAACTCCGCCGGTGCGCAGGTACACAGTTTGACCCTGTGCTGGTGGACCGTTTTTGTACCAGCCTGGAGGATGACCTGTCCAAATAAGAAGCAGCTAGGTGGGAAGTTCAGGCGCTCAATCCAGCGTGAATTGAGCGGTAGCAGCGTCGCAAGAACTCTTCGAGCTTAGTCCAATCACCTTCGATATCGGTGGAAGTCTTGCCGGTGATCCGGTCAACTGTGTCGGCTGCCATAACACGCCATTCAGCCGACTCGCGAACCTGTTCAGGAGTAAGCCCAAAGATAGCACTATGTAAGTCCGTCAGTACCTGGATAAACTCGCTCCTATCTGATTTGCCTACAAGACGACGATGGACATCGAAATAGTGTAGTTCCAGGGCAGCTACGCGCACAGGATCAAATCTGAAGCTCGAATAGCGCCACGCCACACGATAGAATTTCTCAAGAAACGCAAACACTTTCTGTTCATCGTGGTCTACTGGCACCCAGGCTACGGATGCTCGCGTGGTGTAATAAGCAGCCAGCAGCGACATTGGGAATGGGATCCGGAACTGCTCCTGACAGAGCGCAACGATCAACCACAACATCTTCAGCCATTTGCGGTCATAATAGGCACGCCAACCGGCTGCTTCAAAGTAAGCTACACGGTCGGGGTTAAATTGAAACGTCGTCACCATCTTCGACTCCTATCTTGGATATCATGATGATTCCTCCCTTTTTGTATAGTTCTAGTAAAGTGTACGAAGAATCCCGACAAAAGGATCATTGATATGATATACTCTACTATATTCGTCATGTCAGTCAGGGACCCATCTCCTACAAGGGGATGGGCTTGCGAAACGGCTAGCGCACCGATCAAGCTCCTGACTAGTGGGCTTCTCGCTTGAGAAGCAGCAGCGAGAGGGGCTACAAGGATGTCCGAGCGCCACCCTAACTCGGACCACTCCTAGCCACGCCGAAGCTGATGCTATCAATGGGCATGATAGCTAAGCCCTTCTTGCAGTCACGAAGGGTCTTATCAACCCAGGCTTGACCTGGAGAAGGGAAATCCCTTGAGATTACCAGTTGTCGATACCCGCGGGATTCCGCTCATGCCATGTACCCCCGCCAAAGCTCGTCACTTGTTCAAGTCAGGCAAAGCCAAACCGAAACGCAACAAGCTTGGCCTGTTCTACGTCCAACTCTGCTACGAGCAAGAGCCGGACAATCAGCCGCTCGTGGTAGGCGTTGATCCTGGGAGCAAGTTTGAAGGCTTCAGCGTGGTTGGGACTCTTGACACCGTCACGAACCTGATGGTCGAGGCGCCTGAACACGTCAAAGAGGCCGTCGAAACGCGCAGAACGATGCGACGTGCTCGTCGGTTTCGCAAGTGGCGCAGACCTAAGCGCTTCGACAATCGTTTGAACCGTAAAGAGCGGCTCCCCCCTCCACACGGAGCCGCTGGGAGGCCAAGGCACGCATCGTGGCGCAGTTGCACACGATCCTGCCGCTCTCCGTTGTGGTGGTGGAGGATGTACAAGCCGTCACCCGAAGAGGTGCAAGACGCAAGTGGAATGCGGCCTTCAGCCCTGTGCAAGTCGGCAAAGAGCACCTCTACTGGCTCTTGCGCGAGATGGGACTCGAGGTGCACACACGGGAAGGCTGGCAGACCAAAGAGCTGCGAGACCAGTTCGGGCTCAAGAAAACCAAGAGCAAGTCCAAGCAGTCCTTCGACTCGCATGCGGTCGACAGTTGGGTGCTGGCAGCATCGGTCAGTGGTGCGGAAAAGCCCACCTGTCAGCGGCTCTGGTATGTGGTGCCCGCCCGCTTGCATCGGCGGCAACTGCATCTGCTGCAAGCATCATCAGGGGGAATCCGCAAGCCCTATGGGGGCACGCGCTCCCTGGGTCTCAAGCGAGGGACGCTCGTCTCGCACCCCAAGTATGGGAGGGCCTCGGTGGGCGGCTTTGACCGCAAGAAACGGACGATCAGCTTGCACGAGTACCAAACCAACAAGCGGCTGACACAAGCAGCGCGAGTCAAGGACTGTCGATCCTTGACCTGGGTGGCCTGGCGCGCCTTTTTGGTCAAGGGTGAGGGACGGAAGAAGTCTGGCAAGGGAGGCCACCCGACCCCTGCCCCAACAAAGGAACGCCTCTGTCCTTCCACCTCTTAAAATAGGTGGAAGGACAGAGGCGGAGGTCTGATGAGGACACTAGAAAAGCAGGTATCTTTTGCAGAACAATACACCGCACGATGGTGGGCTAGCAGGTGCTCCTCCGCCAGCACCATCATTTCAGGCAGGACCACCTGTTCGGCCAAATGGACGACGGCCAAGGTGGCTAGTGATCCTGGTGAGTGTCATAAGTGCTACGGTGGTGATCGTATTGATCGTACTTGCTTTTTTCACTGGCCTGCCACAATATCTACTGCATCGCGGAGTTACGTCTCACCCTACATCTGTCACTGTGGCAGCCACAGCCACACCAAAGCAGGGGTTTACTCCAACAACAGCCTTTCGAGCTGCTGCATGTCCATTCAAGCTGGGAGATGGAATAGTCGAAGGCCAGATGGTTAAGTGTGGCTATGTGACGGTCCCTGAGAACCAGAGTCTGAACAATGGACGGACTATTCGGCTGGCAGTGGCCATCTTCAAGACACGATCTGTTGCATCGGATCCCTATCCGGTGATCCGTCTCGATGGGGGTCCAGGTGGCCCTTCACTTGATGATTGGGCGCACTACATCACGAGTGCGAACTTCAATTCGTTCGTTTTCAATCATGACCTCGTCATGTTTGACCAGCGGGGTACCGGCTACTCGCAGCCTTCCCTGAACTGCCCGGAAATCCTCAACCTTCAGTTCGCAACCATCGGCCAACATTTCAGTCGCGCAGCAGGCGAAAAACTACAGGTCCAGGCAGCTCAAGCCTGTCATGACCGCCTGGTACGGTCGGGCATTGACCTGAATGCCTACAACACGCTGGAAGACGCAGCCGATGTGCATGATATTATCCAGGCGCTGGGCTACAAACAGATGACGCTGTATGGCGTTTCCTATGGGACACGGCTCGCGCTCACCGTCATGCGTCTCTACCCGTCGGTCATTCACGCCGTCGTGCTCGACTCTGTCTATCCGCCGCAAAGAAATAGAACAGACTTGCCAGGCACAGCCAAACGCGCATTCAACGTTCTTTTCCAGGGGTGTGCTGCAAGTTCAAGCTGCAACCAGCATTATCCAAACCTGGAAACAGTCTTCTACAAGCTGGTGGACGACTTGAATGCCCATCCCATCAGCTTTCCAACTACTGATCCTTATACAAACAAAAGCTATACTGCCTCGTTTGCTGGCGATGATCTGATGTTCTGGCTCTTTAGCGCCCTCTACGTCTCACAGTTTATTCCCCAGCTCCCATCGGCGATTTTCCAGATCCGCGACCACAACTACTCCCAGCTTTCGCAAATCTATGGCGAGGTGGAGTTTGATGATACGCTAAGCTATGGTTTGTTCTATTCAGTAGAATGCAGTGAAGACTGGGCTTTTTTATCCAAGCAGGACATAGCGAAGGCGACACAAGGAATAGCTCCGCAAATTCAACCGGCGTGGGCGATCGAATTGCAACAAGAGTATGACACCTGCCAGTTATGGAAGGTGAAACCACTTCCCCCAGTGCAGAAACAGGCCGTGACGAGCGATATCCCCACATTGATCCTCTCGGGTGAGTATGATCCGATCACACCGCCAGCGTTTGGACAGCTCACAGCGCAAACGCTGAAAAACAGTTACTTCTTTGTGTTCCCAGGGATGGGCCACGGCGAAGAGTACAACTCTGATTGCGCGAATAGCATCATTTCCGCCTTTGAAGATAACCCAACCCAGAAGCCATCCGGCACCTGTATCAATTCCATCTCAGAACCTGCATTCCAATAGTGCCTCACTACCCCACCTGGCGACCGCAAGGGATCGCCACTACATTTCGTACTCAAACCTGCCAAAATTGTAGTGGCACATGCAAGGGGTGCCAGGAAAATTCACAGACCCTGGACCCTTTGGCAAAAATGCTTGACACACGATTGTTTCAAGGTTTATAATCTGCCATGTCAAGTCGACTTCTTGGGGCCCCGCGCGGGCATTCTCTTAAGAGACCGAGACAAGCCAGCCGGTGTAGCTCAGCGGTAGAGCAGCGCATTCGTAATGCGCCGGCCGTCGGTTCGATTCCGACCACCGGCTCTTATATTTCGTAATCCTTCGCCCAGCGAACACCCTTCTGTTGATTACTCTTCGTTGTTTGCAAGCGCAATTTTGCCACGGAGCCGGGCGCATCGTCTACAGGTACCAGGTAGACTTTCCCTGTATCGGGAGAGTAGACTCCAAAATAATCGGCTTCCCCTTTGTATCCCTTCCTTATGTGAGGCTTTCCTCCAACTCTAGCATAGGTGATAGCCGTATTGAACTCCAAGCACCCCCGCTCTTTGACATACCGCGCCGTTTTACATTGGATGCGTACGAGCTTCCCATCGTCATCGATTGCAATGTCGTAGCGATGATCATGTCCCCAGGGTATGAGGCATTCATATCCCAGTTGTACTAGCCTGGCCAAGACAATGCTCTCGGTGATTTCGCCTTTCTTTGCCGTGTTATTCGGCTTACTAAATAGTGGCATATTGACCTTCTCTTCTTGCACCTGGCAACCTTGTGTGATAAAGGAGTGAGAGTCCACTCCGTTTGGTAGCCTCACCTTACTTAATACATGCCTGACTACCAAAAGCGGAAAAAGAGGATTAAAATCCAGACCGAATATAGCAATTATCTTTCCGCCTCGTTCCAACAACGCTGAAAACTTACCAATACACGCTTGACAACAACACATTGCCATATTACAATAGTAACCACTATAGTGGTTACTACTTGGGAGACACAAATGACAGTAGTCGAATTATTGCAGCAGATTGGACTCAACAAATACGAGGCTGAGGCGTACTATACGCTCCTGACTCAAGAGCCACTCACCGGCTATGAATTGGGGAAGCGATCTCAAGTCCCCCTCTCGCGCAGCTACGAAATCCTTGAGCGATTGGCCCAGAAAGGCCTGGCCCTTGTGCAGCCGGGTGACCCGCCACGCTATACGGCAGAGAAACCTGGCCAATTCCTTGGGCAGGTACGAGCGACCATGCTGACAACCCTCGACGCCCTTGATAGCTCCCTGGCTGCCCTTCCGCGTTCAGACACTAGTAGCGAGTTCTGGGTCCTGCGGGGTCGCCAGCATATACTGGCACGGGTGCAGGCACTGATCGTGGAAGCACAGAAGACAATTTATCTTAGCCTGCCAACGAACTACGAGGCTGAAGTTGTCGATCTCCTCTCATTTGCCCGAGCACGGGGTTACTCCGTCTTTCGATCAACGACTGCCATCATAGACCATGCCGCTACGGAGTATGTCCTGCTTCTCATTGATGATCGTGAGGCACTTATAGGTTTACTTGCCCCAATTGAGAGTTGCCAGGCAGTGGTTAGCGCTAATGAAGGGCTCATTGCGACAATAAAGGGATACTTTGCCAATCAAATACCTGCAAGGATGCCAATTCCCAGTATCTCGACCGAGCCCACGCAGCAGAGTGATCGGCTCGACTGGCTGGCATGGGAAGAACGCAAACAGCGCCGCCTTTGGAGGCTGAAGACGGCCGATCGTAGCGCCTAAACGTTGGCAAGAGCATTGACTGAGATACACTCGTAATTCGCCGTCGAAGGGTGATCCTACATACACATCCACCCAACGATGGCGCGGTGGGCACGACGGTGGGGTAGGGGCCATGCGAAATGTAGTGGCACGGGGTGGTGTGGATGGGTGGGGTGGCCCTTGTGGGTGCCAGGCCTCACGAGGCGCCACTCCTTGCATGCCTGTCCTACAACGTACCCCATTTTTGAGCGGATGTCAGCATTACACGAAAGGAAACTGAGCATGAACTACGATATTAGAGACATCTCCCTCGCTGAGCTGGGACGACAACGCATCGCATGGGCGGCGCGTCACATGCCCGTTCTTGGCCAGATTCGGACCGAATTCGCTAGCGAGCGATCTTTCCAGGACCGGCATATCGCTGCTTCGCTGCACATCACGACCGAGACTGCCGTTCTGCTCCAGACATTGCAGGCAGGTGGCGCAGAGATCGCCCTTTGCGCATCAAATCCGCTTTCGACACGCGACGACGTATGCGCCGCACTCGCCGCTGACGGTATGGCGGTCTATGCCTACTACGCCGAGGACCTTGCCACCTACCAGCGTCACATCGAACAGACACTGGCTACAGGGCCGCACCTGGTTATGGACGATGGCGCCGACTTGATTGTTGCCCTGCATCAACACTCGACCGGCAATGGCGTTATCGCTGGCATCGAGGAGACGACGACGGGGGTCATCCGTGCTCGAGCCCTGGCTGCTGATGGGCTGCTCCGATTTCCGGTCGTTGCCGTCAACGATACCCCCACCAAGCGCTTCTTCGATAACCGCTATGGCACCGGTCAGAACACGATCGATGGCATTCTGCGGGCAACGAACATCCTGCTTGCAGGGGCAACCTTTGTCGTTGCAGGTTATGGCTGGTGTGGGAGAGGCATTGCCATGCGTGCCCGTGGTATGGGAGCCCGTGTGATCGTGTGCGAGGTCAATGCGGTCAGAGCATTGGAAGCGATTATGGATGGCTTGCAGGTAATGCCCATGGCTGATGCTGCACCGCTTGGTGACATCTTTGTTACTGCCACCGGCATGGCCGGAGTGATACGCCCTGAGCACTTTCTGGCGATGAAAGATGGCACTATCCTCGCCAACTCTGGTCACTTCGATGTCGAGGTAGACGTCGCTGCTCTGCACAAACTCGCCGTCAGCGAGGTAGAAATCCGTGAGCACCTGACCGAGTGCCGCATGCCTAACGGGCGAGTGCTCTATCTTCTGGCCCAGGGACGTTTGGTCGGGCAGGTCGCTGCTGAAGCTAGTCCGGCAGCAGTGATGGATCTGAGCTTTGCTGATCAGGCGCTCAGCGCACATTACCTCTTGCACACTGGTCAGAACTTGCCACCGGCAGTCTATGATGTCCCGCCCGATATCGACGAGCGAGTCGCCGACCTCAAGCTGCGCTCCCTCGGCGTCGGCTTAGACACCCTGAATGAGACCCAGCGTGCCTACCAGAGTTCCTGGCAATTCGGCACTGCATGATAATGCCAACCAGAAGAGATGCGGAAGAGGCATCGCTTTCTCTGGCTCGACGGCCGGGTGTAGGCATGTTTCTCACTAGTGGTTCCACTTGCCCGCAGTGTAAATATATCCCTTGTTTCAGGTTCATTTCAGGTGACCATGGTATACTAAAGAACAAGGGAGAGTGAGTTATGCTATTGCGCAAAAACGGTCATATACAACCTCGGTCAGCCTGTTTCGTCTTGCTCGTCATGCTGCTAACAGCGTGCTCTACCACTTCGGTTGCACCATCGCCCACTGCGCCGCAAATACCTACCCGCGTTACACAGGCAACGACACCGACTGTACCCGGTGCCAGAAACTGTCATCCACCATCGCCTATAGTCAAATCAAATGTGGGACTTCCGGAGGTGCATGGCACAGCCACCAATACTGAACTGCGGGCGCTTCTTTTCGCTCCACTTCTCGCTAAGCAGGACATCAAGATCGTCTGGAGCATGACGGGTTCAGGGGATTTTCGCATCATAGCAATTGGCCCTGATGGAATGAAAGTACAGCCTACCTTCGGCCCAGGCTTCCATGGAGGTTCGAATTGGGTGCATCCGGGTCCTGAATGGGGTACCGGCTTTACCTTTCCTGTGGCTGGCTGCTGGGACATGCACGCTACTCGCGACAATGCAATTGGGGATATATGGCTCGTCATAGGGTAGCAATTATTTGAATATCGGACATGACTCGCGGAATTGTTGCACCAGCTTTTCAACCTCAAATAGGGGCTGGTGCATGGCTGACGGGGTAGTCAGGTTGAGCGTAAGAATCTTGCGGTTCAGCTCTCGCAACGTGTGCTCGTACTCGGCAGCAGCTTTCTCTACTGAGGAGTTATAGGCCCGCTTTTCACTGGCAGATGGAGGAATACGACGGGTACGTAGCGTGCGGCCCTGGCGACGCAATCGTTCCAGCCTTGCCTCGGTACGCTCCGACTCGGTACGAATCTCTTTCGCAAGCTCGATTTCCGCGGGAGCATAATTGTTGCTCTTGAGCAAGCCATAGGCCATAGCCTTGTCACCAAGGTAGAGGTTGTCATCGAGGTGCAAGGGCTTACCAGCACCTTGCAGGTTGTCAAATTCGCCGCGCTCCTGAGCTTCGCGAATTTGCTCCTCAACGTAGTCATGGTACCGTTTACCCTGAAATTTATTGACCTGAGGAATCTCTTGCTCTTTTTTGTTCGTATCGGGCTGTTTGCGCCAATCTTTGAAGTCCATCATGTACCTTGCTAGTAGCTGTCGTAGGCAAGCGAACGAACGTGCAGCGATAATGGGCAATTGGGAACGGGTAAGCCGTACGCTCGCTTGCCTACATCTTGCTCTCACCTCCTATTATAGCGAACTCAATAGCGTGCTGTGCAACTTCGTAGACTGCTGCGAGTGGCATCTTTCGCTCCAGGGCCAGGCGCTGGCACTCTTCATACTCTGGTGCGGCGCTGATGATCCTGGTTCCCAGGCGTTTGACTTTCACCGACATGGCACCTAGCGGTGTCTCAATACGTTCGTGAGTACGTTGCGCTTTTAGTCGCTGCACGTGCTGTATGCGTACACCTAAGGTGCTGGTTTCACGTAACATGGCCAGGGCCAGGGCATCAGCCTGCTCGGGCGGGCAGATGATCGTTATCATAGTGGCAGGACGATTTTCTTCATCTGTATGGGAGTATAGCTGACATCCAACGCGCCAGCCGCTAACAATCGCTCCATCAGGCCACCCAGGAGTTCGCCGCTCATGTTGTCGATATTGCTCTCGATCACCGTTACCCAATCAGTATCCGGCACTTCATCGAGTCCTTCAACCGGTTCCAATGCGCGTCCCAGGCAGAGGCGCAGGCAATTAGGCCAGGGATATTGTTTGCTGCCAAAGCCGTAGCCTACGCGCTCAATGGCAATAGCCGGCGTCCCAAAACGTGCGAGTGTTGCGAGTATTGCTGCTCCCGTGGGAGTCACGAGTTCACCTTCGACGGGGCATGGTTTCCAGGGAGCGGCAACGCGGCGTAGAATCTCCAGTGTGGCAGGCGCAGGCACGGGCAGCATGCCGTGAGCAGTCTGCACATGCCCACCGGTCAAAGGCAAGGGCGAGGCATACAGTTGGGAGATGCCCATTGTCTCGAGGGCGATTGCCGCTCCGACGATGTCCACCAGGGCATCGACTGCTCCCACTTCGTGAAAATGGACCTCTTCGACAGTTGAACCATGCACTGTGGCCTCGGCCTCAGCCAGGCACTGGAAAATATCAAGTGCCGTTTGACGTACATATGGGGAAAGCTTTGAGGCATTTAATAAGGCGACTATCTCGGCGAGATGACGTGTTGGCTGCGGCTGTTCGGACAGGACTACGTTGAAGCGCGAACCGCGTATACCTTTGTCACGGAAGGGTGTGAGCGTCAGTTGATAGCCCGTTATGGGAAGGGCTGCCAGTGCATCTTTGAGTTTGCCCAACGCGAGACCTGCATCGAGCAATGCCCCCAGGAACATATCGCCGCTGATGCCGGAGTGACAGTCGAGATATGCAATTGTCTTTGTCCGCATAACTTCACAATCCTTCGCGAGCCAGGATATCACGCCAGGCGGCCTTCTGTTCAGCGGACAACTGCAAGCTCTGCTCTATAGCTTCACGGAAGCTTTGGACATGAGAAGCTTGTTGTTGCCCTGTATGATAAGAGGTGTGGGCCTCGGCTATTTGTAGTTGGTCAGCACCCTGACTTGAACGTCTCATAGAGGTCCGGATTGCACTTAGTGGGGTGTGTAGTACATGTTTTAACCGTCTGAGCACTTCCTGAGGAATAGTTGCTGAATTCGATCAGGAGGCGCGTCCCGGCAAGCTTTTCAACAATATCGCTGCTCAGGCCGATCTTGGCTGCCAATTGCGACATGGACAAGCCCTGCTTGCTTGCTATAGTGAGCAATGTCGTGTCCAGGTTAGTGGGCATCCTCTCATGCTGCTCTATATGTTTCCAGGCCCGCTGTAAAGCTGCACGAGAAGTTTCTGAGAGTTGTGGCAGTTCCCCTACGGAGGCCGCGGTAAATGGGGAATCCTGTCTGGGGGACAGGTATTCTACTGGCAAGTCTTCCTCGACAGCATGATAATAGGTCACGAAGTCGGTGATGGCATCTGCATAGTGTGGATAACGCACCAGGTAATCGCTCAAGCGTGGCTGCTGCCCGGCTTGCACTTCTGCAACATACTGTGCGGTGATGTGCAACACGTCCTCTTCTTGCCTATCCATAACTACCCTCCCTTTCCGGTGCAAGTTCGCTGCGTAGTATCTTCCACACCTCATGCAGTCGATTACGTACGGTACGATCAGTAACGCCTAATATCCGTGCCGTATCCTTTTCCGATCTGCCTTCCCAGAAGATGAGCAATACGACCGATCTCAGCTTCTGTGGAAGATGCAACACGAGGTTCAGCAGGTCGATATGCTCAACGGCCAACAACTCTTGTTGCGCCCGCTTATCCTCTATATCCTGCACCCAGACTTCACCCTCGCCAACGGCATCGTGTATAGGCTGATCCAGGCTCTTCATGAGCGTGCGCGGGACACGCCGGGTAGCCGCGCGAGATACCCCTGCATTTCTATCATACCAGCGCCCTTCGCGTAGCATAAATGCCTGGTATGTATGTTGGCGCTCAAAACGCAAGCAGTGCTGAAAATTCTCTTCCCAGAATGCACGCTGCGGGTCTACGAATGCACGAATGAGGCATTCACACAGGTCAGCGTAGAGATCGCTGACAAGCGCTATTCGCTCATCTATTTGTAAGTTGATGTTCTTCAAGGCGTTGTTTGCCCAGTATTCGTTGGTCGTTTGCGTACGCCGAATGATGATTTCGATGATGCGATTTCGCCCTGGATTGTCTCCGTACGCGATAGCAGCACGCAGGCAGCGTACCAGGACCTCCAACGGTATGTTAGTATCTTCCAAAGTATGCCAGAAAGTGGCACACCTATATTCAGGAAGTGCTTCGTACAGGGCTGTCAGGGCAGCGCGACGCTTGACCACCTCTGCATCGCTATCATAACTCTCTTCAAAATGCTCCAAATTCATGGGGCAGATACTCCCTCCATGAAACACGTAATTCCATTGACCCTGCCTTAGTATAGGCATTGATATCGTAAACGTCAATGAGTCAGTGTCTTGTGCCCCTCACGCAAAATCACCTACCATTTTCCGCTTTTTTCTCCACGCCCTGTATCTGATATGTGAAACATCGTAACTATAGCCAAGGAGAAAAAGCATTATGCTCGATTCATCACTTCAACGGGAACAAAAGGTTCCTTGGAAACCACTCATCATCAGCGAACTAAAGGCAGGAAGCACCGTACGCGGCTGGCTGCTTGTCGTAGGGTCGCAAGCACGCATAGCCATTAACGGAAAACCCTACCTTTACCTGAAATTGCGCGATCCACGTGGCAACGAACTTGTAGCACGCCAGTTCGACCCTCCTCACACCACAGGGTTGGTTCCCCAGGAAGGCAAGGTGGCTTTGATCGAGGGGTCCGTCGAGGAGTATCGCAACCAGACGCAGATGAAACTGATGCGCATCGAGGTTGATGAATCTGCTCCGATTGAACTTTTTGTGTTGGGTACACGTCGTCCCATTGCACAACTTGAGGCTGATTTTCAACACTTGATGGCCGGGATAGAGCATGCAAGCTTATTCGAGTTACTGCACTGCTGCTTTACGCCGGAATTGATGACACGCTTTCAGTGCTGGCCTGCTGCTGTACGACATCACGGAGCCGTCGTGGGCGGCCTGCTTGAACATACAGTGAACGTTGCAACGATCGCGAAACGGTTCTCTCAACTGTATCCATGCAACGTAAGTCTCGTTCTCGCAGGGGCACTCCTGCACGATATTGGCAAACTGGAAGAATTGGAAGAACGCCCCAGTGCAGGCTTTACCCCGCTGGGTCGTATGGTTGGACATATCATTCTGGGTATGCGGTATGTACAGGAACAAGCATGGCAGGTAGGCGAACTCGATGAAACACTGCTCTCCGACCTGCTACATATTATCCTGGCGCATCATGGAACACCGGCGTTCGGTTCGCCAGTATGTCCGGCAACGATTGAGGCCTTGATAGTTCATCAGGCTGATATGGCTGATGCGCAATTGACCGGCTTTCTGGAGCATTGCCAGAGGACAGCAGGTCCAGACGGTTGGACAGCCTACAGTCCGGCCTTCGGAGGACAACTACGTATGCCTTAGGTTGCACTATTTGCCGCTTTTGTGGAAGGCCATTGCATTGCGGTAGACCTCGACGTAGCGCATCGTCGACGCCTGCCAGGAGTGGTCGGCTGCCATGCCGCGTTGCTGCAATGTGCGCCAGATGTCAGTGAAGCGATAGAGTTCCAGGGCACGCACAATGGCAGCAAACAATTCCCAGGGATCGTAGTTGGTGAAAGCGAAACCATTTCCCTGGCCGTTGTGCGGATCGTACTCCTGCACCGTATCTGCCAGGCCACCTACACTATGCACGATAGGAACACTGCCATAGCGCATTGCAATCAGTTGACCCAGCCCGCAAGGCTCAAAGCGCGAAGGCATCAAGAACATATCACTACCGGCATAGATCCATTGTGCCAGTTCGGTATTGAAGGTAAGGAAAACGGCTACCTGTTCGGGGTAACGCGCAGCCAGGTCCTGAAACATCTGGTGGTAGTGCTGGTCGCCGATGCCCAGGATGACAAACTGAACGCCCTGAGCGAGCAATGGCTGGGCAATTTGTGCCAGCAGGTCAAATCCTTTCTGGTCGGTGAGACGAGAGATCATTGCCAGTAACGGTATATCTGGGTGTACGGGCAGATGGGCTCGTTCTTGCAGGGCTCGTTTATTCTCGGCACGTTTCTCAAGCGAATGGGCATCGAATTGTGTGGTGATGTAGCGGTCGGTCGCCGGGTTCATCTCCTGGTAATCGATGCCGTTGAGGATACCAAAGAGCCGATCACGGCGTGAGCGTAGCAGGTGATCCAATTTCTCACCAAATGCCGGAGTCAAGATTTCCTGGGCATAGCGTTCACTGACAGTCGTAACGGCATCTGCGAAGAGTATACCTCGTGCCATAATATCCACGACATTGGCCAGTTCGGCGATCTGTGGGTAGAGGAAACCATTTTCGGCAACTCCGGCAATCTCAAGAATGCGCAGACCAAAGATGCCTTGATAGGCGAGATTGTGAATCGTATACACGGTGGCACTATCGGCAAAGAAGGGATCTTCGCGATAAATAGTGTGCATCCAGTTTGGCACGATACCCGTGTGCCAATCATGGCTGTGAATGATATCGGGCGACCAATCTAATGCACGCATCGCCTCTAGTGCTGCCCGGCAAAACAAGATGAAACGCTCCCCGTCATCAGTGTAGCCATAGATATTTTCGCGGTCGAAATAACGGGGTGCATCAATCATGTAGACTGGAATGGCATCACCGATGCTTCCCTGACGCACAGTTACTTTCTCGCGGAAGCTTTTCATATTCACATCTGCTGAGTCAAGCACGGTGCCAAGATTGAAGCGTTGGGGATCGATCTGTCCATAGCGAGGCATTGCCAGGCGCACATCGTGGCCAAGGGCCTGGAGAGATTTTGGTAATGCCCCTACCACATCGGCCAAACCCCCTATTTTGGCAAAAGGCACGATTTCAGCAGCAAGGATAAGCACCCTGAGTGGGCGTTCGTATTCCATACGAGGTTCTCCTGCTCTAACCATTTCTTCTCATTATAGCACGCAGAAAGAGAATAAGAACAACCACCTCGTGGATTTGGAGACGTTTGGAGATAATGCTTGTCACCCTGAGCGCAGCGAAGGATCTGGTTCGCCAGACGCAGAGATCCTTCGCTGCGCTCAGGATGACAAGCAGGATCAGATCTTGTAGCGGTTGCGTACCAGGAAGTAGAACTGGATAGCTGCCAGCACACCCAGGAGGAAGAACATGACCACCGCATCGGGATGGATGATGGCAGGGGGCTGTCCAGGAGGTGGGGGTTCAGGGAGCAGAAGACCAGGGGTAAATGGCACGTTTGTCTCGGTATCATGGAAGGCTGGAAGAGCGATAGTATCAGAATTTGGAATTGAGAAGAAGGCAAAGGCAGCCAGGTAGATCAACAGGCAGGTGCCGAGAACGAGCCACATACCAAGACAACCCAGGTTCTTCTCACCGACTATGGCAAAATCGCGGCGTGCTACACCCGTCCAGACCACCGCCAGGACTAATATGGCACCACACAACAGCATAGCTATAACTGTTTCATGTGGGGTCAGGTGCGTCAGGAGGGTCACCAGGGCAACCACCGCCGTGACCGTCACGGCACTAACAATTACCAGGTTACGGTGTCCCTTCCACGCCCAGATGGCAGCCACCATCAGACCGAAGGTGGCGGTGGTGATGAGGGTATCGACGATGTAGCCGGCTTGCTGCGAAAATGTACACGAGCCGGGAATCACCGAAATCTTGCCACAGACGACCAGATAGCTATTCAGGCCGATGAACGACCAGGAATGGATCCAGGCGATGACCGGATAGACGAGAACCCACGCCAGCAGAGCGATGACTCCCACTTGCGCCAGGTTAACACCAACCAGGTAGAGCACATTCATCGTACGTTTACGAACCGGACGCATCAGATAGTGCAGGCGCAGTGCAAACGCGCCTAGCGTTAAAAAGATGGCAATGCCTAAAATGATGTTAATGAACGTATCAACGATAAAGAGGCCCGTGATGGGGCCTGGACAGCCATGAGCAGGATTAATGTCGAGCGGACACTGCGGGTAAACAACATAAGCCAGGCCTCTATCACTAATTAAGGTGATAAAGAGGACGAAAAGCAAGAGCAGGATGGTGGCAATGATGAGCATGATCCGCACGCTAAAGGTTGTGCCCAGGTCACTGCGATCCGGGTTACTTTGTTCACCTCTAGCCAGAGCGCCATAAAAGACCATTGCTAACCCGATCAGGAGGACCACAAAACCGACCATCACAAAATCGAATGCTCCAGGCTCGAACCAGAGCACATTACCACCCAATAACGGATTCCAGGTGAAATCTGGTTGCGGGAAATACTGACTGTTGACATATAGTCCCGGGCCAATCTGGTGAACGGTGGAGACTGCCCATCCGATGAGCGCCAGGCCAACAAGAGCAAGCACAATGCCCAACCCCATAAAAATAAGCGGTGGGATGAGGGGCTTGGGGTCAAAGAGCAGCACAATCACCTGTATAATTATGAAGCCAGCGATGCCAACAGCGGCCAATGCTAGAAGAGCCTGCTCCAGACCGGTGATCGATGAGGTCATCTCTAAATTAATATAGCTGGGAAGTTGCGCAATCAGAATAGCGGCGAGGAAAAAGAGGCCAACGCCGAAGACCATCGCACGCGCCCAGGACATACGTTCTGGCATTTCCCGTTGTTGTGTTTGTTGCATAGCTTGAAATCCCTTTCCAAGAAAGAGGACGGCAGCGGGCACGGCGGGCGACCATAAAGGCCCACCCAACCACTCCACACCCCGCTCGCCCCTACGGGATGCCTGCGATGCCCTCATCCAGTTATGGCACGATTGTCAGCTCAGCCAGCATGATGGGATGATACTGGCAAAAGTAGATGACGGTGTGATCGGGATTAAAATTGTAGGCGTCCATCGTCACCACATAGCTGAACGTTTTCCCTGTCATAATGCCTGTGCCAACTCCGGAGTCGAAGATCTGTGCCGCAACCTTGGGTTGAGTGACACCCTTCCCAAAGAGCGCTGTCACCGTGTGGGCCACACTATCCTTGTTCACCCATGTAATCTCAGTCCCCACCTTCACCTTGACATTCGTCATGGCAAAGCATGCCGGTTGGCATACGGAACCAGTAGGCGACGGGATAATGTCAATGGTAATCGCCTTCTTGCTCGTCATATCGACAGGCGCACCAAACTGTCCGCCACTTTCCTGTGCTACGGCCGTCGCGTATGCAGCAGGAGGAATGGTATTCTTCACCAACGTAAACCCATTGATCGCAGCGGGTCCAGTATAGCCGTTCTTAGCCAGATAGGCTGGATCGGACGAACGGATCAAGTCAAATAAATACTGAATGTCATTGTTGGTCAAGGGACCACCAAACTGCTGGTTCCAGGCTGGCATGATCGCCTTACTGAGGTTTGCGGTATCGGTATTGTAGATACCGGCGTTGATGATACGCATTACATCGGTATCACTCAAACTGTTCACTTGAGGGTTCCCATTGAGCCTGGGGCCGATGCGTCCCTGCCCATCGGTACCGTGACACTGGTAGCAATAGGTTGCAAAGTCCACTGCCCCACGTTGCACGTTCATTATTTGCTGCTGATCTTTCGATGATAGCTCCTGGTTGTTCTCCACAATCCAGAAAACAGGGATCATGAGCGAGATAATCGAAAGCATGATGAGGGAACCATAGCCGGTCTTCTCAACTGCATTAGTGCGCGAGTAGAAGACGTATAACAGAGCTCCTACTACTACCAGCGCAACGATAATGCCTACAGCGACCTGTCCAGGATTGATCATAAAGCACTACCTCATTACTCTACGCTAAGCACTGCATGGCACAGAAGGTACCGAAATGATACGCGTAGTGGCATCAGGATGCGGTATGGTATTTGTAAGACTACCCGTATCGATCACCACAGAATCTCCGTCAAAGGAGAGAGCAAAGCGATCCAGACTTCTGGGAGCAGGGCCATCGAGATACTCGCCATCAACGTTGTAGTGAGAACCGTGACAGGGGCATTTGAAGCTCACACAATCATCACGGAACGCGTAGGTACAGCCCAGGTGAACACAACGCTGATACAGTGCAACCCAGAGAGAACCATCTGAATCTTTGACGAACTTCTCTGAATTTAACTGGTCAGAAAGCGCTGTCCCACTCAGCAATAATGGTATACCTGCAGCCATGTGAGACAAGTAGGTCTTGGCTTCTTGAACGTAGAACACACCGGCCTGGCCGATACTGTAAGCACTGGGCTTGGCAGCAGGAAAATCTGACTTCTTGCCAACCGTAAAGGCAGACCCAAACTGCCCGGCCAGGTTGGGGTAGAGCATATCTAACGAGGCCGCTACGGCTGCCGTTGTAGACAGCCCAAACACGACAAGCATCGAGCGGCGCATGAAGCGCCGCCGCGACAGGCGTTGTTTGGCAATTTCTGCTGCCTCAGCACCACCACCATGTAAGACTTCATACTGTTGCGGGGTGATCGGTGGTGTATCAATACTCATGGTAATGTTCTCTGCCTTTCCTCATGGTTACAAGTCAAAGTAGATGTGCTGCCAGGGCCAGACCCACAGCCAGCCGGGACCACGGAAGAAGCTACCGGCCAGGGTAATCACTGACCAGAAGATGGCGAACATGGTGAAGGTCACAATAGCCAGCTTCCTGTCAGCATAGGCACGGCTTGGATTGCGATCCACATAAGGGAGCGCGGCAAGGGCAACCAGCACCAGGCCAGGCACCAGCACACCAGCGGTGGTAGGTGCGAAGTAGTGCAGCACTTCCTGCAAGCCCAGGAAGTACCACGGGGCCTTAGCAGGATTTGGCGTTAGATTTGGATTGGCTGGATCGCGTAATGGAGCATCGATATAAACCGAAAGCAATGTTAGCATCACCATCACGATCGTAGATGCAAAGAACTCGCGTACCAGCAGGTGCGGCCAGACGAAGACCGAGTCTTCAAGTGGCTTTTCGACGCGTGTAATAGCTTCTTGCTTCACTACTGCCAGGGTGCGATAGCGCCGCTGAGTTGCAGAGGCTTGTGTCTGTACCCTTGGTTCTTGCTGTTCAATCGACATATCTGGTTATCCTCTCAATCTAGTAACGAGCACTACCGACTACAGGAAATTCTGCCCGGGCTTCCAGTTCTCGGCGCGCTGGAGGCGGCGGACCGGCTGCACCACCATCTTTGCGGATGCGCCAGAAATGCACGGCCATCAACAACGCGCCGGCCAGAGGTAACAGGATCACATGCGCTACGTAAAAACGAATCAGTGTCGGCTGAGCTACCGATTGACCGCCTGTGAGAATCTGGTAGACAGTATTGCCTAGCACCGGGGCATAGGGTGCTAGATTCGTACCCACCGTGATAGCCCAGATGGCGATCTGGTCCCACGGAAGCAAGTAACCGGTGAAGCTCAAGAACAGCGTGACGAACCACAACCCAACACCAACCACCCAGTTAAATTCTCTTGGGGGCTTGTATGCACCATGATAGAAGACACGGACCATGTGCAGCGTGACCGTCACGACCATCAGGTGCGCCGCCCAGCGGTGCATGTTACGCACCAGGTGACCAAATGAAACGGCACTGCTGAGCTGGTTGATGTTCTGATAGGCGACATTGGTGTCAGGAACATAATAAAACATCAGGAAGACACCGGTTAGGGTGAGAACCAGGAACAAGAAGAACGAAATACCACCCAGACACCAGGTGTAGGTCACTCTCATCGCCGACCGGCTCACTTTAACTGGATGCAGGTGGAGAAATACGTTGCCCATCATGACCAGCGACTGGTTCAAAGGGGTGTCGGGGTAGCCATGCCTGAAGATTGAGCGCCAAACCTGGCTCTCGACAAGCATCTGCGTGGCCTTGTCGAGTAAGCTTTTCTTAGTAACTGAGCTCACGTGGCCTCCTCAAAAGGAACATACCTTTGATCAGGTTAGAAAATAGCTTGGGTTCTCTATGGCAGATTATAGCACTGCCCTAGGGTATCTGCAAGAGTTGCTTATTTCACACTATTATCATCTGAAGGAAATTTGTGAGCATCGGGTGTATGCCTTATTTTTGGCCAGTGCGCACCTGATTTTTCATGCTGCTCATCGTCGAATAGCTCTGGCATGTTTGACATAACATAGGCACAACCGATACAATTACTGATGATGAGCATCATAACTATACGTGACTCCTCACCACCTTCGGTGGTTCGCGAGAGGTTTTTTGCTGCGGGAAGTGCCACCTGCGGTGGCACTTCCCGCAGCAAAAAAGACGCGCGTTGCCGCAAGCAGCGAGGAATCAGACACCTGAATAGTTACTGAGGATCATAATGAACTAGCTCCCATGAAGGGAAAAATGCTATGGATCATCACAATGCGGAATCCGAGGAAGCCAGGCAGAATAACAAACTGCTCAGAGCACTGCTTGGCATCCCTGTTCTCTACAAGGTTCTACTGGCGAATAGTCTGATCATTTTTGTTGGTGCAACAGGTGGGACGTGGCTTGCAACTAATCTGAATAATAGTCCGTATGCGACACCAACCTCACTGATTATGTTCATCGCCATCGGTTGGTTGCTGAGTGTCGCTCTCAACTTTGTCCTGCTGCAAGTTGCCTTCCATCCGCTGATGCACCTGGGGAAGGTCATGAACCGCGTCCAGGCCGGGGAGCGTTCGCTACGCGCACCGATCAGTGGTCTTGACCCTCAGGCCGACCAATTGGCCCAAACGTTTAATGTGATGCTCGAAGCTCTTGATGATGCTTCGCGCCAACGCGCCGGTCAAATTATCAATGCACAGGAACAAGAGCGCAAACGTATCGCTCGCGAGCTACACGATGAGACAAGCCAGGTATTGACCTCGCTGCTGATCAGTCTTGCTGTCCTGGAAGAGTCCATTACCACCCATGAAGCCCGCGATCGTATCGCCGATACGCGCACGTTGGCGCATCAAACATTACGAGCTATCCGTAACCTGAGCATTGATCTACGTCCCAGTGCCCTCGACGACTTGGGCCTACTGCCTGCACTGCGCTGGTACATAAAAGAGTATCAACAGAAATGCTCCATCGAAGTCGAATTCCAGGCTACGGGTTTTAAAGAGCGCCTACCAGCCGAAATAGAGACTGCTCTCTACAGAATCGTGCAGGAGTCCTTAACCAATACCGTCCGGCATGCCAATGCCCGCAAAGTATGCATTACGCTGAAAGAGGAAGTTGATGGAGTGTATGCTACCATCTCTGATGATGGCTGTGGTTTCGATACCCAGGCGCTACAAAAAACATCTGTTCAGGAGCGTGGAGCAGGGCTGGAGAGCGGGTCAGGGTTAGGGCGGGGGCTAGGGTTGATAGGAATGCAGGAACGGGCTGTTTTGCTAGATGGCTCTCTTGAGATTACATCTCGTCCTGGACAGGGAACGACGGTTGAGGTACGAATTCCAATTCAGCTGGATTCATCAGGTCTGCCCACTCAACAAGCAGCACTCGAACTTAATGTTTAACCAGAACCTCTCACGAAATATACCAGGATCGCTTATGAAGATACATATTTTACTGGCCGATGACCATACCATCCTACGAGCCGGACTAAAGATGATGCTCAATGCCCAGCCCGACATGGAAGTCGTTGGTGAGGCCTCAGAGGGACGCCAGGCCATTCGAGAAGTACAGCGTTTACAGCCTGACATTGTTCTAATGGATATTACGATGCCAGATATGAATGGCATCGAAGCTACCAGGCAGATTAAGAAGATGTCGCCAGAGGTGAGGGTGCTGGTGCTGACGATGCATGAAAATGATGAGTATGTCTTCCAGGCGCTACGAGCCGGCGCATCGGGCTACATGCTAAAAGAGGCAGCAGATACTGAACTGATCTCAGCACTACATGTGGTGCAAAGCGGACAATTCTATTTGTCACCGGCGGCACAATCGGTGATGGTAGGAGATTATCTGCAACGCGTACGTACAGGTGAAGAAAAAGACAGCTACAACAGTTTGACGGAACGTGAACGGGAAATACTCAAGCTGGTGGCAGAAGGACACACCAATAACCAGATCGCCGAAATCCTGGTGATTAGCCCAAAAACAGTGGATACGCATCGAACGCATGTGATGGATAAACTTAACCTGCATAGCCGCGCCGAACTGGTCAAATATGCGATGCGACGCGGCTTGCTGGAAGATTGACTATTCCTCGTCATCCACGCCAAAGTCGGCGCTGCTATCGCTCTCGTCTGCGAAATACTCATCGCTGTAGAAGCCGACGTCCTTACCGACATAGACGCTGACGAGAAAGTCATCACGGGGCATGTCAGCAGAGAGTACCAGGTCCTCGTCAATCTGCTCAATAAGCTTGGTCAGTTCCGCTTCGTCAAGTTCACGCTCCAAGATGAGGGTGCCATGCACTGCTGTAGTAGTGAAGTGAATGTCGACGGTACCTAACCTGCTGTTACTTTGCAGGTTCGAGCCCTGCATGATGTAGTATCCTTCTGAGTAAGGTGTACGGAAGTGCCGTTCAAAGTGAATATCATCCATAAGGCTAATGTGTGCGCAGTAAAGATACCGGCTGCGCTTACTCCTTTCTCATCCATCGCTTGAATTTATAGTCTCAAGTATATAGTTTGTGGTTTGGAGTTCGGCCTGGCCTAGCAATAAATATAGCTCACTTGAGACGATCAACTCGCTCTTTGTAGGCCGTGCATATTATATCATAATCTGGATGAACTCTCTGCCCGTTTCAACCCATTCTGCTCTTAACGGGTCAACCGCCCTATGAACCCGGCTGAGACTACAGGAGGAACTTGAAGGACGAGCGCATGGTGGAGAAGATCACCTGATCTTCATCGGCATAGGTCGCCTGGGGTGCCTGTTGAATGACCGAGTAGAGGCGGCCCGCATGGGTTGTCATCAAAAGCGCCTCGGTATAGTTTGCTCCATTCTGGACGATGCTGCCTTGTACCTGTTGCCACGATGACTTTGCAAATGAGAGTGGAGGTCCGGGTTTCGGTGCAGTCAAGCCAAGTTGCTTTGCTTCTTGTAACAGGTACTGACTGGCGTCCTGCCCGTTGGAGGCAACTACTCCAATACTGAAGCGTGCAGTATGCGTGCTATCAGAAAAATGTGCAGTTCCGTTGTTTTGATCGACTTGCACCGTCCATCCATTTGGGTATGACAATGCTACGCCCAAACCGGCATTCTGGAAACTCTGTTGGGGCTGCGTCACCGGAGGAATACTAAACGGTTGGAAAACGTAGGTCCAGGCCCAAAAGACTACTGCCCCAAATGAACAGAGTAATACGATGGTGAATAGAAGCGGTACAAGACGTTTAGGGCGTCTTGCCGGAGGGACAAATGCTGAGGAGGATGGTTTTTGACTCAACCCTGGCTGCTGAGCTGGTTGTGTTGTGGGCTGTTCAAATGGTGGTGTGGAGGTATAAAAACGGGGTGTCTGCATACCAGGCATGGGCAGGGGCATTGAAGGCCGAGCCTGTCCATTGGTCCACTCAACAACCACTGTTGGGATGTCTGCAATAATGTTCTCATCCCTCCTCACAGCAGCCTTTTCTTCTTTTGCTGGAGCAGGCACAGGCTTCTCTGGTAATGGCGCAGGAAGAGGTTCTTCCTGTTCCCATACTTTGACATGCAATTCACGCACCGGTGACTTTGGCGGAACCTGCCCTTCAAGTGGCGCATCTACCTGAGCGGGAAGGAGTGATTCATCATCCTTCTTCGTTAACGACTCAACCTCAGAAGCCTGCCCCCTCTGCCCACCAGGCAATGAGATTTTGGGAATATCTGCTAATCGATCAGCCTGGGTTTTTGCGGGTGACGTCTTACTGTTTTCAAGCGTGTTGAGTTGGCTGATCCAGGGCGGAGGATCACCTTGCTCAGAGCGAGGACGTCGCGGCGGTTGGAAGGAGGGCTGTTGGGCTCTCTGCTCGCGTAAGGCTGATCTATTTTTATGAGCCTGCTCACCGGGAAGGATAGGAGCATCTTTCGGCGACGACAGTGGTTGGGGACTGTGAGGATCAGTCGAAACGTAGGTTCCACAGGTACTACAGAACCGAGCATCATCTCTCGGCAATGTTTGCCCGCAATTTGTACACTGTATTGACACGAAATCTCTCCTGGACTGGCTAACCCGATGTGCAAGTTTTCTCGAGCAGGGTCCAGGGGCGGCAGCCCTTGGCGGGGTGTGAGGTGTCCCCACCTCTTTTTTCCTTTTCTCGCCACCGCAAGCGGCACCTAAAGAAAAAACTTGTACACAAGTTGGCTAAACAATGCATAGACTAGAGATACATTAGCCTAAAAGTCCAAACCCGTCAAGCGAGATAGTCCTATGGGCTCCATTCTTCAGTATAAATTTGGGAAAAAGAGAAATTGGGGACACCTCCAGACAAGGTTCCCTGTTGATTATTTCAACACCAGCAAGGCTTCACGTTCAACATGAGTTTCCATGATCTGCTGGTTCTTGACGATTTCGACCAACTTCTTGCGACCCTTGGGACTATCGACCATAAGCACTCCCACTAGCTTGTTCTCACGGAAGAAGAGCTTGCGGTAATTTTCATTGCCTTTCTCGCCAGGCTCACGCCGTGCAATAGAGACGAGTTCTGGGTTATTCGACTCAGCGGTTCCGACGACGGCTATATTTACGTCGAAGAGCGGACTGGTATAGGTCGGCACATCCACATACGCTTGTTGGCCACCGGCCATATTTGTTCCGGCAATGCGTCCATGCGCCATAGCATTGTCCCATGTACCCATGGTGTGATGACTATCAATGGCCACATCATAAAATTCGGCTACATCACCGGCAGCATACACGCCTGGGACATTCGACTCCATATACTCGTTAACCACGACGCCGCTTCTGACCTCGATTGATGTATGTTTGAGGAACTGCGAGTTCAGTGTGATCCCCAGACCAACACCGATCATGTCCGCCTGAATCTGGCGTCCCTTCTTTGTCTTGACATAACTGGGAACGCCATTCTGGGGAATGACTTCCTCAATTTCGTCTCCGTGGATGACCTCGACGCCAAATTTCTTGGCAATATTGTCAATGACCTCGCCGCCCTCGGGATCCAAACAGTTACGCAGCCAGATGGGGCCGCGCATCAGCCAGGTAGTGTCGAGTTTGCGTACAGCAAAGCCATCGCACAACTTATATGAGATGAAGCTGCCACCATAGGCCAGGGCGGTGCGAGACTCGAGCATACGTGCGATGATGGATTTCGTATCGTCAAGCGTGACAAAGTTATAGATATGCCTGACACCATCGACTCCTGGCACACGTAAAGGATTTGCCCAGCCGCCGCTTGCTATAAGGAGCGCGTCATAAGGCAAATGCTGCCCCTGATCTGTCACGACGATCCGTTCATCGGTCTGAACGTCCGTGACTAATGTTTCCGTCACAAGTTGGATATTCTCTGCTCGTGCCATGTTAAGTCGCGTATCATGACCTTCTGCTCAGTGATGACTCCTTGCCACGCTTCTTGCAAGGAAACACGGTTGTAGAGCGGGTACGGCTCGTTTGTCAAGAGATGGATACTACAATTTGGGTCATTCTTGCGCAAAGTTTCAGCAGCTGTGGTCCCTGCGATCCCATTGCCTATAATCACATAGCGTCTATCGCGCGTTGTCAACGGTGGCATCTCCTTGTTTGCCAGTTTCTTTGTACCTGAAGATACGAAGGGATTTTAGCATAGTTTGGGAGGGAACGCCATAGCCCAGGTTGCAAAGCTCATCCTTCATCAGCAGAGCGGGACATCTTCCAGTCCTTTGAGAGATAGTGCAAGGTGACAAACGGATAATTGTGTTGATCTGTTATAATGCGAGAAAAGCAACCTGCTTAGTGTGAAATGGAGACAACCCATGGCAAAAAAGACCACCGTAGCTATCATTAACTCCAGTGATGATATAGTTGAGACCCTACAGCTTGTGTTGGATGATGAAGGATTTCAAACTGTTGGGGCACATTTCGTCGATTTCAAAAAGGGGAAAAGAGACTTTGTGGCCTTTTGCCAAGAGCATGACCCCCAGGTCATTCTCTTTGATGTTGCTCCCCCTTATGAAGAAAATTGGACGTTTCTCCAACTGCTCCAAAATGCGAAGGAAGTAGAAGGCAGACATTTCGTTATTACTACTACGAATAAAGGGGTTCTGGAAAAATTGGTTGGGGAAACAGGTGCCATTGAGATTGTTGGGAAGCCATTCGATATGGAAGAGATTTTGACAGCGGTTAAAAAGAGACTCAAGAGGTGATGCTTCGAGTCTGCTGCATTTCCCGATTGAAGCGGCTGTAAATAATCTTCCCTCTCCCTAACTGTGGAGAATTATCTATGTGCAGGACGCAACACCGCCACAATCGCAGCTATGACACTCAACATGAATGAGACAAGAAACGCGCGATGCAAGCCAGAGAGGAACAGCGGGATGGCTGATGCAAAATGACCCATGCCACCGCCAGTGATGAAAACTTGCTGAATTGCCTGGAAGGGTATCTGGCTCAGCGCAAGCGGAAAAACAATCGCAATACTGAGCATGGAACCGGTATTGTTCAGCATATTAAGAATACCTGCTGCTGCACCTCTCGTATGCGGTTCGACAGAACTCATGATGGCGTTGGTGTTGGGTGAGACGAAAAAGCCAGAACCGCCTCCCATTAACGCCATATAGACAGCGAGTAACCAATACGGAGTAAACTGGTTGATGGTCGTGAGTCCAAACAACCCAACTGCGGAGATACCAAGCCCGATAGGAGTAAGTAGTCGTGATCCGACACGATCCGAAAGTCGCCCGCTCAAAGGGCCAATAATCATAAATGCTGCGCCAAAGGGGGTAAGCATTAAGCCTGCTGTCAGCGGGTCTTTCCCATATGGGCCTTGTAAAAAAAAGATCAGCAAGAACAGCACAGCGCCACGGGCAATGCCATTGAGCAGACCACTCAAGTTTGCCAGCGCAAAGAGACGACTACGGAAGAGGCGCAACTGAATGAGCGGTACCTTGATACGCGGTTCGATGGCGACAAAAAGTGCTAAGCTTACTATACCAATAACAAGAATGGCGATAGTAACAGCCTGGGGAAGTAGAGGAAACCCAAGCATGCTCACCGCCAGAAGTATCCCAAAAAGGCCGATACTCAAGGTGATAGCACCAAACCAGTCAATAGGCTGACGCTCTAAGGGACGCACAGGCTCACGCAAGCGCCACATGCCCCACAAAGCGCCAAATATCCCGATCGGCACATTAAACAAGAAAACCCAGCGCCATGAAAACTCCGTCAGCAGGCCACCAATGATAGGACCAATAAGAAAACCTGCCGCCCCTGCAATCTGGTTAACGCCTAAACCAAGCCCTACTTGGCCCTTTCTAAACGCATCAGTCACAATCACTGTGCTATTTGTAATGAGCAGCGCCGCCCCCACACCCTGAATGACCCGTCCCACGATAAGATCACCACCATGAAACTGTGGCTGTGCTAGACCCGCCATGAGTGAGCCAATGGTAAAGGCGACAAAGCCAGCATTGTAAAGACGTTTACGTCCCCACAGATCAGCTAAACGACCGATGATCGGCGTTAAGACCGTAACAATAAGCAAGTAGCCGAGCAGTACCCAAATGATTGTCAAGAATGTGGCGTGTAGTTCAGCCAGGATATTCGGTAACGCAATGAGCAGCGCTGACCCTTGAATAGAAGCTAAGAGGGCTCCAACTGTTGTGACAGAAAGCGCTGTCCATTGATAGCCGTTCTGCTGTATTGTCTCTGCCAACGAAGATAGTTCATCCTGTTGGGTATTGTTGCTTGTAACATTTGAAGAAAAACGGGAAAATCGCATAGTCTCCTGCCACTCGTCTGTCTTTTACCTTAACGTTAACGTGCTAGAAGCACACTGATATAATGCATTACTTTCCTGCGTTGTAGCAAGTGAAGGATGGGAGAATGGGAAGCAGTGTCAGGGCAACCGATGAAAACCAGGGCTATACTTCGCGCCGCGTTATCAAGATCGCAACCGACAACATAATCACTGTGAACACCCCCAGCAGCGCCAGATCGAGTGGTATTTCTGCCGCACCATACCCCAGCAGTGCACCACGAATGGCGTTGACGCCATAAGTCAGCGGATTGATGTACAAAACCACCTGCAACCACACAGGCGCGCCTCGTATAGGGAAGACCGCGCCTGAGAACAGGTAGAGCGGCAAAGTGATGAAATTCTGCAACGTGCCAAAACCTTCAAAGTCTGTCATTCGTGCCGCGATGACAATGCCAAGCGAGGTGAGAGCCAGGGCAGTTACAAACATTGCGACAAACACCTCCAGGACATTGAGCGGAGTCAGCCGAACACTGGCAATAGGCGCGAACACCAGCATGATTGCAGCCTGAAGCGTAGAACTGGTGGCGCCTCCCAGGCACTTGCCCAGAATCAGTGTTGAGCGCGGCGTTGGAGCAACCATCACCTCTTTGAGAAAGCCGAATTCGCGGTCCCAGATGATCGAAATCGCCGACTGCAAAGCGGTGAAGATGATGGTCATGGCAATGATACCGGGGAAGACAAACTGCTCGTAACTCAGACCCGCTATGGGGACAATGGAGCGACGTAAGCCAAAGCCCAGTGCAAAGAGCCAGACCAGCGCTCGTACTATCCCACCAACCAACCGGCTGCGCTGCCGCCACAGACGAGTCATGTCGCGCAGCCAGATCATCGCGATCCCTTCCACATCAATCAAAGGCGGTCTGCTTGGCCGCGCTTTTGGCATAGCTCCCACCGGAGCAATTGAAGGTTGTGTATTCAGCATGTACTTGCTCCTGCCTAACGTCGTAAACGACCATGACTACGTAAACGAGCCCCCAAACGCTCTTTCGCGCCCACAGACTCTTCGCGAATAGCTTTTCCAGTGAGATGGAGAAAGACATCGTCGAGACTGGGCGCTTGAATCGAGACATCGCGCACTTCAATATCTGCCAGGGTGAGATGACTGATAAGTTTGGCAGCCAGCGCTTGACCATTTTCTCCTTCTACACACACGACATCGCCTTCGCTATATACAGGATATCCCAGCCAACGCGAAGCTTCCGCCACTGCACGTTCGACGTCAGGGGTCGTGATACGTACGACATCCTGGCCCACCATACGCTTGAGTGCGGCGGGCGTATCCAATGCCACAATTCGGCCATTATCAATAACGCCAATGCGATCGCAGTATTCGGCTTCCTCCATGTAATGTGTCGTCATAAAAATGGTCAGACCCGTCGCCTCGCGCAGGCGCAGCACATACTCCCAGACACTGCGGCGCGTCTGCGGGTCCAGCCCGACGGTTGGTTCATCGAGGAACAACGTTTGCGGTTGGTGCAGCAAGCCACGTGCCACCTCCAGGCGGCGTTTCATACCCCCGGAGAACGTCTTGACGAGATCTTTGCGTCGTTCATCCAAACCAACCAGTTGCAGCACCTCTCGGATACGAGCATCCCGTGTGTTCCGCGGCGTATGATAGATCATGCAATGATAGCGCAGATTTTGCTCAGCACTCAGGTACTCATCAAGAGTGGGCTCCTGAAAGACGATGCCAATGCTCTGGCGCACAAACCCGGATTCGCACACCACGTCATACCCGTTGACGATAGCCCGTCCGCCACTTGGAGTCAGAAGCGTACAGAGCATCTTGATCGTGGTGCTCTTCCCTGCGCCATTGGGGCCTAAAAACCCGAAGGTCTCGCCTCGCCCCACCTCGAAATCGATACCTTTCACAGCCTCCAGAGTGCCAAAGGAGCGCGACAGATTCTCTACTTGTATCGTCATAGCTGCACCTCGATCAGATGATGGAGCGCGGGCAAAGCAGCCAGAATACAAGCACGTTCATCATCGCTCAGTTGCTCCATCCGACGCTGCAATGTAGCCAGGCGTGCCTGTTGATACACGCTCACGGCCAGACGCCCTGACTCGGTTGCGCTGACCCACACGGTACGCCAGTCGGTATCGTCACGGCTGCGCTCAATGTATCCCTGGACCAATAAGCGCTTGACCATCGCCGTCACAGTGGATGGAGCGACAGCGAGACGTTCGGCGAGTCCCTGCATCGTGCAACGCTGATGTTCGACGAGGGTGCGCAGGAGCGTCATTTGTCCAGGCGTAGCTCGCAGTTCAGCCACCTCTCTCCATCCAGGGCCAGCATCCGATGTTTCAGCATTGAGTGGCAAGTCGGCCCGTAAGCTCCGTAACAGCCTGGGGACAATTTCGAGGAGCGCTGTTGCCAGGTCAGTACTATTTTGCAAAGCTTTGGTTTCCATAAGTTGTTCCCTATCACTTCGACTATCTAATTATATGATAGTCGAAATGGGGGATGCAAGTCAAGGGGGGTCAGCCGAGTTTTACGAGCCGATCTTGCACCTGCCGCAGCATATCGTCACTTTTGCAGAACGCGAAGCGCACATATCCTTGCCCGATATGCGCATGTTCCCAGCTATAAAATGACTCTGGCGGAATGCTGGCTACACCAATCTCTTTTGTCAGATAACGGGTAAATTCAAGCGGTGTCCCAGCGAATATATGTGAGTAATCGGCCATGATGAAGTATGTACCTTCTGGTGTGAAGTATTTCAGTCCACCACTATCGAGTGCGGACATCATCAACCGGCGCTTCGTTAGGTACATGGCCTGAAATGTATCATAGTATGAGTTCGGGAGATTGAGCGCATAAGCAATTGCTTCTTGCGCTGGGTGATTTACTGCGAAGGTGATGAATTGGTGTGCACGTGCAACACCTTCTACCAGATCAGGATGCCCGTACACCCAGCCGATCTTCCAACCCGTTGCGCTGAACAATTTACCGGCGCTACTCACAGTGACAGTACGTTCAAACATACCCGGTAGCGTAGCAATAGGGATATGCTGTGCAGGTGCAAAGATGAGGTGCTCGTACACTTCATCAGAGATGACTGTGATGTCGTGTTCGATACATAACTCAGCGATGAAGCCCAATTCCTGGCGGGTAAATACACGACCGGTGGGGTTTTGCGGTGTGTTCAAAATCAGCGCTCGTGTTTTTCTGCTAAACGCGGAACGGAGTTCGTCAAGGTCGAAGGTCCAGGCCGGCGGATGCAGAGGTACGTAGACGGGCACTGCATTTGCCATGATGATATTCGGCACGTATGAATCGTAGTACGGCTCGATAACAATTACTTCATCATCAGGGTCAACAAGGCCCAGTATTGCGGAGAAAATTCCTTCGGTTGCACCGGCGGTGACGACTACACCATTTGCCGGGTTGATATCGAGATTGTAGAAGCGTGCCGCGTGGTCAGCAATTGCCCGGCGTAGGGACACGGTGCCAGGACCAGGCGCGTACTGGTTATGCTGGCCTGATTGCGCTGCTTGTACAAGTTGCATGATGACGTCTGGCGGTGCGTCAAAGTCAGGCTTACCCTGTCCCAGGTTCAATGCATTGTATTGCTGTGCGAGTGTGTTGATTTCGGTGAAGATAGTGGTGCCAAATGTTGCTACACGGTCAGCAAGGGTGGACATGCGTCATGAGACCTCCATTTTGGATACCTCCGGGTTCAGCCGGAGGAGGAAAAAATGGCTCGCCCGCAGGCGAGGCCGTTTTGTCAGATACGGCCAAACTTAGCCTGATTTCAGGCCACCGTGTCAAGCACGGGTGAAATGACCCTTCCCGATTGCTAGAACCGCTTAGCGCTGATTGTATCCAGGCGTCAGCTCCGGCGTGGCTAGAAGCGGTACGGATTAGGGTGGCGTCCGTACGTTCTTGTAGCGGTTCAAGCTGCTACTGATGCGGCTAAGGCACCCGCGATAAATCGGGGTGCTACGCGGTATCAGTCCGGTAGTCAAGAACTTACGCTGAGCTAGCCGTTTCTCAGGCCCCCGGGTTGGGGTTGAGCCGGGGGTTCTTGACACTCCATGAGTTGAATTTGAGAACAGATCAGTGGCAAGGTCAATGCCTGTTGGGCGCGTTCAATCGGGCCCACTACACAGCAGCTTTGCTAGTCGGTGCTATTATATCATGCCTTCCAAAGAAAAATAACGTTATCGAACCAAAGGTAGGGGTAATCGCATCTTATGTTTCAATTTGCTTGCTTGGGCCAAACTTGCCAGGAGACACCCCCCGATCTCTTGCAGGCGCGATCACGGGATGAGCAGGACCTTGCCCTTGGTCTGGCGTCCTTCCAGGTAGCGGTGCGCTTCGGCGGCAGCGGAGAGTGGAAAGGTCCTATCGATGCGCACCTTCAGCTCACCATCCTTGATCCATCGAAACAGCTCGCCCGAGCGCCAGAGCAGCTCCTCTCGGGTGGCAATGTAATGGACGAGCGTCGGACGCGTCAGGTACAGCGAGCCCTTGCGATTGAGTACCTGCGGGTCCAACGGTGGTACTGGTCCGCTGGACTGGCCGAAGAGCACCAGGTAGCCGCGCAGTCGCAGCGAGTCCAGGCTCCCCTCGAAGGTTGTCTTGCCGACTGAGTCGTAGACGACGTGTGCCCCGACACCGTCGGTGAGGCGCCGCGTCTCCTGCGCAAAGTCGGTCTGGGTATAGAAGATGATCTCATCAGCACCGGCTTCCTGGGCCAGGCGCGCCTTCTCCTGGGTTGACACGGTCCCGATGACCCGTGCACCTTGCCGCTTGGCGATCTGCACTAATAGCTGTCCGACGCCGCCGGCCGCTGCATGCACCAGGGCCGTCTCGCCCTTTTTGAGCGGGTAGGTGCTCACAGCCAGGTAGTGTGCCGTCATGCCTTGCAGCATCACTGCTGCAGCCGTACGCGTCTCGACCCCATCGGGGATCGGGACAAGAGCACTGGCGGGGACGACGGTGAATTCGGCGTAGGCACCCGGCTGTGAGATGTATGCGACGCGCTGGCCCACCTGGACCTCCGTGACTCCAGGGCCAACAGCATCGACCACACCGGCCGCCTCCTGTCCCAAGGATGCGGGGAGCTGACCAGGGTACAGGCCCGAGCGCTGGTAGATGTCAGTGAAATTGACGCCGATCGCCTCGTTCTTTACGCGCGCCTGGCCGACTCCCGGTTCTGGAAGTGTGACCTCCTCGTAGCTGAGGACCTCTGGACCGCCAAACGCATGGAAACGTACTACTTTCATCGTTTTGCTCCTTTCATGCTTTATCCCTCCACTGCACTGCATATTCTTGGAAGATGGTTCTTTCCATATTCTTCTCCTTATTGACTTCCCTTTATTTTATCACCTCCCCAGTTAGATGCGATTGCCCTGGAGCAGATTAAGAAGCATAAGAGCCCTGAAATGTCTCTGGAAAGGTCGCTGCCCATGCTTCGTGTTCCATCTGTGCTGCATTCGCAACAAACGTATGCTATATTGAGTGAAACTGGTGCAACGTAGTGCGGAAGGATTGTACGGCTTGACCGGAACGGGTCAGGATTTGCTCCAGGCCCTTGCCCCCCTGCAAGCCTGGGCACAGCAGTGGACTGAACAGATGAGCAATTTAGAAGTGTAGCAAAGAAGTGAAGTCGGTCTAAACTTCATCAATCAGTAAGGAGATGAGAATGCAGCAAGACCATGATGTGATCGATGCCCTGCGTGCAGACCTGGCGGAGTTGACAGCTCTGCACGCTCCTTCCGGCTCTGAGCAGTCAGTGATTGCACGGCTGTGTGACCTTTTCACTCCACTGGTCGATGCGGTGGCCGTGGATCATATGGGCAACCTGACAGCTACGCGTGAGGGAGCACAAGGCACACCACACCTGGTAGTCTCAGCACACGCAGACGAGATTGGGGCAATCGTGGCAAGCATAGAGCCTGAGGGATTCCTGCGACTGTTGCCCCTTGGTGGAGTACAGTCGCGACTGCTGGAGGGCCGCGCAGTGTGGGTCAATGGATGGCCTGGGGTGATCGGTGCCCGCTCTGGTCACCTGACACCGCATTCGGAGCATGGCCGGGGTACCTCTATGGCAGACCTGTACGTTGATCTCGGAGTTGACGATGCAGCAGCGGTGGAGGCGCTCGGTGTCCGTATCGGTGACCCGGTGGTAGTCATCTCCGAACTGCGGAATCTGGCCGGGACTCGCGTGGCTGGCAAAGCTATCGATAATCGTGCCAGTTGCGTCGTGCTCCTGCACCTGTTGCGTCGCCTGCGTGAGCGTACTCTACCCTGTCGCCTCACTGCACTGGTGGCAGTGCAGGAAGAGGTCGGTCTGCGTGGAGCGACGGCAGCATACACGCGCTTGAAGCCAGACCTGGCGATTGTAGTTGATACATTCCCGGCTGCCGGTACACCGGATACGCGCCATATGGCTTATACTGCCCGCATTGGACGTGGTGCGCTCATCACTCCCTCATCTGAGTCGGGCGATGCTGGTTTCTTGCTACCACGGGCCGCTTGCAATGCCATAATCGCAGCGGCGCAGCGTGCTGGCGTGCCATACCAACTCGCAGTTACAGGTGGAGGTGTGACCGATGCGGCGGCTGCACACCTGGTTGCAGGAGGGATTGCCACGCTGGAAGTGAAGATTCCACGCCGTTACTCGCATTCGCCCGTCGAGATGCTTGACCTGCGCGATCTAGCTGCTGTCCTGTCTTTAGTCGAGGAACTCGTACTCCACCCACCAAATGAGGAGGAGCTTTCCTTTTGGGTGATTGATGTGGTTTGACAGATTAACTGGATTTCACGGTAGCACATGACAAACGCACCTAGATAGTGGCATCTGCCTGTGCTACACTCTGTGCAGTCTTGGGGATAGGTGTCGTTTGATGCTGTCAACGTGAACTTATCTACCCGTTCGAGATGCGTTGACAAGTTCGTCCTGAAGAGAGAAAGCGGTGTCCTATGATCCATTTGGCTGCATCTGATCTGTTACATTTCCTGATGACGTACGGCTATTGGGCGGTGCTGCTCTTTGTTGCCATCGAGAGCACGGGTATTCCCTTTCCTGGCGAGACTATGTTGCTCTTCGCAGCCATCTATGCCGGGACGACGCACCGGCTGTCTATTCCCCTGGTCATTGCAGCAGCCGCCAGCGGGGCGATCCTGGGCGATAATCTCGGCTACTGGGTGGGACGCGAGGGCGGGTTCCGTCTGCTGCGCCGCTACGGGAGCTATATCCGCCTCAATGAGCGCAAGCTGAAACTGGGGCTGTATCTCTTCCGCAAGCATGGTGGCAAGGTTGTCTTCTTCGGGCGCTTCGTCGCCGTGCTGCGTGCCTGGGCAGCCTTCCTGGCAGGGACGAACCGCATGCCCTGGCCTTCCTTTCTGCTCTTCAACGCTCTGGGGGGCATTACTTGGGCCACGGTGTACGGGTTGGGCGGCTACTTCCTGGGCGAGAGTATCCACCAGCTGGCAGGACCGGTCGGCACGATCACCATCGTGCTGGCAACCTTCATCATCATCGCGTCGCTGGTCTTTGTGTGGCGTAACGAGCAGCAACTGGAAGAGAAGGCGGAGAAAGCCCTGCCTGGGCCCCTTGAGGCCTACTAGCCCTGGGAAGTTTATTGAGGAGATACCTATGAGCAATTTCGAACTCACAGAACGCGCACGGCGCGTCATTCCTGGGGGTGTAAACTCTTCGCACCGGTCAGTGCCCTGGCCACTGGCGGTTGTGGAGGCGTCAGGGGCTTATTTTACAGATGCTGATGGG
Organism: uncultured Chloroflexia bacterium; assembly: GCA_963767625.1. Taxonomy (GTDB): domain Bacteria; phylum Chloroflexota; class Ktedonobacteria; order Ktedonobacterales; family Ktedonobacteraceae; genus CAVYFB01. The sequence goes on from CAVYFB010000024.1 coordinate 256,790, forward strand.
AAGCATTACCTGGACTATAACGCTGCCTTTGGGCCGTTGATTCTGGGTCACAACAATCCCCGCGTCAATGCTGCGGTACGTGCAGTCATTGAGCGACTCGACATTACCGGTGCAGGCGTTACCAACATCGAGGTCGAACTTGCCGAGACGTTGGAGCGGCATATACCTTCGGCTGAGCGGATTCTGCTGACGACTTCTGGCTCGGACGCGACTTATAATGCGATCCGCCTGGCACGTGCGGTCACCGGTCGGAATTCGATCATCAAATTTCAGGGAAGCTATCATGGCTGGCATGACGCGGTTTTCATGAATGTGGCCAGCCCAGCAGAGAAGATCGGCCAGCACGATCCATTGTCGCTGGGGATGCTGCCTGAGGTGATCAAGCAGACGATCGTGCTGCCCTTTAACAACATCGAGTCGGTTACAGAGGTGCTGCAACAACAGGGTAATGAGATTGCGGCGATTCTGGTCGAGGTCATCCCACACAACATCGGTTGCGTCTTGCCACGCCCGGAGTTCCTTAGCGCCCTGCGCGATCTGAGCAGTACATATGGCATTGTGTTGATCTTTGACGAAGTGATAACAGGGTTTCGCCACGGGCTCGGCGGATACCAGCAAATCTGTAATGTGACGCCCGATTTGAGCACCTTTGCCAAGGCTATGGCGAATGGGTATCCCATTGCTGCACTGGTCGGCAAAGGTGAGTTCATGGACCGCTTTGGGCCAGGTGGTGGTGTAGCCTTCGCCGGAACCTACAACGGCCATCCTATGGGAGTCGCTGCTGCCTTGGCAACAATTGCTGAACTTGAGGATGGCTCGATCCACGAGCACTGCTTCGCTTTATCCCGGCAAGTCGGTGAAGGCCTGCAGCAGATTGGCGATGAACTGGGTATTCCTCTGAACGTGGTTGTATTTGGATCAGTTTTTGTGCCATACTTTATGAAAGGTCCGATTGAAAACTACAACAACCTGTTGAGCAACGATACCAAACGTGATGTGTGGTTTCGCCGCACAATGTGTGAGCATGGGATCTTTATGATCCCAACGGCCTTGAGACGCAGTCACATTAGTGCCGCTCATACGCAGGACGATATCGAGCGGACTCTAGAAACAGCCCGGCAGGTGCTCAAATCGATGCCGACGACGTTCGATTAACGAGAAAACGTTTGAACCTTGCCTTAACGTACAAGGAGATGCGACGTGACTCTCAAGGAGAGTATCCCTACGTCGCATGAACGGTGCAGGATGAACAATACGACTGGTCCAATCACAGATATTACAGAGGAAGCTGCCCGCATCACTGAAGCTGCCAACGCAGAGGGTATTCCGCTGCGCCTGCTTGGCGGACTGGCGATCTATTTTCAATGCCCTGGTGCCAAATCTAATGAACGCTTGCAGCGCACATACCATGATATGGATTTTGTTACCCTTTCTAAATGGGGTGGGAAAACCAAGGTTTTGTTAACAAAGCTTGGGTATACCGGAAACAAGACGTTTAACGCGCTCCATGGACATCAACGCCTGCTCTTTTGGGATGAGCAACATGAGCGGCAGATTGACATTTTTATCGATCGTATGCAAATGTGCCATATCATCGATTTTCGAACTCGCCTGTCCATAGACCAGCGCACATTACCGCTCTCTGATCTAGTGCTGACGAAATTGCAGATTGTCGAGATCAACGAGAAAGATATCGTAGACGCGATCACGCTCTTTCATGACCATGATGTTACAGACAATGAGCGGGGCATTGATGCGAACTATATCTCGGGGTTGATTGCCAATGATTGGGGGTTGCATAAGACGCTCGAACTAAATTTGAAAAAGGTGCAGGCGTTTGCGCTTGAGCGCGACTTTCCTGATCACATCTCTGAACGTATCGATGCGTTAGTTGCCGCTATGGAAGTGCGCCCCAAATCGTTGGGGTGGAAGGCGCGTGCGATGATAGGCGAGCGTGTGCGCTGGTACGAGCTTCCAGAAGAAGCCCGGCAATAAAGGACGAGGTGAGATCATGGCAAAATACCTCCGCTGCTTCATGTGTTCCGACCTGCATGCTGCAAACCGTACGTATCGTAAACTGCTCAATGCCATTAAGATGAACGTGTACGAGGCGAACGTTGTCTTGATTGCAGGCGACCTGACAGGCAAGGCGATTGTGCCCATCATTGCGCAAGGCAATGGTCGCTACTCCGCAACGTTTTTGGATCAGCAATACACTACTGAAACCGAGACCGAGTTGCACACTGTTAAGCAGAATATCTCCGACATTGGCTACTATCCCTATGTGACGGATCAGGAGGAGGTGGATGCACTGAGAGCAGATGCGGCAAAGATGAAGGAGTTGTTTCGCCAGCAGATGATCCAGAGGGTGGGAGAATGGGTGGCGTTGGCCGAGGAACGCATTGGCAAGAGTGGTGTACAGTTTTACATGATGCCTGGCAATGACGACGACACAGGTGTTGATGCCATGATTGCACAATCAAGCTACGTTATCAATCCGGTTGGCAAGACGATGCAACTGGACGAATATCATGAGATGATTAGCTTCGACTATGCAAATCCAACTCCCTGGCACACCCCGCGTGAATGGAGCGAGGATGAGTACTATGAGCGCATCAAAACAAGTGCAAGCAAGTTGAAAAACGTCGGCAACGCTGTCTTTATGATTCACGTTCCACCGTATGATAGCGGTTTAGATACTGCTCCTGAACTTGATAAAAATTTGCGACCCAGAGTGACGATGGGTGATGTGTTGCGTATCCCCGTGGGAAGTACAGGAGTGCGACGTGCTCTGCAGGAACTTCAGCCTCTGGTGAGTGTACATGGCCATGTACATGAAGCCCCTGGCCAGAGCAAGATAGGTCGAACTACCTGTTTCAACGCTGGAAGCGAGGCCAACCAGGGCATCCTGCGCGGCTTTGTCTTTGATCTTGGTAAGGACAAACTGGAACGATCTTTTCGTGTCCAGGGCTAGCGGCGACCGTTAAGGTCGCCAGACCAGAAAGGGAGTTCGCATCTATGGCAAAATCCGTTTCACCAAGCGGATTGTTCGTCAGGCAGGCGTCGGGATTGGTGCGCGATGTCAGTATGGCTAACGCGCTCTTTTTCAACATCGCCGCCTTTGTAGGCACTGCCGTAGGCTGGGCAGTTGTCTTCTACGCGCTCTTTCCAGAATGGCAGGGGTTAGGTATCTCGGCATACGCCTGGATGGCTATTCTCACAGGTATCGCCTGCTACTTTCTGGGCATGATCTTCGCCAGCCTCACCACCGCCATGCCACGTAGTGGTGGTGATTACGTCTTCACATCTCGCATCATCAGCCCATTCTGGGGCTGGCTGGAGAGTTGGACGCTCGTTGGATCGGCACTGACCATCATCGGTTTTGAAATCATTGTCGCTGTACACAATATCCAACTCACAGGCATCTTACTGGGCGTAGCCTTTCCCGGCAGTGTCTTTGCGAACGCGCAGAACTGGCTGCAAGACAACTTCAGCAAGGCAATCGCCGGAGTTATCATCCTGCTTGTCATCGCTGGCATCTCGATACTGCGCACACGTACCTTCCATAAGGTGGTGACCGGCCTGACCATCTTCGCTATCATCTCAGTGGCAATCAGTTTCTTTGGCGCATTCACCATTGATCCTGCATCAATGAATGCTGCCCTACCCGCCCTCGGCACCTCATCGCACGCAATTCTGCAAGCGGCCACAAAAGCGGGCTATGCGCCTGGTACTCCTGATTTCACGTTACCTGGATTGGTTGCCCTGGCAGGACTGGTGAGCATTGTGCTCTTCCAGTACATTGGCTTCCAATTTTCCTCATACATTGCTGGCGAGGTCAAGGGCAATGTGAGGCGCACGGTCTTCTTCGCCGTCATGGGTGCTCTCATCTTTGCAGTGTTCATGAACTCACTCTACATCGATGTACTGGGCAACCACTTCGGATTCAACTTGACGAATGCCTGGGGATACCTCTACTGGTTCACCAACAACGCACCGCTCAATGGCCAGCCACCATTCACTCCTGTAATGGCGACAGCAGTGCATCCAGGAGCCTGGCCGCTATGGCTGATCGTGGCGCTAGGTAACATCACACTGAACGTGTTGCTCTGCCCTGTATACGCAATCTTCCTCTCACGTATCGTACTGGCGTGGGCGCTCGACCGCCAGGTACCAGAGTGGTTCAGCGTGGTAAACGAGCGCACAAACGCACCACTCCGTGTGATTATTCTCGCGGTGCTGCTCGGAGCAGTCTTCTATGTACTGACATTCTTTGGCTTAACGCTGGCAAGCACCACCTTCTTTGGAGTTTTGCTGGCAGGACTCACCTGGATCATGCCCGGGCTCAATGCCATATTGATACCGTATCGTCGTCCCGATTTGTTCCAGTTAACCAACAACACGGGCAAGTTCCTGGGCCTGCCTCGCCTGGTCTGGTACGGGATAGTCTGGTTGATCTTTATCATACCAGTCTACCTGGCAGCTTTCGTTTGGCCGGTTATCCTGGCAATTCAGGCGTCGAAAGGTGCCAGCGACTTCGTGTCTTTCTCTAACACTTCTGGCATTAGCTGGGCGATTGGGCTCATCGTGGTAGCCATTATCATCTACTTCGCGATGAAGACGGTGAACAACAGCCGCGGCATCAATACAAAGATGATCTACCAGGAATTGCCCCCGGACTAGACATCCTGACTTCTTTTAGTATCTCTTTCCTCGCCTGCAGGCGAGGAAAGAGATACTATAGAATCTTTAGTGACATCCCGTTTTATTGGTGGACTCTAGAACAGGAGAGGTGAACGAATGACATATCACAGCGAAGTGATTGGAAGCCTGCTCAGGCCCGGCTATTTAGTGGACGCACGCAAGCAATTCGAGTCGAGGCAGCTCAGTGCGGCTGACTTTAAGGTCATAGAGGACCATGCAGTGAATGAGGCAATTGCGCTGCAAGAAAATGCTGGCATCGATGTCATTACCGACGGGGAACTGCGGCGCTATGCATTCTATGGCCACCTGGTCGACGCGCTGGACGGCTTCGATAAGTATGGCGGCTGGGCGATCCCTTTCAGGGACGAGACTGGCGAGCAACTGATCCTCAAGCGGCCAGTGGTGGTGGAACGGCTCAGGTGGCGCAGGAGTATGTGTTCAGAGGAATGGGTTTACTTGCGGTCGCGTAAATCGCATGTAGGGAAGGTGACGATGATCAGTGCGCAGCAGGCAGCGGCCTACTACGATCCAGTGAAGTCGCGGTCGGCGTATGCGTCGCGGGATGCCTACCTGGCCGATATCGTCGACTTCTCGCGCCGTGAAGTGGAGGAACTGATCCGCTTAGGCTGTACCTACATCCAGATCGACGCACCCCAGTACGCAGCTCTGCTCGATCCTGAGATGCGGGAAGGCTACCGCCAGCGCGGCAGCGACCCGGACAAACTCATCGATGTATGCATTGAGATGGACAATGCCATCATCAGCGGCCACCAGGGTGTGACCTTCGGGATGCATATCTGTCGTGGAAACAATCAGAGCAAGTTCTACGCCAGGGGCGACTATGAGCCGATCGCGCGCATATTTAGCCAGACGCGGTTTCAGCGCTTCCTTCTCGAGTACGACGACGAGCGCTCGGGAGGCTTCGAGCCGCTGCGTCATGTACCCGAGGACCGCTTCGTCGTGCTGGGCCTGGTGACGACGAAGAAACCACGGCTGGAGTCTTCTGACGAACTGCGACGCCGTATCGAAGAAGCCGCCCGCTTGATTCCGCTTGAACGACTTGCCCTGAGTCCGCAGTGCGGTTTCGCATCGACGATGGAGGGCAATCGTATCTCCCTTGATGACCAGCGACGCAAGCTAGAGCTGGTGGCAACGACGGCGCGGGAGGTATGGGGGTAATCAAGATAGGTATTTCACCTCATCAGTTAATGGGGTCCTACCCTTGCTGGGCGTAACGCACAATAAATGCGACAGTCTTGGCGAAGACCTCTTCGCGATCATAGTCTTTCATAATCACATGATACGAGCGATGGAAGGTAATCCATTCCTTCTCGCGTGAACCTATGAGTTTATAAATCTGGCGTCCATCGCTGGCTGGCACAACATGGTCGTATACCGAGGTCATAATCAGCACCGGCGCAGTCACTTGGGGCAACTCAGCTCGCAAATTTGGCAAAAATTGCAGCATGCTCTCCACCGGTGACAGCGCTGTCCAGCGGTAGACATCTCGTGTATAGCCATGGCGGGCATCAGGGTCGCGTACGTCTTCACGGATCGTCGGCAGCACGGGAGTCACAAGTTTGGCCAGACTCACAGCGAACTCTGTCCAGGGATACATATAGAGCGGTGTACACATGCTCACGATGCCTGCCACTTCTTCATGTGCAGCCGCGTGCAAGACAAGTGCCCCACCCAGGCAATGCCCGACCAGAAATACAAGATCACATCTTTGTTTGAGCTCAGCTAACTTATGGCGCACGGCTTTTTCCCAGTCCGTCCAGCCGAGGGGTATCAGGTCGCGCACATGTATGCCATGGCCGGGCAAGAGCATGTTGTTAGTGACCATGCCACGAGTTTGCAGAAACTCTTCCATCTCCGCGAGATCATGTCTGCTGCCGTTCAACCCGTGCACCAGCAGGATGCCTATAATAGGTGTATTCGGTGGAGTTTCGGGTGTTGTCATGGTTTGTTCCTCATCATTCTGTAGACTGGATACGCACTACTGTCTCATAGCCTAAACCCCTTGTGGAACGACACTTGTCTCCATTTGTATGAGTTACTCACATCGTAACCGCTTCTGTTTCCCCACATCGTAGACAGCGAGGGCAGGAAGCAGGTACACTCTTGGAAGGATAATCGTTGTCTACCAAGGAGTGTGCCTGCATGGAAGCAGTATACTACGCCGCCCGAGCCAATCTTCGTCGTCTGTTGACCCAGTACCCCACGTGGACGCGCCAGCAGTATGCCCAGGCGGTGGGCATGTCGTTGGGCTGGGTCAAGAAATGGCTCAAACGCTTGCAAGAAGCACCCCCGCAGGATGAGGCCGTCTTGCAGGGCCAGTCGCGGGCGCGCAAGCACCCAGCCGAGCGTATCAGCCAGCGGGTGGTTGCTCGCCTGGTCGAGCTGCGTGATCAGCCGCCTGAAGGCTTGGGACGCACGCCCGGACCCAAAGCCCTCGTGTACTCTCTGCCGCGCGATGCCCACCTGGCGGCCAGCGGTGAGCGCCTGCCGCGCTCGAGCCGGACGATCTACCGCATCTTGCAACAAGCCGGACGCATCGCCCACCGACTGCCCCACGTGCAAGAAGCGCAAGAGCGCCCTGCGCCGATGAGCAACTGGATGCAGAAGGATGCTGCCACGGTCCCTGCCGATCCCGATGGCAAGCGGCAAGAGGTGTATTGTTTTGCGTCATCGTGACCCCTAGCTTACCCCACCTCGTGTCAGAACAGGTGTTCTGAAGAACACGACCCCGCCAACCGGATACCACGAGGCGAACAAGGACTCAAGAGTGCGGGAGCGGTGGGGCGTCAGCTAGATGCAGGGGGATTGGAACCGCCACCGGACACGTTTGAGGCGGTCAAAGACAGTAGGGAGCTGCATCCGCTCGTGTGGGCGGGCGATACGTGGATGGTGGTGGCTGTGGCGGTCCCTTTAGGCCCACAACGTCAGTTGCCGCAGCCTTCGGTGCGCCAGTTGCAGCCGTCGCTCCTGGGAACGGGCTTCCTCTGCATCAGGCGGATGTGCTGATCCAGCGGCATTTCTGCTCCATGCAGTCCTTTGATCGGGATGCGTTTGACGCCTTCCGACCACAGCCACACGTCGAAGGCCCGCTCAGCAGCATTGACGAAGAGCACCACCTGCTGCTTGGCCAGAGCTTGGCTGATGTAATAGGGCTCATGATCGACGGTCACGCAGCCATCAGCGCCGACTCGCCGCGCGAACGCCTGCCCTTGGAGCGTGTCCAGCATCAGGGTTGACCGACGCGGGCAAAGCAGGCAGTCTCGGCAACACGGCAAACGCCTTGCGCGGGGGTTGGTTGCCGCACGAGCGCCGCCTTTAGTGGTCGCTCTTCATTGTCATGCACCAGGAACTGCGCCGTGACCTCACGCACCTGCTCTAGGGTCCCAGGCCGATGCACCTGGAAGCACGCTGCGATGGTACCTTTCGACGTAGGCGTTGGACCAAGCCGTCAACTACACCGTCTCCATCTGTATGGATTACCCTCCTCATGACAAGCTGATCCATCCCACAGCGTATTCAAGCAAACAAGCAGCATTGAAGAGCTAAGAAGCGACAGAGACGATAGAATGGGAGCAGATTCACGTCATCCTACTCTCGCTTGAAAGGAGGGGTCTCATGCTCTCAGAAGCCGATTTGATCGCCAAATGGGCGGCGTTACGCTGGTTGGCCCAGCAGCACCCCGAGTGGACCCATCAAGACCTGGCCGATGCGCTCGACATGTCACGCTCTTGGGTGAGCAAGTGGCTCCAGCGGCTACACCAGGCCGATCCCGACGATGTCATGGCTCTGCGCTCCCGCTCGTGTGCTCGCCATACCCCACCGGCCTCGATCGCCTCCCAGCCCGCCGTCGTGCAACGCATTCTGGAGATCCGTGTGGAGCCGCCGGAGAACTTGCAGCGCGTCCCAGGACCAGAAGCCATCCTCTAGTATGTGCACCGCGAGCCTGCGCTCAAACACGCCGGTGTCCGCCTGCCGCGCTCGCAGACCACGATCTGGAAGATCCTGCGCCAGGCAGGCTGCATCGCGCAGGATTGCCGGCGCAAGCCCAGGCCCTTAGACCTGCGAGAGCCAGGGGAGGAAGTCCAGTTCGACTGGCAGCCGAGGCCAGCAGTGTCCCTGCTGATCCAGAAGGCAAGCGGCAGCATGTCGTGGAGATTGCCACCTTCGTCGATGCATGCACCTCGACCTGGTTACACCGAGAAGTGCGCAGCGATTTCGATGCCGAAGCGCTCTTCGAAGTGGTGGCCCAGTTTTTCTCCCAGCATGGCTTGCCCGGCATGCTCACCTTTGACAACGACCTCCGCCTGGTTGGCAGCCCTTCCGGACGGGATTTCCCCTCCGCGCTGGTGCGCTTCCTGCTCTGTCTTGGCGTGCAACCCAATGTCATCCCCCCGCGTCGACCCGATTTGAATGGCTTTGTGGAGCGCTATCATCGCAGCTATCAAGAAGAATGCCTGGCCGTGCAGCGTCCGGCGGCGCTGGAGCAGGTGCGAGCCGTGACCGAGCAGTTCGGGCAGCACTACAACTTCCAGCGGCCCCGAAAGGCGGCTCAGCTGTGGCAATCGCCCACCGCGCACCGCCTTTCCCAGCTTGCCTGACCTCCCACCCCCGCCTGACGTGGTCAACTCCGATCGCTGGCTGGAGGTGAGCGACGGCTTATCGGTGGTGCGCACCGTCAGCCGCAATGGCACGGTGAGCATCGATTTTAAAAGACTACTATGTGGGACGGGCCTTGGCCGGTCAACGGGTCGCCTTGCACCTGTCGGCCAAAGCGCGTGCATGGCTCGTCATCCAGGGCACCCAGTCTGCTCAAATCGCTCCCGCTCAAAGGACTTTACGGTGCGGCACTGCCCTTCGAGAAGTTTGTGCAGTTCATGATGCAGCAAGCGCGTGCCGAGCAGCGCTTGCGCACAGCTCAAGAACGGCGCGTTCGCCATGGCAGTTCCTCCTCTCCTTAGGGTTACGATGTAGGTGCACCGTCGCTCGCCAGCTTGGTGTAGGTTCGTCCATCGACACGGTTGCGCGCTTCGAGGACGATGACATCGCCGCCCGCCTGCGTGAGAGTCCGAGCTGCAGTCTATCCGGCAAGGCCTGCGTCAAGGATGACGACATTGGCTTGGCGGTTGCTAGTATTGGGCGAGTTAGGCGAAAAGCTGCTCATGTGCTTGCTGCTCACAATGCCGATGATCTGTTCAGGCTGTCTTGGGTATCGCCGATAATGGATGGTGTCTGATCAAAAAGGTTTCTTGTGATTGTGCAAATGATAACATAGGCTCAACCATTTTTCAATTGAAGCCCGGGCAAGGGTGTATGAAATAGTTGTAGTTGACGGCTACGCTGCCGAGTGTGGTGGGTATGGGTGTGTTTCGTCTATGGTCATTCTCTCATGCGCAGTAATACGCTCACTAGTTGCCCGGTCAATGGCGATGAAATGCCGTGAGAAGGTATGGACACTCTCGGTTAGCCTCTGCATATCACGTCTGAGCCCAAGAAGGTTTTCTTCCACCTTCGTCTCCAATGCATGCTGGCTGAATCGTAGATCATTGATAACTCTACTTGCATCATTAAGGACTGATATAGTTTCTGAAAGTTGAACCTCAATTCTTGCAACATCGAGTCGCAGTTCCCTTTGTCCACCTTCCAGGCGGTTCAGAGGCTCGCCTATACGTTGCTCGCTTGCATATACTGCGGCATTAACTTCTTCACGTATCAGAGTGCGTAGAGCAGCCAATTCATCATTAGTCATTTCTCGGTCCTCCTATCAACACCAACGGCTGTAGGGAGTATACCATGCATTTGAGGAGGTTTCAACGCTTTCTCATTAAAATAATTTAAAATTCTTATTGTATTTAACATCCAGGAAATTTCGTGCATACAAAAATGAACCCAAGGGATAGTTATTGTCCAAACTGCGGCAGAGAAGTACCAGAAGTAACTGCCTTGTCAAAGTAAACCAGCGTCAATGCGCTCTATCTGTGCACCCAGGCTACGCAGCTTCACGTCAAGGTGCTCATAGCCGCGCTCGATGTGTACAATACCGTAGACCTCTGATACTCCCTGTGCACACAGCGCTGCCAAAATATAAGAGCAACCGGCCCGAATGTCCGGGATATCCAATCGCGTGCCCGTGAGAGGAGTTGGCCCGCGTACAACGCAGCTATGAATGAACTGCTTCTCGCGAAAGCGACAGGGCACCTCTCCGAGACACTTGCTGTACAGTTCAATATGTGCACCCATACGTTCCAATGTGTCAGTATAGCCAAAACGATCCTCAAAGAGCGTCTCATGGACTACCGACATGCCATCTGCTTGCGTGAGCAGAACGGTGAACGGCTGCTGCCAATCGGTCATAAACCCAGGGTGTACGTCGGTCTCCAACGCGATAGGCGGCGGCACAATGCCATTACTGACAAAACGAATCCCTTCATCATCTACCTCAAAATGCAAGCGCATCTTTGAGAGTGTGTTCAAGAAGGTAAGCAGCGTATCTTGTTGAGCACCTTGCAAATAGACATCTCCTTTTGTCAGATACGCCGCCGTTGCCAGTGATACCGCTTCATTACGGTCGCTAAGGAGTGTATGTTGGGCGCCATGCAAGCGTTCAACTCCTTCAACGACAATACGCCGGTCGACCTTGATTTCGATAATCGCGCCCATCTTCTGTAAAAGCTTGATCAGATCAATAATCTCAGGTTCCAAGGCGGCGTTCTGAATGATGGTGACCCCTTTTGCCAGCGATGCCGAGATAAGGAAGTTTTCGGTAGCCATGACGCTGGGGAAGGGCAGGTTGATGGTCGCGCCGAGCAGTCCTTGAGGAGCAGTGCAATGGTAGAGCCCATCGCACGCGACGATTTCAGCCCCCATCTGCCTGAGTCCGTCAAGATGGAAATTGATGGGGCGTTTCCCAATCCGGTCACCGCCTGGCCTGGGGAAATCTACCTCGCCACAGCGATGCAGTAGAGGCCCAACTGTGAGTACCGCGATACGGTTCAGCCCCCCTACCTCGGTTGAGACGACAGTTTTGTTGATAGAGGGTGTGCGAATAAGCAGGGTATGATCCTGTAACTGTATCTGCGAACCCAGATCATTACAGAGTGCAATGGCCAGATCAAGGTCACCAATTAGCGGCACATTACGCAGAACGCATTGTTCATCGGTGAGCAGCGAGGCCATGATCATCTTGGTCACGGCGTTCTTTGCACCGCTGATGCGAACTTTGCCGTGGAGTGGCACGCCACCCTCGATCAGGTAATGAGGAGCGAATGTATCCATTACTTTCTAATTTTTAATCCTATGAATTTCCAGGCGCCTGCCACAACCAGCGCAATGCATTGAGGCGAGACGGTGGCGGGGTGACATTGCGCTGTGAGCGAGGCCTGGTCTGACCAGCGCAGCGAATGGACGGCGCACCATGTGGGTCGTCGGCCTTCTCCTGTTCGATGCCATCGAGCAGGTCAAGGAACTGATTGACACTCTGTGCGACACCTTCAACCATCAGGTAGCCTGATGGTTTGACTGCATCACCCACCAGGTAGAGACCCTGGATAGAGCGTATAGGGGACAACGTCTGCCCCCTGCATGACTCGATTGACAGGCCATTCACCGCGATAGACGCTCATAGTAAGAACACGACAGTGTTTCTCAAACGTTTCACCAAACAACATGCGCAGGTCGGACAGAGCCAGCTCCTTCTCCTCCTCGACATTGTTGCTTTGGATGACCTGGTGGCTGATCAGCAAGTGTTTACCCGCAGGTGCCAGACGCGGGTCACAGTTGGTTGGCTGCACGATCCCAGCGATACGTTCGGTATCCAGGCAGTACATGATACCTTTATGGGGTATCAATGAGACATCGCTGAGAATATGCACCTTGAGTCCGATCGCTTCCCGCTGGGATCGTGCTTCTTCGTATTCTTTTAGTACCTCTGCCTGAGTCAGGCGCTGGTTTTGGAGCAGTGCATTGCTGGCACGCGGACCAATGTCGCTGACAACCAGTGGTGCCGAGAGCAGTGACTCTTCGCCATTTGCCTTGTTGCACACACGCACGCCGGTCACATGTCCATTCTCATGTAGTATCTGCATGACATCGCAACGCAAACGCAAGTCGGCTCCATGACTCAGAATGTGGCGCTCTAATGCTCCTGACAACGCACCACACCCACCTTCTACAATGCCAGGTGCGCCATAACTGAACATGTTCTTTGTCGTCTTAATCACCTCTGGGGTGCTCACCTGATCGAGTTCGAGACTGAGCGCAAAACGCGAGATGCGTTCAAAGAATGCACGTAATTCTGGATTGCGCTGCACGTCGATATGGCGTTCTAACCAGACGCTGAATGGGAGGTCGCGTTCATGTGCTGGAAGACGGCGGAGAAACATCAGGTAACCGACACGGGTGAACCAGAAGAACTGGCGTGGCCCAAAGACCTTGAAGACGCCCAACAGACCACGCGAGCGAATCTGTTTGCCACGCACGTAGAATGACCCAAATACATCGGCATCAAAAAAGCGATGTGGCACTTGCAAATGGCGTAACATGCGTGCAAGGACACCACTGCTGCCAAAGGGGATCATATGCACTGCCCCAGTGCTCACCTGCGTGCCCTGAAATGTTTTGGCGGTGAAGCGTCCGCCACAATGAGGCAATCGCTCCAGCACGGCCACCCGTTTGCCACGTTGAAGCAATTGCGCTGAACTGAGCAGTCCGCCTAATCCTGCACCGATGACAATTGCATCGAATGTGTGCGCCTGGCTAAGTATCTGCTCGTGCATGAAATAGTCCTGCTGGTTATCGATTGAAATCTACGGTTTCTCCTCACTAATCAATCCGCGCAACAGGCTATTACATTCAGCCAGGGTATTGAGTACGCCCTGGTAGCGCTGGATGACTTTGTCCACATCAGGGGCTCTACGCGAAAACTCCATAGCGTAGCCGATGTCACGTGGGCTACCGAGCACATCTTGGAGTGTGCGCTGCAAGCTATTCCAATCCATCTCATCACGACTCCGAGCCACACTGCTAATAGTATTATCCATACGCTCCGCAAGGCGACGCATTGCAGTGCGGAGTTGATCGGCTGTCTGTGCGACCTCGGCATCGTGGTTGCGCATAGCTTCCTGTGTAGCAAGCAGTTGCTGCTGGAGCGATGCGACCTGCTCGTTTAGGGCCGTTGAGGCGGTGAGCAAAGCAACCACTCCTGGCAGTGAGGGTTGTGATAACCTGCTGAAGCTGCCGAGGGTGACTCCTGTTCCGGGTGCAGGCGGTGTAGATGGTGGAGGTGCAGGTGTCGCAACGGGAGCGGGGACAGCCTGGGCTGCTACTTCACTACCCGGCGCGGGCGATTCTGGGGTCGGCTCTGGTGTAGGAGTAGGACTGAGAGATGGTAGATTTGCTACATCCATCGTGTTTGTCCCCAGCGGGTCGTTGGCCATTACTGTTTTGTCATCGTCGACTTGAGGTGCATCATCAATAGGAGAACCGAAAGGCATAATTACCGTCTCCAATTCTTCTATACCAGTCGAAATTGGCGTAAATGCTTTGAAGGTCAGTGCATGATCACCGACGAGGACTTCATCACCATTTCGAAGCGTCCAGTCGGCCATCTTTGCCAGTGGCTGATTGTTCACAAGTGTGCCATTGGCACTGCCCTCATCGCGCAACACATAGTGACCATCCTCGTAGTGAACGGTGGCATGCACGCGTGAGATGAGCCTATCCTCGGGGAAACTGATGTCACTTTCGGGTACACGACCGATGACAATGTCCGGCTTTTCCAGGAGGTAGTCCTGCAAGATGTCACCATTGGGCGCACGTATAACAAAACGCGCCGGCTGGTCAATTTTTTGGTGCAATGGTTGAGATGTATATTCACTCGTATCAGCACGAACTGTGGGTAGGTCTGAGGACGACGAAGCTGCAGTCGTTTTGGCACTGACATCATCCCAACCACCGTACACCGGAGGGGAAGCGCTCGGTCCAAACCCGTCCTGGTCCGGAACGGTGGCATCACTCATCAGGTTCGATGACTGTTGGGGAGAGGACGCTGACGGGAACAGGCGATTACCACAGCTTAAGCAAAAGTTATCTCCTGGCCGCACGTCGGAACCACAAGTTGGGCACTTGTCCATACCGCAAAAATCCTCTCTTGGGTAGTTTTGTTTTTCTATCTCGGAAAGCTAGGGCTCGAAAGGCCTACCTTACGCTAGGATTTGTCTTCCCCGATCAGACTGCGTAGCAGACTATTGCATTCAGCCAGGGTGTTTAGAACGATCTGGTAAATCTGGAAGACCTTATTCAACTCACGAGCTTTGCGAGCAAGCTTGGTCACATATTCAATATCGCGTGGGTTGTTCATCACGTCTTCCATCAATTGAAGCAAGTCAGCCCAACCAGCCTGTTCACGTTGACGTGCCACATCCGCGATGGTGCTATCCATACGCTCTGATACGCGGCGTACACCAGAACGGAGTTGATTGGAGGTCTGGGTGATCTCGGCTTCATGGTTACGTATGGCCTCTTGCGAGTTGTTCAATTGCTCCTGCAGTAACGATACCTGCCCATCCAGCGTCGTCAACGCTGCCATTAATTGGGTAATATCAGGGAGCGTGGGTGGCGCCAGGCTGGTAAGGCGATTGAATGTGATCCCGGTATCAGAAGCTGCTGGTGCTTCACTTGAGGCGAATGAAGAAACAGACGGTGTCAGCGGAATACGAGGCATGGCTGCAGCCTCACCTGGCGTAGCTGCGGCGCTCTCGGCTGTAGGCGACACGGCCACTGGTTGTAGAGTTGGGGTAGCAGATACGCTGGAAGGTGGGACACCCACTGATGCTGCCCCATCGCCGTTCATCGAGCGCGTGCTAAAATCATTACTACTGGCTGCTGTCATTTGTTCATCCTCACGAGTACGATAGGTTACTTCTTTAGCTACCGTGGCACCCACGGCATCGGACGGGACCGAAATCGTCGGCAGATCCTCCACGCCACTCGAGGTGCGGAAGATCAACTCATGTTCGCCAATCCCAACATGATCTCCATCCTTGAGAACGCGCGGGACCAATTCTTCAAGTTGTTGTCCATTGACAAAAGTACCATTGGCACTGCGCTCATCGGATAGGACATAGTCGCCATTTTCGTAGCGGACAACGGCATGACGACGCGACGTCAGTTTGTCCTTCGAGAGCAAGATATCACTGGCAGGTGCGCGACCAATGACCGTTTCGGACTTCTCTAAGCGATATTCTTGCAAGACTTCGCCTTTGTCGTCACGCACGATAAAACGCGCTGGATTCTCGAGGCTGTTGTCCAGGGTGGCTGCCACGGTAGCACTGCCATCCTCGCGTACTGTGGCAGACTCCGCTGCTGTTCGGTCATCGAATACTGGAGCGATAGGCGTCCCAATCGGGGCACTCCAATTGTCTGAGCCCGGAATCGTGGCATCGCCGCTCAGAGGCGTCGCCTGCTGGAATGAGGGAGTTGCTGGAAGCAGGCGATTGCCACAGTTCAAACAGAAGTTATCTCCTGGCCGTGTTTCTGCACCACAATAGGGGCACTTGTCCATAACGTAGGTTCCTCCCTTTTGAGTGGCTTGTACGATTTTTGCGCGTATAAACGCGAAACTACTGCCATTATACCAGAACTGGAGAATTTGGTGAAGTCACTTTACGAACCTGGTACCCAGTTGATATTTGGCTGCAATGAAGCAAAAAACCGCTGTAGGTTATCTGTACTACCGCGGGCTGAAAAGACGATGCTTGTATTATCTTGCACGCCGGAGCAAACTTGCAAGATTGGTTGCGCTGGACCATATTTCGCTGCAAGTGTGCTTGCTTTTGAACTGTTAGAACTGCTGGATGGAGTACACTGGAACTGGCGATTTTGTGAGCGAAATGGCGCCTCTGCCAGAGTGAGAGAGCTATGATCGGGGAGTAGATAGCCAATGGTAAAACTGCCACCGAAAATGGGATCATGCAGTGTCCCCGATGCACTTACCAGGCAGGTGTTCTGTGGCAACGCCTGTGGCAGGAAGACGGTAAAGCCCAACTGCGGCTCCACTTGTGACCAGTTGGTCACTATGGTAGGCTGGGCTGTAGATGGAGCAATGGTGGCAGTACTTGATGGTACGGGAGTACCTGCGGTCGTTGCTGTCGCTGTTCCGCTAGTTGGTGTAGATACGCCCTCATCGCGAAAAATCATGACCGGCTTTCCACACCATTGAAGTTGAGCCAGTGCCACCTGTGGCGCTATCGGGTTTTCAGCCGTGTTTGCCGGGGTGCCCCCGAAGTCCAAACCTGAACACGAGGTGAGAAAAAAGGCCACTAACACGAATGACATGGCTACGAACAGCCATTCTCTCCATCCTGGTCGATGCACTACAAAAGACGATAGTCGAGTTATGATCATAAAAAGGGCTCCTTGCAACACCAACCCCCTGCACGAAAAGGGCTACGAGAAACTATTTCCGCTCTAGTATATACCACTAAAGGAAGATTGCCTATGAGCTAGCTCTCTTTTGGTACCAAAAGCTCTCTATCCTTCCGGGTGAAACATGGGAGAGGCGTAGGGACCCGATTTATCGCGTCCGGGAATGGGGCCTCTCGAAAATCACCCGCAAGGATGGAAACCCGTACCAAAAGGAGGCTTTACAGCGTCTAATTTCGTGCTAGTATTATCCCCTGCCATCTTGGCTACTGAAGGTCCCATTAAGAGAAATAGTTCCTAAAAGTAGAGCGTGTTAAAGCGTTGTACTCATGGAGCTACCAGCGGGCTTCTCAGGAAGCAGCAGTTTATCAGGTGATCACACCTTCGGATGTTGTTCCAGTCTGAAGCTCTGTGGCTCCGATTTAAGGGTAGCCGAAAGGTGAAGGTGATCGGAGCGCGACAGCCCTGATGAACACCCGCAAGGAGCAGATCACTCCGGCAAGGAGGTTCTACAAACATCATGCATGTATATGTAGTAAATCAAGACAAGCAACCTTTGATGCCATGTACGCCTGCCAAAGCACGCAAACTGCTCCGAGCAGGCAAGGCGAGCGTGGTCGAGCGCTGCCCCTTTACCATCCAGCTGTGCTGGCAGTGCGAAGGGGAAGGTCCAGGAAGTGACACTTGGCATCGACAAAGGTAGCCACGTCACTGGGATTGCTTCTGTGGGCAATGGGCAGGTGCTACTTGCGGCAGACATCCATCACCGCCGCGATGTCAAAGGGAAGATGGATGATCGCCGTGATCGTCGCAAGAGTCGTCGAGCTCGCAAATGGTATAGGCCGAAGCGATTTCAGAATCGGGCCACAAGCCGACGCAGTGGACGGCTTCCTCCGTCGGTGAAAACCAATGTGGAGGAGGTGATTCGTGTGGTCATGCACATTCCCTTGCCTATCTCTCGCATCGTGATTGAAGATGTGCAGGTGGATATCGCACGCCTAAATAAGCCCACCCTCAAGGGAAGCCAGTATCAGGACCCCACACGGCTGGATGAGAACCTGCGTCTCGCCTGCCTCATGCGCGACAGATACCAGTGCCAGCAGTGTGGGAAACAGCGCTGTCGCCTGGAAGCCCATCACCTGATCTACCGCGATCATGGAGGGAAAGACACGCTCAGCAACGTACTCACCCTGTGTGAAGCCTGCCATCAGAAAGTCCATCAGGGCAAACTCCACCTTCAGGTACAGGGGGTAAGTGGGCATCTCGATCAGATGGCACAACGGACCATGCAAGGGAAAGCGTACCTCTATGCAACGCTAGGAAACTCCACCACCCTTGCCACCCTCTTCGGCTATGAAACCGCTGCTTTTCGGAAATGGAGGGGATTGCCGAAAACGCACATCGCCGATGCCCTTTGTATCGCGACCTACCATACCCGAGAGCGCGTGGCAGAGCCAGGGTCCAACGTCTACACGATTGGGTTTCGTCCCAGGCAAACCCGCAAACAGTACCACAGCTTGCCTCAGAAAGGGAAAGGACGCGTGCGCTACCAGCTTTATGAAGAACTGGAAGGCTTCCGTAAAGGGGATGTGGTGCGCGTCAAGGGGAAGTTCATCAAGCAGGTGAACGCCATCTACGGTGAGGGTCGATTAGCCTTTAAGCGGGTCAAAGGAGAACCTGCCAATGCCAAACCACAGGATTGTCAGTTGCTCGAACGAGAGCAGACCATTGTGTGGGCAACAATGTCATAAAACGCTAGATTTCGCGATACAATGCTAGATTTTGAGTAACTTGTTTCAATACCTGATCCCCCTACGAGGTGAGTGTGTGTGAATGCTAAACAGATTTGGCAAACAACCATAGAACGGCTGCAATCAAAAGTCCAACCAGCCGTTTTCACAACCTGGTTTCAGGGCACAGCCGCCCTTTCGTTCGAGGATGGCATATTTGTGGTGCGCGTACCTACAACATTTGCTAAAGCGCATTTGGAAGGGCGTTTCATCGATTTGATTCGCTCGATCCTTGCGGAAATCACCGGCAGTCCAGTCGAGGTACGCTTTGTGGTGGCGAAGGATGACCAATCGACGAACGAAGTCGATGTACCCTCTGCTGCCGGTAAACGTCCCTATCGTGTTCCTAAAGGCCGTGGGCAGGGACAAGATCAACCTCATGGAGAGGGACCTATGGGCGTCTCACTTGTGGGAACTCAGCCTGTGAAAGAAGGGCCATCCTGGCCAGCTTCTCTCGAACCCCCGATGTCGCTTCACTCGACAGGCGTTGACGCTCATCCTGTCGCTCATCGCAACGCGAACACGGGTGAGCAAAGGACTGGTGAATATCGAGAGCCACGCGATCAACTTCCTGCGAATACGCAACCAGGTCTCTTGCCCTTTGGTGGCGCAGGGCTATTGAATAACCGCTATACATTCAGCACGTTCATTGTAGGCAAGTCAAACCAGTTAGCGCATGCCGCCTCACTGGCGGTTTCAGAAAATCCTGGACGCATCTACAATCCTCTTTTCTTCTACGGTGGCGTCGGCCTGGGCAAGACTCACCTGCTGCATGCCATTGGTCATGTCGGGGAGTCAGTCGGGTTAAATGTGCTGTATGTGACGTCGGAAAAGTTTACCAATGAGATCGTCAATGCGATCCGCTTTCAGAAAACGGAGGAGTTTCGCACGAAATACCGCCAGATCGATATCTTGCTGGTCGATGATATCCAGTTCATTGCCGGCAAAGAATCGACCGAGGAGGAGTTTTTTCATACATTCAATGCGCTCCACGATGCAAGTAAGCAGATCGTCGTCACTAGTGACCGGCCGCCCAAGGCAATTCATAGTTTGCAGGACCGTTTGCGGTCGCGCTTCGAGTGGGGATTGTTGGCCGATGTACAGCCACCGGATTATGAACATCGCCAGGCGATCCTGCGCTCCAAGGCCGAGTCGTTGCGTTTTGCCATTCCTGCGTCGGTGATGGAGTTTATTGCGCGCCCCGATTGTAGCAGTGTACGCGAACTGGAAGGCGCTCTCAATCGTGTGATTGCATATGCCACCTTGCACGATGCTCCGCTCTCCGTGAATCTGGCGGCTCAGGCGCTTGAGCATATCTATAGCGATAGCAAACCTTTCTCGACCTTGACAGTGATGGAGGTGTTGGAGGGTGTCTGTCGCTACTACAATATCGATGCTGAGCGACTAAGGGGAAAACAGCGTGATCGCGAGATTGTTTGGCCGCGCCAGGTGGCGATGTATCTGATGCGCGAGGAGACTGATGCCTCGCTGTTCCAGATTGGTATGGAGCTTGGTGGGCGCGATCATACGACGATCATGCATGGCTGGGAGAAGGTCCACAGGGAAGTTGTGAACAACGATCGTATACGCCGTGAAATTGCGGCGGTGCTCGAGTCGCTGCATAGGTCATGAACCCCCGGATGCAAACCGGGGGCTTGCAGCCACTCCTGGCGGGTAGCTGTAAGCCCTGATCATGACCAGACTCAGTTCGGGGAAGAAGGGCTTGCCCCTCTTCTTCGGACTACGATAGGAGGAAGGTTGAAGTACCGACCTTCGGATGCGAGGCCAGTCTGAAGCTCTCGAACTGCTGCGTTAAGCGTGCCTACGGGGATGAAGCTCAGTGCGCAGCAGATACGCCGCCCTCTATCATTGTCGAGGCCAACCTTACCCGGGCAACCGGAGGCCCGCAAGGGCAAAATAGCTGTCAACAGTACGCGCTGGAGGCTTTTCGAACGGCTCAAAGCGACTAGCTTGCCGCTCGAAACTGGATCAGGTGGTTTGACCAAATACAACAGAGTCAGGCGGGATCTGCCGAAAACTCACTGGCTGGATGCCGCCTGTGTCGGCAGGAGCACCCCGGAGCACCTGGAGACGAGCCAGGTGGTGCCGCTGCTGATCAAAGCGACTGGACATGGGAACTGGCAAATGTGTGGGGTCAGGGACGGCTTTCCCATTCGGCATCGCAAGCGGCAGAAAGTCCATCATGGGTATCAGACTGGCGACCTGGTGCGGGCGGTCGTCCCTGCTGGCAAAGAAGGCCGGGACGCATGTAGGGCGAGTCCTGGCGCGGGCGACCGGTTCCTTTGATGTGGTCACGAAAACAGGTCGTATTGAAGGCATCAGCCATCGGTATTGCAAGCCCATCCATCGCAATGACGGGTATAGCTACGCGAGAGGAGAGCGCCATGCAGCCCCCGCCCAGACTGCCTAAACCAGGTAGACCCATTCCTACCCGGCCTGAAGGCGTGGGGCATCCTGGGCCGTTTTCGGTGATTATTGGATTCCCCATCCTTCCAGGCGTACGTCTCCCCGTAGAGGCGGGGGCGGAGTTGGGTAGGGCGAGATCAAGGGACGCAGTCTGGGCAAGTTCGCTCGAGCTCTCTGGGGGAGAGATCAAGGGCGAGATCAAACTGTGTGCGTAGTGGTCGCCCGCATAGACGACGCAACAATAATAAAGAAGGGAACTTATTCTTATGGAGCGTACGTTAGTGCTTATTAAGCCTGATGCTATTCAAAGGGACCTGATAGGTGAGGCCATCGGGCGGTTTGAACGTAAGGGGCTGAAGCTGGTTGGCATAAAAATGATGATGTTACCCGATGAGCTACTGGATGAACATTATAGCCATTTGCGTGGACGTGACTTTTTTGCAGAGATCAAGGGGTTCATGCGCAGCACGCCAGTAATCGCTTGTGTTTGGGAAGGGGTAGATTGTGTTAATACTGTACGCCTTCTGTGTGGCATCACAAAGGCACGCGAAGCCGACCCAGGCACGATACGCGGCGACCTTGCGATGAGCGTGCAGGCGAACCTTGTGCATGCTTCGGATTCGTTAGAGACTGCCGAGGTAGAGGTGAAACAATTCTTCACAACTGAGGAATTGTTTGAGTATGAGGATGTGCTCAATCCATTTGTATATTCGTCTAGAGAACGTTGATGTAGAGTATTTTTTGTGGCATCCTGTCTGGAGGACAGGATGCCACAAAAAATTCCTTAAAACCCTCTCTACTTCTCAGCAGCTTCCTCGAAGCGACCGCCCAGGTGCTTTGCGAGAAACCTCTCCGCCGCCGCAAAAAACTTCAGCCGATTTTCCGGCTTGGCGAAACCGTGCCCCTCATCAGGGAAGAGCATATATTCGTAGTCAATGCCCTTTCTCTTCATCGCCGCAACAATCTGCTCGGACTCCGCCTGTTTCACACGCGGGTCATTGGCTCCTTGTCCGATGAGTATAGGTATCTTGATCTGATCGACCTTGAACAGCGGCGAACGAGACTTCAGAAACTCTTCTTCGGTATCGGGGTTGCCGACGCGCTTGTGGAAGGTTGCCAGGAAGGTCGACCAATATGGGGGGATGGTGCGAATCAGCGTGATGAGGTTGCTCGGACCCACAATATCGACTGCACAGCAGAAGAGGTCGGGCGTGAACGTTGCTCCCACCAGCGCAGCATAGCCACCATAGGAGCCACCAAAGATAGCAACCTTTTTCGGCTCGGCAATGCCCTGATCGATTGCCCATTGCACGGCATCGACCAGATCGTTGTGCATGTTACGTCCCCATTCCTTGTTACCCGCATTGAGAAAATCTTTGCCATAGCCCGTGGAGCCGCGGAAATTCACTTGCAAGCAAGCGTACCCCCGGTTAGCAAACCATTGGGCATCTGGACGATAGCCCCAGGCATCGCGCGCCCAGGGGCCACCATGCACATTGAGTACCAGCGGCAGATTGGTCCTGCGCTCTCCCGGTGGCAAGGTCAGATAGCCATGAACGGCTAGACCATCCCTGCTCGTAAAGGAGATGGGTTCGATCGTTGCAAGCGTATACTTGTTCAATGCAGGTTGATTGTCGAAGAGGAAGGCTGCTTGCTGGCTTTTCCTATCATAGGCGTAGAATGGCACAGGCCCATTGTCGACCGTGAAAGCCACGATCCAGGTTGCATCGACGTTGTCACGGCCGATGACGAAAAAGTCGCCCCGGTGGATGCTCTGAATGTTGTCAAAATCCATTTTAATGGACTCATCCAACACGAGCCACTCCTTGCGGTCCTTGTCGAAAGCCACGGCCTGAACTTCGTGGGTATCAGGATGAATCATTACATCGCCCACATCGTATTGGGGGTCTTCGGCGACGACGGCGATATCACCTGTGGCAACGTTAAGCTTGACGAGGCGACCGGCGTTGACGTTACGCGAGTCCTGTAGATAGATCGACTGACCATCCAGGGTGAAACCAACAGGACCGCTGGTGAGGCTGTCATCGGCATCCCAGCTAACCAGAGTGCGCCAATCGGCGTTTTCGTCTTCGCGAATGAGTAGCTCGGAGCCGCCATCGGGCAATGCTGTGACTGCACCGCGTACTTTGAAACGGGCGTCAGCGACCCAGCCCATGATATTGCCTGGATTCTTGGCGACCAGTGTAAGTTCACCGGAGGTCAGGTCCAGGTGGTAGACATCGTGAACCTGTGGGTTCTCTTTGTTCAAGCCGATCAGCAGTTCGTTGGGAAAGTGTTTGTCATGTTTGATGATCTGCGCCTGCACGTTCTCAAAGGGGGTCAGGTCTCTTGTTTCCCTGTTTTCGAGGTTGGTGGCATACAAACGCCAGTTCTCATTGCCGCCGACATCCTGGATATACAGAATGTGCTTGTTATCTTGCGCCCAGAAGTAGAAGCGCACGCCTCTATCTTCATCTTTGGTGACAGGCTGATAATCGTCGCTGCCGACAGTACCCACCCAGACGTTGAGTACGTTGTTAACCGGGGCGAGGTAGGCCATCTTAGTGCCGTCCGGTGAAATCCCCGGGCTGGTTTTGTCCGGGTTGCCTAATAAAATCTCTCGTGGGATCAGCTCGGTTGATGTTGTGACGTTGGTCATGAGGGTCCTTTCCGTTTCGATGTTTGCTATTCTTTATCTGTGGGTATTACGAACGGAGAAGATGAGTGTTGCAGTGGGTTGGCTATTCTGCTACTGGCTCCAAACGGACGATACCCTCGATCTTATCGAAATCTCTATCCCAACTATAGATGTTTGGCACTTTTTCAGCCAGCATATAAGCAGCATTGAAGGCATCGGCAAAAGATATGTTTTTGGTAACGTAGAGGTCAAAGGCCTGATAGTAGAGGCTCTTATTCCTCGGAAGCAACTTCCTCGGCAACCGCTTTCTCAAATTCTTCTCGCACCTCATCTGAAATCCTCTGGCTTGTTTCTGGGGGCTACCGATCCAAACCATTGCAGAAGTTTCGATGATGCTCGTCTGATCTTGACCACATCTCCCTCCACTTCAAAATGGACCTTATCGTGTGGATGCAAGCCCATGAGACGACGGATTTCTATAGGAATAGTCACCTGTCCCTTTTCTGTGACAGTGGATTCAAATTCTTGCATGGTAATACTCATCATTCGCGTAATGGAAAACCGGTAAGCGGAATTTGCGAGCGAGGCCAGCATAAAGGTCCGGAGGTAATCCCAACAGACCGACAATCTGCTGTTGCAACGGCGAAAGTTCCGTGACGTGTCGGATCATCTGATTGGGCAGATGGACTTGGGTCAGGGTGATCGGCACGAGGCGTGCAAGAGCCGTTCTGCCGTGGGCGTCGCGGTGGCTTTGCGCGGGTTTTCTTTGTGCAATCCAACCAGCGTCGCCCCTTGCTGCTTCAAGGAGCGGCGCACCACGAACTCCATGAGCGTGAGGATACGCACGGCCACGCTCAGTAGATGCGTCAACCCAACGACTGATCTTCCCGTTTCACGAACATCGGTGCAATCGAGAGCGGCGCTCCTTTTAAGCGCCCAAAGCCGCGTTCGATGTGGTACTGGTGCCGATATTGCCGCACCGCATTTGGCAAGGACAAGCGCTGCTGTGGCGCATTCGTGACATACGCTCGCCAGCCCAGCGTCGAGACGAGGTGGGCAATCGCTCCTCGTTGTGCGTCACCGTCATGATCTGATAGCGCACGCGCTCGATCACCTGCTGTTGGCGGTTTGCCCCACCGCGCCCGCGCCCGACAAACTTGACCTCTTGCTCACTCTCCCGCTGGTAGGCGTAGATGAGTAGACCAGTGACAGGATACTTCGCGAGCACCGCCTCAGCCGCGCTCTGGAGCGCCGTCTCTTCTGTAATCTGGCGTTTGCCCCGTCCCACTGGTGGAGTCAACGCAAAGAGAGCCTCCTGAGCTTTGGTGAGGCGGTCTTCCAGATGCTGGCGTTGGGTCTGAGCGTAGGCGTGGGAGCGCACCACCAACACGCGTTCGTGCCAATTGTGCTCTCCATACACACCTACCTTCTTAAATTTAATATTACCACTATCTATAGTAACAATATGTCAGCATGGTATTACCTTATTGTCAAGTAAAACTTTCACTTTTCCCCATTATCTCCCCATACACCTCATACATCTGCTTAGCTATCCGTTCCTGGGTATAATGCTCCAACACACGTTGCCGTCCCTGCGCCGCTAACCGCGCATAAAGCGCCGGATCGTCCAATAGCCGACGCACGCAAGCGACCAACTCCTGCACGTTCCCCTCTTCAAAAAGCAGCCCGGCATCGTCGATGACGTGCGGGATCTCGCCGGAACGGGAGCCGATGACAGGTGTCTCGCAGGCCATCGCCTCAGCGAGCACGCGGCCGAACTGCTCCTTCCAGTTGGGACGAGTCAATGATGGCAGCACGAAGGCATCCAGCTGCTGCATCTCCTGCGGGATTGCATAGGTTGGCACAATGCCTTGGAAAGTCACGCGCTCCGCAACGCCCAGGCGGACTGCCTGTTGTTCCAGTTCATCCTTCATCGGGCCATGGCCGATGAAGACGACATGGCAATATTGCGGCAGGCTTGCCAACGCCTCGATCATCAATGGCAAACCCTTCTCCTCTTTCAGTCGCCCGACGTAGCCAAGCGTGAAAAATGCATCGCTGCTGCGAGGCGGACGCGGCTCGCTGCTGCGGTAAATCTGTGGGTCGATGCCATGCTGTGGGACAACACGAATTGGGCCATTAAAACCCTTACGCTTCAACACGTCGGCGGCGTCCGCAATGCCTGCCACTGCGACCGTTGCGTGACGGTAGTTATACTGCTCTATCTGGCGAAAAGGTGGCGGGTAGCTTCGATAGATGTTCTGCCAGGCAATGAACAGTGCTTTCGCTTGCTGCTGGCGAGCAAGACGCATAGCGTGGAAGGTCGCGAAGTTGTAAGGCTCTTCATCGATATGCACGATCTCTGGACGAATTTCGCGCATAATTTGGCTGAGACGTGGATAGTAGTAGAGGTGAAAGTGGCCGTTGAAGGTCATGGGCGTGACGATGACACGATAGCCAGCCGTGTAGCGCGGTTCAAAGATCTGCTTGCTGCCATCGTCAGTATTCCAATAGGCGGGGGTTACCAGCGTCAGTTCGACCCCCGGACATTTCGCCAGTTCTTCAAGCTTGCGTTGCGAGGTACCCGCGACGAAGGTTTTTGAGATCATAAGGACGCGCATACTATTTCTTGCTCCGTACAAAGGCTTCTTCATAGGCAGCGATGGTCTCGCTGGCGGTCTTGCGCCAACTAAATTGCGCGGCACGTTGCTGTGAGCGCGCCCGCAAATCGGCCTCAAGCGTCTTATTCGTTAGCACGCTGTGCATAGCTTCAGCCAGGGCCTCCGTATCATTGGGGTCCAGGCTGATGGCGGCATCTCCCACAACCTCCGGCAGCGACGTACGGTTCGAGCAGATCACAGGCGCGCCGCAGCTCATCGCTTCTAAGGGTGGCAGCCCAAAGCCTTCATAGAGCGAAGGGAAGACATAGACGCTTGCTGCACTGTAGAGAGCGGGTTTGTCTTCCTCCTTGACGAAGCGGTAGACGATCTGATTCGTCACCCCAAGCTCTGAAGCCACGGGACGGGGATCAGGAAAGAGTGGCCCACGCTGCTTGTCTGGATTGCCAGATATGAAGAGTTGCAGATTAGGATCACCAAATTGGTGATAGAGTTGGGCAAAAGCCCGCACCAACTGTGGGATGTTCTTGCGTAGGTCGAGTCCGCTCAGACAGAGAACGTAGCACTCACCCAATCCGTAGCGTGCGCGAACTGCTGCCAGCACTGAAGGATCGGTGATGGGACGATATTCGTCACCGGCAGCCTCATAAATTACGAGCACACGTTCGGGCGGCAACTTCAGCGCGTCGATCGTATCTTGCCTGGCATGTTGCGAGACTGTAATAATCAAGGTGGCTTTGCGAGCGGCGCGAGCTACCAGGTGCATGTATGCCTCAAGCCTGGCTCCGGTGCGGTAGAGCGGCAAACGGAGCGGGATAACATCATGAATAGTGACAACGGTTGACGTGCGAGGAAGCAGTGGAGGTGCAAAGTAGGGCACATGCAAGATATCAACTCCAGCTTTGCGTGCTGCTGCCGGTCCGGTCAATTGCTCCCATACAAGCTTTTCGATGTTCTCGTTGCGCCTTGCCAACGAGGGCACAGCTGCCACCTGATAAGAGACCCTCGCATGATCCATCCCTGTTGGTGAATATCCCGTAGGGGCGGGAGTGGGGTAGGGTAGGGAGGGTACCCTTGTGGTCGCCCGTGGGTAGGGTTCTAACAAAACATACTCATTCTCTGTATCCACCTCTGCCAGCGCATTGAGCAAATGGGTCAAATACTGCCCGCTTCCACTCGCAGGAAACTTCAAGAAAAGGGCGTTGATACCAATTTTCATCAAAAAACCGGGCACGGAGACCTGCCTGCCTTCAGGCGGCGGGAGAAAATGCCCGCTCCTTTCCTTGCTG
Organism: uncultured Chloroflexia bacterium; assembly: GCA_963767625.1. Classification (GTDB taxonomy): domain Bacteria; phylum Chloroflexota; class Ktedonobacteria; order Ktedonobacterales; family Ktedonobacteraceae; genus CAVYFB01. Next base: position 284,694 of record CAVYFB010000024.1, read on the forward strand.
GTAGCTATAGCCATCGCTGCGCGCCACTAGTACGCAGAAGCGATGGTTGATGCCTTGTTTTGTGCCGTGCTTTGTCGTAATGTTGAAGAAGCCACTGCTGCGTACGGCCACCTTGCCAACGTAGGTGCCTTGTTTCGTGCCCGTTGTGACCACCGCCCGCACGAGGTCGCCCGTCTGGAAGCCCTTGACCCGCTTGGCTTGTTTGGGCTTGGTGCGAGGAAACCCCCGCTTGTCCATCAGGCACATCTGTCTGCTGCCATGCCCGGTCGCGATGATCTGCAACGGCACGACATCCTGGACAAGAAGCTGCTCTGGTGTGCCCTTGCCAACGCAAGCCGCATCGAGCCAATGCCTCTTGGGCAGTTCACGAGCCACGCGATTGAACTTCGTGAGTCCACCGCTGCCACATTCGACGGGCAATCCGAGCGCCGTAAGTCGCTGATAGAGTGCCCATCTCGTCGCGTTCACTGCAGCAGCATCCCGTAACGGCGCCTTGACGTGGGCGAGCATACGCGCTAATCGCTCTGGCTGCTCTTTAAGGAAGTCGCGGATATCCTGGTTGCCCTTGCGCTGATTGCAGACGTGGCACGCAAGGGTAAGATTGCTCACACGGTCGGAGCCATTTCTGCTATGTGGGTAGATATGGTCCAGTTCCAGGGGCATGTCATGGGCATCACAGTAGGCACATTGGTGGTTCCACTTGAGCAGCACGTACTCTCTGACCTCGTAGCCTGAAAGCTGGCCCTGCTGGTACTGTGCTCCTTCAATGTCCGGGTTGTCCAGCGCCTGGATGTCAAACCGGACAAGTTCTTGACTGATCGATGTGATCGGGCACAGGCGCAGCAGACGGCGGACCCACGTGAGAACGTTGCAGACCCGACTCTCCAGGGAAGACGGGAGCGTGCTCAGGCGCTTGCGGCGATTGTTGTAGCGAGGTTTCCTATATCTGGTCTTGCGCTGTCTTCTGCTTCTTCTGATGGCGCGGCGCGTGTCCATGCTCCGCTTGATCTGCTCCCCGCGATGGGTCAGTTCAGCGGCAAAGACGACTTCACCGGACGTGTCGTTCACGATAGCTATACCAGTGATCTTGCTGCCAGGGTCAAGCTTGATGTGCAGCGACTCAACGACTGGCGACTTCATCGCACATTTCAAGATGATGGTGAAGGGATAGCGTTTAAACACCGCTGCTTTCCCGTGTGAGAGCAGCATTCTCGCACGGCCAGGATGCACTGGATTCAAGGGGTGTTTATTCGTATCTAGGACAAAAACTTTGCTCAATTTGAGCCTCCTATTGCTAGGGTAATGGTGGCCTCGTCAAAGTTACTGGAAGGTTTGACGTGAAAAGCACTGTCTTAACCCTTTAGGACTGTTTAACCTTTCACCGTAGAGCTACAGGCTGGCCTCGCACCCATAGGTACCTAATTTCTTCCGTAACGTAGCTTGCGCTCAGACTGGTCAGGTTTAGACTTGCTCACACAAGCTTATCCCGTTCTACGGGATGGGTTCCTGACACGCGGTCCACCTCGTCGGCGAAGTTGGTTACTCCATCGTAGAGCTTTTGATAAATGGAAAGCATCTTGCTAGCTGACGCTGACCAGGTATAGTGCTGTGCGCGCTGATAGCCTTTCTGCCGTAGTTCCTCTCGCAACTGTTCATCCTCTACCAGGCGCGTGATAGCATGGCCCAGGGCGCTCACATCGTGTGGGTTGACCAGCAGCGCGGCATCGCCAACGACTTCAGGTAGGGAAGAGGTATTGGAGGTGATGACGGGTGCGCCGCATGCCATGGCCTCAAGCGGCGGTATACCGAAGCCTTCAAAGAAAGAAGGGAAGGCAAAGACATCGGCCATGCTGTAGAGTGTAATTAGCTCAAGGTCACTGACATGGCCCAGAAAACGTATTTTGTTCTCTAATTTGAGTTCCGCTACAACTTGCTTTGTCTCCTCGTATAACCAGCCTTTTCCACCGGCAAGGGCGAGCATGGCTGGCCCTTTTTTCTTCTTCTGTGCCTGGGCAAAAGCCTTGATGAGGCCTAGGTGGTTTTTGCGTGGTTCCAGGGTACCAACACCGAGGATGAGTGGGTGCTTCAAGCCAAATTTGTGGCGCGTGGCACCCAGTAGGACAGGATCGGTGATACGCCGGTAGTGTGGCGCAACGCCATTGGGGATGATGACGATCTTCTCAGGTGGTGTCTTGAAGTGTTCGATGAGTGATCGGCTGGTTGCCTGCGAGACGGAGGCAACGACATCGGCAGAAGCGACTGCCTCGGGTACAATTTTTTTGAGGTAGGCAGCTAATGAGGGGACAGCGTATTCTGGGTGCTCTAAAAAAGAGAGATCGTGGACGGTAACTACCTTACGCAGTTTGCCATTGAGTGGCGGTAGGGCAAAATCAGGCCCATGATAGATGTCGACCTGGCCGGAAAAGAAGGTTGCGTAAAGGGGAAGTCGCCAACGATACCATAAGATGTTGAGGTAGCGATCAGGAATGAAAATACTGCGTGCTCGCACATTAGCTGCAACGGGAAACGGACGCGCCGATGTGGGGCGTCCGCTTGCGAGGAGTGTATAGGAGTTACTACTATCCTGTGCGAGTATACCATCCACCAGGCCGCGCACATACTGCCCAATGCCGGCTCCCTGTCTGATGGCGGCTGTATAGTCAATCGCGATACGCATAGAAATATTTGTGCACCTCTATCCTGCGAGTGCGGTTCATTATTTCGTACGGGCCCCTGGGAATGGAGGCCAACCCATTTTGCGACCACCGAGTAGGTGAAAGTGTAGGTGGAAGACGCTCTGTCCAGAGTCGGGGCCGACGTTGGCGACGATACGGTAGCCACTCTCTGCGATCCCCATGTCACGCGCGAGCTTCGCTGCTGTTGTGAACAAGGCTGCGAGCACGGGACCATCCTCTCGCGTCAGACCCGCTATTGAGGCGATATGACGTCGTGGGATGAGCAAAACGTGGTGTGGTGCCTGCGGGTTGATATCTTCAAATGCAACAACGTCTTGATCTTGATAGACGATTTTACTTGGTATCTCACCGGCTACAATTTTGCAGAATAGGCAATTCTCAACAGCCATACGAGTACGTTACCTCCTCAGTAGTCTAGTTTCTCGTCTAGATTGACCTCGTGCCCACTATACCATACAAAGGCAAGACAGCCAATAGCCATTTGTCTTCATTGACGCTCTATAGTAAATCTGTTATAGTGCTCATGTAAACCTCAACCGAGTCATACTTGTACAGCGAGGTCAAGAGCATGTCTAGCGACCCCTTCATTGGTATGATCATCGGAAGCTACAAAGTCGTTTCCTTTCTGGCCGGTGGTGGCTTTGGCGCAGTATATAAGGGCCAGCATGCTATTCTCACAGAACGCATAGTTGCCATCAAGGTATTGCGTACTGTTCTGCTCAATTCACAGGAAGAGCGGAAAAATTTTATTCAAGAAGCTCAAACCCTTGAACAGCTCAAGCATCACTATGTTCTCCCAATCATTGACGTTGGTATACAAGTTGACATGCCATTTCTCATCACTGAATATGCTGAGCATGGCTCACTCCGAGACCGTCTCAAACGTCAACCTCAGAGGCCTTTGCCATTATCAGAAGCACTCACAATCCTCTCACAGGTCGGACAAGCCCTTCAGTATGCTCATCAGAAGAACATCATTCATCGTGATCTCAAACCTGAGAACATTCTCTTCAACGCCAAAGGAGAGGCATTGCTCGCCGACTTTGGCATTGCTACTGTCCTAGCGACCGGCAGCGTCAGGTATGTCGAGGCTACCGGTACCCCTGCATATATGGCACCCGAGCAGTTTCGCGGTAAGGTGAGCAAGGAAAGCGACCAATACGCTCTAGGCTGCATTGCATATGAACTCTTCACCGGCTCACGGCCATTTAACGCCCCTGATTTTGTAGCAATGGCATTTCAGCACGCAACAGAACCTCCAGTTCCCCCAAGACAACTCAATCCCCAACTGCCTTTCTCCATCGAGCAAGCCATTCTCAAGGCAATGGCAAAAGAGCGTAAAGATCGTTATCCAGATGTTGCTGCCTTCATTGCTGCGATACAACCTCCTCCGGTTCAGAGGGTACCCAATCCTGTCCCTGCTCCTCCACCTCGGCCAATCCCCGCTCCTATTCCTGCCCCAATTCCACCTCCTGGGCCTGTGCTTGATCCTTTTGACGTTGTTACGGCAGATACCAAGAGAAACGCAGGCCTAATTTACTTAGTGCTTCTTTTGATCGTTGAACTAATCACTTTCGTCATAACACCCCTGAGCTATGGAGTATTTTCATTTATCGTACTCATGAACCAAAGTCATACGAAAAAGCCAAATCGTTTTATACGTTTCCACTTAATGCAGTCAGTACTTCTCGGGGGCATTAATCTACTAGGATGGATTGTTTCTGTATTAACGATAGGTCAATCCGGTTCCTCATCACCGCTTACTGTCCTTCCTACTTTCCCACTGATTCTAAGTCTATTTTTTTTATTTTTTCGATTGTTACTTCGGTAATAGACATGATTGGCGCCTTCCGTGGAAAGTATTCCAGGCTACCTTTGCTTGGGAAATATGCTGAAAAATACGCAGATAGAGGTAGGATTGCCAGGGTGAAATAACCGCTGGATATGTAAAGAGTGACACTCACAAGTCGCACCCCAAACCGCATCCCTGGTACCCGCAAGGGGCACCACTACATTTGGGTCCGTCGTTGGCAAATGGCGAACAGGTGGTACCACTGCCCTTCTGATGATCTTTGCAGGCATCATTACAGTAGTACTTATGGACATTATAGTGCCTTCTAATTTGACGTGATACTCGGTATATTTCATACTATTGAACTAATCTCGCATACACAAATTCACATATATCTATTGTCAATAACAAACGCAAGCAACACAACGGATCCAAAAATGTAGTGGTACCCCTTGCGGGTACCAGGAACGCAAGCAACACAACGGACCCAAAAAATGTAGTGGTGCCCCTTGCGGGTACCAGGGGGCAGGCACCAAAACGCAACGGGTTCCAGGAGGACACCATGAAGCATAAATATTACAATTCCGACCAGTTCACCAGAAAGTCACTACGGTTGCCCACACGCGATTATGCCTCGGCTGGCGCCTATTTCGTCACCATTTGTGCTGAGCAAGATGAACCTATATTCGATGCACCAGAACTTCGCACCATTCTAGAGGATACGTGGTTCAGTCTACCAGAACGGTTTCCCGAAGTGACCTTGGATGAATTTGTCATCATGCCCGACCACGTCCACTTCATCCCCTGGCTAGAAAGCACCACCCAACGAAACGACACCACTAAAAAAGCGCCCACCCTGGGTAGCGTCGTGGATGCATACAAATCGCTCACCACCGTAGCCTGGATTTATCACATCAAAGCCACAGGAATGGAAGTCTCTGGCCGACTCTGGCAAGAGAATTACTACGAACGTATCATTCGCAACGACGAACTCGAAGCTACGCGCCAATACATCCGCAACAACCCAACCAAACCAAAACAACCACCACGGCTCCCGTAATGTAGTGGTACCCCTTGCGGGTACCAGAGGATGGGTACCAGGGCACGGGCACCACGGGTGCGGCTATGACAAAACCCTCTCGCCAAACGACCAAAATGTAGTGGTACCCCTTGCGGGTACCAGGGGATGGGTACCAGGGACGACTGAGCGCGGAAAGCTACCCTTCCGCCACTCCATCACTGTTAGCAGCAACTGTGGCAGCGGCTTCTGCTGTTTCAGCGGCCTGAGCATCACCCTCCGCACTGGCTGATGCATCAATCACCGGAGGAGAGACCTGGGCTTCGGCATGAGGCTGGGCCTTCTCTGTTATTTCAACCGCCTGAGCACCATCTTCTCCAGCCGGTGACACAGTTGTCACCGTAGAGGAAAGCTCGATTTCAGTATGAAGCTGGACTTTTTCTTCTGCCTGTGATTCTACTTTAGCGCCATCTTCTCCCCTTGATGGCACTTCGGTAGCTGTAGAAGATACCTCCGTTTCAGAATGAGACTCAGCTTTCTCCGCTTCTTGTGACCCCGCTTTCTTCCGCTTCTTGATAGATTCCGGGTCCAGGCCATGCAAAGCAGGGTTGTTGTACTGTGGCAAGTTCATCTCCTGACGTATAAGCTTGATAGCTTGATACACCGATCCAGGTTGAAGCGAGAGTTCCTCGGCGATCTTTTTATGTATGCCAATCTCGGGTAAGGGCAAATATGGCTCGTAGACAGCCTTTATCTTTGCCAGTTCTTCGCTATCGCCCTTGTAGGTTTGCAGATCCCACCAGCTGGGAATGTCTTGACGGTCGCGCAGCTCCTTAACGATCTGCTTGACAGCCTTCTTAGGTATGTCCAACTCCTTCGAGATCTGCGTGCGAATGCCATCAAACTCAGTCGGAACGGACAGTTCCAGGTAGCGTGCTTCGACCTGGGCAACCTGCTCCGGTGTCGGCTTAAAAGGCTCCGGCGGCGGAATTTTCTCCTTCTTAGGTTTGGGTGGGGTAGGAGGCTTGTCTGCCTTTGGTTTGGCCGGTTTCCCACCGTATTTGCCTGCCGGAGGACGCCTCTCCGGGCGAGGTTCACCTGGGGCACCTGGTCGCGGCCCACGACCGAGACCAGACTCCATCGGTTGGCGCGGACGCTGCCCAAGCGTACCAGATATGTCGCCAACGCGATAGGCGGCAGGGCCATGATATTTGCCTTCTCGTTCTCGTTCTCGGTATCCGCCAGAACCTCTGCCGCCACCCTCACGATAGCCGCCAGGGCCGTGCTCATCGCCCTGGTCCCCAGAGCCGGGGGCAGGACTACGATACCCTGATCGCTCTCGCTCTGGCTCACCGCGTTGTTCTCTAGGAGTCTGGAAGGAAGGTATTTTGGGACGTGTCGGCTGATCTGGTTCGCCCACCTTGACATCGCTGAGTGTATCGAGCCAGTGGCTGGTTCCACCGGAAGCGGCAGGTTTGGGTTTGGGTGGAGGTGCAGGAGCTGGTCGTGTTGGATCATTTGCCCCCTGCCCTGTTGTTTTGTTTGGAGCGGGTGGCGCTGTCTTGGCAGCCATCTTCTCTCTTCTGGCCTTCTGCATGCAATCGGGACAAGTCACTTCTTTAGCATTTGCCGCCTGAAACCACTTGCCGCAGGTGATGCAGCGCATCTTGATTTTGCTCATGAGCGAACTCCCCTTCTCGTTGGGTTGAAAACTAGACGTGCTTTGCCAATACATTACGTCGGAATGCACCTCCTAGTATAGCAGGTTAGTTCTGAGTGTCAACCTCAATGGAAGTCAGGGGTGCGTTTCATTTTTTTGCAAAGGGGATATGCAGGGAGAAACAAAGCTGCTAAGATGAGTTCATCATCAAGAGGAGGACCAGAGTGAACGAAGAGATGGACCAAGACTGGCACAGAGTGAGTGAGCAGATTCTGACCGACATCAAAGAGTGGCGACGAGGGCATCCCAAAGCGACCTTTCGCGAGATCGAAGACGAGGTGCATGCCCGGATGAGCCGCCTGGAAGCCCAGATACTGCAAGATACCGCTCAAGCGAGCAGCAGCCGAGAGTGGAGTAGAGGCAGCGAGCAGGAGCGACCGCTGTGCCCGATTTGTAGCACGCCACTGCAAGCCCGCGGGACGCGATCTCGCAGCTTACAAGGAGCGGGAGGGCAAGACGTGACGCTCTCCCGAAGCTATGGCACCTGCCCTGTGTGTGGGGTGGGTGTTTTTCCCCCTGGATGAGGAGTTAGCGCTGCTGCCAGGAAGCTTAACCCCCCGCCAGCATGAGCACCTGGTGCATCTGGCCACCTGCATGCCCTTTGAGCGGGTGGCCCAGATGCTGGAAACCTTGCTGGGAGTGCAGGTGAGCGAGGCCACCGTGCGGCGGTGGACCGAGCAGGCCGGAGCGCACTACGAGGCGGTGCAAACCGCCCAGAGAAAGCCTCCAGCACCAGAGGAGCAAGCCTCACCTGCTCCGGGCAAACAAGCCCTCAGCAGTGATGGAGCCTATGTGCCCCTGATCAGCGGAGAGTGGGCTGAAGTGCGCACGATGGCCATTGGCGAGGTCGAGACCCGCACCAGCGCCCAGGGGAACGAGCAAGTGAAGGTGACCCATCTGTCCTATTTTTCGCGCATGACCGATGCGGAGACCTTTGAGCAACTGGCCGAGGTGGAAATACGGCGACGCGGCGTGAGGGATGCTCAAAGCATGTGCGCGGTCACCGATGGAGCCGTGTGGCTGCAACAGTTTATCGACTTGCACCGGCCCGATGCGGTGCGTATCCTGGATTTCCCCCATGCGGCTGAGTATGTGAATGCGATTGGCGAGGCGGTCCGGGCCAGTGGGCGACGATTGCCCCAGCACTGGCTCGACGGGGTGTTGCATCGGCTCAAACACCAGGGACCTGATCGCATCCTCACACATCTGAGCCGATTGGGCGAGCGCTGCCAGGACCCGGAGCTAGACAAGAAACTACGCTATTTAGCCACGCGTCGTGACCTGATGCAGTATCCGGCCTATCAACAAGCTGGCTGGCCTATCGGCTCGGGCATGGTGGAGAGCGCCAACAAGTTGGTGATGCAAAGCCGGCGCGTATGGGCCTGGGATGCGCTGGGCTCCCGCTCACGTCAACCCGATGTTGGCGCTGCGCACCGCCGTCTGTAATGAGCGCTGGGCGGAGTCCTGGCAAGAGGTCGTCACGCAGCAGCGCCACCACCAGACCCTGCGGCTCCAGCAACGAGCGGCTCCGCGTTTGCAGCAGTTGGTTTCCTCTTTGCTGCTCTTGCTCCTCCAGTTCCGTCCTCCCACCCCCAAGCCTGCTCCCAAGCCTCCCGTTCCTGTTGCCCCTGCTGCCACCTTGCCTGGGTCCTCTCGCCCTTCGCCTCACCACATTTGGAAACGCACTCCTGCCTGCCGCCCCAAGCTGATTGCAAAAAATTGACGGACACCCGGAAGTCAGGGGTGCGCGCTACAATTTTGCATTGATGGTCTCCCTTTGGGGACACTGTCATTCGTGCAAAAAATAGTCTATGGAGCTTGCCGGGTGCCTCCGGCAGGAGAACTTTCAATCGCGCCTAACGCGCGCAGCGTTGCCTTCTGCGCCTCGGTTAATCCCTTTATCTCCGCGATATTAAGTCGCTCGTAGGGTCGGTCACGTCGCAGCGTTCGGAGATACTCGCCACTGTGCAGGTCCCAGAGCGTGATGGCGCCGTCATCCCCGCAACTGGCCAGCCTGCGGCCATCGGGACTTCTCCTGAGCGACCGGATCGTCCCTCGATGCGCCTGGCGCTCCCTTACACACTCCCCGCTCAGCACATCCCACCAGCGCAGCATGCCGTCACTGCCTCCACTAACCACCACATCTCCGCTCGGGCCCCAGGCCACCGCATAGACAACCCTGGGATGCCCCGCAAAGGCTCGCACGAGCTCACCACTCAGGGCATCCCACACAAACAGTTCCCCGTTGCCTCTGCCACGGCCAGCAGAGGCCAGCCGCGTGTCATCGGGGCTCCAGGCCACGCCTGTGACGACACCTTGATGTCCGGCCAGCCGCTGCAGCAGCATGCCATCCGCGGCGTCCCACAGATACACGTTGCCATCATCGCCACCTCCGACCAACTGCGTGCCGTCGGGACTCCACGCCACGTGACGTATCCAGGTCGGAAGCTGACGCCCGACCCAATGTTGGGAGCGCGAGATCACCTCCGACACCTGCACTCCATGCATGTTGGTTCCGCTAGCCAGCCGTTGCCCGTCCGGTGCCCATGCCATACCATAGAACAAGGTATCGGGATAGTCGGGGTCCTGTAAGACCTGGACACACTCCCCTGTGGCAGGATCCCACAGCCGGATGACATTATCCCAGGCGCTACTGGCCAGAAACCTCCCATCAGGACTCCATCCCACTCCAAACACGACTCCACTATGTCCGCGTAACACTCTGTACGGCTTCCCCGACCGTCCGCCGCCCCAGCCTCCGCCTCCCACAGTGTAACCTGCGTATCCGTACCGCCACTGACCAACTGCGTGCCATCCGGACTCCAGTCGATGTCGAAGATGGAGGCCGCGTAGCCTTGTATGACGCGCACGCACTGCCCGCTGGCGACGTCCCACAAACGTAGGGTGCCATCTTCACTGCCAGTAAGCAGGCTGTGACTGTCGGGCGTGAAGGTGAGGCTGTTCACCCCGGCAGCATGTCCATGCAGCACCACCCGATAGCTGCCCTGTTCGACATCCCACAGCCAGATCGTTTTGTCAAAGCCGCAACTGGCCAAAATGCGCCCATCGGGGCTCCAGGCCACTTTATTCACCCGATCGGTATGCCCCGTAAGCGTCTGACGCAGGCCTTGGCTTTCCACGTCCCATAGCTTGACAGTCCCATCCCAGCTCGCGCTGGCCAGGGTGCTGCCGTCGGGGGCAAAGGCCAGCCCCCGCACACGGTTGGTATGACCCGCCAGGATCGCAACACATGTCCAGTTCTGTCTCTCCCATAACCGAATACATCCATCGAAGCTCCCACTGGCGAGCAATCGCCCATCCGGGCTCCAGGCCACCGAGAGTATCGGGCTGGGGTGCGACAGTGTCTGCAGTGGCGTGCCACTCTGTCGGTCCCAGAGTTGGACAGTCGCATCATTTCCCCCACTGGCGAGCAAGCCTCCATCGGGGGCAAAGGCAACGCTCAGGGCACCGTTGGTATGCCAGCCCGACCAGAGCAGGGCACCACTCTCCAGGTCCCACTGCTTGATCGTACCATCCCAGCTCCCGCTGACCAGACTGCGTCCGTCCGGGCTGAAAGCGAGGGCAAACGTCGTGTCGGTATGCGCCTGCCAGACTCGAAGCAGCGTCTGGCCTCCCTCTTCCCACACCCGCACTTCCCCCCGCTTGCTGGCCGAGGCCCAGTATTGCCCGTTGCTGCTGATGGCGACCGCCCAGGTGACATCGAAGGTTTCGGTAAAGACGCTGTCACGCAAGGTAGCCCCGGAAAGATTTGCAGCTTGCATCTCGACCCCTTGCAGATGCACTCCGCGAAGAGCCAACCGCGACAGATAGAGACTACGCAGGTGCCCCCGCTGTAAGAGCAGCAGCGCCAGCACGTTCGCCGGTCCGTAGCCCTGCGCGTAGTCTGCCTGTGTACGCAGATGGGCGAGCAGAGAGAACAACTGTTCCTCCAGAGCATCGCGCTGCGGGTACGCGCTACGCAGGAGCGCCAGAATTGGGGCCACGATGAGGCGCTGTTGAGTCTGCCGCACATATTCCTTGGCAGTGGCCAGTTCGAGTCCATGCTCGATCAGGTGAGCCAGCCGACCCTGCTCGATCTCGCTCGCTGCTTCTGCGATGAGCCGCGCCGTCGCATACTCTAGTACCACTGATTGCAGCGTGAAGCTGCCCCGTCAGTGGCCGCGCTCAAGCAGCGAGCGGCGGCGCAGCGCCTCTACCGCTTCCAGCATCTGCACCCGCGGCAGGGGCGCGCCCAGCACCGCCAGCAGTTCCTCAATGGTCACCGGCTCGCGCAGGATCGCCAGCCACAGCAACACCGTCTGCTCAACCGCCGAAAGGCGGGCGAATTGCTCACCCAATAGCTCACGTACACTGCCAACGATCACTTCGCCCTGCTCGAGAAACGGCGCGATTTCACCCCCGAAGAGCTTCACGATGGTTTCCGCCACTATTTTGAGGGCCAGCGGGTTGCCCACAAACCGCTCGATCAGTTGCTCCCGGTCGTGTACCGTGCCCACCAACTCCCGTTCCTCTAACAACTGCTCACTGGCGTCTCTCTCGAGCCCTGAGAGGCGCAAGGCTCGTACGGGAGTTCGGTTGCCCTCCAGGGGCACGAGTTCGCTCGGTTTCTCCCGCGAGGTGAGCAGCAGACAACTCTGGTGCTCGGTCTGGGCTACCCGGCGCAGCAGCCGTCCGTAGCCCTCGTAGCCTACACGCATGCGGCCAGTGCCCTCTCCTTCTTCCAGCAGCACCTCCAGGTTGTCCAGCACCAGGAGCGCACGCTGGCCACGCAAGTACTCCAGCAGAAGGCCTAGACGTCGTTCGAGGCTGGTCGGCACATCGGCGAGCGGGTGGGGGGCAAGCACCTGGAGGCATTCATCCAGCAGCGCTTCAGGGGCGGGGGAATCGCGCAAGGGCCGCCAGATCACCACCTCGAAATGTGGGGCCAGCCGGTGCATCAGGCTAACCACCAGCGCTGACTTGCCGATGCCACCCATGCCCAGTACGCTCACCACTCGACAGCGCTCCTCGACCACCCACTCGGTCAACAGAGCCAGTTCAGGCTTTCGCCCATGGAAGGCCGAGACCGCCAGCGCGTCGCCCCAATCCACCCGTGGCTCCAGAGCAGGAGGAGCGATGACGTGGTCAGTGCCGCTGGTCTGCTCGACCGCCAGTGGCCCCATGAGCGCCAGTGGGGGATGCTGTTTGCCCAGCAGCGCCGCGAGCCACGACTCATCCAGCAACACCTTCTGGTGCGCCGCTCGCCAGAGCGCGCGGATCTCCTCGGCCTCGTGCCCGCTAGGAAAGGCCTGTTGCTGCACCCCCAGCGCAATGACCTGTTTGAGGTGTTCGGCTTTAGGATAACTGCTGCCTGCCTCCCACTCCGCCACCGCGTGCCGGGAGACCCCCAGCAGGTCAGCCAGGCCCGCTTGTGTCAGGCCAATGCTCGTCCGCAGTGTGAGCATCATCTGGCCGAAGGCATAGTCTCGCTCACCGTAGGAGTATCTCTTCACCGGCGGTCTCCCTTCCGCCTGACCCACCAGAGCGAGCCATGCAAAACACTGGGAAGTGACACGTCAACTGCTGGACAGTGATTTTCCCAGCAACACTGGTCTACTACTGTCTGTCATGTTTGCCCTCCAAGCGGGTCAACGCCTGTCTGCGGCTGTCTGAGGGCAATGCCCAGCGAACCCAGACACCCTCTTCTCTGTGTTGATTTGTACATTTCTCTTCCGCAGCCAACTGACCTTGCGGTTATTTTCCCACCTCTGAATTATACACCACCTGTTGAGGAAGAAATGGGGGCTGTGAGAAACTGGTCAACGACCTGTGCAAGTTCCTGTGCACTCGTCGCCAGTCCCAGGTGTCCATCGTGGAAGATGTAGAGCTTCGAATGCGGGATCAGGCGATGCAAGATCCTCGCGTTCACGAGTGGGACAAGCGGGTCGTCATCCCCATGCAGAATCAGGGTCGGCTGCTGGAGTTTGCGGAGCCAGCGGATGCTGGTCCACCCTACTCCTGCCAGCAGTTGATAGAAGTAGCCGTGCACACTGCCCAAGTGTGCGGTACCTGCGAACTCCTGCGCTAGTTTGGGCTGCGTACGCACCTTCCCGCCGTAGATCTCTCCGGCGATCTGCACTATGTAGGCCGGGTCCTGATAGCGTCGTGGCGTGACCATCTTCGCCAGCACCGCGGGACGGCCGGGAATCATGAGCGCCCCGGTGCCCGTGCTGACCAGGATCAGTCGCCGACAGCGCCTGGGGTATTGATAAGCAAACTGCTGTGCAAGCCCACCACCCCAGGAGATGCCCAGCCCATCGACCTGCTGGTAGCCCAACTGATCGAGCATCTGCGTTACCAACCGGGCATAGGCCGAAAAACGGTACGGGAAGCGCGGGGCCGGTGAGCCGCCGGTGCCCGGCACATCAAAGCGAATGACTTCGAGGGCCGGGTCGAGGGCGTCGACGAAGGGCTGGAGCACTTCGAGGTTAGCCCCGATCCCGTTCATCAGCAGCAGCGGCGTGCGGGTACCATCGCCTTTACGGATGGCGACCCGCAAGCGCTGCCCGCTGACGGTGATGGTACTTGTCTCGGCCTGTGGCCTGGTGGTTTCTGATGGCATAAATCATCCTTCCTACATACATTACGCGAAGAGAGCTGAACATGTTACGGCTCGAACACGTAGGAGCCGGGTGCCGGTGTTCCCGGTTGATACTGGGCGCTACCCAGTGCTCGTGGCGCGTCCTTCTGCTCACCGGAGCGCTGGCCCAGCCAGTCTCGCCAATCCTCCCACCAGGAGCCTGCGCGTTTCTGTGCCCCCGCAAGCCATTGTTCGGGATCAGCCGGGTAGCGCTCATTGACGAAGTACGACGCCTTCGGATTCCCTGGTGGATTCAGAAGGGCCTGGATGTGGCCGCTGTTACTCAGGATAAACGTGACCTTGCCCCCAAGCAGTTGCGTGGTCGCATAGCAGCCCTGCCACGGCGTGATGTGATCGGTGATGCCTGCGACGAGATAGGCATCGTTGGTCACTTTGGAGAGATCAATAGGCGTCCCCAACACCTCGAGCGCGCCGGGATGGGTAAACGCATTGGTTTCGTACAGGTCGAGCAACTCGCCATGCAGTTTGGCGGGCAGACGGGTCGTGTCGTTATTCCAGTAGAGCACATCGAAGGCCGCCGGGTCGTTGCCGACCAGGTAGTTATTGACCCAATAGTTCCAGATCAGATCGTTGGGGCGCAGCCAGGCGAACACGCGTGCCATTTCCTGACCCTCGATCACCCCTCTCAAGCGAGAGGCCTCCCTGGCAGCCGCGATCGTTTCCTTCGTGGCAAACAGCCCCATCGTCGACTCGACGTTGGTATCGAGCACCGTCACCAGGAACGTCACGGCGTGAATGCGCTGGTCCCCCGCGCTGCCAGATGACCCAGCAAGCTGGCGAGAGTCATGCCCCCCAGGCAAGCTCCCGAGATATTGACGTCCTCCCTGCCGGTGATAGCACGAACCGCGTCGATCGCTTCCAGGATGGCTCGATCGTAGGTGTCGAACCCCCATTCGCGTTGCGCCGGTGTGGGATTGCGCCAACTAATGATGAACACCTGCACGCCACTGCTTACCAGGTACTGCACCATGCTCTTGCTTGGCGACAGGTCCATGACGTAGAACTTGTTCACCTGGGGCGGTACCATGAGCAGCGGGCGACTATACACCTGGGGCGTCGTCGGCTTATATTGGATCAGCTCAATCACTTCGTTCTTGAACACGACGGCCCCGGCGAGACAGCCAGGTCCTTGCCGACCTGGAAAGCCTTCATGTTGACCTGGGAGGGCAGACCGCCGTTATTGGCGAGGTCTTCGAGCATGTGGGTGAGGCCACGTACCAGGCTGGCCCCACCCGTCTCGTACATCTTCTTCATGGCCGCCGGATTGCCCAGCAGGGTGTTGGTCGGGGCCGACGGTATCGGCGAAGAGCGAGAGCACGAAACGCGCTCGGTCGGCATCCTTCTTGTCAAGATCGGCATCGTTGATAAAGGCGTTGAGGCTCTGCTGCCAGGTCAAATAGGTTTGCAGAAGGGTGTGGTAAAACGGATTCGATTTCCACATCTCATCAGCGAAGCGTTTGTCCTTCGCAGTCCGGCTCGACGGTGGATTGACCGGTCATCACGCGGCCCATCTCCAGCAGGAAATTCGTGTAGTGCTTCAAAGCTAATGGTGGTTGCTTGATCGCTTGCTCGGCGATCTGCTGACTGACGTTGAAGAGATCCGCGCCGCGAAAGCCTACGAGGGGCATGAGGCCGAAGGCAGCCTCCCCACCCGGCATCTGCTCCGTTGTTAGCTCGGAGGTCTCAGGGTGTGTTACAGCGGCCCGCCGCTGTTCCGTGAGCGCCTGCTGTGCCTCGGCGGCCTTCTGTCGTTCTTCAACGAGAGCTGCTTCGACGACAGCCAGCCGTCGCTGCAAGTCCTCTACAGCCGCTTGTGCTGCGGCAGCTTTGCGTTGTTCCTTCTCGAGTGCAGCGTGCGCCGTCCCTTTGGGAGTGCTCTTCTGTTTGGAAGCGTTGCCTGCGGAGGCTGGTTTCTTACTGCCCGGCTTCTCGTGAGGCGGCGTGGCTGCTATCTCGCCATTCTGGCCATCAGTTTCTGTGTGAATCACATGCTGTGAAATCGGTCTCCAAAGTTGACCTCCTTCCTTCGACTCCAATCCTCTGGAGTCGGTGCAGAGTCGGCACAATCAGCTACCGGCTAGCGATGAGCCTGACCCTGCTGCGAACAGTTCCAGGACCAGGCCTGGCTACTCCTGCTTCTTCGTCCTGGTGGTACCTCCGGTCCAGCGCCGGACCAGCGCCGCCTGCGCATCGATCATCTTGTGCGCGCTCTCTTGCCAGAATTGCACCAGGTCCCTGCCTGCTTGCGCTCCAGCTCCAGGCTCCGGCCTGAAATTGATGTGTCTCACAATGTTGAACCAGCCCTGCCAGAGCTCACGCTCAGCTTCTGCCTAGTGCTGCAACTGCTCTTGCTCCTTGCGAGCCAGCTCGCGGAGCTCCTCGGGGGTTCCCTTGGCGTTGGCCAGGGTCTCGGTCAACTGCCGGGTAAATTCGGCTCGCACATCCACTGTCTCTTTCACCGAGGACTGCCAGGCGTCCACCGTTTTCGTCCAGAGCTCCAGCGTCGGTGTCCCACCGAACTTCCGCAAGGTGTCGAGCCAGTCCGTCAGCAGCTTCTGCTGCGACTCCGCCCAGGTCTTCAACAGGCTTTCATCTGAGTTCTTGTCACTCATCGGTCCGTTCTCCTTTCATCGACCGCATACACAAAATACAGCGATAGTCATTTTCGTCTGTCAACATCGCTCGGGAATTGTCTCTCCATGCCCCCGATGATGTCGCACGCTATGCGTCGCAGGATCAAACTCTTGCCGTTCAGCCGCGGCTTCATGCGACAGATCAAGTATAGTCGATGAGCGTTGACAAAAGCGTTTGCCAGAAGAGCACTGTTGTCTAACAATCGTTTGTTGTGAGGCTTTTATCCTTCTTTCTTCCCCCTGGTTAACGCCGCGATCTCGTCCCATTCCTGAGATGTGAGCTCGCTCAGCTTGTTAAACTCACCCGCACCGCCAATCCATTCGCCCCCATCAATGGTCACCACCTCGCCATTGATGTATCCGGCAGCATCGCAGATCAGATACGCGGCCAGGTTCGTCAGTTCGGCCATCTGACCAACGCGCCTCAGCGGGTTGTTGTGCAATAACTGCTCTTGCATGTCTGGCCTGGGCATCAGATGTGTCCAGGCGCCTTCGGTAGGAAAAGGACCCGGGGCAATCGCTACCTGCCGAATACCGTAGGGGCCCCATTCAACTGCCAGCGAACGGGTCAACGCCAGGACTCCGGCCTTGGCAGCGGCTGAAGGCACGACATAGCCTGACCCGGTCCAGGCGTAGGTCGTGACAATATTGAGCATCGTGCCGGATTGCCCTTGCTCAAGCCAGCGTTTCCCCAGAGCAAGGGTGCAGTAGAAGCTGCCATGTAAGACGATGCCCAGCACCGCGTCGACCGCGCGCGTGGACAGCCGCTCGGTCGGGGAAATAAAGTTGCCGGCGGCGTTGTTCACCAGCACATCGATGCGGCCAAAGCGTTGGATGACGGCCTCCATCAGTGCCTCTACCTGGTCGGGCTGGCGCACGTCACAGCGGGTGGCGAACGTCTCGCCACCCTTCGTACGGGCCATATCAGCGACGGCTTGCTCTGCGACCTCTTGTCGCCGCCCGCAGATCGCCACTTTGGCCCCCAGTTCGAGAAAACGTTCGCCCATGGCTCGACCAAGGCCCGTTCCACCACCGGTGACCAGGATCACCTTGTCTTGTAAAAGATCAGTTTGAAACATGCATTTCACCTCTCTTGCTTTCCCAGAGTACTGCGCCTCTTGTCTTCGTATGCATTCCTCTCCTGACACAAGAGCGGATTGAGCAGGTACCTTACGCCAGCCGAAGTGGGAAGGGAACGCCGGGACGCTTGCTATCAGGAAAGAGAATAATCAGATGAGATGAGTATAGCTGACGTGCGTTGAAAACACCCCTACAGTATACCCCAGTTACAGCAGCAGGTCTTCAATATATCTTTCTGGCTATTGCCTTCACATGTATAGGCCTGCTCAATATATCTTTTTCACCAGCACATTATATCTTTTTGGAGATCACATTCACCCCTGTTCACAACTATACTGGTAGCAGCGATAAGAAATGAAAGTAATCAGCGTTTTGGAGAAGTTTGCATGAGTACCTTGAAGATTGCGTTTACTCGGGCCACCAGAAGTGGACCACAGGGACCATCGGCTCACCTTTCCCGACCGCAAAGTCCTGGCACTCCTCGCCTACCTCGCGGCTGAAGGGGGCGTGCATGAGCGTCAAAAGCTTACGCGCCTGCTGTGGCCGGAGAGCGATATGGCCCATGGGCGCACCGCGCTGCGCATTACCTTACTGCACTTACGGCATATCCTTGAAGGGGACGCTTCACCTGAACGCGATTCACACCTCCTCACCACGCACGGCACGCTCGGGCTCGATCTGGCCTCAGGCATTGATCTTGACCTGCACGCCCTTGAGACCGCGTGGAAGTTGGTCCGTGTCCTGCCTGCACCAGAAAAGGTGCAGGGGAGGTCCGGCGTGCTCTGGTTGCTCATCTTCAGCACGCCGCAGCACTGTATCGCGGTGGCTTCCTGCAGGATTTTACCTGGCGCAATTCGCTCGACTTCGACAACTGGGTATGTATGCAGCAAGGCTACTGGTACCAGTGTATCGAGCAGGTGTTTGACTGGCTCTCCCAGTTGCAGAGCGCAGAGGGAGCGCTCGAGCAGGCCATCGAAACGGTCAAGCGCTGGCGCTCCTTTGACCCGCTCAACGAGGACATCTCCCTGCGCCTGATGCAGCTCCAGCTCGCGACCGGCAACCGCATCGCGGCCTTGAAGACCTACGAAACCTGCGTGGAGGTCTTGATGACGGAGCTCTCAGCCAAACCTTCACCGAAATTACTCGCACTGGCAGAGGTGCTACGCAACGCCTCTCCTCCTCGCGGCACGCACAGCGGGGCCGGGAGGCGCACATCGACCGCGCGACCATTGCTCGATGTCCCTTTCGTGGGACGAGGAGCGGAATTCAGCAGACTCATGACACTCTATGAGCAGGCTTCCAGTGGTCAAGCGCAGGTTGTGCTGCTGGAAGGCGAAGCCGGGATCGGTAAAACCCGCCTGGCTGCGGAGTTTCTCACTTGGGTGAGGGCCCAGGGAGCGGATGTACTCGAAGCAAGGGCATTTCCCACATCCCTGTCCTTGTCTTTTCAACCACTGCTCGAGGCACTGCACACCCGCTTAGAACAGGAACATGATCTTCGTCAGAGGCTCCGCGATCCCTGGCTGGCCGAGCTCTCCCGTCTGCTGCCCGACCTGCGCGAGCATTACCCTGACCTGCCACCCGTGGCTATCAATGGAGCTTTTGCCTCCTCCCGCCTCTTTGAAGCGCTGGCGCGCCTGTTGCAAGCGTTAGCCGCGCAGGCACCTCTGCTCATTTTTGTCGACGACATGCAGTGGACGGACGCAGCAACCCTGGACGTGTTCCAGTATCTTGCTCACTACTGGACGGAGCACGGGACGCCCGCCCTGTTGCTGCTGAGTAGGCGCACCGAAACACGGGGAATGGAGCCGGAGATGGCCGAATGGCTTGCGAATTTCAGGTGTACCATCTCTTTGACGCGCCTTGAACTTGGACCTCTTTCTGCGCAAGATACCCTCCAGATCGCTCGCACACTGTCGGATGGAGATGAAAAGCAACCATCTTCCCAAGAAGAACAGGCTCGTTTTCAGCCGTCTTCGCAACCTATTCATACCCACGGAAACAACCTCAGCCCTGAATGTTTCGCTGCCTGGCTGTTCGCAGAAACGAATGGGCAGCCATTCTACCTGAAGACACTGCTCGAACGTGGCGTCCTGGTGCCCAGCTTGATCGCGGGAAGCGGCTGGGTATTTGAGCCGCGACCAGCGATCCTCGAAGCTACCCCACCTGACAACATACTTCCCGCGGACGTGCGTGAGATGATCGAGCGTCGCCTGGCCCGGCTTTCGACCCCTACCCGCAACCTCCTGGCAGCAGGAGCAGTCCTCGGTCATGACTTCACCTTTGAGGAGCTCTGCCAGGTCGCCCAGCTTGCACCTCAGGACGGGCTCGCTGCCCTGGATGAAGCCCTGCAGAGTCTCCTGCTGCATGAGTCCAGCCATCGGCAAGAAGGTAGCAGAGGAGTTTCCTACCACTTTGCTCTCGACAAGATCCGCGAGGTGGTCTACGAAGCGGCTGGGGATGCCCGCAGGCGGGTCTTCCATAGTCGCGCTTATGGTCCTGGAGCACGTGGACGTCCCCACCGCAGAGCTGGCCAACTTCACGCTCGTCAGCAGACTGGCAGTTCTTACGTATCGGTGATATAAAACTAGAGATAGGCTAGAAGGAATACTGCTCGGAATGGCGTATGATGATCTCGTTCACAGGAGGAATAACTATGCACGTAGCACAAAGTGGTATCTTCGCACTGGGGACTGGCTCGCACTCCTATCTGGAGTTCGATCTACATGCGCGTGGCGAACCTCTGACGATGGTTCAGGTGATTGCCAACCTGGAGGAACCACGCATGACGACCGGAGGAGTGAACCTGGTGGTCGGCTTCAGGCCGTCGCTGTGGTCGCGCGTTGCACCAGCGGATATGCCAGCAGGGGTAGCAGACTTCGAGCGGGACGTGCGCGGCGTCGATGGGTACACGATGCCCGCCACACAGCATGACCTGTGGGTGTGGGTGGCAGGCCATGCCTACCATAAGGTCTTTGATGTCGCGCGAGAAGCGATTGCTGCCCTCGCCCCCGTGGCACGCCTCGCAGATGAAGTAGCAGGGTGGACCTACAAAGAGAGTCGGGACTTAACCGGCTTCATCGACGGCACCGAGAATCCTCGTCTCTCCGAGGCACCCGAGGTGGCGCTCATTCCCGATGGGTCGCCAGGTGCAGGTGGGAGCGTAGTCCTGGTGCAGAAGTGGATGCACGATGCCGCAGCTTTCGATGCGCTTTCGATTGAGGAGCAAGAGAAGGTCATCGGGCGGACCAAGGATACGAGTATAGAGCTAGCTGAGGAGGTACGCGGTGCCCAATCCCATGTCTCTCGCACGGTTATCGAAGAGAATGGAGTAGAACAACATATCTTCCGCCGCAATACCCCTTTCGGGACGGCCACTGAGCACGGGACGATGTTTATCGGCTTCAGCAGCGACCAGCATCGGCTGGCCCGTATGCTCGCTCGTATGGCGGGAGCAGAGGATGGCATACGTGATGCCTTGACCAGGTATACGACGGCTGTCAGCGGTGCCTATTACTTCGTCCCATCTGTAGAGGCACTGCGAAGCTTTGCCTCCGCTGATGACTAACGAAAGTGAGTTATCAGTTATCTAAGAGGAGGGAACAACCATGAGTGTTACGACAAAGAAGACACTTCCACAAGCCAACGGCGATTTTTACGCCATTGGCACGACCATCAGCGAGGAAGACCAGGCCCTGTTGCGCCGGACCCGGGCCTTCCTGGAGGCGGAGGTTAGCCCCGTTATCACGGAGTATTGGATCCGTGAGGAATTCCCGTATCAACTCCTGCCCAAGCTGGCAGAGCTGCACATCGTGGGACTGCCCTATCAGGGGTATGGCTGTCCCGGCAAGAGCACGGTGCTGGATGGGATGATGATGATGGAACTGGCACGGGTGGATAGTTCCCTGTCGACCTTTAGGGGCGTCCACAGCGGCCTGGCGATGGGCTCTATTTATCTATGCGGCTCAGAGGAGCAGAAACAGCGCTGGTTGCCGCCCATGGCTCGGCTGGAAAAGATCGGGTCTTTCGGACTGACCGAGCCCGAGGTCGGTTCTGGGGTCTCGCGCGGCTTAACCACCACCGCCCGGCGCGACGGGGACACCTGGGTGCTCAACGGCCAGAAGACCTGGATCGGCAACGCCACCTGGGGTGACTTGACCGTCATCTGGGCGCGGGATGTGGCCGACGACCAGGTGAAAGGCTTTGTGGTCGAGAATAGCACCCCTGGCTTCAAGGCCGAGAAACTCAAGAACAAGATCGCCTTGCGTGTGGTGCAGAATGCGCTCATCACATTGGAAGACTGTCGCGTGCCGGAAGCCAATCGGCTCCAGGAGGCACACTCCTTTAAGGATGTGGCTGCCGTCTTGCGCATGACGCGGGCGGGAGTAGCCTGGTTAGCGGTGGGCTGCGCACGCGGGGCCTATGAGCTTGCGCTCACCTATGCCCAGGAGCGAGAGCAGTTTGGCCGTCCGATCGGTCGCTTCCAGTTGGTGCAGGATTTGCTGGTGCGTATGCTCGGCAATATCACCGCCAGCCAGTGCATGGCCCTGCGCTTGTCGCAAATGCAAGATGCCGGGATTATGGGCGACGAACACGCTTCGCTGGCCAAGGCCTTCTGCACCGTGAAGATGCGCGAGACGGTGGGCTATGCCCGCGAACTGCTGGCAGGCAACGGCATCTTGCTTGACCACCAGGTGGGGCGCTTCGTGGCCGATGCTGAGGCCATTTACTCTTATGAAGGCACCCGCGAAATGAATACGCTCATTGTGGGCCGGGCCATTACCGGTTTCAGCGCGTTTGTCTAGGCAAAGTGGAGCAGGAGTATTCCGCGCTGACCGGGTCATTGGCAAACCACACCCCGGGGCCTTCCGCTACGTCGATAAAGGGAGTATGGCCACGATCGGACGCTTCTATGCATACTCGCTACTATGACGACGATGCAACTGCTGTGCCTGCGGCACAGCAGTTGCAGAGCGAGGGCAAGATGACGGACGCGATGGCATCGCTGGCGGGGATGAATATCGCACGTCTGTGCGTTTCATTATTTGAATGAACGAAGATTCTGATACTGGAGGTTGTGTTATGACTCATCACATTCACCGCGTGGCCGTGCTGGGAGCCGGAACCATGGGAGCAGCCATCGCGGCTCACGCAGCCAACGCCGGTTTGTTGGTCGACCTGTTGGACATCGTCCCCCCAGGAGCGAAGGGGAAGGAGCGCAATAGCATCGTCAAGGCCGGCTTTGAGCGCATGCTCAAGGCGAAGCCTGCTGCTCTGATGCACGAGAGCCTGGCAGAGCATATCCGCCTGGGCAACTTCGAGGACGACTTTGAGCGTCTCAAAGAAGCTGACTGGATCCTCGAAGCCATCATCGAGCGGTTGGAGCCGAAGCAAGAGCTGATGGCTCGCATCGAGCAGGTCGCCGAAGCTGGGGCGATTATCTCTTCCAACACCTCCGGCATTCCACTCGCCAAAGTAGCCGAGGGACGCTCTGAGGGGTTCAAACGGCGTTTCTTGGGGACACACTTTTTTAACCCGCCGCGCTATCTCAAACTGCTGGAGATCATCCCGACCGCAGACACCGACCCCGAGGTACTGGAAGCCATGCGCACTTTTGGGGAGCGAGTGCTGGGCAAAGGGGTGGTGATCGCCAAAGATACCCCGAACTTTATCACGAACAGGATTGCTAGCTACAGCAGCCAGCAGGCCTTGCGCTATGCGCTTAAGAACGGCTATGGCATCGAGGAGGTGGATGCGCTGACCGGGCCGCTCATCGGTCGGCCCAATACCGCTACCTTCCGAGTCTTGGACCAGGTCGGCCTGGATATCCCACTCGGGGTCGCACAAAACCTCTACAACCTGATTCCCGAAGATCAGTTCCGCGAGGAACTGGTCTCGCCCGAACCACTGCTGCGCATGGCTCAGGCTGGTCTGCTCGGGTTAAAGACCGGCAGTGGATTCTACAAACGCACCAAGCGCGATGGACAAACCGTCTTCGACGTGATCGACCTGGAGACACTCAATTACCGACCGGCACAACAGCCCAAACTGCCCATCGTCAGGGCAGCGAAGGCGCAGGGAGACCTCGGAGCGCGGCTGCGCTTCCTCATCTCCAAGGCTGACGAGGACCGCGATGCTCGCTACATACGAGACACGCTCCTGCCCGCTCTGATGTACGCTGCCTGGCGTGCGCCGGAGATAGCCTACTCGCTGGTGGACATTGACCACGCGCTGGAGTGGGGTTTAGGACAGGAAGCCGGACCCTTCCGCACCTGGGATATGCTGGGCGTCAAGGAGACTGCCGGGTTGATGGAGCAACTCGGACTCACGCTCCCACCCTGGGTGCAGACGATGCTCAAGCAGGGCAACGCCTCTTTCTATCGCGATGAGGATGGCCGGGAGTTGGTTTATCATCCGACCTCGGGGTCCTACGAGCCGGTGCGCACGGACCCTGAGCTCATTTCCCTGGAGACACTACGTAAGGCAGGCAAAGAAATCGCTCGCAATGACTCGGCGAGCCTGCTAGACCTGGGGGATGGCGTGCTCTGCTTTGAGATTCACTCCCAGGCCAACGCCATCGATCCATACGTCGTCGAAATGGGCATGCGGGCCCTCCGTGAGCTGGAGAGCGACCGCTGGGTTGGCCTGGTGATCGGCAACGAGGCCCGCAACTTCTGTGTGGGAGCCAACCTCCTCATGGTTGGCATGGCAGCCCGGCAGGGAGAGTTCGCGCAGCTGCATGAGACGGTGGTGGCCTTCCAAAACTTGATGATGGGCTTGCGTTTCTGTCCCAAACCGGTAGTGACCGCGCCCCACGGGCAGACGCTGGGAGGCGGGGCCGAGTTTGCCCTGCATGCCGACCGCGTGGTGGCTGCCGCCGAGACGTACATGGGACTGGTGGAGGTCGGTGTCGGGCTCATTCCGGCAGGCGGTGGGACCAAAGAACTGGCCCGCCGCATCATCTCGCGACCGCTGGCCCTGTCCCCCGATACGCCACCCCTGCCCTTTGCGCAGAAAGCTTTTGAGACCATCGGCCAGGCCAAAGTCTCCACCAGCGCATTGGAGGCGCGCACTCTCGGTTTCCTCAATGACGAGGATAAGATTGTGATGAACCCTGACCATTTGCTGGTGATAGCCAGGCACGAAGTGCTCGCACTGGCCGACGATTACCAGCCACCTGAACGAGGCAAGAACGTCTACGCTGGCGGGAAAACGCTGTTAGCGGCGCTTGAGATCGGCGTGCGGCAACTGCAGTGGGCGCGCTATGCGACCGAATATGATGGCGTTGTCGGCGGACACCTCGCCCGCGTCCTGTGCGGCGGGGAGCTTTCGACACCTCAGTGGGTCACGGAGGATTACATGCTCAAGCTGGAGCGGGAGGCGTTCCTCTCACTGTTGCACAACGAGCAGACCCTGGAACGCATCCAGGCCATGCTCACAACCGGCAAGCCACTCAGAAACTAGGAAGGTGAACAAAATGAAAGAAGCCGTTATTGTCTCCGGTGCTCGCACCGCTGTGGGCCGAGCACCGCGTGGAACGCTGCGGGCCACCTATCCCGACGACATGGCCGGTGCGGCCATCAAAGAAGCGCTGCGGCGTGCGCCAGGACTGGACCCGGCAGAGGTAGAGGACGTGATCATCGGCTGTGCCATCCCTGAAGGGACGCAGGGACTCAACATCGCCCGCCTGGCGGCGGCGCGGGCAGGTCTGCCGGTGAGTGTGCCTGCTCAGACCGTCAATCGCTTTTGCTCCTCGGGCTTGCAGACGATTGCCACGGCGGCGGAGCGCATCATGGCGGGCTTCGCCACTACGATCGTGGCGGGTGGCACCGAGTCCATGTCGAGCACCCTGCAGTCTCCCAATTTCTCGCCCAACCCCGAACTGGTACACACCTACGCCGCCTACTACATGCCGATGGGCCTCACCGGCGAGCAGGTAGCACGGGAGTTCAAGGTTTCCCGCGCAGATCAGGACGCCTTCGCCTTGCGCAGCCACCGACTTGCCGCCAAGGCGGTGGACTCTGGGCTGTTTGACGAGGAGATTGTGCCACTGGAGGTCGAATTCAGTTGGGTGGATGAAGATGGACAGCCACAGCAGCAAAAGACCGTTTTCAAGCGAGACGAAGGGCCACGCCGCGATACCTCTGAAGAGGGACTTGCCAAGCTGCGCCCGGCCTTCCAGGCCGG
This sequence comes from uncultured Chloroflexia bacterium, assembly GCA_963767625.1. Classification (GTDB taxonomy): domain Bacteria; phylum Chloroflexota; class Ktedonobacteria; order Ktedonobacterales; family Ktedonobacteraceae; genus CAVYFB01. Next base: position 310,481 of record CAVYFB010000024.1, read on the forward strand.
AGGCACAATTACTGCCGGGAACTCTTCCCAGCGCAGTGACGGAGCCGCGGCGGTAGTGGTGATGGAGCGGGAGCGGGCCGAACAGCTTGGGCTGAAACCCTTACTGCGCTTCGTAGGTTTCGCTGTTGCCGGCGTACGTCCCGAGGTGATGGGCATCGGGCCGATCGTCGCTATTCCCAAGGTGCTCAAGCTGACCGGCCTCTCGCTCTCGGATATCGATCTGATCGAGTTGAACGAAGCGTTTGCTTCACAGTCGTTGGCTATCGTCCGTGAACTGGGGTTGGACATGGAGAAGCTGAATGTCAACGGTGGGGCCATCGCACTTGGTCATCCGATGGGGGCAACGGGCTCCAAGCTGACCATCCAACTCATGCATGAGATGAAGCGACGCACGTCTCGCTATGGCATGGTGACGATGTGCATCGGTGGCGGGATGGGGGCCGCAGGCATCTTCGAGAACCTGCAAGGCTAAAGCATGGCTACTTCACTCTTTCGTTAGTCGCTACACTCCAAAAGGAAGGAGATTTACCATGTCAGCATCGCTGATCGAACACACACACTCCGCGTACGACTACCCGTTGCTCATCAAGCACTTGCTTCACACCCCTCTAGCGACGGCCCCCGAACAGGAGATCGTGTATCGGGATATAAGTCGCTATACCTACCGAACGCTGCTCCAACGCATCGGTCGGTTGGCAAGTGGTCTTGCCGGACTCGGGGTGAAGCCAGGCGATACGGTAGCTGTGATGGATTGGGACAGCCATCGCTACCTGGAGTGCTACTTCGCCATTCCGATGATGGGAGCGGTCTTAGAGATGATCAACATCCGCCTGTCACCGGAACAGATTCTCTATACCATCAATCATGCCGGGGCAGATGTCATCCTGTGTCACACTGATTTCTTGCCGGTCCACGACTCCATTGCGGATCGCCTGGAAACAGCGAAAACCTTCATTCTGTTAAGCGATGAAGGTGAGCGCCCGCAGTCCAACTTTGCGTTTGCAGCTGAGTACGAAGAACTGCTAGCCAGCGGGGCTGAGGACTTCGAATTTCCTGACTTTGATGAAAACACGCGTGCCACCACCTTCTATACCACCGGTACCACCGGCAACCCGAAAGGCGTCTATTTTAGCCATCGGCAACTGGTGTTGCACACCCTGGCCGTGCTTGGGTCAGTGGCCAGCACTCCAGAGCACCAGAGCTTCCATCGTGGCGACGTCTATATGCCCGTTACGCCCATGTTCCACGTCCATGCGTGGGGGTTTCCCTATGTGGCAACAGCCATGGGTGTCAAGCAGGTCTACCCAGGTCGCTATCTGCCGGATGCCTTGTTGACCCTGATCCAGCGGGAACATGTGACCTTCTCCCATTGCGTGCCAACCATTCTGCAGATGATGCTGTCGAGTCCGGCGAGCCAAAATATCGATTTGTCTGGGTGGAAGGTGGTCATCGGCGGTTCAGCCCTGCCAAGGGGCCTGGCGAAGCTGGCGATGGAGAAGGGGATCGATGTCTTCGGCGGCTACGGCATGTCGGAGACGTGTCCGATCTTGTCATTGGCTCAACTGAAGCCAAGCATGACAGAAGTGGGCGAAGACCAGGAAATTGAATACCGAACGCGGGCGGGCATACCGATCCAGCTGGTTGATCTGCGCATCGTTGATGACGAGATGCAAGACGTGCCACATGATGGCAAGGCAAGCGGGGAGGTCGTTGTCCGCGCCCCATGGCTCACCCAGGGCTACCTGAACGACCCGGTCAATTCCGAGGAGCTCTGGCGTGGCGGCTATCTGCACACCAACGATATCGGCACGATCGATCCCGAAGGGTATCTGCTGATCACTGATCGGATCAAAGATGTGATCAAGAGCGGCGGTGAGTGGATTTCTTCTCTGGCGATCGAAGACATCGTTTCTCAGCACCCAGGGGTAAGTGAGGTGGCGGTCATTGCACTAGCAGACGAGAAATGGGGCGAGCGCCCGCTGGCCCTGATCGTGTTGCAGCAGGAGAGCGTGAGTGTGGTCACGGAGCAGCACATCCAGGCCCACGTCAAAGTATGGGCAGAGCGGGGGACCATCTCAAAATGGGCGGTGCCAGAAGTTCGTTTTGTGGACAACCTGGAGAAGACCAGTGTTGGCAAGCTCGACAAGAAGGTCTTGCGCCAGAAGCACGGCTAGTACATTGAGGACGTGCTCGATAAATCGGATTGCTGATGTGCCCCCAGCACACGCGAAGCGTCTGCGCCCGAGAGCCTGGGGGGCTGTCAGCAGTGTCGCAATCGCTGCGCGTCTACTAAATAGGGACAGCAACACCTTGCTTCTACCTCGCCTCAAGCAAAAAATGCCGTCCTAGAACAAGAAAGGAAAGCGGCAGCGTCAACATGGAGAAGAAAAGAACGATGAAGAAGCGGTGGGTCCTCGACCAAACCACCAGGCACGCGATCGAGGAGACGTGGGCGGTCTTGACCAATGGGGCCATCACCCCCAATCCTGCTCTGTTTCTTGCCCGCCTGGCCGACCTGGCCCGTTCAAACGCGTTTCTCTGGACGGAGGCCGGGCTCTCGATGCAGGAGCATGCCACGCGTGTGGTTCCGGTCGGTCAGTCCCTCTCGCGCTCGCTGGTGCTGGCGACTGTCGCCGCGGATATCTTCGTCGGGTATACAACCCTACGCGAGCGTGCGAAGTGGTTGCCTTCTCTGGTACAGCCGCGGGACTGGGAGTTGCAGCACCAGCGCAGCGCCAACCGGGTGCTGGAGACAGCCGCCTCGCTCGGCGGGGCGCTGATTAAAGCCTGCCAGTTCGCCTCCACACGCCCCGACCTGCTTCCGGCCATCTATATCCGCACCCTGGCTCCCCTGCAGGATCGCATGCCGCCGCGCTCCTGGTCGGAGGTAGAGAAAGCCATCACCCGCGAGCTGGGTCGGCGTCCAGCAGACGTGTTTGCAGACATCGAGCGGGAACCGGTCGCGGCCGCTTCGATTGCACAGGTGCATCGCGCGCGATTGCACGACGGGCGCGAGGTCGCCGTCAAGGTGCAGTACCCGGACATCGAGAACCTGGTGGCGACGGACCTGGCGGTGCTGGAGCAGGTCGTCAAGGCGATTGCGCGGCTTACGCCCGCGATCCAGCTCCAGCCGATCATCGACTACCTGAAGGAGACGCTGCCGCTGGAACTCGACTTCAAGCACGAGGCCGAGTCAATGTCTAGCCTACGCGCGGCGCTCGCGTACCGCCCTGATGCGCTTGTGCCAGAGGTTCTTCCAGAACTGAGTACCGAACGCCTGATCGTGATGGAGTATATGAAGGGCATCAAGATTACTGACCGTGAGGCCCTGGAGCAGGCGGGCATCTCCCCACACGAGGTTGCGCAGCTGCTCAATGATCTCTATGCCGACCAGATGCTGCACCTGGGCATCCTGCATGCAGACCCGCACCCTGGCAACCTGCTGGTACAACCCGGCCCGCGCCTCGTGCTGCTCGATCACGGGCTGACCGTTCCCCTGGCTCCCTCACTCGTCGCCTCGCTCAAAAGAATGGTACAAGCGCTCAGCGTCGGCGATTTCAACGAACTTACCAGTGCGCTGGCCGATGCCGGACTCAAATTCGAGGGAGAGGTGGACATCACGACCCTGCTGAACCTGGTCGGGGTGCTGCTAGGCAACAACCAGCCTGGCGAGAGCGGGGAAGATATCAATGCGATGGATGCCGGCATGCAAATCGGCAAGAGCATCGGCACCATTCCCACTGACCTGCTGCTGGTCGGACGCACCCTCGGTCTGCTTGATGGCATCACCAAACAGCTTGACCCGAGCATGGATACAATGGAGATTGTCGCGCACTACACCTAGAGTTCTCGCTGTGAGAGAGAAACTGCCTTTCGGAAAGCGAGAACGATCATGGAAGAGAGGAACATGTCAAGGCCGATCTATGTCATCGGGCATAAGCACTCCGATCTGGACTCCGTCGCCTCCGCCTACGGCTACGCGCGATTGCTCCAACTGCGAGGCGAATCACAGGCTACCGCTGACTACAAAGAGTTTGCAGTCAATAGCAGCCTGTTCGCCATCTGTCCCCCTACGCGTTCTGTTCCCCAACCAAATGCCCTTCACTTTTCGGCTGCTCGGACGCAGGGGTGGACGGTTGTAACCATCCTGGTTGGGGATTCCAGCCGATGGCGAGCACCAGTGGCTGCCGATCAGCTGTCAGTTCAATGACGCTCACAGAAGCATTGTCGATCCACAGGGATCTCGCCCGTCCTGCCTCCAGACCGAGGTAGTGCGCCAGCAGTAATTTGATGACATCGGCATGCGCGACGAACGCAGGGCAGGAACCCGTTGCATCCTTCTTGAGCCAGCGTTCAACGGCTGCCACGACGCGCTGTTCGAGCTCGGGAAACGTCTCCACATCCTCAGGCGCTACCGTAGGATTGCGGACAAAGGCCTTCCATGCGGCATCACTTTGAAAGAGGTCATCGCGGTTCTGCCCTGACCAGTGACCCAGGTCGATGTCCATCAGTTCAGGCTCGAGTTGAATGGTGAGCGCTCGTCCCTGTGCAAGGTACTCGGCCGTCTCAACGGCACGTGCTAAGGAGCTGCTGATAATGGCGCTAAGCGGGAGCACCGTTAGGGCTCCCGCCAGACGTTGTGCCTGCGCTCGCCCTGTCGCAGTCAGTTCAATTCCTGGCAACTGTCCCGGAAGACGATGCTCGACATTCCAGGTCGATTCCCCATGTCGAATAAGCAGCAGCAGTTTTTTCATCACAGTCGTGTACTTTATCAGACCGTCTCTGGCAACTATTTTCGAACATCGCCTTTGGCGGCACCTAAGCCGAGGCTACGTCGCACCTCCAGATAATGGACAATCGCATCGCGACTCACGACGCCAACAACAGCCCCATTCTGTACCACAGGCAACTGGTTCACATCACGACCTGCCATTAAAGGTAATACGTCGTTCAGGCTTTGCTGCGGTTGCACCACGTGCAGGCGCTCTAGGGGAATCATCGCATGGCCGACAGGAACCTGTCCCCACTGCTCACGTGGAACATGGCGGATATCGCTGAGGGTAATCAGGCCAGCCAGTTGATCAGCCTGCATCACCAGGGCGGAACGCAGACCTTGAGGCAGGAAGTATTTGTCGACCAGTTGTTGCAGTGAGATGTTGGCAGGGACTAACGTCGGCGTGGGATTTATGACCTCACCAACGGTGACGCCACGCAACACGGACTCCAACATCACCTGGGAGTTGGCCGATTGGGCTGCGCTCAACAGGAACCAGCCGATGAAACCTAGCCAGATGCCATTCAAAACAGAGCCGGTGAAGAAGAGCCAGACGCCCAGCAGGATGAAGAGGTAAGCAATGACCTGGCCTGTGATCGTGGCCACACGGGTGGCTTGACGCATGCTGCCGGTGATCTTCCAGATGATGGAGCGCAACACTCGGCCCCCGTCCAGTGGGAAGCCAGGAATGAGATTGAAGACGCCCAACAAGACGTTGGTCACCGCCAGGTAGAATAAGATGCCTTCCAACGGGGAGTTGCTCCCGCGTAACGGCAACTGGAGCAAGAAACACACGATGCCAATGACAATACTGGTGAGTGGTCCGACAAATGCCATCTGGAACTCCACGCCTGGACTCGTTGGCTCACGCTCGATATTGGAGACGCCACCAAAGATGAACAGCGTGATACTTGTCACGGGCAGGCCCCGCCGGCGAGCAACAAACGAGTGGGCTAGCTCATGTAAGAGGACGGAGACAAACAGCAGCAGGGACGCGATGAAGCCCGTGACCCAATAGGTGGCGGTTGACCACCCCGGATCCAACTGGGGAAACCAGCCCGTGGCAAGGGATACGGTGAGCAATACGAGGATGATGATCCAACTGACATTGATATAGATGTCGATTCCGGCAATCTTGCCGATACGGAACGAACCAGGCATGGAGATACTCCTTTCTTTCGAAGCAACACATCAAACATGCATTGTCTGACATCACATCATGAAACGCAAGGGAGCCAGGATGCGCTCACTCACTTTGTTATACCACGGTCGACTCTTCCACTGCTCCATGGTCAATTCAAACATCTCGGTCGTATCTTCTGCGAAGAGCGCGGACATATGCTGGGCAAACTCTGCGCTGTAGACTGCGACATTGATTTCATAGTTCCCAACCAGGCTCAAACGATCAAGATTGCATGTTCCGACCGTCGACCACTGTCCATCAATGGTGCAGGTCTTCGCATGCAACATGGTATATCGGTAGCCAAAGATGCGCACACCGCCTTGCAGGCAATCGGTAAAGTAGCTATGCGCAATCCAGTCCGTCACAACATGGTTGGAGACCCACGGAACAAGCACCCGCACATCTACGCCACGCCCGGCGGCCGCCTTCAGTGCCTCGAGGAGCATCCGATCGGGCACAAAGTAGGCAGTCGTGAGGAAGATGAACTGCTCTGCCTCATCAATCGCAGCGATGTAGAGATCGCGAATGGGGAAAGACATGCGCATGGCCTCATTCTGACTGACGGCGATATGCGAGTCAACGCTGAGGTGATACCGCTGCGTTATCCTCTCGTTTGCCGGGCAGAAACGATTCCAGAAGGCAATGAAGGACCGGGCGAGTTCCGCCGCTGCAGGGCCACGCAGGCCCAGATGCGTATCGCGCCACTCCGTCGCGTAGACCGATCCGATATTGTAGCCCCCGATAAAGCTCACCCTGCCGTCGACGACGAGCATCTTGCGGTGGTCGAGCGCGTAACGACGAGGATCAAGCAGATGCCACGGACGGCGGATAGAACTGTATTCGAGCACATGAATCGGAGGGGCAAAAGACGATTTGAAGCCTCGTGGAACCACGAGATTGCCAAATCGATCAAAGATGACATAGACCGCAACACCTTCTGCCGCTTTCCGAGCCAGGTGCATGTGAAATTCCTGGCCAACAGCATCATCTTTCCAGATGTAGGATTCTATATAAATACTCTCTTGTGCTGCATCGATTGCCTCTAGCATCGCATCGTACAGATCACGCCCGTAGGCATACAGGTGGAGGAAATTCTCGCCAACTGGCACTTCCTTGAAAGGTTCATGGGGAAAGCTCGTCTCGTGTTTGCGCCGTTTTCCTAACGCGGCAATGACAAGGAGGACTATCGCGGTCAGGACCTGCAATGTCAATAGTCCGAGAATGACGTTCCGCACGAGGCGTAGGAGAGACAGCCTGGAGAGTCTCTTGAACAGAACATCTGTTCGTTCCCGCATATTCAACATGTTCAACTCGCTTTCTTGTTTGCGAAGGTAATAATATACTATAACGTACGCTTTGTGCGAGTTGTTTAGACGGCAAGATCAGCTAACTTGAGGGACCGGTCTTCCCAAAGGGTGTTCACCATCATGCCAACACTATGAGCCGTCACCTTGGCAGCAATTCTCGTCATAACGCCCCAGGTACTTTTCTGCGTGAGTGCTTCTGGACAAGTGCACATTGCTCTTGCCGCTGATGGCATTGTACCGTTTCGCGGAATCAAGCGCAAGCGGTTGAGTTGTGTTTGAGCAGGCTTCGAACGTTTTGGCGGTTGGTTCACTTTGGTAGGAGCCAGCAGTTCCAGAGAGCGATACTGTTCAAGATAGCTCTGAAGAGCCGCATCATTGTAGGCCCCATCCCCAAGCAGCCGCTTGAGGTGATGCGAAAACGAGTTCGAGCAGTTCCACCACTGGCTGGTTGTCGTAGCGGCTGGCTGGGGTGAGCAGGAAGCCCATGATGATCCCCGTCAGACTGACCACACTGTGGAATTTGCAGCCAAAGTACTTCAATGGCTTTGCTGCTACACACGCCATAGTCGGCGGTGCCGACAAAATCAACTGGCGTGTTTTCCCCGTTTGTACCTAACACATGGCACAGGAGCTCAGGAGTCAATCGCGGCCGTCTCTTCAAGCTGCAGCGCATCCAGCACGATCTGCAAGCTCACTCGTACCGCCAGGATCACCAACCAGAGGTCACGCTTTCTACGATTGTACCGACTCCGTTCATTGAGTCCTGGGAAGAACGTCTTGCAGATCTGAAGATCGATGAAACAGTCGGAAGAAGTGATCCTCTCTGGGTTCACCGATCAGTTCCTGATAGAGGGCGATGGTGACCAGGTCACTGTCAGAGAGACTTGGGGCTGGTCCAGGCCGGTCCAAGGCGTGCTGGATCACTGCTGATCCTTTCATTGTGTCATCGATTATGGTAAAAATGGTGGTGAGAACTATGGCTTTGTCAAGCATCTGTAGTGCGCTCCTTGTTTGTCTGTGATGTTTACAAACTGAAGCGTACTACCGTTCTCATTCCCTGTCAGCAACTAGCACAAAGCGTAACGTATTGCTCGACGCGTCGAAAGATAACTATAACTCTATACTATTCGCAGAGCGTGGCAAAAAGCGTGGTCGGAAGCGTAAAAAAGCTCGGGGTACTTTCGTAGTATTCGTTTCTTGCTCCATTGAGGTCGAGAACAGGGCTTTTTTACGCTCCGGCAAACGCATTTCTTCACGTCCGATTGGTACTCTCAAGACAAGTAATATTCCTTATTCATGCTCTATGAAGCCCGGGAATGTATTCACTCTCAACAGAGAGTAAAGAAGAGAGGTGTCCGTATTATACCATCCGAAAAAAGCACACCGAACAAATCGTTCCTGCAAGCCATTGGAAAATCCTTTTACGACTCCATTGGCGATATCGTCTTCGGCATGGAGGATGGAACCGTTTCCATCTTCGGCCTGGTGTTCGGCGTAGCAAGTAGTTCTACCAGCGGTTCCATCGTCTTGCTTGCCGGGGCGACAGGAGCCATTTCCGCCGCCGTCTCGATGATGGCGGGTACGTTTCTGGATGTAGAGTCGACCAATGACCAGGCAAAAGCGCGGCTTGCCCAGGAGCAAACGGAGATCGACAAAAATCCGGAGGGAGAGAAACAGGAACTCAGGGATCGACTGCGAGCAGCCGGTTTTAACAACCAGGACACTACTGCTATCGTCGATGCGCTGGCTCGTCACCCCAAGACATTTCTCCAGGTTGAGGCGGCCTCTGAATTCCAGTCCGGAAGTTCGGAACCGAAGAATCCCTTCGTACAGTCGATATGGATGTTCATCTCTGACCTGTTTGCGGCATCCGTACCTGTTATTCCATTCGCATTTCTCTCCTTGGACAACGCTCGCCTCGTCTCGCTCATCGTCACGGCCTTGCTCTTGCTGCTGCTCGGTGTAGGACGGGGCCTCGTAGGACACCGCAACGTCTTGGTCACTGCACTGGAAACACTGGGTATCGCAACTGCTGCCGCGGTCGCAGGCTTTTTGGTTGGCAAACTCGTCACCCACTAAGCAAAGGAGGTTTTAAAGGTTTTACTATGAAATCATTGCAGAAAGTCTATCACGCGAAGGTAGTTCATCTATCTGCGCTGTTACTCACGCTGTTCTTTTCGCTCACGTCACTGGTCAGTTGTAATCAGCCCGCGCCTCCTCAGTTTACGTCGATCAACCTGGGCATCCCGGCTGCGGCACTACAATCGCCTGTGAAGGGTCCATTGCCGGATGCGACGATGTTGCATGTTGGCATCACTTTCAAAATCGATCCCCGGCTGCTCGACGAGGCTAGTCGGCAAAAGCTCCAACCCGGGCAGAACTCCAACCTGGAGTCGTTTGCCAAGCGCCTTGGCATTAGCGAGAGCACCTACCAAAAAATCCAGAGTTTCTTTAGCCTGCAAGGGATTACGCTGAAGCTGAGCAAGTTACGGACACACCTGTCAGTTTACGCGAAGGCAGGAACCCTTGCACGGTTGCTGCAAACAAAGTTCGTTATTCACCAGTATAAAGGACGTACCTTTTATGCACCCGCAACCCCACCCAAAGTACCTGCATTTTTAGCGAACTCCATCGATGCCATTACGGGCTTGGATAATTATAGCAAGCCTCCACTGCACGCACTGACCATGCATTTCAGCCACCTCCAAGGGCCGCACACGCCAAAATCTCGCGCCCAGGACTGTAGTCCAGATAATCAGACGCTTGTGCCGGAGGATGTTGCCGGGGCATATGGTTACGATACCCTCCATCGGCGTGGCCTGCTTGGTCAGCAGATGACGATCAATCTGGTGGAGACCGATGGTTCGTACCAGGATGATATTCAGAACTATCTGAGCTGTGTTCACTTCCAGGGACATCTCTCGTTCGTCGACATCGATGGCGGTCCGTCGGATGCAGAAGGAGAATCGACACTGGACGTACAAATGGTCGCCGGACTGGCCCCGGACGCCTCGATCGTCGTGTACCAAACCGATGGCAATGCCAGCGATGATCCCTGGACGCAGGTGAATGATGAATTGCAGAAAATCATTGATAATAATACAAGCAACGCCAATGCGGGCAGCGTGGTGAGCATCAGCCTGGGAATAGACGAAGCCGATATCACTTCCGATGACATCCGCGCCCTCGATAGCAGCCTGCAACAACTGACGAAGGTGGAGCATATGACGGTCTTCGTCGCGAGCGGTGACTGCGCAGCATTTGCCGACGAGACCTATGGGGACCTCTCCGTCAGCTTTCCAGCCAGTGACCCGTGGGTTGTTGCTGTCGGAGGTACAGAGCTCTCTGTCAATGGCCAGCACAGCCGAACAGATGAGACAGTGTGGTCGAATGGTCTGGACCCTTTTAAGTGTCATAATAGCTGGGGCAGCGGAGGCGGTCTGGGACAGCTGTTTAAGCGTCCAGTCTGGCAGGCTGGCCCAGGCGTGCAGAACAATTACTCCAATGGGATGCGTCAGGTACCCGATGTCTCAGCGGTCGCAGATCATCTTGCCGTCTACTTCCAGGGACAATGGGGAGACGTTGGTGGAACAAGCGCTGCTGCGCCTATCTGGGCGGCTGGCCAGGCGCTGGTGAATGAAGACACAATCCAGCATCTGAGCACCTTTGGGTATTCAGCGCAGTTATATTATACAGTTGCAGACAAGCATGCTGGCGGAAATGCCTACTTTGACGTCACGAGTGGCAATAACCTGTACTATTCAGCGACGCCGGGCTGGGACTACGCAACAGGTTTTGGCACGCCAAACCTCGTGAGCTTTGACCAGGCCGTATCCAACACCCTGGCATAACCGAAGGGGAGTGTCAAAAGCCCAGGAGCTTGCGATAAAGTTGTAGCAGACACTGAAGTTGGCGGCGGGAACAAGCGTCCCGCCGCCAACTTCAGTTTTCCTCCTCTCTATGATTAGAGCCGCTGCACCTGGAACGAGACGGTGAGGACATCGCCTGGTTGCACCTGTCGGCGAAAGTGCTCAGACATCGATGAAATGAGCGGCAGCAGGTCTGCGGTCGGCTCCGATACGCCTTCTCCCTCAAGCCGCCCGTCCTCGCGGAAACGCAGCGTCCTTTCGACGTCTCTGGGGGGAAGATCGAGGTGCACTGTCACAGTCAGGTCATCGCCCACCCGCAGCGTGCGGTACACATCTTGCTGGTATACCATCGCCACAAGCGATAAGAACCCGTCATCATCTACTGGGTCTTCGTGCTTCAATAATTGAAAAACGCGCTGTCCTTGCTCGTTAATTTCGACCAGGGCAGTGATTTTGAAGGTTGCTTCAAACATGGTATGTTCCTCCTTTTGATGGCTCGTAGGATTCTCCAATCTAGAGCCGTTTTGCCATCCTCATCGTATCTCCAAACAGACAAAGCAGCAACATGTTGCACATCGTCACACGGGCGAAACAGGCCCCTCTGCCATTGATGGAGCCTGGCAAGCTTTTTCTGCGCAAGGAAGAGTACACATCCGCCAGAGACGAACTCATGGACACACGGGCCTAACTACTCCCTGGTGCTAGTATGTAGAGGACGTCGTAACCGCGGATTAGCTTTCCAGGCGACCCTGAAGGTAGAGCCAGCGGACAAACGCTAGTCGCTTGTACTCAGGATTAGCCTCCTGATAGATCCCGCGCTGATAGAGCGCTTTGACTCTGAAGAGTCCAGCAATCTGCTCGCGCGAAAATCCCTCGTGCTCGAGCTGTCGAACATCCGTCATGGTTGGGTAAAACTCTCGTAATTCCATGATTATCCTCCTGTGTCTCTGATCCACCTGGTGCGGGCTGTACGACTGCCAACCCCCGCATCTAGCTCAAGCATTTGGATCTCGCAATTCATGCTTGATAGACAGATAGAGAACTGTCTTATTTTAGGTGTACAATGCGCTATTGGCCTGACACCCTGATATTCTCCTTGGCACTACACTTGTGCACTTCAAGCATAGCAGGAGAGCGTGAAGAAAAGTGTGGGGAAATACATAAAACTTTTTTTATGGTTTCATCAACGCTTTCTTTCACACTCTACAAGTATCATGCAAGTAAAGAACAGCAATGCTTCTTTGATATTGGGAAACAACCCTTACGAACACTTGAAAGGAGGAATGAAGGACACAGAACGATCTGTTGACTATACCTTACATAAACAAACACGCGTAAGACTCATGGGATTATCCGCATCATCAAGAGGATTCCCATTCACTGCCGTCCCTGCAAGACGTACTTTGCAGAAACGCAAGGAACGCCCATGGACGGACAAAACACTGTTTTTTCGTTGAGATTCAACCATTAAGGAGAAACGACATGCAAGTCGCACAACAAGCTCTTCAGAGCTTTCGAAGCATGTTATTGGTTCGTGGCGTCATCGCCATCCTGTTTGGCATGCTGGCCCTGGCGATTTCGCCGAGCATTACGCTGACCTTCCTGGTGTACCTGTTTGGCGCATACGCCCTCATCAGCGGGGTCGCTGCAGCGGCTACGGCCCTGCGGTATACGAAAGAGCAGGGCTGGGCACTGCTGCTGGTCGAGGGTATCCTGAGCATTCTGGTAGGCGTAGTCGCCTTTGCCTGGCCAGGTATCACCGCCCTCGTCTTCCTCTACCTGATTGCAGCCTGGGCGATTGTGATCGGCATCATGGAGATCGTCGGTGCCTTTACCCTGCCCTTGGGGACTGGGCGCGAGTGGCTGCTAGGGCTGGCCGGGGTCGTCTCGATCATCTTCGGCATTCTTATCGCCATCCGGCCCAATACCGGGCTGGTCGCCCTGGTCTGGTTGCTCGGCATCTACGCTATTGTCTTTGGCATCCTGTACATCGTGGGGTACTTCCAGACCCGTTCGCTGGCTTCTAGCCTGACTTAACCTGCCACACAGTCCCCCAGACTGCGTCCAGCACGTTTTGCTCGCGGTCCGACCTCACAACAGGGTGGGCAGCGAGCAAGACCCACCTCTTGCAATCTCCCTTGGTCGTCTTCCCTCTTCACCCTCAGAGAATGTTGACTGCGCGGGCGACCAGTATCACGATGACCGTGAGTGAAAGCACTGCCTCGATCATCATGAGCGCTTTCGCAAGTCTTGTGAGCGGATACGTATCAGCAGGACTCAGAGCGGTGGCCCCAGTAAAGGCGACGAACAGATAATCAAGAAACTGCGGCGCCCAACTCTTGCCATCTGCTTGTTGTGGAAACAGAAAATCTGCGGCGTGATGCCCAGAGAGATGACGTTTCCAGGGGCCTCCTCCGTCAAGTTCCCAATACCACAAGGCGAAGACCATGATATTGAACGACCACAGCAAGGCCGCTGAGCGTAACAAATTGGTCGCGTGTCTATCCGTTGGCAACGTGAGAATGAGGAGCGCAACACCGACAATAAGTGCCAACGTGCTGACGCAGAGGGGGACCAAGACGAGGATACGTCTGGCCGTATGTGAGAGTTCCCAAGCTGTCAGCAGGTCGATGACGAGTGGAACCACAAACACCCCTTCAATGACCAACAGGAGCCAGTTAGGACCGATAATCACATTTGGTGGAAGCACCAGATAGAGCAGGCCGGTCAGAAGGATACCCACAAGTGCAGCGACATCTGGAACCACCACTTCCTCAGTGTCCTGTGAAGCCTGAGGATGCGTCACATGCGGTGAACGATCTGGCTGTGTCTTCTTCACTGGTTTCATTTCTATCTCGGCCTTTCTTTCTAAGGAGAGAAGGAGTTAGCTTGTTTCACAGCAACTCACTCCATGTTTTTACGGTTTCATCAACGCTTTCTTTCACTCTCTACAGATATCATAAAATGTAAAGAACAGAAATGCTTCTTTGACAATTTTTTGCGGAGATACACGCGCTGGCTCTCAGGCCTCATCAGGCAAGCTAGAGCGCTCGAGAAAGACAACAGATAGTATGACTTTAAATACAGTCCAAGAAAAAGCGCTGGCTGATACAACCTCTTCGCGTTCCGCCTGGACGAGACGGTTTCTCATCACCTTGACGGTTCTAGGATGCCTCGCCATTGCTGCGGCTGCCGTGTATGGGATTTCACTGATCTCAGTAGCAGTGATCAGTATGATACTTTCAGCACTGCTCGCCTACCTGAACTATCCGCTAGTCCAGTTTTTGCAACGTCGCCTCGCGCCCCCTCTTGCCGTCGCGATTGCCTACCTTGCCGTCACCATCATCATCATTGGTGGATTGTCTCTGGTGGTGGTTCCCCCTCATTCAGCAATCTTCCTCTCTGGCTCAATTCCTCAAGTACCTGGCAAGCCCGGCAGGAGAGCGCTCCTTGCAGCCAGTTCTCGCTTTCCTGGAAAAGTTCGGCTTTTCCCAGCAGCAGTTGGGTCAATTCAGGGATCAGGCGCTTTCCCAGTTGCTGCAAGCATTCTCAGGAACTTTACCTTTTCTCCTGCAGACCATCAGTGACATTACCGCGCTTGTCATCGTTATTACACTCAGCGTCTACTTTGTGGTAGATGGTCCACGCATCATTCGCTGGCTCTGTAAAAAAACTCCGCTGGCCCAGCAGAGTACAATAAACTTCCTGGTGCATACCCTCGACCAGAGCATCGGCGGATACTTTCGCGGTTCATTGATACTGGCAACTATCGGAGCGGTAAGTACCGGCCTCATGCTTACGCTGTTGCACGTCCCCTATGCCGCCCTGCTCGGCCTGCTCTTCTTCCTCCTGTTCTTTATTCCGGTGATCGGCGGTACTGTGATAGGCGCCCTGTGTATTCTGGCTGCCTTCTCCCAGGGCTGGCTGACGGTCCTGATCGTGGCCATCTTCATGACGCTGCTCCAGTCAGTCGTCTTGGGACAGATTTTGTTACCGCGGGTTTATAGCCGTACCGTCGGAATCCACCCCATTGTGGCGATCTTAGCACTGCTGGTGGGTCTCCAGCTCTTTGGCGTTCTCGGGGGAATCCTCTCGGTCCCGGTGGCTGGCGTCCTGCAGGAGATCATTGTCGCGGTTTGGCAACGCTGGAAGACGGAACATCCCGAGCAATTTCCCCCCGAAGACGCGACTGCTCCAGAAGACGCGACTGCTCCACACGCAAAGCCGGTGACCGAAAGGCCTTGAAGGCGCGGATGTGGATAAGCTCATCATTCACTCATCTGTGTGAGAGCCATATCCTGGCCAGGAGTTGAGCTTTACCATCGCCACAAATGACGCTTTTACTACCCAATACTCAATAGTCATTTTTTATGCTGCTGCCAACGCTTTTTTTCACGCTCTGCGCATACACTAGTTATGAAGTTACGCATGTAACTGCCCCACCCTGCAAGAGGGGAGGTAGAAGCAATAATCAGCGTAGCACGTACATACGAAACAAACGAAAGGAGAACCAAAGGTGAAAGACGATTCTTTGAAGAACAGGATTCAGGGCAACTGGAAGCAGATGAGTGGAAGCGTACGTCACGAGTGGGGGAAACTCACGCACAACGACGTAGAGCAAATCAAAGGCAATGTCGAGGTGCTGGCTGGCATGATCCAGGATCGCTATGGCGTGGCGGAAGCGGATGCCAAAAAGCAGATCGAACAATGGGCCAATAAGTTCCTTGCACAGCATACGGATCAATCGGCACAGCATACGGGTCAATCGGACAGCAAAACGTCGACGAACTAGCCTGACGGCGCGCTTCGTGACAAATCGCACTGGTCAATAGCCATATTGACCAGTGCGAGAGAGAATGGTGCGACGAGAGGCCCCTTATTCCCCTTTTGACACTACGCGCTCAAAGAAACAGCCGCGTTGTTTGCGAGTGCGGAACGTAGCAGCGGTAGAGAGCGATAATAGTAGGCCTTAGCGGTCGGCACGGGCATCTTGAGGGTGCGTCCGATTTCAGAGAAGGTGAGGTGCCTGAAACAGTGCAGGTGGACAACCCAGCGAAACCTGGGCGGGAGACTATGTATCGCCTGGTGCAGGACAGCGTGCAGATCATGCTGCTCTACGATCTCCTCCGGCAAGGGTTGTGGATCCTGGATGGACTCTATCAGCGCTATCCCATCGTTCTCATCTTCCCAGGAGAGTTCAGAGAAATGAATCGAAGGTCTACACCGCTGCTTGCGCAACTCGTCCAGGCAGCGATTGCGTGCGACCTGAAACAACCACCCTCGCAGTGACACGTCCGTCTGCAATGTTGTCTGAGAGTCATAGAGCCGGAGCAAGACAAACTGCAAGACGTCATACGCCTGTTCATCGTCCTTGAGGATACGCCGGATAGAGTCCAGTAAGAAACTGCGATAGCGGCTGACCAGGGCTTCAAAGGCGTACTCGTCGCCTGCGAGCGATTGTTGCAACAGCATGCCATCAGAAGGCTCTGCTCCCTGCGAGGTGCTTTGTTTCGCTTGTTGCATGGATGACACGTTCTTCATCCTTTCTCTTTCACCCCTTCATCAATGACCTTTTGCGCGCTGCCCGCCCTCCAGGAGAAATCGGGAGGCTACGTTGGACAGCGCAAGCAAAACGTGCCTGAATGCAGGTCAGGTCAGGCTAGAAGCCAGCGAACGGGTGCGGAAGTACCCCACGATGTAGAGAATGCCAAAGACAATGGCGTAGATGCCGAACAGCCAGACCAAGGCGACCAGCCCGGCAACAGGCCGGTAGACGAGGAGAACGCCGAAGATGATCGAGGCGACCCCGGCCAGCCCCAGCAACCACTCACGCCCAGTACCCAGTGGGAGCACAAAGGCAGCGACGATCTCCATGATACCGGTGACAATCGCCCAGGCTGCAATCAGGAAGAGGAAGGCGAAGGCGGTGATACCCGGCCAGACAAAGGCGACGACGCCTGCCAGAATGCCCAAGATGCCCTCGACCAGCAGCAGTGCCCAGCCCTCCTCTTTGTTGTAGCGCAGAGCCGTAGCCGCTGCAGCGACCCCGCTGATGAGGGCGTACGCGCCAAACAGGTACACCAGGAAGGTCAGCGTAATCCCCGGTGACAACACCAGGGCCAGCACGCCAAACACAATGGCAATGATGCCACGCACTAAAAACATGCTTCGATAGCTCTGAAAAGCTTGTTGTACGACTTGCATGTCGTTCCTCCTTAATTGTTGAATCACAACGAAAAACAGTGATCTGTGAGAAGGTTCATACCCATGCTCGCCACGGGCTATTGACTTCCTCAAGCAACAGTGTAGAAGAATAGGCGAGAGAAGTCACCGTTCATCAGATGGCATGTCACTTCCACTTGCTTCACTTCTTGGGGCAGGCACCAGGAGAGCCTGAGCAAGATGTTCGTCATCCGCCAGCGCATGTGCTGTCATAGAGGGCGAGAAGAGGAGAGGCTGTATGGAGTCGCCTGACATGGCCCCCATACAACCCCAGACACAAAGTGCTTGCGCCCGACATGCCGGGGGCATGTCAGCAAGGCGATGATCCACATGGTGCGCACAGCCGATCGATACCAGTATAGCGCTGTTGCCAGGGGAAGTCAGCGTGCAGCAGATGACATGTCACTTCACATTGCTTCATAGTCTGATACGTACCCGCTCACAAGAGCTTGCTGTATTCTTGACGTTCAATTCCTCAATCGTTACAATAATGGCACAGGGATTCCGCCGACTCTTTTTAACGTCGTGACCTCATCGAGGCACATCCTTATGCAAGATCATCTATCATCATCAATGTACCCATCCAATACGTATGACGTAGAGACGTGGAAAGCCTACTGGAACGGACAGGGGCAGCCGTGGCGGACCGAGCCGATCATCGACGAGGAGCGACAACAACGCCTGTTGAGCTATTCCCAGGGGGATGTTGATATCGAGCGAGGGATATATCCTTTCAAAGGAGTACGGTTGAGTCGCGCGGATGTCGAGTGGCTATTGGCACTGGAAGAGCAGAGGAGCGCGGAGGCGCATACAGATGGGAGCAAAAGTGTGCAGCAGCAGCAAGCGTTTGGGCTTGATGTGAGAGGGGCTGACCTGTCAGGGGTGAATTTGAGCAATCTGCCCTTGATCGGCTTGCATGCCGGGCTGTCGTTGGAAGAAGGCCGTCACGCGACGGTTGAGCAAAGCAGGCAAGCCTCGGCGAACCTGGCAAAGGCAGACGTGAGCAATGCACAGTTGCAAAGGGCACAATTGGGCTGGGCAACGTTGGATGGGGCTGTGCTGGTAGAGGCGCACCTGGAAGGGGCTGATCTGGGCAAGGCTTCGCTCAAGCAGGCTATTCTCGTGGGCACCTACCTGGAAGGGGCTGATCTCACGAAGGCGCACCTGGAAGGGTCAACCCTGCTTGAGGCCCATCTGGAAGGAGCGATGCTGCAAGGCGCCTCTCTGGAGGGAGCGAACCTGCTCGAAGCGCATCTGGAGGGAGCGAAACTCGTTGGTGCACACCTGGAAGGGGCACGTCTGCTCGGCACGCATTTGGAGGGCAAGGCACTCGGAGCGGATGAGCTCAAACGCCTGCGCACCTGGATGCCGCACTTCCCGGAGAGCCTATCTGCAGCAGATCTGCGTGGCGTCTTCCTGAATACGCAGACCCTTCTGGATGGGCTGCATGCGGGCAACGATCAGTACGGGTATGTTGCGCTGGCCGATGTGCATTGGGGAGATGTAAATCTCACTGTGGTCGATTGGACCAAGTTAAAACGCTTGGGCGATGAGACCGTCGCAGGCCTCCTTCCTCTT
This sequence comes from uncultured Chloroflexia bacterium, assembly GCA_963767625.1. Lineage (GTDB taxonomy): Bacteria > Chloroflexota > Ktedonobacteria > Ktedonobacterales > Ktedonobacteraceae > CAVYFB01. Next base: position 329,414 of record CAVYFB010000024.1, read on the forward strand.
GAAGAGGAGGAAGGTGAGCCACAAGGCGAACGAGGGTTGCCCGCTCACGTTGAGCGAGCGGTCAATATGTTTCTGCGGGCCCAGGAGGTCAGCGATGTCGTCGTGCACTACGTCATGCGCTCGCCGACCTTGACGAACAAGTTACGCGAACGGCTGGTACGAGAGGAGCGGGCGCGACCGGAGACGCAGCAGCAACTGGACCGCGAGCGATTTCGCGCAGCTGCGCGCGCGAACAGGCAGCTCGCGGCGGTCTTGCGTGCCCAGGGACTCTCTGAAGCGGCGGATCGTTTTGCCTATCGTGCACAGGTGTTACAGAGACAAGTGCTGAGGCGAAGCGGCGTCCACGCCTCTGGCTCCTACCTCTTTTCGGGGTTTCTTGATGTGCTGGCCGGGTATGGATACAAGCCAGGTCGTACCCTGATGGCGTATCTTTCGACGATCCTCAGCTTTGCCATCCTCTATTACGTGCTCGGCCACTTCGCGGGGAATCAGCCATCGATGTCTCCACTGTACGCCCTCATCATCAGCATCATCTCGTTTCATGGGCGTGGTTTCTTTCCTGGCGGTTTTCTCCCGACACTTCCGATGGCAGTATTTGCCGCGTGCGAGGCAGTAATCGGCTTGACCATCGAAATTAGTTTTATCGCGACGTTTACGCAGCGCTACTTTGGGAAGTAAGACTTCACCTTTCCTACCGTCCTTCCCACAGAGGGAATGAAAGTGGTGCCACGAGCTCTATCAGGATATCCTTATTTTATGGACGCAATAGCCGCGCAAAACTCGAATTAGTTTTATGTATCTTCCCACGCTTTTCTTCACGCTCTCCCACTACGCTTGAAGCGTCTGAGCGTAGTGCCAGGGAGAATGTACCCGGCTGTTCTCTTGACTTTGTACAGTATGGGAGGAAAAGGAGAGTATCATGCCTAATTCTGTCTGGGATAGCGAAGTACAAATCACACTGGACCAGGCGAACAAACCAGGAGCCAGACTCGTGTATGTGGGAAACCGCAATGTTGAAGTGCTGACGCCTTTTCCTTCACCCATCGACTGGCGCGATATCTGGATCTATTTCCTGATGGTGGATCGCTTCAATAATCCTGCTGCCCCTCCCCACCACCAGCCCTGGGATCAACCATGGGGCGATTACCAGGGCGGGACCTTCGCGGGAATACAGCAGCAACTCGATTACTTGCAGGAACTGGGGGTAGGCGCGCTCTGGCTTTCGCCACTGCTGAAAAACTGCCCGTTCAGCCCAAGTTATCATGGCTACGGCTTTCAAAATTTTCTGGCGATCGAGCCGCGCTTCTCGTCCGATCCGGGGCGCGCGCACCACAACCCGCAATTTGTCGAGAGCGAGCTGCGCGGACTGGTGGACGAGGCGCACGCCCGCAACATCTACGTGATTTTCGATATCGTCCTGCACCACGTGGGTGATGTGTTCGCCTATCCCGACTTTGGCTCTATCGCCCCCTGGAACAACTATCCTTACCCGATTCTCTGGCGCGATGAGCAAGGAAACCCCAATGCCGCATGGCCCGAATCATCTTCCATCCCCAACCCGCCTCTCGATGCTGCTGTGTGGCCACGCGAACTCCAGGGGAACCGCTTTTTCACGCGTCAGGGCAATGCCTTCGTTGGCTCTCAGATCATTCCTGCGGGTGACTTCAATTCGCTCAAAGCCCTGGTGACCGATTACCAGACCCCCGAGGGCATGACCGTGTTTCAGACATTGGTGCGCGCTTTCAATTACCTGATCGCGAAATACGATATCGATGGCTTTCGTATCGATACCCTGATGTACCTCGATCCCGCTTTCGCACGCCACTTTGCCAACTCCATCCGCGAATTTGCCCAGAGCATCGGCAAGAAAAACTTCTTCACCTTCGGCGAGGTCTGGGGCAGTGAGGAGCAGATCGCCCATTTCGTCGGCCGCAACGCCTTGACCGAGGGCGAGCCGATCGGCGTGGACGCCGCCCTGGACTATCCCCTGTTCTACAAGCTGCCTGCGGTGGTCAAGGGGCAACTGGCGCCCGCCGAAATCCTGAGCATGTATGAATACCGTAGGCAGGTAGAGACCGGCATCCTCAGCACGCACGGCGATGCCAGCAACTTTTTTGTGACCTTCCTGGACAACCACGACCAGAGCTGGCGCTTCTTCTACCGAGACCCGCACCAGCCCGACGCCTACGACAACCAGGTCTCGCTGGGCGTGGGCTGCCTCTTCAGCTTGCCAGGCATCCCCTGCCTGTATTACGGGACCGAGCAGGGCCTGGCGGGCGCGGGCTCCTCCTCGGAGTGGGTGCGCGAAGCGCTCTGGGGCAAACCCGACGCCTTCTCGCAGGAGAGCATCTACTTTCAGGCTATTCAGCGTCTCTCCCTGGTGCGTGATACCCAGCCGGCCTTGCGTTATGGCCGCTCCTACGACCGGCCGATCTCGGGAGACGGGGTGCATTTCGGCATTTCCACCCTCGCTCCCGGCATCTTGAGCTTTTCACGCATCCTCTCCGACCAGGAGGTTCTGATCGTGGCGAATACGAACACGCAGAACAGTTGGGCCGGAGTGGTCCTCGTCGACGAGGTGCTCAACCCTGTAGGGAAGCAGTTCCGGGTCCTCTACAGCAACCAGCATCAGTTTGAGACGCCTGGGCCGGTCGTCGAGCGTCCCTCTGGCTCCGTCGTGGTCACGGAGATCGACGGCGGGGTAAGCCATGGCCCGCTGCATACAATCTCTGTCAATTTGCGACCGATGGAGATCCAAATCCTCGGGAAGTAGGAACGTATGCAAAAATCACTCACTTCACAGGCAACACCGACACCTTCTGACGAAGGGAAAGCAGAGACACACACGATACCGCTGAAAACTCAGTTTGAGCAACTACAGAGCAGCGAACAGGGGTTGACAAGCGAGGAAGCGCGTAAGCGGCTGGCCACATACGGCCCGAACGATCCGACCAGCACGAAGCATACTTCACCTCTGGTACAATTTTTGCGCCTGTTCTTGAACCCGTTGATATTGATCCTGATCATCGCCAGCCTTGTCTCGGCAGTCCTGGGCGACCCCGTCGATGCCAGCATTATCCTCATCATCGTGCTGCTCAGCAACATTCTCAATTTTGTGCAGACGTACCGCTCGCAGAAGGCTGTCGAGAAACTGCGTTCAAGTGTGGCACCTACGGCTACCGCGCTGCGTGACGGTAAATGGATTGAAATTCAACGCCGCGACCTTGTGCCCGGCGATATGATCCGTCTCACCGCAGGAGATATGGTCCCCGCCGATGCACGCCTGGTGCAGGTAACCGATCTGCAAGTACAACAGGCGGCACTGACCGGCGAATCGCAGCCGGTCGAGAAAACCGCGGATGATCTCGATGTCCCCACCGAGAATCTCGCTGAAGTGCATAATAGAGTCTTTCTCGGCACTTCGGTCATGAGTGGCTCGGCTACCGCACTTGTCACCGCCACGGGTCGCAACACCGCCTTTGGCGATATTGCCGCAAGTCTGGCCAGTAAGCCGCCACAGACCGAATTCGAGCGCGGCATGCAAGGCTTTAGCTTGTTGATTGTAAGGACCGTTTTCTTCCTGGTTCTCTTCATCTTCCTGGTTGGTATCCTCGGTCATCATCGACCACTCGAGACGATCCTCTTCGCCGTCTCGCTGGCCGTTGGTCTGACACCTGAGGGCCTGCCTGCGATCACGACGGTGACGCTGGCTGTGGGCGCAGAGCGTATGGCAAAGCAAAAGGTGATCGTCAAATACCTGGAATCGATCGAGAACTTCGGCAGCATCGATACCTTCTGCAGCGATAAGACGGGTACCTTAACCAGTGGCGAAACACAACTGGAAGGGCACCTCGATCTCTCCAATCAAGCATCCGACCGAGTCCTGCTCTTTGGCAACCTGAATAGCTCGTACGATACGGGGATCAAAAGCCCTCTCGATGAAGCTATCTTGCAGTATGGCAATGTGGATAGTAGTGGCTATAGCAAGGTCGGTGAGATCCCGTTCGACTTTGAACGTCGTCGCCTTTCGGTGATCGTGCAGCACGGGGACGAACTCTTGCTGATCACGAAGGGGGCGCCAGAGAGCGTCCTTCCCTTCTGTTCCACATACGAGATCAACAACGCGAGCAAACCGTTGGATGACGCAGCGCGTGCAAATTTTGTCAAGATGTACCAGGACCTGAATACGCAAGGGTACCGTGCCCTCGCTGTGGCCTACCGCCCGGTCCCACAAGAAGCGCATTATAGCGTAACGGACGAACAGAATATGGTCCTGCTTGGCTTCCTGACCTTTGCTGATCCTCCCAAGCCGGACGCGGCCCAGATGTTGCAGGCGCTGAAAACCGATGGCGTACAGGTCAAAATCCTGACGGGTGACAATGAACTGGTCACCCGCCACGTGTGCGAACAGGTTGGATTGGATAGCAGTAGAATTGTGTTGGGCAGTGAATTGGACAAGATGTCAGACGACGCACTTGCCAAGGTAGTCGAGCAGGTCAATGTGTTTGCACGTGTCTCACCCAGACAGAAAAACCGTATCATCCTCGCACTCAAGAGCCGTAAGCACGTAGTGGGCTATATGGGCGATGGGATCAACGATGCACCTTCGTTACATACGGCCGACGTCGGCATCTCGGTCTCTACAGGCGTCGATGTCGCCAAGGATGCAGCCTCCATTATCCTGCTTGAAAAGAGTTTACAGGTCTTACACAATGGTATTCTGGAGGGACGTAAAGCCTTTGGCAATGTGATGAAGTATCTTTTGATGGGCACCAGTTCAAACTTCGGCAATATGTTCAGCATGGCGGGCGCGTACGTCTTCCTGCCTTTCCTGCCCATGTTGCCATCGCAGATCCTGCTCAACAACTTACTCTACGACTCGTCCCAGGTAGCCATCCCGACCGATAATGTGGATCCGAGCTTCATCAAGAAGCCGCAGCACTGGGACATCAGCCTGATCCGCAAGTTTATGATCTTCATCGGGCCAATTAGCTCGATCTTCGACTTCCTGACCTTCTTCATCATGTTAAATGTCTTCCACGCTGGACCGGTGCTTTTCCACACAGGCTGGTTCGTGGAGTCGCTCGCTACACAGACGCTAATCGTGTTTATCATTCGTACCGCGGGCAATCCGCTGCGCAGTAGCCCTAGTCGCCCGCTCACGATCACTGTGCTACTGGTTGTGGCCATAGGCATCCTGCTTCCGTACACACCGCTTGCCGGACCGCTCGGCTTTACACCACTCCCAGGGCTGTACTTCCTGTTCCTGGTTGCGATGACGGTGACCTACTTGCTACTCGTCGAACTGGTCAAGCGTCCCTTGATGAAACGATATGCACAATAGTAGCTCCCCGATTTATCGTGGGAGCCCGATTTATCGTGGGAGATAAACACCATGTCAAATCAGGAACGAAATCGGCTGCAAGAAGCGCATGAGAACAAGCAACCGTGGTATCGTTGGGGATCCTACCTCAGCGAACGTCAATGGGGGACTGTCCGCGAGGATTATTCGCCCAACGGGGCAGCTTGGGATTTCTTAACACATGACCAGGCCCGCTCCCACGCCTACCGCTGGGGCGAAGATGGCTTGTTGGGGATCAGCGACGATCAGGGCCTGCTCTGTTTTGCCCTGGCTCTGTGGAACGAGGCCGACCCGATTCTGAAGGAGCGGCTCTTCGGACTGACGAACTCGGAGGGCAACCACGGTGAGGATGTGAAGGAATACTACTTCTTTCTCGACAACACCCCGACCCATTCCTACATGAAGTCGCTCTATAAATACCCACAGCGCGCTTTCCCTTATACCGATCTTGTCGCCACCAATCGTAATCGAAGTCGTCAGCAGCCAGAATACGAACTGATCGACACCGGCATCTTTGCTGAAGACCGCTACTTCGATGTCACCGTGGAATACGCCAAGGTTGACCCACTCGACACGCTGATCTGCGTGAGCGCCACCAATCGTGGACCTGAGGCGGCACCACTTCACCTGCTCCCCACACTCTGGTTCCGCAACACCTGGGCCTGGGGCTATGATGACCGTCGACCTCTGCTGACCGCCGTCGAGGCGGAACTGGGACCAACGGGTGAAGCACAAGATGCTCGTCTTGTGCATGCGCAGCATTCCGAAATGGGTGACTACTGGCTGGCCTGTGAGGGAGCGCCCGATCTGCTCTTTACGGAGAACGAATCCAACGCCCAGCGATTGTGGGGGATCCAGAGTCGTACACCGTTCGTCAAAGACGGCATTCATGAGACGGTGGTCAATAGAGCCGAGGGTAAAGTCAATCCGCAGGGCACTGGCACCAAAGTAGCAGCCCACTATAGCATGGTCATTGCGCCAGGTACCACTCAGACAGTCTTGCTGCGCCTGGCCGCCACTCGGCCACAAGCGCCATTTGACGGTGCAGCGGAGCTCTTCACCACACGCAGCGAAGAAGCGAACGATTTTTACCGAGCGGTAAGTGCAGCTCAGGCAGAGGATGCTTGCGCAGTACAACGACAGGCATTAGCCGGTCTGCTCTGGAGCAAGCAGTTCTACTCTTATGATGTGGATAGATGGCTGAGGGGTGACATTGCAGGCCCTCCGCCACCGCCCCAGCGCAGCCGCAATACAGGATGGCGGCATCTCAGCAACAACGATATCATCATCATGCCCGACACCTGGGAGTACCCCTGGTACGCGGCGTGGGACCTGGCGTTCCACTGCGTTGCGATGGCGCTGATCGATAGTGTATTTGCCAAGAACCAGCTACTCCTGCTACTCCATGAGTGGTATATGCATCCCGACGGCCAGTTGCCCGCCTACGAATGGGCCTTTAGCGATGTCAATCCGCCCGTGCATGCCTGGGCAGCATGGCATATTTACAAGCAGGAGAAGGAGAGCGTAGGGAAAGGTGATCTCTTCTTTCTGGAGCGCGTCTTCCAGAAATTGATGCTCAACTTCACCTGGTGGGTCAACCGGAAAGATCAGGAGGAGAATAACATCTTTGAAGGCGGATTCCTGGGACTGGACAACATCGGCGTCTTCGATCGCAACACAACCTTGCCCGATGGCATGGTGCTCGAGCAATCCGATGGCACAGCCTGGATGGGGATGTTCGGTGTGACCATGCTGGCGATGGCGCTGGAATTGGCGCGCACGGATCCGGTCTATGAGGACATGGCAACCAAGTTGCTTGATCACTTCCTCTACATTGCCGATGCCATCTACGGTGGCGGACAGACCGGCCTGGGACTCTGGAACGACGAGGACGGCTTTTTCTACGACAAGTTGAGTTTACCCGATGGTCAGCAGTTTCCGCTCAAAGTGCACTCCCTGGTCGGGCTCATTCCCTTGTTTGCAGTAGAGACGGCTGAAACAGCCCTGGTAGAAGACTTTCTCAATGAACGCATGCGGTGGTTTGCGGAAAACCGCCCATATGTCCCACACCTGATCGCGCGATGGCAGTATAGTCAGAAAGACCAGCGCAAAGACTACGCTCTGCTGGCCATCGTGCTTGGTGCCGATCTGGAGAAACTCCTCACACGCATGCTTGACCCCCAGGAATTCCTGAGCGACTACGGCATTCGTTCGATCAGCAAGTATCACGCGGCGCATCCCTATGTGCTCGATACGAAATATGGGAACTATTCCGTGAATTACGAGCCGGGCGAATCAACCACCGGAGCCTTTGGGGGAAATTCCAACTGGCGCGGGCCGATCTGGTTCCCCATCAATTTCCTGCTGGTCGAAGCACTCCAGAAATACCATCAATTCTATGGCGAGGATTTCCTGGTGGAGTATCCTACTGGCTCAGGCACGAAACTGACGCTTGGGCAGGTAGCGGAAGAACTCGCGCGCCGCCTCACGAACATCTTTTTGCGTGACGAGCAGGGTCGCAGAGCTGTATTTGGCACTAACATGACCTTTCAGAATGACCCGCACTGGCGCGATTATATCCCGTTCCATGAATACTTCCACGGTGATAGCGGGCGTGGCGTCGGTGCCAGCCATCAGACCGGATGGACGGCTGTGGTAGCGAATCTACTCCAGCCGACAAAATAAATAGGCTCTCTATCCTTCCGGGTGAACCGTAGGGGCCGATTTATAGGAGCAATCGAGATGGAACAACGAGTTCCGTTTGTCCGAGTTCTCAAGCTGAGCCGTCTGCTCGAAACCTTTTTCATCGCCAGCGTCACCTCTATTCTGGTGATTTGCACATTCCTGGCGTCCACGGGCTATCCTCAACTGGGAGGGCACGGGCTGCATATCGCGCATCTGCTCTGGGGAGGACTGCTGATGTTGATTGCGCTGGTGTTGTTGCTGGCATTCATCGGCAGGCCTATTCAGTCTAGTGCTGCCCTCCTGGGCGGCATTGGCTTCGGCACTTTTATTGACGAGCTAGGAAAGTTCATCACGAGCGATAACAATTACTTCTTTCAACCAGCGATACCGTTGATTTACATCATCTTCGTCCTCTTGTTCCTTAGCTTTCGAGAGCTGGTGAACCATCCTGCTTCCTCAGAGCGAACGCGCCTGGCCAATGCCTTGTACATCCTGGCGGAAGATGCTCCCAGTGGCTTGCCCGAGGAGGACAAGAACGAGGTTCTCTGGTTTCCTGCATTCATACGATGCCCATGATGCGCGCCTGCACTTGCTGGCTGATGCAGTCGAACAGATGCCGGTGGTGCCACCATCAAAACCAGGAGTACTCGACAGGATGGTGCGTTCCATTGGAGACCGGTATGTGCTCCTGGTGCACTCTCCCTATTTTGCTAGCATCGTCAGCAGTGGCTTCATCGCCTATGCGCTGCTCTTTACATTGGTGATGGTCTTCGGGTTTGTGCACATGGGGCAATTGGTGGCAAGCAAGGTCACTCAGGACGTCGTCGAGATCGGTTTGCTCATTTCCTCCGTCGTGTCTAGCATCATGATTGTGATCGGCGTGCTCTTCCTTCGCAGATCACCGCTTCAGGCCTATTCGTGGTTCAAGCGGGCCACACTCGTCTCGATATTTCTCACGCAGGTCTTCTTGTTCTACACACAACCACTGGTGGCTCTGGGTGCACTCGCGGTGAATCTCCTCGTTCTGGGAGCGTTGAATGCCCTGATTCGCACCCACCGACAGGAGGCCTGGCATGCGGTGCTCGAGCGGACGAACGTAAGTTAAGTGCATGTACAACCATAACAGATAAAGAAGGCATTTCCTCACTCAGAAGCTCCCCACAAATGAGCTAACCCGCGCGAGGGAGAGCGGATGAGATCAGGCTGGCCTGCAGCCTTCGCAGCCATAGCGACAATGATGGTGGCGACGTAAAGCCTTCGGCAATGTGATTAAATACCTGTTGATGGGCACCAACTCAAACTTCGGCAATATGTTCCTCGAACAGGCAACAACGCTGGCGCTGGCCTGTCATGCATCTGTCCTACTGGTTGCTGACCCACCCCCACCTCTTCTTGAACAGAGGATTCGCACATACGAGGAAATGAAGCTAGCTGACTTTCTCGCGGATCAAGCAGAACAACTGCGTTCCAGCACCGGTCTAACTGTACAAACGGCGTTCACCGATGGGGGTCCAGAAGCCTTCATTGAGCGTTTACATGGACAGTATCGACAAAATCAGCTCATTGTGACAAACCGGCAGCAGGGGGAGCAGAAGGTGATGAGGTTCCTTCATCAGAGCGACGTGCCGGTCCTGTTCGTCGCCAGAGATCAGAATCCGCTCACAATTCGCTCACGCCTGCTAGCTAAATTGTGCCGACTGTAGTACAATCAACGTGTTCGTAAAGCGATACGATGGAGGGGAGAAGAGATGCAGATGCCCACACTAGCGGAAGTGGCCTTGCGGCGCGCGATCGCCGACGGCGAAACAAGCACGGTGGAACTCAAGAAAACAGATTTTAGAGAGAGGAGATGCAGGCATGACCACAGAAGAGCGAGTGACGCTGTTGGAGGGCTCCCTATCAACACTCAATAGAGTGCTCTCAGCGCAAGAACTTCACAATCGAGATGTTGCTCACAACATGACGATCCTATTAGGGATCGCTTCTGCCCAGCAGCTTGACATCAAGGGGATAAAGGAGGATCTGCCCGTTATCAAGGAGCGTATTGGGTATGTCGAGGACCAACTTGACCGGCTTTTCCAGCAGGTCGATGCACAATTCACTGCCGTCAATCAACGGCTAGATGCGCTTATTGCGCTTATTAGCAGTCAGGGCAAGCAGCCAAGAAATTGATACTATTTGGAGAGACTGTCTCCGAAAATGTTTTAATGCCTGTAGGGACCCTAAGGAGCGCCCTCAATCGCCCCCAGCGCTCGCAGGCTGGCTCGCTGCGCCTCGGTCAATCCCCTGATCCCTGTGATATTGAGCCGCTCATAGGGTCGGTCACGCCGCAGCGTGCGCAGGTGCGCGCCGCTCTCCAACTCCCAGACGTTGAGAGCATCGTCATCCCCGCAACTGGCCAGCAGGCGGCCATCCGGGCTCAACTTGAGCGACTGGATCGGGCCCTGATGTGCCTTTCGCACCCGCACGCTCTCCCCGTGCTGCAGATCCCACCAGCGCAGCATGCCATCGCTGCCCCCACTGACCAGCACTGATCCGGTCGGCCCCCAGGCCAGCGCGTTTATCCTCGCGCTCGGCTCATTCAAGGTGTACAGCCGCTCCCCGCTACGCACTTCCCAGACGAAGATCTCTCCACTGCCTCTGCCCCCACCACTGGCCAGCCGCGCCCCATCGGGACTCCAGGCCACGCTCATGATGGCCCCATGATGTCCCGTCAGACGCGGGAGCGGCATCCCATCAGAGGCTTCCCACAGATAGACGTGGCCATCGTCACCCCCGCCGACTATCCGCGTGCCATCCGGACTCCAGGCCACGCGACGGACCCAGGTCGCGTCCGAGCGATTCACCCACCGCGGGGAGCCAGCGGCCACATCCCAGACCAGCACGCCCCGCTGAATTGTTCCGCTGGCCAGGCGCTCCCCGTCCGGACTCCAGGCCACCCCATTGAAGAGGGTGTCGGGGTGGTCGCGGTCCCGGAGAATCTGGACACAGGTCCCTGTGGCAGGCTCCCAGAGCCGGATCGCATTATCCCACTCGGAACTTGCCAGCCTCCTCCCATCGGGGCTCCACTCCACGCCGTACACGAGCCAACGATGGCCGCGCAAGAGTTTGAGCGGTGCCTCATTGGCCACCTCCCAGAGGGTCACCACGGTGTCCATGCCACCACTGGCGAGCTTGGTGCCGTCCGGGCTCCAGGCGACGTCGTAGAGAGAGGCCGTGTAGCCTTGCAGGACCCGAACGCACTGCCCACGCTCCACATCCCACAGCCGCAGCGTGCCATCGTTACTCCCACTGAGCAGGCTGCGGCTGTCGGGGGTGAAGGCCAGGCCGTGCACCACGGCGCTGTGGCCCAGGAGCGCCACCCGAGAGCGGCCCTCCTGGACATCCCACAGTCGGATCGTGTGGTCAAAGCTGCCACTGGCCAGCGTGCCCCCATCCGGGCTCCAGGCCACCCATTGCACTCGCTCCGTATGCCCCACGAGCGTCTGGCGTACGCGTAGGCTTCGCGCCTCTCCCACCTCCCAGAGCTTGACGGTGCTATCATAACTCGCGCTGGCCAGGCTCCTCCCGTCAGGAGCAAAGGCTAATCCATGCACCCAGCTGCTATGCGCAGAGAGCGTCTGCACGCAGCGAGCCGGCCTGCTCTGCTGCCTCTCCCACAGCCGAATTGTGCCCGCGACGTCACCAGTGGCGAGCAGGCTCCCATCCGGGTGCCAAGCCAGCGAGATGACCGGACCGGGATGCGGCAGGTCCTGCAAGGGGATGCCCAGCTTCGGATCCCAGAGCCGGACGGTGCCATCATGTGCGCAACTGGCGAGCAGGCCGCCGTCGGGGGAAAAAGCCAGCCAGCCGGTGACATTGGTATGCCAGCCTGACCAGAGCAAGGCACGACGTTCGACGTCCCAGAGCTTGACGCTGCCATCAAAGCTCCCGCTGGCCAGCGTGCGTTCGTCTGGGCTGAAGGCGAGGGTAACCACAATGTCCGTATGCGCCTGCCAGGCCAGGTGCAGGGTCTGGCCTCCCTCGCGCCACACCCGTACTTCTCCCCGCTGGCTGCCCGCGGCCCAGTACTGCTCGGTGCTGCTGATGGCGACCGCGATGATGGCATCGAAGGCCTCGGTAAAAACGCACTCACGCAGCAACGCCCCGGACAGATTCGCATCTTGCATCTCGACCCCTTGCAGAGACGCCCCGCGAATAGTGAGCTGCGACAGATCCAGGCCCCGCAAGTTCCCCCGGTGCTCGCGTAGCAGCGCCAGCACGTTGGCCGGTCCGTAGCCCTGCGCGTACTCAGCCCGCTCACGTAGTTGGCCCAGCACCAAGAGTAACCTCTCCTCGACTTCAGCTCGACCATGGTATGCGCTGCGCAGGCTCGCCAAAATGGGGACCACGATAAGACGTCGTTGGGTTTGCCGCACGTATTCCTTAGCGGTGGCCAGCTCCAGACCATGCTCGACCAGGCGAGCCAGCAGGCCCTGCTCGATCTCGCTTGTGACCTCTGTGATGAGTTGCGTCGTCGCATATTCCAGCACCACCGATTGCAGCGTGAAGCTCCCCTGTCGTTGCCCGCGCTCGATCAGCGAACGGCGGCGCAGCGCCTCGACCGCTTCGAGCACCTGTACCCGCGGCAGGGGCGCACCCAGCACCAAGAGCAGTTCCTCGATGCTCACCGGCTCGCGCAGAATGGCTAGCCACAGCAGCACGCTCTGCTCGACCACCGAAAGGCGGGCGAATTGCTCGCCCAGCAGCTCGCGCACGCTGCCAATGAGCATCTCGCCCTGCTCCAGGAACGGCGCGATCGCGCCCCCGAAGAGCTCCACGATAGTCTGCGCCACGATGTTCAAGGCCAGCGGGTTGCCCCCGTATGCCGCGATCAACCGCTCCCGATCTTGTACAGTGCCCACGACATCCTTCTCCGCTAGCAACTGCTCACTGGCCACGACATCCAGTCCGTCCAGGCGTAAGGAGCGCACGGACGTGCGGCTGCCCTCCAGGGCCACCAGCTCGCGCGGTTTCTCCCGCGAGGTGAGCAGCAGGCAACTCTGGTGCCCGGTCTGGGCCACCCGGCGCAGCAGCCGCCCGTAGTCTTCGTAGCCTGCACGCATGCGACCAGTTCCCTCCCCTTCCGCCAGCAGCATCTCCAGGTTGTCCAGCACCAGCAGCACACGCTCTGCGCGCAAGGACTCCAGCAGCAGGCCCAGGCGCCGTTCCAGGCTAGCAGGCACCTCCCGCAGCGGTTGCGGAGCGAGCACCTGGAGGCAGTCCTCCAGGAAGGCTTCGCAGGCGGGGGCATCGCGCAGGGAGCGCCAGAGCACCACCTCGAAGTGCGCAGCAACCTGGTGCATCAGGCTGACTGCAAGCGCCGACTTGCCAATCCCGCCCAGACCCAGCACGCTCACCACCCGGCAGTGCTCCTGTACCATCCATTGGGTCAAGGTAGCCACCTCTCCCTCGCGGTCATAGAAGCTTGGCACCGCCAGCGCCTCGCCCCAATCTACCCGCGGCCCCAGAGGAGGCTGGGCCATGGCTTGTTCACCGGCGCGGATCTCCTCGACCGGCTGTGGCGCCACGAGCGTCAGCGGGGGGCGTTGTTTGCCCAGCAGTCTCTGCAGCCAGTGTTCATCCAGCAGCAGCTTCTGGCGGGCCGCTTTCCAGAGGGCGCGGATCTCCTCGACCTCACACCCTACCGCAAAGGCCTGAAGCTCGACCCCCAGCGCGATGAGCTGTTTGAGATGCTCGGCTTTGGGATAACTGAGGCCCGCCTCCCACTCCGCTACAGCGCGCCGGGAAACACCCAGGTGCTCGGCCAGCCCCGCTTGTGTCAGGCCGATGCTCGTGCGCAGCGTCAGCATCGCCTGGCCGAAGGCATAGTCGCGCTCACCATAGCGCGAGGAACTTTTCACGGGTCATCTCCCTTCCTCCTGACCCACCAGAGCAACACTATGAAGCAATGTGAAGTGACACGTCAACTGATGGACGGTGACTTTCCCAGGCAACAGCGCTATACTGGTATCTATCAGGTGTGCGCACCATTCGGGTCAACGCCTCTCTGCGATTGTATGGGAGCCATGTCAAGCGACCCCATACAATCTCTTCTCTTCTCTCCCTCTATGATAGCAGATTTTCTGGCGGACGACGAGCCTCTTGCTTCCGCTCTAGACATTGGGAGATAAGGCTTCCCGTGAGCGGACTTGAGAGGTGTCCTGGCTGTCATCCTGAGCGCAGCGAAGGATCTCTTCGTCCGGCGAGCCAGGCCCTTCGCTGCGTTCAGGGTGACAGGCCTTATCTCCAAATGTCTGCTTACGCTCTCCTGATGTCTGTTCCTAGAAGTGAAGCAAGTTGAAGTGACATGACATCTGATGAACGGTGACTTCTCCACTGCATCCTTCTATACTCTAGCATGAGGAGAGGGCATTTCATAACTCCAAAAAAGTAGGGTAATCGGTGCGTAGAATGCCTAGTGTATCTGCACTAGAACCTATATGAGGCGTAAGCAGAACACGCTTTTTATGGGCTGCGAAAATAGTGTGTTCTGGGGATGCCCTTCCATGCTTCGCACTTTAGAATGGTTGGAGCGACGAAAGGGCTTTTTGAGTTACGAAATGCCCTCATGAGGAAACAGAACTTTTTCTTTCGTTATCATCCAATGCACAACAGGAGCAGATTATGAGCCAGTTACAATTGTCACTGCTAGGTGTACCAATAGTGAAGCACGGTGAGGACACGCTCACCTTCTCTACACGCAAGGCTCTGGCCCTGCTCGTCTACCTGGCCGTGGAAGGTGGAACGCACACGCGCAAAACTCTGTCCGAAGCGTTCTGGCCGGAGCTGGATGCCGAGCACGGACGCGCAGCCTTACGGGCTACCCTGCTCGAGCTGCGCAAGCTGTTTGAGCACTGTCACGGGCCAGACGAGCGGGCCCACCTGCAGGTCGAGCGCGATACGCTTGGAATCGAGCAGGACAGCCCACTCATCCTGGACCTTCGCCTCGTCGAATCTGTCAGCAAGCAAGCAGTACACCGAGTAGAACTGCTCGCCAACCGGGCGGGTGAAGCGTTGCTGGCGCAGCTCGAGCAGGCCACGCACCTGGCTCGCGGTCCTTTCCTGGCAAGCTTCACGCTGCGTGACTCGCAATTCTTCGACGATTGGAGTCGCCAACATCGCGAGTACTGGCACCTGCGCGTGCAGCAACTCTTTGATGTTTTGTCGAGGCTCTACGAACGAGCAGGGGATGGGGAGCGCGCCATCGAGGCCGTGAGCCGTTGGCTTGCTTTCGATCCATGTAATGAAGAAGGCTACCGACGCCTGATGCGACTGCGTTTCTCACAGGGCGATCGCGCAGGAGCCTTACGCGCGTACGCCAACTGCTGCGCCGTGCTGGAAGACGAACTGCAGGTCGAGCCAGAACCCGAGACCGTGGCTCTGGCCAAACATATTCGTCACACCGCTCCCGTACGTTCATTGCAGTCTCAGCCGCCTCACTCCTCACCCGGACAGCCTCCCACAAACCTCCTGGATGGCCCCTTCCTGGGACGAACAGCCCAGTTCGGCATCTTGATCGAGTGCTACCAGCGCGTGCATGCGGGACAGCCTCACCTCGTCCTGCTCCAGGGAGAGACCGGGATTGGCAAGACGCGCCTGGCCACTGAATTTCTCGGCTGGGCACAGGCGCAAGGGACCGAGGTGCTGGCGGGGCGAGCCCTTCAAACCGGCAGGCAGCTCCCCTACCAACCACTCATTGATGTCTTGCGCCGTCGACTGGAGCAGGAACATGCCCCCGATGATCTCTTGAGCGATGTCTGGCTGGCCGAACTAGCACGCCTGCTTCCGGAGCTGCACGACCGCTATCCCGATCTGCCCGTTCCCTCGACGGATGAGGCGCTCGGACACAGTCGCCTGTTCGAGGCCACGGCTCGTCTCCTCCAGGTATGGACCGCACGTCGTCCCCTGGTGCTATTTCTCGATGACATGCAATGGGCTGATACGGCGACACTCGACCTGGTGCTTTACCTCGCACAGAGCCTCGCCGAACAGCCCGCGCCGATACTGCTGCTGCTCAATCTGCGCACGGGGGCTGATACTTTCCCCGACCCGCAGTCCACCTGGTTGAGTGCCCTCAAACGCACGCGCATTCCTTTGAAGACGCTGGAACTCGCCGCTTTCACACAAGAAGAGACACACCGCTTCATACAGGCACTTGCATGGGCAGAGCAGCAACCCGAGGCGGGGAGTAACAACGCAACCGACGGATGCCCTGCTAGCGGAGGCTCCTCCACCTGTCGAGAAGCATTGGCATCCTTGGCCGACTGGCTCTATGTTCAGACGCGGGGGCACCCGTTCTATCTGGTGGAGACCCTCAAAGGGCTGCTCGAGCGCGAGATCATCGTTCCTCGGCTTCAGCAGAATGGTACCTGGGGAATGGTGCTGAGGTCCGGGCTGCTCGCGCAGACACCTGCTGGTGAGCTGATCCCGTCGAGCTTGCGTGAACTGATCCGCTGCCAACTCGGTCGGCTTACCCCTTCGGCCTGGGCATTGTTGGTAGCCGGAGCAGTGCTGGGAAAAGGACGTACCTTCGAGCGGCTCTGTCAGGTGGCCCAGCTAGATGAGCTGGCGGGTTTGCATGCGCTGGAGGAACTCCTGCGCAGTGGATTGCTGTGTGAAGGGAATCTGGCAGAAGAAGCGCAGGCGGTGGATGAGCTATACCTTTCCTTGCGAGGTGATTCGCGAGGTGGTGTATCAGGAGGCAAGGGCAACCCGCCAACGGCTCGTGCAGCGGCGTGCGTCTGTAGTCATCCAAGAAGAGGTCGAGAACGACCAGGGTGAGCAGGTTCGCCTCCCTCATCCCACTTCCGTCGGCAGTCATGCACCTGCGGAGGCCAGAAATGGGCAGAGACGGCGATTTGTGGCTGGAGCAGTTAGTGGAGGTATGCGGTGGGCCGAAGTATTGAAACGCGCTCCGCTTCGCTTCGCTGAGGCGGTGGGCACGGGATTGAAAGGGTACCCGCAAGGGGATACCTGTCCCCCAGACAGGGTGCCCCTACGGCAAGCTTCGCTGAGGCCCCTACGGGTGACCAGGAGACATGCAGGCACAGGACATATGTGAGAAAACCCTGCTGGCAGCGTTAGAGAAGAGCGCAGCGGGACAAACCGTCTCAGCCTTTCCAAGATCACCACCTCCTGATTGGGCAAGCTCAGGCAGGTGATCAATGCACCTTTGAGGGCCTGGTACGTCGATACCACTGCCCAGTAGTGAGCTACATCCGGGGCTTTCTCAAAGACAGCGAGGAAGTCTATGTGTGAAACCTGTTTGCTTTTGACGGACCAGCCAACGCTTTCCTTCACGGTTCGTTCCTATCATGAAGGGTGAGAGCAAACACGTTTTCCCAACAAAAGGGGTGAAACGCTCGGTATGTTCTCGTTTTCGTTGTCATTCCATAAGGAGGAAGAACATGCAACAACTTATTGGTAACTTTCGCACGATGTTTTTGTTTCGCGGCATCGCCGCCGTCCTGTTCGGCATCATAGCGCTTGTCTGGCCGAAACTGACGCTGTCCGCCCTGATACTCGTGTTTGGCGTGTTTGCCGTCATTAGCGGAATCACTGTGGTGGCGGCTGCTTTGCGGAGCACCGATGTGCAGGGGTGGGGATTGCTCCTCTTCGAGGGCATCCTGAGTATCCTGGCGGGGGTGATTGCCCTGGCATGGCCTGGCATCACCGCGCTCGCTTTCATCTACCTGCTGGCGGCCTGGGCGATCATTACCGGCATTCTGGAGTTCATCGCACCACTCTCGTTCCCTATGAGCACTGGGCGCGCTGTGCTGATGGTGCTGGCCGGTTTGGCATCGATCGTCTTCGGCATTCTTATCGCATGCTCAACCCGCAGCCGGGCTGCTCGCTGTGGTCTGGCTGATTGGTGTCTACGCGATTTTGTTTGGGATCATGTACATCGTGGTTTACTTCGAATTGCGCTCCCTGGCAGCTAGCATGGCCTCTGGCAGCTAAATGCTTCCAAGAAGATCATGCGACATGTGCCTGGGACTGAACTTGAGATGTATCCGGTGCACAAAGCCTCAATTCTTCTGTTTGTCAGTGTTTTTCGCCGCGCTTTTCGTGTATAATTGCTACTGAACCACTGAGCGATGGTGGTCTCAAAGTTCATGTAGCTAAGAAGGAGGATCTCTATCATGCAAAACACTGCTGCCCAAATCGTGCAGCGCAACTGGTGGATCATGGCGCTAAGAGGACTCTTCGCCGTCATCTTTGGTCTCATTGCCCTCCTGGTTCCTCGCATTGCCCTGCTCGCCTTCATCTACGTGTTTGCAGCCTATGCACTTGTCGATGGTGGCGTTGCCGTCATCACCGCGATCCAGGAACGCGATCTCCTCTATCGGTGGGGATGGGTCCTCTTTGAGGGCATCCTGAGTATTCTCGTCGGGATTATTGCCTTTGCCAATCCCAACTTAACCGCTCTGGCGCTCCTCTACATCATTGCTATTTATGCCATCGTGACGGGCGTTATGGAGATCGCTGCGGCTTTCGCGCTCCGGGAGTTGATCTCTCGGGATTGGGCCCTCGCGTTGGCCGGCATTCTCTCCGTTGTGTTCGGGATTCTGCTGTTCATCTATCCAAGTGCTGGCATCTTATCAATTCTCTGGTTGGTTGGCATCTACGCGATCGTGTTCGGCGTCCTGTTCATCATCCGCGCCTTCCAACTTCGGTCGTGGGCATCATCGGTCACCACCTAAATGCTTCCACCTTGCTTTTCCCTGAGTGTATGGGATCTCCGCACCCCTTACCTGGAAGCATTTAGCATGGACTGAGCAGCATCTGTTCAGCGACATCCTGCTCGCGATCTACTCCGTATGGGGCTGGATCGCGAGCACAGGGTCGAAGAAGGAGGTCGCGATGAGGACCGATGATGACGGACGTTTCTCTCGCCAAACTCAAAAGCGCCAACAGAAGGCGTTGCGGTCAATTCCGACAAAGGGAGGGTTTTGAATGTCTCCACATACGACTAATACCACACACGAGAAGGCGTCAACCGATACGTTGCCTTCTGGCCACGCCGGGCGGAGGAGACTGATCATCGCTTTGACCGTCCTGGCGTTTCTCGCCATCGCAGCGGCGGCACTGTATGCGATTTCATTGATCGTAGAGGCGGTCATCCTCCTGATGCTTTCCGCACTGCTCGCCTACCTCAACTATCCGCTGGTGCAGGTCTTGCAACGCCACCTCCCACCTCCTCTGGCAATCGCTGTTGCCTATCTGCTGGTAGCAGGTGCCCTGGCTGTGGTCATGTATATTGTCACCTCCTCGCTCATTCGGCAATCATCCGCGCTCGCGCAATACATCCAATTCCTCTTGAGCCCGGCTGGAGAGCGCCAGCTTCAATCGATAAGTGACTCCCTGGGAAAGTTTGGCATTAGCAAAGCCCAGATTATCCAGTTCGAGAACCAGTTGCTTGCTCAAGTGCAGAGCGCGCTGTCTGGGCTGCTTCCGTTCCTGATCGTGTTTTTCAGCAACCTCATCAACCTCGTCCTCCTGGTCACACTCAGCGTCTATTTTGTCATTGACGGCCCGCGCATCGTTCGCTGGCTCCGCCTCAAAACTCCGGTATCTCAACGGGACACGATCAACTTCCTGGTGAGCGCTCTCGATCAGAGCCTGGGCGGGTACTTTCGTGGCTCGTTGCTGCAGGCGCTGATAGGCGCCCTGGGTACCAGCGTTGGACTCGCGCTGCTGCACGTCCAATATGCAGCTTTGCTGGGAACGCTCTTCTTTTTCCTTTTCTTTGTCCCGGTGATCGGTTCCATTGTGATAACAGTGTTGTGTATCCTGGCGGCCCTGCCACAGGGGTGGGTGGTGATGCTCATTGTGGCTGTGTATATGACGATTCTCCAGGGGATTGTCCTGGGGCAGATACTAGGGCCACGCATTTTCAGCAAAGCAGTGGGAGTTCATCCCATTGTGGCCCTGTTCGCGCTCTTCGCTGGCGCAGAACTCTTCGGATTGCTGGGCGGGTTCCTTGCTATCCCTGTTGCTGGCGTGCTCCAGCAGATCATCGTGGCTCTATGGCGCAGGTGGAAAGATGAGCATCCCGAACAATTCCCCCCAGAAGAGTTCCCCCTTCAACAATCAGTGCTCTTGCCAGAACAACAGGTTGCTCCAATAGATATACCCGCCCCCGGTATAAGCCCCTGATAGTGAGTTTGAATTTGAGAGGATATGGCTTACTAAGAAAAAGTTTCACGCCTCTTCCCACGCTTTTCTTCACGCGCTCCAATTAAGCTGTGAATGTACCACCTTGCATCACTGCTGAGCGCAGTTAGAACGCAGTTCGTTGCAGTGATGACTTTCAAGGTACTCTGGCGCTGTAGAGCTGAGTGGACTCTGTTGCATGTGTGATCACATGGTCAGGGGCCCTCCAGTACACAGGGCAGTTGGTGCGGGTACATGTCCTGGCCCATGAGCATGGTCCCCAGGATAGAGACGTAGGGCCGCACCCTCGCAAATGTAGATTTGATAGCAAAGAAGGAGAAACATTCCATGGCAAACATCTTCGAAACCGCGCGTGCCGAACACGCATACAACAAGTACGTCAAGGGACTAGAGTCCGTTGCCGGGCTCGTCGAGACCCTGAGCGGGCCAGGCCCCTTCACCATCTTCGTTCCCACAGATGCCGCCTTTGACCAGTTGTCCAATGACCAGCAGGCCAAGCTGTTCGCAGATCCTGGAAAACTGGCCAAGGTGTTCAAGTATCACATCGTGCCGGGTTATTACTCGGCGGACGACCTGCTTGATCGCCTCTTCCTCAAAACGCTCGAGGGGCCAAGGCTCAGAGTGTGGTCGGACGTCTCGGTGGTTCCGCTGGGGGAGGAAGAAATCGCTACCGGCGGCGATGCGCTTAACTTTATCGCTTCAGACACAGTGACCACCTCGGTGCGAGAAAGCATCACGATCAATGGTGGACACGTGATTCGGGCTAACATGTTTGCGGACAATGGGATCATGCACGTCATCGACAAAGTGCTCATCCCACCATTCACTATGCTCTAACAATAGGCAGCACACCGCTCGTTCCTGGTTGTAGGCTATCAGCCCGAGTTTAGCACCCCTTCGAGCAGGATGATTCCCAATCCTGCTCGAAGGGGTGCTGGCTACGCTTGTGGCAGCCTTGGGCCGTGAGATCGTGCGGCCCTTCGCACACCATCCCCTAGATGGCGTCAAGCAGAAGGCATCACATGAGCCACTTTTGGGTCATGCAAAATCTAACATTCTTGTGCATGCTTCTCATCGGTCCTCTTGCTGGCTAAAGTAGATGACAGAGAAAAACATCGAGCAAGGCAAGAGCGTCTCCGTGCATGGCCAGGGACTTACCGGCGAATGGGGACCATTTACGATCAGCGTGCTAGAGCCCCTCCAGCACACCTAGCACGCGATCAATTTCATCAAGCGTATTGTAATGAGCCATACCCAGGCGCAATGCTCCGCCATGCTCTTCGAGTCCTAATCGTTCCATCACGCCGAGTGCGTAGTAGTTGCCATCCCAGGCGAAAATGCCCTGTGCGGCCAGGTACTCTGCCAGTTCGCGTGGACTATATCCTTCAATGGTACAGGCAACAGTTGGCACACGGCGTGTGAGGTCCTGTGGGTTCGTAATGCCGTAGACGCGCAATCCTTTGATCTCTCGCAGGCCCGCCAGTAACTGTGCTGCGAGTTCGCGCTCGTAGTCCATAATCGCCTGCATGGCGAGCTTGATTTCCTGTTGTCTCCGGCTATAAGAACGACTCGCCGCATCTACGTTGAATGTATCGCTGTAGTGGATACTCTGCTCGCGCCCCAATAACGCCAGGTAATCAACTGCACCAACCAGCCCGGCCAGACCCTCGTGATTTTGTGTGCCTGTCTCCCAGCGGTCAGGTATCACATTACTTGCCGGGCGCACTTTATAGGCGGGGAAACGCTGCAAATGTTCACTCTTACCATACAGGATGCCCAGGTGTGGACCAAAGAATTTATAGGATGAACACACCAGGAAATCGGCATCGAGCGCTTGTACATCAATAGGGCCATGTGGCGCATACTGCACGGCGTCGATCCATGCCAGCGCCCCAACCTGGTGTGCCCAATCAATGACCGTGGCTACGTCATTGATGGTACCCACCGCGTTCGAGGCATAGCCCAGCGCGACGAGTTTTGTGCGTTCGCCAATCTTTGCCCGCATGTCCTCCATGTCCAGGGTCACATCCTCTGCATGCACGTCGACGGTGCGAATGACAATGCCGCGCTCCTGCAAGGCAAGCCACGGCGCAACGTTGGCGTCGTGATCGAGCGTTGTGACGACGATCTCGTCGCCGGGTTGGAGCGTCTTGCCGATGGCGCGACTGAAGGCAAAGGTGAGTGATGTCATGTTTGGCCCGAAGACGATCTCTCTCGGACTGGCTGCGCGTAAAAAATCGGCCATGGCGCTGCGAGCCGCTGCGATAACCTGATCGGTACGCTGGCTGGTAACAAAGGCTCCATTGGTATTGGCGTTCGCTTCTCGCAAGTAGCTTACCATAGCATCAATGACCTGTTGTGCCACCTGGGTACCGCCAGGATTGTCGAAGTAGATGGCCTGTTTGCCGTTGATGTTTTGCGCAAGTGCAGGGAAAAAGCGACGATAGGAACTCAAATCGAGGGTTTGGGG
Organism: uncultured Chloroflexia bacterium; assembly: GCA_963767625.1. Taxonomy (GTDB): domain Bacteria; phylum Chloroflexota; class Ktedonobacteria; order Ktedonobacterales; family Ktedonobacteraceae; genus CAVYFB01. The sequence continues at coordinate 352,150 of CAVYFB010000024.1, forward strand.
CATAGCGATTGGTCTCCTTAGTCAAATTAGAATCCCCCATTAGTCAATTCGTCTGAAAAATAGAGCTTTTGGCGGGAATATGTGGTATACTGCTGTAGCGTTGTATAGTGCATTGTAGCTCAGAATAGATAGTCTATTGCAAGCCGCGCGATACACGATAGTATGTTGGGCCTAAAGCCCCGGAATTGAGAAAGAGATATGGCATTGACTGATCAGACCCTGTATTGTCGCGATTGCAATCAGGAATTTGTTTTCACCGTTGGTGAACAGGAATTTTATGCAAGTCGGGGATTGACGAACTCTCCGAGTCGCTGCCCATCCTGCCGCGCTGCACGCAAAGGGCAATCTTCTGGTGATAGGTATAGCAGCGGGCCTCGTGAGGCACGCCAGATGTATACCATCACATGTTCTAGCTGCGGTAACGAGGCACAGGTACCGTTCCAGCCACGAGGCGACAGGCCCGTCTTTTGCAGCGATTGTTACCAGGCGCAAGGCTCTGGCCGCAAAAATGACCGCAGATCGCGCTGGTAACTTCTATGAGTGAGGTCAAAGTTAACCCCGGTGATTCGTTTGAGCTAGCGCTCAAACGTTTCAACCGTAAAGTTCAACAAGATGGCATCTTGTCGGAGGCTCGCCGCCGCAGACACTATGAGACCCCACAAGCGCGTCGTAAGCGCAAGGCTGAGGCACAGCGTCGTAGGCAGCGTCGCACCCGCTCATTTCACTGATAGATGAAACAGATGTTGAGTAAACTCAACCCTGCACAAATCCAAGCGAGCTACTCAGCCGCGTAGGCGAACACGCCGGGCTTACGCGGCAGGAAGTGGCACGCCTTGATGCACCTGCTCACTCAGCAGTCGATGATTGTTGAGTGAGTAGTATCCTGCTTTGGTTTCCGCATCTCTGAAGTTGCTCTCCTCCCTCGATTGGGCTACCTTGTGGTGACCCTTTATGCCTGGCGTGTATCGCCGGGCGAAATCCTCTCGTTGCTGCTTGTCTCTGCGGTACTGTACGCTTCCTATCGCTGCCCATCGATCACATCTATGCACGAGAGTATGCCTATCAGCACTTACGTCTCCTGCCTGATCCTGGCATTGCAGGGACACCTATGAACGCAAATAACACACTTTCTTTGGGAGTACATACCTATAGTGAAGCGCGTATGTAGGGGCCCTCAGCGAAGCGCGTTTCAATACCCTCGCGCCCGCGGGGTGGGGCCAACGTCGCTCAATATGAACGCAAACAACATCTATTCTTTGGGAGTACATACCTATGTCGACTATACAAGATTACACATCCCAGACAAGAATCAAGGGATCGATGCTACAAGTAAATCATATAAGACTATCCTATGGTCCACGCCTCGTACTGGATGACGTCTCGTTCACTGTGGCACCGGGAGAAAAGGCTGGTCTGATAGGAGTGAATGGCGCAGGAAAAAGCTCGCTGCTCAACATCATTGCTGGCCTCCAGGACGCTGACGGCGGCACAATCATACTACCACGCATGTATGGCTACCTGTCGCAGGACGTAGCGCATGAATCCTCCGTAGCCGAAGGCGGCACTGTGCGCAACTTCATCTTTAACAGTATCGGCCTTGACGCAGCTATCGACGCCTATGAGGAACTTACAAACAAGGTTGCCGAGGCGGAGGATGGCGACTTACCCGCACTGCTGCGGCGCTTTGAGCAGGTCCAGGATACGCTCGAACGTTTAGGCTACTACGATGCCGACGCTCGTGCTGAGCAACTGATCGCCGGACTGAACCTGGGTGGAGTAACCCTGGATCGCTACGTGCATACCCTCAGCGGCGGGCAAAAGACGAAGCTAGCCCTGGTGCGGCTCCTCTTTCAGGCTCCCGATCTTCTACTGCTTGACGAACCGACCAACTTCCTCGATGTGGAAGCAACGGCATGGCTGATGGACTTCCTGGACCGCTATAACGGCGCGCTGTTAATCATCTCCCATGACCTGGACCTGCTCGACCGCAGCATCAACAAAGTGCTGCGCCTCAACGAGTTCACCCACAAACTCGAGGAGTTTCGCGGCACCTACTCTAACTACCTCACGCAGACAGGAGACGCGCTGGCTTTGATGGAGCGCACGAAGAAGGTGCAAGAACGCGAAATCGCACGACTGCGCAAGACTTCGGTGAAGTTGCGTGGTTACGGTGCGACCCGCGTGAGCCAGCGCATCACCATGGACAGGCGTATCGCTACGCTTGAGGCAAGCATGCCCAAACTGCCGCAGGCCAGTCGGCGCATCAAGATCGACTTCCCAGTGCGCCAACCGAGCGGACAGATCGTGATCCGCGCGGAACACCTGGCCAAACGCTACGGTGCCAGGGAAATCTTCCGCAACATCAGCTTTCAAATCGAGCGCGGGCAGCGCATGGTGGTCGTTGGCCTCAACGGAGCGGGCAAGACGACACTCTTACGCACGCTGCTCGGACTCACCTCATTGGATGCGGGCACGGTGACGATAAGAGACCGCGTGCGCCTGGGCTATTATGCCCAGGAAAATGAAGGGCTTGACTACAACAATACCGTGCTCAACGAAGCGACTGCCGTACTACCAAATGATACAAAGCGCGTGCGAGCGGTGCTGGGACGCTTCTTGTTTCAGGGCGACCGTGTGTTCCAGCAGGTGGGCACACTCAGCGGCGGTGAGAAGACACGACTGGCATTGGCAAAAATGGTCCTTGACGGGCCAAACCTGCTCGTGCTAGACGAACCGACGACGCACCTCGACGCACTATCGCGCAACATCATCGGTGAGGCGCTGGGCAACTATAATGGTACGATCATCGCCGTAACACACGATGTCGAGTTCGTAAGCTACCTGCATCCGGACACAATGCTGATAATGCCGCAGGGTCGCATCATCCCGTACGGGACGGAGCATAATGAGTTGCTTAAACGAGCATAAAAAATGTTGCCAAGCAAGCGTAGGGGCCGATTTATCGTGCCCATCGCCGATTTATCGGCCTCTGCGCTTGCCTATGCTCGAGCAGCGTTTCCGAATTCTGAGTCAATTGGGCCGGGGCGGGATGGGAGACGTCTCGCTACTTTTTCTTTGCCCGCTCTATCTGCACCTTAAACCAGTTCTCTACCTTGGGCCACTCGGGTTCAGGAATCTCTTGGTACCGTGGAACTCTGATCTTCAAAAGGGGATGGCATATGCCACTCCCTTTTCGTTAAAACAGTGCAAGTCTGGGATGCTGCCTCTGGCGAACCTCTCTACACCTATCGCGGCCATTCTGCTCGGGTAAATGCCGCAGTTTGGTCGCCTGATGGCACCTGCATTGCTTCGGTAAGCAAGGACAGGACGGTGCAGGTGTGGCAGGCTCAATGAGAGGCAGGGAGCAAGCATCCATCACCTGCCTTAGGCGTCAAGATACGGCCTGGACTGTCTCAGGAAACAGGACAGTTCGTCGTTGAGACAGTCGCTCTTTTGCTTCTGGATCATGCGATGGCAGATAGATGGTAGGCATCATCCTGACGTATTCTCGGATGCGTTTTAACGTCTGTCGTGCTGCCTGCTCATTGGGCGAGACACCATCGATTGCCTGTTCAAGCATAAATTTTTCAGTGTACGAAGTATCGCCAGCGAGAAAGATGGAGAGCCTCTCTTCTCGCACCAGTACCGAAAGATGACCGTTGGTATGGCCTTCAGTCGGTAAGAGTGTAACATCGTTGGCCTTTGTCAAGGCAAAGCTTGAAGGAAATGGGCCTACTGCCTCTGATGTAAAATCAACCAGGCGCGGATTGAACCAGCGAGGCCAGCGATGCGGTAAGTAGCCTTGTACCTGCCCCCTCAGTCCCCGGGCTGTTTCATACTCTTTACGCGCAACCAATATTTCCGCGCGGGGAAAATGATGCAACCCACCAGCATGGTCCGTATGCAGGTGGGTCAGGATCACCCAGCGCACATCATTGGGTTTGATCCCCAGGTTTATAAGCTGTACCCCGATTTCATCTTCCGGGCTAACAAAAAAATGTTTCACAGCCTGCCTCATGAAAGGATGCCATTGAGGTAAGTAGCCTTTCTGGGCCGTCCTCGCAGTTTCGCCGGTATCAACGACGATAATCCCTTCTGGATGCTCAATGACCCAGGCATTGATGGGAAATGGTTGCTCCCACGTTTTGTCGGTCAGAGTGTTGAACAACCGCATAGCCCCGTGACCTTCTCCACGCAGTTGCTTTGATTTGATATCTACTGTACCCGTTTGAATGGCATGAATACGCAACATGATCGATTGTCCCCTTCTCTTCGTTCTTGATAAAATTCAATGACATATCATCAATGATGAAACATTGATGATATGTCATTGATTATAGCATCATCCGTGGCGAATTGTCAAGATGCGATCGACCTTTCCACCTTTGTTTCCAGTCACCTGCAATTTGTAAAGGACTGTTGCAAAATCGGGAAGAAGCAGGGAACCCTGTCTGGGGGACAGGTAAGCAAGGAGCTTGCAGCCCCTTGACGGAGCGCGAGGTGTCCTCGCCTCCCTCTATTTCCCTGCCGCTGAAGGCGGCAAAATCAGAAGACTTGACCCTGCGTTATTGATGATATATCATCAATGGTGTGTCATGAAAATGAGCAAAGGGGAGATGTGATGATACCAATCGAGGAACTACGTTATCTTATACTTGCTGCGCAACGGGAGGGAAACAGACTTTTTGCTGATGCTTTACGTCCCTTGCATCTGACGCCGTCACAGGCTGAAGTGCTTCGTGTCTTACAAGATCACGAGCCACTTTCGCTCATTGCGCTTGGTGATCTTCTTGTGTGTGAGTCAGGAAGTCCGAGCAGACTGGTGCAGGGGCTTGTCGAAGCTGGTCTCGTAGAAAGGACTCCATCGTCTAATGATAAACGCATGGTCACGCTAACATTGACCAACGCGGGCAGAGAGATGGCGACAAACGTTAGCGCTCTTGAGGCTCAGTTCTATGAGGCGAATGCTGGCCTGGTGCAAGATGCTCCCCTACCGGAGATTCTTGGGTTGCTCTGGCGATTTGTAGAAGGCAAGCCTGCTGGGATGGCCCTGGCACGAAGAATGGGTAAGGAAACAGAGGCGATATCTTCTTTCTAAAAGGAACAGACTAGAGTCAGTGCAAAAAATCATCCCTGAAACCGCTGCCAGCCTCATACACCGTTGGTTGACCTGAGCGATACAGCGTCACCGCCCCCTGACCATACACCCGCCACGCTGTCTTTCTTCCTCCACTCCCGCCATCATCGCCGTCATCCAGCATACCAGTTCGTTCGTCGATACCGAGCAGAACCGCATTGGGGAGCAGTTTCGACTGTCGCTGTGCCCAGCCTTTGCCGAACGTATTGTGATGGGGCAAGACGCAGGCATTAGGCACAAAGCCCAATCCTTCGACAATTCGATCCCGGCCAGGATCAGAATAATACTGGCACATCACCATTGCTCCAGCACTGCTGCCAGCTATAATAGCTCCCGCTTCATAAGCTTTGAGCATGGCGTGGTAACTTGCACTGTTTGCCAGCGTCTCACCCAGGTAGCCGGTAAAGCCGCCGAGCATATAAACCAGGTGCGATTGGCTGATCCTGGCGGCTATTGCGGGATCATTGGCCGATGCTTTATCGATGAGTGGCAGTACTTCAACATTCTTCGCTCCCAGGCTCTGGAACCAGCTTACGCCGTTGCGTCCTGCACGCTGATGGTTGTTGTCGGGTGCGGCTGCCGTGGGGATGATGGTGATGAGTGCGGCAGGGCCACCCGCAAGCTCTATCGCTCGCAGGTCGGGCACAGCCATCTGACCACCAAATTCGGCACCGCCTTCCAATAAGAGATATCCTGGCATGCTCGTCCTCTCTTCAACAGAACTTGATTATCAGTAGTTTATAGCGTACATTCTTACTAACTCTGCCGTCAAGGACGGAAATCCAATATGACAATTCAAGATCAGCAACTCAGCAACCCAAAAAGCTAACTCATAGGCGTTAACTTTTGTATAATGGATTCTCAACTATAGACCGGAGAGTTTCGGGCTGTAGTCCCCCTCAGCGGAACGCAGTGGAGCGCGTATAGATACTTCGTGGGGAATTCATTTTTATGCAGCGTGCAGGTTTGCCATATTTGGAAGGAGCCAGAGAACAACATGAGCCAGGAAGCCATCCTCTCAGCAATCGAGACCATCACCAAACAGTACGATGTACCAATCCCTTTGATTTCGACCATCATAGAAGTAGAGAGCGCCTGGAATCAAAATGCGCTTGGCGACAATGGAACCAGCTATGGCCTGTTCCAGTTGCATATCGGTGGCCAGGCCGATAGTGCCGTCAAGGACGGGCATAAACCCACTGATCTGTTTGATCCGGTCCTCAATGCCCGCTATGCCATGCCATCGATTGCCCAGGCATGGGACAACCTTAAAGCGACCTTTCAGGTGAACAACTTCACATGGTGGCTGGACTTCGCCACGCAATCAGCGCACCCAGGTGGAAGCCGTACCGATCCGGCGACGATCAACGAAGCCACGCTTTTGCAATCAGTCTATAAGACGCTCACCAGTCCAGCAGAGCCAGCCACACCATCAGTCCCCTTAAATGCACATGGAGAGGTGGCAGACTTTCCAATTGTCAGTCAGTTCGAGCCTCAAGAGTCCGCCTACGAGTGCGTTGCCTTCTCTGTTGCGATCTGTAGATTTGCAGGCCAGGCAGGGAAGGGACCGGCCGGCGTCAACGAGGATGTCGACCAGCTGGCCGACACCTGGTATGGCAAGTTAACAGGTTCTTTCGGCGCTGGCAATACACAGGGGCTTTCAACCGCCCAGGAGGAGCAGATCATCGTAGGCGTGGGAAACCACTACCAGGAACTCCCTATTTCAGCGAGCTCACAGCACGATAGTAATATCGCCAATGTGAAAGGAGCGCTCAAACGAGGCTACCCAGTGCTTATATGCGGAGCGGAGACGGGTATGTACGATCTTGGTCTCGGCGATCGAGTTCCCTATAGCTGGACACCCACAGGCAGTCATTGTATCGTGGCTGCAGGCATTGCTTCGGATGGAAACCTGCTGGTACGAGATCCGGCCAATGTCGACAACAGTGGGCCAAGGCCCGGCCCACGTACCTACGATATATCCAAGCTTAATTTAAATAGCGGCATTGTGTTTGTGCCAACATGGATGCCGAGACCAGACCCCAACACCGATTGGACGAAGGAACCAACCCCGGGAGTGCCACAGGGTTGGAGCGACGACGGTACGACCTTGAAGGCTCCCAATGGATTTATCGTGGTCAAGGACTTCCGTAACCACATTCTTGCTTCACGGTCGTGGCCGAGTTGGGATGTTCCTCTGCAAGAGCAAGAGGCACGAACCCTGATAGAAGAGTCTAACCCAGGCCTGGGTGGCGGTATCAGACAAATCTTCTCCAGTCACATGCTGGAGTGGACGAGTAAAATCGGGGTTCAAGAAGCGCATGTTGGTCAAGAGTTGCTGTTCGTTCTGAATGATAGAGCACGTATCCAGGCGGCTGATGATCAGGCACAAGCACAGCTGAAGGATGCCCAGGCGGCACTTGCTCAGGCACAGTCAAATGAGGCAGCCCTCCAACAGCAGGTGGATGCACTCAAAGCGCAGCTTGCAGCATTGCAGCCGCCGCCAGTTCCGCATCCGTAGTCCCCCTCAGCGAAGCGCGCGGTAGCCGAGCTGGAGGCGTCTTTCAATAATCCTTCGCGGGGAACTCATTAAAACGTTGACATTTGAATTGTGCGCTCTCGTGGTCCATCCAGCTCAACAAGGATAATGCGCTGCCAGGTTCCCAGGAGCAGTTGCTGTCTTGCATAGGGGATGACGAGGGATGGACCAATAATGGAGGCGAGAATATGGTCCGGTGTATGGGAAGGGTCATGCGGGTGACGATAGTTGAGCTTTGGGAGTATACGGCGCAGTGCGTCGAGCAGGTCAAGGTCGGTGCCTGGATCCAAATCGGCGGTGGTGATGGCGCAGGTCGTATGCGCGATAAAGAGCGAGCAGAGGCCGTTGGCATTTTCTTCAGCCCGCAAATATTTTTCGACGGTGTCAGTGATGTCTACAACTTGATCTTTCCTATGGGTTGCGATAGTAAATGTTCTCATAAGAAATCCTCCAGGTGATCTGATACCTCTGTTAGTCACTACTCATTATAGGATTTATGTGTATATTACTTCCTGCGCTTCTCAATGCCACGACGCCATTGATCGCCCAATTTCATCCAGGGCTTCTCTATCAGCAGATAGCAGAAGAAGGCAAGGGGGAAGATGACCGCGAAGGCCCACAGCCAGTAGAGACCATAGGCCGTGAAGGTGTTCAAGCTATGAATGTAAGGCAACACATGATCTCTGAAAACGACGATCAATGGCAGGTGCCACATGTAGAGGCTAAACGAGATCAGCCCGATCCAGCGAAGCAGAGGCCATTCAAAGGGGCGTTTCAACGCGGCAGGACCGAAAAGAATAGCGGCTATACAGGCTCCATAGCCAATAGCAAGCAGCATCTCGCTTAGCCAATCATAGTAGGGATACAGCCAGTTCAAGAAAGGCCAGCCGTGCATCTCATGGTTAAAGTGCCACATGGCGGAGAAAACGAGGATGACGATCCCGCCTCGCCAGAGCCAGAGGCTGAGTCGATGGGCTACTGCATTCAATTTTTCCCCGCTGGATGGATGCTGCGCGTAGATATAGCAGAGGCTCACAAACATACCCACGGCGAAATCTTCGGTGTACTTTCCGGTAATGCCGAAGGAAAAAAATAAGATCACGTTGAGAACCGAACGGGGCACCAGGAACGTCTGCGTGGGATTTTGCGTATAGTAGAAACCGCAGTAACGCACGAACAAGCCCCAGAGGATCAGGCTTACCAGGCAGAGTGTGACCGCCTGTAAGCGTCGCTGGATGGGAACGCGTTTCACTACGACGGCGATAGCGAGAGCAATGAGCGGCAAAATCATGTAGAACTGCCACTCGGTCGCCAGGGTCCAGAAAGGACCGTTGATCTGGCGAAAGGTGCTTTGGGAGGAGTCCATGAAGAAGGTGAGAAAGAGTGCAAGGTCCTTGAAATGATCTGGATGGAGATACTCGGGTTGAAAAAGGAGAATGATCAGGAACAGAGAGATATAGTAGCCAGGAACAATGCGCAAAACCCGGCGCAGATAGTACACTCGAGCTAACGGCCACCTGCTCTCAAAGAGTAACGCCCTGGCATAGGGCATGAACAGGAGAAAACCCGAGAGGACAAAGAAGAGTGTGACGCCTGTTCCTCCTGCGGTTGAGACAGAGGTGGCAAGCGGGTTATCGATCCTGCTCCAGAGGTTATCGCCCGTCGTGCGGTTGATATGAAAGATGATTACAAAAAGGATTGCGCATGCACGCACTCCATCCAGCACAGCGATGCTATTATTTCCTGTTTGCTTCTTATCTTCGAGCAGGCGAGCCAGTAATTGATAGACCCGTTGCAGGAAAGCTTGAATACGATGATACAAGGACTTGCTCGATTGTATAAGATTGTTCATACTACAAACCCAATTGACGCTTACTTACCTTAACTCCCCCCCAAAAAGACAGATATTATACTAACGAGCGAAGCCAGAGGAAAGCACAAATTGCGGCTGAACAGGGGCAAGATGAGGACAAAGCCCATTCCATCAAATCCTCACCTCCGTAACGTACAAAACAGGAAGGCGCAAAATGCAGAATTTAGTGGTATGAACGCTCTTGCAGGCACTTATACCAGTACGATCACGATAGCCAGCCAAAGCGAGCCATAATTTTCCACCCAGTTCCTCAGGCTGTCTGTTCGGGTTACCCAATCCGTGACAGACAGCCTGAGCTAAGCGTCGCTCCAAACAGGCAAAGTTAGACTTTCCCTCACACCCTGATTATCTATTTGCTGGATTGTTGTGTGAGTTGTGTCTTGATTGCATCTGTACGTGTTGTTGCAACACTCGTGAAACGTTGCAAGAAGAGATCGACAAAACTATCGATGCTATAGCCAATAAAGAAAGCAGCCTCCCAATCTGTTCCTTGTTGCGATACAATCAGACCTACGAACCCGACCCACAACAGCAGTATACCAGCAAAAATGGGAGCTTGCTTGACGTGTATCCACATGAGCAGGTCGCCCAGCGCTGTGAACGTTTGCCCTTTACTCGCACGATACTGCTTGATCGTATCTACAGCAGAATGGGCAAAACCACCCGCAATGACCGAAATGTAAGCTATCATATACGATAACACGTCATTGTGAGGCACATTGCCTCTCAATTGCGGGAGGATGGTGAAGACCAGGTAGACCAGAAATCCCCCCAGGATGGCAGGTAGTGCGATGTATATAGGGCTGAGCCGTCGCTGCCACACATTTGAAGAGGCGCGATAAATTAACCCATTCTCCACATCTACTACTCCCAGGACAATCAAGGGATGGTCATGAAGGTAGTGTAATGCTATCTGGCGGGCTGCTGGTTCCGGCAGCTCGTCTGAGAACTCAGCATGAAAATCGATGTATTGCCCGACACGTAACTCACTCAAACGGTCGTTGATCCTTTCGGGAAGCGTAAGTATTTCAGCCTCTCGTATCACTTGACACAATATCTTGTCTACTTCGCCAATCGTGGTCAGCATTGCGTTCTCGTCTGGGTCTTGGTTCTCTGGAAATCTTGGCCAAAGTGGGTCCACTCGCTCCCAGGAGTTTTCGATCTTAATGATGGCATCGCCATCCCGATCCAGCAACACAGGGTTGTCTTCCATCAGTTTTCCGATGACGGTGAACAGGTCTTTTACGTGTATAACGTGTCGCTGGTAGGCAGGCATCTGCACAGTCTGCCACGTATGTGCTACATCGGCGATATTCAGGTGTGGGTCCGTCAGTTTGCTCTTCAGTTCTATCTCGTATTGTTGGAGATTCTGGGCTTCCGCTCGTATTTCGCGTACATGGCCCAGAAATAGCAGGTTGGCGTTACTTCTATCAAAGAATGAGCTGCTTACCTGACGTGATGAGTGACGTAGAGGGGATGAGGCAGTATCCATAGATGTTCTCCTTCTCTGCTCCTTGCAGGGGAATGGAAGCCATTGCTCGTATGAAGGGACATACAGTTGAAAGAATCTGGTGCTCTCCAGCCAGACACACTCCGCTACAATACCGTAGTCTATTCTAAAAAGGATAGACGCTCTTGCTGCATCTTTTTACAGGATAGTGTTCGGGGGATAAGCCAGAAATGTTTTGACCCATCATACATGATTGGGCTCTGGAGGGATATAACTTTCGCCAATCCACCTGATGAATGCTGATTACGTCAATCGGTAGCATCTACCGTCACTGTCAGGTTCATGCCTGGTACCACCGCACTGGTAATATTAAATATACCCGCGGTATCAAAGACAACGTCTTTCGCTTGATCAGGACCGATCCGGACGCCTGGACCGAGGAGATCCCGTGGAGGTGGAGATTGCACCGGCGAGAGAGGAACCGAGTGATCACACCTCTGATCACTGCCCAGGCAAAGAATCTGGGTAATCGCCGATGATCGGTTCACAAAGTGAATCGTTGTGCCTTCTGATATTTCTATGGTTTGCGGCGCAAAGCCTGCAGTCATCACATCTACTTCGGGCGATGTATGGAAATGACTATAGGCAGCAACCACAAGGATAAATGCAACCACAAATAAAAGCGGAGCCGAAATGGAAATGAACAGTATTTTTACCCGTTTGGATATCTTCATACAAACTCTCCTTGTAGTCCCCCTCAGCGAAGCGCGTTTAAATCCTTCGTGGGGACTTCCCCATTGTAAGCTAGTTCCTCCTCATGTTGCAAGCACTGCCTGCAACCCTTTTCTGTAAGTGTTCGTATCTCATTTGTACATGAAGCATAGTTATCGAGAAGGAGCAACACAAGATGGAAAGTAAAAAACCAGCATTTCTTAAACCACTTCTATGGGCTTACGGCGTCGTCGGAGTTTTCACCGCAATCTCAATTGTTGTGCCGATCATCTGGGATCGCATAGGCGGGCGAACTGGCAGTAAGTGACAAATTTGTCGACATAGCTCACAACTGTTATGCCAAATGGTTCCTGATAAAGTACAAGTAAAGAGGTACCGAATGAACCGAAATCTTGGACTATGTTTTCGATTCGTCTTTTGTGCCCTGCTTTTCACAGTGTTATTAGCGGCCTGCGGAACAGGTAATGAAGGTACCACTACTTCCAGCATCACTCCTACTGCTTCGGGCTTAACACCTACTATCCCCAACGGCACTCCTACCACTTCTGTCTTATCCAACAGTTTTCAAGGTGATGGATACTCCATTCGTTATGCCAACAATTGGACCAAGGATAGCGACCCGGCAGGCGATAACGTTTATTTCAAGGATTCGCGTGATACTTACCACTGGCTGGCTGTGCGTGTTGAAGGTGTTGGCTCCGTTCCCGGTGATACGGATGAGCTTTCAGCAGCCAACAATGAAGTGCTCTACGAGCTTGGACATGGGAGCCAGTGCCAGAGAGAGACAGCTGTTGCTAACACGATTAGCATAAATGGAATTCCTTGGACGCAATTGCAAGAGGTTTGCGCTGTCATTGGCACGAGCAATACACCGCCAAAGTTAACAATAAACGTCATGGTCACCACCAAGTCCCAGAAGTATTACATCATCGACGAGGTTACAACACCTGACGTCTTTGACCAGGTCAACCACATGATCTTCCTGCCAATGTTGCAGTCGTTCACATTTCGCTAAGCATGACGCTTCCTGCAACGTTGTCCCAGTTAGTAGGGGCGTGAGCTTGCCTCCGCCCTGGGGCTGTATCGAAGGCAAAAACAATTAGGAAGGGCCTTGACTGGACAGCGAAAGCTGTACTATCCTGTTGCTGTTAGTATTGAAGTCCCTAATACAACAAAGGAGCAATGTATGATTAAGCCCTATACCGCTGTCGGACTCATCCCCACTGTGCGAGGAATTCGCAAACGCGCAGACATCAAGAGTAATCTCGAGCACTCTAGAGCACCTCGTCAAGGCTGCTTCCTGGTTATCAAGCCTGGACCTCCCGGTCAGGCTGATTGCATTCCCAGAAGGAGCATTGCAGGCGTTCAACGACGAGGTACGCGACCTCGATCATGTCCAATTTGCCAGAGAATGTGCGATCGATATACCAGGCGAAGAAACCGAAGCTCTGGGAAAAATCGCTCGCACCTACAATGCCTATATCATAGCCCAGGCGAAAGCCCACCATCCTGAAATTAAGGACCGATTCTTCAACGTGGGGTTTATCCTCAATCCCCAGGGCGAAGTGATCTTGCAGCATTACAAAGTTTCTCCGCTCTTCCCCGTTGAGCACTCCGTCTGCCCCCACGATATCTATGATTGGTGGGTCCAGAGATATGGCAGAAACCTCGATGCCTTCTGGCCTGTTGTCGATACAGAGATCGGGCGCCTGGGCATTATGATGGCAAATGAAGGTTCCTATCCTGAAAATGCACGCGCCCTGGCAATGAATGGTGCCGAAGTCGTCTACCGTGCTTCGTACCCTCATCCGGCCACAGGTAATGAAATATTTGAAATCCAGAGCCGCGCCCGTGCGCTCGACAACAACATGTATATCGTAGCACCCAACATGGGCACCTATTACCTCTTCCCGGAGGAAGATACGCCCATTGACACTTTCGGTGGTCGCTCCTATATCATCAATTACAAAGGCCAGATCGTCGGTCGGCAGGACTATGGCGCAGGCTCAACCTATGTTGGCGGCGTGATCGATATCGAAGCCCTGCGCGACCACCGCGCCCGCGCCCAATGGGATAACTGGATGAAAGACCTGCGCACCGAACTTTATCAGATGCTCTACGAACAGCCCATCTACCCAAAGAACCTGTACCTGGATCGCGAGCCGATGAAGCACGCGGAATACCGTGAAAAGGTCATTCAGAAGCAGATTGACCTGATGCACGAGCGGGGAATATGGGTGAAACCGGAGCGATAAACAAATTAGGAAGGTGAGGTTGGGCCAACGTCCAGCTTAACCTTCCTCTTTGCTTGTCCGTCATTCCACCTAATAACTGTCTAGGAATTAGCCACAAGTCGTCGAAGCTGTATATGAAGAGCATTACCAAGTTTTAGCTTTGCAAACATTGTATTGCACCAAGAGGTGTCGGGTAATTACTGGTTTAAGCACCTTGCGAAATAACTCCAAATGAGTTAAAATATCATTACTACAAAGTAGTGTTTATTCTTTGTAAACTCCTATGTTGAAGCTCATTACAAAAGGTATTGGGCAAATTCGCGGTTGCCTATTTAGATTAAGTTGATAGCGCCTTCCTATGAGCGTCGACTACGTAAGTAGTCCCCATTGTGACTGACACCTTTGCATATGAGGATGGTTTTAAATGGATAATCTATACAGCCGCTACCAGGAGTTAGAGAAACAATACCTACAAAAGATAAATGCACTCAGTGATAAGCTCTCCTCTTCTACTTTAATAGATAATGACCTTCACCAAAAAGCCCGTGCTTTGAAAGGCCTTATACGTAATGAGCTCCAGGAGCGCTACACTTCTTTAACAGACCAGAATGCTGATTTATTAGCCAATAGTGAAGACTTAATGCTGGAGCATTTACCAGAGGCCTTTGTGCTGGCCCGCGTTGCCTCAGGCCGACTACTAGGCATGTACCACTATGATAAACAGATTGTCGCAGGTATTGCTCTGCACCTGGGGAATATTACCGAGTTAAAAAATGGTGAAGGAAAAACAATTGTTGCACTACTAACGGCTTACCTAAACGCTCTCTTTGTGAGTGCAGAGTTTGAGATTAAATCAGCCAGTGATAAGAGTTTTCGTAAGCGAAATGTCCATGTCATGACGAGTAATGATTATCTGGCACGCAGGGACTACGTCTGGCTAAGGCCCGTTTATGAATTCCTCGGCGTCACGGTAGGCTATCTTCAGGAAATCCACATGGGTAGTTCTCCTTACAGCATGGGATCGATAGAAAGAAAAATAATGTACACTGCTGATATCGTGTACGGTGCATCTCACGAATTTATTTTTGATTATCTCCGCGACAACAATGTAGACAACTTGAAAGAAAAGGTGCAAGGTGGCTACTACTTAGCCATCGTAGACGAGGCGGATCACATCTTATTGGATGAAGCACAAACCCCCCACATCCTGTCTGGAGCCTCATCGGCTTTTCCAAATGAGGATATCGAACTGATCTATCTAACAAACTGTCTCGTCAATCAACTCTATCATAACCCATCTCTACTGAGCATCGATGGTCATGGTACCCTCTATATTTCTTGGACCGGAAGAGAAGCCCTACGCATCCTGGGCCAGCAGATCCTTAAAGGAGCAAACATGTCAGGCGCTGCCTCTTTCAAAGTGGAGGATCTACTTGGACTAGTGTTCCAATTCCTGGAAATCATCAGTTTGCAGAAAAAAGGTGAGCTTGATCCATCAGTGCTCAAGGAAATTGCTTTCATCAGTAAATGGTCGAAGAGTTTTTGTGATTTCTATCAGTTGGGCGCGGAACACAATCTAGATGGATTTAGTAGATCGGGAGAAGAACGTCTCACAGAATATCTCGCCTATGCCTTGACTCTGTTCCCTGAAGAAAAGGTCTTGATCAGGAAGGTGATCATATGGTTGATCAAAATGATAACATTTGTAATTAAAAATACTCAATATTTGCAGAAAATTTTAGATGAACTATATATAACTTTTGGAATCACGCCTGATGATTTGATGCAGATTCGCCCGAAGATCAGATCTATATTTAAATCCTTCTTGGTCTCTCTCTATAAAGAGCAAGGAGATCTGACACTAGTAGAGCGGTGGCTAATAGATCTGCTCAATGACTACATTGTTGATATTGCAAAGGTGTCTTTTAGCGACACCCAATTATTCCACCGCTATTTACAAAATATTCTCGTCTTTATCAATGGATTGCTAGCAACTCGGGAGAAGCAAACTTGCCAGATGCTATCTATGATAGTATGCAGCAGCTCCAGAACCATCTGCTGGGGAAGAAATTCACTTCTGAAGCTATTTACAACTGGGCTCCTGTTGCATTTGTTAACTCAGTAGAGACAGCCCTGTTACCTGTCGCTTTCAATATGCTGAACCCGCATGCACCTGCGGGGAAGAAGGATACTGTGACGGCATTGCTGGTGATCAGTTTGAGAGTTCTTCGCGAGGCGTTCCAGCTCCAACGCCCTACAAACGACATCGAGCGTGAAATATTAAGACTCTATGAGGAACTTGGGCAGATTGTAAGTAATAGGGTTTATGAGGTCTTCCCAGAAAGGGAAAGCGCGACTCTTACAAGATGGGGCCAGATGCTAGTAGAAGACTATGCAGAGAAAATCGTCACGGCCGGCCTTTGGTCAGGAGGGTCTGCCGAAAGTAGCATTACACACCGGAAAGAACAGCTGAACCTCAAGTTGAGGTTTCTCACGCAAAAATGTCTAGGTGCTTACTTCTTTCATCGAAGAAATAATGAATATGTCATACAGGACAACCCCCGGCCATACCGCGATGCATTGACCGGTGAGGTGATTGATAAAGATGTCGTCATCATTGGTGAGTTGACCGGGCGAATGATGCCAGCCCGCCGATGGCAACAATGGCTCCATGCCTTCTTGGAGGCTAAGGAAGGGCTACCAGTAAAGCGTGAGAATGAGACCAGAGGACGTATTACCACTCAGAGTTACATTTCCTTCTATCCTAAAAGGTCTGGAATGACAGCTACAGCCCATATTGGCAGTCTCACTATCTGGCAGGCAGTATTGCGCAGAATGTTTAAAACCATCTATGATCTATCAGCGCTGGTGCGACGACAACGTGGAATGACAATAGAGACGGTGTCTACTGTGGACCCGGTCGAGACCGAGCTTGAGAATGTCTACCAGATGAAAGTGATTCTTATTCCAACGAACTCCCCCTTGCAAAGAGTAGATTTGGATGATGCTGTTTTTAATAGTGTTGAGGCTAAATTGAAAGCTGTGGTCAAACTGGCCTTTGAGAGACATGTTATTGGGCAGCCGGTTTTAATTGAAACTGTATCTGTTGAACAATCTGAAACTGTTGCAAGGCTTCTGGAAGAACATGCACAAGTACTTGGTATACAGACGCCGATACAATTGTTACATGCATTAACGCACGAGCGGGAGGCAGAGATTATCAGCAGGGCAGGCGAAGTCGGTGCTCTAACAGTATCAACCCAGTTGGCAGGAAGAGGAACTGATGTTGTTGTCTCCAAAGAAGCGCTGCAAGGGGATAAAGGCGGCCTTTTTGTCATTGGTGTGGAAAGACTCAAATCGCGCAGATGGGATGACCAAGTGAAGGGGCGCGCTGGACGACAGGGTGAAATAGGAGCCAGTAAATTCTTTGTCTCCTATAATGATGAGTTGATGAACACGCTTAGTAATCGCGCCCTCATTAACATTATGCGTAGTAAAGGTATACTAACAGACGATTTTGCCTTGGATGATGATGAAACGCCAGATTTCATATTAAAAATAGTCACAGATTTTATCTTATCTGGCCAAATAATCCTTGAACATATTGCTCGAGAAAAAAGAGAAATGACAGCTACTTTCGATAAAATCTTGAGGCAATCGAGGAATATTTTAGCAGATATGCGCCAGGAAGACACTAAAAGAATTTTACACCTGTCCACGATGTGCTATGCCTGAGATGAGAGTGCTGGTGCAGGATAAAACCATCTTTTGCTCGGCTTGCCTCGAAACATTACAGGAGCAAGGGATAAAATTGCCGGATGATTTGCCAAAATGGCGATTGCATTTCGAAAAACTGGTTGAAGTGAGCGTTGATAACTGCCTAAGAAAGGATACATTAGAACAATACTTAGTTGATACTTATACCTCTGATGTCGTAGGCCCTAACGACTGGAACTGGGATGATCTCATAAAAGCATTGTCTCAGAGGCTTGCAAAGCCAACTTTTCGTAAGAAACTGACCAGGAATATAGATTTTGGCAACGAGTTGTTCCCTTAAACCGAGAGACAGAAGCTCATACGAAATATAAAGGCCGTTCTTATAGAAGATTTCCAAAGAAATTTAGCAGCACGTGCTGTAGAGATTATCGATACTTGCCACAAGGATTATAAGAAGTATTATAGAACTCCACGCTATTGGAGCGATGAAGTATTCAATGAACTTGCTAGGTCTCTCAATGGAGAACTTTTTCTCAGTATTGATCCTACTATTATGAAACAAGATCTACTCAAAAGCGAGTTCCAGACAGATCTGGGATGCATTTTGAAGATAAAAAAAATTGTCAAGCAAACAATCGAGAATTATGTAAGTACTTATGATTGGGTTACCTCTCGAGGATCAACGATTGAGCAATTACTTAATCTATTTAATCCACTTATTCAGTCAAGCGCAGAGAAGCTAACGAGAAGCAAGGTTGAGCAACTTATTCTGGAAGATAGCGAAGCTACTCAATCTTATGGTTTGAGTGTCAAAAAACTCGTCCTCGAGAGGCTGAGATCGTCTTATAATAGCTTGATCGAAAGATTTGAAAAGAGTACCGTTTTCGAGTACGAAAATGAGATTTTGCGCGCCGAAATTGATAAAAACTGGGGTAAACTTCTCACAGAGTCGGACATGACTGTCGAAGAGTTGAGAGGCTGGACTAACGAGGAGCGCATGACCGATTATGGAGTGCGGGTTGCTAAGCTCTTCCAACATATTCAGGCAGACATTGCCTGTGAAACTTTGCAAAAAGTGCTCAAAGGGGAAGTTGTGCTCACAGAGAAAGCACTGAATGGGGAACCCGATCTGGTGCGAAAAATGCTCCAAAAGAATCCAAGCTAGCACGGGAGGTGCTAGAGAGCAAACCTGACCTCGTACAAAAAGTACTGTTAAAAGAACCTGAGCTTGTACAAAACCTGCTGAAGGAGAAAACTGAGCCAGGGGAACAACATTACTTGGTCAAGTTTAAACCGAAGCGAAATGCCCGCATTTCTGGCGACAGTTCTTGTGTTTGTGGAAGAGGAAAGTCTTTTGCACAGTGTTGCGGCGTCACGCTTTACCAGAGCCATTCTTGGGACTAGGGGAATAAATCCATGCATACTTGGTCGATCACTTTTTCTTTGCTCCGTAGGCATTATGAAGAGCTTCGAGAAGCGCTTCACTTGGAAGCTGTTCCTAGGGTATTGGATATAAGCACAACTCTGGTAAAGGTGAGACGATTCATTGCTCCCCAACTCACTCGCACGAGTGTCTCCTAGGATGGGGAAAGTTCTTGTTGTTGTCGACTATCCTCTAACTGGTAAATCATGCATGGCCTTCAATCTTGCGAAGGATTGGTTAAACGTAGTCAGGTTGAAGATGTACATCAGCCTTTGGCGCTGGTGCTTTCCCCATCGTCGCCAGCCGAATGGTCCGTAGACCGGCTAGAAGCAGAAATTCAATCTGTGGTTGGAACCGACACACGAGATGTTAAAACCCTGGTCATTGTCGATAATCTGGAAATGTGCTTCGGATAAGGCTTCGAATCTGGATGAGTTATTTACGTGGTTATTCAAACCCGCAGCTGGCTACCATAAACTGCTGCTCTGTACAGAAGGTGTGGTATTCAAAAAGCCAGAATTAAGAGTTTTTCTTGATCATCTTGAACGAATAAATAAGCTTGCGAATCCTCACAAATTATGTTTCCTCAGCGGCATGGACTACGATCCCAGCACTGATTTGCGTAATCTTGTGCATCTTTACCTCTACAAGCTTGCTAGCCATTGTTCGATTGAGGAATCGAATGATATGTCAGTCTAAACTTCAAAAACTAGAGGAAACACTCGCTATTACACAGATTGATGGCCGTACAAGTTATTTAGTAGGTTTGGCTGGAGATGTTTTACAAGACTTGTCATCGTCCATGAAAAGTGAGCTTATCAATGTTTTAGCCAGATCAACAGCTTTCAAGCAATTTAAGGCAAAAGCCTTCAAGCAGCTCGATTATGAGCAAGATGTCTTTACTATTATGAAAATACTGATGGCTCTTCATAGGCAATACGACCTTTCCGTCCAAGCTGGCTTCTCTCTTGAACTTGTTACTCAGCTATTCAAAAACTATAATGGGATCCATGGCCAGGCACAATTCGATGCCGGACTTGATAGTTTGACGATGAGTGGTCTGGCTTACGTCGATGAGGGGATGATTTGGGTTCCTGAGCTTTGGTTGGCAGCAATTGCAGTAACGCTTCCAGCTACCGATTTCTTTCAGCGCAAAGGTTCTCTTCATGGTTATTTAGCCACTATCGTGTCCAATATTGCCGACCCTCAAGCATGGCTCCAAATCGGAATGATAAGCCTGACCCAAAAACGCTTTGTGAACCCCATTGCCGCGTTAGCCAAATGTTTAGATACCACTATGCAGCAACACTTGCTGGACTATCTAGCCGCGTATGTGATTAAGCTGGTGAATCCATCAATTTTAGCAGATGCTGCCGACCATTTCGTAGTAGATGTGAGCTTTATTGCTAAAATTTTAGAACACGTACATGCATTGTTCGAAAATGATAACACTACCGTGTTGCATGCAAATGATGTGCATGCAAAATTGTTGCCACTACTCGTCGACGCAATTACACATAAAGTATGCGACAAGGCCCTTGAAGGCGGGGTTATACTCTGGAATACAGCAGCAGCCTGGAAGCCACTCCTAGACTTGAGTCCTATTGCGCGGTCTAGCTTTGTAGCTGTCGCTCTAGATCAGCTTCTTTCGATGGAATTGGAACAGGGTGAGTTGACGGAAAACATAGCAACTGTAGTTTCAATGTTGGATATCTGGTTGGCAAGAACTGACCTTACTAGGCTGCAGGAAATTATAGCGCTTATTACCTTGCTGCCACATTCAGAAGATGCTGCTAGCATAATGCTCCCCAAACTTTATCATGCACTGTTCGGGGAACAGTGCAAACTTCTGCTCAGCGAATATAGGAAAAGTGACTCATGGCACCAATCAATTCAGATGACCATTCAATTTCTGAAACAATGTGAGATGTACCCTGGCCGGGAAGATCTTGCCGCTTGGGTCGGGGCTGCTATAGAGCTTATATCTAATAGCCAGGAAACCGTAGAAGATGAGTCCATTGCATTAATCGATTGGAGCGCGACTATATTGATGGACCCAAGCGTAGGAGAAAGTGCTTGCCGCACATTCCTTAAGCAACTGAATGCTTCCTTTGGGATGCCGAAACTCTTTTTTCAAGTATGCCTAGCCTCGATTGCCCGCTACGAGTCAGGCCGCGAAGGTGAAGGCCAGAGGCTGAGGTCGCTCCTGCAAAGTCTTCTTTCTGCTATAGAAGACTTTGAGATCTTTGATATGACTTTTCAACTTTATGTCGCTTTTTACCTGTTCTTCTGTACATACGCCAGTAAAAGTGGCTGGATCTCACAAGAAGCCAAGAAAGAATTAGAGGTGCATGTAGCAGCAATCGATGAGAAGTTATCCCGATACGCAGAAGAACTGTACGTCATAGATAAACTTCAGTGGGGTAGACACTTTAAGCAAGTGTTGAATAGCAAGTTCATTCTGCCTGTGCAGAATTTTTGCCTGTAAACTGGCAGGAACGGATAAGTCTGAGCTACTTCCTAGCTCTACATTTTTTCAACGATATCGGCCGCAGTGAAGAGGTACGCGAGTTTTTGAGCGAAGCGCTATCTTTCTGTAAGGTATTTGCGGTCACAGAAATTTACGTGCAACAGATTGAGAAATTTGTTTCGTATCAGTCCGAAGATCGAGCTGGGCAGGGGTTCAAGCGCATGAGAACTGCGCAAAAATCCCGGTCCTATTCTATTGACCAACGCGCAGTGGAGATCGTGCGTAGAGTATTGAAAGCTAACGAATCCGACGAAGCCCTAGTTGAATTAACGCAGTACCTTTCTGCCAACCCGGCGAATCCCGGTGCCTGGTATGTGTTAGGCAAGAGCATGCTGCGGCGCCATGATGACTTGTCCGCAATGATGTACTTCGAAAATGCCCGCATCTTTGCTCCTGACGTATCCGATGCCTACCTGGAAATCGCTA
The DNA here is from genome assembly GCA_963767625.1 of uncultured Chloroflexia bacterium. Lineage (GTDB taxonomy): Bacteria > Chloroflexota > Ktedonobacteria > Ktedonobacterales > Ktedonobacteraceae > CAVYFB01. The sequence goes on from CAVYFB010000024.1 coordinate 374,211, forward strand.
AAATTTATCACAAATTGGATAAGCTGGAACAAGAGATCGATACCCTACTGAAGGCATTTGCCTTAAACAATCATGATTTTGATGTTTGTTTAAGACTTGCTCGTGCATATAAAGGACTTGAACAGAACAAGGAAGCCATTCATTATTATCAACTCGCATGGCAGATTGGCAGTGATGAGCAGGATGAAGTTCTGCAAGAGTTGGCAGAATTACTGCAAATCGAAAACGAGCCTGCTCAAGCATTAGAATATTATTGGGAATCGCTCTATTTGAATCCGTTTAAGAGCGATATCATAATAAAGGCACTGGCGGTAATAGAACAGCTAGCGGACGCTGCCCAATTACAATATCTTGGGCGTCGTCTTGCATATGATCAAATCGCAGCCGCTTTACTGCGCTACTTATGGCATGATGCCAGCACCCCGACTAAGGCGTTTGAGTTAATTTCACCTCACTTTGTAATTGGTGAATATGAAGTCGCCTGGGCTATTCTCAGTAGGCTGCTCAACTATTTTCCCTCCCATAAGCCCCTGGATTTAGTCATCTATACCTTAACAAAAGGGGGACACGAGCTTGAAGCGATGTTCTATTCTGCTTTGAAAGATCTCGAAGTCGATCAGTATGAAGAGGCCTCTGAAAAGCTCCTCACGTACCTGGGGACCTTTCCCGAAGATGACGAGGCGAGATTATACTTGGCGTGGTGTTATGCTGCAGTGACTAAGGTCCAGAGCGAATTGCATTTGATCGGACTTGGTGCTTTATTTCATAGTAACTTGGCTCTAAAAGAATGTCTTACTACTTTTTTTCGGGGTATTAATAAGTGCCCGGCGTATGAACTCCTCGGCGAGATCTTTTTCTTAAAAGGAAAGACGAATGCTTTTTTCTACAATTATGCCATTCTTGCCTGGGAAGAAGTGTATTTTGCTCAGCCCACTCCTCAATTAATTACAAAAATTGGACAGGCAAAGTTTGAGCGATTTATGGAAGTGCTTTCCAATCTGAAGCCTATTGACGTACCAGAGATTCTGAAACGCATAAAAGATGAAATTTTAAACTGGTTAGCAGACTCATCTTGCTGGTGAAATAAAAAGTAGTGCAAATGCTGTCATCTTTAGTGCACTTGGTATTCTGCATTTGCGCACAGCTCAAGCCATCAGGCGAATGAGTGATGAAGACGCATACGATACGCCTTATACACCTGAAATAGAGCAGTTGTTACGAGATGGCGAGCAGGCGCTGCAAAATGCTCTAACTATAGAGGCAGAAAATCCAGAGTTCAATATCTACCTGCAGCTTGGAAATCTCTACTGGGAATGGCATTTCTGGCTCGGTACGGAAGAGCTGTGTTCCGAGGCGGTTAAAAAGGCCATCAATGCATGGGAGGAAGCCCAGAAGCTAACAAGAAATGTGCGTCTTCCGCGTGCCCAACGTACCATTCGCGAGGATATGGAAATATTGATTGCGAGCGCGATGAAGAAGTTGAAGACCCTGGCATATGACTAGTACACTGAGGCCTAAACATCTCCATGATCACCGTTCCTGGCGTACGTCTACCTGGAGAGTGCTTATCATGGAGTTTATTCAGCCTCGATGTACTAGCGCTATTCGACGGAAGGGTGTCCGATGAATGACGATGCAAAACTGAAGATTCAGGACGTAAGAATCTCGCCAGAGCGGGTGCTTGTTACTGCCATCGTAAACAGGCAAGAATTCAGATTACAGGCAGCAGCACAGCCTGGAAATCCCCACTGAGATGGGCTATGTACGCTCCTCTCTGACCAAACGCTTTGAGAGCGATCCGCATGAACAAGAATTTCTGGTTTTGCTCTTGAAGCAGTGGAACACTCATATAAAGCAGTCAGAACTATCACAGTTAAGTCCCGAACGTTGCGCTTCGATTACAAAAGAGTTTCTGCATTGGATGGAGTCAGATGCATTCAAGCATGTGTGGAAGCTAGGAAGAAAAGATAGCGCAGAATATGAAAAGATCAGGTATGAACTTCTTTATGTGATAGCTCTGTACTCGGACAAGACAGATGATATCTGGCCCTTCATTGAAGAAGTGAAATCAAAAAGTGCCAGAAGGGAAAAAAGCCATTTATCCGTCCTTGATCCTGAAGTGCAAATATTATCAGTAATGTATAGAGATAAAGAGCATAAAATAGTAAAGCCATTACTATTTCGCGATGAAACAGAGTACAGCGAGTTAGTGACATGGTTCCGTGAAAGACTGAATATTACTGAGGCATACAAACTCGTACGTAAAAAACATAGCAATGACAAATTGCTCAAACGAGCGTGCCATGATCTCCTTCGTCGCTATAGACAGTATAAGAAGCGGGGACTGGTATCAAGTGCTCGCTTGCAATTGCAGAATGCTGCGGAAACTTGTCCAAATAGTCTCAGGATTCGCTATCTTGCTAAGAAATCTGGCTTATCCCCGGCAAAACCTTCACGAAAAAGAACAAGCCGTGATCTACTCTCTCTGCTGAAATCGCCTCCGCTCCTTGCATTTCTTGGCTTTTGTCTTCTTGTATGTATCTATGTATTCCAGAGGATCATAGCGCTGATTAAAGAGGCTCAAGTGCCCGGAAACAATCTATTGGGCACCATAACTCATTCTATAGCAGTCCCGCAGTTGCTCTTCTTGATTCTCTATATCTTCCTGGCCTATATTCTATTCAGGTCGTTAACTGAGCCATTGATGCCCGAGCCGTTACGGACCACCCTAATGGTCACTTTCGCAGCCTCTGCTCTACCAACAATCACTAGTGATGTTTGGAGTAAAATTATTGGCCTACCCGATTATCAGCTCGGCGTCAGCATCATTATCGCAGCATTTTTTGTATGTGTGTTTATCTATAGAGATACTTACAGAGATACTCGTAACCTCATCCAAGATGCAGGTAAGGCTGTTTTTAGGACGATAGTGAGCTCATGTTTTATCATTGGTCAAGAACTTATCTATGCTTTAATGTTCTCTGATTTCGTGGGAAGAACCATTCTCTTCGGAACGTCGCAGTCTCAAATCGATGCCCAAAAACTGACGAACGACTATCTCTGGGGAATCATTCCGAAACTGATTATTCTTTCACCTCTTCCCGACTTCCATATGTATGTGTTTCCTCCCATCATAGTCTTGTTATCTCTTACGCCTTTTGTTCTGGGAACGATACAGGCAGGTATCATGACCCTACATGAAGGCTTCTACAAAATAGCTGATGCTTGAAGGCTTCCATCTTGGGTCTTACTGCTAATATTGCGCACAGTGTGAATGAGTCCGACAGCAGTGTAGGGCTTAATCATACGGTGCTCCTTTGCTATGTTTGAGACTTCACTAAAACAGAAACCAGATAGCACAGCTATCTACTATGTTATATCATACTTCCAGCTGAGAACCCACATTCCGCAGTTTCACCCCGAGAGAAGATAGAATTTCTCATAGAGCGGCCCTAAGAGCTGTAAAATGAGCCGATGAAGTGGCTGCAAGCGTAAAACGAGGACACAGGAAGTCGTAGTCGTCTGGATCTGGAGCAATTCAATGCCCTCAAAACATTGAAAGACCCAACGCATGGTGGGACGAGCTGTGGGCTTGTGGACTTGATCGGGAATGGTCTGCTGGGTTTGAGCCAGCCGAGCGCGCAGCCGCACTTCGGCTAAGCGGTAAACCAACAAGCAGAGGACCATGATAAAACTAAGAGCCATGATACGCTCAGGTTTCTTGACAAAGACAGAGGAAGCGAGGAAGAGTGGATCTTTGAGAAAGCGAAAGCCGCGCTCGGGGCTGCCTTGTCCTTTGTACGTTGCGATCAGGTGCTGGTCGGAAAGGACGCTTGGCTCAAGAACATTGGTTCCTACGATCCAACAAGCGTTGCGAAAGGCTTGCTCAGCGACCTGCTGCTGGTTGACGGTGACAGTTGCCACGATCTGCCACTGATGGCTCACAGGACTGGCATCTTTGCGTGGCCGCCCCTTGCCCGCATACTGCGGATGTGCCACGACCTCAGTGTGCAGGTCGAGCCAAGCGGGCTTCTCTTTCAGTTCTCGCAGGGCCTCGGCGCACGCATCGGCTTGGCAGGCAAAGCGTCGGTTCCCCAGATGCCAACACGTCTGCTGCCAGGCGCTCTGAGCTTTGCTCACCTGGCGCTGCATGCTCTGCTGGGCGCGTTGAAGCGACGCCTGGGTGTAGACCACAACCCAGCGTTCGTGGCCTTGCGGCAGCGTCAGTTCCCGGCTGAACCAGTGAACGGTTCCGTCTTCGGACTGCTGCCAGGTCTCGCTGCCTTGCTGGATGAGCGTTTTGGCTTCGGTTGACGTTTCCGAGACCCGACTCACCCACTTGACGTCTGCCTGATTTAACTGCTTCATGTTGGTCTCACTGTAGACCCCATTGTCGGCTACATACACACCGGCCTCTTCCCCGGCTTCCCGCAGGTGGGTCTGCAGGGCTGTAATGGTCGCAAGCAAGCTGACCTTATCACTGCTGTTGCCATTCAGAGGCTGCAAAAAGAGCGGCACGTCACCATCATGGGTGGTCGCCAGGGCGAGCATCCACTGCTTGAGATCATTGCGATGATCGCGCGAGTAGCCATAGGTGATGGCGATGACCGCTGCATCTCCTCCCGCCTGCACCCCGCTGTACTCGCCACTGACCGAAAATGAGGTTGTATCCACATGCACCTGCTCGGCCTTGATGCCAAAGATCCGCCGCGCCCGGGTCGCGATCCCGGCAAACAGCTTGGTCAGATCGTGGGTGTACAACCAGTCCAACGTGCGCCCTAAGCAGTCATCATTGAGCATCTCGGCTGTAATTCCTGATCCTAGCAGGTGTTCAATTGGCTTGTTCGCGAAGAACTGGGGAACCAGATACAGTTGCCGATTGCTGAACCCTAATCCATTGAGAATCATCGCCACCGTTGCGGTTCCCACGCTCACTTGTTGGCGATTGGTCGGATCCTGGGCATCCAACCATGCTGCTAGCCCGATTTCTTGACACACTCCTGCCACGATCCCCAGGTGATCCAACCGTTCATTGACGTAGTTTTCCGCTCCCTCCATGTTGAGTCCTCCTTACTTGGTGGACTCCACCCTACCAATTTCCTCCAAATCTGTCAATCAAACTGCGGAATGTGGGTGAGAAGATGGTATTGTGTATTAATCCACTGGTGGATCCAGAGATATGGCAGAAACCTCGATGCCTTCTGGCCTGTTGTCGATACAGAGATCGGGCGCCTGGGGATTATGATGGCAAATGAAGGTTCCTATCCTGAAAATGCACGCGCCCTGGCAATGAATGGTGCCGAAGTCGTCTACCGTGCTTCGTACCCCCATCCGGCCACAGGTAACGAAATATTTGAGATCCAGAGCCGCGCCCGTGCGCTCGACAACAACATGTATATCGTAGCACCCAACATGGGCACCTACTACCTCTTTCCAGAGGAAGACAACGCCCATTGACACCTTCGGTGGGCGCTCCTATATCATCAATTACAAAGGCCAGATCGTCGGTCGGCAGGACTATGGCGCAGGCTCAACCTATGTTGGCGGCGTGATCGATATCGAAGCCCTGCGCGATCACCGTGCCCGTGCCCAATGGGATAACTGGATGAAAGACCTGCGCACTGAACTCTATCAGATGCTCTACGAGCAGCCCATCTACCCAAAGAACCTGTTCCTGGATCGCGAGCCGATGAAGCACGCGGAGTACCGTGAGAAGGTCATTCAGAAGCAGATTGACCTGATGCACGAGCGGGGCATCTGGGTAAAACCGGAACGGTAATGGAAGATTCGTTTCATGCCGAAGATGAACCGCGTGCCGGTTCTCGTTTTAGCTTGTCTTGCAGGACCGTCAATATCCATTGCGCGATAGCCGCGGCTACTTCCGTCACCGAAGAGTTCGAAGTACTGATTATGGGCATCGGCGGGTCGTACGCAGTCGTGGCATTATCGAGCAGCCAGCGGGCAAACCGCCTGTGCTCCTCGATAAACGCATCGTTCGATGGCTGACGCCAGGACGGGCGGGTACGCAGGCGCTGCTCCCGCACTTCGTCGCTGCAATGCAGGTTGAGGAAGTGGATGGTGCCGATGAGGCCACGGGCCTCGCGTGCGTCAAGGTCCCAGGGCATGAGTGTGCCACAGATGACTGTGTGTCGCCCTCCCTGGGCAATACTGTAGGCGATGAGCAGCCAGGTATTGTGGTATTCGTTCGTGCGTCCCCTGTAGCCACCCGATTCATCGTGGTGGTCAGAGTCGAAGACGACACACTCCTGTAGCTCCCCGATTTATCGTGGGAGCAGCGCAGTTCAGAGACAACAGTGGATTTGCCTGAGCCACTGGCCCCGGTGACGATGAAGAGCGGAAAGATGTTGGCCGATGTACTCTGACCGCACGCCGAGCATGTCGTGGCGTTTGGGCTGCGCTCGGTGTTATTCAGGGCGTAGGCACCACACTTTGGGCAGACGAGAGGCATAAAAAATTCCTAATCAGAGTGAAGATCGACGATACGTATATTAGACCGTCACCCACCTGACACCGGAGGCTGTGCGCTCCAGGCGACCGACAGGCATATGGGCCGGAATAAGCAGTGCATCCTCGGCGAGTGCAGCCTCTGCAAGGGCATGGCGGCTGGCGAGATTGGTCTCAGGATTAGCCCACTCGACCATCCAGGTTGGTTGCTCGACTTCGAGTGCATGATGGTAGAGATCACCGAGGCAATAGAGGGTCTGGCCATCCAGGTGGACGCGCACAATCTGATGGCCTGGCGTTTCGCCGGGAGCGGCGATGATGCTCACTCCGGGGAGCAGGTCGTGGTTTCCCTCGACGAGTTCTAGCAGACCTCGTCGGTGGAGCACGCCCAGGGTACGGCTATTTGCGGAATTGGGATTCTGGAGGGCTCGCTGGATTCCAGGGTTTTCCCAGTCGGCCCGGCCCAGGTAGCAACGAGCGTTGGGAAAGCCTGGCATATACTGTCCATCGCGTTCGGTGGTGAGGCCTGCATAGTGGTCGAAGTGAGCATGGGTGATGACAAGGTGCGTTATGTCCTCTGGGTAAATGTTCCGCTCAAGGAGTTGGGTGATCAAGTCCGCTGGCGGATGGTAATTTGGGGGCAAGTAGGGCGAGTCTGGAGTGACGGAAAAGGCATAGTTATTAGCGTCAACCAGGACCGAAGCTCCCGGCAGAGCGATGTGAATGCTCTGACTGGGGAAGAGCAGTTGTCGCTCAAACGCCGCAGCGTAGCGAGGTCGCCATTCGCTCTCTGGCACGTTCAGTGTCTCGGCGAGGCTGAATTTCAAGTCGCCCAGGTTAATGACTGAGACTGTGGCCGGGCCAAGGGGAAGTGTCCGCGAATGTATACTGCGGTCATGGTCTGCTCCTCTAAAGTGGCTGTATATTTACACCAATGCCTGGTATTCGCATAATATGTCCAGGTCTGGGGGGTGTCAAGTGTTCTTTTCAGTTTAGGCAAGGTTCAAATGAACGTGACAGTTCCTCAGCAACAGAAAGGTCCAGCCCTGTCATGCTGAGCGCAGCGAAGCATCTGGCTGCCGATCGCGGCAGATGCTTCGCTGCGCTCAGGGTGACACGGTGGGACTGTTCAAACTGTCAAGTACAATTCGTTCACATTGAACCTTGCCTTAGGAGAAAAAGAGCCATAAGATGAGTGAGACAATGATGCTGAAGCGATGTGCCTGGGCCTTCGCCAGCCAGCAATATACCGATTACCATGATAACGAATGGGGTGTGCCTGCCCACAATGACCGCAAGCTCTTTGAGATGCTGATCCTTGAGGGGGTGCAGGCAGGCTTGAGTTGGTCCTTGATCCTCAAAAAGCGAGCTGGATACATCCAGGCGTTTGATGGCTTTGACGCGAACAAGATTGCACGCTATGATGACCGCAAAGTCCAGGAGCTACTGGCGAACCCGAGATCGTGAGGAATAAGCTGAAAATCCAGGCCACGATTCAGAACGCTCGCGCGTTTCTTCAGGTCCAGTCCGACGCTGGAAGTTTCGATGTATTTCATCTGGCAATTTGTTGCTGGACAACCGATGCAGAATGCCTGGTCAACCATGCAGGACGTCCCTGCAAAGACCAGGGATTCGGATGCAATGAGCAAAGAGTTGAAGCGGCGCGGTTTTACCTTTGTCGGCTCCACCATTTGCTATGCCTTTATGCAGGCAGTTGGTATGGTGAACGATCACATCGTGGAGTGTTTCCGCTGGCAAGAAGTGAAAGCCTTGGCTCAATAGTTCTCACTTGGAGGAACCTCTCTCTGGAAAACATCTCCTCTATTTTGCTGGAGGAGCATGTTGCTCCTGTTCATTGCCCGTCGGAGAGCAAGCCGAGGCTGCGCGCTCGTGCCACCGCCTGGGTGTGATTGCTTACTTCCAACTTTCCCAGAATATTGCTCACATGGCGTTTGACGGTATCGACCGTGATCACCAACCGATCTGCAATCTCCTGGTTGGATGCTCCCTGCGCAAGCTCACTCAGTACCTCCAGTTCACGTTCGGAAAGCGGGTCCAGGAGTCCTTGTTGTGGGTGTGGTTTTGCTCCCCTGGCTTCCTGCGGAAACGCCGCCAGCACGGTATCCAGATAGGGTGTCGGCCCCTGCCTGCGTTGCTGTTCACGCAACCTGGAGAGGAGGGCCGCCATGGGCTCTCCTTCATCCACGAAGAGACGGATGTACCCCTCAGGTCGTGCAAGCGAGAGGGCCTCCGCCAGCATGGTGAGCGCGCGCACGGCCTGCCCCTGTGCCTGGTAGGTCAGTGCCGAGAGGACGAGAATTTCCAGGACATGACCCATGCGCCCGGTCGCCTTTGCTTCTCGAGAGAGCCGTGCTAAAAGATCCAGAACCTCTCTATACTTGCTTTGAGCAAGCCAGATTCGTGCCAGGATCATCTCCTCAACGGAATGCAGGTAGTTTGAGCCCGATGGCTCCCGCCTCGCGTTCGCATCAGCAAGCAGATGCTCATCTGCCCAGTGGGATGCGGCCTCCAGATTCCCTTGCAAAAGCCAGAGCCGTGCCTCAGATGTCGCTACAGTGGCAACCCAGGTCCAGGTAATCGCATGTTGCTGCGCCAGTTGCATGGCCTCCTGCATCAATGTACGTGCCTGCGCTTGATGGCCCAACGCGTGCATAACCCGTGCCAACGTCAGGTTTCCCCCGATCAAGACGAGCGCGTTGCGCTCTTGCCGACCCAGGGCCAGACCGCGCAGCAGATGCAGCTCCGCCTCCTCAAGCTCATTGCGCTCATAGAGGAACGCGCCTAGACCCACGTGCAGACCGCTATGCGCGATTTCACTGATCTGCCCTGCTGCCAGTTCTAAGCTTTCCCGAGAGAGACGGATCGCTTCCGAGAGCTGTCCTTGCACCCCTCGCACCTGCGCCAGATAACTCATCGCCACATGCATCGCGTAGAAGTCCCCCGTCCTGCGACAGACGTCACACGCTTGCATGAGGGTCTCACTAGCAGACTGCCTATCATTCTCGAGCCAGAACGCACTTCCCTGAGAGAGTAAGACCATTCCCAGCAGATGGTGGTCGGCTGGCAAGTCCTGCAACGCCTCCTGGCACAGCTCACGAGTGAGCTCAACATCTTCGTGCATATAGGCTAAGATCGCACGTATAGCCGCGGCCTCACCCATCAGCAGACGCCGCTCCTCTCCATGCATCTTCACGGCATGCTCAGACAGACTGGTGTTGAAGTCTTGCAGAACGGCTGATATAGCCTCTATCTGCCCATTGAAGAGAAGGATTCGTGCGTAGTAAACCAGTAGTTGTGGGTGATGGCGCAGCACTGCGTTAGGCAGTGTGCTGAACCAGCGTAGCAAGAGGACCATTTCGCCGCGTGTAAACGTCGGTCTTGTGGCCTGACTGATCAACGCTGCCGCATGCTCGAAGTCCTCACTCAGGAAGGCATGAAGTATGGCTTCAGGCAACAGGTGCTGCTGCTCGTACCAGGTGCTTGCCCGGCGATGGAGGATTGCAATGGGATAGTCCACTGCCTCTTGTCGCACAGCCTTCTGCAAGTGACTGTGCAGTACCTCGGCAAAGAGTGCATGATAGCGAAACCAGCGCCGCTGCTGATCAATCGAACAGACAAAGACATTCGCCCGCTCCAGCTCCTCCAGAACGTCCTGGCTATTCGTCTGCTCCAGAACCGCATCACATAACGAGCCATTGAGCGGATCCAGGATTGAGGTACACAGCAAGAACTTTTGTGTGGAAGTCGATTGCTGTCTGAGAACTTCTTCGGTTAAGTAGTCCAGGATGTAGCGCTGGTTGCCTGTGAGAGCCTCAAGGATGCTGGCCGGATCGGCCTGTCCACGTAGGGAGAGACCCAGCAGTTGCAAACCCACCAGCCACCCTTCTGTGCGCATCATCACCTGCTCGAGCACCTCCTGGGGCAGACGGATTCCATCACCTCGCCCAGGAACTGCCTGGCCTCATCCGTGCTGCAACGCAGGTCATCGTCGTGCACTTCCAGGAGCAGTCCACGGGCGCGGAAGCGGGACAGTTTCAAGGGCGGCTCGCTGCGCGTCGAAAGGAGAAGGTGCAACTGATGCGGTTGATGCTCCAGGAGGAAATTGAGCATGGTATGGATAACAGGCTCTTTGATCACGTGATAATCGTCCAGAATCAGCACCAACGGGGTGGTGGTCTGCGAGAGTTGATTGAGGAGTCGCGTGAGCACAGTGTCGAGCGCCAGGGCTTGTGGAGCATGCAAGAGGGTCAAGGCTTGCTGGCTGATCCCTGGCTCACACGTTTCGAGGGCCGCGAGTACATACATCCAGAATCGTACGACATCGTTGTCTCCTTCATCGAGCGACACCCAGGCGACACGGGAGGAGTCCGAGAGCCTGGACTGAACCCAGCTCTCCAGCAAAGAGGTCTTCCCAAAGCCAGCTGGTCTGAAACGAGGGTCAGGGGACGTCGGGTACCTTCGTCCAGTAGAGCGAAGAGGCGATGACGGAGAAGAAGTGTGTGTGCCGGCGCCGGGACGAGAACCTTGGTGATCAGCAGGGACTGCTGGCACTCGCTCCGACGATGGCGCAACGTTCCGTCCGCAGCTGATAAAGGGGTCAAAAGGGAAGGAGAAGAAGGGGTCATGGGCTCCGTTTGCGTCAGCAGCGCTGCTCCCTGCTCTAACGCGGCCAAAGTCACCTCTCTCGGATGGACCCAGGTACTTCCTCTTGAGCTTGCCACCAATCTTGCGATACGCAATCCAGTAGACCCTCCCACCTCCCCGGTGTTCTTTGAGCGCGGTGATATGCACTCCCTCTTTGCTCTGGAACGCGAAGGATGAGACCCGCTCCAGCCACTCCCGCCACGCGTCACCATCGACCTTCATCTCGGACACCACCTTACCCTGTCCCGCCTGCTCGCTGATCTGGTAGCGGGCGAGGTCAGCGTTCCAGGTCACCTGCCAGACAGTAGATGTGCCCATCGTCCTCCTCCTACGGTGAGTGAGGGCGGAGGCAAGCTCACGCCCCTACGCCAGTTCCAAACATGGTTCCTCAAAGGTTCAATCGATGACAGTTCATTTCTCTGCCTTCCCTCTCGCTCCTGTTCGTGCATGCTCAAGCTTTTCAGTATACCACCTCATAGCTGTGTCTGCCACACGAAAGTGGCAGTAATCCGCTGTGTTGCCAGGAAGTACAATCCCTCTTTTGATGCATGACACCATCTCTTCGCGAACTTATACTTGCTCTTGTAACGAAGCAGCATATGCTGATCATACCGCTATAAAAGGAGGAGAACGACAATGGTACCAGGAGAGCAGTTCCCGATCATTTCCGCCAGGCAGCAGCTTGAACAAGCAGGCTTTTCGAACGACGAGGTGTCCCACCTCCTTATGCTCAAGGCACGCTACCATCAGGGCATCCATGACTGGGAAAACCTCGAACAGAAGCGACTGGAATTTGCCAGATGGCTCTACACGCATGGATACCTGAAAAGCCAGCGTCCTGTCGATGAACTGGCAGAACCGCGTGCGGTCTCTCACATAGATGCTGTATGCGGCAGGTCATGAGAGAAAGGTCGACGTCTGTCTCCGTTTCCCTGCGTACTGCCAGGTCAACAACACTGTTTACACAAAGAAAGGAGATTCCGCATGGAACTCTCACACACCCGGGGCATAGCTCCGGTCCCATCCAAGACCTTGCCGCAGCTCATGCGGCGTCACCCGTTGTTCTTTTACTTTCTCATCGCCTACGCCATTACCTGGAGCATTGGACTGCTGTTCATTGACCTCTTGCACCTCCCACTGCATCTCTGGCTTCTTCTTCCCCTGATCGCTGGGCCAACCGTCTCGGCGTTCATTATGACGGCCGTCACCGAAGGAAAAGCAGGGGTAGGCCGACTGCTGCGCCGCTATGTGCTCTGGCACGTCGGCTTGCCGTGGTACCTGCTGGTCCTCATCGGTTTCCCTGCTCTGCTTATGCTCAGCATCCTTATCCTGCCAGGAGGAATGGCAATAGTTCGCCATCTTGTGCTGATCTACCCCCTGGCCTACATCTTTGCCTTCTTTGTTGGTGGCGCGCTTTTTGAGGAACCCGGCTGGCGCGGCTTTGCGCTGCCCCGTATACAGCAGCGTTTTGGTCCGCTGCGGGGAACCCTCATACTAGGGTTTTTCTGGGGCTTCTGGCACCTACCCCTGTACTTTGTCCCTGGTTTCAATGGGGCCGGAACGGACTTCGTCGGCATCATCATTCCTTTCGCAGAGTTCGTCATTAGCGCGCTAGCGATGGCAGTCCTCTTCACGTGGGTCTTCAATAACACGCGGGGCAGCTTGCTGCTGGCGATGTTGCTGCATGCTTCTGTTGATACAGCCGTTCCTACCTTCGCAAGTCCGCTGGTCTTCTTGACGGTATTTGGCTCCATAATCATGGTGGCGCTACTCATCATCGTGGCAACCCGAGGGCACCTCTCCTACGAGCGCTACCAGCGCGAGGTGGTGCTCCCTGCTTCCGAGGCCGTGGTGGAGCAGGAGCCAGGAGCCAGAAGCTAATCAGCGTGATGCAATGCATCTTGACCTTCATTGTGCGCCAGAACTCCAGTCTTACCAAAGAAAGGATTTTTTGTTCCATGTCTACTTTTACCTCAACTCAACAGATACCGGGAGATGGTGTGCTTGATCGCGCATCTCGTGCGCGCCGAGGATTACTCCTCTTCTTTGCCCTCCTTGTTCCGCTCTCGCTTCTTTTTGACGCAGCCACCTTCATCACCCACAATCTCATCTGGGTGCTTGCATTGATGGGGGTGCCTGCCTTGTCCTCGATCATCGCCCGTCTGGTGGGCCGCGAAGGCTTTGCTGATGTCTCCTTTCGCCTGGCAGGAACGCGTGGGGTGAGAGCGATTGTGTTCGCCCTGCTTCTGCCCATCGTGATCGATCTGATTGCGTACGGGATCGCATGGACAACCGGGCTGGCCCACTTTGTTGTTGCCCCCCACGTATACGGCTCTTCCCTTCTGGTCAACATGCCTGTGCCAACTGCCGTGAAGTTGGCCCTTGAACTGCTGCTGGCCGCCACCCTTGGCTCCATAGGGACCTTGACCCCTCTTTTCGTTGCCGGTGAAGAGATTGGTTGGCGTGGCTACATGCTGACGCGCCTGATCGACGCTCGTATCCCCCGCCCTGTCCTGGTCAGCGGACTGATCTGGAGCCTGTGGCATATGCCGCTCATCCTTGCAGGCAGTTATGCCACAGGAGCCTCGGCACTCTCGCCGCTCGTCTCTGCCTTCATCTTTCTGTTCACTGTTACCCCCTTTGCCTATATCATCGCCCGCTTGCGCTTAGCCACCGGAAGTGTCTGGCCTGCCGTCGCCGTGCATACCGCCTGGAACATGGTCATTCAGCAAGTGTTTGACCGGTCCACAACCGGGCCGCAGGCGCTGCTGTGGACCGGCGAATCCGGCATCCTGGTTGCCCTCACCGTACTGGTGGTTGCAATCATCCTGTCGCAGGGCCAATGGACGATGATTCGCCAATTGCCCAGGCGCAGCGAACCGGTGGAGCAAGAAGCAATCCATCCCTAGCTGAGCAAGCTCAGGGCTAACGTATTCTCTTTAGGTTGTCATTTTGAAGACAGTGCTGAAGCGCGTGCTTCAGTGAGAAGGGGAAAGATCATGCGACACGCAGGACCCATCCATCGTTTCGGGCTCTTACTCTTGATAGGTGAGGGTCGGAACAAATTCCTAACAAGCAAGCGATAATGAAGCTGGCCTTGCAGTTTTTCCGGGGTGACTGCCTGCTGTAAACTCACCTGGTTGATAGTGAAAACGGGCCGCGTCAGCCCGAAGAAAATTTGTGCCAGGCCGACGAGCGGGAAGGCGACCGGCGATAGCAGGCCAGCCAGTGGCAACAGAAGGTCTGATGCCCCGATTACAAGCGGAGCGATCAAGAGCACATACCCAGTTCCGATACTTTGTGTGACCTTCTCGGCCAGCAGAGCGCCTACCACGAAGCCAACGCTGCTCAGAGCAAAAATCACCCCTAACTGAGCAGGCTGGATGCCGATCCCTTTCGTGAGATAGAGTATGAAGACAGCTTCGAGTATGCTGTTGAACAATGTTAACGTGGCATAGCCGCTCGTGATGGAGCGCAACAAGGGTTCTCCAAAGACAAAACGTAGCCCTTCTATGATCTCACGTCCCATCTTGCTCTGCCCGTTTGTCATTTTCGGCGTTGCTTCAGGCATGCGAATCCAGGCCAAGGAGGCGACCGATACCAGGAAGGACAATGCATCGGCCAGGATCACAAATGGCGCGGTCACCACCTGCATCAGTACACCAGCCAGGCCCGGTCCCACGATCTCCCCAATTGACTGGCTTACCTCCAACTTGCTATTGCCCTCGACCAGCGCTTGATGCTCAATAAGTGCAGGTAAATACGAGCGGTACGCCACGTTGAAGAAAAGCGTAAGAACGCCCACCAGGAACGTGAGCAGGTAGAGCAGCTCTATACGCAGTATTCCCAGCAGGAAGGCTAAAGGGATCAAACTGAGCAAGATGAAACGTCCAGCATCGGCGATAATCAGGATAGCGCGTTTGCGTGAGCGATCCACCCATACTCCCGCTAGCAGTCCAAAGAGCAGCGTTGGTATAGATCCTACCGCTGTTAAGATACCCATCTGGAATGGTGTCGCACCGAGAAAGAGCACAGCGGTGAGCGGGATTGCCAGCAGGGAGATCTGCGAACCGAACAGGGAGATCGTCTGACCGGCCCAGAGCTTGAGGAAGTCGGGATGGCGCCATAATCCTTTCAGTTTGACACTTTGCCAGAGACGCCACTTACTTTTCAACTTACCAGTCCTCACGCATGTATTGGCACAGCAGCTTGCGGCCATGCTCCGGCAAGAAATTGTGTCGCCGCTGTAAAAAAGGTATCAGGAGCATCTTGCCAGGGGGAAGGACCAGCTCCCGCCATCGTGAGCAAGCGTGCATTTGGGAGCGCGGCTGCCCAGGCATAGGAAGATTTTAGCGGCAGCGGATCATCCATGCCATGAATGACCAGTGTGGGGATGTGGCAGGATGCGACGTTAGGGAGCCGTATACTTGCCGCTTTGGGAGCCTCGTTCTCTTCCTGATACCAGGGAAGTATATCTTGCGAATGAGCAGGGAAAACATGCGATCGGAGAGCATCGTTTTCCAGTCGAGGTAATGCTATTGGCCTGACCAGGAGCAATCTGCTGATATGTTCGGGATGCTTCAGAGCGTAGCGGATAATGATGCGTCCAAAGAAAGACCACCCAACAAGCGAGATCGCTCTTAGAGCAAGATACTGGCAGAGAAGCTCCAATTCATGGAGAGCAGCCTGTTCCTGTTGGTCATTCATGACAGGTCGGAGGAGAAGCTCTGAAGGTCGTCGAGGATACCGGTCATAGAATATGAGGGTGTAGTATTGTATCAGGGATGTGCAATCTGTCATGCTCCATTGGGCGGCAGGAATAAGAAGCGTATCAGGTCTGTTGCCAATAATCTGGTAATATAGGCGTGCATCGTCAGCGACGCGCAGCACGCCTTCGCGACGTTCCTGGCTCCTTTGCGGTAATATCCCCCTTGCAGATGTCCTCTGCTTTCCATGCGTATATGGATGCAGGGTGTGTACTTGCGCTTGCTGCTTTCTCCACGTAGTGATGGTCGCTCGCAGCTTCAGCACCTGGTGTGTGAGGTTAAGGGAATGATCACTGGCTGCAATAGCACGCACCCGCGCTGTCAACTCGTCATAGTCTTTGCTCACCTGTGCGCAGGTTGGACAGGCTGCTAGATGAGCGGCGAGGGCCTCTTGTTGGGAAAGGGAGAGGTCCTCAGAAGTTCTTGCTGCCAGGTAGTCAGCCCATTCAGGACACGGCATTGGCTCTTTCATGCTCTCAATCCTCCTGCATCCTGGTGGAAGCTTCACGGTCAAAACGTGCGTAGGCGCGACGCAGTTGCTCTAGGCCGCGACCAACGTATTTACTCACACTCTCTTTGCTGATGCCGAGCAAGCTAGCAATAGCTGCTTGAGGCATCCCTTCAATCACCTGGAGAATCACGCATTCCCGATACTGTGGGGCAACCTGTGTGAGCGCCTGGGCGAGTAAAACGCGCTCTTCTACTTCTTGTTCAAAGCCTGTGACGACCGTAAGCTCTGGTTGGTGGATATCTGTCTCTTCCGGTAGCGACTGCCAATGCACAATTTTTTGCTGCTGCAAACAATTCCAGGCCAGGTTTCTGGCGATGCGATAGAGCCAGCTATCGAAGCAGGAGGTATCACGTAACCTGGGTAGTTCTTGCCAGGCTTTAAGAAAGGTATCGTGCGTGAGATCGCGTCCCAGTTCCTCACTCCCGACCAGGTGAATGAGGAAGGAACAGATCTGGCGGTAGCGACACAAATAGAGCTGTTCAAAGGCCGCATCATCCCCAAGCCGCGCCAACTTCACGAGCGTCGTCATCGGCTCAGGGTGAGCCGGCGCCATAGCGGCATCCGGTTCGGGTAGGGACATGAGCCTGTCTCCTTTGTAGCGCAATAGTGTTCTTAACTTATAAGACAAACGAGTATGCCAAAAGTGGACAGGCATGTAAAGTGGCAGAAACACTGCTATGCGAGGAGCACCTTATCGTCTCCCGCGAGATAAGGGAAGAGCCATTCAGGTATAATCGCTCTTCACAAGCCAATTCAGCAATGAGAGATGCATCTTCCCAACTCAGGACCCTGCGGTCGCCCTTCCCCCGGTCAGAATTGAAACATTTGGTACAATGATGTTAAGCGATGAAATCAGCCCTGTCGCGACAGAGTCGGCTTCTCGAGCAGAATTCACCTGAAAATTCACCTCTGGTACCCACAATGCACGAAATATCCAGCTTTTCACCTCTGAACAAATCAAATTCTCGCTACATTTTCATCCATCGTGGAGTATGGGTTACCCACTTGGTGACACCGGCAAACTACCAACATCGTAGCCAAGCAAGCGAGGGGTATAACAGCGCTTTGAGGCTAAGCCCTTTTTTTTGCGCTCAAAATGAGCGATAAATGAGCGGTATCTCCCCTGCGTCCCATCGTGTCCGCCTTCTTCGGGTACTGTGAAGGTTGCTGGTTATCCCCTAATTCACAATAAACCCACCCGGATTCAGAATATTGGCCGGGTCCCAGCGGGCCTTGAGGGATCGCATCAGGTCCAGGGATTCAGGTTGGTAGCCCCATCGGTCTAACACGCCTTGCCAGGCTTCTGGCATCTCCAGCGCCACCGCATAGCCTTCGAGCGCCAGGGCCGGCCGGCGCAGCTTCTCTAACCAGTCCTGCACAGCCTCCACCTCGTCCAGAGTCCTGACGGCATATACCTGGCCACTGCCCACATCGGCGACGAATACCCCCTCGTTAAGCGTGTCTCCCTGCGCCAGCACATAAGCGGCCAGGTCTTTGACAGCCACACCTGCGCGCACATTCAATGCCTCCCGTCGTCCTTCCCGCTCAGAGCTCCCCAGCAATTTGGCCCAGACATCTGTACCGGACAGCGTCCCAACCTCGATAGGCTCAGGTCCTTTCGTCTCCTCCGTGCGTAATACCTGGCGTACCTGGTCCAGTTCGGCTTGCACATCTTCTGCAAGACCTTCAGCTGTGTACACAAGCGTGTAAGGACTGTCCGGCACATCTGCCACACCAGGCATATCGCAACCCTTACAGAGTAGGATCGCTGAGGCAACCAAGGCCTGCGGTAACATCCGGCCTGCCACAGTCAACCCGCGCTTGAGGTCCTCAATTGGTACCAGCAGCGTACGCCGGGTACGTGGCAGAGGCGTAAGCTTGAGCGTCACATCAGCAATCAGCCCCAATGTCCCGTGCGAACCAACAAATACCTTGACCAGGTCATAACCTGCCACATTTTTAATCACTGGCCTGCCAAGGCGAACGCGCCGGCCATCTGCCAGCACCACCGTAGCACAGATGACCAGGTCGCGCATCGAACCGTAACGCATGCGTAGCGGCGCATTCACATTAGCCGCAACCAACCCACCGATCGTGGCCCTCCGCCAGGGACTGGCCAGCGGCACCTGCATCCGCCTGGGTGCCAGGAAAGACTGAATCTCTACCAGTAGTGTGCCAGCGCCCACAGTAATGTACAGATCATCAGGCGAAAAAGTCCTGATCCCTGGTAATGCCGCCGTGCAAAGGAATGATGTTGTGCGAGGAATCCCGTCTCCCGTAGGGGCGGGAGTGGAGTGGGGTGGGGTGGGGACCTTTATGGTCGCCCGTGGGGGGTGGTTACCCTCTCGCAAAGCCACCTGATTACCTACTGGAACTGCCCCCACAATACGTACGCTCCGACCTGCCGCCGACAAATCAGCCAGGTCCTGCGCCACCTCCTCTGTTGTCCACGGTGTAAGTATTTCGTCCAACGTGAATGTTGCCGGCGAGGTTGGCATACTCACTTGGACATCGGCCCTGGCCCACCCCGCGGGCGCGATAAATCGGGCCCCTACGCCCTCGATATCGCTAATGGTATCTGGCGGGAAGATTTTCCCAGGATTCAGCAAACCACTCGGGTCGAAGACCTGCTTGACGTCCCACATCGCCGCCAGTTCAACATCACTGAACATTAGCGGCATATACTGGCGTTTCTCAATACCAATGCCATGTTCACCGCTAATACTGCCATCCTGGCGTATACCCAGGTCAACTATCTCTCGACCGGCACGATGCACCATCTCGACAAGCTGCTGATCCTGCGGGTCCATAATCAGGATCAGTGGATGCAGGTTGCCATCGCCTGCATGGAACACATGGCCTGCACGTAGTCCATAGCGAGCGCAGATCTGGTTCACCTCGGCCAGCGTTTCTGCCAGCCGGCTGCGCGGGACTGTAATATCCACCAGGTAGTGCGATGGAGCCAGGCGCGATAATGCGCCAGCCGCACTCTTGCGCGCATACCAAATCTTGTCTCGCTCCTCCGCGTTGGCAGCGATGCGCAGACCATGACCCCCATGCGTTTGCAAAAGATGGGCTACTTCGCTCATCTGCCCATCTAGGCCGGCAGGATAGCCATCCACCTCAATGATCAAGACAGCCCCGGCATTGGTCGGTAATCCTGCATGGGCGTATTCTTCGACGATGCCCACCATATTACGATCCATCATCTCCATAGTAGCGGGAACCAGCCCCGCAGCAATGACGGCTGATACGGCAGCGCCGGCCTGCTCAAGCGAGTCAAAAGCTGCCATCATGGTTTTCACGCCTGGCGGATTGCGCACCAGGCGCACATGGATGGCTGTGATGAGCGCAAGTGTGCCCTCGCTGCCGGTGAGAAGTCCACACAGATCATATGCGGGATAATCCAGCGCACGACCTCCGATGCGCATACTGCGACCATCAGCCAGCACAACATCTAGTCCGATGACGTAGTTGGAAGTAACGCCGTACTTGAAACAGTGTGGTCCACCGGAGTTTTCCGCCACATTGCCGCCAATAGTCGATGCACGCTGGCTGGCCGGGTCTGGTGGAAAGTATAACCCGTGCGCCCGCACTCGTTCATCCAGGACCAGGTTGACGACAGCGGGTTCGAGTACGGCAGTACGCCCACTCTGATCGAGGTCAAGGATGTGGTTCATACGCGAAAACTCGATAATGATGCCTCCACGGTCGGCGACTGCCCCGCCTGAAAGGCCGGTACCCGCTCCGCGTGCGACCAGCGGAACATGCTGCTCTGCGGCCCAGCGCACAATCTGCACGACATCTCCGGCCGATTGCGGGAACACCAGGCCTTCTGGATTCCCCCGGTCCATGCCAGCATCGATCTCGTACGTAACCAACGTCGCCGGATCGCCGAAAACTTGTCCCTTGCCCAGCAGGGTCTCTAGTGACTGTAGCTTGTTTTCTTTGAGCATGGCTTACACCTTCCAAGCGTTTGAACAGAAACGGGCAGTGATCGAGCACAAGGATAACGCGTTGTTTCGCTTGGTCTTGTCGCAACTCGTGTCCTGTGGGCAAGCACCAGAGCCAACGGCACCTCGCAAGAAGTATATGGTGGTGGATAATTACCGTATCCACTTTGCCAAACCCGTCCAAGAATGGCTCACCAAACATGCTAATGACGTACAATTATTATCTGCGCTGGCCAACAATGAACTGAGTGACATTTTGGAAATGACGTGGGCCGTCACCACTGGGCCACATCATGCGCATGAGAGCATTCCTGGCCTCTTGCTCCTTGTCGTTGGTCATGTGCGAGGCGGTCACTCCAGCCAGCACTTCCCATGCTGATGCGAAGTCGTCAAAATCGAAGCCTAATGTCTCAGTCTCAACATGGGCATCGATGCCAGCCTCTGCTAAGAGTTTTAGAAAAGGTGCCGGGTTGGCGAGCGCTCCAGGTCCAACTCCTGGTACAGGGGGCGGTGGTGCAAAGCTCCCCGCGATTTGCTGAAATAGAACGATGTCACACTGCTCCGGTCCAGCCCAGACAGCGGCAATAAGGCGTCCACCAGGACGCAACACCCGTGCAATCTCATGTGCAGCTCCCTTGCGATCAATAGCATACATGAGGCTGAGTGACGCAAGCACAATATCAAAAGTCCCCGTTTCGGCTGGAAGAGCTTCGGCACGTCCTTCACTTAGCTGTACATTGGTGAGACCTCGCTCGTGTACACGCTGTTGTGCGATCTGCAACATCTCAGGACTAATATCGACTCCGAGGACCTGGCCACCAGGAGCGATAAGAGAAGCCGCCTGGAGCAGAACAGCTCCCGTTCCAGTGCCAAGATCAAGAACCCGTTGTCCTGGGATGAGAGTCGCTCGTCTGATTACCTGTTCAACCACAGGAGCAAAGCGAATATCAACCTCACGTAAGTAAGTTTGCGAAATACGATCCCATACCCCCATTTGCCAGGCTAATCCCTGACGGTCAAGATCACCTTCTATGCTCACGGTATTTCCTCTTTCATACTATATAGCGGAATTTGTTGTAGATCAGTATCTTGCTCTCATCTCTCATCCACAACAAATCCGCTCACCGTCAATCTGCTCTTCTTTCTACGGCACTTCCCGCAATTATTTCGCCGGAGTATCTGCTGCGTACGACTGGTCAAGCAACTCAACAAGGTGGACAACACGCGCCTTAAGTCTAGCACGTCGCACGCCATACAGTAACTGCATATAGCAACCGGTGTTGGTCGTAACGATAGTGTCGGCGCCCGTAGCGGCGATGTCAGCCATCTTATTATCCAGCACCGCGTTGGCCGTCTCAGCCTGGGTGATATTGTATACACCCGCGCTGCCGCAGCACTGGTCCGCTCGTTTCAGTTCCACCAGCTCCAGGCCGGGAATCGCCTGCAGCAGAATGCGTGGCTGGCGAACGACTTTCTGTGCATGTCGCAGGTGACAGGAGTCTGCATAGGTTGCCCGCACACGTACTTCGCCTTGCGGTGGGTTGTTCAGGTGGTCGGCCAGAAACTCGCTGATATCTTTGACTTTCGCGACGAACCGGTCAACCTTTGCGGCGTAAGCCGGGTCATCCCGCAGCAGGTGTGCGTACTCCTTCAACGTAGCTCCGCATCCGCCAGCGTTGTTGATAATCGCAGCGTATTCGTCACCGCTGAAGGCATCGACATTGCGGCGGGCCAGATCACGAGCGAGTTCATCTTCGCCGACATGCAGTGGGGCCGCGCCACAGCAAGTCTGTCCGCGTGGAAAGTGGACTTCGTAGCCGTTGCGTTGCAGCACACGGACCGTCGCTTTGTTGATGTCAGATAGAAATGCCTCTTGCACACAACCATGGAAGAATGCCACTGTACCCAGCTTGGGGCCGATGGCTGGCGCTACATGGCGGTAATTCATATAGTGGGTGGAAAGCGGTGGCAGGAGGGCTTCCATCGGTTGCAGGCGCCTGGGCAAGAAATTTGCATTGCGCACTAAGCGTTGCAGGCCAACTACCTGGTATATGCGCATGAGTCTGGCGAGAAGTCGCAGGGAGCCGATGTGTGGCAGCATCTTGCGTAGGCTCAGCCAGCGCACAAAGCGTTCAAACGTGCCCGGTGTGCGCGCTTTCTCCATCGCAATGCGAGCCGTTTCCACTAATGTCCCGTATCGTACGCCAGAGGGACAGGCAGTCTCGCAGGCGCGGCAACTCAGGCAGAGCGAGATATGTTCCTCGAACGCACCATCCATTCCAATGCGGCCTTCGGAGGCAGCTCCCATCAGCGCGATGCGACCGCGAGGAGCATCCATTTCCGTGCCAAACACGGCATACGTAGGACAGGCTGGCAGGCATAACCCACAATGAATACATTGCTGGAGCAGTCGCTTATAGTCAGGGTCGGTGAGCGATTCAGGTGGTATAAATTGGGTCATAACGCTATCCTCGTGTCTATACGCTTCGTCCTCTCCTCTTGATTGTACCACTTTTAGATCCGCAGCCTTTACATAAGACACACCTATCCATTATAATTATGTCAGGTAAATATTAAGAACATTCACATACGCTCTAGAAAATGTACTGATGCCCCTTGCGGGTACCAGGATCGAGCAACATATCGCTGCTAGGGGAGCCGATTGGCTGAGAGGCAGGCGCAACGGGCGTGCTGCTGACCCTATGAACCTGATCTGGGTAATACCAGCGGAGGGAAGCGGCAACCGAACGCCAAGTTTTTCATAGGCATGCAGGCCGCAATCCTCCACATCAGGGTTGCGGCCTTTTGCATGCTCGGAGCGGGCATGAGTGGAGGTAAGAGATATGGATACTCCAAAGCTGCTGGTGCAGGGAGTGAGCAAGGTGTTTCGTGACGGGCGGCGTTCTCTGGAGGTAATCGCATCAATTGACTTGACGGTGGCAGTTGGTGAATTTGTCTCTGTGATCGGGCCGAGTGGCTGCGGGAAGAGCACGCTCTTTAACATCGTAGCGGGCGTGGAAAAAGCGAGTTCGGGGCTGATCGCCATTGATGGTGAGGCCGGTGGAGCACGTGCAGGTAAGTCTGGCTATATGCTCCAGCAGCCACTACTGCTACCATGGAGAACAGTCGAAGAGAACGTCATGCTGGGGTTGGATGTGCGCCGCGTGCCACGTAAAAAGGCGCAACACGAAGCGCAGCAACTGCTCAAACGATTTGGGCTGGCGGATTTTGCCCAGCACTATCCGGCGACACTCTCAGGTGGCATGCGTCAGCGTGTTGCCTTGCTGCGCACCGTGCTTTTCAATCACACGTTTCTTTTGTTGGATGAACCCTTTGGCGCTTTGGATGCCCTCACACGCCTCTCGTCGCAGATGTGGCTGCTTGATGTATGGCAAGATTTCCATGCCAGTGTACTCTTTATTACCCACGATGTACGTGAGGCAATCTTCTTGTCCGACCGCATCTACGTACTCAGTGCCCGCCCTGCGAGAGTACTGCGTATAGTAGAGGTCGATCTGCCACGCCCGCGCCGACCAGAACAGCTCGCGTTAGAGCAGTCTGTGCAGTTGGAGCAAGAACTGGTGGCTCTGCTGCTGAAGGAGCAACAGCTATGAAACTGCGTTGGATAGCAGGCTATGGCCCTGCTTTTGTACTGGCAGTCTCGCTGCTGGCATGCTGGGAACTGTTTGTCCGCTCAGGTCAGATAAGCCCGGCGGTACTGCCAACACCGACAGGTATTGTGCAGGCACTGGTTGATAACTGGGATGTGATCTCCGGCCACACGCTGCAAACATTGCTGGAGACAGTGTTGGGCTTGGCAGCGGCGACGCTGCTGGGTCTGCTGCTAGCCGTGATGCTCGATGTGTCGTCATGGATGCGCCGGGCCATCTACCCGCTGCTAGTGACGTCACAGACCATCCCGATGATAGCCCTGGCCCCGTTATTGCTGATCTGGTTTGGCTTTGACCTGGGGCCGAAGGTGCTTGTGGTCACGTTGTATTGTTTCTTTCCCATAGCTGTAGCATGCGCTGATGGCCTGGCGGGTACCGAACCTGAGTTGCTCAAACTGTTGCACAGTATGCGTGCCTCGCGCTGGCAAGTACTCTGGCTGGTACGTCTACCGGGTGCTATGCCCGCCTTTTTCTCTGGTCTGCGTATCGCTGCGACTTATAGCGTGACCGGAGCGATCTTTGGTGAGTATGTGGGAGCATACCAGGGGCTGGGTATCTATATGCAAACTTCGGCGAACTCACATGCTATTGTGCTGGTCTTTGCCGCGATCCTGGTCACTGCCGTACTGAGTCTCTTACTCTTTGGCCTTGTGTCGGTTATTGAACGTATTGCGCTGCCATGGTATCACGGCACTCACGCCTTGTGGCAACGTGGGTAGGTTTTATGTAGACGCGGTCGTAGGGGCGGGGGCGGTGCAGGGAAGGGTGGGCACACAGTCCCCCAGACTGCGTCCCTTGTGGCACCCTGTCTGGGGGGCAGGTATGCCCGATTAATCAAACGAAAGGGGTTACATTATGAACGCTCGCACTCGACTTCTCGTAAGTATTGGCATACCCGTAGTGCTTATCGTTTTGATCATAGGAACATTCCTGTTATATCAGCGTTCCACGGCAACGGTGCCAACTGCCCAAGGACCACAGAAGCTGACAACCATGACGCTGGCGCTTGACTGGACGCCCAACACGAACCATACGGGTATCTATGTTGCACTGGCGAAGGGATGGTATCGCGCTGAGGGGATTGACCTCAAATTATTGCCCTACTCATCCAATGTCTCGCCGGATGTGTTGGTAAGTAGTGGTAAGGCCGATGTTGGTATCAGTGCCACGGAGGGAGTGGTGGCCGATGCCGCAGTGGGGCAGCCGGTGGTCTCTATCGCTGCCATCATCCAGCACAATACGTCGGCGCTCGTCACGTTGGCGAGTTCCGGGCTGACGCGACCTAGCATGCTTGATGGCAAAATTTATGGGGCGTTTGGCGCACCCTACGAGAATGCGGTGGTGGGCGAGATTATCAAGCGAGACGGCGGCAAAGGCGTATTCAAGAGTGTGACGCTCACTGTTGACGCGATGCAGGCGCTGGAGTCCCACCGCATTGATTTTGTGTGGGTCTTTGAGGGCTGGGAGGTGATCCAGGCGCAGCGGATGGGCGTCAAGCTCAATGTCTTCCCGATTACGGACTATGGCGTCGATGACTACTATACACCGACGATCATCACCAGTCCGGCTGAGATGAAGCAAAAACCTGACCTGCTGCGCAGGTTCATGGCCGCAACCGAACGCGGTTACGAGTATGCCCGCACGCATGCGCAGGAGTCGGCTCAGATTTTGTTGCAGGAGGCTCCCAAAGGGACCTTTCCTGATCCTGGGTTGGTGATGGAAAGCCAGCAGTTTCTCAGTCCGCGTTACGCCGATCCTGGTCGCAAATGGGGTTGGCAGGATGCAGCCGCGTGGCATGGCTATCCGCAGTTTATTCTGAATTCAGGCGGGATTGATGATGCTTCGGGCAAGCCGATTTACAGCTTGAATTTCGACACGTTGTATACGAACGAGTTTTTGTAGGGAACCTGGCGAGAGACCCTGTTTCTTTGGACGCGTCCAACATGGTGTTGTTTTTCTGCCCCCTCTCGTGATACTTCAAGTTTTGTCCACATGTTTATACTGGAAGGGAGAAGCTTCTAAATGAGAAGTTTCTAGAAGATCGGGCATATGAGCCTCTCTCATTGAGGACTTATGACGAACACTTG
The DNA here is from genome assembly GCA_963767625.1 of uncultured Chloroflexia bacterium. Taxonomy (GTDB): domain Bacteria; phylum Chloroflexota; class Ktedonobacteria; order Ktedonobacterales; family Ktedonobacteraceae; genus CAVYFB01. The sequence continues at coordinate 400,329 of CAVYFB010000024.1, forward strand.
AAAACGAAGAATGAGACAACCATCATGGCGCTTTACATGGTTCAATTTGCTTGCACCCCCGAAGCGTGGGCAGTGCTGACGAAGAAGCCGCAAGACCGGAGTGTACCCTTCAAGGATCTGGTGCAGAAGCTTGGTGGGCGGTTGGTCGGCCTCTACTACTGCTTTGGAGAGTACGATGGAGTCGTGCTCGCTGAAATCCCCGACGACACTACTGCTATAGCAACGAGCCTAGCGGCAGTTACCCCAGGACACGTCAAAGCGATCAAGACGACCAAGTTATTTACCGTCGAGGAGACGATCCAGGCGATGCGCAAGGCGGGAAACCTCGCCTACCAGGGACCATCTTGGGAGTAGGCAAGCCTGCCCCCATTCCCTGCCTTGTGGTTCTCTTCAAGCTTGGAGAAGCGCGGCTCACTCGTATAGAACGAGTGAGCCGCCTAGAGAAGGACACCTACTCCGAACAGTTGATTGTTTTCAATCGTAGAGGCTAAACCCGGACTGTCGCCTTTCTCTCTTCGAGCCAGGCACGCAAGTTCTCAAGTTCCTCACTCCAGCCTTCGTTGGTGCCATTGTAAATGCGATCCCAATCATCGCCGCTCCCCCAGCCAGTATGGACGAGCCTGTTCATAGTCGGGTCGATTCCTGCGCTTGTGGTCGCTCAACAACCTGCCCCGGTGGATTTGTGGAGACGGTGGGAATGGGGCGTTTGCCTCCACGCACCAGAGAGAAGAAGACAGCAATCACACAAATGAAAATGGAAGCAATGAACGCGTGGCTCATGGCATTCGTGAACGCGAGTGAGATTGCGGGTTGCAGGTGGCCTACGGTGCCGAGGAAGACAGCGTTCACCAATTTAGGAGGCATGGAGGCCGCTGCGACGGCCAATGCCACGGCGAAGCTGCAGACCATACCAACGTTGCGCATCGTATTCAGCGTGGCCGAGGCGACGCCCAGTCGATTGCGCGGCGCTGCTCCCATCGTGGTGCTGGTATTGGGCGACCAGAAGAGAGCACCACCAAGCCCCATCAAGCTGAGCGCCAGGGCCAATACCCCATAAGATGTGGTGGGAGTCAAGAAGGCCAGCACGAGCAATGCCGCGACCTGTATCACCAGCCCGATTGTTGCCGGTGTCGTTCCCCCGAAGCGATCGTGGTCGGCCCAGAGCCCTCCCAGGGGACCAATGATCGAGGTAAATAGTGGCAATGGTAGAATGAGAAGAGCTGCCGTCAGCGGGCTGTAGCCACGCACACCTTGCAGATAGAAGATCAGCAAGAAGTTCACCGCGAAGATGGACAGCGACTGGAGCGTTGCTGCGGCGACGGAGAAGGCGTAACGGCGATTGGCGAAAAGGTGCAGATCGAGCATTGGATATGGAACATGTCGTTCCCAAAAGATAAAGGCGACAAGCGCAACGAGGGTGAGTGCAAAGAGCCCCAGCGTGGAAGGTGAGAGCAAGCCCGCGCCAATACTTCCGATCAGCCCAATTAGCAGGCCGATCAATGCAATGCTGAAGAGCAGCGCACCGAACAAATCGAAGCGCTCTCCACGCGGATTCGGTGCGATATCGTGCAAGAGCAGGTAGGCGGCCAGTGTGCCGATAATGCCAATCGGCAGGTTTACCAGGAAGATCCAGCGCCAGCTTGCAACTGCCAAAATGAGCCCACCAAGCACCGGGCCGAGTACACTGCCCGCACCCCAGGTGATGGCATTAATGCCCATCGCCTGTCCCCGTTGTTCAGATGGGAAGACTTCGGTGACAATGGCCATGGCGTTAGCGGTGAGCATGGCACCACCTATCCCCTGAATGATACGGGAGGCAATCAGCAAGGAGTCGTTTGGTGCTACTCCGCAGAACACAGAACCAATCGTGAAGACGATAAAGCCCAGATTATAGAGCTTCACCCGTCCAAACATATCTGCCATACGGCCAAAGGTGAGCTGTAAAACAGTACTCACCATCAAATATCCTATGATCACCCATGTCATGCGTACGAGATCGGAATGCAGGTCCTGGAGCATGTTTGGCAGTGCCAGGATGACAATCGTAGAGTCAATGGCTACCATGAGCGATCCAATTGTCGTCACCGAGAGTGCAACCCACTTGTAAGCAGATTTGTTCGTGAACAGCATTCTTCACCTAACTTCCTTTCCAAATACGTCGTGTGCTGTATGGCCCTATGGTACCAGGTGCTGTAGGATCAGTAACTCTTCAGGACTGCTCACCTCCTTAGGTGGTGAGCAGGAAGTTTGTTGCTGCGGGCTTTGCAGCCTGCGGCTGCAAAGCCCGCAGCAACAGCAGACGCGAGCCGCCGCAGGCGGCGAGGAGTCCTGAAGAGTTACGATACATTAATATAAGTTTACCATATTAGCCACCGAGTTCCTCGATATCAGTATGGATAATCAGCAACAATCCTTTCTCCAGAGACACCTCGGCGTGTTCCTGGATGAGAACATTGCTCACGCCGCGTGGTTTGCCGAAGTACAGTGTCTCGCCGTACAGGGGATAATAAAGGTTACTGGTACCTATGCCGGTGGCCTCACTCGTCAGTGGCAGGAGTGAGAGCAGGTCACCATGGCGTCCAGAGATGGCAGTGTGACCCGGCCCACGCAGCAGCCAGCAGGTCGATGGACCATCAATGATGCGTATGGGTACCCTATCGACAGCAGCGAGCAGCAGTATGTTCGCCATCGTATGATCGAAGCGCACACCACCGAGCGCTCCAAGTAAGGTGATTGCAGTCGCACCCTGCTCTATGGCGACCTGAACAGCCAGTTCGGTATCGGTCTCATTCTTCTCAACAGCGACCTGGATGAACTGACTACCCTGCTGTCGAAGTTGCTGCTGTAAGCCAGCATCGAGTGAGTCGAAGTCGCCAACGACGGTGGCAGGAATGTGGTCATAGCTGAGCGCCGTGGCGGCTCCGCTGTCTGCGGCAATAATGCGGTCGGCCTGAGCGATGGCTGCATTTACCGCTTTCCCCGGCAGCAGCGTTCCCCCAGCAAAGATGACGACATTCATAGTAATGTGCCTTTCCTCCTTTAGGGCCGGGACCTTTCCCTGTCGCAACTATTCAGGTACCTGACTCCTCGCCGTCAACGGCGGCGCGCATCTCCTTTTACTGTGGCATGGCAGTCGCAGGCTGCGGCGTCCCTCGCTGCCAACAGCGGCGCGCATCTCCTTTTACTGTGGCATGGCAGTCGCAGGCTGCGGCGTCCCTCGCTGCCAACGGCGGCGCGCATCTCCTTTTACTGTGGCATGGCAGCCTGCGGCTGCCATGCCACAGTAAAAATCCTCTTGCGAACCACCGAAGGTGGTGAGGAGTCTATTGGCAGTCCCCGTAGCAATATCTGCTACCAGTACGTTATAATCAATGGAACAACTCGTAAAACGTAAAACAATGGAGGACCCATGACCAAACGTGCCACGGTAGCCGTCTTGAAGACAAAACCCGAGACGGTCCTGACCGACTATGAGCAGCTCATGAAATTAGCCAGCTTCGAGCAAGCCCTGGACGCCACGAAGCCCACGATTTTGAAAGATAACATCTCCTGGCATTTCCCCTTTCCTGCGGCGAATACAACGCCCTGGCAGCTTGAAGCGACCATCATGGCCTTGCGCGACGCTGGCTATGCAGATCTCTCGTGTGTGCAGAACAAGACTGTGGTCACCGACGCCTTCAAGGGTGAAGACTTGAACCGCTATGTGCCAATCTTCGAGAAATATGGCATTCCTGTGCTGTTCAACTTCAAAGATGAAGATATGAAGTGGGTGCGCTACGAGCCAAAAGCAAAGATGCTGGTGCTGGATCAAATCTTTCCCGAAGGCATTATGGTCCCCGATTATTTCTTCGGCAAGAATATTGTACACTTGCCGACGGTGAAGTGCCACATTTATACGACGACCACGGGCGCGATGAAGAATGCTTTTGGTGGCCTGTTGAACACTCGTCGCCACTATACACATAGCTGGATTCATGAGACACTGGTGGACCTGCTGAACATCCAGAAGGAGATTCATAGTGGTATCTTTGCAGTGATGGATGGTACGACGGCTGGCAATGGGCCGGGCCCGCGCACAATGTTCCCGGTGCAGAAGGATGTCATCCTTGCCGGTGCTGACCAGACGGCTATCGATGCGGTGGCAGCGAAGATGATGGGCTTCAACCCCATGAGCATTGGCTACATCCGGCTTGCACACGAGCATGGTGTAGGCGTCGGTCACATGGATGAGATCGAGGTGGTAGGCATGGATATCTCTGATGTGAACTGGGGATTCTCGGTCGGCGACAATGGCGCGAGCATGGTGGGCGATATTATGTGGTTTGGTCCGCTCAAGCCCATACAGAATGTGTTCATGCGTACGCCATTGGTGAACATCTTTATTGCAGGCTCTGAGGTGTATCACGACTACTATCGCTGGCCGCTCAAAGATCGGCGCACCTTTGAGGTATGGCTGGAACGCTCGTCATGGGGGCATCTGTTCCAGGAATATATGCAGCCTGCTCCAGAGGAGGCTGTGACAGCGTCTTAAAGAGCCTGCATTTGGGATCATGGATGGTCCAGATCATCGATCAGCAGCGAAGAAGGGAATAGAGGCAACGCATATGCTGTATGGAGGCATCGAAGCAGGGGGCACCAAGATCGTCTGCGCAGTCGGCACCGGCCCGGCAGATTTGCCGACCCAGATAAGCTTTCCCACCACGACGCCCAGTGAGACGCTTGCGCGGATCATCGCTTTTTTTCAGCAACAGCAACTCGCGGCGGTCGGTATTGGGTCGTTCGGACCGATATCACCCGATCACCATGCGCCGGACTATGGTTACATCACCTCGACACCCAAGCCGGGCTGGGCGCAAACCGATATAGCCGGGACCATCGGGCGGGCGCTCGGCGTGCCTGTCGGCTTCGATACCGACGTCAACGCCGCTGCACTGGGCGAATGGCGCTGGGGTGCTGCCCAAGGGCTGTCCACGTTCCTCTACCTGACCGTGGGCACCGGCATTGGTGGCGGTGGCCTCAGCAACGATCGGCTGATGCACGGCCTGCTGCATCCCGAGATGGGCCATATTCAACTGCCGCACGACCGCCAGGCCGACCCCTTCTCGGGTATCTGCCCCTATCATGGAGACTGTCTGGAGGGCCTGGCGAGCGGACCAGCCCTGAAGGCGCGCTGGGGCGTACCAGCCGAGGCTTTGCCTGCCGATCACCCAGCCTGGGCCCTGGAAGGGCACTACCTGGCGCTGGCCTGCGTCAACTTCATCTGCACGCTGTCGCCGCAACGCATCATCCTGGGTGGCGGAGTCATGGGCCAGAGCCACATTTTCCCACTGATCCACCAGGAAGTGCAAGCCCTACTCAACGGGTACGTCCAGGCCCCGGCTATTCTCCGGCAGATAGACACCTACATCGTGCCGCCTGGCCTGGGCAGCCGGGTGGGGGTGCTGGGCGCGTTGGCGCTTGCCGAGCAAGCCGCAGGCCAGGCCTCGCCACTCCCATGAGGTATAGACACTTAAAAATTTGTCGTTGGATATTTGCCTATCTCGCGTTGCCTCAACGCCTCATACAGAGCAATACTGCCAGCCACAGCTGCATTGAGCGAATTGATATGGCCGCGCATGGGCAGTTTGATCAGCAGATCGCAATGTTCGCGTACTAAACGGCTGATGCCTTTGCCTTCATTGCCAACGACGAGAGCCAGAGCACCCGTCAGATCAGCCTGGTGGTACACCGTATTTGCCTCGCCGACCAGGCCTACGACCCAGATGTTCTGTTTTTGAAGCAATTCGATGCTGCGTGTCAGGTTGGTCTCCTGCGCAATGAGGAGGTGCTCGGTGGCCCCGGCGGAGGTTTTGATGACGGTGCCAGTGACCTCTGCCGCGCGATGCTCGGGTAGGATGACGCCGTGAACTCCTACCGCCTCCGCCGTACGCAGCAGAGAGCCGAGGTTGTTCACATCCTGGATCGCGTCGAGGATGAGCAGGAAAGGCGCCTCATTTTTGTGCTGGGCGTGAGCAAGAATACGCTCAATTGTGGTATATTTGCGTGCTTCGACCATCGCCAGGCAGCCCTGGTGGACAGCTCCATGACTTAGTTGGTCAAGACGCCCACGCGGCACCGTTTCGATAGGGATGTGCTGTCGTTCTGCTTCTTTGAGAATGGCAGCAAGTGCTGGTGCCTCGCGTTGACCCTCGGCCAGCAGGATGCGTTTTACTTGCCGCGGCGAATGCAATGTCTCCAGAACGGGGTTACGGCCCCAGATGTAATCAGGCATCTTGCCCCATCCTTTGTTACACCGAATCAGTGAAAAGTCCGAGCAGGTTGCGTACGGGTGCAAAAGTCCTGCGGTGAATAGGCGTAACCCCATATTCACGCAGCGCAGCCAGATGGGCTTCGGTGCCGTAGCCTTTGTGCTGGGCGAATCCATAGGCGGGGTATTGCTCGTGCAGTTGTACCATCAACCGGTCACGAGTGACTTTGGCGATGATCGAGGCGGCTGCGATGGAGAGGCAAGAGCTGTCCCCTTTGATGATTGCGCGCTGTGGCAGAGGGATATCAGGTAAGAGCAGTGCATCGAGCAGGAGGGCTTGTGGAGGGGTAGAGAGTTGGGCGAGAGCACAACGCATAGCATATTTGGTGGCCTGAAGGATGTTACGCTCGTCGATGAGTTCGACAGGACCAAAGCCGACCCCAACTGCCACTGCATGCTGTATGATAACCTGGTAGAGATGCTCCCGAACGTGCGGTGCGAGTTGTTTGGAGTCGCGGACACCGGCAAAACATACTACGTGCTCGTCAGCGAGTGGCAAGATGACGGCAGCGGCTACCACTGGTCCTGCGAGGCAGCCGCGCCCTGCTTCATCGAGTCCAGCTATAAAGCAATAGCCCTGTCTCAGCAGGGCCATTTCTTCTTCCCGTGTTGGTACTTGTGTCTCACTCTTCGACGCTTGTGCTTTCATCGTCGGCACTGGCACTGGTAGTGGCGGCAATTTTTGCAGCTTTAGTGGCTTCTTTGGCTGCCGCTTCCTTACTCGTCATGGGACGAAGTTCTTTCAGGCGAGCAGCCTTTCCGGTCAAGCCACGCAGGTAGTAGAGTTGCTTGCGACGCACGCGAGCATGGCGAATCACATCAATCTTCTCGATGCGCGGCGAATTGATGAGAAATGTGCGCTCGACGCCGACGCCATGGGTGATGCGGCGTACGGTGAAGTTGCGATTGACGCCGCTGCCACGCAGACGCATGACTACACCCTCAAAAGGCTGTAGGCGTTCGCGGTTCCCCTCGACGACTTTGACTTGCAGGCGCACAGTGTCGCCTGATTTAATCTCAGGTATATCTTTACGTAACTGAGCATTTTCAACAGCGGCCAGTAACGCCCGCCCTGCTGGCTTGGTTATGACTTGTTTATCAGCCATCCGTGTAAACCTCCTGTGTACCCAATGTTTCAGCCTGTGCTAGCGATGGGCACACACACCTATTGTATTGCTGCATTGAGTTGCTTCATCAGTCGCGATTTGCGTCGAGCAGCGTTGTTTCGATGAATGACCCCTTTTTTAGCGGCGCGGTCCAATTCGCTGACTGCGGCACGTACAGCTTCCTGAGCGTCGGCTCCGCTGGCGATGGCCTGGCGAGCTTTTGTGACGTGTGTTTTAACGGTTGACTTGACCATACGATTGCGCAGGCGGCGCTTTTTCTCCTGGCGCATGCGCTTCTCTGCGGCGGCATTATTGGGCATTCGAGTACTAATCCTCCCCCAGATTTATGTCTGTGTCCCTTCTTAACGGGCTGTTTCACAAAAATACCGACACGACGTCGGATTGAGTGCCCACGGATTATAGCAGAAACAAGGTAGCTATGTCAAACAGCGAAATCGTCCAGGTTCCACCACAAGATGCAGAGATTTGCTGTAACTCCTTAGCAGGGGGGGCCGGGGGACGCAGACCCGTCTGGGGGACGGTGTGCCCTGGCCGGAGTGCGAGGTGCCCTCGCTTCCTTCCCTTTTCCCTCGTCTGCCGCCGCAGCGGCACAAGAAAGATACCTGAGTAGATACGATTTGCTTATACAGATAACCGGGAATAGAAAAGTGCAAAATGCACAACTAACGCTCTATCATCCTGTATAAAAATAAGAAAAAATTATATCATTCTGAGCGGATATCAACAAGAATTCTCGTCCATACAAGATAGTTTGTGCATTTTACACAAATTCTGTGCTGCCAACTTCTCATATTTTATCTCTATCATTGACAACGCAAGCTTTCTATACTTGATGATGAAGAGATGGAATGAGTGGAGCAGTGATTGCACCTCGACCTTTCCTCGCAAGCAGTGTTGACAAGCTACTGGCAATGATGCCATGGGGATAGATGTTGGGCATTTTGTTAGCCACGAACACGAAAAGGGGAAACATCACTATGGCAACTCAAACAACAACGAGCGAATCTTCTACGGGTATGAAGCCTACGTTGGGCCTTACCGGAGTAACCATCAACGCTATGGCGCTGATTGCGCCTGGCGCCTTCCTTTGGACCACCTACGAGTCGCAGGCTGCGCCTGGCTCAGCTATCAATATGTGGTTCGCTGTCTTAGTCGCCACTGCTATCGCCATGCTGACCGCTATTGCCTACGCCAGCCTTTCCAAGCGCTATCCCGAAGGCGGCACCGGCAGTTCGTACTACTACGCCGAGGCGGCGGTTTTGCAGCAGGAGGAACACCGCCATTTTAAGTGGGCGCGTTTTGCCAAGTATATTGTAGGTTGGGCCTCGCACATCTACTATTGGGTTTATCCAGGTGTGATGGTCGCTTTTATGGGCATAGTGATTACGTATATCATCCAGTCCTTTGTACCCAGTTTTGGCGCGGCCTGGCAAGAAATCCTGGTCTGTATTGGCTTTGCCATCATTGTGGGCGCTATTGCCTATATCGGTGTGCAGGGATCGACGGTGGCAAACATCGTCATCAACGTCATCCAGATTTCTGGCTCTGCTTACTTTGTCGATCATGGCCATTATCTATCGGCTCCAGCATCCCGAGATCCATTATCTGCACCCCAGCGCTCTGAGCGTGATCCTGCCGCATGATCTGAGCGGCCTGGTCTTTCAGTCCACGATTGCCATTCTCCTGGTTGTCGGTTTTGAGTCTGCTACAGCTCTGGCAGCCGAGGCGAAGAATCCCGGTCGCGACATCCCGCGCGGTGTGCTTCTCTCCCTGGTTATCCAGGCGGTCATCTTCTACCTCTTTGAGTACTTCGCGGCCAACTTTGTCATCAACAACAGTACGAAATTCTCGGGCACAACCAGCACCGGTTTCGCAGGGGCTTTCGCTTCGGGCGCGCCAATTGGTGATATAGCTCAACAGATTGGCAATGCGCTGCTCAATGGCAATGGCCTGGCTTTCGCGGTTATCATAGCCTGTACCGTAGTGCTTGCACTGATCGGCACTTCGCTCTCCTGCCTGAATACTGGCGTACGCGTGACTTATGCCATGGGTAAAGATACCGAAATGCCGGTGGTCTTTGGTTTCCTGCATGGCCGCTTCCGTACACCGCATGTGGCCGTGATCGTGCTGACCGTAATCTCGGCGATCATCGGTTCGTATGGCGTGCTCAACATCGATAACCTGACCCAGGTGGAACTGATATCCAACATTGGCACTTTCCTACTCTACGGTATGACCTGTGTCATCTGTATCCTGGCCTTCGTGGGCGTCCAAGGACGCAATTGGTTTTCAACAACCATTGCTCCTTTCCTGGGAGCTGTGTTGAACGTCCTGATGCTGCTGGGCGTGGCATATTATGATCTATTCACACAAGGCTCCTCTTACACACGCGATACGGCTATCGCGCTGGGCTTCAGCGTGGCCTGGCTGGTGATCGGCTTCGGCTACCTCTATATTCGTAAACTGACCACAGGTGAGGCAATATTGCACCCTCATGATCACAAAGAAAAACAATCCTTGCTCGCTAGCACTTCGGCAACTGCTGGTGAGTAGGTCTCATCAACAGAGCTTGCGGAGTGCGTATCAATTCCTTCGTGGGACTTGCCGGGACCTCCCTGCTTCCCTAAATAAATCCGTACTCACTAGCGCCCGGCAACCGCTGAATAGCAGTTGCCGGGCAGTTCCTGCTTTCTTAAGGAGGAAAAAAGACGTATGATGAAATTGACGCTGACAGTTTTGCCGCAGAAATATGCCGTTTGTCGTCTGGACCCTAATGGACACATTCCTCACTGGGTACTTCTCGGAGACGACTTTATCTCTCTGACACGAACGCGAAATGAACTTTCCATCGTATGTCTCCAGGAAAACGTGCCACCAGAAACAAAAGCAGACCGAGGATGGCGCTGCGCGAGAGTAGATGGACCCTTTGATTTTTCAGTGGCAGGGGTTCATGTCTCTCTCGCAATTCCCCTAGCCGAGGCGAATATCAGCATTCTTGCTATCGCAACCTATGAGACTGACCACTTGCTCATACAAGAAAAGGACCTGGAACGGGCAATACGAGTGCTTGAACAGGCGGGGCATCGAATTCGGCGATGAATCCATGGTGTCTAAACTGGAGAAAGGCAAACTGAGCCGATGACCCCAACCTATACACCAGGTACACAGGTTGATCATTACGAAATTATTCGTATGTTGGGTCATGGGGGCATGAATCGGGTGTATCTTGCACGTGATGTATCCAATCAGCAAGAAGTTGTCCTCAAGTTCCCCAATGATGATTTAATCGGGAATATTGCTGTCTTTGAACGCTACAAGCGCGAGGCCGAGATCGGCAATCGTCTGCATCATCCGCAAGTACAGCACCTGCTCAATACCGATGAAAAGCGCTCGGAAGAGTACCTGGTGGTGGAGTATATCAAAGGGCAAACCCTGCGCACCGTACTCAAAGAGCATGCCCCCAATCCCTTGCCGGTTGCCGAGGCGATCCGCATCGCGTTACAAATTTGTGATGCTCTGGTATATTGCCATGAACAAGGCGTCTTTCATCGTGATATGAAGCCTGAGAACATCATGGTGCAGGAGGATGGCAGCGTCAAAATCATTGATTTTGGTATTGCCCTGCTCGAAGGTGCGCGGCGTGTGACCTGGCGCGGCCTATCTGGTACAGTCGGCACACCCGATTATATGTCTCCGGAACAGCTCAAGGGCGAGCGTGGTATGGCTGGCTCTGATATTTATGCTGTTGGTGTGATGCTGTATGAAATGCTCTGTGGTCATACGCCCTTTGATGGAGAGAATATCTTTGCTGTTATGAACCAGCACGTTTCACAGGACCCGCCTTCGATCCTCCTCACGAATCCGCAACTCTCGCCAGCACTGGCTACCGTAGTGATGCGGGCCATTCGCCGTGACCAGGATAAGCGGTACAAGTCGGTGAGGGATTTACTCCATGATCTGCGCAACCTGGAAGAGGTCAAGCCAGTACCCTATGAGCCAGAGACACCACGCCTCAACCAGTCTAGCAGAACTGCGATCATGGCCACCCTCATTATCATCGCCATTTGCCTGCTGATTAGTGTGCTGGGCTTCCTTGTGCAGTTCGTCCATCACGTCGGTCATTAAGATCATGGCCTCGCTCTGACTATGTTGCACTATATAAGGAGAAAAAGAGAGTACCGATGCAGAGCCTATCATCTCGACCTATCTATATTGTCGGCGATGTCCACGGCCAGCTGAAAAAGCTTGTCAAGTTGCTGCAAGATGCGCAACTGATCGATGCTGAGCACTCCTGGAAGGCAGGCACAGCGACGCTCTGGTTTATGGGCGATTTTGTCGATCGTGGCCCTGACGGCATTGCTGTACTGGACCTGGTAATGCGCTTGCAGACCGAAGCCTCTGCTTCCGGAGGCACTGTGGCGTCGTTGCTGGGCAACCATGAGATGCTATTGCTCGCAGCCTACCGTTTCGGCAGGCGCTCAACGGGGCTGGGGAGCAATTTTCTGACCCGCTGGAAACAGAACGGCGGAAACCGCAAGGACATTGCCAGTTTGACGCTGCGCCACCTCGATTGGATGGCTCATCTGCCCGCGATGGCACTGGTGGATGATTACCTCTTCATGCATGCGGACGCTCCCTTCTATATCAAATGCGGACGCACCGTTGATGAGGTGAATGCTGCCTTCAACAAGCTGTTAGGTCGGAGCGATGCATTAGCCTGGGAAGAAATGTTAGAGGAGTTTGCCCGGCGTGGAGCATTCATGTACACGACCATTGGCGAAGAGTTCGCCCGCCGCTTTCTGAACATCTTCGGCGGGCGACAACTGGTACATGGCCATTCCCCCATCAGTTCCATGCTCAGCTGCCCGCCCGGAAAGGTAGATAGCCCCTGGATATATGCAGGTGGGCAGTGCGTCAACGTTGATGGCGGCATGTTTCTCGGCGGGTCTGGGTTTGTGTATCAATTACCTGTTCCTGGTGGATCAAGCACCCTTACAGCTTAACTTGTAAGACTGGCCGCCCCCTGCTTTTTCCCCTTCCTCGCTTGATGTTTCCCCTCTCTTGTATGATATACTAGGGGACACAGGTCTGCGCTCTCTAAAAAATGGGCACAAGGTTTAGTCAGTATACAAATATATGCCAACAACATACACGCCTGGTGAGAGAATTGACCACTACGAAATTATTCGCTTGCTCGGTCATGGGGGCATGAACTACGTCTACCTTGCCAATGATACCCTCCACCAGCAAAAAGTGGTTCTCAAGTTTCCCAATGATGATTTATTTGGCAATGTCGCTGTCTTCGAGCGCTACAAGCGCGAAGCCGAGGTCGGTAGCCGCCTTGATCATCCACATATCCAGCACCTCTTAAATGCGGATGAAGATCGATGCGACCACTACCTGGTCGTGGAATACATTCAGGGGCGAACATTGCGTGACGTGCTTGAGGAACATGCTCCCAATCCACTTCCGGTACCAGAGGCGATACGCATTATCATCCAGGTCTGTGAGGCAATGGCCTATGCTCACGCGCACGGCGTCTATCACCGCGACATTAAACCAGAGAACATGATGATCCTGGATAACGGCGATATCAAAATTATCGACTTTGGCGTGGCCTTGCTGGAGGGAGCGCGTCGTGTAACCTGGCGCGGCCTTTCTGGCACTGTAGGAACGCCAGACTACATGGCCCCCGAACAACTGAAGGGCGAACGAGGTACAGCAAGCTCCGATATCTACGCTACCGGTGCGATACTATATGAAATGCTCTGCGGACGAGTCCCATTTGAAGGGGAAAATGTGTTTGCCATCATGAACCAGCACGTCTCGCAAGACCCTCCCTCGATCCTGCAATTTACCCCTACCCTTTCACCGGCACTGGCAACGGTTGTTATGCGCTCCATCCGCCGCGACCCGGCTAAGCGTTATCATTCGATGGAAGAGCTGTTGCATGATTTGCGCAATCTGAATGAGGTGAAACCTGTTCAATACCAGCCTGAAAGTTCGCAAGCCCATCCCATGCGGCAGCGAGTGATCTTCGCGACGCTTCTGACCATTTCGATCTCCCTTGCAATTATCCTTCTCGGGTTTCTAGTGCAGTATGTGCATCACTTGGCCCGATAGCGAATGATAAAAGTCTTTTTTCGCTACCAATGGTGGGAGGAGAAAAGTCGAGAATATGGTAAACCCAAAAGAATATGTTAAAATAGAACTGAACCAGGCACAAGGGTGAGCCAACAAGGCGCGAGGGTGAGCCGAAGTAGATAAAGCCCTATAAACTACGAAGGACCACCTTCATGTCTGAACAAGAAGATCGCGCTAAGAAAGATGCCCCACTCCGCCGTGATATCCGCATGTTAGGTGATGCACTGGGACGAGCAATTCGGCAACATGAAGGAAGCATCGTCTTTGCCACTGTGGAGCAGTTGCGGCGCAACTGCAAGCGTCTGCGCGAGTGTGCTGAAACTCTAGACCGCATCACAAGCACCGACCTTGTAGTCGTCCAGAATCTACGAGATGAAATTAACATATTGGACCGGGAGATTATACAGATCGTAGACGAATGCGACCTGGATACCGCCATCAATGTGATACGTGCGTTTACTGTTTACTTTCACTTTGTTAACACCGCTGAGCAATATCACCGCACACGCCGCCGTTTTGTATATGAAGCAAATGGCGAGTCTTCTACGCAGCCTGGTTCACTTGCCGCACTCGTTGCCTCTTTCCAGTGCAACAACCTGGATGCTTCAACCATCCAGCAACTCTTGAATCAGCTTTCGATTGAGCTTGTATTTACTGCACATCCTACAGAAGCTACACGCCGCAGTCTGATTACGAAGTCTCGCCGGGTGGCAGAACTGCTAGAGATATACGATCACAAAGCTCAGATGACACCACGCCAATATACTACATGGCTCCGTGAACTGGAGACCACTGTGGCCCTCCTGTGGCGCACCGATGCCGTGCGTCATGTATACCTGCAGCCTTTGGATGAGATCAAGATGGGTGTCTACTACCTCGACGAAATTCTCTATGACGCTATACCTGAACTCTATGCTGAACTGGAACGGCTTTTGAATACAGGCTACCCTCACGATCAACTGGTGGTGCCAGCTTTTCTACGCATCGGCTCCTGGATTGGTGGTGATCAGGATGGCAATCCGAAAGTTAGTCCGATGATGTTGCTTGAAGCGCTACGTTTGCAACGCACGCATGTACTTGAGCATTACTGTTCATCCCTCGAAGCGCTGGCGCAAGAGTACACCCAATCTGTTAAATATTGCTCAATTACCAGGGTATTACAAGAGTCGCTCGAACGTGATGCTGCCTGTATGCCCAAATTTGATCACGAGCTTGGACCCCAAACCGCTCAGGAACCCTATCGAAGAAAACTCTCTTTCATTTGGAAGCGTCTAGGAGCAATGTTGTCACCTGCATGGGATGCGAAGGGAAGCGAAGGAGCGCTGACGGATGCCAACACTGCCTACAAATCTGCCGAGGATTTACTGACCGACCTGGAGTTGGTGCGGGAGAGCTTGCTAGCCGATGGTGAACGTGATGTCGCACAGGGGCGGTTGGCGACGTTGATACGCCAGGTACAGGTTTTTGGCTTCCACTTTGCCGCACTCGATGTGCGTCAGCACAGTGAGCGTCATGCAGCCGCGCTTGCCGAGTTGTTACTTGCCACAGGTCTACGCCAGGATGATTACACTGCCCTGGACGAGGCAGAACGCATCCGTGTCCTGGAAGATCTCCTGTGCGACCCGCGTATCTTACCGATTCACAGTGTGAAGCTCAGCGAAAGTACAGTTCATGTCCTGGAGACCTTTGAGGCAATTCGCCAGGCGCGTGAAGAGTTTGGCTCCAGGGCGGTAACGTGCTATGTCGTTAGTATGACTCGCACCTTAAGTGACTTGTTAGAGGTGCAGTTTTTTTGTAAACAAGTGGGTATCACAAAGCTGCCAATAGTACCGCTTTTTGAAACTATCGAAGACTTGCGCGGTTGTGCACTCGTCATGGAGAGTGCGTTCGCTCACCCTATCTATCGTGCGCTGATAGAGAGGTGTGATAACCAACAACAGGTGATGTTGGGCTACTCCGATAGTAGCAAAGATGGCGGTATACTGACTTCTAGCTGGGAGTTGTACCAGGCACAGTGCAGGCTTGCTGCACTCGGAGCGCGCTTCCATATCGGCATCACTATTTTTCATGGTCGTGGGGGGACAATAGGGCGCGGGGGAGGCCCTATCTATGAGGCTATTCTCGGTCAACCCCCTGGCACGATCAACGGGCGTATTCGCATTACAGAACAGGGTGAAATGCTTTCGTTCAAGTATGGTCTCCATGCAATTGCGCTGCGTAACCTGGAGCTGGTTGTTGCCGGTGTTGTTGAGTCCACGGCGGAGGCAACCCACGATAAAGGAGTCCCCCACGATAAATCGGGGGGCTACGAGCACCCCTACCAACCCGGGCGTAAGGATGTACCTCCGCCCTGGTTGGACATCATGGATCGGTTAGCAGCGAGTGCATATACTCGCTACCGCCATTTCATTTATGATGATCGCGCGTTTCTCTGCTATTTTGAGCAAGCGACCCCAATTCTGGAGCTGGATTGGCTCAATATTGGTTCGCGGCCGGCACGTCGAACGACAGGCTACAGTATTGAAGAATTGCGCGCGATTCCCTGGGTCTTCGCCTGGATGCAGAGTCGCTATGTACTGCCGAGTTGGTATGGAGTAGGCGGGGCGCTGGAGGAGTATCTCGCGGAGGCTCCTGAGCATTTAGCACAACTGCAGGAGATGTACCAAACCTGGCCCTTCATGCGCGCTTTCCTGGATAACTTACAGATGACACTCTCCAAGGCGGATATGCACATTGCACGACATTACTCATCGCTGGTTGAGGATGAGAAGGTTGATCTCTCAAACCTGCGTCGGCATATCTCGGATGAGATCGAGCAGGAATATGAGCGGACGCGACGCATAGTGCTGATGATTGTGCAAGGCACCGCGTTACTGGATAATACCCCTGTATTGCAACGCTCGATTCGCTTACGTAACCCTTACGTTGATCCTCTCAGTTACTTTCAAGTGATGTTGTTGCGTCGCCTACGCTCACTTGGTGGCCCTTTAGTGCTGGATGAAGGAGCACAACAGGCATCGAGCGATCAAGAGCGTGAACGAGCGCGTCTCACCTATGCGGTTCTCTTGACGATCAATGGGATCGCTGCGGGACTGAGGAATACAGGTTGATCCCCTTTTTCTCATGAGCACAGGCTAGGCCACACTCTTGCCCTTGCGTTTGCGTGTCTGCCTGGGACGCCGGGGATTTTTTTGCCGCCATAAGCGCCTGCGCAATCGCTCGGTTGCCATTTTCAACAGCTTCCTCAAATGTGGTTCCGGTGCCCACGGGATGCGCAACGAGATTGCATAGCTGAGCAATAAATGAGGGAAACTGGATAAAATCGAAGAAATGTGTCTCCTTGTAAGGAAATAGGTTGATGTAACTGTTTCCTAAAAAGGAGGACACAAAACCAGTATGACGCATCCTAGTGTAACAATCCAAGTGAACCCGGAATCGATGCCCTCAACCCCATCCTGGATGGGAGAAGTGGCAGCTTTTGCTCAAGTCCTGACCCATGTCGGCCTGCTCAAAGCTATCCAGAACCACGTACAATTTGCCCGCGCACGTTTGGGCACGTATGACACGATTGATTTCGTGGTCGTGCTTTTCGGCTACGCTCTCAGCGGTGAACGTACCCTCAACGCCTTTTATGAACGTCTTTCCCCCTTTGCAGACGTCTTCAGGCACTCTTTGGTCGCCATCGTTTGCCCGATCGTTCGACCCTCTCTCGTTTTCTCTCCGCCCTTGATCAGGCAACGGTGGAGGCATTGCGTACACAGTTTCAAGAGGACCTAGTGGCGCGAACCCCTTTCGCCTCTGTCGGTGGCTTGTGGGATCGATGCGCTCAGCGGTATGTCGTCGTGGATGTAGACGGCACCAGACAGGCTGCGAGCCCTCGTGCGCTCCCCCAACTCTCCTCGCTTCCCGCACCCTATCGACGTTTCGCCCAGGTTGCGGCTCCGGGTTACAAAGGACGTAAGAGAGGAGAAGTCGTGCGAACCCGTACCACGATTTTGCAAGCACATACGCATCAATTCATGGGCACGTTTGGGGGCTCTGGCAATGGTGACTACCGGGGAGAACTCAAACGCGCTCTCCAGGTGATCACCAGCTATGCGGCGGCGCAAAAGCTTCTCCTCTCCCAGATCGTGGTCCAGATGTCAGGTTTGTACGGCAATGCCGCCGTGCTGAGGGAGATTCTGGACCCCGCTTTGGGGATCATCGGACGCAGTCGTGACTATGCTCTCCTGGATCTGGCAGTCGTACAAGCAGTTCTTGCGTGCCCTCCTGTTGAGGTGTGTACCCATGCGGAAAGTGGAGCTTTGCGCTGCCTTTACGATTGCCCAGAAGTGCCCCTGGTAGCAGGTGGACCACGCGCTCGGTTGATTGTTGCCAGTCATCCAGCCACATCCACAAGCGTCTCCATTGGGAAAAAGCGTGATGGCATGGTTGACGAATTGTTCGTCACCAGGCCTGCTGGCCCCGCATTTTCCGCCAAAGATGTGCTGGATCTGTATCTGCATCGCGGGTCCTTTGAAACCGTTCTGGCAGATGAAGACATCGAGCAAGAGCCCGACCGATGGTGTTCACATACGCGCTTTCCGCCAGGAGTTGTGGCAGATCATCGGCCAATGGGTCTGGAATCTCCGCCTGGAACTCGGACAACAGCTGTCTCCCGCCCAGATGCGTACAACCGAATTTGCTCCGGCTTTTGAGGCTTCGCCAACGCCAGCCACCGAGCCAGCGCCAGTCACCGAGGTCTATGGTCCTCCTCAATGGGCACGCAGATCGTTTACGGGAGGCTTTCCAGGTTCAGCTTTTACATCGCAAGCGGATGGAAGCCTGCTCTGTCCCGCCAATCATCCTCTCTCTCCCCAAGAACGCAGATCGGAGCGCAATGGCTCGTATCGTCTGTTGTATGCGGCCCGCATCGGCGATTGCCGCAGATGCGAGTTGCGTGCTCAATGTCAAGAAAGCCCTTCCACCAGCAAACCACGACGGGTCAGTGCCGTTTTCTGGCCTCTTTCTGCTCACGAGGAGATCCCTTCATCACCTGTGCTCGGACCGCCTTCGCCTCTCTCCAAGCCGATAGACGCCCTCCCGACTCACCCTGTCCTTTGGGGAGATTGGCCACGGTGTCAGATCCGGCGCAACTGGCTGAAAGTGGTACGCTCCGAAACGGTGGTAGTAGCGATGGGAACTACGCCCTTGCAAGAACCGAGTACCGGAACCAAGGAGCAAGTAATGACCCGAGCACAACGTGCGCATTGGCGTCTCAGTTGGTATGAGCGCCTTGTCCGCAATGCTCGTCCCCCCACTACCTCTCAACTGACGCTCACTCTCCACGGCCTTCCAGCCACGTTTGCCAACGCCTATAGATTTGCTCTCCTCGAAGCCGCATAAACGCTCATCAACGAGGCTTCCATCTCCCCCTCACCGATGAAGTTCTACTTGGCCGCGCTTCCTCATCGACATATATCTATTTACTCTCTCTTCTCTTTCGGGGATTTCTTTTCTGCTTGCTTATATCTCGTTGCGCATCCCGTGGGTAGTTTGTTCGCACACTTTTGGAAGCATAGTTTGTCCTCTGCGGACAAACTATGGGTCTAGTAACAACTAAAGCAGCTTGGAAAATACTGAGGGTGACCGATGGGGCTTGAACCCACAACCGCTGGAGCCACAATCCAGAGCTCTGCCGATTGAGCTACGGTCACCACAGGTGCTCTTGCACACCGTCAGTATAGCGAACCACCTGAGCATTGTCAATAGGTATGAGCAAGAGGAATCTCAGCAAAATGTGATATCAGGCGCATATGCCTCTATGAGCTATAATGAGGTTGGATCAACAGAGTCGACATCGACCCATGCAGAGCTTCAGCTTGGAACAGGAGACTATATTATGCCAATCTTAGAGCTTGAGACCATGCGCTGTGAGTTAGATGGTCCCCTGGCGCGACTGCGTCTCAACCGCCCGGAGGTCCTCAATGCCGCTAACTGGGCATGGGTACAGGACCTCGTCAAAGCAACCGATTACCTGGCCCACAGTAACGAGACCCACGTCGTCATCGTCAGCGGTGAAGGGCGCGCCTTTTGTAGCGGCCTCGATGTCAAGGAATTAGCCCAGGGACATCTACCCGTCGAGTGGTTCAGCACCTGGGAGCGCGGCGTCACCGCCCTGGCCAACTTGCAAGCCATCACCATCGCCGCCATCCACGGCTATTGCCTGGGCGGTGGCTTGCAGGTCGCAATAGCCTGTGACCTGCTTCTTGCCTCCACCGATGCCGTGCTCAGCATACCCGCCGTCAAAGAAGGGGTGATCGCCGCCCTGGGTCCGATGCGGGTTGCCCGGCTCATTGGGGCTAGCCGTGCCAAGCAGCTATGCCTGCTGGGTCGGCGTTTCAACGCTCATGAAGGCTACGCTATGGGACTCATCCAAGAAGTTGTCACCCGTGATGACCTCGAGCAGCGCGCCCTGGCCCTGGCCGAAGAACTGCTGGCTATTCCGTTTACCGCCCTGCGACACACCAAACGCCAGATCAATGACGCATTCGAACACGATCACGTGACGCTCATGAACGAAATGATCGCTGGTATAGAGGATTGTCTGCGCTCACCAGAGCACGTCGCTGTGATGACAGCTTACCGGGAAGCGCAGTTACAAGCGAAAGAGACTCCAGCGGGGGAGCAATAGCGGTTCTGCCTTCAAACAGGGGTAATAAAGCGCCAGATTAGTCACGGTGTATAATATAATAGCGTGGTGCGGATAGGAATAGCCCACGATAAATCGGTGCTCTACCAAGAGAGGGAGACAGGAACCATGGTTTTTGAGGAACAAAGTGGATTATCAGACCAATAGGGATGTCCCCACTAGATAATAGAAGGAGTACCAGTATGACGACACCTGCAAACAATAAACTAAAACTCGGCTACAAAGCATCGGCTGAACAATTCGCTCCGCGGCAGCTCTTAAACTTCGCCGTAGAGGCAGAAGCATGCGGTTTCGATAGTGTCTGGATCAGCGATCATTTCCAGCCCTGGCGGCACACCAATGGACACGCTCCCTTCGCCCTCGCCTGGCTGGGAGCAGTCGGTGAGCGAACCCAACGCGTTATTCTGGGCACAAGCGTCCTCACTCCCACTTTCCGCTACCAACCTGCGATAGTTGCCCAGGCCTTCGCCACGCTGGCCTGCCTCAACCCTGGCCGTATGATCCTGGGCGTCGGCAGCGGTGAATTGCTCAACGAACTGGCCGTGTCAGACATTGAATGGCCATCAGCCAAAGAGCGTCTTGCTCGCCTTCGCGAGGCCGTCCAACTCATCCGCCAGCTCTGGACTCAAGACTTCGTTACCTTCACAGGAGAATACTACCGCACCCGCAACGCTACCATCTACAACCGTCCCGAGCAGCCGGTCCCCATCTACATCAGCGCTGGGGGACCCGTTGCCGCCAAATTCGCCGGTCGAGAAGGCGACGGCTTTATCTGCACCTCCGGCAAAGGCGACGAACTTTACCGTGACAAGCTCATACCGGCCCTGGAGGAAGGAGCAAAAGCGGCTGGCCGCGACCCGTCGAAGATAGAGCGAACCATCGAGGTCAAAGTATCCTTTGACGCCGATCGTGAGCGTGCAATGCGTGACACCCGTATCTGGGCTGCCCTGGCGCTCCCCGCCGAAGACAAGGCGGGCATCGAAGACCCACGCGAAATGGAACGCAAAGCCGAGACCGTAGCTGACCAGGCTCACCGCCGCTGGCTTGTCTCTAACAACCCGGATGAGCACCTGGAGCAGATCCGTCCCTACATCGAACTCGGTTTCACCCATCTCATCTTCCATGCTCCAGGTGACGACCAATCCCGCTTCCTGCAACTCTACGCCAAAGAGGTCTTGCCCAGAATCAGGCAGCGCTGGGGCTAAACAAGCAGGATTTCTCCTGTACTGTCCAAGCTACAATTCAAAAGAATTTTCAAGCTTAAAATGCACAGGTAACACCATCGGTCAATGATCAGCATGCCGGGCGAGGTGTGCCTGATGTTGCAGGCAATGCCGATCCCCAAACGGGTTACCAGGTTAACTTTGATGGACAAAGTACGCCAATCGGTGGCACCAGCGCAGTCGCACCACTGTGGGCAGGTTTAATCGCTCTGATGAATCAGAAACGCGGGCAAGCATTTGGTTACTTGAATCCTTTTCTCTACCAGAATTACCAACGGCTGTTCCAAAGCAAAGCGTTGCGAGATGTGACCATTGGCAACAATGGAGGCTATTGAGCAGGCCCGGGGTGGGATGCATGCACAGGATTAGGTACGCCCGATGGTGCCCAACTGCTTAATGCGCTCACTGCGACTGGTCAGTGAGGAGACCGTTTCCTCCACCACCACTTTAAAACATGCACCGGTTCTTAAGGCACACTCTTTTTCCTCCTTCTTTACGCTGATCTACACTAAGACCTGAGGTTGCTACCATTGCCTTGATGATATAGGCACTTCGATCAGCGTTGTGCCAGAACAGCGTATTGCTGTGCTGATGGCATCTCGCAAAGCATCCGGGCTGTTTGCGTACACGCCATCAGCCCCGAAAGCACGCGCCAGGGCAACATAGTCAGGGGCAAGCAGGTCGGTGGCGATGTAGCGACGATTAAAGTGTTGATACTGGTCATTCTTGACGGCTGTGTAAGTGGCATCGTTGAAGACAACGATGACGATGTCGATTTTCTCTTGCACCGCCGTGGCGAGTTCACCAACATTGAGCAAGAAGCCTCCATCACCACACAGCGCGACAACAGGACGCTCGGGCGCGGCTACCCCGGCCCCAAGTGCCATCGGCAGGCCACAGCCGATGCTACAAAGCTCGGCAGGATGAATATAGGTACGTGGCTCGTAGACGGGTAGATACTCCGCGCTGGCGTAGCCAAGCATCGTCATGTCGGCTATGATCACTCCTTCGCGTGGTACCCCCGCGCGCACGGCGTCGAGCATGGCGACGGATTTGCCGAAAACCTGAGGTATGCGCTTACGCAAAGCCTCGCGCACAACCGACACTTCGTTGACACGAGATGGACGGTCATCTGGCAGATCATGCAGGGCTTCTAGCAGAGCATCCAGAGCAAGACGTGCATCAGCGACAACACCTACTGCTACGGGATAATTGCGACCGATCTCAGCTGGATCAATATCGATCTGTACCAGGGTGGCAGGTAGTGCCAAACGGCCATTGCTGGTGCGTACTCCACCGAGTTTACTGCCTACCACGAGCACTGCATCGGACTCGCTCACCAGCGCACGCAGTTCTGTCAGCGAAGGGTAGCCTCTGACCCCGATCACAAGCGGATGATCACTGGATAACACATCGTGACTCTTACTGCCGAGCAGTACGGGTGCCTTGAGTAGTTCGGCCAGGTGTGCAAGCTGTGCATTGGCATCAGATGCAGTAACTCCAGTTCCGGCCACAATTAATGGACGCCGGGCTTCGCGCAGCAGGCGTACTGTGGCGGCAATATCCTGTTCGGATGGGCGAGCCGGCACAGCCATCGCCGGCGCTGGAATCTCTACGTCGGCTTCCAACCTCAGGAGATCGAGTGGAATTTGTAAGTAAGCGGCCCGTGGGCGTCCTGAGCGCAGCACGCGGAAGGCATCGAGCAAAGCGGTAGGGATTTCTTCGACGAACTCGACGGCTCGTGTCCAACCGGTCAGGGCTTCCATCAGGCCCAGCTGGTCCTTCACTTCGTGCAGTTTGCCTGCTGGACAACCTGTTGAAGAGCGAGGTAGGCTGCTGCTGATAACGAGCAAGGGCACAGAGTCAGCGTAGGCGTTCGCGACAGGCGTGGCAACATTTGTGACGCCCGGCCCGGTGATTGTGCAGACGACACCAGGACGACCCGATACTCGCGCGTAGCCATCGGCCATGAAGCCTGCTCCCTGCTCGTGCCGTGCGAGTATATGACGCAGCCCGACTTCGTCGCGCATGGCGTCGTAGAGAGGGAGCGTATGCACACCGGGAATCCCAAAGATCGTGTCGACGTTATGTGCGCGGAGGGTGGCGATGGTTGCCTTAGCTCCTGTCAGATACGGCAATACTATGACTCCTGTTTTTCTTTGAATAGTACCAGACTCTATGCTTGAACGGTATGGCTTTATGATAACATGAAAAGGGAGACCCTTGCTCCCAAATATAAAAAGATCCGGTCCGGGGGTCTCCAGGGAATTGACAAAATGTAACCTCTAGCCTACAATATGAATAACATAATCCTCTTCTTGAAGAATTTACGAATGTACCGGGCATCGGGTAACGCTATTATTTTTGGAATGCATGTACCAATGAAGCGAAATCTACGGTTGCTATTAGCAAATATACCGGCTTTCTCCTCGGGAACTAAAGAGTGTTCCCGCCCCCTTTTCTGCTCTTCCACCCACGCTCCAGGCATCATTTTCGCCGACTGATTCAGTCACCACCTATGTCATCCTGACATCTCCCACACCTTTTGCTGAGGCGTAACTCACATGAACATTTCATGAAGTCATCTCCTTTATTTATAATACTCTATATATGATGGAGGAACAGAGAATTTGAACAGAGATTTCCAGTTGGACAAAAACGAATCGCCGGATGATCGCTCGCTTCCCACGGTGATGAAGAGGAAATTGGACCTCGTGATACTCAGGTACATGGCGCGGAAAATCTATGTGATGCTGCATTCACTTGAACAGGCAGCTACAACATCCCAACCTTTCCTCTATTATTTAGACGAGCGCCACAAGCGCACACACCGTATCGCGATTTACAATCCTCAGGAGTTACTGCCGAACAACGAGCTTCTGTTTGTAGGCTTTGTCAGCTTGCGACGAAAGTCTCTCAGTCCATTAGTCCTCGACGAGCTTCGCGCTCTGGACAAAAGGCTCGTTGCTGAACTGGTAAACACTCCCGGTCTTCTGAGCTACTCCTCACTGGAACTACACGAGGGCAATTGGTGCAACCTGGTCTTATTCGGTAATGCCAACGCGAAATTACATGTCACAAACAACGATACGCATACATATGCAGCCTACGAGTTTGCACCACGTTGCTACGAATGGATACGGCTGCACAATGGGATCATGCCCGCAGGGCTGGCTGGCAACGAAATGATCTTGCAGAGAACAAAATACTACTTGTTCCAGGAGGTACATCAGAGACCGATTCTGCGAGAGGTGAACTATCAGCAGGATTCTTAAGGGATGACAGACCCGCTATTTTCAGTGAGAGAAACGGAGACACCTGGTAATGCGAGAGGAAATACAGGACCTGACCATCATCGGAGGCGGTGTGATGGGACTCTGTACCGCCTATGCCGCCTCCCACTTTGCCAACAAGATAACCGTTCTAGAGAAGTCAACCGTAGGCGATAAGAAGACGGCTTCATTTAGCTACACCAGGTCAATCAGAAACGACTATCTCGATCCCCTGTACACCCGGTTTGCTTATGAAGCTCGCAGATTATGGCTGGACTTGCAGAACAGGGCCGCCGAACCTTTCCTGATTTCAGTGTGGTTGCTTGAATATCGCAAAAGCGAGCGTCACGCCCGATCTTTCTGCAACCTACGCAGAACAAAGTTACCACATCCTTACCAGCTTACACCTGAAAACAGAAGCGTTCACACGCGACATGCTCCAGAAACGCTTCCCGCAATTTGATGCTGATGTGGGACGCCTGGATATAGAGGCGGGCTTTCTCTATGTGCCAACGATTACGCAGACGCTTTTAAATTCTTTACAAGAACGTCAGGTGAGAGTGCTGGAAAATGTAGAGGTAATTTCCATCGGGCGGTGGGCGAACATGCTCCGTGTCAACACAAACCTCGGTGAGTTCCTCACGCATTCCCTCGTTGTCACGGCAGGACTGGGCACAAACGACGTGCTCAAACGAATCGATGGATGCAAAATCCAGTTCCCGCTTATACCGGATCGGCCCAGTGAATGCAAGTACTTCATCCCTCCTGCGGAAAAGCGAGCAATGTTTGCATCGGAAGTGTTACCCGTCTTTGCCTTTCTCGACGTGGGCATTTACGGTCATCCAATCTACGCAGGAAGAACTCCTGGTGTGAAGATCGGCTTTTATAACCCGCCAGATGTGAAGACACTGCATACAGGCATCCGCAACGTGCACAGCTTTGTGGACGAGTGCATGCCTGCTTTACGTGACGCAGAAGCTGTTGACGTGACCGAGGTCGATCAGTGTTTCTATGACCTGGTGGCCGACGACAATTTTGTTCTTGGCAATCTAGCTGAATTTGCAAATGTTTCCGTGGGCGTAGGCTGGCGGGGCACCGGATATAAATATGCACCATGGGTAGGCCAGACGCTCATGCAACTGGCCCTCCAGGGAGGAACAATCTACGATATCAGCCGCTTCTCGCCACAGCGGTTTGCGTCCCCTGCATCATAAGACGGCACGCTTGTAGGGCCCGATTATGGACTTTAACTTTTTAAAACGGACTGCGGACGGGTTTCCGGGGGCCGATAAAGCGGCGATGGGCACGAAATATTGAAACGCGCTCCGCAAGCTTCGCTGAGACCCCTACACATGGCCCGCGTATTTTGTCAAAATTCTTTATCAGCCTCTAAGAGACCCATTGCTAAGAAGGAGCATACAATGAGAAGTACAACGACCAGGAGCATCCTGGAAAGACTAAAAAACGGCATAGTGCTGGGAGCGGAAGGCTATGTATTTGAACTCGAACGCAGAGGATATATCAAGGCCGGGCCTTATGTTCCGGAGGTCGTGCTCGATTTTCCAGAAGCGGTCAAAGAACTGCATCGTGAGTTCTTGCGAGCAGGCAGCGAAGTTATGGTTGCTCTGACCTATTACGCCCATCGCGAAAAATTGAAGGATGTGGGTAGAGAAAACAACCTGGAACGCATGAATCGCCAGGCGGTGCGGCTCGCCAACGAGGTTGCGCGCAGAGAGATGCGCTCGTAGCGGGCAATATCTGCAACACCTGGGCATACGATCCGCACAATGCACACGCAACATCCCGTATCGTGCATGCGATGTATGAGGAACAATTGACATGGGCCGTGGAAGAGGGGATAGACTTCGTCATAGCTGAGACCAACGACTATTTAGGGGAAGCGCTGATTGGATTAAAAGTCATCAAACAGCTCAACCTACCTGCAATGGTCACATTAGCAACCGTCCAGCAGGACAAGACGCGAGACGGTTACGACTACGTCGAAGCGTGCAGGATACTGGCGGATCACGGCGCGGATATTGTTGGTTTGAATTGCGACCGCGGCCCAGAGACGATGTTACCCATCATCGAAAAAATTCGCGCCGCGGTCAATTGCTATGTCGCCGCGCAACCGGTACCCTACAAGACCAACGTACTTGCTCCAACCTTCGAGTCTTTGCGCTTAAGCAATAGCGAACACGCATTCCCACTCGCGCTCGAACCATTCCTATGTAACAGGTTTGAAATGGCAACATTTGCGCGCAAGGCGCAGGCACTTGGGGTCAACTACATTGGCATTTGCTGTGGAGGAGCGCCTCACTACGTACGGGCAATGGCAGAAGCCCTGGGAAGAACTGTTGCGGCGAGTAAATACTCACCTGCTATAGAATTGCATCCTATGTTAGGCTCGCATGTAGATGAGAAGGACATGAGCTTCCTCGCTGATTGGAAAGGCTGAGGTCAGGTTCATATGCACAACATATCAGAAATTCGCTTTGCATCATACCTTTCACCCAACATGTACCCGACGTATGAATATATCGCACACTATGTCGGCGAAAAAGTGGGTTGGCCCACTACCCTGACCGTTGGGCAATCCTTTGAGGAGTTTGCAACAGGGCAGGTGGATGTAGGTTTCATCTGTGGGTTACCGTATGTCCACCTGGCGGACTCACCCACATGCCCTGTCGAACTGCTAGCGGCACCTGTTTTGCAGGGTGAACGCTATCAATGCAAGCCTATTTATTTTTCCGATGTTATCGTGCGTAGTGATAGTCCCTACACATCGTTCGACGATTTACAAGGCTGTGTGTGGGCATACAACCAGAGAACATCTCATTCCGGCTGTAACCTGGTCTGCTATAGCTTGCTTGAGCGAGGCAAGTCCCCGCATTATTTTGGTAAGACGGTGGAGACGGGTTCTCACCGGCGATCAGTGCAGTTGGTGCTGGAAGGGCAAGTGGATGGCACAGCAGTCAATTCGCATATGCTCGACGTCTTCCTTTCACAGCATTCAGGCATCGCTAAGAAGCTGCGCATCATCGATACGCTGGGCCCATCCAGCATCCCGCCCGTGGTTGTCTCCAAAAGCCTGGACAAGGGCCTGAAATGCCGCATGCGAGAAGTGCTCATTACGATGCATCTTGACCCTGAGGCCGCCAAAGGGTTGCGCCAGGGATTGATTGAGCGGTTCGTGGTTGTAGCGGATGATGATTACAATGATTTACGAACAATGTTCGCACGGGTACAGGCAGTGGAGTTTCCGTTCGGGTAGGGTTCTAATGGGCCTGTATGGGCGGTCCCACTACCTCGATATCGTACCTTTGGGAAAGAGCTTTGCGCAGGCTCATTGCCTTCTCTGGCATATCACCGACGACCGCAAGACCTTCGGCCAATTCTTCAAAGTACCGCTCGAAGCCTGATGGGGAGAGGACGATGAGCACCCTGGCGGGGACAGATCCCTGATTCCAGAACGTGTGCTTGCGCCCTCGTGGAATGAAGACAAAGGCTCCTGCCGATCCCTCGATGGTCTCATAGTCGGTGATGTTTGGGGCTGCATACCCCTGGAACCCCGATTTTGAGGATTTTTAATCGCTCTGTCCCCTCATTTTATCTAGCTTGTAATCAACGTGAACTTCGAGTAGAATGGCTATAAAAGATGATTCCTCGCGTTTTGAAAGGCAGGTACAAGCCATGACCATTGACACCCGCCACGGTTCTCCCCAATTCCCTTCGGTTTCGGGAAGCGTTATACCGTCCACTCGCAACGAAATGGATGCCGCAGTGCAGACGCTGCAAGCGCATAAAGATGCGTGGGTAGCCCTCTCGGTCCACGAGCGCATCGCCATCGTAGACGAACTCATCAAAGACTTTGCGGCCATTGCCCCACGCTGGGTTGCTGCATGTGTGCAGGCGAAGAGCATCCCTGAAGATTCCCCCGTAGTTGGCGAAGAGTGGGGCGCAGGTGTATGGCCGGTTATCAAACAGTTGCGCCAGTTGCGCCAGGCGCTGGTCGACATTGAAGCCTATGGACACCCCAGGATTCCAGGGCCTGTTACAACGCGACCGGACGGTCAGGTCGAGGCACAAGTATTTCCGCAAACAACCTATGATCGGATCTTCTTCATGGGCGTTACCGCAGAAGTCTGGATGGAACCAGGGGTAACAGTAGCGGAACTTCCGCAAACGCAGGCTGTTGTCTATCGAGACAAGCACCACGAAGGCAAGGTCGCGCTGGTACTTGGAGCTGGCAACGTTGCCAGCATCGGACCCCTGGACATACTTTACAAATTGTTCATGGAGGATCAGGTGGTCCTGTTCAAGGCCAACCCGGTGAATGCCTTTCTCGGCCCTCTCATCCAGGAAAGCCTGCATGCATTGGTCGAGCCAGGGTTCTTGCGCGTAGTCTACGGGGGCGCTGCGGAAGGTGCTTACCTTTGCAATCACCCGGAGGTGGACGAAATACATATTACGGGCTCGGACAAGACCTTCGACGCGATAGTTTTCGGCCCAGGACCCGAGGGAGCCACACGCAAAGCGGAGAATCGGCCCTTGCTCACCAAGCGCGTCACATGTGAGTTGGGTAATGTCAGCCCGGTCATCGTTGTGCCCGGTCCCTGGCTTCCTAGCGACCTGGTCTACCAAGCCGAACACATCGTCACGATGCTCACCAATAACGCGGGCTTCAATTGTAATGCCACACGAGTGATTCTCCAGCATGCTGCATGGAAGCAGTGCGATCAGCTCCTGCATGGGATACGCGAACTGCTGACGCGGGTGCCTGCGCGCAATGCCTATTACCCAGGAGCAAAAGATCGTCAACAGACCTTTGTAGCAGCACATCCAGAAGCCGAGCAGTTTGGAACACCTACTAAGCAGCAGCTTCCCTGGACGCTGATCGCAGGGGTTGATCCAGCCAACACAGACGATGTGTGCTTCACTACAGAGGCTTTCTGTGGCCTCTTCGCCGAGACGGCCCTCGAAGCGGCCAGTGTCGCTGAATACGTCGACCGCGCCGTTAATTTCGTCAATGAGCAACTCTGGGGGACGCTTAATGCCACCATCATCGTCCATCCTGATTCTCTCAAAGACCCTGCGGTAGCTGCGGCGGTGGATCGAGCTGTCGCGAACCTTTGCTACGGCACAGTAGGAGTCAATTACTGGGCAGGTGCGGGTTTTACTCTGGGTGTGACTACGTGGGGCGCCTTCCCCGGACATACCATCGACAACATCCAATCAGGGACGGGCGTTGTACACAATACGTTGATGTTTTCCCGTGCACAGAAATCTGTGCTACGCGGGCCTTTCCGCAGCACACCCACGCCAACATGGTTTGTAACTCAGGGCAAAAAGGCCTGTAAGGTGTTCCCGAAGCTGACGAGCTTTGAGGCGGCTCCATCGCCCTGGAAGGTGCCGGGTATTATGGTGTCTGCGATAGTGGGGTAATATAAAGAAGGGACTCAAGATGCTCGTTCCAGGCACGCAACAGGTACAATCATTTCGAGGAACTTTCTCCAAAACCATCAATGCCGACTACTTACTTTACTTGCCCAAAGACTATGAGACTCAGCAGCAAAAATGCTGGCCATTGATCCTCTTTCTGCATGGAGCAGGCGAGCGAGGCAAGGACGCGAATCGAGTTACAAGTCAGGGGTTAGCAAAGATGCTGCAGAAGCCCCAAGATTTCCCGTTTATTGTTGTTTCACCGCAATGTGCCGTTAATGTCTGGTGGCATATCGATGATCTCAAAATGGTGCTGGATGAGGTCGTGAGCGAGTATCGCGTTGATATAGATCGCATCTATGCCACAGGCTTGAGTATGGGCGGCTTTGGCACATGGGCACTGGCAATTGCCTATCCTCACCGATTTGCCGCTATCGCCCCTATTTGCGGAGGAGGCGATCCAACCAGGGTGTGTGCTATTAAGCAGTTGCCAGTCTGGACTTTCCATGGAGCCAAGGATGATATCGTGCCTCTTGAGCGCAGCAAAGAGATGGTAGAAGCCCTGAAAAAGTGCGGCGGCTATGTGCGCTTCACGATCTATCCCGAGGCTGATCACGACTCGTGGACGCAAACGTATGCAAATCCACATTTGTATGACTGGCTCCTCGAAAGCACAAGAACCGGAGTTGATCGTCAGTAGGACCTGTCAGGCTTAAGCTTAGTACAAGAAATGAATCGCACTCGAGAGAAATTGCGAGGCCAGTATCCTCTTTTTCTGCAAAGGTAGAAAAAGCCGAACGAACCCACTCACAAATATGTGAGTTCAACTGCTGAGAAATTGGTGATATACTACGCACATATTTTGTTCTTATGCTTAGTGTGAGTAAGTTCTACACAGGTAGAAAGGAGCGCGACATGGCTGAAGATGCCATATCCCATGAAGAGATATCCCTCTTTGGCGACATCGTAGTACTGGACCTCAGCAGTACTATCCGTGGTATGCACTGTACGAAAATGTTTGGCGACTACGGTGCTGAAGTGATCCTGGTTGAGTCTCCAGGAGGCAGCCCGGCACGACACATTAGCCCATTCGCCCAGGGCAGGGAAGACCAGGAAGCGAGCCTGCATTTTGCCCACCACAACCGCAACAAGAAGAGTATCACCCTCAATCTGCAGACGCTACGAGGACAAGGGTTGCTGCGCGACCTGGCGCTTAATGCTGATATCCTGGTCGAAGATTGGCCCGTCGGCACGTTAGCCGCGCTTGGGCTAGGTTATGCGCAACTTCACGAGATCAACCCACGCCTTGTCTATTGTTCCGTCACCGGCTTCGGGCAGACGGGTCCTTATGCTGGCTACAAGACCAGCAATATCGTGGAGGATGCTATGGGTGGCTTAATGGGTATCACCGGGCCGATCGACCACCCTCCTACCATGACAGGCGGGCAGCAGGCAGAGCATGCCACTGCCATGCATGCCGCCTTTGCTGCTGCTGCTGCTCTGCTTTATCGTGATTTGCATGGTGTCGGTCAGCACGTGGATGTCTCGGCGCAAGAGTGTGTTGGTAATGTGCTGGAGAATGCGCTTGAGCAGTACACGTACACGGGGGTGGTCCGCAAACGCGCCGGTAGTCGTCATGGCACGGCATGGCCCTGCACGGTCTTCCCCTGCAAAAATGGCTATATTGGTATGTGCTGTACACAGGAGAAGGAATCACGTGCGGCTGCTTTGCTTGCCGAAGATGAGTATGTGGCGAATCACCCTGCTATACTGGATCGTTTTGAACGTCGAGCACACGCTGACGAATTTGAGCCACGCCTGATAGCAGGGTATATGAAGTACGGGAAGGAAGAGCTGTTTCACCGGGGACAGGCAATGGGGGTCCCTATCGCCATGACGAGTGATGCACGTGACCTGGCGACTGATCCCCATCTCAATGAAGTCGGCTTTTTTGCCGAATTTGACCATCCCGTAATTGGAAAGTACAAAGATATTGCAGCACCGGTCCAATTCACCGCGACGCCAGGGGTGATGCGCAGTGCCCCTCCACTGCTGGGGCAGCATACTAGTGAAGTATTGAGCAGGCTTGGCCTCAGCGAGGCTGAGTTCTCACGCCTCCACGTTGACGGCGTGATTTAGATGAAGAGGAGAAAGAACATGATGAAGGATGCGCTCGCTGGATTTCGCTGTGTTGATTTCTCATGGGTATTTGCCGGGCCATACTGCGGACAGTTGCTGGGTGACCTGGGCATGGAGATGATTAAGATCGAGTGCCGCAAACGTATGGACGTCGTGCGTAACTACCCTCCCTTTGCCTTTGAGGACCGCCGTCTCAACTCAAGTGGGTACTGGAATACACACAATCGCAGCAAATATAGCATCAATCTGGATATGAGTAGCGAACAGGCGCGTGAGATCGTTACCAGGTTAGTCGCTATAAGCGATCTTGTGCTGGAGAACTTCAGTGCGCGTGGCATGAAAGCCCTTGGCTTCGACTATGACCGTCTGCGTGAGATCAACCCACGCATTGTGTATTGTTCGATGGCAGGTTTTGGACATCGCGGCCCCTACAAGAACTATGTTGCCTATGGCCCCATGCAGGAGTCACAGGCAGGAATCGTACACCTGACGGGCTGGCCAGACGGTCAACCATCGCGTGTGGGAACGAGCTATCCCGACGCTGCCGGTGGCGTCAGTGCTGCCTTCTCCATCGTGGCTGCCCTTCGCTATGCCAGGCGCACCGGAAAGGGACAGTGGATTGACCTGGGGCAGACGCTGACCGCTGCCGCGCTGACCGATACTGCTGTTATTGAATACACCGTCAATGGCGAGATACAGCAACGTAATGGTGACCTGCATCGCTTCTTTGCCCCCCATAATGTGTACCCCTGTAGCGGCGATGATCAGTGGTGCGCCATCTCAGTAGAGAATGACGCGGAATTTGCCGCGCTGGCAGCGACTATCGGACAGCCCGAGCTGGCCCGTGATGCGCGTTTCACTTCGAACGCTGCTCGCATCCAGAATCGCAAGGCACTCGACGATCTGATCGGTGCGTGGACTGAGCAGTTCGACCATTACGAAGTGATGCGACGCTTACAGGCGGCAGGTGTTGCAGCAGGAGCAGTGCTCAGTACAGGAGAGTTTGTTGAGGACCCGCACATCAAGGCGCGCGGCTTCATAGAGAGCTTCGATCACCCGGTTGTAGGCGAGAAGCGCTATCCAGGTGTGCCATTCAAGCTGTCGGAGACGCCTGGCTACATCCATCGCCCCGCTCCTTGCCTGGGCGAGGATACCGAGTACGTTCTGAAGAACATCCTGGGGATGAGTGACGAACAGATCAAAGAGTTGGATGAGGCGGGGGTGTTGGTGTAAGCCTTTCCAGGTCGCTCTGGGTGCGGTCTGAAAACATGCTGTAATATTTGAACATACCGTCTCATGCGAGATTATTTTTTCATGTTCCTTATGTTTCTGCTCCCGGTCAGTTTCATTCCTCGGTAAATAGCACCGATGGGGAACTGGATATCAAGACTCTCTAACTTTACGGTGCTTTCTGGTCCGTAGGTATGAAGCTTCCAGCCGTCTTCTTCTCGGTGATAGACTTCTATGCGTATGCATTGAGAGTCCACTAACACGTATTCTTGTATTGTTGGGCATTCCTGATAGTAGAATAATTTCTCTCCTCTGTCGCTGGCTTCAGTCGTTGGTGAAAGTACCTCAATAACCAAACACGGATAATGGATCATGTCATCCAGCTCTTGATCGCGTTCGTCGCAACTCACGGTGACATCGGGGTGGACATAACGCGACTCGGAGAGTTGCAACCGGATGTCTGTGTTAAAGACCCAACACGGGCTGCTTTCTAGAAATCTACCAATGGTGATAGTCAAGTTCGCTATGATAGCTGAATGGTAGTTGCTTCCACCAGCGAGCATTCTCAGCTCACCGTCTAAGTACTCATAGCATGCGTTTTTGCTGTTGCGGTCAAGTAGGAGGTAGTCCTCCACATCCATGATCGGGTATTTAGGGAGTGCCATTGATTTCTCCTCCTTGGATCAATGTAAGCTCAAAGGAGTCTTATGTACTTTCTTGATAACTCCGGGAGTGATTGCGCATTTCACTCACCCCACTCTGCCAACCTTCACCGTATTGTATCATGGTTTCACAGACCCTCACAAGCCAATTCGTGGTTGGCTATATGAGCATATGATTGGATGTGGTAGTATTGGCGAGGAGTGGTCTCATGTGCTATAATATCAGAGTACAGAGGTCGGAATTAACCCGCTACCTCGGACGTATCTATCTAGCTCAAACCAGAGAGGTAAAACGCAGCATAGAGGCTGTTACTAATATGCTGTTGAGAGGTTAAAAATGGCGGAAACGATTACTACCGACATGATAATTCACGATATCGTCACCAGGCACCCTGAGACGGTCAAGGTCTTTCATGGTCACGGCCTCCCTTGCACGGCGTGTGCAGTCGGCTCACGAGAAAGTGTGGCGGGTGGTGCGCGTACCCATCGCTTCCCACCGGAAAAACTGGCAATATTGATCAAGTGACTTGAACGCTGCCATCAACGGCCAGCCTGTTTCGGTTGCTCCGAAGAAAGCACCCGTTGGACGCGGCATTCCATTACAAATGGTACCGGCTGGCGCGGACCGCAAGATCAAACAAGTGATTGCCGTCATGAGCGGTAAAGGTGGCGTTGGGAAGTCACTGGTCACCGGCTTACTGGCTGTTTCGCTGCGGCGTCAGGGGCTGCGCGTTGGTATCCTGGATGGTGACATCACCGGCCCTAGCATTGCCAAGATGTTTGGCACCAGGGGTCAACCGGCTAAGTCCGCCAGTGGAGGCATTGAGCCACTGCTGAGCAGGGGTGGCATCAAGGTCATGTCAATGAACATGTTCCTGGAAGAATGAAAGTGATCCGGTGGTGTGGCGTGGACCGATGGTCTCCAGTGCTATTAAACAGTTCTATACGGATGTGGAATGGGATCAACTTGACTACCTGTTAGTAGACTTGCCCCCCGGCACGTCGGATGCACCGATGACAGTTTTACAGTCGCTCCCGGTTGATGGTATCATCATAGTTTCTTCCCCACAGATGCTGGCAACGATGGTGGTAAAAAAATGCATTGGTATGGTACGCCAGCTCAAAGGTATCATCGTGGGGGTTGTGGAGAATATGGCCTACTTCGAGACACCCGATGGCGAGCGGTATGAGATCTTCGGCCCCAGCAATGGCCCCGATTTGATCAATATGACAGGCGCTCCTTTGCTGGCACAGTTGCCAATCGACCCCAACCTGGCTACATTATGCGATGCTGGCCGGGTCGAAGGAGTATCATGCTGAGCCATTTGAGACGCTGGCGACAAACTTCATTAATACGCTGAAGATTAGACGCTAGCTATTACTCGCGAAGGATCCCAACACCTTGCAGAATATAGTATGGCCTGCCAGGTCGGCTAATGCACCGCGCACAATTGGATCATCGCGGTGTCCTTCAAAGTCAAGGTAGAAGACGTACTCCCAGATGCGCTGGCGAGATGGGCGCGACTCCAATTTGAGCAGGTTGATATTTTGTGCTGCCAGCACGCCCAGGCACTTATGCAGTGAGCCTGGTTGGTGTGCGGTGGCCATGACCAGCATCGTCTTTGCCGCGCCCTCACGCCGAGGCGCCGGCTCACGGCCCAGGACGATGAAGCGGGTATAGTTGTCTTTGATCGTCTGGATACCATGTGCCAGGATCTCCAACTCATACAGTTCGGCGGCCCCGATTCCGGCTACTGCAGCTACACCGTGGAGGTTTTCCTCACGAATCATCTTGGCGCTGCCTGCTGTATCATAGGTGGCAACAACCTCTACACCGAGCTCACGCAGATAGACATCGCTCTGTGCCAGCGCCTGTGGATGTGAAATAACTCGTTTGATGTCACTGAGTTGCTGGCCTGGCAGGCAGAGAAGGCAGTGATTGACGGGATGGCTGATCTCGCCTATCACAAACAAATCATGCTGGCGTAGCAGGTCATAGACTTCGTTGATGCTGCCAGCCTGAGAATTTTCGACTGGTACCAGGCCATACTCAACTTCTCCTGCGGCAACTGCGCGGAAGACGTCGGCAAAACTGCGGTAGGGAACTGGCTCGGGTTTGGCCTCGCCCTGCTTGCCAAAGTTTGCCCTGGCTGCTTCGTCGCCAAAGGCTCCACGTTCACCCTGAAAAGCGATCCTGGTGGTCTGACGAGGATGAGTGTTAGCTGATATTTCTTTCTGTTGATTTACTGACTGTGCCATACTATAAACTTCTCCTTCTGCAAGTAGTTATACCGATTGTGCCAGCTTATATAGTGGTTGTCAAGTATATTAAACGAAACAAGCCCCCAAATACACCTGGGGGCTTGTTTCGTCAGCGTTGTCTGTGGTAGACATGCCTGAGGTTATTGCATGTTGTAGTGGGACTTATGGTAGAAGACCATACCTTTGCCAACCACCTTAACGGGTTGGAGTTCCTTAAGCATAATGGCTTCACCACACTTCGCGCAGATGCGGTCGGTGAGATGGTTGACCTCTTCGCGGTTTGCAAGCGAGGCACGCGCCGTCTTTGAAAGTTCACCCTTTTTAGGCATTCGTTTAAGACCCCTTTCGCCTATCTTCAGTCTATCTAGATTGCTCTTATCCTTGCGGAATCCTGCCCAGGGACAGGTAAGCCCAATCTGCTTGGTGATGCGAACTGTGTTTGCATGTTCGCGTCAATTCGCATACATTATATCACAACAGGATGGGTGGCGTCCAATCACGGCTTCAACGCTTTAATGCGAGGCCCTTACCAGCTTCACATCATGGGCAGGAACCCCCGCAAAGTCACGTGCAGTAATTGTTGGGGCTTGTTCTTGTTCGATCGTGCTATGCGGAGAGACACGCCAGAAGGCACGGTGCATGCGACTCCATTCTGACAGAAGCTGAGAGGCACGCCAACTGCGCGTCTTGTGGCGATGCCAGTGTATGATCGTTCGCAAAGCCTCTATTTCATCGGGATCGCCGATGCGTTGCAGTTCCACCAGTTCAGTATTGCAACGCGTGGGGAAAACTCCCGCCGTATCCAGAACATAGGCAACACCAGCCGACATGCCAGCGCCAAAGTTCGGTCCGCTTTCACCGAGGATGACAACTAATCCACCCGTCATATACTCGCAGGCGTGAGCGCCCACGCCCTCTACGACAGCTAATGCCCCGCTATTGCGTACGGCAAAGCGCTCACCGGCACAGCCTGCGGCGAAGAGTTGTCCACCAGTCGCTCCGTAGAGGACGGTATTGCCGAGTATGGTGTTTTTGTGCGCGGCGAAACCCGCATCGGTTGGTGGCACAATCACAATCTGCCCACCTGTCATGCTCTTGCCGACGTAGTCATTTGCCTCACCATGCAGAATCAGATGCATACCGGGCAGGCAAAATGCGCCCAAAACTCTGTCCGGCCGCTCCATGAAATACACTGGTAATGCTTACACCCGGCAGACCTGCGTTCCCGTAGCGACGTGCGATTTCTCCTGCGAGACTTGCCCCAATTGTGCGATCGAAGTTGTGGATGTGATGCTGCGTCAGAACGCTGCGTTCGCCTGAGAGAGCCTGCTCTGCCTCGACCAGTAACTGCCCGGCAAGCGGCGTTTGGGGCAGTTTTATGCCTGTGGCCTGATGAGATGAGGCTACGGGCGCGGCAACGAGCAGTGGCTCAAGCTCAACACGTGCCTCGTCGCTGCATTGCAGGAGGTCAGCACGGCCAACCAGGTCGTCCAGGCGTGCCACGCCTAACTGCGCCATCAATTCGCGAACCTCTTCAGCTACCAGGGTGAGATAATGAATGAGCAATTGCGGAGTACCTGTGAATTTTGCACGCAGGTCTTCACGTTGGGTGGCTATGCCTGTCGGACAGGTGTTCAGGTGACACTGGCGCGCCATATCACAGCCTAGCGCAACCAGGCTGGCGGTCCCAAAACCAAATTCCTCGGCTCCCAACATCGCACCTATCACGATATCGCGCCCCGTCTTCAGGCCACCATCCACGCGCAGATTTACTCGTCCGCGCAGGCCATTGCGTACCAGGACCTGCTGTGTCTCTGCCAACCCACGTTCCCAGGGAATGCCCGCGTGCTTGATCGATTGTAGTGGCGAAGCTCCCGTACCTCCATCATGTCCACTAATCTGGACATAGTCAGCATGCGCCTTCGCGACGCCTGCTGCTATAGTGCCAACGCCGATGCTCGAAACCAGTTTGACCCCTACACGCGCCTGTGGATTGACTTGCTTTAAGTCGTAGATCAACTGGGCCAGATCTTCGATGCTGTAAATGTCGTGATGCGGCGGGGGCGATATCAATGGCACATACGGCGCTGTGTGACGCAGGCGTGCAATAAAGGGAGTCACCTTCTTTGGTGGAAGCTGCCCACCTTCACCGGGTTTTGATCCCTGTGCTATCTTGATCTCTAATTCTTCGGCGCGCACTAAATACTCTGTCGTGACGCCAAAGCGTGCTGAAGCGACTTGCTTGATCTTGCTGCTGACAGGATAGCCGTTGAGTTGTTCATGATACCAGTCAGGGTCTTCGCCGCCTTCACCCGTATTGTTGCGTCCACCAATGCTGTTCATGGCAGCGGCAATCGTACGATGCGTCTCAGGACTCAGTGCGCCAAGTGACATGGCAGAGATGACAAAGCGCGAGCGAATCGACTCCATCGACTCAACCTGCTCTAGAGGAATAGGCGTTGGTCGGCACGAAAGTGAGTAGATCACGTAAAGCGGTGGGTGGACGCTGGTAGACCATCTGCGCAAATTGCCGGTAGTCATCCATGTTGCCGGTCTGAGCAGCTTTTTGCAGCGCGCGTACGAGGAGGGGATTATAAGCATGATACTCGCCACTGCGGCGGAAACGATAGCGTCCGAAGTCGACCAACTTGCGTCGTCGTCCATTGGATCTGGTTGCCGGAGACGATTCTATCCTGCAAGGCCTGGCAACGTTCGATTACCTGCTGGGCAATGTGAGCACAGGTGACACTGCCGGGGTGAGCGGCTGAACCTGCGAAACAGCGTTCGATCAGTTGCGGTTCGAGGCCAACCGCTTCGAATTGTCCCGCACCGACAATGTTACGAAGCGTAGAGATGCCCATGCGTGCCATGACTTTGCGCAGGCCACCTTCAATGACATGCAAATAGCGCTCTGCCGCCTCCTCGCGCGTAAGGTGTTCCAGATGTCGCTCGCCCGCCATGGCACGTACACTGGCAAGCGCCAATGATGGGACAACCGCCTCTGCGCCGTAGCCAAGGAGTAAGGCGATCTGGTGAACGTCCCAGGCAGAGCCGGTTTCGCAGATCAAGGAGATTTGAGTGCGCAGTCCGTGTCGAATAAGGGCCTGGTGGACAGCGCCAATGGCAAGGAGCATAGGCACAGGGGGCTGCGCCGGGCTGGCGCTCTTGTCACTGAGGATGAGCAGCGAAACTCCTTGAGCCACAGCCGCTACAGCTTCGTGCTCCAGGCGGTCAAGAGCCGATTTAAGCGTGGCTGGCCCGGCGGCGTTCTCGAAGGTGACATTGAGCGTTTTCGTGGGAAAATCTTTCAGGTGGCGTATCGTTTCTAATTGAGATTCGCTGAGAAGGGGAGTCTCCAGGTGCAGCAATTGCGCATGGAGTGCAGTCTCGGTAAGCATGCTCTTGCGTGGACCGAGATAGCAGTCGAGGGACATGACGATCTGTTCGCGCAAAGGGTCAATGGGTGGATTCGTGACCTGGGCAAAGCGCTGGTGAAAGTAATCCGCGATGGAACGAGTTCGAGACGCGAGCGTGGCGAGGGGCGTGTCGTCGCCCATGCTCCATACCGGGTCTTTGCTTTCTGCCAACATGGGCTGGAGAACAAACTCAATATCCTCGTTGGTGTAGCCGAAGAGCTGCTGGCGGCGGAACAGTGTATCGGCATCCATGTAGGTCCCCGATTTATCGTGCCTGCCCGCTGTACCGTGCCCGTTCAATGTATCATGCCCATTCAATATATTGCCTCCACCCGCTTCATCGCCCTCGTTCCGTGGTCTCCCTGTCTGGGGAACAGGGATCGAGCACTCCGACAGACGAATGAGATGCGTATCTACCCATTCCTGGTATGGCTGACGCTCTGCCAGGGCTGCCTTGATCTCGGAGTTACGCAGCAAGACGCCATGCTGCAAGTCAACAGCGATCATCTCACCCGGTCCCAATCGGCCCTTCTCGACGACTTCATGAGCCTCACAGGGAACAACACCGGCTTCAGAGGCCAGAATCAACAACCCGTGAGAGGTGAGTGTGTAGCGCGCCGGGCGGAGTCCATTGCGGTCTAGCGCAGCACCAACGAAACGACCATCACTAAAGGCGAGCGCTGCTGGACCATCCCAAGGTTCGATCATACCGGCATGATATTCGCACCATGCCCGCTGTGCGGCTCCGAGTTCAAGATTTTGCTCCCAGGCCGGAGGAACGAGCATGTGCATGCTATGCAGCAGATCACGGCCAGAACGTGTTAGGAGATCCAATGCATTGTCAAGTTGGGCAGAGTCGCTGCCTTCTGGTTGGATGATTGGAAGGAGGTCATGGAGTTCATCACCCCAAAGTGGGGAGACCAGCGCTTCTTCACGGGCTTGCATCCAGTTGTGATTGCCCTGAAGCGTATTGATCTCGCCGTTGTGTGCCAGCAGGCGCATGGGTTGAGCTAATGCCCACGAAGGAAAGGTGTTGGTGCTGTAGCGTTGATGAAAAAGGGCGAAGGCGCTGGTATAGCGTGGGTCGGCCAGGTCGAGATAGAAACGTGCCAGTTCGTTGGGAGCGAGTAGTCCTTTGTAGACGACAGTTGTGCATGAGAGCGAGGCGATATAGCAATCATGAATCTCCTCCGCATGCAAGCGTCGCTCAATCAAGCGGCGGGCATGATAGAGGCTTCTCTCGTACTGCTCTACGTCGAGATGGGGCGGTCGCGCGAGCAGAATTTGTACGATGCTGGGTGCGGTTGCACGAGCGCGTGTGCCGAGAACGGTATAGTCGATGGGCGGATTGCGCCACAGTAGCAGCAATCCTTGCGGCTGCCCGAGTTCTAATTCGTTGAGTGTCTGCTCGATAATCTGACGGCTCTGTAGATAAGCCGCCGGTGAGCGGTCCTGTGATGGCAGAAAGATCATGCCGACGGCAAGGTCCTCAGGGTTGGGGAGTGTAATCTGTTGCGCCAGTAGTTCCTCGCAAAGTAAGGTTTTAGGAATTTGCGTGAGCAGACCGGCACCGTCACTGGTCTCTGCGTCGGCGTCTTGTGCGCCGCGATGCGTAAGATTAGCCAGCGCTTGCAATGCTGTCTGGATCAACGTGTGGCTGGCATCACCGGAGATCTGGGCCAGGAAGCCTGTGCCACAGGCATCATGTTCCCAACGAGGATCATAGAGCGGATAGACAGCATCGGCAGCATGACCCGCGTAATTGCGTGAGTGCATGGTAGACATGAGGTACCCTCCCAAAGACATGACCTGCTCAATGTTAGAAGGCACCTGCATTGGGGCCAGATGGTGTTTCGACGAGCAGGCACTGCACGTCGAAGTCATACGTTTGTTTGCTTGCGGTCCCTTACCACGGGACGATTTCAGTGGAAATTAGCGCAAAGAGGCATCGTTGAGTCTCAAGAAGCTACTTAGCTTACAATTGCAGTCCCCTCCCACGGGGCAACCCCAGAGGAACTAGCAGTGTTCTCTGTTAAGAAGAATATAACACATTTAGATAGGTCTGAGCAAGAGATAGTACCAGAAACCGCTATATACGCCAAACGAGCGATTTGTGTTATAATCTCATGCATATGAAAAGAACCTTGGAGGAGAACGAGGAGTTGCACTGTGGCAACCAAGACCTATACGTTGGATATTCGCTGGACAGGCGAGCTTTACGAAGCCACCATCCCGGATATCGCTGCTACTGTCACCGCCCACGAAGTGCGCACGAGGTGTTGAAGAGCTTATTCTGCTCGGATGAGCGAAAGCGATGCAGAACGGGACATTGAGCCTGTAAGAAAGAGCAGAAAGAGAAGGACGGAGAGCAAAAAGGGCAGAAGAGGGGGGAAATTGGGGAGCAGCCAGGAAAAGAGGTCGTGAGGCTCCACACGGAGAAGCT
The DNA here is from genome assembly GCA_963767625.1 of uncultured Chloroflexia bacterium. Taxonomy (GTDB): domain Bacteria; phylum Chloroflexota; class Ktedonobacteria; order Ktedonobacterales; family Ktedonobacteraceae; genus CAVYFB01. The sequence goes on from CAVYFB010000024.1 coordinate 442,687, forward strand.
GGCTTGTCCGAGAAGGGGGAATGCAAACAGCTATCGAGACGGTGTTACGCCGTCGCCAACCCCAGTGAGATGGCAAAGCTTTCTGGAACGCCGAATAGCCTGATCGTCACCTGGTTCGCTGTCGGGACTCGCACGTTGCGGGCGAGTCGCTCAGACCAGTCGAGACGATAATGTGCGCGCTGGGCACGCGACAGGGGCGCTGGCGCGAGATCCGAGTTGGCAGAGAGGCCCTGATCTACCTGTACCTCCACCTGTTGGTCACGCAGCAGTTGCCTGCACGCCCGTCGATGGTGCCGACGACTCCAATCACGCCAGAGCAGGGGTGCGGAGCCGACAATGAAGGGATGCAGCAGCACGCTCACCTGGCGAGGCTTGGCGGTGGCGCTGCCCTGCCACTGACACTGTTCGCGCAGGGAACAGGGACGACAACTGCGGATGCTAGCCGCATAGACCACACGCAGGCTCCCGTCGGCTTCTCTGCGCCGCTCATGCACACCCAGCGATTGGCCAGCCGGACAGCGCAGCGTGCCATCGGGTTGGAGGGGAAAGTCTTGACCCGAGAAGCGGCCAGCTTTCCAGGGCAAACCCACCTGAGGGGGAGCATAGCCCGAGGAGGGAGCCGTGTGCGGTGGGGCAGGCGGGGTGGCAGGAGCAAATTCGGTGGTGCGCACGGGATCAGGATGAAGCTGATGACCCAGCTCCAGGCGCAGGTTCCACACCCATTGGCTGATGATTTGCCAGGCTTCTTGGAAAGCCGGGTGCATGACTGCACCAGCGATCGGGGTCCTGTTCGTCATCTTCATCGGCCAGCACCGGTTCAAAAGCGCCACGATGCAGGTAAAGTGCCACGACATCGGAGGCGGTGAACCCATCTTGCGGGAGATGGGTGAAAAAGAGTTCGTAGACCACGCCCTTGCGGGTGCGACCGATGCGGCTCTTTTTCTCAGTCGCCAGGTGGGTAGCCACCACGACGCGGCAGCGGCAGCCCGTCTTGCCCACAGGGACATCGGGGCAGTCGTAGAGAGTGCGCTACCCTCGTGCTTTCCGGGCGACTGAAGTGGGCATCGGGGGGCAAGTGGAGCCGCGCCTGCACAGTCGGGTGATCCAACACCGCGTAGTCTTTGCCTCGCATCACGAAGCAGAGGCCGTCCAGATCTGCAATGACGGCCCCAGTGCCGTAGAGGCCGTCCAATCGCAGCAGGGCACGTGTTGGAGGCAGACCGAGCGCCTCGAGATAGCGACGGATGACCTGCAGTGCGAGTACCAGTTCCTTGCGGTACTCCCCGTTGCCTCTGTTGCCGAAACTGCCGAGCCACTGATAGCTGTGGGCTTGCGAAACGACGGTGCGGGTGCGATCTGTTAGGTAAAGGAGCCCCTCTCAGAAACGTTTGCTTCTCTCAGATCAGCCTTTGAAGCTCAGTGGCCGACCCATTGAGAAGAAATCGTACATCAGTGTAGCACCATTGTGAGCAGGAGCCTGGACAGCATCGCTTCGGTATGCTATCATTCCGCTACGCATGAGTGTGTTGGAAGGGAGATGATGGCGATGCGTGCGAAAGGACGAAAGCAGGGCCGTTTCATGGCTCTGAGTGGTCTCACCAAACTGGCAGCCCCTCCAGGGAGTCCGTATCCTCTGCTGATTGTTGATTCTGCGGGTTCCCCGGTGTTTTTCCTCTGTGAATGGTATCGGCGTAAAAAGGCGGGAGATCCTGGAAGAACTCCTGATACGTACCTCGATATGGTTTTGCCTTGGGCTGGCTTCTTGTTGCGTCATGGCTACGCCTGGAACGCTGAACCTGATCGGTTACTTGCCTTCCTGGTTGAGTTCCTGCGCGACGATGTAGGCTGCCAGGTCGGCGCGGATGGGCAACGTGCAGATGGCTGGTGTGTCCAGACAACCGGGGCTTCGCCGCTTGCTAAAAGTTCGCTGGGTGTGCTCCTGGCTGCATTGACCAGCTTGTATGACACCCTGATTGGAGCGGGCTATTACGCGTATCGCAATCCTCTGCGCTCTGAGCGGCTGCTTCAACTCAAACAGGAGCACCTGCGCCAGATCCAGAATGTTGGCGCTCCCGATCATGCAGGGATTCGCAGTGAAACACGAGCGGAAACCAATCGCGCATTCCCCACCAATCAGTTTCGCCAGCGGCGCGGCAAGGTCTGGGAACCCCAGGTGGTATTGGAGCCGAACGCCGTCCAGGAGCGCATGCGCCAAACGGTTGATTACATGATCCAACACGCCACCTTCCAGCGGGATCAGGTGATCTTACTCTTCCTTCGACAAACTGGGGCAAGGCTCAGCGAGGTGCTTGAGATGACTGCCGGAGGGTACAGAGCTGCCCGACATGCTGGTCGGGCACTCGTGAAAAACAAAGGCAGCCGTGGGCGGGAGGAAAAGACCATCTACTTTACTCCCAGCCTGGAGCGGCATTTGCTCTCGTACATTCGGACGGAACGCGCACAATATGATCCACGAGGCCGCAAACGGCTCGAAGAGCTAGACGAGGATGATCCCCTGTTTCTGACACGGACAGGGAAACCCTACACGCGCGCAGCTTTCTATCACCACTGGAACAAGCTCTTTCCGCCCGCTCAGTGCCAATTCAACAAGCAGGAGCACGTGGAGTTTACTCCTCACGACCTGCGCCATTTGCGGGCTACGCGCGCCATCACCACATTGCGGAAAGAGGCTTCGGGCGACCCCGCAACGGAGGCAGCCCTGTTGGAGGGCTTTCAGCACCTCATGGGCTGGCGGAGCCCAGAGACCATGAGCACGTATGTGAAGACGATGAACAAGCGTCAGGCTCTCCAGGGCCTCTTAGAAGACGAAGAAGCGCAAGAACAGCGTATGGCTCATGCTCAAGTCCCATCTCAGCCACAACAGCGCTCTCCCCAACTCACTCCAGGACACGATGAAGAATCATCAAAGCAACATGCTCATGAGACAAGCGCCCAGGGTGAGTTTGATTGGTACGAAGAGTAGAAAAGCCGGAGGGACCATGCAGTCACCACTCAAGACGCCGGATTCGCCGAGCGCACAAACGCCAGGATCTGGATCAACCACGCCTTCGCAGGAGAACAAACGGGCATCCCAACGACAAGGGAAGCACAATTTTGTGTATTGGGACCCGAAGGTCCAACTCGCAGCTTTTTTGAACTGGCTCCCCAAAGAACTCCACGATGCGCCATTGATCAATTGGACCCAGCTTTCGCCCAATATCATGCGGTATTGTATCATGACGATTAAAGACAGTCCCGATGCCGCCGTTCTTGCGGTGGCTGCTGCTTCCATGAGGAGCATCGACCAAGTGTCGCAACAAACGGCGCTGAGACAGGTGAATCAACTGTTGCGTGAACTTCGCGCCACTGGTCAGGTTCAAACCCTCTCTGACCTGAGACAGGAGGAGATCTGGTATGCATGGGCAGAACGACAACAGAAGTCCTCTCGTGGGCACTCACTGGTGAATGGATATGCTGCTCTCGCCGTTGGCCATCTGCCACGCTATCTTCATCTTCTTGAGCCAGGCCAGCGACAGCGCATGCAGCCCTATCTGTTGCCACCGCCACCTCTGGACTTGAGAGAGAAGTATTTTCCGTATCGGCAGGTAGATGCAGTTCAGAAAGCGAAACGCAAGGCAGAAACGGATGTGCTGACTCCGCTCTATCCCGTCTTGCGACAACTGGTCCGTTTGCGCAAACAGCTCGCGGAACGCATGATGGCTGCCATTCGGGAAGCACATCGCAAAGTCGAAGCTGGGGAGGTCGAGCTGCCCTACCACTTTGAGCATATTGATGTGATTCCTGAGGTGAACCGGGATGCTATGACGGTTGCAGAACTCCAAATCTTGGGACGCCAGGTGCCCATGCCCTTCATCTTGTGGAACAAATCGACGTGGGTGCTGCATCATCAGGATCGCTATGACAGACGGAGTGTGAGGATGGCCAGGCACGGCAAAGAGGCATATACCCCCGAACACAACGCCTTTTTTGTCCAATTTGACGGCCCGGCAGCCAACTGTTTGTGGGTTGGGGATCTCATTGAGCAACATCTCTTGCAACGCTTTGATGCCGATAACCTCCATCTGGAAGGATACCAGGCACGCTGGCACTATGCACGTCAACTCGGATTTTCCAATGGCGTTGAGTGCGGGCGACCAGGTCTCCTCAGTCCAGGAGACCCCTGGTTTTCACGCGCGGCACAACGAGGGGAAGACCTTTTTTTTGAACCCGAAAGTCTCTATCGGGGCATTGTGATGGGAGCGGCACTCACGACCATTGCCCTCTCGAATGGCAGCCGGGTGAATGAATTGCTCCAGATCAGCTTCAACAAAGAACGCCGGATCGTTCGTACGGAAGAGGTGCCAGTGCTCGGAAATGACGGGCACCCCCAATTCGCAGAAGATGGCAAGCCACTCCTCAGGCACGTCAAACTTCACTTCCAACTGTTGTTGCCCAAAGGAGCAAAATCGGACGAGGAACGCCAGTTGTTCCCCCTCTCAAAAGAGGCCATACGGCTTCTGGGAGAGGTGAAGGCGTTGCTAGAACAAGCATATGGGGAAATTCCCATGGTCTTCCCCACACGGAGCAATACCAAATATGAGCATCTGGGTCCGGAACGCTATCTTTTCCAGTGGGACGCATCTGCTGATGGAGCAGTTGGGGCCCTGAACACCCGCGATGTGCAAGCACTCCTGCGCTTCATCTTGCATGGGCTCGATCTCTTTACGACCCAGGGCAAACCCATCCGCGTCTCAGTTCATGTGCTTCGTCATGTGATGGCCACTCATGCCAGACATTACCGTCATGTTCCACCAGAAGTGATTGCCCACTTCTATTTACATCACCGTCTCCGGGAACTGACCGGCAGAACGCCGCGGCTTTCCGAAGTCTCAGAGTATTACACGCTTCAGACTGAGGGGCAGCAGTTCGCTGCCATTCGAGCCGATTTGGATGAGCAAGAGGAACTGGATCACCTGTTGTTGCAGATGGTCCCCACTGTTCGGGATCTGGAGCAGAAGAACGCTGATTTGCAAGCCGTGTACGAGATCTGGCATGCCTTACATCCAACGGCATTTGGTCACTGCGGTTGTCCGGGGCTGTGTCCACGGGGAAATGACCGAGCGCACTGCCTGGGGTGTGGCTACCATGTCGAAGACCCGGAAAAATTGGGAGCGGCTCTCGTCTGGCGCGAGTCCTACGCAAAACAAGCAGCACTTTGTGAGACACAAGGCAATGCGATTGATGCCCGCCAGGCACGCATCAAAGTCCAGTTGCTCGATGACATGATCAATGTGATGCGTCTGCAGCTTGAAGAGGAAGCCGCTGGCCGCTATATTCCGGTCTTCAAAGTGCTTTCCTCCCCCTACCGAAACACGGAGACCAATGATGAAAGCGCAGATTAAGCGCCGACCTCCACGTTTGCCTCGTACCTACTCGGAGGTGCAGCTTGCCGGGATCAAACAGTCCAGCACAGCGCGTCGGCTGGTCACAGTTGAGCGGCTACGAACCGCGATCGAGGCGTTGAAAGCGAAAAAGCAGGAGATCTCAGTCCAGACGATCTACGATGAGTGCGGCTTGCGCTACGCCGCGATCCATCGCAATCCAGAGGCGCTGGCGCTGTTTCGGGCGAACAGTACCCATCTCGTGGCTGCAAAAAGACAAAGCAAGCGGAAACTGCGTGCTGATGAAGAGGTTACGCCCGCGTCTCGCGATCCGTTGCTCAGTTACAAAAAGCCGCAACTGGTTGCGCGTCTGCGTTGGACTCAACAACAGCTTCTGGACGCCCAGCAAAATCAGTCCGCTCTAGTCGAGGCGAGGTTGCAACAAGAGGCGAGGATCGCAGAACTGGAAGCGAAACTGGCGGTCCTGGAACCGTACCGAACCTTTGTGATGCAGATGCGTGCGCAGATGCAGCGAGAGGAGCAAGGACGGTTCGGCGACTTCCCTCCAGGCGTGTGACCATTGGAGATCCGTCAGGTGAAAAAACGACATCCGTGTTGTACAGATGTCGTTTTTGATTGGCTGGAGGCTCTCTCAGGGGCATTTCCTTGCGTACAGAAATCTACTCCACCAAACGGACGACTTCCCCACGCTTGCGCCCAGTGTAGCCAGCAGCACAGACCTCATCGAGCCGACGCTGGGCGGGAGGCAGATCCTCCGTCTTCGGTAAGGCACGTTGGCGAGCTGCCTGAGCTTCGTGCCATCGATGTCGAAGACCTCCCACTGTCTGTTTGCTCGATCCAGCAGCTCACCTCTCTGCCGCTCTTTGGTGAGCGGGCGGGTGAGTAGATCCTCCAGAAAGAGCACTCGTAGGGCTTCAACAGCCGCTGGGGTGAAGCGGGCCGCGAAAGCGACTGAGCGCCGAGCGGCTGGGCAACTGCTCCCGATTGAACAAGGCCATCAATGGTTCGGCAAACGGAGCCAGCCGTTCATAGAAGGCTTCGAGGGTACGTTCGCCACTGATCGCGTAGCCGAAGAGCACCGCCAGAAAGTCGATCACCTCGTAGTGCCCAAAGCGTCGTCGTGCAAAGCGGACGCGCTCATCGATGGCAGCAAGGACCCCCTGTTTCCGTAGGTGCTCGGCAAGAAGCACGACTTCCCCCAACCAACAGGGGGTCGAGGGGACAAACTCGCGATCCGGTCTGGATGATCACCGAAGAATCAGTGTATGGATTACGATCATCATCACGCCGTTCTCCACCCCACATCGTATGCAAGGAAGCAAGCTATTTTCAAAGGATGAATTTATACAAAGCTCGTCCTGGAAAAACTCTTCTTTGTTCGTCGACCAGAGACAAACAGGATGGAGAGCAAAGAGCGTACAGGTCTTCTTCCAGAGACTTGCCAGGCTCTGCGCGCTTGTTTAGCCACTGGCGGCGCAGAAGACAGAGGGAGCTATCACTACGAGTAGTGCATGCTGTGATGTGGGGATCGGATCCTTTCGTCCTGCGTTGGAGGTTCAAGCCCACAGGCGACCTTGGGTCAGCCTGGGATGGGTGTGCAGATACTGCTGATATTCCGAGCGCGCCTCCCGCTTCATCAGCGCCACCTAGTCCTCAAATGGCATCGGCTTTCCATACAAACCTTTGATCGGGATCGACTTGATGAACCCCCCGGGCTGCCAGATGTCAAAGCACTTCTCGGCGGCGTTGACCCAGCACGTGACCCGTTGGCCCGCCAGGCTTCGGCTCACATAATAGACCTCGCGATTAATCATGAGATCTCCTCTGGCCCGTATCGTGCGAGCAAAGGCTTGCTTATTGATCTGCATGAGCCAGCGATCAGGATCGACCGTCTGGGGAATAGCAGGCAGCGTCGGAAACGCTGGGCAGGCTACCCGCGGCGGTTGGTTCCCACAGGAGCGCGCCTGGTTGGGTCGCTCGCTGTTGTAATGAACCAGAAAGGCCTCGGTGAGCTCAGAGACCTCCGAGAGGGTACCTGGCCGGTGCACCTGCAAGCATTCCTGACCAAGCGAGCGATGAAATCTCTCCACGTACGCATTTTTGTCTGGACGATGCGGCGGGATCACATGAGGGATCACCCCAAGGCAGAGCAGGAAGCGCACCAAGGCGGAAGGGAAATCCCGTCCCGAAGCACTGCCGACAAAGCGGGGGTCATTGTCAAAGGTGAGCATGCCGGGCAAGCCATGCTGGCAGAAAAACTGGGCTACCACCTCGAAGAGCGCCTCGGCATCGAAATCGCTGCGCACCTCGCGGTGCAACCAGATCGAGGTGCCAGCATCGACGAAGTTGGCGATCTCGACCACATGCTGTTGCTTGCCACCGGGATCAGCGGGTACACTACTGGCGTCTTTGAGGTCGAACTGGACTTCCTCCCCTGGCTGGCGGAGCTCAAGCGGTTTGGACTTGCGGCGACGATGCTCTTCGATGCAGCCCGCCTGGCGCAGGATCTTCCAGATCGTGGTCTGAGAGCGCGGCAGGCGCGCACCTGCGCTTTTGAGCGCAGGATCGCGGTGGACGTAGTACAGAATCGCCTCTGGCCCTGGAACGCGCTGCAAGTTCTCTGGCGGCTCGATTCGAATCTTCAGAATGCGTTGCACGACAGCAGGTTGGGAGGCGATGGAGGCCGGTGGGGTGTGCCGTGCTCGCGAGCGAGAGTGTAGAGCCATCGCATCATGGGGATCGGCCTGACGTAGCCGCTGGAGCCACTTGGTTACCCAAGAGCGGGACATGTCGAGCGCATCAGCCAGGTCTTGATGAGTCCACTGCGGGTGCTGCTGCGCCAGCCAGCGTAATGCGGCTCGCTTGGCGATCAAATCGGCTTCCGAGAGCATAGAATCCTTCCTTTCAATTGACGGTAGGACGGCGTGGTGTTTACGTCCATTCTACCGTATCGGACTTCCTTTGCTCTCTGAAACAGCTTACTTGCTTGCTGCGTTACGATGTGGGGTGGAGAACGGCGTGATGATGATCGTAATCCATACAATCAGCGATACTGGTCATGTCTACCTCCTTAAATTGGGAAAGATGTGTATCCTTCCTTCATAAGGAGGCACATGTTATACCCGCTTGCTACAAGCTCTATCTCGTTGCGCAATTCGTGGGCCTGTCAAATTCTCAAAATATTTCAGGTGATCGAGCTGGTCTTGGAGTCTCCGCCCGCTGGCTGCTTTAGCCAGGTGGTGGGCCTCATCGACAATGACGGCAATGGGCTTGCGATGCAGAAGTGCTGCCACCATAGCCTCTCGCAACTCTCGTGTCGGTATCCTGGCAATCTTTCCATCCACAAATGGGTCTTGCAGCCCTCGTAACACCGCTTTGTAGTAGGTTTGCCAGTCAAAACGGCTAGTGTCTTCCCCTGCTGTCGTCACACTGGAAAAAGGAATGAAGCTAGGATCTTGCTCCATCTGTGTTCTTGCCTGCGAAAGCAAGCGCTCTTCCAACAGGCGAATGAAGGTGGTCTTCCCCACACGAGCAGGCCCTATCACCAGGACCATCGTGCCTGGTCGCCTCACGCTCGCTCCCTCTCCTGGAGGACAAATGGCCTGAATGGTTGCCTCCAGCGTTTCGAGTAAACGAGGATGTTCAATGAGGCACTGTTGCTCAAAGTACTCTTGCCGTGCGCCGTTTGGCTGCGTGAGCAACGCAGAGGGAAAATATTCCGGCTCAGTTGATTGGGGCACAGGCTTCGCGTGTTCGTGCTTCATAGACGAATCCGCTTGAAAACGAGCAGGTTGTCATATGGATTCGCCTCTGGAGGCTTCTGCGATGATTCTGACGGCTGCTCATTGTTCTCGCCTTCGGCTTGCGAATATGCGAGAGCTTCCTGCTCAGTTTTCCTTCCTCCTTCTAAGACCACCAGCGCTGCTCTAGTTTCTCGGTCATGGCGTTGCTGACGCAGGATGGTTTCAATATCAGTGGTTTCCCGCCGGAACGTGGCTAATTGTTTCTGCGTCACTTCGATATGCTCTCTGCCATAGCTAATGCGGTTCCGTTTGCGCAATTCTTCGATCAAAAGTTGCAATTCACGCTCGGAACATCCTGCAAACTCGGTGTAGGGACAATCACATTGACGCCACTTCCGGTCAATGTAGGCGTAACCTACGCTCACATCAAAAGGATCGTAGCGTACCGAGACTGCGCTGCCCTCCACAGTTGGGTCCCGCATGGCCTCACACCAGTAGTCCAGGTAGTTCATTCGGACCCCGACGCCTGGAGTGACTTTTGCCACGCCCTTTCTCGTTGAGGGGAATGTTGCTTTGAGGAAGGTCTCATCATACTCAAGATGTTTGTGCATCCGCGCTCCATCCTGCTCGATGGAGAGATCGTAGGCTTCACGCGGCGTCATGCCGAGAGCCGGATGGCGGATGATCTCGTACTCCTCGTCCGCCCACTGCTGTACTCGCTCAGCCAGTGCTGGGAGCGTCCAGACGGCGTGAAGACGTGGATCAGTGACTTTTGTCATTTGGCGAGGAAGCTTTGTGGCCTGGGTATTCCCAAGGAGATGATAGAGAAACTCCGTTTGCATCGTGCCAAACAGTCTTTCCTGGGGCGAACCAAAGCGCGGTTCAGCAGCCGGGCGCTGGTGTTTGCGCACCCGGTAGAGCGCTAGCAATTGCTCAAAGTAGACGCTGGCAAACTCAGGGCCGCCATCGACCACGATGGCTGTTGGCAGCCTCCCGTAGCGTTTGACACAGAGCCGGAGGGCCATCATACAGGATCGGTATGATGGCGGATCAAAGGTCAGGTAGAAAGCCGCGATCCGTCGAGGATGCGCCAGAATCAAGAGCGTCAGCCAGCATTTTCCCAAGAGTTGACCCGTCCGGGAGTCGCACAGAGCCAGGTCTAGTTCCGTGTGATCGAGGTGAGCCAGGCTCCAGGCATAGTTGCCATGACGGAGGATGGTTTTCTCCGCTTCGCGGGAGTAATCCTTGAATGGGTAAGCTGCGCGTGCTCCTTCTCGCACCAGCGTCTGCTCATACATAGCTTTGTGACGTTGTGCTTCCAGATAGAACGTCCATTGGCTCACCGGCTTCTTGTGCTGTTCCTCGGAGAGTTTGAGATACTCTCCGTAGGCTCCACGTTTGGGTTTACGTGTCACGGTATCGTAGTGGGTCTCAAGAACGTGATGAATGAGGGTAATCACCTCTGAATCAATTTTTCTGTTTCCACCACAGTTGTGATAGCGGGGAAGTAGACCAAGAAAGCCACTTCCGTAGCGGCTCTCTGCCTCTCGATACCACTGTTGCCAGCGCTGCCTGGTCCGTAGCGGTATGGCTGCTCGTGCCTCTGCCGTTCGTGCTTGCTCTTCATCGTCGTATTGCTCAGGATGAATAACTCGATTGCGGAAGAGAGCAGTAGCAAGATCGGTGTCGCTTGCACGTTCAAGCAGTGCCTGGACTTCTGGGGAAATGGAAGAAGTCGTTTTTGTTGAGGCAGTCATACCCCCATTGTCTTTCGGAGACAGCTCAAGGGAGGAATGTGCTACGTACTGGTTACGAAACACAAGGGTATGCCACGGCTCTGAGAGCCGATAGGTCGCCAGGTCAACATAGAGGTCAGTTCTTGCGATAGCGATGTTGATGCAATCGGCAGAAATGCCATACGCTGCCCTTCGGAGATCAGCAAGCATGATGCCAGGGTGTTCATCCACAAGCTGATAGAGCGTCTCTAACATGGTCTGTGGGATGGTCAGACGCTCCAGATCTTGGTAGTACTCCTCCAGGTAAAGTGCATTGTCCTGTGCCGCCCAGTTAATCTGATCTGAGGACCAGACGTGGTAGCTCAGACCGTACTTCTTGGCAAAGGCCTCCCCAGGAGGACAGCGCCAGGTGCCATGTTCATCGAGAACGTAGCGGTTGGGTTGCTTTTCAGCAAGTCGGTGAAGTTCTTGCGCAGGTTTGCACTCAATCCACCCTGCTGATCCGTATCGAAACAGAAAGTAATCTGCGGTATGCAGAGGGCGTTGCAATCGATTACGTTTGTCGTAGTATTCCAATGGAATGGCGGGGGGCTGGTCCCAGACCTCTAAGATATCATCATCATGCTCAGCGGTAAGTAAAAAGGGGAATTCAACCTTCGCGCTTTCAGCCTTCACAACGCATTGCATCTTCTTACTCGGATACCAGACAGGCATATTGCCTCGACGGGCTCCTGGTGTACGGCTAGGAGGCGAGGTACGAATTTGCATGAGAAGTTCTTGTGTTTCTTTTGAGAAGCCGAGTCGGCGAAAGTACGCTAGCAATACAATGCCATCAAGTGGTTTTGTCATGGTCTCTTCCACCTCAAGTGATACTTACCGCATTTTCTTGAAGCGTAACATAACCTCTCATCAAAAACCAAACATCTCCACTTGCTGTAGTACTTCTTGCGCCACACTCACATTGGCCCAGCGCCAATCTCAAGTTGAATTTGTAATGATGCGGCAAAACTTATGGCACAAAACGGCAAACCATTCTGGCAAAGGGCACGGGGTAAAAATGTCGGGACCCCAATTCCACTCATGGAATTCCCAAATTTACAGTTTTGCGCCTGGACAAGAGGGCTTCAAGTCGTAAAGTCTAACACCAAGCGTCCACGTACGCCGCCAGCTTCGAAGCGGCGATGTGCGTCAACGGCCTGATCGGCGGGGAGAACATCAGCGACGCGCAGCGTCAGAATGCCCTGCTCGACCTGGCGGACCAACTGGTCGAGCAGGGCCGTGTTGGTCGCGAAGGCGGTCGATGAGATTTTGTGCAGGGTGATGTAACGCTCGGTCGGTCCGTCCCATCCGAGAATGACGGCCATCGCGCCGCTGTCGGCGATTGCGGGCAACGCCAGGTGATTGAGCCTTGCACCATCGGCCAGGCCAGGGACCCCTTCCGGGACGATTGAGCGAACATGCTCGGCGAAGGTGTCGCCTCGGTCGAGGACGTAGTCAGCCCCGAGGGAACGTACGAGCGTTTGGTCGGGGCGTGAGGCGTCCGCGATTACCGAGAGGCTGCCTGCTTTGGCGAGTTGTATGACATATCCGCCGAATGCGCCAGCCGCTCCAGTGACCGCCAACGTTTGCCCGGAATCGAGGGCGAGGGCATCGAGGGCAAGCTGCGCGGTAAGGCCGTTGAGGAGCAGCGTGGAGGCCGCCGGGAAGTCAACGCCTGCTGGTGCGAGAACGACAGAGGCCGCTGGCACAACCACGTACTCAGCGTATGCGCCACCGTGTGGACCGGCAGGGATGACGAGGGCAACGACGCGATCTCCGACCTTGAGGCGGTTGTCAGCATCAGCGCCAAGCTCATCAATCACACCCGCAACGTCCATGCCTGGTACGTACGGAGCTGGGCGTCCGCTGAGCCGAGCCGCCTGCGAACCGGCACGAAAGAGCGTGTCGGTCGGATTGACGGATGCTGCGTGGACGCGAATGCGAACCTCTCCGGCACCAGCATGCGGTTCGGGAAGCTCGACGACGTGCAGAACCTCTGGCCCGCCGAATGTCATCACACCTATCGCTTTCATCTTCGTTTTCTCTCTTTCTCTCCCTTTATCGCAAGAGTCGCGAGGGGAATATTGAGTGCCTCTAGAAAGGATTGCATAGCGTGTGTGGCAGCGTCATTCAACGCCTGGGGAGCCTGGCGTTGGACAACGGTCGCGACAACCGTGCGCAATGGCCGTTCTCCCGCTGGTTGGGCGATGACGTGTGCTACCGCGTCAGCCACCTCCTGGGGATCGGGGGGCGTAGCAGATCGATTCTCTGCATAAAATGGTGTCCCGAACGCCTCTAGAGCGGTCTGGTAGAGGGCAAAACGCTCGCCGTCTGCCGCCGTCTGCCGGTTTGCAGAGATGGTGGTCGGATAGGTCCCAGGCTCAATAATGGCGGCGTCGATGCCAAAGGGAGCAAGTTCATAGCGATACGATTCGGTGAGCCCCTCCAGGGCAAATTTCGTCGCTCCATAGAGGCCAAGAAAAGGAAAGGCCAGCCGTCCAGCAATGGACCCGATTTGCAGCAGCAAACCACTGCCTTGCTTACGCATCTGTGGCAGAACCGCACGGTTCACCCGCAAGACGCTAAAGACGTTCGTCGCAAATTGCTGTTGGACTTGCTCAAGGGTGAATGCTTCGAGCGGACCACTGTACGATACCCCGGCATTGTTGACCACCACATCAAGGCGATCGGTCGCCCCGATAATCGCTTTGATGGCCTGTTCCACGGAAGCATCATCTGTGACATCGATCTCGACGAGGTGCAAGGCAAGCTGTTCTCGTTGCGCGAGCGCGCGTAGTTCTTCTGCCGCAGGGGCATTCTTTCCTGCCGCTGCACGCATGCCGGCGAAAACACGGTTTCCCTGACGCGCCAGGGTTTCAACAGTCAGACGGCCAAAGCCACTGGTACTCCCAGTGACAAGAATTGTTTGCTCCATTCTTACCCATCCTTTCTTTCACGCTGAGGCACAACAGCCACGGGACGTATCGGTGAGCCGGTCGCGCCTTGTATTTTGAGTGGCTGGCAGACAAAAAGAAATTCATAGACCTGGTCCCTGGCCAGGTCTTCTTCTACCGAACGCTCGGTGCTTGGGCTGCTTCACTTCATCTGTGCTGAGGCGAAGCAGAGGTAGGGCTAGGATCCTTGCGAAAATAGCTCAGAGCGAACTTTTATTCAAGGAAACAAGCTGGAAAGCAGCATGTGAGAGAGCATCAAAGAGGTTTTAGCTCCTTTTCGGGCATCTCTCCTGTCTCATCCTGGTCTTTCTTCATGGCTGTTGAACTGCCTTGCAAAGGGACTTTATAGCCTTTTGAGTGATTTTCGCAAGGATCTTAGTCTTACCTCACCTACGGGCCACTTGGGCTACTACTCCTTGAACTCGTTCAAATCTTCGTGCATCGACACCCTATCAAGCCAACAAAAGCCCATTCACACTCTGGTGTTTCGGTAGCCGCCCTTCACCCAGACCGAGATGATTGCCGCATACTGGTCTGCAACGTCCTCCCAGGCGTAATGGGCGGCATCTAAGAGATCGAGCTTGCTGTTGGGCAGCCGCGCGTGGAGGTATTCGCCATTGACAGGCGGCACAAGGACGTCGCGACGACTGCTGATGATCTGGACAGGCGTCTGGATTTCCGGTAAGAGTTCTCCAAGGACAGGGAGCTCCTGAGGATAGCTGCGCACATACCTCGTTGACTCCGCGAAGCGATCTCCTTCGTAGGACTGGAGATAGTCCTCGTGCACCTCTGCGGGAAGTCTGTAATGCTCATGGCCCTTATCCAGTGAAGCACCGAGGGTGACCCGGGGATCGATGGCCCGGAAAGCCTCAAGATCGGGAGCGTCAATGATATCCTTCAGTACACCACCCACTTGGAGCGGATAGGCAGTTCCCCCATTTCCGACCACAAGGCTGCACAGCTTGCCGGGGTGGAGCGCCGCTGCGAACAGCGTTGCCGCCGTCCCGATGTCGGGAGCCACGACATGTGGCGCGTTCAAACCCCACTCGTCGACGAGTCGGATGAGGAACTCACCTATTGCCTGAGGCGAGAGCAGGTCGTTCCTGCGCTCGGACTGGCCAAAGCCGGGAAGGTCGATGGCAAGAAGGTGTGAGTGCTCAGAAAGGGGTTGCCAGATTGGCAGGAACGCATACAAGCTCTCCGGCCATGGGCATGTCAGGAGAATGAAACTATCCTGGTGGCCGTCGCTCTCGGCATACCGGATGGTGATTCCGTTCACAGTTCGGAACCGGATCTGCATGAATTCGTTCGCTGGGATGCTCATGATGTTTCTCCTTTGGTAGAACCAGGTTCTAAAACGATCGTCCTCGCATGGACGGCAGGTGCCTGGCACCTGTGAAGAGACAGAACAGACAGATCTGTTATTGCTGTCTCACCAATGGAATTTGCAAATTGGTGGGCCTGTTTTCAGGCTTACCAAAAGCACGACCGTCAACGTTTTTGCTCCCATTAAAAAGCATGCCGTTGTAGATGTAAATGAGGTCATAGTCCACATACATTTGTCCTTCGACAAGACTAAACAAAGGAAAGGCTTTTCCTGTGACGTCTTGCATGACATTGACTTCCCACGCGTTGAGGCCAGTGCCTGGAAATCTGTTCGCGACATCGGCAAATCCTTGATGCAGTGGAGTCACCTCATACGCTTCATCAGCAATGTAGTCCAGGTTGTACGCGCCTGGTGCAATCGGGTGCTCTCCCCGCCAGGCGGTATGCCCTTTAATCACAATTTTCACCAACGGCACTTTTCCATTAGCATCGGCATAGTTCATCACGGTACAGGCAAATCTGTCAGGAGGGGCATACGTAAAAACGCGTGAACAATAAAACGGTTGGATTTCCCCGGTTGCTGATTTGTTTGAGCTCGGGCGCAGCTCGGTGGTGATGCTTACCCACTGGCCACCTTGAATAACCTGTGTGATCTGTTCGGGTGTCATTGCTTGTAATACCTCCATACGATGGTTGTAGAGCAAAGAGCCTATGTAAGCCGAGTCGAGAACCCCTCACGCAGCCAGGCAGTAGCAAGGGCAATCGCTCCCCGCGCCGCCGCGGTGTGCGCCAGGGCGTTCAACATCACGAAGTCGTGGATGGTGCCCTGGAACCGCACCGCTGTGACGCGAACTCCCGCCTCACGCAGCTTGTTGGCATACGCCTCCCCCTCATCGCGCAACACATCGGCCTCGGCCGTGACGATGAGCGCCGGGGGGAGCCTTTGCAACTGCGCAATCCCGGCTCGCAGCGGCGAAGCGGTGATCTCATTCCGCTCGCTGGGATTGCGCGTGTACTGATCCCAGAACCACATCATGGCGTCGCGCCGCAGGTGGTAGCCTTCGGCGAACTGGTGGTAGGACGCGGTAACGAAGGCCGCATCGGTCACCGGGTAGAACAGCAGTTGGAGCCGAATGTCCGGCCCCCCGCGCTCCCTGGCGAGCCTCGTGATCACCGTTGCCATGTTGCCCCCGACGCTGTCGCCAGCTACGGCCAGGCGTTGCGCGTCCAGGCCATATTCCTGCCCGCGCCTGGCGACCCACTGCGCCGCCATGTAGCACTCCTCAAGGGCTGTCGGGTATCTGACCTCCGGGCAGAGCCGGTACACCGGGAACACAACCGCGGCCCCGGCTCCGACGGCCAGTTCGCGCATCAGCCGGTCATGCGTCTGCGTGCTGCCGAACACCCACCCGGCACCATGGATATACACGATGACGGGCAGCGGAGTCCGCGCGTTCTGGGGCCGCAGGATGCGAAGAGGACCAGTGCGCACTTGGGACCATCTGTAATGGTCAGATCTTCAATGTCGACCGGGCAGCTTGCGAACCTGCCAGATTGCGCCTCATCAAGGGCGAGCCGTCCCTTTTCGGGACCAAGGGTGAACAGCCAGGGTGGCTTCGCCGCAGCCTCCGCAAACGCTTGCGCCTCGGGTTCAAGCTGAATCCGGTTGGCCATCTGTTCTCGCTCCTCGATTACGAATGACAACTTACGTCGTGTATCCGGCGAAATGGCCATTCAGTTAGCCATATCCGCCTGATGGCACACCTCCGCAGCCTGATGGTGCGGTTGGGTGCCGACAGGCTGCTCGCCACCATCCTGCGCCACTGTGCGAGGATGCTTCTGTTTTGTAGTATACTAAGCAGCGTACTCGCGCGTCACCGGACATCGCGTGGCACTTTAGCACTGCACATTCCTTCACATTACTGCGTCTTGTGAGGGAGACAGAAAGGGAATGTCTATGAAGGGATCCTCGTACCGCGAGCGAGACTACGCCTTTGGGCAGGTGATGCTGACCTTGCGCACCAGGCTCGAGCTGACGCAAACCGAATTGGCTGATATGCTTGGCGTCACCCGCCGCGCCGTGATCGATTGGGAGGGAGGCCTCACCTATCCCAAGGCCGACCACCTGAAACAGTTCGTGGTCCTCGCCATCGAGCGCCAGGCCTGGCCTTTCGGGCGTGAGGCAGAGGAGGTTCGTGCTCTCTGGCAAGCGGCCCACCAGAAGGTGCTCCTCGATGAAGCATGGCTTGGTGGGCTGCTGCCCGACGCACAGGCTCCCCCGGTATCCCAGCCCGGAGAGGAGACCAGTGTCACTGCCCACGCTCTCGCTTCTCCTTCCAGGGGCGGGCCACGCGTCGATTGGGGCGACGCACTCGCCGTCACGAGCTTCTATGGGCGCGAGTGGGAACTGGACCTGCTCTCTGAGTGGGTGGTCGAGGAGCGCTGTCGGGTGGTCAGCGTGCTGGGCCAGGGTGGCATTGGCAAGTCGGCACTGGCGACGAAGGTGATGCATCGGGTAGCAGAGCGACTTCGAGGTGGTCATCTGGCGTTCCCTGCGCGATGTCCCAACCTGCGAAGCGCTGCTCGATAGACTGCCTCCAGGTCCTTGCTCCCCAGGCGCTGCGCGACGTCTCTGCTAGCCTCGAAAGACGCCAGGGCCTCCTGCTGGAATGCTTGCGCAGCCGACGTGTCCTGCTGGTCTACGACAACCTGGAGGCGTTCTTGGAGGAGGGGGAGGACAGCGGTCGCATGCGTGCAGGCTATGAGGGATTCTCCCGCGTGCTGCGCCGGGTAGCGGAGACCGAGCATCAGAGTTGCCTGCTGCTGACCAGCCGGGAGAAACCGAGCGACCTCGTGCCGCTGGAAGGCAGCCGAGCTCCCGTGCGTGCCTTGCGCCTCGCCCGGCTGGATACCGAGGCATGCCAGCAGTTGTTGGCCGAAAAGGGGGTCGCAGGCAGCACGTCTGAGCAACTCCGGCTGGTCGAGGCCTACGCGGGCAATCCCCTGGCCCTCAAAATCGTGGCGCGGACCATCGTGGAACTCTTCGATGGCCAGATCGTCCCCTTCCTGGAGCAAGGTGAGGTGGTCTTCGGTGGGGTGCGCGCGCTGCTCGATGAGCAGTACGCCCGCCTCTCGGTGGTCGAGCAGAGCGTGTTGCTGTGGCTGGCGATCCTGCGCGAGCCGGTGAACCTGCAGGAGCTACTGGCGGTGCTCGGCGCACCCCTGCCGCGATCTCAGGTGCTGGAAGCGGTCGATAGCTTACGCCGCCGTTCGCTTATTGAGCGGGGCCAGCGACAGGGGAGCTTCACGCTGCAATCGGTCGTGATGGAATATGTGACGGCACGGCTCATTGCAGAGGTGACCAGCGAGATCAAGCAGGGCCGATGCTCGCGCCTGGTCGAGCATGGTTTGGAACTGGCTCCCTGCAAAGAATATGTGCGGCAGACCCAACAGCGCCTCATTGTGGCCCCCATTCTGGCTGGCCTGCGCAGCTCCTACCCTTTGCGAACCGC
Organism: uncultured Chloroflexia bacterium; assembly: GCA_963767625.1. Lineage (GTDB taxonomy): Bacteria > Chloroflexota > Ktedonobacteria > Ktedonobacterales > Ktedonobacteraceae > CAVYFB01. The sequence continues at coordinate 461,399 of CAVYFB010000024.1, forward strand.
GCTAGAGGAGCAGTTGCTTGCGTTGCTCGTCCAGCAGCGCGAACGGGCCGACGACGCTCAGGGGTATGGACCGGCGAATCGTGCTTGCGCTGCTGCGAGAGCTTCGTGGGCACCTGCGTGGCCTGGACCTGTCACAGCTCTCACTGCGAGGCGTCTATCTTCAAGGGGTCGAGATGCAAGATACGACGCTTTCCGGGGCTACCCTGCAAGAGACGGTCTTTACCGAGTCCTTTGACCCTCCCTGGTCGGTGGCGACGAGCTCCAATGGGCACTACTGGGCTATGGGCAGCAGGCGCGGAGGAGCACGCGTGTGGCGTGACGACGGGAAAATGCTGGACCTGGCCTGGCAGGCGCATACCGCTGCGGTACAGGCACTCGCCTTCAGTCCAGATGAGCATACGCTCGCCACCGGGAGTTGGGATGGCACCATCAAGCTGTGGAACATGGAGAACGGTGCCTTGCTCTGGCTGGGACAGCACACCGGCAGCATCCATCGTCTCGTCTTTACTCCTGATGGCCGTACACTCGCCAGTGGCGGAGATGATGCCGCTATCCGACTCTGGGATGTCTCCATGGGTAAGCACCTCCAGACGCTCTCCGGCCAGAGCAGCGCGGTCTATGGCCTGGCCTGGAGTCCGGATGGGAGCAGGCTTGCCAGTGGCAGCTTCGATGGAAGTATTCAACTGTGGGAGATGCAGGGGATACAGGCAGCTCAGTCAGGCACCGCCACACGTATCCTTAGGGGACACAGCGGCCTTGTCTGGTCGGTGGCCTTTGCCCCCGATGGACGCACCCTGGCGAGCGGGAGCTTTGATCGAACCGTCAAGCTGTGGGACGTGGAACGTTTAGAGGTACGTGAGACGCTCGCGGGACATACCGCCCCGGTGAATGCGGTGGACTGGAGTCCGGATGGCAGTCTGCTCGCCAGTGGCAGCCGCGACCAGATGATCTGGCTCTGGGATGCCGAGCGGGGCAGCTATCGTATGGCGCTCCACGGGCATACAGCCGTTGTGCATGATCTTGCTTTCATGCCAGATAGCCGCAGCCTGCTCAGTGGCAGTGAAGATGGCAGCTTACGGGTGTGGGATGTGGAGCGCGGGCAGTGTGCGCGTGTGATCCAGGGCTACGCGGTCACTCTCTACGACGTGGCCTGGAACCCTGATGGCACCCGGCTTGCCAGCGCAGGCTCCGATACACTGGTGACCATCTGGGAGAGTGATGGCAGGACCCCGCCCAGGCTGCTGCGCGGCCATAGTTGGATGGCGTATGGGGTCGCGTGGAGTTCGGATGGGCGGCTGCTGGCCAGCAGCGGGCTGGACAATGCCGTCCAGGTGTGGGACGCGACCACAGAAGCTGGTGTGCAGACCTTGCGCGACCCCAACCACTTCGACACTTCCTTCTTCGGCGTAGAGTGGAGTCCCGATGGCAGGTTTCTGGCCGGTGGGAGCTATCAGCAGGAGGTGCAGGTGTGGGAAGTGAGCACAGGCACCCGCCGGTGGGTAGGCCGTGGGCAGCCAACCACGATCCGTCGTGTGGCGTGGAGCCCAGACGGGACGCGACTGGCCAGTTGCGGCTACGATGGCAGCGTCATCTTGTGGGAGGCCTCCAACGGAACGCAGCAGGCCCGCCTGCAAGGGCATCGTGGCATGGTCATGAGCGTGGCATGGAGCCCTGATGGGACGCGCCTGGCCAGTGGTGGAGGTCGAGGCAGTGGAGAGCTCTTCGTCTGGTGTGCGCACAGTGGAGAGCTCCTGCACACGTTGAGCGAACTGAGCGAGATCGTGTATGCGCTCGCTTGGGGTCCGACTGGCACGATGCTGGTCAGCGGGGGCAGCGACGGCATGCTCTGCTGGTGGGATGTCGAGCGCGGGAAGTGCGTTCACACGCGCCATGCGCACCAGGGAACAGTCCAATCACTCAAGATGAGTCCCGATGGCCGCTCGCTGGCCAGTTGTGGGGACGATGGCGCTATCAGCATCTGGGAACTGGCAAGCGGCAAGCAGCTACGCACCCTGCGGCGAGACCGACCCTACGAGCGGCTTGATATCAGTGGGGCAAAGGGATTGACGCAGGCGCAGAGGGCGTCGTTGTCAGCGTTAGGGGCCATTGAGCACCCTCCTGTCTCAGCCAACTAGCACGCTCTCGCATCCTGGCCGCCACGGCTGCATCAAGTGAACACACGTGCCCTTCAAACGTATGCCCGAGGGACGTGAGAGGAACCAACAGGGTCGCCAAAGGGCAGTGACTCCTCTCGCTCCTCACTCTATACTCTTCCGTAGAGAAAACGTCCGCTTTCTCGTCTTTTTCATCTCGGCTGGTCTTTTTTTCCACCGCACTCATCAAGCCATTGCTCGCTGCTGTCACTACAGACGTCGTCTCACGTCTTCTTGATTAGTTACAACTGTAGAATTAGGGCGATCCCTTAAGCAATTGATTGAAACCGTCACCTTGCTCGGAGAAAGAGGCATCGAGTTACGCAGTCTGAAAGAAAATATCGACACCACAACCCCAACCGGGAAACTGATGTTTCATATCATCGGAGTGATGGCCGAGTTTGGGGTCATGACATTTATTCGTACCATTTTCCCCGCTAACGCTTGGAAGGCTGAGAGTAGAGCCATAATCACAGGATTGGTGGCTCCTCTCGACGAGGAACAATGGAGCGACCGTTGTTCACCTGAACCCACGACGAAGCATCCTGATCACAGGATTCCAATTGAAATGTTCTTAGCGGGCCTGATGTCACGGAAGCTGCTCTCAAGCGCAAAGTAGCAGGAAATTCAGGTAAAAATAGTGTTGACCGGCATACAAGCTGCTCGCGGCAAGCAAGGAAACGACCTGATCGTCCACTCGGAGCGCTTTTTTCTCTGCTCTCCCCATGTCCAGGTAAGTGACCTCGGTTGGCTTGAGAAGGGCAATCAGCACTCACTTTGCGCTTGAGAGCAGCTTCCGTGATACTGGGCCTAACCGTGGCAAACCCAAAAAGCTGCTCGGGTTCATTTCGAAGTCCGAACGTGAAGTTCTTAGCGGTCAACCGCAATCTTCCCATTTTCCTGGGCTCTGCGGAAAACGGGTCAAGACCTCCATTCCACTCTGGGCTATCTCAGTCCAGTGACCTCTGAACAAAAGAAAGGATGAGCTCCCAAGTTCTCCGACTCCACGCGCGTGGGGCCACCCCACGTGCAGACGGGATGATTTACGTTGTCATCCCTCTTTCACCGGGAAGAGCAGGTAGTTCTCTACCAACACTCATATCCTCGAACGCCCCCAGGGCGTGCAGCGACGCCTTTTGCGCTGCGGAGAGACCCCTGATGCCCGTGATATCGAGTCGCTCGTAGGGTCGATCCTGCCGCAGCGTTTGGAACTGCTCGCCACTGTGCAGATCCCAGAGCACAATGGCTCCATCATCCCCGCAGCTCGCCAATCTGCTGCCATCAGGACTCACCTTGAGCGACTGGACGGTCCCCTGATGCGCTTCTCGCACCCGCACACGCACTGCCCGCTCTGCACCTCCCACCAGCGCAACATTCCGTCACTGCCTCCACTGAGCAACAGCTCTCCACTCGGAGCCCAGCTCAGCGCAGAGACCACCCCCGGATGCCCCGCCAAGGCGCTATTGCCTGCCCCCCAGGCAGGGTGGCGCTCCCCGCTGTGGGCATCCCACACGAAGAGCTCCCCACCGTCCCTGCTGCCGCCACCAGAGCCCAGCCGGGAGCCATCGGGGCTCCAGGTCACGCTCGTGATTCTGCCTTGATGTCCCGCCAGCCGCTGGTGCAGGGTGCCATCGGAGGAGTCCCACACATACACGTGGCTATCATCGCCCCCGCCGACCAAGCGCGTGCCATCCGGGCTCCAAGCCACGCGACGGATCCAGGTCACGCGCGCACGACCCACCCACCATGGGTCATGCTTTGTCACGTCCCACACCAGCACGCCTTGCAGAAAGGTTCCGCAGGCCAGCTGCTGCCCATCGGGACTCCAGGCTACGCCGTAGAAGACGGCCTCGGGGTGGTCGAGGTCCCGCAGGACCTGGACACCGGTGCCGGTAGCTGAGTCCCACAGCCGGATGGCATTATCCCACCCGGAACTTGCCAGCCTGCTGCCATCGGGACTCCACGCGACGCCGTATACGTCCCAGCGATGGCCGCGCAACACCCTGGGCAGCGTCGCACCAGCCACATCCCAGAGGGTCACCAGGGTATCGGAGCCTGCACTGGCAAGCCGGGTGCCGTCCGGACTCCAGTCGAGATCGAGGAGGGAGGCCGTGTAGCCCTGCATGACGCGCAACGACTCGCCACGCTACCCACAGCCGCACCGTGCCATCGCCACTGCCACTGAGCAGGTGACGGCTATCGGGAGTGAAGGCCAGGCCGGTCACCACGGCGCTATGTCCCTGCAGCACCACCCGCGATGTGCCCTCCTGGCCATCCCACAGCCGGATCGTGTGGTCAAAGCCGCCACTGGCCAGCGTGCCTCTATTCGGGCTCCAGGCCAGGGTTTGTACCTGCTTCGTATGCCCCACAAGCGTCTGGCGCAGGCGGCGGCTTCCCGTCTCCCCGACCTCCCACAGCTTGACGGTGCCATCCCAGCTCGCGCTGGCCAGCCGGCTGCCATTGGGGGCAAAGGCCAGTTCCCGCACCCAGTTGCTATGCCCCACAAGCGTCTGCACGCAGGTAGTCGTCCCGGTCTGCTGCCTCTCCCACAGCCGAATCGTGCCCGCGACGTCGCCACTGGCAAGCAGGCGCCCATCCGGGCTCCAGGCCAGCGAGAGGACCGCACCGGGATGCGTCAACTCCTGCAGGGGGGTGCCCAGCTTCGCGTCCCAGAGCCGGACGGTGGCTTCAGATCCTCCACTGGCGAGCAGGTCGCCAGCAGGCGCAAAGGCCAGACAGGTGGTGCCCTTGGTGTGCCATCCCGACCAGAGCAAGGCACGACTTTCGACGTCCCACAGCTTGAGGCTGTTATCAAGGCTCCCGCTGGCAAGCCGGCGTTCGTCCGGGCTGAAGGCGATAGACGTCACAATGTCCGTATGGGCCTGCCAGACCAGGTGCAAGGTCTGGCCTGCCTCGCGCCACACCCGCACTTCGCCCCGCTGGCTGGCTGCGGCCCAGTACTGCCCGCTGCGGCTGATGGCGCCCGCTGTGATGGCATCAAAGGTCTCGGTAAAGACGCACTCACGCATCATGGCTCCGGACAGCGTCGCGTCTTGCAGCTCGACCCCTTGCAGAGACACGCCGCGCAGGGTCAAATGGGACAGGTCCAGCCCACGCAGCTCCCCCGCGCAGCAGCGCCACCAGGTTAGCCGGGCCATACCCCTGGGCCTCCTGGGCCCGCTCGCGCAACGCGTCGAGTACTGCGCGCAGCTGCCCCTCCACCTCGGCTCGCCCTTGGTACATGCTCTGCAGGCGCGCGAGCAGCGGGGCGAGCAGCAGCCGCTCCTGCGTCTGCCGCACGTATTCCTTGGCCTGAGCCTGCGAGAGGCCATGCTCACGGAGCAGGAGCAGCCGCCCCTGCCCGATCTCCTCACTGGCCGTGGTGACGAGCTTCGTGGTCACGTACTCCAGCACCACTGATTGCAAGGTGAAGCTGCCCGCCCGCTGCCCCCGCTCGATGAGCGAGCGCCGGCGCAGGCCATCCACGGCTTCCAACACCTGGACGTGCGCAAGCGGGGCCACCAGCACCGCGAGCAGGTCCTCGAGGGTCACCGGCTCGCGCAGGATCGCCAACCAGGAGAGCACCGTCTGCTCCAGGGGCGAGAGCCGCGCCCATTGCTCGTCGAGCAGCTCGGTGATGCTGCCAAAGATGGTCGTGCCCCCGGAGAGGAACTGGCTGATCTCCCCCCCGAAGAGCTCCACAATCGTCTGCGCCACGATGTTCAGGGCCAGCGGGTTGCCTGCGTACACCTCCACCAGGCGCTCTCGGTCGTGCGGGGAACCCACCACGTCTTTCTCCGTCAGCAGCTGAGCGCCTGCCTCTGCATCGAGCCCGGCCAGACGCAAAGCACGTACCGGCGCGCGGCTGCCCTCCAGGGGCACCAGGTCGGCCGGTTTCTCCCGGGAGGTGAGTAGCAGGCAACTCTGGTGTCTGATCTCCCCCATCCGTCGCAGCAGTCGGGCATACCCCTCGAAGCCTGCACGCATGCGGCCCGTACCCTCCCCTTCCTCCAGCAGCATCTCCAGGTTGTCCAGCACCAGCAGCACCCGCCGAGCGCGCAGCTGCTCCATCAGCAGACGCAGACGTTCTTCCAGGGAGTCGGGCAGCTCCCTCAGCACGGTTGGGGCCAGCACCTGCAGGCAGCCATCCACGAGCGCGGAGCAGGCAGGGGCATCACGCAGGGAGCGAAAGATGACCACCTCGAACTGCGCCGCCACCCGGTGCATCGCGGTGACCGCCAGCGCCGACTTGCCGATGCCGCCCATGCCCAGCACACTCACCACTCGACAGCGCGCCTCTCCCACCCACTGGGAGAGCAGCGCCAGTTCCTCCTCGCGCCCGTAGAAGGCGGGCACATCCAGCGCCTCGCCCCAATCCACCCGCGGTCCCAGTGCAGGCTGGGCCACGGCCTGCTCATCGGCGTTGGTCTGCTCGTCCGACTGCGATGACACGAGCACCAGCCGAGTGTGCCGGGTACCGAGCAGCCCCTGGAGCCACTGCTCATCGAGCAGCACCTTCTGGTGCGCCGCACGCCAGAAGGCGCGGATCTCCTCCTCCTCGTGCCCAGCGGTAAAGGCCGAGGCTCGCATCCCCAGCACGATGAGCTCTTTGAGGTGCGCGCTGGCAGGATAATTGCTGCCCAGTTCCCAGGTGCTCACGGCGCGACGGGAGACCCGAAGCCGCTGGGCCAGGCTCGCTTGCGTCAGACCTATGTGTGTGCGCAGCGTCAGCATCAGCTGCCCGAAGGCATAGTCGCGTTCACGATAAAGGGATCTCTTCATGGGCAGATCTCCTTTCTGCCTGACCCACCAGTGTGAACCCATGTGAAACGATGGGAAATGCCATGCCATCTGCTGGACGATGCATTTCCCAGGCCATAGCCGTATACTCCTGAGTGTTGGGTGTGCGCACCATGCAGGTCAACGCCCTTCTGGGTGATCTGGGGCAATGCCAATCGACCTCAGATCACCGCTCCATTCATCCACCTCTATGATACCAGATTTGCCCTCTCACCACGAGTCTCTGGTGAGAGAACCATGCCGAAAAAAGGTTCTCTCACGGGCGCCTGATCTCTGCTGCTGAAGAAGGAAAACGATGTGCAACGACATGCGAAGTGATGGACACTGACTTCTCGCGCGTCCCCTTCTATACTTGGTAGCAGAAGAAAAGAAGAGCAAGGGAGTGCCTCTTCTTCAGGAAGGAAATGATGTTCAACAAAGAAAGGAGACGCTCATGACTAATCTTCTCGATCTCACGGTTGCGGCCCATGGCGGCCTCGATCGCTTCAACCAACTCAAGACTCTCTCCGTGCATCAGCGCCTCAGCGGCCGACTGTGGGCGCTGAAGGGCCAGGAAGGAGCACTGGACAATACACGCTTGACCGTAGATCTGCACAGAGAGCACGTGTCATATGTGCCGTTCAAGCTTCCGGACCAGCGCACGGATTTCACTCCGGAACGCGCTGCGGTCGAGACCAACGAAGGAGAGGTTGTTGAGGAACGCACCAATCCCCGTGCCGCTTTCGCTGGACATACCCAGGAAACCCCGTGGGATAATCTGCATCTGATCTACTTCGCAAGCTATGCGATGTGGACCTATCTGACCTCCCCTTTCACCTTGACCTTGGATGGGGTCGACGTCACCGAGATTGAGCCGTGGCAAGAGCAGGGTGAGACCTGGCGGCGTCTCAAGGTGAAGTTCCCACCGTACATCGCCACGCACAGCACTGAGCAGACGTTCTATATCGGTACCGATGGCTTGTTTCGCCGACACGACTATGATGTGGAGATCTCGGGTAATGCCACAGCAGCCCATTACATTTCCGAATACAAGGACGTGTCTGGCATTATGGTGGCGACGAAGCACCGCATATACCCTCGTCAGCAGGACAACACGCCCATACTTGACCTGTTGCTCGTCTCAATCGATTCGAGCGATATTCGCTTCGAGGCCCTGCGTTAAGGAAGGAGCCCAGTAGCCGCACGTGCCCGTGATCGGTCTCGTCGTCGCAGGTGACGTGGTCTACAACAACGTCCACCAATACCTCGTCGAATCCTCCGGCGGAGGCCTCGACGCCTGGCTTCACGCGCTCGACATCGTCGAAGCATTGAATCCGACCAAGGTAGTTTCGGGTCACAAAGACAAGACTCGCGACGATGATCCGTCGAACATTGCTGCGACTCGGAAATACCTCAACGATGCCAAAGGCCTCCTCGCGGCCAATCCGACGCAATTGCAGTTCTTCTCCCAGATGATGAAGCTGTATCCCGAGCGTCTTAACCCATCGATACTGTGGATCTCAGCGCAGGCCCTCCCGCGAAACGAGTAGAAGGCTCGAAAGCCCAGACATTCATCGACTCTAGCTGTAAATTGTAGAATTCTCAGGCTCTTGACCACTTTAGATACTGGTGGCGAAGTCAAAAAGTGGGGAAAGATACCACAAAAAAGGTCTATTTTCTCTTCTCGGTGGGGTATATCAACCACCTTTCTTGCTTGAGAAAAATAGAACGTCCCTTCGAAAGTCGACTTCGCCACCAGTATCACTTTAAGGGCTTATGGCTCGCTTGATAGAGCCTATTGACGAGTGATAGAGTCTCTACGCAGGGGAAAGGGAGCAAAGACCGCCAGGTTCCCTTTCCTCGCTCCTTTCGTGAACTACTCGCGCTGCACATGGGACAAATGCGTGCGAGAGGGGCTATCTACCTGTTCGAGTCTGTGCGCAAGCACAGATATACGGTTCGGGGCGTGCGCAAAATGCTGGCTCACTACGCGGTCCAAGCGGGTATTACACGCTCAATGTCTCCGCACAACAAGAATGTGTAAGATCCGACACCTGACCAAACAGGACATGGAAAGGAAGAGATACCAATGAAACAGAGAATATCCATCATGTCTTTTGCCTCATTGCATGCGAGCGAAACCGCGTCCAGGCATTGGCACTGTCTGTTGCGACGAGTCTATGTATCCACGTTTCAGAGCAGCCAAGCCTTTTGGCTGCTCCCTTCGTATTTAACACTTGCATTCGAGCCATGAGAAACCTCTTGCAGAATGAGAAAATTGCATAAAAACGGTATGAAGGTAGCGTAGCATTGCTTTTTCTTAGGCGTCAAGGGAAGCAGGGAAGTGAGGGAGAAAGTGGCTCACTTTGTTGGTTCTCCCTCGGATTTGAAACGTCATGCGCCGTAGGCCACTGAGACGAACTAAATTAAAAGTAGATCAGGTGACCAGCGCTGGCGACTGAGTGGCCTGGGCGGCTTTGGCTTGAGCCGCTCTGATCGTCTTGGCCTCTTTGGTCGTCTGACGCCTCTGCCGCTGCACCTGGTAGCCGCACACGCGCGTGATCGGCTTAGGCGCACGCGCACGCCGAGCCGCTGGGGCATGTCCCGGTCGCTGCCTGGGCAGATCAGGCGGAGCTGGCCGGTAGCACGAAAGCTCCACCTGGGGTACAATGAGTACGAGACGTGGACTCGCACGCAACAGGCCAAGTTGACGACCCTCTTGGACAAGCCGCTCAAGCTGGAGCCCGGAGTTGCTGCAAAGTTGGGGCAGCAGTTCCACCTGTAGGGGCACCGACACCTCAAAGGGCTCACAGTTGGCTGCCGTAGCAATGCGCTCACGAAGGGTATACACGATGTGCGAGAGGATGAGCACCACCCAAATCTGTACCAGGATCAGTTCCTGCTTGCTACTCCACCAATGAGACATCCCCAGATACTCTTTGAGCAAACGAAAAGCCATTTCAATATCGAAGCTTCGCGCATACAGTTGGGCCACCTCTCCCAGCGAGAGCAACTGCGGATCACAGACATTGGTGAGATACATGCGTATGCCGATCCCATCACCCAAGCGCACCAACCGAACCAGGTGGCGCGCTTGCTTCTGGCCGGTCCCCAACCAGATAAGGGCATCGAGCACCTCGCGCTGGCGATAGAACACATGCACGATGTGGTAAGACGTCTTCTCCCGATAGCGGCAGACCCACCACAGCTTCCACTGCGTCAAGGTATCCAAGAAGCTGAAGCTGAAATAGCCCAGATCGAAGAGCAACAAACTCCCTACCGAGAGTCCTCGCAAGAAGTCGAGCATATCCACTCTGCAGTTTTCATGCACCGCCTCGCGCCATTCCAACCGCAGCCATCGCTGGGTGCGCAGATCCAAGAGGCCCACCAGTTTGAGGGCTGTGCAGGCCGAGTCGTGCGCTCTCAAGCCGCGCAAGGGCTTCAGATACCTTCCCACAGTGTCGAGGCGAGTTTCATCCAGGCAGAGGATAGCAGTAGCAAAGGCGGCGAGCGTCGCGGGTACCGCCTGGGAACCGGTTTGGGCCAGTTGCGCGTTGATACCCTCCCACATTTCTTGCAAGGGAATCAGGCCAGCCTGGAGGAGCCGTTTGACCAGGCCATTGCGTGTGAGCCAGACAGGGGCAAACGGGCCGACTGGCTGCAAGCCGAGCAGGCGACGCCAGTCCGCAAATGAGTGCATGCCCTGCAGTGCACACAGCAGCAAGCTGCTCCACAACTGCGTCCAGCCCACCTGCTGCGGGCGTCCCCGTCTCCGGGGAGTCGACTCGCCCTGCTGGATTTGGCTGAACCTAGCCCACAGGCCTGCAGCACCAGATCACTGGTCTGAGCGATGATGAGGGCGTGGGTTGCCGCAGATGCTGTATGGGACGCCACCTGAAGTGTATCCTGTGATGACATAGGAGGATGATCCTTTCTTAGAACGTTTCTGATGAAAGGATCTTCCTCTTTTTTTCTCTTCTTGGCAACTCGATTCCCAATTTAGTTCGTCTCAGTGGCCGCAGGCGCACCATCGCGCATGAAACTCGATCATTTGCAGATTTTTCGTGCATATCGAGCGAGTTTCATGGGAGTATCCGAAGTGGCCATGAGCCTTTAAACTGGTCATTTATACAACCATGATCCCGGTGAGCTATGGATGAGACAGCATGAATTGAGTTGTCTCGGACCAGGAGAATGGTGTGATTTTCACCAGGGATAACGTTTGGATTTACACCTCCCTGGCGCGTGGTGCTGGAACTGTTTTTCAGACCACTCCCAAAGAGGGCTTCACGGTCATGGCTCGAAAGCGAGAGCCATCCCTCCCACGGGAAAGAACGTCTTTGATGAAGAAGGTGCTGCTCTTCATCTGCGGAGACGATCCCTTTCATGGTGAATGGAACGCTCCCATGCTCCCACCATCTTCTCTCCCCTGCTGTTCAACTTATGTAGACGGGAGTCTTGAGATCTGCTTGATCCAACTTCCAATCTCGTTCACCACCTCTTCAGCCACATGACCAGCCACAGTGTATGTGGCGGGAGTGGCCTTTTGTCCGCCTTCGATGGGCATAAAGAGGTGGCTGAGGCCGGGATACATGATAAATTGCACGTCACTACGCCCACCCAACGCGTCCTGCCAGATCTGGAAATCATCTCGCGTGACCTGGTAGTCGCCCTCGCCCTGCAGGAAGAGCATCGGCTGTTTGAACGTTTGCGCCACTTTCTCCGGCTGATAGGCGTTCAAGTCGAGCCAGTAGGCAGCCGGGACGCCCAGCGGCAAGTTGGTCGCTGCGGCAGTCGGCAAGCGGTTGGGATCTTTGACCAGCTCCACTTGTTTTTCGAGGACCGCCGAGCTGCTGCTGCCGCGTCACCGGATCGGGCGAACTCAGCGAAAGCACATAGGTCATCTGATCCAGGATCACATCCTCCAACGGCCGCGCAGAACCAGCCAGGATAATCAGGCCACGAATCTCCGGGTAGGCCGAGCCTATGCGTGGAGCCAGGTAGCCGCCCAGGCTATGTCCCAGCACAAAGATCTGCTGCGCGTCGATCTCTGGCCGATCGCGCAAGAGGGCCACCGCTGAGAGCGCATCGTCAATGACCTCTTCCTTGACAGTGAGTGTGTCCCTCTCACTCTCCAAGCTGGCGGCATAGACGTTCGTGCGTTTCTCGTAGCGCAGCACGGCGATGTCCTGCGAGGCCAGTCCCCAGGCCAGATCGCGCAATGGCTTGGTGGGCGGGATCGTCTCGTCGCGGTCACTGCGTCCCGATCCAGGCACCAGAAGCACCGCCGCAAACAGCCCGTCGCCCTGCGGAATGCTCACTGTTCCTGGCAACACCCATCTTCCGTGTCCTATCTGCACCTCGTGTTCTTGAAAACGCTCGGGATGCGCGTACGGCGGAGGCTCATAGGTCGCGTTCGCCTGCTGTTCAACGGTTCCCACAGGCGTAATCGTTAAACCGATGATCTCACCCGCGTCATTCAAGACGACGTTCGCATCGAGACTTGCCCGCTCAAAGACGCAGGTGACAACCTGCACCAAGCCATCTTGTGTCTGCACGGCAGACGTTTTTCCCTGCTCCTGAAACGCTCCAAACTGCTGTTCAAGCCCCTGCCAGGTGGCCTGGAGTGTTCCAACAGGGATGAAAGGTTTGATGCGATCCGCTAGGCGTTGCTCCACTGCGGCAAAATCACCGTGGGCCACTTGTGTGACGATGTGTTGAGCAGTCTCCATCATATATCCTTTCTGGTGACAAAAACCTGGTTTATTGGTTGTTGCTTTCGCTGTCCTCTCTTGAGCAGATCAGGAAAAACGGAGAGAACAATCCTCATTGAGCATACCAAATAAGCTGTCCTGGCAAAACGGGGGTATGCTTAGGAGAACCCATGCAAACAACATGACCAGCGAAATGCTCTTTTGTTCTGTACGCTGTATCATCCATCGTGCAAAAAAGGTCAGAGTATTTCAGCGGGAGCCCTTTGTCTTTCTGGTATTCCAGTTGCTCACGCGTATCCCACTTATCGCCGTGCTTGAGGCGACGGTGCTTGCGCACCTGCTGCGCACCTCGACCGCATTCCCCTGGATCTGGTTGGTGATCCTGGCTATCACCGCGGGACCCTTCGAGGAGGTCGGACGGTATGTCGGCTCTCGTCTCGCATCTCGCGCCGGGAGCCAAAGACCTGATCGAAAGCGGTGATGTTTGGCCCTGGGTACGGGAGTCTGGAGTCGATGGTGGCGGTTGGTGGACAGATGGTACTCTCTGCCATCAACATGGTCGTGCTCTCTCCTATCACTGTGAACACGAGGCCCTCCGCCCCGAGACAGGCGGTCATACAGCAATTCGTGGCGATGAATGCGCAGCCGATTTGGCCCCACGTGCTGGCAGCCTGGGAGCGACTCTGGGCGATACCGCTACATGTGGCGCTTGCTGTCATCGTGTTGCAAGTGTTTCGCAGACAACGGATGATCTGGTTATTCCTGGCCATCCTGCTCCATGCCCTGGTCGATTTCGTGGCAGGTGCCCTTCCACAGGCATTTGGCCAGAGCATACCTACCTCGCTGCTTGGTGAAGGCATCGTGTGCGTGTTCGGACTCATCAGTTTGTGGATCATCTGGCGCTTGCGCGAACCGGGAGACCTTGCCAGAGCAGAGGTTGATCTCACCTCCTGAGGAGCACACCTGGTAGCCCCCGAAATGGAATGGTCCCCAAGCTCTTCTTTGCATGTCCAGACAAGCAGAGTGGCCCGCCAGTCGATACAGCCAGTATGTGTATACCATCAGATGGCCAAGTGTGAAAATCAATGATCTGGCAAAAAAGATCGGCCTCACGGCTCCCACCATTCGCTTTTATGAGCAGGAAGGGCTACTGGATACACGCCATGTCCGACGTGGGGAAAATAACTATCGCGACTATGGTGGGAGGCAGTTGAGCATCTTCTGATGATCAAAGAGGTCCAGGCAGCAGGCTTCACCTTGGCAGAGTTCAAAGAGCTTGACGAAGCTTGCAATGCAGCAGATGGGCTGGTGTCACCCAGAAGGCAGCAACGTTTCTTCGACGAAAGATTGCTGCTGTTGGTGAGAAAATCGCGGAATTGGAGCGAGTTCAAACATATCTCACCAGCAAATTGGCAGAAATGCTTCAGCAAGACAATGCATCTGCGTAAGTATCGACCACTGCACCCATTCTTGCGCGTTGACTAGCCCTCTTTATCTGAGAGGAGCCTGCTTGTGCCCCATTTCAAAGGGAGACCAGATCATTAGTAGTGCTCACTATGAGCGCAGGGGCTGGTTTTCGGATAAGCTCTTAGCCATCAAAGAGGCCAGCGATCGGCTCCTAGAAATCTCACAATTCGAGACCGATAGTATCACGATCGAACGCTCATCTGTGGACCTGGCCTACCTGGTTCGCGAGGCTATCAGCGTGGTCGAACATCGTCTTGCAGCACTTGAGGAGGAAGAAGTACGTGAGACGCCAAAGCGCTATACCTTCACTATGCACCTGCAAGACCATCGTGGCACGCCAACTCGCGACGAACCGATCAGCCTGGATGATCGCAACCGTTTGCGGGAAGTGCTGGACAACCTGTTAGAGAATGCCATCATCTATTCGCCAAATGGGGTGCAATTGACGTTGTGGTCCGTTCTCTAGTAAAATCAGACTGGATAGACAGGTTACCAAAGGGTGCGGCCAGTTCTTTTCAGGAGAGGAAGGCGATTTTGCCACCTACCATACCAGAGATCCAAAAGGGGGTAGAGATCTGTGTGCGTGACTGTGGCATAGGCATTCCAGATGCCCATCTTGAGAGGATCTTTGACCGCTTTCACCGAGTCGATACGCGCTTAACCCGCGAAGCCGGTGGCCTTGGTTTGGGTCTCTCGATCTACAAGCGGATTGTGGAACTCCATGGTGGGCTGATCTGGGCAGAGAGTGAGATCGGCAAAGGAAGTGCCTTCTACATCTGGCTGCCATCGGGCTTGCGTACATACTCGCGAGGTTCAGACATACACACAAAGGATGGAATAAGATGCCGGTAAAGAAAACGACGATCTTGACAGCAGATGATGATCCGCAACTGCTGCGCTTAATCGCTCGCAATCTCGAGTTGGAGGGATACGAGGTCCTCGTGGCAAGTGATGGCAAACGAGCATTAGAACTGATTGAGCAGAAAATACCTGATCTATTGCTCCTTGACGTCATGATGCCCAAGATGAATGGATTTACAGTCTGTCAGCAGGTACGTGAATTCTCCACCGTCCCGATCATCATCGTGACCGCGCGTGGGCAGGATCAGGATAAGGTGCGTGGGCTCGATCTTGGGGCAGATGATTATCTCACCAAGCCGTTCAGTATCGACGAATTGCTTGCGCGGGTGCAGGCCGTGTTGCGCCGGTCGCAGTATCTCTCCAATGAGCATACTTATGCAATCCACACCACTATCGGGGACCTCTCCATCGACTATGCGCAACACCTTGTGACGAAGGCTGGCAAAGAAATCAGACTCACGACTATCGAGTATAGTCTACTCGCCTATTTAGCTCAGAATGTGGGCCGAGTCTTGACCCATGACCTATTGTTAGAGCATGTCTGGGGAGCAGAATATATTGGTGAAGGGCACATGCTGCAAGTAAATATCAATCGACTCCGACACAAGATAAGAATCTGACCCTGCACATCCGCAATACGTTCTCACCAAGATTGGCGTTGGCTATCTCCTTGCTGCGCAACCTGATGGGCAAACGACAACGTAACACTCATCTGTTGCAAGGCATCAAAAAGATGCAACAAGTATACCTCTCTTTCCTTCTTCCTTATTGCCCACTGAGCGATCAAATCATCTCCCATCTTGCTAGTACACAAAGGCTGAAATAGATCGGTAGTATCGACCACCTGCCCGGACCTATACCACTCCTTTGTTGACAGGGGTCAGAAAGGAGTGGAGAGAGAGACCTGAAGAGCTACTCGATACGCGGTGGCCCCTGCTGAATGCGCCTGCGCAGTTCCTCGATGGGAGGAAAGGACCAGCGGCTCTCTGTCCACCAGGTCGCTCCCGCCTCGGCATAGGGGTGCACGATCGCTCTGGCCCGCTCGGGATCCTCGCCAGGTGTCTCTCCCTCCTGGACAATCTCGAAGGGCGTGGCCTGGCTGCGATGCTCATCAATATAGGCTTTCATCGCCCGGATATCCTCTGGCGTGATCGCTGCTGGCGCATCCCCGCCTGTGATTTTGCTTGGAAGCAGCCCATCATAGCGCAGCACCCGCCGCATCGATTGCTGGCTTGGCCAGGCTCCCACCACCCAGATGGGGATGCGCGGTGACTGAACCGGAGGAGGCAGAAAGGCCATTTCCTCGACGTGATAGTGTTTCCCATGAAAGCTGAACGGCTTTCCGCTCCACAAGCCCGTCAGGATCTCCAGGCTTTCATCGAGCAATTCGGCTCGCTGCTTGCGATCCGTGATCTCACCGACCTTCGTAAAACCTCCATCTTCGAGTGCACCCAACCCGACCGGCAGGATGAGCCGCCCATGGGAGAGATGGTCCAGCGTCACGGTCTCGCGGGCCAGTTTCCACGGGCGCCGCCGCGAGGGAGGCGTGAGGATCAAGCCAAGCCGCACCCGCTCCGTCCGCAGTGCCATCGCGGCTAAGACGATCCAGGGATCATACATCGGTCCGGCTTCTTTGATGTAGATCCCGTCCCAGTAAAAGACGCCATCCCATCCGGCCACTTCCGCCTCGTGAGCCAGCTCGGCAAGCGTGTGAATATCGCCGTGGGGAAGAATGAAACCATACTGCATACGGCACTCCTCTGTAAAGAACTTGCTGTCTTCTCAACAGAGATAGTATACCTCACACTTCCTGACATCTTGTGTCATATTTCACCACACCCTGGACTGCTCCCGGCTCCTTTGTTGACCCCGCAAGCTCCTCCCTCGAAGAACATGCCAGACGCTTGTTCTTCGAGGTGAAGAGCCCGGATGTCATCTGTCATCACCTGATGAGATTTCCCTCGTCAACAAAGGAGCGGTAGGACGGTCAGGTGGTCGAAACTCAGACAGCAAGCCGCCTGGGTCTGACTGTACAGACCCCTATCTCTAGACCATCAAAGGCTGTGGGGAATACTTTTCGGGCACTCTTCACATTGCCGTTGACAGCAGCGATGGATAGCAATCCCGTAGCAGTGCGTCACTCTTTTGCGCACGAGAAAACCGTTCCCTTGCCTGCTCAATCACCGCTTGAGTATCAAGAGGCAGTGCTCGAAGTGCTTGCCCTGGAGTGGGAGACGGGATGTGAACCCACGGCAGCCTGTTTGAAGGTCGGATGTCACTCTTTCACCGCAAACCCATTCTCTTCCCTGAATGTCGAGATAGCGAGCTCCTTCTGGGTGATGAACTCAAGTAGAGCAGGAGTCCCTGCCTGCGTCTGCCCAATCGCCCGTGTGAGGGCCGGGATGATCTGATCCGGTTCGCTCACCCGTTCCCCATAGCCACCCAGGGCACGGGCCAGCTCTGCGTACTGTCCAGAAATATCTGTGCTGCGGTACTTCTCCGTCGCGACCTTCATGACCGGGAGTTCGATGGCCATCGAGGAGTTATTCAGTACGATCGAGAGGATCGGGATCTGCTCACGCACCGCTGTTTCGAAATCCATGCCGGTAAACCCGATGGCGGCATCACCCCACACGTTGATGCAGAGCTTGTCGGGATGAGCCAGTTTGGCCCCCATCGCCAGTCCCAGGCTGTAGCCCAGCTGGGTCGTTTTGCCCCATCCGATATACGTCAACGGCTCGCGCGTCTGCCAGAACGGCGAGAGCTGATCGCGTGGACTGCCCGCGTCGTGAGTGATCATGGTCGAGGCGACATCTACGGTATGGAGCATATCCCAGATGACGCGGTAGGGCGAGAGTGGGATGTCGTTAGAAGTGAGCCTGGGCATCCACTCGGTCAGCCACCGGTCTTTGCTTGCCTTGATCGCCTGCACCATGCTCTCGCTGCGTCCACGCGGTTTGCCGCCCAGTCGCTCTCTGACTGCCTCGACGAGGGTGGTGAGGGTGAGCCCTGCATCACCGATCAGACCATAGTCAATTGGGGAATCCTTGTTGAGGTCGGCCGGGTCCAGGGTCGCCTGGATCACGACCTTCCCTGCTGGCATCCTCACGCCGTAACTCGTCGTGGTAAAACTACAGCCAATGCCAAAGAGCACATCGGCAGCCGTCAGAAACTGGTGCACAGGTCTGGGGATAGAACGTCCTCCAGACCCGAGCGCAAGCGGGTGGGTTTCTGGAAAAGCGCTCTTGCCTTGTAAACTCGTGGTGACGGGAGCCTCCAGCAGCTCGGCCAGTTCCCGTAATGGCTGCCAGGCACGTGCATAATGCACTCCTTGACCAGCGTAGATGACGGGCCGTTTTGCCTCCACCAGGACGCGAGCCACCTCGTCGACTGCGAGCGGATCCGGGGCCGAACGCCATCGCGGGACCGGTCGATAGACTAATGGTTCAGCAATGTCTTCGGCAAAGAGATCGAGTGGAATCTCGACCATGACCGGTCGCGGTCGCCCGTTTCTGACCTGGGTAAAGGCGCGTCGCATGGCGTCTGGCAGCGTGTGAGCAACGACGACTTGTGCGACGGACTTGGTGACCTGCTGGAAATTGAGAAAAGCATTGAAATTGGGTGGGACGTTGATCAACGTTCGCGGGTAGCCTGCAGGCAGTACCACGATGGACACCGAGTCACCATACGCCTGGGCGACCCCGCCAAAGGCGTTCTCGGTGCCCGGTCCGAATTGCATGGTAAACACACCGATGCGTTCACCCGAAGTGACACGGCTCACGGCGTCGGCCATATGCAAGCCTGTCCGTTCCTGTCGCACGATGATGGTCCGAATGTCAGCTTCTGCTGCGGCTTCGAGAATCGGGTTAACAGGATAGCCAATGAGGAAGGAGACTCCCTCACGCTTGAGAATCTCGGCGATGGCGGTGGCTACGTTCATATGCTCCTGGCGGAATGCCTCCTCTGTCTCTGAAGAACGGGTGCTCACCTGGGGAGCGAGCCCACACACGCTCTCACTGCTTCTCTCATGACACGATGCCTCTTCAGGAAACGTGACTATGAGGTGATGATGTTCAAAGAGTACCACTAGCGCCTTGAGCAGCGAACTCGGCCAGCAGCACGGCGATAAGCTTCATGTTGAGCAGAAAGTCCTCCAGGCGGATATGCTCATCGGGGCCATGCACACGCGAACCGTCGTATCCGACCCCTGCACCATTAACGACAGGCAATCCATAGCGCTGGCAGAGTTCCTCCATCGGGCCTGAGCCGGGCCTGCGTGGTAACACGTGGGGTTCGATGCCATACACGAAGCGAGCCGAACGGACAAGGGCAGCGACCAGCGGTGTCTCCAGCGAACTCTGAGCGGGACGTGATGACGCTTCGAGATTTCTTACCTCCACATCGCCAAAACCCTGTTCGGCCAGGTGACGCTCTAACAGCGTCAGGATGATCCCCGGCTCCTGGTCTGGGACCAGGCGGAAATCCAGCTTCGCTCCTGCCGTTGCGGGCAGCACGGTTTTGCCGCCAGGCCCCTGGTAGCCGCTCCACATACCGCAGATGTTGCAGGTCGGCGCATAGAGCAGGTGTTCGGTCAGCACAACGGGGTCGTCACCTGGGCCGAGCAGACTGATCGAGCTGCCAGCTCTGGCGCAGCACTGGCGTCTCGATCGGAAAGCGTGCCAACAAGCGGCGTTCGGATTCAGTCGGTAGCCGGACGGCGTCGTAAAAACCAGGAATGCGCACCCTCCCCGATGGCTCATGCAGCGACCCCAGCGCTTCAACCAGCCGCCAGGCGGCGCTTGGAGCCAGCGGAGCATTGCTGGAAGTGAAGATCGTAGGCGACGGTCTGCACACGTAACTCGACACTCAATAACCCTTTCAGTCCGGCGGTGATCGTAATCGTGCCCCGCTCATTGCGCGCGCCCGCCTCCCAGAGGCAGCCATCCGCCTGCAACAGGTCCTGGTGGGTGCGTGCAAAGGCACCCAGGCTGGGACTGCCGATCTCTTCTTCGCCTTCGACAAGGAAGGTCACGCCACACGGCAGGGTTCCATGAACCTCTTGCCAGGCCCGCACTGCCCACAGACGTGCAGCCAGATTGCCCTTGTTGTCGGCCACCCCACGAGCATAAAGACGACCATCCCGAAGAGTCGCCTCGAACGGTGGCACACTCCAGGCTTCCAGGGGTTCGGGTGGTTGGACATCGTAGTGATCGTAGATGGCCAGCCGGCGTGGACGCTCACCAGCCAGCTGTCCTACGACCACAGGAAAGCCCTGAGTAGGCACCAGCGAAGTCTCAGCGCCCAGTTCGCGCAAGCTTGCTGCCACGAGTTCGGCCATGTCCTGCATCCCCTTGTTCTGTGCCGAGATACTGGGCTGGCGACAGAAGCGCTGCAGGCTGGCAACGGCGGCATCCCGATGTGCGTCGATCCAGGTCAAGACGGGTTCAAGACGTTCAGCAGGTGTAGAAAGCGACATAGCGCTCATCCTTTCGAATCGAATCACCGAGCACGGCTTTGAGATGCTACTTGAGACGCGTAGGTGAGATATGCTCCATGATACCATAGAAGATGGAGGGACAGGGCGACCGCGATGTTGCCTTGCCTACGGGTTGCGCAACGAGGTTGAGTAACCAAGTGATGGAAGGAGGAGATCAGCCAGGTTGAACATGAATGAGGAACGATTCTGTCCGCATGAGATGATAGAGTGAGCAGAGAAACGTAGTACGTTTCGCGGAAAGATGTGTAGAAGGAAAAATGAGCAGACAGGAGACAAGCGAATGGCTTCTATCCACAAGGAAATTCTGATCCAGGCTCGCCCCCTGGACGTATGGGCGGCAATTCGCGATGTCGGCGCGGTCCACCAACGCCTCGCTCCTGGCTTTGTCATCGATGCACGCCTCGACGGAGATGCCAGAATCGTGACCTTCGCCAACGGTGCTGTGGTTCGCGAGTTGCTCGTCGACATTGACGACGAGGCTCGACGGTTGGCCTATGCAGCGATAGGTGGGCGAACCACCCACCACAATACGTCAATGCAGGTCTTTGCAGAGGGGGAAAACCACAGTCGGCTCGTCTGGATCACCGACCTACTGCCCAATGAGGTCACCGCAGTCATCCATGAACTTGTCGAGCAGGGCGCAGCCACTATGAAGCAGACGCTGGAAGCTCAGATCACAGGCGGCTAGAGAGAAGGGAATGAGATGCTCATGTCTGGGCGGTCCACGACCTACTACTCAGTTCTCCGAGAACGGGGAGAGAACTGGGACGCCAGACTTCCCATGCGAAAGCCCGGAGCAGTGGGAGGAACACGCTGCGTTTATGGACGCACTCGCAGACGACGGCTTCGTCATCCTGGGCGGCCCACTTGGTGATGGAGAGGAGAAGTTCCTGCTCATCATGGCTGCCGAAAATGAGCAAGCCATCGAGGTCCGGCTCGCGGACGATCCTTGGACGCCTCTGCGGTTGTTGCGCACGGCATCGGTCGAGCGCTGGGAAATCCTCCTGGGTGTTAGCAAGTAACGAGCAACCTCACGGCTGCAAAGCTCGTTGCGCATCGCGTGGGCCTCTCTGCTCGCCAGATTGGACATGCGCCCAAAAAGGCAGGGCTCCATTGGCACACTGTGCGAGCAAAAGTACCAGGAGCCAACACCGAGTCAGGATCGCGGCCGACTGGTCCCATAGGTGCCCGATGCGCCTCGGTCAATGTTGGCATAGCGAGCGCCCAACCACGCCCCCTTTGGTGCAAGCACCTCCAGCCGCTGCAGGTCCTCCGGGGAGAGGGTGAGAGCGCAGGCTGCGGCATTCTGCTCCAGGTAGACCCTGCGCTTGGTGCCGGGAATAGGCACCACATCCTCCCCTTGTGCCAGCAGCCATGCTAGCGCCACCTGCCCGGTCGTGACCTGTTTCTCTTCGGCTAATCGACGTACCTGGGCAACCAGGTCCAGATTGCGCTGGAAGTTCTCCTCCTGGAAGCGGGGATTGCTGCGGCGAAAATCGTCGGGGGCGAAATCAAGCATGCTGGTGATCTCCCCAGTGAGAAACCCCCGCCCCAACGGACTATACGGCACGATCCCGATCCCGAGCCGACGTGCGACGGGCAAGACGGCATCTTCCAGATCGCGTGTCCACAGGGACCATTCACTTTGCAGCGCGGTGATCGGATGGATGGCTGCCGCCCGCTCAAGCGTATCGACGCTGGCCTCCGAGAGCCCCAGGTAGCGGACTTTCCCAGCCTGCACGAGTTCGGCCATCGCCCCGATAGTGTCTTCGATCGGGACATTGGGATCGACCCGGTGTTGATAATAGAGGTCAATGTACTCGATGCCCAGACGCGTCAACGACGCATCACAACAGGCTTTGACGTAGGCTGGCTGGCCATTGATGCTCGGACTGCCATCATCACGCAGCAGACCGAACTTGGTCGCCAGAATCACCTTGTCCCGCCGGTCCGCGATGGCGCGTCCCACCAGCCGCTCGTTGTGCCCATCCCCATAGACGTTGGCCGTGTCAAGGAAGAACATGCCCAGCTCAATGGCCCGATGGATGGTGGCAATCGACTCCTGTTCATCGGCTGGTCCGTAGGATTGTGACATCCCCATGCACCCGAGACCGAGAGCAGAAACGCGCAGGCCTTGGTGGCCAAGCACCCGGGTTGGGATACTGCTGTCTGACATCTTTCTCTCCTCTTCTGATCGACTCGAGAAGGCATGTCTGTTTCGCATTCAGAGACACGTCTTCACCTTCATTCCAGTCCCATCTGGATCACTGCAGCAGAGGTCCTGCTCTTCTTGAGAGAGGTTCACGACTCTCTCTCTGTGTTCGTGTTCAGCCTCCTGTCCTGGCGACGTAGAGATATCCGTTCCAAGGGACCCTTGAGGACTATGCTATCACTCCTCTGCTGGTTACATGAGACCAGGATGACGACATCCCCAGCAAATCAGCAACTACCGCTTCGGCAGAGAATAAGAACCCTCCTTTTGTTTGTTCTCCTCTCTGCAAGCCTGAGTCACAACAACAGGGCTCATCCAACGTCGAAACGATGAATGCGAGAACACTGGAGGACCATCCTATGATTGTCGATCCCTTTACCATTCAGGTGGCTGAAGAGGTCCTGATTGATCTCAGACAGAGATTAGCCAGGACACGCTGGCCTGACGAACTTCCTGACGCGGGTTGGGACTATGGAACGAACCTGACCTATTTGCAGCAACTGGTCAACTACTGGCACGAGAGCTATGATTGGCGAGCGCAAGAACACGTGCTCAATACCTTCCCTCAGTTTACCACGAAGATTGATGGGATCCAGCTCCACTTTCTGCAGGTGAAAGGGAAAGGAACACAGCCCATTCCACTGATCATCTCGCACGGCTGGCCTGGTTCCTTCTTCGAGATGTATAAGATCATTGGCCCTCTCACTGATCCTGCCCATTTTGGGGGAGATCCTGCCGATGCCTTTGACGTCGTAGTGCCTTCGCTTCCTGGTTATGGCTTCTCAGGCCCGACGAACGTGCGTGGTGTCACGGTGGCACGTATTGCAGAGATCTTTGTCACCTTCATGCAAGAACTGGGCTACCAGCGCTTTGCTGCCCAGGGTGGGGACTGGGGAAGCGCCATCAGCGCAACGTTAGGGAGATCCTATCCCGACAAGCTCGTCGGCATTCACCTGAATTTTCTGCTGTTGCCCTCACACACGAGCCAGGATGCCACCAATGATGAAGAAAGACGCTGGCGGGAACGGCTCGCGCGATTTCTGACCGATGGGTCCGGCTATAGCCGCATTCAAGGAACACGTCCCCAGACGCTGGCGTATGGCTTGAATGATTCCCCTGTGGGACTGGCAGGCTGGATCATTGAGAAGTTTCGCGCCTGGAGCGATTGCCACGGTGATCTTGAGAGCGTTTTTACGAAAGATGAACTGCTCACCACTGTCATGATCTATTGGGCCACGCAGACCATCAACTCCTCGACGCGTCTCTACTACGAGACCTTTCATCAGCGTGAAACCGATCCAGGGCGGGTCGAGGTTCCGACAGGGGTGGCCGTGTTCCCGCAAGAAATCGCGGTTCCACCACGGTCGGTTGCTCAACACCACTACAATATCCAACGGTGGACGGAGATGAAAGCGGGAGGGCATTTCGCAGCATTGGAACAGCCACAGGCCCTGGTCGAAGACATACGCGCCTTCTTCCACCCCCTGAGAAAGTGATCATGTCACTGCTACGCTGCTGCTAACCGCTTGCTCGCGGGAGGGTTGCGTGCTTCTCGCATGCTTTTTTGTTGAGGCATGTTTGCAGTCCTTCTTAAGGGAATTACCTATGTGGTGAGGCAAGAAGATTGGCTTGACTGGCAATACTCGAGCAAGCGAATCCCTTGGGATGAGTCTCTATCCCTTTTGTCCTTGAGGAACCGCAACTCCTAGCTGCTTCATCTTCTAATAACGTCACTATGCATTGGTTTTGGCATTCGATTCCGAGCGGGCATGAGGATTCAGCAGGTCAGGGGAGGACAGGTGTTGCGGTGGAATGTGCAGTCACATACTGCTGGTAGTGCTCAGCAAATTCATACGTGTTGGCGAACGCGCGGTTCCCGCAAAAGATATTGCGTCTGGTGAATGGCTCTGGCGTCTGCTGGAGGAACCGTTCACGCACGTGTGGCTTGTGGGCACCAGACGAGTCAAACCAGGGTTCGGGCAAGCAGGAGGCGTCGTGGTGTACCCAGGATGGGCAAGGCACCCCGTAGTGCGCACAGAGCCATTCGACCGAGGCAGCACAGAAGGCTGCCCACCGCAGGGAATGGGGATCAGGCGTCTGTGGGAGAGCGAGTGGATCAGCAACGAGTTGTGCCCGTTGCTCGCGGGCATACTCAAACCACTCGTTCATGAATTTGCCCAACACTACCCACGGGCTCTCTCCCTGGCAGATAGCCTGATAGGTCAGGGCCATGGTATGAATGCGATCGCTTGTCCTCATAGCATCTCCCGCTGAAGTCCACATTCGTCTCCTGCTGCTCCATTGTAGCACATTCTCGCTAGGGGAACCACTCATCGAGCGTGTCCTCCAGGTGATTGAGCTGTTGGACCTGCTTGTTGGGGATAGAGCGATCAACAAGCTGCTGGGCCTGGGCGCGCGTCTGAATTTGCAACAACTGGCAGAGGGAAGCAATGTCCTCGCGGTCTTTTGGACGGCCAGCAAACAACTTGAGCGCCAGAATATAGTCGCTGGGCGGCACATACACCGCGAGCATGCCATAGGTGCGCCATAAGGTTCCTTCTGGTGCCGTGCCCGTGCCACGAAGAAAGTCGCCCATGAGGTCATTGAGCCAGGTGTTTGGCAGCCTTTGCTTGCGAGCAACTGCCCGAACCGCATCGCTTCCAGGTCTGAGAGAGTGGTGAGGTCGTGGAAAGCTCCACATCTTTGAGCAGTACATCCACGTCGTTGGTTGCGGGTCTGTTCCCAATTTCCGTCAGCATAAACGCTCCACCAATGAGGAGGAGGCGAATTGACTTGTGTACACCCAGGTTCTGCAACTCCTGGCCGAGTGTAGCCAGAGAGCGTTCAATGTCCTGCGCTTGCATCCTTCCTCCCTCAGTGATCCCACTCTCAATTGAGAGTGAGCCATGTAGACAGAGTACTTCAACAGGGAGTTAGGCAATGAGTCGTCGCTGCTGATGTAGAATGGGACGAGCCATCTCCTTCACCGAAAACAACAGGGAGTTTGCCTTTTTGATGTTTGCACAATTAGAATGAGATGCAACCAGGTGCGTCGATTGCTGCCAAAATGAGAACGAAATGGCTCCCAGACCGCCATCACCAGGCATTTTTCGCCTGACGATAACACCTGAGCTTATGTCAGTCTAGATGTGCAACGCTGGAAAAGGCACACTTCCTGCCCTTATCATAGCAAACAGCAGCATCCTAGTCTAGATCAGTATCCTTCTTTTGGCCTAACACCCTGATGAGGGTAATGGGCTGGCCCACAGCTTCCTGGGCACTATACCCATACATTCGCTCTGCCGCTCTATTCCAGCTGGTGATGATACCCTCACGCGTTTTCCCAATAATGGGAATATCTGCAGACTCGACAAGCGCGGCAAGCTGGCGGTACTGTGCCTGGTTTTCTCGCTCGCGCTGCTTGCGCTCGGTAATATCCCGATTAATTTCCAGGATGGCGATGGGGCGGTTCTGGGCATCGCGCGTAACCACCTGGCGGCTTTCTACGATCACCTGCGTGCCATCTTTGCGCGCATGCACCAATTCCCCCTCCCACTGCTCTCCGGTTGACAGGAAGCGATCAAGCGCCTCGCGGGACTCAGGAAAGCGCGTCTGGAGCAGCTCGTGGGTGACGTTCCCGATGGCCTCCTGCGCGGTCCATCCATACAGGTGCTCCGCTCCCCGGTTCCAGGAGACGATCGTGCTTGTCGGGTCGCGCACAATGATGGCGTCATAGGCAAGTTCAATCAAGCTGGCTTGGAGTTGCGCGCGTTGTTCGTGGCGTTGCCTGTCCCGCGCGCTCTGGTTGCGCTCCGTCGTCTCGTGAAAATAGACGGCTACACCTGCTTCAGAAGGATGGATACGCAGAGAAAACCATGTGCCGGTGGGAGGCTACACGTCATCAACGTGAATGATGGATTGCGTGTCTGCTGCTTCGTAGTATTTCTTCCAGAACACGGTGCCGACCACTTCAGGGAAGACTTCCCAGATTTTCTTTCCCAGCAGGTCTTGACGTTTCTTTTGGAGGATGCTTTCGGCAACACGATTCACATAGGTAAAGCACCAGTGGGAATTCAAGCTTATGAATCCATCGTCGATGCTTTCAAGGACGGCCTGGATTTGCCGGTCAAATGCGAGCTTCACCTCATCAGGAAAAGGAGCATATCTTTCTCGTGCAAATCTTGCTCTCAGCGCTCGCGCGAGGTTTCCAGCTAGCTCTCTTGCACGCCACATTTCTTTACTTCACTGAGCGCCTGAAGGCATCAGACGCTCAGTGACAACTCCCGTGACTGTACCCCACACAAGGTGGGATGCAATCATCATGAGATTTCTAGTGAATGGCTCTCGTGGGGCCGCTGGTGGCAGCCGTAGCGCTGGAAGTAAGCCAAGATAGCTCGCGACCCAGACAACTAGCCCGAACGCTGCCCCCTTTAGGATCGGGGGAAGAGGAATTCTCCGTCTGAAGGGAATATAGAGTGTCCCCATACTGGCCCCATAACCGAAATGCGAGGCAAGTGCCACCCCTAAACGCTGCTCTTTGTCCAGGCGCTTCCTCACCCCAATCCGCCTGGTCAGTGCATTGACGATCTTTTCAGGCGGTAGTGCACGATGGCGTTGTTGAGGTAGCATACGTTGCAGAAGTAGCATGAAGAGCGTCATTGGAACGGTCGCGACCGCTCCAGCAACTGCCCCGGCGCTAAAAGGCACGCCTAGTTTTGATGCGAAGGCTGACAGTTTCTGTCCCATCTCTGTACTTTCCATTCTACTCGTGAAGACACTACCAGTTTCCGGCCGCAGTTATGAGAGACACGTATCAACAATGGAGAAAGTGACACACCTCATCCTTCATACCTCCATAGTGACAGTATATTTTCCTCTAACCAAGGGCACTCTCGATGAAACTCATTGCTCTTGCTGAACGTGAGAGAAAGAGTATTGGAGATCTTTTTGGGGTCATGATACCAGAGAGCCTGTGGGATGTTTGTACTTGCATACGCGAAGGACCAGGTTCGCAGACACGGAGTGCTTGCGCCCGACATGCTGGGGGCATGTCAGCAAGGCTGGATGCCCCTTACAATGCTTATACCGATTGTAGGTCTCGTGCTTGGGAAAGAAGGGTAGTCATGACTTTTCGTGCTACTACGGTTGCCAGTGACCCTCTGGACTACTTTCTGTATCACCGTGACACGCTCCATGTTACCGATGTGGTCTTGCGCGAGAATAAGAACCCCAAAGAGATCTTTGCGGCCGCCATCCGACTGGCGACTGGCAGCAAGTGGAGCCATTCGGCCATTGTCTACCTGGTGAGCGACCCTCCCAAGGGATTCCACAATGCCTTTCTGATTGAAGATACGACGAAGGGGACCCATCTAACAAGCTGGCGCAATGAAGTGGTGTCATACAAACAGTTTACGGTAGGCATCAAGCGACCACATCTAGAGTGGTACGTTGAGACGCCCTTTGAACGTGCGAGACATGATCCCTGTGATCCGGAGAATTGCCATGGGATTGATTATTTAAGGCATGTGCGTGGTATCGCACTGGATCAACTCAATGGACGCTATGACCGGAAAACGGTATTTGAGTTGGCTGCCCTGTACGCTAAACGTATAGCACAGCGCCGTCTGAGCAGCACCCCGCAACTTGCCGATGCTGCAGAAGCAGTAGCCAAGTTTACGAAACGGTGGGACGAGCAAGGCGAGAAACACGGCTCAGCCCTGCGTTTCATCTGTAGTGGGCTCGTGCAATACAGCTTTTTTGAGGCATTACGTGTGCGGATCGCTCATGATCTCACCATTCCAGAGCATCGCGAGGCCGCCTTGAGCAACTTGAGCAATCTGCAGCGGATCATCTTCTGCCCTGATCCCGAAGGCCTCATTACCCATTACCTCCAGCAGGCGCAAGCGGGCATGCTGGATATTGCTGATCCCGTTCCCGAAGATATCATGGATTTACTCAAGACAGCGACGCCGGCCGACTTCAACAACAGTGAGCACCTGCAGTGGAGCTATGTCATTCGTCAAGGCATCGTGTGGAAGATTGATGTGGCTCCCGCTGACTATCAGCCACAGAGCCAGGATGAGGCAGACATCATCGCGATGCTTGCCAAGGAACATTTTTCATCCTGACTGCTTGCAATCGGCAGAGACTCCCATGATGGAATTTCTTATTGTTGTGGAAGAAGGAGAATGAATTAAGTAGGAGTTACTCCTGCTCTCCTGGCTGCTCTAAGGGCTTCATTACTTCTGGCGTCTTGCCTGTGGCCGGGTGTACCCAGGCCTTGATGCGCAGGTAGAGTGCCATGATGCCGCCAAACCATAGGCCGCCGTAGATGTAGCCTGCCATGACGTCGCTGGGCCAGTGTGCTCCTAGATAGATACGTGAAGGGCCAATGAAGGTAATTAATGCGCTGCAGATGGCAATCAAAGTATTGCGTAGTTTCCCCGAACGCCAGTTTGTTGCCAGGAGGTAGATCAGCAGACCATAGAAGTTCGTGAAGTGCATAACGTGCCCACTGGGGAAACTGGGTTCGTTGATGACGCGCACGACAGTCGCAAGCTCGGCAGTAGGTCGCGGGCGTTTGATCAGACGCTTCACCAGCGCGTTGAGCAGATTGGAAGAGGTAGTAAGCAAAATAAAGATGGCCTCTAGCCGGAAGCGCAGTGCCAGGAAGATGCCCGAGACGCCGAGAGTGAGAGGAATGGACATCCAGGGGAAACCGATTTCCGAGATAGCGATCATGAAACGACGCATCCAGGGATACTGCTGTCTCTGTAGTACAGCAGTGATTGACCTATCACCGGGGAAAAATTGTGTGTAGCGTGCGATGAATGAGAACAGCAGTGCACCTGAAAGCAGCCAGGCATACAAGGCCAGCAGGATCGTGCCACGCGAAACAGCATGGCGGCCAGAAACAGAGGTCTCTGCTGCGATACGTTGAGCCTCAGTCACGACGGGTTTGACATTTTGCTCAACGATAGTTGCAATTTCTGGTGGTGCGATCGGTAATGTTGGGCTGGCTGCTGCTTTTGGCCCAGCCTCATTGACTGGCTGGTCTGTGTTACCTGACATTGACAGGGCCTTTCTCTGTGGATGTACCTTTGCTCGTTTGTTCGGTGAGTTGTGTAGGGTTCCTCTCAGCAGTATGCCGGCCTGCCGCAGGAGCAGAGGTAAGCTGCGCCCCTACAGGGACGCGCACTCGTAATGCGCCGGGGAGGACCGTTACCGTGGCTGGAGTATGACCATGAGGTAATCCATCGGCTTGAATCTCCATTGGGTGATCTGCGTTGATGCGCAAGGACTTGACGCGGCGATGTAAGACCTTTGGCTGATATACTCGCTTTCCTTGCACGATGGAGATGGCGTGTCGAATGTATTCGAGCTTGTTAAAATTTTTGTAGATGACGACATCGAGTAGCCCATCATCCATCACTGCGTCGGGGACTAACTCAAACTGTGGCCCATAGTAGCGAGAATTGCAGATGGTCACCTGGAGGGCGTGATAGGGGTGGTGTCTCCGTTCGTCAATGGAGATTTTAAGCTTTGCCGGTTTATAGGCTAACAGTATGCGAAGTCCGCTGATGATGCCGTGCAGTGTTGAAAGCACACCAAGACTCTTTACCTCCTCGGCAGATGGAAAGAGGGCTGCCTCTAGCCCAATGCCCGCTACCTCAAAGAAACAATGTTCGTTGATTTTGCCCGCGTCTACTGAAATTGTCTCTCCCGTAGCGATGGCAGCGCAAGCCTCCTCAATGGCCTCTGGAATATTGAGGCTATGCGCTAGATTGTTCATAGTGCCCAGGGCGATAATACCAAGTGCGCTTTGAGTACCAATTAAGCCGGCAGCAACTTCATGGATCGTGCCATCACCACCCGCGGCAATCACGATATCGGCTTGCTCTGCTGCCGCTTGTGCCGCCAATCCTTCTCCGAGGTCTTCTGGCGTTGTGTACCGTAGCTCTGCTTCAATGCCATGAGTGCGTAATGCAGCGAGAATCGCTTCCTCGTGCTTCTCTGCTGTTCCCTCGGTTGTCGCCATCGCTGACATGCCCGAAGCTGGGTTCATTATCAACACTGCGCGCATACTTGTGACTTCCTCTAATCTTCCTACTATTACGATTGCATCGTCGAGGTCTCCAATGAGCGCCTAGTGCTGCGTTCGTTAAATGCAGTAACAAAACGGATCGGCCTCTAGGGGCAGCTTATGCAGTTTTATGCGGCGTTTATCTTCCAAGCGGATTTAACGAACATAGCATTAGATCGATTACTAGATAGGAGTTGCTCACAGGTTCATTTATATCACGCTGGATAAGCTAGTAGAGTTTCATAGAGGTCGAGTCCATAGCGTGCTTCCGCC
This sequence comes from uncultured Chloroflexia bacterium, assembly GCA_963767625.1. GTDB lineage: Bacteria > Chloroflexota > Ktedonobacteria > Ktedonobacterales > Ktedonobacteraceae > CAVYFB01. The sequence goes on from CAVYFB010000024.1 coordinate 492,438, forward strand.
TTTGCTTGCTCAGCTCGTTGCTCACGGGTGGGTAGCAGAAATCTGTTGAGATAGGCGTCGAGCACTCCAGGAGGTTCTGGTGGTCTCAGTGCTGACACTTCCGAAACTTTATCAGACTGTTCCTCGTGTAGAGCACAGAGAAGGTTTTTGACAGAACATAAGGAGTGTTGTTATGCAGTGCAAGAAAGCATCTTTGGTGATTAACCCAAGGGCAGGAGAGAATCTCGCAAAAATCCCTGATGTCCTTGCCGTCTTAGCAGCGGCTGGCTGGAGGACCGAGCTCGCCCTCAAAGAGTATGGCGGACAGACGATGGATTTGGCAGCCAGGGCCGCTGAGAAGGGCTACGATCTCGTGATCGCCTACGGTGGTGATGGGACACTCAACCAGGTGGTCAATGGGGTGATGCATGCCAAGGGACAGCACAGCATCGTTGGGCTCATCCCTGGTGGGACTGCCAATGTCTGGGCAGGGGAGATCAGCGTGCCTGGTGATCCCGTTAAGGCCGCTCTCACGCTTGTTGCTAGCGATGCTCGCAAGGTGGACATTGGCCACGTCGAAGTGGAAGGGGTAGCGTTTCCCAATGCGCCTCATGATGAGCAGCAGCAGTATGGTAAGCAGTCTCGAAAGAAGAACGCGAAGGCCACGTCCAAGGCAAAACATCACTTTTTGTTGATGGCCGGACTGGGCATTGATGCGGCAGTGATGGGGCATGTCTCCAAACCGTTGAAGTATCAGGTCGGCGCTCTCGCTGTGGGAGTCTCCGCAGCCGAGGAATTGCCAACACAGCATCCCTTCCCCGTGGAGATACGAGCAGGCAATGCAGATGTACTCTGGAAGGGCGAAGCCCTCCAGGTGGTCATAGGCAATACCCGTCAGTATGCCGATATCGTAGAGATGACGCCCGAGGCCTACATCGATGATGGGATTCTCGACGTGTGTGTGATTACGGCGGGGGATCCACTGACGACGATGCAGCAACTTGTCTCACTCCTGTTGCGGCGCAAACCCGATAACCTGACCGCCGAGTCCTTCCACGGCACACATCTCTCGATCAGCGTCCCGGCTTCGATTGCTCTGCAGTTGGATGGCAGCGCGGTGAAGCTCAAAGACTACCTGAGAAAGTCAGACCGTGAGGCGCTCGCCCATGCGGGCGATGCAGCACAGGTGATGGTGAGGTACCGCTTCGATGCGATGCCGCACGCCTTACAGGTAGCGATTCCGCGCAATTATGATGATGCTTTGTTTCAGGAGTCAGATTCCGCTGACCATCAACAAGCGGAGAGCACACAGGCCACAGCAGAGCAACAAAAGGACCAGAACACTCAGCAACAACAGGATGAACAGTCACAGGACCGGCATCAGCACAAAGGCAAGCAGTCTGAGCAGGAACAACAAGAAGATCTTGAGCATATCAAAATACTACTGGAGCATGGACGCAAGGTGACGGTGGTGGGTGTCAGCCGACATCCGGCCAAGAAGGATACCTATATCGTCGCCGGGAGTGCGACCAAGCAGAGTACTGGCGAAGCTCAGCCTGTAGCGGTATGTATTGATGAGCATGCGACGGTGATGAAGCAAACGGGAGAAGGCGTCTCCCTTGCAGTAGTGCCAAATCTACATGAGGGGGAGACGATCGTCGTCGAAGGGAAGAAGAGCAAGCGCGGCGTGATGCGGGCCAAACAGGTCGTAATAGAGGATCGCATGGCCATGGCTTAGGAGAAAGGAAGCACACACCATGAGTTCTCACATGAATGTCGGAGAAGACGCACATCAAGCGGAGCAAATGGCACGCAACGCCGCAACCAGTACGTGGATGTCGCGGTTTGCACGGTTCGGCTACGCGACCAAAGGAGTCGTCTACCTCATTATTGGCGGACTTGCCGCTCAGTTGGCAATTGGGCATGGTGGCTCAGCAACTGACCAGCATGGTGCCCTTCGGACCATCTATGACCAGCCTTTCGGAAAGTTTCTCCTTGCCATCGTCGCCCTTGGCTTGCTTGGTTTCGCTTTGTGGTGTTTCATTCAAGCACTCTTTGATACGGAAGGGAAAGGGCGCGCTGCCAAAGGCATGATTGCACGCATCGGCTACGCCATCGTCGGTATCGGCTACGGTGCCCTGGCCTTTGGGGCCTAGCAATTAGTCGCTGGGATAGGGAACGGTGGCAAGAGTTCGACCACCACCACGCAAGACTGGACAGCACTTTTGCTCAAGCAACCGTTTGGTGTGGCACTGGTGGTCCTCGTGGGGCTTGTTGTCATCGCCGTCGCCTTGTACCTGTTCTCTACGGCGTACTCTGCGAAGTTTCGCTCTCGGCTCAATCTCTCGACCGTGAACGCCCAGGTGAGGAAGTGGGTGACCTTCGTCGGGAGATGTGGCTATGCCGCACTCGGTGTCGACTTCAGCATCATCGGCTTCTTCCTGCTCGTGGCTGCTTTCCAGCACAACCCTCATCAAGCGGAAGGTTTGGATAGTGCATTACAGACGCTTGCAAAGCAGCCTTTCGGACCGGTACTACTGGGTATTGTTGCCCTGGGGCTGATCGCCTATGGCGTCTATTCTTTCGTGGAAGCCCGTTATCGCCGCGTTGGCAGAGGGTGAACGAGAGAGAACCCATCACTCCCATCCGTCGGTGAGATTGCTGTTTCTTCTCCTGGTAAAATACCATGATGAGGAACCAGGCACCGCTATGAACGTGAGAGGAGGTCTTTTGTGCCCCAGCACTGCTTTCTTTGGGGAGTTGCCACCGCCGCTCACCAGGTCGAGGGCAGCCTGACGAACAACGATTGGGCCCTCTTCACTACCACCCCCGCCATCATTGCGCGCGTCAAGGCACTCAGCCGCCTGGCACGAGGAAAGTCATGAAAAGTACAACTCATCCTAAAGGCATACAGACGCCGACTGCTACAACTAAGGCTGGCGGTGAGAACCGACAAGCTGCCCACAAGCGGCATATCACCGAGGCGATCGTTTGGGGTATTGGCTTTGTAATGCTGATCATAGCTTCCGTGAGCGTCCATACTCATCCTGGTCCCTGGCCTTTCGACCTGCAAACCACCATCTCTGTACAGCATCTTCACCTCTGGCCATGGGTACAGGCTTGCCTCACATTTGTCGATACCTTTAATGACCCTATTCCTGTGTTAATAGCATTGGCCATCTGGTTCATCGGTCTATCGCTCTTTCGCCGGTTTCAACAAGCCATCTTTATTGTAGTTGGAACAGGCATAGCAGATGTTGTCGATGGCCTACTCAGCGCCATCGTTGGGCGGCCACGTCCAAGCTCCCCGCTGATCCATGTCTACATACCTGAGCCGTTTCACAGTTTCCCTTCTGGTCATACAGAGCATTGTGTGGTCTACTATGGCTTCCTATTGTATCTTAGCTTCACCAAACCCGTACGCGAGTGGCGTTATCACTGGCTCTTGCTCCCCCTGCAGATCTTTGCCGTCCTCAACATTCTCATGGTGGGCTATGCACGTATAGAGGCGGGTTCCCATTGGATCACCGATGCACTAGCAGGCTACCTCTCCGGCGGGCTCCTGCTGTTCCTCCTCATCTTCCTCTACCGCAGAACAACAGCTAAACTGGCTCGTCGGCGTGCACCAGGTGGTATTATCGGTGCTATTTTCCCTGGCTTGGGGGACTTGAGTAGTTACCGAAAGGAGAGAGATAAACATTATGAATGGTCCGACGATGCTGCCGGAAGAACACATGCAGGAACATACGAGGAAAATGGGTCCTCCACATTGGTGGAATAGCGCTATACGCAGAAGCATTGCCATCACGCTTTGGGTGCTTGGCTTGCTTGCGTTGGCTGCGGCTTCCATGCTTGTGCATAACCATCCTGGCCCCTGGCCAGTCGAACTGGAATTCAGTCGAACTGTTCAGAGCCTGCCCTACTGGCCATGGATCCCTCCCATTCTCGACTTTATCGGCACGTTCGACAACCCTACGCCCACAGGTATCGTCCTGGGAATCATCTTCGCCGGGATACTCCTCCTGGGCTGGTATCGGCAGGCTATCTTTTTGGCTTTGACCGTGGGTATCGGCAATGCGATTAATGCACTCATTGGTGATTACGTCGTTCGTCCGCGGCCCACCCCAGCTCTTGTTCATGTCGATGTTTCTCTCAAGTATAATAGCTTTCCCTCGGGTCATTGCTGTCATGTGATGCTCTTTTATGGCTTTCTGCTGTACCTGAGTTTTACGAGGCCCGTGCGCGCATGGCCTTACCGCTGGGCGCTGATCCCCTTGCAAGTCTTTGCCGCGCTCAACCTCCTGCTGATAGGCTTTTCCCGGGTGTATGAGGGCGAACACTGGCTCTTCGATGTCCTGGGTGGCTATCTCTCTGGCGTGCTCTGGCTGGTGCTGTTTATCTGCTTGTACCAATGGACAACAAGCGTACTGGAAAGACGGCATGCAAAGAGAGCGGGGATTCACATTCCTTGAAATGGATGAATTTGAAAGGCAGAAGAACATGCAAAACATGATTACGCGCAGACACTCACTAGGGATTACGGCCATGGTCGTTCTCTTGATTATCCAGGCCATACTCGGGCTGCTCTTCAGTCTATCCCTGCTTGCAGAACTCCTGGCACCGGGTCGTCCAGTCATCGTGAGCGGTGCTGCAATTTTCGCAGGTCCGGCAGGTGGGATCGCTCTAGTAGTGGCCCTCGCCTCGCCTATTATCGCTTGGGGAGTATGGAGGGTGAAGCCCTGGGCACACCAGCGGGTCGTGCTCCTGGAGATATTTAGTCTGGCCATAGGTGCGTTTGAACTCTTCGAACCTGGTGTCAACAGGATAGTCTCCCTGTCTTACATCATCTTGGCCACTCTGCTCTTGATCTGCTTGTACGTTGGTCCCAATAGACGTGCTCTCTCACAGGCTTGATATCCCCCCGTCACTTCCAAATCGAGAGTAGATAAATGCCCCTAAACGGGTTAGCAACGTTTGCAGTAGGGGTGAGGAGCGACCTCCGAGATACACGAAATATATACTATAAATAAAATTAGAAATATTAAAAGGCTATTAGCAAATGCTGAGAGTTTTATTTCTGGCTTGTAATAGCAAAATAAATAGAGTATAATGCAATCAAACGGATCTGTAGAACAGTCTACCCGTTTAGTTTATTAGAGGAGCTACATTTCATGATGACAATTGCAACACTTGTTCTTGCTGATATTAGTCTGACAACGGTGCTTTGGTGGCTTATAGTTGGCCTAATCGCTGGTTTCTTGGCGAGCTTAGTGATGCGCGGTGGAGGCTATGGCATCGTCGGTGACATCGTTGTCGGCCTCGTTGGCGCATTCATTGGCGGTTTCCTGGCAAGCCTGGTTGGTCTAGGCTCGAGTGGCCTCATTGGGACCATCATCATCGCCTTCATCGGCGCCTGTATCCTGATTGCCATCCTGCGCCTCGTCTCTCGCAGCTACCCGAATCGAAGACTGTAACCTGAAACTCTGCTTTAACCCGGTAGGGCGGCTCAGTAAGCCGCCCTGTCTTTTTGCGGCACGTCTCAAGGCAGAGCAAACGCGGGGACTCCGATCGCTCAGGACAGCGCACGCACACACCGATCGCAGCAAAAAAAGCGACGGCCAGAGGAACGTACTACTGGTATCTCAAAGGATAGATCAAGCTTTTCAGGAGTATGCCATGCAGCAGAAACCCGTGACTGAAAAAGTTCAAGAAAATGTACAAAATGTCGTTGAGGACGCGAAGCAAGAGCTTGCATCTGCCCGTAGACCCTGGTATCGCGCTATCAGGTGGGGCTTTATACTGCTTGGGGTGTATGCCATACAGCTTACGCTCTTCGCACTGCTGGCATTCTGGGTACATTTCCACCCGGTCCTACCTGTCGATGTCGCCATTACCAGGGAATTTCAGGAGAACCAATCCCCCTGGCTGCGTTTCACCATGATCGCAGTCAGCTACCTTGGTTACAACTTTATCCTCTTCTCTCTCCTCATCCTCCTGACTGCGGTATTCTTCTGGCTGCTCTGGCTGCGCCTGGAAGCGATCATGGTGGTAGCTCTTTCCATAGTAAGCACTCTTTTGAACGGAGTGATTAAGCTCATCGTAGCTCGTCCGCGTCCAAGTGCATCCCTGGTTGAGGTAATACAGGCAGCGAGTGGGCAGAGCTTCCCCAGTGGGCACGTAATGTCTTACCTTGCCTATTTTGGCTTAGTATTCTCGCTGGGCGTCATCCTCTTTTATGGCAAACGATGGTGGCGCATGGCGCTGCTCATTATTCCCGCGCTGTTTGTCGTGCTGGTTGGCCCTTCTCGCATCTACCTGGGCGACCATTGGGCGAGCGATGTCCTGGGCGCTTACCTGATTGGCGGTGTGTTGCTCGGCCTTACCCTCTGGCTCTACCTTCTTCTGAAGAAAAAGGGTGTGTTGTCCACCTGAGGGCGCCTGGTCCTACCTCTACCTTATTCTCGCGTTTGATGAAACTTGAAGACGAGCCAAATCGTGAATGAAAAGAATAGGAGTTTGAGATTGTCAGGCACATTGTGATGTAGGGGAGGGACTCGAAGGCGGTGTATTGCCTCGCCTCCCCTACAACTTCCCCGGTATTCTTTAGTCAGGTATCGGCTAGTGCTATGTCTTCAGCTAGGGGAAGAAGGAGGAGTATTGATGACAACTAAGACACAAGATGCTAAGCGTAATGGATTCTCAGGGGTTGTGCATACAGCTGAACGAGGTACCAAGCCTGTACAGGCTTTTGTTACCAAGTTCAATAACGATTGGTCGATGAATCTCTCCGCAGCGTTAGCGTATAACTTGATAATGGCAGTGTTCCCGATTGTAATTGCGCTTTTCTCTATCCTTGGGTTGATCCTGGGTACATTAAATCCTTCTGCATATGACCAGTTGAGGGGGCAAATCATACACGTCTTTCCAACAGCAACATCGGCAAGCAACCTATTGGATGCTGCGTTTAATCAACTGAAGAGGAACGCCGGTGTTTTGGGAATTATCGCTATCATACTTGCCCTCTTTAATGGTTCACGCCTGTTCATCCTGATTGAAGGATGTTTTGATATCATTTACCATATACGCCCACGGTCATTCATTCCGCAGAATGTCATGGCCTTTGTCATGCTGCTGCTGTTCATCATCCTCGTCCCAATCATGGTACTGGCAGCAACTGGTCCTGCGTTGTTCTTTTCGGTTTTGCAGTATACCCCACTAGGCCAGATTCCGGGCAGTAAGGTCTTGTTTAGTTTGGGCGGTATTCTAGGTGGATTGATCGCGGCATATATTCTTTTCCAGGCCATTTATATTGTCGTGCCCAACCAGAAAATCAGTTTCCATCATAGCTGGCTAGGAGCAGTAGTAGCGACGATACTCCTCCAAGCCTATCTTATCCTCTTTCCACTGTATGTTACCCGCTTTCTTACTGGCTATGCGGGACAGACGTTGGGGCTTGTGATACTGTTGGTGTTTTTCTACTACTTCGCCGTTATTCTTATCTTAGGTGCTGAGGTCAATGCATTCTTTGCGGAAGGAGTAAAGGTGACGCCATATGACCTGGTTACAATGGTGCATGAAATGACAAGTCACCTTCCGACAAGCGAGCAGGAGGTAAAACAATATGAGCAAGAACCCTCTCCCCCGGAGGAGGTGATCCCAGAACAGGAGCCACAGAACCAGCAGTATAATGGCAAGGTTGAGCAAGGATTTGTGCGGATCTCGACGGGCGTGACAGGCCTCGATGAGATTTTATATGGCGGGCTCATCCAAAAGCGCGCCTATCTCTTGCGCGGCGGTTCCGGGTGTGGGAAAACCACGCTCGGCCTGCACTTTCTCACCGAAGGCACGGCCCGAGAAGATCAGAGCCTTTTTATTACGTTGGGGGAACCTGAAGCGGAACTGCGCGCCAATGCCAACGCGCTTGGCTTTGATCTCACCCAGGTCCACTTCCTGGATCTCTCGCCCAATGCCGCCTTTTTCACCGAAATGCAAACCTACGATATTTTTTCTCCTGCCGAAGTCGAACGCGAACCGGTGACCCGGCAGATCCTGGAGCAGATCGAGCATCTGAAGCCGCAGTGGGTCTTTCTGGATGCCATGACGCAGTTCCGCTACCTCGCCATCGATGCGTTCCAGTTCCGCAGACAGGCCCTCTCCTTCCTGCGCTTTCTGGTCGAGCAGGGGGCCACCATCCTCTATACCTCTGAAGGCAGCAACTCCGCTCCTGATGACGACCTCCAATTTATGAGCGACGGCATCATCTACCTGCATTTTCAGCCGGAAGGCCGCGCGGTCGGCGTCAGCAAGTTTCGTGGATCCGACTTTCGCAGTGGGTCCCACACCACGCGTCTCACCGATCGGGGCATGGAGGTGTTTCCGCACCTGCTCCCTGAGCAGCACCTCCAGCAGTTCGTACAGGAGACCATCTCCTCCGGCGTCCCGGAACTGGATGAACTCTTGCATGGGGGGCTGGAACGAGGTACCATCAGCATTCTGACCGGTCCCACCAGCGTGGGGAAAACGACACTGGGACTCCAATTCATGAAAGAGGCGGCAGGGCGAGGCGAACGGTCGGTGGTCTACACGTTTGAAGAGGCGCGCGAGACGCTCTTGCGCCGCTGTGAATCCCTCAATATTCCGGTTCGGGCCATGATAGCGCGCGGGACGCTCTCGGTGGTGCAGATCGAACCCCTGCATTTGACGTCCGATGAGTTTGCCCACACCGTGCGCTGTGAGGTTGAGCAGCAGCACGCTGGCATTGTCATGCTCGATAGTCTTGCAGGCTATCGCCTCTCGCTGCGCGGAGACAATGTCGTGAGGTCCCTGCATGCCCTGTGCAAATACCTGCAGAATATGGGCGTGGCCGTCCTGCTCATCAACGAAGTGGAGTCCATCGTCGGCGACTTCCAGGTGAGTGACGTGGGAATCAGTTACCTGGCAGATACTATTGTGTTCTTACGCTACCTGGAACTGCGCGGGGAACTCCACAAGGTTATTGGCGTCCTCAAGAAACGCTTGTCGAGCTTTGAACGCACCTTACGCGAAATCGAAATGAGTCGCTATGGCATCAAGGTGGGCCGACCCCTCACGAACCTGCAAGGTATTTTGACGGGAAGGATCTCCCCCGTCGATGCAGCAAGCAAGGAGGACTGAGCATGTCAACCACCGCTCGCATACTGCTGCTGGTCAACCGCTTGCCGCGCAATCTGCAACTCTTGGCGGACTTTCTCGCGAAAGAGGGGTATCCCACCGTCTCGGCGGCGACCTACGAGGAGCTCGATCGGGCCCTGGCGAACGCGCCGCCGCTTGCCGGGGCCCTGGTCGATATTACCGGTTTCGACGCGGAGATCTGGGTGCGCTGTGAGCAGTTGCGGGCGGCCAAAATCCCCTTTCTGGTCGTATCACCCCGGCAGAGTGCGGCCATTCAACAGGCCAGTCTCTCCCATGGAGCGAAAGGGGTGATGGTGAAGCCCCTGGCGATCAAGGAATTGATGGGGGTGATCCAGAGCATCCTGGAGGAGTAAGAGAGATGAGCCGCATACTACTGCTCCTGGACCACAAAACGAACCGCGCCCTGCTGTCCGACTGGTTGAAACAGCATTACGAGGTGGTGATCCCAGACAATGGAACATCACTCGTCGTTCCGTTTGACCTGTGCCTGATCGATGGTCCCACATTGGACCGGCTTTGGCAGGAGGTGCGCCTGCGCAAGGCCGAGGACGCCCCAACCTTTTTACCCGTGGTGCTCATCACCTCGCAGCGAGAGACCGAGTTGCTCACCCGTCACCTGTGGAAGACGGTGGATGAGCTGATCCGGGTACCGATTGAGAAGCTGGAACTGCAGGCGCGAGTGGAAATCCTGCTGCGGACGCGTCAGCTCTCACGAGAACTGAAGCTGCGCAACGAAGAACTGGAGTCCTTCTTTCACGCGATGACGCATGATGTGCGGGCGCCGCTGCGGGCGATCAAAGGCTTTGCCCGGCTCTTGCAGGAGGAAGAGGCCGAGCGGATCGGCGTACAAGGACGACACGACCTGGAGCGCATTCAGTCCGTCGCCGCGCAGATGCAGGAGATCATCGATGGAGTGATCGAGTTTGCGCGTGTCGAGCGCGCTGACCGACAGTTGCAACCCGTCGCCCTCGATCAATTGGTCCAGCGATGTGTGCAACATCTGGAGCAGAAGGCAGGGCAGCGCCAGGCTCAGGTGGCCGTCAGTGGGGAGTTGCCAACGGTGCAGGGGAACGCCGTGTTGCTCATGCTGGCGCTGACCAATCTGTTGTCCAATGCGCTCAAATTCGTGCCGCCAGGAGTGCGACCCACGGTGACGATCAGGGCAACAACCAGCAGGCAGGTGTGCCGCCTCGAGATCGAGGATAACGGCATTGGCATTGCGCCGGAGGATCAACCACGGCTGTTTCGGCCGTTTGTCCAGTTGCATGGCTCTGAGGTCTACGACGGCGTGGGTCTGGGCCTGGCGACCGTGCGCAAGGCCACCGAACTGATGGGAGGACGCATCGGTATCACTTCCAGCATAGGACAGGGGAGCGTTTTCTGGCTGGAGTTGCGTGCAGCAGAGTGAGGACAGCTATGCGATTTCTGCTCATTGATGATAGCCCGTATGACCGTGAACTGATGAAACGAACCATCCAGCAGGCGTTTCCGGCAGCGACCTATGTGGAAATTCTCCACCAGCAGGCGTTCGAAGAAGCCTTGCGCGAACTGGACTATACGATGGCGTTCATAGACTATCAGCTCAAGTGGACGACGGGGCTCGAGATCCTCAAGGCAATCCGGGCGCGCTCCTCCGATCTGCCGGTGGTCATGGTGACCGAGACTGGCAGTGAAGAAATTGCCGCCGAGGCGATGAAAAGTGGACTGAGTGATTACGTCCTCAAAACGCATCTCTCGCGCTTGCCTATTACCATCGAGGACTGCCTGGAACGAGCGCGGCTGCGGGCCGAGCGCCACAACTTGCAAGTCCAGATGCAGCAAGCCCAGAAGATGGAGAGTTTGGGGCTGCTGGTCAGTGGTCTGGCGCACGATTTTAACAACCTGCTGGCCGGGATTATGGGTTATGCCCAGCGGGGGCTGGCGCGCACGCAGCAGGAACACGTCCTCTCCGAGTACTTCCAGCATATCCATACGCGGGCCGAGCAGGGAGCGCGCATGACCCGACAGCTCCTGGCCTTTGCGCGTGGAACCCCTATGGAACCGAGATACGTCGACCTGAATGAGCAGATCGCTTCGCTGCTCGAACTGTTCAGGACGCTTCTGGGAGCAAGCGTGCAGCTCGTGTTCCACGCAGGCCCGGCACTGAAAGCGGTGTATGCCGATCCGACGCAGCTGGAGCAGGTCCTGGTGAATCTCTGCATGAATGCGCGCGATGCCATGCCTGCCGGGGGAAACCTGGAGATCACCACCCAGCAGGTAGAAATTGTACAGGGCGGGCAACATGCCCAGCCCTATCTTCCTCCCGGGTCCTATGTCCTGGTGCGCATCAGCGATACGGGGAGTGGAATGGATGAACAGGTTCAGGCGCGAGTATTTGAACCGTTCTTTACCACCAAGGAGGTGGGTCAGGGAACAGGACTGGGCCTTGCCGTCGTCTATGGCATCGTCAAGCAGCATCACGGCGTGATTCGGGTGCAGAGTCAACCAGGTCAGGGAACCACCTTCTTGCTCTACTTCTCAGCCGTCGAACCCAAAACGGGATCGGCAGAGGAACAGGGATCTCTCGAAGTGCAGGCGGTTCTGGGCGGATCTGAGACCATTCTGCTGGTCGAGGATGATCCTGACATCCAACTGATCATGAGCGAGATGCTGCGGGAACACGGATATACCGTGCTCATGGCTAATGACGGAGAAGAAGGCTTGCGCGTGTTTGAGCAGCATGCCTCCTCCATCGCCCTGGTGATCGCAGACATCATGATGCCCAGGATGCAGGGAAGACAATTCCAGGAGCATGTGCGCAGGCAGCGTGCAAACACGAAGGTCCTGGTCATGAGTGGGTATCAAGAGATGGACCTGAAACGGCGGAATTTGCTGGACCCCGGAAGTGCGTTCTTACAGAAGCCCTTTGACCTGGACGTGTGTGCGGCAAAAGTCCGTGAACTCATCGGCCTCGAACGGGTCTAATCACCACATGACCTCCACGAGCAGAACCGAGGAGGAACAAGGCGCTCGTCTTGCTCCAGCAGGGCAGCGTACTCTCTGTGGTTTGTGACAGCGCGGAGCGCTCGTGGTCAAACGGAGCGCTGCTCTCATGCCACCCTCGATGGAAGAGAGGCACGCCTGTCACTCCCATGAAAAGGTGCCGTATAAAGATTTAGAGTGTTGAAAAAGCCCTTTTTGTAGAGCTAAGCTGTAGGAAGTGATTAGGCATCCTCCAGTGAAATGACCATCTCGATCAGTAAAGAACCAGACAGTGAAAAGCCCCAACGAAGGAAAAGCAGGACCCATTGAGCAAAAAAGAAGGCACACAAGGCCTCTGCTGGGAACGGACGGCGTCCCCAGCTTCGCTTTTTCAGTAAGCGTTTGAGATTTTGTCCAGTTCTTGTAGGCTTCAGTGTGATGATAGGCACGCACTCGATCCAGATAGGTCTCATCGACACTACGGCGGAGGCTACGTCCCTGCTTACTGGTAGTACAGTTGGCTTTGAGCGGACAGGGATTGCAGTCTTTGGCTCGTGCGCGATAGTGTCGAGATCGCTCGGTGGTTTGTCGCTGACAAAAATGCAACTCCTTGCCGGCTGGACAGACGTACACATCGCGCTGTGCATCATACTGGAAGTCCTCTTGACGAAAGAGTGGCGTACGCTGGGCCAGATCAGCGATGGGGACATGGGCATGGATGTGCTCCCGTTCGAGCGCCACGATATTGTCGGTGGTGCCATACTTCGTATCTCCCGTCACGTGGCGAGGCCGCAGCTTCCAGCGAAAACAAGTGCAGAAAACGAGATCGCGCATGGGTTGGTTATCCATCACTTCCGAAGGGGTCACCAGCACTTGGAGAATGATGCGCGATTTGCCGCCATCGACCACATAGTGCGTGCGGTAGCCCATAGCCGTGCCATTCTTGGTCTCCATGAGCGTGGCATCCAGGTCGGTCGTGCTGACCAGGTAATCGGCCATGCGCTGATAGCCTCGACTCGTCACGCGGCGATCTTGCGCTCCTAATTGCTCGATCCAGTCATGGCGCTCGGTATTCTGTCGGCAGAGTTCCTCTTGGAGTTCCTGGGGGATCGAGGCGGGAAGTTGCTTCGAGACTGCTGCTCCCTCCTCAGCCGGCTGACTTCCTGCTGCTTCTTCCAGGCATGTCTGCTGATGGCTCTCCTGCTCAGCGCTCTCGGCTGTTTCCTCGCGAGCTTCGCCAAACAGGCTGTCCAGGTGCGCTTCGACATAAAAGCGAGGTTTGAGGGAGTCTTTTGAGGCATTGGCTTGCACCTTGGCGCCTTCGATGTACAGCTCTTTGCCCCAGACTAATCCCGCCTGTAGACATTGCTCGACAATGGCTTCAAAGAAGCGGCGAAAGATGTCGACTCCATAGCGCTCATGGATACGGGTCAGACTGGAATGATCCGGTAACTGCTCGCCCAAGTCATAGCCAGGGTACCACAAAATGCTGAGCCGATCAGCTGCCTGCCGCATCAGTTAGCGCTCTGAGCGAATGCCCTCAAAGGACATCACCAGTTGCAGTTTGAAGAACACCACGGGATCAATCGAAGGGCGACCTCCGCCTGCATAGGTCTCTTGCACGAGTTCACGTACAAAAGAAAGATCGAGTGTGCGCTCCAGGTGCCGATAGAATTGATCTTGCGGTACCAGCTCTTCCAATGACACATTGATCAGCAAAGCTGCGCACTTTGCTTCCCATCATCGTAGTAGCCTTTCCCTTTCACACAACGACACCTCACCCTATTACCTACCACCTTTTCTCTCGTTGCTCAACAGCCTGGAAGCCAATACAACGCAGCGTTTTGAGAGGTTTGGGCTTGTAGTGTGGAAAGATTGACAATTGCCACTCGTCTGAGGTTGAAAGAGGGTTTCTCTTCTTATTTGTCAATCGGCAAGGAAACGGAAAAGGTTGCCCCTTTGCCCTCGGTACTTTCCACCGTGATCTCCCCGCCATGTCTCTTCACAATGTCGTTGGCAATATATAATCCCATCCCTAAGCCTGAAAATGTCTTCTCACGACTATCATGGACTCGATAAAAGCGTTCAAAGACTCTGCTCAGGTGCTCCTCTGGAATACCAACTCCATAATCTCGCACACTCACAAGAACTTTGTCGTTTGCGGCGGCTATGGACACATCAACACTCGTGGCTTGCGGTGAATATTTAATTGCGTTCGTAATCAGGTTGATAAACACCTGTCCCAGTCGGTCACTATCACCGATCACATGTTGCTGCGATGTGCCATGAATACGAATGGTATGCGTCGTGTTAGTGTGTTGGATCGTTTCTACAATGTCTTGTATCAATGCATCAATCTCAATGCGTTCCTCTGCATACGCTAATCCGCCTGCCTGGATTTTGGACACATCCAATAAGTCTTCGATGAGTTTGGTTAACCTAATGATTTGCGTTTCCATTCTGACAAGCAGGTCCCTCGACCCCTGCATGTCTTGCTTCTCCATCCTTCTTTTGAGCAGTTGGATGAAGCCTTTCAAGGCGGTAACAGGGTTTTTCAGTTCATGGCTTGCCATGCCAATAAAGGTATCTTTGCGTTGTTCCAGCTCCATACGTTCGGTCAGATCACTAAAAATATTGACGGCAAATTGCACCTGCCCTTGTTCATCAAAGATAGGGCTTGCCTTCACGACTGACCACGATGGTTTGCCCGTGTGCTTGTCGATATAGTTGACAAGGGTTTCCGTATACCTTTCACCTTGTAATGCTCTGGTCGCAGGCAGTGCAGTGTAGGATAAGGGTTGACCGAACTCATCTTTGAGTTCAAATCGCTCTAAATAGTACGCTCGTAACCTCGCCAGATCGAGCGCAAGCATTTCTTGTGCAGAGGCAAAGCCGCAGAACTTTGCTCCTGCATCATTGGCATAGATGATGGTTCCACTTCTATCCTGCACTGTGATCCCATCAGCGATATGCCGGAGAATCTCCTCAAGTTGTTGCTTGGACTGCCTGACTTCTGCTTCCAACCGTTTTTGCTGGGTGATGTCCCGTGCAATGGCCGAAGCGCCGATAATGTTGCCTTCGCTATCTTTGATAGGCGAAACCGTGACAGAGACAGCAATGAAGCTGCCATCCTTTTTTACCCGCTTCGTTTCATAGTGGTTCACCTGCTCTCCTCGGGTAATACGCTCCATGATCGCAGCAAATTCATCTTGTCGATCTGGCGGAAAGAGGAGCGTGATCGGCTGGCCCACGGCTTCCTTGGCAGTGTATCCATACATGCGCTTCGCTGCCTCATTCCAGCTAGTGATGATGCCCTCGACCGTTTTCCCAATAATGGCGTCATCTGAGGTCTCAACAATCGCAGCAAGCTGGAGGCGTGCTTCGTCTGCCTGTTTGCGCTCAGTAATATCTTTTCCGACTCCAATGAACCCGCTAGCTTCTCCCTTGGTATTGAGCAGTAAGGTGGTCCTAATATCAATCCAGATCGGTGCTCCATCTTTGCGTTGCCCTCTCCACTCCTCGATATACGGTTTCCCTTCTCGAATGTGCTGCAAGTCAGGCAGAAATTCTGCCCTGGCCGCTTCGGGATATAACAGGGCTGGCGTTTTGCCAAGCATTTCTGAAGCGCTATAGCCAAAGATATGCTCTGCCCCCTCGTTCCAGTAGACGATCTTCCCCTGCAAATCAGTGACAATGACACTCTCCTGAATATTGGCTAAAATTGTGGTTTGCAACTGTAGCGTTTGCTCTACCTGCTCAAGAGACCTGACTGGCTGGTGCAAACTAGGACTATTTGGCTGCTGCATATGTTCACTTTCGAGGATGTCTTCTTCATAGCGGGGAAAGAATCCTCGCTGCTCGTTTTTAGAAGCCAGATGATAGGTGAGTCAGGGTTTCACAGTAAAAGGAAAAATAGCATATCTGATCTGCGACGTCGCCATTTCACTGAGCAGGAGAATGACAACACTGTTGCATTGTTCATGCGTCCTGTGAGAAATACCGTGACTCCCTGGTGAGTATATCACACAGCGAAAGGCATCTTTGACAGCTTGACCGGAGGTGTCCTTGGCGCTTGCAGCGGCTCCAGCTACCAGTACACCTTCGATGAGAGAAACGGGGTCCATCTTGCACGCTCCTGTTATGCTCGTTGTCTTCTCACTGAAAAGAACGGGTATCTGTTGTCAATTCAGTGATTGTACATGGGCACGTCGGTCCATCTGGACCGACTCCTCTCCACACTGCGATGGAACAGCGTGGTTCTCAAACCGTCGATTGCCGCGAATGAGTATGGGACCTGTGTGGTAGAGCACAGGAAGAGGGCGTCAGTTGCCTGTGGCCAGCAGCATCTCGACCACTTTCTGGGGCAGCACGATATGCTGCTCCAACCGTATCTGGCGGGTGTGGAAAGCTTCGGCGAGAGGAGTCACGTGTTCATCAACGACTCCTGGTACCATGCGTTTTGCCCGGCTCCCCTTTCACACGCTCACGGCTGAGGAGCTGGTAGCGCAAATTCTTGTGGCGGAGCAGCAGATTGATTGCCCACCGCCTGAGGCGGTAGCCCTGGCCCAAAGGATCATGCGGGTGGTCGAAGCAGATGCTGGGGTGTGGCCCTTTGCTCTTTGGACGTGTCGATCTCGTGCAAGACGGCGGGCAGTTGTACCTGATGGAACTGGAACTGACCGAGCCCCTGCTACATCTGGAACATGATGGTGCGGGTGAGCGCATGGCAGAGGTGATTGTGGCTCGTTGTTGGCCACGGGATGAGCACCATCCAGTGCGAGAAGGGGGCCTGGTAGGGTATGCCCTGGCTACCACCGATATCGAGCAAGATGCCGAGCGTTTCCGGATGACCGGTCTGACAACGCTGGGACCATTCTCCATGCAGCGCATGCGGCCGGATGGACACCCACTCTCCTGGCGCTTACTGGTGCCAGAAGGCGTCTCCTGGTGCCGACCCTGGCCTTTCCTGATCCATTGGGATGTGCCCGATGACCAGCGACTCTCATGGGAGAAGCCAGGCACGCACCCCAACGGTGTGACCGGATGGGTTGGCATCGCCATAGCCGTGCGTGACCTGGAGGGTGTCACTGATCTCTACCAGCGCCAACTTGGGTTAACCCTCAGTCGCAGAGATATGGTTCCTTCTCTCGCAGCTCGTCGAGCGACGTTCCAGGTTGGCTCCTCTCAGATCGACCTGCTGATGCCTCTGAGCAATGGGCCAGTGCAGCGCGCACTAGAAGAAGTGGGCGAAGGACCATTCGAAGTGTGTCTAGCCAGCAGAGACCTCGATCAGACACGTGCCTATTTGACTCAGCACACGGTGAACTTTGAGGTGGACACGGCAGACCCGGCTGCGCTTCTGCTCTCACCAGAGCAGGCCATTGGTGCTCGCCTGGTGTTGCTAGCACAACAGAGTTTATAAGTGCTAACACACAAATGAATGAAAAGCTTATCTGAAAACCTCTCATTTGGCAAAGCTCAACCGAGCGCAGGCGAATGAAGCAAAGCGAGGGAATGCTCCACTTTCTTTTCCAAGCGAACCAAGAGCCAATGCGAGCGATTGATCCATAAATGGGTGCGTTCGATAACCCAGCCACACTCCCCTCGGAAGTAGTTTTCTGACTCTGAGTGGCTGCCATTGTTCCTTCCTTTCGTGATTTGCATGAATAATATCCCCATTAGGGTGGAAGCGTCAGAACTGGGAACAAGATCCGGTGTGGAGATCCTTCTTATGAAAGACTGACGGTCGGTAAGAACATCTTCAAGAAGAGGGAACCATGAACTGCCCAGACTGTGCTTCAACCGCCACCAAAGAACGAACCAAGAAAACCGCGCTGGGCTCTCGGACGTTCTGCTGCTCAGAGTGCCGACGCAGCTTCAATGAACGCACCGCTACCCCTTTCAACTCTCTCGAATATCCAACGGATCTCGTCCTGCTCGTCGTTTTCTGGCGGCTTCGCTCTACGTTGAGCCTGCGTGATCTGGCCGAGATGTTCTTGCAGCGCGGTTTTGTGTTCACCCATGAGGCAGTTCGAGACTCTTAAAGCGCGTTTTGCACCGCTCATGGCGGATCAACGACGCATCAAGCGACGCGGACAGGCAGGAACATCTTGGCACGTCGATGAAACGTACGTCAGCGTCCATGGAAAGTGGTGCTCTCTCTAGCGAGCCATCGATCGGGATGGCAACCTGGGGGACTCGATGTTGAGCGAGAAGCGAGATATGGCGACGGCCAAGCACCTTTTTAAGCAAGCCGTCGACGTGGTTGGTCATGCCCAAGAGCGGGTCACGACCGATGGGCATGATTCCTCTCCCCGTGCCATGCGCGAGACCTTGGGAAATGAGGTCATCCATCGCTGCAATCACTCACTCACTACTCGGATGGAGCAAGATCATCGTGGCATCAAACAGCGCTCCTATCCGATGCGCGGCTTTGGAAACGTCGAGTCAGCAGCCCGCTTCTGCCGTGCCTTTGACGAATTACGCAACTCCTTCCGTCCCCGCCACACGATGGGGGAAACGGTCTCATTAGCACGACAACGACAGATGTTCTGCGAGCGACTTGCTTGCCTGCAAGCGCTGATGGCGGCGACCTCCTAGCCCAGCGGGTCAGGGGTGAGAGTCCTTCAACGTCTTCCTGTCCCCCTCCGCGTTCTCAGTTCTGACGCTTCCACTCGGAGAGCTACTTATTCTATACGTTATTTGAAACACGGTGACAATTTATGAGTAAAGGTGAGACAAAAGTAATAGTTGGGATGTAGTATACTCATGTGCGGACACGTCTTGCGCACGATTAAATGTATGGGGTAATCACAGCTTGTTCTATCCAGCAGGTTCTCACTCTATTCGGACATTTCGCCTTTTTCTCTCCTTGCTTTTGGAGATGAACCAAATTGTTGTTCAATTTCTCTTCATTCTCGGCATTTTTTCTTATATACTACCAGCAGACAGTGGAAGTACGCATGTCTCGCGAGAAGAGAGTTCACCAGGAGAGAAAGAAATACGAAATGGAACTGCTTCCGCTTCTTTTGATGTTTCTGATACGTGATGGAACTGCTTTGCGGTAGGGGTTGATAGCACTCCTCGTCTGAACAGTCTTAAGAGAGAAGGGATCATACACTGATGCAGCAACGCTTTTCCAATACCATCGTGCTGGTGACCGGAGCCGGGCATGGCATCGGTCGCGCGATCGCCCTTCGTTTTGCCAGCGAGCGTGCGCAGGTGATCGTCAATGATGTTAACGCCGCCGGAGTCGAAGCGACCGTCCAACAGATCATCAGCAACGGGGGATCGGCTGTTCCTGGCGCTGCCGATGTGGCGAGCAAAGAGCAAGTGGATCGCCTTTTCGATGACGTGCTCCAGCGCTTTGGAACGGTGGACGTGCTGGTCAATAACGCCGGTTTGATCAACGTCGAACGCCATTTCCTGGAAGCGGACGAAAGCTGGTGGGACCGGGTGCTGACGGTCAACCTCAAGGGCGTGTTCCTCTGCTCGTTGCGCGCTGCCCAGGTGATGGCCCGTCGCCGCAAGGGTGTCATCATCAATATGTCCAGCGGGGGGGCCTCGCACGCCCACCGGGGGATGGCGGCCTACGATGCGTCGAAGGGCGGCATCGAAGCCCTCACGAGGGCCATGGCGCTCGACCTCGCTCCGTATGGCATTCGCGTAAACGCACTCGTGCCGGGTGCAATTGATACACAAGGGATGAAGCCAGAGATGAAGCAAGAGCGAGGCACAACCATCCCGCTTGGGCGCATGGGCGAAGCCGAGGAACTGGCCGGGCCAGCCGCCTTTCTCGCCTCGGATGATGCCAGCTATATCACCGGGCATATCCTGAGGGTCGATGGCGGCCTGCTGTCCCAGCAGCGATCCCCCCAGGTCGATATTTTCCCGCTGAGCCGTTTCCCCAGGCTGGAGGGTGAGTGATGGAAGGTTCCTACGCGCATCTCAGAATTGGAGTGGATATCGGGGGCACGTTCACCGACCTGGTTGTCTTTGACGATGCTACCGGCGACTTCGCAGTCGGGAAAACGCTCACCACGCCTCGCGACCCTTCGCAGGCCGTCGAAACGCTCGTGCTCGAGACCCAGGAGCGCGAGCGCATTCCCGTGAGCAAGGTGCAGCAACTCATTCACGGTACCACGCTGGTCACGAACGCCGTCATCGAGCGCACCGGGTCCCCCACTGCCTTGTTCGCGACGGAGGGCTTCCGCGACTCCATTGAAATCAGGCGTGAAAACCGTTACGAACTCTACAACCTGATGCTGGAGCTGCCGCAGCCGCTGGTGCCACGCTACCTGCGTTTCGGGATACCGCAGCGAACCCTGGCCGATGGGGCAACTCTGCGCGAACTGGATGCCGCCTTCGTCGAGCAATTAACCAGCGAACTCGCCGCAAACGGGATCGAGGCCCTCGCCATCGCCTTTCTCAACAGCTTCGCCAACCCTTCTGCCGAACGAGAAGCACGCGCCATCGTGCGGCGCGTCGCTCCAGGCATGCGGGTCTCCATCTCCTCGGAGGTGGTGCCCGAAATACGTGAGTTCGAACGCACCTCGACGACGATTACCAATGTCTATGTGCAGGACCGCGTCGAGAACTATCTTCGCAAGTTGCAGGCGCGCCTGACGCGCATCGGCTTCAAGGGCAGCCTCTTCCTGATAATTTCCAGCGGCGGGATTGTCACCGTCGATACGGCCATGCGCTTCCCGGTGCGCCTGCTTGAATCCGGTCCGGCGGGCGGTGCGTTGGCTGCATCCAGTTACGGAGGGGCCTGCGGCTACGATGACCTGCTCTCCTTCGACATGGGCGGGACAACCGCCAAGTTCTGCATCATCGACCAGGGTCAACCGCTTATTGCGCACGAATTTGAGGTGGATAGGAGATACCGCCTCAAGAAAGGGTCGGGGCTTCCCATCAAGTTGCCGGTGATCGAGATGATCGAGATCGGCGCGGGTGGTGGCTCGATCGCCCGCGTCGACCCGATGGGGTTATTGAAAGTAGGGCCGGACTCGGCAGGCGCCGAACCGGGTCCTGCCTGCTACGGACGTGGGGGAACAGAGCCGACGGTAACGGATGCCGACCTGGTGCTTGGTTACCTCGATCCCGACTACTTTCTTGGGGGCCAGCTCAAGATAGATCTCGCCGCCGCTCGCCGGGCCATCAAGGAACGCATCGCCGATCCGTTAGGTCTTTCGATAGAAGGGGCGGCCTGGGGCATCCACCAGATCGTGAATGAAAGTATGGCCAATGCCGCCCGCATCCATACCCTCGAGCGCGGGAAGGACCCACATCGCTTCCCCGTTTTCGCCTTCGGCGGCGCGGGACCGGTCCATGGTTTTCGCATCGCGAAGGCCCTGGGGTCGCCAGCCTTGATTGCACCGTTTGGAGCGGGCGTGATGAGCGCGGTTGGTTTCCTGACCGCTCCGCTCGCCTTCGACTTCGTACGCTCCTGGCCTGGCCGCATCGATCAACTAGACTGGCACGAGGTCAACGCCCTGCTCGGCGAGATGGAGGCGGAAGGCCAGGCGCTGCTCGAGCGATCCGGTGTGCTTCCCCAACACATTCGCCACCGGCGCGTGGCGGATATACGCTATGTCGGCCAGGGGCACGAGATCCAGGTGCCGCTGCCCGGTGGTCAGCTCAGCAGTGATAGCACTCCCTTGATCATCAACTCGTTTGAAGAGGCCTATCGCCGTCTCTACGAGCGGCTGAGCCGATCGGTGTCGGTTGAAATCATCAACTGGCGCATCACTTCGTCTGGTCCTGCGCCACACGTGCGTTCGCAAACAGGCAGGGATGAGCAGGCAATTGCGCCAACTGCTCGGAAAGGAAGCCGCATGGCATACTTCCCGGAGTTGGAAGGATATCACGATACGGCGGTCTATGACCGCTATGGCTTGATGCCTGGCTCAAGCTTGGGCGGGCCTGCGATTGTGGAAGAGCGCGAGTCGACGGTGATTATCGGGCCGGATGCTCGTTTCCGCATCGACGAGCAGCGCAACCTGATTGTTGAACACTAGCTTTTCCCAGCAAGGATTCATGTCAATGGCGAATACACTTGATCCGATCACCCTGGAAGTGCTGTGGAACCGCCTGCTCTCTGTTGTGAACGAGCAGCAGGTCACTCTGATGCGCACCGCCTTCAGCACGGTAGTGCGCGAGTCGCAGGATCTTGCCTGCGGGGTCTTCGATACGCGCGGCTCCATGATCGCGCAGTCGCTCACCGGTACGCCCGGCCACATCAACGCGATGGCAACTGGGGTGCGCCACTTCCTGAAGGAGTACCTGGCAGAGACGCTGCAGCCGGGTGATGTGCTCATCACCAACGACCCCTGGCAGACCGCGGGTCAGATCAATGATATGACGATTCTGACTCCGGTCTTCAAAGACGCGCGGGTGGTCGGGTATTTCGCCAGCACCTGCCACGCCCCCGATATCGGCGGCCACATATTATCGGGCGAGGCGCGCGAGGTCTACGAGGAAGGACTGCGCATTCCAATTACAAAGCTGTTCATCCGCGACGAGCCAAATCACGAACTGTTCAAGATTATTCGTGCGAACGTACGCACTCCCAACGAAACTGTTGGCGATCTGTACGCCCAGACCTCATCAAATGCGGTGGGTGCGCGTGAGCTGCTGCATTTCATGGAGGAGTTCGGATTGGACTCGATTGACCCGCTCGCTGACGAAATCATCACACGCTCGGAACGGGCCATGCGCGAGTCACTGCGCAAACTGCCCAATGGACGTTACGAGAACGAGTCCTGGAGCGACGGCTTCGATGAGCCGATTCGCATCAAAGTGACCGTGACGATCGAGGACGAAGACCTGTTCATCGATTTTGCCGGTTCATCACCCCAAAGTTCCAGAGGCATCAACGTGGTAATGAACTATACCCACGCCTACGCCTCGTTCGCGATCAAGGCTGCAGTCAGCCCCGAGGTTCCCCATAATGAAGGGGCCTTCCGCCCGGTGCATGTGACCGCACCCCCCGGTTGCATTTTGAACTGCCTTGAGCCTGCGGCAGTGGCATCGCGCCACTTGATCGGGCATTTCCTCCCCGGGGTGATCTTCGGGGCGTTAGCACCCGCGATGCCAGGAAAGCTGATCGCCTGCGGTGCCGACCCCATCTGGATCTCAGTCTGGCACGGAACCTGGCCCGCTTCACACGAGACCTTTACTTTCAGCCTGTTCCAATGTGGAGGCACCGGGGCGCGAGCAACTAAGGACGGCCTGAACACGACCGGTTTTCCCAGTGGAGTCGCGGGCGTGCCGGCAGAAGTCGTGGAGAACCTGGCACCGCTGATCCTGTATCGCCGGGAGCTGCGCACCGACTCCGGTGGCCCTGGGACCTACCGTGGCGGGCTGGGACAATGGACCGAGGTCGGCTACCGGGGCGAAACATCCTGGGGGATTTCGGCGATGGTTGACCGCATCCGTTTCCCGGCGACCGGGCTTGAGGGTGGCAAAACTGGCACACCCGGCGACTATCTCGTCAACAATACAATTCGTCCCCAGGCAAAGGCTCTGACATCTCTCGCGCCCCATGACCGCGTCCAACTCAATCTACCGGGGGGCGGCGGCTATGGGGACCCGTTCCAACGCACAGCGGAGCTGGTGCTCAACGATGTCATCAATGGGTATATCTCGCTTGAGGCGGCTGAGCGCGAATACGGGGTGGCTGTGCGCTATCGTGGGAACCAGGAGCAGCTTGTGCGGCTACCCGATCTCTATATCATCGATGAAGCGGCGACGATGGCACTGCGTTCAGCAAAAGAGCGCATGCAATAGGTGCAGGCACATAAGGCGGGCAGAAATGTCATCAAGCGTGAAGACTGACGTCGTTATTATCGGAGGCGGCATTATGGGAGCGGCCTGCGCCTTTCGCCTGAGTGAGCGGGGATTGAAAGTGGCGGTGTTGGAGGCGCAGATGTCGCCTGCGATGGGTTCAACCGGTCGGAGCGTCGCCGGGGTGCGCGTGCAGTATACCGAAGAGGTGAACGCACGCATCTCCTGGGAAAGCATCCAGGAATACCAGCATTTTCAGGAGTTGTATGGGGAGGATGCTGGCTATCGCCCCATCGGCTACCTTTTCCTCGTGCCGCCCGAACGCTGGAACGAGCACCTGGAAAGCGTCAGAATGCAAGAACGCATAGGCGCGCCGGTGCAAGTACTTTCCGTCGAGGATGCACAGAGCCTCGTTGCCTTTGTAGACGATGGCATTGCTGGCACAACCCACGGGCCGGCGGACGGGATCGTCGATCCGCATAGCGTGACCTTCACCTACCTCAGGCTGGCGAGGGAACGCGGAGCTTCCATCTATGTTGAGACACCCATGATCAGCGCTGCATGGACAGGAAACAGCTGGCGGGTGGAGACGCCCAGGGGCATCTTTGAAGCTGAGTACTTCATCAACGCTGCCGGGTCCTGGGCTGGCGAGGTTGCCAGGCGCGCACGAGTGGAAGTAGAGGTACCTGTCTATCCGGTGAGACGGCTGGTGTTTATGACGACTCCTACTCTCTGGCAGCATGTCTACCCCCTGACAATCGACCTGACGAGTGGTTTCTACCTGCGCAGCGAGGGTCAGCGCATCCTCTTTGGCCGTTCGAACCCCGATGAACCGCCTGGATTTACAGAAGGAATGGACTGGGACTGGTTCGAGCCAACGATCAGCGTGGGGCTAGAGCGTTTTCCCTGGCTGGAAGAGACGAGGCTGGATCCCCAGGCCTGCTGGTGGGGTTATTACGAGATCACGCCCGACCACAATCCAATTCTCGGTCGGTTGCCAACCATGGAGAAGTGGATTAACGTCTGCGGCTTTTCGGGGCACGGAGTACAACAGGCGCCCGCCGTAGGACGCCTGATCGCCGAGGAAGTGGTGCTGGGGAGGGCACAGTTGATCAACATCGATCCACTCCGAATAACCCGCTTTGCGAGAGGCCAGCAGAGTCACGAGCGCAACATTATCTGAACCTGCTTGATTCATCATTCGATGAGAGGATATCCTTGAGGATCAGCGATACTCTCGAAAAGTCGCTGTATATGAACGGCGTTCGCTCTATTATTGGTAATTCAGGAACGACGGACATTCCCCTATACGCCAAAGTGGCCAGTTGCGCGCCACCGCCTAATGCACCTCCGTCACGTTCTCAGAGGGTTTTCTTGGTTGTTTGGCTGTCATAGGGCGTTCTCTCCCTATTCAGGGAACAACCGGCGGCGATGGGAAGCGAGGCAGTTTGTCATTGAACACGTTTTGGCCCCCAATGAAACCGCCTCCTTACTTTTTCTCTTGGAGCTTGGTTGCCCACGCCCACGGGATGCGCAACGAGATTGCATAACTGAGCAATAAGAGAGGAAAACTGGATAAAATTAAAGAAATGTGTCTCCTTGTAAGAAAACAGGTTCATGTATCTGTTTCCCAAAAGGAAGGAATCGTTGTCATACCCCTTCTCCAGATGCGATACCTGGATGGCCTGGCTTCCCAGCTGCCACGTTTCGGAGGAGGCGTTCATCAGGACTTCAGTTCTCCCTTTTGTTCTTGCGATGACAGGTTTGACTGTTCCTTCGTCGATATGTCGAAGCGATCGCACATACGACTGCGTCCGTCACCTCTCGTATTGTACCATTGGCTCTGTCGACCCTTGCTATTTGGACGGCACGAGAGAAGAGACCAGAGCCATCCCCTTTGCAAAGGATCGACCACTCGGGGAACGTTCCGCTACTGCAGAGCGTCAGGGAGATCGAAGCCTGGCTATGGCAGCGCGAAGGATTTCCTGCACCTGCTGGAGGGCCGTGTCATCCTGGTAGCGTTGCCTGGGCCAGAAGAACCCTTTGAGGCCATCCTTGCGATGGCGGGGTACGAGATGGATATGCACGTGGGGGACGCTTTGACTGACGCGGTTGTTGATGGCGACAAACGTTCCATCGGCTGATAATCCCTCTTCAATGGCCCGTTCGAGCTGTCGTGCGTTCTGGAACAAAGGCCCGACAAGGGAAGCGGGAAGATCAGCGAGCGTCTCATAATGTTGCCTGGGCACTAAGAGGCAGTGGCCGGGGAAAAGAGGCCTGCGATCCAAAAAGCGGGAGATGCTGTCTTCAAAGACCATGGAGGTCTTTTCTTCACCGCGGATGATCTGGCAGAACGCGCACGTCTGGCTATCGTGTGGTCGGCTTCCCGGAGCATCTGGCATACGTACCCCCTTTTTCGTGAAGAGCGTCAATTCGTTCGCTGCAAAAGGTCACATTATGTCTCTCCGTGATGATGATCTGCCAGCCTTTTGCACGCTATAATATTACGACAGATCGGATGGCATCAGGTGCCGATGGGAACTGCCTCACCATATGTGAGGCTTCTTGAAAGCAGGGGCACGCTGGCCGAGCGAACGAAGCGCTCGCTCAACTTTGAAGGGAAGAAGGAGGAACATCCTGTGGAATTTGCCAGCCTTGCGCACACCTTTGAGGAACTGGAACGCACCAGCTCCCGCCTGACGTTGATCGAGCTGTTAACGCAGCTGTTTCGCTCGATCGAACGCCCAGATGAGATAGAACAGGTCTGCTACCTGGTGCAGGGGAGGGTGGCGCCGTTCTTTGAGGCGCTGGAGATGGGGATGGCCGAGAAAAGCGTGGCCCGATCCATCGCCATGGCCTATCACACCACTTCAGAGCACGTTGCGGCGCTTTACGCTGCGCTGGGTGATATGGGACTGGTCGCAGCGCAGGTGAATAGCGAGGCAGGGACTGTCCCCACTGTCCTGAGTGTCGACGAGGTGTTTGAAGGGTTGAAAACCATCGCGCAGACCGCGGGGAAAGGAGCGGTCGAACAGCGCATTGCCAGGCTATCCGACTTGCTCACACGTGTTGACGGCGTGTCTGCCAAATACGTGGTGCGCATTCTGCTGGGCAAGCTGCGGCTGGGCATCGGCGATGCGACCGTGCTTGACGCCTTGGCGAAAGCCAAGTGGCACGACGCCAAAAAGCGCAAGCTGTTGGAGGGGGCTTACAATAAGACCTCAGACCTGGGGCTCATCGCCAGGACGCTCTGGCAGCACCCTGGGGAGGAAGAGGCGCAGCACGCGGTTGCAGCCCTGGGCGTCCAGGTCGGCAAGCCGATTCGCTCGCAACTCGCCGAACGGCCCCCCGATGCCGAAACGATCATCGCGAAAATGGGGACGGTGGTGGTGCAGTACAAATACGACGGCTTTCGCACGCAGATCCACAAAGATGGCCAGCAGGTGTCCATCTTCTCACGCAATCTGGAAGACATGTCGCACATGTTCCCGGAACTCATCACGGGAACGCTCCGGCAAGTACGGGCCGAGCGCGCCATCCTGGATGCAGAGGCCCAAACCTCACGTGTTGTTTTACTGGATCAACGTTAAACGTTAACGAAAGCGCTCTGAGAGCCAGTATGCATATGGCGGAGTATGTTATAGCATCGGCTTGAGATCTGGCTTAGATGCCATCCTCTCCTATGCTCATATACACGGGTGCCCCACAGATTTTTGCAACTGGGATGTCCAAGCAGAAGGAAGGTGGTAAGATAGATCCATCGGTGCACGAGAAAGGAGAAACCAGATGGATGAAGAAGCCCTGCGGAAAATGAGTGTAGAGATCCTGGCGGATATCAAAGAGTGGCGACGAGCCAATCCTAGAGCGACGTATGTGCAGATCGAAGATGAGGTTCATAAGCGGATGATGCAATTGGAAGCAAGACTCATAGAAGGTGCAGTAGAGGAAAGTCCGAGCCGAGAGTGGGGAAGAGGGTTGAAGCACGAAGCCGCGGTGTGTCCCAAGTGCGCAACTCCCTTGCAGGCGCGAGGCAAACAAAAGCGGACCTTACACGGAAATGGAGGGCAAAGTGTGACGCTGAGCAGAATGTATGGAACGTGCCCCAAATGTGGAGAAGGTCTTTTTCCCCCTCGATGAAGAATTAGGGTTACTCCCAAGCAATCTCGCCCCACGCCAACAGGAACATCTAGTGCATTTGGCCTGCTTCATGCCCTTCGACAAAGTAGCCGAGATGATGGACGCGCTTCTCTCTGTGCAGACCCACGAGGAAACGGTCCGCCGACTCACCGAGCAGGTCGGGAGTTGGATGGAAGCCGCGCAAACGGCAGAAGTCGAGGCTGATGGTAAGTCTGAGTCAGAAGATGAGGAACCTCTGCAACGTTGTGTTTTTAGTTCTGATGGCGCAATGGTTTCTCTGGTCAAGAAACAATGGGTAGAAACGCGCACAGTGGCCATTGGTGAGCCACAAGAGAAGCTCAACGCCGAGGGAGAGACAGAAATTCATGTTGGTCATCTCTCGTATTTTTCGCAGTTAGCGGATGCCTCGACCTTTACCGATCTGGCAGAAGTGGAGATGCGACGGCGCAAGGTGGCGGAGGCAAAGCAGGTGTGTGCTGTCATGGATGGGGCGGATTGGTTGCAAACCTTCACGGAGAGGCATCGACCTGATGCGCTGCGTATTCTGGATTTTCCGCATGCGGCCGAACACATCACCAAACTGCTGGAAGCCTTAGAGAAAGCGGGCATGCGTTTTCCTCCTCAGATGCTCGACCGGTGTTTGCATATCCTCAAACATCGAGGTCCCCGTCCTCTGCTGCGCATGGCTGCTCGTTTGGAGAGCGGTCTTGCCCAACAAAAGGGGGTCTACGAGCATCTGGACTACTTGCGCAAGCGAGAGGCATTGATGCAGTATCCTGTGTTCCGACAACAGGGCTGGCCGATTGGCTCTGGCATGGTGGAAAGTGCCAACAAGAACATCGTTGAAGCTCGTCTCAAGGGAACGGGGATGCACTGGGAACGCGACAATGTCAACCCCATGCTCGCATTACGCAATGCCGTCTGCAATGATCGTTGGCGGGAGATGTGGCAAAAGGCGCTCAGGCAACATCGCCGACAGCAAGCCCTTCAAAGGTCGGTGCGAGCCGAGCAACGGGCACAAGCTTTCTTCGCTGTTGACGATGCCTCCTCTCTGCAGTCCCCTCCTCCAGTGCTTGCGGCAACTCTCCCTGGTCCCTCTCGTCCTTCCCTTCGTCGGAAAAGGGAGCCTCATCGCCATACTGTGTCTGCTCGTGTGAAATGTTCCCCTGCCAGATCAAGCGCGGGAAGAGCAGAAGCCTGCCTTTGTTGTGGAACTCCCTTCGTGCAATCGGGAGGCCGAACCAAACGCTACTGTTCTAGTCGCTGTCGAGTCCGTGCCTACCACCAGCGACAAGCCAATGCCAAGCCGCCATCTTCGCCAGACGATCCGACCCTGCAGAGGGTGAAGGCTCCCCCGGCCAGATCAAGCGAAGCCAGAGCAGAAGCCTGCCTCTGTTGCGGAACTCCCCTCGTGCAGTCGGGAGGCCGAACCAAACGCTATTGTTCTGATCGCTGTCGGGTCCGCGCCTACCACCAGCGACAAGCGAAGATGGGACGAAATCAACGGATATCCCGTTCCATGCACTGCCAGCATCGGTTGAGAAGGGTTTGTCGACAAGTGAAATCTTACAGAAAACGCGGTTAGCCAAACGAGGTCCTGCATATCCCCTTTGCAAAAATCTGTGGGGCACTCCTTTCGCCTCGACTGCCCCCTTCACTCCCCCACCGCCTCAGTCGATCAAAATGCGAAGGCGTACCCCCGCCCCCACGGCTCAAGCTTGCGTTTTCCCACCAACAGAACAGTCATCTGACCGTTTCATCAATTGGGCGGCAAGGATAATCCTCCGCCATCGGTCATTTATATTGTCCATCAACAGAGACGCTCTCTCATCTGGCTCGAATAACGTTCCTCGTGTGAGAAACTAGAGCATAGACCTCACCATGTCATCACAAAATGTAGCTCCACTCACACAAACCCGTCACAATCTACCTGGCGTATCTATTCCCAAACGGCCCTTCAGCTTCCATCTTTTGTGATCTCTTTGTGATCTTGCTGACTTCTTTAGGGAGGGTTTTGTGATACCACCATGTTACTCTCAGTGAGAAGAAGGAGGTGAGCCATACAGCTACACAGTGAAGATCTCGATACGGGCGACTTCATTCGAAAGCCGCTCGAAATGGTTGCTATTGCACGAAAAGTGCACGTTCAGCCTCTTCTCTGCTTCCCAGAGGCATCCCGCTTGGGCCAGCAGGAAGAACGTTCCCTTCATGCTCATAAGGCTGGACGTGGTTCCTGTCGCGCCTTTGCAAACAAGACTTCTTCTCCTACGCAGTCCCGTCAAGCTATCTAGTAGTCTCAACAGCAAGAAACTAAAGGAAGGAGCATACCTTGCAATTCAACCATGTATTCATACCGTATGGTGTCTACTGGTCGACACCCTTCGCGCGCTGGCAGGGCAACTTCGCTCAGCTACATCCCGTGCTGTTTGCCGCTGATGTTGCCAAACGCTTCCTGCGAGAGCGAGAGATCACCCCACAGGCTTTTGATGCGCTCTTTCTGGGGATGACAGTACCAGCGCAACACTGCTTTTATGGCGCGCCCTGGCTAGCTGGCCTGATCGATGCACCTGCTATCTCCGGCCCAACAGTCAATCAGGCATGTGCCACTTCAGCAAGAGTGATAGGGGACTGTTCCTACGAGGTCGAGACCGATAAAGAACGCTGTATTCTGGCCGTGACATGCGATCGAACCAGCAACGGGCCCCACCTCTACTACCCAAACCCAGCAGGGCCGGGCGGCACGGGTACTGCAGAAGACTGGGTAATGGATAACTTCAACTTCGATCCCTATGCTGGCAATGCTATGATCGAGACGGCAGAGAATGTGGCCCGGCAAGCTCACATCACCTGGGAGGAGCAGAATGAGGTGACAGTGCTGCGCTACCAGCAGTACCAGGAAGCGCTCCAAGATAATGCAGCATTCCATCGTCGCTATATGGTCACTCCTATCGAAGTCAAAGATCCATCAGGACGAAAAGTGGTGGCAACACTAACGGATGATGAGGGGATTTATGCATCGACGAGCGACGGATTAGCCAGGTTGCGTCCCCTGCGAGAGGGGGGGACCGTCAGCTTCGGGACACAGACTCATCCAGCCGACGGTAATAGCGGTATGGTCATCACCTCACGTGAACGAGCGCAAGAGCTCAGTCGGAAGAGCGGAGTCGCCGTACAAATCGTCGCCTGTAGCCAGGCACGAGCGAAAAAAGGCTTCATGGCACAGGCGACCGTACCAGCCGCACGCTCTGCTCTGAGCATGGCAGGCATTGGCATCTCTGACGTCAAGAGCATCAAGACGCATAATCCATTCGCAGTCAACGACATCTACCTGGCCCGTGAGATGGGCATTGCGCTGGAGGTATTCAACCACTATGGCTCATCACTCATCTTCGGACATCCTCAGGGCCCCACAGGCATGCGACTCATCATTGAACTGATTGAAGAGCTTGTTCTGCGTGGAGGCGGCTATGGTCTTTTTACCGGATGCGCAGCAGGTGATACAGCCGCCGCCGTTGTAGTCCATGTAGATGATGTATGAGCTAGGATGCCGGGCTTGCACCAGTCCTGTCTGTGTGGATGATCCGTTCCGATAACACGGACCTTGAGAATAGCAGACTCGCCACCAGGAAGAGCAGTAAGTGAGCCATCATCAATACACGTGTTTTGGAACGGATTAGCCACGCAGAGTAGACAGAGGAACATGCCCTAAGATGACGAGTTGCCTCGCGACCATTGAGAGTAGT
Source organism: uncultured Chloroflexia bacterium (assembly GCA_963767625.1). Classification (GTDB taxonomy): domain Bacteria; phylum Chloroflexota; class Ktedonobacteria; order Ktedonobacterales; family Ktedonobacteraceae; genus CAVYFB01. Next base: position 524,216 of record CAVYFB010000024.1, read on the forward strand.
CACCGCAGGAGCATGGTAGTTGGTAGTTTGACAGCTTCACGTAAACAACTGCTCGAATGACGAGCAGACCAAGGAGAAAGAGAGATGATTACCGGTAGTTTGTGGACAGGGGTCAAGCTGAGCTGTAGAGGGAGATGGTATGCCCTCCTTCAAGCCAATTGAGCAGGAGTTGCAACGCAGGAGGTGGGGGAAGTTGAGACCAGCCGTTCCAGTAGCGCCGCAGCATGATCCACGGCTCCAGCCACCCTCGTACCGCCCGCAGCGCGACTGGCCAGGACACCTGGAGTCGCACCTCTTGTGCCACGCTGATTTTTTTCCCCGTTCCTGCCGATGGGGCAGGAACGCCTGATTGCGGAACTACCGGCGGTTCAGACGTCTCCAGAGGCTTGTGCGCTGTGCTCACCGCGGCATGACTCGCATGAAACCAACAGAAGGAGAAGGCGCAACACACCAGTTGCCAGTGCCTGCGCATCGCCCGGTCGCTCCTCACCTGATACTGCGACCAGCCCAAGGCGTGCTTGACCTGTTTATAGCTCTGTTCGACCCACATCCGTAACCCATAGAGGCGCACCTCCTCCTCCAGACTGGCCGCGGCCAGCTCGCTATCGGCAGCCCGCTGCGATCCGGGCGCCGGCAGATTGGTGAAAAGACTAGAAGGTGGTCAGGTCGGGCAAGGTGACCGGATCGGTGGTAGCGATCACGACCCGCCCCTGACGCTCGGGTCCATAGGGGCCGGTGACGACTTCCAAGGCCCACCAATCCTGGCTCGAGCCATCGCGGAACGTGCGGGTCACCTTGACCCACTTGCCTGCTCGCTCAGGGCTCTTCCATCTCGCCGCCTGCGCGGCTTCCTGCAACGAGCCGATCGCCAGATCGCGGATGCCACCACGCATGCGCGGGTTTCAGCGCCAACACGTAGCCCACGCCCAGCTCTCTCAGTCCCCCCTTGACGCCGCGGTCCTCGCCATAGAACGAGTCCGCCACCACCGACAGATCACGGGATGTTGGCTTGCACTGCCCGGCGCACCAGGTCCACGGCCAATTTGAGCTTGGTGCAAAACTGCGGATCCTTTTTGCCCTTCGTGAAATGGTGGGCCGGGGTGTAGGGCTCAAAGTCGACAGGGTAGTACACGCGCTCATCGGCCCACAGACTCGTCACTGAGACTACACCATTGTCGATCTTGCCCAGGTTCGCCAGATATTGGCGTCCTACATGTGCGATGTGGTGACCGTCCTTGCGGTCTCCTGTCTCGTCGATCACCAGCACCCCATCCGAAGTCGGTGCGGTTGCCGGGTCCTCGCACAGCAGGCTGAGCCGCTATGCTTGCACCTTGCGCTCATCCCAGTTTGACTCCGAGAGAAACCATTACAGCCTTTGCGCTCGTGGAAGCTGCGCTCCCACCAGTGGCTCGGTATTGACCAGTCCGGTCAGGGTCTTATGTCGTTTGGTGGGCAAGAGCAAGCCCTCCAGGTAGCGACGAAATTCTTCGCGTTGGTTGCTCTTCCCGAATAGGTCATCAAAGTGCCCAGCGTAGGCTTCCAGCGGCTCGGGAGCCGGGATAATATCAATTCGCTTCGTCATCTCACTTTCCTCTTCTCCCCATATTTTATCACACTTCCTCCCCTGTCCACAAACTACCGGTAAATGATGAAGAGCAGCACGCTTTTAGCGGTAAGCGAATCGGACGCAGAAGCCACCTATACCGCACAAAAGATGGACACAAGATATGTTCCGGCGTTAATGGCCTTCTTCCGATCTCCAGGACCATCTCCCCCATTCCGTGCTCGGCCCACAGCTCCCTGAAGTGCGCCCGCACCAGACCTGGGACCCCTCCGTACTGCGTCAGCAATTTGTTAGCCAGCTAGAGGACGTTGTCGCCATGGGTGTCAGTACGCAGGATGATCGCGAGCAACTCTGCCGTCGAGAGTACTTGGAGGCCGAACTGCTGCAGGTGCTCGCGCGGGCGCTCGTGGCTGGGCAGCTCGCGCCCGGTCGCCTGGTAGTTCAATTATGTATGTCCGTATGGGTCGGAGTCTGTTTCGAGGGGAAGCAGGGTCTGGCTTTCTTCCTTGGTATCGTGATAGCGCCCCCTTCTTCTATTCTGAAAGAGGTCAGGTAAAAGAGGAAATGAAAATTGGATTCACTGGGATAGGGACAGTAAATGAAGCATCCGTAAGCGGCCTTCTCGTTCCTGGCGTTCAGCCGCTGAGGCGACTCTTCATGCGCGCTCGGGTACAAGAAAAAGTGGACCGCTGGCTTTTCTTGTCGGCGTTCCAAAAACTGTGTCTTAGGGCGGAACCGACGGGCGTCCGATTATCCCCAAGAAGACCAGCGTGACAGGCAGACAGGTTGGGCCAGTCCTCCTTTTTCAGAATGTATGGTTGTTTTCTTGTACGTGTGGTACACTTAGTATCGGATCAACCGGCTTTCCTCATCACCGCAGTGCCTTTAGCATGGGAACAAGCTTGTACTTACGTCCATGTTGACTCAGTAGCTCATCCAGGTATGTTTGCCACTCCTCATTATGCTCCAGCATTTGATAAGCCTTGCGGGCTTTCGCGAGCCAATTGGCTGCTGAACTGTATAATTCTGCCTTGCCCCTATCCATGATATACTCCGCTTGCTTGCGGCAGGCCTGGATGACCCACTCGAGCTGGGATTGGAATTGTAGAGCGGCATCTACCACCTGCTCTACCAGAGTATGGCTAGCGTAGGGGTCCAGCGCTGTAATGGCATCCTCGATCAATCCTTCGTGTAAGAACACATCTATTTGCCCTTTGGGATAGGATGATTTCGTCTGGCGAGCATGATCCAGGAGCCCCGTTCGTCGCTCAGGCCATCGCTCCTCGGCGATCTCGGCCACCCGCTGGTAATTCTCCAGGTTGATCTCGTCGCGAAAGGCGACTTCGGCAGCAGTAAGTGCGCGTGTCTTCTCTCCCATCGACCACGCCTGATCGCGCAGCCACTTGGCCAGCGATGCCTTGCGCCCCTCAAGACTCAGCCCATGTTCAGCTATCTGCAAGCTTTGCTCGTACTCGCCATGCTCATACAAGGCCTTTGCCAGGGCCAATGCTTCCTCAGGTGTTGCCAGGTATTGCCGCCCGTTTGAGATAGCTTCTTCGACCCGCCCCAGGCGGACCAGCATGGTGACATATTCCTCGGTGTGCCCTTCCGCCTCAGCCAGGTACAGGTACTCCTGGAACCGCCCCCGCCGCTCCAAAATGTGAAGCCGGGCCTCGGTAAGGTCATCTGCGTAATAGGGAGGCTCTCCATCCCAAGCACCTTGCTCGGTTATAGACCCCTGCAAGACCCGCTTGAGTGGAGGATAATCCCAGCCGTCGAGGGCCGCCGTTTGCGGCGCATCAAAGGCTTCATCCACGCCATAGTCATCGAGTTCCGCTTGCCAGGCGGCGAACTGATCAGCCCATTGCTCTCGCTCCTCACGGGTCAAGTCCGCACTCAAGATCGCTTCCATCCAGGCGGTTCCGAGATCACTGAAAAATCCGCTGACCTCGCCATCCGAGTCGTCGAGATTCTCCCACTCGCTCATGTATTCTTCTGTGATGGCCTCAAGGATAGTGAGAGCCTGCTGACCATCGTCCGCTTTGATCAACGTCCAGGCTTGCTCGACAAGTTGCCCTATCTCGTTAACCACTGCCCCAATATGCCAGTACGCTTCGGAAGAACGCATGCGATCCAGGCTGTGAATGCTGGATCGCACCTGGCGGCGTACTGCCTTCGTATCTACGGCAATAGGTGGCTTTGGAGTAGCCTGCTGTGGAGGAGTTGTTGGCTGAGATGAAGAGGTTTGCAGCAGTGTAGCCTGTCTCTCGATGGTTACGATGACGGAAGGCTCTTGCTCTGCCAACTTCAGCAGAAGCGACTGCAACTGATCACGATTTAAGCCTGACAGCAGACTCGCAAGAGCAGGATGTGCCTCTTTGTTAATACGCTCATTCATGATCCTTCTTCTCCTTTTCCAGCGCTAATAAAAATGTGCTATACCTTTGCTGCCGGGAACTAGAACTCCACTTTGCGCCTTTGGCCTCAGCGAGCGCATCGCGTACCCAACCTGCGATGACCTGTCGTTCCTCTGGCGTGGTGTTGCTCACCAGCAAACCAGGGATATCTTCATCCACGTCCATTTCACTGTTCGTGTAGAAGCGGTAGATGGCGAAGAGCGTTCGTAAGATGCGCATCCGGATCTCCTGGTTGTCTTCTTCGCCAGCAAAACAGGTGTCCAAACCATCAACGCAGCTCATGAGAATCACACAAAACGCGACATACTCATCCTGATAGTCATTGAAGTGGTAAATGATCTCGTTGACCAGCACCTCGTAGATGCTGAGCGCCGTACTATAGTTTTCGTTTGCAGCAAACTCATAAGCAATCGTCTTGATAGCTGTAAGCCTCCGCTGGACTACACCGTGTTTGCGCTTACGCTGATTGTCGTTTGCTGACATCGCTGCCAATATCTGCTGCTGGTAGATCTTCGGGTCAATCGATGCCGTCTGAGACAGCGCAGTTGGCAGGGGTGTCGTGAGTAGCCATTGTAAATCCGGCTCCTGGAACAGCTTGTGTTTGATGACGGCGATCAGTTCAGCTTTCTCTCGTTGTACCAGGTTTTTCTCCACAGTATTCATGTATATGTACTCTCTCATGCATGCTTCATGTAATGGCCCAATCTTACCATAGAAGGATAGACATGTCAGCAGTCTGTCACAAACCTGTCCCCTTCGACCTTCTTTCTTTGCACAAGCTACCGAAAGTATGTTCCGAGTGTGCGTTCCAGTTTTTCAACGGGAGTGGGTCTGGCGAGTGATTGAACTGGCTGGCTATCGTAGGCTCGGAAGAGACACACCAGCAGAGCAGCCCTTCAAGAGGAGCCGCTCAAGGAGGATTTCAATGATCTGGGAAATTGATCCCATCCATTCACGCGTGTCCTTTGCTCTCCGAGTCATGTCGGTCAGCACAACGAGAGGACGCTTCAAGGCGCTTCGTGGTCACCTCCATATTGATGAGCAAAACCCTGCCAACTCCTGGGTAGCAGCTGAAGTCGATACAGCCAGCATCGATACCCAGAATAAGCTGCGTGATACCCACCTGCGTTCTGCCGGCTTCTTTGACGTGAAGACATATTCCACGATCACCTTCCAGAGCACAAACGTCGAGCATGTCGGCGGCCAGGACTACAAGGTGGCAGGGAACTTGACCCTGCACGGGGTGACCAAACCCATCACCTTTGATGTCGAATACCGTGGTGAGAACTCGATGATGGGCATGCGTACTGGCCTCAGAGCTTCGGCAACGATCAATCGCAACGATTTTGGCGTGGGCAACGGTGCGGCGGTGCGGGTCGCGGCGAGTTCGATGGTCACCATTGAGATTGATCTGGAGGCTGTTCAGCAGTCAGTGGAAGCGCAAGAGGCAGTAGCTACAGCTAAATAAGCCGAAAGACGTCGCATTGGGGGTCCTGCGGGAAGTGATGGTAGCCCCCAGTACGGCGCTCGCGAACCAAAGACGGGAGGAATGAAGCCTATGACAGGTTCCAAGAAGAATGCCCTCGTGACCGGAGGCACCGACGGGGTCGGGAAGGAAGTGGCCCGCGGTCTTGCGCGCGCCGGGCACCGGATGATCCTGGTTGGCCGTGACGCCGACAAGGGAGCTCGGGTCGAGCGGGAGATGCGCGAGACGACCGGCAACGCGGATGTGCAGTTCCTGCAGGCGGACCTGAGCCTTGTGCGCGAAGCGAACCGCCTGGCCGACGAAATAGCCGGTCGCTGGTCCGCGCTTCACTACCTGGTACACAGCGCGGGCGTCGTCCGCGGTCGCCGCGAACTGACCGCTGAGGGCGTTGAGTCGAACTTCGCAATCAATTACCTGAGTCGGTTCGCACTAACCGAGCGACTACTTCCGCTCCTGGAGACCGCTGGCCGATCGGACGAGGCCGCCCGGATCGTGATCGTCAGCGGGGCCGCGCAGAATGGGACAATCCACTTCGACGATGTGAACCTCACGGTGAACTTCACCACCCTGCGGGCGGTCTGGCAGTTCTGTCAGGCCAACGATGTGTTTACTGCCGAGCTAGCACGCCGACTGGCGGAGATCGATGGGGACCCTCGCGTCACGATCACGAGCCTCAAACTTGGCGTTGTCAAGACGAACATCCGTCGGGAGTTCCCACGGTGGATGCAGTGGCTCGTGCCGTTGGTGTTGGACCCGCTGCTCGGGCAGACGCCGCAGGAGGCGGCTGAGTCGGCCTTGAGGCTGCTGCTGGCCGAGGATCTCGAAGGGGCGACAGGAGTTCTGTTCTCGAAGATCAAAACGTTGAAGCAAGTCATGTCGACCGCCCGCGTGCGCAACCCGGAGGAGGGCAGACGGCTGTGGGAGCTGAGTGAACGCCTGACGATGAAAGGACTGGCTCTCGCAGCGGAGGCAGCTCAGTAGGCCGTTGCCCTTAGTGAGGGCTCCTGGGTGATGGAAGGAATCACCCTCCTTCTCGGTTCCAGCAGCCATCGGTCACAAAACGGACCACTTGACCCTCTTCATTTGTGAGAATCATTCATATGAGGATCACAACACCGTTTCGCATGCACACGCAACAAGAAAGAAGGGACAACATATGAAAGGCTATATTCTGATTGATCTCGAAATCACCGACCCAGAAGGCTTTCAGGAATATGTACAACTGGCAGGTCAAGCCAAAAACACTATGGGGCAAAAGTCCTGATAGCAGGAGCCACCAGTGAAACCCTGGAAGGGGATTGGCACCCCCATCTACTGGCGTTCGGGGAGTTTGAAAGCGTCGAACAGGCCCTGCGCTGGTACAACTCAGAGGAGTACGCGCCAGCTAAAGAGCTTCGTTTCAGGACGACGAAAAGCAGGGCCATTGTGGTTCAGGGCCTTTAGGGCAGTAGAAGAGCACCGATCATCTGAGCAATTGGTGAAAGGAGTGTCGCAATGGCACCAGTGCAAACACATATGCAGGGGAAGGTGTGTCTGATCACCGGGGCCAATTCCGGGATCGGCAAAGCCACCGCGCTGGGATTGGCCCACATGGGAGCAACGGTGGTCATGGTCTGCCGCGATCGCGTGAGAGGCGAAGGAGCCCAGCGAGAGATCCAGATGAAAAGCGGCAATGGCGCCTTGGATCTCTTGCTTGCAGACCTGGCATCACAGCAGCCCATCCGACAGCTTGCAGAAGGCTTCCGTCAGCGCTACCGTCACCTACATGTGCTCATCAATAACGCGGGAGCAGGCTTCACTGGGCGGCGAGAAACCATCGATGGGCTGGAGATGACGTTTGCGGTGAACTATCTTGCCCCCTTTCTGCTGACGAACTTGCTGCTCGATATGCTGAAAGGCAGCGCGCCGGCGCGGATTTTCAATGTGGCTTCTGACAACGATCGCTTCGTTCGCCTTGACATGCAGGATCTGCAATTACAGCACCGCTACGGGTTCCTGCGTGCCTACGGCCGATCGAAGCTTGCCCTGTTGCTCTTCACTTACGACCTGGCACGTCGATTGCAAGGAACGGGAATAACGGTCAACGCCTTGGAGCCCGGCCCGACAGCAACCACCTTTGGTCAGAGAGATGCTAGACCGGTTGCTCGTCTGCTCCTGCGTTTCATCTCTTCTCGTTTTGGCAGCCCTGAGCAGGGAGCGAAAACGTCCCTCTACCTGGCCTCATCCCCAGAGATGGAGACGATCACCGGGAAATACTTTGTGAAAAGCGTTCCCAGGAGGTCATCAGCACGTTCTTATGATGAATCGCTTCAGCGCCAAGTATGGGAGGAAAGCGAGAAGCTGGTGCAATTGCCAGCACAGATACACGTCTCACAAAAGAAAGGCTGCATCGTATCATGATAAGTGCAAAGTTTCCTTTTAACAAGAAGCGTATGAACGTCCTGGGGCAGAACATGGCCTATATAGAGGTAGGCTCCGGTGACCCTATCGTATTCCTTCACGGCAATCCCTCGTCCTCCTATCTCTGGCGCAATGTGATTCCTCATCTGCAGGACCTTGGGCGCTGTATTGCGCCCGATCTCATCGGCATGGGCGCGTCTTCGAAGCTGCCTAACAGCGGCCCAAGCTCGTATACCTTCGTCGAGCACCGCAGCTACCTGGATGCACTGCTCGAAGAGCTCGACGTGAACGAGCAGGTAACCCTTGTCCTCCATGATTGGGGATCAGCCCTCGGCTTCGATTGGGCCAATCGTCACCGCACTGCGGTCAAGGGCATTGCCTACATGGAGGCGATTGTGAGACCACGTACCTGGAATGATTGGCCAGAGGCTGCCCGTGGTATGTTCCAGGCGCTGCGTTCGGATGCTGGAGAACAGATGATCCTGGAGCAAAATTTCTTTGTGGAGGCCATTGTGCCCCGCTCTGTCCTTCGTAGCCTAACCGCTGAAAAGATGGCGCATTATCGCCGCCCCTTTGCCGAGCCAGGTGAAGGACGCCGACCCACGCTCACCTGGCCGCGCCAGATTCCTGTTGAGGGAGAGCCCGCCGATGTGACCGAGATCGTGAGTTCCTACGCCGAGTGGCTCGCGAATAGCACTGTTCCCAAGTTGTTCGTGAACGGTGAGCCTGGAGCCGCCCTGACTGGGGCTTTGCGAGAGTTCTGCCGGAGCTGGCCTGCGCAGACAGAGGTAACCGTGCGCGGGCTTCACTTCCTTCAGGAGGACTCTCCTGATGAGGTTGGACAGGCCATCGTCAACTGGATGAAGGCGCTGCAATAGGTCCTGGCCAGAGTACAGCGGACATTGGCCCGAGGCCCTGCCGATGTAGATAGCTTGGAATAGACATGAAAAACGTAGTAAATACATCAATTATTGATGAATAGAGATTACTTATGCAAGTACCGAGAAGTGTCGTCGTCGTTACCGGAGCCTCGTCAGGTATCGGGCTGGCGACTGCACGCAGTTTTGCCAATGCAGGTGCGAAGGTTGTCCTGGCTGCACGCTCAATTGAGACGCTCAATGCAGTGGCGCAAGAACTCCGCCAGCAGGGTCATGAGGCACTGGCTATCGCTACCGACGTCAGGGATCAGGCTCAGGTGAATCACCTCATCGACGCTACCTATGAGCACTTTGGACATATTGATATCCTGATCAACAATGCGGGCCAAGGTACCGCGGGCTTTGTCACCGACAAGCCTGTTGATCATTACCGCCAGCTTTTCGATCTCAACATCTTCGGCCCGCTCTATGCCATGCAAGCGGCGATCAAGAGGATGCGCCAACATGGCGGAGGGCTGATCACCAATGTCAGCTCAGGGGCTGGCAGATTGCATATTCCCGGCTTCTCCGCGTATGGCGCAAGCAAAGGGGAAGCTGGGAGCATGCGCTCCTGCACAGCCTTCGCATAGATGTCCTGTCGAACAGGTCATGCGCTGGTACAGCTCAGCCAAGTATGCACCAGCTGTGGAAGAGGATCATGCGGTGGACCCTTCCCTTTCGCCCTTGAGTTCGTTGAGCCGTGCGATGATGACGGACGGGTCAAGGCGGCGCGTGAAGTCAGGATCGACAAAGGCCAGGCGAACGGTCCCCGACTGGTCGACCAGAAAGGTTCCCGCCATCGGCAGTTTCCAGGAGTTATCTCCGTTGAACGCGGGTAGGTCCGCGCACACCTGTTTGTGCGTTCGGCGCACTGCCTCATCAATGGTGAAGACGAGTCCAAACTGGCGCGCCACCTGGTTGCCCCTATCGCTCAAGAGCGCAAAGGTCAGTTCCAGCTTCTCGGCCAAAGCTCTGCTGTGGCCCGGCGTCTGCGGGGAAATCGCCACCAGGGAGGCTCCCCTTGCCTGCACGTGCGGCAAGGCCTGTTGATAGGCGCGCAACGCCAGATGGCAGTACGGACACCACTGGCCACGATAGAAGGTCATGATGACTGGCCCTTGCGTGAGCAGGTGCGAGAGCCTCACCACGGTGCCGCGTGCGTCGGGTAGCGCGAAATCTGGAGCCTGTGCCCCCTCCTTGAGAGCGTTCTCGGCAGCGCCGGAGTTGATGAGCTGCCCGATAGGACGCAGCAAATCCTGTAGCAGGTCTGTAGGTAACCAGCTTGCCCCCTCAGCGATAAATTCATCAATCTGTTGCTGTAATGGGGTGTTCGTAGGGACAGTCGTCGCCATGATCTTTCTCCTTGCCCTTCAGAGTAGTTAACGAGACACCGGGCCTGCTATTCGGCTGTAGCCACTGCCTCTCGCACTTCCACTGCCTGCTGAATTGCCTCCAGTTCAATCTCGATAGTAACCATCGAACTGGCCGCCAGTTGCACTGCCGCACCCCGACCCACGCCAAAATCGGTGCGAGTGATCGAAGCCTTCGCTCTGAGGCTGGTACGCGCGCCCCTCAGCGCGCTCTGATCACGGTATTCGACATCGAAGATGATGGGTTTGGTCACCCCATGCATGGTCAGGTCCCCTGTCACCCTGTAGTCCTGGCCGCCGACTTGCTCGACGTTCGTACTTTGAAAAGTGATTGTGGGATACTGCTTCACGGTAAAGAAGGCGGCGGAACGCAAGTGGGCATCACGCAGCTTATTACGGGTATCGATGCTGGCTGTATCGACTTCAGCTGCTACCCAGGAGTTGGCAGGATTCTGCTCATCAATATGGAGATGTCCACGAAGCGCGTGGAAGCGTCCTCTCGTCGTGGTGACCGACATGACTCGGAGAGCAAACGACACGTGTGAATGGGTAGGATCAATTTGCCAGATCATGGTAATCCTCCTTGAGAGAGCTTCTTCTTATGGAAGAGTTGCTCACCTGAATGTTGTGTAACGGACACTCGAAACGTACTTTCGGTGGCCTGTACAAAGAAAGAGGGTCGTGGGGTCACAAAAGTGACCCCACGACCCTCTTTCTTTGTGATGATCTTTCATGTGAGGATCACGACAACGTTACTATCAACAAGAAATCGGAGGTTCTGTTCAATGAAAATTTTAGTATTGCCCAAACCAATCGAAGGCGTTTCACGAGAGGAGCTGCTATCACGCGCGGCCGCAGAAATTCAAGCTGTGTGGGAACTCTATGCGCAAGGGATCTGCCGCGAGTTCTATACCCGTGCTAACGAACCAGGGAGAGTCGTATTGATGTTCGAAAGTGCGAGCATCGAGGCCGCCAAAGAGGCACTCGCCACGTTACCATTCGCGCAGTTACACCTGATCGACTTTGATCTGATTCCACTGGCTCCCTTCACGGGCCTGACACGCCTATTCCAGGCAGCGAGCGAGGAACGCGCGGGACAGAGGTCACAGTAAAGGTGTTTGGCGGTGAACAAACGACCTCTTGCTATATGCTCTTCAAGAAGAGCATATAGCAAGATCTCAGGACAGGAATGATGGTGTATAGCTCCACTCTATGGTTCAGAGGGAGCATACGATGAAAAAAGAAAGTAGTAACGAATCACAGAGAGCGGCAATGATGGGAGGAAAGCGCGAAGCTGGTGCAATGATCAGCACTGAGACAAGTGTTGTAACAGGTACGCGAAGGAATGGACATGTGGCACTATACGTGCAAACCACAGGAGGTAAAGTTATGAGTAAGTTTACACATATCGAACTGGAGTACCTAAAGACCCAACGGCTGGGCAGGCTGGCAACCGTGAATAAGAACGGCGAACCGCAGATCGCTCCAGTGACTTTCCGCTATGATGCTGAGTTGGACGCCATAGACATCGGCGGATTGAACATGGGTAAGACGCAGAAGTATCGCAACGTGGCACACAATGGCCTGACGTCTTTCGTCATAGACGATATATTGCCCCCATTTCAACCGCGCGGCATCGAGATTTGCGGGCACGCCCAAGCCCTTCCAGATGGTGGGCAGCGCATTTCACCAGACTTTAGTCCAGCCTTGATCCGCCTGACGCCAGGGCGCATTCTCTCCTGGAATCTGACTTCTGGCGATCCGGCTCAAACGCATTCGGCACGCAACGTCTAACAAGCAGTTGCAGAAGAGCTACGGGCTGAAGGCGTTGGATGGAGATGTGATGGTCTACCAGGACGCTCGGCGTTCCGACACACATACCGGTTGTCTGTCACAAACGTGCCCCCTCGACCCTCTTCCTTTGTGGAGATCATTCTGGTGATGATCATCACACAGTTTCTATCAATGTTGGAGTATTACGTATGTTTAGATCAAACGCTCCTGTTTCTGACAATCGAAGCACCGTACAGCAGACACAACCGTCAACACGAATTCTTGTGATCGGCGCCGGGTATGCCGGGTTGTTGTTTACCATGCGCCTGGCTGGCAAAGTTGCCAGCCAGGATGTGCAGATAGCGTTGGTGAACGACTCTGACACCTTCACTGAGCGCCTGCGCTTACATCAGTTTGCCACCAATCAGGTGATCCAATGGCGCTCTCTTCCACAGATGCTGCGTCGAACGCATATCCAATTTCTCCAGGGACGAGTCACGAGTATCGACCCTGCACACCATGAGATCGTGGTCGTGGATCAGCAGCACAGGCACCATGTGGAGTATGATTACCTGGTCTATGCTTTGGGGAGTGTGACTGACCGCCGGACTGTGCCGGGAGTGGCGCAATACGCTTACACGCTCGCGGCGAGCGGTCCCTTGTCCGCGGCAGCGCTGCGCGAAACATTCCCCGCTGTCGAGGCAAAACACGGTCACGTCGTGATCTGTGGCGGAGGAGCAACCGGCATCGAAACCGCGGCTGAGGTGGCCACAGCCTACCCTCACCTCAAGGTGCATTTGGTGACGCAGGGGCCTTTCAGTCTCTTCTTGGGCAAGACTGTTGCCCGCTCGATCCGACGTTCACTCACCCGAGTGGGAGTCGAGATCATCGATCAGACCACGGTTGCTGCCGTGCGCGCGCACAGTGTTGTCCTTGATCAAGCAAGCGAGATCCCCTGTGACCTCTGCGTCTGGACGGGAGGATTCGTTGCTCCGTCGTTGGCACGTGAAGCTGGATTAGCCGTGAATGAGCGCAACCAAATTGTGGTCGATCCCTTTCTGCGTTCGATCTCCCATCCAGAGATCTACGCGATTGGTGATGCGGCACACCCACGTGAGAACCCTGGAGTGCCCGTGGTGCGCATGAGCGCCGTCACCGCGACGATCATGGGCGCGCATGGCGCCGATTGCTTGAGCGCGGTCCTGCGCGGCAAGACGCCCAGACCACTCAGCTTTGCCTACCTAGGCCAGGGCATCGCTTTAGGTCGACACAACGCGATCGGCTTCAACAATTATCCTGATGACAAACCCAATCCGCCCTACTTCACCGGGTGGTTGGGATACCTCATTCGCGAGGGGTTTGTGCGCTATCTGGCAACCGCGACACAGCGGCCGGGAATCTTTGTGTGGGTAGGGAAGCGGCGCTATGAGCGTGCACACCGTCGACAACAAGCCAGGGAACAGAACAAGCAGATGCAGCCACGCGGGGCATAACGACGAAGGAGGATGGAACATGGTGGAATCATTTGAAACCTACCGAACGTACCTCTTTGCCATCGCCTACCGCATGCTTGGGAGTGCGATGGATGCCGAGGACATGGTGCAGGAAACCTACCTGCGCTATCAGACCACGCCGAAAGACTCCATTACCTCGCACAAAGCGTTTCTGACCACGATTATCACGCGCTTGTGCATGGATCAACTGCAGTTAGCGCGCAGGAAGCGTGACGTCTACCCGGGTCCCTGGCTCCCAGAGCCCCTCATCACGCCGGAAGCTCTCAGAGCAGTGAGTCTGGAGGAGCGCGTCGACTAGGAGGAGTCGATTTCTCTCGCTTTCCTGCTGCTGCTGGAGCAGCTCCACCCCATCGAGCGGGCGGTCTTCCTGCTGCGCGAAGTCTTCGAGTACGACTATGCCGAGATTGCCACCTTTCTCGGCAAAAGTGAAGTGGCTTGTCGCCAGTGGTTCAGCCGGGCGAAGAAACATCTTGGCGACCATCGGCCCCGCTTTCCAGCGTCTCCCGACATCCATCGGCAGCTGCTTACCGGGTTTCTGCAGGCGGCTCAGGCTGGGGAGATGGCCCCATTGATGAACCTACTGGCCGAAGATGTGACCCTCTGGGTCGATAGCGGCGGCAAAGTCAAGGGAGCAGCGACGCGCCCGATTTCTGGACGTGATGCGGTGGCACGCTTTACTCTGGGAACCAGGCGCTTTTTACCAGAGGGCGCCCGTGTAGAGCTGGCAGCAGTCAATGGTCAACTGGCGCTGATCTTTCGCGTCGGTGATCGAGCCTATCTCGTGCTGGCCGTTGAAGTGGAGGCACAACGGATTCAGACGGTGCGTGTCATGGTGAACCCAGAGAAACTTGCATGCGTTTAGCATGAATTTTATATACGAAAGAGGAAAAAGCAATGACATCACAACATGACTTCCCGACCGCCGGTGTGGAGCTGAGGCATCTCCTTGTCGTGAGCAACTACGCCCGCTCGCTGGCGTTCTATCGCGACGTGCTAGGAGCGACGGTGGTGCGCGAGTTTCCCGGCACCCTGACCTTCCATCGTATTTGCTCCACGTTCTTCAAACTGGGACGATGTATGTGGCGGAACAAGATGGAGTGGTGCTCGCGTTTACGGGAGCGATTACACGGGGAACGGTGACCTTTCTCACCGACTTGTTTGTTCACCCGGCTCACCAGTCCAGCCAACTTGGCAAGACACTTCTCCGCTCCGTTTTACCACAGGATGACCTGGCCCATTGCACGGTGAGCTCGAGTGACCTCCGTGCGCTCGCCCTCTATATTCGAGCTGGCATGCATCCACTCTGGCCGTACTTCGCACTGCGACGAGAGCGGTCAGCTCGTGAGTGGCGTTGGGCTACCGACATGGAGATCATTGAAGCAGATCCTGGTGATCCGGCCTTGATACACTGGGATGCTCAGATCAGCGGACGCCGGCGTCCGCTGGACCATCGATATTGGGTAAGCGAACAACAAGCTGTGCCACTCTGGTTTCGTCGACAAGGGCACATCGTGGGCTACGGCTACATTCGGTTGGATGCAGGAACGTTCTGGCATCCTCACACTTGTACCCTTGGACCCATTGGGGTCAGAACCCCGGAAGAGGCGGCGGATTGCGTTCTGACTGCTGTCAACTGGGCTCTGCAGCGAGCGGATGTGTTACACATCGACGTGTTAGGTCCTCATCCTTGCCTGTCGGCATTGCTCCAGGAGGGATTTCGCATTCTCTACGTGGATACGTTCGTTTCAACGGCAAATCCCCCCTTCTTTGATGCACGGTGCTACATTGCATCAGGAGGAGACCTGTTCTAACATGCGTGCAGACACCCACCTATGAGAACCTTTAGATGAATAGACTTTGGCATACTCCATTGTTCGCGCAATTTCAGAGAGAAAGTGCTCGTCGTAGCCTGCCCGACGGAGTAGGTGGAAATCCATGCAATGGGTGCGGTGAACCGGCTACCAGCACCTGCCCTCAATGCATCTTTGAAAATGAGGGGGTGTCTGTGAGATGCGTGCGCGAAGGAGCACACATGCGGGGTAGACATGCCGTTGCCAATGGTCAATTCGCTGCAAGCCGGTGTATGTGGTTATACGAGTCAGGACCCCGCTTCTACCTGGTAGCCCATCCATTCTAACGCTGAAGATGCCTTGCGAATTATCACATCATTTATATAATTTTATTGAGATAGCGAGAGAAAGATTTAACTAGATCGCGAGCGTGACAGGCAGACAGATGAGGCCACCTCTATTTCTCCGACGATCGGCTCCTATCGGGAACTGGTGCGCCTGCATACGCATCTGACGGATGAGATTGCACGCTACAAGAATGAGATCCATGCGCTCTTACAGGTGCTCTTCCCCGAGTTCAACCAGGTGTTTGCCGATCCATGCCGCCCCACGGCCTTAACCGTGCTTCAACGCTATCGAAGTCGCGGCGGCCATCAGCACGGTGAGTGTAGAGGAGCTCACCATGCTGTTGCAGCAACTGGCCCCACGCAACTATGGACGCCAGACGGCCCAAACCTTGATCGAGTTAGCTCGTGCGGAGGTCGCGTCCAGGGCTGATGCAACGAGCACGCAGCACCAGTATGCAGATCTTGTGCGATCAACTCAAGCACACGCGGGAGAATCTGGCCCAGGTCGAAGCCGAGCTTGAGCAGTTGCAAGAGCAGGATAGCAGTTCGCAGCGGCTAAGCGGAGTGCCGGAGTTTGGAGACAAGACGGTAGCGGTGCTACGAGCCGAACTGGGCGATGTGGCTCGTTTCCAGCGCATCGACCAGGCGGTGGCTTCGGCTGGCCTGGATCTGGCGATCAGGACCAGTGGCAAATGGCAAGGACAGGCCAAGCTCTCCAAACGCGGCAGTGGGTTGCTCCGGCGGGTCTTGTATTTGGCCGCCCTGCGTTCTGTCCACATGAGCAACTCGGCCTTTGGGGCCTATTACCATCGGCTGGTCGCACGTGGTCTGCGTAAGGGGTCAGCGCCTCCTTGCCGTGATGCGCAAAATGCTGATCGTGGTCGTCCACTTGCTCAAAACAGGAAAGGAGTATGATCCGGCCAGAGTCGCCAGCGCGTGTGGAGGCTGATCCCGCGCGGGATCAGCCTCCACACGCGCCTCCCCACCCCCAACAGCGCGCTCAGGAGCGGTTGGTTCTTGAACCGGGCTCATGAGCCTCGCTCTAGCAGAGAGGAGACGTCTGGATCAGCGGCGGCTTCAAGAGCGGCGAGGCTTCCTCTGGCTGCCAACGCCTCTGCTCCAAGAGCACGGGGCAGAGTGCCTGAGCACGAGCACTCAAGCGCGAGAGGGACTCTTTGTCTCTACGCAAGCTCTTGCATAGCCTGGGAGTTTTGCCAGGAGGCTTGACAAATTCTATGACTTCTTTTAGGTAGCCCTGGCGAAAATGAATTCAAATCTTGACTTAATTAAGGAAATGATTTATAATATAGCTATGGATATGTTTGTTGCGCTTGCAGATCCGACAAGAAGAACCATTTTAGAGATACTGGCCAGCAGTGGCGAGTTATCAGCTACCGATATCTACCAGAAATTTCCTGTAAGTCCACAAGCGGTCTCATAGCATCTCAAAGTCTTGCGTGAGGCAAAATTAGTGGAGATGGAAAAACGTGCCCAGAAGCACCTGTACCGCCTCAATCCACAGACGCTGTCTCAATTTGAAGCATGGGTTCAGCAAATGAAGCAGAGGTAGGAAGAGCGTTTTTCTGCGTTAGATGCTGTACTCGAAACTGAAAAAAGCTCACAGATGGCAAATAAGAAAGCAGGTGATACTATGAGCAAAAATGTGGAGGACCCCATGAGAAAAGTATTTCTCTACATGACCATGACATTTGATGGTTTCTTTTCCGGGCCACACGGTGAGCTGGACTGGATGTCACAGACGGCAGATCAGGAGCTAAACGATGACATTGTTGCCTTACTTGAAGGGTTTGATAGTGGTTTTATTGGCTATCCAACGGCTTCAGGGATGATACCCTACTGGGCAAACGTGGCCAAGAACCTCTCAGCCTCAGAGGGCGAGCGTGCCATTGCGGAAGTAGTAAACAATTTGCACAGTATCATTATCTCGAACAAGGAAGAAAAACTTGTGTGGAATAATTCAGAGCTGCTTCTGGTCAAGGATGATAACGATCTTGTTGAAGCAGTAACAAAGTTAAAGCGGCAGTCCGGCAGGGACATAAAGTTCTCGTCGTCCGCAACCACCCATGAGGTCTTGATCAGCCTTGAGCCAACCGAGCGCTACGCATGACCTCATAGAGAAAATCCGAGCCCCCAAGTCGGTAACGTGCCAACACTAAACGGATCAGCCTGATCCCGACTACGTTTTTTTCAGGAAAAAGACGGGATCAGGACTGATCAGTTTAGTGTTTGGCTCGTATCCGACTTGGGCGCTCGAGTTTCCTCGATGAGGTCATTGTGGATCGTTGCTCTAGCCTGATCAACACCGCTGGGGATGCCTAGGACGACGCTGACTCGGCTGCAAGAACTCAACGCAGCAGATGCTAGCGTTCTCCCAAGGTGTTATGGAGTGCTGTTGCAGTAGCGTCTCAGCATGCCGACCAGATGCTTTAGCGCTTTGTGGATGGCCTCATGGGTCCTGTCAGCGGATCACCATCGATTTGCGGCTGGATGGACAACGCCAGTCCTGGCTCGAGAAAATCGTGCACATGGCTTGCGAAGCGTTTGATCGCAACAGACGGTCAAGCACTGGCAATAGGGTGCGTTGGCTTTCCTAGGGATACCTGGCGGCATTCGCACGGCACAAACGTTTGTGCGACTTGGTTTACTTGATGAGTACGTGCTTCTGGTCCATCCTGTTGCCATAGGCAATGGGAAACGCGTGTTCACAGACAGGGTCAACTTGGAGCTGGTAAGCGCAAAGACATACAGGTCTGGGGTGATGCGCGTTTGTTACCGCCCACGCTTTGAAAGGAGGTAAAGAACAAATGACAGAACATCATCAAACAAAAATTACAGCAGAACCGGGAAAACAGGAAATATTTATCACCCGAGAATTCGGTGCACCACGAGAGCTTGTTTTTAAAGCATTCACCGATCCACGACTTATCCCGCAATGGTGGGGACCGCGATACCTTTCAACCCAGATTGATACGATGGACGTGAGACCTGGTGGTCAATGGCGATTTATCAATCGAGACGCACAGGGAAAAGAGTACGCGTTTCACGGCGTGTATCACGAAATACTTGCACCTGAGCGCATTAGTGATACCTTTGAGTTTGAAGGGTTACCGGAAACAGGACATGTGAGTCTCGAAACACTCACATTGGAAGAATTGCCTGGAGGAAGAACCAGGCTTACTACTCAATCTGTTTTCCGGTCAGTCGCTGACCGCGATGGCACGCTCCTGGGTGGCATGGAAGAAGGAGTCAAGGAGACCTATGATCGTCTTGCGGAACTTCTGCAAAAGATGTAAAGGCGACTGCACAGAACGCTGCGCACGTGCGTCATGAACACGCATATCCATGTTATCTCTGCATAGAAAGGCTTTTGATGGTTTCCAATAAATTCCGTGGGTCACGCTACGCGGCCGAGTTCGAGGCCGCGCTGGAGGAGTTCATCCGCCTGGTCGAATCCCTGACCGACGAGCAGTGGGCGCGCGTGGGCCGGAACTACCCGGAGCGGCTCAACGACGAGGACGAGCACCGCACCATCGGGGTCATCGCGCACCACGTCGCGATCTCGGCAGCCGGGATCATGGGGCGGATCCAGGCGCTGATCGACGGCCGTCTTCTGCCGCCGGCCAGCTCTGGCCGGCTCCGCCAGGCCTTGCAGGCGGTCTCCAGTGAGAACGCGCGGCTCGCAGCCGAGCATGCCTTCGTGACGAAGGAGGAGGTGCTGCGGCTCCTGCGAGAGCAGCCGCCGCGTATCGCGGCGACCCTGCGCGCCATTCCGGACGACCGGTTCGACCAATCCAGCGACACGCCGGCAGGACCGATGTCCGTCGCCCAGCGCATCGAGCGCGTGCTGATCGGCCACCTGAAGATGCACCAGGGCTCGATCGAGGCGGCAATCTCCTGAGCTGAGGCCAATTGTGAGAAAAAAAGTTCGCTCTGAGCTATTTTCGCCAGGGTCCTGGCCCGACCTCAGTAGGACCAATGCAGCACATAAAACACAAGGAGAGGAATGATGGCAATGGCAAATAGAGAGCCAAAGGCTGAGCGGAATCTCGATGGCTATGGCGCGCCTCTGATCCCGTGGACGAAGGTGCGCGAGCGCCTGGAGCAGGGTCTTTCCCAAGCCCCGGGATCGGGCGGACCTGATAGGCATACCTGTTGGCTGGCAACGATGCGCCTGGACGGCAGGCCACACGTTATGCCGCTGGGAGTCCTCTGGGTGGATGGCGACTTGTACTTCAATGCTGGCGCAGCCACCCGCAAAGCGCAGGACCTCGCGCACAACCCACACTGTGTCCTCACGGTCGCCACTCACGATTTCGACCTGGTCGTGGAAGGGAAGGCGGTGAGGGTGACCGATCCAGCCAAGGTCCAGCGCATCGCTGAGGTGTACAGATCCCAAGGATGGGAGGCGAGCATTCGCGACGGCGAGGTCTCTCTTACCGCCGGATACAATCAACCTCGGCCATCAGGTGAAGCCACTGGCCGTCCGCCATGCCAGCCAAGCTGCCTTCGATTTGCTGCTGCACCTCGATCAGGGTGTTGCGCGAAAAACAGTTCTCCTGGAGGTCGGTGGCGTCCTCTCTGCGCACACGGCGGATGACGACTGACGGTGAAGACATATTCAGATACCTCCTCGCATATGGGAGTATTGCCTCACGTTTTCGCGTCAAGGTGAGGGAGAAGAGAAACGCGACACGGCTTCCACAACCCGTTTCCTCGCGATCATTCTCCCTGTTCGGAACCGATCTCCTCTTCGGGGAGGTGTTCAGCAAAGAGGATACCGTTTCCAAAGGGATCTCTGACCATGAACTCCTTGAAACCCCAGGGTTTGGTCTTCAAGGGAGAACAAACAGCACTGGTCGGCAGATACTGCTGGTACAAGGCTTCGATAGTGGTCACAGCGATCCAACACACAGCGTGGACCTTCGGCGCATCTGCGTAGTAGTTCAGATGCAGGTCCACCATGTCCCGTTCGACGATGGCGAAATGCTCGTCCCGATATGTCGTCTGAAAGCCCAGTTGCCCATAGAAGGCCAGAGCTTGCTCCAAATCATGAACGACAAATCGAGGCGCGACGCTGAGAAAGGTGGGTTGGCTGTTTTGCGATGATGACATGTGTCTGCTTCTCCTTTTGTTCGCAATCAAGATTACATGTACTCCTTCTCTCCATCTCTCTCCCATGTGGAAGAGAAACCTTTTGGGGTTCTCTTGCAGGAGCGTTCTGGAAGGAAGGAACGCGCGCGGCAGAAAAATCGATAGCAACCCCAATCGGTGAGATGCTCGGAATAGCCAATAACCACCTCTAGCTCGGATGGGATATATTCAGGTGCGATCAGGTACGCCGTCAGTCGCACGTGCTCCTCCATGACGACCAGGTACGCATCGACATCCTTCACCACCAAGATGAGTGGGGGAAACTGAGCGCCCCATTGCAGCTCATTGGCCATGTACACCAGCCCGTCACTACTCACGTGAAACACCACTTTTCCTGAAGTAGCATTCTTGGCACCATCAACCGCCACGCGTGTACCGCCTGAGAGCTCAACCCAGTAATCATACGCAATATACCTGACCTGCTCCAGTTCCTGCCTGGTCAGGGTTACCCGTTCCCTACGCACATCCGTAGGGAAGACAAAGAAATAGCCTTCGTTTCTGCCATAGCCACGATAGATTCCTGGGAGCGCTCTTCTCTGCGCGTTTTCGTGGGCATCGTGCCAATCGGGCTGTGCTGGCTACTTAGGTCATCCGTTCGGAAAAGAAGCTCATAAGAAGGGAATGTATGCTCCCTCTCTCACTGCTTTGTGTGCGGTGAACAGGAAACGGGAAGAAGAAGCGGTGAGAACGAAACAGAAGAACAAACGGAGTGCCAGAGCCCACGTGTAAGGCGGTGTTGTGCGTCGAGGAGAGGAGAACGAACACCTCATTCTATCAGATCTATATATGTACAGAGCTAACGAAACACCGCATTCTATAAGACGCAATGTGTGACAGGCAGACATCTTAGGCCATCTACCTATCCTCTTGTCGAAAAAGCTTCCTATGGCTGAGAGTATGTGAGGCAACGTCTTGGCACCTGTTTGCAGGTTTAAAGCGCTTCCCAGGCTCGTGAAAGATGGAGGAAGAAGCGTGGGGAAAAAGAAAATATCCTCTTTATCCTCTCGTCGTTCTCCTGAACGACGACTCTGAGGCTGATGATATGATATAAATAGTATAATTTACAATTATCAGTGAACTATACTATAAATCGATGGAACCGACGGGCGTCGGATTATCCCCAAGAATACCAGCGTGACAGGCAGACAAGATCAGCCACTTTTTCTGCCTCGTGTATCTTTCTATTCCTGCTTCTCGCAATTTATTCAAGAACGGATATTCCAAGTAGCCAGCACAGGTATGCTGGCAGTGAGCGACCTGCGTTTGTAAAGCTGTTTTATCGTAATATATTGGAAGGTTACATAAATGCAAGCTCTCTGTACAGATTGGGACTGCCAATCCGGCAGAAGCACGTGTGATGGCTGAGAAAGGAGGGAACACAAGTGAACAGGAATAGATTTGAAGGAAAGGTCGCTTTAGTAACAGGTGCGGGTTCGCCGCGTGGTATCGGGCGAGCGACAGCATTGGCTCTAGTAAGAGAAGGCGCAAAAGTTACTATTACTGATATAGTGGCGGATAATGTGAAACGGGTAGTGTCGGAGCTAACAGAGATAAGCCAGGCCATCGGTGAAGTGGCAGATGTACGAAATAAGGATCAGATGGTGCAAGTAGTCAAAAGAACGACGGAGGCATTTGGGGGGCTAGATATTCTTGTGAATGTCGCTGGCTTAACTCGTCCTACTTTGTTTCTCGATATCTCAGAAGAAGAGTATGATCTGGTGCTCGATGTCAATCTCAAAGGTACTTTTTTGACGACACAAGCCGCTGTGCCTGCTATGCTGGAGCGAGGTGGTGGCACAATTGTCTCTCTCTCTTCGGTATCAGGGCAAAGAGGCGGTGGCGTTTTTGGCACATCCGCCTACAGCGCGGCCAAAGCCGGAATTATGGGCTTGACCAAAGCTCTTGCTCGTGAGTTGACACCACGCGGCATTCGCGTCAACTGTGTTGCACCTTCCATGGTTGATACTGATATCGCTGGAGATTTACTCACACCGGAACGCAAGGTCGAGCTTGCAAAGGGCACGCTAGTGGGTCGCCTTGCCACCGTTGAGGATGTAACCAATTGTATCCTCTTCCTCGCTTCCGATGAAAGTGTCTATTTAACCGGTGTCACGCTGGACATTAATGGTGGCATGCATATGCACTAATGCTTGCTAACAGGTTATTAGAGGGTAGAGACGGCCCCGTGGTCGCTCGAAAGAAAGAGTAGTATAAATGGTTACTTTAACCGGGTTATTGGCCAGCTTGCCCCCCGAGCCAAACGAGGCCAGCCTGTTGGTTGAAATACAGCAAGAGGTAGCCGAGAGCAAGCGCAAACTGGTAGTGATTGACGACGACCCAACTGGCACGCAAACCGTGCATGACATTGAGTTATTTACCACCTGGAATAGGCAAATGCTCGCCGAAGCCCTGCAAAACGAACCTCGGCTGTTCTATTTGCTTACAAACTCGCGTAGCATGCCCGAAAGGGATGCGGCTAAGTTAAACCGCGAAACTGCCCAACAACTTGCAGCGGCTTCAGAGGAGACGAAGACTGGTTTTGTTGTCGCTAGCCGGAGCGACTCCACTCTAAGAGGCCACTATCCAGCGGAAATACAAGCGCTTGAAAGTGGTTTAACCTCCTCTGGTGGGGATAGTTTTGATGGTCATCTCGTTGTGCCAGCCTTTTTCGAAGGTGGGCGCTATACTATTAACGATACCCATTATGTCGCTACCCCCATTGCCAACTCTGATACTCTTCAGCCTGCAAGTGAGACATCATTTGCCAGGGATAGCGTTTTCGGTTACAAAACGGCATACCTGCCTGCCTGGATAGAGGCAAAGAGTGGTGGCTGCTGGAAGGCTCATCAAGTGATGAGCATAGGACTGGAGGTAATTCGTCAGGGTGGACCAGAAGCAGTAGCGTCCAAATTGCAAACGGTCGAGGGAAGTATTCCAGTAGTTATCAACGCAGCTGGCTATGGCGATCTGGCAGTAGTCGTGCTGGGTCTGTTACGGGCAGAGGCGGCAGGTAAGCGTTTCTTGTACCGAACAGCGGCGAGTTTCGTCAGGTTGAGAGGTGCTGTCGAGAGTAAGCCTCCGTTGGAAACCAAAGAGATTATGAGTGGCACTGAATCAGTAGAAGGTGGAGGGGTAGTGGTAGTTGGATCGTATGTGCCAGATAGTAGTACGCAGCTTGAGAACTTATTGACCTTATCTCAGGTGATAGGCATCGAGCTTCCTGTTGAGCGGGTGATACGCAACGCTACTGAGTCGGAAACAATCAGTCGTGAAGTAGGTCAGCAACTCGAAGCGGCAATAAAGGCTGGACGTATTGGAGTACTCTATACCAGCCGCAAGCTGGTGACGAGCGCAAACCGAATTGAAAATCTCGAGATTGGCAACAAGGTATCGCATGCCCTGATCGCTGCCCTCCACCAGGTGAAGAGCCGACCGCGTTTTATCATTGCTAAAGGCGGTATTACGAGCCATGATGTGGCGCAAAAGGGCCTGGGGGCAGCACGAGCGCGTGTGTTAGGGCAACTTTTTCCAGGTGTTCCGGTCTGGAGATTAGAGAGCGGACCGCAGTCAAGATTTCGAAGGTGTGCCATATATCGTGTTCCCCGGAAATGTGGGTGGCCCCGAGAGCCTGATGCAGGCTGTGAAGCTGCTCAGTGGCGAGTATAACAATCTGTAGAGGCCGCGCATTCGGGAAATGATGAAGCCACCCCTTGCGGTTACCCCAGACAAACCTTTTCGTGTTGCAGTCGTGAATTGCAAACCAAAGCGGGAGAACGTATTAGTATGCTGATGAACACCATCGAACTCGTACAGGAAGCTCGTCGTAGGGGGGTAGCAATAGGAGCTTTCAATACCTACAATCTGGAATTAACGCGGGCTATCATAGTAGCTGCCGAAAAACTCGGCCAACCTATCATCCTGCAACTTGGCTTACAGGCAATCAGGGCTGGCGGTGAACCTCTGGCAGTGGCAACACTGGTGGCAGCGCGAGTTGCACGTGTCCCAGTAGCTGTTCACCTGGATCATTGTCCAGATATAGGCCTGATTGAGGCATGTTTTGTCTGGGGTTTTTCATCAGCTCTGGCCGATGGATCGTGTCTGCCATTCGCTGAGAACATTGCCTTCACCAAAAGAGCCGTGGAGCTTGCCGCACGCTATGGCGGGACAATTGAGTCCGAGCTTGGCTATTTGGCCGGAACAGAAGACGGATTAACAGTCGAAGCGATAGAGTCTTCCCTTACTGTTCCGACCCAGGCCCATGAATTTATCACCACGACCGGGGCAGCTATGTTAGCTATATCAATTGGCAATGCGCACGGGTATGTACCCGTCTCCCCGCCACTCGACTTTGAGAGGCTGGCGCAAATAGCTGCTCAGGTGGATGTGCCGCTGGTTCTGCATGGCGCAAGTGGCATATCACGAGAAGATATTCAACATGCAATACACATGGGAATTGCCAAGCTGAATATCAATACCGAGGTACGGACGGCTTTCCTCAGAGCGATAGCTGGCTGGGGAGTGCGAATCGGACCTGAGCCAGACCTTCGCAAGAAGGGTCAGGATTTACTCGATCTTATGCAAGAGGCTATGGCTGCTGCTCAAGGAGTCGTTGAACAAACCATCCGGACCTGTAACTTCTTGCTCAATGCTCATGACTAGAAAGGGAGCAGCTTGATCAACAAGGAACATCCTTTCAATAATCAAGCCCATTTCAGTGAGATCAATTGATCCGGTCTGCTTGCAAAGACACGGAAGACTGCAGCATCACCGTAGCGTATAATAAATTCAGCACTGTTGCATGCGGGAAAAAGACCGCACGGACGTGGTTCCACTGAGGAGACAATGGTCAGGCGAATCAATGAGAGAGCTCCTAGCATCGCTATGGCCCAACCTCAGTGGAGCCGATTACGGTCTAGCGGCGTGACCAATGCCCAAGCCACTAGGCCACAGGAGGGAAGCGAACAATGGTACAACAAGAAGTTCGGCAGTATGAGCTTCAAGCTCGCTCCATGGAGACCTTCGGGCGGGTGCTCTGTAGTGCGCGCACCCACCATTTCGTAGTAGACGGACCCGTCCAGAACGGTTGCCTCGGCGAGGCCATCACGCCTGGTGAACTCTTTCTCTCAGGTGTCGCTGCTTGTGGTGTCGAACTCGTGCAGGTGTTGGCCAGAGCACAACATGTGCCGCTGCAAGCCGTCACAGTCACCATTCGTGGGGTGCTCGATCCTAACAAGCCGGTCCGGCCCGAGCTGAGCCTATTCAACGCGGTTTGGTTACACTTTCATCTCAAGGGAGTGACGCAGGAGCAAGGCGCCCAGCTCATCGAGGCCTTCAAGCGCAGGTGACCGCTCTATGGTACGGTCGCAGTTGCGACCCCGGATGTCCAAGTCAAGCTCGACACTGAGTCGTAGAGCGGGGATACAAACGAGCAGAGGGCAGAGCAGATCGCTTGTTACCCTACTTGTACTCCTACGACACCGACTTTGACCGTTTTCAAGGCATTACTCGCCATGAGTATTCCTTTCACCATTCGTCCTTTCTGGATGCCCGCCTCCATTCATGGGGCGGGAGGAAAGAAAGGCATCCGCAGATGGAGTCTCTTGCCCTTTTTGTACATTTGTGCTATAATCTGCCTGTAGGCTAAGGCACTCTGCTTCGGCAGAGAGAGACAGTTCGCCTACGGGTTCCTTTCCAACTGAGTGGCCTGGGTTCCCTGCAAGAACGCCATGCAGGGGTAAAACACTCGTGGTCGAGGAGAACGCTTCTTGCTCGGCATGCTGGGCAAGAACGGGGCACTTGTCAGTTGCCCCAGAGTCTTCGGACTCGGATGTGTCGTGCGTTGAAACCAAAGCTGTATATGCATGGTGGTGTACAGAGGTGCGGTAGAGCACAGACACAAGCTCATCCCCTGAAAGGCGGATTGCGTATCTGACTTATGACACCATATACAACCTGCTCAATGGTACACGCTTGAGCGCTTCCATGGCAACCTTCTTACCATTAATCGTCACTTCATGGGTGACCGGGTGTACGCGCACGGGTGGCATCGTATTGTTGAACAGCATATCTTTCTTGCCGATGTTCCGCGTCTGCCGTACCGGCTGGAGCTGCCGCTCCCCTTGCAAGCGTTTGCGCAGACCTGCATCGAGCGATACCTGCGAGACGAACGTGATGGAAAGCGCGCCTGCGGCCTGCCCTCTGCCGCCGAAGAGGGGACCGTACACCTGGGGTTCCGCACCCTCTACTGCCGCATTGCCATCCCCGGGCGCACCCCAGGCGGGCATACCGCCTTTGATGACCATGTTGGGCTTCACGCCAAAGAACTTTGGTCGCCAGAGCACTACATCCGCCAGTTTCCCTGGTTCCAACGTCCCGACATGCTGTATAAGCCCATGCGCAATGGCCGGATTGATAGTGTATTTAGCGAGATAGCGCAGGACTCGCTCGTTGGCGTTTTGGATCAGGACGGGGGTAGAATCTGGGCCTCCGTTTTTATCATGTTCATGCCCATGTCCCATCTCTCGCATCTGCATGGCGTGTGCCATTTGCCAGGTGCGCGTGATGGTCTCGCCGATGCGGCCCATGCCGAGCGAATCGGAGGCTGTAATGCTGATGGCACCCAGGTCGTGCAGTGGTGTTTCCGCCGCCATTGTATTTGGACGTATACGGTGTTGAGCCGCCAGGATATCCTCCGGGAACGCCTTGTTCAGCCCGTGAACGGTCATAATCATGTTGAAGTGTTCGGCTGCCGTGTGAATGGTGAAAGGAATGGTTGGAGTGGTTGAAGAGGGGATCACGTTGGGCTGCGAGACGATTTCCAGCAGATCGTAGGGGCCGCCTCCCGCGCCCTCGGCATGATAGGCGTGGACGGCGCGCCCCTTGATGGCAACGATGGTATCACTCAATTCCGCCGATTCGTTCAGCCCGTCGATGTGCATGGCGACCGACACGTCCATCTGCTCCGCTACCGAGAGGCAACAATCGATGACGCCGGGAAAAGCTGCCAGGTCTTCATGAATTTTCAGGCCGCCCGCGCCAGCCTCGATGCTCTGCATCAAGCCCTGGGGGCGGCTGCTGCATCCACGCGCCAGAAAACACACGTTGATGGGAACATCCTCGAAGGTCTCGAACATGCGCTGCAAGAAGAAATCGGGGTTGACGCCCACGTTCCACATTGGACCTGCATCCATGGCAACGAAGGTGGTAATGCCTGATGATAGAGCGGCGTCAAACAGGCGCGGACTCAACAGGTGAACGTGGCTGTCGATGCCGCCCGGGGTGGCGATCAACCCGTCGCAGGGTAATACGGCCGTGCTGGTGCCGATCAGCAGGTCGATGTTTTCGCTGATATCGGGGTTGCCTGCTCGCCCAACGCCAACGATGCGGCCCTCTTTGATTCCTATATTGCCCTTGAAGATGCCCAGCACAGGATCAAGAATAATGGCGTTGGTCAGCACAAGATCGAGTTCGCTCTCGCGTCCCAAACGCGAGTTTGCCATCAGCCCATCGCGTACTGTCTTGCCAAAACCTGCCAGCACCTCATCGCCATAGGAGGTATAATCGTGTTCGATACGGATGTACAGGTTCGTATCACCCAGGCGCACCATATCGCCTTTTGTGAGGCCATAGCGAGCGTGATACTCTGGGCGGCTCATTTGAAACGGCATAATCGTACCTCTTTCGTTTCCGCTGGCTCCCAGCGTACCGCGCCGCCCGCTGGAATATCCAGGTGATAGCCCCTGGCCTGTTCGCGGTCAAACTGCATGCGCGTGTTGATCTCCCAGAACGGCATATGAGAGGTAATCTGCACCGGATGGTCGGAGGTATTGGTAACCGTCAGCGTGATCGTGGGTTTGCCAGCATTGATGGTGAGGATGTCCGGTGAAGAGGCGGGCATGACCCGTTCTTGCCTCTGAGTGGTTGCTCCTTTGGATTGTATAGGATGATGCAAAACGATCAGTTTGGTGCCATCGTCGAAAAGCGGCTCGATGTAAAGCGTTGACACCAGTTCCGCCACACCCTCCATCACCTCGCCCATGGTAAGCACCTGCATGCCGTGCGCGACCACCTCGTCATAGGATAGTCCGGCACGAGCTTCTTCCATCACTTCATCGATGATGAGCGCGACGGCCTCGGGATGATTGAGTTTAATGCCTCGTGCTCTGCGTCGCCGGGCAAGCTCGGCCAGAGTGAAAATGGTGAGGCGATCTTGCTCTTTGGGAGTCAGTTTCATGAGTTAAAACTCCAAGGTCTTGATACTCAAGTATACCATAATTCCTGCGAAACACCGGCCATGATGATGGGCCTGGCCTTGCCCTATTGTCAGATCGGTGACTGGTAGATCGACGGGAACATCGTCAGGATACGAGGCACCGTTGTGCTGGCTGCGTGCGCCGTGTCACGCACGATGAGATCGCCGACGCAGTCGGCTAGAATTTGAGAGAGGTTTTAGGAACAAGAGCTAACCTGACGGCGAAAGCCAAAGGGAACAACAGCATGCTACTCAAGCGAGCACAAGGCGAAAGCGTTGTAGCCTGAGGCTCGCGAGTTCCGCGTCCCAGGGTGAGGGCCAGACTGCTCGAACCTCAACCACCGATGATGCAAGCACACATCCCCTGGAAGAACGCTTGAGAACAGGGCCTTCCGTGCTCGAGATAAAGTAGCCGTCTCAAGCACTCGCACGGAAAGAATGGGGAGCAATGAGCTCTCGTCAAGGTAGTGGGCGAGGCACCTACAGGTGTTATCGAGGGAGCTTGGGGAGCTGCATCTGCTCACAGTTCTGATGGATGTGCTCGCTAGAGCCATCCGGTTGCTTGCAATCGTTCAATCGCGATGGTTACCCCGTCGCGATTGTTGGTATCTGTCACCCAATCGGCTGCTGCCTGCACCGAAGGTGGAGCATTGCCCATGGCAATACCGAGCCCGACCAAACGCAGCATGGCCAGGTCATTCTCTCCATCGCCAACGGCCACCATCTCCGCTGGGGTGATACCAAGTTGTTGCCCTAGGGCCAGTAGTGCAGTTGCTTTATCCACGCCCTGATGGGTGATCTCCAGGTAGTGTGCAAGAGAAAATTGCCCTCTGCAGTCCGCGGGGAGCGTGCTTGCCAACAACGAAAGCTCGGGCAAGAGCACTGGATCTCCGGCGATCGCGAGCAGCTTATGAGGTGCCTCAGTGACATAAGCGAGGTCTGGCTCGACCATGGGAGGAACTCCCGTGAGCATACTCTCCCGGCGCAACGCCATGTCCCATCTGGGAATGTACCAGTCGTCGCCACTATACCATCCGATACTGATGCCTCGCTCCAGCGCATTGTTGAGCACTTTTTTTGCGGAGGAGAGGTTCATGCGCCGTTCCATCATCACTTCGGTTGGCATATGCGGATCAGAACTGATCCGGCAGGTCAGCGCTCCGGTATAGCAAATGGCTAGGCCCATGATCCCCAGCGCTCCCATAATCGAGTGCAGCGCACGTGCGCTTCGAGCTGATGCCAGGACCACTTGCACTCCTTGGGCACTCACCTGCTGCACCGCCGCACGAGTTGCCGCCATGAGCCGGTAGTCATCGGTCAACAGGGTTCCATCTACATCAATGACCAGCAAGCGGGCTCGTCGTATCTTTCTCATGGGAAGACCCCACAGTTCATCCTAGGAGCTCAGTAGTTTTTGGCCGACGTTTCAGTATTACTGTCGCGAGAGGCGGCAAGGTTAAAAGAATGGAGTGCGGGCAGGACTGCCAGTAGATCGGCCCGCTGGGCATTGGTTGGCCGTTCTCCAGCCCACTACCACCATAGCGTGTGGCATCACTATTGATCAGTTCATAGTATTCCCCCCGATTTGGTACTCCCAACCGATATCCGTGGCGCGGTACAGGAGTGAAATTACTGAATTCTTTATGCTCTCCTTTGCGCGGGTCGGCGTATTCGTAGAGGTGGGTACCATCAAAATAGCTCAAGGCAAAGCCGTCTTTCGGGAAGTGTGAAGGCACCCAGTCGAGCAAGACACCGATGCCCTGCTGATGCATGTAGTCCACAAAGTACTGAAAATCTTCCGGGGAGCCATAGCGACTGGTAGGAGCATAGTATCCTGTCACTTGATACCCCCACGAGCCATCATAGGGATACTCAGTCATCGGCAGCAGTTCTATATGGGTAAAGCCGAGGTCTCTGATGTAGGGAGCCAGCGCGTGTGCCAACTCACGATAGGTTAGAATGCGATGTTCCCCCGGTTGATCAAGGACGTGCCGCCATGAGCCTACATGTATCTCATAGATGGAGATCGGTGAAGATAATTGCTGGTGCTCGGCACGCTCTTGCATCCATGCCTCATCTCGCCACGGGTGCTGGTGGATATCGGCGACGATACTGGCGGTCTTCGGGCGCAATTGGGCAGCAAAGCCATAGGGATCACCCTTCTCAACTGTGTAGTCGTTGAAGCGCGAGGTAATGGCGTACTTGTAGAGTGCTCCCGCGATCAACCCCGGCACGAAGCATTCCCAGACACCCAAATCCTGGTGTCGCAGGTGCATAGGAGTGGCACCATGTCGCCAGGCGTTGAAGTCGCCAATCACAGAGACAGAGCGTGCATTGGGAGCCCAGAGTGTAAAGTTGACGCCTGTCACCCCGTTGACGACGCGGAGATGGGCACCCATTTTCTCATAGATGCGATACTCTTTACCCTGTCCAAACAGGTGCAGGTCGAAGTCGCTCAAGATGGAGGGAACATCCAGCTCTCGAATGAAAGCTTGCTCTAGCAGGCTATCGTGTTGTTGTGCCGTCATACTCGGCCTCCTCGTTCTGTGTCCTCCTGGCGACCGCAAGGAGGGCTAAGGCGCGCTGGATCTTCGCCGGGCCAGCTCGCGCTCCCAGCCATGCGCGAAGGTGCGGTCTTCAACCGTCTCACCGCTGGCCAGCGTGTCGGTCGGAAAGTCCTCTGGACGCAGGTCCGCACCGATCTTGCAGTTGCGACCAACCTTCAGGTTATCCGGCAGGTGCGCGCGTTTGCCGATGAGCGTGATGCCGGTGTTCAACCGGGTGGGTTCCAGCTTATTCGGCGTCAGATCATCACCGTAGCCAATCTGGCAGTTTTTGCCGACGACGACCTCTTTATCCAGGATCGCACGGTCAACCACGCTGCCAGCGCCGATGATGGAGTCAAAGAGCACGATGGAGTCCCGCACAACCGCGCCCTCCTCGACGACGACGCCCGGCGAGAGCACGCTCCGCTCAACCTGTCCCTTGATGATACAGCCGTGCGAGATCAGGCTGCTGACGATCTGCGCCCTGCTGCTAATATGGGCGGGTGGTCGCTCCTCGCTGCGCGTGTGAATCACCCACGATGGATCATAGAGGTCGAAGGCGGGGCGGTCACCAAGCAGTTCCATATGGGTCTCCCAGTAGGATTGCACGGTGCCCACATCCTGCCAGTACCCCGTAAAGGGATAGGCATAGACGCGCTCGCCCCGCGCCAACATGGCCGGGATAATGTTGCGGCCGAAGTCATGCTGAGTGGGGGTATCGCCGGTTTCAGCGGGCCGTGCGTCCTCGATGAGAACGCGGGTCAGCGTCTCGCGACTGAACACGTAGATGCCCATCGACCCCAGCGTACCGCGCGGCTCTGGGGCTTCTCCACAAACGAGATGACCCGCCCCTCGGCATCCGTTTCTAGAATGCCAAAGCGGTGACCTTCCTCCAGGGGCACAACCACTGCACCAAGAGTGACATCGGCGTTGCGCTGCTGATGGAAGGCGATCATCGGCCCGTAGTCCATGCGATACACGTGGTCACCGGCGAGGATAAGCACATAGTCGTAGCGTGCTTCCAGAATGAAGTCCAGATTCTGGTAGACCGCGTCAGCCGTGCCTTTGTACCAATCTGACTCCTTGCGTCCTATATACGGCTGGAGCAGGCGAACGCCGCCTTGCTGCCGGTCTAGGTCCCAGGGCCTGCCAATGCCGATATGATCGTGCAGCGAGTGGGGGCGATACTGGGTCAGCACGGCGACCTCAGAGATACGGGAGTTGACACAGTTACTCAGGGCAAAATCAATGATGCGGTACTTGCCGGCGAACGGGACCGCGGGCTTGGCGCGCTTTTGGGAGAGGAGGCTCAACCGCTCACCCTGGCCCCCGGCCAGAATGACTGCTAACACTTTACTCATAGCACAGCTCATCCTTTCTGCATGGAGTCCGTACCCCTGCACATCACAGAGGGGACGGTTCATTATACCCCACGAGCGTAGCTCCCGTTTCTGGGGGAAGAGCGCTTTTGCCCTCGTCCCCCAGCAGGTTGCCTCGCGCAACCATTCTTCTCATATGGTATGATAACAAACAACAAATTCTGCATACGGGTCTTCCGCCTGTTAATGAATACAGCCTGCTAATTTATAAGTAACGAGTTATGGAGTATGCTTGAGAAGCGGATTCAGCAACATAACCTATATCCCCGTCAATCTGCATTATGCTCCCATTCACTTTCATCAGCAATATGGCGGAAGACCTCCATCCTCTGAGTAAGTGTGAGGGTAGCATGACAAACGATATGCACTTCAAGATTTCTGATGGTCGCTACGGAGGCAGTTCCCTTTGCCAAGGAGGGCGGCGTGGCCGATGTCATCGGGAGTCTGCCCAAAGAGCTGGCGGCTTTGGGCCACCAGGTATACATCTTTCTGCCCCGCTATGGGACTATTGATCCCGCCCGCTGGGCGCTCAAACCCACGGGAGTCGTGCTGACGCTCTCCATGGCTGGGTTCAGCCAGACCGTGTCTATCTTGCAGACCACGCTCCCCAATTCGTCGGTGATTGTCTACCTGCTTGATCATGAGGGACTCTTTGGCCGGCATCAGCGGCTCTACCTCGGGCTGGACCAGCGCGACGAGCAGCGACGCTTTCTCCTGTTTTGCCGGGGCCTGCTCGAAGCGCTGCCGGGACTTCGCTTTGCCCCCGACATCATCCACCTCAACGATTGGCAGACCGCCCCCTGCGCCGCCTACCTGCGCACGACCTATCGCCACCTCCTGCGCCAGGGAGCGACCCGCATCGTCTATACGGTGCATAACCTGCAATACCAGGGACGTTGGGACCCCTCCATCCTTGATGAGGCCGGGCTGGACTACGCGCGCGTCTTCACCCCAAGCGGCCTGGAGTTCTGGGGCGACGTGAACTGGATGAAAGCCGGCATCATGTACGCCGATGTGGTGACGACCGTCTCGCGCCGCTACGCCGAGGAGATCCAGACGCTCGACCATGGCTGGGGCCTCGATGAGGTTCTCTTTCAGCGCCATCCGCGCATCTTTGGTATTCCCAATGGCCTCGATTGGGATACCTGGAACCCCGCGACCGATGGCAACCTGGCAGTTCAGTACACCGCGGCACATGCACTATCGGCCAAAGCGCACAATCGTACGGCGCTGCGGCAGGAGTTCGGGCTGCCGGACGATCCAGGTCTGCCGGTGGTGGGCATCGTCAGTCGGCTCGTGGATCAGAAGGGCTTCGATCTCATCGCTGCGATCGCCACTGAACTGGGCGACCTACCGCTGCAACTCGTGGTGCTGGGCACCGGGCACCCGCAGTACGAGCAGTTGTTCCGCGAGCTTGCTACGGGCACCGGCAACGTGCGTGCGCGCATCGGTTTCGATGTGGCCCTCTCCCACCGCATTTACGCGGGTGCGGATTTCTTTCTGATGCCGAGCGCGTTCGAGCCGGGCGGCCTGGGGCAGTTGATCGCGCTACGCTATGGCACGCTGCCCATCGTCCATGCGACCGGTGGCCTGGCCGATACGGTGACCGATCTGGATGCCGATCCCAGCGCTGGCAATGGGATCAGCTTCACGCCGTACGCGGCTTCCGCCTTGCTCGATGCGCTGCGCCGTGCGTTACGGCTCTACGCGGGGCGCGAGCGCTGGCCTGATCTCGTCACACGCGCGATGGCGTACGATTCGCGCTGGTCTGCCAGCGCTCACGCCTATAGCCAGCTGTACCGGCGCGTGTTAGACCTCCCGCCCATGTGAACAGACGCCTGGTGAAGAGTCCTTGCTCATGGCAACTCTGCCAGGCTCTCCATCCTTTAGGGTGAAAGTGGCAGAAATCCGTTAGGCGACCTCCAACAGGATGCGCAGTCGCAGGTTGTGTCGGTTCTGATACCCATAGCCTTGGCGCATGATGGCTTTGGTGCGATTGTTCTTGCCTTCCACAAACCCATTACTCAAGCGCGTGGGCAGAAAGTCAAAGAACGCCAGGATTTCTCGGCGCCAGGTGCAAAAAGCCGACAAGGCTTTGCGCAGTTCTGCTGGGCCGTCGCCTTTGACGCAGGCGATCCAGACATCCAAGCCTTTGGCAGCCGTAGCAGCCGAGGCGGTCGCATACCAGGAGCGCAAGCCCTCCTTGAGTTGCCAAGCTCTGGCGATCTCAGGAAACGCCAGGGCTAAGCTCGCCCGTGTCTGTTCTTCTTCGACCGAGAGGTCTTCTTGGTTGCGTAAGAAGAGATGTCGGTGGCCTTCCAAGGCCTTCTTGCCCGGCTCACTCTTGGCCCAACGGCTGATCACCTTGGTCACGGCTTTGCCCACATGCTGGATGACATGAAAGTGATCGGCCACGATGCGCGCCCGCGGTAAGCACAACTGGACGGCCCCACGGAAGGTCTCACTCATATCCATGCTCACAGCCTCCACCCCATCGCAGTCTGTGAGCCGTTCGAGCAGGCGCACGACGTCTGCTTGCTTGCGTCCGGCACTCACGTCGAGCACCTTGCGGGCATCCAGGTCGCATAAGATCGTGTCGTAGCGGTGTCCCTTACGCCGCGCAAACTCATCAATGCCCAGAAAGCGCGGCGTCGGCAACGGCTTGTTCTCATCGACGCTCACTCCTCGCTTGACCAGTTGCATGCTGGCCACCGTCTCCAGACACCCTTGCACGAAGCGCGGACCGACTCCATACTCGCTTTCCCACATGCGCAATAGGGCGGCTGCAGGCTTGGGTGCCAATCACCTCGCGCAGTCGCACGGTCGTTCGTTTGCCTCGCCCACATGCCTTATCCGGCTCGGTGAACGCTTTGCGACATCGCAAGCACCAGAACCGTCGTTTGTAGAGCACCAATGCCACCCGATGCCCTCTCAGTGGCACATCACGTTTGCTTCGGGGACGCACATCGTGCCGTTTGACACACACGTTCTGGCAGTGCGGGCAACTGGCTCGTTCATTCGTTGCGATCACTTCAACCCGAAGCGTTCCATCGGGTTGCACCTCTTGCTTGAGAATCCGCAGCCCTGCTAACTCTAGCGGCACCACGATCCCCCGCTGTTCTTGGTTTGCTTCTTCCTCTGTGCTATGCTGGTTAGGCATTCGCTTGTCCTCCTGTTGGCTTGGCAATTTGTTCTTACCAAGTCCAACGAAGGACATGCTCTTTTCACCATTTTTCCCCCACTTTCACCCTAAAGGATGTAGACTCTCGATGAAATCTTGATAGGTATATGGACTTTTTCAGAAAACTCTTTTCCTGTCAGAAAGACTTTAATCCCTCGATTTTTTCCTTCTTTGCCTTAAAAGATGTCCCCAAGATGGGTGAGAAGGAATTCCTCAAAGCCTATCGAGGATGGGTATTTGCTTTTACCAACGCAGTCGCAAAACGGGTAGCGAATATTGAACTCAAGCTCCAACAAAGAAATGGTTCTGACAGGAAAGATGTCCCCGAACATCCAACATTGGATCTGCTTCGGAAAGTAAACGACTTTTCTTCATTCTATGACCTCACCTACGCTAGCGTACAGCAAATGCCATTGGACTAGAACGCATGTTTTATAATCTCAAGAGAGACTGTTCGTTTGATTGCTTGAGAGGAGAAATTCGTGACCCACCCCTATTCTATATACATATGGCATCCATCCCACTATGGCGGAAGGTGGGTTGAGCCAGTACAGGTCTATACCCAGGAATACGCCTCTATCTGGCTAACCTCATTAACAGAGATACAAAATGCGTCATGAAAGTTGTCAGATACGGTCTCAATCTTGCCTGTTTTCCGGATGAGAAAACCGTGAAGCTCGTGGAGCAACAGATCGCGGTAGTGGTCAAAAAGGGAATGTTGTGGTAGAGTTAAGCGCGGAAATCTTGTGAGAGGTGGAAGGCCCCATGATAACGATCACGGTTCATTGTCCCCATTGTGGGAGCGAAGAATTGGTGCGTAACGGTCGAGCACCCAACGGAAAGCAGAAATATCGCTGTAGAGCATGCAAGAAGCAAAGCCGTGAAAATCCGACACCGCATGCCTATCCAGAAGAACGTAGGGAAGAGATTCTGAGAGCCTATGAAGAGCGAAGCAGTTTACGAGGTCTAGAACGGACATTTGGAGTGTCGCGCGCCTCGGTGATCGCATGGATAAAAAAAGGCCGCCCGAGCTGCCAGCTTTGAGCGAAACGGTGATAGCGCCTGATGCGAACGATGCAGATGCGACGGTACTGGAATTGGATGAATTGTGGTCATTTGTGATGAAAAAGACGAAGCAAGCGTGGATATGGATAGCCTTGTGTAGAAAGACGCGTCAAGTCGTTGCATACGCAAGTCGAGAGATCGAAGCGAACAGACCTGCCGCCGTTTGTGGGAATCCATTCCTCAAGCATATCGTACAGGGCATTGCTACACAGATTTTTGGAATGCCTACCAGGCTGTGATTCCGGAAGAGCAACATACAGCGGTAGGAAAGGAAACAGGGCAAACGGCTCATGTAGAACGCTGGAAGAACACGCTGCGACAGCGTCTGGCTCGTTTTGTTCGCAAAACACTCTCTTTCTCCAAGTCGCTGTTGATGCACGATGCTTGTCTGAAGCTCTTTCTGCATCGGTACAACATTGAACGGGCAGCTACTCTCATGTAAATCACTACCAGGGAACTTTTTGCTGGTGATCCTGGTCATCCTCCGTAACTATTTCTGTCCAATCAGGAGGAAACAATATGGTCCGGAAATACGAAAGCGGCATGCTTGCGCGTACTCGTTCACTGCGTACTACCACAGCTACACAACTACTGATCATTGGAGGACTAGTACTTGCTCTCCTCACACTCTCTGCATGCCAGCAAGATAGTCCTACTTTGGCCTCTCAGGGGAGCACGCCCACTCCCACTAGTAAGTCTGCCCAGATTTCCCAGAGTATCACGCCTACTCCCACGCGTAAGCCTACTCTGACCAATCAAGGTATCACGCCTACTCCTGCGAGGAGCTCCACTCAGCGTAACCATATACCAGCAGGCACCTCACCGCTGTTCGCGCGCATCACCTTCACTACCTCCACTACTTATAATCAAGCGGTTGCCATCCTTACGGCGGCTGGAGGCTCCCTTTATCCGTGGACATGTGACGATCCGCGCACTCCCACTCCACCACCGCTTGCCCAACTGCGCGCTGCTTTTGCCTCATCGCACCAACTTCTCGTTTCCTATCTAAGCGACAGCCTACTCAATCAGCTTGCTTCCTCATCTCAAGTTGTCTCTGTGGATGCAGCTCCCTTGTATATGTGCCCATGAGCCTCACTGATTTTAGGGCAGCCAATCAAGCCGTGATCCCACAGGAGCAGCACGAAGCCGTGGAAGAGGAAACAGGGCAAACGGCTCATGTAGAACGCTGGAAGAACACCTTGCGGCAACGCCCGGCTCGCTTTGTCCGCAAGACTCTGTCTTTCTCCAAATCACTGGTGATGTATGAAACTTGTCTACGTCCCTTTATCCACCATTACAACCTTGAGCGAGCTATCATTCTCTTGTGAACCACTACCCAGCAAGCTAGTATACCGCTTCTTCCTGCAAAAGGCTATGAAAAGCTCATAAACGAAGCAGCACAAGGAGATGTAGAACATTCGTCTCAGCAAAAGTGCGTATGAGCCGTCTGTGCTTTTCTACTCATTAAGCAGAGCTTTGCTTGACCTTACATTGCTTGGCGGTGTATCTCTTGGTGAAGGTGATGTGGAAGATGGGAGATGTTCCTGGCGCCACTTTCCGATTTTCTGAACAGATGTCCCAAGTAGCCAACACAGCCTTCATAGTCTCGGCCTCAAGTGATGGGACCCTCAAGCTCTGGGATACTCACACTGGGATCGTTCTGCACACTTTGCAGGAGCATACTGCCTGGGTCGAGAGCTGTGCCATCAGTCCTGATGGAACCTTCATTGTCTCCACCTCAGAGGATCTGACCCTCAAGCTTTGGGATACCCACACCGGGGCGCTTCTACACACCTTGCAGGATCACGCCTCGATCTTCAGCTATGCCATCAGTCTTGATGGGACCTTCATTGTCTCGGCCTCAGGAGATTGCACCCCAAGCTCTGGGATGCGCACACCGGTGCCGTTCGGCACACCCTGCAAGGGCATACTCGCCCGGTCACAAGCTGTGCCATCAGTCCCGATGGCACCTTCATCGTCTCAACTTCACAGGATAAGACACTCCGATTGTGGAGTATGGACGATGGCGCCTGTGTTGCGACGTTCACTGGAGAAGGAGAATATGCTCTCATATTCTGTTCCATTCATCCTGACGGCGAGCATCTTGTTGCAGGAGGAAGGCATGGCCTCTATTTCCTTCGCATTGTCTGGTCAGGGCTATTTAAAAATAGTTCCAAAAGAGGAACAAAAGAGTCATTCACTGCTACAATGAGCAAAACTGCAAATCTCAGAAAGTACACCGTTACGTTGCGATAAAGACCATAAGTTGTCCCATCAGGAGGCAGATATTGTTGCCCATATGCGAGTTCTTCGAGAGTCTGGCTCTTCCAATGGAATACGAAATGAGATTGGGGAGCATTCCAATCTGGGTGCTTACTAAGCGTGAAGATTGTTTAGCAGTTGTCTGCCTTCTGAATTTTTAACAACAGACGGTCTGCAGCTTTCAATCAAGCAGGCTGCTTATCCGCGGTGTGGAATGGTCTCCATCACATCGGGAAGATCCATGCCTTCGACGTGGAACACAAGGGATAAACCACCAATTACGAGTATCTGCGACAGCATGGCTAGAATTAGCATCATCGCCACACAGCCAACGCTAACGTTGTAAATTTCGGTCTCGGGCCTGATAGACCAATATAGAAGAGCAAAAAAGTAGAGAGCCGTACGCTTGTTACGCTCTCTACTTAGGGCGGAACCGACGGGATTCGAACCCGCGATCTTCTGCGTGACAGGCAGACATGTTAGGCCACTACACCACGGCTCCTTGTGCACCCTCAAAGGCTTTTCCCTTTGCCTTGGTACGAGTAAGATCATACCAGAGGGGTTTCCTCCTGTCAAGCCTTCAGGATACCAATTTCGTCCCATCTCGCCCATATTGACATACACAAAGAAATGGCCTATCTTTCACTCAGGTGACTAAGAGCGAGAAGGATGCCACTGTGGGGCGCGATATCCTGGTCGATGGCTACAATGTGATTAAGCAGAGCGCTTCGTTTCGGGCCGTAGAAGCGAAAAGTTTTGCTGCTGCTCGTGAGGTGCTCATATCTCAGCTCGTCAATCGATATCGTCATACGCCGCACCAGGTGATCGTGGTTTTCGATGGCAGTGGTGCAAGTGAGCAAGTGAGTCACGACCGTCGTGTTCGTATCATCTATTCCCGGTATGGTGAAACTGCAGATAGTGTGATTGCTCGCCTGGCTGCCGAGGCGCGCGCGGCAGGCCGGGAAGTGGAGATGTATAGTGATGACAGCGAGGTTCGGCGGGCAGTTGCACAGCAAGGTGGTGAGGTGCATACTACAGGCCAACTTACCAGTCAGTTCAATGCCGCACCCCGTGATGTAGCACGTCGTGCTCGCCATCGTCAGGCTATGCGTCGCAAGTATCAACTCGATCCTGTACGAGACCCCGATGATGAGCCTGAACCTCAACGTTCACCCCGGAGTAAGAAAAAGGGACCATCTCGTCGCCGAAGGAAGTGATAGTTTGACAGGGCAGAGCCTTCTCCCCTACCTTTCACCATCGTTCCTTTCTGGATGCCCGCCTGCGTTTACGCGGTGGGAGGAAAGACGCGAAGCGCTTGCGCCCGACATGCCGGGGGCATGTCAGCAAGGCATCCGCAGATGTATTCTCTTGCATGTTTTGAACCTTTGTACTATACTGTAGGTGCTTAGACACTCGCTGGAAGCGGCGAGCAACGGTTTGCACTTGAACAGTAACATATGGGTTTTGGCAACCAATGGCTTTGCCATGTAAAAATGTTAAGCCAGCTTCCAACGGGCTGTGAAGTCAAGCAGCCTATTGTGGGTCCTGAGTATCCAGGGAATAATCCTGGGTCCGGTCAAGGGATACTACAAGCTCATCCCCTTCCAGGGGATTGAGTACTTGACATCATCATTGCCCCCGCCGGGTTGGTGCTGCCAGATTACGAGATCGCTATTTCTTTGCAACGTAAGGGAGTTTTCCTCCCTGATCGTCTAAAGCACTTTCTTCAGGAGCTGGGCTATCGTCTTGTAGCGTAGGTGATACATGCCTGAAGGACTGTTTGCTGAAGCGGGTGCGAAGGACCCAGAGGAAGCCTTCGATGAAAATCTTGCGCGACATCTTCGATTTTCCGATACGCCGATCAGGGAAACTAATGGGGATTTCCACGACGCGGAAGCCCTGCTGCGTCACCCTATAGGCCAGTTCGACCTGGAAGGCGTAGCCTTGGGACTGAATAGTGTTGAGGTCGATGCTGCTCAGCACGGTACTGCGGTAACAGCGAAATCCCGCTGTGCAGTCATGGACTGGAATACCAAGCATGAAGCGAGCAAAGATATTGCCACCCCCACTGATAAAGCGGCGTAAGAGCGACCAGTTGGGAGTACTTCCTCCTTTGACATACCTGGAGCCGATCACCAGGTCCGCGTGTTCGATGGCATTGAGGAAATCGGGAAGGTAACGGGGGTCATGTGAGAAATCGGCATCCATCTCGAAGACCGCATCGTAGTTATGCTCAATAGCATAGCTGAAGCCGGCAATATAAGCTGTGCCAAGACCCAGTTTCCCGGAGCGGTGCAGTACAGATACGCGTGGATTCTCATTGTGTATTTCGTCAGCGAGTTGACCCGTACCGTCCGGTGAATTGTCATCGACAATTAATACATCGGTTTCAGGTGCGTAGGAGAAGATTTCTGTCAGCAGTGGCCGAAGGTTCTCCAACTCGTTGTAGGTGGGGATGATAATTATCGTTTTCATACATGTATGTCTCCAATGTTCGTTGTTATGGTCACATATGCCTGTTGGCTCTCCGTTGACTGTATACTATTACCATCCTGCTGTTGCTCCTCTTCGCCATCATTTTGTTGCCTGAAAAGGGAGGTGTGCTGTGTCGATTGGTAGACGAGCAGCGCGATGACTCCCAGAGCCAGGCCAAACCAGAGCGTGCAGAAACGAATGAGGAGTGTAGCTGCTCCTCCTAACGCGGCTGAAGGTGATACCAGCAGGCGAGTAAGTCCTAGCACACTCCCTTCTGCCGCTCCCAGTCCACCAGGTAGGCCAGAAGCTGATCCTACCAGCGACGAGAAGGTGAGTATGAAGGTAGCCTTGATGAGTAAAGCCAGGCTGGGTGCTACTCCCAGTCCGGTGAAAACAAAAAATAGGGCTCCACATTCGCCGGACCAGGAGACTAGGCCGATCAGAATGGCAAGGAGTAAGGGTCGCCATTGTAATAATGTGTAGGCGCTCTCATAGAATGCACAAATCAAGTGAACGAAGCGTGACACGATTGCTAGCCGTTCGCCAAAGCTGAGTAATGCCAGTACAATGCTACGATTCTGGACAAAGGCGATGCCTGATACGCCAAGGAGCAAGAGCAGCAACAAGACTTCCCAGCCAAAACGGTAGAGCACGAGGCCCGTTGATGCCAGGATGAGCATAGCCATGCCATCGGTCAATCGTTCTGCCACTATAATGGGCGAGGTGCGACTGATTGCTGCTCTTGTCTCACGTTT
Organism: uncultured Chloroflexia bacterium; assembly: GCA_963767625.1. GTDB lineage: Bacteria > Chloroflexota > Ktedonobacteria > Ktedonobacterales > Ktedonobacteraceae > CAVYFB01. Next base: position 566,880 of record CAVYFB010000024.1, read on the forward strand.
CAAGAGGTAGGATTTCAGTAATTCGCCGATCTTACCAGGGGTAATGGCCATGGAAAGACCGCAGACGAAGATCAACAGGCTTTTTGTGCGGGAAATACGTATCTGGAGACGCTTGAGATAGTACTGCCATTTGACGAAGCGCCAAAGGTAGTTGAAGAGTGTCAGCCCAAGGATAAGTGGCAGGTATTGCCAGCGGAAACCGACCAGCGCCATAATCAGGCGTGGGATGTCCGCATAGAGCGCGACAGCGACCAGGACTATAAACGCTAATACCAATGAAAATACGATGCCAGTCCGTAGTTTACGAGTAAGCAAACAAAAGCTCTCCTACTGAGGTAGTACATAGAGCACTATAATGATAATAACTGTACACAACACAACGGTTCCAAGCATGTGTCGGTCACGCAGTAGTACTTCTTCAGGGCTGCCGCCTTCTTTATGCATGTAGACCAGGTAGAGGTAGCGAAACATGCCATAAAGGACCAGGGGAATGGTGATCATGAGGCGATGGTTACCCGTTGGTCCTTGAAAGGTGTAGAGGCTATACGCCATAAGGGTGGCGGCAGTAACAATGGTGATCAGTTGGTCGAGCAACGGTAGGTTATACTCTTTGAGAATCTGCCGGTGGCTGCTGGCCTGCTCTTGCAGGATGACCAATTCGTGGCGTCGCTTGCTCAAGGCCAGGAAGAGTGACAGCAGGATGGTCACCAGGTAAAGCCAGGGTGAGATGGAAACGGCAATAACTACAGTCCCGGCCAGTATGCGTAGGGCAAAGCCACCTGCGATGATGAAAACATCGAGCAGAACGATATGCTTCAAACGCAAACTATAGAGCACCATTAAGAGTAGATAGGAGACGATGGTCAGGGCAAAGAGGAGGTTCCCACCGCCGAGGGAGGCAATGATGGAGGGTTGGTGACCGGTTTCGATGGGAATGGTGAAGATCAAGAGTGTTAACCCGACGCATGCCAATATGAGTATGCCTATAGTGGTGATAGCCCATAAAAGCGGTAGTCTGCCTGAGGCGAGCGGGCGTTTACACTTCACAGGGTGTTGCCGGTCATTCTCCAGGTCAAGCAGGTCGTTGAACAAGTAGATGCTGCTAGAAGCCAGGCAGAATGCGACGAAAGCAATTGCTGCACGTTCAAATGATAATGGGGACAGGAGTCGTTGAGCAAAGACGATGCCGACAAAAAGGGCGAGATTTTTGGACCATTGCTGGGGACGCATAGCTGCGACCAGGGCAAATATGTGTTCTGCCGTTCCGTGTTTGAGGTATGTGCTTGCTGCGCTGGGAGTTGCCGAAGGGAGTACCTCCTGTTGCGGCTGTGGTTCATTTTCTTGCGCTGTGAGAATTTTCTCCAAGGATTGTGTGTTCCTTACGATGCTAGAAGACGGTGCCTGGCGGAGCAAGCCCCGCCAGGCCACCCTCACTATGTCCCCTAGTAGATGCGCTGTTTCAATTCGTTGATACGATGTAAGGTGATTTTGTGCTTATCGGAACTGATGTAGCCTTTATCGGTAAAGTAGCCCAGGACTTTGTTGACGCTTTCGCGTGATGCTCCGACCATGGAAGCAAGGTCTTGTTGTGTCATGCGCACGTCGATAAGGGTACCATCATCGACCTTGACTCCGTGCTCTTTTGCCAGGTCCAGCAATTTCTTGGCTACTCGGCCATACACATCGAGTACGACGAGGTCTTCGACCTTGTCATCGGTTTTACGCAGACGCCTGGAGAGGACTTCCAGTACCTGAATGGCAATCTTGGGATTCTTCATGATGGCATTGTGGAAGTCGCTGCGCTGCAGGGTGTAGCATTCGACTCGTTCGAGTGCGATGGCATCGGCGGAGCGGGGAAGGCCGTCGAGGATGGCCAACTCACCGAAAACATCACCCTTACCCAGGACGACGAGGGAGATTTCTTGACCTTCGGGGCTAATCAGGCAGATGTTGACTTTACCCTCTTTAATCACGTAGAGTACCTGTCCAACGTCCTCACGGTGGAAAATAACTTCACCGGCGCGGAAGGCGCGTTTGCGCGCCACGGCCATGAGTGCGCGGATATCTTCATCAGGAAGATTGGCGAAGAAAGACACCTGTTTGAAGTATAAGGATGCGTCGTCTTGTTCCATTTTCTTTTCCTTCATAATACTGTGCGCCGGACATCCATGGGTCATCTTGCTTGAGTGCAGACATTATGATAGCACAGTAAGCAATGCTGTGCAATCGATGAGGTGACGCGTAGGTTACTATTTCAAATCCGGAATAAAGTAGATCTCGATGTGGCTGGCTGGACAACGATATGATGGTCACACTTTGGAGGAGAAAATCCGGGCCACTCAGAAACTCATACCCTAAAAGTCCATATGATACTCGTTTAGAGAGTGGTTAACCGTTCCTGACATACGGAAAACATGTATGACAACAGAGGAACACCTTTACTGTCCAATCTACCGTCAGAAGAACTTTCACGCCCAAAAGGAGCAAATCATGGCTAACGCATCACCCCAGGGATACAAGAGACTTGCTGGTAGTGAGCGGCAACTGCCTGCCAATGCACGTCAAATTGGTCCAGTAGATCCTCATGAACCTATTGAAGTCAGCGTCTACTTACGAGACCCTGCACCGAGCAGCCCAGTTGGCAACATCAGTGAACACGCTCAGAACCCAGGTCCACGTATGACTAGAGCTGAGTATATCGCCGCTCATAGTGCAACACCTGACGACATGGCAAAAGTCGAAACGTTTGCAAACGAACATCAGCTGACCGTCGTCGAAAAGGACCCCGTGAGTCGGAAGGTTGTCCTTGCGGGGACAGCTGACGCGATGATGACAGCTTTCGCGACAGAACTCCAGCGTTATGAGTACGAAGGTGGCACATTTCGAGGTCGCACTGGTCCCTTGCACATCCCTAATGAACTTGATCAGATTGTGGTGGGCGTTTTTGGTCTGGATGATCGACCTCAAGCCCGACCGCATATGCGACTCTATACCCACACAACAAGTACTCCTCAAGCGAGTGTGGGTTCCACTTCGTATACACTACCCCAGCTCACCCAACTCTACGACTTTCCGACCGGTCTTGATGGAAGTGGCCAATGTATAGCAATCATCGAACTGGGTGGAGGCTACAAACATAACGATTTGGTGACCTACTTTCAGCAGGCGAACATTGCTCTGCCCCGGGTCAGCAGTGTGCCCGTCAGTCATGGGCGTAATCATCCCGTGGGAAAACCAGATAGTGCAGATGGGGAAGTTGACCTGGATATTGAAGTTGCAGGGTCCATTGCCCCCGGCGCCCACATCGTCGTCTACTTCGCTCCGAATACCGATCGTGGTTTCATCGACGCTATCACCCAGGCTATTCACGACACCACCAATAACCCGTCCGTGATCTCGATCAGTTGGGGCGGTCCTGAAGCGAGCTGGACAGCTCAGGCGATGCAAGGGATGGATCAGGCATTCCAGGCAGCGGCTGGCCTGGGCATAACTGTCTGTGCTGCAGCAGGCGACAATGGTTCAGGCGATGGGGTAACCACCGATCAGCTGGCACATGTGGATTTCCCAGCGTCCGATCCCTTTGTCTTAGGCTGTGGCGGCACACGATTAGAAGCGATGAACAACCAGGTCACCAGCGAAGTTGTCTGGAATGAGCAAGCTAATAATGAGGGAGCAACAGGTGGTGGCATAAGCGATTTCTTCGACCTGCCGACATGGCAGGCCAATGCACACGTACCACCATCGAAAAATGCGAACCAGCGCGTCGGACGCGGGGTGCCTGATGTCGCAGGTGATGCCGATCCGGCAACAGGGTATCAGGTCTACGTCGATGGACAAAGCACGGTGTTCGGTGGAACCAGTGCCGTTGCGCCTCTCTGGGCAGGCTTGATCGCGCTTGTGAACCAGAAACGAGGGCAGCCCATTGGGTATCTGAATCCCATTCTCTATCAGAACTACCCACAACTCGTGCAAAGCAACGCCTTGCGAGATGTGACCACTGGCGACAATGGAGCTTATGCCGCAGGGCCAGGCTGGGACGCGTGCACAGGACTAGGTACTCCTGATGGTGCACGACTGCTTCAAGCGATCACTGCGTCTGGTCAGTGAGGAATACCACTCTGGCCTTCCCGATAACAGGTGGACAAAGCCCTTAATGTTGGAAATGATCCCCCTGCTGCGGAAAATCCCTTCATGAGAAATACAGGAACCAGCGAAGAATGACTCTTCGCTGGTTCCTCATACTTGTTGCTATCCCTGTTGAACGGATACACCGGAGATGATACACTTGGTGATATGAACAGGTGAGCTCTCTTCCACCTGGTTGAAACTCAAGATCAAAGGATGTACGAGAAGGCTTCTGGAGCCGTTTTACTCACTCACGTACTCCATCCTAAAGGAGGAATCCATGTCAACTCTCATCTCTCGACTGTCCCGTCCACATTCTCGTCCTGTGCTTCAAGCGTATATCCTGCTTGGCTTCGGGGTCATCTTTCTCCTTGCAGCGCTGCTCCTCCGGCTCAATCCCCGGGCCTACCCGGTCGGTCTCTTCTTGTTTGGGCTCGGTATGTTGATAGCTGCTGCTGTCAACCCCGCTCGTCTGGTGATCGCAGGCCTGTTTTACACCTTCATTGGCGCAGCGTTCTTGCTTGGCTTCAAACGGCTTATCCCGTTTGATAACGCCCTCCTCATTATAGCTATCAGCCTTGCCCTCTTAGGCATCGCTCTCATGGCCCGCAGGGGCTATATCCGGGCAGGGGCATTGACTCCAGGCATCTTCGCCTTCCTGGTGGGGATCATTCAATATCCGCCAACAGGAATAGCCCGCTTGATTGCTCCTTTTATCCTTTCACTCTGGTTCCCCGGTAGTGCATTGCTCGTCCTCGGACTCGTGTATTGGTTCTTGAGTACTCGGAAGACATGACAAAAGGGTGCCAAACAAGTGAGGACTATTCTTTCTTCTTTTACAGGCAAGTGGCTTCTTTATCCCTTTACTCTGCTTCTTCTTGTTCTTCTTGCTCTTTCTCTTCCTATTCTCGTTTATCTCCCCCAACGACTTGCAACAGGTACTAGCCAATATACTGTATACACCCTCTTAACCACCATCAAGGAAATAAATTACTATCCTGAAAATGCTGCATGGACGAATATGTGGACGCGGTTTCATCCAACGGAGATTGATCATGATTTCGCAAAAATTCAAGGATTAGGCTTTAATACGGTGCGTATTATTCTTCAAGCCCAAACAGGGGTATTTAATTATCCAGTTCCTACATCGGCTGAGCGGGATAAGTTGTCTCAAGTGGTCACCCTTGCCGCCCGGCATCAGCTCAAAGTCCATCTCACGCTGTTTGATGGCTGGGACCAGTATAGGGATATTGCGGGAAGTAAACAGTGGGCCGATGCGATTGTCAAGCCGTATGCAGCTAATCCACGCATCAGCATTATTGAGTTACAAAACGAACTGGTCCTCAATGCGACTGGTTCACTTCCGTGGGCACAAACCATGATTCCCTATTTACAACATATTGATGGCGGAATACCCGTCACGATTTCTGAAGCCGGGTTCGGTCGCATGCGAAGGCTTGTCGAGGCCTTGCGCTCGGCGCCGCCAGATTTCTATGATTTTCATCTGTATGAGTATGATGGACAGATGTATAACACGTTGAAACAAGTAAAGGCGATGCTCTATGGAGCTCTGTTTCTTATTGGTGAGACCGGATACGCAACGTATCCCCAAAGCCCCGAAGGGTTTTCTGGCACGGCGCACAACACCCTTGCCCAAGAAGCACAGCAGGAGTACTACTATCGTATGGTTTTTTATGCGACAGAAGGATTGGGTCTGCCGTTCCCAGCTCCCTGGACCTTTAGTGATTTTACCTCAGCGGCCTTTCCGCGTCTACCGCAACCGGCTACACTCCAAGAAGCGTATTTTGGTTTGTTTCGCACAGATGGCTCAGAAAAGCCTGCTGCTGCTACGATTGCCAGCCTGCTTGCAGGCAATTCCGTTGAGACCTCTTTTAATAATGGATTTGAACAGGGTGACGGGCAAGGGTTGCCAACCCTGTGGAGAATTGCTCAAAATGCTTCCCTCGGGTTTACGGCCAATTTTGCACAGGATACGACAGTTGCCCATTCTGGAAAGGCCTCAGCCAGAATCTCTCACAGTAAGGCAAGTACCCATGGCACGGCCAGTTTTTTTCTCAATCCGATCCAATATGTCATCCCCGGACGAACGTATACCGTATCGGTATGGGCGAAGGGACTCCACAGCACAGGCAGAGATTACCTATCAATTGTGTGGGTTGATGCGACTGGCCACGTGTTATCTGAAGATGACTCGCCTCCTTTTCCCACTGGAACGTATGACTGGCAGCTGAGAACACTCAGCGCAAGAGCGCCTGCTCAGGCTGCTGCCATGGAAATCCGCCTCAACTCGCGAGGCAACACCGGAACGGTCTGGTTCGATGATGTCTCCTTTCACTAAGGATGGGTGTTTTTGCTACGGCCAGGGCAGTGCTTTGTCGGTGACTATGGTTCTTCCGCAGGTTCGCTGATCCAAAAAAGAAGAGATGGGTAGGGAATCTCACAATGGTCGGCGATACAACCTCATCCCTTTTAGTGTTCGCTCATTCGTCGGCTGCAACTCACACCGCGCCGCCAGGTTCTCTGATGCCGGGTCTTGTAGGGGGAGGAGAACCTCAAAGGAGATGGGGTATGCTTGTTGCTCCACGTTGAATGCAAATTCGGCGTCCCACATGCGCGCACGATTCAGTGCGCAGATCAACAGGGCACTGCCGGCACCACGCCGCCGGTGCTGCGGATGCACCGCCCCCTCGCAGAGAAAGTGATATGCGTGCTGGCTCCGGCGCAGCTGCAGGACGGTGTAGCCAATTATCTCGCCTTCTACGCCTTCCAGTGTTCCTGCCTGGCCCCATTCGTTCGACTCATCGTCATCGGTAATTACGAAGACATTAAACTCTGCCTCAAGTTCAGGCTGGGTCAGCCATATCTCGAAGTCAGTTGTGCTGATAGGTTCTGTGCCATCGGCCGCTGCGGCCAGTTGTTGTATGTGTGCAAGGGTTGGAATATCACCCTGGCGATAATTGCGTATGCGCATGATGCAGGCTCTCCTCTGGCAAGTATCTATGAAGTCGGGACCGCTCGCGTGTGTTTGAGGAACCACGTATACAGTTCTGGATTGTCATATGTCTCGGTCCAGGCATCATGGCCGGCGCGAGGGTAGATCGTAAAGCGCGCATTGCCGCCACACTTTTTGAGCGCCTTCACTAGATTTTCTGTCTGCCCTATTGGTACAGTCTTGTCTCTGGCCCCATGAAAGGTCCAGACCGGCAGATGCTTGATGGCACATACGTTGGCCGGATTGCCTCCGCCGCAGATTGGGGCAATGGCAGCAAATCTGTAGGGATACTTCATCGCCAGAGACCATGTAGCGAAGCCGCCCATACTCAGGCCGGTCACATAGATACGGTCGCTATCAACTATATACTGGCTTGTGACCTCATCCAACAATGCATTGAGAGCGTCTGTAGACCACCAGACGTTGCGTTTACATTGTGGGGAGACGACGATAAAGGGGAAATCTTTGCGTATGTGCAACATATTGGGCCAGAACATTCTTGGCAAGCCGGTCACTTTGACCAACCACAGCCAGTTGCCTCTTTGTCCCGCGCCGTGCAGGAAAAGGATGAGTGGCCAACGCTTTGGCTGATTTGGGTCATATGCTTTGGGTAGATAGAGCAGGTATCGTGCATTCATAGTTCCGGTATCTTCCCATTGGAATGATTGTGCCTGTTGAATGCCTGGAGTGAGCACTGGTGTATCCTTTCTAAGGCTGATCTGCTTGTTCATTGTAGCATATTCAGGAGGCTAAGTCCCCGCCTCAGCACGAGTAGATGTGTTACAATGTAGCTAGACCCATACACCTCAATTGCCACTGTACAACGAAGGAGTCACCCCTTGTCTGATCTCATCCAACGCATTCGCCAGGAAATGCCTGCCACCACAGCGCATATTTATCTCAACACTGGCACCTTTGGCCCTTTGCCGGCCTGCGTCGTACAGGCGATGCAGGAACATCTCCAGGCTGAATGGCAAGATGGCCGTTTCGGTGCAGCAGCGTTCGAGAACATGAAAAACATCTACGATGACGCACATGCAAAAGTTGCACGCCTACTGCATGCCGGCGCTAGCGAAATTGCCCTGACCGATAGTACCGGTGAGGGTTGCAATATTATTAGCTATGGTTTCAACTGGCATGAAGGTGACGAAGTCATTACTACCAACCATGAGCATACCAGTGCGCTTGTTCCGCTGTACCAGATTCGCAACCGCTATGGAGTGGTCATTTGTACCGCCGATCTCGGTCCTGTGGCAGCAGAGCCTGCCTTCGCAGCGATTGCCGACCTGGTGACGCCACGTACACGCCTGATCGTGCTTTCCCATGTTACCTGGACGACCGGCGCGGTTCTTGATGTTAGCGCGGTCGCTCGCATGGGACGAGAACGGGGCATTCCTGTACTGATCGATGGCGCACAATCTGCAGGAGCGATAGCTGTTGATGTGAAAGCTCTCGACGTTGATTTTTATGCTATCCCTATGCAGAAGTGGCTCTGTGGGCCAGATGGTACCGGGGCACTTTACGTGCGTAAGGAGGCGCTCGCCTATGCCGCGCCTACGTACGTGGGCTACTGGTCGATCAAGCATGAAGAAGGTCATTCAGAGGGATTAGAACTGGCGGAGGGTGCCCAGCGATTCGAGGTGGGTGGCCGACAAACGGCAGCCGTGGCAGGTCAATGCGCCGTACTGAGTTGGCTAGAGGAGACGGTTGGCTACCAGTGGCTATTTGAGCGTATCTCGTCGATGAGCGCCTATGCCTACCATGCTCTGAAAGCTCTTCCAGGAGTCAGTATGCTCACGCCGCGGCCAGGGGCCAGTGGGCTGGTTTCTTTTCTGTTGGAGGGACGCAATGTGAAAGAGGTCGTGAAGCAGCTGAGCGATGAGCACAACATCTACATCCGCGATATTCCTTCTACGAAGTCGTTGCGCGTTTCGACCGGCTTTTACAACACCGAAGAGGAGATTGACACGTTGGTGCAAGCCCTCCGCGCCATGTAGTGGAACCCTGTCTGGGGGACTGGGACCCCGCCTGGGGGGCAGGTAATCCCCTTGCTGTAGTAGTTACCACCAGTCCCGACAAAAATCGCCTATGTGGGCAGGTGAAGCGGCAACGTCCTATTTTCCCATAAGGCTGCCCTTACAGTATCGTCGGAGCAGAAGAGCTTAACTTCCGTGTTCGGGATGGGAACGGGTGTGCCCTCTTCGCTATAGTCACCGATTCACCTGCACATACAGTTTCAATCTCTGTCGGGACTGGTGGTATACTACTACAGCAAGGAAGAACTGTCAATACTTTTCTCGGCAAATTTCTGCAACCGCTAAAAAAACTCGTTTACCCTGATGCTATGTTCGTCAAATGCAATGCTGATAGTGTGATCTTCCTGTGATACAATTATCGGCTCTCGTGACGGGTTTGTGAGGCCGGGAGCATATGCTTTGCATGTGGAAATCGATGGATATAGAGATTGCCGCAAGGGATAGTCAATGTCTACACCTCATGTCATTGTGATAGGTGCCGGGTCTACCGGCTCAGCAACGGCTCACGATCTTGCACTGCGCGGTCTACACGTTACCGTCATTGATCGCGGAGAAGTAGCCTCGGGCACGACGGGACGTAATCACTGCTTACTTCACTCCGGTGGCCGCTATTGTATGACGGATCAGGAATCCGCCATCGAGTGCATCGATGAGAACTTGATCCTGCGGAACATTATGCCAGATCTTCTGGAATTGAACGATGGCTTGTTCGTCGCCGTCACGGAAGAAGATCTCTCCTACAAAGAGCGCTTTCTTGAAGCGTGTGCGGCATGCCATATCTCCGCACGCGATATCCCCATCAAGCATGCGTTTGATTTGGAACCGTTCCTTAATCCTATGGCGCTTGCTACTGTGCAGGTACCCGACGGTGTATTCGAGCCTTTCCGCTTTTGTCTCTCCTTCCTCGCAACGGCGCGCCTGCACGGAGCCGTTGTCCGCCGATACCATCTGGTAACCGAGATCATCTCTTCGGGCAAGAGCGTGACGGGTGTGAAAGTCATGGACTATCGGACGGGCAAGACCGAGATCCTCGGCGCCGACCTTGTCGTCAATGCGGCGGGCCCCTGGGCAGAGGACATTGCTGCGATGGCCGGGGTGAAGGTCCCTGTGCAGCCAACTGCCGGCGTCATGGTAACACTCGACTGTCGACTCAACAACATGGTTTTGAATCGCCTCAATAAGCCATCTGATGGTGATATTGTCGTGCCTCAGCGTGCTACCTCTACCATTGGCACTACGTCATGGAAGGTCGAAGACCCGGACTTGATCACGATCCCGCCTGAGCACGTCGAAAAGATGATCGTCCAGGGAGAACAACTGATGCCCGTCATTCGCAAGATACCGATGCGTGCAAGAATGGCTGTCGCGCGTCCTCTGATTGTCAAGTCCGGTGACGATGCACGCAATGTAAGCCGCACATTTGAGTGCTTCGATCACGCCTACGATGGCGTTGATGGCTTCGTCACGATCTCCGGTGGCAAGACCACAACCGCGCGGGCGATGGCTGAGCGGGTTTCCGATTTGGTCTGCAACAAGCTTGGCATTGTGGCCGAGTGTCGCACGCGCGAGGTACCACTCGCCTCATATCGTTTGTTCTATCAAGGAGGTCAACAATGACGTTGCTCGATATTACGCTGCAAATCTTTCGCTACAAGCCAGGTCAGCAGCCTCGTTACGACACGTTCACTGTTCAGGTAGAAGACACTGCCCATGTGATCGATGCCATCGACGCTGTCTGGGCTAAGCATGATCACACACTCACCTTCCGTCGTGCCTGCCATCATTCCTCGTGTGGTTCCTGCGCTCTGCGTATTAATGGTGTCGAAAAGCTTCCCTGCATTACGCGTTTTAGCGATGTATGGGATGGATCCAGTCCACTCCGCCTCGATCCGCTGCGCAACTTTCCGATCGTCAGTGACCTGGTCGTGGATGTGAGCGGTTTTTTTCAGCGCCTGTCGGCTGCCAACATGTCGATCACGCGTGATGCCGAGCCATTCCTGCCGCTGAGCGTCGATGACCTCGCTGACGTGGTGCAGCCCAGGGCGGTCGAACTGCCGGACAACCTGTCACGGTTCAATCGCTTCGAGAACTGCATCGAGTGCGGCATCTGCATGAGCGCCTGCCCAACGATGGCCGTCGACGACAAGTTCTTAGGACCTGCAGGCCTGGCGGCAATTTATTCTGCATGTCAGAAAACCGATGATCCGGACAAGGTGGCCCACTTACTGGCGCTAGCGGATGGCGAACACGGCGTTTGGCGCTGCCACAGCGCCTTCGAATGCACGGAAGTCTGTCCGCAAGCCGTTGACCCGGCGGGCAAGATTATGGCGCTACGCCGCGAGATCACGGCGAACCGCTTCAAGAAGAGCAGGAGAAGGTAGCGATGGCACCTCTCGAACAACCCCTTGAAAAATCTAAATATCGCCGCGCGGGCCGCTGGTTTGACGTACGGCGGCGCAAACCAGGCATGTGGGCATATGCCCTCAATCGCATCACCGGCATCGGGCTGGTGGTGTACCTATACCTGCACCTGGGCGTGCTGAGCCTATTGTCGCGGGGGCCGACTTCGTGGGACTCCTTCGTCTCGCTGGCACGTTCACCTTACTTCCTGACACTCGATGTCATTTTGCTCGCCGGCTTCCTTATTCACGGCCTCAATGGCTTGCGCGTTGCGCTTACCGGCTTCAACATAGGCGTGAAGAAGCAAAAAGTGCTTTTCAGTGCTCTAATACTCGTGACAGTTGTCGCGTTAAGCGCTGCGGCGCTAAAGATCTTTGGAGGTTGAGTCGATGGAAAATCAGATAGAACAGAAGATGATGGATAATCCATTTGCAAAGGAGCCAAAAGCAAGCTCGGGCTGGCTCTGGCAGGTCTTCACCGGTATTGGACTGGTGTTCTTGCTCGGCCTCCACTTCATCGCGAACCACTTCATCGTCAAAGGCGGCTTGCGTGACTTCACAGATGTCGTATCCTACTTACGCAACCCCATCATACTCGTGCTCGAAGTACTGTTCCTGGTCGTCGTCACCACTCATGCCATGCTCGGCGTGCGCGCAATCGTGACGGATTTCGGCCTCTCAGATCGTATCGAAAAGCGTCTGAGCCAGGCGCTCACCATAATAGGAGTGCTGACCGTCATCTACGGCCTGTGGCTGACCTGGATCATCATCCACTGAAAACCCATAGGCTCCCTCGCCCGCGGTCTCACACATGGGACATGCTTGACTGGTGTAGTGGGCATCCACTCTGGCGGCTATACTCTCATGCAAGAGGGCTTTGTACTAATTGAGCCAGAAAGCCCCTGTGATGTATCCAGGGGCTGGTTGAACCGAGAATCTCCTGCATGTATGCAGGAGAGTGGCAAACATTCCCCTTAGACCAGTTCCAGGTAGCGGCGGCGGTCCCAGTTCGTCACCGCCTTCTCGTACTCTTTCACTTCCCAGCGCCTCGTCGCCACAAAGTGCTCCACAAAGTCCGCTCCCAAGAACTCCTTCGCCAGCTCACTGTGCTCCAGCAACTCCGTCGCAGCTACCAGATTGCGCGCCAGAGGTCGCACATGGCTCACCTCACGCGCCCGAGCGATCGTGGCCTGATCGTAGGCGTTGCCATCCAGACGCGGCGGTAACTCCAACTGGCGCTCTATCCCGTACAACCCACCGGCCAGCGTTGCTGCAAAGACGAGATAGAAGTTTGCATCCGCCCCCGGCACACGGTTCTCAATCCGTATCGCTCGCCGGTTCACGTTGATAACGCGCACTCCGCAGGTGCGATTGTCCATGCCCCACGTCGTGTTCAGCGGGGCCCACGTCCCCTCCACATAGCGCTTATAGGAATTGATCACTGGAGCATACAGCGCCATGAACTCCGGCAAGGTCTTCCAGCACACCTGCCAGGAAGGCACGCATCGTACTCGACATATGATTGTCGGCACTCTCATCCCAGAAGACGTTCTGCCCTGAACTGCGGTCCCACAGGCTCATATGCGAATGCCCGCTGCTGCCATCTTCCTGGTCGTTCCACTTCGCCATGAAGCTGGCCGTGTAGCCCATCTGATGACAGATTTCTTTGACACCCGTCTTGAACAGCATCGTTTTGTCAGCAGCAGCCGTCCCATCCGCATAGCGGATGTTCATCTCGTACATGCCAGGACCATGCTCGCGGTTGTAGCCCTCAATTTCAACGCCGTGGTCGCGCATCATCCGTGCAATGCGTCCCAACAGGTGATCGTCGGCACTCGCTTGGCTGATGGCATAGCAGTTGAAGCCGGGATTGAGCGGGGTCAGGTTGGGACCAAAATCCTTCTCGCGCAACGACATCTGCGTCTCGCGGAAGAAGCGAAACTCCAGCTCTGCCGCTGCCATCGGCTCATAGCCCATCGCGCGGGCACGCTCCACCACCTTGTTGAGCACATAGCGGGGGGAAACCACAAAGGGATCGCCATGCTCAGTCCACATGTCGCAGACACAGGAAGCCACGTTTTCTTCCCAGGGCACCAGCGCAAAGGTCGAAAGATCGGGCTTCATCACAATATCGGCAAAGCCCTCCTCCCAGTTACTGAATTTGAGATAGGGCAGCACATTCTCAGCAATGTCCCAGCCGAAAAGCACATCACATTGCGGGAACCCATCCTCCAGTCCGTTGAGGAAGTGGCTGGCGGCAACGCGCTTGCCCCGGTAGACCCCCTCAATATCGGGGGAGCCGATTTTGACATATTCGATCTTGCCTTCTTCCACAAGGTGTTTGATCGTCGCAACATCCATGAGGTGTTTCTTCCTTTCTCATCTCAAATCTGAAAATCAGAGAGCGTTTGTTCTACTTCGGCTACAGTTTTCAGTCGGCTGATCCTCTCAGCCAGGTCTGACAGTTCCTGGGATGACCTCCGTTTAGAGGGCAGCTCGGACGGCTGGTATAGCGGTGGGCGTCATACTCAATTCGTCCACTCCCAATCCTATTAGTAAGGGGGCGAGCCGAACGTCACTTGCTATCTCACCACAGACCGCTACTGATTTACCCGCGCGTTGCCCAGCTTCAGCTACCTGGCGAATGAGGCGCAGCAAAGCAGGTTGCATAGGGTTGTAGAGGTTAGAAACGCTGACATTGGTGCGATCACAAGCCAGAGTATACTGCAACAGGTCGTTCGCGCCGATGCTGAAGAAATCGGCGAGTTCTGCCAACTCTGGAGCCATGACGACTGCCGCTGGTACCTCAACCATAATACCTACAGGAACGTGGGCAGGGTAGGAACCCTGCCTGGGGGGCAGGTATCCTGATTTATCGTGGGGCATTCCTTTCAGACGCTCGTGGACTCGATCAAAGACCGAGCGAGCCATTTGCAATTCCTCGACGGTCGTAATCATAGGGAACATAATATGCAGTTGTATGCCAGTGTCAGCCGCAGCTAGCAGCAATGCGCTAAGCTGTTGCTCAAGGAGCGTTTGGTGGGCAAGGTGAATGCGGATGCCACGCAGACCAAGCGCGGGATTGGCCTCTACTGTTGCGCCAAGGATGCTATTTAGGGCTGGCATTGGCTTATCTGCCCCTGCGTCGAGCGTGCGTACCACGACCGGCCCTGCCTGGCCTGGAGCATCTCCGCCGAAAGCACGAAAGATTTGTGCATAGCGTCGGCGCTGTTCATCTTCACCCGGTAGAACTGCTGCGTCCGCAAACAGAAACTCGGTACGCAAAAGCCCGACGCCCTCGGCTCCCCATTGTCGTGCAGCCTCGGCCTCGGCCTCACTGGCGATATTTGCCAGTAGAAGTATACGCCGACCGTTGACATTGATTGGTGCTCGAACTTGTTGGGCAGCTTCCTTGAGGATGGCTCGCTGCCGTTGCTGCTCGGCAAGACGCTGCCTCAACTCGGCGCGCACCTCTGGCGTAGGATGATGATAGAGTAAGCCGTTGTCAGCATCCAGCCCCAGCTCATCTCCGCTATGGATAACTTGCAGTGCTGCTTCGCTTAAGCCCGCAATCGCTGCGATACCCAGCGCGCGTGCTAAGATGGCGGCGTGGGCCGTAGGTCCTCCCCGGACAGTACAGATGCCAAGCACGAATTCAGGATGCAACTGAGCAGTATCCGACGGCGTTAAATCCTCAGCTATAAGAATAACTGGTAGACTTAATGCGCTCAGGTCTTGCTTTGGCATCTTCTGACCACCCAATTGCCGTATAGCCCGGCTAATGGCGTCGCGCATGTCAACAGCACGCGCCGCCAGTATAGGATTATCGAGAGACGCCAGCACGGCAGCATAGTGCTCGCCTGTGGCAGCCAGCGCACCCGCGGCATCGATGTGTTGTTCTTCAATCAGCTGGAGTGCAAACTCAAGAAGCGAAGGATCGCGCAACATGAGGGCCTGGGCATCAAAGATAGCTGCCTGGGCCTTACCAAGTGTGCCTTGTAGGCTCGTCGTTAGTGCGTGAAGTTCCTGCGCTGCGACAGACAGGGATTCGCGTAGACGATTTTGCTCAGATACGATCTGATCCGGAGCGATAGTATGGCGTTCTACCATGCTCAATGCGAGGCCGCTCGACATATACAACAAGGCCGGACCGACAGCTACACCCGCTGATGTGGTAATGCCTTGCCAAACGTCTTTGGTCATAGGTGGAGCTTGCGTCGATGGGTGTGTGGTCGTACCTTCAGGTACAGTGGGAACTGGCGTTTCGACAAGGGGTGTCGTTTCAAAGAAGTCTGCTCGTACCAGTTCGCTGAGTGCTGCTACTACCGCCTCAGCATCAGTCCCGGTCACACGAAGAGTGATAACGTCGCCCTGCCGTGCACCCAATGAGAGAACGCCCATGATGCTTGTGGCATCAGCCTGTCGTCCACGTCCCAGGATCTGTATATTAGCCTGAAAGCGACCTGCTGTCTGTACAAAGAGGCTGGCTGGGCGAGCATGTAACCCCAAAGGATTAGTCAACAATAGCTCTACTTCAAGGACACCTGCCTCTGGTGCGGCTGTTGCCTGTGCCGCAGTGGTGCCTTTCTCGCCAGGGCTTGCTGCTTCCTCAGCCTCGGTTAGCGGCTTGAGCAACTTGAGCTGTTCCGCACTTGCCGTTTTTTCTGCTGCTTGTCGTACCTCCGCCAGCGTATGGCCAAGCGAAGCCTCGAGGGCTGCTGTGACAGCTCCTTCCACCAGGGGCGCGGAAGTAAGACGTATGCGGCTGCGCTGGTCGTCGTCCAGCAACTCCAATGCCATCTCAGTGGAGAGTATAGCACTGCCCAGATCCAGTAGCACCAGCACGCCATCTGGTCCAGCCACAGATTCGATGGCCGCAAGAATCTTATCAACGGAAGTGCCCAGGGCATCGTCGACGGCACCACCTGCTGCAGCGATGCGTGTTTTGCCCTGTGCCATTTGTCCAGCAAGTTCGGCAACACCAACCGCCAGTTGGGTGCTATGCGAAACGATGACCAGCCCTACCGTCATACTTGTGGCCCTTCTCCTGTTGAGTCAACAACGATGCAAGAAATTTTTACCTTTAATCCCGACTCACTTCCTCAAGGCATTTCAGAACGAGCCAACTCGATGTTGCTCCGGGGTCCTGGTGGCCAATACTGCGCTCGCCCAGATAGCTAGCTCGACCTTTGGTGGCAAGCATGGGGATGGTGGCCTTCATACCTTCCTCAGCAGCCATACGAGCGCGATGCGTAAGCTCTGCGAGGGTGGCTCCTTCGTTGAGGGCTTGTTTAGCGGCAGCCAGGGCAGGTGTCAGTGCGTCAACCATCGTTTTCTCGCCTGGATGCGCTTTACCACGAGCGACAACGCCTCCCAGGAACGCTTCGAGCATGGCAACGACATCAGCCGACGTGAGTTCCTGCTTGCCTGCGACCACACCACCAGCTCGAAGAAAGGCCGTGCCATACAATGGACCAGCGGCTCCTCCGACAGTCGAAACCAGTGTAGACCCCACAGTCTTTAGTTGGGCTGCAATATCCGTCGTTGCCATAGTGGGAAATTTGTCGCGCACGGCGCTGAAGCCACGATCCATATTGATGCCATGATCTGCATCGCCTATAGCGGAGTCAAGTTGAGTCAAATATGCGCGGTTCTCGCGCATTACATCTGCTATACACCCTAACCAGCGCATAGCGTCTTCGTTGGTCATGTCATCCATCCCCTCGGAATAAGAGTTTGTCATTTATGATAGGGGCCCAATGTATCGCCCTTGCTGGGAGTATACCACGTTTGAAAGGTGGTCTACTAATAACAGACCCTACGGATCGGCCCCGATACGCAACAACCTAACGAAAAGACCATCAACGTCCGTAGGGGCGAGGGTGGATGAAGGGAGGCGAGGTGGGCCTTTATGGACGCAGTCTGGGGGACTGTGTGGCCCGCCGTGCCTTCATCCGTCCTCGCCCCTACGATTATCCAGACCCATCTCGTTAGATTGATGCGTATTGACCCTACGCGATCGGCCCCTACATACCCCAGCGCAGTCCAGGAGTATGCACAGGCGCATCCCAGTACCTGGTCAATTCGTCATCCAGGCGTACCAGGGTAATGGAACAGCCCGCCATCTCCAAAGAGGTGATGTAGCTGCCCACCAAAGAACGCGCAATCGTGATATTCTTACCCTGCAAGATCTTGTGTAAGGCATTATAGACCACGTACAGTTCAATCAGTGGCGTACCACCCATGCCGTTAACAAACGCCAGCACCTGCTCACCGGATTTGAGACCTAGATCCTCGATGACGGGAGTAGCCAGCATCTCAGTAATCTCGTTGGCGGAAGCAAGCTTGACACGCCGACGACCTGGCTCGCCGTGGATGCCAATACCAATCTCCATTTCGTCTTCACCCAGCTCAAAGGTGGGCTTTCCGGCAGCTGGCACAATGCAAGAGGTCAGTGCCATACCCATGCTGCGACCGTGATCGTTCACTTTCCTGGCTAACGCTGCTACCTGCTCCAATGGTGCTCCCGTCTCGGCAAGGCCACCAACGATTTTCTCCAGCAGCACGGTCACGCCGACACCACGTCGTCCCGCCGTATAGAGGCTATCCTGTACGGCCACATCATCATTGGTGACAACGCTTGCTACCTTGATCCCATCAGCGTCGGCCAACTCAGCGGCCATTTCAAAGTTGAGTACGTCACCTGTGTAGTTCTTGACAACATGCAGCACACCTGCGCCACCGTTTACGGCGCGTGTAGCAATGAGCATCTGATCAGGAACCGGCGAGGTAAAAACAGCACCCGGGCAGGCAGCATCAAGCATACCACGTCCGACAAAGCCCCCATGCATGGGTTCGTGGCCACTACCGCCGCCGGAAATCACGCCTACCTTCCCCTGCACCGGGGCATCTTTACGCACAATGACTTGTTGCTCAATGTCCACGCGAATAAGGTCGGCATGGGCTGCCGCCATACCCGCCAGTTCCTCTTTGACAACATCTTCTGGCTTATTGATCAGTTTCTTCATAGTACCTCCTTGATTATGTTACACACTTGTGATTTGGCGTCACCTTTACCTCGTCTCGGCAGCCATTTGCTGCTGAATGGCATCCCGGTAGGCATCAACCAGCGCTTGTTGCTGCTCAGGTGGCCAGTTATGTTCCTTTGCCATAAGCGCAGCAACCTCATCGACAATACCTAAACCGCGTTGACGATCCAACAGGGTGATAGAAGTACGGCGAGCCAGCACGTCATAGGGGGTCATCGCCATCTCTTGACGGCAAGCATACACAACCTCCGCTCGGATATAAGGGAGGTCATCAACGAGACGCGTGACTAGCGAGGCATCGCTCTCTACGAGACTCACAATAGTTGTCGCCTCAGACCCGTAACTTCTCCCCAGGTGTGCCAGTACCTCAGGATCGACTCCAAGCGCTTTTCCTTTGACTTCCAGATCACGCCGCACAGCAGGCCAGCCAGCACTGCCGCGCAAAGGGAGATTTTGGGTAGGATGGAGCGGCACCGAGCCATCGCGACGACTGAGGACGTCAACGGCGTCTTGTGCCATCCGCCGGTACGTTGTCAACTTACCGCCGACAATCGAGACCAGACCGGATGGACTCTCCAGCACAGAGTGGGAACGCGAGAGCTTCGCAGTAGAGTGTTTTGAACTGCGTGCGCTCAGCAGCGGACGGTAGCCGGCATAGGTGCTGATGATATCCGCTTCCGTCAAGTGAACTGAGAGATAGCGGTTTAGATGGTGCAGCAGGTATGAGATATCTTCGTGCGTGGCAACTGGGTGATCAAGATCACCAAAGCCAGTATCGGTGGTACCTATTACTGCGCGCGACTCCCACGGGACGATGAAGATAATACGCCTGTCGTCGGTCTCCGGTAAAACAATCGCCTTATCCCCAAGCTTGACATCCTCGCAGGACAGAACTAGATGTACCCCTTTACTCGGTTCAATCTTAACCTGTGGCTCAGGGTCTATGAGCGCCTCGACCTGTTCGGAGAAAACGCCTGCGGCATTGACGATGTGACGGGCGTAGACGGTCACTTCTTGATCACCAAAACGATCACGGACGCGGGCACCACGTACCTTCCCTTGCTCGGTGACGAAGGAAGTCACCTCACTATAGTTGGTGATCGTGGCGCCATATTGAGCAGCGGTATGGATGAGGGCCATAGTGAGGCGGGCATCATGCGTTTGCGCATCATAGTAGACGAAGCCTTCTTTCAATCCCTCGGGAAGGAGGGCTGGTGCCAGCTTCAGCACACCATTGCGACTCAAATGATGATGCCTTTTCACGTTGCGTCGCCCTGCCAATATATCGTAGAGCCAGAGCCCAATATTGAGAATGGGGCTGAGCCCGATCCCCCCTGGTGTGGTAAATGGCATGCCCACCGGGTGACGATCACCCTTATAGATCGGCAGGACAAATGCAAGTGGATGCACCAGGAATGGGGCGTTTTGCAGCAGAAGGCCACGCTCGACCAAAGCTTCATGCACCAGAGCAAAATCGAAGTTAGATAGATAACGAACGCCTCCATGGGCGAGCTTCGTTGATTTGCTGCTGGTGCCACTGGCAAAGTCAATTTTTTCGACGAGCGCAACTTTGTAACCGCGTGCCGTGGCGTCCAGGGCGACCCCAGCACCAGTGACGCCGCCACCGATCACTAGCACATCGAACCGTTCGTTATCCAGAATAGCCAGATTTTGCCTGCGCACCATTGCCGATAGTGGTTGCATGATAGAATGACCCCGAAGATACGAACGTGCTGAGGGTCTCCATCCTGTCACGCATTCGTATCTTCGTCCTTTCGTATGTTCGCGATTGCAAGACTATTCGGTAGGCTCTCGTACAGCCTCACCTAACGTTTCAGCAGTACCTGACTTCATAAGCCCTTTTGCCGCTAACACCTTGGCAATTGTATAGTCGTAGATGAAAGCCCCGACGACACCTCCAAGAATCGGTGCGACGATAGGAATCCACCAGTAACCTGATGTAAAGCTGGCAAAGCCAGTCACAAAGCCTATCCAGAGGCGCGGACCGAAGTCGCGAGCAGGATTGATAGCGTATCCACTGTTGAGGCCGAAAGAGGCACCAATCGCCACAATCAAGAAACCAATGATAAGCGGGTTGAGGTTCCCCTGGACAGGTTGGTTGCGTGCATCAATGATGGTAAGGATCAAGCCTACGAGGAGAGCAGTGCCTATGAACTCGTCACCGAAGGCATTGACGTAAGTCACGAAGGGCTTGGGGAACGTGAAGAAAACGTACCCGACATTATTAACGAAGTCGCTGCTGTTAGCCAGCAACAACGCGTGTTGAAGCGCGTCGAAGTAGACGAAGTAGAGGATAGCCGCAGCAACGAAGGCGCCAAGAACCTGGGCCACGATGTAATACGGTACCTTGCTCCAGGGGAATCTGCGGGTCGCAGCCAGGGAGAGCGTTACAGCCGGATTGATGTGCGCACCGCTGATTGCCCCAGCGACGTAGATGCCGAGCATAACGGCAAAGCCCCATCCGAAGATGATGACCGGCCAGGTAAATGCAAATGCTGTTGGTGCAGCTGGCGGTGGACCGTTGAAGTTAGTAAAGAGCCCAAAACACGCTACACAGCCATCGCCGAAGAGGATCAGCACCATCGTACCAAAGAACTCTGCGATCAATTCACCCCATATGCCGCCGAGCGCAGGAGTTCTAGTTCCAGTTTGAGCTGCCATAAATACTCACTCCATTTCTGTGGTTGAAGCAATGGCGACGAACATTAGAGTTGTCGCTATATGATGACATTTACAACAAGGTTCCGCACTACGGGGTTGCACTACGAAGTTGCACTACAAGCTGCTAGGACGAATGCAAACGGCAAAGCCAGGCCACCCCAACTCCCCAGGGCGGAGGCACCGACGGAGGCAAGCTCACATCCCTACTGCCCTACTGTCCTCCTCGGAGCCTGCTGCGTGGTTAGTAGGGGCGGAGCTTGCCTCCGCCCTGGTCTCCCCGCGCAAAAAATGAAACACAACCTTTGCCCGTTGCGGTCGCGCGTATGGGGCCGCTCCCCACTATCCAATTACGCCTGCTCCCACTTCTGTGAGCGCTCAACTGCTCGTTTCCAGTTAGCGTATAGCTTATCACGCTGATCAGCGCTCATCTGGGGCTCAAATGTGCGGTCGATGGCCCAATGCTCAGCTACTTCTTCCTGGCTGCTCCAGAAGCCCGTCGCCAGCCCTGCGAGGTAAGCAGCGCCCAGAGCGGTCGTCTCAGCAACTTTTGGCCGCTGCACCGGCACGCCAAGGACATCCGCCTGGAATTGCATAAGCAGGTTATTCACTACCGCGCCACCATCAACTCGCAGGGTTGTTACGTGGACGCCACTATCAGCAGTCATCGCTTCCAGCACATCACGGGTCTGATAGCACATGGACTCAAGTGTTGCACGAGCAATATGGGCAACGGTCGAACCGCGAGTTAGGCCGATAATCGTGCCACGAGCGTAGGAATCCCAGTAGGGTGCACCTAGACCGACGAAGGCGGGCACAAAATAAACACCGCCGTTGTCTGGCACTGAGGCGGCCAACCCTTCAACGTCACCGCTAGCCTTGATGGCACCGAGGCTATCACGTAGCCACTGCACGGCAGCTCCGGTGATAAAGATGCTGCCTTCCAATGCATAGATGACTTCTTTCCCTATGCCCCAACCGATGGTGGTGAGCAGACCGTTCTGTGATGGCACGCCCCTGTTCCCCGTGTTCATCAGCATGAAGTTGCCTGTACCATAGGTGTTCTTCGACATGCCCACCTCGAAGCATGCCTGGCCAAAAGTGGCGGCTTGCTGGTCTCCAGCGTCACCTGCCATTGGGATGGGTCCACCAAAGAACTCAGCATCGGCCTCACCGAAGACGCCACTGGACGGCATCACGGTGGGCAGCATGGCTCGAGGAACTCCTAATTCGTTGAGAATGACATCATCCCAGTCGCCTTTGTAGATGTTGTAGAGGAGGGTACGCGAGGCGTTGGAGGGGTCGGTGACATGCGCGCGGCCTTTGGAGAGCCGCCACATCAAAAATGTGTCTACGTTGCCGAAGAGAACCTCGCCCCGCTGAGCCTTCTCTCGCACACCGGGGACGTTGTCAAGAATCCACTTGACCTTGGTACCGGAGAAATACGCATCGGTCACCAGGCCCGTGCGCTCGCGGATCTCCTTGTCGAACCCTTTTGCCTTCAAGGCATCACAAATAGGCACGGTCAGGCGGCTTTGCCAGACAATCGCATTAAAGACCGGCTTGCCTGTGGCTTTGTCCCAGACAATGGCCGTTTCGCGCTGGTTGGTAATGCCAATCGCTACGACGTCAGAGGCTGAAGCTCCTGCCTTTTTCATTGCCTCGTGGGCGACTGCGAGTTGGCTCGACCAGATCGCTTCTGGATCATGCTCAACCAACCCCGGTGCTGGATAGATCTGTGGAAATTCTTGCTGCGCGACGCTGACGATCGCGCCGTTGTGATCGAAGACGATCGCTCGCGAACTGGTTGTGCCCTGGTCCAGGGCAAGTACGTACTTTGCCATAGTTAACCCTCTTTCTTGTGTACATTCACTAAACAACGGTTATATTTATCTGGCACAGGCATCATTGCCTGCGCGGGGACCACAACGTAAGAGAGAATTATCCGCATGGGGGTAGCCTTGCAGGCGAA
This sequence comes from uncultured Chloroflexia bacterium, assembly GCA_963767625.1. Classification (GTDB taxonomy): domain Bacteria; phylum Chloroflexota; class Ktedonobacteria; order Ktedonobacterales; family Ktedonobacteraceae; genus CAVYFB01. The sequence continues at coordinate 590,153 of CAVYFB010000024.1, forward strand.
GCACAGCAGGACCCATCTCCCATACTATGATTCTATCGTATCATCAAATTCCAAAACTGTACTTGCAGACGAAGCCCCGCCGTGCCCATCTCTTATACCCGTCTCCATACAAGCTATCACTGCCAGAGTTCGCTTCGGGTAACTGTAACTGCTAATGCACCAGCACGCAGGATTGCCTGCGCCTGCTGAGATGTTTGGATCAGGCCAGATGCAATGAAAGGTAGTGGCAAGGGTCTCTCTAAATACGGAACTACGTAGGGAACGACGAGTGCTGGAGAAATATCGAGCAGATTAACGTGTTGCGTATCCACTGACTCGAGGGCAGTCTCTAAGCCGGTTGAGTCTACAGCGAAGATACGCTGAATGGTCTCCAGGCCAAATTGTTTGCCCAACGATAACGTGCGTGGATTGTTGGAAATGACGCCAGCCACGTGAAAATGATCGGCGAGGTAACGCAGACCAGCAGAATCAGCGTGAATACCCTCAATGTGGTCCATATTCACATAGATTAACAACCCACTACGATTAGCACGCTCCAATAATGTTGCAAACTCAAACAGGTTGCAATGTCGCAGAATGAAGGCGCTAACTTGTGATGAATCAAAGGCATGTACAAACTGCACACGGTTTTCTATTACTGGTATCGTCTTGCACTGTGCTGAGAGACCAAGCAATGACCTACTGGACTGTGTGAGCATGTTGCACCTCCATGCAGTAGCAGAAAAACAACAAAGTCCTAAGCCTCCTTATCGGATTGGCTCAGGACTTTTCATTTCACTGTCCTTGGACGCGTATGCAGTTGTCCGAGACAAACAGCTGTAACTGTTCTGGCCCGCATAGAGTAGAATCACATGTGCAACAAAGATAACCCTAAAAGTATAATGTGGGGTCCGAACAGATACGATTTGTCACTAACTATACAACTTTGCGGAGTTTGCTTATAATTATGGTACTCGGTATATTCCTTTTTGTCAAGTGATGTCAGGCCCTTTTTTGCCAACTGTTAACGTTCTGTGATATTGTCGTAGGGTAAGTGTTCAGGCAAAATGTCAGGCCCTTTTTGCCAACATCACAAACACCTATTTTGGCAAGGTATATATATGATCAAACAAGAGTTCCTACGTTTGGCCCGTCTTTACCCGGTAGCGGCAGCAATAAAATCGAGTGAAGATATGCAGGTGGCTTTAAACTCCGACGCATTGCTATTGTTTGTGCTTAAAGGCGATGCATTCCAACTAGCTCCTTTCGTGAATCAAGCACACCAACGTGGAAAGGGGCTGGTCGTCCATGTTGATCTGGTCAGTGGTATCGGCAAAGACCGTGCCGGTATCCAGTATTTACGCCAGGTTGGAGTCGACGCTGTCATCACCAGTCGTTCTCAACTTGTCTCTGCCGGGCGAGCGGAAGGGTTGACAACTATTCAGCGTCTCCTCCTGCTTGACGACTCCGCCTTAGAGAGTGGCGTACGTACTATTGCCCGTGCCGCGCCTGATATTGTGGAGATACTTCCTGGCATCATCTTCCCTGAGGTGGCTCCAACACTTCAGCAATTGCTTCCTGGTCCCTTCATTGCCGGGGGCTTTATCCGCACTGCTGCGGATGTTGCTCGTATTCAGGCTGCCGGTGGCATACTGAGCAGCAGTAGTACTTATCAACTTTGGCATCGCACGCCTAAATCATAAGGAGAGTCAAAGGATGAAAAATAACCTGCCTAACTTGCTGAGCCTGAGTCGACTGGTGGCTACCGCTTTGGTAGTCGCGTTCGTGCTTATCAATCAGCCCTGGTCTTTTCTGGTAGCGACAGTGCTATTTCTGCTCGCCTCAGTAACAGATTTTTTTGATGGCTACCTGGCACGCCGCTTTCACGTTGCATCTTCTCTGGGAGTCTTCCTGGACCTGACCGCCGATAAAATTTTCGTCGCTGCCATTTTGATTAGCCTCGTGCAGATCAATCTTGTCCCTGCCTGGATCGTCATCATCATCGTGGCTCGTGAATTCCTGGTTACCGGCCTACGCTCTGTGGCAGCGGCCAAGGGGAAGGTTATTCCAGCAGGGGTCTGGGGAAAGCAGAAGACGTTTATTACGCTGGTTGCGATTGGAGGAGTGTTGCTAGCAAAAGGTATGGGTGCTCACCAATTGTCCCTCTTCCCGCTGATGCTCGTTTTTACCAGCAAAACACTCAATGTGGCTGAAATCATGCTACTGGCTGCCGATGTTTTGCTACTTGTAGCCGTTTTTTGGACCATCATGTCTGGTGTCGAGTACTTCATCGGGGCACTCCCACTCTTCCAATCTGAACACGAAACGAGCAAAACCAGTTGAGACGCCTGCCTACACCGATTTTATACACTCCAAATTGAGTTATGCTTGCACGTCTGAACTTGTGTCGGGTGAAGGAGTAACAACCTCCTTTTGTCCTAACTTACGCTCCTTCCCTGCCAATAGGCGGCCGATGTTATCGTAGTGGAAAAGAATAACGAGCCCAGGGACAACGACTAGTAAGATCATCTGAGCCAGGCTGGTATGCCCAAAGAAGGTTGGATAGGTCTGGCTAATGAAGTAGAAAGTGATACCACAGATGATCGAGGTAAGCGCGCCTACAATTGAACCGAGCGAGACATAGCGCGAGATCGCTATAGTACTAATAGTGGTGACAGCAGCAATCAGGATGGTAAGTGGCGAGGTAACGAGGATGGCACCAGCACCGGTCATGACACCACAACCGCCCCTGAAGCCGATAAAGATGGGGAAGCAGTGTCCCAGCAGAGCAGCTACACCGGCTACCGTTGGTCCCCAGCCTGAAATGTAAAAGAAGGGTATAAGCGTAGCAAGGAGAACCGGTCCTACTCCTTTTGAGAGATCAACTACGATTACTACCGCAGCAGGGACGTTGCCGAGCATACGTCGAACATTAGTAGCGCCTGTTTTGTGACTACCATAGTCCCTAATATCAAAATCTTTGCCTCGTAGCAATTTCCCCATCCAGTAGCCAGAGGGAATCGATCCCCACAGGTAGCCGATAATGGCTATGAGTACAATCTGAGCAAGAATGATTGTCATAGGAGCCTCCTTGATCCTTTTTATCCTTTATTATAGGAATTTTACGGTCAAAAAGCCAACAACCATATTCATCCTAGCTTCTATCCTCATCGATCACCAGCCACAGCAACTTCCTCAAGTTTCAGTGAGAGCAGGCGTGAGACACTATCACCTCCCATTGAGACGCCGTAGATCGCCTGTGCCACCGTCATCGTTACCCGATTGTGGGTAATTACAATAAATTGCGTGCGCTCTGCCAATTGTTGCAGGATATCACAAAAGCGTGTCACATTCGACTCGTCCAGTGCAGCATCTACCTCATCAAGCAGGCAGAATGGCGGAGGATTGATCTCTAGCAGGGCAAAGAGCAGGGCCGCTGAGACAAGCGCACGCTCGCCACCCGAGAGCAGGGACAGGTCCTGCACTTTCTTGCCTGGAGGTTGTACTATGATCTCCACACCGGAGGGCATATTGGACGCTGTTGAAGAATCATCCTCGCTTCCTTTGAAAGTTGTTAACTCAAGGCGTGCATTACCGCCATGAAATAGTGTAGTGAAGTGCTCGCAGAAGCGGGTGTTCACTGCTTCAAAAGTGACCTCGAACTGTTTTGCCATCATCACATCGAGTTGCTCAATTATCGAGTGTAGATGCTGTGCGGCCTGCTCCATATCTGCGATCTGCGAGGAGAGAAACTCATAGCGTGTGCGTGTCTCGTCGTATTGCTGTGGCGCATCGGGATCGCAGCCTCCCAACGCCTTGAGACGGCTTCGCAAGCCTTCGACTTGCCGTCGGAGCCGCCGCAGTAGTGTTTCTTCCGCTTCTGAGAGTACGCTGGAGTCGTCATGATGGTCCGTCTCAAACCCTTCGATGTTGCGCACCAGCTCTCTCGGATCGGTCACACCCATCTCTTCGCGCATTTGCTCTAGTAATGTCTCAACGGCGTCGCGAGCCTTCTGACTTTCCAGCAAACAACTCCGATAGGATACCTCTAACTCGGCCAACACATGACGCTGCTGCAAGGTCTGCTGTTCCAATGTCATTACCCCTTGATCGATGTTGCTGGCCTCTGCCTCCACTCTATGCAGTTCGTCAGTCAGTGTACGTGTTCGCGCTTGAGCCTGTTCAAGTTCTGCACGCTGGAGCGTAATCGTCTCTCGTAATACTTGTTGCCGTTGTTCGGCATCTTGCATGCGTGCTGTATGTTGCCCAAGCTGTGCCTTCAGGTCCTGCTCCTGAGCCTGCTGTGTCGCCAGTTGCTGGCGGAGTGACCTGGCTTCCTGTCGCTTCACAGCCAGTGCAGTGCGCGCCTGCCCCAGCTCATCCTGCTGGCGACGATACACACCGGAACGTTCCTCTACCTCGATTTGCAATTGCTCGACCAGACCAGCCAGCTCGCGCTGAGACTTCTCATGTGTACGTACGCGCTCCTGCGCTGCCTGCACCTCTTGTTCTAATCCGGCAACCTCAGCCGATACCTGTTGCTCAACGGATGCCGCCAGTTGTAATTCCGTTTGTATACGTTCTTGCTCTCGCTGCGTAGTGTCTAGCGTTTTGTTCAGCCCATTGATGCGGGCTGCCACCTTTTGCAGCTCTTTGTCCAGCGCAACCTGCTCTATCCGGCGTGTCTCCTGGCTGCGTTGCGCATCACTCATCATGCTATTCAACTGATCGATCAATCCTACCTGGTCGCTTAACTGCTGTGGCAATTCTCGCAGTTCTCGCTCATAGACTAGTAGCCCCTGTTGAGCACCATCCTTACCACTCCCTCCACTGAGCCAGCCATCGACGTGTAATACTTCGCCGCCCAGCGTTACCACTGTCTCGAAACGAATGCCGTTGGAAGCGGGGTCGTACGATGACGTTAACAAGGTCAGCAACGCTTTTGCGCTATCCAGGTCTTTCACCAGAACCACGCCTTGCAGCATCTTGTGGAAGAGATGCAGGTAACGCTGTTCGCACTGTACGTAATGCCACGCCAGGCCAGGCACATGTTTTCGTAGGGGCAGGGGTGGTACGTAGGGACGTGAGCTTGCCCCCGTCCGTGGGGACCCTTGCGGCACCTTGTCTGGGGGACTGGAATCCTGCCTGGGGGGCAGGTAATGCCCGCGTTGCTCTTCCAGTAGACGATCGAGTGCAGCTTCTTCCGCCTGGAACTGTGTATCAAGCATCACTGCGACCTCTTTCTGCCTATGCATTCCATCCAACCACAGCAGCATGGCTTTTCCAGCTTTGGATGCGAGCAAGTAATCAAGGCAGGCGCAGGCATCAGCGTATGTTTGTACTACCACGGCTTGCACATAGGGACCAAGTGCAGCTTCCAAGGCTATCTCCATGCCTGCAGGAGCCACACCAAGCTGCGGTACAGGTCCGATCAGGCCGGTTAGTCTACCCGTTGGAGCAAGCATCAACGCTCGCACACCATCGTTATATCCGCTCAGGTTCTGACGCCAGTTTTTAAGCATGTTCAGTCGGTCAGAAACTGTGCGACGTTGGCGCTCCGCATCAGCCAGGGCCACTTTCAGTCGCTCGATCTCTTGCTGGGCGTCGGCAATGGCACGTAGCAGCGTTTGCTTGCGTCGCATCACCTGTTGTTCTTCACTTCGGGCGGTACTGAGAGATGCGTGCTCTTCAACAAGGCGTGTCTCCAACATGCGCAGCGACTGCTGCGATTGGGCTATAGTATCTCGCCGTACTGCCAGGGTGCGGTTGCGCTCCCCAAGGTGTTTCTGCTGTCGCCCTAAGTCAGTCTGACTGGCACCCAGGCGAGCCTGCACCTGCATCAGGTCACTTTGCGCTGTACGCAGGCGTTTTTCATCCAACTCGTAGTTTTTCTGCGCTGCAGCCACTTGTGCCTCTAATGTTGCCATAGCTGCTGCGCGACTATCCAATGCCTCATCGGCGAGATCACACAGCTCTTCCAGGTCGATTACATGCTGTTGCGCGGCAATCAGGCGTTCACGTAAACGGCGCTCCTCCTGCTGCTGTTCGCCGCGTTGATGCTCTAGAGCAGTAATGCGCTCCTCGCTGATTGTTACATCACGTTCAACCGTCTGCACAAACTCGCTGGCTTCAGCACATGCTTTGCGAGCTGTGACAATACGCGCCTGGATATGTTGCCATTGTGTTCGCAGAGTTTCCCGTCGTTCATCAGCAGCGCGGAGAACGTCTTCTAGCTGGTGTACCTTCTGTGCCTGCTCCCGTTCACCCGCCTCCGCACGTTCTCTGGTATTATGCAGACGCCGCCATTGCAGTGTATACCATGAAAGCAATACCTGTTGCAACTCGCTATTCAGTTTGCCAAACTCAATAGCACGGCGCGCTTGCTCCGCCAGGTGTACTAAACGTGGCTCGATCTCGCTGACGATGTCGTTCAGACGATCAAGGTTTTGTTCTGTCTGGTGCAGGCGGCTATCGGCCTCGGTTCGCTGGACTTGAAACGGGCGAATGCCGGCGGCATCCTCCAATAATCCACGTCGCTCTTCAGCGCGAAGGCTGAGCGCCGCGTCGATCAAGCCCTGGCCAACTACGGTGTACGAATCATGACCAATACGCGCCTGCGCCAGGAGCAAGAGGACGTCTTTGAGACGGACTTTCTGCTTATTGATGAGGTATTCGTTTTCGCCGGAACGGAAACTGCGACGTGTTACGGTGATCTCGCCATAAGCCGAAGGCACCCACCCGGTGCTGTTATCGATAGTCAGCGAAACCTCCGCCATGCCAAGGGCGGATTTACCATGTCCACCAGAAAAGATAATGTCATCGCTCTTTTTGCCACGCAATTGTCGCATACTTTGCTCACCAAGCACCCAACGCACGGCGTCAGCAACATTCGATTTCCCCACGCCGTTCGGCCCTACAACAGCCGTGATACCCGGACTAAACTCCAGCAGTGTACGCACAGCAAAGCTCTTGAAACCGAGCATTTCCAAACGTTTGAGATACACAGCCTAGCCCTTTCCTCCTACTGCAAGCTTACGGCGACCGCCCAAATGATATCATAGAGACGCCTTAACGTCGAGTAATCGTGTTCGTATCTAAATTAAGAGAGAACTACTGTGGTTCGTCTACTTTTTTTCCTCCTCACCGGCTTGCTGTGTGCAACTGTTGGACTGTTCATCGGTCTTAGCTCACACCAGGTCACGTACCACAACACGGAGAAGGAAATTGTTGCACATTTCCTTTCGGGTGGTAGCTCTTCATCAAATCGTATCGGCTACTTGCAAATGGTAAACGATGCCAATCTCTATATTGTCAACGAGGACGATTTCTCGCCGCCTGTGAAGGACAATAGCTTCGGTGATGGTGATACTATCTCTTTCATCTACCGGCCAATGGACACAACGAGTATCAACGTGAGCGCGACAAATACGAGTACCCACCTGCAAGGTTCAGCCCTTACAATAGAGCAGTTTACCGTGCTTCCCAGTGGTGGCAGTAACAGTTCAGGGGCACAGACCTACACCAGCTCCGAGTACAGTAAAAACCCCAACGGCTTCTACCAGAATAACTGGCTTTTAGGGGCGGGACCGCTTGCCGTGGGTCTGCTGCTAATTGTTGTAGGGTTCATCCTGCAGCTCTTGCGCGGCAGAAAGAAAATGCAGGCAGAGGTTAATGTTGCCCCACCGATCATGGTCGAGATGCCGGTGAGTCAGTATCAACAGCCACAGGTGTATGCTTACCAGCAGCCATACCAGAATTTTGCACAATATCAGCAGCAGTATTCACCGCAGCCTTGGACCGGGCAGTTGAATACGGAAGAAGGAATTACGCAAGGCAATCAGCAAACAGGGCAACAGCGGCAAAATCGACAGTTTCAACCACGCCCTGGTCAGTTTATGCCACCACAAGGAATTGGACAAAACAACCAACCAACACAGTACCCGCAATATCCCCAACCACAAGATCGACAGTGAGCGAGCAAGTGAACTCTCTACGTGAAGAATTTATCATGACGGCACAGGAAGACCCATTCTCGTTCACGGGATGAGAGTGCCAATCCTTACTTGGCAAGCCTCGGTGAAACAGGGAAGCCAACGGTCGCCCGTTGGCTTCCCATCCCGTTATGAAGTTTAACAAAATACTCGGGATATCACGAACAGGGACGGCACCCCGTAGGGGCCGATTTATCGTGCCCACCGCCGATTTATCGGCCTTCTGGCAAACCCGTGCGATACCTGCATTCATTTGTTAAGGCAAGGTTCAAATGCACTTGACAGTTCCTCATCACCAGAAAGGTCCAGTGCTACGGTGTGACTGTTCACACTGTCAAGGACTCTTTTTCACAATTGAACCTTGCCTAAAAGTTCATTACGGGATTGGGAGGATGTCAAGACCCAATACACTCTTCAAGGCTTTGCCCACATGCTGAATCACATGGAAGTGATCGGCCACGATACGGGCACGCGGCAGCGTCAACTGCACAGCCTCGCGGAAGGTTGTGCTCATATCCATGCTTACAGCCTCCACCGCATCACAGTCACTGAGCCGTTCGAGCAGGTGGCTCACCTCCTCTTTGGTCCGTCCTGCGCTCACCTCAAGCACTGAACGTCCATCCAGATCGCACAGGATCGTATCATAACGGTGGCCTTTGCGTCGGGCAAACTCGTCAATCCCCAGGTAGCGTGGCGTCGGCAAAGGTGCCGTCTCATCTAACGACAGATGGCGTTTGGCCAGTTCCACCTGGGCCACTTCTTCCCAGCAGCTTTGCACCAAGCGTGGCCCCACCTGCATCTCTGCCGCCACATGGCTCACAGGACGACTGCAGGCTTGCTTGCCGAGGTACTCACGCAAGCGTTTGGTGGTCCGTCGTCGCCTGCCACAGGCCTGATCCGGTTCAGTAAAACTGCGCCGACACGTCAGACAACGGAACCGCCGCTTGAGCAGCACCAGCACAATGCGGTGTCCTCGCAATGGCAGATCACGCTTGCGTCGTGGACGCGTGTCATGCACTTTGACACACACGCGCTGACAATGCGGGCATCGTGCCCGATCGCTCGTTGCAATGACCTCGACTTCGATACTTCCATCCTCCTGCACCTGTTGCTTGCGAATACGAAATGCTCCCAAGTCTAATGGCACCATGACCCCTTCCTCTTCCCCATGCCCACTCGCTTCTCTTTGGGCCTCACGCTGCTCTGTGCTATGCTGTAACGACATCGCTTGTCCTCCCGTTGACTGGTACTTTGGTTTCTAGCAAGTTCAACGAAGGACAAGCTTTCTGTTCAGTTTTTGGTCAATTTCCCCCTACAGGAGGAGACTTGTGACATTCCCACAAGCAATCGGGTCGAAGCCGGTCTGAGTCGACAAAGCCGTGCTGTGGTGGACGTTCACGTACCAGCCAGTAGTGGGAATAGAGGGCAAACCGGTAATAGTAACGGTAGTTGTCACACTTGCGTTCCCCGAAGCGTCTGCTGTGATCGTCGTAAGTGGATACACGACCGGACCCTGGCTCTCGCAACTGCCCGAATGAATGTGCGCCGCGTGCATGCTATTGGGTTCCAGGCCGCTCAGGGTCAGCTTTACTGTTAATTGGTTACCGGAAAGCGTCAGTTGCGCCGTTCCATTCACCGTCTCGCCCGCACTGGCAGGTGGGGCAGACCGCATTATGAGATGCACCGACTGCGCAGTCTGAGGTCGACGTATTCGAATTGGCTACATCGGCACAAACGATGGGGAGGAACTGGTCGGTCGTGCTCAGGCCAGGGCCGTTATGCACGTTCACGTACCATCCCGTAGCCGGAATGCCGTTCGTGATATTATTGACCACTGTCGTCGCCGACGCAACACCATGCGCATCCGCCATTAACGTCGTGAGTGGATAGATGACGTTGCCCTGGTTCGCACAACTGCCGGTATGGATATGAGCCGGGTGCATGCTACTTGGAGCCAACCCAACCAGCGAGATCTTCACAGTCAACGCGTGCGTACCAGGGTCCCAATTGAGGTCTGCTGTGCCATTAGGCAGATGCTTCAAGGTTATGGTGGTGCTGATGGAAGGGATCGTTGGTGCGGTTGTAGGTGTCGCAGCAGGTGGAGCTGAACTGGGTGTGGACGAACTGGGCGGAGCGCTCGTGCTGCCACCGCACGCGGCGAGAAGCAATGCCATCACTATGCATAGCACGGCAAGCGGATAGATTTTTTGCTGTGTGAAATACTTTGTAAGCATAACAATTCCTTTCGTATACTAATCGTGCCCGTTCCAGGGCCCTGCTGAAGGACCACGTAAATACTGTCCTTCACCCTTATGTTATCACAATGACCGCTCCTTTCATATATAAATGAATGTTGCAGTAATATGTATACGTCCCCGGCTTGGTGAAGATCACCTTGAAGGTTTGGTGCGGCTGGAGAAAATCAGGAGGAGTGTCGAAAACCCCAGTATCACTGGTAACCGTATGAGGAACATTAGTGTCGTTCGTCCAAACAACTTGTGTCCCCACTTTGACTGTCAGCGTTGCAGGATCAAAGGCATTCTGTCCGTTTTTCTGCACAATCTTCACATTGGCAACCGCTACAGGCGTGAGCAATGGTGTTGGGCTGGGTTGTGCGGTCGCAGTTGGGCTTGGCTGAGCGGGAACAGTGGAAGTTCCGCCACACGCAACTAAAAGAAGGATCGTTACTGTTGCTAACGACGGGATAACTCGAAGAAATCTCATCTTTCCTCCTGTAGAACACTACTATTGGCCTCTTCTACATGCCTGGCCTCTCCTGCTAGGCCGAATGCAGCACGCGAAGGTAGGAGAGCGCCGAGTACAATAAGTGTGACGCTGGCGAGCGCCACCGGCAGAAATGCCACAGCAGGCAGGTGAAAGAGGTCCCACAACACGCCGCCGAGAAATGGTCCCACGAAGGCAACGGCATACGTGAGTGAGATTGTGATGCCGGTGAGACGCGCTACCTCCTCGTGGCTTGCCAGTAATGGCGGCAGTGCGATACCGAGCGTAAAGACCAGCGCCGAACTCGCGCCGAGCAGTGTTACCCAGACAGGTTCCAGCACCGCTGGTGTGAATACCCAACCGGCAATTGCGATCACGCAGGTAACGCCCGCGGCAATAAAGGGCCAGCGGCGCCCTGCGATTCGCTGCGCAAAGAGTGTGACTCCCAGACTGGCCGGTAATTGCGCCGCATTGAGTGTTGCCAGGGCCAGAGGTGTCATACCTCCCTGGTGAATTGCCTGGTTATATGAGGCAATCCAGCCATTCATACCAAAGTAGATGAGGCTGTTTGCGCCAAGCATGATGCCTAAATGTAGGGCACTGACACGCGCTCGCTTGATAGGCGGAGTGCTGCTCTGCGAAATCGTTGATAGTGTGGTATCTGCTGTCGAGGATAGCTGCACGGGCGCTGTAGCGTGTGCAGGTGGGGCAAGCCAGAGCCAGAGTACGAGGAGACCGACCACGGGAACACTCCAGAAAACGAACGTGGCTATCCAGGCGTCTCTGCCCAGAAATTGCACCATGACAGGCACTGTGGCCCCTGCCGCCACAGCTTCACCGACGATCAATCCATCGCTAAATAAGGCGATAACGAGGCCAATCTGTGCTGGGAACCAGCTGCGTACCAGTGGGGAGACGGCAGTCTGGCTCATTGCAATGCCCAGACTCAGTAGCAGCGTGAAGAAGAAGAGGGGAATTGCTGTGGGCCAGAGAGCACGCAGAAACGCACCAGCGCCCAGGAGCGCCAGGCCGATTGTCACACAAGCTCGTCCGCCAATCCGCTCTACCAGCAAGCCCGATGGCCAGGCCGCGCACGCCAGCACCAGGATGGGCAACGCGGTGAGCAGCCCCGTTGCGGCGTAGGAGAGTCCCAGGTCATGTTAAATCAGTGGTAAGATGGGAGGTACCCCCAGGATCACCGAGCGTAAGTTGAACCCTACAAGCGCGACTAGAGTGCAGACGATGACTTTGCGCCAGGTAACGGTGATACGTTCATCCTCGGAAACGGGTACGGCATTTTTCAATATGATCTCCAATACCAGGGCTTCGCCAAAGGGAAGGGGAGTTTCAGCAGTATGCTTCTCCCTTTTCATCCTATCCATTATGCCATATTGTTTCGCGGTAGGCTTTGCCTCCTTCCTCAGCTGCATCGTAGATATACTTGTGCTCCTCCTCGTTGAGAGAGATTTTTCATTCTCTTAATCATGGCATAACATTGAGAAATTATATTAGAGCTTGTAGGCGAAAGCCGATGCTTCCGCCTGGATTATCATGTTCTGATTTAGCAACACATCTTTCTCAAGGACGGAGGACCCATGCTTCGAATGCGCTCTATCTTTACAGTAGGCTTCACACTACTCATCTCCTTGTCGCTGGTACTCGTCGGTTGCGGTAGTTCCTCACCCGCAAGTCCATCGGCTGCCCCCCCGGTTACAGCACAGTACAAACATATTTTCTACATCATGATGGAGAACCACGCTACTAATGAGATCATTGGCAATACCGCTGACGCACCCTACATCAATCAACTGGCCAGTCAGTACGGAGTTGCTATGAGCTACTTTGGCGTGACGCACCCGAGTCTACCCAACTATCTTGCTGCTTTCTCAGGTGATTTCCAGGGTATCTGGGATGACTGTGCGGCAGGTGCTACAGTGACATGCGCGCCAGAAGAATTTGGTCCTGACGCATCGTATACCAACAAGATGGAGTTGCTCACACCCGATGAAATAACGAGCGCAACCCACAAAGCGCATATGTTCGATGGGCAAAACCTGGTCGATCAGCTCGAAGCACATCAACTGACCTGGAAGGCCTATATGCAGTCCATGCCTATGGTTGGTTTTACTGGCGCAGCAGCCCCGGTTGACACTGTTCAGGGACAGGCAGTTCCTCGTAACTTGTACGCTGTAAAGCACAATCCGTTTTACTATTTCTCCGATATTCGCAACAATCCTACACGCATGCAGCTCGTTGTGCCTTTCACTCAGTTTGCCCAGGATATAACGTCCAGCAGCGTCCCCAATTTCGTGTGGATCAGCCCGGACCAATGTAACGATATGCACGGCATCACGACCGCAAATGCCATGGCAGCGAGTGTGAATATACCTGACTGTGCTTTCCCGGCCTCTGGTTTGGATCACAAGGTAATTGCACTTGGCGACAAGTTTCTCAGCACCACCATACCAATGATTATCAATTCGCCTGCCTGGAAAGACAACTCTGCCATTGTCATAGTGTGGGATGAAGACGACTATGCTGGCGACACCGGTTGTTGCAAAAGCCCAACAGGGGTAGGTGGTGCCACATTGGGAGGTGCAAATGCGCCAGCCATCATCATTACATCGAAAGGACCAAACCACATTGTCGTGAGTGACACCTCATACAACCACTATTCTCTGCTTGGGACGATCGAGAAGCTGTGGGGCCTGGGTTGCCTGGCAAATACCTGTGGTTTTAGTGATGCACAGTTGATGACTAAGTTTTTTTAGTATGAACCAATGCTAGCACAACTGAACATAACGCAACAGCGGATACTTCCCCGCTGGAAAGGTGCGTGCTGACTAAGCTGCCTATATTTGACGGTTCCCAATGTGCAGGCTGATTAAAATGAGCACCGTAAGCGTTAATGCCACAAGCATGCCCAATGCTATGCGATCAGCCCATGTCGTCTGATGTTCTTGAAGTGTGGTCCGTGCTTTGTGTGATCCAAAAGCGCGTGCATCGGCTACCATCGCCATCACCGACGTGGCGCGCAGAGAACTTATCAGCAGCGGAACGGTCACCGTTGGGATGCACACGAACACACGCCATATATAGGCCATTCCCTCGCTTCCCACCATCGCGGAATGGTCAAATCGTAGCCGCGAACTTGCATTACCTGCAAGAGCACTGTCATGCGCTCGATCATCTGTGGTAAAAATCGCAAGGCCGACCGCCGCTGGCATGCGAAATTTATAGAATGCCCAGATGATCTCCGACGGCTTTGTGGTGAGCAGTAAAATTAAGGATGTTCCTCATCTCTAGGTTTTTCAGGCCTGAATACTGAGCTCGCCCTTCTCACCCTCGACAATGAAGAGGATCCGTTCACAGATGTTGGCAGCATGGTCGCCTACTCGTTCGAGTTTGTGAGCGATCCAGAGCAGATACGTGGCACGCTGTAAGATGAATGAGTCGTTTTGCAGGGCTGGTATGGCACGTGCTCCCGCAAGCATAGCCATCAGATCATGGCGTACGAGGTGATAGCGTACATCGACGACATCATCCTCTTCCCAGATGGCACGTGCAGCCTTGACGTCGCGATCGGCAAAAGCCTTCATAGTCCCTTGCAGGACTCGCCGTGCCTCATTGCCAAGGTCGAGGATACCACGTAATATGGAGGCTTCTGTCACCTGGCCAACCTCACCTGTCGTATTGACGTCCGTAGCATCAGCAGCAACGCTTCTGTCCACCTTCACTAGATAAGAGTTTCTGTGCAAAGGGGCCATACGGAGGAGGATCTGGGCAATCCCTTCTGCGCCATCCCCTGTGCGTTCAAGATCACCAGCAATGGAGAGCGCCGAAGTCAGGTAGCGGAGGTCGCGTCCACCCAGAGGTTGTTGGAGGGTTAAGAGGCGAATAGTATGTTCTTCCACAGCGACACGCAGGCTGTCAATAAGGGCATCGGCTTCAATAACTCTGCCTGCCAGTGCAAGGTCTCCTGTTTCCAAAGCCTGGAGGGCATTTCCCAGGGCATCATCAACCAGGGAACCGAGCTTTTTGATCTGGTCATCCAGCATCTGTAACTCATGATCAAGGATTGTTCGCGTCATCTCAGGTTTCTCCTCTCCCGGCGCAACAAGTGTCACACCTCTTTCATCCGCTGTGTCTTCATCAACCAAACCGTCCACTGATGTAATCTTCGGTCTCTTTTTTCTTCGGACGCTCAAAGAGATCGACCGTCGGTGCATACTCAATAAGTTTGCCGGTCAGGAAAAATCCCGTATAGTGCGAGACTCGAGCGGCCTGTTGCATGTTATGTGTGACTATAACGATAGTATAGTCGTTACTCAACTCGGTAATCAATTCCTCAATCTTCAGCGTGGCGATGGGGTCAAGCGCCGAACAAGGCTCATCCATCAGCAACACTTCGGGCTTGACAGCCAATGCACGAGCGATGCATAAACGTTGTTGCTGCCCACCTGACAACCCTAACGCAGAGGCATTGAGGCGGTCTTTGACCTCATCCCACAGTGCCGCATCGCGCAGACTCTGCTCTACGATTTCTCGGATGTGTTGCCTCGACTTTCGCTGAACGCGCAGGCCGTAAGCGATATTGTCAAAGATTGACTGCGGGAACGGATTCGCGCGCTGGAAAACCATCCCGACACGCTGGCGCAGCAGAACCACATCAATCGACTTATCGTAGATATTCTGTCCATCCATCATCGCCGTACCTTCGGTGCGCGTATTGGGAATGAGATCATTCATGCGATTGAGCGTACGCAAGAAGGTTGATTTGCCACAGCCTGATGGGCCGATCAGAGCGGTCACCTGGAGTTCGCGTATGGGCAACGAGACATCAGACAAGGCTTGTTTGGTCCCATAGTAGAAGTTTACCTGGTGCACATCTATTTTGGTATCGGCACTCGTATCGGCAACTACAGAAGTTTCACTAAACTGAACCCTTGGCAAAGTAGGGGTTAACGACCTTTCTTCACCAGTTTCGTTTGGCTGCACTTCTTGACCCGATGGACCGGTCCGGGTTTCCATACAACCTCCTTCTATTACACCACTACAAAAGCAGGTACTCTTTATGTAGCGGGATTGACGTATCGACAATCAGACGGTCGGCCAGCACTATCAAGCGGATGTAGCGCCCGGCAAGCGTCTTACTCACAAAGTAGGGGCGACCTTCATAGGAGATGTGCCCACTCCGTGCTACTTTGCGCGAGAAGATATTCGCTCCTTCGGGAAGCTCCGCATTCGCTTCAAAGGAGGGAAGCAACGCTTTGTGCCCAAGTTTCACGTCCATAGTAGCTGAACCTCAATTCTTGCATGTGTGAAGTAAAAGATTCGCACGCTCTGCCATCACGCGACACACCACTTCCTGTGCTCACTCCTTTCGATGCATCATCCAAAACGCCCGCTCACATAGTCCTCGGTTTCTTTCTTTTGCGGGCGGGAGAACACTTCTGCTGTCACTCCCTCTTCGATGATTCTGCCCAGCAGGAAAAAGGCCGTTCGATCTGCCACGCGCCCGGCTTGCTGCATATTATGCGTGACAATCACGATGGTGTACGTCTGTTTCAGTTCGAGAATAAGCTCCTCAATTTGCAGGGTAGAGATCGGATCAAGAGCCGAGCAAGGCTCATCCATCAGCAGAATCTGCGGGTCATTCGCAAGTGTGCGAGCGATGCAGAGTCGCTGCTGCTGTCCGCCCGACAGTTCTGTCGCCGGTGCCGAGAGTTTATCCTTCACCTCGTCCCATAGGGCCGCTTGTTTGAAGCTGCGTTCGACCCGCTCTTGCAGTGCGCTTCCACTGGCGAGACCGTTGAGACGCGGCCCCATCGCCACATTGTCAAAAATGCTGCGCGTGGGCAGCACATTGGGCTGCTGGAAAACCATGCCGATATGCTGTCGCACATACCTTTTCTGGACGGCGCGCGCGTAGATATCGACCCCTTCTACCAGCACTTTGCCGGTTACGCGTGCATCCGGCACTTCCTCATGCATGCGATTGAGGCAACGTACAAAGGTGGACTTGCCACACCCTGAGGGCCCGATCATCGCGGTGACCGTGAGCGGAGCGATGGACAGATTGATATCGTAGAGTGCCTGCTTACTGCCATACCAGGCGTTCAGGTGTTGCACCGAGATGGACATCCGTTGCTCCTTCCTTATCGCCCACGTCGCTTGAACCCGCCCGTGGCCCAGCGCACGGCGAATGAGGCGATGAGAATCAGCGTGATTAAGACAAACGCCCCCGCGTAGGCCTGGTTAATTTGCACCTGGTAAGGGCTCTCGGTAAACACGAAGACGCGCAGGGTCAGGGCATCCATGGGCTGGGTGATATCCGTATTAAAGAACGTGGTGCCAAAAGCGGTCATCAGTAGCGGTGCCGTCTCACCTGCCACGCGGGCCAGCGCCAGGAGGATGCCGGTGATGATCCCGGAGATCGCTGCTGGCAAAACCACGCGCACGATCGTGCGAGCTTCCGTCGCACCCAGGGCAAGCGAGGCCTCGCGTAATTCATGCGGGACCAGGCGCAGCACATCCTCGGTAGTGCGTGCTACGATGGGAATCATGATAATGCCCAGCGCCACGCCACCGGCCAGGCCCGAGAAGGTTTGTTGTGGCACCACGATGAACACCCAGGCGAAGAGGCCGAAAATGATGGTCGGGATCCCCGTCAACATGTCGACCAGGAAGCGCACTCCATTGGCAAAGCGTCCTCGCCCGAACTCCGACAGATAGATGCCAGTGAACAACCCCAACGGAACGCCGAAGAGGGCTGCCAGCCCCAGCAGGATCAGCGTCCCCTGCACTGCTTCTCCCATACCCCCGCCCGGTTCTCCATTCGGCGTGGGCAGCTTGGTAAAGAAATCCAGGTTGATGAACTGGATGCCTTGCCGCAAGACATAAAAGAGCAGATAGAAGAGCATGCACACCGCCAGAAGCAGGGCGGCTGCCGCGAACACGATGACCACGATATTCATCGCTCGTCGACGTAGGTCGTGTGCGGACCATCGCGACTGAAACGGATTTGCTACCGTATTCATACGCCTACTCCTCCCGGACGGTGCTGTTGACTCAGGCTGGTGATGAGCCAGCGCGCCAGAAAATTCGTGATGAGCGTGATGATGAAGATGATCAGCCCTGCCTCCAGCAGCGCAGAGAGGAAGAGGCCTGGTGTGGCTTCACCGAACTGGTTGGCGATGACGCTGGCGAGCGTATAGCCGGTATCGAACAGGCTCGCACTTGGTCGTGTCGCCTGGTTTCCGATTACCATCGTGACAGCCATGGTCTCACCCAGCGCACGTCCCAGCGCCAGGATGATCCCGCCCAGGATGCCAATGCGCGAAAACGGCAGAACAGCATAGCGGATCACTTCCCACCGCGTGGCTCCTAGCGCCAGCATCGCTTCGCGCTGTGCGGTCGGCACGACCAGCATCACCTCACGCGAGACGGCAATGATGAGCGGCAGGACCATGATCGTCAGAATGATCCCCGCAGCCAGCAGGCCCAGGCCATGATACTGTCCCTGGAAGAACGGCAAGAAGCCCAGGTGCTGCGCGAGCCAGGGTTCCCCACTCGTATTGAGCCAGGGAGCCAGGATGAGGAAGCCCCACAGGCCGAAGATCACACTAGGCACCGCTGCCAGCAAGTCGGCAAAGAACGCAAGTGGCAGGCGCAAAGCTCGCGGACAGAAATCGACCAGGAAGATTGCCGCTCCTACTCCAATCGGGATCGCAAAGATCATCGCAAAGGCCGAGGTTACAAGCGTGCCGAAAATGGCGGGTTCAACGCCATAGATGTTATGCACCGGATCAAACGCCTGGTTGGTGAGAAAACTGAACCCAAATTGTGCAATGGTCGGCAACGAACTGGTCACCAAGACCCATGCCACGCCTACCACCAGGCCGAGCACGACGAGGACCATTAGGAAGGTCACGCCACGAAAGAGCAGATCGCTCGGTCGCCGACCGAACCGCCGTGTGACCCAGGCAACACTGCGCTGAAGGCTACTCTGCGGTACAGATACTTGTTGCTGCATGCAATCTCCACTTCATTCTCAATATATGATCCTCCTGGAAAAGAGACACATGTGTTCTCTTCAAGAGGAGAGAACACATTCCAGCCTCCAGGGGGAAGACGAACGGCTGTCCGTCCCCCCTGAACTGTTTATTGCCCTGTATAGCAGGGGCTGCCGCCGCAGGTCAGCGATTTAATCTGCGTTTCATCTTTGGACACGATCGTAGCAGGTAGCGGGACGTAGTTCAATGCCGTCGAGTACTGCTGCCCATCATGCACCATCCACCAGAGCAGATTGGCAACGGCTCGCCCCTTGTCGGCATTGCTCTGATTCTGGTACACGATCACCCAGGAGAACCCTGAAATGGGATAGGAATCGTTCCCAGGCGCGTTGACGATGTAGAAGCGCAGGTCATCAGGAATGGTGGTCACATTCATCGCGTCGGCCTTCGCCCCATCGAGAGATGGTGCAACATAGTTTCCTGCCACGTTCTGCACGACACCATACGCTAGATTATTGGCGAGCACATAGGCCAACTCCACGTAGCCAAAGGCACCTGCGGTCGATTTAACGGCAGCGGCGACGCCTGCGTTGCCCTTGCCACCAACGCCAACGGGCCAGTTGACTGTGGTTCCTGCACCCACCTGCGACATCCACGTGGGACTCACCGCTGACAGGTAGTGAGTAAAGATGCCCGTGGTGCCGCTCCCATCGGAGCGATGGACAACGGTGATGGCCTGGTTGGGCAGGGTGACTCCAGGGTTGAGTTTGGTGATCTCGGGGTCATTCCAGGTCTTGACCTTTCCCAGATAAATGTCAGCGATCAACGGCCCGGTAAATTTGAGGTGAGTGGAATTGGGGATCGCCGAGAGGTTATAAGACATGGCCTCCGCGCCGAGCGTCATTGCAACATGGACGATGGGGCCTTTCGTGCTCTTGGCAAGCAGTGCGTCGGTCATGGGTGCATCGGAGGCACCAAAGTCCACAATGCCCTGCAGCAGATCATTGATACCCGCACCGCTACCAACCGCTTGATAGTTGACATTGACACCACACTTCGCATTGGGATATTGCGAGAACATTTGGGAATACAGTGGATAGGGAAACGTGGCTCCAGCGCCGGTAAGTGCCTTCGTCGATGGACACGCGTTGACGGTGGTAGTGCCAGGACTAGTTCCTCCACTTCCGGGATTAGACGACCCACCGCAAGCGGCCAGGATCAACATGAGTCCAAGTAGCGCTGCTGCCAGGCGGGTCAACCGATACCGCTCCGATCTTGCAGACGATAAGCGTCGAAATATCATGATACCTTGTCTCCTTCTCGCATTCTTGCGAGATACTAAAAAGTCCATATCCATGCTGCGCAATGGAAACGGAGAGGTCCGCATTCCATTGCATAGATACCATAGCATGCAAAGATTAACCATGCTTTATGGATATGTTAAGGGATGATTAAGCTTTCCCTATGGATAGGTTTTGGTGTTTGAATGACAGAGCATGAAGGGGTGAAATCTGTGTCGTTCTCCCTCGCCTATTGAAAAACAGGCAGGGCATTCTCCCATGACATTTGTCATGCCTACAACACGACAAACTTCACTTCCCATTGACCCGAAACGCAGCTATACTCTCCTTATCATCAACTACTAGACTGTTTCGTGTATTGAAGGGGCAGGAAGTCGAGGTGTACCGCATGTGGTGGGTTCCCCATCCTGATCAATGGAGGAAGGATGAGTCAATGGTTTGAGTCCATGGCTCTTCGAGGGACCTGGCGGAACTCCTCCCCTGTCGTCTGGAAGGAACACCCGTATGATCGATGGCTTTCCGCTCTCCTTCTTCCTTCCGCTCGTTGTGCATGGTCTCGCAGGATTGACGACGGGAGTCACTGGCATGGTGGCGTTCAGCGTGCCCAAACGCCGAAGGCGTCACCCTCGGTGGGGCGAACGTTATCTGTGGGCCTACACCGTGGTCTTTCTCACAGCTACTATCCTCACTGTCCAGCGCTGGGAAGCCGACGCCTACCTCTTCTTCCTGGCAGTGATCGGCTATGGATTCGCGCTTGGTGGTTATGCAGCCCGACGCTTTCGTCAGGAATCCTGGATGAGGCGCTTTGTGGGGAAGCAGTGGGTCGTTGCCCATACTGTCGGGATGATTGGGTCATACATCGTCCTCTGGACGGCCTTTTTCGTCGATAATGCACACCTGATCCCGCTCTTGAACCAGCTTCCGCCGCTCATCTTCTGGGTGCTTCCTACTGTGATCGGGATACCGTTCATCGTGCTATCCATCTCCCGCTTTGTCCCGAACATAGCTGCGCCATCCAGGAGACCGAGGGTGGAAAGGAAGCTGGGTGGACGACGAGCATCTGGTCCCAGAGGGATCGTTCTCCTTCTGGCTGGGAAAAGGAGGAAATACCGTTGACCGTTCGGATAGCACAAATGGTATTGCGCACCTGTGTTGTATTGACCCTGATCCTTGGAATCCTGTTGTGGACAGGCAATGCAGCCGATAGCCTGGTACTAGTTCATATGGGCCTGGGTATCCTGGTCGTGCTTTCCCTTTGGACACTGGGTTTGGCGCAAGCCCTGACAAAGGGGGGAAGCTGGGGCCTGGCGATAGGTGCAGTGGTGTTAGGCATCATCCTCGCAGCATCCGGGGGGACCCAGGACGAAATTCTCACGGGCTCGTTGCACTGGGTCATCCAGGTGATCCACCTGCTGCTGGGCCTTTCAGCGCTTGGCCTCGGAGAGAGGATTGGCGGTCGCTACAGGCGCAGCAGAGTTGCAGCAATGCCTTAGCCATTATTCCGATTTTCGATTGGCTGGAAAGGAGCAAGGATCGTATGGCAAGGCCCTATCGAGTCAATGCTTTCGTGCGCATCAACAACACTATGATTTCATCTTTGTTGCGCCTGGGCATCAAGGTGTGGAGTTTCTCACTGCTCACGGTTCGCGGACGGAAAAGTGGCAAGCCCATCGTGACCCCGGTCGCCATTTTTGTTCAGGATCAGAAACGCTACCTGGTCGCCACGTATGGGGTCGTGAACTGGGTGCGCAACCTCCGCGCGGCGGGAGGAGAGGCGGCACTTACCTGGAGACGGCACAGCGAAAAGATTCATGCCATCGAACTGGAGCCAGAGGCTGCGGCACCCATTTTTCGAGAAGCCCTGCGTTCTGGCCCCCCGGACATTCCCGCTGTGATCTTTCGCGTGTACCGCTCTCTCTTGGTCCTCCCTTACCTGGGCGTCACCGAGCATTCTTCGCTTGAGGAATTTGAGCGTGAAGTGCTGGCCCATCCGGTTTTTCTCTTACAACCTGCGATGTAGCACGTCTTCCAGAAATCATCGCCTCAGTCACAGGAAACGAAGAAAAACGAGATGAATGAGAAAGATGTCAACGATACATGTGAAAGAAGACATGACGATGAAAATGAAAGTGATCGACTATTCGAAAATGATCGGCTATTGGGCAACCACCGCAGTCGTCACGCTTGAGCTTTTGGCAGGTGGAGTGACGAACCTGGTACATGGGCCAACGCTGCTCTTCGTCGGCGAGCCTGTCGTCCTTGTCCTGGCGCAGCTTGGCTACCCGGTGTACTTGCTCAAGATTCTCGGAGTGTGGAGGCTGCTTGGAGCCATCGCCTTGCTTATGCCGCGTTTTCCTCGGCTCAAGGAATGGGCGTATGCCGGCACCTTCATCGAACTGACGGGTGCGGCTGCATCGGGGGCAGCGCGCGGCGGTAGCATGGGCGACCTCATCTGGCCCCTCGCTTTCGCCTTTCTCACGCTCACTTCGTGGGCGCTTCGACCGCCAAGCCGTATCCTTGGAACCCTCTTTCCTGGAAGGCGCACATGCGTAGGCCTGTCATGAACTCTCGTCCCTGTCGTTCATATGGGGGTGACAGGCGCAACGAAGCAAATTGCGACGGGGAGCCGTGTGACACTTGATGGTACTGAGGGCTTCGTCATCATCGAGGGAAACAGTATCGAGGAAGATCAGTCTGGACAACGGCAGTGGTAAAATGGAAACGGATGCCCGGCAACATCATTCACGGCACCGGAAAGAAGGGGCTCTGCTATGCGAGCACGAGACGATCACCGATGGCGAGCAAAGGGAAACACAAGCCGAAGGCGAGTCGAGACGAACGATGAAGTGATTAGGGAGAGTGGCGTCACCTTACCTCTCTGGCAGCTCTACCAGCACTTCTGGCTTATTATTTGTCTGTTCTTTCCTCTGGCTTCTTTGGTGAGCAAACCGGATACCTGGCTTCGTCTCGCTGTGGGCTGCACGGCCCTGCTCTTTTTTGCGATCAGTTATACCTGGATCATGTGGCCGCATCCCGCGAGCCAGGGAGCGCGAACACGTGGCCGATCCCGTCTGTCGTTGCTCCTCCTGGTTGCTCTCGGCCTCCAGGTCACCGTGTTCAGCCTCCTTGATGATCCTGCCTGGCTCTGGCCCTTTCTTGGGGTGAGTGCCATTGCTGGAAGTGGTGCTCCCCATGCGCCGTGCGGGGATGGTCGTCGTGCTCTTGACGGCTCTTCCGCTCCTCATCACCATCTTCACCCATGGAGGCGTGGCGGGGATCGATTGGTGGTGGCTCATCGCGCTGATGCTGCTGGTGCGAGGACTGGGCCTGGATATGATTGGCGTGTCCCGCATGGGCAGCGCCATTCGAGAGCTGCATACTGCGCGCCGAGCACTCGCTCGCATGAAAGTGGAGGAAGAGCGCCTGCGTTTGGCGCGGGATTTGCATGATCTACTGGGACAAACCCTCTCGATGATCACCCTTAAGAGTGAACTTGCCCGTGGCCTGATCACTGAAGATCCCGCACGCTGTGCCCAGGAACTCTCTGAGATTGAACAGGTCGGACGTATGACGCTGCGCGAAGTCCGCAAGACCGTCGCGGGCTACCGGCAACCGCGACTTTCGAGCGAATTGGACGGTGCGCGACAACTGCTCGAAGCAGCGGGGATCGCCTATGACATCGAGAAGCTTCATGGAGAGCTTCCCCAGCCGCTCGATGCGGTCCTAGCGTGGACTGTGAGGGAAGGGGTCACCAACGTCATCCGTCACAGCCGGGCACGACACTGTCTGCTGCGGTTCACGCGGGATCAGGGATGGATTGGTGTGGAGATGCTCAACGACAGGGAAGGGACAGAGGATGCTCCAGAGCAACGCATCGGCCAGGGGAGTGGGCTGCTTGGCCTGCGGGAACGGGTGAGTGTACTGGGAGGAACGATGGAGGCCGGTCCACTTATGCTGTCAGGTAAGCCACATTTTCGCTTACGTGTGGAACTGCCGATGCAGCCCCCGGTGGAAGTGACCGCTTTGCAGGAGGAACGATCATGATCCGTGTGCTATTGGCAGAAGACCAGGCGATGGTGCGTGGGGCACTCGCGGCGTTACTGAGTCGAGAAACAGATATCGAGGTCGTCGCGGAAGTGGCGCGGGGCGATACTGTCGTCGAAGCAGCTCTTACTTCTCGCCCGGACGTGGCGCTGCTGGATATCGAAATGCCTGGTGGAGGCGGACTCGAAGCTTCCCACGCGTTGCGCACGGCGTTACCATCATGCCGCGTGGTGATCCTAACCACCTTTGGGCGCAGCGGCTATCTGCGCCGAGCGATGGAGAGCGGGGCAGTCGGCTTTCTGCTCAAAGATGCCCCAGCCTCAGAACTCGCTTCCGCACTGCGGCGTGTGATGCATGGGGAACGAGTCGTTGATCCCGAACTGGCCTTGCTGGCACTTTCGGAGGGAAACAATCCCCTGACTCATCGAGAGCGGGAGGTGCTCGCTGCCGCTCTCCCTGGCCTCAGTCATGCAGAGATCGCCGCGCGCCTTTCTTTGTCCGAAGGGACGGTGCGCAATCACCTTTCTGCGGCCATGCAGAAATTGGGGGTGCACAATCGGATGGAAGCGGCACGCTTGGCTGAACAAAAGGGATGGCTGTAGAGAGACAAGGCTCCTCACACCAAGGCGATATGTATCCACCTCTCTCGCCCGCAAAGCTTCGCTAATGCCTGCGTCACTTCCCCCGAGTATCAGGAGCCTGGTCACGTGCTTATCCTCTCCGTATCGCCATGCAGAAACGCATCGATCCTTGCAGCAATGGCGTCGCGCACCTGTCGGTAGAAGGCGAGGCGCTCTTCCTCGGAGCCAGTCGCAGCGCTCGGATCGGGAAAGCTCCAGTGCTTCTGCTGCCGTGCGTTCGGGAAGTACGGACACTCTTCAGCAGCCTCATCACAGACAGTGACCACCAGGTCCATGGGTGGCTCATTGCTAAATTCCTCGATGCCTTTTGCCCGGTGGCCTGCAGCCTCACTTATATCAATACCCAATTCCGCCATCACCTTCACAGCCAGTGGATGCACACTACGTGGATGCGTTCCCGCGCTGAACGCACGGTAGCGGTTTCCACCACGCGCTCGCAAGAGCCCCTCTGCCATTTGTGAGCGTGACGAGTTGTGGGTACACAGAAACAGTACGCGCATAAGTTCTGTGCTCGTCATCAGCCACCTGCTTTCTTTCGCAACACGCTTTTACCGCCGCTATCATAATGCGGCGTGAGGACCCCTTACTTTCGTTATGGGGGTGAAACGCCGCCCGCCCACAGGCGGAAACGCTTGATATTCTACACGGTACGTGCTACATTATAGAACATGAAACAGAAACGCGCTTATCAGTATCGAATTTACCCGACCGACGAGCAAAAGAAGACGCTTGCTCGGACTTTTGGGTGTGTGCGTTTCGTCTACAATTGGGCACTTCGACTCAGGACGGATGCCTACTACGAGCGTCAGGAACGTATCTACTACAGCGACGCTTCTGCTCGTCTCACCGCTCTCAAGCAACAGCCTGAGTCTAGTTGGTTGAATGAAGTTGCCGCTGTCCCCTTGCAGCAATCGCTTCGGCACCTGGATAAAGCCTTCAAGAACTTCTTTGAAGGGCGTGCTGACTACCCAAAGTTTCATAGCAGGCATGGGGAGCAATCCGCTACTTACGTAGGTACTGCCCTCAAGTGGGATGGAACTACTCTCACGCTCGCCAGGATGGATATATCTCTGAATATGGTGTGGAGTCGCCCACTTCCCAAAGGATGCAAGCCCACGACCGTTACCATTACCAAGGACACTGCTAACCGCTACTTCATCTCCATCTTGGTCGAAGAGGATATCAAGCACTTGCCTAGAGTGAAGAAGCAAGTGGGGCTTGATCTTGGCTTGAAGAGTATGGTGATCACTTCCGATGGCGAACACGTGGGCAATCCACGGTACGGACGCTCGGATGAGAAGAAACTGGCCAAGGCTGCCCGTCGCCTCAGCAAAAAGAAGCAGGGGAGTAAGAACCGTGCTAAGGCAAGGCTCAAGGTCGCTAAGGCACACGCCAAGATAGCTGATAGGCGGAGAGATTATCAACACAAGCTCTCGACCCGCATTATTCGTGAGAACCAAACAATATGCATCGAGAGTCTGCAAGTCAAGAACATGGTCAAGAACCACTCCCTGGCTAAGAGTATTAGCGATGTGGGTTGGAGTGAGTTTACCCGCCAACTTGAGTACAAGGCCGAGTGGTATGGGAGAACCCTGATCAAGATTGAGAAGTGGTACCCATCTTCGAAGCGGTGTCACTCCTGTGGACATATCCTTGACTCACTTTCATTAGATGAACGGTTCTGGATGTGTCCCCAGTGTAAGGCATTCCATGACCGTGATATCAATGCTGCAAAGAATGTGTTGGCTGCCGGACTGGCAGTGTCAGCCTGCGGAGAGGCTGTAAGACCTGGACGGGCGAAGGCCCTTTCAGGCAGGGCTCGCTGAAACAGGAAAGCTCACCCGTGAGGGTGGGAGTCCCCCGCATTTATGCGCGGGGAGGATGTCAAAAGGTCTCACCTTGCTCACGGTCGATCAGGATCACAAAATAGCGGATCCTGTTCGTCAGCTGGAGTGCGACCTGGTTGAAGGCTCTGGAGCGCTCCTGCTCCGCTCCCTCTACCGCCGCCGGATCGATAAAGCTCCAATGCACTTGTTTGGGGTCGCCGGGAAAGGTCGGGCACGATTCGCGCACGCGATCACACACGGTGACGACATAGTCGAAGGAATGGCCGCGAAACTCGTCGAGGTGCTTGGATCGCTGCCGGCTGATATCGATGCCCATACGCGCCATGGCTTGTACAGCAAGCGGGTGAAGATCCGAAGGCTGGCTCCCAGCGCTCTGCACCTCGATCCGCCCCTCGCTCAGGTGGCGAAGGAGGCCTTCGGCCATCTGCGAGCGCGCGCTGTTGTGCGTGCAAAGGAATAGCACTCGTACCGGCTTGCTGGGAAGGTGTGCTACCGTCTCTTCAAGCCCTACCTGCGTATCGCTCAAGGCTGGATGTAAGGAATCGGCGGCAGCGAAGAAGCATGTATGCAGCAGATCAAGATCGAGGCTGTAGTAAATGTCACGACCATCGGCAGTACTGCGGCGTTCGGTCACCAAGTGCTGATCATACAACCGCCGCAAGTGATAGGAGACGAGATTCTGTGGCTGTTCGAGCAAGCGAACGATCTCTCGAACACAGTAGTCTGAACGTGCGAGCAACACCAGAATATTCCAGCGCAGATCATGAGCCAGCAGCTTGAGGAAACTCGGCGATGGGACAAAGGAGCTAGCAACGCTCATACATTCCTCCAATCGTAGTTGCATCAAATTCTATTGATACAAATATACCTGATCTTGCCGGAAAAAACAAGTGCGTGCCATGCCAAGTGCCAGAATATTTTACCGCTCTCTGAAGAGTGAGACTTATGTACAGTCTTCAGGCGCGTGTACCAATCGTTTCTGTCGCTTCGGTATGAGAACAAGGCTGAGCCGCCATTGCTCTCAAAGAAGCAGTTTGCGTCCTTTTAGATACAGCTCCGTCTCTAGGAGTAAGAACCATTGCATCCAGAAAGGAGCCCATACTATGTTTCCACCAGAGAATTCTCTACCTTATCCATTGACAACGCTATCAGAAACGTTTGCAAGAAGCAGCCATGATACGACTCGCCCGATCTGCCAGGCACGCATCTACTCATCATGAAGGAGTGCATGAGCGATTGTTTCAGAGGCTGTGTGGAAAGGCTTCAGGAGCTATCTTGAGCCAAGCGTCTCAGCATAATACGGCTCATGGCGATGTAGATCCAGGCTTCTTCGCTGCTCTTGAGCACTTCATAGTCTTTGGAAAGCCGACGCCAGGTCGAAAGCCAGGCGAAGGTGCGCTCGACAATCCAGCGATGGGGAAGCACATGAAAGCCACTGGGTCGGATCTTCTCCCAATCGATGACGGCATCCTTAGGCGCCCAGACGCCCCGTAAGCCGCTCCAGGGATGTTGCACAATCTCGACCTCCCATCCCAGTGTTGCCTTGACCCACTCGTCGAAGCCCTCTTTGTTGTATCCACTATCGGCCCAGATCAGCTTGAGACGTGGCAAGATCCCGCTGAGCTGTGCAAGCAAGCGTTTGCCGCTGCGATAGTCCTGGATATTTGCCTCATGAACCAGAACCTGCAGGATCAGCCCGTTGGTATCGACCAGCAGGTGGCGCTTACGGCCTTTAACTTTTTTGCCTCCATCATAGCCACGAACCCCTCCCTTTTGGGTCGTCTTCACCGATTGACTATCGATGATCGCCGCGCTGGGAGTCGGCTGGCGCCCGGCTTTCACGCGCAGCCATTCGCGTAAAGCCGTGTGCATGCGCTTCCAGATCCCTGTATTGCGCCAGGTGCGGAAGTAGCTCCACACCGTGGACCAGGGGGGAAACTCATGGGGCAAGGCTCGCCACTGGCTTCCAGTTCGGTCCAGGTACAAAATGGCATTGATCACTTCGCGCATCTCGGTGCTTCGGGGGCGTCCTCCTGGCTTGGCGGGCGGAATCAGTGGCTCGAGGATCCTCCACTCGTTCTCGCTGATATCGCTGGGGTAGCTTCTTCGCATCATCTTCCCACCTCTTCTCTTCCCTTTTTCCTCTTTTCCTCTTCCTCTATTCTATCACCTGGCAGGCGTCTTTGCCGAGCCGCTCTCCAGGCCTGTGCATCGGCCCTGTCCTCTTTCATCTGGCTTCTCAAGCCTTTCCACACAGCCTCTCAACTCCTTGATGAGCTGGAGCAGGTATTGTTCGTCATGCTGTGTGAGTTCTTGCAAGAGGGCAAAGTCGTAACGCCGTCCTGCAACTGCCGCCAAGGTCAACACTCGCCTGGCAGAATCACTCAGTTGATCCGTACGCTGCTGCACAGCATCCTGTATGCTGCGCGGGACATGCAACTCACCCAGCGGCTTGCGGTCCCAGCGACCATTAGCGAAAAAAATCTCTCCTGCCGCGATCAGTGACTTGAGCGCTTCTTTGACGAAGAATGGATTGCCCTCAGTGAGCGCATAGATCGGATCAGGCAACTCTAAACGAGCGGAACGAGGCAGTGCAAAGATGGCACGTAGCATCGCCTCAACCTCGTCTCGTGTGAAACGAGCGAGCAGGATCTCCTGCGTGAGCCGTTCTCGGTCCAATTGCGCCAGGAAATGGTGCAGGCTGGGGCGGATCTCGTCACTGCGGTAGGTCAGCAGGAGGAGGAACCGATGAGCAGAGCAGCGTCGTGCCAGGTAATGGAGGAATTCCAGGCTGATGTCATCGCTCCAATGGAGGTCTTCCACCACGAGCAACACCGGGTGCGCTCCAGCCAGGCATGTCAAGAAGTGGGCCAGGGTCTCAAAGCGGCGGCGCTTCTCCTGTTCGGGATCGAGCGAGGTCAGCGTGGGTGGAGGAGTAACATCTGCAAGCACGTGGCCGACATCAGGGAGCAAGGGGAGAAACGCCTGTGCGACCTGCTTTACCTCGGCAGCAGGCCTGGCGAGCGAGTGACCGCTCAAGAAGGAGCGCAAGAGGTCCAGCAGAGGAGTGTAGGGGTATAAGAGATCGGTCGGAAAGCAACTTCCTTGCAAAAACAGAAAGTCTTGAGAGGCAGTGTATGTTTTGACCTCAGCCACCAGGCGTGATTTGCCAATGCCCGCTTCCCCGGAAAGTAGGGCAACCTGGCCCTGACCGCTTTTCGCTTGATCCATGAGCAGGCAGAGGGCCGCAAGTTCAGTTGTGCGACCAATCAAGACTGGACAAACCAGAGGCTTATAAAGCGCTATAGCCATGACTTTCCCCGCCTTTTGACAAAGACTGGACTTTTACACTGGGCGACTCTTGCAGTCCTCCGCTCAACCAAACGAGCTATTTCACGTTTTGATGCTTATCTTTAGTGTACAACCTCAGACTGTATTATAACATTAGCAACTGTAGAAGTTAACCTGCTAATACTGCCGTGTTTGGATGATCAAAGGAGCTTTACTCCGGTAGAATTCGCCTCTTGTAGTTGTACCCACTTCATGCTATGCTTGCCGTACACGTCGTGACAGATATGCTCTTAAGAGATTTGGAGGACTTATCCATGTACAACGATCCAAGCCAGAATCAGCCGGAACAACCATCTTATGGACAACAGCCGCCATTTGGACAACCACCTTATGGCCAACCTCAACCACCTTACGGGCAACCACAGCAACCACTCTACGGACAACAGCCGTATGGACAGCCTCAACAAGCTCCCTACGGGCAACCGCAGCAACCCCAGTATGGCATCCCGCAGGTACCGTACTATGCGCCGCAGCAACAGCAGCCACCGAAGAAACGACGTCGCTGGTTGTGGATAGTGCTTGGGATCGTAGTCGTTCTTTTGCTTGCCTGTGGAGGCGGATTCGTACTCCTATTTTACCTCGGCACGCATAATGGAGCCACTGATGTGGCTAACCAATACTACACGGCTGTCGAGAACCAGGACTATAACACCGCTTTCACGTACCTGGACACAAGTAATCTTACACTCAACGGTCAGTCGCTCACGCAAAGCCTGTACATCCAGGGAGCCAAGCTATTTGACCAGGCAAAAGGCAAGCTGACTGCCTATTCCATAAGCAATACTTCGCTTAACTCCAATAACGGGGTCAGCACTGCCATGCTCACTGTGAGTGAGACACGCAACGGTACACCCTACGATGTACATGTTCAGTTAAAGCAAGAAAGCAGCGGCTGGAAAATTACCAGCATAGATAGCTTCTAGAGTGTGCGGCGAAGCTAATGAGCGATTACGATCTGATAGCGTCTTTCTACGATATTGAGCATGCTCATTACGATGAAGACGTGGACCTGTACCGGGACTTTGCCACGGTATGCAATGGGCCGGTGCTCGAGTTGGCTTGTGGCAGTGGGCGTCTGCTGCTGCCACTAGCAGAGGAAGGCTACGAAGTAACTGGCGTAGACACTTCTGCCAATATGCTGAAGCTGGCCCGCCAGAGGTTGGAACGTGCTGGGGTAGCCTCGCGTTGCAAGCTTGTGCAGCAGGATATGTGCAGCTTGCAATTGGAGCAGAAGTTCCGCCTGGCCTTCATTGCCCTTGGGTCGTTCGCACACGTCTATGCCCGCAAGCAGCAGCAGCAGGCCCTGGCTGGCGTGCGTGCACACCTGACCCCTGGCGCGATGTTCGTTTTGGATATCGCCAATGCGGACGCACGTTATTTGGAGAACATGAGCGGGCAGGTTCTGCACCAGGGAACGTGGCAAGATCATGATGGCGCTATCCTGACCCACCTGGTGAGTCCTGCGGAGTCGGCAACCAGGCATTTGCTTGAGTTGACCCATTTCTATGATCACTATAGACAGGGGGAACCGGTACGGCGTACGATGATCAAAACATGGGTCTATCTTTTCGAGCGTGTTGAGATGGAACTTTTACTTGAACATGCTGACTTTATGATCAAGGACATCTACGGCGACTACGAACTTGGCCCTTTCGAGCGTGAAAGCCCGCGTATGATCTTTAGAGCGGAAGCACGATAGTATGTCAGAAACACCATTACACGATTGGAATCTCGAACCAGAGGCAGCTATTGCCTTACAGCGGGAGTTGGCGCAGCGCATTGTGCGCGAGGATCAATTGGGTGAAGTACACTGTGTGGCCGGGGTGGATATGGCGCTCAACGAGGAGAGTGGGATGGCGCGAGCCGCTGTTGTGCTGCTGTCTTACCCGGACCTGGAGATGCTGGAGCGGCATGTCTACGAGGAACCTGTGCGTATGCCCTACATCCCTGGTCTGCTCTCATTTCGTGAAGCGCCGTGTGTTTTGGGCGCTTTTGCCCGCTTACGGCAGCAGCCAGACCTGGTAATGGTTGATGGTCAGGGGATTGCACATCCGCGCAGGTTGGGGATTGCCTCACACCTGGGCCTCTGGCTCGATTTGCCGACGATTGGTTGTGGCAAGTCGATCCTGGTAGGACACCATACACACTTGAGCGAGGAGCAAGGAAGTTGGGTGCCATTGGTTGATAAGGGTGAGACAATTGGGGCAGTAGTACGCACACGGGCACATGTGAAGCCGATGATTATCTCGTCAGGGCATCGTATTTCTCTGGAGACCAGCTTGCGGTATGTGCTCGCCTGTTGCAGGGGCTATCGCTTGCCGGAACCAACACGCCAAGCAGATAAGCTTTCCAAGGACAATGCGTGGCAAGAGACAGGCGCCGGTGACGAGCAGCGACCGACACTATGGGGATAAATAAATCATTTGACATACAGCGGGGCAGTGAAAGAAAACGTCGTTCCTTCCCCAAGGATGCTATGGAAATCGATGCAGCCACCGTGTTGCTCTACTATCAGTTTTGCAATGGTCAAACCCAGGCCATAGCCACCTACTTTTGATTGCGAACTGTGGTTCGACTGGTAGAAACGCTCGTAGAGGTGTGGACGGTCCTCAACAGGGATACCGGCTCCGGTATCCGATACGGTGATCCTCGCAAAAGACTCATTGTATGGAAGAGCACGAATCGTCACTGTGCCTCCAGGCGGAGTAAATTTAATGGCGTTGATGAGCAGGTTGTTTAGCACCTGTTTCATACGCTGAGGATCAATATAGAGCCATAGTGCAGAGGATGAGGCTTCCACTTGCAGCACCACCTCCGCTTTGCGTGCCTGGATTTGCAGGTTACTGACAACCTGTCTCACTAACACAAACAAGTTTACCTCTTCCTGCTTGATCACAAACTGTCCTGAGTCTGAGCGCGTTATGAGCAGGATGTCTTCGACGATGGAGATGAGTTGCTGGACGCCTTCCTGGGCATAGCCAAGATATTTTTTTTGCTCCTCCGTCAACTCGCCCATATGGCCCTGGAGCAGCAGGTCGACGAAGCCGTGCACGGAGTTCAGGGGCGTTCTGAGTTCGTGCGAAACCATCGAGACAAAATTTGCACGTACGCGGTTGGCCGCAGTAAGTGTAGATACATCGCGGGCTGTAAAAATGATGCAGGGATCTTCGCCAAGATCAACAGGGGTGACGTTAACAGAAACTTCGCAGGAGCGGCCTGGCTCTGCACCAATAATCAATTCTTCGTTAGGCAATGGTTTCTTCTGTTGGAGCACACGCACAAGAGGACAGCTCGATGTTCCACAAAGTTCAATCTTGTTCAGATTTTGACACTTGAGCACCTCTGTACAGCGACGTCCGATGGCATCTTCGGCCACCCAGCCAAGGGTGGTCGTGACCGCAGGATTGATATCCAGGATCTGAAAATGCTGATCGAGCGCGATCATTGCGTCAGAGGTGGTGTCGACTAATGCCGTCAGGTACTGGAACATTTTCTTTGCCTCCCCCATAGGGACCCGATTATGGACTTTAACTTTTTAATACGGACATGCGGATGGGTTTCCGGGGGCCGATAAATCGGCGATGGGCACGATAAATCGGCCCCTACACATGGCCCGCGTATTTTGTTAAAATGCATTATCGCGTCCGCCCGATTTATCGTGGGTCCCGATAAACTTATACCCACTACCACGAATAGCTATAATATGCTGTGGGTGCTCTGGATCTACTTCCAGCTTCACACGCAAACGGCGTATGTAGACATCGACGCTATTGCTGCTGGAATCTTCGTCATCCCAAACTTCCGCGAAGATGCGTTCGCGCTTGACAACCTGGCCGGCTGATACCATCAGCACTCGCAGCACCCGCATCTCATTCGGGGTAAGCGAAATGGCTGTGCGATCAGGTTTCACTACCTTCAATTCAGCTGGCAAAAGTTCAAACTGACCACTGCGTATGCTCTGATCCCCTTTATCGGTATCCTTCTTGACGCGACGCATGACGGCTTGCGTTCGCGCCACCAATTCTTGGTAGTTAAAGGGTTTAGAAATATAATCATCTGCCCCGAGGGTGAACGCCTGAAGTTTATCTTCGATGGCATCCCTTGCGGTCATAAAAATAATGGGTATTTTGTATCCCGCGGACCTTAGCTTCTTTGAGAACTCAAAGCCGTTCTGATAAGGCATGCCTATATCAAGGATTAGCAAGTCGGGTTCTTGTTTGTTGATCATATGCATTGCGCCATGTGGGTTGTCAATTGTTTCGACTTCATAACCTTCTTTACTGAGTGCAAATTGCACCATGGCGCTGGTAAATTGGTCATCTTCTACCACAAGAATATACACGAGTATTTCCCTCTTTTTGGTAACTCTTCAGGTACCCTCTTCGAGCCGCCTGCGGCGGCAGGTGAAGAGAGGAAGCGGGGACACCCCGCGCCCCGGCCAGGGGACTGCGTCCCCCTGCACCCCCTGTGGGGAGCCACTTGATGTACAACAGGATGGAAAGCGCCCCGGCAAGGGGACTGCGTCCCCCTGCACCCCCTGCGGGGAGCCACTTGATGTACAACAGGATGGAAAGCGCCCCGGCAAGGGGACTGCGTCCCCCTGCATCCCCTGCTGAATAGTTCCCTTTTTTGGTGCTATACAGCAATCTGGATGGTGTCCCAAGCGGGTTGTTGTGGACAACGATAAGAATTGTAAAGGGTCTAGCAATCGATCTGCATTGACAGGACTCCTCGTTTGCCTCTACATTTGCCTGCGATATAGTACAGCCAGTAGTCTGGGACTGTCAAGAGAATGGGCGTTTCGGATTATTACGGGCCATCAATGCGCTCGGTCCTAGTCATGAACGTGAGCCTGCGATGCGCAGTTTCTCCAGGTAGATCATCAGGATAGCTATGTCTGAGGGAGTGACACCTTCTACACGTGACGCCTGCCCAACTGTGCGCGGGCGGGTGCGCGTCAGCTTCTGGCGGGCTTCGGTGCGGAGATGCTGTATAGCCTGGTAGTCAAGCGTTTCGGGTATGTTTTGCTCTTCTACCCGCTGCGTGCGGTGAACCATTTGTGCTTGCTTGCGTATATATCCTTCGTACTTCACTTGCAATTCGACCTCTTCAGCGGTGGAACCGGCCAGGGCGGGGAGTGGCGAAGGAATGGCATCCGTTTTTTCTTCACCGGTTGAGGAACGAGGCTTCATCTGTTCTGTCACTCGCTGTGCCAGCTGAACGACCTGGTGATAACATACCTCTGGTCGCCGCAAGAGTTCGCGGGCGGAGAGCATCTGCCCCAGGGGAGCTATACCAATCTCCTGCGCGTATGCCTCTATTGTGCGCGATGAGGTAAACACGACAGAATCGATGCAGGAAAGTGTGTGCTGGATACTCTCACGCTTTTTGACAATCTGAGCATAACGTGCATCATCGATTAAGCCAAACCTATAAGCGTAGTCGCTCAGGCGCAGGTCGGCGCTCTCCGGTCGCAGCAGGAGACGGTATTCGGCGCGTGACGTATGCAGTCGATATGGTTCACTCATGGGCCGCGTGACCAGGTCATCAATCAGTACGCCGATGTAGGCCTCGTGACGCTTGAGCACAAAGCCGGGCTCGCCATTAGCGTGCAAGGCTGCATTGATGCCTGCCATGATGCCCTGCGCTGCCGCCTCTTCGTAGCCGGAGGTGCCATTAATCTGACCAGCGAGGAAGAGGCCTGAGATGGGTTTTGTCTCTAATGTCGGAAACAACTGCTCCGGCGGTACGTAGTCATATTCGACGGCATAGCCCACTCGCATCATTTCGACGTGCTCCAACGCCGGGATGCTGCGCAGCATGGCAAGTTGCACGTCCTCCGGTAGGCTCGTATTCATGCCCTGCACGTAGACCTCTCCTGTTCGCCAGCCTTCCGGCTCCAGGAAGATTTGGTGTGTGCTCTTGTCGGCAAAACGCACAACCTTGTCCTCGATGGAGGGACAGTAACGGGGGCCAATACCCTTGATAATGCCGGTATAGAGCGGCGAACGGTGCAGATTGTTGCGAATGACCTGGTGGGTGCGTTCGTTTGTATGCACGAGATAGCAGGGCAGTTGCGGTCGCCAGCCATGCAAGTCTTCTACGGTGACGGGATAAATGGGGTTAGGTTTGCCACCGGGGAGTTGTACATCTTCTCGTGCAGAGGTATCCTGGGAAAAGTAGAGCGGCATACGACTGCCGGGCTGTGGTGCTGTTTTGCAGAAATCGATGGTGCGAGCATCGATGCGCGGCGGTGTGCCAGTCTTAAAGCGGCGCACTTCCAGACCGAGTGCGCGCAGCGAGTCTGAGATACCTAGTGCTGGACCTTCGCCTGCACGGCCGCCTGGCTGTGTTTTTTCGCCCACGACGAGACGGCCATTGATAAATGTGCCGGTGGTGAGGATAACCGCACCCGCCTCGTACTGCCAGCCGTTATGCGTTACTACGCCTGTGATGACATGACGCCCGTCTGTACCGGCATGGCTGAGCAAATGTGTAATGTTTGCTTGCTTCAATTCCAGGTTTGGCTGACCCTCTAGCGCAAACTTCATGGCGAGGCGATAGGCTTGTTTGTCGCATTGAGCGCGCAGAGCCTGCACGGCCGGGCCTTTGCCGGTGTTGAGCATGCGAATCTGAATGAAGGTACGGTCGGTGTTGCGACCGATCTCGCCGCCCAGGGCATCAATTTCTTTGATGAGGTGTCCTTTCGCGGGACCACCCATCGAGGGGTTGCAGGGCATGAGGGCGATGCTGTCCAGGTTCATAGTCAATAAAAGTGTTTTGCGCCCCATACGTGCGCTGGCCAGCGCGGCTTCGCATCCCGCGTGACCTGCGCCAACGACAATTACATCGTACTTTCCCCGCATAATCTCTTCCAGGGGAGTACTCATCAAAATCCTTTCTGGATACCCACCTGGCTTCAGCCAGTGGGAGGAAAGAAAGCACGCGCAGCGTGGACTCCCTTGCGGGACGCCGTTTTGAATGGGAACGGCGAAACCCTGGGCGATTACGCCCCACCAGCTATGACGCTGGGTGAAATGACCCTTCGCGATGGCATCTCCGGCATAGACCCCTCCGGTCGTCTGCTTGGGCGCGGCAGGTAGTGGTTCAAGTTAGGGTGGCGCTCGAACGTACTTTTCTTAGCCAGAGACGCTGCTGCATGGGCAGTAGGGTTGCCCCTACGGACCAAGCCCGCTAGTCAGTGCTTACGGTGCGCTAGCCCTCCACGCAAGCCCGTCCCGCTTTAGGGAATGGGTCACTGACATCCTCTGTTCCGTTACTCATCTGCAACATATTGTGCCTGACTCCCATAACGTCTAGTAGCTGACACTCCCCACGCATAAATGCGGGGGCTTCTCAGCACAGACGAGCGGATGATAGCACGTTGTCGGAGCGATGTCAACGCATTATCGTAGGCTTTCTGGCTTGTTTCCTGTAATCTTGAAGGTGGGGAGATAGACCCTCGACAGGCTTTTGCTGATATGCTACACTGCTCGTAGACTGAATGAGGTTTAAGAAGTGCAAGAGAAGATGCGATGGAACAGCCAGCCCTACTCAATATCACACGTAAGGACAATATATTTCGTTTTTGCCTTGATCTGGCCGAAGGCCCAGATCCCGTCGGCCAGGAGTATGTGACGGACCTCAATGCCGAGATGCGTGAACGGCTGCGGCGCGCTTTGCAGGGAGCGGCTCAGCAAATGCAAGCATCGGCACTGACGGAGGTGAGAAGTCAAACGACAAAGCTGAGCATGGTAACCAATTCCCTGCAGGCGTTAGGGCGTTTCCTCTTTGATACGCTGCTGCCTTCACCCATCCAAGAAGCTCTACGCCGCCTGGATACTGCGCTTATCCTGAGTACGAATACGCCGGATATCCCCTGGGAACTACTGTTTGATGGAGGACAGAAGACTGGGCGCTACCTGTGCCGGTACCTGAGTGTTGGACGCAAGGTGAGTACGATGCAGGACAAAACGCAGCGTATGCCAACGCAGGATCGTTTGCAACGCAAGGGTGGGCGACGAGAGCCGCAGGGCCTTGCGGTGTTATTTCTCGTCAATCCTACAGGTGAACGTCCGCGGGCTGAGGAGGAGGTTGCGGCTCTGTGTACGACGCTGCCTGAGTCGGTGTCGCGTATCATCCTCTATCGCCAGCAGGCCAACCCCTTAGAGATGCGTATGCGCATCAATGCGGACGCCCCACAGGTGGTGCATTACGCAGGGCCATTACCGACAGGGGATGGCGCGTTAACCCTGGCGGGAA
Organism: uncultured Chloroflexia bacterium; assembly: GCA_963767625.1. Taxonomy (GTDB): domain Bacteria; phylum Chloroflexota; class Ktedonobacteria; order Ktedonobacterales; family Ktedonobacteraceae; genus CAVYFB01. The sequence continues at coordinate 628,308 of CAVYFB010000024.1, forward strand.
GTTCGCGTTTAGATGAGAGCATTGCTGAACAATTAATGCAGGTGCAAGCGCGGCGTCCGCTCGTTTTTCTGAGCCATCATGAAGCTGAGCGCCAGCAGGGACGGAATGGGCGTGATAAATCACGCCCGTACGCGCTAAGTCAGCAGGAGCGAGATGAGCTGATGGAGGGCGTGGCGGGTAAGCTGATGGCGGCAGGAGCCGGAGGGGTAGTCACGATGCGCTGGCCTGTGAATATGCTGCGCGTGCAGGAATTGGTGGTGCTTTTCTATCAGGAGTTGGCAGAAGGTGTGTCGCTGGGTGAGTCGATGCGCCGTGCGCGTTCGGTGATGGTTCAGCGTCATCCAGACGATATCTCGTGTATGGCGTATGTACTTTATGGGGACCCGACCCAGCGGTTGGCAGCAAGTTCACCTACAGGGAAGGAACAGAGTATCGAAGGGGAGCCTGGTCTCTTCGATGAAAGTCAAGATGCTTCGCGTGCGCTCAGCATGACAAGTGCGGGTGGGCTAGATCGGCGCTTTTTGCAAGAAGTGCTGGCTATTGCTTTGATGGAGGCGCGGCGCATGCGTAAAGACTACCTGGGGACGCCACATCTGTTCATCGCTCTAACGAAGTTGGATGGCGGATGTACGCAGGAGGCGCTGCGCAGCTTAAATTTTTCGCCCAAACAAGTGCGTGATGTAATTCGCCTTGCGCTTGGCTCTGGTAAGGCGAATAGTGAGACGCCAATTCTGCCAACGCGTCGCTGTAAAGAGATTTTGCAAACCGCGGAACGTAACGCGTTGAATTCAGGTGCAAACTTAATAGATGAGCGTTCTATAGCGCAGGCGGTTCTGAGCGAAGGCGATGGGGTGACGCACGAACTGCTCACCAAGCTGGGCATTAATCCAGCTCACCTGATTGAACTGATCCTGATGAGTAATGCACGTGCTCTGCTCGAACTGGTGCCTTCGATAGGTACGAATCCAGGGGCAGCGCCAATGGAACTTCCAGTTGGTGTGGGCCAGGAGGGAGCATCCAAAGGGGGAACTTCATTATTAGATCGCCTGGGACGCGATCTGACCCGGCAGGCCAGTATGGGTCAACTGACGCCACTGATTGGACGTGAGAAGGAAATACGCCAGCTCATGCAGACCTTGATGCTCAAGGACCGTAATAATCCCATCCTGCTTGGGGATTCGGGCGTGGGCAAGACAACGATCGTCGGTGGGCTGGCTCAGCGCATTGTCGATGGTACGGTGCCCGTTGAGCTGCGTGGGAAGCGCTTGATAGAGTTGTCCGCCAGTACGCTGGTAGCCGGTACGAAGTACCGTGGGGAATTTGAAGAGCGTCTGCTGAAAGTGTTGGAAGAGGCAGAGGGCAGTGGCAATATCATACTGTTCATCGATGAAATGCACCTGCTGATCGGCACCGGGCGCGCAGCCGATGGAAGTATTGACGCGGCGGGTATTCTCAAGCCGGCGCTTGCCGGTGGCCGATTGCGCTGCATCGGTGCCACTACGCCACAGGAGTATCGCGCGATTGAGAAGGATGCGGCGATGGAGCGCCGCCTGCGCCCGGTCATGATCGAGGAGCCTTCGCAGGAGGAAGCGTTAGAGATTCTATCAGGCATGTGCGACCTGTATGAGCAGCACCACCATGTGACCATCACCAAGGAGGCGTTGTATGCATCGGTGCATCTATCTGTGCAATACCTGCCGAACCTGCGTCTTCCCGACAAAGCCTGTAGTGTGCTGGATGAAGCGTGTTCGCAGGCGCGTGTGTTCTCGGTGGAGGACAAGCCACAAAAGGGAGATGATAGAGAGATCCTTCGCTTCGCTCAGGATGACAGCGTGGAAGAGCAATCGGTGATTACTGCTGCGATGATTGCGGAAGTGATCTCGAACCGGACAGGGATTCCTGTGCTTGCGCCGGGTCGCGAGGAGCGAGACCGCTTGTTGAATCTGGAGGGACTGCTCAAATTGCGGGTGATTGGCCAGGATGAAGCCGTCAGTCGTGTGGCGCAGGCAATTCAGGTTGCTCGCGCAGGCTTGAAGCCGCGTAATCGTCCGGCAGGGGTGTTTCTTTTCCTGGGGCCAACGGGTGTGGGGAAAACGGAATTGGCACGTGCATTGGCGGCGGAGGTATTCGGCTCTGATGAACATCTGATCCGCGTCGATATGTCAGAGTACATGGAGAAGCACTCCGTTTCGCGTATGGTCGGTGCCCCGCCTGGCTATATTGGGCACGATCAGGAGGGTCAACTCACAGGCAAACTGCGTCGCCGTCCTCATTGCGTTGTGCTGCTAGATGAGGTGGAAAAGGCTCATCCCGAGGTGTTTGATCTTTTCTTGCAAGTCTTCGATGCCGGTCGCTTGACGGATGCCCAGGGGCATACTGTTGATGCTCAACATGCTATCTGGATTCTGACTTCCAATGTGGGCACGGATATGTTGGGGCGCTCGATGCCCAGCGGGTTCCGCGCAAATCTAAAGGGAACGGCCGAGGAGATGCAGCGTGAGCGTTTAATGGAACGTTTGCGTCAGACGTTCCGTCCCGAATTCCTCAACCGTATCGATGAAGTGGTGATCTTTCAACCGCTAGGGCAAGAGCAGGCGCTAGCCATTACGCGCTTGCAGATGAACGAGTTGTCTGCTCGTCTGCTGGAACAAGGGTTGACGTTACACGCGGATGATAGCGCCATAGAACTCCTCTGTAAAGCAGGTTTTAGCGAAACCCAGGGTGCACGACCTTTGCGCCGGACCATCGAGCGACTCCTGACGGTGCCGCTGAGTCTGCGTATTCTGCTGGCGAATATCCCCGAACATGGTGAGGTGCGGGTACATGCTGTGGACGGTAAATTGGATATCGATATCAGGGATGCGACGCAGGTAGCGGTGGAGGAGAATATGGAGGTGGATGCGTAGCCTTGACGCTTCTTTTTTTGTAGGATATAATACCGTTACAAAGGTGACGTCAAAAACGTCCAAAGGAATTCCCCACGAAGGAATTAAACGCGCTTCGCTGAGGGGACTACGGGGTTGAACATTGCCCCTTTCACAGAGAGGTACAAATACATGATCGAGCAAAGCCAGCAACCGATGATCGAAACAAGTCTCATAACCATGACACCCACTGCAGCAGAAAAGGTTCGCGAACTGCTCAAACAGGAAAATGATCCTAGCCTTGCCCTGCGCATCTTCGTCGCTGGTGGTGGTTGCTCAGGTCTCCAATACGGCATGACTCTCGACGAAGAGCAAGAGGGTGATACCGTCATTTCACATAGCGACTTCAAAGTGCTTGTGGATGAAATGAGTTTGGGTTACATCACCGGTAGTGAGGTTGACTATGTTGACAGCTTGATGGGTGCGGGCTTCACCGTCAATAACCCCAATGCAGTATCCAGTTGCGGTTGTGGCCATTCCTTCAAGACTGCCGGTGGCGGTGGCGATGCCCGAAGCTGCGGCTGCGGACACTAACTAATACCATTATCACTCATCCTTATGAGTGCAAATATGAGAACTCAGAGACCTTTTTTACGTATATTTAGTATATAGTAAAAAGGTTTCTTTTTGGTGTCTGTCTTTCTACTAAAGGAGAGTTCATGAGCAGAAGAATCGCTCACCGACCGCGACCCCAGGCTATGCGCAATCTTCCACAATCTCCACGCCATCCCGCTAAAAACTTTTTCCGCGTCCGCTGGACGTACCGTCGTCTCACCATTCCATATCAGAAACGCCCATTAGGACAGGGCCTGTTACTTGTGCCCTTTGGCTATCACCTTGCGCATAATTTTGCTATAGGCTAAGCCCTACTCTGCCTCGTCCTGGTCGTCGAATGTGGCTATGCCCGACTCATTGAGCATCCGCTGTACGAGGTTGGGCATATCGCTGGTGAATTTGGAATTTGCAACCACGCGCAAAGCTCCCGCTTTGAGAGCCTTCGCACGCGCCTCTAAATCCATATGCGAGCCAAAAGCTAACACCGGCACACTGTGCACACGTGCCTGGCAAATCGCCTCTTCCCAGTCAACCCCTGTAGTGGCAGTGTTTACAATCACCAACTCAGGCTCCTCCTCCGAGGCCGCCGACAGGTGCTGCTCGAAGGCTGGGAGCGTTCGTACCGTCGTTACCTCCATATCGTAGTGGCGCAGTGTGTCACGCATCTTCACTGCGAAGAAGAGGTCCTTTTCCAGCGCCAGAATACGTCTTGTCACAGCGTTCCTCTAATCATCCTCGTCAATCGTCCGAACGTTCATGCACCGGTCGGCGGAAAAGCTCCCCTAGCTCCTCGTTGATCACATCCCAATTCGTGTACAGGTCGGGTGTCAAAACATGATGTGTGCCGGTGCAGTAGGACTTGCCACATTTTTTGAAGTGACTGGTCTCGAACACCAAATTCCCACCCTCAACCGTCATCCAGATGTGCTTGCGCGAGTACCCATCACCCCACTTGAGGATCAACCCGTCTTTGTATTCATCGAAACGCCCCTGACCATAGAGGTAATCGCGATTGAACATATGCAAAATCTGACGTACTTTGCTCGCCGCGATCACTCGCGCTGCCTCAGCAGACATCTGCGTCGTCGCCTCCTGCGCTAGGTCCTCCTTAGGAATAGATAATGCACGCGCTGAGTGTTGCTCCTCGCGAATCATCTGCTAAATCATAGCCCCTTCTTCGTCAGACAAGCCATGCCCCTGCCCTAAGATAGGCGGCTTCCTGGGTCTCGTTCTCTGCTCATCCCAATTTAAATCATCGGTATTAGACACAATTCCGCTCCTTCATTTGCTCAGCTTGCTCTTCGTTATCCTTCCCTCGTAATGTACCACGCCAAGGGGAAGATTGCCATGAAGGAACAGTAGTCTAGACCTATACAGACCATCCTGGCGCAAGGCCCTGATTAGGGGCTCGCAGCGACATTCCAAAGGCCACTTTCACCCGTGTGAGTCCCATTCCGATCCAGGACGGCAAAGGTCCCTACCATATCCCCCCCGACCTTGATAACCCCTTCAAAAGCTATGGTCAGGTCTGCTGTGGAGTCCTTCACCGTGAAATGCACCTGTCCATCAGGGGCGACGGTTCCTGTGAACGGACCAACCAGCCCCAGTCCCTGGAAATCACCACAAATCTTCCCCTGGCTTTGTTGCAGGTGGGTGAGGAACATAGCTGTTTTTTCATTGTTCATCAGATCAACCCCTGTACCAGCATACGATGAAGCGAGTTGTGGATAGATGGAAGATTGGTGTGTCATCGTGGGAGGAACGAAGGTGGGAGTGACCTTATGCAGAACAGCAGGAGGGAAGGGATGCACCTCGAAGGCAACGAAAAGACCTGCGCCAATGATGAGAATGAGTAGGAGCGCGAAGGATGAGTGTGAGGAGTGTCCGGCCTCTTCTCACAAGTGGGATGTGCTGTTGGTATGACGAGCGTGCCTGCGTGACCCTTGCAGCGTTTTGCCCAGCAGGAAGAAGAGGCTGGGGTGTGATTCCTGCGATGAGAGCAGCTCTGTTCTCCTGTTGCTGTGGAGCATAAGCTGTCAGCTCCTGCCAGAACTGCTCAACGGTCTCGAAGCGATCCTCGCGGCTGATGCTCATGGCGCGTTCAATCACCGTGGCTACAGCCCAGGTGACCTCGGGCACAATCAGGTGTGCCGGCTCGAGCGGATCGAACCTTTTGCTTGCTTCGGCTCGGATGATAGCATCGGCGGGAAATCTTCCCGGTTCAACAACGTATAGAAGGTCGCCCCCAGTCCATAGATGTCCGTCTGCGGGGTGGTCCCGCCGCGGTATTGTTCCAGTGCAGCATAGCCAGGGGAACCGCGGCGAATAATGTCCGTGGTTTCATCTGGCAGGCTTTCCTTGGCGGAACCAAAATCCACCAGTATCGCTTCATCAGCTCCTATCGGCACAATGATGTTGGCCGGTTTGATGTCTCGATGCACGATTGGCGGGTCTTGACGATGTAGATACATGATTGCATCCACGATTGGAGCCATCAGTGCCAGGACGAAGGGCAGCGAAAAACGCTGGTCGGGTTGCTCTTCGCGTAAGTCTTTCAGGTCCCTGCCTTTGATGTAGTCCATGAGTATGTACACCCGCTTGAGTTTGTCGTTTTCGAACACCTGGTAAACGCGGGGCAATGCCCGGTGATCGAGCCGTTTGAGGACCTCCCCTTCAAAGATGAAGCGTTCACGATCTCGCTCGTCGGGGTTGATCACTTCTTTGAGGGCAAACAGGCGCTGCTTGTCGCGTCTGTTTCTGACCAGGTAAACCGCACCGAACCCACCCTTGCCCAGCAGACCTTCGATCACATAGCGCTCTCCGGAAGGGTCTCGTACGGTGGTTCCTAGCTTGAGTGTCAGTTGCTCTTGTTGCACACTGCACCTCAGAAAAGGGTAATTAGCAGGAGTAACAAGAGAAGTACCCCTATACAGAGCAGAAGGAGAAGGGTAAGACCCCACAGATGAGAGAAGAAACCCGTTCCAACTGCGATGATTACCAGTAATGTAAGGAAGAGAAGGAGGAGTACTCTACCTTTGCTAGAAAGCAGGACACCTCGCAGATGTTGCCAGAATGTAAACACATTGCGTTCCATGTCTTGCTCAGGGATAGCCAGAGGTTGAGGTGTGTCTACTGACGTGACATCAGGTAGCTGCACCTGCTGCTGTATCGGAAGAACCGTCAGTTCCTGCCAGAACTGTTCGACCGTCTCGAAGCGATCGTCGCGACTGAGGGACAGGGCGCGCTGGATGGTCTGGGCTGCCGCCGTAGGAACTGTCGGTACGAGCAGATGTGCCGGCTTGAGAGGATCGATTCCATTGCTCCTTCTCCTGGTGACGCGGTTAATGGCATCGGCGGGGATCGTCCCAGTTAACAACGTGTAGAAGGTCGCCCCCAGTCCATAGATATCCGTCCGCGGGGTGGTCCCGCCTCCATATTGTTCCAGTGCAGCATAGCCAGGGGAACTATGACGAAGAACGGTCGTGGGTCCACCTGCAACATACTCCTTGGCGGAGCCAAAATCCACCAGCATCGCTTCATCAGCTCCTACCGGCACAATGATGTTGGCCGGTTTGATGTCTCGATGCACGATCGGTGGATCTTGACGATGCAGATAGCTCAGCGCGTCCACGATGGGAGCCATCAGCGCTAGAACTAAGGGCAATGAGAATCGCTGTTCCGGTTGCTCTTGCCGCAAAACTTCCAAGTCCTGTCCCTGGACGTAATCCATCAAGATATATACCCGCTTGAGTCTGTCGTTTTCGAACACCTGGTAGACGCGGGGCAATGCCCGGTGATCGAGCCGTTTGAGGACCTCCCCTTCAAAGATGAAGCGCTCTCGGTCCCGCTTATCCGGGTTTATTATCTCTTTGAGGGCGAACAGGCGCTGCTTGTCGCGCCGGTCCCTGACCAGGTAGACCGCACCAGACTCACCTTTACCAAGGAGACTTTCGATGACATAGCGCCCTCCAGAGGAGTCTCGGACGGTTATTCTCCTGGGGAGTATCAGTTGTTCTTGCTGCACATTGTCTTCCTTCAACACTTTGTCATCTTAGACACTTTCTCATTATACATGAGTAGAAGCTTTCGAGCAAGTCCCACAGTCCAAGATGACACAATATTTATGGAGAGATGCGATTTTTGCGCACAGCAAGATTGACGCTCCTTGTTTATGAAAATTCTGTTACTGATGATGAAAATCAACGTTTATATTGTAGGAGTACTATATTTGTATCTCTAATAGTACTATTGGGTATATCTTTACAAAAGGAGAAGATAACCATGAGAATCAGGCGCCCTCGAACCATCCTCATCCAGTTTACGTCCCTGACACTTGGTCTCTTTGCGCTTTTTGCAGTCTTTGGCACACCAATGCTATCCGCCTCAGCCAAGAGTCCCAAGAGTCCAGCGTTTGTGCGTGTTATCCATGCTTCGCCCTTAGTTGGCACGGCCGATGTCTTCGTGGATGGCACCAAGTTGCTCAGTAGTTTCGCCTTCGGCGCAGTCACCGACTATGTGGCCATTCCCCCAGGACCCCATAAGGTGCAAATTGCCCTGGTCGGCAAGGGCATTGGCGCCGCAGCCCTGACCCAGACCTTAACAGTTACCCCAGGGCTTGCCTATACGGTCGCAGCCATCGGGGCGACACCCACGACCCTCTGCGCTGCAAGTATTTGTCGACAGTAACCAGGTCACAGCAGGCACAGCCAAGCTTCGGATCTATCATCTTTCGCCCGATGCCGGCCCAATTAGCGTGAATGCCAACGGTACTCAGCTGGTGCAAAACATTGCCTATCAGCAAGCGAGTCAGTATTTGAAGCTTTCGGCGGGTACTTATACCTTCGATGTGAATACGAGCAATGCTAGCGTCACACTGCCGCTGTCGTCCACACTCAAAGCTAATACGGTGGCGAGCATCTTTACGGTTGGCATGCTTAACGGGACGCCCAAGCTTGAACTGGTGCCTGCGCAAACGAGTGGGTTGCCGAGTTTGCCTGGAACGGGAAGTGACCCGAACGCGTTCTTACCAGGGCAGGGCAGCGTGCAACCGCTGACTCCCTGGCTGCCGTGGCTGCTCGGAACATTCACGTTGCTCATGTTTGGCACGAGTATCATAGCTCGTCACCGAGCAAGAATGCGTTAGGAGCAAATTTAGTCTAGACTGTGTCTCTCCTTGCAAGGATCCAGGGGCTGCCACCCATTGACGGGGGTATGGAGGTTCCTCCAGACCTCCTATCCTCGACTGGATCTGATATAATTCATGCTTGAGAGAGGAGAGAAGCTTGTATGCGTATGGTTCGATTACCATTGTGGCTGATTGTTCTGACCCTGGCGCTTACCCTCAGCGGGTGCGGCCTTTTGCCCACTTTGGAGACCGGGACACCGCATACCTCGTCTTCTCACGCTGCTAGCAGTCCTACTGTCGTAGCGCCGATTGTCCGCCCTTTAGTGATAGTCGGTGCCACGACCACGCCAGCCCGCTTAATTATTCCGGCCATAGGAATCAACGCCTCGGTGGAGTCGCTGGGCATTTTGCCCAATGGCGACCTGGCAACGCCCACACATAGTCCATGGGAGGATGTCGGCTGGTACGACGGTGGGCCACATCCAGGGGAACGTGGCAGCGCCGTGATTGATGGACACCTTGACCGCCCAGGGGGATATCCAGCCGTCTTTTGGCGTTTACGCGATCTACATGTAGGCGATGATGTGTGGGTGATCAATACCAACGGCGCCCGCAAGCACTTCCACGTCACACGCATTGCATTCTACCCACCACAACAAGCTCCCATTCAGGATATCTTCGGCAATAGGAGTGGGAAGTATCTCAATCTCATTACCTGCGCAGGCGACTGGATTCCCAGCGAGCATCAGACCACTTTACGGCTCGTGGTCTACACGACTTTAGTGTAGTGCGGTACCTGAGTGGATACTGCGCTACGAGGCTCACATTTGCTCTTTAAGTTGCCTGATAACCTCGAAAAATATCGTCAGCTTTCAGAAATTGAAGGGTTGGCGTTCAGCAGTGCCTCTCTGCCCCGAGTAGCCGGTTATGTGCCGGGAGTGAGGGGTAACGTTGCCATCAACTGCCCTTGCTGGTAGGCAGTGAGGGCACCCGCTTCGCTCACGACAGGATCAATCTGCCCATCGCCATTGATATCCACTCCATGATAGGCCTTATCGGCAAGCGTCGCAATCTCCTGGACCTTTGTCAGGTCCGCCGGGTTCTCGCGCAGGGTAAGCGCATCTTGATCAACAATGGTCACCCACCCTTTGATATTCGAAAGAGCAATCGCCAGCAATTTCGCATGCAAGCGCATCGTGTTTGTCGCGTCAGGCTGGGTGATCGCGAAGGTGGCATGTTCTGCTGCATCGGCCAGGTAGCCGTTGCTCAAGAGGCCAAAGCCATCGCCGATCGCCGTCACATTCTGGAAGGCACACGTTGCTGCGAGCGGCTGATAGTGCTGACTTTGCTTGCCTTCAATAATATCGATGATACTTTGGGCTACGCACCCAAGCGCGATAGTATTCCTGCTGGCTATGAGACTCTGCAAGACATCTGCCTGGATGTTCAACAGATGTGTTTGCGCGAGCACTCCCACCAGGAACCCAATCTTTCCTGGCGTCTGAGGAAAAGCGACGAGCAGATGCTGGATATGCGCAAAGGCCATGAGTGGAAACTTGCCAATCAGGACCACTTTGCCTGCTGGCAACTTGACCACACCTTGTTCCAGGGTGATCTCGAGCTTATCCCCTGCGCCAAGCAGATTCGTGCCTGCTTGCCCGTTGCCGCTCCCGCTGGCGTAGGTCAGTACAAAGGTCTTCTGCTTCGTCACCAGTGTGCCTAATGGTACGATCTCCTCATTCTGGTCGTTGATAAGCCAGGCAGCATACTGGAAGCCGGCAGGAGGCGCATCAAGGCCATGGGCGACGATGGTGAGGGCATTAGTGTGCCCTGGTGGTCCGTTCTGACTGTCAAAGTATATCACTTGTCCAGTCAGCTCCGTCGCACCACCCAGATGCGTGAGGAATGCGATCCCGAGCGTACTGCTCGCAGCCAGCAGAAGGAAGATGCAGACAGCGATCAGCACGTTGCGCCGCACATGCTTCCGCTGCAGCCGACGCAGCAATGACGGTCGTGGACCGCCAGGCTGGCTAAGGGGATCGGAATCTGAGAAGAAGGGCAAGGTATGTGGGAAAGGTGTCTGGGAGGCTGGTCCTGGCGTACCATGATTCCCATCGAAGGTAGTTGACCCATTGTTGCTCCTGTTGAGTTCGCTGATCTGTACATCTGGCAGTGACGCTGCCGTAGCAAGAGGTTGCTGGGTCTGCATGGCAGGTGATGTTGGGATAACGAAAGGCACACGCGTCCTATTCTGAGGGTCCGCAATGCGGTGGTAGGCATTAGCAAGCGCTCCCGGTTGGTGAAAACGTTGTACCGGGTCCTTGGCCATAGCACGGGCAATGATGCTATACAGACCTGCAGGCAGGTCAGTGCGCCACTGGTTGAGCGGTGGGACGGAAGCGTAGAGGTGCTGTTGGACAAGTTCGTCGGGCGTATTGCCAATAAACACGGGAGAGCCGGTCAGCAGGTGATAGAGCACGGCTCCCAGGGCGTACACATCAGTAGAGGCACCGACGGGTTTGCCCAGAATTTGCTCTGGGGCGCATACCTCGCTCCCCTCGAGGAGGTGCTTCTGCTGGGCATCAAGTCTGTGCAACTCAAGTAGGCCTATCACCCCAAAGTCTGCAACGGCGAGTTGTCCATCGAGCCTGATGAAAATACAATCCACCGTGAGGTCGCCGTGGAGCACGCCATGCTGGTGGGCATATTCCAGCGTGGCGGCTATCTGATCCAGGTAGCGACCGACAACGAAGACATCCAGAGTCCCGCTTTTGGCAAGACGGGTACGCAGTGAGCGCATCGCAATGTGCGGTGACACAAGGTAGGGTATGCCACGATAGATTCCGTAGCCGAGCAGGGGGAGGATGTAGGGATGTTGCAAGATTGCGATCTGGCTTGCCTGATGTTGAAAGCGTTCCAGGTAAGTGTCACGATCCTTGAATCCCAGGTTGGTTGGCCCAGCCAGGAAGCGCAGCAGATAGGTTGTTGCTGCGGCATCGGTACGTACGAGAAAGGTAGGTCCCCATTTGCTATACCCCATAAGTCGTTCCAGGCGGTAGTCTCCTACAGTGGCTCCGATAAACCTGTCATATGATACTTGCTCGATCATCATTTACCTCTTATACTCATAATACATCTATAAACACCTACCTTATTCTGCAGAAACGTACGAAAACTAACACGCATGATATACCTCTTGCACACTTACAGGGAATATCCCACGAAGTAAGCAGCTATCACCAACTCTAATATAAATACTCATCAGTATATCTGTCAATCTCCATGCTATAAAACGGTACTTTATTACTACGAAATGATTTTATAGAAACTTTTGAATGTATTAAGGGATTGAAAATCTTCAAAGTTTTTTTGACTCTCAGTCGATGGAGAGTGGATAGGCCAGAAGCTTGATAGCATCACCCGATCAAGCTCCTGGTGTTCGAAGCAACATTTTTCACCTCGTAGGAGAAATTATTGTGCAAAGCCAACGAACCCATGGAATGGACTTCGCTCCGTTCGTAGGAAACGAGACATTTTAAGGAGTTGGCATTGGCGCTAGTGGATTTGCTGGTGGCGGAGCCATTGGCGTCGGTGGATTTGCCGGTGGCGGAGCCGTTGGCAATGGTGTCACTCCAGGTGGTGTTGGTGGTGGTATGTTCCCAGGCATGGGTGTCGGTGAAGCCCCGGGTAATGCTGCTGGTGGCATCGTCATGGGCGTTGGCGTCGGCAACAGTGCAGGAGTCGGCGTTGCCCCAACAGGTTGGAGACCCACCCCTCCCCCAGACTGTACGGTAGGTGTCGCCACCCCACCAGGAGCAGAACCTGCACCTCCACCGCCTCCACCAGGACCACCAGCTGTAGAAGTAGGGGTACAACTCCACTAACCGGTGAAAAGGTCAGGAGGGATTGAAAAAATCGTGCGTCCATGGGATTCTGTGACCATGAAAACAACAAGCACAGAGCCGATGGACGCGTCAAAACAATTTTGCCCGAATGAGGCGTGTTCCGCAAGGGGCCAAATAGGAGAGGGCAACATCCGTATTCATTGCTATCAGCCACAGCGGTATCGCTGTCGCAGGTGCAAGAAGACATTTAGTGCACGACGAGGGACGATGATGGAAGGATTGCGCACGCCAACGGAATTGATCGTGATCGTGGTGATCCTACTTTCCTATGGGTGCCCAATTCAGGCGATTGTTCACGCTTATGGATTAGATGAACGCACGGTAGCGGATTGGCAAAAGCGAGCAGGAAAGCACTGCCAACAGGTGCATCAAGCGATCGTGGAACAAGGAAAGGTAGAGACCCATCACGTGCAAGCGGATGAAATACGGGCCAAAGGGATGAAGATGGTCGCCTGGATGGGAATAGCTATCGATGCAACGAGTCGTGAATGGATGGCAGGAGTGGTGAGCATCCATCGAGATCGAGAACTGGCGGATCGGTTACTCCACCAGGTTCGCGCCTGTTGTCAATGCGTGCGAGCGCTTCTGGTCTGTACAGACGGGTGGAACGCGTATCCCAACAGCATTCTACGGGTCTTTCGAGAAAAAGTGAAGAAGAAAGCAGGGCCAGGAAGAGCGTGTTTAGAAGTCTGGCCGCAGCTCTGTATCGCTACCGTGATCAAGCACACGAAAAAGAAACGGGTGGTGGAAGTCATACGCAAGCTGACGTTAGGAACCAGTGAGAGAGCACACAAGCTGCTCACAATGACGAGAGGACGCATGGAATTCAATACTTCCTTGATTGAACGCTTCAATGGAACCATGCGGGAACGTCTGGCCGCTTTGACGCGCAAATGTCGGCATGCCGCCCAGCGTCTTGAGACCCTTGAGACGGGCATGTATTTGATCGGCAGTACCTACAATTTCTGTTGGGCGCATCATGAGTTGAGTAACAGAAAGCATTTCGGGTATGTATGCACGCCAGCTATGGCAGCAGGGCTGACCGATCACATCTGGAGCGTCTTTGAATTACTCAGTTTTAAGGTGGCTCCTGCTCCTTGGGTCGAACCAAAACGACGAGGACGACCGCGCAAAGCAACGGGACCTGATCCGACTCTGCCTAAACAACCGCGAGGTCGCCCTCGCAAACATCCGTTGCCTGATCCGACTCTGCCCAAACGGCCACGAGGTCGCCCTCGTAAGGTCGCTTGAGCACGTTCACCGGTTAGTGGGGTTCTACCGTTCCGTCCATTACGGCAGTTCTTTCATAGTTACTCTTTTGATGGCATAGTGATGAAAGCAAGCAAAGATCGGCTTATGTACGAACGAATGACCGAAGTAGCCAGCACAGCACTGATTACAAGGTTACTGATTACCTCAACGAACGAATGCATGGACATTATTCTGAGCGCGCGCGCTGCGCCCGGAATCGTCGTACCTTCATCAGATTGCCGCATGCCCACTGGCGACACCAGCGTCGGCTCAGATGGTGCCTCTGATCGACAAACACCCAGTGACAGGCGGGATTGGCACACACCTTCAAACAAGCAGCAGGCGTTCGAGCCAGGAGGTCGGCCCAGGAAGCGGCGACCTGAGTGAGCACTGCGTTCCAGCCTGTTTGCAGCGGAACCGCCTCTAGACACATTCCGCTATCCGTGCGCCGGATCTGGCGCGTCATCGGGGTGAATGCCAGAAAGACGTTGAGTTCCTCGACCTGAGCCTCAGTGATCTGCTGGTCGGCGACAATGGTCTCTAACATCTGGCGAAGCAGCGTCCGTAAAACACGCAGGGACGCGAGGGTGAAGGCATCGGGTGGGGATGTGACGGGCAGCCGCCAGTGCTGTGAAAAGGCCTTCATCCACTCGGGCTGCTCGAGGTTATCCTGCGGCTGCTTTCGTCCCCGGTAGTCAAAATGCTCACTATTCATCAGATCGAGGCATAGCTCACCTTCGCTGATCAGTTGGATGTGTCCAGGCTTTGCTGATGTGTGATGCCCCGGCTGGGGTGACGCCCCACTCCGCTGAGGTCGCGACATGTGTTCTTTCGTCTCCTTACAATAGGTATATCCAGAAGCTTGCTGGATCGAATACGTAATGGTAATGATAGAATAATGACTATTACTTCGTTTGTCAAATGACTGGGGCAACCATTCGCGTTCGCCAATCCCTTCTTGACAGGATCATCTCTCCACCTGTATACTGCTGAAGGAAGTATTCACTCGTTTTTTTGGAGGTTTTGACATCTATGCCAGTGAGCCGCTAACTCCATCCTGTTTCCTGTTCCAACAGTGAAACAGACACCACCGTTCTTGCTCCCATCGCTCGCGTGTCTCTCATCGGGAATGAGCGCTCAGCCGTTCTCCGCCTGGAATGCCGCGTGGCGTGATTCTTGCGCGACGATTCTTCTAGTTTGGCTAAAGAGAGACGGCGGATGGAAAAGCAAGCATTCGATGGTGGGAAGCCGGTATGGAGAAGCGCGCGGCAAACAGGTGTCAGGCATGGATCAAGGACTCGCGCATCGCTGATGTTCCCCATCCACCACACCCGAGGCCGAGGTATGCCGTCTTTTGTCCTGTCGCGCAAAGCAGGTTCGATCCAGCAGAGCAGGCGATGACCTGCTCTCTCTCCATCCCCTCTTTCTGCCTCATCGTTTCCTCGAAGCGTTGTTAGAAGACAGATTATGGAAGGAGATCAAAGCAATGACCACAGGACTTCCCGACTTTTTTACGTATAACCTCTGGGCGAACCTGCGTTTGCTCGACGCGTGTGCACACCTGTCCGACGCACAACTGGACGCTACCACGAAAGGAACATTTGGCAGTGTGCGAGAGACCCTCATGCACCTGTTCGCTGCCGAAGAAGGCTATGTGCGGGCATTGACTGGAACAATCCCTACCCCTCGACTTGACGGAACTCACGCATTTTCCAGGCTTCGACGAACTGCGGCGACGAGCAGAGAGGTCGGGAAAAGAGCTGATCACGGTCGCGGAGCAGGGGGAACTGAGCCAGATCCTCCATCTTGACGGGGGGAGCTATGATGCTCCGGTCATCGTCGTGGTGATCCAGGCCGTCAACCACGCCATCGATCATCGTTCGCAGATAGCCACGCTGCTGAGCCAACAGGATATCGAGCCACCCGACCTCGATGGCTGGTCGTATAATGATGCCATGCACTAAAGGTCGAGAGAGTGGCTGTGCTTCCGATGAGGAAAGACTCCCGCGTAGCGACAAACCGCAAGTGGCTTGTCGCTACGCAGTCGGCGAATCCGAACAGGTTTCGCATCTCTGCACGAGGAGCCACTTCTTTGCTCCTGAAATAACTTCCCATCCAGTCTCACCTTGTGCCCATCGTTGTGCTGTTTGAGGCGCACGTGTTTTTCGTTTGTCGTGGGTAGGATAGCGAAGAATGCCATTGCGCGGGGCAATCTGGCGGAGTGCTTGACAGTTGGGACATTCGACTCGTGCAATTCCGCTGTCCAGGAGACGCTGTGCAGGGATCTCTATGACGCCAGAAAAGGAGCATTTGCTGGTGCTTACCCCTGGTGCCTGATCTCCCACCGGATCGCGCATAGCTGCTCGCTCGATCCGGCCACTGCTGCGTTCTCGGTCAGCCGCAGGCGTTGGGGTGAGATGAAGCTGGCCTGGTTTCATATCCTGCGTTGGTGTCCCGCGTAACTGCTGCAATTCCAGTTCACTTTGGGCTTTTGCGCGCGCAACCCTGTGCTCTCCAGTGCGGGCCTCCATTTCCAGGCGTGCTCGTTGATCGGGCTGCAAAGCGTGCCTGGTCAGCGCTTCAACCGTGAGTACCGTTTCTCCCGAGCTGACGAGAGCATCAACCGTTTCCACAATCCAATCACCAAGTACGCCTACGCATCCCATGCTCCATTCACCAAACCACCGCCAGCGGGTCAGGAATGCTGGCATGTCTACGGTAATGGGAGCATGTTCGAGCAAGCTTTTTAAGGCACCGACAAATTCTTCACATTCTTTCTGGTTATCCAGATGATAGCGAGGAAAATGAAGATCACGCATTCTGCGCACTACCTGAGCATTCAGATGGCAGCAGTCGTACAAATCAAAATTGCCGACTAAGACATGAAGGACATTCGTTCGATTCGTTAACGTTTTGAGCCAATCCAGTTGGGCAGTTGGTTTGTGGTGGGTATCGGCTGACAACAGGTGCTGGGCTTCATCCACAAAGACGACTTTCACTTGGAGCAAGTCGAAAGCGTATTCTACAGCATTACGCATATCAAGCCATTCTGCGGGATCATTACTCTTTTTCCCTGGATTGGTATAGAGAGGCAGACCTTTTGTTCGATCTTGTATGGTAGGATGGTGCTGAAGTTGCGCGAGGATCTGTCGATAGTAATCCAAACGTGCAGAGGAACCGACATCCTCTGGCGATGCTTGCACGATCACGACAGGAACCACTGCCGGGTTGGTCTCGGCCTCACGACACAGACGCGCGACTTGCCCAATGACTGTCGATTTTCCGACACCGCTTGCCCCATAGAGTGCCAGCAGGGTGTAACTTCTGTGCCCAGAAATGGCTCGCAGAAGAAACTGCTCGATTTCTTCCTGGCGCGGGTGCCTCACTTTCAAGGTTTTGAAGTCTTCGAGGCGGCTGGTTGTGGCTGTTTCTGGTCTGAGCATCAGTGATACACCTCATACTGTGGAATATTGGACAAATCCAATTCGATAGGGGAAGCGTCGGCCTCTTTGATCGTCTGCACAGAGCCGTGTTGCGGCATCAGGAATGCTTCGCGTTGTGGCAGCCCCTCCAACTCACGCTGATGGTGGAGCTGCCAAGCCTCATCCTTTTCCAGCTCTCGCAAGAACTCTGCCAGGCGCGGGCCATTGAGTGTCACCCTTTTGAGGTTGTGCTGGCGCTGGTGTTCGCGCCACTCCTCCAGAATGAATTCTACTCGTGCTCAGAGCGTCCATGAACCTGGAGGAAGGCATCTGCGATACACTCGATCCACTGACCATCGATATAGGCATAGGCAAAACCCATATTGTAGGGTTTCTCCTAGTTGGCACTCACAGTCTCTCTCTTGAGCAGCAGAGCAGCAACAATGCTGCTCTGTTTTGAACAGCTATAGATACAACAAGCTTCTTGACGACAGAAACAGTGCGTCAAAGAAACTATCGGGTGATAGATGAGCTTCAATTCTTGGGTGATGGGAGGTATTTCTAGCAAGGACGGAGGAGACTATCCATTCCATCAAAACAACATCTTTACACCTCCGTCCAACAGCCTCTTCTTTAGAGCGTGTTATGGACCTCACGACGTGGCTCCGGACAACGCCAAACGGTAGGCAGTCACGCAACCTGGGATGTCGACCCGGCGCCGCAAACAACCCGGAGTTCATCACACGCGTCAGGCGTTGCTGGAGTGCATGTCCTTGTGGCCGACGCCGAGGTTGACGGCTTCGATCCCCTTGTCGTTGCCACCGCCGGTTGGCAGGAGGCGCGGCTCCAGGCCAACGCGTCTGATGGCGGTGTCGCTCGACCGGATCTGCGGCGCGTCGGGATCGACGCCGATCACACCGTACGAGCAGGTGAGCGTCACTTGGGCGCGCGCTCCTCTCCCGTGCCCATGGCCGCGAGGCGCTGAAAAGCCGATGGGGGTGGACTATCTTCGAGGCACTGGCGGATCAAGTCAACACACTCCTCTGAGCTGAGTACCGAGGTGTCGACCTCCAGGTCATAGATGCCTGGCACATGGACGGCCTGCTGCCACAAGCTCACCGCCTGTGGCAGCAGGCCGTCCATGTGCCAGGTAGCGCGCCGTCGTTGCATGACCACCTCCAGTGGGCAACGCACGCCCACGGACAACACCGGGAGGCCCTCCAGTTGCCGAGCACAGATGGGGAGAATCCCCCGCGGGACAGCATAGGTGTCATGGTGCCCGACATCCACCACGACGCTCAGCCCCAAGCGGCTGTGCAGAGCAATGGCCTCGTACATGGCGCGATACAGGATCACAATGAGCGGCTCCAGGTCGGGGCGTTCCCTCCCAGGCCGTAGCCCGATCCCAGGCTGGTAGCGTTGGGGGGCATCTGCTTGAACCGATCCACTCCCAGATTCATCCACACCCCCTCAAACGTGTTCTGGATCACGGTGGCAATGCTGGACTTCCCCGATCGCGGAGTACCGTTCAAAATCACGATCTGGCCGGGTGTACCTCCCTGGAACATGCGTTTCCTCCGAAGAAGCGTGCTATGAACCGATGCCGCAAGCCGTGGTGAGGCTGGGTGCAAGAGCAGGCAAACAAAGGCGACGAAGTGCAACCCGACCAGGGTGGTCGCCCTGTGCTCGTCGTCCTTGGCCAAGCGACGGAAGCCAGACATCCAGCGCGATCATGCGCCCGACGACCCAACATCTGGGAAGGAGGACGAACCCTCGCCTGGCAGACGTTCGCTCGACCACCGGGAGAGTGATGCCTTGCGCCTTTGCAGCACTCGCTGGCTCCTCGCCAGTGGAGCCTTGGTTCACGACGGATAGGGAGGGCGGTGACGGTGGGCTTGCACCACGCTCTTGTCTTGAAAGGGCTCTGCGTTCTCGGACGCAAGGTATGTTGGTTTCTGGATCATCGATCAGCTCCTGCACCTCTCGTTTGCTCATAGCGTACTCGACTTTCAGGTCAAAATCAATCGCTCTTTGGCAAAAAACGAAGCAGTTGCAGTGCTGAGTACACTGTATGATAGAACTGGTGAAAGAGGAACAAGTAAACCATGACGTAGCCTTTCTGTTACGGAGGGAACAACAAACATCGTGGAGCTTACGGCTCTGTTCTTCGCGCCTGAGCGAGGAACGGAAGCGTTCCATAAAGGCAAGATACTCAGCGACCTGTGCTTCGAGCTTCGCAATCGTGACGCTGCACTACACATGCTCCTGCAGGAGCTTTCGATAGCGCTGTTCTAACTCAGCACGTTGGGTCTGTGCCTGCTGCTCGATCCTGGTCCGCTCTGTTTGTGCTTGTTGCCTGGCCTCGTCGCGTTCAGTGCGGGCCTCGTGCAGGAGTTCGACCAGACGTGGTCGTTTGTAGTCCAGCAGCGGATCACGCGGCGAAACGGGAACGGCATGGAGCGCTTCTCGGCTCTGCCCTTGCTTGCGCTTTGAGCCACGACTGACTGTGTGACGTTTTTCGTGTTCTTGCTCGCGTTTTTTGCGTAGATGGGTACTGTGCTGTTGGAAGAGCTGGAATGCTTCGCGATTGCGATAGTAGGCCATGTAATCCAGCCCACTCACCTCTTTGATGGTGAAGGTCGAAACCTTGCGATGCTCTGCTTCCAGTTGAGCGATAGCTCTGGTCAGCCGATCCACCGTTTCCTGTTTCTGTGCCGCTGCATTCGTGCGTAAGTACGCGTATTGATCGCCGGAAGAAGACATTTGTTCTGTCATATCTCATCCTTTTCTTCATCATCTTGTGCAGGCGGCAGCGTATCCGCAAAAGGGGAATAGCCTCCATCCTGGCGCGTCTGAATCTGGATCTCCATGACCCGAAACATGTCATCGAGATACTGGACGATCTTGCGGTCCTGCTGGGTATCGACCGTATGGCCGTGGTCGTCATGCAACTTGGCTTGTTGCACATAGAGGCGGCGCCAGATCCTGGCCTTGGGTAAATTTGTGTAATGAGGGATAAGATACTGACAATTGGCGCAGATACCTCTGGTGTCAGGACGGACACAGACACCAGCGCTGCAAAACCCAAGCACTGTTGGCCCAATCAGGCTGTATTGCTCAAATTGCTTGCGCAGCGATTCCTCCATCTGCTCCAACGTTTGTGGGGAGGGTGCATGCAGATAGGAACGTCCTTGATCTGAAGAAAGCTGAGATTGGACTTCAAAAAGGAGAGCAAGCAACTGTGTGACCGGCAAGCGGCTGTAGTAGGCTGTCGCTTCAGGAATGGTCAGCGCGTGGGAAGATCCTGGCAGCCTCACCCGATGGTGCAAGAGATAGGCGACCGTCTCCGCCGGGATGTTCTGTACAGTTCTTGCGTGCGTCGCAAGCACGTGTCGGAGGAGATGTGGAGCAATACGGATAGGGTTGCCAGCTCTTGTGGTGAGGGTCAGGCCATGGAAGAGAAAACGCAAAAGCTGGGCAACATCCTGTGCACTGAAATGGCCAAGACGTCCATCTTGGGATGCTGCCCATTGAAAAAAGTACGGTTCAGCGAACAAATCATCTGCTTTGTTACCAAACGGCTCAGGATGCACAACGGGGATGATCCCACCATGGGCCGCTTGAAGCATTGCTGCAATTTCTTTGAGATGGCGCACTGCCATGTCGCTGATGAGAAAAAACTGCCGCTCACTTTCGTGTTTGTATCCCTTGGGCAAGAGCTCCAGGACAAGGATGCCAACTTTGCGACCCGTCGGTTGCTGATTTTTGAGTTCATCGACCACGATGGTCTCAAAACGAGAAGCACTCACCTGAAGCAGTTCGCTCACACGGCTCCCATTGGTGAGGGCAAGCGTCGCCAGAGCCGCCGCAAAAAGCACCCCTCTGTAGAGTGACTCGGGATCAAAGAGGACTGCTCCAGAGATTCTCCTGGCCCATCCAAACCACTGGGCATCGCTGTTGGTAGATGACAAGACTCCAGGACGACGAGTGCCTATCATCTCCTTACGGTGGGATTGGCTGAGGAGTTGCTTCTCAATGAGATCCCTGCACCAGAGGAGGTGGCTCGCTGGTCCCTCGTACTGGAAGAAGCAGATATTACGCTCAGGCGCATATGCCTCGCTTTGCCGCTCTGCACGCCTCAGGACGTCTTTCGTATAAAGTTCTGGATGGTGCTTGACCCACTGAGTACGATTCCAGAGCGTGAGCGGAAGGGTGACTTGCTGTTCAATGAGTTGGACCTCGGCCAGGGTAGTGGCGTGCTCCGAAACGGAAAACTGCCGGTCCACATACTCGAACCGATAGGGCAACGTGATCTCTCCTCGTGCGGCACAATCGCATAGCCGCCGGAATTCATTGGGCTTCGTGAAGGATCTTTGGGAGCCACGCTAAAAAGGCGTGGATGTGTGCTGAACGCTCCTTCGGATTGTTAAAATGCAAACGTGGAGGTGGATCAAGCTGTTCTGTGGGAGGGCCTCCGGCACGTTCAACCTTCGCAGACGTGGTCTCCATTTCCTTCTCCTTTCCATCTTCCTCATACGCTGACGACTACTGTCCTGCCTGTTGTTCCATGCTCTTGATCTAGTTGAGTGTCTCCTCATTGTCCATCCACACAATGGTTGCCTCTTGGTCTGGTCGTCGCTCTGGTTGTTCCCAAGCTTGGGGAACAGCTCTTTGCTCAGAGGAATGCAGCATCAGAGGTGACTCTTTGGCATAGCGTCGCTGTGAGAGATCGTGTTGATAGCCAGCGAGCACGGAGAAAACAGCCTCTCCCTCGCGGCTCTGGTCATAGATATCGGTGGTTTGGGGGCTACGCCAGGCCATAATCATGCTGCCGAAAGCCTCTCGTTCGCGGAGGTGCTTTTCAGCATCGAAATGTTCTGTGCCTGCTCCACACACCTTTTTGAGTTTGATGAGGTATTCCGTCACGAAGAGATGCCTCAGATCATGTGGGGAGAAGCGAACGGGACAATTCGCTTGGAGAGGCGTGTAGTGCCGATACCAATGGTAGTAAAAGTCCTTCAGCGAGTAGGGGGTCTGACGTTCAGTTAAAAACAGTGGTTCCTCTTGGCTAACATGCACAAGTCGGCTTCGTCCGTGTGGATCGTGCAACGGGCGTCTCTGCTCAAGATAGACATTGAGGGCTTGCTGGACTGTAGGGTTATGGGAAAAGTAGATCGTTTTGATCTCACGTCCATAACTGCCTTTGTTCATCACCTGCGCCTGGCCTGCTCGCCCCTCATTTTGATAGCCGCCCACCGTCATGAGGATGATCTCATGCAGTCTGGCTCCCGTATTTTGCAGCAACTCCAGCAGGGCTTTCTCACGGGCGGAAACCTGTGGGCTATCCAGCATGGCATCGATGACCGCATGAATCCCATTGCGCACATCAGCCAGTTCTTTGCTGATCTCGGGCTTCCACCCCTGGGCATCTCGGTGACGGAGAAAGGCGGTAGGCCGTCGTCGAGATTGCTCATGGGTTTCTTCTCGTGTCCCAGCATGATCGGGCGCACCACGATTGGCCAGGGCATGTGTCTGTTCGCGTTTGAGCGTCACCAGCACTTCAGAGGAGAGCGGGTTGGCAAAAGCATACAATCCGGCTTCCCTCATGACGAGGTAGAAATCGCGCAGAGCTGCTCGCATGACGCGGAGTGTGCTTGCTTGCAGTGGCGTCTCGCGCGTTAAGCTTATCTCAACTGCATCCAAATCTTTTTGGGGATGGATCTGACAGCCCAGGCGGTCTCGATGAAACGCGATTAAGGCTCGGCGTAATTGCGAAGGTGCAGCATTCCACGGACACCCATCTTCCGCAAGGTAGGTGAACCAGGGTAAGAGACAGGCAAGATACGTATTTCTCGTACTTGCTGGCCCTTGCTCTTTGCGCAAGCGATACCACTCTGTGAGTGGTACAAGAATGCGGTCTTGTCGATCGAGAAAGATGAGCTCGTAGGGGTCACCTGGTTGGCCGCGCACTCGGCAAATCTTCGAGAGCGTGGTTAACTGCTGTTCTTGAGAAGCTGCGGTTTGCATCGTATCTCTCCTTCCACTTGCCATCTATCCACCAGATAATACTGCCGTTTGTGTACAGCAGCGCAGGGGCGTTGTAAACGAAGAGGGAAAGAGGTACTAGAGCATGCTCTACAACTAGCATTAACTTATGGTTCATAGCGAACAGGAACTGACTTCCCGGCGACGGAAGGAGAGCGCATACACTCATTCCAGCACTGTAACCCATTCACTGTAATACCTCGGCCTGGTTTGGATCAAAAAGGCTTCTGAGTAGGGAATCAGGGTATGCGCGCGACTCCCTGCACGCAGCATTCCTTGCGCAAATGCTTCACGTGGACTCTGAAAAAGAGCGCAATGCTCCATTTGGTCACAGACTTCCTGTGCATATTCGGTGAGACGACGCGCAAAGGCATCCAGGGTCCAGGCCGCCAATCGCCTTGGATCGACCTCGTAGGTCAAAAGTCTCGGGATTTTACTGGCCTGTGTATTCCCTCGGAGCTGCTGAATCAGTTCGGTGTTCGTTTTCCCAAAAAGGCGCTCAATAACCGAACCAAAGCGTGGCTGCCCGGCAGGCCGCTCCAACTTCGTCACAAAGCACCGAGTCAGCAATGTCTCAAAATACTCGCTGCTAGGGGTAGAGCTACAGATCAGTAACTGCCTTTAACCAGAAGTCCTGGTGGATTTGGTGAAAAGCAGAAGGAGATATATACTGGTAGTACATAACAGTTGATGCTCTTTCGAGCAAGATGGGAAAGGTAGAGAGGGATGGGAAAAGCCTACTGGTTTGCACCTCGTCCGCCCGATGTGAGTCATCGGCACCCCTTTTTAGTATTCGATTGCTGGGATCGGCACCCCTTTGAACTCACTGTTTTTGGCAAAGAGGCAGCAGCGCGCGTTGAGAAGAAAACCGTTGAGGGCTATCTCCGCGTGCTGCTGCCGTTCTTAATCTACCTGGAGATGGACGAATGGCAAGTGCGCGCTGGCCAGAACTGAAAGCAAGAGCCAGAGAACATCCGGCGCGCTGTCGAAGACTACCTGATTCACCAGTTGCACTGCATCGCTCGCCAGCACCGCCAAGGTTTTCGCCTGGTTTTCAAGACCGATAAAACCCATCAAGCGGTGAAAACATTTCTCAGCGGCCTCAAATTCTTCTATCAGATGATGTGCCAACAAGGATATTACTGCCACCCAAACCCTCTGGTTGACCCTGGGGCCTCGATGATGCAGTTTCTGGAAGCGCAGGATGGTGAAGAAGCAACCTCCCCTCGAATGCCAGGCAGTAGCGGGGTTGTTGAGCCTCTCCAGAAGCGCAAGCCCCGGTTATCTGACAGCTACTTCAAACTGCAAGATGAGCGCTGGATACCGCAGATCGTCGATGATCCGACACTGTTTGCACGGGTACTGAGGGGTGGAAGGCAGCTCAAGCACTGGGGCATGCGAGAAGAGTGCGTTACCCGCATCTTGTTTGAAATCGGGATGCCGAGTCTCTGAGGCAGTTGGCCTCTCGCTCGGCGATTGGGTCGGGCGGGGTATGACCCAGGAAGCGACTGCTTTCAGTAAAGGCAGTCACGGCAGGCGCGTCAAATTCTTGCACTTTTCCAGCGAAACGGCGAAACTGCTCCGTCGGTATTTCGACGGAGAGCGGCGAGTTCTTGATCAAGAGGGCTACCCGCTGGAAGCATATCTGCGGGAAGCGAAGCAAGGTCTGAAGGATCTGCACGCCGTCCCGCTCTTTTTGAGCAGGCAACGTACAGTGCTCTCCGCTAAGACCTATCGCGAACACAGTTGGAATCCGGCCTGCCAGGCGGCTCAGATTGATGCTGATGTCCATCAAGCGCGCCATTGGCAAGTCACGCAGGCAGTTCGCTACATCTACGAAACGTCGCAGGCAGAAGGGGAAGTCCAGCGCCGTCTCCAGGAGCTGGTGGAGTACATGAAGTGGCGGAGTAAAGAAACGCTGGAAGCCTACGAGCATTACTTTGATGCCACACGTCATGCCGAGGCGCTTGATGTGCTCCATACACGTATGCACCAGGAACTGGAGCGCTTTTTCTCCCAGCCGGAGGCCCAATCAACCCCACGTCAGCGCAGAGTACGGAAGCACTTAGGTGAGCCAGTAGCGGCTCTCCCAGTCGATGAGCCTGATCTCGATTTTCTGTATCAGTTGGGAGGGGGTCTCTCATGACAGAATCATCTCGCCATACCACCTAGACTTGCTTAGAAGGGTCCATTGCATCTGAAATTGTCCGCGCCCCCAAGACTGGTGGAGAGGCACAAGGAACATGGCCATCAGTGGACTGGCGTAATGTTCGCTACCTCCAGCGTGCGGTGGTTGGCAACCCTTGGGCAAACCATCTGGCTCTGGTTGCGGCGGTGATGAGCGCTCGGCGCTATGATGCACGATCAGTCAAATTGGTGATGTGCAGGCTCCATGCCCGTTTCACGCTCTTGTTCAAAGAACTCGCCCTGCACCAGATGAACGAGTGGAATGCAGAACAGTTTTTCCCATCCTACCTCAAAGGAGAAGTGCTCGCTCAAGATAGCGCGTCCACGCGCGAACGCTTCTGGATTGATTACAGCACCGGAAGTCGAACAAGTCTGGCTGTGGCTGAAGGGGCTGCCTGAGCAAGAGCAGGAGCGCTATCGGCCCTTCGCCTTGCCACTGGTCCCAGGCCTGGCCGTCTATGGCCTCCTTCACTTCAAAGAGTCGCAACAACGACAACAACACGCCAGGAAACAGGAAACCGATGCAATTGTTCCTCACTTTGCGGCCATGCGTGCTCAGGCTCATTTGCGGTACAACTGTCTGGTCCGTCTGCGCCAGGCATACCAGGAAGCCATTGCGCAGACACAGCAAGATGAGCGAACGTTTCCTGCTGAGTTTTCCTACGAAGAGGGATCTGAGCGCTGGCATTTTCGTCTCTAGGATCGGAGAAACTTTGTGCTCGCGCATGCTGAGCGCTACAGTCGCCAGACAGTGACCAACGCCCAGGAGAAGCTGCGTGGTTTCACTGATGAACGCAATACTCCTTATATGTTACTATTTTTCTAAGCCCTTTCGACCAAGGGCGAGCAGGGAGATCCCTGCTCGATAGACCTGCCGGGGAAAGACTAGATGCTCCACACAGCTCGACCGGTCTTGAAAGATCGTTCTTCCCGAGGCCTCTTTCCTGGGCCAATCGACGATTGGAGGGACGTGCTTTGAGCACCCGTTATAGAAGGACCCGACACTCCCAGGAGGTTTTTCCAGAAAGGAATCGCGAGCATGTGGTACATCGGATTGAATTGGGCAGACACCCACCACGATGTGGAGGTGATGGATGAAGCTGGTAAGCGCGTAGGAGCACGACGCTTTCCCCACAGCTACCAAGGACTGAACGAGCTGAAACAGTGTGTAGTGAGCATTGCCGTTTCGCCCGAACACCTGGCATGCATTGTTGAAACGAACCATGGATTGCTGATCACGTTTCTGCTGGAAGCGGGTATCCCCGTGTCTCCGGCAAATCCCAAAATGGCCAATCAGTTGCGCAAAACGGCAGGAGCCAAGACCGATCAAATCGACGCGCATTTGTTGGCGAAGATAGGTCGCTTTGACCTGGCCGAGCTGCGCCGATTGGAGCCGGATAGCCCCACCGTGGCTGAGTTGAAAACGCTGACGCGCGATCAGGATGCCTTGGTCCAGACGCAAACACGCCTGATCAATCAGTTGACGGCTTGCCGGAAGCGAGTACTATCCGGCGGCCTTGAAGCTGTTTGCCAAATTGCAGCAGCACTCCACGCTCCTGTTTTTGCAGACCTACCCCACGCCCCAAGCAGCGGCATCGGCTTCGGTGGAAGAGATCACTGCCACCTTGAGAGCTGGTAGGCATACCAACCCGAGACGGGTGGCATCCAAGATCTTCGAGGAGCTGCACCGTCCCCAGTTGGAAGCGAGCGCGGTCACAGTGCGTGCCAAGTCGCGTCTGATGCTCTCCCTGGTCAAGCAACTGCTGGTTTTGATCGAAGATATTGAAAGCCTCGATGAGGAGATCAGCACCTTTTTTTTGACGCATCCAGACCATGAGCTCTGGAGTTCTTTGCCTCGTGCAGGCCAGCGCCTGGCTCCACGGAGGCTTTCCGAATGGGGCGATGATCGAGCCCGTTACGCCGATGCCAATAGTGTCCAGACCCTGGCCGGGACCGCCCCCGTGCCGTTCCAAAGCGGCAATTACGCCAAGGCGCACAAATGCTTTGCGTGCTTGAAGCCGCTGCGCAACCACCTGCACCAGTTCGCCTGGCAATCGACGATGAAAGAAGCGTGGGCGCGGGACTATTACCAGCGCAAACGGGTAGAGGGCAAGACCCACAGTATGGCGATCCGCGCCCTGGCCAACGTCTGGGTGCGCATCATCTATCGCATGTGGGTGAGTCACACCAGCTATCAAACTGCGACGTTTGAAGCGGCGAAGCTGGCTCATGCCAAACGTGCGGCCTGAGTCGAGGCCACATCTGCCTGTCACGCCATGTTGGGCACGCTCAGCACTGCGAAGTCCTTCGCCAGTGCAGGGGGCCTGTGCTCCAACGGAGTCGCCCAAACGGTTCCCGGCGCGTCCGATCTCGTGACCGTGAGCTGGTTCCGTGCACCTGCCTGCCTGTCCAACGTCTGCCGCAGCCCGCCACCGCGTTCCCGACTCCCGGTGTGGTAGACTTGCACCACCACACGGGAGGCAGCTTCACCCACTTTCACCTTGCTTCCTCCTTTCCGCGTTTTGACTCTTGACATAGAGGGTCTTTCAAACTACGTGGTAGCGCAGTAGCTACCACTGTGTAGTAGAAAGGCCTATTGGAGCATGTTTAGAGAGTCTGTAGTACAAAGGGGTTTTACTGTACCCGACCGGCTGGTGCATAAAGCGCTGGGTCGGCTGCTCGACGGCCGTACCGGCATCATCGTGGCGCACCGGCTGACCACTATCGCATACGCCGACGACATCCTTGTCCTGGAGGACGGGCAGGTGCGCGAGCACGGGCCGTGGCTTGCCCTCGCTGCCGACCCCACCTCGCGCTTTGCTGGGTTGCTGCGGGTCGCCACTGAGGAGGTCTCCCCATGAAGCCGCTCCCGACCTGGCGCTACCTGGTGGAAATGGCCCGCTACAAGCCCTTGCTCTACCTGCTCCACGCGGTGTTGTGGGGCGCGTTCAGCATGTCGTCGCTACTAGCGGGGCTGATCGCCCGCGCCTTCTTCGATACGCTCACCGGACAGGTACACCTGCCCGTGGGCACGACGGGACTGATCGTGCTGCTGGTGGTGCTGGCTGTGAGCCGTGTGGCCTTGTGGCTCACCACTGGCTTTGTCGAAATCATCTTGCGGTTCACGATGAGCGGGCTGCTGCGCCGCAACCTGCTGCGGCACGTCCTGGACGGGCCGGAGGCTCATGCTCTGCCCTACTCCATAGGCGAGACCATCAGCCGCTTTCGCGACGATGCCCATCAGGCCGAGGACAACCTGGATTGGACCGACGAGATTGTGGGCCAAGGCCTGTTTGCCGTGGGGGCGTTCCTGGTGCTCCTGCATATCAACGCCCGCATGACCCTGGTCGCCATCCTGCCCCTCGTGGTCGTGGCGGCAGTAACGCGGCGGGCGAGCACCGCGCTGGGCCTCTACCGTGCAGCCAGCAGCCAGGCTACCAGCCCTCTCTCCCTGACACATTCTAGAAACGCAAAGCGAAGCGCCATCCAGTCGGCGACTTCTGGAACGGTAAACAATGGACGAGGGCAGCAGCGGTGCGAGCCCGGCGCAGGATATCCAAGAGCCATAAGCGTCCGAGGCGAAAGATGCCTTTGTCGCGTCGATCATGCCGATCGAAGCGATCGCGGTGCCCATGATGGATACAGGAAGCGGCCAAATGCGTGACCCACCACATGGCCACAAACAGAGCCAGCAGCAGGCGATTGAGCCGTTCCCGATCCTCAATCAGGCTGTGTTCCAGGTTCCAGCCGCGGCTTTTGTCATCGGTGCCCCGTGGACTCCACCCGCATGCGCAAGGCATACTCGCACACGCGCCGACGTCCTGCGGGCAGATCGGAAATCAAGAGCCAAGCCTCCTTGTGTCCTGGCTCCCAGACCGCATTCACCCAGGTCTCAATCATCTGCTCATCTTGCCACAGCAAAATGCGCCCAAACCAGTGCTGCCCTTCATTGCGGATAATGTATTGGAAGGCACACGACGGCGTCCAGCATCCGCCGAGCCACCGACGACACGTATGCTCCTTACACACGCGCAGCAAGTAATGCCACTTACGGTCTCGGCACAGCTTCACCAGTGGCGAGCCCGCCAAGCCGCGATCCGCCACCAGCGTACAGTCCGTTGGCTCCAGATGCAGGCTGACTTCATCCAGCAGCTCGCCCACCAGCTCCCACTGGCCTTGATCCCATTTCTCTTGCGCTGGCATGATGCGCCAGGCCGACTTCCAGCACCCGCGAATGCACTACCAGTCCCAGATACACGATGATCGCTCGGTCGTCATAGGGCATACAATCTAACACCAACTGGACTGGTTTTCCTTTCCAATACGCTAACACCTGCTCGAGAAATTGCTTCCAGATCTTGCTCACCTGCACTCGCGGGTTGGCCACGAACCGAGCGAACCGTCGTTCGATGCTGACCATCTTCGCTTCGCTGATGCCACGCAGCGCAATTTCTTCGGCCATTCGTTGTAGCACTGCACTCTGCGACAGCAGGATGCCCAGCACACACAGCGCCAAGGTTTTCTTCTGGTGTCCATGCACTCCTGGTAATATCTCCTTGACTTGCTTTTGCCAGTTCTCCCATAATGTGATCGATGCATTCATTGAGATCGTTCCTCCAAACTGAGAATTACTTGTCTCTTGCTTGTAACGATCTCGTTTGCTTCTTCTGTTTTCCTCTAGCTAAAATGTGTCAGGGAGAGAGGCGTTTCTGGGGGGTGATTACCTCGTCTGCCGCCCCGATTGGCGCACTGGGTGAGCTGCTGGCTGCCTCTGTGAATCCCAACATGGGTGGCTGGATTGGTGGGCCCATGGCCAATGCAATCGAGGCACAGACGGTGCGTTGGATGGCCGAACTGATTGGCTATCCTCCTGCTTGTGGTGGCCTGCTGGTGAGCGGGGGTAATATGGGCAATTTTGTGGACTTTCTCGCGGCCCGTAAAGCGAAAGCCATCTGGGACGTGCGTGCAGCAGGCTTGATGAGCGAAGGAGCCCGCCGCCTGCGTGTGTATACCTCAAGTGAGACGCACACCTGGATTCAAAAAGCCACAGATATGTTTGGTTTCGGGACGGATGCCATTCGCTGGATTCCGGTGGACGCGCAGTTGCGTATGGACACAAAGGCTCTACGCAAACGCATTCAACAGGATATCGAGGCTGGTGATCTGCCGTTCCTCGTCATCGGGACAGCGGAGACGGTGAGCACGGGCGCGGTGGATCCGCTGCATGAGACTGCTGCCATCTGTCGGGAGTATGATCTGTGGTTCCACGTAGACGGAGCTTACGGAGCGTTCGCTGCCCTGCTCCTGCACGAACACCAGGGGGTCGAAGGTTCCAGCGGACCTGGAGGGCATTAGCCTCGCCGACTCGGTTGCAGTCGACCCGCACAAGTGGTTATACGCGCCACTGGAGGCAGGCTGCGCCCTGGTGCGCAAGCCGGAAGCGCTACGCGATGCCTTCAGCTATCATCCTCCCTATTACCATTGGGCTTCCCAGGCTGAACTCACCATCGATTACCACGAGTATGGGCCGCAGAACTCACGCGGCTTCCGTGCCCTGAAGGTCTGGCTGGCCCTGCGCCAGGTCGGGCGAGCAGGCTATGCCGAGATGATTTCCGACGATATCCAACTCGCCCAGGAACTCTACCGGCTCGTGGAGGCGCACCCGGAACTGCAAGCCTTCACCCGAGGACTGAGCATTACAACCTTCCGTTATGTCCCACCCGATCTCACCCCCGGCTCGCAACAGGTCGAAGCGTACCTCAATCAGTTGAATGCGGACCTGCTCATCCGCTTACAGAGAAGCGGGGAAGCCTTCCTCTCCAATGCGGTCGTGAGAGGGGCGTTCCTGCTGCGTGCCTGCGTGGTAAACTTCCGCACTTCTTTGGAGGACATCGAAGCTTTACCAGCCCTTGTCACGCGCATCGGCAAGGAGGTGGATGCTACCATACGACCGATGGATCTGAGCCACTAATCAATTGAGAAGAGAAAGGATTTTTTCACATGGATACCAAGACGTTTATCATCGCGACCAATGGCCGCCTGAAATGGTGGCTCCACCACACGCTGGAAGATCTCAGCGAGGCAAATAACAGAATATGGTATTATTTACCATAGGATACGCTCAAGCAGGCAACAGCATCAGGGAGAGAGCAATGGCACAACGCAAATACTCAGTCATGAGTCTCGAGGACTACCTGATACTCAACAAGAACAGCAAAGACACACGCTACGAATATCTCGATGGTGAACTACGCATGCTAGCCGGAGGAAGTCCTGATCACTCCATCATCATCGCCAATCTGACAGCCGCGATCAAAGGACCACTCAAGGGCAGCCAATGCCGTGTCTACAATTCCGATGTCCAACTAAAGCTTTCCGAAAAGCGCTACGTCTTCCCCGATATCACGATCAGTTGCGATGAGCGCGACAGAAACCAGAAAGAAACGATACGCTATCCTCGCGTCGTCGTCGAGGTGTTATCTCCCACCACAGAAGCTACCGACAGAGGCAAAAAAGCAGCCTACTATCGAGCATCTCCAACGATACAAGAATACGTGATGGTTGACTCCGAAGAAATCTTCGTAGAAGTTCATCGCCGCGAAGAAGGAAGATGGACAATCCATACCTTCGAACCAGGAGACACCATCACACTAGAAAGTCTTGACATCCAGTTCCCTATCGAAGACGCTTATGAAGGAACAAGTCTTACTTACGAGCCATAAAATCCCCTGGTGATTACCCATAAGTCCACAATAGATCCTTCGCTGCGCTCAGGATGACACGACTCCTGGCTGTCATCCTGAGCGCAGCGAAGGATCTGTGGCGCGCACTCGTCCAGTAAACCCGG
Organism: uncultured Chloroflexia bacterium; assembly: GCA_963767625.1. Taxonomy (GTDB): domain Bacteria; phylum Chloroflexota; class Ktedonobacteria; order Ktedonobacterales; family Ktedonobacteraceae; genus CAVYFB01. The sequence goes on from CAVYFB010000024.1 coordinate 660,569, forward strand.
CTCACGTAGCCTTGCCGACTTATGGGTAATCACCAAAATCCCCCCTTGCTTGTTTACACACCCTATGGTATACTGAAAATAAGATAAGCAAAAAAAGCCAGATCAGACAAACTCAACCTCAGCATCGCACCCCTCAACCGTCGTCCAGGCATCAATGCCCTTCCCCCGTGCACACGTAATGACCCCGAAAGGATCCTCCCTATGACATCTGATAGCCCCTTCGACCGCCTCCAGCGCCAGCTCGACCGCGAAATTTCCCACTACGAACGCTCCCTTTCAAAGCAGCAGCAGCCTGAAAAACCCCCTGCTCCCCGCCCAACAGCCAACTCCCTCTTTAACGTCTCCAGCAAACCCCTCACCTGGCTCTGGCCCGGTCGCATCCCCCTCGGTCACCTCACCCTGCTCGATGCCGCCCCCGGCTGTGGCCTCTCCCTCTTCGCCCTCACCCTGGCCGCCTGCGTCTCCAGCGGCTCTCCCCTACCCGATGGCACATCCACCCAACAAGGCAGCGTCATCCTCTTTGCCCCCTATGACTCTGCCTCCGATACCATCAAACCGCGCCTGCAAGCCGCCGGTGGCGATCCCGCCCGTATCCTGCTCTTGAGTCCCCTCGTCGAGGATGCTTCGCATGCACTCGCCCGCACACGCTCTTTCGCTTTCCCCCACAACCTGGACTACCTGGCCTCCATCATCCGCACCCTGGGCGCCCGCTTGGTCATCCTCGATCCCGCCAGTGCCATTCCTGGCCTGTCCCGCTGCCTGCCCGCCCTCATCGAACTTGCCCACCAGACCAACTGCGCCATCTTGCTCACCCGCTCTCTGCGCCAGTCATCTGCCGACCCCTTGCATTCACCCGGCCCCACTTCTCCCTTGCTCGAGACCGCTCGCAGTCGCCTGCTGCTCGCACCCGACCCTGCCGACGAGTGCCATCACCTCCTGCTCACGACGAAGCATCCCCTCTGCAAGCAACCGGGTATCCTGGCCTATGACATCCTCTCTTCCGAAGCAGGGATCCCCACCATCCACTGGCTCGGCGAACAGGATCACTCCCACCTGGCACGCCTATGCACCGGTCCCTTGCGCTCCCCACATCGGCAAGCCATCCTCCGCTTCTTGCAGAACAGTGCCTCCCCACAGAGCATCCAGGAGATCCTCAAAGTCACCTGCTACGACCAGGAAGCCGGGCGCAAAATGCTCATACGCATGAGGATGGCCGGGGAACTGGTCTCTCCCGCCCGTGGTCTCTACACCACCGCCAATCATCCCAGTCTGGCACACCCCACTGACGATACTCCCCCTGTCCCAAATGTCTCCACTTCTCAAAGTCCTCCGCCAGCTAACTCACCGCAGAGCGATATGCCACCTGTCCCAAATGTCCCGAGTGTCTCAAGTGTCCCAACTTCTCAAAGTCCTCCGCTAGCTAACTCACCGCAGAGCGATGTGCCACCTGTCCCGACCATTCCCGTCACTGACCATGCCACCGGCACGATTTCCACTGTCCCAGGTGTCCCAAACCTTGCCCATAGCACAAGCGAAGTCGCACAACAGCAGATAGATACCTCACCCGCGTCACTTGAGAGCGCACCGAAGGGCAATGGGACATCTTGATAATGCAGGGGCGACCTTTGCGGACGCAATCCGGGGGATTGTGTGGCCCGGCTAAGCTCACCATTGGGCTCTACTTGAATAGCCATATGATGTACAATAAGCTAGGCAACACTACAAACAAAGAAGCAAATCGTTAAGCCCTAAGCGAGGGATATAGTAGAGGAGCATAGTATATGCGTGCTTTGGTTTATGCTAACCATTCCCTGGCGTTTGAACCGCATTATCCTGACCCCGCCCTTATGGAAGGCGAAGCCCTTATTCGCGTTTTGTTAGCCGGTATCTGCAACACCGACCTGGAGATTGTGCGTGGCTATATGAATTTCCAGGGCGTGCTGGGACACGAATTTGTCGGCATCGTTGAAGCAGTGCATGAAGGCCCCGGAGCGAGTGCGCCCAGGCATTTCATTGGCAAGCGCGTCGTTGGCGAAATCAATGCCGCCTGCCATCATACAGATTGCGTCTATTGCCAGCAGAACATGCCAACCCATTGTCCGGCCCGCACCACGCTTGGGATTGTCAATCGTGACGGAGCCCTCGCTGACTATCTGGTGCTACCTACAAGAAACCTGCATCTTGTGCCCGACAACATCAGCGATGAAGAAGCGGTTTTTGTCGAGCCACTGGCGGCCAATTTCGAGATAGTGGAGCAGGTGCATGTGAAACCAACCGATTCCGTCGTTGTGCTGGGCGATGGCAAGATGGGCCAACTGGCAGCCCAGGTACTCACCCTGAGCGGCTGCGAGGTAATGATGGTGGGCAAACATGAAGAGAAACTCGCGCTGGTGGAGAAACGTGGCGTGCGTACCTACGTGCTTGATGATGTGGACCGTTTCGCGTTAGAGAACGGGCGACGCGTAGACCTGGTTGTAGAGTGCAGTGGATCGGCGCAAGGGTTGGAGTTGGCGCTGCGGTTGGTGAGACCCAGAGGGACTCTTATTCTAAAAAGTACAGTGGCTGATATGAGCAAGCTACACCTGGCTCCCATCGTGATCGACGAGATTCGCGTGCAAGGATCGCGCTGCGGCCCATTTGCTCCGGCGCTGCGTGCGTTGAGCCAGAAGCTTGTAGATGTGAGTTCGCTGATCAGTGCTCGCTATAGCCTGGATGAAGGGCTGGCTGCATTCGAGCACGCAGGGCAAAAGGGTGTGTTGAAGGTGCTGGTGCGGGTATAGCTGTTCTCATTATATCATTTGCAGCCGGCAGAACAATCATCGCAGGAACAATAGCTGCATTTCGGTTGGTAATCAATGACCTTTCCCAATCGATCAAACTCAAAATGACAGCAGTCCAGCAACATGACCTTCAGTTTCTCTCGTGCTCGTTGCACTCGTGATTTTGCCCCAGAATAGGAGAGACCAAGCCTTTCCGCCAGTTGCCTTTGGGTAAGCCCTTCATATTCAGTCAGGATAAGAGCCTGCCGGTACTCATCTGGAAGACTGTCAACCATTGCTTTGACACTCGGTATCAGTTCCTTCACGACATCATCCCCAACCAGAGGCTCCTCTGGTAGAAGCAACGATTCTGGTAGTTCTAAGGTGGCCCGTTGTTCGCGATAATAATCCGTTATGGCATTGCGGGCAATCTGGTAGATCCAACTTTGCAGCTTCTCTTCATTCCGTAGGGTATCAATACGAGCATGAATTTTCAGAAAGACCTCTTGCAGAAGGTCCTCTGCGTTCTGTTCATCTGGGACGCGTTTGAGAATGAAGTGTTTGAGCCTTGGGTGAAATTCTTCCCAAACTTTTTCCGTTGTCATGACCATATACACTTATCCTTCTTTGGCTCTATACTTGTAGCTATCGTTCCCCAATTGTACACCATTTCACGCTAAACGAAATCGCTTTTGACGAACGAGAAAATGGGGGACATGTTCTTCCGATAGAAAGACGGGAAATTGTCCAAAAGGACGCAAGGCTAAATATCCTTACATCTACATCGCAAAAATGGTCGCTCGTCATCCACATCTCACGCTCTGTCTCTTCGCTAAGAAGCCGGCGCAGCAAGGGTTTCGCACACACAAAGCTGGTTTTTGCGGCTCACGCGGACTGAACCAGATCTCAATTTGATCGAGAAAGGCGGGCGCATGTATTGGGCCTACTACGCATATCGTCTCATCAAGCGCCGCTTGACCAGTTCAACCAGGAGCAAGTAGATCACTACCATCCCTGCCAGGAAGAGAAAGTACAGGGCTGGCAGCGGCGTGAATCCAAGTGGTCCGGCAAGTGGCGTATACGGGAGCACGCAGCCAACAGCAACAATCAGGAGCGTCGTAATCGCTAGCGGGAGACTGGGGCGACTGCGCAGCGGATTGCCCGCCGTACGAATAATAAACAGGACCAGTGTCTGAGTAGCGAGCGACTCCACGAACCAGCCGGTGTGGAAGAGCACAGCGCCAGCGTTGAAGACCCGTAACATAATGAAGAAAGTCAGGAAGTCGAAAATCGAGCTGACTGGCCCGATGAAGATCATAAAATTACGGATCAGTTTGATATCCCAATGCTGCGGCTTTCTAATATAGCTTGCATCCACGTTATCGGTTGGAATGGTTACCTGAGAGAGATCGTAGAGGAAGTTGTTGAGCAGAATCTGCGACGGCAACATGGGGAGGAAGGGCAGGAAGACATATGCCCCCGCCATACTGAACATATTGCCGAAGTTTGAACTGGTGCCCATGAGCAGATATTTGATGACGTTGCCAAAGGCTTTGCGTCCCTCGAGAATCCCATTGTGGAGGACCTGTAAGCTCTGTTCGAGCAGGATAATATCAGCCGCGTCCTTGGCGACATCGACGCCGGTAGAGACCGAGATGCCAACGTCGGCAGCATGCAGCGAGGGAGCATCGTTGATCCCATCGCCCATATAGCCGACCACGTGCTTACGGCTCTTGAGTGCCAGGATAATGCGGTTCTTCTGCGCCGGGGAGACGCGCGCAAACACATTGACCTCCCCTGCCACCTGAGTCAACGCGGGATCGGTCATATGCTCTAGTTCGCTGCCCAGGACGATCCTGCTGCTCTCTAATCCGACCTGTTCGCAGACATGACGTGTGACCAGTTCATTGTCGCCCGTGACGATCTTGACTTGCACGCCATCGTTTTTGAGCGCTTGTAGCACCTGGGCCACATCTGCTTTGGGTGGATCGGCAAAGGTCAGGAAGCCTAGTAGTACCAGGTCCTGCTCATCCGTTTTGCGATACACTTCTTGTTGCGGGAGCATGCGATAGGCGACCGCAAGCACACGGTATCCCTGCGAGCTCAGATCACGATACCTGTTCACGTACTTTTTCCGTACCTCGCCACTTACGCCATCCAATGGCTTGTGTTCACCATCGCTTTCATACGCAGTGCAGAAAGCCAGGACGCTCTCGGGGGCGCCTTTTGTGATCAGCAGACACTCTTCCTCGTGTCGTAGAGCCACCGAGAGGCAGCGCCGTTCAAAATCAAACGGGATCTCGCCAATCTTGCTATATCCACCAACATCGAGCGTGCTATGCTGCAAAATAGCTTCATCGAGTGGGCTTTTGATCCCGGTCTGGTAGGTACTGTTCAAGTAGCCAAACAGCAGCACGCGATCAGATTCTTTCTCAGAGAGATCGAGAGACCCTTCGAGCTTCGTCTCCCCGCTGGTTAACGTCCCCGTCTTATCGCTACACAACGTGTCGATGCTGCCAAAGTTCTGGATCGACTCCAGGTGTTTGACGATCACCTTTTGCTTTGCCATACGCAGAGCACCCTGCCCCAGCGTCACGGTCGTGATCATCGGCAGGAACTCGGGGGTCAGACCAACGGCAAGCGAAATAGCAAAGAGCACCGTCTCTAATGGCTGATGATGACCAATGACGCCAACCAGGACGATAAAGACCACCAGGAAAAACACGGTCTCCATAATCAACATGCCAAAGCCCTTGATGCCACGCTCAAACTCGGTCTCGGGCGGGCGGCTGGCCAGCCGCACAGCGATATCGCCAAAGGCGGTGTTGCGGCCTGTCCCGGTGATCAGTGCGGTCCCCAGGCCACTGACAACCGAAGTGCCAAGAAAGACGCAATTGTGCGCATCGGCAAAACTTTCTGTGGCATCGCCAACATCATCCGCGCTTTTCTCCGTTGGGAGCGATTCACCGGTCAGCGCGGCCTGCTGCACATGGAGATCGGTTGCCTGGACCAGGCGTGCATCGGCAGGCACCAGATCTCCTGCCGTGAGACGGACGATATCACCCGGCACCACCTCGCGGCGTGGCAGTTCAAGCCATATGCCATCGCGTAGCACGCTAGCTGTGGGGGCTACGTCCGAGCGCAGCTTCTCGACTGCATTCTGAGATCGGTAGGTCTGGACAAAGTTGAGCATGTTGCTGAGCAGGACGATGACAATGATGATGCTGGCGTTGACCCGGTCACCCAGGGCCGCTGAGACGACGCTGGCAACGATCAAGATGGCGACCAGCGGATTCAAGAACAGGCGCAGAAACTGGACAACCGGCGAAGTGCGCTTCAGGCCAGTCGTATCGTTTGGACCATACGTGCCCAGGCGCTTGCTTGCCTCCGCACCCGTCAAACCCTGTTCGCTGCTCTCTAGCTGCTCGAACAGTTTCTTTAATGGAACCGTATGTGTGCCTGCTTTCTCCTCGTCAGGAGGAGCCTGTGTTGCTTGTGAAGGAAATGACCCTTGCATCATGTGCTCCAAAGTTGTGTCCAGATGCTTGACACAATGGTCTAGCTCGGGCTGAGAGTGTCGCAGAAGGGATGGTCCACCAGTAGTTGTACCACATGCTGCCTCAGAATGCTACTCTTCTTCAAAGATGAACCAGAATATGGCTCAAATCGCAATAAGAGATGATTGGCAAGAGACCAGAAACTCTCAAGCTTTTTCTCTTGCGAACTCTTACATAGAGAGACTTTTTGAGCATTGAGCCAGTAGCTGGTTGATGTTCACCCATTGATCAGTGCTCGCTATAGCCTGGAAGAAGGGCTGGCTGCTTTCGAGCACGCAGAGCAAAAGGGCGTGTCGAAGGTATTTGTGCGGATTGGGCCTTGACCTTCCAGCGATGGGAAGGTGTATAGTATTTCCAGGAGGAGGTACGAACTGAGATGCCTATAGGCCTGACGCACGAGGCCCGCAAGCAGGACACGTCTCTTATTGAAAGCTTCACCATTAGTCAGGTAGCCCGACTGACAGGGATGAATGCCAAAGCTATTCGTTACTACGAAAGCATCGGCTTATTACCACCTGTACGAAGGAGTACCAGCAGGTATCGCCGGTACAGCATTGCAGACGTGAATCGCTTGATCTTGTTGCGTCGCACCGGGTTGCTCGGTGTTCCTCTTTCTGCGGCAAAGCCTCTACTTGCCGGCACATCTGATGCACGTTGCATTGAAGTACAACATGAGCTACTCACGTTGGTGAACCAGCGTTTGCATGCTCTTGACCAGGAGATCGCCGAGCTACAACAGTTCCGTCGTGAGGTGGAAAGCTATCAGCGTCTATTAACTAACTGCCATCCCGACGAACACGAACCCTTTGGTACTTGTGTTGATATGTCTTGTATCGCGCTTTCCTGTGAGGAGACCTACGAGGAGAACAACAATGGAATCTGCCTATGAACTGTGTGATTGTCCCTGCGGGACGTGTCCTTGTGGCTGCGGGTGCTGCGGCTGTTAGACACGTTCACGAGAGTGTCTAGCTATTAGACAGAAGCAGAGTGAGATACCTGTCTGGGGGACAGGTATCTCACCCCTTACTGGTTTACTACTTATCCTTCTCCCCCTTCGTCAGCGCCGCCTGCGCGGCAGCTAAGCGCGCAACCGGCACGCGGAACGGAGAACAGCTCGCGGTATATCGTCGTGTGTGTGTGTTGAAATTCGGTTAAGGTTTGAGCATGAGTTACTGCTCTCCCAGCAGTAACTCATGGCGAACTTGTACCGATATCACAGAATGAGCAATAGGTTAAAACGAAGGACTGATGATTGATATTAAAAGCATGGTGGCTGACATGAGCAAGCTGCACCGGCTCCTATCGTGATTGATGAGATTCGCATGCAGGGGTCGTGTTGTGGCCCGTTTATCCTGATGCTGCGCGCGTTCAGCCAGAAGCTTGTAGATGTGTGCCCGCTCATCAGTGGGCTATAGTTTGGATGATGAGCTGGCTGCTTTCCAGCATGCCGGAAAAAAGGGCATGCTGAAAGTGCTTGTGGATACTTTCTGAAGCGAGGGGATGTTCGACTATAGGTAACAGATTAGTTGATTTGCCATTGCCAAATCCGTACAGCCTTATCATCACCGGCAGAAGCGATATATTGCCCATCAGGTGACCATGCCACGGCAGACACCTTACCAAAATGCAGTTGGTGGGAAGCAACCTTATGCCCAGTGAAAGCATTCCATACCTGCACTGCCCCATCGCTCACTGAGGCGATATGCAGCCCATCAGGCGACCACGCCAGAGCAAGCACGGCAGACGTATGATCAGCATATGCGGAGATCTCATGTCCTTGCATAGTTTCCCTCACCTTCACTCCATTATTCATCGCTAAAGCAAGGTGTTTACCATCAGGTGAGTATGCTATACTCGTCACACCACCTGCATATCCACGATACCTGGATTCCATATGCCTTCCCTTCACTTCCCATATCTGCACGGTTCTGTCCTTGCCTACCGAGATGATATGTATCAGATCCTGTGACCATCCCAGGGCTATTACTTTACTGGGATGGTAGGAATAATTGGACACAAATTTTCCTTTACCGACTTCCCATATTTGCATGGTTCCATCTTCACTCACTGAGACAATGCGCTTCTTATCAGGAGACCAGGCTATAGCAAGCACTTTACTGGAGTGTTTGCTAAACATGGGTGTGCTTGTCTGGCGTCCCGTCGTAGCATTCCACACATGTACGCTCCCATCCTCGCTTGCCGAGGCAATATCCACCTCATTAAGCGACCAGGCTACAGCAGTCACTTCACTGGCATGCTTGTGATAGACGATACTCCTGGCTGCATTAGAACGATACCACACGTGCACCATGCCATCATCACTCGCCGATGCTATACGCTGTCCATCAGGCGACCAGGCTACAGTAGTCACCCGATCAGCGTGCCCATGATAGGTCCGGAAGTTTTCCTTTGTAGGAGCATCCCACACCTGCACCGTTCTATCTCTGCCTGCTGAGGCAATACGCTCACCATCGGGTGACCACGCTACGGAAGTTACCTCATCAGTGTGATGAAGATAGACGAAAACATTATCCCCTGAAGTAGCATTCCATACATGCACCGAACCATCAGAGGCTGTCGAGGCGATGCGGCGTCCATCAGGTGACCAGGCCACTGCTTTTATCCAAAGGCTATGGTTGCGATACGTGAAGACTTCACTTCCCGCATTAACATCCCATACTTGCACGGTCTTATCATTGCAAGCCGAGGCAAAATATTGCCTATTGGGTGACCATGCCACAACATAGAAATCATTAGGCGAGATGAAGATAACTTCCCCGCTAGCAGCCTTCCATATGTGCACGACACCATCGCTATCAATCGAGGCAATACGCTGTCCATCAGGCGACCATGCCACGGCTCTTACCATAGTAGCATGGACACTATAAGTAATAGCTCTCCCTCCAGTCGTGCCATTCCATACCTGTACTCTCGGACCAATCGCAGAGGCGATATATAATCCATCAGCTAACCATATCAGAGCTTTCACTGATCCAGCATAACCGGCACATCGGAAGGCGTTCCCGCCCGTTAGGGCATCCCCCATCCACACCTCATTATCACTGTTTACCCAGGTAATACGCTGCCCATCAGGTGACCACGCTAGCGCGAATACTTCTTTGGAGCGTCTCCGGTAAGAGGAAACATGTCTCGTCGTGGAAGCTTCCCAAACATGCACACTCCCATCCCTGTCTGCTGAGGCAACGTATGCCCCATCGGGTGACCATGTAACAGAGGTTACTTCATACGGATGAGCACTGTAGGCATAAAAAGGAGGCTTCGGCCCTGCAGGCTGTGTCGGGGTAATAGGTTGCTTTCCTGCATACAGTGTTTCCACAGGGGTGAGGTACTTCGTCACCACAAGAGATGGACTCTTCTCAGGCGGTGGAAGAGGTGAAGATACCGTGAATGGACGAGAGGGCTTCCCTCGATTATCGAGGTATTGCTGAACACTTTGCAAGTCATTCTGCAGCTTGGCAAGACTAATTCTCCGTTCCACAGGTGTCAGGCCGCCTAAAATTGTCTCAGCCAGCATCGTGCAACAAGTATCTGGGACACCCTTATGTTTGCTTTTCAATAATTCTAGGAACTCTTTACGTAGCGAGGTCACGGGTAGCAACTTGTAGTCGGCATATAAGCGGTTGCTCCATAACTTGAATAGTACCGCGCATAGCGAGTAGACATCAGCCAAAGCAGTAGCTTCCTGACCATCGTCGAGTTCAGGTGCCTTGTAGGCTGGTGCACCTGGTTGTTGGTATGGAGAGGAGAGTGAACCCTTAACGTGAGCTATTCCAAAGTCACAGAGTTTTACATGCCCTTCGGAGTCAAGCAATACGTTTTTTGGCGTAATGTCACGATGGACAATTCCCTCATGATGCACTTGTCGTAGTGTGTCACACAGATCTAGAGCCCATTTGAGAGCTTGAGCGAAAGGTACACGGTATTTTCCTATCCACGTCTCAAGATCACATTCCATCAGATCCATGACGATCAACAAATGTGGGGCTTCGCGCAGCGCGTCTAGCACACGAACGACACCCGGCAGATTTAGCTGACCACCAATCCGACATTCGCGCTCCATACGTTCGATATTTGCTGCACTCAAACTACTAACATCAACAACCTTGATAGCAACATGAGTATGCTTAAGCTCGTGCCAGGCCTTCCAAACGATACCATAACCACCCCTAAGCTCGCCCTGATCATCCTGGAGACCATACACCGATAGTCTTTCTCCTGCTAGGTCATAGCCCTTCCGATGCCTGGCAAGACAAGTTAGGAGCACTTACAGCGATCAACGATAATAGACGTCCTAGCATCATCACGCTTGTCACTCGGGCAGAGCTTGTGACTGAGATGAAGGTGATCAGCTCCAGCGTTTTCCTGCTCAAACCAGCGAAAGCAATATACATGACGAAGTTTTTCTTCTGGATAACTCAGTCCATCATAAAAGTCGCTGAGGATTACAGTCGCGGAGCCACTAGGATCACTTTCCCTAACCCACCTCCCGAAGTAGTTGGACCATATTGACAGTGATTCTGTATGAACAAATCAGAAAAGCCAGTAGCTATGCTTATTCATCTTATTGTTATTCTACTGTGCATAGGGTTTGCCGGATTGCTCTGGATACGTTGGATACGCCACCGTCATAACACGTTGCAAAGTGGGGAAGAAATCATGCCAAATGAAGCAAGGAGCATGCTCAGTTCAGAATACACTGAGCCAGAGGAGGGATCAAAGGTGACATCATCTCCTCCCACGTCTATGCCAGATAACTCCTCTTCTATAGTGGATCCTGTTCTGATGCAGTCGAACACAACATCCTCTTTGACTCCTATTGCGCGAGTACCGCGACCACCTTCTATCTATGATACCTCTCGTGAGCCAGAGGACGGTAGCGACCTGGCTACACACCCTCATCATAAGCATTTCCCGGTGTATGGAGAACAATCCAACCTGGATTTCGGCTGGCAGATCATTGGAGCAAGTCGACGCGGATACGCTCATGCATACGAAGGAAAATATCGAGAGGATGATTTCAATATCAGGCTTGTTGGCCAAGAAATAGCTCTTGTTGCCGTCGCTGACGGGGTCGGTAGCAAAGCACTGTCACGCCGCGGATCGCGGGCATCCGTGCTAGGCGCAACTAACCTCTCGGAACAGCGATTACAAGAACTGGTCCAACTTGTCAGAAAAGATGCACAGAATCCAATGTGCCAGCAAGAAGCGCTTGCAATCCTGCTGGATGCTCTTCATGCCGCACGCGCCAAAGTGGAGGACCGCGCGCAAAAAGACCAAATTGACATTGATGAGCTACAAACAACACTCCTGGTCTTTCTGGCTGTACCTTGCGATCAGCGACACCTGTTTATTGGCAGCGTGCAGATTGGGGATGGCGCGCTCTTCGTGTTTCAGCCACACAAAGGGGTACGCCTGAGCGATAAGTGGCGCTGCCTCCAGCAGCAACAAATTCAGCCCTCGGGGAACGAGGTAGAGCCCTTCACCCGTACCAACCTCGACACCTGGACTCGCTTCTTACAGTGCGAACTGTTAGATGATACAACTTTTATTATGGGCATGACAGATGGCACTGCTGATGACATTGAGCCACCGCGTGGAACACCGGAAAATCCTGATCCATACCCATTTTTGTATGTGAACGATTTCTACCAACACATCACCTCGCATGTGCTCAATACGCCACAACCAGCAGAAGCCCTCCTGGAGTTTCTTGGTTACCGCAAGCGCAGTTCCTACGATGATCGCACTGTGATCTGCCTGTACCGTTCAGAGGAAGGAGGAAGCCAGGACAATGCAAGTCAAATTTAGTGATGGCTCGTATGGTCAATATGAGGATAATCCGTTAGCAGCCGGTGCAAGGAGAAATCTTTTGCTCGACCGACGGTAGGTCCGTTGTAAAACTCTACCATCTTGATCTAGCGAAGGATGCTGAACGCATTGAGCGCATTGATAAACTCATCAATGATTTCAACCCAACCAGAAGTACCCTTAAGCCCACCAAAATCGACCCTTACTGGGCTGAATTCTTCACCTGGCCTGAGCAGCGTGTCATCCAACCAAAGATTGGATTTCGCATGCGTTTCGCAGGCGGATTGAAGGCCCTGGAACACTATATCCTTCCTAAATCCTTTCATCGACTCAAACCTGAGGAGCGTGGCTGGTTCATTGGACGCATCGCAATTGCCGTCAAGCTAGCTACCGCTGCTAACCGTATGTCCTCAATGGGCCTCAGCTATCCCGATTTTTCTAGTAAGAATATACTGGTTGACCCGTTTGCAGGACGGATGGTACTCATTGACTGTGACAGCCTCACCGTACCTGGCCAGTTGCCACCAACAGTTGAAGGCACAACTTGGTATCGTGCTCCTGAGATTGTAATGCGGCGTGTCTTGACACCATCTGTTAAAACAGACCGCCATGCATTGGCAGTCATCCTATATCAATGGCTTTTGCTCTGGCACCCCTTGAGAGGAGACAGAAAACTCGCCGATGATCCCGACCTGGAAGACCAGCTCTGTTTCGGGAAAGAGGCCCTCTATATCGAACACCCGACGAACCCAGCAAATCAAGCACATAAGCAAGTGCTTAAATCAGATTTATTAGGACCTGAACTGAAGGAGTTGTTTCAAATTGCTTTTGTTAATGGCCTTCATAACCCGGATAAGCGTCCTCAGCCATTTCAATGGCAACGAGCTTTATATCACACCTATGACCACATCATCCCCTGCTCCTCGCCATACTGCGACTGGCGTTTCTTTGTTGTGACATTTGCACCCACTATCTTCTCATCACGCTCACTAGATCTGACCTGCCCCAGATGTGGGGAACGTATCACGCAACCTCCAGCCTTGCCCTTGATGTATCTTCTTGCACATAAGGGTACACGAAATCCCGATGATTACACAACCGACCTTTCTAAGGCACACTATGTCGTGGGATGGCATAAACGCCCGTTGCATAGATGGCATGTGAAGGTCGATGCTACAAGCAATTACACAGATACAACAAATGTTCCTGATCCAAAACCATATGCCTTCTTTGAGTATGATGACACCTCTCAACAGTGGCGTCTCCAAAACGAGGCATTGCCCAACATGCGCTACCTCGATTCCAGCGGAACCTGGAAACCCTGTCCCATTAAAAGACCTATTCCACTCGTACCAGGAATGACAATCCAATTCGGGAATGCGCCCGAGCATTTTCGCGCCAGTATCATCATTGAGAAGGTAACATAGATGTCAAAAATAGCACCACGCGATTTTCCAGAAGAAGACCAGCATGGCATCTGGCCACTACTGAAGCCCACCAGGAAGGATATGACTTATATGCCTACACCCAAGCCGCCACTAGCACAACAATCACATCAGCCACAGCAGCCGCGCTCAAGTGTACCAATGCAGTCGAACTTTCTTAAGTTGCTTAGCCCGATACCCAAAGGAGCCATCCTGGGCATATTTGTCTTTGGACTGGTCTATAGTTTTCTCCCCCTGCAAACATTCTGGCTATCAAGTTGGCACTGGGTTTACCCTATTATCGCTATAGCTGTTCTTATTCTCTTTATAGGCGTTAGCGCGACCTTTGTAATTCTATTGGTGATTTCGACAGTAACGGCAGCCTGGTTGAATCGGCAGATGATAATCACTACTCCAATCATACCGCTCATCTTTGTCGGCAGCGGCATAGTTGTGCTATATATTAGGAGACTTCTGCCCCAAAGGGCACAGTAGCTGCTCTTATGTCTCAAGCTTAGAATAATTGGAGGAATCAGCCATTAATACTTTCACTCGACGTCCCAATCATAACCTCTTGCTCAATAAACGTTATCACATCATTGATCAGTTGGGGCAGGGAGGGTTTGGTGCAGTCTATAAGGCGGCGGATACATTACTTGGCGACCGTCTTGTAGCCGTGAAAGAGATGAGCCAGGATGGCCTTACTCGATCAGAGACCATCGAGGCTATTGATGCCTTCAAACAAGAGGCGCTGTTTCTAGCCAAACTCACTCATCCCAACCTTCCTCGCATCTATGACCATTTTACTGACTCAGGGCGCTGGTACCTGGTGATGGACTTCATTGAAGGCAAAACGCTGGAACAGTACCTGAACACACCCAATAGCCAGCACCTCACTTTTGAGAAGATTCTTGATATTGGTATTCAACTCTGTACAGTACTTGATTACTTGCATAACCGTCAGCCTCCCATCATCTTCCGTGACCTCAAACCTTCCAATGTTATGCTGAGTCCCGATGGCCATGTGTACCTGATAGATTTTGGAATTGCTCGCCACTTTAAGCCCGGGCAGACGAAGGACACCATTGCTCTTGGTTCAGTAGGTTACGCCGCCCCAGAGCAATATGGCAGATCTCAAACGACTCCACGTACTGATATTTATAGTCTAGGCGCTATGCTCCATCAACTGCTCACAGGTGACGACCCTTCACGTACCCCTTTTCGCTTTGCCTCTTTTCAATCGCATAGAAAATCAGTTTCTCCAGTCCTTGAAACTCTTATTATGCAGATGGTAGATATGAATGAAGGCAAGCGGCCCATCAACATGGCTGCTGTCAAGCAGGAACTACAACGTATCACAAATCAGGAAACTCCAGGTCAGGTGAGTCCTATAACCGTAGTGTCTGTTCCCTTTCCAGAACCTTCAGTGATTTCAACGCTTTCAGGCACTACCTTCCATACCTATCACGGTCATGCTACTGAAGTGAATACGGTAGTATGGTCGCCCGATGGGGAGCAAATTGCCTCTGTGAGTTATGATGGAACGATGCAGATCTGGGATGTCGCTACGGGGAACATACTTTTCACCTATAGTGGGCATGCTAGTTATTTACATGCTGTGACCTGGTTGCCTGATGGAAGGCATATCGCTTCGGCAAGCCACGATAAAACGGTGCAAGTGTGGAATGCCGTTACTATAAATCCGGCTGCAACGACACACACTCTGCGCAGATCATCAGGAGGCAAATTTTTGACCTATATTGGACACTCAGACTACGTCTATGCTCTAGCCTGGTCGCCTGACGGGAGATACATCGCTTCCGGTGGCAATGATAAGACGGTGCAGATATGGGATGCTATCTCCAGACAAAAAGTCTTCACCTATATGGGTCACTCGAATCTGGTGTGGACAGTAGCCTGGTCACCCGATGGCACCCGCATTGCCTCTGGTTCCTGGGATACTACAGTGCAAGTATGGAATTGTACCACGGGAGACAATGTGTTTACCTACCATAGCCATTCTGCTCAACTGCTCTCAGTAGCCTGGTCCCCCGATGGCACCCATATTGCCTCTGGTTCCTGGGATCATACGGTGCAGGTGTGGAATGTTCTCACGGGGGATACGGTCATGACCTATCGTGGGCACTCCCACGGTGTGAATGCAGTAGCATGGTCGCCTGATAGCAATCATATCGCTTCGGCGAGCGAAAGTGTACAGGTGCTAGATGTTGCTACCGGGAAGGTAGTCTACATCTATAGTGGTCATGTGGGGGTGGTAAATGCACTAGCCTGGTCTCCCGATGGAACATACATTGCATCTGCTGGCCGTGACAAAACAGTACAAGTATGGCAGCCAAATTAAACGTTTCGAGTGAAATAGAAATGCTATGCCGCCGTGCGCAATCTTCTGTAGGGACGGGAGTGAAGTGGGGTGAGATGCCTGTCTGGAGGAAAGGCATCTCACCCCGCTCGCTACTTATCCTTCTCCACCTTCGTCAGCGCCGCCTGCGCAGCAGCTAAGCGCGCAACCGGCACGCGGAACGGCGAACAGCTCACATAATCCAGTCCGACCATGTGGCAGAACTCGATGCTGTCGGGATCGCCGCCGTGTTCACCACAGATGCCTACTTCCAGGTGAGGGTTGGCTTTGCGCCCATTCTCCACCGCCATGCGCACCAGTTGGCCTACGCCGTCGCGGTCCAGTGTCTGGAACGGGTTGAACGGCGAGGATTTTCACCTTGCCTTCAGCTCCCGGCTCTTCCAGCCCATCGACATACTTCAGCAGGAATTTGCCCTCGGCGTCGTCACGGCTGATGCCAAAGGTCGTTTGCGTCAGGTCATTGGTGCCGAAGCTGAAGAACTCGGCAACGGGTGCGATCTGGTCGGCGGTCAGTGCGGCACGTGGCAGTTCGATCATCGTACCGAATTTGTACTCGATGGCACTGCCAGCCTCGGAGGTAATCTCCTCTGCCACAGCCTCAAGCTGGCGACGCACTTCCTTCAACTCGTTGACATGGCCGACCAGCGGGATCATGATCTTGGGCTGGAGCTTTTTGCCCTCTCGCGCCAGTTCCAGCGCGGCTTCCAGGATGGCGCGCGTCTGCATGATGTTGATTTCTGGGAAGAGCAGCCCCAGGCGGCAACCGCGCAAGCCGAGCATGGGGTTCATCTCGCGCATGGCTCCTACAGCCTCCAGCATCTTGCGCTTCTCTTTGCAGTTCTTGCTCGGTTGCCCCTCTGTTTCCAGGCGCGTCACATCGACCAGCAATTCTTCGTAGGAGGGTAAGAACTCGTGCAGTGGCGGGTCGATCAGGCGAATGACAACCGGGATAACCTTCGCCGGTCTTAGGGATTGACCATCGCCTCGAAGATGCCTTTGAAGTCGCTGCGCTGGAAGGGCAAGCAATTGGTCCAGCGCCGCCTGCCGCTCTTCCTTGGTCTCTGCCAGGATCATCTTCTGCACGATGGGCAGGCGTTCCTGCTCCATAAACATATGTTCGGTGCGGCAGAGTCCAATGCCTTCAGCGCCGAATGTCATAGCGCGTTTGGCATCGCGCGGGTAGTCAGCATTCGCCCAGACGCCCAGCCTGCGGATACGTGTCGGCCCAGGCGAGCAATTCTTCAGGTCAATCTCTTTGTCAAAATCGGGGTCAACCGTCTTGATGATGCCTGCGAAAACCTCGACCGGTTGCGCCATCGATCGAGATATCGTCTCCTTCGTGGATCACGATATCGGAGCCAACCACGCGGAAGAGACGTTCTTCCTCGTGGACGCGAATACCTTCAGTAGCCTGCGACACAGGGCAGGCCCAGGCCGCGTGCGACAACCGCCGCGTGACTGGTTGCACCACCGCGGGCGGTCAGGATGCCCTTCGCAACCAGCATGCCATGCACATCATCGGGGCTGGTTTCAGGGCGCACCAGCACGACTGCTATGCCAGCTTTACCCAATTGCTCTGCACGGTCGGCATCGAAGATCGCTTTGCCGGTAGCCGCCCCAGGCGAAGCATTGAGGCCTTTCGCCAGCAGCTTCCCTTCCTCTTCGGCCTGAGCTTTTCTCAGCTTCATCGAAGCGCGGCAGCAGCAGTTGATAGACCTGGAATGGATCGACACGCTTGATCGCCTCTTGTTCGCTAATTAGGCCTTCTGTCGACCATATCCACAGCTACCTTCACAGCAGCCTGTGCTGTGCGCTTGCCTGATGCGCGTCTGAAGCATGTAGAGGTGGCCTTTTTCGACCGTAAATTCCAGGTCTTGCATATCGCGATAATGCTGCTCTAGTCGGTGCGCAATCTCCTGGAATTGCTCGGTACACATGTGGTAGGTCTTCTTGCAAGCGAGCGATCTTGGACGGAGTGCGAATACCTGCTACCACATCCTCGCCCTGAGCGTTGAGGAGATATTCGCCATAGAGTTGCTTGTCACCGGTGCTGGGGTTACGGGTAAAGGCGACGCCGGTACCGCTGTCGTTGCCCATGTTGCCGAAGACCATGCTCTGCACATTGACGGCTGTGCCCAGGTCGTGCGGAATCTTATTGAAGTTGCGATAGTCGATGGCTCGCTTATTGTTCCACGACGAGAAAACCGCTTCGATAGCCTTGTGCAACTGCTGGTAGACATCCGTCGGGAATGGCTCTCCCGACTGGCGTTCGGCGATCTGCTTGAACTCGACAACCAGTCGCTTGAGGTCGGCAGCCGGAATCTCGGCATCGCTTGCGACGCCCGCATGCTGTTTGTACTTGTCCAGCAAGCGCTCAAAGTCTCTGGGGTCGGTATTCAGCACGATCTTACTGAACATTTGAATAAAACGACGGTAGGCGTCATAGGCAAAGCGTTCGTCACCCGTTAGCGTTACCAGCCCCTGTACAGTCTCATCATTGATGCCCAGATTGAGCACGGTATCCATCATGCCAGGCATTGAGAATTTTGCACCGGAACGTACAGAGACGAGCAACGGGTTGTCCTTCTTACCAAAACCTTTGCCTGTCTGCTGCTCAACAATCTGCAGCGCCGCCAGTGTCTGATCCCACATGCCCTCTGGAAACTGCTTGCCAGCATCATAATAGGCGTTACAGGCTTCGGTGGTAATCGTAAAGCCCGGCGGGACAGGTAGCTCCGCATTCGTCATCTCGGCTACACCTGCGCCTTTGCCCCCAAGCAGGTCTCGCATGTTGGCATTGCCTTCACTAAAGAGATAAATCCATTTGCGCGGTGACTGTTTCACCGCTTCATCTAATGTCAAACGTGTTTCTGTGTCACAAAGATTCCTCATTTCTTGCAAGTAGTACCTGCCAGGCGTGAAATATCGCATCCGCCAGGCTCAAAATATCAAGCATATAATACGATGTTTTTTGCCCATTTGAGCACATGACGAGCATGCTGAACGTACCCACTGGCCTGTTCAGCATTGATCACCTCATCAGCTTCCTCAGGGGGCGTGTCTGCATAAAAGGCTTCAGGATGAAATGGCGTCAGGAGGGCCATCTCATCTTGAATCTCCAATGGGGCGCCTACTAATGCGCCAAGTGCGCTCAGGTCATGATCATACATGGATCGTCGGCCAAAACGCAGCAGGCTAACCGCTTGTGCAGCCTTCTCTACTGCCTGATTACAAAAGTCCACACAGGCAAAGTGTCGCCCTAAACCAAGTTCCACCCCTGCGGTCGCCATATCCTGTGTGGCCTCCGCAAATAGTCCCAATGCACCCTGTATATCACCGTTTGTGTGAACGTCTGTGTTCTCACCTTCATCATCACCGGCAGAGGATGAGCCGATTTTCTGATCGCCCATACCGGATTGCGCAGAAGTCTGTAAGGAATTCCCCACGAAGTATCTATACGCGCTCCACTGCGTTCCGCTGAGGGGGACTACATCCCTCTCTTCGGGAAACACGTAAGTGCTGCCTATACCTTCTGTAAGCAATCGTTCCAGTTCCTCCTGGGTGTCATCATCGGAGTTCGTATGTTGTCGAGACATCATCTATATCCTCGTTTATCTACAGGTGCCACTTGCCGACACTCTGCCACTTGCACTGCTCGACCACGTGATTAATATTATTCTCCTTGAAACGCCTTGTCAATGTGTAAGGACGGATTATGAATTGTAACAAAATACCCCGACACCATAAACGGACACGCTAGAGATTTCATACATCCTATGATTAGGTGATATGTAGGTATGTGAGTGAAGCCGAATAGGATGTTTGGCCCAAATATTGACAGATCAGCCATCACATAGTGTAATGCGTATTGAGCTAACCATCGGCAGAAGTACATAGGACCTAGTAGTCAATGAAAAAACTCGTACTTGTTGAAGTTTCCCCATCACCTGTCCAACCACCCGAAGCTCCACCTGCATATAAGCAACCATCACTGCGCTGGCAAGTTGCACTCATCTGCTGTGCGCTCGCCTATGTCCTCTGCATTCTGGTAACGACTGCTCCACTCTACAACATCGTCGGACTTCACACACAGTTCTGGATCAGCAACGCTATCGTCGCGTTGGACAACTGGCTGCATCTCCCGCGTGACCTGGGCATTAGCACAGATCACTACGTCTCACAACAGGACACGTACTACCTGGAATTTTTACTGCCGGTGCTGCTCGCCTTCGCTGCCTATGGTCTGTATGCCTACCTCCTTCAACGCACGGGACCACGGAGCAACTACACGTTCGCACTGCGCCTGATCTGGCTCACTATCATCGTAAGCGGCTGCATCTACCTCTTCACACCAGCCTCGTTATCAGACGACGTCTACGGTTACGCCAGCTATGGTCGCCTGCTCAGCGTGCATCATGCCAATCCCTATGTGATCTCTCCATCGGCCTTCCCACAGGACCCTACCTATCCACTGATTCACTGGAAAGATGCCTTCGCCCCCTACGGCCCGGTGTGGATCGTGCTCAGCGCCGTGGTAGGACTGATCTCCGGTCCTGACCGTTTGGAGTACCTGATCGCCTTTCGTCTCATTGCCTTCGCCGCCCATCTGCTCAACATCTGGCTTGTAAACGCCACTTTACGCACAATGGGACGCCCTTCCCGCACCGTCGCCCTGGGTACCCTGCTCTACGCCTGGAATCCGCTCGTTCTGCTCGAAAGCAGCGCGGGGGGACATAATGACGTATTCATGCTCACCTTCATCCTGCTCGGTCTGCTACTCAGTGCACGTGCGGAGCGCAAGGGCGCAACCCGCCTGCGTGACTCGATCCCGGCGCTGGTGGCCTTCACCCTGGCAGGACTCGTCAAACTGACCGCCTTCCCTATCCTTGCTTTCCCGATCCTGAAGTTATGCTGGAACATATACAAAGCCACGGCTCCAACTACTCGTACAGGCAGTATACATCGTTGGGGCATTGCCCTGCTGGCAGGTTTGCTCGCAAGTATGGTCAGCATCGCTTTCGCCCTCGTCTGCTATGCCCCATTCTGGCTCGGCCACAGCATTCAACAGATTGTGTTCAGTTTTTCTTCACAGCCCACCGAGAACTTTTCCTTCAACTCCTTCCTTGCCGCCATCAGCGTCTGGCAGAGAGCACATGGCCTACCCGCCTTCCTTGCACTCTTCAATAGCCGTCATACATGGAATGTGATCACAGTTGCCGCCCTCGCATTGAGCGTGGGTCTGGGAGCAATCTGGCTGTGGCGTGCGCCGACTACCCGCACCGTGGCACTGGCTGCACTTGCTACTCTGGCAGCATTCTTGCTGGTCACACCCTGGTTCACCGACTGGTACGTGACAT
Source organism: uncultured Chloroflexia bacterium (assembly GCA_963767625.1). GTDB lineage: Bacteria > Chloroflexota > Ktedonobacteria > Ktedonobacterales > Ktedonobacteraceae > CAVYFB01. The sequence goes on from CAVYFB010000024.1 coordinate 681,875, forward strand.
GCCTGGTGGGCCTGGCAGCTGTCAGTCTGCCCGTAGCACGTGACCGTCTCGGACGGTCGCTCTTCGTCCTGGCGCTGACCTTCTCGGCCTCAGCCTTCCTGACATACTACTACGTCAGCATCGGTCACCTGTTACTGGTCCTCCATCCCAACAACATCACCTGGTTTGTCCTGGTGTGCTTCGCCACATTGGGCATCCCATTGGTTGCGTTTCTCCTCTCCTTGGTCTCACAATAACACATCCCCACATCATCTGTAAAAGCATGAGGTCTGCAACGTGACAAAAATTAGTTGAATGATAAAGGAATTATCACGGAGGCTGGCATGTTCTATTCGGTAGCCATTCCTGGTATACTACCAGAAAGGCATGTGGCAACTCCCTGTCTAGAGGACAGGTACGCCAGGCGAAAAGAAAGTGTACATGTCAGCATGACAGCGAAAAAACCTGTGGATGCTCGCCAAGAGCGCCTGGACGCTGACTCAGTATTATTATCCGATGATGCCCGCGCCTTGAGCGCGTTATATGAGCAGTTCCGACGACCGATCCACTCCTACGCCTACCGCCTGCTCGGTAGTCAAGAGGATGCCGACGATGTGACCCAGGAGGTATTTGCGCGCGTTTTCACTGCCTGGGATGGCCTCCATGATCGTGATAACCTCTCTTCATGGCTGTATCGTATAACTACAAACTTATGTGTTGATCTTCTACGGCGGCGCAAACGCATCTCCTGGTGGTCCCTCACACACCACAAACGGGATGATGAGCACTTTCACGGCACGTTCATCGATGAGAGTTTCCTCCTGCCACCCGATAACGGCGGCATTCCAGAGGTAGCCGAACGCGAGCACATTCAACTCACCATAGCAAAGATGCCGGAGGAGTATGCCGTTGCTCTCGTACTCAATGTAGCCCAGGGCGTACCATACCAGGAAGTAGCAGCTATCGTCGGTATTTCGCCCAATGCTGCCGCAACACGCATCTCGCGAGCCAAAAAGATGTTTGCAGAACACTATCAACGTTTAAGTTGCGAAGGAAGCGGGAAACGCGAAAAGGCGGGAAAACAGGAGGTATAGCTATGGACAATACTAACTTGCCGCCAATACCCGAAGGAATAGATGATCCCCAGTCCTGTGCTACCGTACGTCTATACCTGGCCGTTCTGGATGATCTACCGCCTGAGCAGGTACAAGCCCTATATCAACACATAGATAACTGCCCGGTTTGCGCAGCGGAACTTCGCCTCCTGAACCAGGCAACACACCTGGTCGCTGATTTCGCGGAACACAGCGAAACGGCCCCTTCTGCTCACGTTGACCAGGCTGTCATGGCTGCTCTTGCCGCCCGCAACAGCGAACCTATCCCTGTGCTTGCTACGGTACAGCGCCGCACTGTGCGTAAACCCAAAAATCTTCTCTGGAGGTTAGGCCAGATAGCGGTTGCCGCCGTGCTTCTATTAGCAGCGCTAACTGCTGTCTACTTCCACTCCCAAACGGCACAAGCATTCGCCATACCTGGCAACGTCTCATGGAGTAGCTACGTGTTATATCATAGCGAGACACTCGTCGGCGCTCATGGTACACCTTACCACGTCGAGAGTTACCACGATCTGAGCACCAATCGCATGCATGTGGAAACGACCATAGCGGGTCAACTGGATGTGGTCGCGGTGAGCGATGGTCAGACGATACTCTCAATGGATATGATGCATCATGTAGTGCAATGGGGTTGCAGTAACTGGGGTGTAGATGATTCGCTGTTTGACCTGGTGCCGCTGCGTAGTGATTTGCAAGCCCACCGTGCAGTCTACCTGGGTAAGGATCATTTTCATGGTCAGGAGGTCTATCGCATCCGCGCCAGGAATGGCCTTATATTGCTACTGAATATGCAGTTCATGCCGGTAAATGTGCTCCGCAGCGGCACCAGTGAACCGATATACGACACGCTCAAATGGTTACGCACTACACAGGTATCAAGTTCCATGTGGGACATGAGTTTGCCACAGGGATTCCAAATTGGAACAATGCCCGAGAGGCCGTAGGGGCCTCAGCGAAGCTTGCGGAGCGCGTTTCAATACTCCGTGCCCGATAGACATCAACCTAAGCCCGGGAATGCGGTAGGAGGTCGGGTGACCCGTAGGGGCGAGGGTGGTGATGGGAGGTTGGGAGGGCCTTTATGGTCGCCCGCGTAGCCCGGTATGGGTGAAGACAGGGTGGGTGAACGTCGCAGAAAGGGACGGCGGGCCACACAATCCCCCGGATTGCGTCCATAAAGGCCCTCCCCGCCCTTCTCAGCCCCCCTCGCCCCTACGGATGTTGATGGGCTTTTCGTTAGGTTGATGCGTATTGGGGCCGTTAAATCGGCCTTCCGGCAAACCTACCGCATGCTCGGATCAATACGTTAAACTTCATTACCGCACCCAATAAATCACAACAGGAGAACACATCACATGACAGAACACAATCCCGTCATCGTCGGAGCAGCCAGAACGCCGACCGGCAAATTTCTTAGCAACCTTGCCAGTTTCACAGCGCCCCAACTGGGTGCTATCGCCATTCAAGAAGCCGTACGTCGTTCAGGAGTATCACCAGATTCCATTGAAGAAATTATCATGGGCAACGTCGTCTCCGCAGGCGTTGGCCAGGCGCCGGCACGCCAGGCCGCCATTGGCGCCGGACTCCCGGACGATATCCCCGCATTCACCGTCAACAAAGTATGCGGCTCCGGACTGAAAGCCGTCATGCTGGCAGCGCAGGCCATCCGGGCAGGCGATGAGCAGATCTTCGTAGCAGGCGGCATGGAGAGCATGAGCAACACCCCCTATCTGCTGACCAGGGCACGCACTGGCTACCGTATGGGCAACGGCGAAATAATAGATGCCGTTGTGCATGATGGCCTCTGGTGCGCATTTGAAGATATTCACATGGGCAACGAGGCCGAGATCATTGCCGAGAAGTTTTGTATCACACGCGACGAGCAAGACCAGTTTGCAGTGCAAAGTCACCAGCGAGCTGCTGCCGCTACCGCTGCCGGCCGCTTCAAAGAAGAAATCGTCCCCATCGAAGTGAAGCAGAAGAAGGGCGTACTGCTGGTAGACACCGATGAGCCTATCCGTAGTGACACCAGCTTTGAGGCGTTGGCAAAACTCAAACCAGCCTTCCAGGAAGGGGGCACAGTGACGGCAGGCAATGCTCCTGGACTGAGCGATGGCGCCTCAGCCACCGTCGTAGTAGATCAGGATGTCGCGAAAGCGCACGGCCTGACGATCCTGGCGCGTATCACCGGTTATGCCTCAGCCGCCATCACACCACGTTACATCTTTGCTGCCCCCACACGCGCCGTCAATCGCCTCTTGCAGCGCACCGGCCTGAAGATTACCGACTTCGACCTGGTCGAGGTGAATGAAGCCTTTGCCGCCCAGACCCTGGCAAACGGCAAAGAACTCGACTGGGACTGGTCGCGGGTAAACGTCAACGGTGGAGCAATCGCACTTGGTCATCCCATCGGCTCCAGTGGCTCGCGTGTCCTCACCACCCTGATCTACGAGCTACGCCGCCGTGGCGGCGGTCGCGGACTCGCCACCCTCTGCCTGGGCGGCGGTGGGGCCGTAGCTATGTCAGTAGAAGTGTGAAGCTCGCGGGTTAGTAGGGGCGTGAGCTTGCCTCCGCCCTGGCTCGCGGGTTAGTAGGGGCGTGAGCTTGCCTCCGCCCTGGCTCGCGGGTTAGTAGGGGCGTGAGCTTGCCTCCGCCCTGGCCTGCGGGTTAGTAGGGACGTGAGCTTGCCTCCGCCCTGGCAGAAGTTTCGCGAAGTCCTCGCCTGACAGCTGCTCGAGGGAAGGAGTGACTTTCCAGAAGTCTTTGAGATCTCTGTATTCTCGCACGAACTTAGGGTCTCCAACTTTCAGGGATTTGACAGCTCGTATCATCAAGTTTTTCGCAGTATGTTCGCTTGAGACAAACTGGACCACATCTGTCTGATAACCCATGATGCGCAGAATCAAGGCGCGGAATGTATCGGTCAAGATATCACCCAGGCGCTCTTTCAAGATGCCGTGCCGTTCCACCGGCTCAAAGGGACTGGGGGCGGGTTGATGATCGAGTTGCTTTTGCAGATGATGCTGACAACACGGTGCGCTAATAATTAATTTGCTCTGCCATTTAATGCCCTGAGCCAGTGCCTCATCTGTGGCGGTATCGCACGCGTGGAGAGCCAACACTATATCTGGCTGCATCACCGGCTTAAAATCTATGATACTGGTCGTCTGAAAAGTGAGATCGGTCCAGCCAAATGCAAACTTTCCTCGCAAACTTTCCTCGGCATGTCTCGTTAAGAGTTCACCGTTGACGTCAATTCCGGTCAGATGGGTTGGTATATGTAACACCTGGTTCAGGTAATAAAAGAAAGCGAAAGTAAGGTAAGCGTTACCACAGCCGCAATCTACAACATAAAGAGGAGATTTGTTGAATTTGTCCAATTCTCCAGTTTGCTGTACAAGCTTCAAGAACTCATTGATCTGCCGGAACTTACTCTGCATATCCGCTCTGATCTTGCCATCTTCAGCCATGATGCCGACGGCTTTCAGGAAAGGAGCAGCATCGGCGGCCGTCAATAGTACATTCTTCTGGCGATCATGAGACAGATTTGTTTCTTGTAGCTGATTCACAGGTTTGGTATTAGAGATAATAGCCTTCCCTTTATGAGTGATAGTAATATCTAAGTTATTTTGGGTGGTTTGCACATGGACGTGTTTGAACTCAAGCTCTATAAGCTGTTCAAGCATTTCTGCGCTTTGGTCGCCCTGGTAGTTCTTAGTGATGTCCTTTTTCGCATCGAAGTGCGAAAACTGAATATGCTTCTTATCCCGCACAAGCACCGGACGCACAATCACTTTTTTCCAGCGGGCGGAGGCAAGCTCCCCCACCCCTACGGTTCGATCCCGGTGTTGACCGCTAAAGGTAGCCCTGATAAAGCCCTCATCCTTAAGGATACTATCTCTGATAAGCTGTTTATAGTCAGTAGTGACCACTCTGGTATTCATTTCCTCACAGACTCTAGAGCCGAGCATTGGTCACACGGCCATGTGCCACCTGGCGTTATTCAATGCCCACGAATTGCCAGGGGACGAATGCGCAGGGCAACCGAATAGATTGACGCAAAATTTTCTGGCGTGGCATAGCTCCTGGCTATGAAATCACGATATTTCTGGACATAGGCAGGCAAGCGATCCGCAGGGGGATCATCCAGACTCATCTGCGCCTGGCCAGTGATGACGATGATATCACCTCCGGACCCGTTCCCATCAAAATTGAGAGCCACCCTCGGATTCTGCTGTAGATGCGCAAGGCGTTTGGCATCTGCCCGGCTATAGATGAGGATCGTCGAAGTGGATCCATCCCATAGAAACCAGACAGGTGTCGGTTGTGGCATGCCCTTCGCATCAACAGTTGTGAGCCAGATCAAGCGCTCGTCACGCAGCCGACGAGCAACCCTTTCACCAAATGGCGTCGATGGGTCTGGAAGTTGAAACGTCATAGTATATCCTTTTCTCTCAGAAATGCAGTGCCAGTCAGCGAGGAGACGCTGATGTATAGCAAATTATAACCCAATGCTTCCACATAGTCTATGATTCGGGTTGCTCTGGGTGTCTATCATACATGATCCTGTATTGTGGCTTGCTCTTCGCGAATGAAGTACAACAGCAGACCCGCCGCATTAAGGCCAAAGTGAAGCAACGACACCTTATACCCGCAGAGAAGCCTTAGCAAGTCTAAGAAGCACCCACAGCAGGCCTCGACGAGTATCAGCACGAAGATGAGAGCGAAGCTAAAGTATTGCGGATATTACTATCTTTACCAACAATAGCTAGCTCGGTTTGTTTTTTGCTAGTATGGCAGAAATCATAAATTGTGTGACGAGCACTTGGTTACCGTTTGATCTTATCCTTCACTAAATACTGTGTCGCGAGAGCTATAACCAGATGTAAACATGTACCAAATATGAAAAACAAGATAGTTATTACTATCGCGATTGCTCTCAAATCTATTTGGGAGGTTTGTCTAGCGAATAGTGCGAGTATTAGGCTAATGAATACGCCAAGTTGCCATCCCAGGAACCACCCTGCAAAGCTCCGAGAAATACTAAACCCTAAAGCAGATGCCGTTGCTAATTTGCGGTTTTTGGTAACAGGGCCAATGATGAGTAAGAGAAATGAGACAATAAAACTTCCGAGAGATATGATCCAAGAAGAGAACCAGATGCCAAGCAAACAGGGACAATCAAAACATCAAAGAGGCAGGTAATATAGAACCCCTTATCATTTACGCGGATAAATTTTGCCATAAAAGTAGGAATTCATTTGTTCTCTCATCAAATGGAACTTTTAGACTCTTGAGTAGATTGTTAAACGCTGATTGATATGTTTCTGGTGAAAGAAATCGAATCCACTGAATATCCTTGAGGTAGTCATGAACGGCCTTACATTCACGAAAAAGGATCGGAATCACAAGTCTCCTAGTTCTGGATTTTACATTCTTGTGTCTCCATGCTATATGAAGCTCATCATCTATCCAGGGTGACTTCATAGCATCTGGAGAAAGTATCAGGACAAATATATTTCTGGTTTTTATTTCATTTACAATTTTTGGCCACCAAGTATCCCCTCCTTGAAGGATGCCATCCCGAATCTTGGCTCTTCCGCACTTCCCGTGCTAGAGAAGCTATCTTGGAAAATACACTTCTGAGGAAGCGACCTGGTGAGCGCATCCAGCAACAGCCTCTACTCTTTATGGTAGAGTTTAGCACGGGAAGTGCGGAAGAGCCATTGCCGGATTTTATACGCCTGACGACAACGCTCGCAACATTATTGTGGCTTTGAAGGATGGTCTTTTGTACGATGTCCACTACATCAGCAAACAAAAGACTGCCTCTACAGATTTTCTGACGCAGTTTGATGGTGGGCTTGTCAATGTTGCAGCGTTTTTCGCCTCGGATAGCAACGACCGCCATATCATCGCTCTCAATGCGAAGGGTGACCTATTCGATTACGCTCGCACAGCACAGAGTGATGTTGGAAAGACGCAAGTCGCGTCTTTCGATCACATTGTCGATATGGCGGCTTATTATTCGGGGTACGATTATTATCGGCAGATTGTTGTCGCGACCCACGATGGCAATATACACGAGGTCTGTTACCCTCAATGAAAGGAATGAGATAGAGTGTGGGCTGGGTAGTCTGATGAGGTGCACTTAGGAAATTTGCGTACGGGCGTGATTCATCACGCCTCAGGGCAAGGGCCATATCACAACCCCAGGGCGTGATGAATCACGCCCGTACACATCTCCGTTCCCGTTTATGGTGTCTGGGGGACCTACACCACAACGCGTTTAGCGCGAATCACGCCGTGCTTGCTCTTTTTACCTTCGACGAGGATGGTCTCGCCTTCATGCAACTTGGGCACGAGCGCGGGGGAGATGCTCTCTCCTGTTTGCTTCATCATTGTAGCATTTGAATCAATAGTTACTGCGGCAGGTTTAGGTTCACTATCTTTGCGATGCGGCTAACGCTTGCAGCACGCCTCCGATTACACTCCAAATGGCAATTAACCATGGCCATACACCACCATGACGTTTGCGAGCCTCGTCGCTACTTATGCTCGCAAACCAGCGTCCTGTGGTAGGACGGCTGAGTTGCCAGGCGATGAGCGGGGAGAAAATAAGCAGGATGACTGATGTTACCAATGACCAGTAATTTCCCGTTTTGATGTTTTGCCAATAGCTTCCTAGAGAGGCAAGACCACCCAGGAAACCAAGTGCGTTCACGACGATCTGTATTGGACGCCCCCAACGCCAACCTCGTCGCATACTCTCACCAAAAACGACAAGCAAGACCACAAATGGCAACGATACAAGAAATGAAGCACCCCATGTAGGCAGCCAGCCTAATTTCAACCCGGACAGGCCGCCTAGTCTGAACGGGTTAAGATTCTGTGAAAATAATGGTAGAAAAGGCATGATGAGCACTTGCACAGCCAATCCCCAATCGAAGGCGACGGCCATACCAATGCCGTGGGGAACTGGCTTTTTTTGACTGGTTTTGTCTAGAGAGCTATGATCGGCATGCTCAGATTGAAGGGGATCTATCATTTGATATCTCCAACTCAAATACGTAACCTGGCGGGGGCAAGCCCCCGCCAGGTTACTACGCCAGGTTCTTCAGTTATTTACCTCGTACAAGAGCTTGGACAGCCCCAACGATATGATGGGCACTGATTCCGGCTTCTTCCATCAGTTCGGCAGGGGTGCCAGAGCCGGGCATCGACGATACAGCCAGTTTTACCACCTGCGGCAGCTGCCCATCGCGCTGCGTAAACGCTTCTAACACAGCTTCACCCAATCCACCTTCGGGCCAGTGGTCTTCTACGACGACAATTCTATTGCCCGCCTGCTGCGCTGCAGCATAGAGCGTGTCTGCATCGATTGGCTTCACCGAGTACGCATCAATGACACGGACCGTGATTCTTTGACTCTTCAACTGATCGTAGGCCTTCAGTGCTTCATGCAGTGTGATACCGGCCGCGACAACGGTCACCTGATCTTTGTCCGATTGGCGTACCACCTTACTGCCACCAACCTTGAACGTCTCACCCGGACCGTAGATCACCGGTGTCTTTTCGCGGGTAGTACGCATATAGACAATGCCGTTATGGTCGGCCATTTGTGCGACGAGCTGGGCAGTCTGATTGGCGTCACAGGGATAGAGGACCGTACTGCCAAAGACGGCACGCATCATCGCCAGGTCTTCCAGTGCCATTTGCGATGGGCCATCTTCGCCAATCGAGACACCCGCATGAGAACCACAGAGACGAATGTTGGCACGGGAGATGGCAGCCATGCGAATGAAGTCATAGGCACGTGTGAAGAAGGCAGCGAAAGTAGAGGCAAAGGGAATCTTGTGACGCACGCTCATGCCAACGGCGGCGGATATCAGTTGCTGCTCGGCGATGAACTGCTCGAAGTAGCGGTCCGGGTAGGCTTTGGCAAATTCTTCAGCAAAGGTCGAGTTGTTCACTTCACCGTCCAGGCCAATAACATCCGGGTTGGCAGCGCCCAATGCCTGCAATGCATCACCGTAGGCTTTGCGCGTGGCGACCTCTTCTTTACCATCGTATTTCGGCAATTCCAGAGGTTTCTTTGCAGGTTCGGGGGCAGGCTGACGATTTTCGGGCTTCTGTACTGGATACGTCTGACTGCGTACATGGTCAAGTTCTTGCAATGCCTGTTGTTCTTGCTCCTTGTTGAGAGCTTTACCATGCCAGCCGTTTTTATTCTCCAGGAATGAGACACCCTTGCCCTTGATTGTCTTCGCAATAATCAGCGTGGGCAAGCCATTCGGTTGTGCTGCCTGCGCAAACGCCCGGTCGATCTCCTCGTAGTTGTGGCCGTCGATGACTATCGTGTTCCAGCCAAAGGCTTTGGCGCGTGCTTCATAAACCTCAGTGTGCCAACCATGCATCGTTTCGCCGCGCTGTCCCAGGCGGTTGACGTCGAGGATACCCACCAGATTGTCTAGCTTATAGTAGGAGGCGTGGTCGAACGCTTCCCACTGCGAGCCTTCGGCCATTTCGCTGTCGCCGAGCAGCACCCAGATATGGTAGGGAAGCTTGTCCAGGTACTTGCCTGCGAGTGCAACACCAACTCCAATCGGCAGGCCCTGCCCTAGCGAACCGGTGGCAACGTCCACCCACGGCAGGGCCGGAGTGGGATGCCCTTCGAGGCGACTGCCAAACTTGCGCAGCGTCATCAGTTCCTCGTCGCTGATGGCGCCTGCTGCTTTATAGAGTGAGTACAGCAGGGGTGAGGCATGACCTTTGGAGAAGATGAGGTGATCGTTATTCGGGTTCTTGGGATTGTCAAAGTCGTAGTGCAGGTAGCTGGTCAATAGCACAGCCATCAGGTCTGCTGCCGACATGGAAGAGGTGGGGTGTCCCGAGCCTGCGGCCGTTGTGCAGCGGATACTATCTACACGCAACTGCTGTGCGAGATTGGTCCATTGTTGTACTTTGGGATCCGTCTGAGTTGTTGTCATAGTACTGCTCCTCTGAACTTAGGTTTTTGTGTTATCGATTGGGTATGACTTTATTGTAAAATACTTAGGCAGAGAACAGCAAGCCGATGTTTCTTGTGGGTTAACTATTTGGTGCCTAATTTCATTGCCTGGGGGTGTGGCGCACGCTTTATTGCTTCCATGCTATCACATGTAGGACCGACGAATAAAGGCAATGTGATGGAAAATATACTTCCTTCGCCCAGAATGCTATGTACCTCGATATGACCGCCGTGTCGCTCCACGATTTTACGCGAGATGTAGAGCCCCAGACCTAAGCCGATACCAGAGCCAGTCTGTACCTCAACGCCTGGAACACGGTAGAAGCGCTCGAAGATGTGGGGGATCATTTCAGCAGGAATCCCCACGCCCCTATCACGTACGGAGAGGATACCCGACTCACCTGCTCGCTGCAGCGTGATCGTGATTGGTGACTCCGCCGATGAGTATTTGCGTGCATTAGAGAGCAGGTTCAGTATTACCTGGCTTATGCGATCAATATCCACCTCGACTTCAATTGGTTCGTTAGGAGTTTCAAAGGTGAGAGGAACAGCTGGACCGGCACCCATTTTATACTCTTCTATCACATCCCGGCAGAGCGCGACCAGGTCGCAGCATTGGTGCTGTAAGACAAACATACCGGTTTCGATGAGCGAGGTGTTGAGCAAATCACTCACGAGCAATTCTAAACGTCGGATCGAGCGCTCTATGTTCAGCAGGTTCGCAACCTCAATCGAAGCGTTGCGTTCGAGCCGCCGACGCAACAACTGCGCCATGCCCTTCAAACTGGCCAGCGGCGTTTTGAGTTCGTGCGAGGCAATGCTGAGAAATTCATCTTTAGCTGCGTTGGCCTCAACTAGCTCACGTGTTCGCTCCTGTACCGTTTGCTCAAGCGATTGGGCATAGCGCTCCAATTCAAGCTGCTGCTCGATCACCTGACGGCGCAACTGGTGCGTTTGAATGGCACGCAGCAACGCGGCTACAAGGTAGTCGCGCTCAATGGGCTTCTGGATAAAGTCGTAAGCCCCTCCGCGCAGAGCCTGGATCGCGAGATTTTCCTCACCGTGACCAGTAATCAGCAACGTAGGCGTATCTGGCCGCAACTCTTTGATCTTCGCCAGTAGCACCAATCCATCCATGCCCGGCATTTTGATATCACAGATGATGGCATCGTAATCATGCTCTTGAACGAGGCCGAGCGCCTCTTGAGCCGAGTCGGTTGTATCCACCTTCACCCCGTCGATGCGAAGATATAATGCTTGAGGAAGCGCTTGTAACAAGGCCACGTCATCGTCAACAATCAGGATGTATGGTTCATTCAACATCTAAGTACCTCTTTTAGGAACAGTCAATGAGCTATCGTCCATATCGCTTGAGTGTGCGGCGCGAGCCTGGTAGTATCTAAGGTATCTGCTGTAGGATCGATGTACAGGGGCAATGCGATGGAGAACGTACTTCCCTCGCCGGGAATGCTTTGTACCTCGATGTGTCCACCGTGTCGTTCCACAATTTTCCGTGAAATGTACAATCCCAGCCCTAATCCAGTACTTGAGCCGGTCTGTACCTCAATACCCGGAACGCGATAGAACGGCTCGAAAATCTGGGACTGCATCTCGGCTGGAATCCCAACTCCTATATCACGCACCGAGACGATACTCTCATATCCTGCTTGTTCTAACGTTAGGGTGATAGGAGTTCCCTTCGGCGAATACTTGCGTGCATTTGACAGGAGGTTAATGATCACCTGGCTGATGCGATCAATATCCACCTCGACTTCAACCTGATCGCCCAGAGCTTCAAATGTGAGTGCAGGTCCAGCTCCCGCTGTGTACTCATTGATTAAGTGCCGACACAGTTCGACTAAATCGCAGCGTTTACGGTGCAAGACGAACATATTTGTCTCGACAAGAGAAGTATCCAGCAAATCATTGACGAGCACTTCCATACGATAGATCGAGCGCTCCATGTCCGCCAGGCCTTGACAGACCATTTTAGCCGAATCTGTATTTTTGAACTGACGACGCAGAAACTGCGCCATCCCCTTTAGACTGGTTAGTGGCGTTTTGAGTTCATGTGAAACAATGCTGAGGAATTTGTCTTTTGCCGCATTCGCCTCGACTAGCTCGCTTGTCCGCTTCTGTACCACACGCTCGAGCGTTTTAGCATGAAGTTCTAGGGCCAGTTGTTGCTCTAGAACCCGGTGACGCAGTTGGTGGGTATGAATGGCACGCTGCAATGCAGCCACAAGGTAATCCCGATCAATCGGCTTCTGGATGAAGTCGTAAGCCCCGCCCCTCAGAGCCTGGACCGCGAGATCATGCTCACCGTGGCCAGTAATCAGCAGAGTAGGTGTGTCCGGCCGCAGCTCTTTGATCTTCTCCAGGAGGACTAATCCATCCATGCCTGGCATCTTGATATCACTCACGATGGCGTCGTAATCATACTCTTGGATCTGCTCAAGCGCTCCCAGTGCCGAATCAGATGTATCCACCTTCACTCCATCAATGCGAAGAGACAACGCTTGAGGAAGCGCTTGCAAGAGTGCTGTGTCGTCGTCAACGATGAGGACCTGTGGTTCATTCATTCTCTGTAGTCCCCCGATCTCCCTGTCTGGGGGACAGGGATTGAATAGTGAATTCCTCTTTTCTATGAACGGTTACGCGGAAGCTGGATCAAAAAGGTGGCTCCTTCTCCAGGGCGATTTTCAACCACGATGATGCCCTGGTGCTCCTTGATAATGCCGTATGTAATAGAGAGACCAAGGCCTGTCCCGGCACCAACTTCCTTTGTCGTGAAGAAAGGATCAAAGATGCGTTGTTCAAGTCCTGCCGGTATGCCAGGGCCGGTATCGCGAAAACTGATTGCTACCATTTCCGTCGACGCTGTACAGGTGATAGCAATGACTTTTCGTATCTCATTGACCATGGCATCGCGTGCGTTGGTGAGGAGGTTGAGAAAGATCTGCTCCAATTGGATCGCGTTGCCCATCACAATCACATCTTCCTCAGGGAAGAGCAACTGCACCTCGATTTCGCGAAGGCGCAGTTGTTCTTGCATGAGTGAGAGTGCACGTTGAATGACCCGGTGAATGGCTACCGGCTCATGAGTCACCGAGGCAGCACGTCCAAACGTGCGCAGGTGTGAAATAATTTCTGTTGCCTTGTGGACTTGCTGCATGGCGCTATGCAGTTCGTGCAGAATGCCTTGGTGGTCTGCATTACCGAGTTCTATCAGATCAATGGCATTGCCAATGAACAGGCCGATGTTGTTCAGCGGGTTATTAAGTTCATGGGCGACGCCAGTGGTAAGCTCTCCGAGCGTTGCCAGTTTACCGGCCTGGACGAGCTGTTCCTGCTTCTCGCGCAACTCCTGCTCCCGGCGCTGTACTTCCGCTGTCGTCTCACGCAAGTCGCTCATGATGTGGATCATGGCTTTGCGGCTATTTTCCAGGCGCAGATTGGACTGGTACGAATCCTGTAGGATATGCATGAGGGCACGGCGGGAATTATGCAAGCGCTCAGTTTGTCCGGCAAGGCGGCTACGATCTTGCTCGTAGTCGGCCAGGATGTGGATCATGGCCTTGCGTTGATCGGCTAGCTTACGATTGACCGTGTTCAGGTCACTGAGAATATGCATAAAGGCACGGCGGCGCTCTTCACTCTTGAGCACACGCATTTCCAGGGCTCGCTTCTCCTCCATGAGCTGCGCGTACTCTTGTTGGAGCCTCTCTAGTGTCGTCTCTTCATACGAGTTAGTCTCCGGTGAACGTGGCTGCACTACGTCCATTTGTACTGTCCTCGATCGACCTTCTTCAGCTCACCCTTGAGATTCTCGATCTCTTTCTCCAACGCAATCATCTTGAGTTCGCGACCAACGACCACTTCTTCAAACTTTTCCAGGTCCAGGATTTTTTCCTGCAGTTCGGCCTTCGATTCTCTGCAAGTCGCGCACTACCTTCTCATAAGCACGCATGTCACGCAAGATACCGATGGCACCGATGACTCTGCCGTCCGTATCACGCAAGGCAGAGGCATTGAGTGTTGTCGGGATAACCTCGCCAGAGGCACTGCGAGGATTGAGGCGTGCATTGCGTGTCACCCCGCGCTCGATAACTTCGCGCAAGGCGGCAAGGAATTCACGGGTTTCTTCTGGACTGATAAAGCGGGAGAGCGATTGCTCCAATACTTCGTCTGGACGGAACCCCAGTAATTCGTAGACGGCATCGTTCGCTTGCAAAATCTTGCCTTCCAGGTCCGAGACAAACACCGGGTCCGGCGCGTTCTTGATCAGGCTATCTGAGTACGCCAGGGCTTTATCCAGTTCGCGCATATCGCGCAGAATGCCGATCGCACCGATGACTTTGCCATCTGCATCACGCAGCGCCGAGGCGTTCAAGCTGGTCGGAATGACCTCGCCAGATGCACTGCGAGGATTGAGGCGAGTGTTGCGGATGACGCCGCGCTCAATGACCTCGCGCAGAGCAGCGGTGAACTCACGAGTTTCTTCGGGACTGATAAAGCGAGAGAGGGATTGCTCCAACACCTCGTCTATCCGAAAGCCCAACAACTCGTAGACGGCATCGTTAGCTGAAAGAATTTTGCCTTCCAGATCCGAGACAAAGACCGGGTCGGGTGCGTTCTTGATCAGACTGTCGGCGTAGGCGCGGGCTTTATCCAGTTCGCGCATGTCGCGCAGGACGCCGATAGCACCGATAACCTTCCCGTCTGCGTCACGTAGTGCAGAGGCATTCAAGCTGGTCGGAATGACCTCGCCAGATGCGCTACGCGGGTTCAACCGTGCATTGCGCGTGGCACCACGTTCGATGACCTCACGTAGAGCAGCGGTGAACTCACGGGTTTCTTCGGGACTGATAAAGCGGGAGAGGGATTGCTCCAGCACCTCGTCCGTCCGAAAGCCCAACAACTCGTAGACGGCATCGTTAGCTGAAAGAATTTTGCCTTCCAGATCCGAGACAAAGACCGGGTCGGGTGCGTTCTTGATGATGATATCTGCGTCAAGGGAACCGTGCGACTTGGTACTGGGGATATTCACGCGAGCAGGTGCAATAGTGGTTGACAGAACGTTATCACTCATGAAAAAACCTCCGGTTCGTGACATGATGATGGGTAACATGTCAGGGCCTCTGCGTTGCAGAGGCTAAATGCCCTTTATGTCAAGAAATATTCTGTTGCCGAAAGTATAACAGGATTTTTATCTGATGTGCAAGCGCAGAGCTAATAGTCCTAGTAGTATTGGGCTATTAATGGTAGAGTTATTATATAAATACTGCTGAGTTAGCTCTATTCCGAAACAATCAGCGCCTTGAGCGCGTCTCCTGGCTTCGCCACGAGTTGAAACGCTTGTGCTGCATCCTGCAACGCGAAGCGATGTGTAATCACCGTTTCCGCTTTGATGCGTCCACTTCCCAGCAGTTCCAGGGCAAGTCGAGTCTCATATGGTCCAGCAGAGTAACTGGTGCGCAGCGTAATCTCCTGGAAAAATAGTTGGTTCGGGGTGACAGGGAGTGTCTCGCTCGGCGGAGGTGGAGCAAACAGCAATACCGTCCCGCCTGGCCCTACCAGGTCAAGTCCCTGCAACATGGCACTGATCTTGGAAGGGGTGACCAGCACAATATCCGGCTTGCGCCCATCATTCACAGCATAGATTTGCTGTAGGAGCACCCCTTGTGGATACCCGTCCCCCAGATGGGGTGCCCTGTCTGGGGGACTGGAATCCTGCCTGGGGGGCAGGTAATGCCCATCAGCTTGCGGGTCAAGTGCGTGGTCGATCCCAGCATCCAGGGCACGCTGACGGCGGTAGGCGATAGGATCGACGATGATGACACGAGTTGCTCCTCGCTGTTGTGCCAGTTGCGCCAGCATCAGGCCAGTACTGCCTGCTCCCAGCACGAGGACACTATCGCCGGGCTCGATTGCGGCGCGGTCGATGCCACGTATGCAGCAGGCCAGTGGCTCAATGAGGGTAGCCTCCTCAAATGAGAGGTCGTCGGGTAAGGGGAGGACGTCAAGCTGCACATTCGGAGCAGGTACGCGAATATACTCGGCCAGCCCACCGGGGTCGAGGCGCGTAGCGCGAAAGGTTGCACACTGCGAAAAGGAGCCTCGCCGGCAGAAGTGGCAGACCATACTATGTAGACAACGTCACCCACATGCAGCATATATTCTTTCCCACCCATCTGCAGGCGAGCGTGGCCATGAATGACATAGACGCCATGCTCGTGTGCGTGTTGGTCGAGCGAGGTATGGCCACCTGGCTGTACGGCAAAGTAACGGATATGGAAATTTGGCGAGTTTTCGTCAGGTCCTATCAGTATCTGGCGTGTAGCGCGGTCTGCACCGCTATTTTCAGGTCCGTAGGCACGGACTGGCACACCTTTCCAACGCAGCTCGTCATTTTTCATGTCGCTGAGATGATGAACGACACTCATTCTGGTTCTCCCTAGTGCATTTCCAATGAGGCTTATATCATTTGTATCACTTGTATCACTTGTGTCCGTTGTATCGCTGTTCTAGCTCGTGCCTCAGATAAATTTGTTAAACCTCATTATCGGCCCGCTCACGTAAATCACCCGCAAGGATGGAGATCCTTCCACAATCTCGCGTTGTACCATTATACGCTGTAGCCTATAGTGTAGCAAAATCAGAACGATGCTGGCGAAGATTATCAGAATGAGGAAGTAAAGATGCTCCTTTCGGTGTATAATGCATTCATCAGACTGAAAGGAGCATCCAACATGTCACTACTGCTCAATCTGCCTGCCGTCGATGGCGTCGAGATCACAACCATTATGGATAATTCGCTTGACGTCCTTATGGCTTCAACCCCGGTGGCACGGCGTTTTCCCCTGCAAAGGGATTTCTTCTCACGCGAACAGTTACGCGCAGAGCATGGAGTCTCGCTGCTGATAACGGTCATCGACCAGGGGAAACGCGCAACCTTCCTCTTTGACACCGGGGTTACACCCGATGGAGCGTTGCATAACATAGAACTGCTCGGCATCGATTTCAGCAACATCCAGGCAATTGTCCTCAGTCACGGGCACACCGACCACACACATGGGCTGGATGGCATGCTCGACAAAATCGGTAGACGCCGCATGCCCATCTTGCTACATCCCGACGCTTTTCTTAAGCAACGCCTGGTGATCAACGACAATATGATCCTGGATCTACCCCCGCCATCCCTGCATGACCTGCAACGTGAGGGCATTGAGCTGCTGGTTGAACGCGGCCCGTCGTTCCTGCTCAACGGAACTGTCCTGGTGACCGGGCAGGTTGAGCGTACCACCGATTTTGAAAAAGGGCTAAAGAATCAGCGCATTGCCCAGACGATGCCGGAGGCATACACGCCCAATAGCGTCGGGACAACCTTTGCACTCATGGCATAGAAAGGCTCTGCATGCTTGTTTTCTCTCGTTTCACCTCGAAGGATGCAGACCCCACAGAAAGAGAACATTACCATGCGCGTCACAACACGATTGCGCGAACTACTTGCCGGTCCTGACCTGGTCGTTGCTCCTGGAGCATACGATGCACTGAGCGCACGCTTAATCGCCCAGGCGGGATTTCCTGCGGTCTATATGACCGGATTTGGCACGGCGGCCAGCGTTCTTGGTCAGCCCGATGTCGGCTTGCTGACAATGAGCGAGATGGTGAGCCGTGCCGCAGCCCTTGCCGCGGTCGTTGGTGACCTGCCGCTCATAGCAGATGCCGATACTGGCTACGGCAATCCCATCAACGTGCGGCGCACGATCCGGGAGTATGAGCGCGCCGGGGTGGCGGCTGTACACATCGAAGACCAGGTGTGGCCCAAGAAGTGTGGGCATATGGAGGGGAAGCAAGTCATTCCGCTGAACGAGATGGTGCAGAAAATACACGCTGCCGTCGATGCTCGGCAGGACCCCGACTTCGTGATTATCGCCCGCACCGATGCCAACGCCGTGAACGGTTTCGAAGATGCGCTGCAGAGAGGACAAGCCTACCACGAGGCGGGAGCAGATGTCGTCTTCATCGAGGCTCCCCGTTCCGTTGCAGAACTCAAGGCTATTGCGCAAACTTTCCCCAACGTGCCATTGCTTTACAACTGGGCGGAAAGCGGCAAGACCCCCTTGCTCTCTTTGGATGAGATTCAGGCACTGGGCTACAAACTGGTAATTTTTCCTGTAAGTATGCTTTTTGCAGCCACATATGCTATGCTTGGTCTACTAGAAGTGCTCAAACAAGGGCAGACGCCAACTTCCTTTGCTGAGCATATGGTGACTTTTTCACAATTCACGGATCAGATTGGCCTGCCTGAGATCCAGGCATTGGAGCGCCGCTATGGCGTCAACGAGTAGTCAAGTCAATCAGTAAAGGAGAACTATTTCTATGGCAGAAAACACCTTCCAGAAGTCCACCATCACGATCGAGGCGGCCCAACGCCTCATCGCAGCCGCAGAAGCCAAGGCGCGCGAGATGAACATCCCCATGGTCATCGCGGTCGTAGATAGCGATGGCACGCTCAAAGCATTCAGTCGCATGGACGGCGCAGCACTCTTGAGCGTGCAAATTGCGCAGGACAAGGCCTATACGGCGATCAGCTTTAGTATGGCGACACACGAATGGTACGATTTTGTGAAGAATGATCCGCCGCTACTGCATGGCATTATCAAGACGGATCGGCTGATCGTCTTCGGTGGTGGCTATCCGATCAAGACGGATGCCGGTATTATCGGGGGTATAGGCGTGAGTGGGGGACACTACACCCATGATATGGAGGTGGCCCAGGCTGGGTTGGCAGCGTTGTAGGGTCGGTGAGAGTGTCCTGGTAGAGGTGGGCCTGCGTGCGGATACCTGGCGGGGCTTTTCCCTATAGATGCGAACGTTAGCCATCCCAGCATGGCGGGGGCAAGCCCCGCCACTACTATACACGAGTTTCGCAGGGCGATCCGTCGTATGCGGTCGCCCTGGTCCCAACGATTGCGCTACTTCTGTAACTGCGCCACCTTCTGCTCAACATCGATCCCCATCAGGCGGGCGAGGTTGCCGCCGAGGATCTTCTTTTTGGCCTGGGTGGTTAGTTGAGGATAACCATAGCCGGTCACGAGGTCCTCCGGTAGCTCGAACTTCCAGAAGGCGTCTAGCGCCCAACGTGGATGCCAGATTGGCGTCTCACCACCATAGAGAATTTTGTCCTCACCGCACCAGAACATGAGCTTGCCCATATTTTCCGCAAAAGCTCGTGGCGCTCGCACGATGAAGTTCAATGTTGCGGCAATCGAGGCATACAGGTTGGGATAGCGTACTAACTGCCAGCAAATCTCATCAATGAAGGGCAAGCCAACGTGGAAGATCACAAAGTTGATATCCGGGAAGTTGGCAGCGGCCCCATCCATGTCCCAGGCCTGGGTATGTTCGATGGGCTGCGGACCAAGCGGCACACCTTTATGCACGCCAATGGTCTTCACCCCCAGTTCAAGCGCCTTCTCAAAGACTGGAAAGGCCACACGCCGGTCATCCATACGCCAGGGGAAAGGCTCGCCATAATCGTAGCGCACGTTGTAAAGCTTGAACGCCTTCGCTCCATGTTCCTTGACCTGGACCTCCATCAGATCAAGCGCCTTTTTGCCTTCCAATGGATTGATCGTTCCCCAAAATACTGCGCGGTCGGGGTACTTTTGCGCCATTGCTGCGCACTTCTCCCACTGTGATAGCCCGTCATAAAAGAGGTCGGTGAGTGGCAAGGGCTGCGCCACGATCATATCCGTCCCGGACTCCTCGAACACCATGCGGGCAATTTCATCGATGTTCCACTCGCGCAAAAACTCCTCTGGGCCTAGCACACGCTCACCAGGCGGAGTCAACACCTGGTGGAAGGCATAGAGATGATTGATAAACATCTCTCCTGGCTTGCCATAGGCATTCTTCTTGTCAAAATTAAATACATGACACACACAGTCAAAGACAAAGGCTTCATTGTCCAGCATGTTGCACTCCTCTCATGAAATAGATGTCTGCGAGGCTTGCGCCTCACGCTCAAGACGACGCTGACGCAACGGTAGTAGCTGCGCCATTGGTAGTGTTAGTTTCTCCCGTGCGCTGGCGGTCATGCGTTCAGGAGTCCAAACCGTGTTCCAAACAATTTCGGTGTCTACCTCGCCTACTCCTTCAATTCCCTGAACCGTTTGGTCAATCTGGTGCAAAAGATGGGCAGAGAAAGGACACCAACCAGAGGTAAGCAATAGCTCGACACGCACGTCGTGTCCGTTCTCAGCGACCTTCACGTCCTGAATAAGTCCTAGCTCTACCACGCTCACAGCGCGTTCTTTGCAGCAAGGGTCGTAGCAGGTCTGTAATACCTCAAGCACTTGCTCAGGCGTGACACGAGTTTCTTCGGTGTGGGGCAAGAAAACCTCCTTCCTGTATACAAACTTATTTCCTTGAGGACAAAAGATGAGCAGACAGTCAGAAAGAGCGGAAGCAGGAAAATATCCCTATCGCTATAAGTATATTCATTGGATGGTCAAAGTACAAGGGTATAATGGCCCCATTGACGACATCTCCTTTTCCAGGCTACAATAAACTGGAGACCTTACCTCCTCTTAAGCTCTACCGTAAGCTGTAATAAATAGTACAGTAACTCTTCAGGACTCCTCACAACCGTCTGCGGCTCGCGTCTTCCTTTATCGCAGGGCCCGCCGCGAGGCGGGGAGGAGTCACGTACCTGAATAATTACAAAGGACATTATTATTGAGTAATATGAAACGCTTTTCACCAACAAAGCAACTTATCGGACTACTCATACTTGCCTTCTTGCTCACAACGATTGATCTGAGAAGCTTTAGCCTCATCAACGCCTTGCGCACAGTTCCCATATCTACCATAGGCATTACAGCATCAGTGGATGGTAGTGGAACATACACTATCAGTGCACATAGCCCAGCCTGGACCTTCGCCGGCAACATCGGCCACACCCTCACCGATATCACCGTTCGCACAGGCAGTGACAGCATTGGTAGCTATCAAGAAGTCACCTTCAACTATCAAGCCAGTGCTGCCAGAAGTGGAGCAATTCGTGCATACGATGACAAGCCAATCGTTCTCTTCACTGACTCCTACCTCTCAGCTTCACCCAATAACGCGCCATTTCCGCATTTGTTAACCTACCCCAAAAACCTTCATCACCTCAGCTACTCCGGTCAGTTTGCTCACCCCGACTTCAACGCTCTGGCGGACGATAGCCCATGGATGTTTTATGATGACACGCAGAATGTCTTTCTTCTCTCCCCTGCATCCGACTTCATGATAGCAAGCACCACACAAAATAAGGATGGATCAATCGTCAGTGGCATCAATTCCGCAATTGACACGCTCCCGCCAGGTTTCACCCATCAGACCTTCCTCGTCATAACGCAGGGCATCAATAACGCCTTCGAAACGTGGGGCCATGCCATGACCGACCTTCAGAACAAAATTCGTCCCGCCAATGATTCCGATACCACCCTCAACTACCTGGGCTACTGGACAGACACAGGTGGGGCGTACTACTACAACTTTGACCACTCTTTAGGCTACACTGGCACCTTGCTCGCAGTCCGAGATTCCTTCCGTCAACAAGATATTTCCCTCGGATACATGGAGATTGATAGCTGGTTTTATGCCAAAGGCTCCTCTAAGACCTGGCAGGGAGACCCGATCAATGATAGAGGTGGCATCTATCTCTACCGGGCCACGCCAGCAATTTTTCCCCATGGCTTGAAAGCTTTTCAGCAGCAGCTTGGCCTACCCCTGGTCACACATGCCCGCTGGATTGACCCGGACAGCCCCTATCGCAAACTCTATAGCATGTCAAACAACGTACCCACCGATCCACAGTACTGGAATCAGCTCGCCAGCTACCTCAAAGACTCCGGTGTTATCGGCTATAAGCAGGACTGGCTTAACAATCGCGCCCTTCCGGCCATGAACCTCAACAACCCTGCTGCCTTCATGAACAACATGGCCAGCGCTTTAGCGGCTAATGGCATCGCGATCCAATATTGCATGCCTCTCCCGCGCCATTTCCTCCAGAGCAGCATGTACAGCAATCTCCTGACGATGCGCGTCAGCCCTGATCGCTTCCAAAGAAGTAGTTGGGATTGGTTCTTGTATACCTCTCGCCTGGCCGCCGCACTTGGCGTATGGCCGTACACAGACGTGTTTATGAGCACCGAGACCGACAACCTGCTCCTCTCAACACTTTCAGCAAGCATAGTCGGCGTCGGCGACCCCATCGGCGCCGAGAGCAAAGCCAACTTGTTACAGTCTGTTCGTGCCGACGGCGTCATCGTCAAGCCCGATGTGCCCATTGTCCCCATAGATCAGATGTATGTACTAGACGCACTCAGCCAGGATACTCCGATGATCGCCTCCACCTACACCGACCATGGCGGGCTGAAAGCATCGTATGTCTTCGCCTATAAACGTGGCAACAACACAGCGATTACCTTTAATCCGTCATCCCTGGGCCTCAATGGAGCAGTATACGTCTATAATTACTTTACCGGCAGCGGCCAGGTCGTTGAGGCCGGAAAGGACTACAGCGATACTGTCAACGACGCATCCTACTACATCGTTGTGCCGATTGGTCAATCCGGCATCGCCTTCTTAGGGGATACTGGCAAATTTGCCTCTCTCGGCAAAAAACGCATCCCCCAACTGACCGACAATGGCAGCGTGCAGGCAACAATTACCTTTGCCGCAGGAGAGAAATCCGTTACCCTGTCTGGCTACTCACCATCTCTCCCAACGGCTACTGCCTCCAAAGGCATCGTTGGCCCCGTCACCTACAATAGCTCCACCCACTTCTTCAAATTTGCCGTCTCGCCCCCCGCCGACCGGTCCGCAACAATCACTTTGAAACAAACCACCTCCTGATGAAGAAAAGTGACGGAGTCGAAGAAGCCGAAGGAGCAAAGACGGAGTATGGTAGGGGCCATAGGGGCGAGCAGGCCGTGGGGTGGATGGGTGGGTCCTTGCGGACGCAATCTGGGGGATTGTGTGGCCCTTATACCGTTTGCCACACTTTCAGAGACCCATCAATGCCTCCCGAGACAATGCGGGTGCCGTCTGGTGACCACGCCACACAAATTGCTCCACTTCGATAGGTGAGCAGACGCTTGCCGGTGCTGGCATCCCACATTTGCACCGTACCATCATCACCGCCAGAGGCGATGCGGGTGCCGTCTGGTGACCACGCCAGACTATATACTGCATTAGTGTGCCCACGATAGGTGAGCAGACGCTTGCCGGTGTTGGCATCCCATACCTGCACGGTCGTGTCAAAGCCGCCCGAGGCGATGCGGCTGCCATCCGGTGACCACATCACCGTAGTCACCGCATCGGTATGGCCGCGATAAGTGAGGAGACGCTCGCCGGTGCTGGCATCCCATATCTGTACCATCCGGTCAACACCTCCAGAGGCGATCAGGGTGCTTTCAGGTGACCATGCTACAGCAAACACCGAACCTATGTGCCCACGATAGGTGAGGAGATGCTTGCCAGTGTTGGCATCCCACACTTGCACCGTACCATCATCACCGCCAGAGGCGATACGGGTGCCCTCGGGTGACCACGCCACACTATACACTGCATTGGTATGACCACGATAGGTGAGTAGGCGCTTGCCAGTGCTGGCATCCCATACCTGTACAGTTGTATCGCGGCTGGCAGATGCTATACGAGTGCCATCCGGTGACCACGCCACGCCAAGCACTTCATTGGAATGGCCACGATAGATGAGCAAGCGTTTCCCCGTCTTTGTGTCCCATACCTGTACAGTCCCATTTCGGCTTCCCGAGGCAAGCCGTGTGCCATCCGGTGACCATGCCACGTTAAGCACAAAACCAAATTGGCCACGGTACACCGCTTCAGGATGATTTCGATAGATAATTCGAGGAGTGGGCGTAGGGGAAAGTTGAACAGTCCGGTTAGCAGGTGGAGCGAAGAGACTGTACACACTACTCAGAAAAACGAACAGTGCTGCTATAACCAGCACTACCGTGCCTAGAGTACTGACCAATCGCCAGGATCGCCGCTTTAGAGAACGTTGCCAACCCAGAAATGTACGTGATAGCCACAAAGACCAGTTGCTCCTGGCATTGCTCACCTCCGGCAGATCGCTGACATCAACCTCGGCTTCCTCTTCTGTTTTCTCTTCTTTGAAGGGCCCAGAATTATCCATACAGCATTATATCATGCACCATTTTCCCTTCCTCCCATAACATGAGGTTAGTTGCCAATCTCGAAGTATTGCTCAATCAATTCAAAATGTTCCGCGTCATGCTCGCAGATGGAAGCAACCATGCTACATAATGACTCAGAAGTGTCTTCATCCCAGGGCGGACGTACCTCTTCCTGTAGTTTCTGGTCATCGAGTTCGTCGGCGACGAGGTGCATCAAGTGCATGTGCGCCTCTTCCCAGTAATTGCGTACTTCTGGCAGAGATAGCGCTTTATCCATTTCGCGCGCCTCCTCATTGGCCTCGTCTCCCGATGGCGTAACAGGCGGAAGTGGCTGATAATGCGTATAGGCAACGATTAACTTGTGTGTCGCCGCCTTCCAATGGCTCATATGTGACAAAAAATCCTTGACCGACCACCCTTCGGGCGTAATCTCTGTCTGCTGCTCCTCCTCATTCAGGCGATTGATAAGTTTCTGAAAACATGCGTGATCATCCTGAAGGGAATCCAAAAGATCTTGCTGTGTAAGTCGTTGTGTTGCCAAACCCTCTACTCCTTGTCTTGTAATAATCCATTCTAAACTACTGTCTCTATTACGTTACTATATTCAAGGGAGAGTACACAACACTGGAACAGCGTAGAGGGGTCAACAAAAACGCGCCCGGCGGGATTCGAACCCACGACCACACGCTTAGAAGGCGCGTGCTCTAATCCACTGAGCTACGGGCGCAGTCCCATCTGGGGAATGAACTCTCCCCTAAATGCCGTTACCATCATAGCAAGCCGTCTTAAGATCGTCAAGTGGAGGCCAACCAACCTTCTGGTAATTTCCAACCTTGACAAGCCCTGTTAGAAAACATATAATACGAATAAATCCGAGTACACAAGTAAGGATTAACAGGAGCAATACACTTCCTGTATACACATATCAACCAGATGGAGTGATTTTGATGAGTACACAGGCATTCGACACGGAACAGCAGGTATATCCTGGGTTCCATATGGCCGAAAACTACGTGTTTAAGTCCGAAAGAGGACTGAGCACGAAAATTGTTGAGCAGATTTCCGAAATGAAAGGCGAGCCCGATTGGATGCGCAAATTCCGCCTCAAGAGCCTGGCACTCTTCGAGAAACGCCCAATGCCAACATGGGGCGCCGACCTATCGGGGATTGACTTCGACAATATCTTCTACTACATCAAGCCGATGCAGGAGCAGGGCAGAACCTGGGATGATGTCCCCGCCGAGATCAAAGAAACCTTCGACCGCCTGGGCATCCCACAAGCCGAGCGCAAATACCTGGCTGGCGTCACCGCGCAGTACGAGAGTGAGGCCGTCTACCACAAGGTACGCGAGGACCTGGAGAAGCTTGGTGTCATCTTCACCGACATGGATACAGCATTACGCCAGTACCCCGACCTGGTGAAACAATACTTTGGTACGATCATCCCGCCATCCGACAACAAGTTCGCCTCGCTCAACAGCGCCGTCTGGAGTGGTGGCAGCTTCGTCTACGTGCCAGAAGGTGTACGGGTCGAGATCCCCTTGCAAGCCTACTTCCGCATCAACGCACAGAATATGGGCCAGTTCGAGCGCACTCTAATCATTGCTGCGCCGGGTTCTTACGTGCACTATGTTGAGGGCTGTACAGCACCAACCTACGCCAGCGATAGTCTGCACAGCGCCGTCGTAGAAATTGTTGTACAGAAGGGCGCTCGTGTACGCTACACCACCATCCAGAACTGGTCGAAGAACGTCTACAACCTGGTGACCAAGCGCGCCGCCGCCTATAGTGATGCGACGATGGAATGGGTCAATGGGAACCTGGGCTCCAAAGTGACAATGAAGTACCCTGCCGTCCTCTTGATGGAGCCAGGCGCTCGCGGAGATATCCTCTCGGTAGCCTTCGCCAGCGATGGCATGCACCAGGATGCAGGAGCCAAGGTCACGCACCTCGCCCCATACACGACATCTCAAATTCTCTCGAAGTCGGTCTCCAAGGGCACTGGCCGCACATCCTATCGCGGCCTGGTCCGCATCAACTCAGGTGCGCACCACACCAAGTCCAGCGTACGCTGTGACGCGCTCTTGCTCGATGAAGAGGCTCGCTCCGACACCTACCCGACCATGCGCGTCGAAGAAAACTGGACCGAGCTTGGCCACGAGGCAACCGTCTCGAAAGTCGGCGAGGATCAACTCTTCTACCTGATGAGCCGTGGCCTGGACGAATCCGAGGCCTACTCCCTGATCGTCAACGGCTTCATCGAACCAATCACCAAGGAACTCCCTATGGAGTACGCCGTCGAACTCAACCGCCTGATCCAACTGGAGATGTCCGGCAGCGTAGGATAAATCAAGACAGAACTACAGTATGTAGATCAAAGGATGAGGGTCACTGAAGCAGTGACCCTTGTTTTTATGCTTTCTAAAAGAACAACGCAGGCTTGTACATAGCGGACGGGATACGCCCTGCGAGTCCGCACTCTGAGAGCGCAGCATTTACTGCCTGTACCATATCCTGTGTGTTAACAGAGATCCCCAGTATTCTGCCTAATGGTAGGAGGTCTGGAACAAGAACCTCAGCATGCTTTATTCGTGTACGCTCCTTTATATCTTCAATAGTATGTTGATCGTTAATAAGACCCCAGTTCAGATGCTCGAGGAATATCACATCAGCATAAAAATTGGAGCAACTTGCATTTTTCCCTAGCGGACGACCACCTGGACAATGCTACAATCATGGGCAATAGGACAAATTTACTAACTCAATAGAGTATCCGATTATTTGCTTGAGGGGAAATACCGATGACACACATACAATATCAAAAAGGCGATATCTTCGACTCAAAGGCACAGGTCATCGTTAATACTGTTAACTGCAAGGGAGTTATGGGCAAAGGGCTTGCCTTATCCTTCAAGCAAAGATATCCTGCCATGTTCACCACTTATCAACAGGAATGCAGAACAGGAACGCTCCGTATTGGTCGACCAACTTTGTATCAGGCAAGCACACCCTGGATACTCAATTTTCCAACTAAAAATGATTGGCGATTACCTTCGAAATTAGAATACCTTGAGAAAGGACTTGAATATGTAGTAGCTACCTATAAGCAGGATGGTATAAAAAGCATAGCTTTTCCTAAACTTGGAGCGCAGAATGGCCTGTTGTCTTGGGATGATGTAGGCCCGCTCATGGCTAAATACCTCAGCCAACTTGATATCGATGTCTATATCTACGTAACTGAAGGCGACACAGAATACCAATATGACAGTCAACGTAAAAGCGACGCTGAAGGGGACTTTTGGAAGCAATTCAATGAGCTTACTCGTTCCGTGGAGGGTTTGCGTCAGGTAATCCGGATCAGTAAGAAGGGTGCAAAGCAAATAGTTGATAAGCGGAAATCGATGGAATTTACATCACTTGCAGATATCAAGAGCATAAATGGCCTGGCTAAATCCAACCTTGAACGCATAACAGCCTATATTAATCGTCCTCGTCAACGGGTGACCAAAGACGTAGCTAAATCACCTAAACAAAAACGAAAAAAGCGTAATACACACGTTGAAGTTTCCATGGAACCGCTGTTCCCCGAAAGAGAGCTTGTTAGCTAGCTTAGAATAGAACCCAGTAGTATCTGCTTCCCATGCAACACCTATGGCTCTACAAGATTACCTGACCACCTGACTCTCATCAACTCAAGATGAGTTAATCAATCCGTCTCTTATACCCGCCCCATGATGACATTGGCGAGCAGGTCCTCTGGTCCTGTCATGAGCGGCTTGCTGCGGAATAGGATGCGCACATAGTCAAGCTCTAAGGTGTCTGACTGGCCACCGAGTTTTGGTGAATAATAGATGTGTATGCCATCTTGCATGAATGACTTGTAGCGGCCAGGATCAGGCGGTTCGCGGGTGTCGACCGACACTTCGAAGAAGATGCCACTTCAGCAACGCAAGGGGCCTAGCGTGACGGTGAGGACGGTGCTGCCAACCCGCCGCAGATGCGATTGTAGTTTTTCGGAGATGATTGCGCGCATGTTAAGGGCTCTTCTTCTTGTTTATGCTATCCCGATGCTTCATTGTACCTAGTATACCACCACACACGCCAAATGTGATGGCAAGGGTTAACCCGGCTACGCAGTAGGCTATCAGGGGTGCCCATGGTGACTGCGTCGTTAGACGGCTTGAAATGAGAAAAGCGGGAGCAACTGCCCGAAAAGCATAGCCGAGCTCGCCAGGTCCTATATAAGCGCCCTGTTCTTGCGCTGCCAGCCTGTCAGCCTGTATACGTTGTGAAACGAGCACGAGGAGACCGACAGCCAGGACGATCCAGAATATGACGGTGCTGGTGATGCCTGACCAGAGACCTGCCCAGGCACCACGGGCAAACGAGCCACCTTTGCGTGTGGTCATGTATCCTGCGAACAGGTAAAAAAGAAATCCGATGAGAGTAGCCAGAATGAAGTATACGTCCTTTCTTAGGACGAGAAGCATAATTGCTGCCAGGATGCCTTGAATCAATCCCCAGAGACAGCCTTGCCCAAAAGCGCTAGGTAAAGGCTGAAGCGAGGCCAGTGTAGTTTGGGGTACGAGGACATAGCCAGGTGGTGCGGCAGCCATGTAAGGAGCGGACGCGGGATAGATAGGCGAGCTGGGAGCGTGGTATGAAGGCTGGATTTGCGGAGGCGATGTAAGTCGTGGAAGTGGAAATGGGGGTGGAGGCGGGGGCGGTATACGCTGCATATTGATGGAAGGGCTGGATGGAGTAGATAGACCAACTGAGGTGGTATGTGTACTGTCAGATTGCGCACTGGTGGAGACGACGGTCGGATCAGCGTAACCTGTAAAGCCGGGTTCCTGCAATGCCTGGGCAAATTCGCGCATACTTTGGTAGCGTTGATCAGGGTCGACAGCCAATGCTTTGAGGAGCACACGCTCTATCTTAGGTGATAGGGCTGGACTCAGCAAACGCGGGGCGATTATTTCATCCTGTATGCTGCGGTTGATGGCCAGTGGCGGTATTTTGTTCGTAAGCAGGAAGTACATGGTGGCTGCTAAGGAGTAAATATCCGATTGCGGACCGGTCTTGCCGGTGTACTGTTCGACGGGGCTAAATCCCTCTGAGACGGCTCTGATGATTGTCTGGGTGTTGCTATCGGGGTCGTGGAGTTTGGTGAGGCCAAAGTCGACGAGGACGGCTGTTTGATCAGGAGTGAGGATGATGTTGCCCGGTTTGATGTCACGATGGATAACGGCGGGGGTGCGGCTGTGCAGCTCCTGCAAAATGTGCATGATGGGCAATAGCCATACAGTTACTTGTTGTTCGCTGCAAGGATAGCCTCTAGCTCTGAGCAGTTGTAGCAAGGTCTGACCTTCGATGAGTTGCATGACCAGGTAAAAGCGCTGGTTGGCCTCGAATGCGTCATAGACCTGGGGGAGGTGTTTGCTCTTTACGGTGAACAAGATGCCGGCTTGCATTAAGGCCTGGCGGCGTGCAGCAGGGCTGACGTCGTAGGTTTCTTTAATGGCGCACGGACGGTCGTCTTCGCTGGTGTCGATGCCACGATAGACTGCTCCAAAGCCCCCATGATTGATGAGGGGGCCAACGATGTAGCGACCGTCAAGCAGTGTCCCGGGTTCTAACGGTAGTGGTAAGCTCATAGGGCAATGTTCCAATGTGACGTAGATATTTTTTTGCTATTGTAACAGATTACGTCTACCTTCTCCTCACCTATTGTTTAGATGTTCGGAAATATCTACGCTGGAATGGTTTGAGAAGTTGCGGGCTGGTTTGTGTTCGGCAGGACTTTCTTTGAGTATGAAACAATCACAACGGAACCTGCTGATTTTGCTGGTTTAGCCGACAAGAAGAGTAGCAGCTTGTTGACATGGCAAAATCAGAGGTGTTGTGGAATACTGTTCTCCGGACAAGGACCTTGGCTGGGTGACAGGTAATGCCCTTTCGGGTACCAGATTTGCAATAACATATAGGTGTGATACAATGGCTCTGTACCTCATTGAAATGTGTGTCACTCGAGATCGGTGAGGAGTACGATTAGGGTAAGGCGTGTTAATTGAATGCACACCTCGGTTGCAGAGTAGCATTTACAGGTGCTATACTGCGGCTTGAAGGATAAACCGACGAGATGAACTTCCCATAGTGTGATTATCCCAACCGGCGTAAGGGAACGGAGTTTAGGGGATTTTCTAGAGCGTACGCTGTTCCGTTCGCAGGAGAAGAGTAAACATTTGGAACGAAATGTGATGTTTGACGCTGATAAGCCGATAGAGCCAGAACGCGAGACTATCCAGGACGCGGACTTAAGTGGTCTGGCACAAAGCGATAGCCTACGCCTATATCTTCGTGAGATCTCTCGTATTAATCTGCTCACCGCGAGCAAGGAAGCCTACCTTGCGGAACATGCCGAGCTAGGGGATAGAGACGCCCGTAATGAATTGATTGAGGCGAACCTGCGATTGGTAGTAAGCATTGCCAAGAAATATGTCGGTCAGGGCCTCTCTCTGGAAGATCTGATTGGGGAGGGCAATATAGGTCTCATCCGCGCCGTTACCAAGTTTGACTACCGCAAGGGGTTTCGCTTCTCTACCTACGCGACCTGGTGGATTAAGCAAGCGATCACGCGTGCAATTCTGGAAGGTACGCGCACGGTGAGATTGCCCGTGTATATTATGGAAGAGGTGATGCGTGTCAAGCGGACGACTCGCCAACTGTACCAGGAACTTGGGCGGGAGCCGACCCCCGAACACATTGGTCAGCGGCTAGGCATGCCATCAGACCGGGTGAGTGAGTTGTTGATCTGGGCGGAGAAGGTTTTTTCATTGGATGCGCCTCTCTCTGATGAGGAGGAAAATACGCTGGGCGATATTATCGAGGATACGCATGACCGTGGGCCGGTGGAGAAGACCGATCGGCAACTGCTGCATGAGGAGATTCGCAAGGTACTTGGGCAACTGACATTGCGCGAACGGCAGGTGATTGAACTGCGCTTTGGCTTGCTTGATGATCATGACCATACATTGGAGGAGGTGGGCAAGAAGCTGAAGGTGACTCGCGAACGAGTACGCCAGATCGAGGAACGCGCGATTCGTAAGCTGCGTCACCCCCAGGCGAGCCGCATCCTGAAGGATTATTTGGACTGAGACTACTTCCCCTACAGATTCTCAATGAACACGGGTTCCACGGGGTCGGCGAGGGGGAAGCCGAAGATGCGGGAGTAGAAGTACAACTCCGCCGACTCGCGTCTTTTTTTTGCTGCGGGCATGGTAGCCTGCGGCTACCATGCCCGCAGCAAAAAAAATATTGCGAACCACCGAAGGTGGTAAGGAGTCCTGAGTGGCCAGGAGATCTAATAAAGTATGAATCCGTCACAACTGAGCTTCGGAGTGGCTTTCGTAGCGGGACTGGCATCTTTTCTTTCACCTTGTGTGCTGCCGCTTGTACCTATATACCTGGGACAGCTGGTGGGTCAGAGCGTTTACCAGTCCACGGGCGAACAGAGCGAGAGGCCCGCACGCTTGAATACATTTCTGCACTCAGCTATGTTCGTGTTCGGCTTTACGCTAGCCTTTGTCGCGTTGGGTGCCACGGCCAGTACCCTGGGCAGTTTTTTGCGTGCGCACCAGGTTCTGCTGCGCGAGATCGGTGGTATCCTGCTGGTCATTATAGGGCTTCACCTGGTGGGAATCTTCAAGTTGCCGTTCCTATACTGGCAGAAGCGTTTTGAGTTTCATCCTGCGCGTCCGAGTTACAGTGCTTCACTATTGATCGGCATTATCTTTGGTATCGGCTGGACTCCCTGTATTGGCCTTATTCTGGGGGCAATTCTGGTTCTGGCTGCGAGCGCCAGGACGCTCACCCAGGGTGTGCTGCTGCTGCTGGCATATTCGCTTGGTCTGGGCATACCGTTTCTGTTACTGGGCCTGGGGCTTGATCGAGTGAGTAAGGTGTTGAAGTTGTTGAAGCCTCACCTGGGGAAAATAGAGGTTGGTACGGGCGTGGTGATGATACTGGCAGGGGTAATGATTTTCTTTAATCTGCTGTTTTACCTGAATCAGTATTTTAATTTTGGGCTCAATGTTTAAGGAGAAAAGGGATTTTCCAGATGGTACAGAAGCCTGGGCCGCAGTCGATGTACTGGCGTCCATGGATGGTGGGTGTGCTGGCATTGTGCTATTTGGGGCTGCTGGCTGTGTTGGTGCTGGTGCCTGGCGTATCCCTTCTGGATCGCTTGCGTTGGCTGGATAGTGGCATATGTGCGCAACTGCCGAGCCATTCGTTCTATCCTGGAGGTCAGCGCTTGCCCTTGTGTGCGCGTAATACGGGTATTTACCTGGGCTTTATGGTAACGCTTCTAACCTTTTATGCGATTGGCCGCGGACGCGCTCAACGCTTGCCACCGCGGCCTATTGTTGTGGTGCTCGTGTTGGGCATAGTCTTAATGGCGGTCAATGGGTTCAATTCGTTTTTTCTGGATCTTGGTCTTGCGCATCTGTATCAGCCGCACAATCTGTTGCGGCTGGCAACAGGTTTGGCAACGGGCCTGGCACTGGCATCGCTCGGCCTCCCGCTATTGAATCGTCTCTTCTGGTGCGAGTATAGCGAGCAGCGTAGCATTTCCTCGTGGGCGGCACTGCTGGTGCTTGTGCCGGGATTAGCGTTGAGTTTTTTTGCGGTGGCCTCGCAGAATGGACTTGTGCTCTACCCACTTGCACTTTTGAGTACGGCGGGCGTCTTGATGGTGCTGAGTAGCGTGAATTTAGTGGTGGTCGTTGCTATCAGCAGGCGAGACCAGACGTTTGCTCGCTATCGAGAGTTGCTTCCGTTCTTCGGCTTTGCTCTACTACTGACGATTGGCGAAATGCTGGTATTAGCGCAACTCAAATTTTCGTTGCTGCAGGCTCTCGGGATGTGATAGATCGTTATTCCCATCCTTCGAGGTCGGCTCTTATCTCCATCTCCAGTTCGGGGTCGAGGTTGATTATCTGACCGGCGGGTAGGCAGGCCAGGCGCAGCACAGCCTCACGCAGGTGAGCAGGAGCGCGCTCAATTGTGCAGCGTTCATGGATCAGCCGCTTGAGTCCAAGATCGAAGTGAAAACGACATTCACAATTCGGACAATCCGAGAGATGCTGCTGAACGATTGTGACTTCCTCGTTGCTCAGTTCACGATCCAAGTATAGATGGAGGCGAGCGATGGATTCAATACAACTCATACAATTCATAAATGCTTTCTCCCACACGGGCTTCGACATGATTTCTGTCTATACTAACAGAATCTGTGGGGCTTTCATTCCCAGTACGAAATACGCTATACTGAATATAAGCTATGGAAATTATCTAGGAGCATTGAATGTCGGAACAGCCAACAGCATCGAGGAACGAGATCACAACGAAGATACCAGCAGAGGATTTTGAAGCAGGTGTACTGGCTCAATTGGATAGCCTCTATCGTACTGCACTGCGAATGACCAACAACCAGCAAGAGGCGGAGGATTTGGTACAGGAGACGATGCTCAAAGCGTTTCGTTTCGCCGATACTTATCAATTGGGCACCAATCTGCGCGCGTGGCTCTTCCGTATTTTGAATACTTCTGCCATTAATCGCTACCGTAAGCAGGCGACTCACCCGCAGACGACTCCACTACCTGAAGGTGAAGAGTTCTACCTGTACAACCGCATCAGGGATTTTAATGGGCAGGAATTGAGTGCAGGGGCGGAGGAAGAGGTGCTGAGTAAGTATCTGGACGAGGATGTGTATAAAGCGTTAAACGATCTACCACCGAATTTCCGCATGGCAGTCGTGCTGGCCGATATTGAGGGTATGTCCTACAAGGAAATTGCTGAGGCATTACAGATTCCGATAGGGACCGTGATGAGCCGTATATCTCGCGCTCGGCGGCAGTTGCAAAAGTCGCTCTGGCAGTATGCGCAAGATAAGGGTTACTTCAATGCTTCTACATCCGCGCCGCGGGACGACCATAAAGGAACGTCCGGCTGAGATCTACACATAACAGGCTATTACTCCGCGATTACAAAGCTTGCTGGTGCGCCAGCGTACTGTCGAACTTTTCCTGAGCCAGGCTAGCACGTTTGAGGGTGAAAGCAAATGTGCTGCCATCACCGGGTTTACCCGTGCTTTCTACCCAAATGCGTCCGCCCATGGCTTCGACCAATTGCTTGCTAATATGGAGGCCCAGGCCAGCACCACGAGTGGGACTATTCAAATCGCGCTCCAGCCGCACAAAACGTCCGAAGAGACGCTCCTGGTCGTGAGGCGGCACTCCCAGGCCTCGGTCGCGGACGCGCGCGGTGATGTTCTCTTCATCAATGTCGCAGGTAAGGTCAATGTTGGTATGTTCAGGCGAATATTTGATCGCATTGCTCATCAGGTTGAGCAAGACCTGGCGCAAGCGTAAATCATCGGCCATGACCCATAGATCGTCGGGGATTGCCATATTGATATACCGATGTTGACTCTGGGTCACCGCCTCGAGAATCTCAAGGATATGTACAACCGACTGAGCAAGTGGTACAGGGCTGAGATTGAGGTTCGCAATGTCAGACTCCACGCGACCAGCTTCCATGATATTGCCCACGACGAGTGTAAGTTCATCACAGCCGCGATGAGCTTTGGCGATAAATTCGGCTCGCTTCTCAAGGGGGAGGTCCTCATTATAGGTACCAAGCAATTCAATGTAGCCCACTACGGCTGTCAGTGGTGTACGCAGCTCGTGCGACGCAGTAGTTATGAACTGGTCTTTCAGGCGGTCTAGCTCTTTCTGACGCTCATAGGCAACTCGCAACTGCGCGGTGAAAGTAGCATTGGATAGTGCGGCTGCAAATTGGTCCGCATACATGCTGAGCACTCGTTTCTCTTCCTGTGAGAAGAGATGTGGACGGGGATATGTCAAGGTCAGGACGCCAAGTTGCTGTTGTGCGCCATTTAAGGGGAGCCAGGCGAAGGGATAGGAGGGAGTCTGTAGTAGGCTTGGCGGGACCTGGGTGGAAGAACCTTCCCACTTGGGGCTGTTGCCTTGATAGAACCAGGAGGACCAGTCGCCCTCCTGCGGCGATATTGAGGCGCCAGAAGAGACCAGGCGTGGACCATGGCCTATATGTATAACGGACCGCAAGAGGTGGTTGGTCTGATCAAAGAGCCAGGTCTCAGCCCTAGCCTGTACGGCCTCAGCAGCGACTCTAGTATAGGCGATGGCAATGTCCTCGACACTCTGAAATGTCTCTCCCACGGTAGAAAGGCCAGTATAGAGAGCATCGAGTATAGTGACATGTCGACTCACCTGCTCATATAAGCGAGCCGTTTCCAAGATGGGGGAGAAACGCGCTTCTATCAGACCAATGGCCTCAAAATCAGGACCGGCATACTGCTGATGATCGCCACGTTCGCCCAGGACGAGGGCAGCGATTAGCTTGCCCTGGACGCGAATAGGAGCTAAGAGCGGATTGAAACCGCCCAGGGGTGCCGTGGTTGCCATGTAACGGGCAAGACCTGTCGGCATCTCTCCACCCGCTTCACTCAATAACAGTGGGCGATTGGCAGAGGAGAGACACTCTAGGCTGTCCACGACAGGCTTTTGAAGCGTTAGCCAGTCAGCGCTTTGCAGAAGCGAGGCATGCACGTCAATATCGGCATCCCCAAACGCTGATGGATTGGTTGCACGAAACAGACGCTGCGCAAAGTCACGACGAGGCGCATCTTTTAGATCGTCATCTCTGAGTGTGGGATAGAGTTGATAGTAGCCTGTCTCCTCGTCAAACACGAACAAGCAGACCTCTTGCGTCTCAAAGACACTGATGGCAGCGGTGGTGATTAAGCGAGCTGCTCCATCGATGTCGAATGTTTCGTGAGCTAACAGAGCAGGCTGGTCAATGAGACGGCGATAATGTGAGATTTCTCTAAAAAAGAGATTGTCAGTCTTCACTCGTGCCAACCACCAGGCAAGTGGGCCCAGGGCAGCCATAGCAAGGATGACGTAAATCACGCGTGTCGATGGATGGTTGGATAGGACGATACTACTGAATGCAAACACAAGGTAGCCGAGCACGGCCAGATTGATGCAGCCTATTATCCATGCGACAGCGCGTCGAACGTAGATATCAAGCACGAGGATTTGGTAGCGCAGGATGGAGTAGCCAAGCGCCAGGGGCAAGACGACGAAGGTGATGGTACTCAGTTGGCCACCAATGCTTGGCAAATTTAACACCAGGGGTAGCATGGTGAGTATGAGAAGAGGGGCAAATGTCAGAATGACGCCACCCACAAAAATACGCCGTTGCTGACGCTCTCGTAATGAGGAAGATTGACGATACGAGACGATGATGGTGATCAAAATACCTGCCAACACGAATAGATAATAGCTATAATCGAGCGTATTTAACCAGTCTGGAAGTGGCAAAAGCTGCAAATGCGAATAGAGTAGAACAGAGTACAGGGTGACTATGATACTTAAGAAAGTCAATATTGCCAGATACCAGCGCAACAACAGAACAGAATTATATCGATGACCGCCATCTGACTCTGCACTTGCTTGCAAACGCAACAAAAAGTTTTTAGGGAAAAGCAGCAACAAGATCGCAAATAGAGGTAGAGACAGCGCACTACTAGAAGCAGTAATTCCTGTGAACAATGGGTTATTTAAGACAGCACCCGTTTCTGCAGCGAACGTGACCATCATAGTGAAAGAAAAGCAGAAGAGGAGTAAAGCCACACGACGACTGCGCGCATAGAGCCAGACCAAAGCGCCGACAGCCAGGAACAACAATGCTACAAAAGCTGAGAAGCCAAAAAGAAGCACTGAAGAGAAGTCAGTCACACCTTGTGGAAAGAATTGCAGAGCTTCTGTTGATAATAGCAGGAAGTAGATCACCAAGGCTAGTAAAACGCTTAGTAGACGTCCTGCCCTGATATGCGCCCAGGCTATATATCTCATACAGTCTCCTCCCGTAAATCCCGCCATATAGCCTCAAAAGATATGTTACTCGAAGCCTAATAGGAGACGTAATAAGGGCGAAACCGGCTTCTGAGTTCCAATCTCTTGCAAACGGTCGCGGGCGCGCTCGCGATAGAGTTGACAAATACCCCAGGTTGTAAGTACTCCCTCGTGAAGAGCACGTAGATACTGATCACTCTCTGCATTGGCTGGCGGCGATGAGATCTGAAGAGTATCATCCATTTTCGCGGCAAGCACCACGGGCAGTGTTTTCTTTCCTCGCACTAAATCAGTTTTTATACTCCTGGTGACTGTTTCTGCCTCTGTAGACCCTACGGTAGAGGTGCCGCCTTGTAATAGATAATACAAGTCGTGACTATCATTGTCAAGTTGATGAGCAATGCCAAGTAGTTCACCGAGTTCTGAAAACTGCTCACACACTATGTTATCCGCACCTGCACACAGTGCTCCCAGGCGACAGGCCAGGCGCATGATTGAGCCTGCCTTGGCTGCTGCGATCTCAATGCATTCCTCGCGAGTAAAGTCCTGTGCTGGTCTCTGTTCGGCTAGCATGTCCCTATGCTGACCGGCAGCAACGACTAAGGAGGAGTCCTGGAGTGTGTTTAGTAAGCGTAGGATGAGTTCAGGCGCGACAGCTTGCTGTGACAGGGAGAGAATAGCCTGCTGCGCCAGGGTCAAGAGCGCCGTTGAAACATTCAATGCACGTGCTACGCCCAAGGCTTGGAGAGTTGTTGTCTGATCTTCATCTATGACATCATCAAGCAGATCGATGGCGCAAACAAAACATTCGACTGCTACGGCCACACTGCTTGCGGATACAGTGTCAATGTCTGGAGTAATTTGTTGTGCCACCAGCAGCGTTAGCAGCGGCCAAACGCCAGCAGGAAGAGGAGGATCAGGCTGAGAGAGCAATTTGCTTGCTCCCTCTAAAGCCTGTTTAACGTCAGCGCAAAGCACAGGGTCCAGTCCAGCTAAAAGAAAACTGAGTCGCTCAATCAGTATCTGTTGTTGAGCGACAAATGGATTTACTGGAGGCTGGGTATGGTTACTCACCTCCAAAAGCCTAAGGAAGGCTCCAACGCTTTATCCAGCGTCAACTGTGGCACCAGTCGGGCGACAATGCGTGCCACTCGCGGCGAAAAGCCCTCGCGCATGATTATGCCATCGGGGTTGTCGGTCAGTTCTTTACATAAGGTCTCATCCTGAGAGACACGATGTACGAAATCCTGAATTTGCTGCTCTTCCATGAAATGCTGTTCCTCTCTTTTTTCTTTTTCTTCTCTGGTTTCTGACGTAGTGTTGTAGCACGGCAGACATACGATGAAATGAGTCACCCACGATAAATCGGGGTGCTACGTTGCACAAGGGGACTGGCTAAGAAAGGAGCTACCCACAAAGTATCGATACGCGCTCCACTGCGTTCTCCCACGATAAATCGGGGAGCTACGGGGTGCTACCATACGATGAAATGTGGGAACTACGTGAATTTCGGTCATAAGTTAGAACACAGTAGTATTGGGGCTACTACTAAGAGGTTGGGTTACGACGCCGCATTACGTTAAGTAGCGTAATTATAGCGTAGTATGAGTGGAAAAGCAAGAGATAAGATTATGCGTGTTTAGTTATTAACAATTGAGCAAGAAGTCAGGCAGGCCAAAAGTATTGCCTATTATTGTGTTTATTGCAGACGACGTTCTTTAAAACAGCCCCGGAAACCAACATATCCGTGCCCTTACCAAATCTCCAGCGAGGGCGGAGGCAAGCTCACTCCCCTACCTTATACCGCTGCAACAACTGGCGCGCGATCACCAGCTTTTGAATCTCACTCGTGCCTTCGCCTACCAGCATAAAGGGAGCATCGCGATAATATCGTTCGACATTGAACTCCTTGGTGTAGCCAAAGCCGCCATGGATGCGCATCGCCTCCAGCGCCACTTCCTGGCATATCTCAGTCGCAAATAGTTTTGCCATACCAGCCTCAAGATCGCAACGTTCACCGCTATCTTTTTTCGCAGCCGCCTTCTGCAAGAGGAGACGAGCCGCCTCGATCTTCGTCGCCATGTCCGCCAGTTTGAGCTGGATTGCCTGGTGCTGCGCGATCGGCTGGCCGAAGGTATGTCGCTGCTGTGCATAGCGGATGGAGTCATTGAAAGCGGCCTGAGCGACGCCTACTGCTCGTGCGGCCACATTGATGCGTCCCACTTCCAGGCCGCTCATGGCATGCTTGAAGCCTTCGCCTTCACGACCGCCGAGGAGGTTGGTGGCGGGAACATGGACATGGTCGAAAACGAGTTCGGCGGTCTCGACGCCTTTGTAGCCGAGCTTGTCGAAGGTGCGGCTGACACTTAAACCGGGCGTGCCTTGTTCGACGAGGAAGATGCTCATGCCACGATGAGGAGGATGAACGTGAGTATCAGTGCGTGCCAATACGGCAAAGATGCTGCCACGCATGCCGTTGGTGACCCAAAGTTTGGCACCGTTGAGGACGTACTCGTCGCCTTCGCGTAGCGCTGTCATGGTAATGGCTTGCACATCGCTGCCTGCGTTGGCTTCGGAGAGGCAGATGCCGCCACGTTTCTCGCCTTCGGCCATGATGGGTAGGAAACGTCGCCGCTGATCCTCTGTGCCATATGCCTGGATCATGTAGGCGACCAGGATATGGGTATTGACGATGCCACTGAGGCTCATCCAGCCACGTGAAAGCTCTTCAACGATCTGGACGTAGGTGACAAAATCCAAGCCGAGGCCGCCATAGGCTTCGGGGATGGTAGCGGCGAAGACGCCCAGTTTTCTGAGTTTGTCGATGAGGTCGAAGGGATAGGTGTCGCTCTGCTCAAGCTCGTGTGCGACGGGGATCACTTCACGCTCGACAAAACGTCGCACTTCAGCGACGACCATTTGCTTTTCGCTGTCGTGGGTGGTATCCATGAGACTATGCTCCCTTCAAGTAGCACCCCTCAGCGTAGCTTGCGGAGCGCGTATCAATCATCTCGTGGGTGACTCCTTGCTGACATGCCCCATTGCTGACAGCCCCCCGGGCTGTCGGGCGCAATCGCTTCGCGCATGTCGGGCGCAAGCGCTTCGCGTTATCGAGGGTCATTTCTGCGGACACGCCGGTCTGCGTGCTGCAAGAGGAATAGTTTGAAGGCATGAGCCGTCGCAGAGAGGCGTTTTCCCTTCAGGTGGACCAGACGCCACTGCCGCATGACCGGAAAGCCCTCAACATCGAGGATGACAAGGCGTCGAGTCTCCAGTTCCAGGTCAAGGGCGACACGAGAAATTAAGGCAATACCCAGGCCGGCGATCACGCCCTGTTTTATCGCGCTGTTGTTGCCCATATGCATACTCACCTGGAGAGGCAAGCCTGCCTCTTGAAAGATCCTCTCCAGGGCAGCACGGGTGCCGGAACCCTCTTCACGCAGCAGGAAATGCTCACGCGCCAGTTCTGTGAAGAGAACCTGCTTGCGCCCGGCCAGGCGATGTGTCGGAGCGGCGATCAAGACCAACTCGTTGGGCGCAAATGGTTCGATGACGACGGGGATTTCGGCTGGGACAGTGCCCATTACGGCCATATCAACGCGGTTCTCTACGAGCGCATCAACCAGGGCAGCACGATTGAGGACATCCAGGGTTATCTCGACGTCGGGAAAGCTTTGACGAAACTTGCCGAGCAGATTCGGGATAACATAGGTGCCTACAGTCGTGTCGGCTCCGACGCTGAGGTGACCTGTTTCTGGGCTGCTTAGTGCTTGCATAGTCTCGATAGCTTCGTCGATGACGGAGAAGATTTTCTCGCAGTAAAGTAACAACTCCTTGCCGGCTTGTGTCAGGTGGGTAGAGCGGCCAATCTGGTCAAAGAGCTTGACGCCGAGGGATTTTTCGAGTTGGCGCATCTGGGCGGAGACAGCAGGTTGACTGAAATGCAGTTCCTTGGCTGCACGAACATAGCTGCTGTGCTTTGCGACCGCCTGAAATGTGGCGAGTTGATGCAGGTTGAGTGTGCGCATGAGGTTGCCTACGTAGGGACGTATACCTGCCCCCAGGCAGGATGCCTTGCGTCCGTCCTTACTAACGATATAGTATAGCATATCCGCAAGCCACCCAACTTATTCTGTGCTTTTCGAGACAGGCCCTTCGCTGCGCTCAGGGTGACAATCGAGGGTAGCAGCACTATCATCCTGAGCGCAGAAGTCCCCGCATTTATGCATGGGAATTAGTGAGGGTGACAATCGAGGGTAGCAGCACTGTCATCCTGAGCGCAGAAGTCCCCACATTTATGCATGGGAATTAGTGAGGGTGACAATCGAGGGTAGCAGCACTGTCATCCTGAGCGCAGCGAAGGATCTGCATTCGGATACGCGAAGCGCTTGCGCCACTGCTGACAGCCATTGCTGACAGCCCCCCAGGCTGTCGGGCGCAGACGCTGCGCACCGTCCGGGGGGACGGTCAGCAATGCATGTCAGCAAGGCGATATTCAAATGTTCCTCAATACGTGCTATTTTACTGCACATGGATATAATTTCAAGTGCAAGAGAGATCCCACCCTTGCGCCATTCTTAAGGAACGTCGTTTTCATCCCTGTGGATAACTCCAGGGCTTTCAATGGTGGACATTAGTAAAAAATGAGGAGAAAAGCAATGTCGTATTTTTCCTAATATATTGACAATCATCGTTCCATCCTGTTATCCTTGGTATGAAAGAGATAACGTAGGAGGGACCCGGGACATGCTACCAACACCACCGTATAATTCCGGCCCAGACGCGCAGGCAACCTATCAATTCCCACAGCGACAGACGATGCCACAGGCAACCACCACCAATCCGTTGGACCCGGCGAGTTCAACGACTCCTGCACCCCGCCCGAGGCGCCAATACTCTTACAATTTCATGCGCATCGTTGCGGCAGTCATAGTCGTCGGTCTGGCTATAGCACTGTACTTTATCTGGAGCTCACCCACGACGGCACCCGCATCTCCCAGTATTACTCAACAGAACGTCAGCACGACATCCTTCACGACGAATGCCACCAATACTACAACGAACTCTTCCACTGATAGCAGCGGCGATATTCAGGTTTACGTCGTAGGAGCGGTGAAGCACCCAGGGGTGTATGCGCTGCCTGCAGATGCTCGTGTCTATCAGTTGTTGCAAGCGGCAGGTGGGCCTCTGCCAGATGCCAATCTTGTCGCAATGAATATGGCTGCTAAGCTGAGCGATGGGCAGGAGGTGTATGTCGCTGTTATCGGTGAGACGCCACCTGGTAACCTGGGTGGCAC
Source organism: uncultured Chloroflexia bacterium (assembly GCA_963767625.1). Lineage (GTDB taxonomy): Bacteria > Chloroflexota > Ktedonobacteria > Ktedonobacterales > Ktedonobacteraceae > CAVYFB01. Next base: position 724,457 of record CAVYFB010000024.1, read on the forward strand.
AGCGGGAGCTGGTACGGATGCCACGGGCACGGGTACAGGACAGCTGATCAATATTAATACTGCCAGCGTGGATCAGATGCGGCTGGCTCTGCATATCAGTAGCAAGACGGCGCAAGAGATTGTGGACTATCGAACACAACACGGGAACTACACATCCGTAGATCAATTAGCACAAGTTGTGAGTAAAGCCATTTACGCTAAGATAAAGGAGCAGGTTACCGTCTAATGACACTTTCAGCAAGCACGCTCATGATCGTTGATATCGTGATCTGGGTCGTATGTATCCTGTTTGGCATTGGCATAGGCGCGCTGGTGGGCGGACTACTAGGGACATTACTTGGTTGGCTGGTGGCAGGGTCGCTGGATGCAGCTGTGGGTAGAGGCGGACGTCTTGGCAGAAGAATAGGACGATTGGCTGGTAGCGCGGCAGGCATCGCCCTGGGCATTGTTGCTGCTATGCATGCAATAATGCAATTGCATTTATAATAAATCGCAACCCAGGGGGTGGGCTCCTTCGAAGGATTTAAACGCGCTTCGCTGAGGGGAGCTACAAAGCGACAAAATACGCGGGCCACACGGTCCCCCAGACTGCGTCCCATCCACCCCATCCCCCGCTCGCCCCTACGGGCGTGAGGGCGACCATACGATATTGGGTCATGAATATAAGAAGGTGGAGTCAGGAACCCCATAAGCTACAGCTAGGGGCTTGGAGAACGGCTATTCCAACGTAAGTCCCTGACTAGCGGCCACATCTCATTATGCGGCTCATCCGCAGAGTTGCATGTGGAGCAGCGTATCTGGCTAAGCAATAGCGAAATCAGGGTGAAGAGCCAGGAGAGTAGGTGCGCCGCTTCAGCGGCAGATAATGAGTACAACTGATGTTGTTAGAACTGATGGAAGGTTCTATGCACACCTCGCTTACCCCAAACCTCGAAAGAGGAGGGCGACCATAGCATGCGAGGACGGTCACGTAGGAGGAAGTCACCAACCCTCTGGGTGGCCAGTGCAAGACGTGTATGGCTAAGGCTAGACTGCTTAAATCCTAGTCCTACTGGTCTAACTTGGGACCCCAACGGAAGGTGACTACTAACGTTGGGACCAGCGTCTAGGGTCGTATCGCTACTCGACGGCTCTACCCATCGACGCTGGCAGACCCTTATTACAAGGGCATACGGGGCAAACGGGAGGCCTGGAGCACGTCGTAATCTCACTCTGCTGAAAAGGCGGGATGACCTAAACAGGGTGATACCTGCATGGTTACGGAGGCTCAATATTACTCAAAGTACGGCTGTAATGGCTTGTGCAGACCGCGAAAGCGGTACCGACAGGAGGATAAGCAGGAGGTAACTGCTGCGAAACCATACCTGCCTGGGAGGAAGTGAGCTAGCGGAACCTGATATGGGGCAGAAAGGGAAAATGGGATGTGCTGATGCTGTCCCTAAACCAATTACGTCAAGAAACAGGGGAAGGTGAGAGCCGTGTGCGCCGAAAGGTGCAAGCACGGTTGCCGTGAGGCGCGTTATGATATTCCTGCTGCAAGCAGGAGGAACTGGGGAGAGGTTCCTGGGTTACTGGCATACCTGACGGGGAAACCCAAAGGAGACCAAGCATGCCAGGCAAGCGGTGCATGTCTGAAAGCGTTGTAGGGCAGGGCATCCGTACGAACCCGCTTCCTATGCGTAAAGCTAGACTGCCTGAACTCCAATCTCAACGTGGTGCATGGGCACACCCATCGGAAGAACGCTTGCAACCGATGTCACCTTCTGCTCTGGCATGAACCGTGGGCTAGGGCAATCCCTGAAGGTGAGCGGGGACCAACGAGGTCCATCAAGAGATGAGTGGAGGCGCTAAGGGAAGCTAGAACGTACCATAACGACGTACCACGGGATCACCTTCCTGCCGCGAGGCAGATGGTGACAGAGCCGCCATATGAGTCGTAGGAGTCACAACCTACCAAGGAGTGCTGGAAAGCGGCATACAGGGCAAAGGGCGGCAGGAGGAATGGGTCGGAGTTGCTCGGGTTGCAGGGCCGCGTAATGCGTAAGACCTTGCTTATTCCCGATGCTAACCTGTTGCTCTGGAAAGCCGATGCATACTCACAGGGGGGTACGTGCGATCCAGCAATGGACGACCGGCCTCTACTCTACCGAAAGGACGTTCGGGTGCCACCCTAGCCCGAACCACTCCCTGCCACGCCGAAGCAGACGGTCTTGGACCTATGCCGGATATGCAATCGCGAAGGGTAATCACACCCGTGCTTGACACGGTGGCCGGAAATCCGGCAAGAGTTTTCGCCGTTTCTCCTAAAAACGGCGTCCCCAAGGGGTAGAGATCGCTGGCCGCGGCCAGCCTTGCTGACAGCCCCCCAGGCTGTCGGGCGCAAGCGCTACGCGTCTTTCCTCCCCTTAGCTGGAAGCTAGGGGTATCCAGAAAGGTTTTTTTGATGATGCAGAGCACGAGGGCAGAACCTGACCTGCGAGGATTGGCGCTGGTCATAATGGCGTGTGCATGGCTGGCAGGTATGGTGCTCGACTCCTTGCTGCTGCTTCCTTCGTTTGCGCTGCTCATAGGCGCCGGGGCAGCAGTAGTGCTCGTCATGCTGCTTTGGCGCGATGGTCAAGGCCGTCTTATCATGCTCATTATTCTCTGCCTGCTCCTGGGCGCATGGCGCTATGCACTTGTTTCCCCTGTCAACGACCCACACGCTATCAGTGCATTCATTGGTGCAGGCAAACTCTCAGTGCGCGGCAGTGTAGTGGCTGAACCTGCATTGCAAGGTCGCAGTCGGGTTCTGCTCGTAGAGGTCAGCAGTGAAAGCAACAACGGGGGAAACTCCTGGCAAGACGCCCACGGACAGATACAGGTGGAGACGTCAGGTGCATTGATCGAGGACCCTTACGGAGCCGATTATGGGGATAATGTTGAACTACAAGGCAAGCTTCAGCCTCCTCTGGCATATAGTCCTCCAGGTGTTTTCGCTGCTATGACGTTCCCAGGCATCAGTGTAGATAGTACAGGGGGCAATCCCATTATTGCGGCGCTATACCACCTGCGGGAAACGCTGGCAGGTATCATTGCACAATCGCTGCCACAGCCGCAAGCAGCACTGCTGATTGCCATTTTGCTTGGTCTACATACTGCTGCGCTAGGACCACTTGCCAACGCCTTTAAGGTCACGGGCACCGTACATTTGATTGTGTCCTCCGGCTTCAAGGTCACAATTCTGTCAGGGCTGGCGGACAGAAGCACACGGTGGCTGTACGGAAGACAAAATGGCCAACCCCAGGGCGCAGAGATCCTTCGCCGCGCTCAGGATGACAGCGCTGTGCTCAGATTGCTGCCCGGGCAGAAGCGAAGGGAAGGTTGGCGACGATGGTTGGCGACGTCGCTGGTGATAGGGAGTATTGCGGCTTATACTATCCTCAGCGGCGCAGGGCCGGCGGCGGTGCGTGCTGGGATCATGGGCATACTGCTCGTAGTGGCACCACGGCTTGGTCGCATCTATAACATCTACACGGCCCTGGCACTGGCAGCACTGCTGATGAGCATGTTCGATCCTTTCGTTTTGTGGGATGTCGGTTTTCAGTTATCGCTGCTTGGCACGCTGGGTATCGTCCTCCTCACTCCGCTTTTTCAGCGATTGCTGCATCCGATCGAATATATCCCCTTCGGTCATCACGTGGCAGAACTTATTGCAGTGACGTTAGCAGCACAGACGGCCACATTGCCCATTCTTGCCTTGACCTTTCAGGAGATTTCTTTGATTGCGCCTGTTGCCAATGTGCTGACGGTCCCCTTGCTTGGAGCATTGATCCTGCTGGGCGTGGTGGTTTGCGCTACAGGTCTGCTCTTTGCGCCGCTGGGCATGATTTGTGGCTGGGTCGCCTGGCCGCTGCTCTGGTATACTGGCAACATTATTATGTGGTGCTCAATGCTTCCTGGAGCCTACCTGGCTAACCCCGGAGCATACTTAGGCGTAGGCGACCTGAGTGGTGAACTTGAATGGGCCTACTATGGTATACTCGCCCTCCTTACAGGGATGGCACTGCGCAGGTGGCCCAGGCAGCAGATGAATGGCATTACGCCACCGCCACTGTTGTCACGACGTACGTGGCGGATGATACAACTCGGAGCGGCTCTGCTGATGATCCTGGCAACCGGAACCACGGCCCTGGCGGCGCGACCCGATGGGCGACTGACGATCACGTTCCTCAGTGTTGGTCCGGCAGGACAGGTGGCACAAGGTGAGGCTATCTTGATTCACACGCCAGACGGGAAGACGATACTCATCGATGGCGGGTTAGACGCTACGTCGCTAGGACAGGAGTTGGATAGCCGCCTGCCTTTCTGGCAACGCTCGCTTGATGTGGTCATGCTGACTACAACCAGGCCAGACCACATGGCAGGTTTGCAAGATATTGTTAGTCGCTACCAGGTGGGAGAGGTGTTGGATGCGGGTATGTTACACCCAAGCTCAGGTTATGCGCTGTGGCGACGCACCATTGCGGAGCGTGGTCTGCACTATGTGCAGGTACGTCAGGGAGCTACTATTGCAGTGGGAACGCAGGTGAAACTACAGGTATTATCGCCGACCTCGCCACTGCATAAGGGGAGTAACGAGGTATTTGATAATTCGCTGGTTGTGCGCCTGGTCACTCCCGGTTTGCGTGTACTCTTGCTGGGTGCTACTGCCCTGAGCAAGTTTGCTCTCTCTGGACTTGTGACGAATATCGATCCAGGGTACCTTCAGGCTAACGTTGTGCAGTTGGTCGGCGAGAGTAGTAAAGCGTTTCCTCCGGAGCTAAGCACTGTCTTGCAGGCCGCCCATCCTGTGCTTGTAGTGATCACGCCGGCGTCGCTAACCCCGAAGCAGCGCAAGGCAGGTGAGACGACGGTTCTGCCTGCGTCAATACTGGCATTCGGCACAACCTCATTGCAGGTGGTACAAACGGCGCAGTCGGGGACACAAGAGATTATTAGTAGTGGAAATGGGTGGAGCATGCAGCCAGGATAGGGAGCTTACTTCGGAAACGCCAGCCTGCGATACTTCTCACGCGATTCCAGCCAGGCTTCGTCGGAGAGACCTAGCTTTTCGCGCAGTGTTTCCAAAGGCACGCCAGAGCGCAGTTGTTGGACGGCGAAGGTATCACGCAGTAACTGCAAGGTGACGCGCTTCTTGATGCCGGCGGCTTTGACGGCCCGGGCCAGGATGTAGTTCAGGTTGCGATCAGTACAGGCAAAGAGTGCATTGGTGGGATGATAGCGTGCCTGATATTGCTTGAAGATCGTGGTAAAGATGGCAGGAAGGGCGAGGCTGCGTTCACGATGCTGTTTGCCCGTCGAGGCGGGAAAACGGACAGTGATTATGGGAGCCTGTGGATTGGAGAGGTCGATGTGGTCCAACTTCAGACCGATGACTTCTTCTTTTTTCAATCCGGCATACAGTACCAGGTAGACGAGGCAGTGGCAGCGGGCGTCTTGGGCAGCGGTATCCAGCAGAAGTTGCACTTCGTCATTAAAGAGGAGTTCCGGCAGAGGCGGCAAGGGGCGTTCCAGGGTCAGGCTTGCAGAAGGGTCCTCACGGATGACACCCTCGCGGGCCAGCCAGGAAAAGAAATTTTTAAGGAAGGTGACACGGCGTGCCATGGTTTTGGGTGCAGGCGTCCGGCCTTTGGTGCCAAACTTCAACTTCATCAGCCAATCCGTGACTTGCTCTTTCCTAATGCGCCCAACAGGTACGTCGCGGCCAATATAGTCGCTGAACATCTTGAGGTCTGAGAGGAAACAGGTGATGGTATAGTCGGATTTGCCGCGCAGTTTCAATTCCTGTTGGTAAGGAAGTGTGCATGCCGCAAGACTGGACTGGTCGGTGAGTGGGTTGGTACGCACCAATGGCGGAAAAGGGGTTGTCGAAGGGTCTGGTGGCTCTGAGATGACACTCGGTGTGCCGGTAAAGAGGCCGGGCTGCAAGACGGTGCTTTCTTCAGTCAGAATCGGCTCAGGCTGGGGTTTGTGCTGAGAATCCTTCTGCATAAGTTGCTCCTTGGCTCTGTCTACGCGGGCGACCACAAGGGCACCCTGCCTGGGGGGCAGGTATCCCCTCACCACCCTCGCCCCTACGGTATTGGGTTTTGTTTTTCATTATAGCAGAAGGTAGCAAGGATGTTCAAATGTCTAGTTCAGCATACTGCGTTCGGGATGGTCAGCAAAATGGATATCGCCGATCAGCATCTGGCGCATAAATGGCACCTCGCGGCGCAAGAACGTGATCTCCTCGTGCAGGCGTCGCAGAGTCGAGGTCAACTCCAGCAGTTGCTGCTTCTGCTCGTCTTCCGCACCCAAAAGATAGGCAATGAAGTAGGAAAGCTCTTCGGGAAGAGTAGGCAGATTGACCTCCATCGTCTCTTTACCAGCAGCCTCCAGCAACATACCCAGGTACCGCTCGAACAGGGCCTGTGCTTGTTTAGCAGAGGAGGCCAGCTTTTGCGGCGACTCAGGAATGTCCTCATAGGGCTCAACCAAGCCAGAAAGATAGGGCCTTTTTTTTGTTATTCGGTGTCGACTGAGAATGCGGAAGCGCTGCACACCGATAGCCATGAGGATAAAGCGACCATCTTCTAGTTCATCCAACTCACGAATCTCTGCTGTGGTGCCAACAGCATATGTGTCCTCGCACAGGAGCTTGCTCTCCGGTCGTGTCAGCACAACACCAAAGGGCTTATCCTCCTTCCGGCACTCGGTGATCATCTGGCGATAGCGTGGCTCGAAGATATGTAGGGGGAGCACCATACCTGGAAAAAGTACGACATTTAACGGAAACAACGGTAATTCAATGGCACTAGTCGACATCGACCTTCTCCTTTGATATGAAACCACCATCCCCATTGGTACAGATTATACAAAGTATATTCGTGGTACAGATCACAAACGACACTCACCTACACCGGCTAGGCACCGCCTCAAGGGCCACACAATCCCCCGGATTGCGTCCGCAAGCCCCGCCCCTACCATACACAGACTTGGCGAGCCGCTTCGTGTATGGTAGGGGCGGGGCTTGCCCCCGCCCTGGGAGCTTCGCCTTTTTGCTTCTACAGAGTACGTACACCACAATAAAGTAATTCTAATACTTTCTGCTAAATGATGCCACCTCTATCTATCTATTGGGTGGGGTTCATTTTGTAGCGAAGTATCTTATTACGCACTGGATTGATCACAACCGCAGGTTTTCGCGACGTACTTGAGATTGGCCGCCAAACACGCCCCAAGCTCTATTGTCTGAGAGTGCAGAAGGAGCCTCCTTTAGTACCTCGTTCAAGACGAGTCGAGGTTTTTGAGCGTCTCAATGAACATTGCGAGGTGCTGATTTCCTTCGACGAGATGTCGCTGAAGGCAGCAATTGAGCAGATGCAGGCGGCAAAAGTCGAAGCAGTCGCCATCTATCTCCTGTTCAGTTTCGCCAATCCCGATGCCGATCTTGCCTGGAAGGATTTTCGTCTGAGCACGTTACGATCGAACGTGCTCTCGATCTACGCTACGTGGGGCAATCCTACGAACTCATCGTATCGTTCGCAGGTGGAGTCGCAGAAGCAATTACAGCGTTTCATGCAGCCCATGAGCGCAGGTTTGGCTACAACAATCCGCAAGAGCGAGTTCAAGTTGTTAATGTATGACTAAAGGCGCGGGGATAACGACCCGCCCGCCCGCTCGTTTTAAGAACGAACGAAGAGAAGAGCATTCACAGGCAACGATCAAACCGGTTGCAGTTCGACCTGTCATCTTCGCCACGAATGGTCCAGCTCCCCAGGATACGCCGATCTATCAAAGAGAGACACTTCCGGCAGGTGGAACATTCACAGGACCTGCTATCGTAACGCAGTACGATACAACCACAGTCCTACCACCCGGCTGGCTGGCACGGATCGACGCCATTGGCAATATCATCGCTGAAAGTGCAGAATAAGGAATAATTATGAGCGAAGTAAACCCTATCAGCCTGGAACTGTTCAGAAGTGCGCTGACCGCCATTGCGGAAGAAATGGGCGCGGTACTCACTCGCAGTAGCTATTCACCAAACATTGAGGAGAGGCGGGACTTCTCATGTGCTATCTTTGACTGCCAGGGCAGGCTGATTGCCCAGGCAGCTCACATCCCGGTTCACCTCGTCTCAATGCCAGACTCAGTCGCGTCGGCGCTCAACACCTTCGATCACTTTGCGCCTGGCGATATCATTGCCCTCAATGATCCTTTCTTGGGTGGGACGCATCTCCCTGACATCACCATGATTGGGCCGGTATATGTACAGGCGGAAGGAGAACAATACCTGCTTGGTTTTGCCGCCAACCGGGCCCATCATGCTGACGTTGGGGGCATGTCACCCGGCTCGATGCCCATGGCCAGCGAAATTTACCAGGAAGGCGTGATCATTCCGCCGCTTAAACTCTGGGAGGCGGGTCAACCGAACCAAATCGTGCTCGATCTCATATTGCGCAACATTCGCACACCGCATGAACGCCGTGGCGACCTGGCCGCACAGATGGCTGCCAACCGCATTGCTGCACGGCGGATGCAAGAACTCGTCGATAGATGGGGTCTCTCGGCCACGGAGGAACACATCGATGCACTGATCGCCTACGCTGAACGTATCACCAGGGCGACGATAGAGGCTATTCCAGATGGGTGCTACGAGTTTACAGATTATAAGGCAGCAGACTGGAAATTGAGGGCAAACCATAAGTTGCCGAGCGTCAGTTGCTCGCTAACATTAAGCCGGTGCCGGGTATCTCGGAAATCGATTGATTTAGCCCGATCTCAACGTGTCTCGTCCTTATGGGCAGGGGTAGTGAATGCTCCTTGCGGGGCGGTCATACAACGGAAGCTGCGCCGAGTTTTACCACTCCATCAGGGTAAGCATGGAAGATTGCTTACCCTGATGGAAATAGTATACCAATATCAGCCAGTTATTCTTCAGGCAATGCTGCATAAACTGCAAACTCAGGCTCGCCCACATCTGCAGCGGCCGCCCTGCCTGTATAGTCCCGCAGGAAGGCAGTGGAGACGAACGAGACCACAGCCATGAAAATGATGTAGAGAGCGATCAAGGTGTAGCCAGGCACGCCAGGGCCAAGCAAGGCTTTGGAGCTTACCAGCAGAGCCAATGCAATGAGGGGAGCAGGCCCACCCGCGGTGATGGACGCGAGTTGATAGCCGAGCGATGCACCACTGTAGCGTAGCTTGGTTCCGAAACGCTCCGCGATCAGAGCTGCCTGTGGCCCATACAACCAGTCATGGCAGACGCTCACGGAGAGTACTATCGCGATGATGACAATCACAGGATTCTTCGTTTGCAGAAGCAGGAAGTACGGATAGGCAAAGACTGCCATCAGCACTGTCCCAATCATATACCAGCGTTTGCGCCCAACACGGTCAGAGATGGCACCGAAGGTTGGCAATGTCACAAGACTAACAACGGCTGTAACGACGAGGCCCCAGTACAGCAAGTTGAGGGGCAACCCCAGAGCCTCCACACCGTAGGCAAGGAGAAAGGTGGTGAAGATGTAGAAGGGAGCCTGTTCAGCCGAGCGCAGCAGGGCAGACAGAATAATCTCGCGCCAGTTGTAGCGTATTACATCCCCCAACGGGGCACGGGCGATTCTTCCCTCTTCTTTCACCTTCGTGAAGGCAGGAGTCTCAAGGATGCGCAAACGAATGTAGAGACCAACGAGAAGCAACAAGAGACTCAACAAGAGGGGAATACGCCAGCCCCAGCCCAGGAATGCAGCACCCGGGAAGAGAGCCCGAAAAGCTAACAGAGCCAGAACGGCAAGGGCCAAACCGACGGGCACACCCGTCTGTGGCCAACTGGCCCAGAAGCCACGACGCCGATCATCACCATATTCCTGGGACAGGAGTACCGAGCCACCCCATTCACCACCCACACCTGCACCTTGCAGGAAGCGCAATGTGGCGAGCAGGATAGGAGCACCGAGACCGATCTGTACATAGCCTGGCAGCAGGCCTATCAACGCGGTGGCGATGCCCATTAGCAAGAGGGTCGCAATCAAGGTCGATTTACGCCCAACGCGATCACCAAACCAGCCGAAGAAGGCACCACCTATGGGGCGTGCAAGAAAACCTACAAAGTAGGTCGAGAATGCCGCGAAGATACCAGTGATCGGACTGAGCGTTGGGAAGAAGATTTTCGGAAAGACGGTTGCGGCGAGGAATCCATACAAGAAGAAATCATACCATTCGATGGCGGTGCCAACGGTACTGGCACCGAGGATTGGGAGCATACTCCGTACAGTGACGGGTGCCCTTGCTGAGTCAGTTGCCATAACTCCTCCTTAAAGAATTAGAAAATGAGAGCCACGTGACAAAGGTAACGCACTACAAAGCTGCACAAGAGGTATGAGCGATGGGTGATTCTGGGGCGGTCAAACGATGATGAACAACGGGACCGCTCCGAATCTCATCGCTTTTCCTCTTAATCGAGGGCAAAAGTGGTCATACGTTAGTAGGATACTGGTATAGGTCCAATAGGCAACCGAGACAGGATTGTCCATGCCTGTATATCCAGGTATCACGGGCAGTTTCAATCCTATGTTGATAGTATGCGCTAAATCTGGTTATTTTGCAAGGTTTTTGGCTGACTAGCACTCTAGCTCGATGATCTCTCCGCCACGCTCAGCCGAGCGTTTTGCCGCCTCCATGACAGTAATATTGCGCCGCGATTCTTCCGGTGGAACGGCTAAGGGTTCGCCGCAATGCAGGTGGTTGGCCAGATTGCGATGGAAGGTATAGAGCGGGGGCTCAGGCAGCGTCAGATGTTGCTCATGAATAGCACCGCCCAGGTCGCGAGTGAAGACACGTTAGTTCTGGCAGAGCTTCCGAAGGGGCCAGGCGCTCTTCTATCAAATCGCCCGACCAGCGGCGCGTCTTCACCGTCTCAAGCCGCCAATGCCCCACAATCGCGCCCCGCTCACCCAGGATGTACCATTTGGGCTTGAGCGCGGCCGCGATATCCGAATGGGTAAACTCGGCTTCCTGCCCACCTGCAAAGCGTAGATAGACACTGGAGTGGTCCGCATTGGTGATATCATGCCAGACTCGCTTATGTTCAACGCCGCGCACGCTGACGACAGGATCGGGGATCAAATTGAGAATCCAGTCCAGGTAGTGCGAACCCCAGTCGTAGAAGACACCACCGGAGATAGGTTCGTGTGAGTGCCAGTAATCACAGGGATGCGCATAGCCACCAATGAAGGTCTCCATATGGAAGACAGCTCCGATAGTTTCACGTTTGAGTACCTGCTGAATGGCAAGATAGTCGGGGTCCCAGCGCCGGCACTGATAGACCGTCAATGCAAGCCGATGTTCCTGCGCAAGCTGGATCATATCATCAGCCTCGGCAGTCGTCAGACAAAAAGGCTTCTCTGTCACAACGTGTTTCCCCGCACGCAGCATCTGCAAGGAGATGGCCGCGTGCGTATTGGGCGGGGTGGAGACGATGACCACGTCGATATCCGGGTCTTGCGCGACCTGGGTCAGATCGGTGCAGGTACTCACTTCTGGAAAAGCCTGGCGCGCCACTGCTAAACGCTTTTCACTGTGATCACACACGAGTGCAAACTCTAACCCCGCGACGTTATTGATGGCCGTGCCATGCTCGAAACCAATGACTCCGTAGCCGATCAATGCAACACGAGCAGTACTCTCTTGCGTGTCCACGCCTGAGGCATAGCGGATAGCACGAACCCACCATCTGCTGAAAGACGGGTGCTGCTTGTGTCTCTGCTGCGCTGCCCAGCGTCGTGCAGAAGACACGACCCTGGCCGTAAGTGCGTGTATACGCCAGAGTATAAGAGGTATAACGCCAGGAGGTACGCCACACTACCTGGGCATCGGGTGGGAGGATATCGAGCAGGTAGACGCCGTCAAGCACGACAAAAGTCGGATCGACACGACGAGTTAGGTAGTGGTCATCGGTGACAACGCGAGCAATGATCTCGCTACGAGGTGCGCAGAATCCGTGAATGTTGCCCAGCACCTCACCCAGCAACTCGTATTCGTAATACATCTCTGCGGCATCACCAATGCACACAAGACCGCCGCCACGTTCGACAAAGGTGCAGAGGGTTTCCTCCTGTTCTGGGGTAAGCGGCCCTGTCTTGCCATCCAGGACAACAACGTGTTGAGGAGTCAGGTGAGCAAACTTCTCCGGAACAGTGACAACGGGGATGCCCTCTTGTACATGCAACATTAGTGGTATAACTCCTACTCGGGACGTGACGTGCTCGATAAATCGGCACTCTACATAAATCGGCACTCTACTTGTGTTCTTCGTGTTCCCCATGTCTTAATTCATGGTAGTGCGCATGCTCGTGCGAGTGATCGGGCCAGTGCTGATGCACGTGACTATGCATTGTGCCAACGGGCGGGAGTTCATGGGCTTTGTGAGTATGCGTTCCGCCGAGATGATGGTGATGGTCATGACCGCGCCAGAGATGCTGAGAATTATAGTTGGCAACCAGCAGACTCTCACCATGATGCCAGCGAGCACGGAAGATGTCATAGTTCTTCTTGCTCTTCGTCGCTCGCTCATCCTCACTCAGGCTCTCCCACTCACGATGTGGATGCTTCTCGATCTGCTCAGCCACGAGTGGCGTCGTGAGTACACGATAGCCGGAAGTCTTGAAAAAGAAGCTAAGGTGGATATCCATCAGGCGATAAAAGCGGAACCGTTCATCGATCCAGCCGACTTCTTGCAGCAATTCACGGCGAAAGGCCATCAGGTAGCCCTCGATAGCATCGACGTCCGGCCCCCGCGCCTCCTGAAACTCTCTCAGGTCTTCAGTCACCAGTCCATATGGCCCGACGAGACCCATATTGCGGTCGGTCAGCGTCATTGCCAGCGGCTCCCAGATATCGCCCTTGACCTCAATCGAAGTATCCATGAGCACAATATAATGCCCTCTACTGGCGCGCATGGTCGCATTGCGTCCGGCTGCAAACCCCATGTTATGATCGGCGAAGAGCACCTGTAACCCGGTGCGCTGTCCCTCTTCTCCACGCTCAGCGGAGCTTGCGGAGCGCGTATCAATTCCTCCACGCCGTGCGAGTTGTTGCAGATATCCGAGCGTCTCATCGGTTGAGCCATTATCAATTATCACTACCTCGATGGAACGCTGTTCGGAATGGCGACAAATGCTCTCGATACAACGCTCCAGGTCGTCGCGGCTATTATGAGCTAACAGGTTCACTGAAAACTCAAACAGATCAGGCGATTGTGTATGATCGGGTGCATCGCTGGAACTGGAAAGCACCACGAACTCTTCCTCCAACCGGCGCGGCAGCACAAGCGGTCCCTGGCGTGTATCTCGGACATTATACCCTGCAGAGCGAAGACCCTCACGGACACGATCAGCCTGGGGAAAGTCGTTGTGACGACGTAATCCTTCGCGTTCGCGTACCCGCTCTGCCACCTCAGCCGGCACCGCCGCCAGGTATACCTCTGGATCACGTTTCTTCTGTGGTCGGTCACTTAACAGGTAGCCTTTGAGGTCGAAGCCAAGGATACTATCAAAGTCGAGCAACAAGCGCAATTTGGTAGTCGGATCATCTTCGTGCGAACGCAACATGGCCCATACCACCGCCATGGCCTGTGGCATATTCAAGTCATCCTCGACTTTTGCCAGGAATGCATCGCGGTAGACGAGGTACGCGGGCGACCATAAAGGCCCACCCATCCACTCCACACCCCGCTCGCCCCTACGGACTTGATCGGAGAATACTTGCTCTCTATCGGCCTGCGTGAACAATTGATAGGCTCGCTCCCGCAATCGCTCTAGAGAGACCTGTGCAGCTTGCAGGGCGCGAAAGGTGAAATTTACACGACTGCGGTAGAGGGCCGTCGTGTAAAAGTAACGCAGCGCCATGGGGTCGAAGCCGCGTGCCTCGATCTCGGAACAGGTGTAGGCGTTGCCGGTGGATTTCGCCATCTTCTGCCCATCGGCCAGCAGATGCTGGGCGTGTACCCAGTACTTCACAAATGGATGACCCGTGAACCCTTCGCTCTGCGCAATTTCATCTTCGTGATGGGGGAAAATGTTATCTACGCCGCCGGTGTGGATATCAAAATACTCGCCCAGGTATTTCATTGACATAGCACTACACTCAATGTGCCAGCCAGGAAAACCGTGCCCCCAGGGACTATCCCAGGCCATTTCGCGCCCAGATTCAGCCACTTTCCACAAAGGGAAATCCTCTGGATTGCGCCGGTCAGCAACTACTCCTTCGCGCACACCGGCCAGCATATTCTCAAGCTGATTGCCAGAGAGCCTGCCATACGCAGGGAAGCGTTTGATATCGTAGTAGACATTGCCGTTGACTTCATAGGCAATATCCTTCGCCTGCAGACCCTGAATGATCGCTATCATTTCGGGAATGTGCTCTGTTGCACGTGGGAATATATGTGCAGGCAGAATGTTGAGCTTGGCCTCGTCCTGGTGGAAGGCGTCCGTATAGAATTGCGCAATTTGTAACGATGTTTTGCCTTCCTTGCGTGCCTGGGCCAGCATCTTGTCTTCACCACGGTCCACCATCTCCTGCCGCATGTGACCGACATCGGTAATATTTTTAACGTGCATTACCTCGTAGCCACGATACTCGAAGGCGCGGCGCAGCCAGTCAGCCATGGTGAACGTGCGCAAGTTGCCGATGTGGATGTAGCGATAGACGGTAGGGCCACAGGAATACATCCTGATTTTTCCTGATTCTTTGGGAACGATCTCTTCAATGCTCCGGGTCAGGGTATTGTAAATCTTCATGAATCTGGCGGCAGGATACCTGCACCTTCAGGTGTAGGAGGAATGCCGCCCACTCCTTTCTGAATGGAGTAGGTATACCCATCACCACGATGGATGAGGTGACAGGAACGGGAACTGATCCCCTGGATGATCCCCGTCTTGGTGGTGATGTTAAAGTAGCCGCTGGAGCGGATGGCAACCCTTCCCACATAGGTTCCCTTCTTTTTCCCCCTCTTTACCACGGCTCGCACCAGGTCTCCTGTGGTGAAGCCAGCTACCCGCCTCGCCTGCTTAGCCGAGGTACGCGGGAAGCCAAACTGGTCCATCCGGCACATCTGGCGGGAGCCGCGTCCGGTTGCCATGATGATCAGGGGATGGACCTGCTCCACGTCTAAGGCCAGCGGGGTGCTCGCTCCAACTGCTGCTGCGTCCAGCCAATGTGTTTTGGGCAACTGACGCAGGCTGCGGTTGTATTTGGTCAGCCCTCCACTGCCTGTCTCGACAGGCAGCCCACTCGCCTGTAATCGCTCGTACAACGCCCAGCGCGTGGCGTTGCAGGCTGCGGCATCTTTGAGCGGTTCCCGCGCATGAGCCAGGATGCGCTCCAATCGCTCTGGCTGATCTTGGAGAAACACGTGGATATCTTGTCTCCCTTTGGCCTGATTGCACGCTTCGCAGGCCAGGGTCAGATTGCTCAGCCGGTCGCTGCCCCCTCTGGCGCGTGACTGAATGTGTTCGACCTGCAAGGGGATAGGCTTTCGGTCACAGTAGGCGCACTGTCGGTTCCATCGCTCCAGGAGCAGTTCCCGCAGCTCGTAGCCTGCAAGCTCGCCTTGTTGATACTCGATCCCCTCGATCCCAGGACGTTGCATGGCCTGGGTATCAAATTTCACCAATTCTTGCGAAAGCGCTGTGATGGGGCAGAGCCGCATCAGACGATGCACCCAGGTGAGCACATTGCAGACGCGACTTTCCAAAGAAGGGGGCAAGGTTCCCTTGCGCCTGTGGCGGTTTTGGAATCTGGGCTTCCTGTACCGTGTTTTGCGCTGTCGTCTGCTGCGCCTCTGGGTCCGCCGGGTATCCATCCTCTCTTTGATATACTGGCCCCGGTGTGAGATCTCTGCGGCAAAGACAACCTCGCCTGTGGCATCATTGACGAGAGCCATGCCCGTGGTCGAGGCCCCTGGATCAATCTTGAGGCGCAAGGGCTGAAGCGGTGGCGACTGGACTGCCACCTTGAGGATCAGCGTAAAAGGGTAGCGTTTGAAGACGGCCGCTTTGCCCTCTTTGAGCAGCAGACGTGCCAACCCTGGATGCACCGGGTTGAGTGGGTGCCTATTCGTATCAAGGACAAACACCTTTGACATCGACTTCCTTTTGCCCCTGTGGGGCCTCCGCTTGCGCGGGTGATGGTGGCCTCGTCGAGGTTATCAGGCGGTTTCAGATGTGCAGCGCACTGGAGATCCCCAACCCCCTGTTTAACGCTGCACCGGAGTGGTCCGAGCTGGCCGCGCACTCGGACGTCCCTATGCATTCGCCCGTAACGTAGGCTCTGTTTCAAGCCTGGGACTGGTCAACGTTGGCTTGTCTGAGCAAGCCTCCGCGTTTACACGGGGGTCGTTGACCTCGGTGTCTGGACCTCAAGCTATACCTGGAAGGAACAACCCACGATAAATCGGGGTCCTACCCGAACAAACGCTCAGTACACTATAATAGGCCAGGGCCTGGTACCCGCAAGGGGCACCACTACATTTCATCTGAACATACATTCAAGAAATATGGTACGAGCGAATGTCGGTCCTTGTCAAGGAAAGCAAGTGGGTATCAGGCCCCGGTCATCTCCCGCACGATGCGCTGCACGCGAGCGCCATCGGCACGTCCCTTTGTCTCCTTCGCAGCCAGAGGCATGACGCGCCTGAACTCCGGGCCGTGTTCTGTAATAAGCCCGGCTACGAGCGTGCGTATGTCATCATCACTCAGTTGGGACCCTTGCAGGTAGCTCTGCAAAATTTCCGCCTCACGCTGCTCTTTTTCAGCCAGGTCGTTGCGTCCACCCTGCTTGTAAAGAGGTATTGCCTGGTTGCGCTTCTTTACTTCTTGCTCTACAACTCGTATGCAATCCGCTTCAGTCAACGGTTGTCCAAACTCTGGATTCTTGCGATCGGTGCGTGCCACCTCCAGGTTATGGATAGCACCCAGGGCCATACGCAGCGTGTCGAGTTTGAGCTGGTCGCGTGCTCGCTGTGCATCCTGTATGTCTTTGCGCAATTTCTGTTCGATAGGAAATTCCTGTCGTTGCCCGGCCATAATAGCTTCTCTCCTCAAGTTATAGCATCTTTTGTAATGGTACATAGTATACTACGTGAGGATCGAAAAATCACTATCAGACACCCGATCAAGCCGAACTTTCCTTCTCGGGTGCGTTTCATTTTTTTGCGCATAAGGGGTTGGCCTGAGCGGGGGCAAGCCCCGCCACTACGCTCGCATGGCCCACAGACTGGCTTCAATCTGGCGTAGTGGCGGGGCTTGCCCCCGCCAGGTTCCACGCCATGCAAAAATGAACTACACTCTCTGGAGTTGCAGGGGTTTTCTTATGTCTCGAATGTGCTATACTGATGAAGGCCAATCTATCATACGCTAGAGAAATTATTAAACAGCAGGAGGTACTCACTCATGTACAACGATCCTAGCCAGGGCCAGCAACCACCACAGTACGGCCAGCAGCCATATGGGCAGCAACCACCGCCCTACGATCAACCATCATCCTATGGCCAGCAGCCATATGGACAGCAACAACAACCCTACGGGGGGCAACCACAGTACGGCCAGCAGCCTTATGCGCAACAACCACCGCCTTATGGACAACCGCAATATGGGCAGCAACAATACGGACAGCCGCAGTATGGATATGGGCAGCCTCAGTTGCAGTATGTCAGCGTATGGCCGCGAGCTGGGGCCATAATAATTGATAGTATCATTCTCGGCGTGGTTTTTGGCATTTTAGGTTCCATCTTCGGCCTCTTTTCTCAAAACGCTCAGAACGCTTTAGGGGTGGTGTATTTACTGTTGGCTATCCTTTTCTTCGGCTACTTTATCGTGATGGAAGCGATGTGGGGAGCTACGCTGGGTAAAATGTTGCTTCGGCTGCGGGTGGTCAAGACCGATGGCTCTCCCATTAGCTGGTCAGAGTCTGTTATTCGAAATCTGCTGCGTATCATCGATGGACTTTTCTATTATCTGGTTGGAGCGATTCTGATCTGGACCTCTCCTCTCCGTCAGCGTCTGGGTGATCGAGCCGCAAAAACGGTGGTGGTGCGGCGCCAGCCCTGACCTGCATAACTCGTTCGCCTGACTGCGTGCTTGATCTCGCCCCCGGCGAGCTCGCCCACATCCGCATCGGGTGTGGGTATTCTTCTTGTCGCATTCCTACAATGCCCTTCTCCCTAGCAACATTTTCCCGCGTTTCACAATCGTCTCCTTGCCAACCCGCCCGCTGGCAGCAATTACACCGATCACCTCGCGCAAAGGCTCCTCACCCGTTGGAAGACGTAAGCGCAACACAAACTCCTTGCCTGTCCCCAGGCCGAGTTTACGCTGCCAGAAGGAGGCATGCATCAGATGCGCCTGCCCTGCAACATGCTCTAGCAGGCCGGCAACCTCCTGACGGAAAGGACTGTACTGCATAGGGCCTTTACTGAAGGCAAACGTGACCTCCTGGGTGGCAGCATCATGCGCGAGATCGGCTGTCAGACTTTCACCGAGCTGGTAGATCAGATTGTAGGTGCCGAAGGAGGTACGCGCTACATTTTCTATGTGGGCACCATGGCTGCCTATGTAAATGCCCAGGAGGTCACGTACAACGTGCTCCATCACATCATAATGTATGGAGCCACGAAAGAGCAGCCAGGCTTCGTGCAATGGACCTTGACCAGGCTTGAACCCGAGTGAGGCCAGATACTCACGCCCATCGGCAAAGCGTTTGGCCAGGTCTGGGTCGGCAGGTGCCTCTTCATTGAAGGTTTCTTCAGCCGATCCCTGCATGCCCAGCAGCGACTCTGATCCGATGCGACTTCCCAGGCGGCCGTAGTCACGCAGCAAAGCCTCCTGCACCTGTTTCAGGTCGGCGTGTTCCGATAGGACTGCGAGTCGCTGGAGTTTCTGCAGCGTTTCCTCGGCCTGCTGTGTATATTGCTGCTGCAACCACCGGTGCAACTCCTCACCTACCGCCTGTGCCTGGCGACGAATGTCCATGTGCAAGGCGGTCACTGTACGCGTGAAATCTTCATTTGAGACCATTGGACCTGCCTGGTGCAACACGGTAAAAAGCAACTGCGGCACATCTGCATTGAGTGCTCGATATATATCCATGGATGAATTCCTCTCAAACTGGCTATTTTTTTGTCTGGAGTTTCATTATACGATACTTCCAAATGCTCATGATCTAACATTGCCATAAACGACAATCTCGTGCTACGCTATTTTTATATGTCACTTGTAACTCTTCAGGACTCCTCACCGCCTGCGGCGGTTCGCAAGAGTTTGTTGTTGTGAGCTTTGCAGCCTGCGGCTGCAAAGCTCACAACAACAGGCAAGAACACACAAGCTACAGCAGACAGCGAGGAGTTGGGGCCTTGAAAATTTACTGGCACTTGAGAAGCACAGCTAGAGAGGAACTCATCCATGTCCAATGCTCCCCTATCGACCAACATACCACAAGAGCGTCCAAGATGGGGAGCACTGGTCGCACTCTTCTTAGCACCGGCCTTCATCTTTGCCAACATGTACACCACGCAGGCTATCCTACCGGTGCTCAGCCACGACTTTGCCATCAGCGCGCCCACCGCAGGATTGACCGTCTCCCTGTTAGTACTGGCGGTTGCCATTGGCTCGCTCTTCTACGGTCCACTCTCCGACCGCGTTGGACGTAAACCCGTCATGGTCGGCACTAGCTTTCTAGTCACAATACCGACACTACTCTGCGGCCTCGCGCCGAGCTTTGCTATACTGGTTGCACTGCGCGCGATCCAGGGTTTACTAATGCCGGGGCTGACCAGCGTGGCCATTCCTTATGTTAACGAGGAGTTTGCAGGCAAAGATCGTGGTCTGGCCATGGGCATCTATGTCAGTGGTCTGACGCTTGGGGGATTGTTTGCCCGTGTAGGCAGCGCAGCGTTAACGGGCCTGTATAACTGGCGGGTCGCACTGCTTGTCTTCACCCTACCCACGATCATCGCCGCACTGGCGATGTGGCGACTCCTGCCAGATACAAAAGGCAAACCCGGTGGGCTTGCCTCTTCCTTGCGTATGGATAGCAGGTTTCTCCGCCAAACGCTACAAGACATGGCATTGCACTTGCGCAACCGGCGGCTTGTGGGTGCGTTCATCATCGGCTTTACGCTCTTTTTGGTTTTATTGGCACCTTCACGTACCTTCCCTATTATTTAACCGGCCCATCTTTCAAGCTTCCCACAATCTCACTCGGCCTGGTGTATCTCCTCTGGCTGACGGGTATCTTCTCACCCACTGCCGGAACCCTGGCCGGACGTATCGGCTCACGTCGTGCTATCGCTTTCAGCATGGGGTTGGCCGCCATCGGACTGCTGATCACGCTCATTCCGATGCTTCCCGTCGTGATACTTGGACTGGGCTTATTGGCGTTGGGCATGTTCGCGACCGTGCCGGCGGTAAATCTCTACCTGGGTGAACAGGCAACCACCGCCAAGGGGACAGCGGCTTCAGTCTACCTCTCCCTCTATTACTTTGGCGGCAGTTTTGGCGCAGTATTGCCGGGCCTGGCACTGCTCTGGGCGGGCTGGTCCGGCGTAGTATTCCTCTGCCTGGGAATGGTCATGGTCGCTATTGCTTGCGATTTGCTGCTTTGCTGATTGCGCTATATGGCACTCTGGGGAGGGATACCTGTCCCCCAGACAGGGTGTCCTTGCGGAACGACACTTGTCTCCGATGTCTCCATTGTCTCCGATGTCTCCGTGCTCAAAAAATCTACCCGTGAAAGCTCCATTCGGGCCGTCCGTCATCCCTAAGGAGAGGATGCCGAGTCGCTCTACAGGCGCCGTGTACCACCCGTCCGTGCCAGCAAGCAGCGCGACCTTTTCCTGGAGGGTCATCTAACCGAGCAGGTCTTCTATGACATCATGCATCTATTTGCTCCTTGACTTCCTCTGCACCAGGCAATGTCCTACTTCTGTTCCCATTCCCCGCGCAAAAATGGCAACGCCGCCGTCACGAACGGTGCAATCGGGCTGCTGAAAATCTGGACATGCCCTGCATCTGGAATGATCCAAAGATACGAGTGAGGAATAGCGGTATACATTTCTAGCGCGATGTGGACGGGGTAGCAGCGAAAAGCTGGCTACATCACCAACATTTCTCTTGCCTTGATGGACCTGCTCTCACCTGCTTGGGAAACTCGACTATGCGTATGCCGCTATTCTGGGCGGTGGGATAGGATGCCCAAATTCCTTAGCGACCATAATCCAGCTTTCAATGGCATCCTTTCCTTGTTGTACTGCCTCTTCATATGTTTTGCCATGAGTCATACATCCAGGCAATTCGGGAACACTTACGACGAAGATTTTATCATCTTCATCCCATTGAATGACCATTGAGTAATGTAGTGCTTCTGCATTCATTGTGTTCCTCCTAACTTGTCCAGCATACGACGAACGAGTCGTATTTGATATCTGTCGGCATCGTCACCATCCTTACCCGATAGGGTAACTTTGTCTGTGGGTAATGCTGGGTGGAGCCATACCGTATGACTACCTTTACCTGGACGCATAATGAACCCAGCCTTAGACAAGGCCGCTTTTAGTTCTCTGATTTTAGGTGGCATAGCCAGCCCCTTCTACCATATAGTATAGCAGTGATGCTGGTATTTTGCTACTTCTGCGGAATTGCTCAGTATTGTATCATATATAATCTGAAAGGGTTTTGGATACCTAAAGAGGTGTATAAATAACATGACTTGTATCTTCCTCACAGGCCTTTCTGGCAGTGGAAAAAGCAATGTAGGGCGCATACTCGCACAGCGACTGAACAAGCTATTTCTTGATACGGATGTTCTTATCGAAGAAGAGTGCGGCGAACGTATCGCGGCGATCTTCGAGCACCACGGCGAAGACTACTTTCGCGCCTGTGAAAGTCGCGTACTGGCTCAGGCAGCCCAGACTGCCGGTGGGGCCATCATAGCGACAGGCGGTGGGATTGTAATGCGCGCAGAAAATCGTGCGCTCATGGACGAGCAAGGACAACGTATCTACTTACAGGTTGAGCCGGCTACCGCTCTGGAACGCATGAAAGCCCAACAAACAGCGGCGCTGGCACACGGCGAAACGCCCGAAGTTCGCCCACTCCTTGCCGGACCCGACCCGCTTGCCAGCTTAAATGCCCTGCTCACAGCCCGTTCTGCCTGGTATGAAGGCGCGGAATTGCGCTTTTCGATGCAGGATAAAAGCGCCGAACATGTTGCCCAGGAGATTATCGCCGTGCTGATTGGTTCCGGCAAACTTGATGAAGTTCCGCCCATAATCCGCCATGTGCATGTCGGTGAAGGCCATGATACTATCGTCGATTGGGGTGGCCTGGGAAGGTTGGCTCAGTACCTGTCGCAATTGAATCTGCCGGCCAGGGTTTTCCTCATCAGCGATAGCAACATCCGTAACCTCTATACGCCAGCAATTGTACAGAGCCTCTCGCGGGCTGGGTTTGAGCCGCAAGTCTACACCATACCCGCAGGCGAGGCGAGCAAGTCGCAGAGTCAACTTAGCGCCATTTATGACTGGCTCATAGAGCACCATGCAGAGAGGCGTGAGACCATCATGGCACTTGGCGGTGGCGTTGTGGGAGACCTGACTGGCTATGCCGCTGCCACCTACCTGCGGGGTGTGCCACTGGTGCAGGTGCCTACCTCTTTACTGGCCCAGGTTGATGCCGCCATTGGTGGCAAAACAGGCATTAATCATCCCAGGGGCAAGAACCTGATCGGCGCATTTTACCAGCCGAGGTTGGTATTGGCCGATCCTGCTACGCTGCTGACATTGCCTGTACGTGAGCGTACGGAGGGATGGGCAGAAGTGGTAAAGTATGGTATCATTCTCGATGCTGAGTTGTTCGCCCAGCTTGAGGCGCATGTGGAAACCCTGCGAGACTTTGCTCACCCCCCTGCTGCCCTGCTCTGCCAACTCATTGCACGTTGTATAGCTCTGAAGGTGTCCATTATAGAGGAAGACGAGCGCGAACAGGGGCGTCGTGCGATTCTCAACTACGGCCATACCATGGGGCATGCACTAGAAAACGTGGCGGGCTATGGTGAATTGTTACATGGCGAGGCTGTATCGCTTGGTATGATGCTTGCTGCCACCATCGCACAACAAGCAGGGATGTTCGCAGATGCTGACGTTGCTCGTCAGGGTCAACTGCTCAGAGCGTTGGGGCTGCCGGTTTTGTACAAGGGTACAGTTCGGCCACAAGATATACTTGCTGCCATGCAGGTAGATAAAAAAGTAGCAAGCAAGCAGGTGCGTTGGATCATGCCGCAGCGTATTGGAGAGGTGATCGCCACAGCAATGCCCGATGATCTCGTGCGCCGCATCGTCACAGCGTTTTTTACGGAGAAGATGCCATAGCCACTCCCACGAGAGGATTGATACGCGCTCCGCAAGCTACGCTGAGGGGAGCTACGATACTCGGCATTAATGGGCCAAGTCTCAATACAAATCTAAACCTAACCTAATACCGAGGAAGGGAATACATGAGTCAAGATAGTGTGAGTCAACTGGGTAGATGGATAGCTGAACAGAAGCTCGATGCATTTATGGTGACACAGCCGCAGAATCGTTCCTATTTGAGTGGCTGGTTCAATGATGATGACGAAGGCGCTGGTTTATTGTTAGTGGGCCAGCAACAGAAGATCTTAGTGACTTTGCTACTGACCAACTCTTTGTATAAAGAGGTTGCTGAGCGCGAAGCCATCGGTTGGCAGGTGGTCGTGCCGCCTCCGCTAGCGCGTGAATACTCATCGACTATTGTAGAGTTGGCTCGAGAGCATGGTTGGAAAAAGATTGGCTTTGAGTCGATGGCGCTGCTCTATGGAGTATATGAGCATTTACGCAGTGCCGGCGAGGGAGTGTTCACGCTCCATCCTTTTGAAACGAGCTTTGTGAATCAGCTGCGCCAGGTTAAGCAGCCGCATGAAATAGAGTTGCTGCGTCGTGCCATTGCCATCACAGATGAGACGTTCGCGCACATCTGCCAATGGATTCAACCAGGCATGACCGAGAAAGAAGTGCAGTGGGAGATCAACCGTTATATGCTAACGCTGGGTGCCGATGGCCCATCGTTTGAAGCCATCGTTGCTTCCGGTCCCAATGGCTCGATGCCTCATGCCGTTGCTGGGCATCGCCGCATTCAGCGCGGCGAACTCATCACCATCGACATGGGCGCTCGTTACAGGGGGTACTGTGCAGATATGACGCGCACCATCTGCCTGGGTGAACCGGCTGAGCCCCGTATGCGCGAGGTCTACGCTGCCGTTCTCAATGCTATGAAGGTCTGCGAGGCGGGTATCCGCGCGGGTATTTCTGGGCAAGCTGCTGACGCCTTAGCCCGTACTGCTCTAGAGAAGGACGGCCTGGCAGAGTACTACGTTCACGGCACCGGCCATGGCGTCGGTTTGCAGATTCACGAAGGGCCAAATCTCTCGCCACGATCTCCAGACGTTATGGTCCTACCGGCCGGAAGCGTCGTAACCGTCGAACCCGGCGTCTACATTCCAGGTTGGAGCGGTGCCCGTATTGAAGATTGTGTGTTAGTCACACAAAACGGATGTGAAGTGCTCACGCAGTCACCGGCCGAACTTGTGCTCGGCAGATAGAGGTAATCGTGTATGGACGGAAACAATCGCCGCAATGTAGGCTCGCGTCCTGATGAGCCGACCAGGGCTGCCAGCGTCATCAGTGTCCATCAATTGCAGCACCTGGTGCATCTGCTCGACCGGAGCGACATTGCTGAACTGGAACTGAGTCGTCCTGAAGAAGGGTTACGTCTAGTGCTGCGCAAGGTGAAAGTCACCCAACCGAGCGATCAGGATGTCATGACCTCAGCCCCAGCCGCTGTGAACGCAGCACCAGATCCAGAGACGAAGCATACCGTCGTTGCGCCGTTAGTAGGTATCTTTCACGCCGCAGCCAAACCCAAAGGAAAGCCTCTGGTCGCTATTGGCGATCGTGTCAAAGCTGGCCAGCATGTAGCAGCCATCGAGTCGCTCAATGTGATCAACGAAGTGGAAGCACCTGCGCCCGGTTGCATCACCGAGATTCTCATCCAGGAAGGGCAGCCGGTAGAATATGGTCAGCCGCTCATGACCATTGAGAGCGCGGAAGGGGCATAAGGGAGGGCAATAATGCTAGCACCAGGTTATGCAAGTTCCTCACAAATGTGGAGCGTCTCGCAAGTTTCTCGCTATCTCAAGGAAGTATTGGAAACTGATGACATCCTGCAGGACATCTGGGTGCAAGGGGAAGTCTCAGACTGCAAAACATACCCTTCCTCCGGTCACTGCTATTTCACTCTGAAAGACGGTGAAGCGCAATTGCTGTGTGTCTTCTTCAAGCGCGCCCGTATGCGTTCATTAGCCATGGAGCTGCACAATGGCATGGCAGTCGCCGCCAATGGGCGCATCTCATTTTATGAACGTGATGGCAAGCTCCAACTCTACGTCGAAAGCGTCGAGCCATTGGGGGCAGGTGCGCTGTTTGCGCGCTTTGAGCAACTCAAGGCACTCCTGGCTGCCGAAGGTCTCTTCGATGCTGAACGAAAACGCCCACTCCCGCCTCAACCTGCCGTGATTGGTATTGTGACCTCGCCACAAGCTGCCGCATTGCGTGATATGTTGCGTGTCCTGCAGACCCGTTATCCACTGGCACGCATTATTCTCTCACCCACGCTTGTGCAGGGTGCTGAAGCTCCGGCTGCCATTGCTGCAGCGCTTGATCTACTCAACGAGCACGGTGAGGCCGATGTAATCATTGTCGGGCGCGGAGGAGGCTCGCTTGAAGAGCTATGGGCGTTCAATGAAGAGATCGTCGCACGTGCCATCGCCCGCTCCCGCATCCCTGTCATCAGCGGCATTGGTCACGAGGTAGATTTCACCATCGCCGACTTTGTCGCCGACAATCGTGCTTCGACGCCCACTGCCGCCGCTGTTGCCGCCGTCCCCAATATGGCAGACTTGCAAACTGGTATCCTGGCGGTGCAGCGTACCTTGGCCGAATGTATACAAAACCGCCTTGCAGACTTGCACACCGACGTAGAGAGTGTGCAACATGATCTGGAGCGTGCAAGCCCGCAATATCAGCTTGATAGCCATCACCAGCACCTCGACGATATGACTGCACATTTACAGACACGCATGCAATACATCCTCTCGTTGCATGGTGAACGTTTGCGCGGCACAACACTACGCCTTCACTCACTCAGTCCATTGCTGACTATCGCTCGTGGGTACGCTATCGTGCGCCGCGAGTCCGATCATACAGTCGTCAGCAGTGTCCAGCAGACAAAACCAGGCGATGGGTTGACCATTCAGGTCACTGATGGCATTATATATACTACCATTCGTTCTTAAGTAGCGTTGGCAGGTAAAGATATGGAATCGCTCTCGTTTGAAGAAGCTTTCACACGTCTAGAGGCTACAGTTGCAGCATTGCAGAATGGGCAAATGCCTCTTGAACGCGCATTAGACTACTATGACGAAGGCATGAAATTAGCACAGCACTGCAAGGAGTTGCTTCAGAAGGCAGAACTGCGTGTGCAGCAGCTCGCTCGTGATGACGCGGACGTACCAGTAGTGCAATCCTTCGAGTTGGAATAGGCTTTCGCGATGAATATACTGCTGACTAATCGCATTCTGCTGGCGGCTGTGATCGCCTGGGCGGTCGCACAGGTGAGCAAAACGGTCTTTGAATTGATCCAACAGCGCAAACTTATTCTGAGTCGCCTTGTTTCATCGGGTGGGATGCCCAGTTCGCACACTGCGCTGGTAACCGGCCTGGCCACCGCTACCGGTCGCATGATGGGTGTAGGCTCAGCAACGTTCGCCATTGCTGTCGTGCTGGCAAGCATCGTGATGTACGACGCTGCAGGTGTGCGCCGAGCCGTGAGCATCCAGGCACGTATCCTCAATCAGATGATAGACGAGGCATTTCAGGGCCGTCCTATTGCCGAAAAACGCCTGCGCGAATTGATTGGGCATACGCCGATACAGGTATTCGTCGGAGCTTTGCTTGGTATCGCCATCGGACTGCTTGCAACAATGTAAATTTCCCTAAAACATGTGTTATAATAGCTGACAAGGTAGAGTTTGCCTACCTTGTCGCTACTTTATCGTCCCCTAACCAGCGTAAGGAGGTGCCAGCTAAGAAAATAACCTACCGGGGCATGCGCAAATTTTTTCTGAACACACAACACTACTTTTCAGTGTGTTCGAGCACTGAAGTATCTTCACCAACATTTCTTTTCATCGGCGCAAAGAAACTTACGTCACCTACGAGCGTGGCGTAAAGGAGGCTACCTACTATGGCTTCAACAAGTATCCGCGAGGTTACCAGCCAGGCAACTCTTGAGGAGAAGAAAAAGCTCCGCAAAGAGTTCAACTACTTCGACATGATCTTTTATACTGTCTCTGCACTTATAGGCCTTGATACACTTGGTGCCTTTTCCGCGAATGGGGAGCAAGCCCTCACCTGGCTGGTTATTGCTGCTGTAACGTTTCTGGTACCCTATGGGCTGCTCACCGCAGAAATCGGCAGCACCTTTACCCAGGAGGGTGGTATGTACGAGTGGTGCAAATTGGCGGGGGGGCGCTTCTTCGCCGCCATAGGCGCCATGCTGTACTGGATCTCCAATCCGCTCTGGGTAGGTGGTTCACTGTCAGTAGGGGCCATTGCCGCGATCAAGCTCTTATGGTTTGGCAGCTTGAATTACAAATTTGGCGGAAGTACCGTGAGCGATGCCATTATCGAAATGGTGATTGCCCTTGTCTTCATCTGGGGAACGACCTGGTGCGCCATCATGTCTCTGAAGTTCGGCAAATTGCTCTCCGTCTATGGCTCCTATATCAAACTGGCCCTCCTTGGCGTATTCGTGATTCTGGCATTGGTCTTCATTATTAGTGGTCAGTCCAAAGGTACGAACCTCAACCCTGCCAACCTGGTTCCTTCCAACTTTAACTTGATAGTGAGTGTTATTCTGCCGGTGATCATTTTCCAATATGTAGGTTTTGAACTGCAGAACGGCGCTGGCGAAGAGATGCACAACCCGCAGCGCGATGTGCCGCGCTCGATTATTCGTTCGGGCCTGATAGCAGTCGTTGCGTATACCGCTTTTCTCGTTTTCATCCTCCTTGCCCTCCCCAAGAGTCAACTCACCAATGTCGGTAGCTTCCTCAGTGCCTATAAGAGTGTTGGCAGTGTGCTGCCTGCTCCTATCGCTTTAGTTTTGGGCTGGCTCGTTGGCCTGGCTTTTGTGATTTCTCTTGCTTCCAGTGGTGGAACCTGGATCATTGGTGCAGACCGCACTTACGCAATTTCCGCGCTTGATCGTACTGCTCCCAAGTTCCTGGGACGCTTCAGTGGCAGATATGGTACGCCTATTGCTGTCAATACGATGTCTGGCATAGTTGCAACCATAACAATGGCAGTGGCGATTTTGATCTCAGAGTTTTCATCTGGAGGGAGTCTTGCATCGCTCTTCGCTGTTGTGCTCGGCTTCACCATTTCGACGACGACTCTTTCGTACCTGTTCATCTTCCCTGCATACTTGATCCTGCGCTACAAATATCCGAATGTACGCCGTCCGTATCAGGTTCCTGGAGGTATGGTTGGCGCATGGATTGTAACGCTGCTCCCGTTCGCGTATGCGGCGATTGGCAGCTACTTCATCCTTCTTCCGGCCACGAGTAGTGTCAGCGGTATTAATCTAACCACGTACATTGTGACGCAGTTTGCGGCTTTAGCTGTCATTGTCCTGCTGGCCATCGTCTTCTACGTTTGGGGACAAGTGGAGAAGCGTAACCAGGATGTGGTCGTTGAAGTGAATCTCAGTGAAGGTACCGAAGTAGTGGCTAGCGGTGGTGAGTAATCACTAAACGCTTGCTTCCCCTACGTTCATGGGATGATTGTCAGGGCAGACTTGTCCTGACAATCATCCCATAAGGCAGCTTTACCGGAGCTTTTCCAGCACAAAATCAGCGAGTTCGCGGATGTGCCGTTCGGCAGGCACGTAGACTCCCCCGTGCTGGAACGCCTTCGAAGGCATACTGAGCTGCGTCAGTTCACATACCTCCCAATCCTGGCGGTTGACTATGTCGAAGATCTCCACGGCATCCATCGGGTCGAAGTCCGGACTGGTCATCATCTCGGCATCGAATAGCCATTCGCAGATCACACGGGTGCGGTCCGGTCCTTCTGGTTGCAATGTGTGGATGACAATGTGGTCGTCTAACAGGTTCAACAGCACGTTGGGCAGCAGCACGATGCCATAGTAGCGGCGCAGGTCTTCCGTCAGCAGCCCCGGTAGTGGCGGGCGGCTGGCTTTCCCCGTAATCGTGAATGCCTGAACATTTTCGGCGAGTGTTGCCGCATCGCCATCCGTGTACGTCTTGCCCGACCGGAACCCAGGCAGCAACTGGCACAGTTCAGGGTGCAATAGCCCACAGTGATAGCACTCCATAAAGTTCTCAAGCACCAGTTTCCAGTTGGCACGCACGTCGTAGGTGATGGTCTTGCCGACTTTCAGCTTCCCTACATCATAGCGCGCAAACGGCGTATAGCCGCCGAAGCGTTCGATGATTGGTGCATTGACTTGTGTGGCGATGGGCGCAGGGTCGTCAGCCAGGTTCAGCCAGACAAACCCTTCCCAGACCTCCAGCGCCACGGGCAGCAATCCGTATGACGTTCGGTCGAACTGCGTATCGTTCAGCACATTCGGTGCCCCGATTAATCGTCCGTCGAGCCCATAGGTCCAGGCATGATAGCGGCACTGTATCGACCCTTTTAACTGTCCTGAAGCCGCTGTACAGAGGCGAGCACCACGGTGGCGGCATACGTTGAAAAATGCTTGCAGCACACCGTCTCGGTTGCGGATGACGATGATGCTTTCCCGTCCAATAGTGGCAAGCTGGTAAGCGCCTGGACCAGGGATCGCATCGGCTCGCCCGACACAGACCCACATCTGGGAGAAGATACGCTCCTGCTCCAAATCATAGATGGCCGGGTCGTAGTAGTAACGTCCAGGAAGAGTCGAAAGGAGGAAACTTTCCGAATGAGCCGTTGTGATCATGAATTGCACCTCATAAACCCTGGTACCCGCAAGGGGTTACCTGTCCCCAGACAGGGTTCCAGTACATTTTCTAAGGTTCACAAATAGTATTGGCATGATCTCATTATAAACGAGGCTCGTGGTACCCGCAAGGGGCACCACTACATTTGGATGTCCCGAGCGAAAAGGTTGTAGTGGGACCCTGTTTGGGGGGCAGGTAACCCCTTGCGGGTACCAGGCAGGTGAAGTGCTGGTACATTCGCTTGACATTGCTGAGTGCTTCTCTGTATTATGAGAAGGGTAATAATGCAGTGCTTCCCTGTATTACGAGGCGGGTAAAAGTGCTGCAATCGCTTACTATGCATATCGCTCGCATGTCTCACAAGAAGGCAGTATTGCCCGTGACACAAATCCTACCCTCTGGTTCACCCTGGCGGGGTTCGCTGCGCGACCTTGCCTCTATGGTCAACGCTATCCGCCGCTCCTGGGCGTTCGGGCGCCTTACCTTACGTAGCACGACCCACGTAGGCCTGGCTCACCTCTACTTCCGTGGCGGTAAGGTCGTCCATATTGTGAGCAACACTGGTGATGCCGACGCTACCCTGGTTGACCTGCTGCACTGGACACATGCCATGGTGCGGTTTGAGCGTGGCATTGCTACCAGTAGCCAGAACGTAAGCATCGAACATGAGCGCATGTTTAACGATCTCCTCTTACAATTGCAAAGGCGTGATGGCGTGCCCATCCCTGAGCGTCCACGCATGACCCAGCCCTTTGAGCGCCAGCACATGACCCCATCTGCTGAGGACACGCGTATAACTCCTCCTTTAGAGCACCCGCATGTTGCTTTCTATCCTCAGAGACAACGTGTGGTTGACAGCCATATCATTGCAGCACCTGGCGCGGAACAGTTAATCACGCCCATGGAATGGCGCATCCTGGTTGAAGGTATTCGCCGTGCATCACTGGCGGTGGCTCAACTGATAGGACCACAAGAAGCTATGAGCGTGCTGCGTGATATCCTCGACGATTTTTCCTCAGCCTTTCCAGCCCTTTCCTGTTTGCAACTTGCTCCTGATGGGTACCTGCAAGTGGTACGGACCGCGCAACTCGATCGCATTCCCCGTCTGGAGGTGATCAAAGGCTTTGCAGCGCTGATAGCGACCTGCCGACATTTCTGTTCGCCGATTATTGGCGAGGAAAACGCTCGTAGGCTGATTATGCAGGCGTTGAAAGGTATTGGTCCTGCATTAGCGAGTTTGGGCGTATTTGAGGCCTGAGACTCTCCCGTTCAGAAAACGAGAGGTTCTTGTTCCTACTCCAACGCTTCTAGCCTACCTCGTCGATAGACTAACCCTGGTCGGGCAGTGGCAAGACTTTCAGGCAGACGCGCTCTAGCGCGGGGAATACCCACGCTTCGGGGCAAGATCTGCCCCTCTTTCGCACGTTGGTGTAAGACCTCCAGTGCTGCCTGTAAGCGTGTCTCCGCACTCTCCCAATACACACCGTATTGGGCACTGGAGGGAATATAATCTGGTGGGTCAAGGTAAGCGGCAAGAAACGCGGAGTACAAGTCCCTTTGGATAGGTCCAATGCCACAGGGACAGTGATGGCAACGCTGTGACAGCGGCTTTTTCTCATATCTGCCACAGCCGTGACAGTACTGTGACAGCTTGGTAGTACGTGTGGGAACTTCAGTCAGGGTGCCGCCAGTATTTGCAACTGTGCGCCTCAGGTGATCTATGAGCATCCCTGGGGCATGAAGGCCCACACTCTTGCCATACCGTTTCTGCCAGTTTTTGTAAGAAACCTTCTCAATGTGTATACGATTGCCTACCTTCACGATCTCATGGACTAATCGTCCATGTAAACTCTTACGATGGGCGGCAAGTTTGTGTTCCTGACGTGCGAGTCGTCGCCGTGTTGCGAGGTAGGCCTTGCTGTGCTTCCTGATGCGCCCCCGCTCGTCATAATTAGCGGAGTTGTTGGCACGACGCTGACGGTCTAACTTGCGTTGCAGGCGTCGCTTCTTGCGTGCATCCGGTTTGAGTTCCTCGCAGAGTGGAACAAGCTGCGCCTTGCCTGCACGTGGGACAATCGCAAGGGTTGAAGGACCAAGGTCCAGTCCGATGATGTCAGTGCCTGGAAAATGCTTCGGTTTCTGATAGGGCTTGCCTTCTAAGATCAACTGCACATAGTAGCGGTAGCCCCAGCAATCCGCGCCCTGTGCTCGTGGACTAGAGGCTTTGCGTCGGAGCAGACGTGCATACTTGATACAATGGTCAAGTCCATGTTTCACGGCGGGATCGTTCCAGTTGATAAGCGCGGGAATGCGATCCTTGCCCCAGATGAGCACACCCACATTGCCTTCCTCTGGTCGTTGGAGCACAAACCGCAGTCCTGTATTGTTGCGCTTGTTCTCGACACTATCCAGGCCACGTCCTTTGCTTTTAAACCGCACCTTCCTGGCAAGTCCTCGACAGATCCGATTGACGGCTTGATACGCACGGGTTGCCAGGGTTTGGGCTGTAACGGCGTCAATGTGGTCTGCGATCCAGACACATCTGGCCTTTTTGGCAAAGGTGTGCATCGCATACTCAGAGAAGCCGTGCTCCTGTCGCAATTGCGAGAAGGCTGCCTGGCGCTCCCGTTTTTGCGTTTTTGGGATGGCACACGCAGCCTGCCATGCTGGGTCAGCCCGCATACGCTGTAGGCGCTTGAGCGCCTCGCCAAGTAGAGCATTGTAGAGGCAGCGAGCCGCCTCAAAGTGCGCTCGGAGCCGTTTGGCTTGGCCCGGATCCACAACAAGCGGCAATTCTAGCAAAAATGTTGGGGTCTTGCTCTTTTTCACCAAACCTCTCCTTACCTTTCTCAAACAAATGTACCAAAGATTTGGTATCCTGTCAATGTGTCTGAAATCCCTTGACAATACTCTCAAGTACGCTATAATCACGCTAAATAGAATAACACAACTATTGCAGGAAATGTGACCTCACCCGCACACGGGATTAGTCACAGATATTTCGCTGTTTTATTTAGCTAGCAATAGCCACAATTCATCATATTGGTGAGGTTGATAGTAACATGAGGCAAACCCCTGGCCTACAGCCACATTCCTCGCGCCCAAGCTACCTGGTACAAGTAACTCTGGCCCTCATACATCTCTGGCATACCCGCGCCTCCGGTCGTCTCTCAATACGCAATGGTGAGCGTTTTGGACTCGCACATCTCTATTTTGATGAAGCCCGACTGGTCCACGTAGCCGGTGATAAGCGTGAAGCTGAAGCTGTTTTGAACGACTTGTTAACGTGGTTAAAGGGCAGTGTGCGTTTCGATGCGGCCATGAAAGTGAATTACGAGAGTGTGAATTGGCAGCAGGCGCAGATTTTCACTCACTGGCTGGCATTTTTAGAGGTGCGTGGCGGCATGCACGATATACCTCGTGCTCTAATCGATGGACTCACGCAAAGTCTCACCGCACATCTTCCGAAACAACCCATTGCTCTGCCCAACGTGGTTGAGCACTATGAAGAGTACAACGAAGAAGCCCTTGCCAGGCAATGGCAGCGTCTGGGTGAAGGTGTCGACCGTGTCAATCACTTGATTGGCCGCACAGAGGAAATCATCAAACGCACCTTCAACGCTGAGCAGCGTCAGTGGATCATCCAATCGGCCCAGCGCACCGTAAAATCTGTTGAGCAGACTGTTAGCGAGATGATGGAAACGGTTCCCCTGCCACAAGTCTCGCCTCTGACTCAGCAGCCACAGGTGCGTTCTGTTCGTCCTCCTTTATCCAGGGGTCGCGAAAGGCAGGCATGAATGATGAAAGTACTGGTGACCGGTTTTGAGCCGTATGATCCCTGACACGTAACCCCAGTGGTGAAGAGGAGTGGCTCTTGCGGTCGCCATCCCTACAGGCTTTAGAAACGGCGTTATTCTTTGCCTATCATCACTTCGGTCGACTTGATGATAGCAGTGACATCATCTCCCGGTTTCAGCTTCAATGTTTCGGCTGATCCAAGTGTGATAGCAGCAACAATCTCCTGCCCGCCTGGTAGTTCCACGACTACCTCAGCCATGACGGAGCCTGGTTTTACTGTTTTGATTTTGCCCTTCAGTTGGTTACGAGCACTGATGTTCATTTACGGACACTCCTTTTCATTTTCTTTCATCTGTCCTGGTTATATACGCTCTGGATGTTTCTTCTTCCAATAGCGCATATAACCCTGCACGGTCATCTGGTAATTTGTCGCGATCTCATAACGCACAAGAGCGTGGGGATCGCCTGCTGCCCGTTCCAGTTCTGGCTGTGTTTGCTCGATCAGCATGTTGGTAATCTCGGCCTCGTCCTTACCATCACGCATGGCAGCCAGCACAAAGTCGCCCCAGGCATAGAGCTTCTCGTGCAAACGCTCAAAGTGCTGCGGTACATTTCTGACTGCACCGAAGTGTCCTATGTAGAGCGCCTCGGGCTGTAAGCTTTTCACCAGTTCCATGCTCTCGGACCACGCTTCGAGGTCGAGATCAGGTGGGGGCGTCGGTGGACGCACATAATCGACCTTTTGTAAGCGCACGCCGGCCACGTCGCCAGCGAACAGTTCGCCGGAATGCGCGTCAAAGAAGATCACGTGGTGTATCGCGTGCCCTGGCGTGTAATGCACCTCCAATCGCCGACCGGCGACATTGAGCACATCTCCTCCCTCGATGATGCGCATCCTATCCCGGGGAGTAGGCTCGATGGCTCCCCAGAGTGATTGCATGCGGCCGCCGAAGATGCGCGACGCGCTCGCTACTACTTTCGCAGTGTCAAGCAGATGCGGTGCGCCTAGGCCGTGTACATACACCTGCGCTCTTGGTGTGTGATGAATCAGCGAGCCCGTTGCACCGGCATGATCCAGGTGGACGTGCGTGGCGAGGACGTGTGTGACGTCCTGTGGCTCAAAACCTGCCTCGCGAATCGCTGCCAGCAAATGCTCGAGCATACTGCCTGGACCAGGGTCGATGATGGCAAGTTCATTGCCGCCAGCAAGGAGATAGGAGCCGATAATTTCTGGCTCACCCTGGAATGGCAGCGAAACCTGCCATGTGCCAGGGCTCAATTGGGTAACAGCGGACAATGTGCATCTCCTCTATTTGGGTGTTCATCCAAATTTGTATGGTGGGGTCGATGGACACCATATGCCAGACCCCACCCCGCGGGCCGATGATGGACATTAACTTTTTAATACGGACACGAATATGCTCACAATGGCCGGATTAATTTGTTAATCCGCATAATCGGCCCCTACTTTTTGGCCGAGATGGCTTTGGCCTGGGTGAACAGGAGCAGGTAATCTCTGCCGCCCGCCTTGGAGTCGGTGCCGGACATATTGAAGCCGCCGAAGGGATGGACGCCTACAAGCGCACCGGTGGATTTGCGGTTGAAGTAGAGATTACCGACAAAGTATTCTTCTTTGGCCCGTTCGATACGCTGCTGATCATGTGAGTAGAGCGAGCCGGTTAGCCCGTACTCCGTAGCATTGGCAATATGCAGTGCGTCGTCGAAATCTTTCGCTTTGATCACCGCCAGCACCGGGCCGAAGATTTCTTCCTGCGCAATGCGTGCATAGGGGCCTACATTAGCAATCACCGTCGGTTCAATAAAGTAGCCAGGGCCATGATGTCCGCCACCGGCCACGAGATCCCCTTCTTTTTTGCCGATCTCGATGTAGTCGGTGATCTTCTTCAGGGCGTTCTCATCGACGACCGGCCCCATATAGGTGTCCGGTTGGGTGACATCACCCAGTTTTAGTTGCTTCGTCTTTTCGATGATCTTCTGTAACACCTGGTCGTAGACCTGTTCGACGATGATGGCTCGTGAACCGGCAGAGCACTTCTGTCCCTGGAAACCAAAGGCAGAAGCCACGATACCATCTGCGGCGGCATCCAGGTCAGCGGTCTCGTCCACGACGACGGCATCTTTGCCGCCCATCTCCAGGATGGTGCGTTTGAGCCAGCGCTGTCCCTCGCGAGGTTTGGCGGCCAGTTCATTGATGCGCAGACCTACCTCACGCGAACCGGTGAAGGCAATGAAGCGTACCTGGGGATGCTCAATCAGCGCGTCACCAATAGTTGATCCTGAACCGGTGAGGAAGTTA
Organism: uncultured Chloroflexia bacterium; assembly: GCA_963767625.1. GTDB lineage: Bacteria > Chloroflexota > Ktedonobacteria > Ktedonobacterales > Ktedonobacteraceae > CAVYFB01. Next base: position 760,734 of record CAVYFB010000024.1, read on the forward strand.
ACCACGCCGTCCGGCAGGCCAATCTCTTCCAGAATACGCACAAATTGCCAGGCAATCATCGGTGACGTGCTTGCAGGCTTGAGTATGACGGTATTGCCCGCGACGACTGAGGCACTGGTCATTCCGGCCATGATGGCACCTGGGAAGTTCCACGGTGGGATGACCGCACCCACGCCCAGAGGAATATAGACAAGCTGGTTATCCTCGCCCTCGATGCGCACAATGGGCTGTTCGCCGGCCAGGCGCAGCATTTCACGTGCGTAAAACTCCAGAAAATCGATGGCTTCCGCTGTATCGGCATCGGCCTCGACCCAGCTCTTGCCGACTTCGTAGATCATCCAGGCGTTGTAATAGAGGCGCCGTTGCTGCAGCAGGTCGGAGGCGGCGAAGATGTAGCCAGCGCGCTCTTCAGCCGGGACTCGTTTCCAGCTTTCAAAGACGTCCGAGGCGGCCTGGACAGCTTCGTTGACCTGCTCGACGGTGGCGCGTGCAAAATAGCCAATCACCTGGTCAGGCTGCGATGGGTTGACAGAGGCGAATGTGGCCTCGTTTGTGATCTTCTTGCCGCCAATGATGAGCGGATAGGTTTGTCCTAGTTCGCTCTTTACCTGTTCCAGGGCTTGCATCTGGGCCTGGCGGTTCTCGGTTTTGCTGAAGTCGATAAGAGAGGCATTCTTAAACGGTGTCTGCGCCCGTGAGGCGACGTTTTCGATTGTCTTTGCCATGTGGTTACACTCCTTTGTGCTATAGGGACGGGTAGTTTCTCGTTTCATTGTTTCCATTGTATCGCGTAGAGACGTAGAGTGGTAGGGCCAGAATAGGCGTTCTTTGTCTTGATCTGGATTCCATATTCCTTCACTTATCCGAGAGTTGGCTCAGATCTTGCATAATTGTAACATATATGTTACAATTTGTGTATGAAATGGACAATTGAGTATTTTGAGCAAGCAGACAGGATCCAACCTGCTGAAGCCTTCGAAGATTCGTTGGATGCTACACATCCAAAGCTTTCGGGGAAGTTGCTTCGAGTAACCGAAGAATTGCAGGTCTATGGCCAACACTTGGGCGGTGGATATATTGAGAAATGTCACGATTATGAGGGTATATGGGAGATGCGCATTATACATAGTCGAACGCTTGCTCGCGAGTTCTTTGGTTTTGATGGAGAGCGTATTGTCTTGCTTCATGGATATATCAAGCGTACTGGTGAAGCAGCATCGATGCGTGATCCGAAGAAAGCATTTACCTATTGGACTGAATATATTCGTACATGCAGGGTCAGTCCCGTACAGGAGGAAGATCATGAATAGATTCGAGCAACGCTTACAAAAGCGGTTACAGAGCAAGGAAATTGCCGCCGGCTATCAAGAGATGGCTGCTGAGCTTGAACTCATGCACGCCATCGATACAGCGCGTAAACAACAGCACATAAGCCAGGAGCAGCTTGCAAACCTGATGGGGAAAAAACGAGAAGCGATATCTCGTTTGCTTTCTGCGGACGATATCAATCCCACGCTAAATACCTTGATAGAGCTGCTCTCTGCACTGAAGTTGACGGCAGATATCACGCTGCGTCAAGCCAGGGAAGGCGAAGGTCCGATCAAGGTAGCAATGGAACTACCCCCAACCCAGTGATGTGCCTCTCTTCTAGGCATTGACATTGTCTCTCATTTTCTGTAATATATCCATAGTGATACTAGTAGTATCACTATGGATATATTCGTTGTCCTGCTTTTGAAAAAGGGAAGAAAGATGCAAGATTCTGCACAGAATCCAGAGGAGATGGTGCCGCTGACGCCTGCAGTGTTTCATATCTTACTCTCACTTGCCGATGGCGAGCGGCATGGATACAGTATCATGCGCGACATCTCCGCACACACCAAAGGGAAACTGCGTCTTGGACCTGCAACCTTGTATCGCTCGATCAAGCACCTGGTGGAAGATGGCCTCATCAAGGAGTCGGATGTACGGCCTGATCCCGCACTCGATGATGAACGCCGTCACTATTACCGTCTGACCGAGCTTGGTCACCAGGTAGTTGTGGCAGAGGTCCAACGGCTGGAGGAAACTCTGGTGGTCGCCCGAACGAGGCGAGGACTTCGTGGACTGCTCCCCGCACCATCCAGTGAGGAGGCACACTAATGCGAACGCTTCCATCTTCGCCATGGATTGTTAGATGTTCTGTGCAACTCTATCGCTGGTTGCTTTGTTTGGGGCCATATATCTATCGTCGTCAGTATGGAGACCTCACCCTCCACCTCTTTCGAGCGTGTTGCCAGGACGCCTATTGTCAACGGGGCGCACTTGGCGTCTTAGGCTTGTGGCTTCCCTTGTTTAGCGACGTGGTTACCCAAATGCTGGCAGAGCATCTCTCTGGGCTGCAACGAGCCTCCGAGCTGGACGTCTCTGTTGAAACGGTTTCCCCCAGCCCATTGGAAAGGACACCTTCTATGAGCAGTGTATGGCAACAATTTAACCACAAGTGGATTATTCCGATGTTTTGTTCGCTGACACTTTCCAGGAGGAAACTCACGCGACCTGTGCTGGCTACTTGGGACATCCGTTCGTAAAATTGGCGTGTTGCATACGATGGAATATGCTTCTTTGCCGAAGGCTGTGAGATGCGAGTACAATTAACGAGGTCCATGCTGCTTGTACTCGTCTTCCAACGCGCCTTTTTTCATGAAGGAGAGATTCAATTCGTGCTGTATGTGTTTATCTCAATCAAGCAACGAGTCTGTTTCAGCTTTCACGCGCTCCAAGAATGTTTTGCGCGGTGGATCAAACCACCGATGGCCTCACTTTTGCTCGGCATCCTCGCCGATCTGACCAGAGGAAAAGCCGAACTGCTGGTGGAAAACGCCCTGTTACGACACCAACTGATCATCCTTCGTCGACAGGTCAAACAACCGGTCTACCGGAAAACGGACCGACTTCTCCTGATGCTGCTGGCCAGGATGGTCCGAACCTGGAAACAGGCTCTCTTTCTCGTCCAACCGGAGACGCTGCTGCGCTGGCATCGTGAGCTCTTTCGTGTGTTCTGGAAGCACAAATCCAAGGTGCACGCGAGAAAGCCGAAGCTCTCGCCCGAGACGATCAGCTTGATCAGGGAGATGGCAGCAAACAACCGACTCTGGGGGGCAGAGCGCATTCGGGGTGAGCTTCTCAAGCTGGATATTCGGGTGAGCAAACGAACCATCCAGAAGTATATGAGGCCCATTCGCCGAAAACGGCCGGGCGGACAGAATTGGAAAACGTTCTTGCGTAATCATTTGGCAGAGGTGTGGGCCTGTGATTTTTTGCAGGTGACCGATCTCTTCTTCCGTCCGCTTTTTGCCTTTTTCCTCATCGAACTGAAGTCACGCAAGGTCATCCATGTAAATGTGACGCGATCTCCGACGGATCTCTGGGTGGCGCAACAACTGCGGGAGGCGACTCCGTATGGACAAACGCCAACATATCTGATTCGGGATAATGATCGCAAATTCGGCCCGAATTTTGCGCGCGTAGCAGCAACGAGCGGCATCAAGGTGCTTCGAACGCCGTACCGTACGCCACGAGCAAATGCTGTCTGTGAGCGCTTTCTGGGAAGCGTGAGGCGAGAATGCCTGGATCACTTTCTGATCCTTCATGAGAAGCAACTCTCTCGCCTCCTCAAAGCCTATATTCTGTACTTCAATCAAGCTCGACCTCATCAAGGGCTTGGGCAGCGGATCCCGGACCCGCCAACGCTTTCTGCCCCTCTCCCAAACCACCCGAACGAGGTGAGTGCGGTTCCTGTGTTGAGTGGGTTACACCATGACTACCGAAGAGCGGCATAAACCGTGGAAGGCATAGTCATTAAGGATGAGTGAAGGAGGCCCGGCGAAATGTGGTGGCCATTTCAAGGGTCTTACGTGTTTATGTCTTCCCTGCCCTGTTTTCTTTCCTCATGCGAAGAGAACGCGTCCTCTCTTTGCCTGGTTGCCGGAAGAGGCGCATCCGTGTTCAGTAAACAGGGATTTGCCTGTTCCCGATTTCCTTGCTCCATGCATCTCTTCGTGAAGACAAGATGAGAGACGAGAGAGATTGTCCTGGCGCAAGTCTCCGATTTTGTGAACGGATGTCCCAAGTAGCCAGCACAGGTCATTTTTCGAACGGATGTGCCAAGTAGCCATTACAGGGTCGCAACCATATTTACGGCAGCAGCAACAGCGCTGTCTGTCCTGGTGCTGATCGATAAGGATGCAGCGCGGGCATTCCTTGAGCAGATGGGTGTGGCTCATCCGATTGGAATCCTGCCTGTATTAGGGGTCCAGGTGATCTGTATTGCCATTGCCTCGTTGCTCGTTGTGCTCTTGATAAGGCTGATCTATGCCAGGCGTCCGAAATAAACGTGCGCAGAATGGACCAGGTGAGAGCGACATGACGGATTATCTCGCTGCACGTTGGCATAAGTAGTGTGAATGGCAGATGGGGCGAGATACCAACGAATCGTTGCTAACGTTCCTGACCGTGTCTTATCTCTATCCCCATTTTATCAATTCTCGCCTGTTTTCTTTTGGTATCAGGAATGATCACAAAAAGAGGTTCCAAGGATAAAGGACCATGAATTGTATTGAGACAAGGTACCACCTGCTCAGAAAAAGACAATATAGCTGAGTAGAAGAAACGGTCGTTTTTTCTACTCAGCTATTCACCGGAAGGTCTGTGCTATGACACGAATTAGAAAGAAACTACGACCAAATCCGGATTATCAAATGTACATCTCTTGCTCAGCCTGAGGATTGCTTCTTTCACCTGGCGCAGTACACCCACTTCAAGTGTGACCCCAAACAACTGCCAGTACAGTTCGCCTGCGGCCACAGCCGAGCAGACGCTATAGGCCAGCCGTTTCCAGCGGAGCTTCTCTCCGTGCTCGAGCAGGAAAGCGCTCCTCACGCAGGCTTCGCAAATCCCACAAGCACTTATATTCCTGCGAGCTGAGATAGTTGCGGCTGTGTGCGGGGAAAACGGTGTGGGCGAAGGCGCACGGTGACCTTCGTGGCTCTTTGTGGTCTATCGCACAATCATTGTCGTTTTCTTCGTCGCTCATGCTGATTTCTCATGGGTACAACGTTTTCTTTAGGGGAGACAAGGCGCTCGCCTCTACGCCTCGCATGAGATGCTAGTCAAGAGGACCCCGGCTCAGGCCTCTCTTGTGCATCTGGATCGACCATGCGGTGCTGCGGGTATGGGTCAACGGGAATCCCGATGGCGCGCAGGCCAATGAATGACAACCACCAGTGGCCTGCTGCCTGGAAGGCTCCAGGGACATGGCTGGCTCGTTGTCGCCACTCCTCGACTGACCCGGTTCCCTGTGCTGCCAGCTGCTCAGGGGTGTAATAGGCTGGCGGGCTGTAGATGCTGGTCAAGAGCACCAGCATGACGGTAAGAGCACGCCGGGAGCGGCTGATAGCGAGCAGCCATGCACGGTCCTCTGCTGTGGCCGAGAGGCGTGAGTCGGCGGCTTCCAGCGTGTCCAGCAGGGCCAGCAGGGACGCGGGAAAGGTTTGGCCAGAGGCGGTCTGGGTGAACACCGCGTGCTGCAGCAGGTGGTGTAGGCCGTCGAAGTGGGCTATGAGGTCGATGGTAGGATGCCCGCGCTGCCATGCTGGCGAGTGCCAGGCACGGCTGATGAGCGAGACGATCCGCACGAAGTGGGGATTGGTCATGACCTGTCGCATCGTGGCTTCCGTTCTCGGCGTATCGGTTCTGTGTGTGTTGCCTCGTTGTCCTTCTCTGCAAGGCATTCCTGTCTCCCAGCGCTGTTATACGCTGTGCAGGGAGATCTGTCAACGGCAAGGGACCTTTTTCTGCTGCGGATGAACCCAAAAAGATGGCCAGGTGACAGTCTGGCCGTGCCTCGTCTCACCTCTGGTGGCAGGGTTGGGTTGTGTCACTCCAAATAGCAGCACGGGCTCGCCGTTGAGATCCAACCAGGTGAGCCTTGCCTGTAGGACCATCATTGATGCTCTTGCAAAAGCAAGAACATGCAGAGGGGAGCGGATGACACCAGGGCTGCACAACCTGGTCCGATCACACCGGCATTTTCTCTGAAATTGCTGTAAAAAAAGGCAGAGTATGCGTTATAATTGAAGAAATTATTTCTCTCGATGGATCTGGGCAAGCGAGGTATGTTGGATACGTCTGATGATTCCGGCAGACAAGCAGCAGGGAAGCGACTGGCCCTGGTGATGGGGGTCGATCAAACCTGCTCCTCCATTCTGCCTGCACTCAAGCATGCGGTTGCCGATGCCCAGGACGTGGCGGACGTGCTTGTGCAGTGCTGCCAATTTACGTTGCATGCCCTTCCCTTGCTCGGTGAGCAGGCCACGAGCGCCAGTATCAAGCGAGCGACACTTGAACTGGTGCGCCAGCGCAGCGCCAATGACTTTCTGCTGCTCTACTTCAGCGGACATGGGCAGCAGGCCTATGACGAACTGCGCCAAGAGATACGCCATACCTACCTGGGTAGCGCCGACTTCAAGGAAGAGGAGGTGGAGGAAGACCCGAACCTGCATGTCTCGCTGCACTGGCTGCGCGAACGGCTCTTCGAGAAAACCAACGCTGGGCGCGTCCTGGTCATCCTCGATTGCTGCTATGGCGAAGACATCCGCACAGGGTCCGACCATACGCTCGAGGAACTGCGGCGGCAGCTCCAGCACTATTTTGAGATCCCCGGCGCGGAAGTGAAGAAGCGCCGAGCGGGACTGTTCGCTGCCCTGGCAGCGGCGGGCTACGACAAGGCAGCAGGAGAAGAGGATGGCCATGGCACGATGACGAGGTTGCTGCTCAAAGCGCTGCGCGGCGAGGAGCCTGCACTGGTAGGGCCACAAGGGCAGATGACGCTGAACCGCCTGCTCGACTATATCAACACCGTGATGCCAGGCGAGCAGAAGCCCGTGATCTCCTACACCAACTCGAGCGGCCAGGAATGCGTGCTGGTCACGTATCCCGAACTCGCACGCAGACCATCCCGCACGCTGGTGGCAGACCATCCCACAACCTATTTCCCTATCGCGCGCGACACGCCTTTCCAGCCACGCCCCAGCGAGTTCGAAGACCTCGAAAAAATGCTGCTGCCTACGGGCACCACGCAGCAGCCAGTGCGCGTTGGTTTGGTGGGCGTAACCGGAATGGGCGGCATCGGCAAGTCGCGGCTCGCGCTCGAATTTGCTGACCGTTACCGGGAGCACTTCCCCGGCGGCATCTTCTGGATGCCTGCCACAGGGAACACCCTCATAGACTGGCAGCGCAGCTTCGCCGAACTCGCCGCCAATGCCGACTATCTGCCTACCGATGATGATCTCTCACATCCGGAGAATGAACGTAGACGCGCCCGGCACCTCTGCCGCTACCTGGCCCAGCATGCTGATGCGCTGCTCATCCTGGACAATGTCGAGAAGCCCGAACTGGTCACATTTACACTGCCAGCCCTTGCGGGAAGTGATGTGCGCTGCGCCATCCTCTACACCTCGCGGATCACCTCGGCTCCCCACGACGTCAGACTGCATCGCGTTGAACGGTTGGCAGAGAATGCAGCGCTGCGCCTGCTGCTGGAAACCACTCGTCCGCAGACCTGGACTGCAATCGTAACGGGGCAGGAGAGCGCGGAGACGCGTGCGGCGCAGCAGGTCTGTAAGCGCGTGGGCTACCTGCCACTGGCCCTGGTCCACCTGCGCGGACGACTGGCCCAGGACGAGCAGGCAACGCTGGTGCACATGGCCGAAGCGCTGCGACAGGGCAGGCTCACCAGCTTGAAGTCGGTACTCTTCGAAACCCTCCGCTGGAGCTGGGAACGCGTGCATGACGTGGCAGCGCGACGACTCTTCCTGCTTTCTTGCTCGTTCCCAGAAGCGATACCCATTCCTTTGTGGCTGCTGGGGCTGGCAGCAGACCTGGGCGAGCAGGCGGAAAGTTTTGAGCCACTGGGCGAAGCCTGTCTGGAGTTACAAGCACCCAACCTATTTGAACGGCTGTCAGGCGAGCAGGTGCGGCTGCACCCATTGGTGCGCGAATTTGGACAGGACCTGCTCGCTGCGCAGGAGGACCACGGAACGAGGCTGGCAACGAAAGCTATCAAGCGCCTGGTAGATACATTTGTGGATCTGAACGCCCTGGAACGACGCGCACAAGAGAAAGGATACTGGGGTTGCCTGGAACAGGTGCGCGCTGCCCGCGACTATGCCCTATTATTGCACGCGGATCAGGCAGCACCACTGGTGCGGATTGAGCGTTGGCTGGACCGCGAAAGCTACCTGCTGGCCGACGAAGTCGGATGGCGTAAGCGGCTGCCGGGATTGCTTTACCAGCAACTGGCGAATCACGCCGTAGAGGAAGGAAGAGCGCTTCCCACAGGAGAAGCCCCGGCTAAATGGATCGAGCAGATGAAGCGGGTAGGAGCTGAAGATCAGGCTCTCCTGCGCATTTTTTCAGGTCATGTAGGCCCGGTGAACAACGTGGCCTTCTCCCCCGATGGCCGCACTGTGCTCACTGGCTCAGATGATAAGACCGCACAGTTGTGGGAGACCCAGACTGGCCAGCCACTAGCGACCTATCAGGGACATTCCGGCTCGGTGCGCAGTGTCGCCTTCTCTCCTGATGGCCATTTTGTGCTCACTGGCTCAGATGATGGCACTGCTCGATTGTGGGAAACCCAGACTGGCCAGCCACTAGCGATCTATCAAGGCCATTCCGGCTCGGTGCGCAGTGTCGCCTTCTCCTCTGATGGTCGCTCTGTGCTCACTGGCTCAGATGATGGCACTGCTCGATTGTGGGAGACTCAGTCCGGCCAGCCACTAGCGACCTTGGGATTCCGGCCCGGTGCGCAGTGTCGCCTTTCTCCTGATGGCCACTTCGTCCTCACTGGCTCGGATGATAGCATCGCCCGGCTGTGGGAGACCCAGACTGGCCAACCACTGGCAACCTATCAGGGCCATACCGGCTGGGTGCATAGTGTCGCCTTCTCTCCTGATGGCCACTTCGTCCTCACTGGCTCGGATGATAGCATCGCCCGGCTGTGGGAGACCCAGACTGGCCAACCACTGGCAACCTATCAGGGCCATACGAGCCTAGTGAATAGCGTGGCCTTCTCCCCCGATGGCCGCACTGTGCTCACTGGCTCAGAAGATCGCACTGCCCGATTGTGGGAGACCCAGACTGGCCAACCACTAGCGATTTATCAGGGGCATTCCGGCCCGGTGAACAACGTGGCCTTCTCCTCTGATGGTCGCTCTGTGCTCACTGGCTCAGATGATGGCACTGCTCGATTGTGGGAGACTCAGTCCGGCCTACCACTGGCGACCTATCAGGGCCATACGTACTGGGTGACCAGTGTCGCCTTCTCTCCTGATGGCCACTTCGTCCTCACTGGCTCGTCTGATGACACTGCCCGATTGTGGGAGACCCAGTCCGGCCAGCCACTAGCGACCTATCAGGGCCATACCGGCTGGGTGAATAGTGTGGCCTTCTCCTCTGATGGCCGTTTTGTGCTCACCGGCTCATACGATGGCACTGCACGGCTGTGGGAGACTCAGTCCGGCCAGCCACTAGCGACCTATCAAGGCCATTCCGGCTCGGTGCTCAGTGTCGCCTTCTCTCCTGATGGTCATCTGCTGGCGACAAGCGATAGAAATGGGTATGTCTTTTTCTGGCAAACACCAACAGCGGGACAACAACAGGAATGCCTGCTAGGCATGTATGTGGCGAGCTACCCGGTCGAGGCCGTATACTGGCAGGACGCGACTACTGTCGTGCTGGCAGATAGAGGTGGTCTGGGGGGCCGTCCCCATATCTATTATTTGAAGTTACATGGCATGGAATAGTCGAGAAGAGTACAGAGAAACGGAAGGGATATAATGACGAAATCGCAGACGAGTACAGTGGATGCACCTAGATTTGAGATCCTGCTGGAGGTTGAGCCGGAGGATGAACAGGAGAGTAATCCTGCCGTGATCGAGGAGGTAGGACGGAACATTGTAAGTGGGCTGCGGCAGGAGGGCTACGCGGTTGAGCCGGTGTACAGTGGCCAGAAGGGCGCTCTGGAATTGCTCTTTACGGTGGGGACAGTGCTGCAAAGTGGGGCGGTGGAGGCATGGACACACGTCGATGTCATTGCTTCTCTGTGCGCGATCTTTGAGACGACGAAGCCTCTGCTCTTGCGCGTGTTCAAGGCACAGGAGAAGCACCCGATCAAGATTTCGGTGGTGATCGATGGGGCTCCGGTTTCCGTCGAGGCGGCGGACCTTGAGGATGCGGAGGCGGCGTTGAAGCTGGCACAACGCTTCCATGCGGCGCACCCTGCAGTGAAGGTGACGGCGCAGAGCCAGGTGAAGGCGAAGGTCAGGGTGTCAAAGAAGTAGGACGATCCAGAGGATGCCTCTGCCATCAGGAAGAAGGACCGGGGGTGAGGGATCGTTGCGACGAACGACAATTTCTGATAAAGTGACTCTTGACAGAAAAGTGTTGACGGAAGGGACTTTCTGTCAAGAGTTCATAGCAAGCAGACAGTATTCTTTGAGCAGAACGAGTGTCATACGCCGGTCTCCTGAGGAACAAATGAGACCTCAAAACTCTTGACAGAAATTTTTCAGCGGCACAATGAGACACGTTGAAGCTGTTGAAACCCCGCTGTTGGAGGAGCAAGCACGGCGATGATGCTCGCACCTCTTCGTCAACTGTCAGCGCAGAGGCAAGAAAGAGCAATCGATGGGAGTACCGCAATCACAGGACAAAATGCTCCCCTTCGCACACAATGCTTCCCATCTCTGGATTGAGGGATACGCGCGCGCCGAACTCAGCGGAAAAAATGAGGCGACGCTCGATGCATACCTGCGCATTCTCCGTCAAGTGACGGCATGGGTCGCCCAGTTGCCGGGAAGCGAAGGACATTTTCAGCCCACGTTCCTGACCAAGACCGCCTTTGGCGACTACATGGACGAACTGAAGGACCAGGAGTACAGTACCAGCCATCTGGAGAGGGTCAAAACAGTGGTGAATGGCTTTGCGAACTGGTTGATCGCGGAAGGCGAACTCAGGGCCAATCCGACCCGAGGGATCACCATTGCTCCCCAAGCCTTGCTTGCTCCGCGTGAACTCCACAAAGACCAACGCGTGGTTCTGCGCAACCTGGTCGAACGAGCACGAAACCTGCGTGGTACCGCGATGTTTGCGCTGGGCTATTGGGCAGGATGTCGTGTCAGTGACGTCTCCTACTTGCTGATGGAGCGCACCCAGGTCGGACCCAAAGTGGGCAAGCTTCGTGTGGGGCATAAAGGGGAGAAGTACCGGGAGATTATCCTGTTGAATACTGCGAGAGAGCCACTTTACGCCTATCTTCAGCAGGGAAAACGGGCACGAGAGAGCCACTATGTGTTCACATCGCAGCGGGAAACGATACCAGTTCCAGAAGGAGAAATCGATGGCTGGCGACTTGGGGAGGCTGCCATCCACGAGTGGTTCAAACAGCTCAAAGCGACAGCGACTGAGGCAGAAGCATCCTTCATTCGTGATGTAACCTTTCATGATCTCCGTCATGACTTTGCTCATCGAGCCAAGAAAGAAGCCGGGTTGGATGACGGGGAACTCGCCGTCTATTTAGGGCACATTACCAAGCGTGGAACGCCTGCGATCCAGACGACCGCCCGCTATACCCAACCGAGTATGGACCAGATCCGTGAGAAGCTGAAAGGCATGAGAGGGATGTGACGCTTCTCACCTGGAATGAGTAGTGGTGTTGAAGGTGCAACAGCAGATGACTGAGTGCAGCCGTTGAATGGGGTGGAGGTGTCCATGAAATCGGTTCCTCTTCGTTCTCAGAATACCGTCGAATTCCTTGCATCCTTGCCATGTTCGCCTCACAGGCGTTTTGAGAGGTGGAAAAGACGAACGCTGGTTCATCAGGTTGTACTAGTGTGCCTTGCCGACCCACGAAGTGCGCAACGAGATAGAGCTTGTAGCAAGCGGGTATAACATGTGCCTCCTTATGAAGGAAGGATACACATCTTTCCCAATAAGGAGGTAGACATGACCAGTATCGCTGATTGTATGGATTACGATCATCATCACGCCGTTCTCCACCCCACATCGTATGCAAGGAAGCAAGCTATTTTCAAAGGATGAATTTATACAAAGCTCGTCCTGGAAAAACTCTTCTTTGTTCGTCGACCAGAGACAAACAGGATGGAGAGCAAAGAGCGTACAGGTCTTCTTCCAGAGACTTGCCAGGCTCTGCGCGCTTGTTTAGCCACTGGCGGCGCAGAAGACAGAGGGAGCTATCACTACGAGTAGTGCATGCTGTGATGTGGGGATCGGATCCTTTCGTCCTGCGTTGGAGGTTCAAGCCCACAGGCGACCTTGGGTCAGCCTGGGATGGGTGTGCAGATACTGCTGATATTCCGAGCGCGCCTCCCGCTTCATCAGCGCCACCTAGTCCTCAAATGGCATCGGCTTTCCATACAAACCTTTGATCGGGATCGACTTGATGAACCCCCCGGGCTGCCAGATGTCAAAGCACTTCTCGGCGGCGTTGACCCAGCACGTGACCCGTTGGCCCGCCAGGCTTCGGCTCACATAATAGACCTCGCGATTAATCATGAGATCTCCTCTGGCCCGTATCGTGCGAGCAAAGGCTTGCTTATTGATCTGCATGAGCCAGCGATCAGGATCGACCGTCTGGGGAATAGCAGGCAGCGTCGGAAACGCTGGGCAGGCTACCCGCGGCGGTTGGTTCCCACAGGAGCGCGCCTGGTTGGGTCGCTCGCTGTTGTAATGAACCAGAAAGGCCTCGGTGAGCTCAGAGACCTCCGAGAGGGTACCTGGCCGGTGCACCTGCAAGCATTCCTGACCAAGCGAGCGATGAAATCTCTCCACGTACGCATTTTTGTCTGGACGATGCGGCGGGATCACATGAGGGATCACCCCAAGGCAGAGCAGGAAGCGCACCAAGGCGGAAGGGAAATCCCGTCCCGAAGCACTGCCGACAAAGCGGGGGTCATTGTCAAAGGTGAGCATGCCGGGCAAGCCATGCTGGCAGAAAAACTGGGCTACCACCTCGAAGAGCGCCTCGGCATCGAAATCGCTGCGCACCTCGCGGTGCAACCAGATCGAGGTGCCAGCATCGACGAAGTTGGCGATCTCGACCACATGCTGTTGCTTGCCACCGGGATCAGCGGGTACACTACTGGCGTCTTTGAGGTCGAACTGGACTTCCTCCCCTGGCTGGCGGAGCTCAAGCGGTTTGGACTTGCGGCGACGATGCTCTTCGATGCAGCCCGCCTGGCGCAGGATCTTCCAGATCGTGGTCTGAGAGCGCGGCAGGCGCGCACCTGCGCTTTTGAGCGCAGGATCGCGGTGGACGTAGTACAGAATCGCCTCTGGCCCTGGAACGCGCTGCAAGTTCTCTGGCGGCTCGATTCGAATCTCCAGAATGCGTTGCACGACAGCAGGTTGGGAGGCGATGGAGGCCGGTGGGGTGTGCCGTGCTCGCGAGCGAGAGTGTAGAGCCATCGCATCATGGGGATCGGCCTGACGTAGCCGCTGGAGCCACTTGGTTACCCAAGAGCGGGACATGTCGAGCGCATCAGCCAGGTCTTGATGAGTCCACTGCGGGTGCTGCTGCGCCAGCCAGCGTAATGCGGCTCGCTTGGCGATCAAATCGGCTTCCGAGAGCATAGAAATCCTTCCTTTCAATTGACGGTAGGACGGCGTGGTGTTTACGTCCATTCTACCGTATCGGACTTCCTTTGCTCTCTGAAACAGCTTACTTGCTTGCTGCGTTACGATGTGGGGTGGAGAACGGCGTGATGATGATCGTAATCCATACACTGATTCTTCAGTGATCATCCAGACCTCTTCGGAGTCTGTCCCCACACCCCCCTGTTGGCTGGGGGAAGTCGTGCTTCTTGCCGAGCATCTCCGGAAACAGGGGGTCCTTGCCGCCATCGATGAGCGTGTCCGCTTTGCACGGCGGCGTTTTGGGCATCTACGAGGTGATCGACTTTCTGGCGGTGCTCTTCGGCTACGCCATCAGTGGCGAACGTACCCTCGAAGCCTTCTATGAACGGCTGGCTCCGTTTGCCGAACCCTTCATGGCCTTGTTCAACCGGGAGCAGTTGCCCAGCCGCTCGGCGCTCAGTCGCTTTCGCGGCCCGCTTCACCCCGGCGGCTGTTGAAGCCCTGCGCGTGCTCTTTCTGGAGGATCTACTCACCCGCCCGCTCACCAAAGAGCGGCAGAGAGGCGAGCTACTGGATCGAGCAGGCGGACAGTGGGAGGTCTTCGACATCGATGGCACGAAGCTCAGGCAGCACGCCAACGTGCCTTACCGAAGACGGAGGATCTGCCTCCCGCCCAGCGCCGGCTGGATGAGGTCTGTGCTGCTGGGTACACCGGGCGCAAGCGTGGGGAAGTCGATCTGTTAGGTAAAGGAGCCCCTCTCAGAAACGTTTGCTTCTCTCAGATCAGCCTTTGAAGCTCAGTGGCCGACCCATTGAGAAGAAATCGTACATCAGTGTAGCACCATTGTGAGCAGGAGCCTGGACAGCATCGCTTCGGTATGCTATCATTCCGCTACGCATGAGTGTGTTGGAAGGGAGATGATGGCGATGCGTGCGAAAGGACGAAAGCAGGGCCGTTTCATGGCTCTGAGTGGTCTCACCAAACTGGCAGCCCCTCCAGGGAGTCCGTATCCTCTGCTGATTGTTGATTCTGCGGGTTCCCCGGTGTTTTTCCTCTGTGAATGGTATCGGCGTAAAAAGGCGGGAGATCCTGGAAGAACTCCTGATACGTACCTCGATATGGTTTTGCCTTGGGCTGGCTTCTTGTTGCGTCATGGCTACGCCTGGAACGCTGAACCTGATCGGTTACTTGCCTTCCTGGTTGAGTTCCTGCGCGACGATGTAGGCTGCCAGGTCGGCGCGGATGGGCAACGTGCAGATGGCTGGTGTGTCCAGACAACCGGGGCTTCGCCGCTTGCTAAAAGTTCGCTGGGTGTGCTCCTGGCTGCATTGACCAGCTTGTATGACACCCTGATTGGAGCGGGCTATTACGCGTATCGCAATCCTCTGCGCTCTGAGCGGCTGCTTCAACTCAAACAGGAGCACCTGCGCCAGATCCAGAATGTTGGCGCTCCCGATCATGCAGGGATTCGCAGTGAAACACGAGCGGAAACCAATCGCGCATTCCCCACCAATCAGTTTCGCCAGCGGCGCGGCAAGGTCTGGGAACCCCAGGTGGTATTGGAGCCGAACGCCGTCCAGGAGCGCATGCGCCAAACGGTTGATTACATGATCCAACACGCCACCTTCCAGCGGGATCAGGTGATCTTACTCTTCCTTCGACAAACTGGGGCAAGGCTCAGCGAGGTGCTTGAGATGACTGCCGGAGGGTACAGAGCTGCCCGACATGCTGGTCGGGCACTCGTGAAAAACAAAGGCAGCCGTGGGCGGGAGGAAAAGACCATCTACTTTACTCCCAGCCTGGAGCGGCATTTGCTCTCGTACATTCGGACGGAACGCGCACAATATGATCCACGAGGCCGCAAACGGCTCGAAGAGCTAGACGAGGATGATCCCCTGTTTCTGACACGGACAGGGAAACCCTACACGCGCGCAGCTTTCTATCACCACTGGAACAAGCTCTTTCCGCCCGCTCAGTGCCAATTCAACAAGCAGGAGCACGTGGAGTTTACTCCTCACAACCTGCGCCATTTGCGGGCTACGCGCGCCATCACCACATTGCGGAAAGAGGCTTCGGGCGACCCCGCAACGGAGGCAGCCCTGTTGGAGGGCTTTCAGCACCTCATGGGCTGGCGGAGCCCAGAGACCATGAGCACGTATGTGAAGACGATGAACAAGCGTCAGGCTCTCCAGGGCCTCTTAGAAGACGAAGAAGCGCAAGAACAGCGTATGGCTCATGCTCAAGTCCCATCTCAGCCACAACAGCGCTCTCCCCAACTCACTCCAGGACACGATGAAGAATCATCAAAGCAACATGCTCATGAGACAAGCGCCCAGGGTGAGTTTGATTGGTACGAAGAGTAGAAAAGCCGGAGGGACCATGCAGTCACCACTCAAGACGCCGGATTCGCCGAGCGCACAAACGCCAGGATCTGGATCAACCACGCCTTCGCAGGAGAACAAACGGGCATCCCAACGACAAGGGAAGCACAATTTTGTGTATTGGGACCCGAAGGTCCAACTCGCAGCTTTTTTGAACTGGCTCCCCAAAGAACTCCACGATGCTCCAGGATCAATTGGACCCAGCTTTCGCCCAATATCATGCGGTATTGTATCATGACGATTAAAGACAGTCCCGATGCCGCCGTTCTTGCGGTGGCTGCTGCTTCCATGAGGAGCATCGACCAAGTGTCGCAACAAACGGCGCTGAGACAGGTGAATCAACTGTTGCGTGAACTTCGCGCCACTGGTCAGGTTCAAACCCTCTCTGACCTGAGACAGGAGGAGATCTGGTATGCATGGGCAGAACGACAACAGAAGTCCTCTCGTGGGCACTCACTGGTGAATGGATATGCTGCTCTCGCCGTTGGCCATCTGCCACGCTATCTTCATCTTCTTGAGCCAGGCCAGCGACAGCGCATGCAGCCCTATCTGTTGCCACCGCCACCTCTGGACTTGAGAGAGAAGTATTTTCCGTATCGGCAGGTAGATGCAGTTCAGAAAGCGAAACGCAAGGCAGAAACGGATGTGCTGACTCCGCTCTATCCCGTCTTGCGACAACTGGTCCGTTTGCGCAAACAGCTCGCGGAACGCATGATGGCTGCCATTCGGGAAGCACATCGCAAAGTCGAAGCTGGGGAGGTCGAGCTGCCCTACCACTTTGAGCATATTGATGTGATTCCTGAGGTGAACCGGGATGCTATGACGGTTGCAGAACTCCAAATCTTGGGACGCCAGGTGCCCATGCCCTTCATCTTGTGGAACAAATCGACGTGGGTGCTGCATCATCAGGATCGCTATGACAGACGGAGTGTGAGGATGGCCAGGCACGGCAAAGAGGCATATACCCCCGAACACAACGCCTTTTTTGTCCAATTTGACGGCCCGGCAGCCAACTGTTTGTGGGTTGGGGATCTCATTGAGCAACATCTCTTGCAACGCTTTGATGCCGATAACCTCCATCTGGAAGGATACCAGGCACGCTGGCACTATGCACGTCAACTCGGATTTTCCAATGGCGTTGAGTGCGGGCGACCAGGTCTCCTCAGTCCAGGAGACCCCTGGTTTTCACGCGCGGCACAACAAGGGGAAGACCTTTTTTTTGAACCCGAAAGTCTCTATCGGGGCATTGTGATGGGAGCGGCACTCACAACCATTGCCCTCTCGAATGGCAGCCGGGTGAATGAATTGCTCCAGATCAGCTTCAACAAAGAACGCCGGATCGTTCGTACGGAAGAGGTGCCAGTGCTCGGAAATGACGGGCACCCCCAATTCGCAGAAGATGGCAAGCCACTCCTCAGGCACGTCAAACTTCACTTCCAACTGTTGTTGCCCAAAGGAGCAAAATCGGACGAGGAACGCCAGTTGTTCCCCCTCTCAAAAGAGGCCATACGGCTTCTGGGAGAGGTGAAGGCGTTGCTAGAACAAGCATATGGGGAAATTCCCATGGTCTTCCCCACACGGAGCAATACCAAATATGAGCATCTGGGTCCGGAACGCTATCTTTTCCAGTGGGACGCATCTGCTGATGGAGCAGTTGGGGCCCTGAACACCCGCGATGTGCAAGCACTCCTGCGCTTCATCTTGCATGGGCTCGATCTCTTTACGACCCAGGGCAAACCCATCCGCGTCTCAGTTCATGTGCTTCGTCATGTGATGGCCACTCATGCCAGACATTACCGTCATGTTCCACCAGAAGTGATTGCCCACTTCTATTTACATCACCGTCTCCGGGAACTGACCGGCAGAACGCCGCGGCTTTCCGAAGTCTCAGAGTATTACACGCTTCAGACTGAGGGGCAGCAGTTCGCTGCCATTCGAGCCGATTTGGATGAGCAAGAGGAACTGGATCACCTGTTGTTGCAGATGGTCCCCACTGTTCGGGATCTGGAGCAGAAGAACGCTGATTTGCAAGCCGTGTACGAGATCTGGCATGCCTTACATCCAACGGCATTTGGTCACTGCGGTTGTCCGGGGCTGTGTCCACGGGGAAATGACCGAGCGCACTGCCTGGGGTGTGGCTACCATGTCGAAGACCCGGAAAAATTGGGAGCGGCTCTCGTCTGGCGCGAGTCCTACGCAAAACAAGCAGCACTTTGTGAGACACAAGGCAATGCGATTGATGCCCGCCAGGCACGCATCAAAGTCCAGTTGCTCGATGACATGATCAATGTGATGCGTCTGCAGCTTGAAGAGGAAGCCGCTGGCCGCTATATTCCGGTCTTCAAAGTGCTTTCCTCCCCCTACCGAAACACGGAGACCAATGATGAAAGCGCAGATTAAGCGCCGACCTCCACGTTTGCCTCGTACCTACTCGGAGGTGCAGCTTGCCGGGATCAAACAGTCCAGCACAGCGCGTCGGCTGGTCACAGTTGAGCGGCTACGAACCGCGATCGAGGCGTTGAAAGCGAAAAAGCAGGAGATCTCAGTCCAGACGATCTACGATGAGTGCGGCTTGCGCTACGCCGCGATCCATCGCAATCCAGAGGCGCTGGCGCTGTTTCGGGCGAACAGTACCCATCTCGTGGCTGCAAAAAGACAAAGCAAGCGGAAACTGCGTGCTGATGAAGAGGTTACGCCCGCGTCTCGCGATCCGTTGCTCAGTTACAAAAAGCCGCAACTGGTTGCGCGTCTGCGTTGGACTCAACAACAGCTTCTGGACGCCCAGCAAAATCAGTCCGCTCTAGTCGAGGCGAGGTTGCAACAAGAGGCGAGGATCGCAGAACTGGAAGCGAAACTGGCGGTCCTGGAACCGTACCGAACCTTTGTGATGCAGATGCGTGCGCAGATGCAGCGAGAGGAGCAAGGACGGTTCGGCGACTTCCCTCCAGGCGTGTGACCATTGGAGATCCGTCAGGTGAAAAAACGACATCCGTGTTGTACAGATGTCGTTTTTGATTGGCTGGAGGCTCTCTCAGGGGCATTTCCTTGCGTACAGAAATCTACTCCACCAAACGGACGACTTCCCCACGCTTGCGCCCAGTGTAGCCAGCAGCACAGACCTCATCGAGCCGACGCTGGGCGGGAGGCAGATCCTCCGTCTTCGGTAAGGCACGTTGGCGAGCTGCCTGAGCTTCGTGCCATCGATGTCGAAGACCTCCCACTGTCTGTTTGCTCGATCCAGCAGCTCACCTCTCTGCCGCTCTTTGGTGAGCGGGCGGGTGAGTAGATCCTCCAGAAAGAGCACTCGTAGGGCTTCAACAGCCGCTGGGGTGAAGCGGGCCGCGAAAGCGACTGAGCGCCGAGCGGCTGGGCAACTGCTCCCGATTGAACAAGGCCATCAATGGTTCGGCAAACGGAGCCAGCCGTTCATAGAAGGCTTCGAGGGTACGTTCGCCACTGATCGCGTAGCCGAAGAGCACCGCCAGAAAGTCGATCACCTCGTAGTGCCCAAAGCGTCGTCGTGCAAAGCGGACGCGCTCATCGATGGCAGCAAGGACCCCCTGTTTCCGTAGGTGCTCGGCAAGAAGCACGATTGCCCCCAACCAACAGGGGGTCGAGGGGACAAACTCGCGATCCGGTCTGGATGATCACCGAAGAATCAGTGTATGGATTACGATCATCATCACGCCGTTCTCCACCCCACATCGTAACGCAGCAAGCAAGTAAGCTGTTTCAGAGAGCAAAGGAAGTCCGATACGGTAGAATGGACGTAAACACCACGCCGTCCTACCGTCAATTGAAAGGAAGGATTCTATGCTCTCGGAAGCCGATTTGATCGCCAAGCGAGCCGCATTACGCTGGCTGGCGCAGCAGCACCCGCAGTGGACTCATCAAGACCTGGCTGATGCGCTCGACATGTCCCGCTCTTGGGTAACCAAGTGGCTCCAGCGGCTACGTCAGGCCGATCCCCATGATGCGATGGCTCTACACTCTCGCTCGCGAGCACGGCACACCCCACCGGCCTCCATCGCCTCCCAACCTGCTGTCGTGCAACGCATTCTGGAGATTCGAATCGAGCCGCCAGAGAACTTGCAGCGCGTTCCAGGGCCAGAGGCGATTCTGTACTACGTCCACCGCGATCCTGCGCTCAAAAGCGCAGGTGCGCGCCTGCCGCGCTCTCGGACCACGATCTGGAAGATCCTGCGCCAGGCGGGCTGCATCGAAGAGCATCGTCGCCGCAAGTCCAAACCGCTTGAGCTCCGCCAGCCAGGGGAGGAAGTCCAGTTCGACCTCAAAGACGCCAGTAGTGTACCCGCTGATCCCGGTGGCAAGCAACAGCATGTGGTCGAGATCGCCAACTTCGTCGATGCTGGCACCTCGATCTGGTTGCACCGCGAGGTGCGCAGCGATTTCGATGCCGAGGCGCTCTTCGAGGTGGTAGCCCAGTTTTTCTGCCAGCATGGCTTGCCCGGCATGCTCACCTTTGACAATGACCCCCGCTTTGTCGGCAGTGCTTCGGGACGGGATTTCCCTTCCGCCTTGGTGCGCTTCCTGCTCTGCCTTGGGGTGATCCCTCATGTGATCCCGCCGCATCGTCCAGACAAAAATGCGTACGTGGAGAGATTTCATCGCTCGCTTGGTCAGGAATGCTTGCAGGTGCACCGGCCAGGTACCCTCTCGGAGGTCTCTGAGCTCACCGAGGCCTTTCTGGTTCATTACAACAGCGAGCGACCCAACCAGGCGCGCTCCTGTGGGAACCAACCGCCGCGGGTAGCCTGCCCAGCGTTTCCGACGCTGCCTGCTATTCCCCAGACGGTCGATCCTGATCGCTGGCTCATGCAGATCAATAAGCAAGCCTTTGCTCGCACGATACGGGCCAGAGGAGATCTCATGATTAATCGCGAGGTCTATTATGTGAGCCGAAGCCTGGCGGGCCAACGGGTCACGTGCTGGGTCAACGCCGCCGAGAAGTGCTTTGACATCTGGCAGCCCGGGGGGTTCATCAAGTCGATCCCGATCAAAGGTTTGTATGGAAAGCCGATGCCATTTGAGGACTAGGTGGCGCTGATGAAGCGGGAGGCGCGCTCGGAATATCAGCAGTATCTGCACACCCATCCCAGGCTGACCCAAGGTCGCCTGTGGGCTTGAACCTCCAACGCAGGACGAAAGGATCCGATCCCCACATCACAGCATGCACTACTCGTAGTGATAGCTCCCTCTGTCTTCTGCGCCGCCAGTGGCTAAACAAGCGCGCAGAGCCTGGCAAGTCTCTGGAAGAAGACCTGTACGCTCTTTGCTCTCCATCCTGTTTGTCTCTGGTCGACGAACAAAGAAGAGTTTTTCCAGGACGAGCTTTGTATAAATTCATCCTTTGAAAATAGCTTGCTTCCTTGCATACGATGTGGGGTGGAGAACGGCGTGATGATGATCGTAATCCATACAAATCAGCGATACTGGTCATGTCTACCTCCTTAAATTGGGAAAGATGTGTATCCTTCCTTCATAAGGAGGCACATGTTATACCCGCTTGCTACAAGCTCTATCTCGTTGCGCACTTCGTGGGTGGGGAAGGCAATCCCAGGCCCGTGTCAAGTCAAATGAAAATGTTACTGAACGATGACGGTTCCATCAAATGAAAATGTTACTGAGCGAGGAGGGGTCAAGGCGGCCCCGCTCGCGAGCGGGGCCGCCTTGACCCCTCCTCGCTCGCCAATTCTCGATGTGCGGCCATCTCCTTCCGTTGCTTAAGCAGCCGCGCTGTGGGAGGCCAGAGCGGCCTCCCACAGCGCGGCCAAGCCAGCATAGATCTCTTGGCGGAGCAGCAGGGGGTTGGTCTGCTCATAAAGGGCTTGCAAACGCGCCTGCTGCCCTTGACTGAGCACTCCGGTTGCCAGCAGACGTTGATAGGGCGTCTGAGCTGTGTCCCACTTGCGTCGCACTTTGTCGCCTTGCACGATTTTCGCACGCAGATGCATCACCGGCTGGAACAAGTTGTAGTAGATCCACATCCGCTCATAGAGCACGTTGGCGACTGCGATCTGCTCAGGGCTCTCCAGGCGCAGATCCCCGCAATACTCTCGTACCAGCGTATCGTTTTTCTGCTCCACATGGCGATTATCATTCTTCTGATACGGTCGGCTCCGCGAGAGGTGCACGCCGCTCACTTTCTCTTTCCAAAACCGCACGAGGTGGGCGTTGAAGAACTCGGAGCCATTATCAGGAGGCAATTCCACCACCGGAAACGGCAAGCGGTGCAGCACCTGGCGAAATGCGGCTTCCATGGCCAGTCTGGCCTCGTCCCAACAGCATCACTCGTTCACTCCAGCCGGTCGCCACATCGATCAGCTGCAAGGTATGCCCAAACTCCCCACGCGCATGCGGGCCACTGTGCTGCACTAAGTCGACCTCGAAATGCCCTGGCTCCTTGGTGTCCCAGGGGATGCGCCCCATCGGGACACCTTTGGTCAGCTGGTTCGCCCGTTCGGGTCCTTTGCGCGGTAAGCGCCCTTTGTCTGAGCGATGCTTGCGCAACATCCGTTGCACCGTGCTGGTACTGATGCTCTGCAATTGCTCCTCCAGCTCTGGACTCAGCCTTAGCACTCCAAAGCCGGCCAGATGCCTGGCCAGGGCTAGCAGACTGGGGGTGAGTCGTTCGGCACAAATGTAATCCAGGCTCTCCCAGACGCGCAACACGATCCGCTCCACTTCCAGCCCATAGCTGCGGGGGCGCGCACGGCTCGCGTTTCTTGCGTTCCAAGCTCTGCCCATTGAGCAATCGCGTCAGACTTTTGCGGTGCATCTTGGTGACTTGCTCCATCTCGCTCAACAACTGACTGCGCGCTTGCCGCTTCGCTTTGCGGTAGCGTTCATACATCAATTTCACATACTTGCGTCTCTCATTGATTGTCATCTCGTCTTGCATCGGCTGCACTTCCCTCGTTGGGTAACATTTTCATTTGATGGAAGTGTACCAGCTTCAGTAACATTTTACCTGACGGAATACGAGGCCGGGCTAATTTGTTCAGATTGTGATAAGATAGAAGGACTGAACTGTAGCAATGTTAAAGGCCTGCATAGATGAATATTCAAGGCACTGAGAGACAAATTGTATATATACCTCTCCAGCAAATAAGCACTGCACGCATTGCTCTCATCATTACCCTAATGCTTATCCTTGGCGTATCTGGCCTACTCACAATAACATTTGCCGGTTGGGTAAAGAATACCCAAGGTCTGCGTGTATCTGTTGACTCAAATATGTCAACGATACAACCCGGAGCACAACCATCACCAACTCCGCTTTTGCTCTCCAGCCCATCACCGGGAGATCCTTATGTGCAAACAGGGCCGTTGCCACCGGATTTGTCACAAGCAATAGCAAATTTACGTTCGCAAAATCGTCTTCTTTATAACGGGAATCCCTTCCTACCAGAAATTGCACTGACCTTTGACGATGGCCCAAATCCTTACTACACACCGCAGATACTCAACATTCTGCAAAAATACCATGTAAAGGCTACTTTTTTCTGCATTGGGCGCCTGGTCGCAGCCTATCCTGCTCTCGTTAAACAGGAGTATGCATCAGGGCATACTATCGGTAACCATAGCTGGTCACATCCAAACCTGGTTTTACTCTCACCAGCCTCTATCCAGTTACAAATTTCTAAGACGTCCTATGCTATTGAAGCTGCAATAGGAGCGCGACCAACATTCTTTCGTCCGCCTTATGAACGAATGAGTGTCCAGGAACTGACGCAGGTCTATCACGACGGTTTGACAACAATACTCTGGAACGATGAAGGACAAGATTGGGCTAGACCCGGTGTGAATGTAATCATCCAGCGTATCTTGAGGCTCGCTCGTAACGGTGCGATTATCCTAATGCATGATGGTGGAGGAGATCGTTCGCAGACAGTGGCGGCACTTCCTTTCATCATCAATGGATTACGGCAGCGGGGCTTTCAATTTATGACCATGCAACAGATGCTCATGGATTTGCAGCAACACACAAATGTTCCTACCAGAGACAATACCCCACCAGGTTCACCACTTCCTTTGATGATTTTCGCAGTATGGAGACACGAGTCAGTCATGTGATATAGTATGCAGAAAAGGCGAAGGTGGGGAGATCGGTGCAATTGCCGCTCACCATTATAGCTTTATGGGTTCTATCGCCGGACTCAGGAAACTCATTCGAGAAACTGCCCCAGAGGTAGCCAGGCGTCTTGCCGCCGACGGCGTTGATGTTGTCTTATTGACACCTGTCTGACCAATGTTATACTATCACCATACCATTAGACCGCACTGGACCACACCTCGAAGGGAGCATCACCACCATGACAAAGCAGGCAGAGCAGATCGACGCCATCATCATCGGAGCAGGCCATAACGGCCTCGTTGCAGCAGGCTACCTGGCTCGTGCAGGGAAACGCGTTGTTGTGCTAGAACGGCGCGACCGTGTCGGAGGCGCTTGTACACTCGAAGAGCCGTTTCCTGGATTCACCATGTCGCCCTGTGCCTACGTTGTGAGTCTGCTACAACCTGAGATAATTCGCGACCTGGAACTGCACCGCTACGGCTTCGACGCCTATGTCAAAGATCCACAAATGTTCGTGCCATTCCCGGATAGGAGCTACCTTTTCATCCGCGCCAAGACGCAGCAAACTGTTGAGGGCATTGCTCGCTTCTCACAGCATGACGCCGAAGCTTACCCAGAATTTTTGCGGTTCTTTGACCGAGCTTCGGAAATTCTTAAGCCTATTCTTTTGGAAGAGCCGCCTTCAGTAGCCGATTTGGCTGCCCGTTTTCGTGGGGAGGACGAAGAAATCTACCGTCGTCTGATGTTTGGCAGCTTCTATGATATGCTCACCGACTACTTCGAGTCGGACTATGTACGTGCTGCCTTCGCAGGCCAGGGGGTGATAGGCTCCTTCATCGGGCCAAAAACACCTGGTTCGGTGTATGTGGTGTGGCATCACATGCTTGGCGAGGTCAACGGTGTGCATGGCGTGTGGGGCTATGTACGCGGAGGGATGGGACATATTAGTTTTGCTATGGCTGCCTCTGCCGAAGCCCACGGTGCAATCATTCGTACCAATACGCCCGTCGAGAAAATCCTCGTCCACAATGGACGTGCAGAGGGTGTGCGTTTGGAGAATGGTGAAGAACTGCGTGCCGCTGCAGTGCTTGCAAACACTGATCCCAAGCGTACCTTCCTCGAGTTTTGTGCTGATGCGGGACTCGATCAGAAATTCCTCAAGCGCATCTCGCAGTTTAAGACAGAGAGTGCCGTCATAAAAATCAACGTTGCGTTAAAAGAGTTGCCAAGCTTTACCTGTCTGCCCGGCACCAGCCCTGGACTGCAACACAGCGGGTCATTAGAGATCAGTCCAACCCCAGACTATGTACAAGAGGCATTTGAAGATGCAGCACACGGTGAACTCTCGCAAAAGCCCTATGTCGAGGGTTATATGCAATCTGCCACTGATCCATCGATTGCACCGCCAGGGCGGCACACCATCTCGATGTTTACGCAGTATGCTCCATACCATCTCAAGGGTCGGACATGGAGTGAGGAAGTGAAAAACGAGATGGCAGACCGCGCCATCGCGGCAGTCACCGAGTTCGCACCAAATTTTGCCGATGCAGTTATTGATCGCCAGATACTCAGTCCGGTAGATATCGAGCAACGTTATGGTTTGCCCAATGGCAATATCTTTCAGGGCGAGATCACGCCGGACCAAATCTTTTCCTTGCGTCCTGCCCCGGAGTGCGCACGTTACCGTACACCCATTGTGGGGCTCTACCTCTGTGGCTCAGGTGTGCATCCAGGCGGAGGAGTAATGGGTGCTCCAGGGCACAATGCAGCCCAGGCTCTGCTAAAAGACTGGGCAAAATGAGACATTCTCACATCTTCGTTCGTAAATTTGTAGTAGGAGGGAATAGACAGGGTAGAATGAATAATGTGATCAACCATAATCGCAGCAACATACGAACATACAACCTTATTCTCATTACGGTCATATTACTACTGATGTTTGTTCTCCCTGTTAATATCATGCATCGGTCTTCGGCTCACAGTGCGCTTCATTCTGATCTGGATCTCGCATCCTATGTCAATCCCTTCATCGGTACAGACAATTCAACGACAAACCCTCCTGTCGGCACTGGCGCTACTGGTGGGAACGTGTTTCCCGGAGCTGCCTATCCCCATGGCATGGTGCAGTGGAGTCCTGATACAACCATCCTACCAGGCGGGTACCGCTACCACGAATCGACCATTCATGGTTTCAGTTTGACTCACTTTAGTGGCCGCGGCTGCATTTCTTACCAGGATATTCCTTTCATGCCGATCGCCGGACCCATCGTCAGCTCGCCCGTTCACCCCAAAATCTATGCCGCGACATTCTCGCATAGCAACGAGGCTGCTTCCCCCGGCTACTATAGCGTGCATCTGGACAGCAGCAATATCGATGTTGCCCTCACTGTGACAATGCGCAGTGGCTTTGGGCGGTTTATCTACCCCAGTTCTTCGGAGGCAACTATGCTCGTCAACGTTGGTGACAGCGCCTCAGGCAATGCTGATGCAGGGACAGGGGTGCAAATCGTTGGCAACAACCAGATGGTCGGCTCGGCCTCTGGCGGACATTTTTGCGGAGGAGCTAACACCTATACTGTCTACTTTGCTGCTACCTTCGACCATTCGTTTACCAGCTTTGGCACCTGGCATGGTGAAACCGTGACTCCCAATTCGCGCAGCAGTGATGGCCAGCACTCCGGGGGCTATCTCACCTTCGACACCCAGCACAATCCGGTCATACAGGTCAAGGTCGGCATCTCGTTCGTCAGCACAGCCAATGCACAAGCCAATGTCGAGCAAGAAAACCCTGGCTGGAACTTCGAGGCAGTACACCAGAGCGCCCGATCAGCATGGAACGCATACCTTAACGCTATCCAGGTAACAGGGGGCACGAAGGAAGAACTACAGACCTTCTATACCGCCCTGTACCATACGCTCTTCCATCCCAACGTGTTCAGCGATGTGAATGGACAATACCTGGGCTTTGATCAACATGTGCATACCGCCTATGGCTATACGCAATATGAGAACTTCCCTGGCTGGGATATGTATCGCTCCTTGATCCCATTACTGGCGCTGTTGGACCCGCAGACTACTAGCGACATGATGCAATCCCTGGTAGCTGATGCCCAGCAGGGCGGCGGAGGTTTGCCGCGCTGGCAGGTGGCCAACGATAACTCTGGGGGCATGGTAGGCGACTCACAGGATGTTGTGATCGCGACGAGTTATGCATTTGGGGTCAGGCACTTTGATACGCAGACAGCATTCGCAGCGATGGCAGCTGGAGCCTCGCAGCCGGGAACGCATTCGGGTCACTATGAGGTGCGCGAAGGCCTCAGCGACTACCTTAACCTTGGCTATGTTTCGACCAATACTCTTCCGTATGGCTCGGCGTCTATTACACTAGAGTACGCCTTAGATGATTTTGCTATCGCACAATTTGCTAAAGACCTGGGCAAGATGGATGCATACCAGACGTACCTCAAGCGATCGCAAAACTGGCAATACGTCTTCAATCAGGCCACAGGCTACATCGAGCCACGTAATGCCGATGGGACGTTCGTATCCAACTTCGATCCAACAAGCGACAGCGGGTTCGTAGAAGGTGATTCAGCAGACTACAGCTGGATGGTGCCCCAGGATCTGGATGGCCTGTTCGATAAGATGGGCGGCAATGCACAGGCAATCAAGCGGCTTGACGAACATTTTACGCAGTTGAATGCAGGTTCCAGCAGTCCCTATGCCTACATGGGCAACGAGCCTGAATTCGAAGTACCCTGGGAGTACGATGCAGCCGGGGCTGCGTACCGGACGCAGGACGTGGTGCGGCGTATTGAGACCCAGCTTTTCAATACCACACCTGGTGGGCTGCCGGGCAACGATGATGGCGGGGCGATGTCGTCGTGGTATGTGTTTGCGGCAATGGGGCTGTATCCCGAAATCCCCGGTGTGGCAGGCTTCTTCCTGGGCAGCCCTCTCTTCAATTCTATAACGCTGCATTTGGGCAACGGCAATCAAGTACAGATCACCGGTCAGGCGGCCAGTGGTTCCACAGATAGCATGCCCTACGTGCAAAGGCTATCCCTGAACAATCAGGACTACGAGAACTCGTGGGTGCCGTTTGATGCACTCTCGAGTGGGGCTACTCTCCAGGTTACGCTTGGCAATAGCCCCAATCTTGTCTGGGGTAGTCAGTTTAGCATGGGCTAGGTAAATAAGGGGCTTCATAAAGCATCCAACATCGCCCGTATAAACCCCACTGCAAGGGCGAGCCAATCGAAAGAATTTGCCCATCTCACCCACTGCTGCTGTGTCGGCCAGGCAGGCCTGTAGCGTGGGATCATCTCCTTCGGCATCACAGTTGCCCACCTGGTTCCTTCGCCCAATCCGCCAGGCGTAATGCGTACCATGATATTGAAGACGTTCTCCTCAGGAAGGTGGATTTTCCAGTCCGGCATGCTCTTCGGTAATGGGTCGCGTCGCCAGATTGTGAATAGTGCCGGGTCTTCGGGTGCTCCGCTCAGCAATTCCCGCAGCGTGATCACCTGGCCCACAACGGCAGAACGTTCCCATTCGGGGAATCGTAGCCAGACGGAATAACGGTACTCGTCCAGCCCCGCCGCAACAATGAACGTGCGATACCCCTCGCGTTCAATGCGGCGTTCGGTGTCGCTTTGCCAAATCCTGACCATCGCATCGAGGCGCTTTTTCTTCTCCTCTTCACTCAGGATAGCGAAGGGCCCAGTGTTCGCCGGATATTGCATCATTCACAACCTCAGCCCAAGTTTGTCCAACAGATAGTCACGACAGATAGCAAGGCTCTCTGTCGGCGTCGTGAGCGAGACATCGATCTCAACGGTGATCCAGTCATTGTAACCTACGTCCTGCAACGCATCCTTGATAGGAGCATAGTCGATGATGCCACGCCCTAACTCGCAAAAAATGGGAAGACGTTCGGTGCCGGACACCACCTGGACGCCAGTCTTCTGGCCTCGGCGCTCTTCAATAACGCCAGCGCGCAAGTCCTTGATATGCATATAGCGCATGCGCTCACCATAACGTCAAATCATGCGGGGGACATCGATCTCTGCGCCGGTGAGGTGTGCGGTATCGGGACAAAAGAAGACATAGCGTGGATCGGTAAGCTCCATGATAGTATCTATTTCAGACTCAATCTCTATCTCGGTACCGAGATGGGGATGCACACACGCCAACACACCCAGATCATAGCAAGCGCGTGCAGCCTCGTTGATCGTCTTAACCGCTTCATGCAACTCCTCCTCCGAGCTGCCACCAGGGGTACGAGGGCCACCTGGGCCGAAGACCAGGCGATCAACGCCAATCGAGGCGAGGAAACGTGCCAGGCGAGTATTGAAAGCAATGATTTTTTCTCGTTGCGCAGGGTCGCCGAAGCGTCCACCACCATAGAGAGCTGAGAGACGCAGGTGGTATGACGCCAGCAGTGCCCGAAACTCTTCAGGATGCTGCTCATACACGAGTGCATCTTTGGGGAACGGTTCGCAGGCGTGAAACCCCAGCTCCTCTACCTCTCGTAGCGCCTGGTCAAATTGCCGTCCCCATGTGATCAAGTGACATGATACCGGGTTGTTTAACATATTCTTTCCTTTACAGGTCTAGTGGAGCTGGACGACTACAGGTGCTGGCGAGTTCAATATGCCGACCTTCAGACGAAGCCTCGTGGAACGACTGCATGATATCGAGTACATGATAGGCCATTTCTCCGTTGGCTCGGTGAAGTTGCCCGGAACGCATAGCATTCACCATGTCTGCCACACCAATCCCGCGAAAGTTCTTTGTGTAGCTATGAGTGAGTGGCACCTCGCTCCATTCTTTGGCACCCGCCTGCCTTATGTAGACCGGGCCACCAAATGTATTTGGGTCGGGAACGCTCAATGAACCTTCGGCGCCGTAGATTTCGATGAGTGGCAAGCGATGATGCCACGTATCAAAACTCGTAATGATGGTGCCCACTGCACCACTGTCAAAGTCCATCACCCCGGCCACATGGGTTGGGACATTGACCGTAATCCTGGTCCCGTACTTTGGTTGGCTGATAATTGTTCGTTCGGAGAACGCGGAGTGTGTTGAGCCTGTAACTCGGCGTATAGGCCCCATCAGCGCAATTAACGTTGTCAGGTAGTAAGGACCCATATCGAACATCGGACCACCACCAGGTTGATAGTAAAAGTCAGGATCTGGATGCCAGTGTTCAACACCATGGTGCATCATGAAGGCAGTAGCCGCAATAGGAGTGCCAATTAGCCCATCATTGACTAACTTAATGCAGGTCTGTATCCCCCCTCCAAGGAAGGTATCAGGCGCATTGCCAACGCGGAGATTTTTCATCCGCGCTGCATTGAGCACTGCCTGCCCTTCCTCGCGATTGATTGCGAGTGGTTTTTCACTGTAAACCGATTTGCCTGCCTCGATGGCTGCCAGGGCAATCTCAGCATGTGCATTGGGAACGGTCAGGTTTACCACCAGTTCGATCTCTGGGTCCGCCAATAGCTCCTCAACGGTACAAGCTTGGGGAATGCCGTAGCGTTTTGCCTGCTCCTGCGCTCGTTCTATGTAAATATCAGCGCAAGCGAGAACGTTCAGGATGTCAAAGGTTCGTAAGGTTTCGAAGTAGATGGAACTGATTTTGCCACAGCCGATAATGCCAATGTTGGTTTTCGTTTTCAGCTTCACAATAGTTTCTTCTTGCTTAATGGTCTTCAATGCCTTTCTCTAGTAGTATTATCGCATATCGTTGTAAATTCATGTCCGCCATTGTTCATTTCCGCTTCACTGCCTCCTCAAGTTCGATCGAATTATAACGTTCGTACCTTACCGTAATCTCCTCCCGGATCAGGAATAGATAGTTAGCTTGTAACTCTGACCTGCCCGAAGGAAACCAGGAAACCTCACGTTAGTCTCGTACGTATATATATAGAACGTGTGTTCTCTCAATACGTTGCTCACGAGACTTTTCTCGTCTAGGATAATCTATGATCGACGTCATCTCACAACAAGGCAGACACATACAAATAATTTCCCAAAGCGAACTGCGTGATCCTCTCTCTGGAGGAGAATACATGAGGGCCTACTGCCACATCCACGGTAGCGATCATCAACGCTCTTTGTCGATCAACCGGCGTACTGGTTGGGGACACTGTTTCAACGCCACCTGTGAAGCCACTGTGCTGGTGGCTGAATGGAACACAAAGGTGACAGAGCATTTGCTGTCCGTCCACAGCCGAGGAGTCCTCTCTGATTCACGTTCATTCGCGCAAAGCTCCCGAAAGCGAGGACCGTTTGTTGTCCAGCCAGTGTTGCTCCTTCCCTCTCCCATTCCTCCTCAATGGCAGCAGGAA
This sequence comes from uncultured Chloroflexia bacterium, assembly GCA_963767625.1. GTDB lineage: Bacteria > Chloroflexota > Ktedonobacteria > Ktedonobacterales > Ktedonobacteraceae > CAVYFB01. Next base: position 792,267 of record CAVYFB010000024.1, read on the forward strand.
GAACGGCAAGCTCTGCTCGCCCTGGACCAACCGACGCGTGAGGCACTCGGGCAGTCCAAACGAGCATACATGTATCTGCACGAACGTGGAATCCCTCTGCATATCGCACAGGCTGCAGGCGTAGGTTATCTGCCAGCAGAGCTTCTGCGCTCGCCGGAGGCACGAGAGCACCGAACTCTCCTGCGTCGGTGGACAGAAAGGTTGTTGTTCCCTCTACACACGCCCGATGGCCAGGGGTATATCGGACGCTCCCTGTGGCGCTGGGTTCCTGGGATGGATGAGCACATGCATAAATCCCTCCTGGATCAGCAGAAATCGCCCCGTCGCTGGATTAAGACCAACCCGGCGGGCTGGTTCGGCTACAATCCGGATTGCCACCCGCGAAGTATCATTCTGGTCGAGGGTGCCTTCGACCGACTCGCACTCCTTGCTGCAGAGATGGCACCACGAGAAGTGGTGGCCCTCGCCGGAACTGCGATCCGCCCCGATTGGTTTCCTGCGCACGTGAGCACAGTTATCCTGGCACTAGATGCTGATGCGGGGGGTAAGTCTGCAACAGACCGGCTTGTGGAGAGGTTGGAGCAGGCAGGAATCGGCGTTGAGGTCTGCCCGCCTCTCCAGGATAGATGGGGCAAGGATTGGAGCGAACGCTGGCGCAAGCTGGGGCCCGCAAGTGTTCGACCGCTCTTTGAGCTCCGCTCTGCCCTCGCCCGGCAGATGGCCATGAAGAAAAAAGGCGCGTGAGCCTACATTGACCAGGCTGGGTCGTCATTAGCATGCATAGTCAGGAAAATACCGTTCCATCCACAACACCAAATCATCGGCCAGGGGTGCAACAAATTTACATTGGCCATTATCGGGGTAGCGTCGTAGTTCGAGGCTATGGGCATGCAGAAACTGCCGTTTCAATGCTGCCTGCGGTGCACCATCTTCGGAGATTGGTGCATACGTTTGATCTCCTACTATGGCATATCCCAATGCTGCAAGGTGAGCACGAATCTGGTGGGTGCGTCCGGTGATAGGACGCACTTCTAACAGTGTAAAATCACCTGCTAGTGTCAGTATTCTTAGGATCGTGATCGCAGACTGTCCTTCCGGGCCGACAATGCAACGACGACGGTCGCCTGGATCGCGTTGTAGCGGACCTTCGAGGAGAAGTTCGTCACCGCCGAGAGAGGAAAGATCAAAAGGGAAATTCAGTTGAGTTTCGTACTTTTTAACTTTTCGTCTCTTTACGATGAAAGTCGTTCGGGGATGAGACCAATCAGGGGCTCCTCTATGTACCACGGCTAGATAGCGTTTGACGATGCTGTGTTGCTCGAACTGATGGATGAGGTAGCGGCGCGAGCGTTCGGTGCGGGCTAATGCGACGATGCCAGATGTGTCTTTGTCCAGACGATGGAGCAGGCATGGACGTGGCAACAAACCATCCTCTTTCCAGAAACGCTGATTGCGTTTCTCGCGCAACATGACTCTTACATGTTCGGGTGCGCCATCCCATTGCGATTCGTCGGGCAGCTCAGGCGGCCGCCAGTCGTCGCCACCCTGCCGTGCCAGGTATGCTAGCAGGCTATCCCACATGGTTCCGTCGGCATGTTTATACGAAGGATGAATGACAACACCTGCCGGTTTGTTGACGATGAGCAGGTGGTGATCCTGGTAGATGATAGGGATGTTAATGGGTTGCATGATGAGAGTATATGGGTGATAGTTCTTGTCGTCAAGAGCGTAAGTTACTTATCCCTTCTTTGCACGTGATACAATGGTGCCATGTCAATTTGGTATATATAGGGCCTTGCAGATGAGGAGGTGATAGCATGCCGCTGATACAGTATTATGGACAACCGAGGTTACGCAGTCCTGTGGTCATTGCAGCTTTTGCTGGCTGGAATGATGCTGCGGATTCGGCAACGACAGCAGTAAAATTGTTAATCGAACAATGGAAACCTATCAAGCTCGCAGAAATCGACGCTGAGGAGTTTTTTGACTTTACTGAAACCCGCCCTACTATTCGTCTTGTTGAAGGACAACGGTCCATCATTTGGCCCACGAACCAATTCTTGTATTACAATGCGCCTGGTCTGGATCACGACGTTATCTTATATATCGGTGTTGAACCGCAACTCAAATGGAAGAAGTTCACTGAGAGCTTTCTAGAAGTCTGCAAGCAATTTAGTGTTTCAGAGGTCTTGTTACTCGGCGCACTCCTGGCAGACATTCCACATTCAGTGGCAGTGCCTATGACCGGCTTCTCCTCATATGTTGACCTGGCAGAACGCCTGGGTGAGATGGATGTGAGTGGTTCACGCTACGAAGGTCCTACTGGGATGGTTGGTGTCTTGTATGACGCATGTCTGCGTGCAAACATTCCCACGGCAAGTCTGTGGGCTGCAGTTCCACACTACCTGGCGGCTACACCAAATATCAAGGTAACAGCGGCACTACTTACCTACGTAAACGCGTTTTTATCCCTTGGTTTCGACCTGAACGACATCCAGGCGGATGCGGTACGTTTTGAAGAGCAAATCACTGCACTGGTGGCACGCGATCCAGAGGCAAGTGCATATGTCCGCAAACTAGAAGAACAGGTAGCAAGCCTGGCCGATGAGGATGAGGATGAGGACGAAGAGAATCAGGACGAGGGCAACATAGGGGACAGTAGCCTCAATCCTGATAGGATAACAGGCACAGGCCCATTGCCAAGTGCAGATGACTTGATTCGTGGCGTTGAAGAGTTGTTAAGGAAAGAACGCGAAAACGGCGATCAGCAATCCAACGACGACAAGGGTGAAGCATGAGTATAGCTCCCCATACCCTCGAGGAGCAGCTATACTCATGCCTCATCCGCGCTCTGTCGCCATATTGGGCGCGTCGCGTGCTCCCCGCAAATAGGGAAAGGATAACGTATGAATAGTGCTCCCCATACCCTCGAGGAGGTGTTACATCCGCGCTCTGTCGCCATATTGGGCGCGTCGCGCGCCTCCCGTAAATGGGGACATGTGGCGGCAAAGCAACTACTGAACGGAGGTTTCTCCGGCGACATCTATCTCGTTAATCCGTCAGTTCCTGAGATATTGGGCCGCGCCACGTATACCAACTTGCGCGCAGTACCTGCTCCAGTCGATCTGGCAGTTCTTGCTACCTCGTTCGATCACGTCCCTCAAGCCATTGATGACTGTATCGCACATGGCGTCAAAGGTATTGTCATCATCACCGCCGGGTTTAGTGAAACAGGGCAGGCGGGTCGCGCATTGGAAGAGCAGATGGTAGCTCGCTGCCGTGAGCATGGTATCCGTGTCATTGGCAGCAACTGCATGGGGCTATACGTACGGCGAGCACGGCTCAATGCGCTCGGAATGGCCTTCCCATTGCCAGCAGGGCCAATTGGCCTGGTCTCCCAGAGCGGTAATCTGGGTATATACTTTTTTGCCCAGGCCCACCTGGATGGTCTTGGGTTCACCACATTTTTGAGTGTGGGAAACGCCGTTGATGTCTCTTTTCCGGAGTGTATGCAATACCTTGCAGATGACCCAGAAACAGGCGTCATTGCTGGCTACGTCGAGGCGATCCAAGAGGAAACACTACGCCAGGTCACACAAAGCATGCTCAATCGCGGCAAGTACAAACCCGTTGTTATTCTGCTCAGCGGTGCGACCGAGGTAGGTATACGTGCTGCCCTTGCACACACAGGAACGCTGGCGACATTGCGCCCTGATAATGATACCAGTCTCGTCGGTAGTGGAGTGGTGCGTGTCTTGCGCTCAGATGAACTCTTTCCTGTGGCAATGGCACTGGCGACCCAACCACCAACACCCAGGGGCGGGCGGCGTATGGCAATTATCGGTGACGGTGGAGGCAGTGTGGTTGCTACCGGCGACGCCGCTGCACGGGCCGGGCTATCTGTTCCCGTGCTCTGCGCAGAAACGCAACAACGTTTGCGAGCACTGATGCCCATTCGCGCTACCGCAACGAATCCGGTCGATGTCGCTGGGGCCGCAGACGAAGACCCGATGGCCTTTGCCTGGTTGGCGGAAGTTTGCTTCAAAGACCCCGAGGTTGATGGCGTGATTCTCACCGGGCTTTTCGGTGGCTATCGCTGGTTATTGTCTGAAGAATTCGGCCCGCGTGAAGAAGCTGCCGCTCACGAGTTGGGCAACCTGGTACGACGTTACAAAAAGCCGCTGCTGATTCAGACTATCTATGCACGCCACACTATTCCCGCGCTGCACATCCTACGCGAAGAGGGCATACCATACTTTGAATCGGTCGAGATTACGTGCCGCTCCATGGCAGCTCTGGCCGAGATAGGGCAATTTTTGGAAGCCTCAAACTGATTACGCAGTCTCACTCCCCGGAAGCAACAAGACATGTAGTGACCTGCCCAGAATATGATTAGTATCCAGGCAGGTCACTTAATCTAGATGAACGATTACCGGATTTATCGCTCCGCTCTATCGCATCAGGCCATTGACAATACTGGCTATGACCATAGCAGCTATGACAAGGCTAAACAGCAAGATCACCAGCCCGTTACGGACATAGCGCGACATCTCATTACTGGCTGCACTGACCCGCATAGAGAATGGGTTCTCAGTTGTATAATCCACAGTAGTAGGATGCAGATTTCGTTCATGTCTCGCATGATTTACTTCTGACAAGCTGCGTGTATACAAGAACAGACTTACAGCGGTACCTCCAATAACAAGCATACTAACGAGAGCTAGCATGAAGAGCAACGATACCATGCTGAGATACCCCCTTATCTGGGCTATTTAGCCCTGGTAGTGTGAACTTTCTCACTCTATAGTGATAGACGTATCACACGAGCATATCTCAAAACTTGGCATCTTCGGTTTATAGCACCACCGTTACCCGGCGCTGTTTGCCACCGCGCAAGAAGCTAATGGCAATTTTTTCGCCGCTACGATGCCGGCGCAGAATGCGTTGCAAGTCGCGTGGCTCAGTTACCGTTTCATCTGCTGCGGCCACAATCACATCCAGCCGTTTCAGTTCCGCACGATCGGCAGGTCCGCCACGACGAATCTCCAACAACTCCATACCAAATTGTTGTGCCAGATTCAGGCTCCGTCGGAGGGCAGCATCAAGCTGTACGCCCATACCGCCTACGCCTAGGACGCCGGCCGGGCTTGCTTCGCGTCTCTGGTTAATACGGGCGATGGCAGATTTGACAGTATCCAATGGGATCGAGAACCCGAGGCCCTGGGCCATCGGCATCATGGCCGTTGTGATACCAACCACCCGCCCGGCACTATCAACAAGGGGACCACCGGAGTTTCCAGGGTTGATGGGAGTATCGGTCTGGATCAAATGGGTCATCTTACGTATACCAGGGGCGCTTAATGTGCGATCCAATGCGCTGACGACCCCAGCAGTCACCGTCCAGTTCAAGCCGTACGGGTTCCCTACGGCGATCACCAGTTGTCCAACTTTCAGTGGCGCACGTCCTAACTCCGCTACCGGCAGATGATCTGCGCCGATACGCAGGACGGCAATATCAACGTCTGGCTCACTCCCTACCAGCCCGGCATCAAAAGTGCGCCCATCGGCCAGGGTGACTTTGATACGCCGTGCCTGCCCGACGACGTGGGCATTAGTAAGGATCTGGCCGTCCGAGGCAAAGATGAAGCCAGAGCCAAGCCCACCACCAAAGTCTGGGCCAGCGCCGTTGGATCGACCAAAGCGCCAGCCTTCGCGTTCTATGTCAATTCGGACCACTGCTGGTCCAACTCGCTCCGCCGCTGTGGTTACTGCATGCGAGTAGGCATCTAACGCCTCTATATCATTCTCGTTTGTGCTCATAATGTGGCGTTGTACTTTCCCGTGGAACCAACTCAATGTAACGTGCGTGCGAGGCTACGAATCAATGAGGTTGATAAGTATTGTATCACATCCAGAGAAAAAGTGTGTCAACCATAGTGTTTTCCACTTCGTCTTCCTTGCTGTTTGCTGCAGTTGCTCACTCTTGCGTTAGCGATGGCGTCTGGAGAGATTGAAGTAGCACGGTTTCAGGCAAGTCAAAGTCGATGGTCTGCTGGCAGAGACGGTCTAATTCCTCCACTACGGCAAGGTGTTCCGGATGAGGATGATGGGCCTTCAAATGTGCCTCGTCCACAAAGTGCATGATGATCCCATGGGTGTATCCATGATGATAGGGACTGCAGTTCTCACCCACCGAGATAGCAAGAATGCCGGGAATAGTCTGCTGCAACGATTGGACACGACTAAGAACCGCAGCCAGTTCTTCACCGGTGACCTCGGCCTTTGGCTGGAGGAGCACGACATGCGTAATCATCTCAATCTCGCTTTAATTCGTTGCTGCTCCAGATTTCAATGCTTTGGTAATGGCAGAGATCAAAACTTCAAGCTTAAAGGGCTTCTCGACAAAACCTGCATAGGGAACAATGCTCAATGCGCGGTTCACATCGGGGTCAGGCGCGGCAGTGCAGAGGATGAGAGGCAAATTCTGAGTATGAGGGCAGGATTGCAGACGGCGCAATACCTCTATTCCAGAGATGTCAGGGAGATAGAGATCAAGGATGAGAATTTCAACCGGCAAAGGTTTCAGTGGCGCATGCTGGCACCGTATGCTGCCAAATGACGTCGCCTCTGGTAGTAGTGCATGCAGGCATTGCTGAGGATGTTCATAGACGGTGACCTGGTGGCCAGCGTAGTGCAACATGGTCGCACAAAGCTTCGCGATACGGGCGTTATCTTCTAGCAGACCTACCTGGGCCATGAACTTACATTGCTCCTTATTTCCTATTCTCGATGTTCGTCTCATGAATTGTAATGTCTCAATGCAAACTCTGTCAAGCCCTCTAGAAGTTCTGGTCAGGTAACCCTCGACGCATGGCCACAGATACTGTACAATCTAGAGCGTCAGAAGTAAGCATTCTAGCCAGGAACTTTTGAGTTGAGGGATGAACAATAACATCAACGAAATGAGCAAAAAACTGCCCATTAGTACTGTGCGTTTTGGCGTTGGCAAAGAGATACGACTGTATGTTGACGAGTTGATTGTCACAAGTCAGGAAGAAGATAAGGAAATACGTCTGGAGTTGAGCGAAATCAAAGGGCTCACATTGCTACCGGGCGACCCCAACCCGGCCAAATTGATATTGATGGCAGACCTGGATGATGATACCACCATTATTCTAGCAGAAGGGATGAGTAATGCGCGTGATTTTCGCGCTATGCTCCCCCACCTGACTGAACTCTGTCCTGATCTGCAATTGGACCCTTCAGATATGAGCGAGCAGTTGCGTCAAGCTCTAAACAATCGAAGGGCCTGGGCACTGACCTGCTACGGTTCTATTATCCTCCTCTGTATTTTGCTGTATACCCTTTACCTCGTCGTGGCCTATCTAGGAGTACATCACATCAGGTAACCTCGATGAAAGGACCACCATCATGACATCACAAGAAGGCGTATTTTTCGTCCCCGCTATGAGCACCGATAAACGTGTACGAGTTTTCCGACGCACGCTGGATACAATGGAAGATTTTAGTAGCATGGAGGTAGATGCGTATGTCATTATCACAGAGCGTTACATGGTAGTGCTCGATACAATGCTTTGCCCAGAAGATGCAGCTGCTTTAATGCAGGTGGTGCAGAATGAATTAGCCAGTCAAACGCTATTGGTTGTCAATAGCCACGTCGACTGGGACCACTTCTGGGGCAACTCCTACTTTACATTAGAGCATGCAGCCCCCATCATTGCTCACGAGCACAGCTTGATACGTCTGCAATCAGACGAAGCCAGCAAAGAATTGGCAAACTACCAGCACCGTTACCCACTCTTTCGTTCCGTAGTATTGGTGCCACCGACTATCACATTTACCCATGGGCTGACCATTCACGGTGGAGACCTGACCATTGAATTGATCCCTGCTCCCGGCCATCACCTCGACCATATAGTCGCCTGGATTCCCCAACTGCGCCTTCTGCTGGCATTCGATGCGGTAGAAAGGCCCCTGCCGATCATAGAGGATGCCACTGCCGTACCTCTTATGTTCGCTACCCTGGAACGTTTGATAGCATTGCAGCCTGAGCGTGTACTCTGTTCCCACGGCAAGACGACCAGCCCAGAACAGGTCAGGGAAAATCTGGCGTATCTACGCGAAATCGAACGTCGTTGCCGGGCATTGCTATCGACACGCCATCCAACTGACGCAGAAAGCGAGCAGGGCGCTACGCTGATCGATTATCCTTTCGAGGATGTGGTACCCGCTGCAACAGAGGATGTTGACCGCAAATTTTATGCATGGGCACACGACAATAATGTGCGTTGCGTGATGCGGTGGTTGATAAGCTAAGCTAGCTACATTATGTCAAGTCGCTTAATGTGGTTGGGTTATTGCCGTTCACTCGTGAAGATGGGGGTGATTGTGAAGTTGGAGGCGATTCAATGATCCGCTCGGGCTTGAGCGCCTGGCGTCGACAATTCATGCCGCGAAGAGCGATGCGATACAGCAAATAAAAGAATACAAGTACCAGCAGTATAGGCAGGAGGTGAGTGAAGCTGAGACCACTACTGCTGCCAGGGTAAAGGTAGACATCATCGGCAGCGGCATACAGTTGAGAGTAGTCGCTCGCACCCAATTTGAGCGCATATACCGGTTTTCCTCTTGACAAGCCAGCACCGATTTCCCCCCAGTCTTGCCCGTTATCATCACTGCGCAAAGCCCCGATATCTGTACCAATATAGATCGTGGTCGCACTGCGAAAATCGATGAGAATAGTATGGATACTTGTTCCGAAGAGCGACTCTTCACTGCTCATCCAGTGTGCACCAGAGTCTTGCGAACGGTAGATTCCATGGCTGGTGCCCACGAAAACGAGACCTGGTGCTCCTCCACTCAAGCTTGCCACCTGCACAGTATTAATGATTACATTCGTTGGCAGACCGTTATTGAAGGCCCGCCATGTTACTCCCCTATCATCAGAGCGATAGATACCCTGGTCGGTCGCAGCCCAGAGCTGATGCTGGATAAAATCGTAAGTTAAGCTATTGACGGCGTCATCCGTGGGGAGACCACTATTTGCTACGGACCAGCTAGCTCCATCATTTGTGCTAATGTATACTCCATAATGGGCAGTGCCGGCATAAATGATATGCGGTGCATTCGAGTCAAAGGCTAGCGTGGTGTAATTATCCGCGGGCAGATCACTTCCAACGTTACCAACAGCCTGCCAATGCCGCGAGGCATCAATGATGACGAAGATACCTTTATCGGTGGCGGCATAGAGTTTTTTGCCCGTGGTCTCGAAAGAGAGGGCATTTATAGCAATTGGCAAAGGCAGACCAATGCTCCGTTGCGTCCAGTGCTGTCCGCTGTCGGTGCTCACAAAGACACCTTGCTGCGTATCACCCGCGTAGAGCATTTGTGTGTTGTCGAAGTCCACCTCAAGGACACGAATGTGCTGATGTTGTAATCCACTCAATTGCCAGTTGCCGCCAGCTAAAGGGCCGGTGCCTGGGGCGCACGCTGAGAGACACAGCGACAAGAGGAAAAGCAGAGCAACAGACGTCCTCAACAGGGAATATCGCACCAATATCATGAATGCCTTTTCCTGTTTCAATGTTCCCTACGTATCACCCGGCGCATGTAGACGATGGTCTCGTGTACCTCATAGCCCCTTGGCAGGTTTTTATTGACTTGCGGCATCAGCAGGTCTTGCACACCATTGATTATCGGCAGTGCATTAGCAACTGGCCGGGTAGGTTTTGCCAGGCGAGCCAGGAGAGTACGCCGTAACAGTTCCAAACCTGCACTCGCGGCTAAGACACCCACTCCTGCCGCAAGGCGTTGCAAGCGTAGATTGGTCAGAACCGTCGGTAGATATCTGTGTGTCGGTACCAGGCTCGTTGAAGGTTTCGCCAGGTCCCCTCCACAGTTTCGACAGTGGAGATCATTCTCTGAACATGAGGCACGACAGTTTGGGCATTGCATGGTTTTTCTCCTTATTGCTCCTGGTATCCACAAGGGATACCTGTCCCCCAGACAGGGTTCCACTACATTTGCAAATGTCGCCCAGCACCCACAAGAAGTACCAGGTCATCACTCTCCGCTCTCTAATACCTCAGTTCTCCTTTCGTAGCATTTCTTCTGTTACATTATACAACGACATGACCGCCATGTCTTGCCAACTCACCGTTTCTGGTAGCTAATGCATAGATCGTGAAGATGTTCCCGTTGGCCTCTCATCCTTTCTCTGGGGTGTCCTTTGGGTAAATGGCAAACCCTGGATCGCTACAGAAAATGCAGCCTTTGAGAATTGCCGGTCTGTCTGCGAAATGTCGTCTGACGTACCTGCCCCTTGCTTCCAGATATTCCAGATTAAGAGAACCATCGAGGTTGGTGGGAGTATGTAGGACACCCTCACCCGATGTTGGTCATAGGGCGTATATCGATGATAGTTGGGGTTTTTCCTGCCGTTGATGTTTTCCCGGTAGTCTGGGAGGTACCCAACAGCAAAGCTCCCGCAGGCCCATACCTTTCACTGGTAGGTTTTTTCATTAAGCTGCCTCCTGAGCCACATGAGCCTTGGACTTCGTGTTCTTCTTTTGGGGAACCGAAGGCCTCGTTGGCCACGGTTCCGGCACGAAGCGACCCACCACTAGTCCATCACCTCGGATCAACCTGCCGACAATCGTGATGATGCCCCGCGCAAAACAACTCAGCATGCGTGGGCGCGAACGTCTCGTGGCAGTACGACGAGGCACATGCGTCTGGGGTAAGGCCTCGAAACTGCTCACGGGCAGGTTCGCATCGACCTCGCCTCCCACGCTCACCGCCCACAGCGTTGCCACTGCAATCGCTAACCACAAGCGTTCGGCCCGCGCAGGATCCACCATTTTCGTCTGATGCCAGCGCAAGCCACCGCGCTTGGTATCGGTTCTTGCCAGCTTCGATCCAACTCCGCATGCCGTACCAGACGGCGGTGGCTTGCGCTGGCGCCAAATCGGTCACGATCACCTACACTTCCTCATAGCCCTTGTCCCAGCGAGCCAGCAACGTGCATTGCAAGCGACTGATCTCCCCAGAAAAACAGTCCACTTTGCCATACCAGGCACTGCCCACCTTGGGCGCGGCCGTAGCCAGGCTGCGAAACTTGCCTTCTCCTCGTGGACGGAAATTGCCCTGCTTGTTGATGCGCATGAATGGGTGCCAGCCCAGCGAGACGATCTTGGCATACAGCCAGGGTGCGTACAAGCCGCGATCACTCATCACGATCACTGTCCAGTGCTCTGGCACGCTATCCGCCAACTTCTCGAGTAATTTCAGCCAATGTGGCTCCCAGGCTCCCTTTTGCTCAGCGCCCACCACTTTCCACGCCACCGGAATGGCACAGCCCCGATACACCACACTGATCACCAGCACCGTAAAACGTTTCTTCAACGTCGTCGCATCCAAGGCCAGCGCCAGTCGCGGTTGATCAGCAGGCCACCACGCCAGAATCCACTGCACCAACGGCCCAAAGCACGTGCTCACGTCCAGTTCACGCCGCTTCTTCCCTCTTTTGTCTTTGGCGCCATAACACCATTCACGCAAGCGCTGCAACAGGTTCTGCTCCGAACTGTCCACTTGCAGCGCTAAGGCCGCACACATCAGCGTGATGCCACACGACCTGGCCAGCACCATCCCATAACTCCAATAGGCCAGCACCTTGGCCTGCGGACGACTTCACTTCGGTAACATGCTTGACACGCTTTCGATCCACTGTGAGAGGCTGTGTGGAAAGGCTTGAGAAGCCAGATGAAAGAGGACAGGGCCGATGCACAGGCCTGGAGAGCGGCTCGGCAAAGACGCCTGCCAGGTGATAGAATAGAGGAAGAGGAAAAGAGGAAAAAGGGAAGAGAAGAGGTGGGAAGATGATGCGAAGAAGCTACCCCAGCGATATCAGCGAGAACGAGTGGAGGATCCTCGAGCCACTGATTCCGCCCGCCAAGCCAGGAGGACGCCCCCGAAGCACCGAGATGCGCGAAGTGATCAATGCCATTTTGTACCTGGACCGAACTGGAAGCCAGTGGCGAGCCTTGCCCCATGAGTTTCCCCCCTGGTCCACGGTGTGGAGCTACTTCCGCACCTGGCGCAATACAGGGATCTGGAAGCGCATGCACACGGCTTTACGCGAATGGCTGCGCGTGAAAGCCGGGCGCCAGCCGACTCCCAGCGCGGCGATCATCGATAGTCAATCGGTGAAGACGACCCAAAAGGGAGGGGTTCGTGGCTATGATGGAGGCAAAAAAGTTAAAGGCCGTAAGCGCCACGAGGCACGGTCGATACCAACGGGCTGATCCTGCAGGTTCTGGTTCATGAGGCAAATATCCAGGACTATCGCAGCGGCAAACGCTTGCTTGCACAGCTCAGCGGGATCTTGCCACGTCTCAAGCTGATCTGGGCCGATAGTGGATACAACAAAGAGGGCTTCGACGAGTGGGTCAAGGCAACACTGGGATGGGAGGTCGAGATTGTGCAACATCCCTGGAGCGGCTTACGGGGCGTCTGGGCGCCTAAGGATGCCGTCATCGATTGGGAGAAGATCCGACCCAGTGGCTTTCATGTGCTTCCCCATCGCTGGATTGTCGAGCGCACCTTCGCCTGGCTTTCGACCTGGCGTCGGCTTTCCAAAGACTATGAAGTGCTCAAGAGCAGCGAAGAAGCCTGGATCTACATCGCCATGAGCCGTATTATGCTGAGACGCTTGGCTCAAGATAGCTCCTGAAGCCTTTCCACACAGCCTCTGATAATGGGTCAGGGTGAGACATGATTTTTCTCCTGCTTTGATAGCTACCTTGGTTTGTGCTATCTTAGCAGCAAAAATCAGTCTCTACACCAATGCTCCCTTTTTAGGCTACTGTCCCTTCCTTTCCAAAAACCTACTAGTGAAAGCCCCACCCAGCCCCACACCACCCCTCTGTCAGGGGTAGGTTTTTTGGAGCGTGCCCATCGAGTCCGTAGGGGCGAGCGGGGTGTGGGGCGGATGGGAGGGCCTTTATGGTCGCCCGCCGTCCCTTTCTGCGATGTTCACCCACCCTGTCATCAACCATACCGGGCTACGCGGGCGACCATACGCGAAGCGCTTGCGCCCGACATGCCGGGGGCATGTCAGCAAGGCCCTCCCAACCTCCCATCACCACCCTCGCCCCTACGGATCAGGGCCCTTCGCAGGCGGCTCCCCCCAAAAAACCTACCCGTGAAAGACACCACCCCTGCCCCTACGGACATGGCGATCATTCCCCGACATTCCAATACGTCCCGTCAAATCCTTGCAACAGGGGCGAGTTGGTCTGCGCGGGCACGGTCATTAACAAGGCACGCATGGCGCGGGTCATGCCGACGAAGGTGGTGCGTCGATCGATGGCGAGGAATTCTTCGCGCTCTTCCCCGGAGACGTTCGCGGGGATGTTACCGTACCAGCCGCTGTTAATGAAGCCTGACAGGGCGACGATGGGGAACTCTAAGCCCTTAGCGGAGTTGAGGGTGAGCACTTTGACCCCTGGACGCGAGAGGTTGAGCTCTTGGCCGGTCATGAAGGTGGCGGCTATGCCGCACTGGGTTAATTCTGCTGCAATGGCCTTTCCCGCTTTGGCCGTGGGAGAAAGGACGGCGCACGCTCCGATGTCGAGGCGAAACTCGCGTGCAGCAGCCGGTAGGAAGCGGGAGAGGAGTTGCACCTCTTCACCGCCATTGCGTATCGCTCGTACGACGGGCAGCGGTCCATTGTTCATGTAGGTGTGCTCAACCGGCTCGGTATCCAATGCGCCAGCCGAGAGGTAGGATTGGGCCGCCTCGCCGATCTCGCGGGTGGAACGGTAGTTGGCGTGCAAGATGCTGGTGCGGCCCTGGAAGCGGAGACTTTCATAAACGTCTGCCCAGTTGAAGCCGCTGCCATAGATAGACTGGTTGGCATCGGCGGTGACGAAGATGCGATTGGGGCTGGCGCACAGGCGAATGAGGAGACGTAATATGCTGGGGTCGAGGTCTTGCGCTTCGTCGATGATCACGGCATCGTACTTGAGGTCAACAAGACCGCGAGCAACATATTCTTCTGCCATCGCCCGGACTTGCCGCCACGTGGACTTCCCTTGCTGCTCTAGCAGGCGGCGGAAGGTTTCATGCACACGCCAGATTGCCGTACGCTGCAGGGCATTCAGGCGGACCTTGCGGCCAGGACGTGAGGCAGCCAGGTACTCATCCAGGGAGGAAAGCTGGCGGGCCACGATGACCTGGTTGATCTCCTGGTGCAGGTACTCGGTACTGAGGCGCTCAACTACCTGACGCTGAGCCTGCTGTTGCACTGCGTTGCCCTCAAACTGGGCTACTTTCACCGCCTGGCGCAGCAGGTAGGCTGCCTCGCCGTGTTCGATGGGCTTTGGCACTACTCCCACTCGTCTCAACTGTGACATGGCGATGCTGTCTGCCGTCTGTACCTCGACGTACTGGATATCATCGTCGAGCAGTTGCTGTAGCTGTTGCTTAGACGATTCGACGAGGGCGTGAGTGTAGGTGGTGAAGAGGATGCGGAACTCGTCGTGGCCTTTTTTGCGCAGTGCTCGCACTAATGAGCGCACACGGTAGAGTGCGATGGTGCTTTTGCCGGTGCCTGGTCCGCCTTTGAGCAAGGTGGGGCCAGAGGCGTTGATAGCCCAGTCGACGTATTTTCCCTGCTCGGGCGATAGCTTGAGCAGGAAGCTGAGGAGTTCACCTTCCTTGAAGCGCAGGAGGTCGTCCACCTGTTTGAGCAGGAGGTCGGGCTGCTGGATGACCTGGACGAGGGGTCGCTCAAACATGTATTCGTCGATCTTGAGCAGGTAGTCTTCGGGGATGCCAGGGCAATCCAGGAGGTCTTCCTGGGTCTGGATAGGCAAGAGGCGGGCATGACATGCTTTGGGGATGCGCAGGTTAGTGAGCAGTTCTACGGTGATTGGTTCTGGCAGGTGTCGCTTTTCTGGCGCTTTGGGAGGCAAGGAACCGCTCCCAGTCGGGTTGGGTTGTTCTGGTCGTTGCTGTTTCGTTCAGGTCGACGTTAAGACCGCCCAGGAAATCGACATCGTATTCCTCGTCATAGGTATCTTCGTTACGGCGGCGCAGTGCTAGCAGGCTGATGTAGGGCTGCTCGAAGATGTAGAAGATGCGGTAGTCGCCGCTACGGATGCGGTGAAGTTTGCCATGCAGATGTGGGAGTTGCTTTTTGACTTTGGCGTCGGGCGTCGGGTCTTGTTCGAGTTGTTTGATTTTTTCGAGGACCTGGTGCGCTTCTTTGGGTGGCAGCGCGAGCCATTCGTTGGTGAAGGTGGGTTTCATGGTGGTGAGCCAGGTAGTGGTCATGTAGTATACCCCCTATCTATATGCTTCCACATTGAACTTGCGGAATGACCATCTCGGAACGCCCTCGTCATTTGGTTCCGAGGTATAGCAGGCAAAGCTCATTCCGCAACTATTCACTGGAAGCATTTAGCGACATAGCATATAGTATAGTTCAGTTAGGCGGGATTATACTGGATAAAGGGTTTTTTGCATACAGGTCTGGTACTCTGGTACTTTGAATACTAGAGCTGACATACAGCTATTGAGGCCTTTATCCCTCGTCTACTTAAGCGCTCATTTCTCTAGTTCTAGCCATACCTTGACGAAATCGGCGTTGGTCTACAATCCTATCGGATGCCACTTCATGATCTGCACTTTTGACCCCTCAAACTTAGTGGATTTGCCCCACCCCCACCATTGTGCTATAGTTTTCATGAACTACTGTGAGAGTATCCCACGACTCATTACACCGTACTGTCGGGTAAGGAGATAAAGATGGACGACAAGTCTGTTGCTGATTTGCGGAGGAAAGACCCCCTGCGGAGTCTCAGCGAAACCAATGTCGATCCCAACCCGTTTAAGCAAATTTATGTCTGGTTCAGTGATGCGATGGCGACAAATTTGATTGAACCCAATGCTATGACACTTGCCACCTCGACCAGGGATGGGAAGCTCTCTGCGCGCACTGTGCTCCTTAGGGGCTTTGATGTGCGCGGCTTCGTCTTCTACACCAACAAGGAACTACTCACATGCCACCAATGATTGTCTCTACACCCCTTGTCGCCACCGCGGCTGCCCTCCGCTCCGGTCAACTCGATTTGCTAACGCTGGTAGACGACGTATGTAACCGTATCGATGCCCATGAGCCAAGAATCCATGCACTCGTGCCTGAACCGGATCGTCGGGCTCGCCTCTTGCGCGAGGCGGCTGCTCTGCAAAAGCGTTTTCCTGATCCTGTGAGCCGTCCACCTTTATATGGTATCCTGCTCGGCATCAAGGACATATTTTATGCCGAGGCCTTCCCCACACATGCAGGTTCACAATTACCTCCAGAGCTATTTATAGGCTCTGAAGCCAGTCTGTGTGACCAAACTCCGTGATGCAGGAGCACTTTTGCTAGGCAAAACGATCACTACAGAATTTGCATACTTTGAGCCTGGGCCGACGCGCAACCCGTATAACCTGGAACATACTCCAGGCGGATCAAGCAGCGGTTCTGTTGCCGCCGTTGCCGCTGGCTTCTGCCCGTTAGCACTCGGCACCCAGACGATTGGCTCTACCATTCGCCCAGCCGCCTTTTGTGGCATCGTTGGCTTCAAACCCAGCTATGATCGCATTGCTACTGATGGCCTTATCCTGTGTTCTGCTTCTATAGATACCATTGGTTTCTTCACGCAAGATGTCGCAGGCATTGCACTTGTCGCCTCGCTCCTTTGTAATGATTGGCGATCTGCTACTGCGGACAAGATGCCTATCCTGGGCGTGCCGGAAGGACCATACCTCGATCAGGCATCACCCGAGGGACGAGCCGCCTTCGAGAAGCAGGTAATGGTGCTTGAGCAAGCCAGTTATCGCGTACAGCATATAGAGGCTATGCACGATATCGATGCCATTGCCCTTCGTCACCGGCGCATTGTCGCCGCCGAAATGGCCCAGGTGCATGATATGTGGTTTGCCATGTATGAGACGCTTTACCGGCCACGCACAACTGCGCTTATTCGTGAAGGGCAGGAGGTACGCCCTGAGGAGTTGGCCGCTGCGCGAGATGGACGCGCCAGGCTGCGTAGCGAATTGGAAGGTTTGATGATGCAGCATGGTATTGATCTCTGGATAAGCCCGGCCGCCCCTGGACCTGCTCCCGAAGGCATCACCTCAACGGGTGACCCGGCCATGAATCTTCCCTGGACGCATGCAGGCCTCCCTGCCATAGCACTACCTGCGGGTCGTGCTGCCAATGGGTTGCCGCTTGAATTGCAAGTTGTGGGTAAGTTCATGGCTGATGAGCAGCTTGTGGCGTGGGCGCAACCGATGGCTGAGGTGCTGGCACACATGTAATGCTGCCTCCTCATCACGAGATCGTATCTGCTGTAGCGCCCTGCCTGGGGGGCAGGTATCCCCGATTTATCGTGGGGAATTCCGCAGAGGTCAATCTTCACGCCCACATCTCAGCCAGCGAGCGCCTCACCCTTCCCAACCAACCAGGAAGCGACGAGGCCCACGCCAGACGCTCCATCACATCGTCAATCAATGGCTCCTCTACACCTTCCTGGGTGAAGAAGATATCTTCAAGCGGGCCATTGACCGTAGCTATCGGCGCGACCAGCATAAGAGCATCGACGAGCACCGCTGCCTCTCCGGGTACGGGTGGATAGACAGCACCGTACGCCTGTAAGAAGCGGTGAGCAAGTTCAGGCTCGAAACCGCGTTTGACGAGCGGGCGTGTGAAAGTACTATCAGCCTGCCATTCCAGGGCACTGAAATAGAAGAGGCTATAGGCGAGTTCGAGAATGCGCTTCTCCCAGCGTGACGCTTCCAGGCCCAGAACAGCATTAACGCCGTGGCTTTGTGGGTCAAAGCGCAGGTTCAGTGCATGATAATCACCGTGGATGTGGAACTCAGGCAGGCCACGAGTTGCGCCAATCGCCATCATTGCGGCAGGGAGTGCTGCCTCCCATTGATCAACCCAGTTCGAGAGCGCGGCGGCTATGGCCTGTATCTCCGTTTGCTCGGCTTTGCTACGTGCATGATTGAGCCAGCCCTGCACCAGACCCCCAGCCTGCACTTCCGTCGGCCAACGGTGGATCGGTCCCGGGTAGCGACGTGAGGCCTGGTGAAGTTGGCCCAGCATGGATGCAGCGGCGGCTACCCATTTGAGACTACGCTGATCTGCTGTATTGAACCGTTCACCATTGGTCCATTGTTGCAGCTCAAACTGATCTTCACCGATAGTGACGACAGCTTCGCCCTGGGGAGTCAGCCACAACGGAGGGACGGGTATACCTGCCTGTTGCAGGAAACGTTGAAAGCGATAATGATGGTTGCTGTCTTCATCTCCGGCCAACCCTGGCGGTCGTTCTTTGAGGAGGTAGCGTTGTCCGTTGATTTCGACCAGTACGCTGAGAAGTCCGCTTTGTGACGATTCTATGGGTCCCCGGTTGGTCCATTCTGACACGCCGAAGGCCTGCATGATCTCGTTCAGGTCAAGCAGGTCTTGCTGTTCCTCCACGAATTCGTGATCTTGCATACGTATCGTTCTTATACTTCCGTTGGCAAGTCCTGGCGTTTGCCCCACTCGTTCCAGGAGCCATCGTAGTTCGTCAGTTTGGAGTAGCCGAGCATTGCCAGGCTGAAGAGGATGGTTGTCGCTGCGACTCCCCCGTTGCAATAAGCAACGACGTGTTCCTGCGGTGTCACACCGGCGGAAGAGAAGACCTGGTTCAGTTCGTCGTTGCTGCGGAAAGTACCCGTTGACGGGTCAATCAGTTCCTCGCGAGGAACATTAAGCGCACCGGGGATGTGACCGGGACGGCCATGACCACGTACCAAAGTACCGTTGTACTGTCCAGGTTCACGAGCATCGATCAGCGTTACGTTACGCTGACCAAGCATTGCCAGTATGTCCTGGGCGGTGGCGCGCAACTGCGGCTGCACTTTGGGTGTAAAGGTTGCGGGCGGGAAGGTGGGGGTGGTATCCACTATTGGCCGGTTTTCACGTTGCCATTTGGGCAGGCCTCCATTCAAGACCGCCACTTGATCGTGACCGTAGTAGTTGAGCGCCCACCAGAGACGGGTGGCGAACTGTGAAGCAGGGTGAGCGTCGTAGGCGACGACCAGGTGCTGATCACCGATGCCCAGTTGTTCCATCAGTTGCGCAAAGCGGTCAGGTGGGGCGATCTGCGCTTCTATACTGTCATCGGGATCAATGATGTCGCTACTCCAATCGATGTAGAGCGCACCTGGGATGTGTTCGCGCTCGTACTCATCACGCGCACCGACATACAAAGCATCCTGAACACCATCATGCTCGACGGTACGTACATAGCCGCGCATATCTACGATGCGAATATGCGGGTCGTTGAGGTGGTTGGCTAACCAGGCGGTCTCTACTAAGAAGTGGCTGCGTTCCATATACGTTTATCTCCTTATGCTGGGTCTACATCTATCAGAGGGAAAGGGCCAGGCGGGCAGGTATCCCACCTCACATCCACACCTCACCCGCCCCTACGGAACGTTCATCCGGAAAAATGGAGAACCTATCTCGGCCCGGCGTTGCGCACTTCCTCGCTGGGTAGCGTAAATTGTTGGAAGTTCTTCTTGAAACGCGCAGCTAACTCAGCCTGATTGACGATCGTATGCTTCCTTATCTGCCCAGGTATTACGCGGGATGAGCAATGAACCAGGCACGTCTGGGCAGTACGTAGGCGATCGCAGTCCAAAGATGGGATCGGTGACCATCTCGACATTGTCGAGCACACCGCTGATGGCTGCACGCACCATGGCACGGGTGTAGTTGATGTTGATGCGCTCACCAACGCCGTAGGGACCTCCTGTCCAGCCTGTGTTGATCAGGTAGCAGCGCACGTTATGCTTCTCGATGCGTTCACGCAGCAAATTTGCGTACTCACCAGGGCGAAGAGGCAAGAAGGCAGCGCCGAAACAGGAGCTAAAGGTTGCCTCCGGTGTCGTCACCCCTGCTTCCGTTCCGGCCAATTTGCTCGTATAGCCCGATAGGAAGTAGTACATTGCTTGCTCTGTGGTGAGTTTCGAGATCGGCGGCATGATGCCAAATGAGTCTGCTGAAAGGAAAATGACGGCTTGTGGCTGCCCGGCCATGCCTGACTCGATGACGTTATCGATGTAATCGACGGGGTAGGCGACACGAGTGTTCTCAGTCACCGAGTCATCGTCGTAATCTGGCTCGCGGGTCCCTTCTTTGAGCACGACATTCTCGTAGACTGCACCGAAGCGGACAGCGTTCCAGATTTGTGGCTCATACTGCTTCGACAGGTGAATGCACTTTGCGTAACAGCCGCCCTCGAAGTTGAAGACACCATTATCACCCCAACCATGTTCGTCATCGCCGATCAAACGACGGCTCGGATCGGCGGAAAGACTCGTTTTGCCCGTACCTGATAAGCCAAAGAAGAGGGCAACATCACCCTCTGGGTCGACGTTCGCGGAGCAATGCATAGGCAGCACGCCCTCAGCGGGCAACATGAAGTTGAGTACGGTGAAGATAGATTTCTTCATTTCACCAGCGTATTGGGTGCCAGCTATCAATACGAGGTGCTCTTCAAAATCGATGATAATAACGGCCTCCGAGCGTGTTCCATGCGTTCGCGGGTCGATGAGGAAGTTTGGTACGCAGAGGATGGTAAAGCCTGGACGCTCACTGGTCAGGTCGCTCTGATTTGCGCGCAGGAAGAGCTGGCGCGCAAAGAGGTTGTGCCAGGCCAGTTCGGTAATTACCTGCAGAGGTATACGGTAGTGCGGGTCAGCGCCAGCAGCGGCATCCAGAACATAGACATCGCGACCCTGTAAATAGGCTGCGAGAGTACTACGTATGAGATCAAAGGTCTCTGATGACATGGGGTGATTGTTCTCACCCCACCAGATCTTTGCAGCATACTCCTCGTTGGAGACAATATACTTATCTTTGGGAGAACGTCCTGTATGCATACCGGTCATTGCGGCAAGAGCACCATTGGAAGCCAATACTCCCTCTTTACGAGATAAGGCATGTTCGACCAGTACGGCGGGAGAAAAATTCCAATAAATCTTTCTCAGGTTTACCAGGCCGTAATCCTCCAGGGCTTTCCTGCTCATCATCATTGTCATAAGGCGACTCTCCTCTCCTATGAGCAAGTTCGTATCATAACTTAATGGGCATTTTGTGGTTGCGCTCAATTGCTTCTGTAAACGTGAAACCAATATGGTTCCCTATCTACTGTTAGGTAGTTTACCACAAACCCACGGCCATAGTACAACCTCAATAGCTAGCAAGCTGCTCAGATGACAGAAAGAGAGCATTCGCTATGTCAACAGAAGAGAACAAGGAGACCATTCCATTCCGGGGGCAAACTGAACGCTTGCTAGCACGAGTGACCTGTTGCCTCATGCAAACGGCGGAAGAAGGTTCTTGGTTTGCAATGACCTCGAGAGGAAAGAGTGATCATCCGAGAGTCAAGCACCATTGAGAGTAGTCTCGTGCAGAACAAAAGGATGATGCTTTTTTCAGCAAGCGTTCAGTTTGCCCCCGGAATGGAATGGTCTCGTCTCGTTCGCCTGGCTGCTCATGCTTTCTATCTGATCAGCAAAAGTGCGGGTGAGTCTGCAATTTCCAATGTTACGTCCCCGCCTCGACAAGTTCGATTCCGTTAGCTTGACACAGTTCCTGAACGAAAGTATTCGCCTTGTCGATAATCAATACATCTATATCGTCCAGGTCACAAATACGGGCAAAATGCGTTGCTCCCACTTTAGAATGATCAATGGCAAGAATCGTTCGCCTTGCTCGCTCAATCACAGCAGCTTTCAATTTCGCCTCTTCTATATCTGCAACTGTGACTCCCTCTTCGGAGAAACCGCTTGCTGAAAGAAAAGCGATATTCACGGTAAAATGTGTCAGTATTTCGAGGGCCAGGGCTCCAACCAGGCATCCTCCAACGCGGCGTAGCCGTCCGCCCAGTAGGATATGCTCAATTGTTGGCATATCGGCAACAGCCTCGGCAACACCTAGAGAGTTGGTCAGCACTGTAATATAGCAGCCGGCAAGTTTACTGGCGATTCTTTGGGTCGTCGTTCCGCTATCCAGAAAAATTGCATCGCCATTATGGATTACTTGTAAACATGCTATGGCAATCGCTTCCTTTGCCTCTACGTTGATTTGTGACCGCGCCACAAGGTCACTTTCAACTAATGGTCGAACTGCTATTGCCCCTCCATGAGTACGCTTGAGCAATCCACGTTTTTCGAGGATCGTCATGTCTTTGCGAATCGTCGGTTCCGAGACGCCGAGCAGATCAACTAAATCGATGTTGCGGACGCTGCCGCGAATAGCGACTAGCTCGGCAATACGGGTCTGACGTTCATCGGCAAAGACGGGGCGATCAAATTCAGTATCTGTACTCATCGGTTCCCTCCTCTTTCATGTCATTTCAATTCATCGCGTTTCCTCTCTATCATACCCCCCTGCCTCCTTTTTTGCAAGATTGAATCAGATTGTTTTTGTTTCGTTTTACTTTGAATATCGCTGTTCGCAGAGAAAAAATGCTCTGTCTACGGCGAAAACGAAAATTCATCCGCTCATATCTTGACATTCACTTTCGTTTCAGGTATACTAAACGAAAGCACACGATTATTTATTACGCATTTTCGTAACCAAAAGAAAATCGTATGCCTCGTGTTTGGTGCGGATTGGATGCCGCATCTCAATGCAAAGGAGATACACATGCTCAGAACACTCTTTAGGAAGGGGTACACACTGGGATCTCTTGTCTGCTTACTGGCACTGCTCGTCATGACGCTGACCGCATGTGGTGGATCGTCCACCACGGCATCTTCCGGTGCACCGGTCACTGCCGATGCCATCACCACGAACTCTGGAACTATCGCTGTGCTCTTACAGGCCACTGCCGCCTCGCCACGCTGGGAAACGCAAGACCGACCGCGCTTGATTGCCGGACTGAAAAAGTATGCGCCCAATGCCACGGTGACGTATGCCAATGCTGAAGGGTCGGAGGACACCCAGCTGAGTCAGGCGGAGGCGGCCATCTCCGCCGGCGCGAAAGTGCTTCTGGTCGCCCCGGTCGATGGAGTGGCGGCAGGAGCCATTGCGCGCAAGGCCCATGCTGCTGGGGTCGCGGTGATTGCCTACGACGCACTCGTTCTCGACGCGCCGGTCGATTACTACGTATCCTTCAACAATGTGCGGGTTGGAGAACTCATGGGTGAGTATATCCGCGATCACACCAAGCAAGGTGACACGATCGGGATGATCGGGGGTTCACCCCAGGACAATAATGCCATCCTCTTTGAGCAGGGAGCGCTCAATATTCTCCAGCCGCTCTACAACAATGGCTCCCGCATCCTCGGCTTTCGGACACTGACTCCTGACTGGAAGGCCGAGAACGCGCAGCGCGAGATGGAGCAGGGGCTCTCCAAGGTGTCCAATCACATCGCCGGGGTGGTGGTGGGTAATGACAACCTGGCCACGGGCGTCATTGCCGCGCTGAACGAACAGGGCTTAGCCGGGAAGGTCCTGGTCACGGGGCAGGATGCCACGGCGGTCGGGCTTCAGCACATCGTGGAGGGCCAACAGGGCATGACCGTCTACAAGCCCATTGCGCAAGAGGCCGATGCCGCTGCCAAATTAGCCGCATATCTCCTGGGGGAAAGACTCCACCTGCCGGGTTCGTGAACGGCTCCGTTGACAATCACGCGGGGAAGGTGCCTTCCGTCCTGTTAACACCCATCTCGGTGACCATCGCGAATATCAGCACCACCGTGATTGCCGACAAGTTTGTCACCTGGGATACGATCTGCCAGGGTGCAACGGTCACCTGTCCGCCGAAGTAGTCGAAGGATCGTCCGGCCTGTTGGGAGGGGTGAGCGGGCTTCGTCCCTTCCACCGGCCAGGCGAGTGACAGAGAGCCATTCCCATTCAAAGAAGAGCCAGGAGGCCCTATGACTGATATACAGACAACCGTTTTAGAACTTTCACATATTCACAAACGCTTCGGTTCTGTCAAGGCGCTCCTCGGAGTGTCGATGACCCTCACTGCAGGAGAGGTCGTGGCGCTCGTTGGCGACAACGGTGCGGGGAAGTCGACCCTGATCAAGGTGATCGCCGGGGTGATTAGCCCCGACGATGGCATCATTCGCGTGAAGGGACAAGCCGGCCATTTTCGCACGCCCCGTGAGGCATCCCAGGCCGGAATCGAGACGGTGTACCAGGATCTGGCCCTGGCCGAGAATCTGGACACCGTGGCGAACCTGTTCTTAGGCCATGAGTTGACGCGGGGCCCCAATCTGGATGAGGAGAATATGGAGGAACAGGCGCGCAGCGTGCTCGCGCGACTAGGGGCTCGCATCCCCAACCTGCGAGTACCCGTCGCCAGCCTATCGGGTGGGCAGCGCCAAGCCATTGCCATCGCCCGCAGTATGATTCGGCAGCCAACGCTCGTGCAACTGGATGAGCCGACCGCCGCGCTCGGCGTCGCACAGACTCACCAGGTCCTTGAGCTCATTGGCAGGCTGCGTGCAGAGGGTATTAGTGTCCTGGTCATCAGCCACAATCTCGCCGACGTCTTCGCCGTGGCTGACCGGATCGTCGTGCTGCGTCTTGGGCGACACGTCGTCACCTTTCGCAAAAGTGAGGTCGATTCCAGCCAGGTGGTGGCGGCCATCACTGGCGTCTACCGAGGCGAAGAGGATGGTGATGATGCTTTGGTACAAGGGAACGGGAATCGGTCATCCTCTTCCATTCCGCACACACCTATTGAGGAGGCAGCAGAACAATGACAACGACGCAACCCACCTTACAGAAGGATAAGCAGAACTCGCTGCGCACTCGCTTTGCCCAGTGGCTGGCCGCGTTCATTCGACAGGGCGATCTGGGTGCATGGCCAGTGCTGATCGGTCTGCTTGCCATCGCGATCTACTTTCGCTTCCAGACGGATATCTTTCTCACTCCAAGGAATTTGAGCAATCTGGTATTGCAAGTGGCGGCAATCGCCACCATCTCAGCGGGAACGGTCCTCGTGCTCTTGATCGCAGAGGTCGACCTGTCATCTGGTCCCCTCTCCGCGTTTGCTGCTGCCGGTACCGCCCTGCTCTCTGCCCAACACGGCGTGAATGCCCCGCTCGCGATCCTGATCGGGCTCCTGGTGGGAGCCGCCTGCGGTAGCGTGGTCGGGACGGTGGTGACGCTGGTGGGCGTGCCCTCCTTTGTAGTCACCCTGGGGGCTTCCCTCATGTACACTGGTGCCTTGATTGAACTCCTGTCGACGGGAGGGTCGGTCCTCGTTCAGGACCCGGTGATCAACGGGTTGACGGAACAGTACGTGTCGGCTCTGCTCGGCTGGGTTCTCGTCGCGCTCATCATCGTGGCATACGGCACCCTGTTGTTCCGAACGCGCAGTCGACGGCTCGCACATCACCTACCGGTGACACCATGGTGGGGCCTGCTGCTCAAACTCGGTCTGGTCGCTGCCACTGCGACCATTGTGGTGGCGGTACTGAATGCCGACCGTGGCATCCCCCTGGTGGGGGTGATAGTCTTGGCGCTCATACTCCTGTTGGATTATATCGCCATGCGGACACGCTTTGGTCGCGCGATCTACGCGATCGGTGGAAATGCCGAGGCGGCACGACGAGCAGGGATTCCTGTGACGGCCACCCGCATCGCGGTGTTTGCATTGGCATCAACGCTAGCAGCATTCGGTGGGCTGATTCTCCTCTCGCGAGACTCATCAGTGAGCACTGCCTCAGGGGGAGGGGATCTGACCCTCAACGTGATTGCGTCAGCCGTCATTGGTGGAATCAGCCTGTTCGGAGGACGTGGACGTGTGTGGGCAGCCTTGCTGGGCGCGCTGATGATCGGCAGCGCGCTGAACGGGATGGATCTCCTCTCCGTCAGCTCTGGCACGAAGTTCGCCGTCATTGGAGCGATCCTTGTGCTCTCTGTCACGGTCGATGCGCTTTCACGCAAGCAGCGCCGGGCGACTGGGAGATTTTGAGCAGAGGATCTCTTCTGAAACAAGTTACCTGCGTTGTATCAAAATACACAGATGAAAGAAAGGTTACCGCTATGAGCGAGAATACTACCTCGATAGCTAAAAAACGTTTGTCACGTGGAAAATATGATGGCCTGATGGCCCTATCAGATGAGCGCGGAGTGATCGCAGCACTGGCAATGGACCAGCGTGGATCGTTCAAGAAAACCCTTGCAAGCGCCACAGGACGAGATGTCAACGCTTCTGAACTTGCTGAGTTCAAAGCACTTGTGACTGATGTCCTTACACACTATGCTAGTGCGGTGTTGCTTGACCCTGAGTATGGATTAGAGGCGGCAGAACGCCGCTCTGCTAGCGCTGGCCTGATTCTCGCATACGAAGCGTCGGGCTACAACACAGCGGTGAAAGGTCGCATTCCTTCATTACTTCCAGGATGGTCAGTAGCGCGACTCATCGAGGCCGGGGCCAATGCAATCAAGGTTGTCGTGTACTACGATCCTGATGATGATCAGTCTATCAACAGCATGAAACAGGCTTTTATAGAGCGCATTGGCGCGGAATGTTACGCCTACGATGTTCCCTTTTTCCTGGAGCTTGTGAGCTACAGTGAGAGCATTGGAGATGAGAAAAGTCTGGCATACGCACTGGCCAAACCGGAGAAAGTCAAAAAGCTGACTCGCGAGTTTTCCCAGGAGCGCTATGGTGTCGATATCCTCAAATTGGAGATCCCCATCAACCCGCGTTTTGTGGAAAACAGAGACCCAGACAATAATGGAACGTACGCTTACACTCGTGAAGACGCCAAAGAGCACTTTCGTGAGGTTGCGGGGGAAGCACAGGTGCCTTTTATCTATTTAAGTGCAGGCGTAAGTGACGAGATCTTTCGCGCATCACTTGAACTTGCCGCTGAAGCAGGTACTCCTTACTCTGGGGTGCTATGCGGTCGTGCTACCTGGCAGAGCGGCATCACAGCATATGCTGAAGGAGGTAAGCAAGCACTGACCACCTGGCTAAAACAGCAAGGAGTACAGAATATTGAGGCATTAAATGCCATAGTGCGCCAGGGGGCACAGCCCTGGTGGAACCTCTACGGAGGCAAAGATCATCTTGATATTGTGGATTCATTTTCGCTCAAACGCAGTTGAAAAAGCGAGAGTGGTCAGTAGCAAAAAAGGAACGATCATGACGTTGTTGACATCCTTACCTTCTCATCGTCTTCTCATAGACGTATCGCTCTGGTCTGCCAATCTCTCCGAACTCGGCGCGGAAGTCAAGCAGGTAGAGCCATATGCCGACCTCTTTCATTTGGACGTGTCCGATGCACATTTTGTTCCAGGCTTGCTCTTTTTTCCTGATCTGGTAGCGGCCCTTCGGCCTCTGACCTGCATCCCATTTCATGTCCACCTGATGACAGAGCACCCTCTATCCCTCATTGATAGCTTCGTGGACGCAGGTGCGAACCTGATCACCGTGCATGCCGAAAATGGGGTCGAGGCTGAGCGTTCGCTGGAATACCTTCATCGTCGGGGTATTGCTGCCGGTCTGGCGTTGAACCTGGAGGAGCCACCAGAGAGGGTGACTGCCTACCTGGACGTTATCGACCTGGTACTCATGATGGGTACACGACTAGGAGTCAAGGGGCAGGGTCTGGATACACGCGCCACTTCCCGCATACAGGCGATGAAGCGGATGATAAGGGAACAAGGCTACGCTGATCGAGTGAAGGTTGGAGCTGATGGCGGCATTCGCGAAGCTACCGTGCCACTCCTGCGTGCAGCAGGAACGGATCTCATTGTTCCGGGCTCACTTGTATTTAAGAGTCAGGACCTGGCTCAGACGGTTGCATGGTTACAGGCACTGCCCGGCCCGGACACCATACAGGAAGAGGGAGAGGAGACAGCACGATGTTGATTGCGATGGCGGGACTCCCTGGAACGGGAAAGAGTACGCTTGCTCAGCAAATGGCGCACGCACTTTCAGGAACAGTGTTGGATAAAGACACGATTCGCGCAGTTCTCTTTCCTCCTGCTCTGCTTGAATATACGACCGAGCAAGATGACTTTTGCATGTCTATTCTGTTTCAGGCTGCCGGCTACATACTGCGCAAAGACCCTCATCAACATGTTATCCTGGATGGGCGGACCTTCTCACACCGCTATCAAGTTGAGGTTGTGAAAGACGTTGCAGCGCGACTCAAGACGCATCTGAAAATTATTGAGTGTATCTGTTCCGATGAGGTGGCTCGTCAGCGGCTAAGGGGTGTGGGGACAGCAGAGAGAAAGCATCTGGCAGGCAATCGAGACTATGCTCTCTACCTCGCGATCAAGGCACGTTTCGAGGAGATTGATGAGCCAAAACTACTAGTGAATACAGAAGATGAGCCACAGCACTGTCTGGAGCAATGCCTATCCTATATTCTTGAAACAAGGCCCCAATGAATGATGGAGGCTAGAGGCGGCCCTATAGAGCACGCATCTGCCAATCTCTCAGATTTTTTATCACATGAGCTGGCTCTACAGAGGACGGCGTAGGGAACAGGGTAGTTACTATGTATCTAATGGGTATTGATCTAGGTGGAACGCATCTCCGAGTGGCGCTCGCCAATCAACATGGCATTATCCTGACGCGTCGACGCGTCAGGACGCCAGTGGCAGAGGGACGAGCCGCCATAATGAGCTGTCTTATTGGCCTCGTCGAGCAGCTTGGCAGTGAAGTCTCGGAACTCACTGCCATCGGTGTGGGAGCACCGGGGCTGGTCGATATGCAGGCAGGTAGTATCAAACATGCGCCAACCTTACCAGGATGGAGAGATGTGTCTCTTGCACACATGCTTCGTGAGCGGATGGGAGTGCCTGTCTTTCTCGCCAATGATGCAAGTCTTGCGGCCTTGGGTGAATATACCTATGGTGCGGGTAAAGGTTTGCAGCACTTCCTTTATCTGACAGTGAGCACAGGGATAGGTGCTGGCATCATCGTTGATGGGCAACTTGTACTCGGATTGCACGGAAGTGCTGGCGAAGTGGGCCATATGATTGTAGAACCAGGTGGGGCTATATGTGCTTGTGGGGGGCGTGGACATCTCGAAACGCTTGCTTCTGGGACAGCCATTGCTCGTCTGGCGCGGGAAGCACTTGCAACTGGTCAGCAGAGTCTACTGCAACAGCAGCAAGAGTCCGGGCCGACTGGCATCACAGCAGCCGATATAGCACAGGCTGCTGAGCAGGGAGATGCACTTGCTCTGGATCTCCTCAAGAATGCAGGTCGGTATCTTGGTTATGCCGTAATCAATCTGGTCCATCTCTTTAATCCGCAAATGATTGCTATTGGAGGTGGTGTTTCATCTGCAAACGAGTTGGTGTTTGGGCCAATGCGTGAGGTGGTATACACGGGGCTAATGCCAGCGTTCCAACGCGATTTTCAACTCGTTAAAGCGACGTTGGGAGATGATGCGGGGATCATTGGAGCAATCGAGTTTGCCAGGCGGGAGATAAAGTGTGGTTCATGAGAGTGTCATCAGGAACGAATCCTTATTGTCCTCTTCATTTCCACAAAGGTATCGTAGCAGAAATTGATGCGCTTCACAAGTGCATCCTGTAGGAAGGAGCGCGACGATACTACAGCCCATGCACATACGCGACGAAGTGATCGCCACGGTCGAATTCGTTGAGGAACATGCCGAAACTGGTGAAGCCGGGTGAGAAGAGCAGCACATCGCCTGGTCGCGTCACTGCGACTGCGGCATCCATAGCGGCTGTAAAGTCGTCAAATACCCCGCGCACAGGATCGGCAACACCTTGCTTTTTCGCCGCCTCGTGCAGGGCGGGTAACAGCTCGTCTGTACCGCTTCCCTGAAGCAAAATTACGTCCCGGCAACATCGCACGATGGTCTCCGGCCAATCCTCCAACGGGAGATGCTTTGTATTGCCGCCCGCAACTAACACGATCAGCGCATCAAATGCCTGTAAGCCTGCTCGGCCGGCGACGGGCGTGGTGCTCGCACTGTCGTTGATGTAGCGCACGCCGTTGAGCACACGTACCTCTTCCAATCGATGGGGGACGCCGCGAAACCGACTCACCGTAGCGGCAATGGGTTCGTCGGGAACACCCAACAGTCGTGCTGTGGTCGTTGCCAGCAGGATATTCTCAAGGTTGTGCTTGCCTGGTAGGGGCGTGAGCTTGCCTCCGCCCTGGCTGAAGAAGAAGGGGGCAATGTTTGCAGAACCACGCGCAAAATAGCCCCCACGTTCCAGGCTCGCAAACCAGGTCTCACCAGGGGCCACCTCACCGAAGCGGCGCGTCCAGGGATTGTCATAGTTGAATACGCCCAGGTCGCTAGGATGTTGATAGCGGAAGATAGTAGCCTTCGCCCCGGCATATTCTTCCATATCCTGGTAGGTATCGAGGTGGTCGGGATAGACGTTGGTCATGACAGCAACGGACGGACTGAGCCTATGAGGAGCCAGGCCTTCGAGTTGCCAGCTCGACAACTCTAGCACAACCAACGTTTCAGACGTGATCTGAGGAAGCAAGGAGAGAGTCTCTACACCTGCGACATTGCCTCCTATTACAATAGGAACGCCGTGCGCACGCAGTATTTCGTAAATGAGCGTCGTTGTTGTTGTTTTGCCTCGAGTGCCAGTAACACCGATGATGCGACCTGGACATTCAAGAAAGAAGAAGGCAATCTCTAACTCAATGGTTGCGCCATGTTCGCTGGCTAACTGTAAATATGGTGAATTTCGTCGCACACCAGGTACACGGATGACAACCTCGGCCCAGAGAAAGTCTTGATTGCGATGTTCGCCAAGGACATATTCAATTGGCAAACCAGCCAGTGCCTGGAGGCTCGGTGCCAGGATTTCTGCCGATCTCAAGTCGGTCACACGTACGATAGCCCCGTGTTGGGCAGCATAACGCGCTGCTGCTATGCCCGACCCGTGTAAACCCAGACCCATGATCAGAACGCGCTTGCCACTAATGTCAATCATTTTACACCTTTCAGATATTATCTGGCAGAGACCCAAGATTTATAATAAGTTATAATAGTATGTAGCTCCCCGATTTATCGTGGGAGTGTGTGTGCATAAACAACGTCGATACCTAGAAATTACACATTCATGGAGCCAGAGCAATCTGGGCAGCTTGAATATATCCTGGGATGCATGTCGGTGGGGATTGCCATCCTCAATTGTGCCGACTTGCGCCTCCATTATGCCAACGCGCATCTCCTGTCGCTACTGGAAGAATCCTGGCATCCCCAAGGGGTGATAGGCCATCGTCTCGATGAGATAGTACCCGATGAGGTATACAAAGTAGCACTGCCCATATTACAACACGTCTGCTCTTCGGGTCAAAGCACCAATTTCTCTGAAGTTCCCTTTGAAGGATTGCTCAAGACGCGGGGACGCACGTACTGGCGTGTGGATATTCAACCGGCACCGAGTTTTACGTCCAACCCGTCAGGTTCTGTGGAGCAACCACATGACAAAACGGTAATCGTGGGAGGTAGCTCCCCGATTTATCGTGGGGGTGCGCTAATCGTTACAGTTGAGGATCAGACCAACCTGGTACACTCGCGTCTACGTCTCAAAGCCTTCCATAATATCTCTTCAGCTATTGCCGGACCCCTTGCACTTCCCGGTGTGCTAAACCATATCCTGGAGGCTGTGCAAGAGATGGTTGGTTCTACACGCTGCGCGGTTGTGCTCATTGATCAGCCAGAAGACGGTACCGAGCTGCATGTGCCAGGTTTTGAGGAACAAGCGCGTGCAGAAGCGCGCAACACAACAGATGACACTTCCACCATTAGAGTAGCTGCGCAAAGAGGTCTGTATCCTGGCTGGCAAGATTGGCATCCACCGCTCAGCGAGCAGTTGTTGGTCGGTCGTGTCATGCGCGACCGTCAAACCCTGATTATTACAAATACGAACAGGGAACCTGAACTTGAGTTCCCATTGCTTGATGATAAAGGCTTCCCACGTCGTCCTGGTTCCGTCCTGTGCGTACCGATTTTTGAGCCATCCGCTGACGAGAGCCAGGGAGGAAGTTTCACCTCCAACGGTTCCACCCTCGCTCCTATGATGGGTGCTGTGCTTGGGACGATAGAAGTCTATCATCGTCGAGCACGTGGCTTTCCTGCGGAGGAGGTTGAACTCCTCAAGCAGTTTGCTCAGCAGGCAGGACTGGCCATACAGAACGCTCGCCTCTTTCGCGGCATCAATCGCTTGGCCCAGGTTGCGAACCGCTATGCTCGCCAGCGTGAGAATATCATGCAGGCTATCCCTGACGGGGTGATCATCTACGATGCGCGCTGGCGTGTAGCTGATGTCAACCATGCTGCACGCAAACTGCTGGGATGGTCGGAGGACATAATCGGGCTGCATGTAACTGAAGCCCTGGCTCGTAGTACTGCTATTTTCCAGTACGACCTCAAAAGCATTCCCGATATTGTGGTAGAGCTTGAGCGTCGTGCCCTGGAGAGGAGCATTGATGAAATCAAGATCGTAGGGGCGGACGGTCAGCATTATACGATGCGCCGTTCCCAAGCTCCTATTCATGATGCCCTTGGCAATATATTCGCATTCGTGGTCGTCTACCATGACGTAACGGAGCAGGCCGCGGCCAGAGAACGCATCGAGGCCGAGGTAGTCGCGCGTACGTCAGAGTTGGCGCAACGCAATCAGGCGCTGCAAATCGCAAAGGCGGCGCAGGAGTTGGCAAGCGCACGTATGCAGCTTCTGCTGGAACGTTTACCTTCGGGTGTGATGCTCGTCTCGGCTGCTGACAAACGCATTACGATCATCAACAACCTGGGAGCGCAACTGCTGCAACGCATGGGCTGGGTACCGGAAGGAAAGCAGGAGATAATGGCTGCCATCCCACCGGGCGCGATAAATCGTGAACCCCGTCTGGAGGGCAGGTATCCCACACACTCTGATGACCCCGGTGTAATCGCAACTCTTGCCGTGGGTATAAATATTGAGGAGTTGCTGCGTATCACCATGATGTACGGATCATCTGGTTCGATCATTCCATATGAGCAACAACCCCTTTCCTTCGCTCTAAGTAATGGAGAGGCAAAGGAAGCCGAACTACACTTCATACAACCTGACGGTCAGACCGTGTTTCTCCTCGTTAATGCGGCACCTCTGCGTGCCAGCGATGGCACGATTAGCAGCGCAGTGACAGTCTGGCACGATATTACGCAATTGAAGACTCTTGAACGCGCACGCGAGGACTTCTTCACGACGATGGCCCACGAACTCAAAACACCCCTTGCCAATATCCGTGCCCATGTAAGCGCCCTTCTGGCTAAGGACCTCGAGTGGTCAGTCCAGGAGCAACATGACTTTTTAGAGGCCGCCGATGAGCAGGTTGAACGATTGGTGGGCATGATTAACCATTTTCTCGATGCCTCTCGCGTGGAGGCAGGGGCATTGCGCCTCGAGCTCGAGCCAATTCTGCCAGCGGAGATGCTGGAGGATCTGCAAGATCGTCTGGAGGCGTTGATCACTTCTTCAGAGCGCCACCTGGAAATTCATGCTCCCGCTGATTTGCCTGCTGTCGTGGCTGATTATGAACTTATTATGAGCGTACTGACGAACCTGCTCAGTAATGCTTTCCATTATGCCCCTGAAGGCGACACTGTGTTTCTGGAAGCTGAACCTGTCTTCAGCATGCCAGATCAGCAACCCCTGGGTGTTGAGTTGCGTGTCATTGACCACGGACCAGGCATGACACAAGAGCAACAAGCACAGCTTTTTACGCGCTTTAGCACCTTTGCAGCTATGAGACGCCCTTCGGCAGATCGACCAGGACAATTCGTTCTAGAAAGACGACGCGGCGTACGCTGGAGTCCGCCCACCGGACTGGGCCTGTACATTAGCCGGGGTATCATCGAGGCCCACGGCAGTACATTGACGCTGAAGAGCGGCCCAGGACAAGGGTCAACGTTTGCATTCATCCTTCCCGCTGCTAGTGCCATCAAGAGAGAGGTAGGGTAGGAAGCGCCATGTCCATTACAGATACCAAAGCACGCATCCTCTGTGTCGAGGATGATCCAGAAATGCGTGCATTTCTACTGGCTCAGTTGAGAGTGCGAGGGTACCAAGTGCAGGCAGTGACTGATGGTGCGCAGGCTATCGATCGGGCAGCTATCTTTCAGCCTCAGCTTGTCCTGCTCGACCTTACTTTGCCCACACTGGACGGCCTGGCATTCTTGCGCCGCCTGCGTGAATGGAGTAGGGCTCCGGTGATTGTGCTCTCGGCGCATGATGAGGAACCGGTCAAGGTGAAGGCTCTCGATCAAGGGGCCGATGATTACCTGACCAAGCCCTTTAGCTTAAACGAGTTGCTGGCCCGTGTACGGGTAGCCTTGCGCCGTGCGGATGAAACAGAGCGTCTGCGCAGGGGCATCACGAACGGAGATACTCAACGCCCGATTTATCGTTGTGGTGGAGAGAACGGGCTGATGGTCGATTATGCCCATCGCAGCGTGCGTTCCGGCGGTAAGGATATTTACCTGACCCCAACCGAATACGACTTACTCTGTGAACTTACCCGCAATGCCGGGAAAGTCTTGACCCACCGCGAACTCCTTCAACGCGTCTGGGGTTCCGACTACAGCCATGAAAATACCTATCTGCGCACATTTATTCGCCATTTGCGACGTAAGCTAGAGCCGGACCCGGCACAACCTCGCTTCTTGCTCAATCAGCCTGGCGTGGGCTATTATGTGTCGACGCCCGACGTCGGTGAGTTATGAAAAAGTGTGAATTAGCCCATCAGGATAATTCACACTTTTTTCACAGATTCCTCCCCATCTTTACGTGATTATCACCAGCTCTAGTATACATTTGTGGTAGAGAGGGATGCTTTCTCAACGCCGAACCGGCGGAACAACCGCAGCACATGATACTGACGGAGGGATATCGCTATAGTACCTTGCGGGAGCAGGATGTCACAAGAGGAAGACACTGCGAACACACTGCCGGACAACGGCAACTTGAGTGCATTGAACGCGGCATTACCTGAGAATGTAGAGGGCGCGACACACTCGATGCAAAATGAGGCTGAGGAGCCAAAACTTCCACCACGCATCCTGGTGGTCGAGGATGATGCCTCCCTCGCCAATGTGGAAGCAGACGTGTTAACAGCCTGTGGCTATGCCGTAACGCTGGCAGGCACTGGAGAGCTAGCTATTCTAGCTTTCCGTGAAATCGATCCCTGATCTCGTAGTGCTTGACCTTGAACTTCCAGGCAGCATGACCGGCTGGGATGTATTACAGGTGCTCCGTACGCATTCCATGATACCGGTGCTCCTGACAAGTTCAGAAACATCCGTACGAAAGCGTATACGTATCCGTGGCGAAACCAGGTCAACTTTGGATCACCTACCAAAGCCTTATCCTTTGCAAGCACTCCTGAAGCGTATCGAAAGCATGTTAATATCCGTACCTCAATAGCAATCTTCGGTCAGGAGAAGAAGGAGAGCTATATGGACTACGACCGCAAAGAAGATCGTGAAATTTTGCGTAAGGGCGGGTTTGCCGAGGCGGAGATGAATTCGATTAAGCAGACTCCGCAAAGAGTATGCTGAAAAAGAGAGGCTGGAGACTCTCGCTGAACACCGGCGTTTCGAGTTTATTCGCTGGCTTGTGAGCATCGGCAAGCTCACAGATCAGATCGCGGAACAGCAAATAAGCTAGCATGGTGGGTCGTTCTCGCGCCGTACAACCAGGGTATCCAATTCATGCCATGGTATGCCTTTTGTAGGTCCGGGCAGAGGAAGATCCGCGATGATAGAAAGAATATGTGCAATAAGAGATGGTGGTGGTTCAAGCTGCTCCAACTGGTCGAAGAGATCATCAAACTCGTCCTTTGGCAAAGTGTCATCTGAGGACGGGACACGTCGTGAATAGTGCATTACTTACTCCCTCTTGCTCCTTTCATGCTATCTCTGCTGTAGGCACGAACAGGATACAAGGAAAGTTTCATCGTTTTGCTGTTAGTGCTGCGCGTAACAACGGCTTGGCGCGCTGAAAATACGTTTTTGCGGTCGCCTCTGGCATCTCGAGGGTCTGTCCTATTTCAGAAAAGCTTAACTGAGCTGCGTAACGTAACAAAACCACGGAGCGGAACTTTGGGGGCAATGTTTGGATGGCCTTTTGAAGGCTTTGTTGCAGGTCTCGACGCTCCGCCAATTCCTCTGGGAGCGGGCTAGTGTCGGGCATGGCCAGCAAAGGTGATGGCTCTTCCTCATCATTTATCGGCTCAAGTTCGGAAAAGCGGATAGCGCGTTTGCGTCGAAGCTCATCCACACACCGATTGCGTGCCACTTTGAACAGCCAGGCTTTGAGTGGTTCACCAATACGCAGGTTCGGTAAAGAGATATAGAGTTGAAGTAACACCTGCTGCAAGATGTCACATGCCTGATCATAATCACCCAAAAAGTGGTAGATAAAATTGAAGAGTGAAACGTTATAGCGATGAACCAGGACCTCAAATGCATGTTGGTCACCGGAAAGGGTCTGTTGCGCTAATAACCCGTCGGAGATTTCTGTTAACTCTGTTCTTGTACGTTCGCGAATTTGCATAAGTTATACCCTACTTTCTTAGCGTCTATTATGTAGGGTAACGCCTTCTAGTTAAAATTTCAATGATTTTTTATGTATATAAACTCTTCTGTAACTAGCTCTAAGCAGAAACTAATGCATATTAAGGGAATCTGAGCATTTTCTTATCTTAGAAAAACTTATTATCTTAGAAAAACTTGGTTACAACCCTGAGAGGTTGGGTGAACTTAGGAGGTGATCAAAGAACTGACTGACGGCACGCGCATCGACATGACTGCCAATACGTGCCAGGAAGATGTTCGCAGGTTCCATCCTGACATTCGGCTCGGTTGTGGGGTATTCTGTAAAACCCTGCGAGGTAAAAAGACGCGAGATCATTTCTCGATAGTGGTAGAGAGTCAGGCCCAGCCCTTCGGTATCCCAATGCCAGGAGAGGCCAACAGCAAAGAGGATCATATCTTCCAACGCATCCAGTTCGAGAGCAAAGGCCAATAACTGGCGAGCAATCCCCAACCCGCGCCACTGCGAACTGACCTCGATTGCGACCTCATACACGTTCTCCAAGCCTTGCCACCATTCGTCGCCGGGTGCGAGTGTCACTTCACCTACAATCTCCCCGGTAGGTGTATGTGCCAGGGCAAGTGCACAATCCGGACGCTTTGCAATACCAAGCAGGAGTTGATGCTCGCGCTCCGGTAGACGAGCGAAGGCACGTAGCCCACTATCGGCAACGAGGCGCTCGACAAGCGACGGTGGGCAGAAGTCGCGCAGCAATACGAGACCTTTTTGCGTCTCAAGCGTCTTACTGCGTGAAGGAGTGGCACTCCCACGCAGGTGGAGCAGGTCGAAGATGTCGGACAGCGGGGATAGCCTGCGAGCCGAAGGAAACGCCTGGCGAACTGGAGGAGGCACCAGTAGATGGCGCACGAGTGCAGTCGTGTGCCGATTTGTGCGGCTAATCGACCAGCGACGTGGCTGTGCGGGGAAATCTTCCTGTCGATCTTGAAAGATAATCGGAAAATCAGCAGGAGCAGGGGCTTTCCCCATCGCTTGTTGCGCCATCTCCTCCTGTCCCCTAACGTTCTCCCAAACAGGCCGCCAGCGCGACACCCACTCTTCAGGCAGATGTGCGGGTAGCGGCTGATCTGACATCTCTGCCCATAACGTCCCCCAGGCCCGTGGTACTACGCGATATAAATCGTATCCGCCGCCACCTACTGCAACCCAACGCCCATGACAGTAGGTATGCACGAGCTGGTGGACAAGTTTTGTCTGCGCCTGAATGCCGCGCATCGTCAACTTCAGATGTGTTAAAGGGTCCCAGGCGTGGGTATCGCACCCATGCTGGCTGACAATGACATCGGGGGCAAAGGATGTAACCAGGGGTTGCAGGAGTGAGTCGATTACCTCGATGTATGAATCATCCTCAGTAAACGGTTCCAAGGGCATGTTCACCGAGTAGCCACGTCCCAACCCATTGCCCAGTTCAAGCACATCCCCTGTTCCAGGGAAGAGATAGCGTCCGGTTTCGTGCAGTGAGATGGTCATTACACGAGGTTCATCATAAAACGAACGCTGCACACCATCGCCATGATGCGCATCAAAGTCGACATATAACACTTTGGCCTCAGTGGCGCGCAATACATGGGCTATTGCAATCGAAATATCGTTGTAGATGCAAAAGCCGGAAGCCCGTTCAGCCCAGGCGTGATGAAGCCCTCCCCCAGGATGAAAGACATGCAGCGGACGTTC
Source organism: uncultured Chloroflexia bacterium (assembly GCA_963767625.1). GTDB lineage: Bacteria > Chloroflexota > Ktedonobacteria > Ktedonobacterales > Ktedonobacteraceae > CAVYFB01. Next base: position 830,665 of record CAVYFB010000024.1, read on the forward strand.
GATTTCAGTCTTGAATGCTCCACCTTCACCCAGGCCCATGACGGCACTCAATGCGATCAGTGTGCCACCGGCAATGTCCGCCGACACTTTGTGTATGCCAGGGAGAGCTGGCGTGTCGCCATCTTCGAAACCATACCTCTGAGCTAGACGCTGTGTATCCTCAGAGAATGTCCCTCCATCTTTCTTACTGGGCACACTCAGAAGCTGTATCGCTGCGATGTATTCTGGTGTATGGATGAGACTTAACTCTTCGACGGTGGCAGAGCGTAGGGGGAGCTGTGTGCGTTCATCGTTACTCTGCCATAATCCACTGCTCTCCAGCAAATCTATGAGGGAGGCCAGACGATCTGGCTGGAGTGGATGCTGTGTGCCAAAATTGTAGTTCAGTTCGGCGAGATCAAATATGAGACGTGCTCTGGGGTCGGTTTGTATATCAGACATGTATCTCACCTCCACTCCCGGCAATTATTCCGCTACTTTTTCAAACAGATGGTAAGAATAGTAGCACGATAGCATAGATAGCGGCAAGTGTCAGCAAAAGACAAAAGCTTCCCGCCAGAATACGAGAGACGAGAAACGTGCCCGCAACGATACTTGGTCGAAAACTGCGCAGCGACATATGTACCGCAATCAAGAATATGCCTACGAGCAGCACAGTATCGAATACCCTGGTAATAACATTCTGTGTTCCATTGAGGAGCGCAAACGTGACCATCACGGCAGCGAATGCCAGAATGCCGCCAACGATATCTGCTGCGGCAATACCCATGAATAACCCTTCATCATACTGACGGAAGAGGAGTAGCGGCGTCACTTTTATTACGATGAATAATCCACCTATGTAAGCGATCAGACTGGCAAGTGTCCCCAGAACAATCAACATGAGCGTTTACCCCACACAAAATCACGGGCAATCGTGGGTAAGAGTAACCCGTGTTAGACGCGTATATATCGGAATCGGAAGTGGCTATCGTGCCAACAGTTCAAAAGGATGTACGGTTACCTGGTAATAAAGTTGTTCCTTGCGACACTATTGTATCATGCAAGTGTCTGGTACTGTGGGCTATTACCATTGACACAAGTAACCTTTTAACCAAAGTCGCATAGAATTGTAGAGTAAAGAACATGGCCGAATTGATCTGGAAGGGAAAATATGATGATTATGGAAACAAGCCAATTACTTCGACATCTACCATCCCCCATCTTTACACCTGTGAAATCTTTGCAGGATCGTCAATAGCAAATCAGTCGAGCACAGAGCTTTCTTCGTCAGACGGTTGGCACAATCGCCTGATTCTGGGCGACAAATGCGATGTGCTTCCGGCTCTGCTCCCCGATTTCGCTGATAGCATCAATCTCATCTACATCGATCCTCCCTTCATGACAGGTCGTACTTTTGCTAGCTACAGCGATGTGTGGAACAATGACATTGATGTTTATCTTCAATGGCTATACGAAACATTTGTGCTGCTACGTCTGTTGCTTGCCAGTGATGGCAGCCTGTATGTGCATCTCGACTGGCGCACTACCCATTATGCCAGGGTGATGCTAGATGAGGTGTTCGGTTGCGCCTCTCATGCTGAGGCGCCAGGCTTCAAGAACGAGATCATCTGGCACTACCAGTCTGGCGGCCGCTCAAACAGGTCCTATGCGCGCAAACACGATACCATCCTGCTCTATACCAAGTCGGCGCAGTTTTGCTTTCACAGCGAGCGTATCGGAGAAAGACGTGGCGCCCAGAGGCGCAACCACATGCGCAAGGAGGTGGGGGATGATGGCCGTATCCACTGGACGATTCGTTCCGCCGGTCGGTTGTATACTTATGACGAAGACCAGATAATGACTCCCACTGATGTTTGGAGCGATATCAGCCACTTGCAGCAGAGAGACCCTGAACGCAATGGATATGCAACGCAAAAGCCCGCCGCTTTGCTCGAACGGATTATCCTGGCATCATCCGAGGAGCAGGACCTGATTCTCGACTGCTTCTGCGGCAGTGGCGTAACACCGACAGTGGCCGAGCAACTTGGTCGCCGCTGGATTGCAGGTGATCAGAATCCAGAGGCAATCAGAGTGACACGGGAACGGTTGCTGAAAAGGGAGCAGGTACGGCCATTCGTAATACAGACGTTAGCGAGCCAGTGATCTGTTCTTTTCTCACTCAACCGCTCACACTTGACACAAGGAGAAAAAGAAAGACAGCCATGTTGCAACTCCTAGACCAGCTTTTTCGACAAGTACGCGCCTACGTCCAGTCTGAACAACTCAATCATAACCAGGCGTACGGGCAGTTCGCCGGGCATACAACCATGCAGTTTGATCGTGAGGCAGAAGATATCATCATTAATGGGTTAACCGTCAGTGGATACGGTTTCGAGGTTATTACAGAGGAGCGACCTGTATTCACCACTAGTCCCGCACCAACCTACCGCATCGTGGTTGATCCGGTGGACGGCTCGACGAATGTAACGCGCGGGATCATGACAGTCTGCGGTTTCGCTTGCAGTCTTGCCTATCGACGCACCTATCAGTCCTGAACAGGTGCAATGTGCATTGGTGGGAGAACTCTTCAGCGGGGTTGTTTACCAGGCAAAGCGCGGCGGGGGTGCATTCCGCAACGGCCAGCGCTGCTATGCGAGTGGGACAAAACGACTTCGGGACTGTTTGGCAGGAATGAACTTCGATGGGCGCGACTTTGACACACTACGGAAGCTGGTTGTTGAGCCGCCGACGTTCAGTAAGGTACGGCGCACGGGCAGTTCAGCGATGGATATTGTCTATGTCGCCAGTGGAGCCTACGACGCCTACGTTGACATCGGTGACGTCATTACCGCGGAGTCGTTTCTGGCTTCGCTGTGTATCGTACTGGAAGCCGGGGGCGTAGTTAGCGACCAGCATGGCAAAAATCTACGCCAGATTACGAACCTGACGGAAGTCTTTTCACTCGTGGCGTCGGGGACAAAAGAGCTACATGCGGAGATTCTGGCAAAGGTTAACGGGTGATCAATCCTCAAATTATCCTTTTGTGAAGAGAACGTTAACGTGGTGTTAGTATAGCACTAAAGTGGCCGTTGCTCCACATGCCTAAAAACATGCTATACGACATACGCGTAAAGTTATCCGGTGAGGAGTCGACGAGGTAGACATACTGATCATCACCGCCACGTACTACCAGGACATGGCCATTTGGGAAGTAGTATTTATCTTGTAAGCTCACGATAATGGGGGTGCCTTTGTCGCTAATGGTAATCACGTCTTGCAAAGTGAGCGAATTGCTGAGGGTAGCATTAAAGCCAAAGTAATTTGCTGTAGCCACTATACCGTAGTTATTCAGCAATCCTCCAGACACGCTCCACATTCCCAACCTCGCTTCTACTTCAAGGACGTCAGCAGCTTTGAGGTGCCGCCCATACGCATCCATGACCTCCGCCATAGCGAAGCCTGAACACGAGGAATAAGACCAGACCCGCCATTCATAGTCGCTATTATATTGATCACGGGCGGCAGAGTCGCCACGCGTGATCACTTGGCTGGGAGTAAGAGGTACCAGGTGAGGAACGAAGTGAATACCGGTCGCCTGTTGGAGATTGAGCAGGCCGAGACTTCTGGTCAAATTCTGCAATACATCTCCGGCAATGCCCCCCTGGAGGAGGAGTGCCAGTAATATCATGAGGAGCAGGCAGACGGAGAAGAGTACACGGCGCCGTATATACCAGGAAGATGACAAGGGCATTACTCGTGGAGACGTTGGCTTCTCTGTACCAACAACAACCCCGTCCTGCATGTATAAGACAGCCGTGACATGGCTATCAAGTGGGTGGGCCGGTAAAGATGTCTGAGTTGCTTGAACGCGCCCAAGGCGATGTTCGAGCAAAGCGCTTATCACCAGGCCCCCAACGATTAGCGTCATGATACAGGACAAGAGTATTGTGAGTATGGCAATTAACATACGTGAACCTCACTCCAATGACATGGGTGTTTATCTGTACAACAGTATATGTCAGTGACAACCACACAGCAGCGACTCAGGGGAAAAACAGCCCAATAAGGCTATGTGATTGTTGACGAGCTTAACCGAGGCAGCACTTTCGCGCTAGAATGCTATATGCTTCCAAGTTGATTATGCGGCCTGAGCGAGTGACAGAGGAGCACTTTGATCCTTATGGGGTGCAAATGGACTACCGATATGGCGAAGGATCTCAGTCGGGGCCTGGGCCAGTGCCTGGAAATGCTGCTCCACATCCGCGAGCAGCAGCTCGAAAGTGTCGCGATGATGATTATGCGTCACAACCCGTCGCGAGACGCGCCAGAGCCATTCAATGCGGTTAGCGTCAGGATCATAGGCAGGTGTAGAGACCAGGTGCAGATGCTCTTTCAGCTCGGTGAGCATACTGCGCACGAGCAGGGAGCCAGCCGACGTGTGGGTCCTGAGATTGTCTGCAATGACGATGGCAACTCGTCCCCGCTGTTTTGAACGAGCCACGGCGGCACGAACTTGCTCGCAGAACACGTCAGTTGTGCGTCCTGGAGCGACCCGGCCATCGAACCAGCCCTCACGCCAGTCCACCAGACCAAAGCCATAGACCTTGCGATTATCCCCAGGCGCTTCGACCAGGCGTTGCCCGCGTCGTCCTTTCCGCGACCAGACGCGCGTCAGCGTCGGGTGAAAGGCAAACTGGATCTCATCCTGGAGAGAGAGGTCAGCGCGTGGCATGAGGGCAAGCACGTCTTCCAGGTCGGCGGGAAGCTGATCCCACAGATCAGCCTCAACCAGATCATGAACAGGTAGAGGTTCGGGTGCTGTGGCACCGGCTAACAGAGCCTCTACCCGCAGGCGTTTCCCACGTAGTCGGCCTTCTCCTCGGCCTTGCGTCTCAGCGTCCAGGTGGGACGTTTGCAGACGTAGCCACGGGCATGTAAGTACACACGCACCGTCTCTTCGGTGACCTGGATGCCCGTATGCTGGCCCAGGTACTCGGCGAGTCGTTCGGTCGTCCAGTTCGCGGTGTCCTGCCCCACTGCATGGGGATCCAGCTCGATCACTCGCAGCAGTTCGGCTTCCCAGGCGGCTGTGACCCGTCGCTCTCGACCGGGAGCGGTGCGCCGCGGGACAGCATCCAATCCCCCGGTCAAGAACCGTTTGAGGACGCGCACGACGGTGTCCTGGCTGCGCAATACGTTTTGGGCGATCTGGCTCGAGGTCTGGCCTCGCAACGAGAGTACGAGCATCTGGTAGCGCGTGCGCGTTTCGGCATCGCTGGTTTCTTCGTAGCGACGGCCTAGCTCGGCTAGCGTCGGCTCATCCAATGAGGGGAGGGTTATGGGAGCGGTCATTTCTTCTTCCTTTCTTCAATCTTCCACTTCTCTCCCGCTCATTGTATCACATCTCCGCATCTCCTACCTGGAAGCATATAGCGGTACTTTGTGGAAAGGGGAGAAAGTGTGATACAATAGGGGGAGAGGAGGAAAGTGAGATGACGAAGCGAATCGATATTATCCCAGCTCCCGAGCCGCTGGAAGCCTATGCCAGGCACTTTGATGACCTGTTGGGGAAGAGCAACCAACGTGAAGGGTTCCGTCGCTACTTGGAGGGCCTGCTTTTGCCCACCGAACGACATAAGACGCTGACAGGACTGGCCAATACCGAACCACTGGTGGGGGCGCAACTGTCGCGAGCGCAAAGACTGCAGTGGTTTCTCTCCGAATCGACCTGGGACGAGCGCCAGGTGCAGGCCAAGCGGCTGGGCCTGCTGCGCGAAGATCCATCGACGGCGCCCAATGAGCGTGGGGTCCTGGTGATCGATGAGACTGGGGATCGCAAGGATGGGCACCACACCGCCCACGTCAGTCGCCAATATCTGGCCAACCTGGGCAAGATCGACAATGGCGTGGTCTCGGTGAGCAGTCTATGGGCCGACGAAGGCGTGTACTACCCTATTGACGTGGAGCCCTACACCCCAGCAGTCTACTTTGCCAAGGGCAAGAACGACCCGCAGTTCCGCACCAAGCTCAAGATCGCTGTGCAATTGGTCGAGCGTGCCGTGCAGGAAGCGATCCCATTTCGAGCGGTGGTGGCCGACTCCTTCTACGGGGAAGATCGTGGTGTGCGGGAGGGGCTGCGCAGGCTCTGCGTGCCGTATGTGCTGGCGCTCAAACCGTCGCATGCCTGGTGGCATCCAGAGGATGTCGCAGGGACCCTGCAAGACGTGGCGCACGAGGCTGGCTGGCAGAGTGCCCAGCACCCAGGCAAATGGGTACGCATCACCAGGACATTTCGCGATGGCAGCACGCAGGAGTGGTGGGTCTTGGAGATCGTGGCCGGGCCGTATGGGCCAGACAAGATGGAACGCGCCATCGTGGCCACCACCGATCCAAAGACGCTGCCCGACCTCTCCACCTGGTACCTGGTCACCAATCTGCCAGCGCCCACCGAGCGCCCTGAACCCGAAGCGTTGTTCCCTCCAGCCAGTCTGGAAGAGGTGATCCGGTTGTACGGGCTACGCATGTGGGTCGAGCAGAGCTACAAACAGGTCAAGCATGCGTTGGGCTGGTCCCAGTACCAGGTGAGAAGCGACAAGGCCATCCGACGGCATTGGCAGTTGGTCTGGTGTGCGTTCTCGTTTTGCTGGTATCATGCTTCTCACCCCACAGCCTTCCCGACGCAAGAGGCGAAAGCGCCATCGGAGCCAGAAGCTCCCCTCCCAATCAGCGTTCCTACTGCTGCAGCGGGAACGGGGAAAAAAAATCAGCGAAGGAAAAGGAGCTCGGCCACCAGTGTCTTGGCCGGTGGCGCTGCGAGCCGTGCGCGGGTGGTTGGAGCCGTGGATCATGCTCAGGCGCTACTGGAACGGCTGGTCTCAACTGCCCCCACCTCCTGCGTTGCAGTTTCTGCTCGGATGGCTTGAACGAGGACACGCCATTGCTCTCTATAGTTCAGCTTGACCCTCGTCCACAAAGTACCGATAGTCATTAGGAAGAGGCTTGCAGCATCCGGTATGGTAGAATACGTCGTAGACGAGTCAAATGAACAGACTATGAGGGGTTATGACTAGCACAGACATTGTCATTATTGGCGGTGGTATTATCGGTGTCAGCATCGCCTATCAGCTTGCCCTACGAGGCGCTACGAACGTCATTCTTCTAGAACGCGATACGCTGGCATCTGGCTCCAGTGGCCGGGCCATGGGCGGAATCCGCCAGCAGTTCGCAGATGAACTCGATATTCGTTTTTCGCAAGAGGGCGTGCGCTTTTATACCGAGTTCACAAGCGAGCACGACCACCCTGCTACCACAGATACAGCACCCAAGCCGCCGCGTTTCTACCAGTACGGCTATCTCTTTCTCATGACGACACCTGAGAGCTGGCAAGCCATGCAGCAATATGCTGCCCTTCAGCAATCGCTGGGTGTCCCCACACTACTGCTCAGTCCGGCAGAGGTGCAGCAGCGAGTTCCGCAACTCATTGTTGACGATGTGCTCGGAGCGACCTTCTGTCCAACAGACGGCTATAGCGACACACCATCGATGACACAAGCATTGGCACACGCAGCCCAGGCAAGAGGCATACGTATCCGCGAACATGCTGCTGTAGTGGGCATTAAGGTAGAACATGGTAGGGTGCTGGCGGTACAGACAGAGCAAGAACCGATTTCGACGCCTCTGGTTGTCAATGCTACAGGAGTGTTTGCGCCTTTTGTAGCTCGACTTGCCGGAATCGCCGATATCCCTGTACGTCCGCTTCGGCGCCATCTCTGCCTTACAGAACCATTTGCAGACCTGCCCCCCGACGTCCCTATGACCATTGACCTGAGCACAGGTTTTCACTTTCGGAGACGCGATGGCGGCGTTGTATTTGCTCTTCCACTTCCACCTACCCAGGAGGAAGATCAACTCAATCAATCGCTGGCTCCTGAGGCTTTCGCCCTACCGGTTGACGAAACATTCTGGCCACTCCTTCAGGACCATGCACGAAGACGCTGCCCCACGCTGGCCAATGCACAGGTAGCACGTATCTGGTCAGGACTCTATGAGATGACTCCCGACGAAGAACCTGTGCTGGGCAAAACCGAGATCGAGGGCTTTTTATGTGCCTGTGGCTTCTCCGGTCACGGCTTCATGCATGCTCCTATGGCGGCTAAACTGATGACCGAACTGATCCTTGATGGTGCCAGCACAATATTACCTATTGAGCAGTTTAGCATTGAACGCTTCCGTACGGGCAAACTCCGCAAGGCAACGCGCATCGTGTGATAGCTCACTCTGCCGTTTCTCCATTGCCGCCGAGAACCCGCAGCGTCTCTGCACGCACCTTCTTGAGATCAACTCCCAGGCTCTCCAGCGCGCCTGCAGCAATTCCTTCGCCTTCACGCACCAATCCTAATAAGAGATGCTCAGTGCCGATATGGTAATGATTCAGGCGACGCGCTTCATCGACGGCCAGCTCGATCACCTTCTTGACACGTGGGGTGAGACCAATCTCGCCCCGTACGACATAGCCTCCACGACCAATAATGGCTTCCACAGTGTTTCGAGCCTCTTTCAGGTCCACACCGAGGTTGCTTAACACTTTTGCTGCGACACCCTCTCCTTCGCGCACAAGTCCTAGCAGAAGATGTTCCGTCCCGATGTAGTTGTGTTTGAGGCGCTGGGCTTCTTCCTGAGCAAGACTTAACACCTTCCTGGCCCGCTCTGTAAACTTGTCAAACCTATCTATATCTCTCCCATTCCTCCTGGAAAGGGCATCGATAAGGCGCACAAGGCCTACCACTCCTACTAGAAAGACGAGAAAGCCTATGATGCTGCGTTTCCTTGTCATATCGTGTTTCTCCTTGTATCCGCTTAAGGTCTACGTCTATCTACAGAGTAAGATGAAAACTAGACCGACATGCCCTGCTGAATGGGCAGCGCTAAAACTATATTTCCTTTCACGTTGCATTTCCTCTCTGCGTAATCGCCTCACCTCACCAGCGTCAAACGATCTTCCTCAAGAGTTACCTTTGTTCCACATACACGCTCAATTCGCTCCGCCAGTGACGGTTCACCCCACTTGCTGCGTCGCGGCGAGCGACTACGGTCCGCCAAGGCATGTAATCCTCGGCAGGTACGTTCCCGCCCTAACCACTTCACAACCTGGGCATCTGCACGAAAGACGGACCTACGCCCCTGTACATGCAGCAGCTCCAGCATACAGAGCATAATGGCTATAGGAAATACCATAACCAAGCGACCTTGTACCATGAAAATGATAGTAGCTATGGACGCAACCAATAGAGCTATGGCTATAAGAATGCGTATCATGAAATAGCCAGGATTGCGAACACAGAGATAGCGAGCCAGGCCCGTGGCTAGAAGTACATCAAGTTCTGGTTGACTGATCATCGTCTCCGCAGCCGACGGCAGTACAAGCTTGATTTTATGCCTACCTAGAGAAGAAACACGCACTGTGAGTACGCCTGCATTGTATGAACATTGCAACAATGACAGCGGGTAGGATACACGAGCTTCATGCATGATGCGAGAAAACGTTTCACGAATATACTCAGGGTCAGAACGGTCACTCCTACGCCAGAAACTGCGCGGTCGGAACACGCGCCTGCGCTTTGGAGGACGCTGTGGGTCTAGTTGAGAGCGCAGATTCTCCCACGAAGCCGAGGATAACGGTTGCTCTCGCAGTTGAGGACCATAATACGCGGCCAGGCGTTCTTCCAGATCAGGCTGTTCAGTTCTCCTGCTATCTTCTTTCCATTCATGCATAGCCACTCATCCTCTTTCACTCGTCAACAGTACACGCAGACGTTCACGCGCCCGGTTCAGTCGTGATTTGACGGTACCAACAGGCCAATCTAAGACCTGGGCAATGTCGGCCTCGGTCAGATCAGCACCATAACGCAGAGCGATCACACGACGTTGATCAGCGTTCAATTGTACCAATGCCTGGCGCAACTCTTCCCGCTGAACCACCTGTTCTTGCAAATCTCCGTCAATGCCGACGCCCGGATTCAACATAGCCTGACGTTCTAACTCGCTGAGTTCATCTAAGGAGATAGGGCGCAGGAACGTTTGTTGCTTCTCTATTACATCCAGTGCGTGACGATAAAGAATTCGCATGAGCCAGGGACGAAATGGACTGCCGCGTTTGAAACCGGCAAACCCACACCAGGCAAGCAGGAAAGCACCCTGGGTAATCTCCTCGGAAAGTCCACGATGATGACAGAGTCGCAGTGCCGCTGCCATCGCAATGGCGTGATGAGCTTCCCAGAGGTGTCGAAATGCCTCCTGGTCTCCGTGCCTCACATTTTCGATGAGATCGTCCTCGCAGGTAACCACTGCTTCTCCTCTCTTCTGTAGATGTACTACGGAAAGAAGGTGACAAAAGGTTCCGCTTTAATGTCCTTTTTTCAGGAGGCTTGACAAAGCTTCACTAATTTGATATCTTTCTAATTAGATAATGGTAAAATTAGATTTCGGTTAAACAAGGAGGAACAGATATGTCTCAAGAAGATTTTCAGACGCTGTTGCAGTTCTTTAAGGCACTCGCTGACGAGAATCGCCTTAAAATAATAGGTATCCTGGCTGACCAGGAATGTAGTGTGGAGGAGCTTGCAGCAATGCTGCACCTGAAAGCGCCCACAGTCTCACACCACCTGGCTAAGTTGAAAGAGCTAGACCTGGTAGAGATGAGACCTGAGGGGAACATTCATGTCTACAAGCTAAATGCAGAGGCTTTACGGAACTCGAATAAGCAGCTTCTTACGCTAGAAAAGATGTCTTCTTTAGTCGATGACGTAGAAGCTGACGCATGGGAGCGTAAGGTGCTCAGAGATTTCTTAGAAGGTACGCAACTTAAAGAAATTCCAGCCAGTCGCAAAAAGCGGTCGGTCATCCTCAAATGGTTCGCGAACCATTTTGAAGTTGGAGTCCTGTACAAAGAGTCTGAGGTGAACGAAATCATTCAACGTCACCATACCGACGCAGCTTTCTGGCGTCGCGAGTTGGTCGGTGCCAACCTGATCCAACGCGAGAACAGCTTTTATTGGTGCATGCCATTGAAAGAGCTTCCAATCGATCCTACAAAGCGTGCAGTCATTCTCAGGTGGCTGGCGAACCAGCTTGAAGACAAGGCGCTCTACCAGGAGTCAGAGGTAGATGCGATGATTGCACGCAACTTTCCGCATGCACTCACCCTGCGTGAAGAGCTTCTTGACGCAGGGTTTATCGGTAGCGAGGACGGCTACTATTGGAAACCGTAGGCATCGCTAAGAAGTTATTGTACGATGTATTCGGAATTACCCAGCTTTCAGATGAAAGTGGCTTGAGCAAATCGTGGAATTCTCACACCACAAAAAAAGGAGATAGAGTTTGCTCTACATTGGCTGCCCCATGTGGGGCTACAAAGAGTGGGTAGGATCATTCTTCCCACCGCGCACATCGCAGAGAGACTTTTTGCGCCTGTATAGTCGGCGTCTCACAACGGTCGAAGGCAACACCACATTTTATGCCATCCCAAATGCTGAGACGGTGGTTCGCTGGAAGGCTGAGACTCCTGAGGCATTTCGTTTTTGTTTTAAGCTCCCTCGTGACATCAGCCATACTCCACACCTGGAAACGCGCAAAAGTGAGACACTCTTTTTCACTGACCGAATGCACAACCTGGCGGAACGCCTGGGGCCAATGTTTCTACAACTTCCGCCGACATTCTCCCCGGATCACCTGCCACAACTAGAGGCATTTCTCGCCTTCTGGCCGAACGATCTGCGGCTGGCAGTCGAGGTACGCCATCCCGATTTTTTCACCGAGACACAAGCGTCAGAGTTGAACATGTTACTCAGCCAGTACAACGTTGCAAGAGTAATGATGGATACACAACCCATCCGAGTTGGGCCAACCGAGGAACAGAACGTTCTTCAGGCACGTGAGCGCAAGCCTGATCTTCCTCTGCAAGTAACAGTTACAGCAGACATCACCTTCCTGCGCTACATCGGCAATCCACACATGGAGGTCAATGATCCACTTCTGGACACGTGGGCACAACAGTTCGCTCAATGGCTCAAACAAGGGCTCACTTTGTATGTCTTTTGCCACTGCCCATTTGAGATACATTCACCGGCCATTTGCGCTGCCCTTTACCAGCGTGTTCGAGTACTAGTTCCACTTCCACCACTACCATGGCAGCGCGAGCAGACTGATATGGGACCGGAACAGGCAAGATTGTTCTAACGAAGCACGCTCAGGTGTAGAGGTACTCTGTATGTGGGCAAGGGAGCTGAAGCCAGAGACGATACTGGTTTCAGGAGTTCAGAAGGAAAGAAGGTCTCTGGTGTACCCCATCTTGGATGTTCCAGAGACCTTCCTTACAGACCAGAGAAGGGAGGAGAGGAAGGTATAAAAGCAAGTATGTCGAGCAGAACATGTTTGACAGTGGGCGAACTTAGCTTGCAATTGTTACTCTAAGGATTTTCCACTGCAACAAAGCCAAATCACATCTAGAAAAACAGTGATCCTGTCACAGGTTCTCCTAAGACAACTCCCTTCTAACTATAAATACGTCTTGACCACCTGGACAGATTACTGGATTTCACCACTTCTCTTTCTATGGGTGATGAATTTGATCCATGATGATATAATACAGTACGACAGATGTGATGACACACGTTGTAATAATGCATAGAACTCTTTTATCACAAAGTTATTTGAATGATAGAATATCCTATCATGCTTTCGGTCGGGGAAACATTTGCCCTTCCATTTGCTCAATTGCATGTCGCAGCGAGTCCGGCACAGGGTGTGGCCGACCCGTGTGGTAGTTGCGCGAAATCTGATCTGCAAAGGGTACCAGCAGGGAAATTGGTTGTTCATGGGCATCCATTACCTTTCTTTTTCAATCTTGCTGCATAGTAGCAGATGAAATATAGTAAAGGCAACAGATTTGCGGGGTGAGACGCGCGTCATTCACAGAAGTATGCAAAAAAGAGGAGGAATATGTCGATTTGCTCCCACTCGACTCATGCGTTCGACCACCTTGAACGTTATATAATCAGTGGGAAGAATTGAGAAGGAAGTAAGCATGGATGCATTTGACGAGCTTCCTGATGAAGCTCTGCTCAAAGCCATAGCAGAAGGCGCAGTATGGGCCATGGAACAACTCTACCAGCGCTATAGTCGCGTGCTCTATTCTCTAGCGTACCATATGGTGGCAAATCAGCAGGTCGCTGAAGACCTCACGCAGGACTCATTCCTGGCCATATGGCGACGCGCAACTTCGTATTCTCCTCAATCAGGTGCGGCCCGCAGTTGGCTTGTCTCCATTGTTCATCATCGCACCATCGATTATCTACGCAGCGTACGTCGCCGGTCTGGGACAATGAAAGAGGTCCCGCTAGATGAGATCGAACTGGATGAGCGGGTCGCCTTCCCCGATGTCTGGGATTCGGTCTGGCGCTCTGTACAGAGCGCGCAGGTGCGTGCGGCCATGACGAAGCTACCCTCTGAGCAACGATTAGTGATCGAACTTGCCTTTTTTCAAGGCTGGACCCACACTGAAATAGCGGAAGGCCTCCAACTCCCTCTCGGCACAGTCAAAGCACGCATGCGCCTCGGGCTGATCCATTTGAAGCGTATTCTTGTGCAAATTGGCCTAAATGAGAAGTGGCAACAGGAACCTGGTAAAGATTCCTGCCCACAAAACTAGTAATACGTTACTGGCCACCATATAGTCTGTATCTTCGATTAGCTCATAGATCTTCCCCAACGTGACCTGCTGTGGGATCATAATTGAAAAGAGTGACTCACTGGCACCCGATAGTAACTGCCATATTGCCTTCAAACTATGGTATATGCTATCATCAGCAAAACTCAAGCGGAAGGAAGATACAGAGTTTCATGCAATTCACCACACAGGCACAGCAAGTCATTATCTGTCCCCAATGCGATAATGTCGTACAAATCGACGCTGAATTCTGCAACATCTGCGGCAAACAACTGCGACCCACTGTCGCCGAAGCTCGCTCTGGAAGTCTAGGTATAGCATCGGCTTCCTTCCCCTCCCAGGTAGAGGACGGGAATATAGACGACGATGACGACGAAGATTATTTTGATGAGGATGATGAAGACGAGTCAAATCATTCTGCAAAGGATGTAACAGTTCCATCGATCCCCCCTGCAACTGGCGAATTACTGAATCTACTGCGTCAATTACAAGAACAGTCAACATACATAGAACGCTACTTCCCTGCAGATTTGCCGGGCAAAGCAGAAAAACTACTAGCCTGGAAGAAACAGTTGCACCGTGCCTCTGCCTGCGCCGAACTCTTTGATCATCCACAACTCCAGCAGATTGAGTCACAGCAGACACTCAAATTGCGCCACCACCTTGCAGAGGCTACTCGCGCTCTCGATTTCACTCGTGAATATACCGTCAAGTTGATTGGACATGTAGGCGCTGGTAAAAGCACTTTGCTAGCTGCTCTACTTGGTCAGGATATCTTCCCGCGCCTGGCCGGTGGTGCAGTCACCGGGGTACGCACACGAGTTCGCCTATGCAGCGAGCAGGAGCCTGAAGAGATGCATGTGCATTTCCTCACACGTAAGGCATTCGATGACCTGCTGAGACAAACAGAGCATGCTAGCAAAAACGCTTCCAGCCCACGCACACGCGAGGCACTGTTAGCCGAACTGAACGTATTGCGTAAGGCCGATGAAGCATTCGCAGACCACTATCTTCGCGATGGGCAGGCACATGTTGAGTTTATTCAGCGTGAACAGTGGAAAGCGGAAAGCAGTCGCTATATTGAGGAGCCTGCACGCGATAGTCTGGAACCTCGCCTCGTGCGCATTATCGATTATGTTGAATTCACGCTGCATGCAGGAGCACATGCCCTGCTTCCACCTGGGAGTGTCCTGGTGGACCTACCTGGCGGGGCAGCGGGTCAGTTACGCCATGATGCAATTTTGCGCTCAGAATTGAATACCACCGATGCCGTCATCCTGGTAATCGGCAACAACCGCTTTGGTGACGACGACCGCACACTGCGTATCTTTGAGCTGGTCAGGCGCAAAGTCGTTCAGGGACGCTCTTCCGAGGTTGCTGCACGCATGGTGTTTCTTGTCGTCACGCATTGGGACGAGATCAACTCGATAGCCAGCCTGGAGAAAGCTCTCGGCAGTCTGCGTCCCTTACTACATGCACTGCCACCGAACTATAGCAGTTACCATCACCACGGACCCGACAACAATTACTTTTTCTACCCTCTGCGTGCCCCCGACGCCCTTCTGGCCACCCTTGGCATCAAGAAACAGAAACTCGACACCGATCGACAGCAAGAAGGCCGTGACTATGTAGGACGCATGCTCAGCGTCTATCCTGACCTGCTGGATATTGACAAAACCCTGCCCACGACCGCCACAGCACAAGACTTGCACCAGGTGACTGCGAAACAACATGAAGCAATGCTCCACTTCAGTGGCCTTCCCGAACTGACCGGCGACTTGCAGACCTTTCTGGCGAGCAGCCGCTATGAGGTGCAGTTACGCCAGGCTGAGACACAACTGGCCATAGCCTTGCAATACCTGGAGGAGCTATGCTGGGAGAACCTGAATAGCCTTGGCATCCAGAGCCAAGATCTGCAGGAACTGCAACACGAGATGAACCTGCGCCAGGGACGACGCAGCGCAGTCCGTTTTGAACAGTTACAGCGGCGCACCAATGAAATGCGTGATGCCTGGAATGATGCGCTGAAGCAGTTCGATATCGCAATTCGCAGCGAGAATAGCCCGTTCTATCAAACATTGGAGGCGGCCCATAACCGGGCGACGCGCCGCGTTAAGATTCGCATTATGCAGGGCCACTTCGACCACTTTATCAAAGTCAGTCAACGCAGCAATTCCCCATTAATGGAGGTAGGGAGTCGCTGGACGGATATCGACGGCTGGAACCTGATTAAAGAGCTACGGGCAAGCTTCAGCGCTGCCCTGGAACGAGAATTGAACGAGCCTGCACGCGCACTCGCTGACTCATTCCTCCTCCCCATTGCGCACAAGGAAGAAGTCGACGGGTCGCTGGATATTCATCACGTAGCCCTCGGGGAATTTGGCGGTGAGTTGGACGAGATTCAGCGAGCCTATAACAAGCTCAAGCGAACTATTCGTGAGAAGGCACGCGACATCTGCCTTTACGTGACGATGGGTGAATTATTGAACGAGGAGAAATATGCACCAACGAAAGATGATCCTGCCGTGGATGCGCTCTATAGCCTCATCGCCCGCCAAAACAGGGCAGAAGACATCGTGCAACAGGCGCGCATAGCCATGGGACCTATTCTTGACGTTATCTGCGGGGGATTGGCCCAGAGTACCGAGCACCGCCTCGCCCACCTCTTCCGCTACGAACTGGACAAGCTAGAGGTGCGCCAGACATATGAAAGCGATCGCCTTGACGCCCCTACTTCCAGTCAGCCTGGAGCCTTCACGGACCTGATAGGCCGTTTCTACAGCCTGCTAACGGAGCGTGTGTTGACCTCAGAGGGGTTACGCCAGCAACTTGACGCATTACGGTCTCAACGTGAAGCCGCTGTTGACCTCTGGGTCGATATTCTTTATGAGGCCGAGAGGCTCAAGACGGTTCATCGACAAGATATTCCTGTCACGTCTCCTTCTACCCGTGTACCCCACACGCCTACGCCTTCGCGTTCGACTACTCGACGCGCCGCGGCTTCAGCGTCGTCCGCGTCGAAGAAAGAAAAACAGGCTGCACAGGAATAACTATACATCCTCATTCAATGCCTCTCCACGCTGCAGCTTCAACGCATTCTGCGTCGAGAAGAGCACATTGCGCCGCAGTCGTTGTGCCACCATATAACGCGTAGCCGCAACCAACGCCAGGCGGCCATCAGGGTGGTCCACACCCAGGACCGCATTTTGACGCATACCCGCATCGAGCATCTGGAAGGTATGAAAGGTCGCATCCTCACGCAATAACGCCTTTCCTAGCGTCGCCTTCAGTTCAGCTAGTGGATATCCCTGCTGCTGGTAATAATAGACAATGGCCGCAGCCTCCTCAACTTGCTGAAATTCTGCACAATACAACAGCCGCTCCAATAGTGCTGCTCGATCATGCAGCATGGCAGGGACAGCAGCCTTGCCTCGTTCGGCTGGCAGGAGCGCACGGGGAATATTCAGAAAGTGGGTCAAGTACACGAACATAGCCCCATGTGTGACAGCCTTCATCAAAGCAACATCTCCTTCAAGCGAACAACCAACGGCGCGACGAGTCAGCGCATCGATAGCATTAGCGTAACTGATGACGTGCAAGACATCATCCCAGTCCTCTTCGTTCTGCACATGGAAACGCGCCACGCGATGGATACCGGCCCTCGCCAGCACGCTGCTCAGAGCATCCACAGTTGCTCCTTGTTCCAGGGCATACCGTAACGCCTGCGTAATATCATCGGGTTTGCCCGCCAGCAATACATCGCGCAGCGCCTCCGGTCGCCCATCATGCGCCCAGTATGGATCACGCGGCTGCGCCAGTAGTGTGTGGAGTACCGCAAACAATGCTTCTTGTGGTTCTATCGTTTCATGCCAATCGGCGTCTTCCTCGTGACGGAAGCCCATCGCCATTGGTCGCACAACCGCCGAGAGCGTTGTTGCCAGCACTTCACGTGCATCAGACTCGCCAATGGGCAATGCTCCATCCGTTGTCATCACCTCAAACAACTCAAAAGCCTTGTTCGTAAAGTCGATGACATGGCCTGTGCTCAAGAAGTAGTGATCTGTGGCACCCGCCATCAGCAGGTCGACCAAATCTTCTGTAGAGTATCCGGCTGCAATGGCAGTACGCAGGATACGCTCGGCTCCGGCAGCCTCGCGATCTTCGATGAAGAGCTGAAACCAGTGTTTGAGTTGCGTTTTGTTCGTAAACTGCGTCGTAGGCAACGGACGCAGCATACGGCGCGGTGGACCAGCAAAGGCATCACGTGCGCAGTTGATGAGGGCATGCACGTCGGCCAGAGCTTTGTCATCTTCCTGCAAATGTGGTACGAGCAGCCCCATACAGGTGAGGATGGTCAATCCCATCGAGAAGCCACCCTGGCGAAAGCGCAGTCCATGCATCGCTGACGCGCTGAGGATAGCACTGTCAGCAACTCCATTGGCACGCAGACCCGCCACTGCCTTAGCAATCAAGAACGTATTGCGTTCCTCCATGCCCTGGAGCAGGTCGCCCAGGGATTTTTCGATACGGCTGCGCACATAGCCTTCCAGGGGGGTTGGACTGACCCACACCTCGCCATCGCGAATCTCCAGCGGAAACACAGCGACGTCATCGCCACCTTCTGTAAAGCAGCCGCCGGAGGCCAGGTCAAAGCGCCAATGGTGCCAGTGACAACGCAATACGCCATCTTTGATCGTCCCCTGTGAAAGAGGATACCCCATATGCGGACAACGACTATCAAGTGCCCGAATCTGCCCGTCGGCACTCAGCAACAAGATATGACGATCCTCGACGGTAATGACCTTGAACGGCCGCTGCTCCAGTTCAGCAACGCTAGCAGCGCGCACAAAGTGCCGCCTATTTGACTCAAAGTGATTACCGGCTGTGTCGGTGTGGATGGTTTGCATGTGGCATAGGCTCCTTTTTGATCCAACAAGGGTTTTAACAAAATCTGATCTCACTATGGTAAGCATACACCATCGCCAGGGGTTATGAGACTGTTCGAGAGGACAGATTGGAACCGGGAATTGGCGCAAACAGAACTGCTTCAACTGCGGGCAGGGTTTGAGTTCCTAAGGGCTTTTTTAGGCGATCCATGCGGTTGCCCCAAGCCCGAGGTGGCTCTCTCCCACCCTGACATTTTTGGGCAACCTGCATCGAGCAACGGGCATGACGGTGGGGCAGGAGCTGTGCGAAATGTAGTGGCGAGGGCGGTGCAGTGGAGTGGGCCCTTGTGGTCGCCAGGCCACACAACCCGCCGCACCATACACCGCCCTGAAAAACTGTCAGAGCCCCTGCTACCGGCCTCCTCCCTTAGCATAGCGACGTGCAACCTCATCCCAGTTGACCACGTTCCACCAGGCATCCAGGTAGTCTGGTCGGCGATTCTGGTACTTCAGATAGTAGGCATGCTCCCAGACATCATTACCCATGACTGGATACAAACCATCCATCAGCGGGCTATCCTGGTTCGCAGTAGAGATTACCTGAAGCTTGCCGCTCTGGTCGAGAACCAGCCAGGCCCAACCTGAGCCGAAACGCTTGACGCCTGCATCCTTAAATGCAGCCTTGAACGCATCGAACGAACCAAAGGTGCTTTGGATTGCACTGGCCAACTGACCTGTTGGTGCTCCGCCACCATTTGGACCCATGATCTGCCAGAACATGCTGTGGTTGACGTGGCCACCACCATTGTTCCGTACCGCAGTGCGAATATTCTCGGGCACCTCGTTGATGCGGCGCACCAGGTCTTCAATCGCTAAATTGCCTAGTTCAGGGTTGTTCGCCAGCGCACTATTCAGATTGGTGACGTACGCAGCATGATGTTTGTCGTGATAAATCTGCATCGTCTGTGTGTCAATGTGTGGCTCCAACGCATTGTAGTCGTATGGGAGCGGTGGAACTGTGAATGCCATAAAACATCTCTCCTTGTCAGTTATCAAATATGAGGTTTCTTACCTCTTTCTGCGGGACACGTGTTGCCCCTTTGCACGCAACAAGCACTGCAATTCAGTGCAAAACGTGCACACTCAGATTGTACCACTTTTTGCCAAATTCGAGGATGTCGGTTGCCCCAAAAAGCGAAGGAGAGCGATAGGTTCGCTCTCCCTGTGTCGTCCCCCAACGACAAAATGACGGGCTGAGTCACTCTATGCTCCTGGAGGAGCAATCCCCACATGACTTTATTCCCCATCACTATAATAGTTCCTCGAGGGTGAGATCAGGTTAACATTGTGTTAAGATAGTATGGAGAATCCATGCGAATACACCAATTCCGGTTAAGAAAACTTCACTTGATCCTCTTCGATATAGTGACTGAGAAAGAAGGCACTTACGGATGTTCACAACGATCGCACAACAACGCTACCAAAGAAGAAATGGGCATGAGCATTTCTGGTCCGCAGAAGACGAAGCTGGCTTGAGTTACTCGTTTGCCGGCGCCGTACTTGGAAGCGAGATCGTACGCATACGTACCATACGCGGTTCCTTGCAAGACGGAGACAAACCCCGCTATCAACGGGCCGATGGAGGAGCAGGTACACTCCCCTATCATTCCTGGATAGTTGCTAATGGCGATGAGAACTGGCCTGATGTAATGGATGAAGCCGAGGCACGTACCACACTGGAACCGTATTTGCAGGGCTTTGCCTTCTCTTCCGGCACAATACGCCTGACACGTCCACTCGCGAGCCAGGAGCGTATTTATGGATTGGGTGAGCGGACAGGCGACATGAATAAACGCGGCCAGGCATTTCCGGTCTGGAACGCTGACCCGCCTAAAGGCCACAACGCAGAGACAGTAACCATGTACACTTCCATCCCCTTTTTCCTTGGCCTGCATGTGGATGATGGCAGAGCATACGGTGTACTCATAGACCACACGGGATTGGTTGAAATGGACATGGGCAAAAGTAATGCGGCAGAAGCAAGCATAACCGTGCAAGGCGATAGCTTGATCGTCTATTTCTTCGTCGGTCCCACACCTGCGGACGTGCTGCGACAATACACAGAGCTGACCGGACGCATGCCACTCCCGCCCAACTGGGCGCTGGGCTACCATCAATCCCGTTGGAGCTACGCCTCTGAGCAGCAGGTACGTCAACTTGCTATCCGCTTGCGTGAGCGCCATCATCCCTGCGACGCCATCTGGCTTGACATTGACTATATGAATAACTTCCAGAACTTTACCTGGAATCCAGAAACGTTTCCTGCTCCCAGGCCGATGATCGACGATTTGCACGCGCAAGGCTTCCACCTGGTCACCATTATTGATCCTGGTACCAAAACAGATGGGAACTATTTTGTGTACCAGCAGGGGATGGAACGTGATTACTTCTGTCGCTTGCAGGATGGCACACTATTCCAGGGGGAGGTCTGGTCCGGCGCATGTGTCTTCCCTGATTTTTCACGCAGTGAAGTGCGTACATGGTGGGGTAACCTCTACAAGGACTTGCTTGATCAGGGAGTTGATGGCATCTGGAACGACATGAACGAACCTTCACTGAAGCCTATCCTGCCACAGCCACAAGATGAGTCGCTCCTTCATCGTGCAACCATGAGCAACAATGCGCTGCACCTCGCAGGTGGAGACCAGCCCACGGAACCCGATGGTCCACCTGTGCTGCACAAGTTCTATCACAACGCCTACGGCATGGAAATGGCGCGTGCAACGTATGAGGCTTTGCTGCGCCTGCGTCCGGGCACCCGCCCCTTTGTGCTCACCCGTTCAGGCACAGCGGGCATTCAACGTTATGCAGCCGTGTGGACCGGCGATAACACGAGCTGGTGGGAACATCTTCTCATGGCCATACCAATGTGCCTTAATATCAGTATGAGCGGTGTTCCTTTCGTCGGCGTAGATATTGGCGGCTTCTGGAATGCCAGTAATGGCGAACTCCTGGCGCGTTTCACCCAACTCAGCGCACTCTTGCCATTATGCCGCAACCACAACGCTACAGGCAATCCCGACCAGGAACCCTGGGCTTTCGGTGAACCATATGAAAGCATCTGCCGCAAGGCCATCGAGCTGCGGTACCGCCTCATGCCTTACCTGTATACGCTCTTTCACGAGGCAGCCACCACCGGAGCGCCCATCATACAACCGCTCTACTACCACTATCCCCAGGATGAGCGCGCCTGCGATACTCAATCCGAGTTCCTGCTGGGTGATGCTTTGCTCTCCGCTCCCATTTATGAGCAAGGCGCAAGCAGCCGCAGTGTCTATCTGCCAGCGGGAAACTGGTTCGACTACTGGGATGACAATGAGTATCCCGGCATGGGCTGGAGCGACATCGCTGCCCCGCTCGAACGCTGGCCGCTGTTTGTGCGTGGCAATAGCATTCTCCCTAGCGGGCCATTGATGCAGTACACTGGACAGCACGCGACCGACCCACTCACCTTTACTTGCTACATGGCAGAAGATGGACTTGCCCACTACACATTGTATGAGGATGATGGGTCAACACTGGCTTACCGCAATGGTGCATTCGCTCAAACCTCTATCGCTTGCCGAGTGGATAGGGATTTGATCGAAGTGGAGATTGAGGAACTCTACACCGGCTATCGCCTACAGCATGAGTGGTATGAGGTCGTTGTGCATGTAGGTGGACAGGTCTTGCAGCAACGAGTGAAGGCTGGTCAAGGGAAAGTGACCTTCAGGCTTTAGGAAGTAAGCACCATTATTGCCACAACTTTACCTTGTCGGTCAACTCCTTGACAAAACGAGATTCTAAACCTTTCACCGTAAGCAGGTATAGTGCCTCAGCAGCACGAGTCATACCTACATAGCAACGCATACGTTCTTGCTCAATATTAAGTTGCGCCTCTTCCGCATCAGCATTTTGGAGACCTTGTGTTGAAGGCAGCACACCATGTGTCAGTCCAAGTAGAAAGACTACAGGGAATTCTAAACCCTTAGCAGAGTAAATCGTCAAAATTTTGATACGTTCTTCCAGCAGATCAAAGTCACTATCTGTATGGAGGACCGTGCGTAATCCCGCAGAGTCTAATTCATGCTGGCACTGCCTACATAATTGCCTGGTAGGGCACAACACAGCAAAGTCCGAGAGGCGGAAAACCTGATCACTCACCAGATCCAGGATACGTTCCCGCACAAGTACCATCTGCTCAAAAAGTGTTCTTGCCTTCATCAGGAAAGGAGGCGGTCCTTGGCGTTGTGTCCCCTCGGGATCGACATACTCATTAGAAGCCCGCATTAACGTATTCTGCTCCAAGAGGTGAGCCGCCACTTCTGCTATCTGGCGTGTATTGCGGTAGTTTTTCCGCAAAATAGCTGTATGCCCTCTAGCCTGAATACCTGCCCGTTTCCAGGAAAAACCTCGCGAATACAAGGTTTGGGCAGCATCTGCGAGTGCCATAATACTACTTGGCCTGGTAACACGACCAGTCGAAGGGACCACAAGTTGCTGTATTACGCGCAGATCGACAGGAGTCAGATCCTGAGCCTCATCAACGATGATATCCTCATAAGGAGTATCAAACGGCATCTTTTGTAGCATTTGTAGCGCTAGTAGTGCAACATCTGACCAATCATTGCACCTTGCCTGTGCCAGCCGTCGCTGGTATGCCTCATACACCCTCCACACCACCTCACGTTGCGATGCTCCCAGTGCAGTTTTGCGTCCGTAGCGTTCGACCTCCTTATATTCCTCCACATTCCTCACACCAAGGCCCTTGATGACATAGCGAATTTCCTCTTCATAGAACTTCAGACCTCGCTCTAGCACAGGTGACGCCACCTTCATCCGTATTTCAGTCACCGCATCTTGCAGGAACGTACTAATCGTCTTATCATCTTTTTCTGATAAATTTGGTGCAGATGAGCGCTTACGAAGAAACTCCATCATTAGGCTATGATGGGTCCTCACCTGCAAATTCCTGGGCAATGGACCAATTAACTCTTCTATCAATGACCTTGTGATAGATGAAAGTGTGCTATTATAGGTTAGCACAAGCACCCGCCGTCCCTCACTCGCCAAACGTATAGCACGATAGATGCCCACAGTGGTTTTACCAGAGCCAGCCGCGCCTTTCAGCAAGATGAGCGGTGTACGATCAATATCGACATAGCGCTGTTGCTCAGGTCGCTGGAGATTGAGCATCAGCCGTTTGATTTTCCCTTCGCAATACCCTTCCAGTCGATCAAGAGTGGTACGAAAAAGCAAACGCGAGGGGTCAAAGAGCACTGTTTCCAAATCAGGTGAGGTACTCAACTCCTCGAGCCAAAGACGTGTTTGCAAAGCCAGCCCAGGCAGCGCGAGAGCCGCTTCAATTGAAGGAGCCTTCTTCAATTGTTGTATCAAATCGGCAGGCACGCCCAGAATGCGTAAATGAGCATTCTGAAAAAATGCAAAGCAATTGGGAGATCCTGTATTCGGTTCGAGAGGTGTAGGGAAAGAACTTCTGGAAATAGGTAACTGAGGCGTGGGTTTCGCAAACTCTACCGTTGAAGGCATAGGTAGGGCTGGAGCAAACTCTTCCAACCGACTAAAACGTGTATGGGCAGCGAAGCTACGCAGATGAGCTTTATCTACAATCGCGTGCGATCCCAAACTCCATAAGCGTAAGGTGCCATCTTTGACCTCATACAGGAGTCGCATACTATCGCTGATGTAGCAATCCCAAATATCCGCGTCTATCTTGGTGAGATGTAATCGATGGGTATTAAGAGAAGGATGACATGGATCTTGCACAAGATAGCCTATTTTCTCCAAGACTCTCTTTCGCCCCAACTGTGAAAGTTTTTGCAATTCTTTTTCAGCATCTTCACTGGCCTGGATATCAATAATCATACCTATCCTCCATTGCATCCAGCATATCCATCACACTGTCAGGTATAACACATCGATATAGTTATACTTACTCACCCTATAAAGTCATACCCCCTCTTAACTAACGCATACCTCGCTGTGCTATAACATTCTTCTACTATATTGGGCCAAATACTTCACATTTCCTCTCGACTCCCGACTCTTCGTGGGGTACAATACCTTGGGGTCCAACCCTTTCATATATATCGTACTTAGCACAAGCCGCTTTGGGCTAGTTTAGAAACAAGAGTGTCATGGCAGAAGAATCCCTTCCTGACACACCACAACAACGTGCACGCAAAGCATTTGAGGCGCTCATTGCAGGCGACGACGCCACTATTGACCTGGCACAAGCGGCATTGCTCATTGCCAGCGAAGAATATCCAGATCTCAATATTGCGCACTACATGGCCAGACTCGACTACCTGGCACAACAAGTGCGAGGAGTACTTGGATTACCCGCAACTCAAGCAGAGATCCCTGCTCAATTTCCGCCAGAGCGTGTGCTTGAAGCTATGAACCAGGTATTCTTCGAGCAGGAACACTTTCACGGAAATACTGCCGATTACTACAATCCGTGTAACAGTTTTCTCAATGATGTTTTAGAGCGACACACAGGTATCCCCATTACCCTATCCCTACTCTATATGGAGGTCGGTAGAAGTTTAGGCATGCAGATCGAAGGCATCGGACTACCGTGGCATTTCGTAGTGAGATGTCGCTTGCCAGCAGCTTTCATCTACATTGATCCTTTTGAAGGTGGACGCCTGCTCACTGAACATGAATGTCGCGAGCGTGTGCAGCACAATTTAAAAGGCAAGGTCAAATTTAATCCACAATGGTTAGAACCGGTGAGCAACAAGCAACTGCTGGTACGTCTGCTTAGCAACCTCAAACACATCTACATATTCAAAGGAGATTATGTGCGAGCACTCTCCATCTGTGACCGTATCCTCCTGCTCGCTCCTCACTCTCACATCGAACGACGAAACCGTGGTGCAATTCATCTCCAGCTCAAACACTATGCACGTGCCCTACGTGACTTGAAAGCTTACGTGGCACTTGCTCCCCAGGCCAACGACATTAGCCGGATTCAGCGACAAATTAGTGAGATTCGCCAGTTGATGGCGATGTTGAACTAACTGAAACTTTTCGCATCCATACAACGTACCTTCGAGTGTAACCAAGCCGAGCAGAGAAAGGAGAGACCTGTGCCCAATTGGATCAAGCAATACCTTCACCCACACATGATCCTTTTGATGAGATGCATAGGCAGGCAGCAATTTTCATATGTGCAAGAAGGTCTGCTTAGGAACGCGCAATGCATATTTGATAAAAACAACCAGATAGTATATCCGTTCGTATATAGGTATATGTAACGTCTTGCCAGTTTGCAGCGTATTATATTGTAGATACATCTACCCAAGCTCTTTGTCAGGCCATATAATATGACCTTGATTCACAGCCGTTGAAAATACGGTCAGGACCTGACCCTAGTTAGGGTGATTACCTGATGCTAGGCCTGACCCATTCCTCATAAAATAAAGAGGAAGAAGAGAATAGAGATAATTGGGTGTGCCATATTGTTTAGTAAGTGATGACCACCAGGCCACACGGAGTCCGACAGCTGATTTTGTCGGTAGTTCCCTGAAGGGAGTGTGGGATCATGGCAATTTTCGATCCAGTCAGTGATGGGGCACTGCTTACCACGTACGATGCTACAAGAGCGGTACTTTCTACTACTTCCGCGTCTGATTTTGAGGTGGATTTGAACATGCTGCTGACCAAAACCACTTCAGATCGTATCACCGATTCTTTGGCTGAGCTAGATGCACCCTTGGATGAGGCGAGTGAGACGCTGCTAACTGATGATAGTGATGAAGGCAACGAAACTGATGAACTGGATGGAAGCCCTATTCGCTTACGTCGTACCCGTGCAACCTCTGCTCGGCAAGCAACAGGCGCTGAAGATGCTTTTCAGAGCTATCTGCGCGATATTCGCTGCTATGGTCTCCTGACACATGCCGAGGAAATCGACCTGGCACAACGAGCCGCGGCTGGCGATGAACTGGCACGACGCAAGCTCATCGAGTCAAATTTACGCCTGGTCATCGCTATCGCACGCCGCTACACCAGCACAGGGGTGCCGCTGATCGACCTTATTCAAGAAGGCAATCTAGGGTTGATGCGTGCAGCTGAGAAGTTCGACTACAACCGAGGCTGTCATTTTGGCACGTACGCCACATGGTGGATTCGTCAAGCAGTCAGCCGTGCGGCAGGCGAACAGTCAAGGCTAATTCACTTACCAGAGCATGTGGCAACACGTTTACGCAAAGTGCGACGCGTTGCATCACAGCTATCGCAGGAGAATGGACTCGATCCGCTGCCAGAACAGATAGCAGAGGCTTGTAATTTAGACGTGAACGAAGTCATCGACTTGCTCAGTGTCATCGAACAGCCCGTTTCTCTTGATGCACCTGTAGACGATGACGCACGGTACTCACTGGCCGACACCCTGGAGGACAGCGCAGCACCCGCTCCGGCCGAAACCGCCTCACAACATCTGCTGGGCGAAGAACTTCACCGAGCGCTCGCATTACTCACCCCACGCGAACGGGCGGTTATCACTCTCCGCTATGGCATTGGCGATGGCCATAGCCGCACCTTGCTCGAAGTTGGCAAAGAACTGGGTATATCACGCGAGCGCGTACGCCAACTTGAGGTGGTAGCCTTAATGAAACTGCGCAGTATCAGTGCTAGAGCGGCGCTCAAGGAATGTGTGTGAAGGGAATCCGGTCCTCCTCGACGAAACCAGTAAACTATGCTACACTGCATCGAAAGCTTGAGAGCAGTGTAGTATAGATTACGAGGAGGATTCCAAAAACATGGCAACTTGTACATCCTGCGGTGCTGACGTTACCGGAAAAAAGTTCTGTCCAGAGTGCGGAACACCTGCGCAACCAGCGGCTTCTCCAACTTCTAGCAGTCAACCCGTATCAACAAGCAGCTGTCAACGCTGTAATGGAGAAGTGAAACCAGGAGCAGCATTCTGCATGCATTGCGGCTCGGCGTTGAGTGCGCCAGCTATGGTGGCTCAACCGTCGACACGTCCCTGTCCGGCCTGCCGAACAGAGGTTCCCGTAGAGAGCGCCTTCTGCACAAATTGCGGGCAGAACATGCAAGTATCAGTGCCATCAACCTCGCTAGCGGCGGCAACACCGGCTCCGAGCTTCTGCAGCAACTGCGGACACCAGAATACTCCCGGTGTGCATTTCTGCGCTGGCTGTGGCAAGCCACTAACAGCAGTAACAGCGCTATCGATGGCACAACCAGTATATCCGCAGCAGCCACCGCAGTACGGGCAGCCTCAATTTTCCCAACAGCAACAATATAGCCAACCTCAGTATCCACAGCAGTACGGCCAACCTCAATACCGACAACAGTACCCGCAACAGTATAGCCAACCTCAGTATCCACAGCAATATGGACAGATGGGCTATCAGCAGGACCCCATGCTTGGTCAACAGCCGATGGTATTACGCTGTCCGGTGTGTATGGCTATGGCGCCGGTGGGAACGCCAAACTGTCCCAGCTGCCAGACTAATCTTGCAGGGGTCGTGCCCACTCCGGCAAATATACCCGCACAAGGCCAGCAAGGGGGCTTTGGCGGTTTCTTGCAGGGAAGCGGAGGCAAAATGGCGATGGGTGCGCTCGGTGGTGCAGCAGCCGTCATCGGTGGCGAAATGTTACTGCACGGCATTGAAAATCGCGTCGAAGGCGATATAGGCTACGGCGGTGAATACCACCACCGTCAGTATGACGATCAAGGCAATCCGCTGGGAGAAATTGGCGAGATAGCCAAAGATATCGGCATACTCTAAACGTTTGCGTTGACACCCAGGGGCGAATCGACGGGTTCGCCCCTTTTTATGTAGTCCGTTTGCTCGACGTCAATCTACCTTGTGCCTTATCATGGGTGCTCCAACATTCCTTTTCAGCATCCAAAATGGCTATCTCTTCCCCCCTTTTCCTGCCCTCTTATTGCGATAGACATTGAAACCGTCTATAATACTGCGTGACAAGATTAAGCTCCTTCTGCATGCATTCTATCGACCGAGGAAATCAAATCGGATGAATTACGAGCGTACAAAACTGCACAATGGACTGCGCCTCCTGACTAACTACATGCCGGGGATGCGTTCGGCCAGTATTGTCTTCTTTTTTACCGTTGGCTCACGCTACGAAGAAAACACTCTTGCAGGCATATCGCACTTCATTGAGCATATGCTGTTTAAGGGCACACTGCGCTATCCGACAGCCCGACTGATCTCTGAGGCAATCGAAGGCGTCGGCGGAATGTTCAACGCAACTACAGGCAAAGAACTAACCAGTTATACTGCTCGTGTTCCCGGTGAACAGCTGTCCATTGTGATGAAAGTCATGGCTGATATGATACGACACCCACTCTTTGATCCTACTGAAATTGAAAAAGAGCGCGGGGTCATTCTCGAAGAACTCAGTTCCACTCGTGATGACCCGCAGGAATGGGTAAGCCTGTTGATTGATCAAACCATGTGGCCTGGACTTCCTCTGGGGCGCGATGACGCAGGCTTCGAGGAGACGGTTGCACAGTTGCAGCGCGAGCAGATGCTCAACTACCTGGATGAATATTATCACCCTAACTCGCTTGTCATCAGTATAGCTGGAAATATCGACCAGGGACAGATCACCGATCTGACTGAAAGCCTCTTCGGCGATTGGGATGTCCGTCAGCATCGATCATGGACACAGAGCTTACCGCCACGTAACGCACCACCCGTAGCACTTATCCGAAAAGAGACCGAGCAGGCGAATATCTGCCTTGGGACGCTGGGTGTCGCCCATACATCTTCCGATTACTATCCACTCGTGCTGACTAATGCTCTGCTCGGTGATGGTATGAGTTCCCGGCTCTTCCAGACCATTCGAGAAGAGAAGGGTTTAGCCTATGATATTGGCAGCTATTACAATACTTACTACGAAACCGGTAACCTGGTAGTGAGTGCCGGTGTAGACCCTGTTCAAACCGAGCCAGCTATAAGGTCTATCGTCGATGAACTCACGCACCTCTGTGACACGCCCGTGCCAGCAGATGAGCTTGATCGAATCAAATCCTATGTACGAGGCAGCATGGTGTTGGGGTTGGAAGGCACACAACAAGTGGCCTCCTGGTTGGGTAGCCAGGAAAGTCTACGCAACACAATTATTGATGTAGATGAGGTCATAGAACATATCGACGCCGTCACACAACAAGATATTCAGCGCGTTGCACAAACCTGCTTCGCCCCTGAATGGCTTCGCCTGGCTATTATTGGTCCATACGATCCGCATCAGGCAGAGTGCTTCGGGAAGTTGCTCAAAGGCGTATAAAGAGGAGAGGAGGCCAGATTATATGGCACAAACAATGCTTCGCGACTATTTACAGCAAACAGAGGATGCTCTCAGCTCCGGTCGCATCAAGGATGCTCTGGCTAACTGTCAATATATACTCACCCACTATCCAGAATCACTTGAGGTCCAACGCCTCCTTGGAGAAGTATATCTGGCACAAGGTCACCTGGAAGACGCCCAACAAAGCTTCGATTGGGTATTGAGCAGTGATCCAGAAAATGTCGTCGCTTACTGCGACCGCGCCTTAATTAGTGAACGCATGTCAGATTTCGACACCGCTCTGGACTGCTATCAACAAGCCTACGAACTCAGCAGAGGCAATAGCCAGATTCGGCAAGAGTTTAATCAATTGAGCGTAAAAGTTGGGCAGCCACATTTTATGTTCTCACGAGCTGGCTTGGCACGCCTGTATATGCGTGGTGACCTGCTCTTGCAAGCTATCCAAGAGTGGGAATTTGTGCTGACCGCCACACCTGATCGCCTTGATGCTCGCACCGGATTGCTTGAGGCGTTGTGGCGTGAAGGATTTAATGATCGCGTAGAACAATTGGCAAAACAGATTTTGAATGAAATTCCTTCTTGCTTGAAAGCACTCCTTCTGCTTGCATATGTCACCTCTACTCATAATGCCACTCAGGCTCGAGAGCTTATCCGGCAAGCTGAAGCACTGGACCCCGAGTTGGTCATGGCTCATGAACTCTTCAGCGACATGATGGCACGTCAACCCAATGATCCATTCCTGGCACTCATCAGGAAAGATCCTATTACCCTCCCCGACGTCACTGATAGTCCGCTTGCAACGGCAACGACCTCAGGCTCTGTGATAACAAATGGTACATCCAGCCCACCGCTATCTGCGGACCCACTTTTCGGCTGGAGCAGCCTCGACCCCATCGTGAACCCTCAAAAGGACTATCAAGAGCCGCCAGAACAAACTATCTGGTCGAGTAGCGACCAACAGATATTCGATTCAAAAACAGCAGAGTCAAAAGATATTGACCTTCCTACACCACCTGCCTGGTTGGATATGCTCACCCAGGGCGAACGAGGTCCGTCAAGTGGAGCATTGCTTCCCTTGTCTCCCTTGCCTCCTTCTGCTCCAATTGAGCAAGAGCCATTCCTAGCAATGCCACCCGACACAACACCGGTGGAACCAGAAGCTCAGGTTCTACATGAAGAGATATCTCAAACTGCTCCGCTTAGCCCGCTTACATTCGCCCCAGAAGATAGCGATGCTGCGAACTGGCCTGAGTGGTTAAAATCACTCGGTGCTACGGAGATAGAAAACGAATTTGTGACAGACGTGCCAGCGATAGAGCCCGAACCACAGCAGCCACCTTATGACCAGTCATGGATGGAGCAGGCAGCTCCACAGGTCCCATCTCCGGCGTGGTCAGACCAGATAGCTGAGCCTTCTGCTGAGCAGACGCCGCCCACATGGATGGACCAGATGGCCGCTCCATTCGCCCAGCAGGTCCCATCTCCGGCGTGGCCGGATCAGTTAGCCAAGCCTTCTGCCGAGCAGACGTCACCCACATGGATGAACCAGGCGGATGAGCCTCCTACTGAGGAGTCCTCTCCGGTGTGGATGGGTCGAATGACCAGGCCATTTCCCGAGCCGACACAGCCCATGTTCACAACACTAGAAAACCTCGAGCAGAGTCTACACACACAAGGCTTCGTCGAGTTGGCTCCAGGATCGCTCTCGACCATTGCTCAAAGTACTCATGAGCCTACACTCTCTTCTGCGCTAGCTCAACTTGGTAACGTAAACCCTCCCCTAACAGAACAGCCAACTATGCCCCCACAAGATACGCCGGCAGTTTCATCAACCGTAGTGCCTCCTGCTCAACCGTCGTGGTTTGTCACTGCTCCGCCGAACCCAGTAACTGATCCAACGCCAAGTCCCATTACCAGCATCGCGCCAAAGCCACCCATGGAGCATTCCGTCATCCCACCCTATCGTGCCGATGCATTGCTCGAAAATGAACTAGAGACAACAATGAAACGGCCTGCCATTCGGCTGCAACCGATGCAGCAGCGTCCAACTGTCCAACGAGATGCAGCCTCACTCATTGGCCTGGAACGTTCTGGCGAACACCTGGCAACAAGTGGTACAGCAGAGAGTCAGCTCAGTCCGAGAGAACATTTACTCAGAGGCTACCAATATCAACTCGCAGGTGATTACGACGAGGCGATGCAAGAGTACCGCATCATCATACGCACTACATCAGAACTACTTGGCGAGGTTATCAGTAATGTTCGTGCCCTTCTCAAGCTGACACCAAAATACTCAGCCGGCTACCGTGTGCTGGGTGATGCTTACATGCGCCAGGGAGAATATCTACAGGCGATGGAAGCATATAATAAGGCGTTGAGCATGACCAAAAAGGTGAAAGGCTAAGTGTAAGGAGTCTGAGCGTGGAAACTATTCTACAACGGTTGACCGATCTTGATGAAATCCTTGGTGCAGTAGTCGTTGGTAAGGACGGTTTGATCGTTGCTGGAACACTACATAGTGAGGATGAAGAGGTGCTTGCAGCCATGTCGGCGGCAGTTATCGGCTCCGTCAATAACTACACAACGCAGATAAATAGCGGCGAGATGCGCCATGTGATCATTGAAACAAATACCGGTACGGTCCAACTTGCAGAAGTGGGCGACTTTATTCTGGTAGTTACGACTCACTCAACAGGCAACCTAGGGCGGGTCCGTCTGGAAATGCAAAAATCCTGCCGTCAACTCATGCAGGTGATAGCAAACTACTAAGAGGAACGAGACTGGAGCATCCAACTAATTCCTGATCTGGAACGTATACCTATCAGTAACGCATTCAACCAAAAGAAGGAAGGTAGGTAATTCAATGAAACGGATTTTCCTGTTTTTGGGGACACTCTTTTTCTTAGGGACATTCTTCAAGCGGGCCAGACGGCATAGACAACAGTACGACTGAAGAAACTATGCCCTCTTCATGTCCACCACAAAAAGCCAGAGGCCATGTTACCCCTGGCTTTTATTTCTTGAGCTAGACTCCTACAGCACCTTCGTCGTCTAGGGCCGACGAAATTGTCTCCGCCGTGTATCCTGCTCAACAATAGACATAGATGGGGATGCCGGCTGTCGAGCAACCTCACTAGCTACAAGCTCAGCACGAGCCTTACGATCATTGCGAATATGCCGCCACACATACAGCACTACCAGCAGGACCACCGCAACCAGGATCACCACATCGAGGCTATGGAAAATGGGACCTAGCATCAAAAAGTGGCTTCCCAGCACGAAACCAGCATATGCCAGTAGTAAGCACCAAGGGAACGAGCCAAGCAGCGTGTACACACAGAACTTTACAAATGGCGTCTTCGTGATGCCAGCCGGCAGCGAGATATATGTTCTTACTACCGGCAAGAGACGTGAGAAAAAGACAGTCGCACTGCCCCAGTGTTGGAAGAAGCGATCCGCCATATTCGCATCATGCTGCGAAATTAGCACATACCGTCCATACTTAAGCAGCAGTGGACGTCCCCCAGCAGCACCAACACCATAAGCAACGGCCGAACCAATCAGACAACCCAAGGTGCCTGCCAACGCCACCAACAACAAACCCGACCCCGACGTCACGCCTTGCAAAATCTTACTATTAGCAACCATCACACCGGCAAGAGGCATCACAATCTCACTTGGTAGCGGAATACAGCAACTCTCAATCGCCATTGCCACTACAATACCAAACAGACCCGTCGACACATAGACATTTGTGATCAACATCGTCAGTATATCAGTCAGATGAGTTAACAACGGACCATCTCCTTCTCAATTCTACTCTTCCTCCTCATAACGAGAAGAGCGTCGCACAATAGGCCGATCAACCTGCTGTGCAAGCTCTTGTCGGAGAGCATCATCTTCGTACATATAGGGAGCACGTCGCACCAACGGATTCTTGAGACTGCCGGTGCTCACCTCCGGGTCAAAGTACTCCTCATCCCATTGGGGGTTACGTGTCACCTGACGGAGTGGACCCGTTTGTGGATAGCCAAGATTTCTATTCACTGGTTCTGTTCGCGGTCCACCATTTGGACGCCGAGTTCGATTCTGGCTCTGGTATACCCTTTGCTGCGGCAACTGGCGAGAAGTGCGTCGATTCACCTGGCGGTCAGCTTGCCTTGATGAATTCGATGAAGAGAGCGGGCGAGTAGCCAGGATTTGCTTTTGATAATATTTAGTGGTTGGCAAAATTTCCACATCTTCCTGCTGTTGAGCCGCCTCCTGGCGAGCAGCACGTAGTGCCGCAGACTGATGTAAACTGCGAGGCACATTTCCCTGATACCTAGGGGAACCAGGATAGTATGGTCGACGATCCGGTGAAAGGCGTCCTGAGGAAGCCTCTTGACCGCGCATAGCAGACGACACTTTTGGCAGCTGCCTGGGCGAGAATGAACGCACTGATTCGCGTTGAAGTAGTGTAGAGTCAACCAGCGCAGAAGCTTGACTTTGCCCTGCGGCGGGTAAACGGGGATACTTTGGTGCTGGTAGTTCACGTGTTGCAGGGTTGCGGCGGCGATACTCATACCTCTCTCGCTGATGTGGTAGCTCATATTCATCTGCTTCAGCCTCATACACCGGATGAATCTCTTCCACTTCTACATCCTCATAGTCATAGGAACGTGCGAGTGAGGTTTCTGCTAGTTCCGGCTCCATTGTCCCGAGCCGTTGATCTTGGTGACGCGAAAGGAAGGAAAACAGTGTTAAGGAGATCGGGATACTCAGCAATAATGCCGCTAATCCACCCATCAAACCACCTAGCACCCACGAATTGAGCATGTTACCAAACACCAATACTACCGTGGCCCCTACAACGAGCACTAACGCCACTGCGGCGGTTCTCATAGACAGTTCTTCCTTTCTGTACTCAAAGCAGGGTTCTTTTGAAATGTTCTCATATTTCTCTTTCCCTCAAGCAGAGAGAACCCTATAGTATAACTGTTGCCCACATTATACCAAGGTTACAATGGGACTACAAGAGAAAAACAGAGGAAAACAATCAGTTAGAAGAGACAAGAAGAGATAATAGGCAAACACAGCGAAGAAAACAGGCAAATTTCGCACGACAAGCGTAGGCAGCAGTTATCCTCCCAAAGCAGCCACTTGCTGACAGCTATCTGCAAGGACATCTTGAGATGATAACTACCTAAACATTTGAACTACCCTGCCTGTACGCCTGAGTTAACAAGTCACTACTAGGCAGCACGACCAGAAGAATTGAAACACTGGCGGAAGACAGCCACCACCTTGCCTTGCACTTCCCATTCGTCCTCCCACTCACTCTTGGGTACAAAGATAGGATTCATCTCGGAGTTCGCAGGTTGTAGACGCACCCTATCTTGTTCTCGCTCCTGGAAGAAACGCTTCAGGGTAGCACTTCCAGAGCTACCTTCCCGGTGAACCGCTACTACAATATCGCCATTCTCACAACTGCTCTGCCGTTTGATCACCACATAATCGCCATCACAGATTTGGTCATCGATCATCGAGCGACCTTTCACCACCAGAGCATATGTGTTCTCACGCTCCAGGTCGCGGCCGACATCGATCGTCTCATTTGGGTCCTCGAAGATTTCGAGCGGCTCACCAGCTGCGATGCGGCCCATTACACGGACTCCCTGCAATGGCTTTGTCAACTCTATCCCTCGGCTCGTCTTCGCCTGACGAGTAATATAGCCCTTCTTTTCTAGTATGGAGAGGTGATAATCAACGTGACCCGTGCTCGTGATGCCCATCGCTTTACCGATCTCCCGGTTAGTCGGCGGCCTTCCCTTCGTTCGAATGTAATCGATGATGAATTCAAATATTTTTCGTTGCATATCACTTGTTCGTTCTGATGACATAGAGCGTCTTCCTACCTTTCTGAGGAGCCTCACATTACTCCAACCGTTACAATCCAAAAGTAGAACGGTTATTCAAATTAATCATAGCAAACAAGACCCCACAAGTCAAGCGTTTATCGAACGAATTTTCCGAATTTCTTTTCTTTTTCCTCTTCTCCAAGGTTTCCCCTCCGTTTTCAGGACTTGGAATAGTCGGCATCTTTTGTTATACTCCTCATAGGAGACGTGCATCACTGATTTGCGCTTAGGTCTCAGATAGGTGTACAATAAAAGCATAAGAGACTCAATAAGCCCAGGCCATGAAAGAGGGAGTCACATACATGGTTGAGATGACAGTTGAAAGCGTGCGAATTAACCTGGCTACGCAGCAGCGAGTGGTCATCTTGAAGGCTACCAAGCAAGAACGATACTTGTTTATCTGGATAGCACACGCTGAGGCATACGCCATTGCCGTTGAACTTCAGGGCACCAATCCACCACGACCACTCACACACGACCTGCTCAGAAACGTTATCACTGAGCTTGGAGCAAGAATTGTGAGTATCGTGATTTCTGACCTGATAGAAGATATATTCTACGCACGCATCGTACTAGATGTTGAAGGCAGACACGTCGAAATTGACTCACGGCCCAGCGATGCTATCGCTCTCTCCGTACGAGCTAAAGCACCCATTTATGTTGAGGAAAGCGTCCTAGAACGTGCAGGGATGACCCTGGATACAAGCGAAGATCAGTTTTTGCCTAGAACAGAGCAGAAGCAAGAAGATGAGGCGCCCGAAAATCTCGATGCCTACAGAGATTTCATTAACAGTTTAGACGTGCTTGACGAGTTCGGCAAAGACTAGATGATGAAATTATACGCTCAATATATCCCGCCCAGCGTGTTAAATTCATCATCTAACGCGAATGTAGGATTGCTTTTAATAGGCGTACCAGAAGACGTGAAAGCAACCAGTACGATAGGATAGCCAACAAGGTGTAGATCTCTATAGCAATCGGCATGGGAATAGGTAAAGCCACATTTTGCATGAGGAGTTGAAAGGGGAGTACAAACACACTACTCACATTGTAGACGATACCTACCCAGGTTGTGCTTGCTGGCAAGTTTATAATCTTGAGCACAAAACTCATCAAGAGTAGCATTTGTACAGCTATAAAGAATAAACCAACCAGGATCGGCAAGGGATTCCGTCGAGGATGAGACTGAATAGGCGTTTCAGTCACAGCGGGCGTTGTGGGTACCACACCACCAGCAGGTCGTCCCCATCCTCCCATAGTAGGAGTAGGGGGTAGCTGTGGATAGACAGGTGTCCCTGGTGAATGACCAGTTAGGTCCGAGGCAGGAACTATCTCTTGCCCCTGCTGTGGGAAAGGGCGTTCATAGGGCTGTGGTGCAGGAATGAATGTATCACCTGACGCCGCCGTTGGCGCAAATGACGAAGGGATCGCCGGTAGCATAGGCTCCGTTGGTTGATCGTGTTCATCCAACTCATCCAGGAAACTATCCTTAGGTTGCTGTTTTCCCATTATTTGTATGCCTGTACTCTCTATGGCAAGAACTGTGTAATCTCTCTCCTATTTAGAACGAACTATCCCCGTCTTCATCAAACATCACCATAGCGTGTTAGCAGGTCGTCATATGTCTCCCTACGCTCCATCACCTCTATCCGCCCTTCGTCCACCAGTAATACGGCAGGACGCGGCACCAGGTTGTAATTACTCGACATTGGCAGACAATATGCCCCACAGCCGGGCAACGCCAACAACTCACCCTCACACATACGCGGCAGCATTACACGCTTGATAAGCATATCACCCGACTCACAATAACGTCCTGCAATACACACCTCTTCCTCAGGTTTTGCGGAAACACGCATCACCGCAAGCGCTGCATAGCGAGCCCCGTAGAGTGCGGGACGGATATTATCGGCCATGCCGCCATCCACGAATACATATGTTATCCCGCCTGGAGTTCGACTTGCGTGCCCCAATTCGATAAACTGCCACGCCAGCACGGGCAATAATCGAACGGCCCGGCTCGATAATCAACTTCGGAGCAGAACGCGTGCTAGCAATAGCGGATAACGTTTGCTCCATACTACGTTGCAGGGCCTGTGCCAGCACGTCTACCGCCGGAGTCGACGCACCATCAGGCGTATCAATTGCCCATCCACCGCCAGGACTAATTTCCTCTGGCCACCAGCCCGCCTCGCCGTAGATATCATCGGCAAGCAGAAGCAAACGCTCTAGACACTCCTGGTACGGTCGAACATCCCGCAACATCGTCCCCGTATGCACATGTAGCCCCAGCAACCGTAATCGCCCTTCACGTATAATCCGCATCACAGCTGCTTTCGCATCCCCATTGCTCAGAGGGAAACCAAACTTAGAGGCCGCATGCCCCGTCTGTAGATAACGATGGGTCTCAGTTTCAACATCGGGTGCAACACGCAACAATACCTCCGGCTTTTTAGTCGTACCTTGCACGATGCGTGTCAAACGTTCCAACTCATTCCGATTATCCAGCACAATGCGTCCCACCCCAAAACGCAACGCAAGGCGCAATTCATCCTCTGATTTGTTATTGCCGTGAAACGAAACTTGCTCCATAGGGAAGTTCGCATGCTGCGCCACAAGCAACTCGCCACCCGATACCACCGCAAACCTTGCCATCACTTGCAGTCAGAGAAGCCAGAGAAAAGCGAAAGCAGGTGTTAGCGGCAGTCAGGCAGCGTAGAAAACGTATCTACCACCACTTCAGAGAACACATGAGGGAGCAGCACAAGCATCATGGATTTGATCGTACCAACGAACCACACGATGAGTAGCCCAGAGCGACACCAGGAACAAGACGTACCAATCCAAACCGAGCACCAGGCTTTTTCTCTTGTAGAGGCAGCGTTGAACTATGCACACAACGGCTGGCCTGTGTTCCCCTTGCATGGCAAAATGCCCTACAAAGATTTCCACTGGCGAGAGGAGGCAACCACTGATCCTATCCGCATCGAAATTTTGTGGAGAGAACACCCCACCGCCAATATTGGCCTTGCCACAGGGGAAACATCCGGTGTCATTGTCCTGGACATGGATCCGCGAAACGGCGGCTATGTCAGCTTCAAGCAACTCCAACAGAAGTATGGTGAACTTCCTGGTAATAAGCGTGAAGAGCGAGCGGGTTTTCAGGCGAAGGGTGAGCAATCAGCGCGAAGCATGAGCAGAAGGGATTCATCGCCTGAGAGCATGGCTCCAGAAGCGGTTCACGGTCCTCAACGGCTGTCCATTCATAAGCGGGATCAGGTGATGTCTCAGGGCTGTCAGAGCCGTGTTTGAGGGGCACCAAGTGATGAAAAGCGACAGTGCGGATTTTCCGCCCAGCGACTTGTCAGAGCCGCTGGAAATCTTGACTCCGCTCTTCGTTATTCCATTGGTATCTCCACCCCTCTCTGATTCATCCTTTTTGGAGCCCCACCAAAACCAGAAAGATCCATGCGAGATGGAACTTGTCTAGAATGGTCCTGCTTGAATGGAGAGAGGACAGAAGCTTTCCGAACCATGTCCTTCTTCTGGCCCATTTTTCGCGGTTCAGCCCTTGCTAATACTATTGCGATATGCTATAACAAATATAACACATAGCGATATTCTCGAGGACAGGTTATGAAGGGACGAGCAGGGGAATGTTTCTCTGAGGAAGGGAAGAGCCGCACCCCAAGCTGAAAATGGGACTCTTCAGGTTGGGATGCGACTCTCCCCCATTCAGGTTCCTACAGACGAGCAGTTGTCAATTGTGTCCTTCGAAAGGAACAGGGAGAGAAGATGCTTCGCTTCAGAAACTATTGGATCTACAGCGCTGGCCTCGCCATCGCCTGGGCGGTTGTTCTCCTACTCGCACGGACGATCCGAGGCAGCGAGGGCGCGCAGCCTATCCTGTTGATCTTTTTCGGCTTCTGTATCGGCTGGGTGTCGACGACGATTGCCCGATACGTCTATCCGCCGCCAAAGCGTTGGGGGTTGAACCGCCGCTAGGAGTGACATCCTCAATTGACCCTCCATGTGGGCTTCTCGCCGACGACACGCAGCGAGCGGCCAGGGCTACTGGCGTTGATTTTCTTGAGCCGCGTCGTGGCCGAAGGGGAGTCTGCCGCTTCTGTCGGATCGGAAGTCTACCCTTGCCGCGAGAACTGCCCTACAAAGTGCAGAGAAAACGGCTTGTAATCGGCTTCCAATCACTCTTTCTGGCACTACTTTTCTGGCAACACAGCAAAGGAAGTGGCACTGGCTTCACGCATGTGAGCTTCCCAGAACCATTCCATGGCAACTCTTCCCAAAGCGGCCAATTTACAGGACATGGATGGATGAAGCTAGATGGGGAGTGGTTTGCCCAGGCATTTCCCTGCCGGTGCTCATGCTTCGCGCCCAGTGCTCACTCTTCGCCTGAAAACCTGCTCGCTCTTCACGCTTATTACCACTTCCCCAAACCCGCACCAGTAGAACCGCACACGGAGGACTCCATAAGTTCTTTCAGTATCCCCTGGATGGAAACACGTACCCCAACGCCGTCCGGTTAGCAAACCTCCCAGGCCTGGACATCAGAGGTGAGGGAGGCTATGTTGTCTTACCGCCATCAATGCTGTACAACCGACTGCGGTACAGATGGGGACAACCGAAACACGACATTGTTCCTTTACCGGACTGGCTCCTTGCACTCTTACCCCACCAGGAACACCAAAGACAGGGTATCCCGCAAGACATGCGCTTCGCTGAACTCCCCGGCGAGAAATGGTTAACCCACGCACTCACACAAGCGAGAGAAGGAAACCGTAACCACGTTGGTTTTTCTCTTGCCTGTCAACTGCGGGATGATGGATTGTCCGAGGCGCAGGCACGCAGCATCATCCTTGCCTATGCTGACCGGGTGTCACCAGGAACGACATCTTATACCCACAGAGAAGCCCTGGCGAGTCTGAGAAGTGCGTACAGCAGGCCTCCACGAAAACCAGCTCGAAGACGAGAGCGAAGCTAAAGTATTGCGGGAATCACTATTGAGAGGCTGTCGCAATACCCAAATGTACTACCCCAACTAAGGATTTCCCTGCAAAGCTCTTCTCTGCTATACTCTCAGGTGAAACTCAATCGGTCTGCCACTTTTCAACCAATTTGTAATACTATCGAGGATCACAGTATGTCTTTGAGCAAACCGGTCATCTTTGAAACGACATTTACCCACTACACTGGCACCGACATCATAGGAGAAGGCGGCGCAGGACGTATCTATCGGGCTATTGATGATACTGAAAACGTGTATGCAATCAAGCTCCTGGACTCCGCGAAAGCAACCAAGGAGAAGGCAAAGCGGTTCAAGAACGAACTGTTATTTAGTCAGAGAAACCAACACCAAAATCTTATTACGGTCATTGACCACGGAATTTTTGTAGATGGCAAGAAGCGTTCTCCATTTTATGTCATGCCGCTTTATACAGGGTCTCTCAGAACACTTCTTGAGACAGGCATTCCTGCGGATAAGGTTCTTTTCTACTTCAATCAGCTTCTGGACGGAGTGGAAGCTGCCCATATACAGAGAGTGATTCATCGTGACTTGAAGCCAGAAAACGTGCTCTACGACGAAGCGCAGGATCGGCTGTTGATAGCTGATTTCGGTATAGCACGTTTTGAGGAGGAGGCGCTCTACACCGACGTTGAGACCTCGCCGAATACACGCCTTGCAAATTTCCAATATGCAGCACCAGAACAACGCAGCCGTGGTACAAACGTCGATCATCGCGCCGATATTTACGCGCTCGGGTTGATAGTAAACGAAATGTTCACTGGTAAGGTACCTCACGGTACCGGATACAAAACCATTGGCAGTGTGGTGCCTGACTTAGGCTTCTTGGACGAGATAGTCTCTGAAATGTTACACCAATCAGCGATAGAGCGGCCAGCTTCTATAGATATGGTCAAGCAACAGCTCATTGCCCGAAAGCTAGAGTTTGTCACGCGCCAGCACATCAGCGAGCTGAAACAAATGGTAGTTCCAGTTACTGACCTTGATGATCCGCTTATTCTTGATCCGCCTCGCCTAGTCAATATTGACTATGAACAAGAGGTACTTTTTCTGTTTTTCCAGCGTCCTGTCAATCCGAAATGGATACAAGCGTTGTGCAATATGGGTACGTACACCTCTGCAATGGGCAAAGGGCCAGAGCGATTTACGTTTTCTGGTAACAAAGCGAGTATACCTGCTAGAGGACAGTCCGAAGTACAGCAAATCATAGACTATTTCAAAGCGTGGCTGCCAATAGCAAACCGCGTGTATGAAGAAACAGTGCGTAGGGAAAAGCAGGAAGCTGAAGAACGGCAGCGCAAGCAATGGCAAAAGGAAATCGAAGAACAAGAGCGCCGACAGCGTATACTTGCGAGTGTAAAAATATAACCCAAACTTACGGACAAATCGGGGCGATACCCTTACTCACGAAAACCGTCTATTGACAGTGCCCGATTGCTTGTTCTACGATACACTCATGCATAAAACTGACCTGGTAAAACACCTTGGGAAGAAGAACCGGCGTTCCCAGGAACACTACCAAACAGCACTGAACGAGATTTTAGAAGGCATTCAAGAGCAGCTTTCGCAAGGCAAAGAGGTAATCCTTACCGGCTTTGGCACCTTTTACACGCGGCGCCGTAAAGGAGGCAAAGGGATGAACTTTAAGACACGAAAGCCGATGGAGTATCAAGCAGTGAGACAAGTTGCGTTCAGGGTAGGCAACCTCCTCAAACAAGCCGTTCGTAGCAAGAAAGTAACACCTCCGGAACCCCGCCGGAGCTCCCTGTCGAGAGTAACAGGAAAATAGGTTACACATTCCGAGTTCGCAATCCCCCTATTCGCGTACTTCTGATTGCTTGTGTGTTATGCTCTTCCAGGTCAGAAACCATCAATTGTGCGACCTCGGTTGCCTGATCTAGAAGGTTGTAGTAATATAAGTTGGCTACATGCTCCACGACTTCTTTTCTATGCTTTGTCTGCTTGACTACGAAAGACAGGAATTTAAAAAATGTATCAGCAGCAATTAAGACGACTCGAAAGAAAATATCGCGCTCTTATCCAAAAGAAAGATGCTATTGAAGATACTAATATTGATGAGATTAGAGATTTACTTTTATCGTTTTTCCAAGATTGTTGGCATCTGAGAGATTGGTTAATAAAATCAACTGAGGTAGACGAACAAAAGCTTCAGTCTTTTCTCACAAACTCCCTAGAAATGAATATGTGCCGAGAAATTTGTAATACCGCAAAGCATCTTGTGTTAGATAGACCCAACAAATTACCACAGGCTCGCCTTGAAACTTTTTTTTGGGATTTCGGAGTTCCACTGCCTCTTGCAAGAGAGTACGAACCCAATGGTGATAAGCTAACTTTTGTCTTCTTGCAGCAGAAATACGACGCCTTTGAGCTTGCAAGTAGGTGTTTAGACTTATGGCGTGAGTTTCTCAGTTCAATAGAGTAAAACCACTGAACCGATTTAAGGATGTGCTGAGGCTGAAATCCGTGTTAACAATAACAATTCATCCAGCATAGAAAATACTATATGCGGTGGAGGCATATACGTTGTTAAAAGTCAACTACCATAGGATCATTAGTCCTAAAGGAGGCGGACAGTGGATAATTTAGCATTTGATGAAAAAAATATCTAGCAGCACGCCATGAGGATGCCATCCCGAGTTTTGTGTAAAGATGTCAAGTAAACAAGCAAACAGAGATAAAGGTATGCATAACCTTACCCATATGATCTGATAAGAAAGAAAGAAACCTCCCGACGTTCAAAAGTCATCTTCAGAAAAGGCAGGCCTATCAGGAGAAGAGCGTTCTCACAGGGTGGTTGCTACACAAGACCGTCTGCACAAATCATATCCTCCTGAATCACCCTCTCTGGCTGGTTGTTTTCTCAGCCATGCTTCTCAGCTTTCACGTTCCGTCAGATAGAGATTTTGTGCAAGCGGATATCCTGGATCGTAGCCCAGACAATCGTCAGGCAACTGGTCTCCGTTGTGAACACATCAATCTGATCCGTGCGTTGCCGTACATTGCTAAACAAGCTTTCAATGGCATTCGTTGTCTGAATATGCCGATGCATGCTCTCAGGAAAATCGTAAAACGTGAAGGTGCTCTCTTCCTCCTCAGTCAAGCTGCGCACCGCTTCTGGATAGCGTTTGCCATACTTCGCTTTGAAGGCTGCCAGATGGGTCAATGCTTCCTGCTTCAACCCTTATAAGCGTAAGTCAGTCAAGTACTTATTCATTCACGCATTGGGCTTTTTCCTGAAGAGATGCCAAAAGCTACGCTTTTGCATTTTCTGCCGTAGCATGGCGTAGTTATTTCGCATGGTGGCCGTGTCGGGGTGGTCTTGGCCCAACTGCTGCTCACAAATGGCCAGGGCACGCTTATAGAGCGGCTCCGCTTCCGCATACTTGCCCTGGGCTCGGTAGAGTCCTGCCAGGTTGTTGAGGCTGGTGGCCGTGTCGGGGTGGTCTATGCCCAACTGCTGCTCTCTGATGGCCAGGGCA
This sequence comes from uncultured Chloroflexia bacterium, assembly GCA_963767625.1. Classification (GTDB taxonomy): domain Bacteria; phylum Chloroflexota; class Ktedonobacteria; order Ktedonobacterales; family Ktedonobacteraceae; genus CAVYFB01. The sequence continues at coordinate 875,073 of CAVYFB010000024.1, forward strand.
CGCTTATAGAGCGGCTCCGCTTCCGCATACTTGCCCTGGTCTCGGTAGAGTCCTGCCAGGTTGCCCAGGTTGGTGGCCGTGGAGGGGTGGTCTATGCCCAACTGCTGCTCTCTGATGGCCAGGGCACGCTTATAGAGCGGCTCCGCTTCCGCATACTTGCCCTGGTCTCGGTAGAGTCCTGCCAGGTTGCCCAGGTTAGTGGCCGTGCCGGGGTGGTCTATGCCCAACTGCTGCTCACAGATGGCCAGGGCACGCTTATAGAGCGGCTCCGCTTCCGCATACTTGCCCTGGGCTCGGTAGAGTCCTGCCAGGTTGTTGAGGCTGGTGGCCGTGTCGGGGTGGTCTATGCCCAACTGCTGCTCACAGATGGCCAGGGAGCGCTTGAAGAGCGGCTCCGCTTCCGCATACTTGCCCTGGGCTCGGTAGAGTCCTGCCAGGTTGTCGAGGCTGGTGGCCGTGTCGGGGTGGTCTATGCCCAACTGCTGCTCACAGATGGCCAGGGAGCGCTTGAAGAGCGGCTCCGCTTCCGCATACTTGCCCTGGGCTCGGTAGAGTCCTGCCAGGTTGTTGAGGTTGGTGGCCGTGTCGGGGTGGTCTTGGCCCAACTGCTGCTCACAGATGGCCAGGGAGCGCTTGAAGAGCGGCTCCGCTTCCGCATACTTGCCCTGGGCTTGGTAGAGCAATGCCAGGTTGTTGAGGTTGGTGGCCGTGTCGGGGTGGTCTATGCCCAACTGCTGCTCACAGATGGCCAGGGCACGCTTATAGAGCGGCTCCGCTTCCGCATACTTGCCCTGGTCTCGGTAGAGTTCTGCCAAGTTGTTGAGGCTGGTGGCCGTGTCGGGGTGGTCTATGCCCAACTGCTGCTCATAGATGGCCAGGGCGCGCTTGAAGAGCGGCTCCGCTTCCGCGTACTTGCCCTGGGCTTGGTAGAGCAATGCCAGGTTGTTGAGGGAAGCAGCCGTATCGGGGTGGTCTATGCCCAACTGCTGCTCTCTGATGGCCAGGGCGCGCTTGAAGAGCGGCTCCGCTTCCGCATACTTGCCCTGGGCTCGGTAGAGCAATGCCAGGTTGTTGAGGGAAGCAGCCGTGTCGGGGTGGTCTATGCCCAACTGCTGCTCTCTGATGGCCAGGGCGCGCTTGAAGAGCGGCTCCGCTTCCGCATACCGGCCACGATAATACAAATAGCTCCCGGCTGCGCTGAGTAAGCGGGCAGCTTCGAGGAATGTGAAGTTCCATGTGTCAATCAGGGCTTTACAGACCTGGGCGTGCAAGAGGTACCGGTCGCACTGTGGCCAGCTAGCAAACTCGATAGAGGGAAACAGTTGGTTCACACTGCGAACTGCGCGTTCTGCCCACTGGCGCTGCTGTTCGTCGTTCAGGTTGCCTATGAGAACGGCCTGCACTAAGCGGTGCATGGAGAGTGTTTTTGTATCGGGGTTGCGCTGGATAAGTGAGTAGGCACGGAGAGCTTCCATCACTTCATCGAAGGCGATGAGGTCACTTGCCAGTGTTTGCAGTTTAGGGCTAAGGTACGGTGCGCCTTCTGTGATGAGTTCTTCAGGAATGGCATCAGGATGAAGAAATGCGCAGAAGTTCAGAAGTTCAGTGGCGACTGGGCTGATCTCGTAGACCTTCTCAAACGAGAGCGACCAGGTGGTCGCCACAGTTTCTGGATAGTCTGTGACCATTGTGCCCCGCCGTTTCAGCAATCTCGCACGTTGTGCGCGGTAGCGTTCCAAGTAGCCCGACACACCACAACCTGTTTCGTTGATGTAGGCTCCCGCCTGATCGAGTGCGAGGGGTAGACCATCCAGAGCTTGTACGAGTTTCTCAGCAGCAGCACGATCAGGGGCAACAACGGCCTGATCAAGGGTAGCATTGAGTGCAAGGAGTCCTGCTCGTTTAAGCAAAAACAATGTTCCATCTTCAAGCCCCATGTGTTCCACTTTGACATTCTGGGCAATGGTTCCTAAGAGTTGTGATCGAGTGGTTAGCAGGATATGCCCATTAGCTTCCGAAGGGAGTACGTTACGGATGAGCGTCACATCATCGACGTTATCGAGAATGAGTAACCACTGATCGTGCGTATCGAGCCAACGTATCACCGCCTCAACTATGATGTTTTGATCTTGTTCGTCTTTTTCAGGAAGATGTAGCAGAGTGGCTATGACTACAAAATCTTGAACAAGTGACTCACGTGAATCGGCCCGTGCCCAAAGCACCGCACGATACTCGTCGCGGTAACGATAGGCATACTCGACAGCGATCTGTGTCTTGCCGATGCCACCAAGACCACTGATGGCCTGGGGTTGCGTCAAAGCTGCGATGATGTTTTTTTCGAGCATTTCACGGAGTGAAGAAAGGATTACCTCTTGTCCTGTGAAGAAAGGATTCCGTTCGTGAGGTATGTTCCAGATTTGTTCAGATGCGGTTTGAAAGCTGCTAGTGGGAGTCGTCCAAACTTCGATGGTCCTGCGGATACCTCTGGTAATATCAAAAAACGCCTCATCCTGATTGTTCCAGGTGGTGATCGGTTTGCCCTGTGAAGGGAGTGCCTGGAGCTTGGCAAATGGAGCGTTGTGCCATTCAGTAGGACGAAGGATAATGGGGATAACGCATGCTTCCTTGGCCTGATGCCGTTCTAGTGCTCGCGTCATCTCGATATCATAACAATACGTTGAAGCCATAAAATCTGGACTGATGAGTAGGAGAATCACCGAAGCGGTATCGAGGTGAGTGTCGATGGTAGATGCCCATTCCGCTCCAGCAGGAATTTGACGGTCATGCCATTGACTAATGAGACCTTGGCGACGCAAACTGTCGAGACGTTTCTCTAATTTGTCGCGCATCTCTTCATCTTTGTGCGCATATGAGTAGAAGACTTCGACTGATTTCGCTGGCGTTCCTATCATTGTGGTAGGACTCCTCTTTACTCTAAGTGAGATATCTGCTTCTGAGGAAATTGATGGTAGTATAGCGTTTTTCTCAAGGCAAATCAAGTTTGGATGCCATGCCCCATGCCGGGTGCGTTTCATTTTTTTGCACAAACCTCTGCTGTAGCAACAGGGGTGGAAGGAGGACGTCGGAGAAAGGGTTTGCGCCAGGAATAGCCAGAGCCAGGACGACGAGTTGGTTGCTTCTCGAGGGCCTCAGCCGCCGGAGCGAGGGCCTCAGCAACAGAGGGATGAGACAGCCGATACACCCGTACTCCCCACACAACCAGGAACCAAAGGGCACGGTCCAGCCGTTGTTGGCTGTCTGCTTACCGACGGGGTGCGCGCAGCGCTTGCCGATGCGCCACCGCTGTTGCCCAGGTCTGCTTCCATTGTCGATTGCACACGGCGTTGCGCAGCACGAGCATGGGGTTGACGTTCTGCCGATGCCAGCGCATGCCCGCGCCTTTGAGGCGTGCTTCGACAACCAGCTTGTTGGCGCTTTCCACGCTGCCCGAGCCAATGGGCCAGCCCGCCGCCTGATAGGTCGGGTACTGCATGTGCGCTTCCCGCTTCTGTAAGTAGGTCAATTTCTCCTGCATGAGTGGACTGGGATAGCGAGCGGACAACCAGGCCAGATGGGTGAGTACCCTTTCTGGTCCCTGGTGCTTGAGCCGGTGCAGCACACCCGCCAGCCAGCCAGCGGGCAATCTGCCTCCTGCTGCCTAGACGGCCTGCCCGATCTCATTAATGTACTCAGCGGCATGCGCAAAGTCCAGAATGCGCACCGCATCCGCACGGTGGTAATCCACCAGTCCTTGCAGCCACTCCGCGCCATCTTGCACCGCGCACACCTCTCTGGCCCGTTCCAGCCCCCGCCGATGCGTTTCGACGAGTGTTACTTGCTCAAACCTCGCTGCGTCACAGAGGCGCGAGCAGTACGAGAGGTGCTGTGTGCAGACCTCCCCGCGCTGATTGCGCGTGACCTCCCCGATCGCCAGCGTCTTGACTTCCGCCCACTCGCCTCCGACCAGATGCACCATCGCTCCATCCCCACTCATCGCTTGTTTCTCCGCTCCAGCAGGCGCCTGGGGCACCTCCTGCTTGAGCCGCTCCACCTGCGCCTCCCACACCGCCAGTGCTGCCTGCCCTATGTGCAGCGTCGCTCGTCGCGCAGTTGCCTTGCTCACCCGCACGCCCAGCAGCTCCTCCAGCAACTCCTGCGCTGACTCGTATGGCATCCAGGCCGACAGCCGCACCAGCGTTTCCTGCCCACGCGGCGTCAACCCTCCACCCAGCAACCCTAACTCCTCATCCAGGGGGAAAAAAGCCTACCCCACAGGTCGGGCAGGTGCCATACGTGCGCCTCAGCTTGACCGCTTCTCCTCCCGTCGTTTGCAACCAGCGTGTCTGTTCCCCTCGCGCCAACAGCGGCTTGCCGCAGGTCGCACACCTCGGACGCTCTGCCTCCGGCTTCTGGCTCCATCCCTCGGTCTCGCCCATCTGCACCACATCTTGGATCACCTGCGCCCGCAGTTGGTTCATCCGCTCATCCACTGCCGCTTCAATCTCTGCCCACGTCGCTTTCGGGTGCTCTTTCCTCCATTGGGTCATCCCCAACACGTCTTGCAGTCCTGCGCTCACCTGTTGCATCTGGGGACTCCGCTCCCGTTTGTTCTTCTTGGCTTTCATGCTCTCGTCTCTCTCTCCTGGTCTTTTTCCTGTATTTTACCACCTCCCTCCTTGGTGCAAAAAAATGAAACGCACCCTGCCATGCCATACCGCAGACATTTGGAGATAAGCAGGGCATCAAATAAGACAAGCTCGAGAGGCCCTTCCCTCTCGCATCGTTCTCCAAATGGGCCTTTTCAGGCGACACGTTCACCCGTTAAAGGGCGCACTACACAACATTTTTCGGTGATGCCACCTCGATTGTTATGTAGCGATGAAGTGTAGAAAAAAGGCCAAATCCCGCACTGTCCTAGCTGGTTCAAATACGCTGCGGCGCTCTTCTGCTTCGCCCCAAAGAGGGCCGGCTCGCACATTGGTTGCTGGCAAGCGGGCCTCGTGAGACGCAAAAACCTCACCTCTCCCTTCACCAGTCTCTCAGGCTGGTTGCTCATACCTGTCCTGTGGAGCGTCTCGCTTCTCTTAGATCGGGATTTTGCGAAGCCGGATCCCCTCGATGGTGGCCCAGACGATGGTCAGGCAACTCATCTCGGTGGTGAACACATCGATCTGATCTGTGCGTTGGCGAACATTACTGAACAGGCTTTCGATGGCGTTGGTGGTCCGAATATAGCGGTGCATCGACTCAGGAAACTGGTAAAAGGTGAGCGTGTACTCCTCTTCCTCAGCCAGACTCCTCACCGCCTCGGGATAGAGCTGCCCATATTTGGCTTTGAAGGCTGCCAGTTGGGTAACGGCTCCCTCTTTGGTGGGCTGGGCCCAGATACCCTGCAATTCGGCCTCGACGCCTGGAACTGAGCCTGGAGATATGAGGAGCATTATCGGAGATGTAAACGAACACTTTGCCCTGACGAGGGCAAAAGCGGACGCAATAAATGCTGCTCAACAGGCAAAAATAGAACTGCCACTTAAGGACGAACTGATTACGCTAGCTGCGGGCATTGTAGCAGAAGAAATGATTGCAATGGAGAAGGGTTGGCCGATGGGCAATATCGATGAGAATATCCAGGCAGAAGAGGATAAAGCCTGGGCTAAAGAGATGGTTCATAAAGTTGGAAGGACGACGGAATTTGCGATACTTTGGCAAAGTGCTCGGTCTGATGCTTCGCAGCTTTTACACCGCGCTGATATACGTGAAGCATGGGACTTAATGACAGAACTCCTTCTAGTGAAGAAGGAGATCAAATGGGGAGATATGGGTGAGCAGATGATTGCGCATCTAACCCAATTGAGTGGTTGTCATCAGCTAATCTAGAACAGTGCGAGACTGTATAATAGTTTGTGTAAATGTAACTATTCAGGTCTGCTTGTTCTTGCACTGTCGAAGGCAACGGAGTCGGGAAGGTGCGAGGACACCTCGCGCTCCGGCAAGGGGACTGCGTCCCCCTGCACCCCCTGAATGGGTTACCCACATCGTGACCCATGGTATGTACCAACATCGTACCCTCTGGATGAGAGCCGCTGTTGCACCTACAAGGGATACGATGTACGTACACAGCAAGGGTCACGAGGTTGGTACTCCATACACCCCCTGCTGAGTAGTTACCTTATGCGCTGCATAGGCCGGGTTTGCTAGCTCTTCTACCTCAATGATCTTGCCGATCCTGAGATCAAGTTTTTTGAAATCTTCCAACGTCGTCATAGCTAGACCATTATAGCAGATTTCAAAGAACGCTGGTGGGGGGTAGGGCAAAATAAAAACTCAGGTGAGCGGGCGGTCCCCACACCACATCCGCTCCACCACGCCCCTACAGGACACACTTTCGCAGAACGGGAGCCATCCATTGATACCCTATGTTACAATGGAACAACAGATTGAAGTGACGAACAGGAGTTATTCCATCTTATGACACAAATCGATAATCGCTCACAACAGCAGCACACCACAGCAATCGGAGGCAAACCCCGTCTGCGCTTCGCACCGAGTCCAACCGGCCTCCAGCACATCGGCGGCTATCGTACGGCTATCTTCGACTGGCTGTACGCACGTCACACAGGAGGTACTTTCATCCTGCGTATTGAAGACACGGACATAGCTCGTACACAAGAGGGGTCTGTCGAGTATCTCATCGAAGGTTTGAAATGGCTTGGTATAGATTTTGATGAGGGGCCCCTGGTCGGTGGTCCTTATGGGCCCTACTATGAAACGCAGCGTAAAGCAATCTACCAGTACTACGCCAATCAACTCATCGCTTCTGGTCATGCCTATCGCTGCTACTGCACCCCAGAGCGGCTTGAGAAAATGCGATCCGAACAGGAAGCGCGTAAGCTGCCGCCACGCTACAACCGCCGCTGCCGCTATCTCACTGCCGAAGAGCGAGCAGCGAACGAAGCTGCCGGTCAGAAATGGGTCGTGCGCTTTGCCATGCCCCTTGATGGAGTAACCGTCGTCCACGACGAACTCCACGGTGACATCAGCTTCAACAATTCCGACATCGACGACGCCATCATTCTCAAGTCGGACGGCTATGCGCTCTATCATCTCGCCCATCTCGTTGACGACCATCTCATGGGTATCACCCATGTTCTACGCGGTGAAGAGTGGATTTCCAGCGCACCACGCCATATACAAATCTACAACGCTCTGGGCTGGGAACCGCCACTCTTCTATCATGTTCCCACTGTACTCGGCAAAAATAAGAAAAAGCTCAGCAAACGTACGGGGGCGATATCATGGATCGAACTGAAGAACCAGGGATATCTACCCGAGGCCGTATTCAACTTCCTGGCATTAATAGGCTGGTCCTATGACGACAAAACAGAACTCTTCACACGAGAAGAACTGATAAAGGCGTTTACCCTAGACCGCGTAGGTATCGCCGGGGGCATCTACAACCCTGACAAGCTCATGTGGATGAATGGCGTCTACATTCGCCAGTTGCCACTCGATGAACTAACGCGGCGCACGATTCCCTATCTGGAGCGTCCAGAGGCCGAAGGTGGTTTACCCGACAGCATCAAACGTCCGCTCGACGTAGCCTACACCACTCGTGTCCTCCAATTGGAGCAGGAGCGTTTGAAAACATTAGGCGAAGCGGCACCGCGGGTGGCATTTTTCTACAGTGATACCTTGATATATGACACCGCACTGCTCATCCAGAAAAAGATGGATGTAGCAAGCACCCGCAACGCACTTGTACGCGCACGAGATTTGCTTGCCACATTGGAGCAGTGGAGGCATGAGACAATGGAACCACCCATGAGCGAGTTAGCCACGCAACTCGGTCTGACCCGGGGACAGCTCTTCGGTGCCATCCGCGTTGCTGTCAGTGGCAGTACAGCCACACCTCCGCTCTTCCAGATGATGGAGGTGCTCGGTCGTCAACGCAGCTTGACCCGCATCGAGCAAGCGATTGCAAGGCTGGCATGAACTTTTTTTCTTGATACGCCTGAGGCCGACTCCACCAATAGAACGAGAAAAACACATGATACAGAAAGACTATCTCCTCAGAATAGCTGCGGAACTTGCCGCAGCTCTAGCCGCCATCTTAGGCTTCAGACAAACTAAACAGTACCAGGCCGCACTAGACCTCATCGACCAGGTCTTTAAGCAAACACTCGGCTTTGGCTCCGACCTGATCAACTCCGTCCCAGACGGAACCTTACTGGCAATGCTCACTTCATTTAACACTCTCGACATAGAGAAATGCCTCCTCGTCGCCAGCCTCTTGAAGGCAGAGGGTGACATTTACGTAGATCAAGGTGACCTTGACACAGGCTACTACAGATACCTCAAATCCCTGCACCTCTTCCTCGAAGTGCTACTCAGCTACAGCAACACCAATGACCCCGACATTCTCTCACACATCGAAGAATTGCTCAGTAAACTAGAAGACTACGAATTGCCAGTGGAAATCAAAAGCAACCTTTTTCGCTACCATGAACGAACTGGCCGGTACTCGCAAGCTGAAGATACTCTCTTTGAGGTCATCGAAGCAGATCATAACGACAATCAGACCGCAACCGACATACTTGAACAAGGCATAGCCTTTTATCAGCGACTCCTGAAGAAGAAAGATGCAGACCTCGCCGCGGGCAACTTCTCGCGGGAAAAAGCGCAAGTCGGTTTGACGCTGTTGCAGACCATGAAACAAACACTGGACAACTAACCTGGAATTAATTACACTTACTTAATATAGGCTTAACATAACCTACGAGAGAAAGTAAGTGTGATCAAGGAATGACCCACGATGAACCGGGGTCCTACACCGAAAAAGGTTTTCTACCCAGACGAGGTACATCTGTGTCAACTGTGATATCTCAGCATGTCGCACGCTCCACCATCGCCGACACCTGGCGCTGGCTCTGGCCCGACGTGCTCATGCGCATCCTCCCACTAGGACTACTCCCATTCCTCTACATTGCTATCTTTCACCTCCCGCTCGCCTTTTTAGGGCTAACATTAGGCAACGTTCCATGGCAGCTCATCGTTGGCATAGGGGTAGGCATAGTCATGACAGCCTTCGCCGCCCTGTACCGCATGTTCGTTGTCGGCCCCTGGTTCCGTTGGCCGACAGTTAGCGACCATATCCTACAGGGTTTCTACTATCTCATCATTAATGGTCCCGTCGAAGAACTATTTTTCCGTGGTTTCCTGCTCGCAGCCGTCACACAGTGGACGGGATGGATCGGCTGGGGTTGGCTGGTCAGCACAATCACCTACACCTTCTATCATCGTCTGGGCAAATGGAGCTGGCGCAGCGTCGGAGGCGTCGGCCTGGCTGCCCTCGTCTTCAGCACCCTCTACATCGTACAGCCCGAGCCGCGTTCATTGCTCGCCGTCATCATCGTTCACGGTCTAACCACCTGCGGCTTCCTTAGTTGGGGCGACGAGATCATGTTCCGCGTATGGAAACGCAAGCGAACTATGCAAGCCATGAACACAGATTGATATCCTCCCGTCCCATTGAATGGGACGGGATTCCTCTCGTCACCGAGAGGCTTTCCTGTTTCAGCGAGGCTTGCCTGAAAGGGTATGGTACAATCAAGGCTGACTCTACTAGAAAAAGGAGCATTCATGGCCACATATACACATATCACCGTTGAACGCACATCCCAGAATAAAATCGCTACCATCACTATGCGACGAGCAGAGATGCATAATGCCTTTAACGTACAACTGATCGAAGACCTGCACACAGCCTTCACCGATTTGAGTACTGATCAGCGACTGCATGCCGTTGTGCTCACGGGTGATGGTCCATCTTTCAGTGCAGGAGCAGACCTCAACATGATGAAAGCATCCACCACATTCACCCAGGAACAAAACCTCAACGACGCGTTACGCCTGGCAGACCTCTTTGACCTCATCAACACCTACCCCTGCCCGGTTGTCGCCCGTGTCAACGGTACCGCTATGGGGGGCGGCGTCGGGCTTGTTTCCGTCTGCGACATCGTCATCGCCGCCGAAAACGCTCGTTTCGCCTTCAGCGAGGTCAAGCTTGGCATTGCACCCGCCGTAATTTCACCCTACGTTGTGCGTAAAATTGGCGAAACGCACGCCCGTGTCCTGTTTGTCACAGGCGAACGCTTCAGTGCAGCCCATGCCAGGGAGATCGGCCTCGTCCACATTGTCGCATCGCTTGAAGAACTCGATGCCGCCGTAGAGAAAGTACTGCGCGAGCTTCTGAGCAGTGGCCCACTGGCTATACGTGCCTGCAAAGCCATTGCCATGAACGTCACGCACATGGATCACGATACAGCGCGACAATACACCGCCAGGATCATTGCAACACTGCGTGTCAGCGACGAAGGTCAAGAGGGCTTGCACTCATTCCTGGAGAAACGCAAACCCAGTTGGGTGTCATGACTTGGTAACGATAAGGAAATGCTCCAGACATAGCTATATAACTGGCTATCACTTTGCACGTTACCACCGCGTGCCTTCTACCTGTCAAGCTGTCAAGTACTTTTCTTGACCTTCATGATATACTGTTGTTGGGTTCATTACCACTAACGCTAAATACTCCTTACTCACCCCTGGACAAGCGAGGTCAGAAAATGTCTAGCGAACTTCGGGCAACACTTGCCATTAGCAGGTCAGAAGCACTCAGTGGTACAAGTCGCACCCTAACTCTCCCAGGTGGACGAAAAGTGACCGTAGTTGTGCCAGCAGGAGCTTACGATGGCCAGGTGATCCGCGTGGAAGATCAGACCTATGGTGGCCCACCCAGTACCTTGCTTCTCACTCTCGCCATTATACAAGCAGAAACGCCCCCCGCTCCTCCAGACCCAAATTTGGAGCTTCCAACTATCGCTGCATCAAGCCCTTATGCACAAAATCCGTCCACTTCCTCACCTACTCCTATACCCTATTACCAGAACCCACCCACAATCACGCCGCATCTGTATGAAGAGAACTCCTTCACCGCTCCCCCTCCTCCAAGCACCCAGCCTCCGTTAGTAGCTTCTCACATTACCAATCCGCAGCAGTCCGTTCTGCCTCCATTTTATGCACAGGAGGAAAGTATCACTGCGCCTCCGCCTCCGCCACCGGGCCAAGTTGCACCAGTACATCCAGCACCGGTTAATGGTAGGGCACCATTTGCTAATGTGAGAGCCATCCTGCTCGTCGGACTGGCATTGCTGGTGATAGCTGGCGGCGTGGGCCTCTTCTTTGTCTTCCGTGCAAACCAGGCATCCACTAATAACACCAGCGCTACAGCCACTGCTCAGATCGGTGCCACTGTTACGGCCAACGCCTTCAATGCCACCACCACGGCCCAGGCTAGCTCGGTCGGTGCGACCTCGGTGGCCTTCAACGCCACTGCCACTGTTCAGGCTCAGGCTTCAGCAACCGCTGCAGTCATCGCGGCCAACCCCGACCCCTATGGTGGCGGCACGTTGACCCTCTATGACCCACTGCGTGATAACAACAGCGGCTACAGTTGGAGTTTGGGTACCACTAAAACGGGTGGTGGCTGTACGCTCACAGGAGGCTCTTATCACGTCAGCGAGTCAAACACAAGCTTTTTCCAGTACTGTACTGAGTCCAACGATTTCAGCAACTTCGCCTTTGAAGTGAAGATGCAGATAATCAATGGCGACGGTGGTGGAATTATCTTCCGCTTTGATAATAACAAAAACAACTACTATGTCTTCTTTGTCAATGACGATGGGAGTTACAACCTCGCAGTCTGTACGGGCGGCTCATGCCACCAGCTCTTCAACACCGGCTCCAGTTCGGCTATTCACCAGAGTCTGGGCCAGATCAATGTCGTTGCCGTGGTAGCACAAGGCAGCACGATTACGCTGTACGTGAACCACCAGCAGATCACCAGTGTGACTGATAGCACCTATAGCCATGGGCAAATTGGCCTTGTCGCCAGCCCATTTTCAAATAATGGGCATGCAACCGAGGTGGCGTATAGTAATGCAAAGGTATGGACACTATAAGTTAGCAAGGGAAGGGAAATTGTAGGGAGGAGTGGGCAAAATGTCACAATACAACCGTAAACCTGCCTCTAGCCACGATGAAACTGTACGCCTTCCCACTACTATCGTCATTTTGTTGGTAGTACTGGCGGTCTTGCTAATAGGAGGGGGGTTGGGACTTGCGTATCTTTCCGTTATCGGCCAGATGACTGCTCATACGCAGGCTACCGCTATCGCCCAAACCAAGACTGCAGCCATCATTGCGACTGCTACTGCCAAAACGAGGGCCGATCTTACTGCTACTGCTGCTAGGGCAGCCACTGCTCAGAGCAACACAAATGCCACCGCGACGGCTCAGGGTAGTATTGCCGCGACTGCCATTGCTGCTATGACGGCTACGGCTCAGGTCAATGCCAATGCCATGGCAACTGCAACAGCCATCGCGGCCAACCCTGACCCCTATCCGCCCGGTGGTGGGATGTTGGCTCTCTTAGACCCCTTACGTGATAATAGCCAGGGCAACAACTGGGACACGACTGCCAACTGTGCCTTCACCGGTGGTGCTTACCATGTGAGCGCACCAAATGTACACGTTTTCGTATCTTGTGCTGCCAAATCTACCAACTTCAGCAACTTTGCCTACGAGGTGCAGATGCAGATTATCAAAGGCGATGTTGGCGGCATCATCTTCCGCGCTGATACGATACACAACACATTTTACCTGTTCTATGTTTCCGATATCGGGAATTACGAACTCCTTCTCTGTTCTGGCAACACCTGCCACGACATCATAGCGACTGCTGCCAGCACAGCGATCCACAATGGACTGAACCAGACCAATCTCGTAGCAGTGGTGGCAATAGGGAACACGATCGCACTGTATGTGAATAACCAGAAAATCGCCAGCGCGACTGATAGCACGAATAGCCACGGAGCAATTGGTGTTGCTGCCAGTGCATTTGCAACCAACGGGCATCCAACCGAGGTGGTGTATAGCAACGCAAAGGTGTGGATGGTGTAATCTCTAGAGAGGTAAAGCATCGATGAGAACCCAGTCAATAGACACCAGCCCCGAAGCAGAGCGTGTGCAGATCGAATTGATTCGTAAGGCTTCTCCTACCAAATTATTTGGTCTCGTCAGGTCGTTGAGCCGAACTATGATACAAGCAACCAGGGATACCATCCGGCGGCTGCATCCAGATGCCAGCGAGGAAGAACTCGCCCTGATTTTCCTTGAGCTTTACTATGGCAAAGAACTAGCCGATCGAGTACAGGCAGATTTAGAGAGGCGGAAAGGTGGATGAATACACCAGAATTACTGGCAGAAATAATGCCTATTGTAGAGGCATTGGAGCAACTCAGCGTCGATTATCATATCGGAGGGTCAGTCGCCAGCTCAATTCATGGTATCCCACGTCTGACGATAGAAGTCACCCCTAAAGGTTCTTAAAAAACTGACTGACCTTGCAGCGAAATCCTGGCAACAGTGGGGTTTCTAGGACGTCATTCTCATCAAGTGTCTTGTCCAGCGTTAAGACAGCGTTTTCGCGTCGATAGACTTCCAGGCTCCGCCCTTGCCAGTTCACAACCCAATATTCCTTCACGTTACGGCGTGAATACAGCCTGAGCTTGAGTTCGCGGTCTCGACGTTCATTCTCTAAGCCCGGGGAAAGGACTTCAACCGCAAGTTCAGGCGAAGAATGAAATTTCCCATCTGCTTGCAATGCTATAGCATACCGCTCATGGCTTATCCAAACCACATCGGGCACCACCGCATTATCATTCGTGAAAATGATCCCTGGTTCAAAAATTGCTATACCAATTTGTGTTTGGTTGCTCCATTGGTCCAATAAGGCGAATACTCGACCACAAACAATCTGGTGATGCATATGTGGTTGTTTTGCCACGTACAATTCTCCATCAATAATTTCGTATTTGCTGCCGTCATCGGGTAGGAGTTCCAGGTCATCTACCGTCCAGCGTAATGTTTCCATGGTTTTTCTTTCTGCTTCCCTTATGCCAAACCAGTGTTGAGTATATTGTAACACACCGATGCGATGATAGTGTATTCCTCGCATGGGTGGAAATCCCACAGTATCTGATGGAGATGCTCGCCTTTGCTGCCTAATATGGATAAAGTCTAACTCATGTGCTATACTATTTCTCAATCCACATGCAAGCACTTAAGCGTCCTCAATATCTACATAGGGGAAAAAATGCCACTCGAGGGATTGCAACTGGGTCATTACCGGCTTGTGCACCTGATCGGTAGTGGTGGTATGGGCGAGGTTTATCTCGCAGAAGATACACGCATCACCCGGCAGGTAGCTATCAAGGTTATGCGCACCGAAGCCGCTCCCTATCCCGATGTAAATGCGACTAACGAAGGCGCTCGCCTCTTCCAGCGCGAGATGCAGGCCATCACTGTGCTCGATCACCCACACATCTTACCCCTGATTGATTTTGGCGAAGAGCATGTCAATATCACAACAATCTCCTATATGGTCATGCCTTTTCGCCAGGAAGGTTCTCTGACCAATTGGCTGCAAGAACGCGGCAATGCTGGGATGCTCTCCCCACAGAATGTCGCGTACTTAATCTCTCAGGCTGCTGACGCGCTTCAACATGCACACGACCATCAACTGATCCACCGGGACGTCAAACCCTCCAACTTCCTGATACGCAGCAGAGCAGGAGACCCTGACCATCCCGATCTGCTGCTGGCTGACTTCGGCATCGCCAAATTCGCGGCTGCAACGACGACGACAAGTCAGAGCATACGGGGCACTCCCGCTTATATGGCTCCCGAACAATGGGATGGCCAGCCTGTGTCCGCGACCGACCAGTATGCGCTGGCGATGATGGCCTATCAACTGCTGACAGGTAATCTGCCTTTTCGGGGAGGTCCGAGCCAGGTCATGCGCCAGCACTTTACGATGCAACCGCTTCCACCAAGTATGCTCAATCCACGCATTTCGCTTGTCGTTGACGCAGTGATCCTGCGGGCTTTGGAGAAAAAGGCGGAAGATCGTTTTCCGTCTATCGCCGCCTTTGCCCAGGCGTTCCAGACGGCAGTGCAAGGCAGGGAGACACCCAGTGGTACGCTCGCATCCCACGCTCCTAGTGGTGGCGATATCCGGGCCACGCTGGCTATTAGTAGACGAGAGGCGATGGCCGGGACCAGCCGCATGTTGACGCTGCCAGGCAGGCGACGCGTCAGCATCTTTGTGCCAGAAGGTACGCTGGATGGCCAGGTGATTCGCCTGGAAGGTGAGGGTGAATTATCCAGCAGTGGAGGGCCGACGGGCGCATTAATCCTGACGATTGCCGTTCAACAGGCGGAAGCACCCCAACCAGATGCTGGCAGTACTGAAACAACCGTTCGTGCCTCGAATCCGCACCTACAAGCCATCCCTTCGCAGGTCAATACCATTGATTCTACCCTTCCTGCATCCAACCCGCAACTCTCTTCTTTACCTCGACATATTCCCTACGAGGGTGTTGATTCTACTTTGCCAGCCTCAACCCAGGGACTCTGGGAAGAGACTCGACCTACTCTCTATGGAACCTACGAGGCCTATGGGGCCGCTCCCAGGCGCCCAGGTCTCTCCAAGAGCATGACGCTCCTGCTGGTCGGAGTGGTAATCATTGTGATTGTGACGAGCGCCGGCCTCCTTGCAGTGCTGAGGAGTCACCAGGTCGCTAACAATCCTGCGACTGCCACTGCCACTACTCCAGCTAGCCCTACAGGCCAGGCCAACAGTACCGCTACCACGCAAGTTAACGCCACAGCCACGTTCATTGCCCAGAATTCTAATCCCTATCCTCCAAACACCGGGACGCTGTCACTTTTTGACCCGTTGAGTGATAATAGTCGGGGCTACAATTGGGGTGAAGGAACGGATAACACGGGTGGCTGTCAGTTCATAGGTGGAGCTTATCACGCCAGTGCATCACAAGGCGTCGAGGTCTGTACTGCTCATAATTCTGACGTGATCAATTTCTCTTTTGAGGTACAGATGACGATCATCCAGGGCAACTGTGGTGGAATCGTCTTCCGCGAAGATTTTGCAGCAGCCAGCGCCTATTTCTTGCGAATTTGCTCTGATGGGTACTACAAGCTTATTAACGTTGTAAACCCAACAACGTCCCACGATGTGACACCGTCTCGTCTCAATCCAGCGATTCACACTGGCCTCAATCAGACCCATCTGATTGCCATCGTGGCAAACGGGAGTAATTTCACCCTGTATGTAAATCATCAACAAATCGATACGATCACCGATAGTAGCTACACTAGCGGTTTGATTGGCCTTGCTGCTGCCGAGAAGCATTCGCTTACTG
Source organism: uncultured Chloroflexia bacterium (assembly GCA_963767625.1). Taxonomy (GTDB): domain Bacteria; phylum Chloroflexota; class Ktedonobacteria; order Ktedonobacterales; family Ktedonobacteraceae; genus CAVYFB01. The sequence continues at coordinate 891,413 of CAVYFB010000024.1, forward strand.
AGGTGGTGTATAGCAATGCGAGAGTGTGGAAGCTGTAAGCTTGGCACCCTTAGATTGTTCTGGTATTCTGAACACGGAAGGAGAGAACGATGCCACTGGAGGGACAGCAACTGGATCATTACCGACTGGTTCGCCTCATAGGCAGCGGCGGCATGGGTGAGGTCTATCTCGCAGAAGATACGTGTATCAATCGACAACTAGCCATCAAAATCGTGCGCACCGAAGCCGATCCATATCCCGATGCGCATGCCACCAAAGAAGCTACTCGCCTTTCCCAGCGTGAGATGAAAGCTATCACCACACTCGATTTTCTGGAGGTGAAACGATGTCACTGGAAGGACAGCAACGTGGAGTCGATATTCGGGCGACGCTCGTGATCAGCGAGACAGAGGCGCTGATCGGTACGAGCCGAACTTTGACGCTGCCTGGCGGACGGCTCCTTCGCGTGTTCGTGCCGGAGGGCACACAGGATGGTCAGGTGATCCCCCTGGAAGGACAGGGTGAACTATCCAGTAGTGGAGGTCAGCCCGGAGCATTAATCCTGACAATTGCCATTCGACAGGCGGAAGAGGTTGGCTCCACTTATCCTGCTTTTTCACGACCACTCGCCAGCTACTCACAAGAGGTACCCCCACCAATTCCTTATGCGCCCAGTGAATATATTCCGTTTGCAGCGAGTCAAGATATTCCTCCACCCCCACCCGCGAGCGGTGGAATCAGTACCTCTCCCGTGTCACGTCTTCAAGGGAGAGCCATCTTGTTGGTCTGCCTGGCGCTACTGGTGATAGTGGGAGGCGTTGGTATCTTGCTCGTGAGGAACAACCAGATAGCTATAGATCGAGCCCATGCCACGGCTACTGCCCAGGTCAATGCCACAGCCAGTGCTCCAGCCTTCGCCACAGCTACTGCTACGACGAATACCTGTCCAGACGGCTTGAGTCAGACGCAGAGTTGCCAAACACCGCATAGTTTGCGCGTCGCATATGGTGTTGAGTCACTCGTAGAGCACGGTTTTACAGGCAAGGGGCAAACTATCATCGACATCGATTCCTTTGATAGCCCTACCTTGCAGCAAGACATGAATGTCTTCGACAAAGCGTTCGGTCTCCCACCCATAACCATTCAGGTCATTTCACCATTGGGGACTGTACCCTTCGATTCCAGCAACCAAACGATGGTTGGCTGGGCCAGCAGTATAACACAGGACGTGCAGGTTATGCATGCTCTTGCGCCTGATGCAGGCATTATCGTGCTCACCAGTCCTATAGCTGAAACCGAGGGAACGATTGGCTTGCCTGAGTTCCGACAGCTGATCCAGTATGCTATCAACCATCACCTGGGCCACATCATTTCCAATGAGTGGGACGCATCGGAGGCTACACTCAAAGATCAGGCAGGACGGCAAGAGCTTCAGAAGTGGGATACCATTTTGCAGAACACCACGACCAAGTATGGCATCACGTTCATTGCCGGAACCGGTTCCTCCAATGGTGCTACTGACTATGCTGATGTACAGGGCACAAGGCTCTCGCCGACACCCACAATCGGTTTCCCCGCTGATGAGCCCTGGGTGACAAGCGTAGGAGGCACGACATTGTTGAATAAGGGACAAAGTGCGCAGGAGAACGCCTGGAGCAGTAGTGGAGGTGGCTTCAGTGCCTTTTATCCAACACCGATGTATCAGCAGACCCTGCCAGCATCGATACGCCAGAATGGTCGCGGCGTCCCCGACGTTTCAGCAGATGCTGATGCTTCTACTGGCATAGCCAATTACTACAATGGTTCATGGCAGCAAGCCGGTGGTACTGCTGCTAGTGGTCCGGTGTGGGCTGCACTTTGTGCGATTGCCAACCAGATGGCAGGTCATGGACTGGGGTTCATCAACCCGGGACTCTATAAGGTGGCGGCCTCGAGCACTTATACACAGGCATTCCACGACATCACCGTTGGCAACAATGATGTCAATAGCAATGGGGTGAAAGTAAAGGGCTATGCTGCTGCGCCGGGTTGGGACCCGGTAACAGGTCTTGGCTCACCCAATGCGGAGGTGCTACTACCTGCGTTGATTTCGAGGGTCGGAACTATTCTCCGAGTAGAATCTGGGCGGGAGTCGTAGTATTTGTAGAGGGGGCCGATCGTAGCGCTCCTGCAGGTGCAGCCTGTTCACTGCAGGCAGAGGATGAGAGACCCAGATGGGCTCAACAGGCAGACAGACTCCCTCACAAGGGTGAGCCAAGGAGAATGAGCAAGCTTGCAGGCGCCTGGTGGATGTGCAGAAGCCGCTCTCTTTCCGGTGGGGAGAGCGCTTACGGGCAGGCTCGGTTTCCTCCTGGCGAACTAGGCTGCTGCGGGCTTGAAGGTGAGCAACGAGGCATTGATAGCCCGTGCCCGCTGGAGCGCTTTGGCGTTGATGAGGATATAGATGAGCGTATTGAGGCGAGCCACCGCGGGCCGATGGCGCCACCTTGGGTTGCTCAATGCCCAGGGCCTGGGCCTGACTGTTGATGCGTTCGGCACAGGTGCGCTGACGGTAGATGGCCTTGTAGAGCGGCCCGTCCCGGTCCAGCGTGACGCGCATCAGCCCGCCCGCCTCGATGTCGATGTCTTTAACGCAGCCTTTCCCTTTGGCAAATTGCTCATGCTGGCAGGTCTGGCCGGTGGGCTGGGGGAAGGCAGGGGACAGCGGTAGCGTTGAGCGCAGTAACCCTTGGTATGCTGGAACTGATAGGTCGGCTGCATGCGCAAACCGGCCGGACAGCGTGGGATGCCATCAGCATCGCGCTGGAAGGTGGGATGGCCGTGCGAATTCAGGGCAATGGCCGCGATGCCGCCACGGAAAGCGCACGTCTGATACGTATACCAAGCATCGAAGGCGGCATCAGCGGTGATGTTGAGCGGAAAGAAGCCCAGGATGGCTCCCGTCTGGAGGTAGAGGGCAGGAAAGTGGGTCACATCGGCCTCGTTGAAAGGCAGGGTACCTTCGGCCAGCACGACGTCCCCGTAGTCGGCAACGGTGGCGACGGCAATGCCGGAGCCGTAGCCCCACAGATATTCCTTGACCTCTTTGGTCGAGCCGTCGGGTTGCTCTTGATTGCTGCTGGTCTTGACGCCCACGCGGCAATCGCGATCACCTTTGGGCTGGCGGTCCTTGCAGAAACGGTCCTTGATGTGCTCGCGCGGGTTGTTTTCGCGCACCCAGGCATAAATGTGCTTCACGTCGTAGGCGACGGTTTCGCCCAGGCCGGGGATCTCCTCGAGCAGTGCCTGCACGGTGGCGGCGAACAGAGCTTTGAGCACACGGTGATCGAGCGTGCGTTGTTGGTGGGTGAACCAGCGGGCGGCTTCCCACGGTGCGCTGTACATCAAAGCCGTAGGGCAGCTCCACATTGAGCACTGGCCGAAAGCCGAGCTCCAGGACGAGCAAAGGATGCTCGACCAGGAAGCGACGCAGTTGGGTGCAATAGGCATAGCCAAAGGTCGAGCTTGATGAGCAGGGCCTTGATGTAAGCGCTTTGGGGATGCGGACGCTTGCCCGGACGCGAAGGATCGGGCCAAGGCTCTGGGACGACGCGCCAATCCAGCAGCGCGAACAAGGCGCGGTAGCGCTGCACGGTGTCGCTATGCTCGATCAGCAAGCGCATCGTACGCTGGTCAAACAGCTGGGATTCTGGTATGATGGTCATGGAAAGCTCCTGGCAGTGCAAGTAGATGGTCAGTTTGTTCTACTTTGCCTGCTCGATGGGCTTTTGTCCAGTCCCAGCCAGCTTCATTATCGCTTGCTTGTTAGGAATTTGTTCCGACCCTCTTGATTTCGGCACTGAAACAGTGAGATGAGCAAGAATTCATTACGACATCACCTTCCCACCAAAAACGCCAGCAAACTATTGGCCGCAGGGCTGTCCGCAAGCAGTACCAACTGGGCTGCAAAGGTAATCACCACCAGTGCCGCAGTTGCGAACGTGATCGAGGAACTTAGACCAAGAGGCGTCGATAGATGGTCTTCCTTGAGCGGTGCATCAAAGTACATCGACTTCACGATGAGGCCATAGTAGACCATCGAGATCACGCTATTGATCAGGCCAACGACCACGAGTGCGACCAGCCACCCACTCAGCAGGGAATTTCCTTGAGCGAGCAGGGATTGGCTCTCACCCCAGGCAGCCGTAAAGATGAACACCTTGCTCACGAAACCTGCCATCGGCGGTATGCCGGCCAGCGAGAGCAGACAGAGCGCTGTGCCTAAACTTAACAAGGGAGCACGCTTTGCCAAGCCGCGGAAATCGTCGATACGCTCGCCACCCGTTGCGTTTGCAAGAGCGATGATGCCGGAGAATGCCCCCAGGTTCGTCAGCACATACACCAGGATGAAGAACAGTACGGCAACAGTGCCATCTGAACTCTTGCCCGCTAGGCTGGCAACGAAACCGACGAGGATGTAGCCGGCCTGGGCAATGCTGGAGTAGGCCATCATGCGCTTCACATTCGATTGCACAACAGCCACAACGTTACCAAGCGTCATCGTGAGGATAGCGATGATCGAGACCGCAATAACCAGTGTTGAGAGGTTTACATTCCAAAGACCTCCATCGATGAAGACACGGATCAGCACTGCAAAGCCTGCCGCCTTGGAACCAACCGAGAAGAAGGCCGTCGCCGGAGTGGGTGCGCCTTCGTAGATGTCTGGTGCCCACATGTGGAACGGCACTGCCGATATCTTGAAGCCGAAGCCTGCCAGGATCAGTATGTCGGCCACAAGCACGATTAAGTTGCCATTGTGCACGCTGCTGCCAAGCGATGTGGCAATGCCCTTCAGGTCGGTTGTTCCGGTGAGGCCGTAGAGGAGTGCAAAACCGTAGAGCAGGATGGCCGAGGACATCGCCCCCAACAACACATATTTAACCGCCGCCTCTGCCGAACGTTCATTAAAGCGAATCAGGCCTGCCATCACATAGAGGGGAATGCTCAACAGTTCGAATGAGATGTAGATAGATATGAGTTCACTTGTACTGGCTATCAACATCATACCTGTCACGGAGAAGAGCATGAGAGCGTAAAACTCACCTTCCGCCTTGACGTATTTACCCACATAACTGTAGGAGGCCAGAATCATTACAGCGGCGATGAGCAAGAAGACAATCTTGAAGTAGATGGCATATGGATCCACCACCAGCATGTTGAAGAATGCTTCATGGGCAACCGAGAAATCAAGTGCAAACGCTAGTGAGATTGTCAAGGCTAACGGTATGACCAGGCCGACCAGCGCGACGGTCACCGTCACAACGCGCCGCTTCACGAAGAGGTCAACCAGCATCACGGCCAGGGCGACGAACACCAGACTTAGTTCTGGCGAGACAAGATAAAGATCAGAGAGATGAAACATACAACACTCCTTGTCGGGTAAGCATCCCACCACCCCAGGGCGCGGGCCGATCCAGGGCGGGGGCAAGCCCCGCCCCTATTATATACGATTTCGCCTCTGAGTCACATCCGTATAATAGTAGGGGCGATCCCTTGCGGTCGCCCTGGGGCGCGGCCAGGGCTGGGCAGGGTTACGGGTGCAAAGCCGTACCAGCCACGTGCAAGATCTGGGCCAGACTAGGCGTAATCGCTACTATCAGGAAAGTCGGGAAAATGCCAATGAACACGATGAATGCCGACAGTGCAAAAAGTGGGATCGTCTCACGCAGATTCGCATCGGGCAACCAACTCCACTTAGTATTAAATGGGCCATAAAAGACGCGCTTGAGCATCCAGAGCAGATAACTCGCCGTCAGGATCATCGTGAAGACCGAGATCGTTGTTGCTACTGTCCAGACCGGTAACTGCTCGTAAATGTGATATATTCTGCCACGAAACCGGCCAGTCCTGGCAGACCCAGCGATGCCAGGCCGGCAAAGGTAAAGAGCGTTGCTAGCAATGGCATCTTCTTGGCGACGCCGCCAAAAACGGCGATTTCGCGCGTGTGTGCGTGATCGTAGATGACGCCAACGCAGAAGAACAGCATGCCGGTAATGAGACCGTGGCTCACCATCTGGACGGTCGCGCCTGTCAATGCCGCCGTGCGGAAGGCCAGATCGCCTGTGCCAGCCGCCGCTGCTACACCCAGCAGGACGATGCCCATATGGCTCACGCTCGAGAAGGCTATCAGCCTCTTCATATCCGTCTGCACCAGGCAGATGCCTGCACCATAGATGATATTAATTGCCGCAAATCCGGCTAACCAGGGAGCAAACTCATGCACACCCTGTGGCAAGAGCCTCAGGCAGACACGGATCAGTCCATATGCTCCCATCTTGAGCAGAATTCCGGCCAGGATCACGCTGACTTCCGTTGGCGCATCGGTGTGCGCATCTGGCAGCCAGGTATGGAATGGGAACATGGGTATTTTGATGGCAAAAGCCAGGAAGATCAACAAGAAGGTGAGCAGTTGCAGGCTTGTCGTGACACCAATCAACGGAATCTGAACCGTCCCACTCAGGAAGTGCGGGCATCGAGAAGTACTGCATACTGGCCGTATATGGCATGCCGGCAGGAGGATGCGTGTTGGGGAAATTGAAGTAGAGTAGTAGAATACCTGCCAGCATGAACACGCTTCCGAAGAACGTGTACAGGAGGAATTTCCAGGCCGAGTAGATACGTCCTGGCATGCCATGCTTGATGACATCGGCACCCCAGATACCGATCAGCAGGAACATGGGAGCCAGTTCAACTTCCCAGAAGAGGAAGAAGAGCAGTAGGTCGAGCGACAGAAATACCCCCATCACGCCTGCTTCCAGCAGCAGCAGTAGGGCCATATATTCTTTGACGCGCATTTTTTCCCAGCCGCCAATCACTGCCAGCATCGTCATCAAGGCGTTCAGAATGACCAGGGGCAGGCTCAAGCCATCAACACCCAGGAAATAGTTGATATTGAATTGGATATTGCCAGTCCTGAAGCTGATCCAAGTCAGGTTTATCGAGTCCGGCAGATGGTTGAGGTCGCCAAAATTATAACCATTGAGGGCGATGCGGAAGAAAATGACCAGCGAAAGCACGAAGGTGGCTGCCGTAAAGCCGAGGGCCAGCCAGCGTGCAATGTTCTTTGGAGTAACCATGGCCGCCAGTGCGCCGATCACCGGCAGCAGGATAATCCAGGTAAGATCACTTGCAAATATCACAGTTTTATCCTCACTTCACGAAGTTGACCAGCGCAAAGACGAAGATGATCAACACCACGATGCCGCCGAAGAAACCCACCATGTAGGTTTGGACCCTGCCAGTCTCAACATGACGCAGGTCGCGGCCCGCCGTCACCACCAGGCGAGCCGTACCGTTGACCAGGCCATCAACGACATAGGTATCGAAGGCCTGCTCGATATGCGAGATGCCAAGCACTACATAGCGGATCAGCAGGTCGTAGAGCTCGTCCACATAGAACTTATGTAGTGCAATGCGATGGAGTACGCGCAGCACCGCGTTGTTCTGCACAAAATCGTCGATGCTCGCCAGCTCAAAGCGGGTGTAGAGTATGTAGGCCCAGACGAAGCCGGCCAGGGCAAAATAACACTCAACACACCCACCGGGGTTGTCACAGCGTCGCTCAGAACCCTTGAGACAACGGCGGGAGCCCCCGGTTGGATGTATTTGAAGAAGTCTGTCCAGTAACCGGCAACGATAGAAGCGATCGCCAGCAGGATCAGAGGAAGGGTAATCGTGATGGGTGATTCGTGTAGCTCACCCGTGCCGCGATAGGTTCCACCCCAGAGTCCTCCGAAGCCACCCCCCTTTCCCCCAAAGGCCAGGATGTAAGCGCGCAGCATATAGAAGGCAGTCAAGCCGGCCGTCAAGAGTGTAATAGCCCCCAGAGCAAAATTATAGTTGAAGGCAAGCGCGATAATGGTATCTTTGCTATAGAAACCTGCGAAGAATGGGAAACCGGAGATCGAGAGCGTGGCAATCAACCAGGTGATAGCTGTGATCGGCATATACTTTGCAAGGCCGCCCATCAGGCGCATGTCCTGCACCTCTCTATGCGTTGCATGATGAAGGGCATACAGCACGCTGCCGGCGCCCAGGAAGAGCAGTGCTTTGAAGAAGGCATGAGTGAAGAGGTGGAACATGCCAGGGCCAGGGCCATAAAGCGTGCCAGCTACGCCAAGGCCGACGAACATATAGCCAAGCTGGCTGATCGTCGAGAAGGCCAGCACACGTTTGAAGTCGGTCTGCACGAGGCCAATGGTCGCGGCGAAGAGAGCAGTGATGCCACCAATCCAGGCGACGACGCCAAAGGCTGCGGGGCCCGCGGCAGCAAAAAGTGGAAAGGTGACTGCTACCATGTAGACACCGGCCGCGACCATTGTTGCTGCGTGGATCAGCGCGCTCACCGGCGTCGGACCTTCCATAGCCGGTGGCAGCCAGACCTGCAGCGGTATCTGCGCTGATTTGCCTATTGCACCGCAGAAGACCAGGATCATGGCGACGGTCAGCAGCGCCTGGTTGTTGGCGAAGTTGTGTGCAACGCTCAAGGGATTACTGGCAGGACCGGCCAGGTCGGCGAAGTTGAAGGTGCCCGTGTTGGCGAACAGGATCATGATGCCGATGATAAAGCCCACATCACCAACGCGGTTGGTGATAAAGGCCTCAACGGCTGCGCTGGCCGGCGAGAGACGGTCCTCGGCGGGTTTGGCCTTTTTGTTGATCCAGAAGCCGATCAGCAGATACGAACTCAGGCCGACCAGTTCCCACCCGATGAAGATCACCAGGAAATTCGCGGCAAACACGATCATCAGCATGGAAAAGGCGAAGAGCGAGAGATAGGAGAAGAAACGTGCGTAGCCCGCCGATTTTTCCATGTAGCCCTGCGAGTAGAACTGCACCAGCAGCGAAATGGTGGTGACTACAACCATCATGGCGATTGCCAGATTATCCAGGTGGAAGTCGATGACATAGTTGGCGGTTCCGCCTGGCTGCTGCAACCAGGTATAGGAGATGGCACTCAGTTTTATTATGTCCCCTGGTTGCAATTGTGGAGCAATGTGCAGGACACCAGCAGAAGCGAGCAGCATCAGCCAGGAATAGAGGCAGGCCAGAGCCATGATGACGACACCGAGATAGCCGCTCCACCTGGCGCCCGGCGTCAGTTGTGGTACTTTCGGGTCTTCTATATCTTCTAAAATAATTTTCTCGCCGTGCGGTCCAGTCGTCTCAATCAATTCAACGTCGCTCTCGTGTTCGGTATGGGTCTCGCCATCTGCCCCATGCGCTTCGACGGCATGTGCCTCTGCATGCGTCGTTGCGGCCGCGACGCGTGGGCGACTCGGCAGGTCCCAGATGCGCGTCCCGAAGACGATCACTGCGAATGCGAAGAGCGGTGCCAGCAAAATCAGCCAGGAATATTGATACAATGCCATATGATCACCACTTCATCATGTTGATTTCGCCAACATCGACCGTACTGCGTTTGCGGTAGATGGAAATAATCATTGCCAGGGCTACGGCAGCTTCCGCGGCGGCGACAGTAATGATGAAGATGGCGAAAATCTGACCGGTCAAGAAGGTCGAGTAGGGCTTGACATGGTTAAAGAACGAAAAGCCAACCATGGTAATATTGACTGCGTTGAGCATGATCTCAATGCCCATCAATACCGCGATGGCATTGCGTTTCGCCAGTGCGCCGTACAGCCCAATGCAGAAAAGCAGCGCGCCAAGTACCAGGAAATGGTTCAACGTGAGACCCATGTGTCTAGTCCTCCCTGCCAATTACTATCGCGCCCATGATTGCCACGAGCAGCACTAGGGACGCAATTTCAAACGGTAGCACGTAGCTGTAGCAGGTAGGGCTGTACAGCAGTTGGCCGATATAGATGACGTTGTTCGGTGGTATTGCGCATACCCCTTTGCCGCCATAGGCTGCTAGTTGCTCGTGGCCGTGGTAGCGCGGGGACTGATAGTTGTGGCAAAAATGATGCCCGCGGCTACCAATGCGCAGATGGGCAGGGCCAACCACCACAGTTTGCCGTTAGGGTTGCTGTTCACCTGCATGTTACTTGTGCGTGTAAGCATGAGGGCAAAGAGGATCAGCACTGTCACTGCGCCTGCGTAGATGAGGATCTGTACGATGGCGATGAATTCAGCGTTCAGCAAGAAGTAGATACCGGAAGCCATGGCGAAGACCAGTATCAATGCCAGTGCGCTATGCACGATGTTGCGCTGAATCACGACTAGCAGTGCCGAGCCGACAAGCACAAAGGCGATGATCCAGAAAATAAGTGTGGCTAAATCCATAAAAAATAAACACCTCCGAGTTCTGTCGGATGTTCGCGACGCATTGTTCCTAATTCGTATTGTATCACGCCACGCCCACAGTCCAACGAGCATACTGTGTTCACCTCCGATTCTAACAGAACGTGTGAGCGGTGACAAGAGTCGGAATAGAACTCAGGTCTATGAATTAGCCTAGTACACACAAGGGGCACCCGGCTATGATATAATCAGCATATACTCACTAAAAATGTATCCTAAATTATAATACGAGGAAGTTCTCTAACGACCATGTTGCAAACAACAACTGAGCACAATCCTTTTGGCAATGTGCATTGTCCTGGATGTGACGCTATACTGCCTCCACACGCCATCTTCTGTGGTTCCTGTGGTGAGCGAGTCGGCAAGGAGAAAAAGGGGCCTTCTCCAACACAGGACGGTGCTGATGCAACTTCACGTTACAGCATCACATCGCTAGTGCGTCATCGCCCGTACGTGAAGCTATTTTTTGCTGTCGATAACCAACAACAGCGCATGGTTGTTATTCGGAACATCGACATCAGCAGCCTGAATGAAGAAGCACAGGCAAAAGCGAGCGAATTGACACAGAGAGAGTACGATCTGCTACGCCAGCTGGGCATCGCTCATGTGATGCCCGTGATCGATTTACAAGAGAGCCAAAGCCATCTCCTCACTATCACAGGCCGACCACTACTAGACAACACTTCTGTTGGCGCAGGAGGCCAAAGGGATACAGACAAGCGCTTGCGCACACTACAGGATTTCCTACAGAGTAGTATAGGTTTGCTTGATCAGCAGCTTGCCCTCTCCTGGATTAGTCACCTCTGTCAGTCACTGGAGAGTCTGCACCAGCATCAGATCGTCATCGGTGACCTTGATCCATATGCAATCCTTCTCGACGGTGATGACCACCACAGTCAACCCTGGCTCGCAGTATCCTGGTTGCCTCCACAATTGCGCAGATTGCTCCCGCGAATGGTCAGCGAGCAAAAGGAGATATCATCAGCAATTGTCCTGACAACATCTTTTAGCGCACCCGAAGTCCTGCTTGGCAAAGTAGAACCTGTCTCCGACGTATATAGTCTTGGCGCGATACTCTACCTCTTGCTGACCGGCACTCAACCTGATGAGCTTATGCAACGAACGCAGCAGCGGTTGCGCTCACCGCATGAACTCAACCCGCGTATAAGCGGCAGTGTTAACGAAATCGTCATGCAAGCATTGTCTCTTGAGCCTTCAGAACGTTTCCAAAGCGTGAAAGAGCTGGCAGAAGCACTTTCCAGCAGACATAGTTCCCAGGAATTAAAAGCATATCCAATTCCGCAACTGCCCGTCCAAAACGGCAATCATGCCCTACCAAGAGACCAGGTAGCGGAAATGGATACCATTAATATCATGCCATTGAGTTCGTTCAAGAACGAACCTTCGGCCCGTGTTCTTTGGGAAACAACGACAGGTCCCAAACGCCCATTACCACCTCCCGACCCGTCCGCTATCCCTGCAGAGAGGCCTTTGTTGATAGAGGGAACCCTAAAATCACAACCTGCAGCGAGAAGCATACCACCAGCGCAAAATGAGTCAAAACTTCCCATAAGCTATGATGAGCCCGGCCAAGATGACAGTTGGCGCACTGGCACATCATTGGTTCAGCATCTCACGAAGCAGATCTCCGGCATGCTACCCGCCATCCCTCATCTACCTAAGCAAATCTCCGGCATGCTGTCCCCCACACAGCGTGCATCACAAACGCAAGCAGAGCAGCAACAAGCCCGAATGTGGGCATCGCCTACCCTTCAATCAGGATTTCTGTTCCCAAAACAGGATGCCACAAAGGTTTCCACACCTACGGATGGAACTAACCCGGCAGAATCTAATGTATCATTGTTGAAACACATTCAACGTGTTCTCGCTGGAGAACGGCTGCAGACTACAACGGCAGCCACCATTGAAATCCGCTACGAGTACAACCCGACCAGGGTTTCAGCATTCGCATTCGTCTGATGGGCAGAGATGAACCTGACCCGGGTATCCTGCCTAGGGGACGAGTATCCGATCCTTCTCGTCCTCACTCCCGCCTCTATGGAACCATGGAAGGTATACAGTCCTCGGGCCTGGGTGCACGTGTGCATGATGAACTGGTATACGTTGAGGTGCGCTCGGCCATCCACGAACACTATGCCTATATTGTGCAGCAAGCAGTCGTGAAGATTCCGGCACAAGGGTACGTCGTTGACATTGTCATCCCCATGCAGCCGTTTAGCCGCAAATCGAATGGACGACGCGAACGTCTACACGTCTTTTTCTTTGATGAAATGCGCCGCCCACTCTACGAAAGACCATTCGTGCTAGAAATACTGGTGTCTTACCTGGTACAACCCGGTCGAGAAGGGCTTCACGTGCTTCCTATCCCCCAGTGAGATGGTCTATACGCGGTAAAACAATATCGTTCCATCTAGTCGCGTATGGGTCGTCGGGATCACCTGCGCATTTCCCGCCACCTGGCGAGTGGTGATAGTGACCATAGTACCTTCGACTAACATCACAGGCTGCCCCTTCCCGCTTGCATCAGTTGTTCGAGTCGCTCTTCGCTGCTGGTCGCTGGGCCGATTGTACAGACAAATTTGGTGCGTCGCATATGTACTCCTCGTGGGAAGCAAGAAGGAGGTGTGTAGATGATGGATGCGGACCTCCACCCGGCACAATCCTTATCCTACGGCATTACAGGTGCTCTCGGGAGTTTCCTGTGATGCAGCGAGAGCACTGGAGATGGCGGCACTGATGCGTATGATATAACGATGGAGGCGACCACACTATCGGGCTGATAGGCCAGCAAGACCTTGCCACATCCGGTACAATGTAAAGGCACGCGATTGCCAAGCATGGTAAACATGCGTACCATCCTGGTAGGCTGGTCCTGGGCTTCATATTCTGCCCGGTTGCGCTCCAAACTGCTTTGGCTTCCCGTTTGTGCTCTGTGTCCGCGAGAACAAGAAAGAGAGTATCCTGGCAGGTTTTGCCACTCGACTCCAGCACTCCCGTAGCCGCGAGATCGAGACCGCCCTTGATGAAATCGGCAAGATTTGTTGGTATCGCTTACGTAATACCGTTCTTTCGGATGCCGTCAAGTAGTCTGAAGGCCACAGGATGCGGATGCATGGAGTCACCGCTCTCGGCTGGCTGGTTACCAATTTCAGCTTCTCCTCTTCCATTATTAGGTACGTATTGTTAGCTCTACGTTTTGTTCGCTCAAGGAGGACAGTATGAGTGCCGAGAACAACTACAATTATATCATCAGCTATGGCAAAGCACGGGTTCCTGTCTACCGTGTGTACGCGCATCCGTTCTCGGGTGTGCCATCTATCCCCGAGTCGTCATTTATTGGCAGAGAGAATATTCTCTTTGCAGCGGAGGTCGATGTCGAGGTCTTTGGGGAGAATTTTCTTCCATCGTATACCAAGGGTGATAATTCCATGGTCGTAGCGACCGACACCATGAAGAACTTTATCCTCCGGCAGGCCCTCGCGTTCGAGGGATCGACACTCGAGGGATTTCTTGAACAGCTCGGTCATCAATTTCTGGCAACCTATCCCGAGATGGAGCGCTTGCGAATGACTGGAAGGGAACTTGCCTTTACGCCAGCCCAGATTCCACAAGGTGGTCAAGAAGGCGCAGGCAAGCTGACGTCCCTACCAACCCAGGTTAGTAGGGACGTCAGCTTGCCTGCGTCCTTTGGTGATAGCAATGTGTTGTTCAGCCGGTCACACGATGACTATGCCATGGCAACCATGGATTTTGCGTCTGATGGTGGAACCATCAAGATCACTGGGCATCGCTGTGGTCGCGTGGGAATGCAATTATTCAAGGTCACCGGTAGCGCATTTACCCATTTCGTCCGTGATACGTACACCACCTTACCTGAACGGGGAGATCGCCCCTTATTTATTTACCTGGATGTCTATTGGCAATATGCAGATGTTGCAGATATGCAGACACGCTATATTCCCAGCGAGCAGGTCCGTGATGTTGCGCAGACCGTCTTCCATGAATTTGTTAGCGAGTCGATTCAACACCTGGTCCATGAGATAGGTGTGCGACTCCTGGAACGCTTCCCGCAGATGGCGGAGGTGTCATTTGAAGGACACAATCTCACACGGGACCCGGTGGGCGCGTCCGAGACAGACCCGAAACAGAAGGTGTATAGCGATCCATTCCCGGCCTATGGCCTGATCAAACTCATGATGTCCAGAAAGACCGAAGCGAGCGGGAGAAAGTGATAAGGAAGTACGTATGTGGCAAACCTATTTTCAGCCAACGAGTATCGAGGAAACACTCGATCTGCTTGCGCAGTACGCAGACAAGGCTCGACTCATTGCCGGGGGTACCGATGTCCTCGTCGAGTTGCAGCGGGGCGTGAAACCGACATCAACACTGATCGACGTTACAGCCCTAAGTGACCTCAAATATATCCGTGAGGAGAATGGCTTCCTTCTTTTAGGCGCCCTCACCACCCATAACGATGTGATCGCCTCCTCAGTGTGTGTACAGCGAGCCTTGCCACTGGCCCAGGCTTGCTGGGTGGTCGGCGCACCGCAAATTCGCAACCGGGCCACCGTCGCCGGCAACCTGGTGACCGCCTCACCGGCGAATGATACGATTACTGCCCTCACAGCACTGGGCGCGGAACTCGTGCTGATCCATCGCGGGAGTGAGCGTGTAGTGGCGCTGGATGATTTCTACCCTGGCTTCCGGCGTACGATCCTCCAACCCGACGAGCTGATTCGCGAAATTCGCGTTCCTGTGATGCAGACCAACCAGCGGGGCCTGTTCTTGAGGCTCGGATTGCGGCTGGCCCAGGCGATTTCAGTGATTGACTTCGCGATCGTCTTGACGTTTGACGATGCGGTGGTCACTGATGCGCGGGTCACGCTGGGCTCCCTGGCCCCAACCATTGTGCATGCCCATACCGTCGAAACCTATCTCCAGGGCAAACATCTTGACGAAGCGGTGTGCCGAGAGGCGGGGCAATTGGCCGTGAACGATGCCTCGCCCATCGGTGACGTGCGCGGCTCAGCCACCTATCGGCAGGCAACCCTGGCAGCCCTCGTCACCCAGGCGCTGCAGCGGATCGCGGAAGGCCAGGAGGCCGAGGGTTGGATGGAGCAACCATTGCTGCTGAGGGCGAATGGGCTATTAGCTGTGACCGAGGAGGAGGAGACACCAGAGCCCAACCACTTCGAAGGCGTCATCAACGCCACGATCAACGGCAAGCCCTATCTGATTGCCAATGCGCAGCACAAGACGCTGCTGAATATGCTGCGTGAAGATGCCGGGCTAACTGGCACGAAGGAAGGCTGTGCCGAGGGCGAGTGCGGGGCCTGCACCGTCTGGCTAAATGGCCAGGCCGTCATGTCCTGCCTGGTTCCGGCATGCCAGACCCATAACGACAGGATTACAACGATCGAAGGATTGGCGGCTGAAGGGGAGTCGGAGGGAGCAGCATATGGAGCGGAGCTGCATCCGCTCCAGCAAGCCTTTATTGACTGTGGCGCGGTGCAGTGTGGCTTTTGCATCCCCGGCATGCTGATGGCCGGTGCCAAGCTGCTGGAGGAACGCCCACATCCCAGTCTCGATGAAACGCTCATCGCGCTCAGCGGCAATATTTGTCGCTGCACCGGCTACCGCAAGATCCTTGACGCGGTGGCCCGCGCCGCGGGAAATGCAAAAGGAGGTTAAGTATGACTACCAAGGTAATTGGTGCCTCGCTGCCACGCACGGACGCGCTGGGGAAAGTCACAGGCACGACCCGCTACCCGGCCGACCTGGTGCAGCCGGGCATGCTCCATCTGCAGGTCGTCTTCGCCCATCGCCCGCATGCACGCATTACGTCAATTGATATGAGTGCTGCCCTTCAGTCACCTGGTGTGGTAGCCGTGCTGACTGCACGCGATGTGCCCTACAACGCCTACGGACTCATCGACGCTGACCAACCAGTCCTGTGTGGCGATGTGGTGCGCTTCGAGGGAGACAAGGTGGCTCTGGTAGCAGCGGAGAGCAAGGAGGCAGCCATCGCTGGCGCTGAACTGGTGCATGTCGAGTATGAGGATCTGCCCGCGGTCACCGACCCACGCGCGGCGATGGCACCCGACGCGCCGTTAGTCCATGAACACCACGGCTCCAATGTGCTGCTACATATGCCCATTCGCAAAGGGGACTCCACACGCGCGCTAGCACAGGCCGATGTCGTGCTCTCTGGCGAGTTTAGCACCTCCTGGCAAGAGCACGCCTTCCTCCAGCCTGAGGCGGGGATAGCCTATCTCGACAAACAGGACCACGTGGTGATCGAGACGGCCGGCCAGTGGATGCACGAGGACCGCCGCCAAATCGCCGCGATGCTGCGGCTGCCGGAGGAGAAGGTGGTGGTGCGCTATGCAGCGATTGGCGGGGCCTTCGGTGGGCGCGAGGACCTCTCCGTCCAGCACCTACTGGCGCTTGCAGCCTGGAAGTTGCAGCGGCCGGTCGCGATTGTCTGGAGCCGCGAGGAGTCGATGATCGCCCATCACAAGCGCCATCCTATGTTCATCCGCTGCCGCTGGGGTGCCAGGAAGGATGGACGCATCACTGCCGTGGAAGCCGAGGTGATCGCCGATGGCGGTGCCTATGCCTCCACCAGCGTGGAAGTAACCAAAGTGGCAACCCTCTTCTCCAGCGGCTGCTATAACGTGCCCAACATCAGCGTCGATGGCTACGCGATCTACACCAACAATGTTCCCTGTGGTGCCTTCCGCTGCTTTGGTGGGCCGCAGTCGCAGTTCGCCGCGGAGATCATGGTCACGCGACTCGCGCAGGCACTGGGCATCGACCCGGTCGAGATGCGGCGCATCAACCTGTACAGCGAGGGCGACCTGGAGCCAACGCAGCAGCCACTGCCTGAGGGGGTAACCGTGCGGGAGGTGTTAGAGCGTTGTGTGACGGAGGCGCGCGAACGCTGGGGGTATGATGGTCGGCCGCGCCAGAGCCCGGCCCCACACCTGCGCCGTGGGATCGGCATTGCCTGCGGACTGAAGAACGTCGGCTATTCGTTTGGCTTCCCCGAGCAGGCCACGGCGACGGCGGAAATCTACGGCGAGGCAGAAATCGAACGGGCAGTGGTGCGCGTTGGTGCGGCTGAGGTGGGGCAAGGCTCGCACCTGGCGATGCGGCAGATTGCCGCCGAGACGCTGGGGGTACCGTTGGAGAAGGTGACGCTGGTCGCTGACGATAGCAGTATCTCGCCCAACGCCGGCAGCGCCTCGGCCTCGCGCCTGACGTTCATGGCCGGGCGAGCCGTGCATGACGCAGTGCTTGCCGCTCGTGTGAAGTGGAGTGAGTCGGAGAAGTACTACACGGAGGCGACAGTGCAATACCGGCCACCAGCGACAACACCGCTTGACCCAGTTACCGGGGCGGGGCGACCCAACTTCTGCTATGGCTATACAGCACAGGCGGTGGAGGTGGAGGTGAACATGCTTACGGGGCAAGTGCAGGTGCTGCGCATCATTAGTGCGCATGACGTGGGAAGGGCCATCAATCCCCAGCAGGTGGAAGGGCAGATCGAGGGCTGCCTGGCGCAGGCACTCGGCTATGCGCTGCTCGAACACTTCCAGGTGCGCGACGGGCGGGTGCTCACACCCTACTTCAGCACTTACCTGCTGCCGACGGTGCTGGATATGCCGGTGGAGGTGACGCCGGTCATCCTGGAGTTGGCCGACCCTCATGGACCCTTCGGAGCGCGTGGGATGGCAGAGATGCCGCTATCCTGCTTTGCACCAGCGGTCGCGAGCGCAATCCATGACGCAACCGGTGTCTGGCTCTCGCAGCAGCCAATGATTCCGGAGCGGGTGCTGGCTGCCCTTATGGAGCTGAATGCAAGATGACATCACTGCTCATTCAGCATGCGGCACTCATCGTAACGATGGACGATACGGACACGCGCTGGACAAACGGGGGCATCTATGTGGAGGGGAATGTGATCCGGCAAATTGGGCCGGCAGATTTGCTTCCGCAACATGCCGATCGCGTGATCGATGCGCGGGAGATGATTTTCTTCCCGGCCTGGTGAATACGCATCATCACTTTTACCAGACCCTGACGCGCAATCTCCCGGCTGCACAAAATGCCAATCTGTTTTACTGGTTGCGCATCCATTACCCGATCTGGGCGGGGCTCACCCCCGAAGCCATCTCCGTCAGTACCAAAACGGCCATCGCTGAACTCATACTTTCCGGCTGCACGACGTCGAGTGATCATTGCTATATCTGGCCCAACGGTTCCCGTATCGACGACCAGATCGCGGTTGCTGCGGAGATGGGCTTCCGCTTTCACGCCGCCCGTGGCTCCATGTCGGTCGGCGAATCACAAGGGGGCCTGCCACCGGATAGTGTGGTCGAGGACGAGGACGCGATCCTCCGCGACTCGCAACGGGCCATCGAGCAATATCATGACGCGAGCCGATACGCCATGCTGCGCATCGTGCTTGCTCCGTGTTCGCCCTTCTCCGTCTCCCCCGAATTGATGCGGCAAAGTGCGGCGCTGGCGCGCTCGTATGGCGTGCATTTGCACACCCATTTAGCCGAAACGCTCGATGAAGCGACCTACTGTTCGGCGACCTTTGGACGCACACCGGTAGAACTGGCAGAAGAACTCGGTTGGGTGGGACCGGACGTCTGGCATGCGCACATGGTCCACCCAGGCGCGGCTGAGATTCCCCGGCTGGGGCAGACCCGTACTGGCGTTACTCACTGTCCAAGCTCAAATATGCGACTCGCTTCAGGCATCGCCCCCATCGGGCCGCTGCGGCAAGCGGGAGTGCGCGTGGGTCTCGGCGTGGATGGCTCAGCGTCCAACGATAGCTCACATCTGCTTGCAGAAGCGCGGCAGGCGCTGCTCTTGCACCGGGTGACGGGCAATCCGGCGGCAACCACCGCCAGGGAAGTGCTCTGGCTGGCAACCCGAGGAGGTGCAGCCGTGCTTGGTCGCGATGATATCGGCTATCTTGCGCCTGATATGGCGGCAGACTTCATCGGCTACCGTCTCGACACGCTGGGACTGGCGGGAGGTGCCCCGCATGATCCGCTGGCCTCACTCGTCTTTTGCCACCCACCTCAGGTGGATTTGAGCGTCATCAATGGACGAGTGCTTGTTCAGGATCGAATGCTGCTCGATGTCGATCTACCGACGCTTATTCAGCATCACAACGCTATCGCACGTGCCCTCGTGCGTGGGGAACTGCGTTAGTCGGGTTGCAGAATCATTTATAATTTAGGAAGTGTAATGGCACATGGCACCGCGACGATGAACCAGAGCGCTCCTGGCGCGAGCGTGTAACTGGCAGTTCAACAATCCGAGCCAGGAGTCCCCTGGCTTTAGCCACGGGGAGGAATGGCGAGTCCTTATCTGGCGGATAGGGTGAGGCAGTCCATTCACACGCAATTGCATTTGACTTTTGTGTGAACATGTGTGATACTCTTCTCTATGAAACAGATCATCACCGCCAAGTTGAAACTGCATACGACACCTGGCCAATTTACCGCATTGCGAACCACGCAACTGGCGTACCGTGATGCGTTGAATTATGTCAGTCAGTATGCTTTTGAGCATGGCAAGATGAGTAACCAGCGTGCCTTGCAGCGTGAGAACTATGACGAGATCCGTTTGAAGTGCGGCTTGCCAGCACAAATGGCTTGCAACGTTCCGCGCCAAGTCGGAGCCACGTACAAAACCTTGTGGACCAAAGTCAAGCAGAATGCCGTACACCGCAAGGCAGGACAAACCAGAAAACGGTATAAGGGCCTGGACAAGCCACCCAAGTATGTCTCCCCTACGCTGACCTATAACTACCACCGGGATTATAGTCTGAAGGAAGACCAACAGGTGAGCATCCTTACCTTGGACGGGCGCGTGATCGTATCCTATACGGGATATGACCAGCATGTTGTACTTCTCCAGGGCGGTGCACATATCGGAGCCGCTAAGCTCTGGTATGACAAGCCCAAGAAGCAATTCTATCTGCTTGTCAGTCTGGAAATCGAGGTAGCAGACCCAACGCCTGAAATCCACAAAGTTGTGGTGGGCGTGGACGTAGGGCAACGCTACCTGGCTGTCTCGACGGATACGAGCAACCACACCATGTTCTATTCGGGCAAGGCGATACATGCCAAAGCCGACCATTATGCGAGACTGAGAAAACGGTTGCAGAAGAAAGGCACCCGTTCCGCAACGAGACGACTTGTCGTCATTAGTGGACGGGAGAGACGGTTGAAGCAATCTGTGAACCATGTTATCAGTCACCGCATCATCACTAAGCACCCACAGAGCATCATCGGCTTGGAGGATTTGACACACATCCGAGAACGGACAAAGCGCAAGCATGGCAAGAAAGCCTCTATGAAGCAGAGAGGGGCAAACCGTCATGCATCCAAGTGGGCATTCGCCGAGCTTCACGGCTACATCGCCTACAAGGCTGTGCTTGCGGGTAGCATGGCGGTAAAAGTCGATGCCCACTACAGCAGCCAGGCATGTCCCAAGTGCGGCTATGTGTCGCCTGATAATCGCCCAAATAAGGGTCTCTTGTTCGTGTGTCAAAACTGCCATTTCTCGCTGCACGCGGATTTGATTGGTGCAAGGAATATCACCTTGCGAACGCTGCTCACCCGACAGGATTGGATGAGCACGGGCTATTTGTCAGTTAGCCCTGATGTGTCGTGCGATAAAGCCAAAGCACTACGGCGGCAACGCTATAGTGAGTTGCGGTGGAGCACAGACACAAGCCCTTGGCTTTAGCCGTAGGGTCATTGACTTTGCAACATGATACAGTTCTTAATAGATCGAGGGTGACGAGGCTTGAGACGAAAGAAAGGAAGCGTATGCTACAGTTTGATCTCAATATCTCAATTCTGTTGAAAGAAGTAGCGTTCTTAGAGCGGTTTGAATGGGCTGCCCGCCTTAACTTTGGAGCCGTCGAATTCTGGTGGCCTGGTGAGGAAAACCTGGCTGCCGTCGCACAGCAGGTACAGGCGACAGGACTTCGAGTGGCGCTCATGAATTTTGACGCGGGCAATATGGCAAGCGGAGAACGTGGTTTTCTCAACGATCTCGGTCGGCAGCAGTGGTTCCGTTCCCACGTGCCGCACGCCCTGGACTTTGCAGTTACAGTAGGATGTCCCCAGCTCAATGCATTGGTTGGGAATAGCATCCCTGGAGAGAGTCGCGAGGCACAGATGGATCTTGTGCGTGAGAATTTGGCCTGGGCTACTGATCGTGCTGCCGAGGCAGGGCTTGGCGTGGTCGTTGAGGCCTTGAACAGCTTCGAAAATTCGCGCTACCTGCTTACAAATACCGCTGAGACGTTGCAGTTGCTTGCCGAGGTCAATCGCCCGAATCTCAAGTACCAGTATGATATTTACCATATGCAGCGTATGGAAGGAAATCTCATCGACACCTTGCGGAAGCACATCGGGATGATGGGACACATCCAGGTCGCAGATTCACCTGAACGTCATGAACCGGGAACAGGCGAAATTCATTATGCCCATGTCCTGGCAGCCCTCGACGAGCTTGGTTACCAGGGCTACATTGGTCTGGAGTATAACCCAGGCACCAATTCAGAAGCCAGTTTTTCCTGGTTACCGGCAAACCGCCGTGGGCCACTTGCGGTGAACAAGCTAGGACTGTAGGGCTTCCCTATAATGCTAGAGGAGACGGTGATCGATGACATAGCGCATCGCTCCCAGGCGTGAAGAGACCCCTAGTTTGCCGTAAATCGAACTCAGGTAGGAACTCACGGTCGTAAGACTGATCACGAGCCTTTCAGCAATCTGGGCATTGGTTAAGCCCTTCGCCACCAAACGTAGTACCTCAAACTCGCGTTTGGTCAATCTTGCGGGAGGGATAGCTGACGGTATCGGAATAGGGAGTAAAGTTGCAGAGAAAGTATCAAGAGGAGCTTCTTCGAGACCGTGTGCTGCTAGAGCTTGTTCAGTGGTCATGTTGTGTCCCCCTATCCACAGTGCGGTAAAAGTCTCCTTCCCGAGTTGGGCTGTTGCCTCAGCCAATATGCGCTCATAGTGCGGCTGCTCAATTCCAATCATGTTCCGGTAGGTATCACTTGTACGTAGTGCTGTGGCTTTTGCAAAGAGCCGAACTGCCCAGGCGGCCTGTCCCTGCGCGAGTGCAATCTCCCCTATCCCCTCCAGGCAGGAAGCCAGCACCCATTGTACTCTATCGGTTATTTCTGCCTCTTGCTTCAGAATCATTACAGCCTCTTCGTAGAGGGCATGGGCACGAACGAGGTCACCTCGAAGCAATGCCAGACGTCCCAATCCGCAGAGCGCACGCGCAATGTCGTCCTGACTCTCCATCGTACGTCCTTGCGCCAGAGCCTCCTCAAGGAGCGCCTGTGCGGTCACCTCATCCCCAAGGGTAATCACCTCGTTTGCTAGAACGATCTGCGCTTCCACCGCGAAACCCGCATGACCTAACTCTTTGAAGAGCGCGACACCCTCCTGTGATAGCCGGTACGCACTGGCATAAGCACCCTGGAGAAAGAGCACCCAGCCCAGATAGTGAAGATTGGTGGCGATCAGCCAGGTATGTCCCATCTCTTTGGAGAACACCAGGCTCTCTTCACATAGGGCCCGCGTGCGCGCAAACTCTCCGCGGAAAAACGCCAGAATGCCTTGCGTCAACAGTGCATATGCAATGCCCACACGATCTCCGATTTCTCTATAGAGAGTGAGGCTTTCTTCGAGCATTGCGTCTCCGACTTTGATATTGCCTTGATGATGTTCGATATTGCCCAGGACAGTCAGGCAGGCCGCGGCCCCCCGTTTATATCCCAGGCTGCGAAATAGGCGCTCACTTGCTTCTAACGAGACAAGCGCCTGGCGTTCGTCGGACTGGTAAAACGCTAGCCAGCCAGCAAGGTAGAGAGCCCACCCCTTTGCCTTGCTGACGATCTTGCTCACGCCTCTTGCCGACAAGACTCGTTCCATGATGCGTCGCCCTTCACTGCTGGCATAGCCACGGAAGAACCAGACGTTCGCAAACCCCACTGCGAATTGTAAGGCGGTTTCGGGTTTGTTGCGCTCCTGCAGCACATCAAGAGCTGCTCGCAAATTCCCATACTCCTGCTGTTGCCAATCCAACCATCGCTCTTGCTCGCGATTGCGCCACATCGGCCATGTGTCTTGCTCTACACCAACTAATGCCGCATCGGCCTGCATCATGAATGAGAAGTAAGTAGCTGCGTGCGCCTCCTGGGTGCGCTCTAATTCTCCTGCCGCTGCCAGGCATTCCAGCCCATATTCGCGCACCGTTTCCAGCATCATGAGACGTGGTTCATTACCATCCTGAGTGATTACTTGCAGCAGATTCTTATCCACGAGCGAAGTTACTCCATCCAGGATGGGAGTGGAAAGACCACTAAGCTCCGTGCAAAGTGCTTCAACCGCCGAAAGCTGGCAGCCGCCCACAAAAATAGCAAGGTGTCGAAAGAGCCATTGCTCATCCTTATCGAGTAGATCATAGCTCCAACTGAGTGTGTTGCGCAGCGTCTGCTGCCTTAAAGGTGCATCCTGCTCTCCCACAGTCAACACGGAGAGCCGGTGCTCCAGCCGACTGAGAAGCGCCTGTGGAGAGAGCAATTTACTGCGTGCCGCCGCCAGTTCTATTGCCAGCGGCAGGCCGTCCAGGCGTACACAGATCTCAGCAATACAATGAGCATCGACAGGAGTCACCTGGAAGTCTGGCTTAATCATCCGCGCTCGTTGGAGAAAGAGCGCAACTGCTGCATATTGCGAAAGCGTTTCTACTGTCGGGAGCTGTTTCAGGCTGGGCACAGCCAGCGGCGGGACGAGAAACTCGTATTCGCCACTGATATGCAACAGAGCACGGCTCGTCACCAGGATTTTGAGGTGAGAGCAAGCCACGAGCAGGTCTGAAAGCCTGGGAGCCACTGGCAGAATCTGCTCGAAGTTATCGAGCAGCAAGAGCAGGTGCCTATCTTGTAAAAACGCTTTCAAGAGACTGAGGGGCATTTGTCCGCCGGTTTCTTTGATCCCAAGCGCCTGGGAGATGGCAGGCATGACCAGTTCGGGATCGCGAATAGGAGCCAGTGGCACGAAGAAGACCCCATCAGCAAAATCATCAAGCAGTACTGTTGCCACCTGCAAACCCAGGCGCGTTTTGCCAATGCCGCCTGTGCCGGTCAGTGTCAACAAGTGTACCTCTGGTCGCCGCAAGAGGGAACAGATGACCTCGACCTCGTGTTCACGTCCTATAAGAGACGTGGATTGTACAGGCAGGTTCTGCTTATTCACCTTTTCTGGTTCGGCTGAGAAGGCTAAGGCAAAGGTTTGTGTTAAGAGAGCATGCTTTCTCTTATCTACGGAAGCTACAGAAGGCGGAGGTGATTTCTGTGTAGGGGCATGCTTCATCACGTCCGTGCTGTCGGCGTGGCCCCGGCTTACCAGGGTCTCTGCCACAGCGGTCAGTCGTTCGAGGGAAATTTCCTTCGCTTTGCCAAGATAAGCCTTGCGGAGCTTGCCCTGTTGCTTGCGGTAGATATACCAGTACCAGCCGTTGCGTTTCCGTTCGCACCGAGCGGTGAACGTACCCAGGTAGCTCCTGAGAGTAAACGACCGGGTCGATTCAGACGTCAGCCAGGTATACCAGGCATCTGATCCAACGATCACTGCAGCCTGCTCAGGTAAGAGTAAGCAATCACCGGAAACCAGCGGGAGACGGGTGCCTGCCATCGTGCCATCCTCGCGGGTATAAAGCACTAGATAACAAGAGTTACTTAACAGTCTAGGGGCTCAAGTATATCATACGTTGGGTAACTTGTCGACCTTCGCCCGCACCATATTTCTTACGATTGTAAAATAGCGTTTCATATGTTAGTTTTACTCTAAGGATGTATCGCCTCTATCCTGGGACAGTATCCACCTGTGCTCAGCAGTGTTGCGCGCTTTGTGTGTCGACACTGACAGGCCAGTACAAGCAATCGGTGTATGAACGTTTGGTTGATGAGAGGTGTAGATGAGTACGCGAACTGCAATCGATATCGGTGGTACTTTTACTGATCTTGTTTACCTGGATGAGACCACGGGGAAAATCGGCCTGGGGAAGACCTCAACGACACCATCTTATTTTGAAGAAGGTGTCATTACTACGCTGAAGAAAGCCGACCTGCGCGATGTGCATTTCATGGCGCATGGCACCACGGTAATCATCAATACTCTGACCGAGCGCAAAGGAGCCGTAACTGCCTTGATCACCACACGCGGCTTCCGCGATGTGCTCGAAATCCAGCGTGCCAACCGGCCAGACCTCTACAACCTCCTGTTCACCAAGTCGAAGCCATTCGTGCCACGCCGCCTACGACTGGAAGTTACCGAGCGGATGAACTACAAGGGCGAAGTGTTGATCCCTCTCGTCGAGGACGAGGTGCGCACAGCAGTAGCGGAAGCGCGCCGCCAGGGAGCCGAAGCTATTGCCATCTGCTTCCTGCACTCTTATGCCAATCCAGCACATGAGCAGCGAGCCGCTGAGATTGTGCGAGAAGCATGGCCCGGTGTCGATATTACCGCATCGCATGAACTGACCAATGAGTGGCGCGAATTCCAGCGTACCAGCACCGCCGTGCTAGATGCTTATGTTAAGCCCGTGGCGAGACGTTACCTTGATGGCCTCTCCACGCGACTTGACGAGGTGGGAATAGGTAGGCAGGCGCGCTATGCTATGCAATCTAATGGCGGGGTCTCACGCTTCGAGACAGCGAGCCGCACGCCCATCAACCTGGTCGAATCGGGGCCGGTCGGTGGGGT
Source organism: uncultured Chloroflexia bacterium (assembly GCA_963767625.1). Classification (GTDB taxonomy): domain Bacteria; phylum Chloroflexota; class Ktedonobacteria; order Ktedonobacterales; family Ktedonobacteraceae; genus CAVYFB01. The sequence goes on from CAVYFB010000024.1 coordinate 917,536, forward strand.
TATCGGAGCCACGGTAATCGGCAAGCTGCTCGGGGAGCAGAACCTCATCACACTGGACATCGGCGGAACAACAGCCAAATCCTCCCTGGTAGAGCACAGCACCGTCAGGCTTACTAGCGATTATTTCATCGAACGCACACCGACTACGGCAGGCTATCCGATCAAAGTGCCCGTTGTCGACATCGTCGAAATCGGCGCCGGCGGCGGCAGCATTGCTTGGATCGATCCAGCAGGAGCACTCAAGGTCGGACCCCGCAGCGCGGGAGCCGAACCTGGCCCGGCAGCGTATGGGCGCGGGGGAAGCGAACCTACGGTGACCGACGCCAACATTATCGTCGGGCGCATCAACCCAGAGTATTTCCTTGGCGGTAGCATTCACCTCGATGTGGCGCTAGCACGTGAAGCGGTGGCGACCATTGCGCGACCGCTGGGAGTCGGCATTGAACAAGCTGCCTTGGGCATTATTCGCATCGCCAATGCCAATATGATCCACCTGCTCAAACTGGTCTCGGTGCGGCAGGGGCGCGATCCGCGTGATTTTGCCATAGTAGCTTTCGGTGGAGGTGGCTCCATGCATGCTACCTCGCTGGCACGAGATATGCGTATACCGTGTGTTATTGTTCCTCCTGCTCCCGCCCACTTCTCCGCCTGGGGGATGCTGGTGAGCGACCTGCGACACAACCTGGTACAGACGAAACTGATGCGCACTGCACAGATGGAAATGACCGAGTTTAGCGCAGCTTGGCGCGAACTTGAGGAGAAGATGCGCGAGATATTTGCTGATGAACATGTAAGGCCGAAGGATGTCATCTTTGCCCGCTCTGCTGATATGCGCTACCTGGGCCAGGAGCACACCGTCAATGTCCCCATTCCCGGCGGAACGGGCGACGACGAGGGCATCCTGTCTGGGGGACAGGTATCGACCCCAGCACCACTCCATTCCCGCCCCTACAGCGAAGAGCAGCGCAGACAGATTGAGAGTAAATTCCATGAACTGCATGAGCAGCTCTACACCTTCCGCCAGGGATCGCCCATTGAAATCGTGAACCTGCGCCTGACCGGCTTCGGCGCAGTGCGAAAGCCCAAATCGCAACGGATCGCAGCGAACGCAGATACACAACGAGCCTTCAAAGGAACACGCCTCGTCGACTTCGATGACCTGGGACGTTTTGAGACGAGCATTTACGAACGAGAGCGTCTCGAAGCGGATGCAGCGCTGGAGGGGCCAGCAGTGGTTGAAGAAGCCGCTGCGTCAACGCTGCTGTTACCGAGTCAAAAGCTCCATGTAGATTCTTTCGGTAATCTCATCATTGAAACGGGGGCCTAAGATGGTACAGCAGTTAAGGCGTCCAGACGTGGACCTCTTCACCGTCGAGATCTTGAAAGACGCGCTCGTGTCCATTGGGGATGAGATGTTCATTGCCCTCCAGCGTACCTCCAAGAGCACCATCATCTACGAAGTGCTCGATTTCGCCTCGGGCCTGACCGATGCATGCGGCCAGCTCATCACCCAGGGCAATGGCGTCACCGGTTTCCTGGGCACCCTGACCTTTGCCGTCCGCTCGGTGCTGGAGAAGTTTGGTCCAGAGCACCTGCATCCTGGCGATGTGATCATCACCAACGATCCCTATGGCGGCGGTGGCACGCACCTCTCAGATGTCTCGCTCATCGTGCCCATATATTATGAAGGACAACTGGTCGCCTTCTCGGCGAGTAAAGCTCACTGGACCGAAGTCGGCGGCAAGGATCCCGGTTCATGGACCACCGACGCTACCGAAGTATTCCAGGAGGGGTTGCAATTCCCCTGCGTCAAACTCTATGAAGAGGGACGCCCCGTCCAGAGCTTGATCGACCTGATAGCGGCCAATGTACGCCTGCCAGACATGACTCTGGGCGATATGTATGCCCAGGCGGCCTCCCTGCGCCTTGGTGAGCGACGTTTCCAGGAGCTGTGTCATAAATACGGGCTTGATGTAGTTCAGCATTCTATCGAAGCGCTGCTAGACTATGGCGAGCGCATGACACGCCTTGAGCTGGCAAAGCTCCCCAAGGGAGTCTACGAGGCAGAGGACTGGATCGATGATGATGGCATCGGCAACGGTCCATTCCCGGTGTGCGTTAAGATCACCATCACCGATGACGAGTTCATCTGTGACTTCACGGGGACGCATCCGCAGGTGCCCGGACCGGTCAACTGTGCCCTGACAGGTCTGCATTCAGGGGTACGTACCATGTTAAAGGCCATCACCAGCCCATCCATACCGGTCAACGAAGGGTGCTTCCGCCCGCTCAAGATCATCTGCCCTCCAGGCACAATCTTCACCGCGGAGCGCCCCGCCGCGGTCTCAACCTATTGGGAGACGATGAACTATGTTACGGACCTGGTGTGGAAAGCGCTTGCGACCATCGTCCCAGATCGCCTTCCCGCCGGACACTTCCTCTCCGTCTGCGGCGTAGTCGTGGCCGGACTGCATCCCGATACCAATGATCTGTTCCTGCTGGTTGAGCCGCAAGCCGGTGGCTGGGGGGCTGGCGCGGCGAAGGATGGCGAGTCGGGCTTGATGTGCGTCGGCGATGGCGAGACCTATGTCATTCCCATCGAAGTGGCAGAGACACGCTACGGCATCATTGTCGACCGCTACGAACTGGATACGCGTGCCAATGCCGGGGCCGGGCGCAACCGAGGAGGCTTCGGATGCATCCGCGATTACCGGGCGGCGGTCGATCTGACCCTGACGGCCACCTTCGGACGGCACAAATACGTACCATGGGCGGTCGCCGGTGGGCGGGAAGGTTCACGCAACGAGGTGCGCATCTTCCTTGCCGACAGGCGCGAGGTCGTGCTCGGCAAGTGCGCGCGCTATCCACTCAAACGCGGCGAAGTCGCACGGCTCGTCACAGGCACCGGCGGTGGTTGGGGTTCGCCCCTGGAACGCCCTGCCGAGGCCGTCATCGAAGATGTGCGCAATGGCTATGTCAGTCATGAGCACGCGAAGCGGGACTACGGTGTTGAGCTTGACCCAGACACGCTTGAAGTTGTGTACCTGGCCCCTGAAAGAAGCAAGTGAGAGTCCCTCGACACTGTGAAACAGACAGGAATCAGGAAAGGAGGTACGCAAGCAAAAGAAAACACCCTTTGAGATACATAATGAATTCTACAGAAGACGCCCTTCAGGCGTCATCCAGGAGGTACGCAGCAATGCAAACCACAAAGTCACAAACAGAACTCATTCAACGTAGACCGATCCTCAGTGCTCGGCAGGTCGCCGTAGCTGTGATCTTCGGAGCGATTGCCGCAGCATTTGAACTCTTACAGATCACGATTCCCGGATATCTGCCGGGCGTGAACTTTAGCCTGAGCGGTATCTGGTTAACCCTTTCCACTATGATCGGTGGTCCGATAGTTGGAGCCGTCGTCGTATTTGTGGATGCAGTAACCGGCCAGGTCGGTATCATAGGCTGGCCTGGCTTCCTTATCCACGTACTGATCCTGGCAGCCTTCTATCCGGCTGTCTACCGCATCCAGGGTACGCCCAAACGGCTCGGCGCATTCTTGCTGGTGACGGCGGTTGCCCTCTTCTTCCAGTACTGGTGGTGGATCGGGCTTTACTCGTTCGTCCTGAAGATCATTCCTTTTTGGGCCCAGATTACCTTGCAGTTCGGCTATGCCTACTGGGTCTACCTGGTCATCTACTTCGTGATCCCAGCCATCGTCCTGGCGAGCGTGCCCAAGTATGTAGCCCCACAGTGGCGCTGGCCCTGGCAGAAGGAGAAGGAAGAGGAGGCCCCGACCAACAAAGAAGAGGAAGCTCCGGCCAGTTGAGTGGCGGTTTGCTCTGATACGTTTGTTCGCCATTGCACAGAGGCGAAAGAGTAACAGGCAAGCGGTAGCGAACCGCAGGGAGATGCGCCGCTTCATCTCCCTGCGGGCCACTATAGTTTGCTCTCAACGTACTAGAGAGGATGGAGGGTAGCCTTGTGCCTGACGAAAGCAAGATGTACTCACTCAATTACGACAAATTTACTTTCGCGTACGGAGAAGAGGACCCCGACGTTGTCGAGAATATATCCATGAGCCTCCCGGAAGGGCATGTGTTGCTGATCACCGGGCCTAGCGGCGCAGGGAAGACGACGATTTGCCGGGCTGCCAACGGCCTGATCCCTCACGAATTCAAGGGCAAGATGCGCGGGCAGGTGACGATTGCCGGGAGATATAATTCGCGCAGGTTCGGCGTAAGCGCCCTCTCCAAAATTGTTGGCGTGCTGCAACAGGACCCCGATACCCAGTTATTTAATCCGACCGTCGAAGAGGAGATCACCTTCGGCGCATGCAATTACGGATTACCAGTGAGCGATATTCGCCAGCGTACTGAATACTTGCTCAAACTAACGCGTCTCACGGCTCATCGCCGCAAAAACCCGCATAACCTTTCCGGCGGGCAGCAGCAGTCCTGCGCCCTGGCAGCAGTCCTGTCATTCGACCCCGCTACGTTGATTCTCGACGAGCCTACCTCGAACATTGACCCCATCGGCAGCCGGGAAGTCCTCGCACTCATGGCCCAACTGGCGCGCGAGGAGGGACGCACAACGCTTCTCGTAGAGCATAAGCTGGAAGAACTGGTGCATCTTGTAGATGAGATGATCGTCATGGACAAAGGGAAGATCCTGCACCGGGGAACCGTACACGAGGTGCTCGAACACGTCGAATATATCGATTCCGTCGGGCTCAGCGTGCCGCAAGTAACGCTCCTCGCCGCCAGGCTGCGCAAGGCTGGCTGGCCTATCGACACCCTTCCACTGGATGTTGACGAAGCACTCGCAACACTTGGACCGCTCATCGACCACGAAGCGCTCGCATGCCTCCCCGAACCTCCTCCCCGGCGTGTACAACACAACCAGGAAGAAGTGGCTGTGGATATTCACCAGTTGACACATACCTACAAGGACGGTACTGTAGCAGTGCGCGACCTCAACCTCGAAATCCGACGCGGCGAGTTCGTTGCTATCCTTGGACAGAATGGGTCCGGCAAGACAACGCTGGTGAAACACTTGAACGGCTTACTCAAGCCGACGAGTGGCACGGTGATCGTGGCAGGCTTAAATACCCGCAAAGCGTCCATCAATGAGATGGCAGTGACCGTCGGCTTCATTTTCCAGAATCCCGATACGCAAATTTGTAAACTGAAGGTCTACGATGAACTGGCCTTCGGACTAAAGAATGTGGGATTGCCCAATGCGGAGATTGACCAACGTGTTAAGCAGGCGGCAGCAGAGCTGGAGATCACACATCTGCTGGAAAAGAATCCGTTCTTGCTGAGTATGGGCGAGAAACAGCGCGTTGCCGTTGCCTCGGTGCTGACGATGCGACCCTCTATCCTGGTGCTCGATGAACCGACGACGGGGCAGGACTTCAAACGGGCAAAGGAAATCATGGACCTGGCTGTACGCCTACACGAGGAAGGGCGGACGATCATCGTCATCACCCACGACATGAATCTCGCCGCCGAATATTGCGACCGGATGATCATTATGGCGGGTGGCCACATAATTCTCGATGCACCAACCCGTGAAGCTTTTCGCTCACAAGAGGCGCTGCGCACCTCGTCGCTGCGCCCTCCCCAGGTCACACAGCTTGGCCAGGCATTAGGATATCCAGGCGCTTGGCTGACCGTCGACGAAGCCTTCTCATCGTTGAATGACGCGCGGATTGGAGCTAGCCATGGCACTTGAACTTGCCTATCAAGACAGAGGAACTGTTATTCACCGTCTTGACCCTCGCGTGAAGCTGTTGTGGTGGCTATCAATAAATATCACACTTGCCACCTGGAACGATCCCATTTTCCTCTTCCTGCTGCTGGTGAGTGTGTTTGTCTATGGACGTGTGGCCGGTATCCCTGTGAAACAGAGCCTGCAAAACCTGCTTCCGGTGTTACCGTTTGTCCTATTTGTGCTGATAGCTAATATCGCTTTCTGGCGACCACCGTATCCCGCCTCGGCACACCTGATAGGGTATATTGTCCATCCGGGAACGCCGGTCATCCCACCTATTCCCTTCTACTGGGAAACTATCGTCTTCTCTATCGGGACAATGCTGCGCCTGTTGATTATTGTATCAAGCGCGCTCCTTCTGATTAAAACCGTCTCGCCCTCCGAACTGGCCCTGGCGGTAACGAGAATGAAGATCCCGCCGGAGATAGGCATGGCCCTCTCAATGACCATCGCCTATATCCCCGTAGTTGTGGGACAATTAATCTCGGTCATGGAGGCTCAGCAGTCGCGCGCCTGGAAGATAAAGACCTCCAACCCGATTACCCGCTTCCGCGCCTACGCCTCAATCTCTATTCCCACATTCTTCCGCTCATTCCAGGCAGCGGAGGCAATGGCGGCGGCGATGATGTCGCGCGGCTTCGGCTATGATATTGACCATCGTACTGACTTGGAGCCGACAAAGTTTGATACGCTAGACTGGATCATGGCTGCGATCTTCGCAGCCTTTATGGTGGGCGGCTTCTTCCTTGGTTTCCTGGGGATCGTCCAATATACCTTTACTATGCACGTGCTCGGGTTCAGTTAGGTTCGTGTTGCTCTAAGTTGCCAGAAAAGGGAGTACTATGTCGAGATACCGTGTATCAGTTGATATCGGCGGAACCTTCACCGATTTTGTGGTGCATGACGAAGAGCAGGGATACGCCTTCACCGGCAAAGTCCTGAGTACTCCGGATGACCCGGCACGCGGCGTCATAACCGGATTGACAGGTTTGATCTATGACCTTGGCAATATTGCATTCCTGGTCCATGGCACCACCGTCGGATTGAATGCATTTCTGGAACGGCGCGGTGCGCGTGTGCTGCTGGTGACTACCGCTGGTTTTCGCGATGTCTACACCATCGCACGCGGTGACCGCAAGAAGCTGTATGCCTTGCAGTATCGTAAGCCAGAGCCATTGATTCCCCCACATGATATCTATACAGTACGTGAGCGGATGCGCTGGGATGGTTCGATACAGGAGGAGCTGCACAGCGAGGATTTCGAGCCGATTATCGAGAAGATTCAGGCCGAGGACATTAAGGCGGTAGCTATCTGTTTCTTGCATTCCTATGTGAACCCTGAACACGAACTCCAGGCCCGCAAGCTGCTCCAGGAGCTCGTAGGGTCGGGAGCGGAGCGGAGTGGGGATGGGGCCCTTGCAGCCGCCCGCCCAGGGCTTTCAATCTCGCTCTCCCACGAAATTGCCAGGGAATGGAGGGATTACGAGCGCTCCTCGTCGGCGGTGCTGAATGCCTACGTCGCGCCCATTGTAGAGCGCTACCTCAGCAGTCTAGAGAGCCAGGTCCGAGAGCGCGGCCTACGCTCAACACTGTATGTCATGCAGTCGAATGGAGGCGTGATGACCGCCGCTGCAGCACGCAGCCTGCCGATACAAACATTTCTCTCTGGCCCTGTCGGCGGTACAATCGGAGGCCAGGCCTTGAGCCAGGCTCTGAAAAGGCCCAATTTGCTCTGTGTCGACATGGGCGGAACCTCGTTCGATGCTAGCCTGATCATCAATGGCCAACCATCATTTTCCACCGAAACTGCGCTGGAAGGTCTACCCGTACTGATGTCGCTCGTCGATATCCATACCATCGGAGCGGGTGGCGGCTCGCTGGCATGGCTGGAGGCGGGAGCATTGCGTGTCGGACCGCGCAGTGCTGGCGCTGATCCAGGTCCGGCCTGCTATGGGCTGGGGGGAACACAACCCACGGTGACCGACGCGAATTTGTTCCTGGGACGCATGAACCCCGACTATTTCCTGGGAGGCCGTATGGACCTGGATAGGCAGGCAGCCGAGAAAGCTATTCGTAGTGTCGCCGACCAGCTCGAGCTCACCGCTGAGGCATTGGCCGAGGGCATGCTGGCGGTGATCAATGCCAGGATGGCCGATGCGATGCGCACTATCACGGTGAGGCAGGGTATTGATCCTCGAGAGTACTCCCTGGTAGCCTTTGGTGGGGCTGGCCCAATGCATGCCGCGGCTCTGGCCGAAGAACTGGACATCAAAGAGGTAATCGTACCCTGGGCTCCAGGAACATTTTCTGCTTGGGGCATGTTGCAGACCAATGTGCGCCACGACTTGACCCAGACATTCTACCAGACTATGCAGGCAACGACTCTGGAGGACCTGGAAGATGTTTACGGGCAGCTTGAGGATCAGGGGCGCCAGATCTTGCGCGGTGAAGAGGTTCCTGACGAGCATATGGGTTTCCTACGCACCGCCGATATGCGCTACATCGGGCAGGAGTACTCGGTGAATGTGCAGGTTTCGTTTGAGGACGCTGTAGGGGCGAGAGGGGATGGGGAGAAGGGGGAGGGCACGTGCTCGATAAATCGGCACTCTACCGGTCGCCCGTGGGCCTGGGAGCTATTACCGCTCGCTTCCACGATGCCTATAAGATGCGCTACGGCCACTCTACCCCTGGGGCTCCCATCGAGTTCGTCAACCTGCGCGTTGCCGCTTTTGGGAAACTGGAGCGGCACACTGCCGGATTTCGCCCAGCGAAAGGGGATCAGAGTCCCGATACAGGAACGAGGGATGTCATCTTTCATGGACAGGCAGCGCCGACGAAGTTCTATCGCCGTGATCGACTTCCCACTGGCATAGCACTGGCCGGGCCGCATGTGATTGAAGAGGAGACGGCGACAACCGTTGTTCCGCCGGGATGGATTTCCAGAGTAGATACACTGGGCAATATCATCATCAGGCGGAAGGAGAGCTGAAATCATGACACAGACCACTAAGGCAATTGATCCCGTCACCACCGAGATCATCAGAAACTTCTTCATCTCCTGTGCCGAGGATATGAACGCCACCCTGATTCGCTCTGCCTACACGCCCATCATCTACGAGGGCAAGGACTGCTCGGTGGCGCTCCTGGATGAAAACGGCGAAGTACTTGGCCAGTCCTCGGGGTTGCCGCTCTTCCTGGGGAACCTCGAAATCTGCGTCAAGCTGACCATGGAGATGTTCGGCAGGCAGGTATTCGAGCCGGGCGATGTCTTCTACATGAACGATCCCTACATGCAGGGAACACACCTCAACGATGCCACGATCTTCGCCCCCATCTTCTTGAAAGGGCGCCTGATTGGCTTCGCAGCCACTCGCGCGCACTGGCTCGACGTCGGTGCGAAGGACCCAGGCGGGCCGATGGACTCGGTCAATATCTACCAGGAAGGCTTTCGCTTCGGTCCGACCAGGATTTGCTCGCACTATGAAATGCGTGAAGACATCGTGGACATCCTGCGCCGCAATGGACGCTTTGGCTATTCCCTGGTTGGAGATATGAACGCGCAAATCGCCGCCTGTCGCAAGGGTGAAGAGCGCTTCAGGGCAATCATCGACCGCTTCGGGTTGGAAACCATTTGGGCTGCACGCGACGAAATCTTCCGCCAGTCGGCTCAACTGGACCGCGAAGCTATCGAGGCAATCCCCAATGGCACCTACACAGCCGAGGGCTGCCTGGACAACGACGGCATTGGCACAGAGCCAGTGGTGGTCAAAGTGCGCGTCGACATATCCGGCGACCAGATGACGATCGACCTGGCAGGGTCCTGCCCGGCCACGACAGGACCAGTCAACTGCGGCATCGCTCAGACGATCTCGGCGGCACGTGTCGCCTACAAGCTGCTCATCAACCCCGACCGACCAGTCGACGGGGGAACATTCCCCACGCTGACGGTGGCCGCGCCAGTAGGCTCGATGTTCTACGCCCAGGAGCCGGTAGCCTGCCAGTGGTACTTCACACCGCTGGGCCTGCTCATCGATCTGATCGTCAAGGCGCTCTCCCCGGCGCTGCCCCATAAGGCCGCCGGAGCACACTACGGCGATTCGATGGTCATCTACCTGGCCGGTTTGGACCCGCGCAAAGGCAACATACCCTTCCTTTCTGTCGAGGCGAATCCCGGTGGCTGGGGCGCCTTTGCGACCGGTGATGGACAGGATGGGCTGATTAATAATGTCAACGGTGGTTTTAAGGACATGCCCGTGGAAGTCTTTGAGTCCAAGTACCCGGTGCAGATCCGCCGTTACGGCTTCCGCATCGACTCCGGCGGACCTGGGAAATTCCGGGGTGGCTGTGGGTTATACCGCGAGTATCACCTGGAAGCCGATTGCGGGCTTTATCTCTGGTTCGAGCGCTCGAAGACGCCTGCCTGGGGTCTGTTCGGTGGACGCGACGCTGTCGGCCCGGAGAACGTCATCGAGGGGAATAGTTCAGGAAAAATGCTCAAGCCGCTCAAAGCTAACAACATTGCCTTAAAAGCAGGAGACACCGTCACCATCAATACCGGCGGCGGTGGTGGTTTTGGCAATCCATGGGAGCGAGACATTGAACTGGTGCGCCGGGATGTCCTCGATGGCTACGTCACGCGTGAAGGGGCCGAGCGCGATTATGGCGTTGCCTTCACTGCCAATGGGCTTGAGGTGGACATCGAGGCGACGAGGCGTCTTCGGACTGAGTTGTCTTCAAGTTGGCATATTTTGAATAAGCCATGAGGAACTGCGGGAGCTCACATATGTATGTTCTCGTTTCTTGAATCATGCTCTCCATGTATTCCATCACTTACTACCTAACCGCCACCGAAATGTGCTGTAAATTATCAATCACTCAACAACGCTACAGCCCGCACTGGCGAACCCGTACCCACGCGGATACGCAGCGGAAACCAGATGAAGGTAAAGCGCTTACCCACGCATCAAGCGGACGCGGTTGATCTGCCACCCAGCTTGAGGTGGTGATGGTACGCCAATTCCAGCGCCGGGAATAAATCAGCCTAGGCCAGACCGGTCGCAGCTTGCCCCATAAGAGTATCAGCAGCCAGAAGCCTGCTACAGCATGCAGTGCGAAGATGAACCAGTCTTGCGGGAGACCACTTATTAGACTGATCAGACTGGTAATGAAGCCCACAACGGCAGCCAGCGCAAGGCTCGAGTCGGTGAGCCGTGGGGACATATGAAACTATCCTTTTATGTTGTCGTTAGCTTTTTTACCAGAGAGGTCTGTATCACGAATGAACACTGAGATGCAAGATACCTTCTACTATGAATAACTGTAGCAGGGGTGGCGGACAAATGCAAGGGGAAGCGACTTAGAAAATGAGCAGCAAAATGTGGTATAGTTATAGATACACCAAGAACATTACTACAATTCACCATCATGCTGCGGATGTGGGCATGTATCAGACAAAAGCCCACCAGGAGGGCTACTCATGACAGACCGTGACGGATACAAGCGCACAAAAATGAACATCGAAGACGAGCAAAGGCAACAGATGTTCGAAGATATAGAGAAGCATCCAACAAACCGGTTGCTGGTTGATAGTTATGGTCGGCGCATCAAAAGCATGCGCATCTCCATTACCGACAAGTGCAATTTTCGCTGCACTTACTGTATGCCTGCCGAAGGCCTACCCTGGCTTAAAAAGGCTGAGATTCTCTCCTATGAGGAAATCGAACGCATTACCCGCGTGGCGGTGAGCATCGGTATAGAGCAAATTCGTCTCACAGGCGGAGAGCCCTTGGTAAGGCGCGATGTACCTGAACTCGTGCGTCAGTTACGCGAAATTGAGGGCCTGCGGAGCCTCAGCATAACGACCAATGGTATTCTCTTGAAACAACAGGCAAAAGCACTCGCGGAGGCAGGGTTGAACCGCATTAATGTGAGTCTGGATTCGCTTGTGCGCGAGAAGTTTGCCAAACTGACACGCAGAGATCAACTCGATCGCGTGCTGGAAGGCCTGGAAGAAGTAGAAAAGTATCCTTCTATTCATCCTATAAAGGTCAACGCAGTTGCTATTCGCGACTATAGCGAAGAAGAGGCGCTCGATTTTGTACGCCTGGCCCGACGCAAAGCGTATGTGATGCGCTGGATTGAATTTATGCCACTCGATGCTGACCAGATCTGGCGCAAGGAAGACATTTTAACAGGGGCTGAACTGAAGGCCATCATTGAAGCCGAGTATGGACCGCTCGTGCTGATCACCACGGGTGACCCATCTGAGACTGCACGACGTTATACATTTAGCGATGGCATCGGCGAGATTGGCTTTATCAACCCCGTGAGTGAGCCTTTCTGCGCTACATGCGACCGCATCCGCCTGACTGCTGATGGACAACTGCGTACCTGCCTCTTTGCGACTGAGGAGACTGACCTGCGTGCTGTTATCCGCTCCGATGCTTCTGATGATGTACTGGCTGATACGATTCGCCGTGCGGTATGGAACAAGGAACTCAAACACTACATCGGTGATAAGCAGTTTAAGCGCGCAAACCGTAGTATGTCGATGATTGGCGGGTAGCAAGCGCAACTGCTGTATCATAACTCCTTTATAGATTTTACTTGATCAACAGGCAAAAGGTACAATTACAGTAGAAACGACAACTGCGAGATGTGTTACTAAAAAACACTATCTTCGTCATTATAGTCAAATAGTTAGATGTGTGCTCATCTTAGTACAAGACCAGAAAGAGGGTCAAGTGGTACACGATGATGCGGACCTGCTCACAGTCCGTGAAGTTGCCAAACAATTGCGTGTAGATGACACCACCGTGCGACGCTGGATTAAAAATGGTGTTCTTGAGGCGATTACGCTACCCCATCGTGGAACACGACAAGCATACCGCATCCGCCGCTCCACGTTAGAAGCGCTACTTGCACCATCGCAGCAGCCAGCAAGCAATGTCCAGTAAGCATGCAGGGGCAAGAGTGGTGGTGTGGGGCGGAGTGGACCCTTGCGGTTGCCCTATTAGCCCCGACCTGCTAGACTAGTGTAGAGAATAACATAGCTAGTAGCAAGGAGACGCTGATGTCTGTACTCGATCCTGAGATGCTCTTCCTTAAACTCAACGGAAGTGAAGTTTCTGGTTTTGCCGCAATCCATTCTCCTGTTCACCACTCCTCCAACGGTGTGCCCTATCTGCTCAAGCCAGGAGTCATTTTACTTGCACGCCCGGAAGTCAACCTAGACGGCCTGACGGGCTTTTTGGATGGGTTTGATGAATCACTGCACTTTCCAGAATACCTGGAGGACCCCACGAAACTGCCCCACGGAGCACAGTTGTGCAAGATTGCTGGGCAGACCTGTTACATGAGTTTCGGCAGGGGTCGCACATTCAATGCCCAGGCAGCACGCTATTTCGACAACCTCAAATCTTCAGGGCATGGTTCGGTGCTTGAGCATGCCAACTTTAGCTTGTTACTTTATGGGGTTTCACGCAGTGTGACACACGAACTGGTACGACACAGAGCTGGATTCAGTTTTTCCCAGGCTAGTCAGCGCTACGTCTCAGGTCGGGTGTTGCGCTTCGTTGAGAGACCAGAATATGCTCAGGACGAGCAATTGCACTCGCTGTTTTTACAGCGTATCGAGCGTGCCGCCAGCGAATACGCTGCACTTACCGATCGCCTGGTCGAGTTACAGCAGGCGGGATCGACTATACTCAGCGCAGAAGCACGCACCGATCTCTTAAAGAAGGTTCGGCAATCCGCTCGCTCTGCCCTCCCCAACGAGACGGAAGCTCCTATTGTTGTCACGGGTAATGGACGTTCCTGGCGACATGTGATCGAGATGCGCGCCGACGCTCACGCCGAGGTAGAGATACGGGAGTTGGCCGTGCGCATTTTCCTTTGCCTGCGCCAGACCGACCCTGTGCTCTTCAGTGATTATACGGTGGAGCAACTGCCCGATGGCACGCATACCGTGAAGACGGAGTTCAGGAAGGTGTAGCGTTTACTTACGCCTTCCATACCTTCAGGTTGCTGAAAGCCACATCCGCCGGATGCGTGTCGTCGCCAGCAGCGATACCAATTTCAAAGGATACAAATTAGAAGTAAGTCTATCGGGGTAGAGCGAAAAATGGTGTATACTATTTTCAGTCTACACACTCCTGCGTTCTTGAGTAACCTGCCTGATTTTTCGCTCATCACGATGTCGCCTCCTGCTTCGCTCGCTGCCACGCAAACCACTCAGGCGTCAGCTCCTCAGGTTCAACCTCGGCACGTGGCGATGGTTGCGCCTCAGGTTTCTTCGTAGATGCCTTCCTGCCACGCTTCGTGTCGACCTTATAAGCATCCACATCCACTTTCCAGTACAGCTTGCCGCGTGCGCCGATATCCAGGCTCTTGATAGTGCCATACCTGGCCAGTGTCCTGGGATAGTTGATATCAATTGTGCGTCCACTGTTCTCAGAGAGCCGTTTCGCAGCCTCTTCTGCGGTATACCACTCGTCCAGGTTAATCGCCTTTTTCCGCGGCATCTGCACTCCTCCAATCTGTAAACACGTATCGTGTAACAGAATTATAACAGCCAAACGAGTTTTTTGCAAGTCCCAAAAATCCGCCAAATTGCCTCTAAAACCCTTGACATTTAACACGTTTCGTGTTATTATTAGTACATGAGGTGAGGCACTAAACGAGCTCCCAGGGGGCGACAGACAACTGAAACGAAACGTTGAACGAATAGTAAGGAGCAATCATCATGACAGTTACATCTTTCACCGATAGCAGCAAGAGCTACGAAGTCACACCAGTCTCGTGCGAGTGCAAATCGTTCCAGTTTGGACGCGGCAAGCCTTGCAAGCACATTATCAGCGAGGAGATCAAAAAGGCCGAGCGCTTCCTGGCAGTGCGCCGCGAGGTGCAAGGCATCGAAGAGAGCCGCCGCTGCTACCGAGAGCTGGCGAACTGCTACTAAATGACAACCGGAGAACCTGGCAACGGGTTCTCCTCTCAAGGAGGATTTACCCATGACACAGAACAGCTTTAACCCAGCAGATCATCTGATCGAGAATTCGCGCCAAGGATGGCACGATGAAAAAATACCTGCCAGCAGCATGGCGGCTCTACCAGGCGCGCTACCAGATTCCCGACTGGTGCTGGAATCCGAGATCATCCACCTGGATCCAGAGCACAATTTCGTGATTGTGAAGGCATCGGCGTTCGTCGGGACCGATTATGCCAGCGCTACCTTCAAGTGCTCTGCGATGAAACAAGGGATGCTGACTCAGCTTGATCGTGTGGAAACTGCCGCCAAGGCAAGGGCGTTGCGAGACCTGGGCATCAGCACAGAATTGGCCCTTGATCACGATGATAGCGATACTGAAGAAGTGCCCACAATCGCGCCACAACAGCCTACAGGTGCCCGTACCAACGGAACGTCATCTACTACCACTCAGCCAACGCAAGCCACGACAGCGACTACAGCGCAATCTGCTGAAGACGTTGACGAGTTGAATGCTCTGCGGCAGGAATGCAAGATGCTGAAGTTGGCGGAGGACTCCAGCGACTGGGCGGCGTTCAAAATCGGCGTGCTGGGCGTGCAAGTGCGCAACCAGGACTTGCATGGTGATCATCTCCGATTGTTGAGGCATGCCGTCGAAGATGCCAAGATGCAGGGCGTTCCTGCAAGTCATGCAGCGTGATTTGTTGATTATAGTGGTGCGCTGGTCCACCTATCGGCCAGCAGGAGGCTATCCATGAGCCTTTAAGGACTCCGGATCGTCGTACCCTGTAGCCATTCTCTGCTTAGATCGTCTCGTCCATACTGCCGATCACCCGCACTGTGCCGATCAGCAGTGTCCCTGTCAAGAGGATGACCTACGAGCATTGCCGTTCACCCGTTGTCGTTGCCCAAGGTGTCGATACGTGCGCCAGGTCATTGCTGGACGCTCACCAAATAGTCCCGTTTTGTAGCGCGTTTTTGTAGATTTGTTAGGATAGTGCGGCCCTCGAGAATGTCTCAAGGGCCAGTTGGGATAGGCGTATCGCCAATCACCTACAAGAAAGAGGATAACATGAGTACATCAGGTGACACAGTAGCACGTCTCGTCGGTCGCGTCCAAGATCAAGCAATTAGCACGTTTGCAAGCTCAACGGATGAATTATTCACGGCGCTAGACGAAGGCCGGCCACTGGACCCGCCAGCGATGGTTCCGCAGATCCGGCAAGCGATCGCCGGCATGCGTGCCCTTATGGACGAAGCAGAGGCGATGGTCGAACGCGCTGGAGAAGTAACGTCACGCAGAGCACCCGCCCAACTGTGGATTTTCCCGCAGTTGGGCTTTTTTTGTTGCGAGAGGTACCTGCTACCGAACAGACGAGCACAGCCGCTCGCTGCTCACTTGCGCCTGGATGCTTGCTTTGAAAAGTTACATTTTGTTACTTTTGGGAGAGCCTCTGGATTTGTGCCATACGAGACAGCATGAGAAGCAGCACGAATACGGGTACCGTCGGAATGATGATTGAGGCTCTAGCGGGATTGCGTGCGAAGGACAATTTTTTTTTACGTAAAGAAAAATCAATGTCGGAATGATGATTGAGGCTCTAGCGGGATTGGCGTGGTATGCGAAAATTTTCACTAACCTTAGTTCCATTTTGAAACTGAGTTTCCTTTTGTCGTCGGAATGATGATTGAGGCTCTAGCGGGATTGCGTGACGACTCACGAAATTCGTAGAGCGTACAATGTTCAGCTTTACTTACAGCAGCAAGATATCGCTGATGACGTGCCTCCTCTTGCCTTTGCCGTTCCTCTTCTTCTTCCTTGAGCTTTCGTGACACTTCTTCATCAGCTTGGATGCTGCATTGATACTTTCATCGTTAAGCGTCATCCGCAGAATATCGCCTCGTTCACTACCAAAAGTGAGCATATCGTCCAGGTAGAGTACAACTTCTTTGCCCTTTTTTGTAGGTATCCCCTGAGCCAAGACCGACCCGGCGAGCAATAACATCACGAACATCACCAACATCCCGTAAAATTTTACGGGATGTTGGTAAATCGTTTCTTGTGCCTTTGCGCACTAATGCCCTTGCCTCTTCTATTGGTTAAGCCATTCCCTCCCGTATCTTTTGTTCTGGCGTTTTGCCACGGTTTTCATTTTCACGTAAGAGCCGTTCTACCTCAACCCACACGACGAGCAATAATGTCAGTTATACAACCATCTTGCGGGCTGTAAAAATTTTTACGTTGCCCTCTCAGGAGAGTGGCGCCGGATCGCGCGCCTTACAACGTCTTGATGAGCAGATTACAAATGTGACACCCTAAAAAAGCGGAATAGAGCGGAAATAGGCGGACTTTTCACGTTCTCGACATTGACGACATTGACACCCTTACGCGCGCATAAGATGCGAGAAACAGGACACAAACAGGACACCTAAAAAAAGAGACTCGTGCTCTCAGTCCGACGAGTCCGACAGGGTATACGCGCGCGTGTGAGCGTGTCGGTTTTGTCGGTTTTCACCCCACATTTGCCGCAGGTTTGCCGCAAGTTGTACCAGGTTCGTGGCATCCTGGCCCCCTGCTACAATTCGGTGTTCGGATTTATCATCGCCAGGTCACGCGGGCTCATGATACTCATTGCGAGCATAGAGCAGCCAGCAGCAAGAATTTCTTCCGGTGTTTCGCCGTTCTTGCACACGTTCGCCCAGGGCACGCGCCGATCTGCTAAGGCTTTCCACGAGCGGCCAGTCCTATCTTGCATCGCTTGTGGCAACCAGCCATTCGGCTTGTTGTAGTCATCATCGCCGTAGTAACTCTCACTGAGTGATTGCGTTTGGCGCTGCGGCTGTGCAGGTGGATTGACTTTATAGCCAAGGTAACGCAGCTTGGCGGCCATGTACTCATCTCGCTTCGCCTTCTGCTGTTCTGTGAGTTGTGCCATGTCTCTATCCTTCTTTTGCATTCAATTCATCGACGCGTTCGTTAGCCGCGTCCTCGGTACTAAACGACTGCATCACAAGTGGCTTGCCATCGGCGGTGAAAAGGTGCTGATCGATGATCATCCAATCAACGCTGCTATAAACGGCGGTTTCCTTCTGAAGATGCGGAAAATGATCGTCGATGGGTACTCTCCCCGGCAATGGTGAGTGCCTCCGTCGAACGCTATACCGCACGTGCGTCTCTCCTGCCAGGCGCAAGTCCCTGGCTTCTTCCACGGTCAGTGCCATCTTATTGTCCTTTCGGTGTCCTTAATATAAGTCGGTTGAGCCAACGTCGCCGGACACAGGAGGCTGAGATGGCTGCCTGCGCCCGCTGCCACTGTTCGCGCCAACGTAGGGATCCAAGGTCACCGGTCCGCTCGTGCCAGCCGGATCTGAGGGCTGTGCACCGTTCACCGCAGCGATACGCGCCATGGTGTAGTCGTCCCATTGCTTTGGCGGCTCATACGCGTTTGCCTGAGAAGGCCACGCAACGATAGGCGGCGGTATCGAGTCGCTTGTGTAGACGGTGCCCTGCCGCTCGGCGCTATAGTCGTCTGGATTAGGATTAATGGACCATCCACTATTCATGTTGATTTCCTTTCACTTCACTTCTTCTACTTGCCCCACCCGGCTCTCGCCATCGCGAAGGAAGCAATGCTACGAAAGCCGGGTTGTAACCCCTGACCGCCAGAACAAAGGACAAGAGCGCCGCTCCCGACCCAGAAAGCAGCGCATGTTAAATTGCTCTCTGTCGGTAGCGCGTCAACCACGTCTCCAGTTCTGCCGTCATCGCATCCGAAAATTTGTCATTGAGCACTTCGCCCGGTGAAGCCGTAAGCGATGTCCAGATGTCAGCGAGACGAGGATCCGCCATCAGTGCGAACGGGTCGCCGACTGCTACTATCGCCTTACGATAGGCCAGACAGCACGCAACCACGCGGCTTTTTCTCATCGTCGAGTGGAACGTGTTCACGCAGGATGGCGGCCAGCAGTTCAGGCCACGCTGCTAACCGTGACGAGGCCTCGGCGGCAAGATTGGCGCGTTGCTCGCTGAGTGTAGCTAGCGCCTGGTGGTGTGCCTCGGACTGGTCGGTAAGAGCAACAAATGCCGCGTGTAGCGCCTCGTATGCATCCCGGCCGGCTTTGGCGAAGGACTCGGCCTCTTGCTTTTCGAGTTGAGCGAGCTGGGCCCCCATGGTTGCGAGCGATCGCGATTGGAGGCAAGTTCGAGCTGGTCCCGGTGCACGGCATCGACAACCATCACACGATGATCGAGCCCTAAGAGGCGATTTTCGAGCGCGTAGTTCCTTTCACGCAGCGTCTCTATCTGCTGGCGTAGCGGGTCGAGGGCAGGGTATGGTGCTACGGTTGCGGGTCGTTTCCTGAACATGCGGTAGTCCCTTCGATCATCGGTCGTCATCCTAGAGCAATTATACCTTATCTTGCCCGGTTGCACCATCCTGAGAGCGTATCGAGTTCGCCGGCGGTGAGCTGCTCGAATCGTTCGCCATCAAACGTGATTTGCCGGCAAAATGCAACGAACGCCTTCCACTCAGCAGGTGAGAGCGAACGGTACAGTTTGCGGATGAGGCAAGCGTGGGCAGGCGCAACTTTCATTGAGAGCCTCTGTAGTTTTTCGGTGCCATATATTCATCACCCCATCAAGCAAGCGTTGTTTTGTAGGGCGTTCTATATGGCTGAGTTTACTATTCCTTCTTAGAGAACGACTGTAGCCAGCCATATTTCACGATCCGCCCATCTTGGACAAGGTTGCCATCAGGGTCAATGGAAGATCGCTCTTGCAAGCGAAGCTCTTGTTGAAGCTGCTCTTCTGTGGCAACGTAGGTCTTGCCATGCTTATCTTCCTTGACCCAGTCCATACTGATAAAGCGCACGGGCGGTGGGAGAGTAACAAGGAACCGACTGAGTTCCTTGGCGGACCATGTCTCGTATGCCGGGTCCTCTCGCTCTCTTGCCACAGACTCTTGCTTCATATGTTCCCACCCAGCATCGGAAGGTGCTTCAAAATGCGTCTCAAGCAGTGCCTTGATATAGGTAGGGCTACATCCGAAGCGTTTCGCAAGCACCGCATAGGCGTGAGACTCTTCTGTTTCCTTCATGAGCGTACCTCCTGCGGTGCTGGCGCCAATCGTCGGTTGCGGTGGAACAGGTCATGGCACAACCAGCAGAGCACGATTAAGTCAGACGGCTTTTCAGCTCCAAGCCTGCTGTAGTCGCGATGGTGGACGGAAAGCTGCTCGCCGCTATTGCAGACCTGGCATCGGTTCTCAGCTCTCATCAACGCGCCATACCTGCGCTTATACCACGATCCGGAGCGGATATACTCGTGGTAGTTGATTTGCTGCTGTTCTTCGATCATCGCATCACCTCGCTGCTTCACTTGCCAGGATGTGCTGGCAGAGGTCGGCTTGCTCGTCTTGCGTGAGGCTAGGCGCTCGCATCACCAATTGAATGAGCACGTTGTACACGAAGTCGCGGCGTCCGCGTCGCCTGCATTCATCCGAGCAAGCGGGCAACGCCGTTATCCAACGATCAAGGTGCGCTACGTCTTTGGCGAAGTCGATAGCTTCGAGTCGCTGCTGTACTTCGCTCATGCCAGCACCGCCTCTCTCGACTGCTGAGCAAGCCAGGTGGCGCGCCGCTCGTTCACGTCTGCCAGGGAGTGCGTCTCTAAGAACTTCTTATAATCCCATGTCCCTTCTCTTAACCAGGATGGCATCGGGTCACGCTGTTTTGCGTGGTTATGTCCATTAGCGTAGTAAGGCGTAGTAACCGTAGTAAGCGTAGTAAGTTGCTCTTCTTCAACTGTGTGAGGCAAGGATGCAGGCTCATTCACGATGTTACTATGGTTACTATCCTTACTATGGTTACTACGGTTACTATGGGTTACTACGCAATAGACATTATTTGCAAGAGTAACCTTCTTCGCTGTTCTTAACTTCAGCAGCAAGTTTCGAGTTGTGTTCACATTCTTGCCAAGGCTCTCAGCAAGCACTTTCACGGTTAACCCTTGCGGGTATTTGCTCAGTTCGTCGAGTATTTCTTGCTGCTGTGGTGAGGATGCGATGGCTGAATTGTCCGTATCGCCTTTCACAACCCAGGAGGCGCATTCTTGGCTGAAGGATAAAAGCAGTTCAGTTTCCTCTTCAATGTCGCGTCCAATCACATAGAGACGAGCATCGGTTTCTCCTCGTTTGCGGTAGAGCAGAAGAAAGCCGTCAACCGCTCCCGTTTTGCCGACTGACCCGCTAATCATGTCTATCGGGTCCTCGCTTTCCATCTTGCGCATATGATCGATGACCAGGATAGAAATGCCATGTTCTGACGCAAGTTTCTGCAATGGTGCCATTGCGTTGTAGTTCTCATCATACTGAATCGATGTTCGCCCGTTCATCTTTGGCTTGAACCTCGCCCATGTGTCAATGCAGATGAGTCTCGCCCTTGGATGCTCCTTTATCCAGTCTCGCAGATCGTCTAGCCCGCCATCGTCGATGCGTGCCCAGTCGGTAGTATAGTAAAAGTCGGGTGACTCTTTCGCATGGTCAAGCATCGTATTTGCCCGCTTCTTTAATCGCTTCTTATTGTCCTCAAGTGAGATGTAGAGCACTTCGCCACGTTCAACCGGATACTGGCCGAGTGCCGCGCCGCCCGATGCTATGGCGTGCTGTATAGCAAGCGCAAGCCACGATTTGCCAAGCTTAGGCTTGCCACCCAGGATAGTCACACCTTCCGGTAAAATCGGGTTAATCGCCAGCGTGGTTCAGGCAATACCTCCGCTTGAAGGTCGCATAATCGGCCAATAGTTGGCTTTGGATGTGCTCTCACTCGCCCGTCAGCAGCATCCATTGCAGCAATCATCGCTGCTTTGAACACCTTCGGATCTCGTTTATACAGTTCGTTAGGGTCCTTGGCTCCATCTGCATCTCTGTGCAGGTTAAGGATGTAGACTTTGCCTTGATAGCCGACTTTATGAAAGGCATTGCGTACAGAGATAGGGAACGCTTTACCACCCTTGCCAGGTTCCTGCACAACGTATATTCTGTCTATCCCTTCGAGCATATCCGCCGTGATCGTGCGTTCTATCGCGCTCGTATTGCTTACTCCTGGTATGCCAAGAGATGGCAAGCTATGCGCCCAACACATCCAAGAGTCACTCTCACCCTCATTGACGATGAGGTAACCTAGCTGGCGTGCATCTGCAAGCCTATTCAACCCATAGGGTATAAGTTGCTCGTCGCCTTCACTCCAATAACTGTTATCCTTCGCAACCAGGTCAGTTCTTATGCGATAGCGAGAGAACTCCGTCCCGTCAGCATTAGGATAGGGAATACGTACAACAGGTCTCCCTTTAGAGCGGATGTCAGTCACACCACACTCCGAGAGTAGCCAGTTAGGGTGAATGCGCTTATCTTGCGCCAGGTCAATGACGCTTATTCCCTGCAATGGTGGCCGGACCTATAATCCTTGAAGAGTGATGCGACCGTGATACCAAGCGATGTACAAACCTCCTCAGTGGTACATCCGGCCAGGCACTTCACGATGACGTTATCATCTTCATCCAAGCGGATATAGAGACTGGCTTCGCGATCTGGGTGGGCCTTGCAGTGGGTGATGTAGTATCCGCCGCGTTTCTCCTCTGGAAAGCCAGAGCGGGGCAAGGACTCGATCAATAGGACGTTCAATAACTGTTGTGCTCAAAGTGAGCCCCTTTCTGTGGAGGCACAACCACCTTGCATACATCGAAGATATGTGATACAGTTATATTTGCTGTGGTGAGCAATACGTGGTATGATTACTTCGATGAGTTGTGGTTATGCCAATTAAGAATGTCTGATACCAGTCGAGTTGCGCCCGGCTGGTATCGTTCATTTTGGGACATTTCTTAGAATGACTGTGAAGAGATAAGCGCATCGCTTACCGCTTTCGCTAAGCAGATTGGTGTTGGACTTCCACATCTGAACCACCAACCTGCTTTTCCTTTTCTCGCAGGGACTCCATCGCGAGTATCGTAAATTCCTTGCCGACGCTGCGCAGGTTCTTTGCAGCCGACGCGAGCAATCGGCTGCGTACATCTTGCGCGTTTCCCGCCCGGACACCTTGACTAACTCTCGTGTATCCCATTTAGTCCATGCCATATGTGCCTCCTTTTTGTTACGGCTCAGTTCTGTCTTCAATGGTACCTTGGCTTTTGGCCTAGGTCAAGTATACCAGAAGTAACGGAAAGTACAGCAAAACGTCTAGATGATACGCAAAGTGCCTCCTGAATAAGAATAACCTTTTCCTTATATGGCTAAGAGCATACCCAACTTTCCTATTCGTGCTCAGGGCCGCCAGCCTGGTCAGCTCGTATTTCTATGCTATAAGCATAGGTTCGCTGATAAACGTTTCGTACCAATTGCAAGAGACAGGCCATTTGCAGCCTGATCTATAACGAAAAGGTTATATCTCACTCGGTCGCCTCCAGGTGCTTCACCCACTCGGGCCTGTTCGGATTGAGCGGGCACATGTCCACCGTTCCGAGTAAGTGACTTCCGCCACAGTGCTCACAATCTTCAAGCCACGGCTCCTTGTCAGCGTTTTCCTGGGCTCGCTTCGTGATCTCGAGTGCATGGCGTATGCCCTCGTCGCTTTCCTGGAAAGGCTTCACAGGGTTCTGCTGTATCTCGATGCGGAAGTCTCGCAGCAATGACTCTGCTTGCAGGTCGTCCTTGCCGCGTAGCCACTCATGATGGGCGTACAGCCAATCGAGCAGTTGCAAGCCTTCCTCAAGGGTATAGTTTGTGATGCTATCGCCCCAGCGAGTAACAAACCCGTCGGCTTCAGGTGTTTTTTCAATCTTCAATTTCTGTCCTCCTATTCTCTAACTGAGTTCGTCTCGTATTCTGAAGCCGATATCAACGGCTTTATCAAGGATGAATTCTCTGGCCTGGGTGATGTCGATACCTTGCTCCACTACAAAGTCAAGTGTTGCCTCCCAGTCAATCTCCTCGATATCTTGCTTGTGCGCTTCCCACCCGATGATAGTGCCTACAACTGCGGCCTCAACATCCTGTTTGCGATTATCAAGCCAACTCATTGTGTCCCTCACTTCCCTGGTGTGTGATATGTGTCAATCAAGATTTCAGCCTGGTAACCACCTACCAGCACGCGAAACCAGCGATTACCAAACTTTTTACCAGTGCTCACGCTTCCGACTGGTAGGCTTGTTTGGCTTTTGCGCGCAGTTCTTCCATCGTGTTGCAATAATCACGTACGTTGTTGTAAGGCAACCTCTAATGCCTTCTCAATCGCATGTAGGCCCATTCCTTGCAGTCTGAGATCAAGCACCTTCGTACGTTCCATCTCTATCCTGTCCTGTTCGCTCATCTCTGCCACCTCAGTCACCTGTACCGATGGCGATGGCAGTGCTGGCAGATGGTTCCACTCTGCCAGGTCGAACACCCCGTACTCGCTTGCTGGCCATGATGTGCGACTCATAAGCACCTGGCGTCGCAGGTCAATAAACGAGCCCTGCGATGAGCTATGACGGCAAAGGCACAGCATCACGAACGCAACATGCAGAGCATAGCTGAGCAACACCAAGTCAATCCAGAGAATGAAAGGGAAACAGGCAATACATGAGAAATCCGGTGAGGATGATGGCGACAAGACTACCAACGAAGGTAATATTGCTGCGAGAGATGCGGTTATTGGATCCGACGCTGACAAGCGGTTGCTCGTTACTCATACTTCATATTCCCCTTACAATGCAGTTACAATGCAACTGCTCTGTACGGACTACAGGGTTAGCAAGGAGCGGTCTAACTCACCAGCTCCTTGCGCTACAAATCCTTCACCGCAACAATGCCGCTTGCGCTTCTGGCAAGCTCCAATGGGTCGGCATTGAGGCTAAATAGCGCTGGGTTGTGGAGAGATCCAGCGTGGCCCAGTGTTTTGGAGAGCACGAAAACGTCACCCCCTCGCCGGATCCAGGACGTTGCGTAGTAGTGGCGTGCATCATGGGGCGTTGCCCGAAAGTTGGTGATGTCTGCCGCCTTCACCAGTTTCTTAAACAGTTGCTCCAGTCCACTGACAGTGAGCGGCCCGTGCTTGCGGTATCTGGATCCAGAAAGGGCGAGAAACGCATGGGCCGCGGCCTCCGCATCGCTTCTATAGGTGGTAAGGTAGCTTTCAACCTTGCGCCTGGTCAATTCCCCCATGTTCACAAATCGCTCTTTAGACCCTTTGCCGAACACTTTCAAGCCAGGCGACTGCGGATCCAGGTCGATATCCCCAATTTTGAGATGGCACACCTCACTTGCACGCAGCCCGCAATTGAACAAGATGTAGAGGATCGCCATATTGCGTGCCTTCATCTCCTTGTCTCTGGTGGAGGATGCCGCCCGGTACAGTTCGCTAACCTGCTCATCGCTAAAGGTGGTTGTGATCGTCAGGGGTATCTTTGGTAAGGGAATAGTGGCGATGGTGTCCCTACTCATGTATTCGCCGTAGGTCACCGTATCGCGCCAACACCAGTTGAGGAACGATTTAATCACTCTTACATAGCTGGCCCGGGTATTGGCGGCGAGCGCATTCCCTTTGTGTCCTCGACGTTCGCTCACGAGGTCCTCAAGAAAATCGGCGACGGCGGATCTGCCGACATATTCAAGGCCCTGATGTTGTGCCTCAGCCCACGCCACAAACACCTTGAGTTTATTGCGATAATCGAGATAGGTGCCATGGGAGAGGCGTCGTTTCACGTCAAGCAGAAATGCCTCGCATGGCCGGGCGAATGGGCAATCCTGGGCGTTGCTTGGTGTGCTTATTGGAGCTGGTGTGACGCAGTGAAATGAGCTTGCTCATTGAGTCAGTCCCGGCTCGTGCTGCGAAAAATGGTGTATACTATTTTCAGTCTACACACTCCTGCGTTCTTGAGTAACCTGCCTGATTTCTTAGAGTTACGACCCATGTACTGAACAAAGGTAGAGAAAGAAAGGAACATCGTATGGAACTTGGATTAATCGGACTTGGCCGCATGGGTGCTAATATGGCAAAGCGGCTACTACGAGCTGGTCATACCTGTGTCGGATATGCCCGTCATGCGAGCACTGTACAGACGCGCCTGAAAGATGGATCGATCACTAGCGGAGCAACGTCATTGGCTGACCTTGTCAATCAGCTTCCCAGGCCGCGTGCTATCTGGCTAATGGTACCGGCGGCTTCAGTGGATGCGACATTGAATGACCTCATTCCGCTCCTCGCTCCCAACGATATCGTCATTGACGGTGGCAACTCCCACTACCACGATGACATTCGACGTGCTGCTATGCTTAAACCTCACGGCATTCACTATCTTGACATCGGAACGAGCGGCGGCGTCTGGGGGCTCGAGCGCGGCTACTGCCTGATGATTGGCGGCGAGGACGCCGTTGTAGAGCGCCTCGACCCGATTTTCGCCACCTTGGCTCCTGGCATCAACGCAGCATCGCGCACACCAGGACGCGAGAAGGTCGGCGGTACTGCTGAGCAAGGTTATCTCCACTGTGGACCCAATGGTGCCGGTCACTTCGTCAAAATGGTCCACAACGGCATCGAGTACGGCATCATGGCTGCTTACGCCGAGGGATTGAATATCCTGCGCCATGCTAACATAGGAAAACAGCAACAAAACATCGATGCCGAGACTGCACCGCTGAGCAATCCAGAATACTACCAGTATGATTTAAACCTCGCTGATGTAGCCGAGCTCTGGCGTCGCGGTAGCGTCATCGGCTCCTGGCTCCTGGACCTCACAGCCTCCGCTATGTTGAAGAGTCCCGACCTCAACGATTTCCAGGGCCACGTAGCGGATTCAGGGGAAGGTCGTTGGACGATTGCCGCCGCTATCGATGAAGGCGTTCCAGCACATGTGCTGACAGCGGCACTCTACGAGCGATTCAGCTCACGCGGTCAGGCTGATTTCGCCAACAAGGTGCTCTCGGCGATGCGTTTTGAGTTCGGTGGGCATGAGGAAAAGGGAGACACTACAAAGGAAGACACTGCACAAACTCATCATACCAAGACAGACACAACGCCGGAAGGGACAGAATGACCAACAACCCTACTCGTCTTCGTTTGAGTTTCATAACACCAAAGGAAAAATAAACGATGACTACATACCCAACACCACCTGACCAACGCCCTGCCTGGAAGGCGCTCGAGGAACATTACCAGAAGATGCGGGATGTGCATCTCCGCACGCTCTTCGCACAGGACTCCAACCGTGGCGATCGTTTCGCAGCCGAAGCCGTTGGCATCTACCTGGACTACTCCAAGAACCGTATCACTGATGAGACGCTACGACTGCTCCTGCAATTAGCCGAGTCTTCGGGTCTGCGTGAGCGCATCAACGCCATGTTTCGGGGTGAGAAGATCAACGTCACGGAGCAGCGCGCCGTCCTGCATGTAGCCCTACGCGCCCCGAAAGATGAAGTAATCGTTGTTGACGGTGAGAACGTGGTAACAGAAGTACACGCGGTGCTGGACAAGATGGCCGACTTCTCCAACCGCGTTCGCAGCGGTGCATGGACTGGCTATACCGGCAAGCGTATACGTAACATCATCAACATCGGCATTGGCGGCTCGGACCTTGGTCCATACATGGCTTATGAGGCGTTGAAGTACTACAGTGATCGTGGTTTGACCGCACGCTTTGTCTCTAACATTGACAGCAACGAGTTCGCGGAGGCCACTCGCGATCTCGACCCGGCGGAAACGCTCTTCATCGTCTCCTCCAAAACATTCACCACGCTGGAAGACCTTGACCAACGCACGCTCAGCCCGCGAATGGTGCGTCAGTGCATTGGGCAGCGAGCAGGCGGTAGCCAAACACTTCGTCGCCGTCTCGACGAATACCCAGGAGGTGGCGAAGTTCGGCATCGACACCGCGAACATGTTCGAGTTCTGGGACTGGGTCGGTGGTCGCTATTCCTATGACTCAGCCATCGGCCTTTCCCTGATGATTGCCATTGGTCCTGAGCGTTTTCGTGAGATGCTTGCCGGTTTCCACGCTATGGACGAGCATTTCCGCACAACACCTTTTGAGCGCAACTTGCCGGTTCTGCTGGGGCTTATTGGTATCTGGTACAACAACTTCTTCGGTGCCGAGACGGTAGCCATTTTGCCCTACGATCATTACCTTGGGCACTTGACCGCCTACCTCCAACAACTCGACATGGAGAGCAACGGGAAGCACGTCGACCTGGAAGGCAGGCGGGTGAATTATCAGACCGGACCCATTATTTGGGGGCAACCGGGAACCAACGGCCAGCATGCCTTCTATCAGCTCATCCACCAGGGGACCAAACTGATCCCGTGCGACTTCATCGGGTTCTGTCAAGCCCTGAACCCACTAGGGCCGCACCACGATCTCCTGATGGCCAACTTTTTCGCCCAGACCGAGGCTCTGGCGTTCGGAAAGACGGCGGAGGAAGTTATAGCAGATGGCGTCCCGGCCTTCCAGGTACCGCACAGGACCTTCGAGGGCAACCGTCCGACTAACACCATACTTACAACGCGGCTGACACCGGAGATGCTGGGCAAGCTGATCGCACTCTACGAGCATAAGGTCTTCGTTCAAGGCACGGTCTGGCATATCGACTCGTTCGACCAATGGGGCGTCGAACTTGGGAAGGTGCTGGCCAACCGCATCATCCCTGAGCTTGAGAGTGCCGACGAACCAGGTCTCGTGCACGACAGTTCGACCAATACGCTCATCCGTCGCTACCGGAAGCTCAAGGGGGAGTAACATTCATTGGCGAACCGCAAAAAATCTTATATCTGCGTGACCCAGATGGTCACCGCATTGAACTCTATACCAGTGACTATTTCACAGGTGATCCCGATTTTGAGCCAATTCGCTGGTCCATCAGTGATCCTCGGCGTGCAACTTTTTGGGGACATATCGCCCCATCCAGCTGGTTTGAGGAGGCGTCAATGGTGATGAGACTGGATGGTAAGATAATGCCGACACAACCTGCCTTACTCAAAGAGCGACTGCAAACAGTGACATGATGATAGCTGATTGCGAGGAGCCTAGGTCGCGGGCCAGTCGGTCTTGTAACGTAACATGTAAGGACTATCTATTAATACTCAAGTTTGTTCAGGATATAATCCGCAAATTCACGGATATGTTGCTCTGCTGGAACGTAGACCCCACCATGCTCAAAGGCTTTGGAAGCCACGCTTTTCTGGACCAGTTCGCAGACCTCCCAGTCCTGGCGGTTGACGAGTTCAAGGACCTCCACGGCATCCGTTGGGTCGAAATCGGCTCTGCTCATCACCTCAGGGTCGAAAAGCCAATCGCAGGTCACACTGGTGAGTTCTGGCCCCAGGGGTTGGAAGCTATCAATGACCACATGGTCGCTCAACAGGTTAAGGAACACATTAGGCATAAGCAGCGTCCCGTAGTAGCGGCGTAGGTCCTCAGGTCGAAGGTCTGGCAGTGGCGGTCGACTGGCTTTCCCTGTTTTGGTAAATGCCTTGATCGTTTCAGCAAAAACTGTTCCCTCGCCATCGAAGTCAAGCTGAGAGGCGCGAAAGGCTGGCAGGAGATCACACAGCTCTGGATGCACTGGACCACAATGATAGCACTCCAATGTGTTCTCCAGCACCAATTTCCAGTTGGCATGGACGGAGTACGTGATGCTCTTGCCAACCTTAAGCTGACCTATGCCATAGCGGTCGTAGGGGGCGATGCTGCCAAAACGCTGTACGATGGGGTCGTTGATCTGGTCGTCAAAGGAAGGAGGATCGTCAGAGAGGTTGAGCCAGATGAGCCCTTCCCAAACTTTCAAGGCCACAGGTAGCAGGCCATAGGCACTACGGTCAAACTCTACCTCCTTCAAGATGTTGGGTGCACCGATCAGTTGCCCATCCAGCCCATAGGTCCAGGCGTGATAGCGGCACTGGATGGCACCTTTCAGTTGTCCTGTTGCCTGGTTGCATAAACGAGCACCCCGGTGCCGGCAGACATTGAGGAATGCCCGGAGCTCCCCATGCTTGTTCCGAACCACGATGATACTTTCTCTCCCGATAGTGACCACCTGATAGGCTCCAGGCTCAGGTAATGCATCGGCACGACCAACATAAACCCACATCTTGCCAAAGATATCAGCTTGCTCTTGATCGTAGATGGCAGAATCATAATAATAGTGACCAGGAAGAGTAGAAGCAAAGGGACCTGTGGTGCGGACTGTTGTATTCATGTATTTCCTCGCTTCACTAGAAGGGATAGCATATCTTCCTCTACAATACCAGCAAACCAGGGTAAATAGCAATGTTTTCGGAATCATGATATTCCTTCCACCATGCGGTTGGGCGTGATCATCGCCAGTGGTATGACCAGGAACGACCAGCTATTCGCCGCAGCACTTGACGCAATCAAAAGCAAACTTGACCCTCAAAGACTGCTCAATCCTGGTGTGCTTATTGACTGAGGGGAGTCGGTTATTTTTCTGGCTGCCTCACTTCTCTCTACTGTTCAAGCATTCCCGGTAGACCTCCAAATAAGCCTCCAGTTCCTGGTGAGGCCCAAAGTGGGTTAATGCCCGCAATCTTGCCTGCCGTCCATACTCCTGCTTATCTGTTTCGGCGCTCAACATCTTTATGACGGCTTCGTGTAACGCTGTAGCCGATCCAGGCGGGACCAAAAGTCCTTGTTTGCCATCTTCTAACATCTCTGGTACGGCACCAGAACGCGTAGCCACAATAGGCACTCCCGCCAGCATAGCTTCAAGCACAGCATTGGGGCACCCATCATGCAGGGACGAAAATGAAAACACATCCATAGCACGCAAGTAACGCAATACATCCTGTCTGGCTACACGGCCTGTGATCGTAATCTTGTCAGCCAGATCGTATTTGGCAACGATGTCCGCGAATCTGCTCTGTTCTTCCGGGATGACATAGCCTACGAGCAGTAAGTGAGCTGTCGGATAGTGCTGCAGGACCATTTTGAAAGCGCATAGCAGCACTTCCAATCCCTTCTTATTCTTGAACACTGCCAAAGAACCAATCACGGGATGCGGCAATTGTAAATCTTGTATTCCTTCTGCGAAATCTTCAGGGCGGATACTATTCAGAATGACTCGGCCTTTTGTGGGGCAAGCACTCACGATACATGCTCTCTGCAAGCCTTCCTGGCTTACTGCCGTGATCGCAGTCGCGTTCTCCAATGCCCACTTGAGATGATGAAATCGCTCTGTGTGGAAGACATCGCGGTTGATATCGTTGCCTCGAATACTGACGACACTTGGAAGATGCAACTCGTGTGCTGCGTAGACCGTTGGGAATCCGGCTATACTAGCATAGAATGCATGTAACATGTTATAGCGACGCTCTGCGCATAATTCTAAAAGAGCATAGTGAATATCAACCCAATGCTGCGCAGTTTTCGTCCCACCTGTCCATGGGCTGAGTCGAAACATAGTCACGTTATCAACCTGTCGATCCAGTTGAGTAATTCCATTTCTCCCACGCGGGTTAAATGCAGTTCGTCCACTTACATCGAGCATGATAATATCAGCCTGCACATTTCCAGCAGTGGAGAGTCCGCGAGCAAGTCGAACGATAGAAGTTCCCACACCGCCCGCTTCGAATACGTCGTCGCAGGTAGTCAGGGCGATACGTGTGTTCAAGCAGCGAATGTACTGAGAAGCCAGCGGACTTTATCTTCGTCGGGTGCAAGTATGATTTGTTTTATCAATAGGTTCAGTTCATCAGGTTTGTTCAAGCGAACTACCCGCTCTTGTGCCATCTCTACAAGAGCAGGAAATCGTGTTTCGACGACAACGAGAATTGCTTTCTGTTGTCCTTCAATTTTACCAAGATCTCTTTGTTCGTGAACAAATGGATCTTGTTCCAACAAGCTGTCATGCATATGCAATCGATCCTCCACAATCTGCTTCTCTTGCGCTGACAAGGTCGTTGACCGTCGCAAGATGGTTCGAAATCGTACCAGATGACGCGCTAAGTGCAGTCCAGTATACCGTTGTTCCATCTCATTCATGGCCTGCAACAACATCGAGGCATGTGCACCCTTCATCGCAGGTAGCAACGTATACATACTGACGGCGCCTCTGCGCACATACTGTTCTGCCTCCAACGCCCAGAGCTGCAACACCTGGTGCTGATAGTGCAGCAGTGTATCACTCTCATTCCCTTCTCGAAACACAGGCTCAGGAATGCTCGTCTCAAACGGATACAGAACGATAGAGATGACCGGCAGCCGATACTTGCCAAACAATTCGACAAAGTAGAGCAACATCCGGTAGGTCATGTCAGGATCCTCGCTGGTTTGCAACTCCAGGTTGAGGATACGCTGCTTGCCTTTGTATTCAATCAGATACACAAGGTCTGGACGGAGATTTGTTCTGGCAATTTCTGCGTTTTGCTCGCTGATTAACCTGGACTCAGGAAGGATCTCCGGCAGCATCTCTGCTGCATGATCTTCCATTAAGGATTTCAAGGCACTATCGTACGGTTGTCGTTGATACACTTCGGCCATACTCGTACACCCTTTCCACGTTCTTTGAGAGCATCATATCATGTCAGGCCCCTACAGGCAAGCTGACTATTTCTTGATTTCTTGAGATTATGTCAAAAATGTGGGTAGATGTCAGTGCTGGTGCCACGCTCCATACAAACAATCCAACCCACCCTGTTACACCAGCTTCAAGGCAGCTCCGCTATCAGTTGAGCACTTTGCAAGGCACCATCGGTAGCAATCTTGATCCGTTGCTTAGCAGGATATGGCTCAGCCAGGCAAGCCTCTAATAAGCTCGCTACATCGCCTTGCAATATCTTCTCAAGGTTGGCTATACGAAGGATGTTCAGGCTCGCCAGTCTTGTCGCATGTAACTCTTGTTCGTAGTCGTTCAGGTGACGCGGAACGATCAGCGCATTGGCTCCCGTCGCTATTACTTCAGCCAGAGAATTGTATCCACCGGAGCCGATGAAAAGATCACTCGCTTTTATCCAAAGCGGTAAGGGATCAAGCAATCTTGTCCAGGTCCAGTTTGGGTGCTCGGACAACTGTATACGCAGGCGCTCAAATGCGTCGGCTTCGAGGTAGGGTCCTGAGACCAGGTAGGCGAAGTCGAAGCGTTTTTGGATCTTCGAGAGGCCATCCAGGATCGCTCTCCATAACCTTTCAGTTCCCTGGCCGCCGCCGAAACTGGCGACGATCAGGCAGGCATGGGGGTCTACACGTAAAATAGCTCGCGCTTCTGCTTTGGCTGCTACCGTGGAACGTGTCACATAGCCGGTATATGTAAGCATATTACGCAAAGCATCAGGAATCCAGTAGTACTCCTCAAGTCTGAGAACACGTTGATCGACATACACATGAATGGCGGAAAAATACTTTTGTATGAACGCGACCATGTGCGGACTAAAAAATTCGTTGTTCGTCTCCGCCGGAGTGCCCAGGATACCGCGCAAGCCCAACACTTTATTTGTGCCGGGTGAATTGGTGAGCATCGGGACCAGTTCTCCCTTTTTCCCCTGGGGATGGTAGTCTACAACGAACACATGCGGGCGGAAGTCCCTCACTACCGTCGCTATCAGATTTTCCCGCAAGGATTGGAACTCCGCTTTCGTGATAGAGAGGATAGGTGTCGTGTGAACGCCCTCAACACCGTCAAATGCCAGGTAGGAAGGAATTTTTACGAAGTCCATCCCCGGCGGGAGCAGATCAAGGCCCTTTGCTGCCCCTGTAATGCCCAGCACAGCGCTGCCAGGCATATAGTCTAACATGGCCTGGCCCAGTGTTGCGTTACGAACAGTGTGACCTAGACCTCGCCCATTATGCCAGTAAAGAGCGATTCTTTTGCTCATCAGGCTTTGTCGATATCCCTCAATGCTGTAATGGAGTCTAGATCCAGCTCGATAAAGCTTGTTGGATAGAACAATTCCCAGCGCGTTAAGACCTCTGGATGCACTTCGCCGAATTGGCCGATGGGCAAGGGCGGAGGCAAGCTCCCTACACACAGCACCCTGTCCGGGGGACAGGTATCCCCAGACTCCGTCCCCGCATCCACACCACTCCCGCCCCTACAGAAGGCCGTCATCTGCCGCCCCGGGATGAGCGCGTGGCTATCGTTTCTCTTTAATGTGTAATCCAGGCGCAGGTGATAGCAGAGCGCATCAAGCAAGGTGTGGGCATTATTAAAAGGATGCTCGGTCCCCACAAGCAAGATGCCCATTTTCCAGCGTGAATGTGCAACGCGGGCGGAGGCAAGCTCCCTACACACAGCACCCTGTCCGGGGGACAGGTATCCCCAGACTGCGTCCCCGCTCCACCCCACTCCCGCCCCTACGGATTCGATGCACAGTGTTTCGGTGAAAAGAAAGAAGACCGTGGGTGGAACTGGCGCTGAGGGATGCACCGCATTTCTCAGTAGAGGTGGCAGGCTGCTATCAACAGCGTATTCGCGGTTTCTGTTTGCAGCATTGACGAGATGAATGAGTCTCTCAGGTGCAGGATGGCACATGTGATCTACAAGGTTCTCATAGGAATCAAGAAGTAATCCCACCGTCTGCCGGGCACCATATGCCTGCATATAGTTCGTTAATCGTTCTTCCAGCACACTGCGTTTTGTTTGAGACCCTGTGTTCGTAGGGAGAACTCTGGGTTGTATCTCATTGAAGTCATAGCCTGTGACTACGAGGTAATCCTCTAAAATATCGATCATATGGATGATATCGAAGCGAAAAATCGGCGGTGAGATATACCATGTTTGCGATTTGGCATTATAGTGCGTCTGGTAATGTTGGCTTTCTAGTGCCGTTTTGAAGCGTTCAGTGTCGGGCTGAACGCCAAAAACATCAAGGATTTGCTGATTGCTTACGACGAACGGGTTCCATTTAGCAAAGAGCTCTTTTTCGCTTACCGAAGATGCAAAACCGAGTGGCTTATACCCTCTATCCAGGTAGTTACACAGGAATGTGAACAGCAGCCAGGCTCCTATACGTTGATCACCAGTAGTAATAACGACCGTATTTGTTCCCGCTGCTAGGGTCAGAGGGAGAGGCGTCTCGCTCTCATCATCGCACACTGAATCGATGGTAATCGTACCTTCCCTGCCGGTAGTGATGCTGATATCAATGTTCTGGCGGCTACCGAAGCCAATTTGATCTCGTACTTTTTTCAGGAAGTAGCCGTCGTCAACTATTTCGCGGTTCGAGTCAACCTGAATAAAAAGCACCCAGGCGGTTTTTCCCTGGGGCACATTAAGAAAATGTACGGGTATCCTGGGTAGGTTCTCCACCAGCGTCAAGTCGTATTGTTGTCCGGGCAGAGGCTCAAGCTGGCGTGCCAGGCCCTCTATGCACCAGAGTTCAGGGCGAAATGTATCTGAAAAGTCTACGCGTACGATATCCTGGTCTTCGTAATCAAGTTTGGCTTTTACTTGCCGTAGCTTGCGCTTAAAATCCGGCGCGTTCATCGTGCTTGCCAGGCGATTGGAAACTAATCTACGCTCAAAATCAACGTTGGGCATTGATCGGTATCTCCGTTTCGGGTATCTCAGTTTCGTTATAGGCATCGAAACCAATACTGTTAGGGTCGATAGGCTTTCTCGGGTCAAGTGCCTTTGGATTTGTTACTAGAAAACGAGCCAGGCGGCTAATGTTGAAGCCGATCAGCCCTACCGGCACCGGGACATCCAGGATGGCCAGCGACTCCGGACGCAGCAAGCCAGCAGAACCTATCTGAACGCTCCTGCCGTCAGCATAGACAATCAGGATGTCGACCGAAATTTCTGCAAACGGGAAATAGAGCGCCTCTACACGAATATCGATGGCCTGCGGAAAAATAGCCAGACAGACCTGCCTGATGGTGCCCATAAATGTGGAGACGTTCAAGTCGGCATCGGCAACCAGCACATCCATCTGAATGAACTCCGGCCTTTCTGGACGGGCACGACAGCATCTTGAAAACCCAAACACGCGCAGAGGGAAGTCCCGTGTATTCGCTAATTGTCTGACTGTGACGGGCGTGCTGTGGCTGCGCATTACGACCCGATCGTTTTGAAAGCCATCTACGTTTCCCCATCCGCGTGATCCTGATGTCCCGAGACCTTGATACTCCCTGACAAACCGTTGCTGGCAAGTATGTGTGCGTGCTTCAACTTCGGGGCTGTCTTCCGGTAGGGAGATGCCTTCGATGGATAAAAGATGTTTGGAACTGCGCACAGGGTGGTATTTCTGCATAAATAGCACGTTCAGATTCCAGAATTCGGTCTCAAGTATGGGACTGGCTACTTCCGAAAACCGGCATATGCCAGGGAGCGACGCAGATAGGTGAGGAAACGCGGCAATGGGTGCTGTAACTCAAGACGAATTTCTGGAGGAGCTACGACACTTAGAGGGCGAAACTGCTTGTCGCGCCATTCACCGCTAAGCAGCATCTCGCGCGTCACATCCCCTACCATCGATTGCATCTCGCTTTCTGCATACAGGCTCGCCTGCTGTTGTCCCAAACTGGTTAAGCGATAGCCCAGTATCGTAATCGGTCTGTCTTCGACTAATTTTCGCTTGTTTACCTCTTCTTCAGCAGGATTGTGCGGGTCACGCATCGATGTTTCTTTGACGTGCGTCAAATAGCGCTGTAAGTTGTCGATTGACTCGGGTAGAGCTTCTTGCAGCGGGGTGATCTTGCCATTGGCAAAGGCCACCAGGCCAGCACGTTGAAATGTGCCAAGAAACATGCCGATGGTAAACTTGGCCTCCGAGGAAGGCAGAAAGTCGTTGACTTCCTTGAGGGTAAACCCCCGATTCATCGTGGGGTATTCTTTGCTGACAAGATGCTGCCAGAGACGTTTCTCAGGCAAACCATTTTGTTCATACTCTTGACCAAGTTTCCTCAGCACACACTTTTGCTCTGTGCCTATTTCAACAGGTTCAGCCAGGCCTTTTGCACACAAATAGCCTATGGCAGACAGGCCCTGCTCGTAGGAAAGCTGTCTCCCTACGAGCAGGTCTTCCACAGGTACCGCATGCTCACTGGCCGTTTTGGCCAGCGCGTTGAGTATCTGCATCTCATTTTCACTAAGAACTATGTCTTGCATATGTAACTCACTATCTCTCTCGGTAACTATTCGGGACTCCTCACCACCTTCGGTGGTTCGCAAGAGGTTTTTTAACTGCGGGATGTGCGGCCGCACATCCCGCAGTTAAAAAAGATGCGAGCCGCTGAAGGCGACGAGGAATCAGGCATTTGAATAGTTACCTTTCTCGCAATGTTCCACCTAATGACTCTGCAACATGTCTGATTATCCTGTTGCGCACTGCAACCACCTGGTTCTCTTTCAGAAGGGCTTCCAGACTCTCGTATGTGAGCTTGAAGGCGAGAGATTTATGCCCCGGTGGAATAGGTTGTCCCCGGTACACGTCAAAGAGTTCCACCTTGGACAGCACGGAACCACCACTCTTGCGAATAGCTTCGAGCACCTGGGAAGCTGTGACTTCTTCCGATACGACAAATGCCAGGTCTTCTACTACAGGCGGGTAGTCGCTGATAGGTCGTATGGGTTGTATTCTCCAACTGGGCTTGATCAGCGGTTTGATCTCCATTTCGGCCACATATACCCGGGCAGTCGCCGGCAAATCGAATTCGAGCAGCACCCGCGGGTCAAGCTCGCCAAGGATACCCTCAACCTGCCCATTGATTTGCAGTTGGGCGCATGTTGGACCGAAAGTCGGGTTGTTATGTACAGCCTCGAATGCAAGCTCGTTGTCGCTAATACCTATCCGCAGCAGTAACGTCTCCAGTATACCCTTCAGGTCGAAGAAGTCAAATGGCTCAGCACTAGCTGGATCGGGATGGACACTAGGTTGACGACGCGGCCCCGTGAGCAGCAGGCTTAGCCGGTTATCCTCCTTAGGTCGCACACCATCGCCCTTCTCTGGCAGGTACACACGGCCAATCTCGAAGACCGCCAGGCGTTCGGTATAGCGATAGTTGTAAGCCAGGTTCTCCAGGGCGCTCACCAGCAACGAGCGGCGCATCACTCTACGTTTGACTGAAAGTGGATTGACAAGTGTAATAAAGGGCACGCGCTGTTCAGCCGTGCCAAGCGGATCACGATTGACCTTATCGTGGTTTTCTGGAGTTGTTAAGGAGTAGTTGATGGTTTCCTGCAAGCCACATCCCACAAGAATATCTCGTATCTTCTCGTCAGTCTCAAGCGCGAGATTGCGACGCTGCGGTGGCAGTACATCATCCAGCAGCGTGGTGTTAATACGCTCATAGCCGATGATACGGGCCACCTCTTCTGCCAGGTCGGCAGGCACCTGGAAATCCAATCGATACCAGGGAGCGGTGCAGCGCAGCAATGACTCATCAGGGTTAATGTGTAGCCCAAAGACGGCATCCCCAAGCGTGGATTGCGAGTCCGGAAGAACGGTGTATGTTTCGGTCGTGATCTCTAGCCGTTGCAACCCAGCAGCAATTTCAGACAGGTTAACATCCATGCCCAGTATGCGATGTATATCGCTTTCGGTTGTATACACTACTCGCTCGACCTGGGGTACAGGATAGTTGTCTGCCATGACCGGCACAATGTGACCCCCGGCATAGTCACGCATCAGGTTGGCTGCCCGGCGGGCAGCGATAGCATTCAATGTGGCCGGGATTCCTCGAGTGAAGCGATGGCTTGCCTCACTGAATAATCTCAGTTTCTGGGAGGTGCGACGGTTGCTTATGTTATCGAATGTAGCCGACTCCAAAAGGATATTACGCGTACCCGGGTGGACTTCCGTGTCTGCGCCGCCCATCACACCTGCGATAGCGATGGGTCCAAGCGTATCGGTGATCAGCAGCATGGGCTCATCGAGTTCTCGCTCGACCCCATCCAGGGTGGTCATCTTCTCACCAGCCCTGGCCCTGCGCACAATAATTGTCGGTTTGGAACTTCCCGCTACTTCAGCTCGTTTGACGAGGAGATCGTAGTCGAATGCATGTAGGGGTTGTCCCCACTCCAACATCACATAGTTGGTGATGTCGACGACGTTGTTGATGGGGCGCATGCCAGCCTTAGTCAGCCGGTCCTGCATCCATCTGGACGATTCGCCGATCTGCACATCTTTAATCACCATGCCAATATAGCGATTACACAAGTCAGGGTCAGCGATCTCTACCGCTACATAATCCTGAGCACCACTCCCGCGGGCATACCTGTCCCCCAGACAGGGTTCCACAAGGGTCCCCACTCCACGGGCGGAGGCAAGCTCCCCCACTCCACTCCACTCTACTCCCGCCCCTACAACTCCCGCCCCTACAGTGGCTTCATCGGGTGGCAGGTGCAAGACTGTATTGGTCAGTGCTGCCACTTCTCGCGCCACGCCAATCATGCTGAGGCAGCGAGCCATATCAACTGTCAGGTCCAGTTCCAGCACCTCGTCGCCAAGGTAGTCTCGCAATGGCATACCCATCGGTGCATCTTCTGGCAGCAGGAGGATGCCTTCGTGTTCTTCACTCAAGCCCAGTTCACGCTCGGAGCATACCATGCCGTTTGAGGGGATGCCACGAATCTTTGATGGCTTCAACTTCTTCTTGGGGCGGGGTTGTTCCTCACTGTAAGCGTCGATCAATACAGCGCCTGAGCGGGCAAATGCCACCTTGAGCAAGGGCAAATGTGCCATGTCTTTGTAGCGAAACAGATTAGGCGCACCTGTGACCACCTGCTCCGGCTCGGAGCCTCCGTAATCGACGTCGACAAGCACTAGTCTATCGGCATTGGGGTGTGCCCTGACAGCCACCAACCGACCCACTACAATAAGTTCAGGGTCCCACCAATCGCCTGTTCTCTCAATGTTATCAACTGTCAGCCCTGCCAGTGTAATGCGATCAGCCAGTTGTTTCGTAGGCAGGTTCACGTCTACGTATTCTTTTAGCCATGAGATGGGAACTAACATTACTTTTTATCTCCTGATAACCGTTCATCAAACGCGTTCGAAAAGCCGCATATCGTTCGTGAAGAAGTAGCGGATGTCATCTATGCCATACTTCTGCAAAGCGATGCGATCAGGGCCCATGCCGAAAGCAAAGCCACTGAACTCGGATGGATCATAACCTCCGTATTGCAGCACGCGGGGATGAACCATGCCGGCACCGAGCATTTCTAGCCAACCGCTGTACTTACAGACCGGGCAGCCCTTGCCGTTGCACAGTACACAATCGATATCCATCTCCACGCTTGGCTCAGTGAATGGGAAGTAGCTCTTACGAAAGCGGGCCTCGCGACCTTTGCCATACATTTGATTCGCGAAGTCAACCAGGACACCCTTGAGATCACAGAAGGTGATTTTCTTGCCAATGGCCAGTCCTTCTACCTGGTAGAACATGGATTCGTGCGAGGCGTCTACTGCCTCGTAGCGATAGCACTTTCCAGGGAGAATGACACGAATGGGTTCCGGCGCGTATTCACGCATCGCGTGAATCTGCCCTGGGCTTGTGTGCGTTCGCAGGAGTAAGCCGGGTGTGGTGGTATAGAAAGTATCCCACATATCCCTGGCCGGGTGGCCCGGAGGTATATTCAGCAACTGGAAGTTGTACTCATCGGTCTCCACATCTGGACTGTCGTAGATCTGGAAGCCCATGGAGGTGAAGATGGCGTATATTTCTCGCAAGGTGCGGGTGGTGATATGCAGTTTGCCCAGATTTTGGGGCCGACCGGGCAAAGTAACATCTACCCTTTCGGCGCTGCGTGCAGCCTCTATCTCGGCCTGTGCAATGGCGGTCTGCCGCTCTTGCAACGCTTGCTCCAGGGCTACTTTCACTTCGTTTGCAATCTTACCTACCGTTGGGCGCTCTTCGTTGGATAGGCTGCCCAGATTGCGTAAAATGCCGGTCAAGCGTCCCTTGCGACCCAGGTATTCGCTGTGCCATGCCTTGATTGCTTCAGTAGTATTGGCTTGCGCCAGGGCCGCCTCTGCCTCTTGTTGCAGTTGTTCCAACTGTTGTAATAAGTTTTGTCGCAAGATATTACTCATATGAACTATTTTCCTCCAGAATCAAAAAAAGCTGACAAGTATTCGTCTCGTCGATAGGGACGAAGTTGTCAGCAATCTCCGCGGTACCACCCATTTTGAATCAGTGCAACGAACGATCACTCACAGTTGAAATGAGCAGCACGTATGCCTGTGTTCCACTTGGCTTGTCTATAACGGAGACAATCCGGGGCTGTCTACCTGGTTATGCTAAGAATATGCACTCAACAGCCAGCTCTGGGGTGAACTTCCGCAAGTGGGTCCGCAAAAAGGCTTGCAGCCACTGTCCCTCTCTCTCTGTAGCTTCCCCGCCTACGTACTTTTCCCCGTCATTGCTTCAGGTATCTGATGTATTGCCACTCCATTATGCCAGATTTCACGATGAAAGTCTAGAGGCAATTGCTGACATCCACTCATAATTTTCTGGTGGGCCTGCGGCCCACTTTGAGAGATAGGAGAAAGCGAGGACACCTCGCGCTCCGGCAAGGGACTTCGTCCCCTGCACCCCTGATTTATGAGCGGATTTCAGGCAATTGCCGTGGATGATTATGCCGCGAGCAGTGTTCGCGTGCTCTCAGCCACCTCGAGGTAGCCCTGTACAAGACAATCCATTGCCTGAGCCCACGAACGCTTTTGCGCCTCGACAAGCCCAGCCTGGCCCATTGTATGGCGTGCCACATGGTTGTGAGTCAAGTACGTCAAATGTTTTCGATAGCTGGTTACTTGTTCATCTTCACACAAGCGCTGTATATCCAGCAGTCCTGTACATCCATCGGTCACGAGGTCACAGACCCCTTCTGAGAGAAGTCCAACAACGGGCAGACCTGATGCCATCGCCTCCAGTA
Organism: uncultured Chloroflexia bacterium; assembly: GCA_963767625.1. Taxonomy (GTDB): domain Bacteria; phylum Chloroflexota; class Ktedonobacteria; order Ktedonobacterales; family Ktedonobacteraceae; genus CAVYFB01. The sequence continues at coordinate 959,143 of CAVYFB010000024.1, forward strand.
CCACCTGCCCAAAGGTTTCTGTCCGCGAAGGAAAGGCAAAGATGTCGGCTGACGCGTAGGCAGCAGCTAATGCTTCACCGCTAAGATAGCCGGTGAAGGTCACGGGAAGCCCCGCCAGTTCCTGCTGCATCTCTGCATACGCGGGTCCATCACCCACGATGACAAGATGGCAGTACTGGTGATCCATTCCCCGGTATGCCCGCACGAGCAAACGCAGATTCTTTTCCCACGAAACACGACCGACATACAGTAACACAACCTTGTTCTCTGGCCTTTCGCGCTCTCGAAGCCAGGTGGAACGTAATTCCGCACTGCTCCGTTCAGGTCGGAAGAGAGTTGTATCAATGCCACGAGGCCAGATACGCAGGTGTTCAAATCCCTGTAGGCGCAGCATACGAACCGTCGATGGGGAAGGGCAGAAAGTGAGGGAGCACTGGTTATGAATGAAGCGATTGTACTGCCACATCGGCTCTGTGAGTAGAGAAAAACCAAAGTGACTACAGTAGCTAGCCAGGTTGGTATGATAGGAGGAAACAAGAGGTATATTCAACAGCCGTGCCGCTATGAGCCCTGCTGCGCCAAGGATCACCGGGTCTACCAGGTGGACAACGTCAGGCGAAAAGGCTTTGAGACGACGTACAAAGAGCGGACGAAAGAAGTTCATCCGCAGTTCTGGATAAAAAGGAAATGGTACTCCGGCTGTGCCGACGATTTCAGCACCGGCGTACTCACCCAAACCACTCTCAGGACCCAGGAGCAGGACTTGATGTCCGCAGGCTTGTAAATGTTCCAACAGCATTGCCAGCGTACGTGTCACGCCATCCAGTTTCGGTAGGAAATTCTCCGTAATAATTGCGACTCGCATACTCTTCACCGATCAGGAATAGTTCTCTCTATCTTCATACATAAACAACGGTAGCGCATGGCGGTTAGCTGGAAGTTAAAGGAGGTTAACAAAAGGTTAGCGCTGCGTAAAATTCCGGATAGGAGTTCATTAAGATCATGTGACTTATCCTTGAGGCATTTATTAAGAGGAGGAAGTGAAAGGAGACACCTTGTCTTCTGTCCGTGCCTCGGTGCTGTGGCTACACAAGGAATCGAGGAAGAGAGGAGATTTCCTGCGAGACAGTAACTTTGCTGAAGGCCCTTTTCTGAATGAGGCCAGCAAGCTTCAGAGTGCCGAAGAAGCCGGACACGATGGGTCGCAGGGGAGATACCGCTCATTTATCGCTCATTTTGATCGCAAAAAAAGGGCTTAGCCTCAAAGCGCTGTTATACCCCTCGCTTGCTGGGCTACGATGTCGGTAACTTGCCAGGGTCACGAAGTGGGTAACCCATACTCCACGATGGATGAAAATGTAGCGAGAACCTGTGTTGTTCAGAAGTGAAAAGCTGGATATGATGTGCATTGTGGGTACCAGAGGTGTATTTTCAGGGGCATCCTGGCCGAGAAGCCGATCCCGTCGCGATAGGGCTGATCTCATCGCTTAATATCATTGTACCAGACGTTTCAATCCTGCCGCCGGAAGCCGACCGATGTTCGACAGCAAAGAGGATCATGTAATGAGCAAGACCAACGAAGTATCAATCCCGCACGGGAAAGCTTTGGCAATATCATCGCCAGCGGCATCGCTGGGCTCCTCTGGAGCCTGGTTTCGCCGACCATTGCCTTTGCGCACCTGGCCATCTGGGCACTGATTGCGCTTCTTGTCCTCATGCGACTGGCACAACCTCGGGGAACTTCCTCGACGCTCTCAGATCAACCGCTCTCAACCGACATGAGGGAGTCCTGATGCTGACGGCCATCAGCATCAGCAATTCTGTCTTCACTGATTGCTCATCATGCTGGTCTCATCTAGGGACGCTCGACTTGCTTGGAACGATTATCGCGTTGCCTCTTTCTGCCTGTACCTTTGGCTCACGGGAAAGCTGACGCAAGAGCTGTGCGGAGTTCGCAAGAATGCCCAGGTCGGGCAGCGATTGGGCGGCAGCAGCCACAATTGGTGGCAAGATCCCGAGAGCGGCCAGTGAAAGTCCCACCAGGTTGTAGAGGACGGTGAACGCGATGTTCATTTTGACTACACGCATCGTTCGGTGTGCAATGACAAAGGCGTCGGGGACGAGTTCCCAATCATCGCGCATGAGGGCCATGTGCGCTGCGTCCAGCGCGACATCAGTTCCGGCCACGCCCATTGCGATCCCGATATCTGCCTGCGCGAGTGCAGGGGCATCATTGACACCATCGCCGACCATGACAACTGTATGCCCGCGCGCCTGGTACTGTTTCACGACCGCAATCTTGTCTTCTGGCAAAAGCTGAGCACGGTAGTCGATGCCCAGATTGGCAGCGAGGTTGCTCGCCGTCAGTTCATTGTCGCCGGTCAGCAGCTCGATGCGCTTCACACCAAGCGTACGCACCCTGGAAAGAGCTGTCTGGACTTCAGGCCGGATCGTGTCGGCTGCCGCCAGCACGCCGATCAGCAAATCTTCTTTCGTGACGAACAACAGCGTTTTGCCTTGCAGTTGCAATGTGCGCACGCTAGAATGCGTACTGGCCCGTGGGATCAGGTGGATGTTGCCGACCACAATAGCTGCTCCATCGATCTGTGCGCGTACTCCTTGACCAGGCACCGCCTCGAAGTTCACAGGTTCACTCAAGGCCAGGCCGTGCGCGACGGCCTCTCGTCTCACCGCCTCGGCCAGAGGGTGCTCTGAATATCGTTCACAGCTTGCGGAGAGACGCAAGAGATCATCGGGCGTCTGCTCGTCAAGCGGAACAATATCGGTAATCTGGGGACGCCCAAGTGTGACTGTACCGGTCTTGTCGATCAGCAAGACATTGGCGCGAGCCAACAGTTCCAGGTACTTGCCACCCTTAATGAGCAAGCCGCGCTGTGCTCCCATGCCAATGGAGGCGAGCATAGCAATTGGGGTCGCCAGGGCGAGTGAGCAGGAGCAGGCGACGACCAGGACCGAGGCGGTAGAGAGCGGATTGCGGCTGATGACGAATGTGAGGAGCGCGATGGTAGCTACCACAGGCAGAAAGTACGATGAGAACCGATCTGCCAGGCGCTGCACGTCGGCCCGGTGGGCTTCGGCTTCCTCCACCAGCCTGATGACTTTGCCAAAGGTTGTATCCGCGCCAACATGGGTGGCACGCATACGTACACTGCCTAAGCGGGCGATGGTAGCTGCAAAGACCTGGGAGCCCGGACGCACCTCCACCGGCATAGATTCGCCGGTGATAGCGGCTTGATCGATGGTGGCCTGTCCACTCTCGACAACACCATCCACAGGCATGGCCTCTCCTGGACGCACGATCACCATGTCACCCACTTGAACCTCACTGACTTCCACTTCCACCTCGTCGCCACCTCGCACGAGACGCGCCATCTTTGGAACGAGTGTCGTGAGACGTTTGAGTGCTTGACGTGATCGCTCCGTCGTGAAGGACTCGACGAAGTTGCCTGTATGCATGAAGAACACTACGACCGCCGCTGTCGGCCATTGCCCAACAGCCAGGGCGGCAACGACACCCAGACTCATCAAGGTATGGGAGATCACCTGTCGGCGCAGGGCGGCACGCAGCACATTCCAGAAAATGGGTGCCCCGGCAAGGAGCACCAGTGCCCATCCCACTTGCCACGGCACCACATCGGTCACCCGCTCGAACAGCCCAAACCACTCACCAGCCACGACGATGAGGAGCACTGCCCCAACGAGGAGACCAAAGAGCGTGAGGACAGGGCGAGTGAAACTGACAAGGGATCTCGTTTGGGCTCCTGGAGTTGCCTCCAAAGATGGCACGGAGTAGCCTGCTGCTTCCACTGCTTTGTGTAACGTTTCTATCTTGACGAGAGCGGGATCAAGGCGCAGTACCGCCTTCTCTGAAGAAAGAAAGACCTCGACAGACTCCACACCAGGAACGGCGGCCAGGGCATGTTGAACGTGCTGTGTGCACTCCGTACAATCCATGCCGCGTACAGGCAGCTCAACGACACGACAGACAGTGGGAGGAGTGGAGTTAGTCATGTTGCGCTCCTTCCTCGCGGAGTGCAGGTTCCTCTCGCTCGTAGCGGGTACACTCGTAGACGCCGCGTGCCACCTCGTGCAAGAGTTCCTCAGCCAGTCCAAGCAGCCTGGCTACGCGCGGATCACTCAGTTGGTAAAGGGTGTAACGTCCTTGCGGAGTAGAGACGACGAGATCACAATCTGAGAGACAGCGTAAATGGTTGGATACATTGGATTGACTGAGGCCCGTCTTCTCGACAATAGCCCCGACAGTCAGTGGTCCATCACGCAAGGCTTCCAAGATCAAGAGTCGCGACATATCGGAAAAGCCGCGAAACAGCTTGGCTTTGAGCACAGTCACTTGTGGTGGTCGCATGGACATGTCATCTTCCCTTTTATATCATTATATCATCAGTTAATGATATAATAACGTGAGAAGAGGATGGATGTCAATGAAATGAAAGAGCGTACTCGTCTTCTTTGATGGAAACAACGCTTGTGGTGTCAGTAGTACAACCATCAGTATTGTTCCAACGAAGGCAACAAAAGGGCCACTTTGCGGCCTCATGTGCTCAATGGCAAGCTTTTCTAGCACTGTTGTGGTTCCCCACAACGCACTAGCAAGCAGAACCAATACGGTCCCAGGTTGCTGAAGCACGGCGCGCAGGGGTGTGAGGAGTCCTGTTCGTGCCTCTTGCACATCCAATAAATAGGCCCCAAATAGGAGAGAGGATCAGGCGAAGCCTACACAAAGAGGTCGCGGACGATGGGAAGCGCTTCCCTGGCCAGCCGCTCACGCTGTTTGGTTGTCTCGCCGGCCGGCCACACATTCAAGAAGGTGAAGCCGTGACGAACCAGGTCGGCTAATTGTCTGGCCACCTTCTCGGCGCTTCCAGCGATCTGTCCCTTCGTGGTGAAAGTTCCCTCCTCGACGAGCACTGGGACGTTGTACGCGTACGTGATGTCGTCCGGGTTCCGGCCAGCGGTTTCTGCGACCTTTCGGATGCGCTCCAATTTCCGGTATGCCTGTTCTGGCTCGAGCAATTGATACGTCGGGAACCAGCCGTCCGCTTTGCGCCCGACGAGGTCGATCATCTGGTCCCCGAACACGCCGAGCCAGAGAGGGATCGGGTGGCTGGGCTTCGGTTCGATCGTGGCTCCCTCGGTCCGAAAGTGCTGCCCTGCATAGGAGAAGCCAGAGGTACTCCAGAGACCTCGAAGGATGTCGATGGCCTCTTCGAGCGCCTCCACCTTTTCCCGCGGTGAGCGCTGGGCGAGGCCAAAGGCTCCATATGCTGGCTCGCTGTTTTTCCGCCTTGCACTACGACCAAGAGAGGTCTCCTGTCTGCTGATCACGTTTGTTGCTCCTCCCGTAGGTGCTTCTCTACGCCTTTGAGCAAGACGGCGTTCGTTGCAACGGTAATCGAACTGGCGCTCATGGCCAGTGCCCCGACAGCCGGGCTGAGCAGAATCCCCAGCGGATACAGAACGCCTGCTGCGACCGGAATGGCGATCAGGTTGTAGATGGCAGCCCAGAACAAGTTCTGCTTCATCTTCCTGACCGTGGCTTTGGAGAGGCGAATGGCGGCCAGTACATCGAGGGGATCGCTGCGCATGAGGATGACATCGGCAGTCTCGATGGCAACGCCCGTTCCCGCGCCGATAGCGATGCCCAGGTCTGCCTGTGCCAGTGCCGGGGCATCGTTCACCCCATCGCCCACCATCGCGGTGAACAGCCCTTCGCCCTGAAGTTGCCTCACGTAGTTTGCTTTGTCGGCGGGCAGGATCTCGGCAAACACCCGCTCAATGCCCAGTTCGCGACCGACGGCCTCACCGGTGCGCCGGTTATCTCCGGTCAGCATTACCACCCCTATTCCCAAGGCCTTGAGCTGAGCAATCGTCTCGCGGGCCATTGCCCGCACACGATCAGCGACCGCGATCAGGCCGACCGCCTGGCCGTTCATCGCCACGAGCATCGCCGTTTTCCCCTCCGCTTGCAGCGCGACCAGTTCCTCCTGTTCAGCAGGCTGCAACTGGATACTGTGCTTTGCCAGCAGTTTCGGCGTCCCGACCAGCACGGTGCTGCCATCAACCTGCGCCTGGACACCTCCACCTGCAATCGCTTTGAACTGGCTGTAAGGCAACAGGGAGAGTTGGCGATCCTTCGCTGCCTCCACCATGGCACTTGCCAGGGGGTGCTCTGAGTCCGCTTCCGCCGTTGCCGCCAATTGCAGCAGTCGGGCCTCGTCCAGTCCTGCTAGTTTGCCTGCTGCGAATGCGACGATCGTGGTCACAGCCGGTTTGCCCTCGGTCAAGGTTCCGGTCTTATCAAAAATGATGGCTTGAATTTTTGATGCTTGCTCCAGGGCCGTTGCGTTTTTGATGAGGATGCCGTTCCTCGCTCCAATGCCTGTACCAACCGCCACTGCCGTTGGCGTCGCCAGACCAAGCGCATCGGGACAGGCAATAATCACCGCCGTCACCGCCAGGGTCAGTGCAAAGAGAGCGGTTTGCCCGATCACGAAGAACCAAATCAGGAAGGTGAGCAGTCCGGCACCTACTGCCGCCAGAACTAACCACTCTGCTGCACGATCCGCTAAGCGCTGAGCGGGCGCTTTGGAGTTCTGCGCAGTCTGCACCAGTTGCACAATCTGTGCGAGCGCCGTCTCGCTGCCCACTTTGGTAGCTTTGAAGCGCAGCGAACCCGACCCGTTGACCGTCCCGCCAATGACCTCATTTCCTGGCTGCTTGCTGACAGGAATACTTTCACCGGTCACCATGCTTTCATCGATGGTGCTCTCCCCTTCAGTCACGATACCATCCACTGGCACTTTCTCGCCGGGGCGCAGCAGGAGCAGGTCATCTACCTGGACCTGCTCGACCGGCACCGTCTCTACCTCTCCACCTGGTCGGATCACGTTGGCCTGCGAGGGTGCCAGGCGCAAGAGGGCGTTGAGCGCATCAGAGGACCCACGGCGGCTGCGCATCTCCATCCAGTGGCCGAACAGTACGAAGGTCACGAGCATGGCCGCCGCGTCATAGCTGGTGTCAACGTGGGGAGCAAACAGGGTGGCAAAGACGCTGAAGAGATAGGCGACAAGCACCCCCAGGCTCACCAGCACGTTCATATCCAGCGTGCCGTTGTGCAGGGCTCGCCACGCCCCGAAATGAAAGGTCCAGCCACACCACCACACGACAGGCGTGGAGAGCACCAGCAACACCCAGTTGGGACTCACGCCAAAGGGCGTCGGCAGGTGCAGGTGAAAGAGGGTTGTTCCCAGGGAGGAGTAAAGTATGATCGGGACGGTGAGCAAAAGCGAGATAAAGAAGCGCGTCCGCATGTCGGCCTCCATCTCACGCGCCATCGCCGGATCGCTCATATCATGGCTCATCGGTCCCATGTCAGCCATCGCCTGACCTGCAGCGACCGGGCCGTGCTCCACGTCTTCCTGCGTCTCCACTCGCTGTGTCGGGGCGGTTCGTCCTGGATGAACTGCACCTGCTGTATGCAGTCCATGCGCTCCTGTGGTGGAGGGCCTCGTTCCGACGGAGATTGGCTCACCACAGGCAAAGCCGCAGTCCTCGACCAGCTTCCTCAGCCTGCGCCTCCGACATCTGTGTGTCGTCGTAGGTGGTCGTCACCGTCTGCGAGACGTAGCTGGCCTCGACCGCTAGGATTGGCGCAAACTTGCCCAGTCGCTTCTCAATCTCACGTCCGCACCCGGCGAAATTGAGGCCTTTGACCGGCAACGTCACCGTTTTCATCATCGTTCCTTTCTGGATACCCCCGTCATGTCCTCACACGGCGGACGCCTTGCTGACATGCCCCCAGCATGTCGGGCGCAAGCGCTTCGCGTACCCCGAGGAAAGAAAGGCATCCGCAGATGCACATTTTGTTGAGATTTGTTCTATCTTGTGCTAGAATGCACGTAGTACTTTGACAACAGAAGAGTGCTTGGAGGTTCCAAGGTAAGGTTCCTTGGGTAAAAACACTCCCGCGTTTGACCACTGTACATTCTCTCTTTCTTTTACCACGAGATGAGAACCAAGTTTCGTGATGATTGCAGAGACTCTCGAAGCTACCGCAGGGCTTGCGGAAAGCCAATGCCTGTGGAGGCGAAAGCGCTGGCTTGTGGCTGCAACGGCACAAGTGAAACTTTCTCCAATGAAGCAGGAAACCCGCTCCGCGAGGGTCGGAATCCCGTCGCCTTCAGGTGATTGGGAGGATGTCAAGTCTTCCCCCTTTCCTGCGCGCCTGCGTCCTTCGTCGCAACGCCTGACCGATGCTATTGACGATCTGCACAGGATTTCGCTCCTCCCAGTTTCTGTATAATGGTTGGGACAAAAATGGAGTGCTACTCCAATGAGGATAGGTATGACAGGACAGACTTCATTCTGCCTGATTGCCCTCCCTCCGCCTTATGGGACACGCAGTGTTGCTACTTGGCTACGGTGTACCCGGTATCGTCGAGCACTTCTTCGATCTTCGCAAGCGTCACTAGCTGCGGATCGTAATCGATGTGGACAGCCTTCGTTGGGATATCAACCGTGACGCTGCTCACCCCTTCCAGTTTCCCTACCGCCCCTTCAATGGCATGCTGGCAATGTTCACAAGAAATGTCGGGAGCGACAAGAGTTGTAGCTTCCATGGCGTTTTTCCTCCTTGTTATGCCACTCACTTGGTTTGTAACTATTCAGGTACCTTGCTGACATGCCCCCGGCATGTCGGGCGCAAGCACTTCGTGTCTCGCGCCGCCTGCGGCGGCCCTTGAAAAAGAAGGGGATTTTGCGAGGACACCTCGCGCTCCGGCAAGGGAAGACGGTGTGTCCCCCTGCACCCCCTGCTGAATCGTTACCCTGGTTTTCAGCGATTTCCCGCGATGGTGTAGAGTTGGATCAATTCCTGAATGACTGCTTCCTCACGATTGCCTTTAATACCTTCCGGGACACAGGTTTGCAAGTGTCCTTCCAGGACAATCGCTTCCAGTTTCTCCAGGGCCTTGCGTACCGCATAGGTCTGGCGTAAGATATCAACGCAGTACTTGTCCTCCTCCACCATTTTCCGTATGCCCGCAATATGCCCTTCAATATAGGAGAGCCGCTTCAGGACATCCGACTTCCGATCTTCTTGCATCTCACAAACTCCTTTCATGCCTCCATGCGAGTCTATACCGTGTTTCCCGGGAGGCTACCTCAGTCACTAGAACGCGCCCTATTTCTACTTCGTTAGTTTTCATTTTGCGAGGATTACCTGCCCCCCAGGCAGGGTCCCTCGCACTCCGGCAGGGGCTCTGCCCCTGCACCCCGTGAGAAACTAACAAGATAGTACCAGGGGTGAAGGCCAACCACAACATCGCGCAAGGGAAATGACGCTACACGGACAGGGTACTTATCTTCCAAAGCGTCGCAAGCGCAGCGAATTGCTCACCACCGTCACCGACGAGAGCGCCATTGCTGCAGCCGCGAAGATGGGCGCATTCTCTCGCAAGAACGGGATAAGCGGCGAAAGAATCGCCGTTGGGATTAAGATGACATTATAAGCAAAGGCCCAGAAGAGATTTTGCTTGATGGTGCGCAGCGTTGCCTGCGAGAGCGCCAGCGCCGTCGCGACACTCTTCAAGTTGCCCTTGACTAAGGTGATGTCCGAGGCCTCCATCGCGATATCGGTCCCCGTTCCCATGGCAATACCGGCATCCGCCTGCACCAGCGCGGGCGCGTCGTTGATGCCATCACCGGCGAAGGCGACAACCAACCCCTGTTCCTGCAAGCGCTTGACCTGGTTGGCTTTGTCTTCAGGCAGGACCTCCGCCAGCACATGTTCGGCAGGGATGCCAACCTGCGCTGCAATCGCCTGTGCCGCTCGCCGGTTGTCACCGGTAATCATCCAGACAGCAAGCCCCTGCGCTTGCAACTGCCTGACCGCTTCTGCGGAACCAACTTTGACCGTATCGGCCACCGCCACGATGCCAGCCACTTTGCCATCAATGACGGCGATCATGGCCGTCTTGCCCTGCTGCTCTAAGGAGGTCAGTTCCTTCTCTACGGTGTCAAAGACGACGGAACGTTCGCTCAGCAGGTGGCGCGTGCCGATGAGGACGGTCTGCCCTTCGACGGTTGCCTCCAGGCCGCGCCCGGCAAGAGCTGTAAAGTGTTCAGGGGAATGATCGAGCGGGATTCCACGCGACCTGGTCCCCTCTACAATGGCTGCAGCCATGGGATGTTCGGAACCCTGTTCCGCCTCCGCCACCAGGCGCAGCATTTCATCAGCCTGTTTGCCAGCCAGCGCGATCACATCTGTCAGCTCGGGCTTGCCCTTCGTGATGGTTCCTGTTTTGTCGAGCAAGACCGCGCGCACCGCCTGGATACGCTCCAGACTCTCACCGCCGCGAATGAGGATACCTTGCTCCGCGCCTTTACCCGTGCCAACCATGATGGCAGTCGGTGTCGCCAGTCCTAACGCGCATGGGCAGGCCACCACCAGCACCGCAACGGCGGCTACTATGGCAATAATCCAGGGGTTACTGGCAGTCGCTGCTCCTGCGCCAGCCACATTACCCACAATCGCCCAGCCAATGAAAGTGAGCGCGGCAATGACCAGCACGACCAGCACGAAGATGCCCGAAATGGTATCGGCGAGGCGCTGGATCGGGGCCTTTGAGCCCTGCGCTTGCTCGACCAGACGGATGATGCTCGCAAGCACGGTGTCAGCGCCGACTTTGGTCGCACGCATGTGCAGCAGCCCACGCTGGTTGATGGTTGCGCCAATCAGTGGGTCTCCTTCGGCCTTCTCAACGGGAATACTCTCACCGGTAATCATCGACTCGTCTACGGAGGAAAGGCCGGAGAACACCACGCCATCGACAGGAATCTTCTCGCCAGGACGTACGATCAGTTCATCGCCCACCTGCACCTGATCGATGGGAAGCTCCACTTCTCGACCCGCTTGTATCATATGAGCGGTACGAGCTTGTAAGCCGATCAATTTCTTGATGGCCTCGTTGGTCTGCCCCTTGGCGCGAGCCTCCAGGTACTTGCCCAGGAAGATCAGGGTGACGATCAAGGCGGTGGTGTCATAGAAGGTGATGGAGCCGACCGCCTGCGAGAAGAACGTCGCCACGATGCTCATGATGTAGGCAGCGGTCGAGCCAACGGAAATGAGCGTATCCATATTGGCGCTGCCGTGGCGCAGGGTCCTGATGGCCCCGCGATGAAATTCCCAGCCGACGACTGCCCACACAGGGGTAGTCAGTGCCAGCAGGAGATAGTTCTCGCCAGGAAACTGGTTCAGGAAAAACATGCTGAGGATCACAACGGGAAGAGTGAGGACAATCCCGAGGATCAACAGGTTGCGCTTGCGCAGAATCTCTACCTGCTTCCGCTTGCTCTGTTCGTCCTCCAGGAAGAGGTCGCCAGCAGGCCAGACACCACCTCCCAGGGCGTGATTCATCACGCCCGTACCAACAGGCATCGCCTCTCGAGTGGACGGAGCCTGCAACGTGGCCTTGTACCCCACCGCCTCCACCTTCTGCACCATCTGCTCTGGTCCCGTTTGAGTCGGGTCATAGGTGACGGTGGCCTGCTCGGTAGCAAAGTTGACACTGGCATCTTTGACCCCTGGAACTTTCTTGAGCCCCTTTTCTATACGCATAGCACAGGAGGCGCAGGTCATTCCTTCCAATGCGAGGATAGTACGGCTTTCCACCATCGGCGGCATCCGAGGTATTTCTACGTTTTCATCTATGTGCTGCTGAATTTCTGAAGCCATTATCATTCTCTTTTGTCTTCACTCGTCATCAATTACCCATACCCCCCTGGTGGGGGTATAAATAGTATACAGTATTACGTCGTGATGTGTCAAGTGATGGATACACACATTACCCAGGCAACTTATAAAGAGGTCACAGCTCAGAGAGCTACAGGGGTGACGGTATTGGGGTCATAACATTTTTTCGTACAGTTTTCCCCGCTAAGCCTTCCCAAGACTGAAATGCGCCCAAATCTTTCCCGTTAAGCAAACAGGATAGCCTTCCGGTCCCGTTCCGTGGCGGTTTCATTGACAGCACTCTCCTCTCCATGATAAGAAAGAACAGGCATTTTGTGTATTGGGAGAAGAACGTGCCTTTCACCTCAAGAACTCCGACCTATTTGACCCCGGAACAGCGTCACGCCCTGACCCAGATCCCGGCTGATCTCTCCGATCGAGAAATTGCTCGCCATTATACGTTCACACAGAAGGACCTGGACTTGATCAACCAAAGGCGGCGCCATCATAATCGCCTGGGCTTCGCTGTTCAGCTCGCTGTGTTACGTTTCCCCGGACGGCCCTTGAAGGATCTGGCAGGCATCCCTGCTCGTGTCCTGACAGCGATTGCAGACCAAGTGCAGGTGCCAGCCTCCGCTTTTGCCCGCTATGGCGACCGTGACAACACCGTCTATGAGCACCTGGATGAGATCCGGCGAACCTACAAGTTGCGTGCGTGTGGGTGGCGAGAGTACCTGTGGCTCGCTCGTCAGCTGCTTCCTCATGCCATGGAAAGCGACCGCCCTGTCCCGTTGATTGAGCTGGTCCTGGAGCTGCTGCGCACAGAGGGTATTATTGCCCCTGGGTTGACGCACCTGGAGCGGCTGGTGTGGATTGTGCTCAAGGCTGCAGAAAAAGCGGCTGTTTCGCCTGCTCACAGTTGACCTCACCCTGGAGCATCGCAGCAGATTGGATGGGTTATTATATGCAGACGCCGGGTGTATGACTTTCGATCCTCATGACCCCAGCTGTTTCCCCAAGTCGTAGACCAGCAAACGAGCAGGAAGGAAGAAGGAGTGGTTTTTCACCAGGATAACGTGGGCCAAGGCGAACCATTGCACGAAAAAAGGAGGAGTGGGTGGAAGGAATGAGCGTTTTGAGACACCGGGTGTACTTTGGACCTTTGTGGAGGGTATGCTGAAAACACCACAGACCTCTTTGGCGGTGGCGGTGTTAGAAAGAAGCCGGACAGCTTTGCCTACAGAGCTGTCGTGGTAGCCTCCTGTTGGATTTGCAGCAGGCGGCGGTGTTCGGAAAGGGCTTGCTGGCACATGAGTGCGGCAAACTCCTCAAAGGGCAGCAAGGCCCTTTGGAGCCCTTTGATAGGCACCTGCTTGAGGACGTGCTGCTGATGGGACACCACAAAGACCTGCCCGGGTGCATCCACACACAGGTCGACGTACTGCCCAATCCTATTCATATGGACGTAGTAGCTTCCTTCAGCAATACGTACCGTGCCGTTGGCTCGCACCTTCCGAACGAAATGCTGTCCATGCACTTGGGGTAACCAGGCGTCGGGGTCAACGAACTTGGGAAGCGAAGGCAGGCTTGGAAGGGTGGGAAATGCCACACAAGGCGGCTGGTTGTCACAAGAAAGCGCCTGATTGGGTCGCTCGGTGTTGTAATGGATCAGGAAGGCTTCTGTGATCTCACGCACCTGCTCAAGTGTTTGCGGATGATGCACCTGTAAACACTCCTGATTGAAGCTGCGATGATACCTTTCAACGTAGCAATTTTTGTCAGGTCGATGCGGCGGGATCATGTGGGGTTCCACTCCAAGACAGAGCAGAAAGCGCACGAGCGGCGCGGGAAAGTCACGTCCGGTAGCCGCGCCGACAAAACGTGGGTCGCGATCAAAGGTGAGTTTGGCAGGCAAGCCATAGCGCCGGAGGAAATGGATGACTGCCTCCAGTGCGGTTTGAGCGTGAAAGTCCGCCCGGACCTGAGCATCAAGCAGGATCGAGGTTCCAGCATCGACAAAGTTGAAGACTTCGACGACGTGCTGCTGCTTGCCGGCAGGGTCGGCAGGGACACTGGAGACATCTTTAAAGTCCATTTGGACTTCCTCTAACGGTTGGGGGCGCTCGATAGGTTTGCGTTTGCGGTGCCGCATCTCGGCAATGCGGTCGTTACGGCGCAGGATCTTCCAAATCGTACGCGTGGAACGAGGCAAAGCCTCTGTCCGCTGTTGCACCTGAGGATCGCGAGGGAGGTAATACCAGATGGCACGTGGTCCTGGTGTCCGCCTGAGATTCTTCGGGCGGTGCATCACGGATGGCTAAGATCCGTTCTTCCACCTCGGGGTCGATTTGCGGATACGGCGTTTTACGACCGAGTGATTTGCCAAACAGCACCAGTGTATCGCCTGGAGGAGCTTCCCGCAGGCGTTTGACCCATTTCTTCACCCATCCGACAGAGCGGCCAATCCAATCCGCCAGTTCCTGTTGGGTCCACTCCGGATGCCGTTGCAGGAGCCGTTGCAGTGTTGCCCGATCAGCAACCCACTGTTCTTGTTGCATCATACACTCCTTTCGAGAAAACTCTTTTCTCATCAGAAGTGTACTGTTTGAGTATCTTTAGCTCTTGCTTGCTGGTCTACGACTTGGGGAAACAGCTGGGGTCATGAGGATCGAAAGTCATACACCTTAATCCCTATCCTGCTTGCCATCGGTATCAGCTTGAGCCAGGGAACGGGTAGTCCACTTGGCCCGATCTTCTACATCATAGCTTACCCGGCGATCATCCTGTCTATATCGTACTACCTGTTCATGTTCGGCTATCGCTACGGTATGTCCTCTATGAGAGAGTTAGCTCAAGCAGGTTTCCGGCGTATTACAACCTCTTTCGCTGTGCTCGGATTGATAGTGGCAGGTGCCATAGGCGCTTCCATTATCACACTGGCGACCCCTCTCACGTACACGTCCGGGTCGGGCGCGAGCCTCGTGAAAGTCTCCGTTCAGGCTACGCTCGATAAGATCTTTCCCCAGCTCCTGCCTCTCCTGCTAGTCATATTCCTATGGTGGGGTATGCGCAGGCGCGGCTGGCCAATTAACCTGGCATTGGTTGTCACGCTCCTGGTCATTTTAATTGGCTACTTGCCAGGGTTGATCGGGTCAATCTTCAACATTCCTGTGCTGCAAGCGTTCCGCATCTTCTAGTAGGGCGTGATTCATCACGCCCGTACAGATGATTCATCACGCCTGTACAGAAATCGCTGCTGGCAGCCGATTATTGAAAGGCGCTTCGCAAGCCTCGCTCATAGCAAATGCTGACTGCCAGCAGCGCGTTCCCCAAGAAGGATGGGAATTTTCATGATAGGCATTGTACTTGCTGCACACGGACCTCTGCCTGCTGCATTCCTGGAATCAACTAATATGATCCTGGGAGAGCTGCCGCAGGTAGCAAGCGTATCATTGATGCCAGGTGATAGCCTCGAAGGACTGATAGACTGCCTGCAGGCTGCAGTGAATGAAGTGAACACAGGTGATGGTGTGCTCATGATGCTCGACATGTTCGGTGGTACGCCTGCAAACGCTGCAGCTCTCCTGACACAGCAGACGAACGGTCTGTGTGCTGTTACCGGTGTTAATCTACCGATGCTTCTCGAAACCTTTATGGCACGTATGAGTACGGATAGGCTTGAGTCACTGGCTGAGACGGCATTTTCAGGGGGACAAGCTGGTATTGTGGATATCGTAGAGGCCTTCAAGAAGTTCCGGCAAGATAAGACTGACTAAGAGCCAATGAGCGAAGTGGAGGGATAGCAATGTCCGAGGTTGTATTGAACCGCGTTGACGACAGGCTCATTCATGGGCAGGTGATGACAGGCTGGCTTGGATTGCGCAGAGCCAGCGCTATCTGGATCGCAGATGATGGCGTGGCAACCAATGCTATGATGTTGGATATTTTCCGCTTTGCCGCGCCTTCTGGAATCAAGATCCAAGCGTTTACTATTGATCAAATTGCTGAGAGACTCAGTGGTCTGAGTAGTGGTCATGATCGCATCATTCTGCTCGCGAAAGTTCCCAGGACATTTCTGCGTCTGCTGGAGAAAGGCTACAGGGCGTCAGACATCAATTATGGGGCGATGGCCCACAAGGCAAACTCGCGCAACGTGGCCTCAAATTGTGATCTTTCACCTGAAGAGATCGCCGATACAGAAAAATTGCACCAGCAGGGTATTCGCATCTGGATTCAACTCGTGCCGTTTGGTGGCCAGAAGCCGATGGAGTGGGAAGCGGCGCGTAAGAAAGCCGGGCTGAAATAAGAGCAGAGACAGGAGGAAAGCTTCATTATGGCCTATTGGCGTAGCTATATGGAGGCGATGATCGCGGCGCAACATGTAATTATGGAACGTGAAGCCTCTCACATCGAAGAAGCCGCGCGTGTCATCATGCAATCGTTACGTCGAGATGGTGTAATCCACATGTTCGGCTCAGGGCATTCCCATTTGCCGCCAGAGGAAGCCTTTTATCGCTCAGGCGGTTTAGCGGCCGTCAGCCCGTTGCTTGATCCCAGTTTGATGTTTCATGAAGGCACTGAGAAATGCATTGCTCTCGAAAAATGGGATGGCTATGCTAGCCGCTTTGTTTTGCCGAAATACGATCTGAGGCCAGAAGATGTGATGATGGTTTTCTCTGCTTCCGGACGCAACAACGCCCCCATCGAAGTGGCATTAGCGGCTCGTCAGAAGGGCCTCTATACCATTGGCATTACGTCCCGTCGTTATTCAGCCTCTGTTCCATCGCTGCATCCGAGCGGCAAACACCTTGCCGATGTCGTAGACCTGGTACTTGATCATGACGTGCCGCCGGGAGATACCCTGGTGTCTATCGAGGAGATGCCTGAACTTGGGACAACCGGAGGTGCCTCGACCGCCCTGGCAATCATCATGGTTCATGCTGTTTTTGCATCGGTTATCGAAAACTTCGTCAAAGCCGGAGAGGTGCCACCCATGATCCGTTGCCCCAATGCTGGTGTAGTGCAGGAAGCGTTGCAGGCAAATGCTAAAACCCTGGCGCGGTATCGCCAACGCCTGCCGCATATTTAGCTCCCAGAACTGTAGGGGTAAGGAGCGGAGAGGCGCGGATGTGGCGAGCTCAAGACTAGCGCTTGCCCTTGAGAAGGTGAGAATGCATGTCCATCAAGAATGAACAGCCTATGGACAAGAAAGAACGAGTATCAGTTAGGGAGAACGCATACGAACTGGTAGCGATTGATGTTGATGGGACGTTGGTTACCTCTGAGAATAAGCTATCGATTGGTATTGTGCCGTTGATACGCGAAACCCAGGCCAGGGGGATCGGTGTGACGCTGGTATCAGGACGCCCGAAACTGAAGATGACGCCGTTATTGAAAGAACTGGGCTTGACGCTTCCATATATTGGTTCAGGAGGAGGGTATATCGCCGATCCATCCAACAACCTGGTAATTCTCCATTGCCCATTAGAGCGGGAAGAAACTGCAAAGATCGTCGAACTGGCACGTACAGCAAAGGCACCTATCATCTCCCAAGAACCAGACCACTTGTATTATGAAGGAGGAATCGAGGAGCTAGAGCACTTGATAGCCATTTCTAAAATTGATAACACTGGCGTTGAAAACTCTCAGGTTGATATTCTCAGAGTAGATGATGTCTTGCAGGCATGTGCGGAGCCTACCAAGATCAATATTTGCGGTGAACCGGGTCACCTATTGAAGATCGAAAGGAAGCTGCGGCTGCTCAATCTGCCGATCTACCTGACCTACTCAGCACCGTTCTCTCTGGAGATCACGCGGTCAGGAATCAACAAGGGTGAGGCGCTTAAGATAGTAGCCACCTATCTGGCTATTCCTCTAGAACATATTCTTGTCATCGGGGACAGCCACAACGATATCAGTATGTTTGAAATCGCGGGGATGGCAGTGGCGATGAGCAATGCCCCTGAGGAGGTGAAGGCGGCTGCCGATCTGGTTGCGCCATCGAACGATGAAGATGGCGTGGCCTGGGTATTGCGCGACCTGGTACTCCGGCACGTATCCGTATCGTAGTTGCATACCGTACTGTACATCATCATCGCAACCTGGAAGGAGATCAGGATGGGAGCCAGCCAATTCTTTAGCGCTTTCCGTAATGTGTTCAACCAGATTGAGCAAACTCAGTTAGAGACCATCAGCAAGATTGCAAGATGGGGCGCCGATGCCATTGCAGCCGATCGCCTGATCATGCTGTTTGGTTCAGGGCATTCATTTATTCCAACCATGGATACCTATCCACGAATCGGAAGCTACCCCGGTTGGTTGCCCATTCATGAGTTTTCAACCTCATACATGCCCACCATCCTTGGCAACCAGGGATTGCGACAGGCACTCTTTCTGGAAAAGGTAGAAGGATTCGGACAGGTTGTCCTGGAGAATTACCGGCTTGATCCGAAAGATGTCATGATCGTGATCTCCAACTCGGGTGTGAACGCGATGGGCGTTGATGTCGCATTGAGTGCCGGAGAACAGGGTTTGAAGACGGTGGCAATTACCTCGCTTGCTCATAGCAGGGAGAGCAAGTCTCGCCATAACAGCGGCAAACGACTGTTCGAGGTATGTGACGAAGTTATTGACACCTGTGTACCACAGGGGGATGCCCTGGTCACGATTCCGGGTTTTCCCCATAAAGTCGCATCAGCCTCCACCATCGCAGCATGCATCATCATGCAGTCGCTGGTTGCTGAAGTGGCGCAGAATCTGGATGAGCGCGGTATTCGGTTGCCTGTATTCCCAAGCCATAACGCAGGGATGACACCTGAACAACATGCAGTAATCGATGCTCTGGTTGATGCATGGTATGTCGAACATGCACGCCGTACTGCAGGCATCTATAAGTGAGGAGAAATCATTGAGTGCATCGAGAGAGATCGAGGTTCGTCACAAGATAGGTCTGCATGCCCGGCCAGCCGCGTTATTCGTGAAAACTGCGAGCGGTTTTGCGTCGCGAATCATGGTGGAGAATCTCACGAAAGAGACGGCTGCGGTGAATGCCAAGAGTATTTTGAGTGTACTATTGGTGGCGGTCCAAATGGATGACCGGGTTCGTATCACTGCTGATGGCAATGATGAGGAAGCAGCTGTTACCGCGCTGTGCGATCTTATCAACAGCAACTTTGGCGAGTTGGAGTGAGCAGCCATGCTTTCAGAGATCACGACCTATAACACCATCCCGGCTTATCAACTGGAGGAAGGCCACTTACATGCAGGCTATGCAGGGCTTGGAGAGCGGCTGGTGAACAGCGGTTTTCGCCTCTGGATGATCGACGGGATGAGCGGCGTAGCCTGGGATATACTACAGGCTGGCTTGCAAGAGGCACTTGCAGCGTATCGGGTTGTATTCATCGATGTAGCTGAAGCGCGTCTAGAAGGTGAAACGGTGAGGCGGCTGCTAGCCGATTCGCTGGATAATGGCGACACAGTATTTGGTAAGCTCTACGCGGGCAATTTGCTCGATTTCTTTGATCCTGACAGGCTTAGGAGTTTGCACACCCAGGTACTTGATGAAGTTCACGAGGCTGAGTTAGTCGTGTGCTTTGGGCAAGGTAGTGCACTGCTGAATCTGGATGGAGGAAGAGCGTGGGCTGATCTGCCCAAAGAGACCATCACCAACATGGCATCGGAGGGACGAGATATCTTGCTCGGTACACCCGTCTATCCTGCTATGAAGAGCATGTACTGGGTGGACTGGCCCGTGATGGCACACCACAAGACTGCACTTCTACCTGAACTTGACCTCTACCTCGACATGGCAAATCCACAGAATCCGGTATTCGTAGAAGGTTCTGCTCTACGTGCAACCTTGTCTGCATTGTCACGCCGGCCATTTCGGGTCAAGCCGGTCTTTTATCCAGGCACATGGGGTGGTCAGTGGATGAAACACTATATGCAGCTTGACCCCAGTAAGCCAAATTATGCCTGGTCATATGAACTCATTACGCCAGAAAATGGCGTCGTTTTTCGAGACGGCGAACTTGGCCTCGAGGTCCCCTTCGAGATGCTCATGGCGCAGGAAACCATCAACATACAAGGGCCAAAGGTAGCTGAACGCTTCGGCACCAGCTTCCCTATCCGTTTTAACTACGATGACACGCTTGTTGGCGGCAATCTCTCCTGTCAGGTACATCCTCGGACAGAATATATGCGACGTGAATTTGGCCTCAGCTACACCCAGGACGAAACCTACTACGTCTTAAAGGCTGGCGAAAAAGGGCTTTGCTACCTGGGATTAAAAGAAGGTATTAATCCGGATGCCTTTCGTCTCGCAGCAGAACAGGCACGCGATGAAGGAATCGCCTTCGATACTGAGGAATTTGTGAACGCATGGCCAACACGTATGCACGATCTCTTTCTCATTCCGGCAGGAACGGTACACAACAGCGGCGCAAACAATGTTGTTCTGGAGATTAGCTCGACGCCGTATCTGTATACGTTCAAGATTTACGATTATCTGCGGCGTGATCTCAACGGGAAATTACGTCCCATTCATATCGAACGAGCCTGGGACAATATAGACTTTAGCCGCCAAACACGCTGGGTGCGGCAGAACCTGATCCCTTCATCACGCATCATCCAGCAAGGGGAGGGCTGGACGGAATATCTCATCGGAGAGCATCTATTGATGTTCTTCGCTATCCATCGCGCGGAGTTCAGCGACCACTTTGAGAGTGACACCGGTAAAGATTGCTTTCATGTTCTCAACCTGGTGGAAGGAGAACAGGTGCTGGTCGAATCGGAGCATGGCACTCACCCATTGCATTATGCCGAAACGATTGTCATACCGGCAGCGACCGGTCGCTATCGCTTGCGCAATCAAACGAAGGGCATATGTAAAGTCGTCAAGGCATTTGTCAAGTAAAAAGAGGTTCCAGGTAGGGACGAGACTGACCATCACTTGAAGGAGCGCTCATGGAACAAGAAATCACAGCATACCATATCATCCAGCAGCGTGTACCAACCATGTACTTTATCGGTGTGACCACGAGTCAATCATCGATTATGCGCCTCTTTCCGCAGTGGGCCGAGATAGTAGGCCTCCATCAGGCGCAGCTTGTCGGAGTAGACCTGCCACTTCATGCTCCGCCTGAGCAGTACAGACGGGCTATAGCACAAATCAAGGATGATCCACTCTCGCTGGGAGCCCTTGTCACCACGCACAAAATCGATCTGCTAGATGCAACCTTTGATATGTTCAACAGCCTGGATCGCTATGCCCAACTCTGTCATGAGGTTTCGTGTATTGTGAAGCGTGACGGAGACCACGATCAATCGGGTCTCTACGGATACGCCAAAGACCCGATCAATTCAGGCCTGGCCTTGCGGCAGTTCATTGAGCCAGGCTACTGGAGTCGTAGTGGAGCCGAGGTATTATGCCTTGGCGCAGGTGGCTCTGGCACGGCTATTACGGTCAATCTGCTAACATTAAGCGAGGAGGGCAACAGACCGCGGCGATTGGTCATAGTCAGCCGCAATCAACCTGCTTTGGACAAACTGCGCACGATAGTAGAGCAATTGCCTGCGACGATTGAGATAAACTACATCCTGAATGAGGACCCACACAAGAACGACCAACTCATGGCAGAGCTACCCCCTGGTTCGCTCGTCATCAATGCAACTGGTATGGGCAAAGACCGTCCTGGCTCCCCTATCACTGATGAGGGGGTTTTTCCCATGCATGGCATCGCCTGGGAACTCAATTATCGGGGGAAACTCGATTTCATGCATCAAGCCCAGGCTCAACAGGAGCAGAGGCATCTCAACGTTCAAGATGGTTGGCGCTACTTTATTTTTTCCTGGGTAGATCATATTATTGAGGTCTTCCATGTCAGAGTGACACCAGAGCAGTTTGATCGGTTAGCTCAAGAGGCCGAGCTGATACGCGGGTGAGTTGAACATTCGCGAAAGGAGGAGCGTTCAATGGCACAATTTAGCAGGCTCGATGTTTTGAATACTATGATCGATACCGGCCTGGTACCTCTTTTCTTCAAGCCGGACATAGAAGCCGCAAAGAAGATTGTCAACGCTTGTGCTGAGGGAGGCGCGAGGGTCATAGAATTTACGAATCGCGGCGACATAGCTCCTTTTGTATTTGCCGAGTTATTGCAGTACACCACCAGGGAGTTGCCCCATGTCATTCTTGGCGCAGGTACCATCGTTGATCCACACACAGCAGCACTCTACATAGCATATGGAGCTAACTTTATCGTAGGTCCGAACCTGAACCGAGAAGTCGCTCTACTCTGCAACCGGCGCAAGATAGCTTATTTGCCTGGATGTGTTACGCCAACCGAAATCTCCGAAGCAGAAGCATTGGGTGTGGAGATTGTCAAACTTTTTCCTTCCTCATCGATAGATGGGCAGAAGTTCGTCAAATCGATTTTGGAACCTTGCCCCTGGACCCGCATCATGCCAACGGGGGGCATACAGGCGACCGAGGAAAGTATCACCTCCTGGTTCAGAGCGGGTGTCACTTGTATAGGGATGGGGTCGCAGTTACTGCGCGAAAACTTGATTGCTGCGAATGAC
The DNA here is from genome assembly GCA_963767625.1 of uncultured Chloroflexia bacterium. Taxonomy (GTDB): domain Bacteria; phylum Chloroflexota; class Ktedonobacteria; order Ktedonobacterales; family Ktedonobacteraceae; genus CAVYFB01. Next base: position 981,497 of record CAVYFB010000024.1, read on the forward strand.
TTTGACGGGATCACGAGCCTAACGAGGAATGTTCTCGGCTGGATTCGCAAGGTACGGAGTGAGATGTGACATATGGCCATCGATACGAGTCAATCGCCCATATTCGATAACGAAGAAGGAGGAAAAGAGTGGCACGCCATCAAAATAACCTGTTGCTGACCTCCACAGTGGGTAGTTATGCTATGCCAAGTTGGCTCTTCACGGCAGGCCAGGCCATGAAGCGTGGAGAGTACGGCTCCCACGATATCGAGGAAACGCTGACAGATGCTACCGACATAGCCATCAATGATCAGTTGAAAGCAGGAATAGATATCCTGGTTGACGGGGAAATGCGCCGCCTCGACTTTGTGATGGGCTTCTATGATAATCTGCAAGGTGTGCGTCTTTTGCCGCCCAGACGGACAATGGGTCCCGAAGGACACGATATGCGACCAAAATGGCAGGTACTGGAACCTATAAACGCCCCTGAAGGCTTGCGCACAGTAACTGATTTTCGTTATTTGCAGGCGACTACGATGGGTCTGGGCAAACCACTAAAGGCTACTGTACCTGGCCCTTTTACGCTGTCTGGCAGGCTCGATCCAGGTACCATCTACCGAGATCGGATGGAGGTAGCCTGGGCGCTGGTCCCCATCGTGAACCAGGAACTACGTGCTCTGATCCAGGCAGGTGCCGACTTCATACAGATCGATGAACCTTCCTTTGCTGTGTACCCAGAGCGGGTAAACGAGTATGTAGCACTCTGGAACGCTACCGTCGAAGGGGTGAATGCAAAACTAGCCCTACATACCTGCTTTGGGAATTACCGCTGCAAACCTGTGGGCAAACGGCTCTACCGTCCACTGTTCCCGCGCTTGCTGGATGCGAAAGTTGATCAGATCATCCTGGAGTTTGCTAATCGCGAGATGGCTGAGTTGGAATTACTCAGCGAAATTGCTGGGACGCGCGAGATAGGCGCAGGTGTGGTGGACGTCAAGTCCTATTATATCGAGAAGCCAGCAGATGTGGCTGAGAGAATACGCTTGTTGCTCAAGTACGTAGAACCCACGCGTTTGCAAATCTTGCCCGATTGCGGCTTCAGTCAGACGGCACGTTGGGCAGCCTTCGCAAAAATGCAAGCTATGGTCGCAGGTACAAAGATCGTGCGTCGGGAAATCGGCGGGGAGATTGCATAGATGGCGACAGTGATGACAGTAACAGGCCCAATAGAACCCGCGCAATTGGGGGTCACCTATGCCCATGAGCATTTGTTGGGAGGTCCGCCCGACTGGAGTCCTGATCAGCAAGATCGCGACTTTACTATGCTTTCAGTAGATGCTGCCGTGAAGGAGCTTGAAATCTTCAAGCTTGCAGGTGGCCAGGCCATTGTGGAGATGTCACCATCTGATTATACTCGGCAGCCTGAGCAACTTCGAGACCTATCTGTGATGACAGGGGTACATATCATCATGACAACCGGCCTGCACAAAGAGGCCTATTCGTATCCCTTGACTTTCGGCGCTACCATAGATGATCTGGCTGCTGGTTTCATCAGAGACGTGGTCGAAGGCGTAGGAGAGACAGGCGTGAGAGCAGGAGTGGTCAAAGCCGCAACCAGTCTCAATACCATCACCACGGGCGAGGAGAAAGTGTTACGTGCTGCGGCCCTCACGCATCTGGCAACAGGTGTTCCCATTTCCACGCACACTCAGAATGGGACTATGGGCATAGAGCAGTTAGCCATTCTGAAGAGCCAGGGGGTAACCCTCTCAAGAGTAGCTGTTGGGCATGTTGACCGTAAATTGGAGTTTGATTACCACAAAGCCATGCTTGATACTGGTGCCTACTTGATCTATGACCAGATCAGCAAAGAGAAGTATGTACATGATAGTGACCGCGTTGCGCTGCTCATCCGGCTGGTAGTAGAAGGATATGGAGACCGGATCATGCTAGCAGGTGATTTCGGTAGGGCGTCCTACTGGACGGCAAATGGAGGTGGTCCCGGACTGACCTATATATTGTGGCGATTTGTGCCCTGGCTTATCTCAGAGGGGATGTCGAAAGAAGCAATACATGCAATGCTCGTAAGCAATCCAGCGAAGTTCTTCCGCTTTTGATTTATCTCTATCTTTGCACTTTTTGGAACGATGACAATTTGTATGGGGTCACTCCAGTTGACAACACCCTACAGAAAGTGGCTCAATAGTAAGTGAGAAGATATGATCAGACGTTTCTCCTCTCAGGATCTGCACTGATTGCTTGGTCTTTGCCAAGTGACTCGATCACGTCCTTCGGAAACATGACTGTTCCTGCAGAGAGCATCATAAGAGCAGCAGAAGAAAATGCTGTGGTTGCAATCCAAACAGTAATCGTGTCTCTCGAAACTTCGGTGAGATGCATTCCGCTCACGTTTATCGCGGAATGGTTAACCAAGAAGAGGGCAGGCTCAACAACTGCCTCAAGAGGAGTAATGCGTCATGACCTACTCACGCCGAAACAGTGCTGATGAGCAACAGGAGGCATGCCGGAAAGCCAGGGAAATCACAGCGATATGCGAACAATTTCAGATCACGCTTGATCCAATTGACTGGCAACAGTTCGGAATGTGGGCACCAGTGAAAGTGAACAGTATCGAGATAGCTTCTCTTCTGGACCTCGGACAACGCGATAGTGATGATATTCTTCGTCAAGTTCAGATCAAACTGTTCGCACACGCTGCTTTCGAAACCCTTCACGCTCGACCAGGTCTCAAAGCCTTAATGTGGAGTCCTGTTGATGTGGTGCAGCCACAAGCGTTTTTGAGCCTCTGGATCATCACACTTGAGACGGATGAGCGCATTCCTATCATTGAAGCCATCAGAAATGGACGGCGCGTCTATGAACACTATCAGTTTGATGGAGACGATGGGCAGCAGCTCGCCAGGCTCTTCGGACCAGCGAATGAAGGGGAGTATCACCTTGGTGATACGGTAACAATAAAGGAGCGTGAGCGTCAATATACAGGGGAGGTTATTTATATCATCCCACCTGGCAAGAGGTTCACAAGCCGCAAATATGGATCACGGGGGTATCATACCATTGCGGGGACAGCCTATACAAACGATGTGGCATCAAGGTATCTTGTCGATTGCAACGACGGTTTCCCCCATATTGTGCATCAGTCGCAAGTTATCCAGTAAACAAGATCTGATAGGACCAACACCTGCCTCTCAACGCCTGCATAATCTTGGATGTCAGCGATGACACATGATCTGGAAAGGGCAGGTGCAAGATAAGAGATGCTTATCCATGATCATTCCTGCCCTCCTTTCGTTTTCACAGAGCATCTTCAGCAGTGTGGTCTTGCCCTGCGAGGGGCAGTGTGAACCAGAAGACTGATCCTTTTCCGGGCGCGCTCTGGACACCGACCTGCCCGCGATGGCGTTGGATGATGGTCTGACAGAGATACAACCCGATCCCTGGTCCCACCGTCTCCCCGCTTTGCCCATCGGTGCCCTGCACGCGGTAGAACGCCTCCCAGATCTGCTCCTGTTCCAGAGGAGGGATCCCTGGCCCCTCATCCTTCACCGAGACGCGAGCGAGCTTTTCCTCTACCTGGAGACGGATTTCAACGGGATGTTCTGCTGCAGAGTACGTGAAGGCACTGGTCAGGTAGTTAGTCACTACCTGACCAATACGATCGGGGTCAGCATACACCGGTACTGCCTGCTCAGACGGCAAGAGGAGATGAAGCGTGCGCGCACAAGAGACCCTGCGCTCTTCCTTGACCGCCTCGCTGACAATGGCGGAAAGATCACAGGGGATCCTGTGGAGTGTCAGCCGATCGGTCCCAATCCGCGAGATATCGAGCAGGTCATTCACCAGACGGTCCTCACGCATGACCTGTTGCTTCGCCTGCTCGAGGAGCGCCAGCAGATAGACACTCTCTCTCTCCGTGAAGGACTCTTCGGCCTGCACAAGTCGCCTTACCTTTTGTTCGCACAGCTTAAGACTCCCTTTGCTGACTGTCAGGGATGTTTTTAATTCATGGCTCACGGTGGCAAGGAACGCTCCCAGGCGTTGGTTCGTTTCACGCATAGCCCGTTCGCGCACCAGCGTCTCCTTGCGTTCCTTTACCAGCCGCTCTCGCTCATGGGCGAGCAGACGCCAAAACGCAGCCTCGTATCGGCTGGCGAGGACAGCAACGCCTATGCCTGCCAGTGCAAACGTCAGGAGTTGCAGGATGCTCCTCCATGCAGGGACACCAAGTGTCCCAAAGGGTGGAACAGAGAGGGAAGCGAGCGCGAACAGACTCAGCAGGATCGCGAACACTGCTGGCCCAACGCCCCACAGGAGCGCGACGACCACGACAGCACACAGCAGCAGCACACCTGGCAAGGAGAAGGGGAAATGCACTTGTGCCACCAGGAAACTCACCACGAAACTCAGTCCCACGAAAAGGACACTAATGACATAGTCAAGACAGTACTTCCGCCAGCTGGGTAAGGAAGCTGCGGAAACCCATTTGACGCCCTACAACGTCACCCAGACGCATCTGAAATGCTCCGTGATTCCGGGCAGGAGAGTGCTTTCGCTGCTCCATGTGATCTTTCCTTTCTCGTTTTCTGTTGTTGCGTCTTGTTACGTCACTGACACGTTACAGGCGCAATGGATCGAACCTCGACCATATTCCTGAGTCAGAAGCGTACAAGGCCTTTTTGGGGGTAAGGTCGGCTGTGGCAGAGATCGTCTCGTTTTGTTTAGTTGTTTCATAATAAATCTGTGCACCTCAGGAATGTATGCGTGATGCAGTTCTCTTTTCAAGGAGCGAAAACAGACCGTCTGGAGATCAATGCGGTCTGCACTTGATACAGAACAGGACCCATAGGTTGTTCACCTATTCCGAGTATACAGGCTCTTGATGAGAAGACGATGAAGTATGCTCTAGACATGAGGGAGTGAAAAACGTAGACACTTACGCCTTTTTCTGTTCTTGTGGCTCCTTGAGCTGGTAGCCAAAACCACGCACCGTCTGAATGACGTTGGGCTCTCCACACAGACAGAGTTTGCGTCGTACATAGCCAATGTAGACATCAATCACATTTGAGAGACGCTCCGCATCAATATCCCAGATATGTTCTGCAATCATCAACCGACTGAGCACCTGGTGGGGGTGGCGCATCAGGAACTCCAACAGGCTATATTCTTTGCTCGTCAGATCGATCACCCGCTCCCCGCGTCGCACCTCGTGGGTCTGCATATCAAGCGTGATATCCAGGAAGCGCAACACCGCTGTCTTGGACGGGAGCTCACGTCGCAGTAGAGCACGCACACGCGCCTGGAGTTCGCGAAAGGCGAAGGGCTTGGTCAAGTAGTCATCAGCGCCCAGGTCCAGCCCCCTCACGCGCTGATCAACGCCATCCAGTGCCGTCAGGAACAGAATAGGCGTTACTTTTCCCTGATCGCGTAATTGTCGACACACGTGATACCCATCGAGGTGAGGCAGCAGAATATCCAGAATGATCAGATCATAGGGCACGGCTAAACCCAGCGATAAGGCCTCCTCGCCGTCCCCCACCAGGTCAACCGCGTAAAGATTTCTCTCAAGTCCTTTCTTCAGACTTGAGCCTACGTGTGGATCATCTTCTGCAACCAGGATACGCATGCTTCTTCTCCTTGTTGGGCGCCTCGAAAATGAGTGTAATGAGGAGCCATCTGCAATAATTACGAGCTAGTAGTGGAGGAGGTTGTTCCATCGCACCGGGCATACCTGTGTCCTTCCTCCATGGCAGATAATAGCCGAACGAGTTCAGCCCGTTTCCCATATCTATAATAATTGGGAGCGTTTGAACAGGTATGGCGAGCGAGCCTCTGTACCGGCGTCTGTTGGCTAACCTGGCACCACAAGAAAAGGGACAAGGACTGCTGCTCACCCCCATGATGTCGCACATGATGCCCACGTCAACCAGGACCGGCAAATATCCTGCATCACTGAAGTCGTTGAGAAAGAAGAGGCGCTCGGCCTGTCGAAACGGAGCAGTTGATGAAGACCAGCGGGACGGACGGTGACGCAATGGACACGCGATCGTCCCAGGCGTCTGCCTCATTTCAGTCTGGCGACCTGGTGCAGGTAGAGCTGCTCACCGAGAGCACATTTGCAGACGAGCAGGGGGAACAGGACGAAGTTATTCCCCAAGGTACGCAGCTCGTTGGCGTGTGGGAGACCAAGCAGTCAGCATCAATGGAACAACCTGGACATTCGACCGAGAGGACGTGGTGCTCTCCCGGCTGGACCCGGCGTGCGTAGCCTGGAAGGAACAGCGACCAACTTGCTTCATGATCCATTGATCCAGGCAATTGTGGTCAACTTCCGTGACACTACGGAGCGCAAACAAGCGGAGGAAGAACGCCACCAGTTGCTTATGCGTGAGCAAGCAGCGCGAGCAGAGGTCGAGGCACGAGCCGCCGAGCTTACTGCGACCTTTGAGGCTATCACCGATGGTGTGGCTATCTACGATGCCAAGGGCGTGATCTGCTACACCAACCCCGCCTACCGCCGGTTTTTCGCGCGTGAAGAAGAGGCTGATCCCTCACGGCTCCATCTCGACAACCACTTCGAGTGGCTGGGTATGCGCGATATGGAGGGAAGGCCCCTATCAAGAGAACAGTTCGCAGCGCTGTGGGGCGCACGCGCCAGGGATTTCCTGTGCTGCGCTCGCGCGGGCGAAAACATCATCCTCAATATCAGTGGTGCGCCCACTCGTGATGCCACAGGACAGATGATGGGTGGTGTGATGGTCTTCCGTGATGTGACTGAGCAGCGCAGATTGGAGCAGCAGCTGCGCTACAGCGAACGGAAGTTGCGCTCGCTGGTAGAGTCCAACATTCTCGGTGTGGCTGTCTCCGACAGTGCTGGGCGCATTCATGAAGTGAATGACCAGTTCGCGCAGTTGGTAGGCTACAGCAAAGAAGAACTGCTCTCCGGAGCCGTCATCAAGGATCAATTGATCCCAGTGGATTATCGCGAGGCGCTGGCCCAGCATGAAGAGATCCTTCTGGCTACAGGAGCAATGCCTCCCTGGGAAAAGGAATGCCTTCGCAAGGATGGGAGTCGCGTGCCGACCTTGATGGCGGGAGCTTTGCTTGATCAAGAGCGAGGTCTCGCTCTGGTGCTGTTCCACGACATCTCCGAGCGCAAAGAGGTCGAGCGACGCAAGCAGGAATTTCTGAGCATGGTTCACCATAACTATGTGTGGTTCAGAATTGCCTCTGTCTTCTTCGTGCGGGGGATTGCGGGAGTCTTTTTTGCTCTTCTGACTTGTTGAACTAGTAACACTCCGTGATCAGCAATGAAGCCGGGGTGGCAAATCGCTTTCCCCAGGGAAGGTATCCAGGAAGGTCTGCGCAAACTGCACCAGCCGGTACACATCTGCGAAGTTCGTGACCAAGCCGAGCGAGACGCGCACAGCACCCCCGCTCTGCATCCCTAAATCGGCGAGAAACTGATCCCAGCTCATCCCCCCTTCCCCCTTGAAAAGCTGCGGCAGCGTGTCCCTGGGCTCCTCATGGAAGACTTTCCGCAGCGTCTCTTTCGACAGATTGAAGGCCGCTTCGCCAGCACCAGGGTTACAAAAGCAGCCGGTGCGCAAGGAGAGACGAATCTCGCCGGCTCTGTGGTCAACCACCCGTTCATCAATCAGAGACCCATCCGGGTCGAAGAAATTGAGCGCGATCGTTCCTCCGCGCCTGTCAGTGTTGTAGGGTCCATAGACCTCCGCCAGTGGCCTCCCGTTGCTATGGCGCAGGGTCAGCAGTGTGTCGAGCAGCCAGTCGGTTAAACACCGCACCCGTTCATGGATCGTTTCCATCCCGATGGCCACGAGGTGTTTCAGACCAATTTCGACCGCAGGCAGATTGAGATAGTTGAGCGTCCCATCCTCGAAGCCCTCTCCTCCTGAAAGCATGACATACCCATCGCCTTGCACCGAGATGCCCCAGACCGTCCCACCTGCAAACCAGGGACGGTGTAATGTGGCCAGGGCTGCTTTGCGTGCTAGCAGGCAGCCAACACCCGTCGGATACCCGAACATCTTGTAGAACGAGAGCGGGACAAAATCGGGGTGCCACCTGGACAGGTCCAGGCGATTGGTGGGCACAAATGCTGCACCATCCAGGAGCACATCCCATCCTCTCGTTTGAGCCTCTTCGATCCACTCCAAGGGATGTTGCACCCCGGTGAAATTGGACTGCGCCGGATAGGCGAATAAGTGATGAGCACCATTCCTGCCATGCTCCAGGAACGAGAGGAGAAGAGTCTCCTCCACACGCAGTTCGGGAGCCATGACGGGCAGGTAGGTAAACGCGGCCCCCTTGGCACGCGCAAATTCGCGGATGCCATTGACGGAGTTGTGGTTATCGAAGAGCAAGAGGAACTGCCCGCCGGGCTGGAAGGGATAAGCCTCACCGACCAGCTTCAAGGCATGGCTGGCATTGGAGGTGAAGATGACGGCGTATTCGTCAGGTGAAGCGTGAAAAAAGTCCAGCACACTAGCACGCGCCCGTTCGACCAGATCAGTCATTGCTCGCGAGGTTGGATTGAGCGAGTGGGGATTGCCAAAGACGTTGCGGCCCAGCAGTTCAAAGTGCTCGCGCAGCTGGCTCTCGGCATAGAGTCCGCCCCCCGTATAATCAAGATAGATCTGTCCCAGATCGTCCAGGCGCGCGTACTCTCTTGCCCGCAATGCATCCAGCGAGGACGTACTCTCAAATGCCGGGTAGGCGTGCCGGAACGCTTGCTCCGCCTCACGCATTGCCACGGGGTTGAAGTGAAAGGGACTGCTTGTGCCATCTGTTGCTCCGCTCATCGTCGCTGGCTCCTTTCCCGAGAGGACGTGCTACTATGCTTCAGTGCAGCATATTTGACAAATGGGACTGTTGAGCTTCCAAGTTCTTTGACTCCACGAAAACCGGGTCGAAGGTATGGCTAGGATTCGTGCGAAAATCGATCATAAGCCCATAGAGCCGCTTCACAGGCCAACCGAGACTGTGACAGCAGGAGCAAAAGTTGGCTTGGGAACGGCAGTTCCTGCTAGCATGTGTTCTGTGGACAGGCACAGCATCGTCGTTCTGATCAGCCGGAGAAATACGTCGTCTAAAATGACGTTCACCTCCAGCTCGAGCTTTTGAGTTCTATTCCTCACCGTCCCAAAATCGTTGTGGCCTGCGAGGAAAGCAAGCCGCCACTTCCATGAGCTACCGCTAACTTTGCGTCTTTCACTTGACGGGGACCGCATTGCCCTCGTAGTTGACGTGCCGCCTCGATGATGAGGAAAATGCCACGCATGCCTGGATGGTTTGCTGATAAACCACCTCCATCCGTATTCATTGGTAATTGCCCACCCAACGCAATCCGACCGCCCTGCACAAATGCTCCGCCTTCCCCTTTCTTGCAAAATCCCAGGTCTTCTAAAAGCAGGAGGACGGTGATCGTGAACAGAATCGTAGATCATGGCCATATCAATCTCGCCTGGTTGCACTCCCGCCTCTGCGAATGCGCGTGGGCCGGTCACTGCCGCAGCGGTAACAACCAGATCGGGCATCTGAGATATGTTGTCGTGCGTGTGGCTCTCGCTGCTTCCCAGCACAAAGACTGGTGGCTGCCTCAGGTCCCTGGCCCGCTCTTCCGTCGTTACAAGGACCGCACCTCCTCCATCGCTCACCACACAACAATCGAGCAAGTGCAGCGGGTCGGCAATCATGCGCGAGTCCAGCACGTCCTGTACCGTGATGGGCTTGCGGTACATGGCAAGAGGGTTGAGACCGGCATGCCGACGCGTCACCACGGCAATTTCGGCCAGTTGTTCAGAGGTGGTACCGTACTGGTGCATATGGCGGCGTGCAGCCATGGCATACGCACCGACAAGCGTGTTGCCATAAGGAGCCTCGTAGGTCGCTTCGGGAATGGTGACCGGTTGATTGGCTGTGCCAAACGTACGACCACGGCTGGAGAGCTCGTTACTGGCGTAAGAGATCAATGCCACTTCGCACTTGCCTGCACGGATGGCCGCCATTGCATGATTGAGGTGCGCCTCAAACGAGGCACCACCAATAGATGTGGAATCAGTGTAACGCGGAAATACCTGCACATATTCGCAGAGAGTAACCGTCGGCATGCTCATCGTGTCGGAACTGCAGAATACGCCGTCGATATCCTTTTTGCGCAGGCCGCTGTCCTCCAGCGTGCGATGTATGGCCTGGGCGTGTAACTGTAATTCGGTCATGTTGGGAACGCGGCCATAGTCGGATTCGGCGACGCCAACGATGACGATGCGTCCATTGTATGCAGGCATAGAGTATGTGCTCCTCTGCTATCTTATTGCGAACGAACAGAGAGTGCTTGCGCTCCGATTATACCACCTATTTGTGGTCATAACATTTTTCACCCCCATTTTCCCCGCTAAGCAGAAAGCAATTGGTGCAGAAGATGAGAAAGAGGCATGGTCGGCCAGGGTTTGTCCAGGCAACGCCGGGAAGTCAGCTCCGGTCTGAGGAAAAGTTGCTCAAACTTCTGGTGGTGAAATGAGCAAAAGAGATGAGAGCGGCGAAAGAAGAAGAACGGGCGCAAATGGCTACCATCGCTGCGCAAAAGACGATACAGCGGCGCAGGAAGCCGGAAGCGTAACGCTTCAGCCCTTGTGTCACACAGGGTCGGAGTGTGAGCCCTGACCCTGTGTGGCTGCTCCCTGCCTGGTTACTTCTCAGGCTTGCCCGTGTGACGCTGCGCCTGCTGCATCGCTTCCTGCCAGTGCCCTCGACCCTGCTGCATGGCCTTCTCAAAGCTCTCTAGACTCTGTTTGGAGGCGGTCTCCATCGTCTCGAGCACCCTCTGATAGGCGTCGAGCGGAGCGCGGAAGAGGCTCAGGTAGGTCTCGGCGGCCCTGGAGCCCCCCTGCTGTTTCTGAGCCTCCTGTTCCCACTGCTCCAGCAGGGAACGCGCACTCTCCACGTGGCTCTTGAGTAACCCGATCGTACTCTCAAAGGCACTTTGGGCATACTTCAGATTGCGCTCTTGGGCGGCAGCGAGATTCTCTGCCAGCGCCTGGTTGGCCTCGCTCAAGGCGTTGATCGGACTTGCGGTGACTTCCTTACTCTCTTTGTCTGCCATGGACTTGCTCCTTCTTGAAAAAACACTGTGTGTGACTGCACCTCGACGGGAGGTTTTCCCCGGGGCTATGACTTGCCCCCTTGAAGTATATCGCATGAACTACTTCTCATCAAGAGGAATCGCTTCGCTCCGCCATACGTACACCGAGCTGCATGTCCATCCCCACGTTTCTACGAACCAGGAGCCACCTGGTCGCACCCCAACTGAGTCTCAAGCTCCCAGGGATGCTTGATGAGCCTACGGCTCTCTTCTTCTCCACCTGGACTTGACTTGCTGTGCTCTGGAGGTAGGTAGCTCGCCCGGAGGGGACGCGGTAGCGGGTCGCAGTATACGGCAGAGAGGCACACGCAACTCTCGGGCTCGTCTTGCGCTCGGCAGGAAAGGACGCCTGGGGACCGTTTCGGCAGCGCCAGCAGGAAAGGCTCTTGCCCCCAGGTGTTCCACGATGTAGCTACCCAACAGAGGTGCTGTCAAATCTCTTCAGAATATGCTTGAACGGGATTTTTCATAGCTGCTTCGGCAGTTGAATAATCTTTCTCTGCAGTGTGCCTGGTTTCAGCGAGCGATATTGGCCTTCTTGATGCTTCCTGTGAACCTGTGCGTCATAGAGCAGAGGGGGAGGAGGGACCTCTCCTGGTGGCATCTTGCTCAGCGTTTCTTGGTCGGTTTTGAGCAAGGCAAAAATCATTGAGGCCATTTGTCCGGCAATGCGTCCAAGAACCTTTTTCTTGCCACGATAGTCCTTGATCCTCTCATCGTACGTTCCCATGCGAGGGAGCAGGCGCTGGTAAATTCTAGCCCATTCGCACTCAAAGGTGGTGGGTTGCGCATCCCGTGGGAGCTGTGGGGTCTTTGTGAGGCTCACTAGTTGTATTTGTATTGTTTTTCAGGTACACTCTCTGATAGCTACTCTAACACCGAACACGTTGTCATTTGTATGCTGCCTGCTGTAGTATTTTAGCGCATGCCCTCGGGTGAGGAAGCAACACTCAGCTATGATGTATGTTTCAGTGCGAGTGGAAGGAAAGATTGGCACCTTTGACACCCATTACGCTCTCTTTGCTTCCCTTTGATCAACTTCAGGAAAGGAATTTTCACATGGCTATATCCCACCTGTCAGAGGACGAACAGACCCTTATTGAAGTACTTCGTGAGATCGCCTTGGAGAAAGTAGCCCCACGCGCAGCAGAAATCGACCATACCGCGCAATTTCCCTGGGATATGAAAGAACTGCTGGCGCAGCAAGATATTCTGGCAATGCCATTTCCCACCGAATATGGCGGTATCGGAGCGAGCGAACTGGCAATCTTGATGGCCATTGAGGAATTGTCGCGCCACTGTGCAACGACTGCCCTCATCCTCTGCGTGCAGCAACTTGGGTCGACTCCCATCTTGTTGGCCGGTACCGAAGAGCAGAAGCGCAAATATTTGCCACCTTTAGCCAGCGGTGAGTGGTTGGCAGCCTACGGGCTTACTGAATCAGGTTCGGGGTCGGATGCAGCAGCTATGCAGACAGTAGCTGTCCGCAAAGGGGATACGTACATTCTCAATGGCTCCAAACGCTTTATTACCAATGGAGGTCTAGCGCAGGTCAACTCCATCTTTGCTATGACTGATCGGGTGAAAGGAACGCATGGTATCAGCGCATTTATCGTCGAGAAGGATTTTCCCGGCTTCTCGGTGGGTCGCATCGAAGATAAGATGGGGATCAAAGGGTCACAGACCGCTGAACTGATCTTCACGGACTGCCAGGTACCAGCGGAGAACCTGCTGGGACGCGAAGGCGATGGCTTTAAGATTGCGATGATGACGCTGGATCGCACTCGCCCGGGCATTGCTGCGCAGGCACTCGGCATCGCCCAGGGTGCGCTCGACCTGGCGGTCTCCTACAGCAAGCAGCGTATCCAGTTCGGTAAACCGATTGCTGACAACCAGGGCATTCAGTTTATGCTAGCCGATATGGCCACGAAGATCGAGGCGGCACGCCTGCTTGTGTACAACGTGGCAGAGATGATCGATCGCGGTGAGAAAAACTTCGGCAAATACTCAGCGATGGCCAAAACGTTCGCTTCGGATGTTGCAATGGAAGTCACCAATGATGCGATCCAGATCCTGGGCGGTTATGGGTACATGAAGGAGTATCCTGCCGAGCGGATGCTGCGTGACGCGAAGATTACGCAGATCTATGAAGGGACGAACCAGATCCAGCGACTTGTGGTCGCACGCGATTTGCTCAAATAGCAAGTCAGAAGAAGTCCCCGGGACTTCCTACCATCGCTTTCACAAGAGAGGAGAACAGTTGCTGCAACGAAAAGTGGGGGAGCGTCCTAAGCCGTTCGTCGTTCAAACGTAAAGAGCACACACATAAGCAGCCTGCTCTCCTCTGCCCGGCACACATAAGGATGAGGCAATAAACCAATGAAGATATACGTCTGTATCAAACAGATCCCAGATCCTAACACCGTCGTGAGTCAAGCTCGATCCAAACACGAAACGGCTCGTGCGCAGCGGGGTCTCGCTTGTGCTCGACCCCGGTGACGAAGTCACGATCGCTGCTGCGATCAAACTGCGGGATACCATTGGCAACAGCGAAGTGACCGCCGTGAGCATGGGACCCGCAAGCGCCCAGGAAGCCATGCGTCGCGCCCTGGCAATGGGTATAGACCGTGCCATCCTCGTCACCGATCCAGCATTGGCTGGTTCCGATGCACTCGGTACAGCTCGTGTCCTTGCGGCGGTCCTGAAAAAAGAAAACGCTGATCTCATCTTGTGCTCCACCGAGAGCACCGATGGCTATACTGGCATGGTTCCCGGCGGCATCGCAGAGTTTCTTGGTCTACCACAACTGACCTTTGCGCGTGAGGTGAAGATCGAGGGGCAAAAAGCCATCGTCAAGCGTGTCACATCAACTGGCTACCTGATCGTCGAAAGTCCCTTACCTGCTGTGGTGACCATCGCCAGCGGCTCGTTTGAAGCGATCTACCCCACCATGAAAGGCATTATGGGGGCCAAGAAGAAACCCTTTACCCAGTTGGGACTGGCTGACCTGGGGATTCATCCCTCACAGGTTGGTGAAGCAGGCGCACGCGAGCGCGTCCTGACCGTTGGCAAAGTTGCAGCCCGTGCAGCGGGACAGGTGATAAAAGACGAGGGCGACGCAGCTCAGGCTATCGCTGACTTTTTGCAGCGCTACCAGTTGCTCTAGGAGGATAGATATGACGGCAAACACGTTTTGGGTACTGGTTGAATTGGAAAATGGTCAGCCTGCGCGTTCCTCTTTGGAGGTACTGGGAAAAGCTGCCCAGCTGGGTCGTGCTGAAGCTATCGTGCTGGGTTCTGCAGCAGCAGCAGTCGCTCCCACACTGGGCGAATATGGGGCGGATAAGGTCTATGTGCATACGGATGCCACCTACGACACGTATTTAACGCTTCCTGCCGTAGACACGATCAGTGAACTGCTCAAGCAGCACCAGCCCAGGTTGTTGATGCTTGCATACACCTATGAGCTGCGCGACATTGCGGCTCGTCTCAATGTACGCCACAACATGGGACTGATTACCGATGCCGCTGACCTGCAATTTGAGGGCGATACCCTCCAGGTAACCGTTCCCTGGGGCGGCGAGAACGTCGTGACCGCAACCCTGCCGAATGCAGAGCCTGGCATAGTGCTGACGCTGCCCGAAAGCTTTTGCCGTGGAGCATCATGAAGGCAAGACCGCAGCAATTGAGACACTCACCATCACATTGCGGGCCGAAGCGCAGCAAATGAAGATCGTTGATCGTGTTGAGTTGCCAAGTGAGGGGCCGTCACTTGAGGATGCCACCGTCATCGTTAGCGGAGGTCGCGGGCTGGGCAAGGCCGACAATTTCCATTTGGTGGAGGAACTGGCCGCTGCCTTAGAGGGAGCGACGGGGGCTACGCGTGCTATCGTCGATGCTGGTTGGGTGCCTTACAGCTATCAGATTGGTCAAACGGGGAAGACAGTGAAACCAGACCTCTATATTGCGTGTGGCATTAGCGGGGCTATTCAGCACATTTCCGGCATGAAAGGCTCCAAATACATTGTAGCGATCAACAAAGATGAGCATGCGCCCATCTTTGCGATCGCTGACCTGGGCGTTGTCGGTGATATTCTGACCATTCTTCCTCAACTCATGCAGGAAGTGAAACAGCGTAAGTCTCAGTAGGCTGTAAATTTGTTTATTCCACGAGCGGAATCTGTACAATTCGTATGAGTGCTTTTCGCTTTCGTTCTCTCCTCTTCCAATTCTCTGAAGGCACCCACCAAGCCAATGCAAACCCTTCCTTCATCAAAAGAGCAAGTCCGAGCTCACCTGAATAAATAGACAGATTCCGCTCGTGGAATTCCAAAATTTACATTCTATCCTTAGGAAAAGCCATCACACCTCTTTGTGATGGCT
Organism: uncultured Chloroflexia bacterium; assembly: GCA_963767625.1. GTDB lineage: Bacteria > Chloroflexota > Ktedonobacteria > Ktedonobacterales > Ktedonobacteraceae > CAVYFB01. The sequence continues at coordinate 997,041 of CAVYFB010000024.1, forward strand.
TCGTGAGAGCATGAGCACCATTTGTGATGGCTTTATGATAGTAATGAGTTATCCTTTATATATATAAAAGGAAAAGGAGGTTACAAAGATGAAAGAAGTACTACCTCGAGAATCCAATCTTGTTGAGTCTTGGATCGAGTTGGCTACGACTACGGCTAGTTATTCAGCCAACCCAATAGCACAGGCCATTGCCAAGGCTACCCAGGACCAGAAGGAAGATCCCTGGATTACCTTGATTGAGCAGCTCTGGAAGGCCAATCCCTACAGTGACTGGGTGCCTGTTGATGTCGGAGAAGCCCTGAACGTCTCCCAGCTCATGTGGCTCGATGCCTTCAGACATCCGGAGCGTCTGTGGGGGCTCTCTAACGACATTGTACAACAGTATACGCAGGTGATGGCTACCAGCACCTTGAGGATGTGGGGACTGAGCCAGGAGAGCAAACCGCTCATCGAGCCGGAGGCCAGGGATAGACGCTTCAGCGCCCCAGACTGGCAGCAGAACCCGGCTTTCGATGCCCTCAAAGAGTGCTATCTGCTGACTGCTACGACCTGGCTCAAGGCGGTTTCGGGCATCGAGGGTCTGGATGAGAGGGAGTGCCGTCGGTTGACGTTCTTTCTGCGCCAATACCTTGATGCCATCAGTCCCACTAACTACGCTCTCACCAACCCACAGGTCATCCATGAAACGATTGCCACCGGCGGCCAGAACCTGGTCAAAGGCATGCAGCATCTCTTGCGCGACATCATGGCAGGCGAGATTAAGATCACCGACACGAGTGCCTTCCAGGTGGGCCGCGATCTGGCGATCACCCCAGGCCGGGTGGTCTACCGCAACCCGTTGATCGAATTGATCCAGTATAGCCCGACGACCCCGCAGGTACACGCGATCCCCCTGCTGCATATCCCGCCCTGGGTCAACAAGTACTACCTACTGGACCTGCGACCACAGGATAGCCTGGTGGAGTTCCTGGTGAATCAGGGCTTCACGGTCTTTATGATCAGTTGGAAGAACCCCGATGTCTCGATGGCCGAGGTTAGCTTCGATGACTATGTGACCCTGGGACCGTTGGCAGCTCTGGACGTCATCAAGCAGATCACCGGCTCACCCAAGGTCAATACGGTCGGCTACTGCATCGCTGGGGAATTGCTGGCAACTGTGCCGCCCTACCTGGCGGCCAAGGGCGATGAGACGATCAACTCGGCTACCTTCGTGGTGACGCCGGTGGACACGCAAGCCGAGCTCAATGATCTGTTCGCCCTCATTGATGAGCCCACCATGCGCTTTGCCGAGCGCTATATGCAGGTGGTTGGCTACCTGGATAGTCGCACGATGGCACTGCTGTTCAATCTGCTGCGCGCCAACGAGTTGGTCTGGAGTAACGTCATCAACAACTACTTACTGGGCAAAGAGCCTCCAGCCTTCGACATCCTCTTCTGGAATAGTGACGGCACCCGCGTGGTCAAGAACGCTCATACCTTCTACCTGCGCGAGTTCGTTCTGGAGAACCGGCTGGCCAAGCATGACGAATTAATCATCAAGGGCGTACCCATTGACCTGCGCGACCTGCGGCAGGATGTGTATGTCGTGGCGATGGTGCAGGATCATATAGTGCCCTGGAAGGCGGCGTGGCGCATGACGCAGTTGGTCGGCGGATCGGTGCACTTCACCTTAGGTGGCAGCGGTCACGTAGCAGGCATTGTGGCTCCTCGCAGTCAGGCTAAGGGGTATTGGACCGACAACAAACCAGCCAGCACTGCTGACGAGTGGTTGGAGGGGGCGATCTTCCACCAGGGCAGTTGGTGGCAGGATTGGGCCAGGTGGTTAAAGGCGCGTTCTGGTGAGTTGGTCGCTCCTCCCTCGATGGGCAGTCAGACCTACCCACCGCTCGTCCCAGCGCCGGGAACGTATGTGCTGGAGAAATGATAACTTAGCAGCATGATGATGGGTGAACAGGGTCTCAGGCCACCCATCATCATGCTGATCTAGAATGGGACGGCGGATGCATCCTCAGGGAGTGAAGCTTTTTTGCCAAATGGCACAACTAGAATGGGATTCACCCTGTGTTCGCCAGTGGGCCGCTGAGGCGTCCACTGCGCTGTTGCCCCACTGTCAGTACCAACCGCCTGCCATCTGGAAGATGGGCTCCGTCTGTGTTCACTTTTCGACACAGGTCTTGCAGGTCCCGTCCCATTCCTCGATGGTTAAACGGAGAGAAGTCGAGCCTCACCGCGGTTTCCGTCGCGGTGACCCAGCCGCTCAACTGGAAGAACGGCAGCAGGCGTTCCCACCCACACGCTTGATAGCTTTCCCCAAAGTAATGCTCACGGGCCCACATACCCACATTCGCGAGCCCGACCTTCAACAGCGTCATGATCTGATCTTTGGTGTTATCCAGTTCCTGCATTTGGCGTTCGCATACCCGGAGGTCTTCTTGCTGGCGCAGGACTTGTCGAAGGGCTCGACAGGACTGTTCACAGTGTTTCAGCTCGCGTTTTCCGCCGACGCTGGTGGCGGTCAGCGCAAGACGCGCCGATGATGTACTTCCCACTCTGCTTCCAGTTGCTGGGCTTTGATGGCAAGCAAGCGAGGCTCACCGGACTGAGCAATGGTCTCCATTGCCGTCACTTGCGCCAACAAGTCCTGCTGCTGTTGTTCCCAGATCACGACTTGCTGTTCTCGCAGCTGGTTGGACGCGCGCATCTGGCGGAGCCGCTGGCGGCTCTCTGCCGCCAGTCGGTGCAAATGAGCGACGCGCTTCTCCAAGACCGTCCGTCGTTTGACCAGTTCCGAATTCACCACTGGCTCTTTCGCATATCCGTGATTGGTATCCAGATTGAGCGGGATGAGCCAATCCCGGAGCGCATTTTCCTGGCAGTTCCACCGTCGAAAGTAGGTGTGCGCTAACTTCACCGCATCGGCTTCCGCTGCCGTCGTGACGACAGGGATGAGCTTTGGTCGGGTTGGCGCAGGCAGTGCAGGTACAGGCTCCCATCCCGGATCCCAGAAATTTTGGTTGTCCGGGGCTAAATCGGCTTTCCATCGCTCCCCTTCATCTGTCTGGGCATCTGGTCCGGCTTCACAGACGATGCGCTTGCGCCAATCGCGGATCAGTGCGACCCGAACTGTCAACGGCTGGTCAGGCTGCTTGGGGCGTGCCAGTTGAAATCGGGCAGCGGCAACTTCACAGACCACTTTGCCAGACCGATCCGAGCGCCAGGGGACCCACTCTCCCACTTCCGTAAACGACCCCTCATCCTTATACTGGTTGACTTTCAGCAGCGTGACGACACGTCGCCCTTCACAGTGGAGTTGGAACAGGAACTCGGCTGCCATGCCTTCTCGATCCACCACAAGGCAATCCAGGTGCGCGATGTCAGTCGCCTGTTCATATCGTAGGAGCAGATGGGGGGCACCAATCGTCAGATGCTGATCGCCTCGATGGGTGGTTGCCAGGAGCGGATGGCCCTCCTGGTCATGCAGCACCACTAATGCTCGACACCCCAGGATTTTTCCACCCAGCTTGCCCACTGGTCCCCTGGGAACCAACATATCACTGTAGACGGCTTTGCGATGTCCATCGACGTAGAACACGGCTTCTTGCTCCTCCTGCTCCTGCTGGATTTGCTCGGCATGCCACAAGGCCCATGTCCACTGTGCTACTGCGTCGGTCAAGTCCTCGTCGGCTCCTACATGAGCCAACCGGGAGAGAAACTGCTCGACATAGGCATAGCTGTAGGCGCAGCCTCGCCCTGTTACTAGCGCTAGCAGAGTTCCTGTGTAGGTGCGCAGGTCCCAGGTACGGGCAAGGCCCGCGACAGGCAGAAACAACAAGGTCAATACCAATCGTTCCACTACCACTGGATTGAGCGGCAGGCCACTGGAAAGCACCGAGGCGGCCAGGCCCTGGATCACGGTGCCAAGCGTTGCCTGCAACCCTGTTTGATGGGCTGCTGCCAGCAGCAAGAGGCTCCCTATTCCTTCTTGCCACACCGGCTCAGGCTCCGTTAGTTTTTTTTAGCTCGTCCTTTCCACGGCGCAGTGACTCCATGGTCCGCACGCACCCGATTAATGTGTCCACGGCTGACCTCCACGCCAAACTGCGCCTGGAGTTCTGCTCGGACCTGGCTCGAATAGACGCCCGGATGCTGCGTGCAGTACTCCACAATCCAGCTGCGCATCGGCCCCGTCAGCTTGTACGGGTGACCGTGTCGGTTGTCGAGAAACGCTCGTTCGCTCCGCTCCGGGTCACATGCGAGTTGCACGAGACGGTAGGCCGTGGATCTTCCTATGGACAAACCCGCATTGGCCATCGCCTTCTGCCAGGGCTGGCCCTCGAGCATATTGGCAATCAGTTGTAAGCGAGCTGTACGCTGGGCATGAGCTTTCATCTGAACTGTCCTTGAAGATGAAGAAGAGGCTACAGGATCAACATCATGACCGCATTGTACCATCTTCTCAGTCTAGCTCCTGTGCCGGAATTGAGGGCCAAAAAGCGTTCACTCTCCTGTACCCTCCTGGACTGTCCCAGTCTAGACATGTACTTCTGCAAAAGGCACACTCCCTGCAACAATACCTCTTATGGGTCATGACGTCACCCGCGCTGTGCACTACACTGAGTCTTACAGAGGATGCAGGTAACCGTCCCAGAAACAAAGAGAGCAATTCAACTACTACTATTCCCATTGACCAGGAGGGAAAGAGCGTGGACAAGCTTCATGGCGAAAAAAGCGATGCAGACACACCGATGAACAGCAAAAAGGCGGTGCCAATTGCCATGGCACGGGGGCCGCATGAGTATATTCCAGGACAACAGGAAGACCCTGTGCTCCTCACCACGGTTAGTGACATCCTGCGATGGGCACAAAACTGGTCCCGTTCCCGGTCGATCTGGCCATTTAGCTATGCGCTGGCCTGTTGCGGGATTGAGATGATCGCAGCCGCTTCTGCCCCACAGTATGACCTTGCTCGTTTTGGCTCAGAGGTCTTCCGGGCGAGCCCGAGGCAGGCCGATCTCATGATCGTCGCCGGAACGGTTTCGGTCAAGATGGCCCACGCCTGCGTCACCTGTGGGAACAAATGGCTGATCCCAAATGGGTGTTGAGCATGGGACAATGCGCCAATTCAGGCGGCGAATTCTACGATAGCTATTATACGATCCAGGGGGTGGACACCATTGTCCCGGTTGATGTGTATGTTCCTGGCTGTCCACCCCGTCCAGAAGCCCTGATCGAAGGCATGCTCAAGCTGCGTGAAAAAATCGAGAAACAGGGATTGCGGATACGCGGAGAATAAGTGGCTGGTCAAACCATCGTTCTGCATTTCATGGAGAATCGCCCGGTGATGGGAGGCATTCGGTATATGGACAATATCGACTACCTCTCGCCCATGCTCAACGAAATTGCATACGCCGGAGCCGTCGAGCAATTGATGGAGATCGAACCCCCACGACGGGCCCAATACATCCGCCTGCTTGTCGGAGAACTGCAGCGCATCGCCAGCCACCTGGTCGCGACCGGAGCTTATATCAATGATCTGGGTTCGCCGACGCCACTGCTCCGGACCTTCCGCGATCGCGAGGGCATCCTGGCGCTTTTCGAAGCACTGGGAGGCAGCCGGTTTAACGTGAACTATCTCCGTGTTGGCGGTGTGCTGCACGATTTCCCGAAGGGCTGGCTGCGAGAGTGCGAAGCGTACCTGGATCAGCTTGAAAAGAATATGGGTGAATTGGAGCGGCTGGTCACAGGCAATGAGATCTTTCAGGCGCGCACGCAAGGAGTAGGTTTCATTGATGCACAGCAAGCGATCGCCTTTGGGCTGACCGGACCCATGCTGCGTGCCAGCGGGGTCAACTGGGACCTGCGGGTACACCGGCCGTATATGGCCTATCGTGAAGTGCCGGGCAGGTACAGGTGCGGCTGGAAGGCGACTGCTTTGCCCGCTATAAGGTTCGGGTCCAGGAGATCTACGAGAGCATACGTCTTGCTCGCCTCGCGATCGAGAAGTTGCCAGGCGGGCCGATCAGCACACGAACGCCAATTGCGCTACGCCCTTCGCGTGGGGAAACCTACTTCGCCATCGAGGGGAGTAAGGGGGAACTCGGCGTCTACTTCATCGGCGATGGTGGCGAGTATCCCTGGCGTGTGAAGCTACGCGGTCCATCCTTCGTCAACCTGCAAATCTTGCCAGAAGTGATACGCGGGCATCGCTTAGGCGATGCGATTGCTATTCTAGGTAGTCTGGACCTCGTCTTGGGTGAGGTGGATCGTGAGGAGAAAGAGGCTCCAACTCAAGTCCAATGCTCACTATGAAAGGAGTTTCCCATCTTTCCAAGCAAGGCTCTGTGACCTTTTTTCGGGCGTCAATGTAGTTTCATCCAGACGATCTCCTTATTCACACTGCACTGACAAAAGATGTCGCATGCTCCTGGTACAGGTGCGTGGGACGGTCTTCCTGCCTAAAGCATGGCATGCTATAATATGCACGCAGGAGGTAGTCAGGGATGAAATCACAAGAGATAGAGCAATACCTGGCCGAGCTAGGAGCAGCATTACAGAGTCAGGGCATCAAAAAGCCGATTTGCACGAACACGCCAACAGGCCCAAAGGGTGTTAGATCGCTATATCTTGCCTGACGGGCAAAAGGACGAAGCTGAAACCACCGAGTACTCACTGAGCGTGCTTTTCGGACCAGAAAGTGAGCGGGAGCAATGATGCCGAAAACTATTCGCTTCCATTTTCTGACACTGACATTGATCCAATGTCAGGTGGTACAATGGCAGCACTCAAGCCGTAGCATGGTGCAGGGGGGCCAACTTGTGGTATCGATCAGGTCAGTAGACTGATAAGCAAAGGGGAATCCTTCATCCATGGAAATAACGGAACGCACATTCCGCATGCTAGAGGCGATCTCAACTGAGGTGCAGGCACGCTTCGCTCATTTCAATGACCTGGCCCATGGCTGGGAGCATGTCCAAAGGGTCTATCACCTGGCTCTGTACCTGGCAGAGCAGGAACACGCAGACAGCTTTCTTGTCGGTATGGCAGCCCTCCTGCACGATCTCGGGCGTACCACGCGTGATCCCAGTCGATCACACGCAGAACGCTCCGCAGTGCTCGCCACAGAACTATTAGCTCCCTTTGACCTACCTCCCGACCCCCAGCATGCGATTCTCCACGCGATCCTCGCCCATAGCTACCGACGAGGGATTGCCCCTGCGACCCTGGAGGCTCGTGTCCTCTTTGACGCGGATCGTCTGGACAGTCTCGGGGCAAGTGGAGTGATGCGCTGGGCCATGAGCACGAAGCGCGGGCGCTGGCCAGAGACGAAAACATACGACCCTGTCGACCCTTTCGCGAAACACCGAGTGCTAGATGAGCAGCACTATCTACTTGACCGCTTTTTTACGAAGCTCTTAAGGTTTCATGAGGTCATGACCACACCAACGGGGCGGGTAATGGCTCAGCGTCGTACGGCATTTTTGCGCCTCTACTTGCAGGAACTCCGGCACGAGCTGGCTGAAGGCGGGGCTGGTCAGGTCAAGCCAGGCGAGAGCATTTCTCTATTGTACGCCGACCAACCGGGCAGAAACATGCTTCCACCGACAATGTAAAAGAAATCTGTAAAAGGTCAGTGGCCAGGGTAGCGGTACAAGCTCATCATGCTCTCTAGCCGCTGCTGAGTTTGGACGTCTCCCTTGTGGGTGGTAGAATCGGATGTAAATGCTATCATGAGAGTGGCTCATCCTCACATTAAGTGTGCCTGCTTGTTTACAAACTATTCAATGCGCCAAGGTCTCTCCTAGTGGGTCAGTTGCCAACTCCTGTGGCAATGGGACATAATGGAATGAAAGAACCCCTGACCCAGGAAAGGAACCCCCAAGAACCATCGTTATGTCTCATTCTGTAGCTCAACCCCTTCGTCCTCTCACCGAGTTTGAACGCGGTGAACTCGAACGCGTCAACCGTCATCAACGAGCAGTAGCCCTGTTGGCCGTCGACGCAGGAAAGACGCTGACTGATGCCGCCAAAGAAGCAGGCTGGAAAGTCCATGATACTGTCACCCGATTGATCCGTCGTTTCAATGAGCGCGGACTGGCTGCCCTAGACGACCTGCCACGCAGTGGACATCCGCGCAGCTATGGTTCCGCCGAACGGGCACGCATTGAACGCGAGTTGCGGCGGAGTCCACAGCTGCGGGAAGCGCCCGATGGCTTGCCGCAGGTGAGCACCTTTACAGTCAACGAGCCAGAAAGCCCCGTCCATTCATGGCGGGGATGAATGGCTCTTCCTTGTGGGAGTGGGGGCGGGTGGAGATTGCTCTTGCCGTGCGACAATTTGCAAGGCCAACCGCACTGCCGCCGTATCCGATATGCACCCATACAGTTCCCTGATACGCGCAATCGCTGCCATATCCTGCTCGGTGAACCGCATAGTAGTTTGTTTTGATTGCTTGCCCATGCGACTCGAGTATACTTCCTTGACAAGTGCATGTCAAGATGATATACTCTGCGCAGTACTTTGACAACTGAATCATGTTTGCGGGTTCTAAGCTAAATCGCTCGCTTAGGTAAAAGCATGAGCGTGTGTTGTGGATGAGAGTCGTGGTGCGCCACGACGCCCATCGACAACTGAACCAAAGAACGAACGAGACGTCCAACTCGTTGGGTACTCCGGTATCCGCACAAACACCAGGAAATGTACGCAGGGCGTGCACTTCCTCAGCGAGAGGCGCTGGCCTGTATGGTAACAGTACAGGTGCCGTTGGAGCGTGAAGCTCGGCCAGCGGACGGGCCACCTGAGATGGCCCTTAGCTGTGAGGCGTTTGCACCCCGAAGGTGAAAGCAATTGAGGGGGAGCCGATCAGAACCCCTGTCATTCATGGCAGGGAGTCTCAGCATCTTGCATACCCTCCATGAAATAGGCTACACCTGGCAGAAGGACCGCACCTGGTGTAAGACTGGCACCAGGCTGCACAAGGGGAAAAAGGGCGTCGAAGAGCGCCACGACCCCTATACGCAGGGGAAACAAACCGTCATCGAGCGTGCCTATCTCACCGCTGAGCAACCGGTGCCGTCTTGCGCCGTGCGCGCGAACTGGTGCAGGCGTTCGACGTACATACCCCCGGCCTGGAAACCCGCATGCGTAACCTCTCCGGCGGAAACCAGCAAAAGGCCGTTCTGGCGCGCGAGTTAGGCCGGACACCAGCACTGCTAATCGCCATGCAGCCCACGCGAGGCCTGGACGTTGGGGCTATTGCCTACGTCCACAGCCGGATAGTAGAAGCGCGCGATCGAGGCTGCGCCGTCTTACTGATCTCTTCAGACCTGGAAGAGATCCTGGCGCTCAGCGATACCATCAGCGTGATCTACGAAGGGCGTATTCTTGAGACCATGTCTGCTGATACAGTAGACCTGACGCGACTCGGACTGTTGATGGCCGGCACAAAGCCGGAGGTTATGCCTGCGCTTCCTACCCAGCATGCTGTCGGGGTAGACTGGCCGCTGACCTAGCTGGGAGCGAAGACATCTCATCTAAACGAGGAGAAATCTGTAGTCGTTGAAAGAAATGAGGTACGAATGATACTCAGTGGACGCACTGCATTAGTTACCGGTGCCGGACGTGGTATTGGCTGCGGCATCGCGCTCCGGTTGGCGCGCGAGGGCGCTACGGTAATTGTGGCGGATGTGGACGAGATCAACACTGCGCAGGTGGCCGAAGAGATCCGGGTGCTTGGTAGCCGGGCGCTGCCCCTACGCCTTGACGTACGCAAAGAGGACGAGGTAGAGTCGGCTGTCGCGCACGCCAGGAACGAGTTGGGGCCGATCACCATCCTGGTCAATAATGCGGGGGTTTACCGCGATACTCCCCTGCTCGGTTCACCGCTGGAGGATTGGGATCTGAGCATTGCCGTGAACCTGACCGGCCAATTGCTCTGCGCGCGTGCAATGGTGCCCGATATGATCGAGCAGCACTGGGGCCGCATCGTCAACCAGGCATCCATGATGAGCAAGATTTCATTTGGCCGGGATGCAGCTTACAGCGCGTCCAAAGCCGGTGTGCTGGGCCTCACACGCTCCATGGCAGCCGAGTTGGCTCCTCACAATATCTGCGTCAATGCGCTTTGCCCAGGTAACATCATGACCAACGTGTTGGAGGAAGTCGATAAGGCCATTGCCGTCCGTGAAGGCAAGCAACCTGGTCAGTTTCTGAGTGAACGACCCCAGGAGATCCCGCTGGGACGCCTGGGCACTCCCGATGACATCGCCGGGGTGGTAGCATTCCTTTGTGGACCCGATGGGGGCTACATCACCGGCCAGTCCATCCACGTCGATGGCGGGCTATATATGGCGTAAAGTGGGAGACTCGCAAGGAAGAATCGGGCAACCACGTGAGTGTCTCACTCTCCTTGGATCGATAATGAAGGGAGAAGACTTGATCGTGCAATCCTTGGCATCGTACTCGCGCGATTTCCTCACTCAGCTCTACAGCACCATGGTGCTGATCCGCCGGTTTGAAGAACGCGCATCGGAGCTTCGTAACACTGGATTCGTGCCCGGCTTCCTGCATCCGTATATCGGGCAGGAGGCTGTAGTGGCAGGTGCCTGCGCAGCGCTTAGGCCGTATGATTATATAACCAGCACACATCGTGGTCACGGTCACATCCTGGCACGGGGTGGCGACCCCAGGCACATGTACGCTGAATTGTTCGCCCGCCGAGACGGGTACAACAGGGCCAAGGGCGGTTCGCTGCATATTGCGAATATCGAACTGGGTATCATCGGTGCTAACGGCATTGTTGGCGGCGGTATTCCAATCGCCGTTGGCGCGGGGCTGGCACTCAAGCAGTCGCGTCGCATAGCCGAGGGTGACCCTACCGATCCTCGTGGGCAACGCGCTGATGGTGTAGCGGTCTCGTTCCTTGGCGATGTTGCTTCGAACCAGGGTGCTTTTCATGAGTCGCTCAATCTGGCTGCGTTGTGGCGCCTGCCGGTAATATTCATCTGCGAGAACAACCTTTACGGGGAGTTCACGCCCCAGCACAAGCACCAGACCATCCGCGATATCGCCGCACGTGCATCTTCCTATTCCATTCCTGGCCTGGTTGCCGACGGCAATGACGTGCTCGATGTCTACCGGGTGGTGAGCAAGGCTACGGAAGGCGCGCGCAAGGGCCGCGGGCCGACTCTGGTCGAGTGCAAGACCTACCGTCATCGCGGGCACTATGAGGGCGACATGGGGCAGTATCGCCCGGCTGAGGAGGGTGCCTTTTGGATGGAGGCTGACCCGATTGTCAACTACCGCCGCCGCCTCCTGGACAAGAGTAGCAGTTCGGAAGAGGAGCTTGATGTGCTCAACCGGGAGGTCGAGCGCCAACTGGACGAGGCCATCGAGTTCGCCAAAGGCTCACTACATCCCGCTCCCGAGGAAGCATTGGAGGATGTATTCGTCGAAAGCTACAATGGGAGGGCGCTTCTATGAGTACGACTATCAACACCCCCACAAACGCCCAGCGTGACGAGGCGAAGGTGCGCCGGATCAGTTACGCGCAGGCCATCCGTGAAGCGTTGGACGAGGAGATGGCCCGCGATCAATCGATGCTTCTGATCGGTGAAGATATCGGCGAGCCAGGCGGCGTCTTCGGTGTGACGCAAGGACTGCTGAAGCGCTTCGGCGAACAACGCGTCCTCGACACCCCTATCTCGGAGGAGGCGGTGATCGGCACTGCCGTGGGCGCGGCTCTGCTGGGTGTGCCCACTGTTGCCGAGATCATGTTCAGCGACTTTGTCACTCTGGCGATGGACCAGGTTGTCAACCAGGCGGCCAAGTTCCGCTACATGACCGGTGGGCGCACCAGCGTGCCACTGGTGATACGTATGGTTACAGGCACTGCCGGCGCCACAGCGGCGCAGCACTCGCAGAGCTTAGAAGCGTGGTTCACGGCCACACCAGGGCTCAAGGTGGTGACGGCTTCCGCGCCGCACGACGCCAAAGGGCTGATGAAGAGCGCGCTGCGCGACCCTGATCCCGTGCTGTTCTTCGAGCACAAGCTGCTCTACAATACCAGGGGCCCCGTGCCCAGTGGTGAGTACATCATACTCCTTGGCGAGGGAAGTGTGGTGCATGAGGGGAGCGATGTCACGGTCGTTGCCTACCTCCACATGGTTCAACGTGCGCTGAAAGTCGCCCATGCGCTTGCCGCCGAAGGCATATCGGTGGAGGTGTGGGACCCACGGAGCCTGGTGCCGTTCGATCGTGATGGCCTGCGGCGCTCGCTTGCGAAAACCGGCTGGCTAGTGATTGTTCATGAGGCTCCACGGCGCAACGGCTTCGGCGCTGAGATCGTCGCCATCGCAGCCGAGGAATGCTTCGATCTGCTCAAAGCACTGATCAGGCGCGTTGCCGGAACGAATACACCCATGCCCTACGCCCCCGAGATGGAGAACTTTGTGATCCCCAGCGAGGAGCGCATCGCGGTGGGTGTGCGCGATGTGATCAGCGCAGAAGTGAAAGTATGAGGTTGAGCTTGGCCCCTCGAGCGCGAACTTAACGAGAGAACACAGGACGTTCCGTAGGGGCGGGGACCCTTGTGGTGCCTGTGGTGGGGGTGCTCCAGTTGCGCAGTGATATGGTCAAGCGCCTACAATGTGTAAGGAGCCAGTATGGCAGAAATGGTCATCATGCCCAAATGGGGCTTGATTATGGAAGAGGGCACAATTACCGAGTGGATGGTTGGCGAAGATGATCCTGTGGAAAATGGAGATATCCTTGCGTTGGTCGAGACGGAGAAGACGACCGTCGAGTTACCCTCATCCTATGCAGGCATCGTCGCACATATACTGGTTGAGGACGGAGATACCGTTCCCGTTGGTACACCGATTATGATCATTGCCGAATTTGCGGATGAGGCTATGCAGGTGCGCAAGGGTAGTACGTAGCCTGTACATCCGTTACGGCGACCTTCGATAGACAGTGGAATAAACATATAGGTAGTATAAGAAGATACACTGGATCACACATCCAGCCTGAAATTGTACTGGAAACATCTTACAAAGAAAAATGAGTGAGCATTTGTACGTGTAGTACACATCTCCATTGAATTAGAGTTGCGTTGAGGAAGGAATATTGTGATGACCAAGCTTGATCCTGAATCAGCAATTAAGCCGATTCATCTCTCGAATGGGCGCACGAGCGCGGCCGAGCAGTTGAGGCATTTAATCGAAACGCGTCACTTCGCAACTGGCGATAAGCTCCCAAGTGAACGCAGACTAGGAGAGCTTCTGGGTGTCAGCCGAACCATGGTGCGCGAGGCGATAAGCACGCTTGAAGCTCTTGGACTTATCGAAGTGCGACATGGTAGCGGGAGTTACGTAACGGGGGAGATACCGCTGCAAAATCTATCCAACATGTGGAGTACATGGTATACTGCTCATCGCCAGGACCTGATTCATCTGCTGGAAGTACGCGAAGCGCTGGAGAGCAAAGCTGCCGCGCTGGCAGCCGTCAACGCTGAACCAGGCCTGGTCGAACGCCTGCGCAGTATATTGGAGGCGATGTTCGTTGCTGGAGCTCGCGGTAAGCTCGACGAGGTTTCCCGCCTTGATGGTCAGTTCCACGGTACGATCGTTGAAGCCAGTGGCAATCCGATTCTCACACAGCTTCTCTCGTCGCTTAATCTTGTTTTGAAGAACGATCGGGTTGCAGTCTTTAGCCTGCCTGACCGGCTCAGCCGCTCGTTGCGTGATCACCTTCGCATTGTTGCTGCTATTGAAAGACGTGATCCGCTTGCCGCGCAAGCCGCCTTGCATGAGCATTTTGGCAGTGTGCTTCATGACGTGGAGTCGGAAACGAAAGAGAGTGAAGCATAGGGCAGAGTTGGGCCCTGCGAGCGGAGTTGAGGAGTGAGTTATGCCAGTTGTAATCGTTGAGATGTACGAGGGACATACACTTGATCAGAAGCGCGCCCTGGTTCGAGCAATCACGGATGCCATGATAGACCACGCGGCTGCCAGGCCAGATGGCTTGCATGTGATCATCCACGAGGTATCCAAAGAGAACTGGGCACGGGCGGGACGGTTGGGTGTAGATCGCGAGGAGCTACCAGCTGAGGCAAGTAATGAAAGCGGGTCTCCTTCTTAGCAGTCCCAGGCTCTAGCTTCAGGCATTACCTTGCTGAATGCCAGTGATCATCCAGGAGGAAACTATGGCCGAGATACGAGGAGTCTCACATCTGCTTTTACAGACCAAAGATCTGGCGCGTGCAGAGCAATTTTACGTCTGGGTGCTCGGATTCCATATTAAAGAGCGGAGCACCTTTCGAGATGGCCGGCCGCTGATAGTCATGCGGGAAGGTCTGGGGTTAACTGAGATGACCGAGGAGGGCAAACGCTCCCGCAATGATCAGGGACAGGCATTGGAGCACGTCGCTTTCAAAATTGCAGACGTTAAGGTACTGGAGCGTGACCTGCGCGCCGCAGGCGTCACCATTTATGATGGGCCGAAGCCGACCTCCTACGGGACTTCCATCTACTTCTTTGATCCGGATGGCGTACGGATCGAGTGCCATGATTAAAGTGGGCAGAACAACCAAAGCGCAGCAGGTCGCGATCCACTGGCCCACCATATTTGTAGAGCTTATAACAACTATACGATCTAGTAAGGGAATAAACTATGTCAGCCGAGATCATCGAGAAGCAACGAATCGCAATGGGACAGCACGGGCTGGACGCTTTGATGATTGCGTCGCCTGAGAACATCGCCTACACTGCCGACGTTGTTGTGCCATCGCAGGCCATTGTGCGTCATCGGCTGGTGCTCTGCCTGGTGCCACTGGAGGGTATGCCGGAGATCGTAGTCGTCAACATCGAAGAGAGCTTTGTCAAAAGCAATAGTACTATCGACCACGTCATCTCCTACAACGAGTTCACCGAAGATCCTGTGCAGGTCCTGGCCGATCGGTTGATGGCTGCCGGGTTGAGTCAGGGGCGCATTGGCATCGAGTACACAGCTCTGTCGATCCAGAGTTACGATACCCTGCATAAGGCGCTTCCACGGGCCACACTTGTGCCGATCGACACTCTGCTCAGCGAATTGCGCATGATCAAAACTCCTGGCGAACTGGAAAAGCTGCGCCACATGGGCAAAGCTGCCCAGCGTGCGGCACGCGTGGCATTCGAACGGGCCCGAATCGGTATGACGGAGATCGAGTTGGGGCAACTGATTACTGAGACCTATCTCTCCAATGGTGGCGACCGGCTGACCATGCTTGTGGTGGGAGCTGGTGAGCGAAGCGGCTTTGCCAACGCTGCGCCAACTCGCCGCCCTCTTCAATATAGCGATATCGTGCGGGTTGACGTGATCGGCACCGGTGGTAACTACTATTCCGATGTCGCCCGCACCGCTGTCGTCGGTCGTGCGACCGATGAGCAGCTCCAGGCCTGGGCCTATATGGTCGAGGCCCGTAAGGTTGCCCTCGATGCGATGCGACCCGGCGAGAGCACGCGCGCGATGTATCAGCGCTATGCCGAGCAAATGGAGCGCTGGGGCCTGCCGCCAATCAAGTTTCTCGGTCATGGGCTCGGGCTCACTCTGCACGAGGAGCCGTATATCGGCCCCTATACCGATATACGGCTGAAGCCGGGCATGGTAATGTGTATCGAGCCGCTCTGCTGGTATCCTGATCGCTGGGGCGTCCAGTATGAGGATGAAGTCATCCTCACTGAGGATGGCTACGAGCTTATCACCGACCTGTATGATGAGACCCAACTATATGTCATTCCGGCCTGATCAGGATGGCCCATCTGGCAAGGGAGAGAGAAACATGAAGATTACCGGATATCGTTGCTACTACATCAAGCTACCGGCACGGCGTGTTCACAATTGGGCTAGCAAGATGAACACTCCTATCGGCAGCCATCTCCTGCAGCGGTTAGAGACCGACGAGGGGCTCAGCGGTTGAGGGGAGGCTCCGGCGATCGCTACGTGGGGCGGCGCGCACATGGCCTACTATGGCGAGATGCCGCAGACCGTGCGCCACATCATCGCCGACTATCTCTTTCCGGTGATTAAGGGCCGATCCCCCCTGGAGATTGGTCCCATCCAAGCCGCGATGGACCACGTCGTTAAAGGGCACCCCTACGCCAAGGCTGCCGTGGACATCGCGCTGCACGATCTAGCCGGTCAGGCCTCGGCGTCCCGGTATACCAGCTCCTGGGTGGTGCTTACCGCGACCGCATTGAGATCGCACACAGCCTGGGAATCATGGAGAACGATCGAGCCGTGTCCGAGGCTGTGCAGGCAGTCGCAGAGGGAGCGAGGACGATCAAGGCCAAGACCGGTCTCGACCCGCGCCGTGACATTGAGCTGGTGCGTATGTTGCGCGAGGCTCTCGGGCCGAACGTGCGCATCCGGGTCGATGCCGACGAGGGCTACTACTCGGCGAGCGAGGCTATCCGTATTACCCGTGCGATGGAGCCGTATGACATCGCCTTTACTGAGCAGCCAGTTGCCGACCTCGAGGATATGGCAGTAGTTGCGCGACAGGTGGACGTACCCGTAATGGCCGACGAGGGCTGTACTGGCTACTTGGGACATCCGTTCATCAAATAGACTCGTTGAGAAGATCACGATACCTTCTATTTGGAAGTGCTATCTATTCTGAAATCAAGGCTTAAAACCCCTGCACAAGACGGTTTATGAAGCAACCGGAGTGCCTTTTACTCATTGTGGTTACGGGCACGCTTTTTGTCCTGCTATCATCGTTGACACGGTCTCTAACCATAGAACAGCATTCTTACAGCACCATTGCCTCCTTTCCGGACTGGGTAAACGTTCGAGATGGATCAAAAGCTCGGAGGTTCAGTGTTTGCTCAGCGAATGGCTCAGGTAAACGGACCCTCCCACCCTCGACATCGCCAGTAAGAATAGCTTCAACTAACAAAGCGGTTATTGGTGCGTGCATCAAACCATGACCCGAGAAGCCAACTGCATGAACCAGATTGTTCAGATTATTATCAAAGCCTATCAAGGGCTTTGCATCAGGTGTCGTTCCGTAGAAACCACATGTCGTTGCCGTCAATCCTCCAGCCTCAGCCAGTAGCGGAGAAAAGTCCATAAGCTGTTCGAGCACCGCATAGCCATAATTATCCACGCCATTCTTATGATTGAAAGGAGGATCAATTCGATCCTGATCCTCGTCACGAAAGTTGTACTCAGGCGCGGTTTCATGCGCCCATCCAAACATGAGGAGATCGCTCTCAGGGCGAGAATGGACGCCGCGACCACTGCCAACCCCATAAATGGTCATAGGCAAACGATGCCATTCCTCGCTGCTCATTATTGGCAGGTTTGGTTGCATAAAATAGAGGTATCGCTTGAGTGGTGCAACTGGAAGAGGCATGCCACCTATACGCTGGCTGACTCGCGCGGCCCAGGCATTCGTCTCGTTGACAAACCAGTCGGCCTCGATAGAACCTTTTGTTGTCTCAAGAGCAACAATCCGTCCGTAACGCAGCACTGCGCCGATGACTTCTGTATCCTGCATTACGGTGACACCCAGTTCCTGGGCGCGGCGGAAGCCTTCAGTATAGATCATCTGAGGATAAAGGAAGCCATCGGTTGGGCCCCATGTTGCTCCGATGAGGCGATCGGGTTCGAGATGCGGCCAGCGATCATGCACCTGCTGTGGGGTCAAGACCTCGACAGGTTCACCCATCTGCTGTTGCATCACCACATTTGCCTGAGCCATTTGCCATACCTGTGTTGCCTCTTTTTGGCGGGCCAGCTTCCAGGCCGGTACTGCCTGCTCAGGGTCCTCATACAAAAAGAGATACCCATTCTGCTTGATGATGGGCTGTCTTCTCTCGGAAGGCGTTTCTAGCATCTCGTGGAACTGCCTATACCACCACTTGGCATATTGCATCCCGATCACCGTCTCTTCAACACTGAATTGGGCTCGAATGCCTGCTGCTGAACGGCTTGATGATCCATTTCCGATCTTCGCTTTCTCAAGCACCGTTACACTGAAACCACGCTCAGCCAATCGAACTGCGGTTAAAGCGCCGGATGAACCTCCACCAACCAGGACGACGTGGTCTGCGAATCTACCTCGCGACAGATATAGAGTGCTGCTCATGCGGTACTCCTTGAGCAATTACAGTAAAACCTGGCCGGGCAACGAAGTCGTGACGAGATGCCAACCGCGATTCACCGCCTCGCGGTTCGTGCGGCGAAGTGCCTCGGGTGAGCGCAATTCAACGGTACGCTCCAGCACTGGCAGGGGAATATGCCGGATAAGCTGCCCTGTTGCACACTGAGCAGCACCTGCTCCTCAAGTTCTTGCTCGGTGATCTGATCACCGCCGACTTTAAGGCAGCGGGCGACCGGTATCGCACCTGCTACCGCGTGTTCCACTGCATATACCCATTGGCCGAGGTTCATCTCCGCCACTACGACAATCCGTGCGCGGCACGTAGCCTCCCGCAGCGCCGCACCCGGAAACGGCCAGATTGCGAGCGGGCGGAATAGTCCCGCCCGGATGCCTTCAGCTCGCAGGCGGTCTACGGATTGCCGCGCTATACGGGCGGTGATCCCGTAGGCAATGAATTCCACCTTAGCATCTTCCACCTGGTAACGTTCGGGGGCTACCCAGTCTGAGACGATCGCAACCTTGTTTTCCAGCCTTTCCAGCAGCCGGCTGACTGGCGCGGGGTCCGTCGTTGGATAGCCGCGCTCATCATGCATCAAGCCGGTCACATGGAATTGATACCCCACCCCGAAGTCGGGAACAGCCGCGACGCTTTCATCATTTGCCCGGTAGGGTTGGAAACCGGGGCCAGGCTCCTAGTCGGGCAAAGGACGCTGCCAGAGATTGGCAGAAGCCGGCTCCACCAATGCTACACCTTCCCGCATGTGGCCGATTACTTCATCATAGAGCAAAACGACTGGCGTGCGCAGGCGCTCGGCAAGATTAAAGCTGGCAATGGTCAGTTCGTACACCTCGTCGACGGAAGCCGGTGCCAACGCAACTGCAGCGCGATCACCATGCGATCCCCAGCGTGCCTGCATCACATCCCCCCGCGCCGGGGCGGTAGGAACACCGGTACTCGGTCCCACCCGCATGACATCAACCACAGTGCAACCTTTTCATTTGTAGACTACTCAACACAGACATCTGCCGGGGCGATACGTGCAAGATACTCCAAGGTCTCGGTGCTCGGTGTGCCCGGATAGCCTGCAGCTACGCGCACCCCTGCATGGTAGGCCCCCAGGGCAATCACCTCATTACCTAAGAGGAGTTGAGCATCGCGAATAGCTCCCACGATCATAGGGCGGCTTCCTTTCCCTCAGGCGCCTGTTTGTGGTACTATGTTTGATATATTTTACCGGCTAGTAAAAATATAAGCGAGAAGAAAGCAAAAGTCAACCCTTGTTATGCAAAATTTTTACTGTATGGTAAAAAACAATGAGGTGGAGACTTATAGAGAGCATCTCGCCTGGTTGGCGGGCACCTTCTCTCGACTATCATAGATGCAAGGCAAAAGTGAACAAGGATACAACAGACATGGCTCGTAATCAACAGACTGCTCAGACGCGAGGGAAAAAAGATTATCAAAACGAGGGAGTCAAGCGCGTGCGCTTGACCCAAAAAGTTATCGTAGAAAGGGCAGCCGAGCTTTTCGCGCGGCAGGGGTTTGGCGCTACCAGCCTGAACGATATTGCAGAAGCATTGGGCGTGACCAAAGTTGCGCTCTACTATCACGTTAAAAACAAAGAGGAGATCCTTCGGCTCATCTATTTGATGGTGCTCAACATAGCTGAAGAGCCACTGCGTCGTATTGCGGAGTCCGAATTATCCCCAGTCGAGAAATTACGGCACGCAGTCGAGCACCACATCTCCGTTACAGTGAATACATCACCTGCAATCAAAGTGTTTTATCGTGAGCATGCTTACCTGACAGGGCCGTTCGCCAGAGAGACTATTCTGCGGGAAAAAGATTACGAGCGGTACTTTGAGCAGATCATTCAAGAAGGGATCGCAAAGGGGACATTCAAGCCAGGCTTTGACCCCAAGATTATCACCTTCGGCTTGCTCGGGATGTGCCACTGGCTTTCCCAATGGTATAAACCATCGGGTCGCTATACCCACCGGCAAATTGCCAGTATGTTTATAGACATGGTTGAGGGCGGACTGTTCCTTGTCCCTTCCACTGAGGTTGTGCGACATTCCTGATATTCATTTTTACTATTAGGTAAAAATGAGTAAAAACTATTGACTTTTAACCTCTTCTTGTTTATATTTTTACCGATCGTTAAATTACCGTGCTACTAACATGCCAGACGTGAGTGCTTTTCAGGTAAATAGACAAGAAAGGACGTACCCTATGGATCGACCAGCAACAAAAGGAGGGGGATACATCTGGAATCCCCAGGCTGAGACGATGCCACGTGCAGAATTAACCGCGCTCCAAACACGACGCGTACAGCAGCAGATAACCCGTGCCTACGAACAAGTGCCTTTCTATCGACAGGCACTCGAGGAGCGCGGCGTACACCCGCGAGACATTCAGACCCTCGATGACATCGAATGCCTCCCCTTTACGGTCAAAGAGGATTTCCGCACCACCTATCCCTATGGACTCTTTGCCGTGCCGTTGAAAGACGTAGTACGGTTACATGCTTCGAGCGGCACCACTGGAAAACCCGTGGTCTGTGGCTACACACGTGCAGATATGGCAATGTGGGGTGAGGTGATGGCCCGAACCTTCGCAGCAGGCGGTGTGACGGCTGAAGATGTCTTTCAAAACTTTTATGGATATGGCCTCTTTACCGGCGGCCTGGGTGCGCATATCGGCGCTGAGCTGATCGGGGCAACAGTGATCCCCATGAGTGGCGGCCTGACCCGACGCCAGGTGCTGATGATGGAAGATTTGGGTGCCACAGTGATTGCAGGAACGCCCTCCTATACCCTGGTCGTAGCAGAGGCTGCTTCCGAGGAGGGGATTGACCTGCGTAGCCGCATGAAAGTACGCGTGGGCTTTTTCGGAGCAGAGCCGTGGACCGAGGGGATGCGTCGCGAGATTGAAGAGCGCTTCGGCCTCGAAGCTTTCGATATTTATGGGCTGACCGAAGTGATTGGTCCCGGTGTCGCTGCCGAATGCCCGCAGCACCAGGGATTGCATATCAACGAGGACCACTTCTACCCGGAGGTAATCGACCCTGAGACTGGCAAACGCCTCCCGGATGGCGAGGTCGGCGAGCTCATCTTCACCTGTTTGACCCGTGAGGCCTTGCCCTTGTTGCGCTACCGCACGCGTGATCGTGTGGCCTTGGTCCATGAGAACTGCCCGTGCGGGCGCACGTCCGTGAAGGTGCAGCGCGTACGAGGTCGAACCGACGATATGCTCATCGTGCGCGGGATCAACGTTTTTCCCACCCAGATTGAGCAGGTGCTGCTCTCCCATCCTGGCCTGACAAGCAATTACCAGATTCTCGTTGACCGGCAGCGTGATCAACTGGATGAACTGGATGTTCGTATAGAAGCGGATGAAGCGCTTCATCGCGAGGGAGGTGCAGCTATTGGTACACTGCAAGCAATCGTCACCGAGGACCTGCACCAGGCTCTAGGGTTGCATGTGCAGGTGCTGATTGTCGAGCCTCATCATCTTCCACGTAGCGAAGGCAAGGTCAAACGCGTGGTGGATCGCCGTCAGCTTACTGGCTAATTTGTAGTGGAAAAATGGGAGAAGCAAACTTCCTTCCTGGCCGGATAGCGAGACCCGCAATCTTATCAAAGACGTAATAGGTCTGTTATCTGAGCGGCATCCTGATCTCGTAGCAATCATCCTCTGTGGGTCAGTCGCATGGCACGAGGAACGCCCACTTGACGTGCCCAATCCCAGTGATGTCGATCTATTAGCCATCCTTGACAGCGACGATCCACACGTGGCTATTCATCAAGGTGATGCGCTCTTCCATACCCTTGGCCAGGCATATACCCTTCATTTGGATGCACCACGCGAGGTGCAAGTGCAGTTTGCTTCTCGTACATTGCAAGAATGGGACCCGACCTTCATCGTTCCTTTCGCAGCATGAAAGAGCAAATCGAGGCACATCATTCAAACGGAAGGTAACTGGCATTGGGTATAGAATGACCCAGGCCAGACAGCAGTAAGGCGAAATTGTGCGGCTTTGCGCCGAATGTGACTTTTCAATATGGAGGTATACTGAGTCTTTACTCTCGTCCTTTCAATACACCAGGATGTTCAGTGTTCTGACTTTGGCGATGGCATGCGTGCGGCCCTGCACGTTGAGCTTGCTACAGATATTGAAGACGTGTTTTTTCACCGTGTTGATACTGAGGACGAGGTGATCAGCGATCTCGTGGTTGGACGCGCCATCTACCAGCCTCCTATCGGCCATGATCCATTTTGCGAGTCACCCTGTTGGAGCCTGAACTCGTCTGACATGCTTTTGCCACCCTTCGCGGCGCAACCATTCCTCTAACGTATGGAGATGCACCTCGGGGTAGCGGCGACGCAGTTCCGCAATGTTCGCCTTGAACCCTGTCTCATTGAACCAGCGGTACATCTGATAGTACTCTTCGCCCAGAGCGCTTTGAACCACCGGCATGGGAAGCTCCTGAAACTCGACTGGCTTGCCAAGGACACGACTGAAGACTTCGGCAGCCTGGGGATTGGTCAGTTCACTTCCTGCAATCTCCAGTGCCTGTCCGATGAACTCTTTGGGGCGATCAAACGCCAGGGCCACAAAGGCGCCGATATCGTCGACGGTGATTGTCTGATACGGCTTGTCGGCGCGGACGGCGTCCGTGAACTTGCCCTGCAAGATGCCGATTTCAGTCTGCTCGGAGTAGTAATTCTCCATAAAGGCCGCCGGCCTGATCATCGTCGCCGGTAGGCCGAGCTGGCGAATATACTGTTCAACTTCCCACTTGGTCGCCCAATGGCCGATGCCTGAGTTCCGCTCCGCCCCGCCAACGGAGCTGTAGACGAAATGCTCCACACCGGCTTTCTTTGCCACGTCCGCCAGGCTCTTGCCCTGCTGTACCTCACGTTTCGCACCGACTTTCCAGAAGTTCTGGACACTGTAGATGCCGTACACGCCGTGGGCGGCATCCTCCAGGGACGCCAGATCTTCGAGATCTCCCTGCGCCAATTCGACGCCTTTGCGTGCCAGGTTCAGAGCCGTATCACCGCTAGAGTTGCGAGTCAGTGCTCGCAAGTGCCATCCTTTGGCCAGCATATGGCGGATGACGGCCCCGCCCTGCTGCCCTGTTGCTCCTGTGATGAGCACTGTTTTGTCTGCATTGAGCATGATCCTGTCTCCCGTTTCTTGTGATTCTGTCCACATCTTTTGCGGGGAGCAAGAGCCAAAACGGCTGCTCCTCGCCCTGGATACAGTCTACCTGGCTAGAGGGCGTTGCACATCGGGAGCATTCCCTATTGCTTCCCCTAACCTGTGTCACCAGGAAAAACCTCTCTCCCTAGGGAATGATGTGGGGTGAACCCCTGCCGCTGGTGCATGCCGAGCGACGTTTAAGTTCGGACTAAGTTTTGGAACCTGGGTACTGTGTGGTAGAGCCTGGGAAGCGTCCTGGGGAAAGCACAAAAGCTGGAATGAGAACATGGACGTCAACTCGCCCGCAGCCTCAATCTGGTGGACCTTCTGGACGCATTACATGGCAGATACCTTCGAGCCGTGGTGGAACGCCTATCACGTCCCGGTCACAGCCCATCCTGACCTGGCGGTCCAGCCTGGCCAAACGTCGCTGGACGAAGATTTAGAAGCATGGACCGTGCATGATCAGAACAACGCGGCTTTCTCCCTACCCAACGGCACAAAACGGGACGCGAGCGCGGTGATGCTCCAGGCATTTCAAGAGAGCATTCGCGAACTCAGCACGACATTGGGAAACGACCCCGCACAGTGGCAGTGGGGCAAGCTGCACATGCGCGAGATTACCTCACTGATGGGACCCGACGCTTTGAGCTACGGCCCGCGGGCCAGCGGGGGCGATGATTCGACGCTAAACGCAGCAGGGGGTGCCTTGATGAGCTTAAACGATCCAACACTCATGCCCTCCGTACACGGGCCGAGTTGGCGCATGATCGTGGACTGGGAAAGCTAAGGACCATTGCGCGTATTTCCAGACTGTTTCTGGTCATTGGGTCAAAGCTTCGTCCAGAACTTCACCTTCCAAACAGGGCCGCGAAGGGGCGCGCATCGAACACGACGCGAAGGGCTGCGATCTTCCCGCCCTTGACCTGGTACCACTCTGCGATGAACGCCGTTCCAGCGGGGGTGTTCGTGACCATATCGTAGAGCACACAGACATCGTCGCCGTCAACGAATACCTTCTTGAGGTCAATGCGCTGGATAATGGAAGCCAGCGTCCTGAGAGATTCGAGATAATCGTCGGCTGTGTTGAACGTGTCCAATGGACCCTGGAAGGTCATGTTGTCCTGCATCAGCTTGCGGGCAGTGGCGAAATCCCCTTTACTGAGTGCCGCTTGGTAGCTCTCGACGATTTCACTAGCACTGGTCATGTTTAATTCCTCCTCTAATGAAAAAATGGTACAGACTGACTCATGTCGTCCTTTACCTATACTTACAGCGTTGCTTGCGACAACACCGGTATCGCCAGAGAGGAAAATCGGCTTGTAGAGCCATTAGGGTCTCTCGTCAGGCGGACCTTTATTGTAACGAATCGTTGCAATATGAGTCAGATATGTCATGAGTCAGTTTGAAATGGTGTTATAATTTTAGCCTGGGCTTTCATGACTTACCATGTCTGAAGCGCTACAATCCTTTGCCAATCGTCCACATCAGGGAGGAAATACCATGGAACGCCTCACGCATGTTCAGGAAGATGTCCTTGCCGACCTCCTCCAGTCTCTCCGTCTGCGCAGTACGCTCTATTGCCGCGCCACAATGGGCGCGCCCTGGGGTTTTGGCGTGGCTCCAAGACCGGTTGCCAGCTTTCATCTGGTCACCCAAGGCACTTGCTGGCTCACCGTGGAAGGGATGGACACGCCGGTGTTGCTCTCCGAAGGCGATCTAGTGATCCTCCCTCACGGCCATGCCCATACCATGAAGGACCATCCCACCACCCAGGTGTACAGGATTGAGGACCCGATGCCAAAGCAATCTGGCGCACAAGTGAGGCTCGTTTCTCGGGGAGGGCCGGGGGCCCTGACAACGCTGGTCTGTGGGGGACTCCAGCTGGAGGAGCGCACAACCAATCCCCTCATCTCGATCCTGCCGCCAGTGCTGCATCTGAGCAGCCAGCAGGGACAAGCCATTGTGCAGCTAGTGCAGGCAGAGGCCAGTGCCAATCAACTAGCCGCAGCGATGGTCATAACGCGCTGCTCAGAGATCCTCTTTCTCCAGGCCGTGCGTGCGTATCTGAGTTCTGTCGGGGACGGACATGTGGGCTGGTATCGGGGCTTGCAAGATCCCCAAATTGGTCAAGCACTTGCATTGATCCAACACCAACCAGGAGAGCGATGGACTGTCGAGTCTCTGGCACGTAGCGTCAGTTTATCGCGTTCAGCCTTTTCTGCGAAGTTCAAGCAACTGGTTGGCGAGTCTCCCATGCAGTACCTCACGCGTGTGCGTCTCACGAAGGCAGCTGCTCTGCTGCGAACGCATCCTGCGACCCTGTTGGAAGTCGGGCTGTCTGTCGGTTACGACTCTGAGGTGGCCTTTAGTAAGACGTTCAAGCGCTATTTTGGCATGGCACCCGGCGCCTATCGGCAAGGAAGGCGCAAACAGACTGCTAACGAAGATGGCGGCCTTCGGATTGCTGATGGTGGTGAGAAACCCCACCTTCAATCCGGAGCTACAGCCGCCAGGTAGCCTTTCGATGGTGGCCGACTTTGTACTTTTGTGGGATTTTATCCAACATTCAGCTCGATTCTGAATAGCTAGAGGAGTGACTCATGAACTGCCTGCACTGTACTTCAGAGGAGTTGGTGTTCTCTTGCGACACGGGTGGCCTCAGTGCGTGAAGTCACGCCGAGCTTGCTGTAGATCGAGCGCAAGTGTGCATCGACAGTGCGGGCACTGATGGTCAGCCTCTCGGCTATTTGCGCATAGCTCAGTCCTTGCGCTGCATGACGTAACACCTCAACCTCACGAACCGTGAGCCCAGCCGGATACGATGCGGATGGAGGTCCCTGTACCTGAGAGAAGACAAGGGGTGAAGCTGGCTGGGGAGTTGGAAGACCCTGCTTTCGTTTCACTTGTTCGGGCGCAGTGAGGATCTGCTCCCACGTCATCTGCTGGCCCTGCGTCCAGGTAACCGTGAAGGTTGCCTCGTCAAGCTGGGTACGTACTGCAGCCAGATTGCGGTCATATTCGGCACGATCCGCAGGATCCAGGCGAACACCAAGCGCATTGAACAGGGCTTGTGACGCCGCAAAGAGCTGGACCGCTAACTCCTGTTGTCCCTGCACTCCAGCCACGGCTGCCAATCCCGCCAGGCAATCTCCGATGCCTGCCTTATGCCCGAGTTCTCGGAACAGGACGAAACTTTCCTCGAAGAGGGCTGCCATCTCCTCGTAGTTCCCCTGAGCCCGCGCTACATGTCCAAGATTGTGCAGCAAATAAGCAATACGCCAGTTGTTGTCCAGGTGCCGAAAGAGGGCCAGGCTCTCGTCATAGAACTTCGCTGCCTGCTCATAGTCGCCCTGATAGCGCATTACTTCGCCCATACCATCGAGCGCCAAAGCAAGGCCCCACTTATCACCTACCTCTCGCCACAGCGCCAGGCTTTCCTGCAGCCAACGGTGCGCTGAGGGAAGATCACCCTCGAAGGTGACTACCTCCTCCAGGCCGAACAGTGCCAGGGCCAGACCCCACTTATCCCCTCCCTCCCGAAAGAGTGCCACGCTCTCCTCTAGCAGCCCATGTGCAACGACCAGGTCCCCTTGGAGCTTCAACACTGTTCCTAACCTGGCCAGGGTATAGGCGCACCCCTGCCGATCTCCCAGTTCTCGCCAGAGCACCAGGCTCTCCTCAAGGCGGGAGCCTGAGAGAGTGAAGTTTCCCAGGAAGCGGGCCAGCCCCCCGACGCTATACAGCGCTTTTGCTCGATACCTGGTGCGTTCAGACGCTCCGGGCAACGCCAGTACTCGCTCGAGCCATCCACAGCCCTCACGCAAATACCCGTGCAGATACCAGAACCACGAGAGCGCACTACTCAATCGCAATGCGCCCTCAGCTGCTCCATGCTCTACGAACCAGTGCAATGCCATGCGCAGGTTGTGATGTTCAGCCTCTAACTGCTTCAACCATCCATCCTGCTCAGGCCCACGCAGTGCTAGATCGCCCCTTTCGGCGAATGTCAGATAGTAGGCAGCGTGGGCATCCGAGATGGCATCTTCTTCTCTACTCTCCCTGAGGCGCTCCAATGCGTACTCCCGAATGGTTGCTAACATCATGCAGCGTGGCTCGCTCCCTCCTTTTGTTCCCTGGAAGAGTAGACTCTTGTCAAGCAGGGATCCTACCCGATCTAGGATCTCCAGGGCACTCACCTCTTCTCGGTTGCACACCGCCTCTAGCGCTTCGAGCGTGCACCCTCCTACAAAGACGGCCATGCGTCGAAACAAGCGCTGCTCATCTAAGTTCAGCAAGGAATAGCTCCACTCCAGGGTGTTGCGCAAGGTCTGCTGCCGTGCCGGCAGGTCCTGTGTTCCTCCTGTCAACAAGGGAAGTCGGTACTTCATGCGTGCCAGGAGAGCCTGAGGCGAAAGCAGTTTGATCCGAACTGCCGCCAGCTCGATGGCCAGGGGGAGACCATCCAAGTGCGTACAGATTTCTGCCAGGACACGCGCGTTGGCCTCAGTCAGTTAAAAATCAGGCCGAGCGCTCTGCATACGCTGAAGACAGAGAGCCACCGCTGGCGTCTGCGCCAGGTTGTCGAGAGGGGGGAGATGCCCAAGATCAGGTACCGGTAAGGGCAAGACGGGGAACTGGTGCTCACCAGAGAGATGAAGAACCGCCCGGCTGGTCACCAGTACTTGCAAAGCTGGGCAGGCCGCTAGCAGTTCTGAGATGAGCGGGGCGGCAGACAGCACGTGCTCAAAATTGTCAAGCACGAGCAAGAGATGTCTCTGCTGCAAGTTCTCTTTGAGCTGCTCGGGCAGGGTCTTCGTCCCAGCTTCTTTCAGGCCGAGCACTCGGGCGATGGCTGAGGGAACAAGAGCAGGGTCGAGAAGAGAGGAGAGCGGGACGAAGAAGACCTCGGCGAAATCCTCAAACAAGCCCGTAGCGACCTGCAAAGCCAGGCGGGTTTTCCCAACACCGCCAGGACCAGTGAGCGTTACCAGGCGTACCTCGGTGTGACGGAGAAGCTGCTGGAGTGTATCTATCTCCTGTTCGCGCCCTATAAGTGGCGTGACTGGAGCCGGCAAGGGGCGTTTGCGAGCGAGTTGCCACAATTCGGATAATTGCTCCAATGGTGTTATCTACCCACCGTTTCCTAAATCTACAACGATCCTGAACAATCCGCAACAAGCTATCCACAGAGTCGGAATAGGAGTGGAGTAGCATAGGAAGAGCGAAATCGTCGCGGATTTTTTCCAACCATTAATATAGACCTTGCCTGCTACAAGCAGGCGGCCCAAAGGGACCTGTGGCGGAAACAGCAGCACCGCACCGGTCGGCATATAGCGGACCGGCTTGACCGACGTCTCATCGGTCACGGAAAAAGCTTGTGCTTTGCCTGTCCTTTGCATCTGTGTGAGGAACGCCACGCCGAGCCGCGCGATATTGACCGCCGCGCAGTAGTCTCGGTCGGCATTGTAGGAGCAGTGAGCACACACCAGCCAGCATCCCCACTTCACGGGGCCGCAGCGATGGTGTAGGCGAGGGGAGCGATACGTTTCTGCGGGCTTCTCACAACGGGGGCAGGTATGCGACGTACCACGGGGACGCTCGGAGCGGAAGCGCATGCCCAAGTGGTGACTTTTGTATCTCAAAATGTGCCAGATGTCTGCTCGGATCGTCGTGTTGTTGCGCCACTTGCCACGCACGCCTTTGCCTCGCCCGGTCAATTTGAGCGTTCCCAGCGATTCGCCGCTGATGAGCAAACAATTCCAGACCGAGGCGAAAAGCAAGAGCAGGGAGGCGGTCCCGGCGGCTACATCGAAGGAGAGACGATAACTTTGCCCTTTCGTCCCACCATCGTCTCCTGCGTAGGTCAGCATCCCGACTTTGAGCAGGGGAATGGCCTGCATCTCTTCATACGTTTCTGGGAACACTCCCTGTTCGAGGAAATAATTATAACATTGTTCGACCACATTTTGCATGGTGACAAAGGTGGTGTCGTCCTCCCCAAGCATTTTTTGAAGGGCCTCGATGGCTTCTTTGATACTCTGGCGGTTCTTGCCTGCGGGTCGCTTCTCGGTCTTGGGGCGAATGAAGCCATCGGAAAGAATGGGCCGGATCAATTCAAACACCTGCCTGCGTTCAGCCTGGGCACGTAAGATGCGACCAGCGGTTTCACTTTCACACCGAAATTGCCGATCACCATGCTGGTCCGGGGAAGGGGTCATGGTCACCACCCGTTTCCAGGCAGGGCCACGCTGCTCCCCCAGAAACTCATCAAGCCGCGGCCACAAGGCCATGAGCAGTGCAATCACGACAGCACGGCTCGCATCAAGCAGGCGTAGCGCATCCGCCTGCGCCTCGTCTGGAAGCCTCACATCGTAGCTGAAGGGCTGCTGATCACGGTCTGTATGCATGTTCGCTCCTACGAAGAACATTTGTCCTTGTTGCCCAAAGTATAGCATAGTTTACGGTTTTGGGCAACTGTCACATACTATTCACAGGTGGCATTGTGGGACCACATTATGCGGCATCAAAAGCCGGTTTGCTCGGACTGATGCACGCGCTGTCTGCATCGCTTGCTCCTCATGGAGTCACCGTCAACGCCGTGGCTCCCGCCTTGATTGCAGACACCGGTATGCTCCCAGGCGGACCTGACGCCGAACGCGAGTTGGTGTCACGGATTCCTGTTGGCAGGTTGGGTAAGCCGGAAGACGTGGTTGAGGCCATCATGCTGCTCGTGGTCAACTCCTATCTGACTAATCAAACGCTCCTGGTTGATGGTGGGATGTATCCTCGCTAGCAGATAGCTCACCCATGCCATGAGAGGTGGTTGTGGCTGTACCAGGATGAGGAATGGCGCTCCCCACCGAGTCGATCGCGCCAATGACCAGCATCGTACGGACCCGCTCTCGTCTTACCATCGCGTCATTGATGCGAGCCAAGCAGCTACACCCTGCTCCTGGAAGGTGGTCTCAAAGTGGGTCGCACGAATGTCATTGACATGCCAACCCTCGCGGAACGTCGCATATATCTCTGCTTGTGACACGCGTCTGGGACCTGGACCACTGGAGGACTCTTGATCACTGAAACAGAGCAGATAGTAGGTACCTCCAGGCTTGAGCACACTTGCCAGACTCCTGACAAAAAGCGGACGCTCCTCGTCCGAGAAAACATGGAAGAGACCACTATCCATGATCGTTTCAAAGGTTCTGCCCAGATCTTGGAGATTGAGGGCATCAGCCACCCGGAAGGTGACGTTGATCCCACGAGCAGAAGCCTTGGCCTGAGCCTTCTGGATGGCGGTCGGAGAAGAATCAATGCCCCAGACCTCATACCCCCATTGTGCCAGATACAGGGCGTGCTCTCCAGTTCCACATCCCACATCCAGCACCGATCCATTGATTTGGCCTGTGTGTGCCAGTTCCACGTAGGCCTGTTGTGGATGACCAATGTCCCAGGGGGGAATGCCCTGATAAGCGGCATCAAAGCCCCTCCCACCTGGACCACGCCTGCTGTTCATATGCTGCTCTCCTTCTACTGTGAACCTGTCTCTTCCACATGGCTTGACGTCACGCACGCGCGATACGATCAGATGGTATACTGAACACCAAGCCGTCCCTGATATATTCCAATGTTGAGTCCTGGAAAAGCGTACCCATCCCATTGTCTCAAGAAGCCATCCCACACAGCTGGCCACTCCAGCACCTCGCGCAAGAGCAGAATGGCCCGCTGCACTGGCGTTAAGTGCTGGAGCGCCACCAGGAAAGCCAGGGTGATCCGTTCGCGCTGGAGCGCGCGGTCTTCCGGATCAGTGTGCTGATCGGCGAGCAGTTCATCAGGGAACGGTTCCAGCCAGATCGGCTCCCGCAGCCGTGGCGGCACAGGGCTGCTGGGATCGCTCTGTGGATGCGTGTCTGGTGGCAAGGACCGTCGAGGAACGCGGGTGAGCGTATTCAGGCACAGATTGGTGGCGATGCGGTACAACCAGGCCCGGTATGATCCCGGGCTCGTGAGTGTCGCACGTTTCTCCCATGCTCGCAGCAGTGTCTCTTGCACGAGGTCTTCGGCATCGTGGAGCGAGCCTAGCATCCGATAGCAATGCACGAGCAATTCACGCCGATACGCTCCCACCAGGGTCTCGAACGCCATCTGATCGCCCTCCTGAGCGGCGAGCACCAGTGCGGTTTGGGTTGAAGTCTCCATTGCGATACCTCTTCCTCTGGTCTCTTCCCGTCTGATCCGGTCATGTTGGCAATGAAATGGGCATCGATGCCGCAGGATTTGGGTGACCAGGTCATCTCAGGAAACCAACGATGGTGAGACGCCTCATCCGTACACAAGCGCCTGTTCGGTACCTGATCAGGCGCTTGTGTCGTCACCCTTTACCTGGGCGAATTGCTCCGGCGATCTCTCACCTGTAAGAAACAAGTCTCTTATAACTGCCAGGAACCACCCAGTCAAGACCCACACTCACAGGTTGACCCTATCATAGAAGGCAAACGGGTGCCATTCCTAGGAAAAGGACTGCCGTACGCTGCCAGTTTTCCCCAAAACGCTTGCACATGTTGTTCACAGGACTGGATAGTTCTCTGGTACGTGCGATCTTGCGCGTTAAACAAACACCGGAAAGCCGGGAGTGCCTTTCCCCGTCTCCAGGTATGACTTCAGGCTGTCCAGGAAGTATTCCCAATTCCCACGTGTCTGTTCATATGCCTTATCAACCTGGGCGAACCCATCATGAGTGAAGAGTAGGCTGGTCCCGTTGTGGACAGGCGTGATTTGCCAGGTGACGCTGGTCCCTGCCCAGGATGGAGGCCTTGCCTGGAAATCCAGTGTACTTTCTCTCCGGCGTCCAGTTCGGCAACCTCAAACTGAAGGACTCCAGCAGGCGGCCTAAAGCGAAATTCACCAAGAGAGCCCACCTCTGGTTTGACTCGCGCCTCGTTGGCCCACCAGAGAGCTAGTTCGTCTTGCTGAGTCAGGGCGTTGAAGACGCTCTCCGGGGCTGCTGCAATGATGAGTTCTTTGACAATGGCTGGCATCGTTGTTCCTTTCCCTTGAACGTCGCTATGCGGCTATATTTAACCTATAGGTTAAGTATAGCCGACCAGGGGAACGGTGTCAAGGGGTTGCCTCGCCTCCAGACCTTGCTGCTCTGCCTGTTTCTGAGCTTCGGAGCGAGAGCGCGAACAGAGCGTCAAAAGTCGAGATGGGGGGACGAGAGAACCTCTGCGAGCGCATCGAGCAGGGATGGCCAGCCAGTTCCAACCAGCGCACGCAGTTCTGGAGTGCTCAGCCCTTCGTGGGTCAGCACGACTTCCGTCACCGGACCCTGGTCGAAAAAGTCCAGCGTGACGACGGTTTCCCTGCCCTGCGTTGCTCTGCCTGACCAGGTAAAGACCAGTTTTTCGGGTGGAACGATGTGCAGGTAGGTACCGACGATAGAACCGCCGTCCTCTAAATCGAAACGGAAGGACCCGTCAACACGCGCTTCGAGCTTGCTGACGGTCACGCCCATTCCCTTGGGTCTCAACCAGTCCTCCAACGCCTCTGGCTCGATCCAGGCGCGGAACACTCGTTGGCGTGAGGCCGTGAACGCACGTCGCAGCACGAGGGTGGTGCTGTTATGGGGTAATGGAGGTATCATCAGCATCTTGCTCCTTTTCCGATGTCGCCAGCAGGTAGGTTTCCAGGGAGTCGAATTGTGCTTCCCAGAATTGCCGGTAGTGTTCAAGCCAGGCGGCAGCCTCTCTCATGGGACGGGCAGCGAGGCGAAACCGGTGCGTTCGTCCGTCCTTCCGGTGCAGGATCAGATCAGCGTTTTCCAGCACCCGTAAATGTTTGGAGATCGCCGGCACGGAGATCGAAAAGGGCCGCGCCAGTTCCGTTCCAGAAGCCTCACCGTGCGCCAGGCGTTCTAAGATGGCCCGGCGTGTGGGGTCAGCAATCGCCAAAAAGACGGTAGTGAGTCGCTCTGATGAATCGTTAACCATAACGTTAATTATACGAAGATCGTGAATCGTTGTCAAGGGCCTGCTTTGGGGTTTGCCCATAATTGGAACAGAAAGTTGGAATAGCAATCTAGCCCAAATGGGCCAACACAAAGGCAAAAGGAGCTATCTCATGCCTTCTGCTGCAAAGCCTCTCACGCATGCCGGAAAAGGAACCATTTTTACAAGAAATTTAGACCTCCCTCAGCTTCGCTCTCCACTCTCACGTCTTCTTGCTTCATCATGGGTCGCACCTCTGTGTGGACGATCAATTCAAACACATCAGGGCGTGCATAGTGTCCAGCGACATCGAGCATCCATCTCGGACCACACCATTGGCGCGGATCAAGTTCTGCATAGAGAATCTCTTCTTTGTGGCGCACCGGTCCTGCTAGAAAGTGACCCCCAGGATGGACAATTGCGCTGTCACCGACGTTGATCCATTCGTTTGCAGTGGCGTAAAACTGCTCTTTGAAAGCAAAGCGATCGGGAATATCATCCTTGCGCATGACTATGCTGCAACCAAGAACATAGACGCCCCCCTCTTTGGCGATATGCCGCAGGGTAGCGAGCCAGGGGTTGCCACGGTCCCATGTCGGCGCAACATAGATCTGCGTTCCCCAGGCATACATCGTGTAGCGAGCCAGGGGCATATAGTTCTCCCAGCAGATGAGTCCTCCCAATTTGCCGAGAGGCGTATCGTAGACCTGGAGGGTGCTCCCATCCCCTTGCGCCCACACGAGCCGCTCGCCTGCTGTGGGGATTAACTTGCGGTGTTTGCCCATGATCTGACCCTGCGCATCGATGTACAGCAGGGTGTTATAGAGACTCCCTCCACTCGCCTCAACATTGCGTTCGTTCATTCCCATGACCACATAGGCTCCGGCGAGCTTCGCCGCGCGACAGAGTCTCTCTGTTGCATCACTGGGGATCGTGACCGCATTGGCAAGCAACTCTGCGTAGAGTTCGCCAAGCAACTGCATCTCCCCAGATGGGATGGTCCAGACCCAATCGGGATAAGTGGGAATGAACGCTTCGGGAAAAACGATCAGACGTGCGCCCTCGCGTCCAGCACAGACAATTAGCTCACATGCCTTCTCAATCGTTGCGGTGCGGTCGAGAAACACTGGAGTTGCTTGGACGACGGCTACTTTGAATGGAGGATGATATTCGTTTGGCATGGCTTGCTCCTGTGCCGAAGGTGCTTCAATACAACCGACGAGAGTGCAATTAGTTCCCTACACGCTCGTTTATCTTACCACAGCGAGAAGGAATGGTGCGCATGGCTGTCCCTGGTGGTCTCTCAGGGAAACCACCAGGGACATTGGTGAATGACTCAGCACCGCTACTTTGCTCCAACTGCGACAAGCATTTCACATGGACCGACAAATCCATCAGCTGTTTCAAACTGTGACACCTCTGCGCCAGTTCGCCACCGAGCCTCAGGTCTCGATTGGGGTCTCCACCCGTGAACCCCATTCAGCCCAGGAGCCGTAGTAAACGCGGGCGTCAGGATACCCCAGTAGATACCTCAAGACCAGTGCTGCCTCGCTCGCCCGGATGCCTACGGTGCAGTAGGTGACGACGCTGCGCTCGGGGACCACTCCGCGTTCTTGGAAGAGCTGCCGCACCTCTGCCGCGTTCTTGAATGCGCCGTCGGCCGTGCGCAACAGGTCGGCGTGCAAATGCACGGCGCTGGGGATGTGGCCAGGGCGACCGGCGCCTTCCGTGGCGCCAGATGGCCAGAACCGCTCCCCGACGAATTCGGCGTCCGAACGCACATCAAGGATGACCGGGTCCCCGGTACCGAGGGTGCCTTGCAGCGCATCCAGCGACATGAGCTGTGTGGCCTCCACTCCTGGGAGCATGTACGTGGATGCCACCGGCTTGGGTAGATCCGTCGTCCACGGCCGACCCGCGTCGCGCCAGCCGTCCCGTGTTCCATTCATCACCAGCGCGCGCTCGTGACCGTATGCCTTCATGAGCCAGAAGCCGAGATAGTGACCGTAACCGTAGAAGACGATCGTGGCGTCGGGTGCGAGACCGGATCTGCTGAGCAGATCCTCGAACTCTCTGCGGTCCAACGGGCTGTAATCAGCATGGCGGAGGTCGGCGTACGCGTTCCAGAGGACGGCCCCTGGGATGTGGCCTTGTTCGTATGCCGACCGGCTGACATCAACCTCGACAACGCGAATACTCGGATCGTTGAGGTGCTCCGCAAGCCATGCCGGTTCAGCGAACACATCCGAAAGCCCCGCGCTGCCAGCCTGGATAGAAATGCTGTTCGTCAATTCAACTTCCCTCCTTTGTGCAACGTCGGCCGTGCGACCTCGACGTTGAGCATTCGCCCAGACGCGTTCGGTGTACCGACTATGAGGAAGAACCTTTCCTTGCTGCAATGGTAGTCGAAAGAGCGGGAGACAACATCGTAAAAAGTACAGAGATTCTGAAGAGGCGATACGTAGGTTTCCCAGGGAACAAGATGGGTGCCTACGTAGAACTGCGTGTTCATCTATGAGAGCAGGACTACTCGTCCTGCTTCAGCAGCCCCTTTTCGGCGGCCCAGGCGGCAATTTGTGTTCTGGCATTATAGCCCAGCTTGGAAAGGATGTTGCCAATGTGTGTTTCCACCGTGCGTTCACTGATGACCAGCGCATCGGCAATCTCGCGGCTGGATTGCCCGCGCGCGATTCTCACGGCGATTGTCCGCTCGCGTTCGGTTAGTCCATCATAGGCCCGCTTGGCAGCGCGCCGGGGTGAGGACGGTGGTATGAGAGAGAGCCGATCACGTGTTTGTTGCCGGAAATTGGCGCGTAGCAACTCTCCAGGCACATTAGTGGTGAGCTGTTCAATAATAGTGTGCGCGGCAAACACACTGTCTTCGGCTGCCTCGTAACGACGTTGAGCTTGAAGGCATCTGGCTAGAGTCAGGTGTATGCGCCAGAGGAGGGGGAAGGCACCTTGCTGTTGTGCTTGTCTTCCCGGCATGCTGAAGTATCGCTTCCGCTTCGCTCGCCTGATTGAGCGCGGTGAGAGCTTCGCCGCGCAATCGCGACAAACGGAGGATAGCGCGATTGTCGTCGATAGGTGCGGCGGATGTGATGAGCTGCTCTACGATCTGTAACGCCTGGGAAGCATCGTTCTGAGCAAGCGCCAGCTCCGCACGCGCACACCATACCAGGCGCTGACCCAACGTTTGAGCCGGGGCAGTGGCATCGAACGCTCCGCTGAGGATGGTTTCGGCCTGGAGCAGTTCGTGCGCTAACACATAGGTGGAGGCGAGGTGCCCGGTTGCCGTGCGTATCCAGTGGAAGGAAGAGGTTTCGTTAGCGAGTTGCAGCGCCTGCTCAAGATGTTGTCGTGCCTGTGGCAGCGCGAGCAGGTCGCGGCACAGCGCTCCGAGCGCACAGTGAGCAGCGGTCATCCACTGGCGATGATCGATCTCCTCGGCGATGCGCAGTCCCTGCCCGGCACATTCTAGCGCCCGCGCATATTCACCCTGTGGCCCCAGGCAGAACGCCAGAAAGATGAGGGCGTAGGCTTCAGCAGCGCGTTGCTCCGTCTCGCGCGCGATTTTCAGGGCCAGTTCGCCATCGGGAGTGACCTCGGATACGTGTGCGACGGCAGGAATCATCGTATCCGTCTGATAGGTGATGCTGCGCATCGTCAAGGTTGCCAGGCTGGAGGTGAGTCCTTGCCGTTCGTCCAACTCTCGAAAGAGCGCTACCGCCTGCCTATAATAGGCTGTGCCGCCCAGCAAGTCGCCACTGAGGTAGCTCGTCATACCGAGCAGGTCGAGCGTTTCCGCGATGCCCGGCTGGTCTTCTAGCCCTTGAAAGATGTTCAGGGCTTCTTGATGGTAGGCAAGTGCTTCCAGGGGGCGTTCGACGTTGAGATGCCAGTTCCCTAGACGATTAAGGCTGTGAGCGAGAGTGGATCGATCTCCGCTGCTGCGCGCCAGTTCAATGGCGTGCTGGTAGTATTCACCGCTGCGTTCGTAATCGCGTCCAGCCCATAACATGCCGAGGCGCAGCAGCGCCCGCCATTCCTCGCGGTTCTCCCCGGTCGAGCGTGCGACCTCGAGGGCCGCTTCATAGTCGGCACGCGCCAGTTCAAATTCGCCAAGCAGTTCGTACGCCTGTCCACGCGCGTGAAACAGGCTTGAGGGCGGTAGGACAGAGAGCTGGTATTCCGCGTGCAAGGCGTGCGTAAAAGAGTCGAGAGCAGCGCGGGGCGCGTAGAACGCCATAGCTTTTTCCCCGGCACGCCGTGCATACTCGAAGGCATGCGACCAGAGACCCGCTTCATAGAAATGATAGGCAAAGTCTGCCAGGCGTGTCTCCACGTCGCGCGCGGACAGGCCCTCCATCGTTTCGGCAATCGTTCGATGCAACACCTTGCGTTCGCGTGCCAGCAGTTCGGCAGAGATGACCTGTCGTGTCAGCGCGTGCCGGAAAGCGAAACGCTCGTCGGTTTCCTCGATGACCAGTTGAGCGGCGATCAACTCTTTGATCAACAGAAACAACTGCTGCTCATCGCACTGCATGATCTGCTGCAATAAGGTGAAATCGAAGCGTCTGCCGGCTACCGCTGCGAGCGTTAACAGGTGCCGTGCCTGTTCACTCAATTGCGCTGTGCGTTGTTGTACTGCGTCCTGGATACTGCGAGGAATGTGCAGCTCATGCAGCGGTTTGCGTTCCCAATTTCCATGGGTGTAAAAAATGTCCCCGGTCGTGATGAGGGACGTGAGAATTTCCTCAACGAAAAAGGGATTGCCTTCGGTCAGTGTGGTGATGGTCTCAAGGAGCTCTCCATGGACAAAGTGAACCGCATCGGAGGCGAATTGGTATTGTCCAAAGATGGCCTGAAGCATAGCCTCGATCTGGACATGCGTCAGGCCTTGAAGTGCGATTTCCTGGGTGAGCCGCTCGCGGTCAAGCTGCGCCAGCCAGTGTTTCAAGCCGAGATGCGTCTCGTCGCTGCGATAGGTCGCCAGGATGAGCAAAGGGTGGGCTGTGCAGTGGCGCGCCAGGTAATACAGGAACTCGAGACTCGTTTCATCGCTCCAATGGATATCCTCTACAGTGAGCAGCACGGGCTGTTTCGCAGCTACACCGGTGAAGAAGTGCGTAAGAGCCACGAACAGGCGGCGCTTTTCCTGTTCTGGCTCCAGAGGTGGCGGCCCGCCGGATGGCAGAGGTACCAGATCAAGATCGAGCAGTGCCAGGTCGCGTGCGAGTGGCTCCAGGTTGGCGGTGTACGTGATCAGCAGTTCTTTCGCCTGTGAAGACCGCAGCAGGTCGAGCAGAGGCGCATAGGGAGAGGAGCGATCGGTGGGAAAACAGTTGCCCTGGAGCAGCAGAAAACCTTGCTCGGTTGCATACGTTTTTGCCTCGGCAACCAGGCGCGACTTCCCGATCCCTGCCTCTCCACTGATGAGAACAACCTGCCCTTGTGCGCTCCTGGCCTGGTTGATAAGCGCATGGAGGGTCGTTACTTCTGATTGGCGGTCAATCAGTATTGGACAAATGATGGGCTTGTTCAGCGATATCGACATGATGCTCGTCGCCTTTTCAGGAAAGTCAATGCCTGATTTCGTACACTCGTCTATGAGAGCTGATGCACAGTGAGTATCGTATCACAGATCAACACGCGACGGCATCCTGGCAGAGTCACCTGCCTTGCCCACAAAAAGTGCTATGGCCGCAAGTGGGCCATTGAGGTGGGTCAATACATCATTCTACAGGCAGTTGTGGGAAGGTGGCAAGCAAAGAACACAACGCTAGGACAGGAGTCTTCCGTTCTGACGCAAAGCCATCCGTTGTGACGGCTGCTACTAATACTATTTATTAGAACCTCATCCTGTGATATACTTCCACTAACACCGAAAATTCGAAGTTGATAACGAGCGAGAAGTACTTCTACTA
Organism: uncultured Chloroflexia bacterium; assembly: GCA_963767625.1. Lineage (GTDB taxonomy): Bacteria > Chloroflexota > Ktedonobacteria > Ktedonobacterales > Ktedonobacteraceae > CAVYFB01. Next base: position 1,036,309 of record CAVYFB010000024.1, read on the forward strand.
ACAAGGACTGGCGATGACAGAAACCCTACAACGGACACTCACGGCATACGATGCCTGGCTGGACCGGCAGCCGCTGGCGGCAAAGACGCGCGTCGCTTATCGGCTCCAGGTGCATCAGTATGGAGCCTATCTTGCCCAGCGATGCGAAGAGATGGATGATCCACTCTCTCAGCCCTTTGTTCGCGACTACACTGTTCGCGATTACAAAACCAGGGCCTTTGGCAACTCGCAATGGCGCCCATCAAGACTGGGACAGGAAGTCATGATTTGCGCTCAAAACGAGTGCCAACAATCTCAGTCTTGATAGGCAAGGGCGAAGAATGCCTAACACCCTGAAAACGTATTTGAAGACAGAGCGTAAAGTCAAACCGACCTCGGTGAACCTCGCACTTGCGGCTATCGACCATTTCTACCAATTTCTTGGCAGTGACCGACCAAAGGTGCAAAGGGAAGACTTAAGGGAATAAGGAATTATCCCCATGACTAAACCGATGACTCCCGTATTCATCTGTCCCACGCTGGTTGGTCGCCAACTCGACCTCACCGCCTTACACATGCTCATTGATCGCAAGAGCAGTGGACAAGGGCAGACGATCCTCATCTGCGGTGAAGCAGGCATTGGCAAGTCACGCCTGGTCGCTGAGGCCAAAATCTCTGCCGCGCAAAAGGACTTTCTGCTCTTTGAGGGGCAGTGTTTCCAGACGGACCGCGCGTTCCCTTATGCGCCTCTCCTTGACCTCTTCCGGTCATATTTTGCGCGGTATACCCCGACCTCTCTTGCAGAAAACATGCACTCATTCGTCTCTACGCTCGCTCGACTGCTGCCTGACCTGGCTCTGCTCTTCCCCGACCTGGCAACCATCCCCGCACCGCCATCGATTGAGCCAGAAGAGGAGAAGCGACGACTCTTCGCTGCCATGACGCATTTCTTTACCGATCAAACGACACGACATCCTGTGCTCCTCGTTGTGGAAGATGTACATTGGTGTGACGACCTCAGCCTGGACTTTCTGTTGCACCTGGCACGCCGTGGTCTCCATGTGCCGCTCCTCATGCTTATAACCTATCGAAGTGAGGAACTCCATCCAGGGTTACGGCAGTGGCTGACCCAGCTTGATCGCGAACGGTTGACGCAGGAATTCTCGATTGGTCCACTCTCCTGTAGCGAGGTTGATGAGATGGTGCATGCTATCCTGGCTCCAGGACACGCCGTTGACGCTGAGCTCCTCGACACGCTCTCCACCCTCTCCGAGGGCAATCCCTTTGTCGTGGAAGAGCTGCTCAAATCGCTCATGACCACAGGGGAACTGGTGTATGTGGATGGAACGTGGAAGCGCACAGCACATCAGGCTTCCATTCCTTGGAGTCTACAGGATGCCGTGCATCAGCGAACAGAGCTACTCAGTGCGGATGCCAGGCACCTGTTGCTCTTTGCTGCGGTAGCTGGACGGCGTTTCAACGTGGCCTTGCTACAACAGGTTCTGCGCTACGATGAAGCACATCTGCTGCTGCTCCTCAAAGAGCTAATGGCAGCCCAATTATTCAAGGAAGAGTCAGTAGATCAGTTCGCCTTTCGCCATGCGCTGACCCAGGAGACGATCTATAGAGAGTTGTTGGTGCGCGAGCGTCAAGCGCTGCATCGGACCTTGCCGAAATCCTGGAACAGCTCTCTGCCTCTCCTTCTCTTGCGCGAGAGGTATCTGGGAGACCTGGCCACTCATTGTTATGAAGCAGGGCTTTGGGAGAGAGCCATGGCATATTCCCAACAGATGGGAGAACACGCCTTGACCCTGTACGCGCCGCGTGCCGCCATCGACCACTTGACGCATGCGGTGGAAGCCGCACATCATCTCTCCCTGACACCACCCGCACAGGTGTACCGCGACTCGTGGGCAGGCCTACGAGACACTTGGTGAATTCGACCGCGCACGAGGCGATTACGAGCGGGCACTTGATGCCGCCCGCACCGTTCATGATGAAAGCCAGCAATGGCAGAGTATGATGGCCCTCGGCTTTCTGTGGGCCGGGCGCGATTATGAACAGGCGGGAGCCTGGTTCCGCCAGGCCCTCGATCTTGCCGAGAGACTTGCTGACCCACGTTGCGCGCCAGGAGTCTCAACCGCCTGGGCAATTGGCTGGGCAATACTGGGCGAGGCGAAGAGGGGTGACAAGCGCATCAAGAGGCGCTCAGCATCTTTAAGACGCAGCAGACACGCGGGGCATGGCTGAAACACTGGATCTGCTGGGGACAGCATAAGGGTTCTCGGAGATAGGGTCAAAGCGGTACAACATCTCGGACAGGCGATTGCACTGTTTCGTACCCTCAAAGACACACAGAGCCTCGCCTCTAGCCTGGCTGCACGTGCCATCCAGTCAGCATCGCAGGATGGTGAAACAATCTTTCAAGCACTGAGAACACATAATGAATGTGTGCAAGATGCAATAGAGGCACTGCACTTGGTACGTCAAATGGATTCGCTCTCAGGGCAATCCTTCGCCGAGATTGCCCTGTCTGATGTACGTTCCTGCTTCGGTGAATTCGGTCAGGCACTCACTCATGCACACGAGGCGCTGCGCATCGCAACTGCAATAGAACACCAGCAGTGGATGGCCGTTACTTCTTACGCATTGGGGGACACTTACCTGCATCTGCTTCAGCCTGCTATGGCAAGAGCAGCGTTGGAAAGCGGTTTGGAACTTTCACGCTCCCTCGGTTCGGCGTTTTTGATTGGCGTTCTCACAGCCTTACAGGGGCTGGCGTACGTGCTGAGAACACGACCTGTCTCAGGCGCGGCCACCCTCACAGCCGTCATGCTATGTGAGCAGTCTCCGAGCACGCTGGCAGAGCGGCAAATCGCCTGGGTTTGGGGAGAGCTTGCGCTTGCACAGGGCGAGCCGAGTCGTGCGCTCCAAAGAGCAGAACAATTGCTCGCTTCGGCTCCTGGTGAGGAACGGACACAACCTATTCCGCATCTGTTGAAACTGAAGGGAGAGGCGCTCATGGCGCTCTCACGCTTCGAAGAGGCGGTACAGGCCTTCGAGGAGGCGAAACGTGGGGCGCAAATGCGTCATGATAGGTCTATCCTCTGGCCAATCCAGCGTTCATGCGGGCAATTGTATCGCCGGCTGAAACGCGAGGAGCACGCCCAACGTGAATATGGAGCCGCGAGGCAGGTCATCGAAGAACTGGCCGCGACTATTGATGAAACCGCTCTGCGAGAGGATTTCTTACAGACGGCTCTCTTCAATCTCTTCCACGCAAGGGAAACAGCGTACCTCACAGGCGACGGCAAACACGTATACGGTGGCCTGCCGCTCGTGAACGTGAAGTGGCGGCGCTCGTTGCAAGGGGCGTACCAATGGGGAGATTGCCACCCAGCTGGTGGTGAGCGAACGGACGGCCGAATCCCATGTGAGCAATATTCTGGGGAAGTTAGGCTTCACTCGCGCGCGCAGATCGCGGCCTGGGCCGTTGAAAAAGGGCTGAGCCTCTATCCGATCTCTCCGTACTGGCTTGCTTCCCACCTCAAAAAAAATACGTACTCCTTTCCCTGCATCTCGGTACTTTCCACGACGGCAAGGGAACGTTTCCCAGCTAAACTGCGTGCAGTAAGAGGTAATGCTCGAACCTCGGAAAAACAAGTAACAACGAGAAGGAGTAAAAAACAATGGGAACAGCACAGGTACAGGGCGAACTCTGGGGAGTACAAGTCCAGAATTGGGCTAACGTGCAAGAAAAGGTCAGCCTCCCTATCTACAAAATCGTGTTCGATAGAACCAATGTTGGCAGTGGGACGCGGCTGCTGGATATCGGTTGTGGAGCAGGGCTGGCGGCACAGCTTGCCGCCAAACTCGGCGCACATGTCACCGGCATTGATGCATCTGCTCCCTCAATTGCAGTTGCACGCGAACGGGTGCCCAACGGAGATTTCCGCATTGGAGAACTCCAGGAACTTCCTTACGAGGATGCCACCTTTGATGTGGTCACCGGGTTTAATGCCTTTCAATATGCGGAGAAATCCAGTCGTAGCACTCCAAGAAGCGAGGCGAGTGGTGAAGACAGGCGGGCAGGTCGCTATGGTGACCTGGGGAAGGGCAGAGGACTGCGAGCATGCTGTAACCCTGGCCGCAGTCATGGCTTTATTGCCCCCTCCACCACCGGGAGCCGAAGGGCCATTTGCGCTCTCTGAGCCAGGTCGGATGGAAGCGTTACTGGAACAAGCAGGACTGACACCAAGTGGCAGTGGAGACATTGACGTTCCGATGGAGTACCCCGATGCGGAAACAGCGTGGAGAGGCATGAGTTCCTCAGGCCCGCTCGTGAGAGCCATTCGCTATGCTGGCGAAGCAGCGGTGAAACAAGCGATCTTTGACTCTCTGGAACCTTACAAAACAGCCAACGGTGGCTACCGACAGGAGAACACGTTCCGGTATGCGATCGCCACAGCCTGATTTCAGGCAAGTTTAACGATGGAGCACCTTCGGACGGCACTGCAACCAGTTGAAGGCAGTACCGACGAAGGCCATGAAGAAAGGAAATACCATCTATGTCAACCAACGCAAACGTTCAGCAGAAACAGGTGATCTGTCGTGCGCCCAACTGTCGATTTGAGGTACGCGACACCGAGGAGGACGAACTGGTTACGATCATTCAGGACCACGCGCTGCGGAAGCATCAGAAGAGTCTAACAGCGGAGTACATTCGAGCAGCAGTGGAGCCGGTTGAAGGCGGTACCCAGGAGTGACATTATCCAGAAAGAAGGTGAAATGATGATACTGGTGCGCGACACCTTCCAGGCCAAATATGGCCAGGGGGGAGCATTAGTGGCACTTTTCAAAGAGGTTCGCCAGCAGTGGCCAGCACAGTCTGTGGATCGCATCCTCGCAGATGCCAGTGGCCCTTTCTTCACTGTCGTCACCGAGACAACGGTGGAAAGTCTGGCCGCCTGGGAACAGCGTCTTGCTGATCTTTTCTCCAAGCCAGAGTTTGGAGACTGGTTCGCCCACATGACGCCGCTGGTCGAATCAGGTCGCCGTGAATTCTATCACATTGAGGGATAAATCTCTGATGAGCAGGTAGATGAGTGAGCCTTGTACCCAGTTTCTCTTAGTAGGCACGAGACTCGGTAGTGTACCGCTGCCGAGTCCTTGCTGATTTCGAGATGTGCGGTCTTTTTGAGAATACATGGAGTCACTCATCTACCACAAAGCGACAACGAACAACCACCGGTACACTGAAAAGGAAGTGCGCTATGCCTGAAACCATTCATCCCAACACAAGAATTGGCGCGGTAGCGCTGACCATTGCCGATCTTGATCGGTCAATGGCGTTCTATCAAGACGTCCTGGGCTTGCAGGTCCATCGACGCACAGGGGACACGGCCCACCTGGGTGCAGGCGGGCCGGACTTGCTCGTTCTCACGCAACATCCAGGGGCCTTGCTGATGCCAGGCACGACCGGGCTGCATCATTTCGCCATGCTGGTGCCGTCGCGCCTGGCCCTGGCCCTGGTGCTGCGGCATCTTGGCAAGACGCGTACGCCGCTGCAAGAATCCTACAACCATTGGTGTAGCGAGTCGATCTATGTCGTCGACCCCGACGGTAACGGCATCGAGATCTATCGAGACTGTCCACGCAGTGAGTGGCTCTTCGATGGGGCGCAGTTGCGCATAGACAGCGTGCCCCTCGACCTGGAGGGACTGCTCTCGGAGCTGTCGGGACGCAACGATGTGTGGAGCGGGCTGCCGCCAGAGACGGTGATCGGTCACGTCAACCTGCGGGTCGCCAATCTCGCCGAAGCGGAAGCCTTCTATGTCGGCGTCCTCGGGTTCGACATGATGGCGCGGTACGAGACGCAGGCGTTGTTCGTCTCGGCGGGCGGCTATCACGGACACGTGGGCTTCAACACCTGGGAGGGCCTCAATGCAGCGCCACCCCCCTCAGGCTCGATCGGATTGCGCCACTTTGAGGTGCGCTTGCCGGACACAGCCGAGCTGGATCGCGTGACAAAGCGGCTACGAGACGCGGGCGAGACCCTGGAAGAGACACCCGCGGGTGGGCTCGTGCGTGACCCCTCCGCCAATGCCATTCTGCTCACCGCGAGTGCTCATCTCATGATTACCACCCAGAAAGGACTACCCGATGAACGCAGCTGACGTCCTGATGTAAGGAGCATTCCCCGGAAAGAGTACTGCAAAAGAGGTTGGAACTCATGGCCAGGATATGTGTCCCTTTGGAAGGGAGAGAGTAGCAAACAATCAAGGCCAGACCTCGCTTTAAGCGTGTATGTGGTCAATATATTGGTCAGTGATCTGGCCAGTAATTTTGTCCAGTGGCAGATAAAAAAATTGCTGGATCAGTTAAGCGAATTACTGATCGACCACCAAAGGGATAACAAACGATCGCTGATATTCGGAAAAAGAAAGGACACACTGATGACCATGCACCAACGTCCAACAGCTCACTTGGGAGACCTGACCATCCGCCCACTGCATGAGCGCGATTTGCCGGAAGCCGATCGCATCTTCCGCCTGGCCTTTGGCACGTTTCTGGGGGTACCCGATCCGCTGACGTTCTGGGCCGATACAGCGCATTTGCAGACGCGTTGGCATGCCGACCCGACGCGCGTGTTCGCCGCCGAAATGGCAGGAGCGCTCGTCGGGTCGAATGTCGCCACTCATTGGGGCAGTGTCGGGTTCTTCGGTCCGCTGACGGTTCGTCCAGATCTGTGGGACCAGGGCGTTGCCAAGCTCCTCATGGAACCCATCCTGGACTGTTTCACCACCTGGGGGATCCGGCATGCGGGTCTCTTCACCTTTTCACAGAGTCCCAAACACCTCTACCTCTACCAGAAGTTTGGCTTCTTTCCCCGCTTCCTCACCGCGATTCTCTCGAAGCCAATCACGTCTTCGGACCCTGTCGTTAACTGGTCGAGATTGTCCCAGGGAGCGGAAAGCGAACAAGCAGCGGTGCTGCAGGCGTGCCGCGAGGTGACGGAAGCCATCTATGAAGGGCTCGATGTAGGCGGAGAAATTCAGGCGGTCCATGAGCAGCACCTGGGCGAGACCGTGCTGCTCTGGAGTCGTTCGCACCTCATTGGCTTTGCGTGCTGCCACTGCGGAGCAGGAACGGAAGCCGGGACCGACACCTGCTACATCAAGTTCGGTGCGGTCCTGCCCGGCCCTGCCGCAGCAGAGTCCTTTGACCAGTTACTGCGGGCGTGTGAAGCTTTAGCGATGGCCCAGGGCTTATCTCGCCTTGTAGCAGGAGTCAATCTGGGGCGTCAGCAAGCCCATCAACGGCTCCTTGCCTCCGGCTTCCGTGCTGATATAGTAGGGGTCGCGATGGAGAAGCCCAATGAACCTGGCTATAATCATGAAGGGGTCTACCTCATTGACGATTGGCGCTAACCCCTTTGGTCAGCAGTCCCACGAGCATGAGGCCACCGACACCTTAGAAAACGCGCAAGCGGTGGAACAGCCCTTTCGGGAACGCTGTGATCGATCGAGAAATCCTTCCCAGGTTATCGACGGTGACGAATGAGCAACCTTTGTCTCATCTGCTCCTCTCCCCTCATATCTCTTCAGGGTTGATTGAGATATGGGGGTTATGTTCTCAATACGAGAGCAAATTGCTTTGTGATAGATTTTCGCAGAGATCCTAGTCCTACCTGTATATTGTCCTGGCGAACTACCGTATTGAAGGTAGCGACACTTTTATTGCAAACAGTACTGCACTGGCTGATCAGACTCTCCAGTCCCTGCAGCAATGTACCCGGTTGCTTGAGTGAGGAAGAGATGAAAGACAAAAATGACAAACGGGTATTCTTATCGAGCCTTGTAGAGGCTGCCTGGGATCATGCACTGTCAACATATGCAGAGCATGATCCTGTTCCCTCCTGAACAACGAGAACAAGAAGAAAAGCACTTGAGGCAGGAGAAGAGGGAGTATCCTACTCCAGGTGATGATGCTTCAGGCTCCCCAGGAAGCGCACCACTGCTTCATTGAAGGCTTCTGGTGCCTCCATGTTCGCCATATGTCCAACCCCTGGCAGGACGAGCTTCGTGAGCTGTGGGATAGAGCATGAGATATGATTGGCGATGGCTTGAAACTCCTCAATATCCCGCTCTCCCATGACCAACAGGGTAGGTGTACTGATCCGCTCTAAGGGACGAACTTCTGGGAGTTTGGCATCCCGTTCAGGGCTTGCATGCAGCCACGACCAGCCGGAGTAGCTCGCGACGATCTGCGCAAGACGCTCTGCCAGCTCCGGTCGTTTTCGGGCTGGCAGAAAGAATGGATGGGCGAGCCAGCGTTGTCGGGCCGCGTCTACGCCCTGGGTCTGGGCCGTGATCTCAAGCTCACGCATGGACTGCGAGAAGGCTTCCGACCAGGTCCACCCACCCAGTGTAGGGTCGATCAGCACTAATGCACAGGTGCGCTCTGGATACATCAAGGCAAAGTCGATGGCCACGCTCCCTCCGCGTGAGAGGCCCAGCACGAAGGTACGACTCACTCCCAGCGCATCTAGGAGCGCACGGAGATCGTCCACGGCTGTAAACGGTTCCTCTGTCGGCAGGGCCGATCGACCAAAGCCACGCATGTCGTAACGGATCGTCTGATAATGCCGGGCAAAGACAGCGAACTGGTCATCCCACATCCGTGTATCCAGTGTGAAGCCGTGGATCAAGACCAGCGGATGACTGGAGCCAGCCCGCTCATAATACAGGTCGGTGCCATTGGTCGCAAGCATGCCTGCAATCTGTTCCATTGACTATCCTTCCTCAAATGCCATGTTCGGTGCCCCTTCAGAAACGCCCTTTGGATATCATTAAATGCTCCTGAAAATGCCCTCGTCTGTCCCACCCGAAAGCATCTCCAGGAGCATCTTCATGTTCCCTCTTAAAGAGAGGGCTTGATGTTCTGATTCACGCGAAAGAAATTCGTTGGATCGTACGTGTGCTTAATGGCCGACAGGCGCTGGTAGTTGTCCCGATAGCTCGCTTTGACGCGCTCCTCGCCCTCTTCCATCATGAAATTCACGTACGCGCCACCCGCCGAATAGGGGTGTACATCGTCCCAGTACGTCCTGGCCCAGTCGACGATGCGGTCCCTGTTCGCAGGATCGGGATCGACTCCGCAGATCACCTCTGCCCAGGTGGCCTCCCGGTAACTCCATGCCGTGTCGTTCTTGCCCACCCGCTGTGCTGCTCCGTTCACCGGATAGAGGTGCATTAACGATTGCATAGTCGGCAGCTGAGAGCCGTGCTGGATGTGGAGGCGGATTGCCTCGTCGCTCAACTCGTTCACAAAGTCCGCTTTCCAATACCACTGGAGTCCTGGTGGGTAGAGCGCATCGAACATGCTCTGGAGCGCTGGCTGCGGGATGGGGCCGACAAAGTCCAGGGCTGGTGTGAGAAACCCCCGGATGGGTTTGAATGTTTCCTCGGCCTGCTCCATGGATCCGGTATAGCACCACACCACCCCGCACATCTTCTTGTTGTACAGATGCTCAGGAAATGGCGGCCCAGGTGGGACGGTCAGGAAGGCGAAGAACCCGTTGAGGTCATCGGGTGCCTGCATGATGACCTCTCGGTACCACTTCATCACCTCGGGTGCCTGGGACAGTTCCCACAGCATGGGGCCAGCATAGACGGTAGAGATCGGGTGGGCCTTGAACACGAACGAGGTGACGACCCCGAAGTTGCCGCCACCACCACGCAGCGCCCAGAACAGATCCGCGTGCTGTTTCTCATTGGCAGTCACGAAACGGCCATCGGCCAGCACGATGTCGGCAGCAATCAGGTTGTCGATCGCAAGGCCACATTTGCGGGTCAGGTATCCCAGTCCCCCACCCAGGGTGAGTCCACCCACGCCGGTCGTGGAGATGATCCCGCTGGGGACTGCCAGGCCAAAGGCGTGGGTGGCGTGGTCGACGTCGCCCCAGGTGCTGCCTCCCCCGACCCGCACGGTTCTCGTTTCGGGATCGACATACGTGTAGCAGATGAGCGAGAGATCGATGACCAGGCCATCGTCGCAGACGCCCAGTCCTCCGGCGTTGTGTCCGCCGCCCCGAATGGAAACGAGGAGACTGTTCTCTCGTCCGAAGTTGACTGCCGCGATGACGTCGGCCACATCGGCGCAGCACACGATCAGGGCAGGACGCTTGTCGATCATGGCGTTGTAGACTTTGCGGGCGGCATCGTAGCCCTCATCGCCCCGCTGAATGAGTTCTCCGCGCAAGCTGGCATTCAAAGTGTTGATACTTAATTCGTTCACTGTCATGACAATACTCCATTTCTCTTTTTTAACAACACACAAACGCTTTCAGGTTGGGATGAACCTACCAGCGAGGCCCATCCCACAACATCCGTTGCTGTGGGATTACTGCAATAAGTATGCTCGAAACGTGGCGAATTTCCATCAGTGAGAACACTGAGATGAGAGAGAACCGACCCTGAGTTTGAGAGGGGCAGACCACGAGGAACACGTAGAAAAACGGAGAACATGCTGTGACCTGCCATCCGCGCGCCGCCGCGTACTCCCGCATTGGCTGCAAATGCAGCGCAGGATCCTGACCCTTATCACGAGCGCTGACGCGAGCACATAGGGCGACCTACGCCTGACGAGCAATGCAAACGCCATAGTGGCGTCGGAGATAGTCCCGTCACGCTGGCATAGGAAACCATCTGCGACACCTCTGCGTCAGTTGGCCGCCGAGCCTCAGGTCTCAATGGGGGTCTGCGCCCGTGTGCCCCATTCAGCCCAGGAGCCATAGTACACGCGAACGTCGGGATAGCCCAGCAGATACCTCAAGACCAACCCGGCCTCGCTCGCCCGAGCACCTATGGTGCAGTAGGTAACGACGCTGCGCTCTGGGACCACTCCGCGCTCCTGGAAGAGTTGCCGCAATTCTGCCGCGCTCTTGAATGCGCCGTTGGTTGTGTGCAACAGGTCGATGTGCAGATGCATGGCACCGGGAATGTGGCCAGGGCGACCGGCGCCTTCCGTAGCGCCCGACGGCCAGAACCGCTCCCCGCTGAATTCGGCCTCCGAACGCACATCAAGGATGAGTGGGTTCCCGCTCCCGAGGGTGCTTTGCAGCGCATCCAGCGACATCAGCTGTGTAGCCTCCGCTGCTGGGAGCGTGTAGGTGGATGGCACCGGCTCGGGGAGAGCCGTCGTCCAGGGCAAACCCGCCTCGCGCCAGCCTTGCCGTGTGCCGTTGAACACCAGCGCGCGCTCGTGACCGTAGGCCTTCATGAGCCAGAAGCCAAGGTAGGGACCGTAGCCGTAGAAGACGATCGTGGCGTTGGGCGCGAGCCCGGACCTACTCAGCAGCTCCTCGAACTCTCTGCGCTCCACCGGGCTGTAATCAGTATGGTGGAGGTCGGTGTACGCGTTCCAGAGGACGGCTCCAGGGATGTGGCCTTGTGCGTATGCCGCCCGGCTGACATCCACCTCGACCACGCGAACATCCGGATCGTTGAGGTGTTCCGCAAGCCAGGCTGGTTCCGCGAACACGTCCGAAAGCGCCGCGCTGCCGGCCCGCATAGAAATGCTGTCTGTCAATTCAACTTACCTCCTTTGTGCAACGTCGGTTCGTGCGACCTCGACGTTGAGCAATCGCCCAGACGCGTGCTGTGTGCCGACGTCGAGGGCGTCTCTACAAAACCCAGGCGGTTCACTTTCGTCCCCGCACCACCAACTCCGGCGCGGCGGACAGCTTCCGTAGCACTGGGCCTTTCTGGAAACCTATTCAACTGGCTCCTTTCTCGTGTAGGAGCAAACCGACTACTGGCTCAATAAGCCTAGAACGAGTATACCCCGCACACGGCACATTTCCATCGGTGAGAACACGGAGGTGAGAAGAGAACCAACCCTGAGTTTGAGAAAGGCGGATGACGAGGAACACGGAGAAAAACAGGAACGTCCTGTTTGTCCTTCCTCAACTTACTTCTACGTAATCCTGTGAAAGAACCTACGAAGCGTCTTTGACAAGCCCTACTTCGACAGCCCACACCGCTATCCGTGAGCGCGAAGGAACGCCCAACTTCGAGAGGATCGTGCTCACGTGCGTTTCGACCGTGCGCAGGCTCACGACCAGCGTGGCGGCGATTTCACGGTTCGTCTTGCCCTGGGCGATGAGCACGGCCACCTCCCGCTCGCGCTCAGTCAGCCCACCAAACCGTTCCGCGAGAGCATGGCGCTCCGGGACGGGCTTCTCCCTTGGCAGCAATTTGAGTGCCTCCTGGAAGAAAAGCTCCCGCTTGGTGGGCTCGTGAATGCTGGCAGCAAGTTCCACAATGACACTGCGCGACGCGGCGAATGCATGCTCGGCCCGCTCCTCGTTTTTCATGCGGTGATAAACACGCCCAAGTGAACGGTGAATCTGCCAGAGGAGTGGGCGTTCCTGTTGCCGAAGTGCGCCGTCTTTCGCATCCTCTAAGGCCTGCGCAGCTTCATCCAGCCGGGCCAGCGCAGCCAGCGCTTCCCCTTTCAGTTTCAGCAGCCAGGGAATCGGCTGCGCGCGGCCTGCTCCAGGAGGTGAGGCCAGCAGGTGCTCGGCAATGCGCAAAGTCTCCTGGTAATCCCCCTCTGCAAAGGTGAGTTCACCCCAGGCCCAGAGCATCCGTCGCTCCGCCAGATTGCGAGGATGCGCGTCAGCCGTCATAGCTGCTTCGAGGACTGCTTGAGCCTTCGCGCGCTCGCGCTTGAGCAGATATGCAAGCGCCAGGTGCGTCCTGATACTGCCCATCCACCAGGCCGAGCCGAGGGTGTGAGCCAATGACAGCCCTGCTTCCAGGGTCTGGATCGCTTTCGTTGGATCGAGCATCAGCGTAAAAATACGTCCCAGGACGCAGTAGGTGTCAGCCATCCATTGCTGGTGCTCCATCTCAACAGCAATGCGGAGCACCTCCTGTGCATGAGCCTGTGCCGCGCCAAAATCACCAAAACCGGCGAGCCACCAGGCCGTCATGACGTTGGCATAGGCCTGCGCTGACAAGAACTCGATCTTATGAGCCAGTTCCAGGGCTTCTGTCGCATCGCGCAAACACTCAGTGGAAGTTCCCAATGCACTGAACGCGGTTTCTACGCACGCTGGACCGGCCCAGACAGCCCGTGAAGCGAGTACATAGACCAGGCTCGGGGTATTCCCCTGGGAGCGAAACCGGTCGATGGCTCGCCCGAAGTAGTCCACTGCGCTGACTGCGTCTCCATGCAGTCCGTGCGCCATGCCCAGCAAATCCAGCGTCTCTGCCGTCCCTGGCTGATCCTGCCGCGTCTCAAAAATGGTCAGCGCCTCTTTGTGTGTCTGAATGTCTTCGGCGGTTCGTCCGGTGTTCACGTACCAGTTCGCCAGGCGATTGAGGCTATGGGCCTGCAGGGGTGGGTCAGCAAGCGCCGCGGCCAGCGCTGTAGCTTGCCGGAACCACTCACCTGCCCGGCTATAATCGCGTCCTGCCCACAGCATGCCCAGCGCCATCAGACTCCGCCACTCCATCGAGCCGTCATGCTCACTCGACGCCTCGGCTTGCGCTCGCTCATAATCAAGGCGTGCCTCCTCCAGTTCACCGAGCATTTCATTTGCCTGTCCCCGCGCAAGATGGAGATGGGCAGGAGGAGAGAGTTCCATGCGACGGGCAGCCTCCAGGGCGTTCGTGAAATGTTGGGCGGCGGCGTGGGGAGCGTAGAGGGCCTGCGCTTTCTCCCCAGCGCGTTGCGCATAGGTCAGGGCCTTTGCCCACACTTCGGCTCTCATGAAATGATAGGCCAGGTCTTCAAGATGAGCATCGAGTGCGGTGCGATATACCTGCTCCATGGTTTCAGCAAGCGTCCGATGCAATACCTTGCGTTCTCGCTTCAGCAGTTGCTCGTAGATGGCATGGCGTGTGAGCGCGTGGCGAAAAGCAAACTGCTCTCCTGATTCTTCGACGACCAACTGCGTAGCAATGAGTTCTTTCAGGGGGTGCAGGAGTTGCTCCTCGGTCTGCCGCTGTACATGCGCCATACAGCCAGACGCGCTACGATGCCACTGCTGCCTGCCGCGCCTGCCATTGGATGAAGATCGCCCCTATCAGGACCCCGAAAAGCGCGTCTAAGGGGAACGAGGCAAGGAATTTCCCGAAGCTGAGGCTGAACGGTGAGGACGCATAGTTCAGGATGTTCGTCAGCACCAGCTCGAAGATGAGCCACCAGAGCACGCCCAGCGCCAGCCCGGTGAGGAGCGCACGACCAGGGGTGATGATCGTGCCTCTCTGGAGCGCCCCGAAGATGAGCCCCCATATCCCTCCCAGCACGACGAGCAGGAAAAATCCCGCCCAGTGGCTGATCGCCGGGTCAGCAACCGTGATGCCGAACCAGCGTAACACGGCTGGCAACCCGTTTCCGGGTGCGCCGTCGGTCACGAAGTCGAACATGGCCAGCATCAGGCTGGCCAAAACCCCTGCCAGGAGTCCCCTGCGTAATGAGTGCATCGTCTTCCTCTCCCTCTCTCGCTACACAAACCAGCTCGCGATGCGCGCCAGGAGATGGCGCTGCCCCGCCACCTGCAGGCGTGGCGCAAGCCAGAGGTTGACCCCCAGCCTGCGTCCCGCCGGCACAGCCACCGGGACGAGCGCGAGCAGGACCAGCATGCCGTACGTCCAGATCCACTCGGTATAGGCCAGGCCGACGTACAACTGCACGGAGAGGATCGTCGCCAGCAGAGCGCCCAAACGCGTGAAGAGCCCGAACAGCAGGCTGATGGCCACCAGGAGTTCGGCCGTCCAGACGCAGGCGGCCAGGGGTACGAACGCCGCGCAACCAACGGGCGAAGACAGACTGGGACAGCCCGCCAGAAAGGTATGCTGCAGCAGCGCGCCGTAGCCGGGAAGAATCGCGTGTTGTGACTCGCGCACCACGTACCCATACAACCCGGCGAAGATGCGCAGCAGCGCCAGGCCACTGCTGCTGCGTTCGCTCAAGGTGATCGGAGGGGTCACAGCGCCCTGCTCCGTGGCGGTGGCTGCCACCCGCTTCGGTTCCCTGGCTGATGATGAAATATGCATAGAATCAGTGCTCCCATGTAAAATAGCGCTATCAATCGGTATCGTTGATACACACGAACAAGGGTATACCTCTTTACACTTCTCATAGCATGCAAGGCCAGCAGAGCCATGGGACCTACTATCTTCACAGATGCATGAGCGCGATCAGGCTTCCTTTGTTCCGGGTTGCCCCTGCCGTGTCTGTTGCAGACGTGGCAGCGTTTCCGCCATGACCCCCTGCGCCAGGACACCTGAGAGAAACGTCAACGCGGCAATCACGCCAATTGCCCACGACACGCCAAATAGGTCCGCCAGCACCCCGGCGAGCAACGCCCCGATGGCGTATCCACTATCACGCCAGAGCCGGTAGATGCCCACCGCCGAGGCGCGCCAGTCCGGGTGGGCGACATCGGAGACCGCCGCGAGCAGCGTCGGGTAGACCAGGGCGGTTCCCAACCCAAGCAGCACCATCGCAACCACCCACCACCCGAAGCCGCGAAGGAGTGGCAGTAGGCCGATGGCAATCCCCTGGAGCATCATTCCTCCCACAATCATGCCTTTGCGCCCCAGCCGGTCAGAGAGCGCACCCGTCAGTAACTGCGTGACGCCCCAGACACCTGGATAGATGCCAGCCAGAAGGCCGATCTGCGCAATACTCAAGCCACCGGCAGCAAAGAAGAGCGGAAATACCCCCCATGCCAGACCATCATTCAGGTTGTTCACCAGGCCCGCCTGACTGACCCCGAAGAGCGTCCGGTTCTTCCAGGAGGTGAGCCAGAAAATGTCCTTGAATGATGGTGCTTGAGGGCGATCAACAGTGGCATCGGGGGTTGGCGGTGCCGAGCCTTCCGCTTGCTCGGCAGCAGCCAGCAAAGCCGCTTCCTGGCGTGCATGCCCACGCGACTCGCGCACGAAGAAGAGCGAGAGCAGCAGACCCGCTAAAGCAAACCCGATGCCGGGCAGGAACGGCTGGGGTCGCAGCGCATAGGAGGCGGCGAGGTAGCCAGCAGCAATAGCGGAAGCTGAGACTGCGCCATAGCCTGCCGCTTCGTTCAGCCCCATCGCCAGTCCACGTCGCGCGGGTCCCACCAGGTCAATCTTCATAATGACGGTGGTGGACCAGCACAAGCCCTGGTTGATGCCCAGCAGCACGTTGGCAAAGACTACCCAGCTCCAGGACGGCGCAAAGATGATGAGAAACGGCACCGGCAGCCCGATCAGCCAGCCGACCACCAGCACGCCCTTGCGCCCAATACGATCGCTCAGTCTGCCTGCAAAGAGATTCGCCAGCGCTTTGACCACACCGAAGCTCACAATGAAGGAGAGCACTGCCGTGGTGGAATCCAGTCCGAACACCTGTTGGCCAAGCAGTGGCACGATGCTGCGCTCCAGTCCCACCATGCCGCCAACAAAGGCATTGATGATCACCAGCAGGGTGAACTGCTGCCAGTTGGCGCGCAGACCAAGTTGAACGACTGATTGTACCCCTTGTGGAGGCATTCTCTTCACATTAGGAGATGGCACAGCGGTTTTGTTCCTGTGTACTGTTTTCTTCAAATCGTAGACTCCCAAAAGCATCTCAAGGCTCTCTGAAGCCTTTGTCCTCTCCATCAGAGCAGTCATCGGCACCCAGCAGTGCGGTGGGCTTGATGGGGATTTCACATGCGAGAGAGGCCCTCGCCGCATTCCATTCCTGCTCATGTGCCGCCTTGCGCGCGTGGAAGTTGATGCCTTGTGTCCCGAATTCTGCGGCACTACTCGCTTGAGGGGCGCCACTGAAGACGTCCGCTTGCCAGGTGATCTCGAAGTCAACGAATCCCGCAGCCACGACCGTGGCCTTCAGTTCTGCTTCCAGCAGAGCACCAGCAATTCAGCCCGTCCACAGATCGATCTGCTGTTTCGCGTCCGCTGGCACCGCCTGCTGCACCAGGATATCCCCGATCAGGAGGCGACCCGTGGGTTTGAGTACCCGGGCCATCTCCTGCAAGGCAGCGAGTTTGTCTGGCAGCAGGTTGAGGACACCGTTGGAGATGACCACATCGGCCCAGCCATCAGGGACGGGTAACGACTCGGCCAATCCTTCGCGGAACTCCACATTGCCTGCCCCGGCTTCGCTCGCACTCTTCCGCGCCATTTCGAGCATCGCCGGGGTCATATCGACTCCGATGACCTGTCCGTCTGGAGCGACCATCTTCGCGGAGATCAGACTATCGATGCCAGCACCACTGCCGATATCGACGACCCGCTCGCCGGGCTGGAGTTGGCCGACGCGAAAGGGGTTGCCCGTGCCAGCGAACGAGGCGATCGAGCCTTCGGGAAGACCTTCCAACCAGTCATCGTGGTAGCCAAGCATACTGGCGAGTGGACGACCGGTGTGGAAGTGATAGCCTCGACCAGGGTCTCGCGCCACCGCCGTGTATTCCTCTTGGATGGCTTGACGCAAGCGACCCAGGTCAGGACTCGGTTCTGCCGATAGACTGTCATTCATCATGATCTCCTTACTTTATGAGCTCCTTGCTCTTCGTGGTAGGTAGTGAGAAGGAAGTGATGTGCCATCAAGAGATGGCACAGCGATTGGCTCCTGCTTCTAGCTCGGTCACATCGTGATCAGGCAAGAGTCCCGCTTCGTTGAGCCTCGTGATGCGTTCATAGTTGGGCGGGGTCGGGGGAAGCCGTTGCAAAAGGGTCTCGACAAACACCGTCTGCGTCGCGTGCAAGAGGCCGACGTGCTCGTCGATCTCGGAAAGCCGTGCGCCAATCGGCTTGCTATCGAATGGCACGGGCTGACTCGCGTGTCCTGGCAGGACGAGCGTATCCGATGGCAGCGCGAGAAGCTTGTGCAGGCTGTGGTAGAGCAGCGAGGAACGCGCTCGCGCCTCCCGCTCTTCGGCGTGCAGGTCAGGACGCCCGATACTGGTAGGAAAGAGCGTGTCACCCGTCAAGAGGATGGTGTTGTTGAGCAGGTAACAGGTGCTCTCTGGCGTGTGTCCCGGCGTATGCAGCGCGGTCAGCCTCAGGTGCGGGGTGGCGAGCGTGTCGCCATCGCGTATGATCGTAAAGGGAAATGACACGCGCTGCTGATCCGGCAGAAACAGCCTCGCGCTACTGCGTTCGGCGAGCTGGCGCGAGCGGGAGAGATGATCAGCGTGAATATGTGTGTCAAAGACGCTGGTGATCTGCCAACCACGATGTGTCGCCAGGTCCAGATACACCTGTGGGTCAAGTGACGCATCGATCACGAAAGCTTCCTCACCTGCGCCAATGAGGTAGGAGAGGCACCCTTTCCCAGTGCGCCGTACCTGGATGACACGCGCCGAACGATCTTCGAGAGGGACCTCGGCAGTATTCCAGGCCAGGCTCCACGCTTTCATCCCTCCCTCAAGGGAGAGCGCGGGAACGCCTCGCGCAGTAAGCTGCTCGGCGGCAAGTTGACTGGTTCTGCCAGCAGCACAGACCGTGACCACGGGTACATCATCGACCACATCCACCGCGTCGAGCGCGTGGGGGTCGTGCTCATTGAGGGCGCGGTAGGCATCAATATGCACGCTGCCAGGAATGGTCCATTCTGCCCGCTGGTCGGCCGGTCGCACATCTAGGACGGTAACGGAGTGTCCTTCTTCCAGCCAGGTGCGCAGGGTCTCAACGGAAATGGTTTTCATACGATAGGCTCCTTTCAGACTTCGACCGGCAGCCCAAGCGCGCGCCACTCGGGAACGCCCTGTTCGAGCCGACGGGCGCTGTACCCACGCGTACGCAAAAGTGCCACAGCCTCATCTGCAAATACACAGTAGGGGCCGCGACAGTAAGCCACAATTTCTCTGTCCACAGGCAGTTCTGCGAGGCGTGCTTCCAGCTCCGTCACCGGCATGGAGCGGGCCTGGGGGAGATGTCCAGCTGCGTATTCCTCCGCGGGACGCACATCGAGAAGGATGATCTGATCGTCACTCAGACGGTGGAGCAACTCCTGTGCGCCCACCGGCTGGAGCCGAGTGCGGTCCTGCAAAAACGTCTGCACCACCCGATCGATCTCGGCAAGCTGTGCCTCGCCCACGGTCCGCACGGCTTGCCACATCCTGAAGATGCTTTCGTCAGCCATTCGGTAGTACATCGAGACACCCTCGCGGCGGACCTCGACCAGGTGGGCCGCACGCAGCACTTGCAAGTGCTGTGAGGCATTGGCGACTGACATGCCCGTCTCCTGTGCCAGCGCTTCCACCGTGCGCTCACATTGGACCAGAACGTCGAGGAGCTCGAGGCGATGGGGATTGGCCAGTGCCTTGCCAATGCGAGCAAACTGCTCATAGAGCTGATTCTTAAAGGTGCGTTTCTCGTCGGTCTGCATAGCGTCATTCCTTGCTGTCAGGAGCACGAGGAGCAGATGCCTCTCCTCGTCTTTCTACTATTCAATAGAATACTTGAATAGTAGAAAGATGTCAAGAGCAAAGAAGTTCCACCTCTCTCGCCTGCAGAACTACGCTGATGCCCGCGTCACTTCCCCCGAGAATCAGCAGCCTGGTCATACACTTGTCCTCTCCGTATCGCCATGCAGAAACGCATCGATCCTTGCAGCAATGGCGTCGCGTACTCGTCGGAAGAAGGCGAGGCGCTCTTCCTCGGAGCCAGTCACTGCACTGGGATCCGGGGAGCTCCAGTGTCTCTGCTGTCGTGCATTCGGGAAGTACGGACACTCCTCAGCGGCCTCGTCACAGACGGTGATCACCAGATCAATCGGTGGCTCGCTGCTAAATTCCTCGATGCCTCTTGCGCGGTGACCGGCAGCCTCACTTATATCAATATCCAGTTCCGCCATGATCTTCACTGCCAGTGGATGCACACTATATGGATGCGTTCCCGCACTGAACGCACGGTAGCGGTTTCCACCACGCGCTCGCAAGAGTCCCTCTGCCATTTGCGAGCGTGACGAGTTGTGGGTACACAGAAATAGTACGCGCATACGTTCTGTGCTCGTCATCAGCCACCTGCTTTCTTTCGCGACGCACTTTTACCGGCGACACTGCTCGTAGGGACCCGATTTATCGCGTCCGCGGGGTGGGGAATTCCGTAGTGGTCTCACCTTGCTCACGGTCGATCAGGATCACAAAATAGCGGATCCTGTTCGTCAGCTGGAGTGCGACCTGGTTGAAGGCTCTGGAGCGCTCTTGCTCCGATCCCTCTACCGCCGCCGGATCGATAAAGCTCCAATGCACTTGTTTGGGGTCGCCGGGGAAGGTCGGGCACGATTCGCGCACGCGATCACACACGGTGACGACATAGTCGAAGGAATGGCCGCGAAACTCGTCGAGGTGCTTGGATCGCTGCCGGCTGATATCGATGCCCATACGCGCCATGGCTTGTACAGCAAGCGGGTGAAGATCCGAAGGCTGGCTCCCAGCGCTCTGCACCTCGATCCGCCCCTCGCTCAGGTGGCGAAGGAGGCCTTCGGCCATCTGCGAGCGCGCGCTGTTGTGCGTGCAAAGGAATAGCATGCGTGCCATGCCAAGTGCCAGAATATTTTACCCCTCCTCTGAAGAGTGAGACTTACGTACAGTCTTCAGGCATGTGTACCAATCGTTTCTGTCGCTTCGGTATGAGAACAAGGCTGAGCCGCCATTGCTCTCAAAGAAGCAGTTTGCGTCCTTTTAGATACAGCTCCGTCTCTAGGAGTAAGAACCATTGCATCCAGAAAGGAGCCCATACTATGTTTCCACCAGAGATTCTCTACCTTATCCATTGACAACGCTATCAGAAACGTTTGCAAGAAGCAGCCATGATGCGACTCGCCCGATCTGTCAGGCACGCATCTACTCATCATGAAGGAGTGCATGAGCGATTGTTTCAGTGGATCGGGAGCCAATTCGTGTCCTGGGGATGTGCATTGCAGCGATACGGCCGACCGATGAGATCTGCAGAGAAAGAGTGCTGCACATGTCCCTAACAACGGAACAGGTTTGGAACGCCTTTCAAGCTCCACTTCAGCAGTTCATTCGCACGCGTGTCTCGGATGAGTCAACTGCTGAGGATATCTTGCAAGAAGTCTTTCTGAAAATCCATCAGCGAATTGGGACGCTCAAAGAAGTGAAGAAACTGGAAAGCTGGGTCTACCAGATTACACGCAATGCGATTATTGATTACTACCGAAGCAAGGAGCAGCCGAGGGCTTCGCTCGATGCACCAGAGGTTTTAGAACTCGCAGAAGACCTTCCTGACGATGATGTGGTCAGTGACCTGTTTCCAGCAGTGAGAGCGATGGTGAAAAGTCTCCCAGAGCAGGATCGGCAGGCGCTGGTGCTCACAGAATATCAGGGCTTAACGCAAAAAGAGTACAACGAGCGCCTGGGCCTGTCCTTTTCTGGGGCCAAGTCGCGTGTCCAGCGGGCGCGAGAGAAACTCAAACAGATGCTCCTGGAGTGCTGTCACTTTGAACTGGATCGTCGGAGTCACATTATTGACTACCAACCGAACTGTCAGTGTTGTTCAACTGGAGCTTGTTGTGCAGATGGAGGATCGATGTACACAAGAAGTGTGAAGGGTGCGTCCTTCTTGAACAATCCCCGTCTACAAGATCAGAACAGAGAGAAATGAGGGAACCTTGTTCCCCCATATGACCATCAGAAACGGAAAGGAAAAAGAAGATGAGTACAGTTCCAACCAACGATGAGGAGTTACGAGCCGAGGTCCGTCATCGTTACGCACAGGCCGCCCTGCAGATCTTAGAGACTGAACAGCCGCCGGCCTCAGCGTGTTGCGGCCCAAGTTGTTGCACACCAAGTTTAACGGTGGCAAGTACTGCGAGCAGTTGCTGCGGTACGGGCGATGGAAGTTCCGTGACAGCGGATCTCTATAGTCAAGCAGAGTTAGGAACGATCCCGGTTGCGGCGGCACTGGCATCTCTGGGCTGTGGCAATCCGACCGCACTGGCCGAACTGAAATCAGGCGAGAAAGTGCTTGACCTGGGTAGCGGTGGTGGCATTGATGTGCTCCTGTCAGCGCGGCGTGTTGGCCCAACAGGGTTTGCATATGGTCTCGACATGACCGATGCCATGCTGGAGCTGGCTGAACGCAACCGGGCCGAGGCAGGAGTGGAGAACGTCACGTTTTTGAAGGGCATCATTGAAGCCATTCCGCTGCCTACAGAAAGTGTCGATGTGGTGATTTCCAACTGTGTCATCAACCTCTCTGCGGATAAAGGCCAGGTCTTGCGAGAGGCGTACCGTGTGCTCACGCCAGGCGGCCGGTTCGCCGTCTCGGATATTGTGTTCCAGGGGCAACTCCCACAAGCACTCCGTGCAGATTTGGAATCCTGGGCAGGCTGTATTGCCGGAGCATTAGAAGAGGAGACCTATCGCCAACTGCTCCAGGTGGCCGGTTTCCAGGATATCCAGGTGGAAGTCACACGCCGCTATTCGCTGCAAGACATTGCTGAAAATGGTGCAAGTACTTCTCTTGCAGCCCTTTCAGAAGCTGAACGCAAGGAAGTTGAGGGAAAATTTGTGAGCGCATTCGTTCGGGCCTGGAAGCCTCTGAACCGCTAGAGACATCCCGCAACATGACAGGCGAGCAGGAAGAGCGCCGGAAGTCAAAGGCGCTACTGCTCGTCACCTTAACCTCTTCCCATGTAATGGGACACATTACACCTGGTATGACACAAGAGTGGGGAAATGCTGCATGGTCACCGACGAATTTGTGGCTTGTGGATTAACCGAAGGTGATTCTGGTAATCTGCTGACAAGCTGCTACCTAAAAAGTCGGTCTAACGAACACTCGCTGTCGGCTGGTTGCCATTACTATATCGATAGCCAGGTACGCCTGAAGCCTCCAGTCGCTCCCGCATTTGCTCAAACGTGGCCGCATCAATCTCTCCTCGTGCGTAACGCTGCCGCAGAATTTCTAGGGCGGAAGGTCCGCTTGCTGGAGTGCTTGTCACAGGCGGGGCCGCTGTGGCCGTTTTACTAGTGAGCCAGCGGATCAGTGCCCAGGTGAGCACCACCAGCAACGCAATCCAGAATACCATGCCAAACGACATCAAGAACATGCCGCCCCAACTAAAACCGTATCCCCACATCATATGAGTATCCTCGCTTTCGTAACTACCCGGCAGGATGATACCCACCAGGAGGGTAACTCTCAATATTTCTTTCTAATAGTAGTATGGCTCACCTATGTCACATGTACCTCACAACAATTGCCCGCAGCATCACTATCGACTCACGATATTCTTAACCGGCAGAATACGGGGTCATAACATTTTTTCGTGCCATTTTCCCCGCTAAGGCTTCCCAAGGCGAAAAGGAGCCTGAATCATTCCCGCTAAGCCAAAAGGAAGCCAGTCCTCACGCTGGTCCACTTACGAGCGTTGTTTGCGAAGCTTGCGTTTGTTGATGTACGTGTTGAGGGCAAGGTGGTTTTTGTACCCAAGGAGCGCAGCGATTTTACGCACTGAAAGTCCCAGCTTGAGGAGATCCTTGATCCGCTCCAGATCAGCATGAGGTAGAACCAAGATACGTGTAAAAATCTATCATAACGCACTTCTGTTCTAAAGAACACAATGCTTTCACAGCTTTTTGTCAAGTGGGGTGAACCTGAAACATCTTTCACTTCGCCCTTTACGCGATCTTCTTGCACAATTTGGTCAGGATCTTAGCACTACGTCAAGGCTGTTCTAGCACTACAGCTTCGGCCTCGCGTCCCACGTCGCGCAAGAGAGAGGCATAGTTGGCTCGGATGCGTTGTGTCAGAGGGTGATCGGCCCCTAATTGTCGTTCACAGATCAAAAGTGCCTGCTCGTACAACGGCTCGGCTTCCTCGTACCGGCCCTGATTCTTATAGAGCGCCGCCAGATTGTTAAGACTCCCAGCGATATCAGGATGCTGTAATCCCAATTGCTGCTCATAAATCGCTAGAGCACGCTTTAACAACGGCTCGGCTTCCTCGTACTTCCCCTGGTCCTCGTAGAGGCCCGCCAGATCGTTAAGGCTAGTCGCTGTGGAGGGGTGCTCTGGTCCCAACTGCTGCTCTCGAATAGCAAGAGCACGCACGTATAGCGGCTCAGCCTCGGCATACTTCCCCTGGTTACAATAGAGACTTGCCAGATTGTTGAGGAAGTCGGCTGTGGAGGGATGATTGGGTCCTAACTGCTGCTCTTTGATCGAGAGGGCGCGCTTCAACAACGGTTCGGCCTGCCCGTATTTCCCCTGGTTCTTATACAATGTTGCCAGATTGTTGAGGCTGCTCGCTGTGGAGGGATGATTGGGTCCCAACTGCTGCTCACAGATGGCGAGGGCTTGCACGTACAACGGCTCGGCCTGCTCGTACTTCCCCTGGTCATAATAGAGACCTGCCAGATTGCTGAGGCTGGTCGCCGTATCTGGGTGCTGTGGTCCTAGCTGCTGCTCTCGGATGGCAAGGGCACGCACGTACAACGGCTCGACCTGCTCGTACTTCCCCTGATCTCTATAGAGTGTCGCCAGATTGTTGAGGAAGTCGGCTGTGGAGGGATGATTGGGTCCCAACTGCTGCTCACAGATGGCGAGGGCACGCTTCAACAACGGTTCCCCCAATTTGTACTTGCCCTGTATCTTGAAGCATCGTGCCAATTGACTAAGGGTGTCTGTTGTCTCGACGGACTCAGAACCGAACTGCTGCTCTTTAACAGCAAGTGCCTGCTGTAAGAGAGGGTATGCTTCATGTGGACGAGCACGTTCCAGCAAGTAGTATCCTGTCTGATGAAGGAGACGCCCTACTTCAGGGCCATCATCTGCTCTTGTGCAATCAGTTCTGTACAGAGCAACGCATGGGGCAACAGGCGATCACACTGTGGCCAAGTTTGGTGTTCCACCTCTGGAAAAGCAGCATTGACGGCTTGTGTGGCTCGCTCTGCCCACTGGTGTCTGTTCTGCTCATTCATCTGACTCTTGAGCACAGCCTGCACCAGTCGATGCACCGAGAGCAGGGAATCTGTACCACTGCCAGTCTCTCGGCGGAGCAGGGAATGGGAACGCAATACCTCGATAGCTTGGTTCAGTAGGTATGGATCGGCACCAACAGGGGCAAGCTGAGAGCCAAGATGCTTTGCTCCTTGCGTGATGATCTCTTCTGGAATGGCATCGGGGGCCAGAAACGCGCACAGGCGTAAGAGATCAGCGGCGGCAGGATTCTTCTGCTCTACACGCTCAAAGGAGAGTGACCAGGTGCTTGCCACTGGCAACGGATGATCGTCAACGAGTTGTCCACGGCGCTCACTGAGCAGATCCGCGCGACGATTCTGGTAGAGACGGAGGTAATCAACAAGACGGCATCCGGTTTCTTCGATATAGGCTCCAGCCTGATCCAGTGCCAGCGGCAGCCCTCCCAATTCCTCGCAGACCTCTTTCGCATGGGTTTTGTCAGCAGCCTCGGCTTGCTCAAGGGTCGCATCAGCAGGAAGCAGACCAGCGCGACGCAACAGAAAGAGTGCACCTTGCTCAGTCGGGAGAACATCGACTTCAAGACGACGGGCAAAGCGACCCGTTGCCTGAGTACGCGTGGTGAGCAACGCATGTCCACCTATACTGGATGGCAGGAAGTCGCGGGCCAATGCCAGATCATCAGCATTATCCAGGATGAGGAGCCAGCCTGTGTTGTGTTGGAGCCAACTCTTGACAGCGGCAACGACATGAGCACTCTCCTGTTCGCTCTTTTCAGGCAAGTTGAGAAGTGCAGCGATGGTAAGATAGGACGAGGTGAGATTTTCGCGGGTATCGGCTCACGCCCATAAAACCGCCTTGTAGTCCTGGTGATACCGATAGGCATACTCCAAGGCGAGCTGGCTTTTGCCGATGCCCCCGAGTCCGCTGATCGCCTGTGGTTGCGAGAGGGCAGTTGCCTGGCCTGCTTGCAGATGCGAGCGCAGTTGTGCCAGTTCAACATCGCGTCCCAGGAAGAAGGGGTTGCGTGGATATGGAACGTTCCAAATCGTCGGTAAGGCCGCGCGAGGAGCGCTGACTGCGAGCAAAGGCACGTCTTTAATCACGCGGCGGATGCCAGCCGCGACATCGGCCAGGGCCCGATCCTGGCTTCGCCACGACGCAATGGGTTTGGCATCGGTGGGCAAAGCTTGCAAGTGCGCGAACGGAGCGCCTTTCCAGTCCACCGGGCGCACCAGAATCGGGACGACTCGCGCCTCCCCCGCTTCGTGTCGCTCTAAGGCACGCTGCATTTCGACGCTGTAACAGTAGTCAGAGGCCAAGAAATCCGCGCTCACCAGCAGCAGGATGACCGAAGCCGTTTTCAAGTGTGCATCAATGGTCTTGGTCCAGTCGGTACCAGGGGTAATGAGTCGATCATGCCATAGGGAGATGAGCCCTTGCCGCCTGAGCAGGCTCAGATGCGTTTCCAGCTTCTGTAGCCAGGTCTCATCCTCGTGGGAATAGCAACACAAGACCTCGACTGCTGCCGATGCTTCGGCCATACCTCGACCTCCTCTGGAAGTGGTTGATCAGATGTGGGAGACAGCTCAAGTATAGCACAACTGGAAAGCGTATGCTCTTTGTCTTACTTTTGCTTCTTATCCTCTGTTTAGGCGTTCTGGTTGGAGCAATCTGCTTGTCGTGATCTTCGTGGAAAGGACAGTCTCCAACAACTGGACTGCACTTATCCACTTTGCAGCTAGGCCTCCACTATCTTAACGTAGGGCCTTACAAGTCCTTAGCGGGGAAAACTGCACGAAAAAATGTTATGACCCCTATATGGGCAAAAAAGGCATTTCAGGCATATACGGGTTTGCGGCTGGTAGGAGCAGAAACTCGGAATAGGAAGCAGGACAGAAGGGCTATCAGAGAGGTCGAAAGCTTCGCAGCCATCCATTTTGTCATTTATCAGCTAAAAAATACCGTTTCTCAGATAACCTGCCACACTGCCAAGCGCGTTCAGCGAATCGGATTCTCTCATAATCTGGCGTGACACTGACCTACGTTGGCTGTTCGGGCTTGCGCGGCAGTTAAGCTCATCTCTTTTCAATCGTGCGCCATTTTATGCTTGCAAAGATCGTGCTCCTCCAGAAGCGGCTTCCGAGAGTACGCGCCATATTATGGCTAAAAATTTGGTCATTGCGCCATTTCTGATCAATGCCAACATAGATGAGCTAAGATGTCACGCCACATTATGGTTTCGATGATTTTTCTCAAAAATCGTCTTGACAGGCTTCTCAAGCCAATTATTGGTAAGTTGAGGCAAGGTTATCTGATTGAAACGCGCCATGAATTAGGTTAAATGACACATTTTCGGGGTTTTGGGTGGGATGAACAGATCTCAACTTCTCCGTTTCTCCTCGCATTTGCCCAAGTCCTTTTTGACTTGCAAGCTCCGTAGAAGTCGTTGTTCTGCTTGCTCTGTTTCTGAGGAGGTTTTGGCGGAGAAAAATCTTCTTTTTCGCTCCTGTAGCCCAGAATAGCTACGTTCCTACTCCGATTTTCTGTTCCTACCAGCCGCAAACCCCAAGCTCAATAGGTGCGTTCACTCATCCGGTGAGAGAACACTCTTAGCCACTTATCGACTGTAGCTTTGAACTGCTTGTCTCTCCATTGATACCATGCTTGCAGCCATTGATCATCGACACGATGTAAGGTCTCTTTAAAGCGGCGAAACGCGCCTTTGCCGTTTAGAGCAATGGATAATTTTTCGGCAGCATTTTCGTCTGCTAAAGCAACAATTTCGTCCACAAAATCGACCATCCACTGGTAGGCTTCGTGGGAGGGGATGCGCTCAACGGCAACATAGTCATTGCTCCCATCGATTTCCTCCAACAGTTGCTCGTCCTCGTCGGACAGGCCGACATATTCTGAAAAGAAGATTACTTCGCCTGTGACCAGATTCAAGAAATACCTGTTTGTCAGGTCTGAGTCTTCCATCGCGGTTTCAAGCATGTGCATATCAATGGGTTTTCCATTTGGAAGTGTTGCCAAGTGATACCTCTCCTGAAGGGCAGATTTCATCTAGGCTCCATACAGGCTGATTTCTTTCTGCCGAGCATAGCGCTGGATTTCATGCACATCTGTCATGCCCTTGACGATGGCTTCCTGAAATCCATTCGTACATCTCGTATTTATTTTGATAGAGTCGGTTACTGCAAAAGATGTTGCGGCGGGCAAAAGGCGGCGGTGTTGTTCTTCGAGTATGTTCTCGTATAGCAAATCATCTGCCCGTTGGGTATACCACCAGGGGATGTCTAGAATATAGGAGGGGTCGTGTGCCCACTCCGGGCAAGGTTGGTGATGGAGACCACAGAGGTATTCGACGGAGGCGGCACAGAAGGCTCCCCAGCGGCGAGTATGTTCAGTTTCCTGCTCTGGCCTGGTCAGAGGCTCTTTTACCAGTTCAGGACGGATATGCTTTGCGCAGCCATACCAGGCATTCGAAAAATCCCCCAGGGCTGTCCAGGGGTCTTCTCCCTGGCAAATCCGTTGGTAGGCGGAGGCCATGGTATCGATTGTTGCAGGGAGCGATGGCGGTTCTTTGTGTCGGTCAGCGTAATCTTGCGCCATCATGCGGAGGGTTTCAAATTTCATGGTCAACCTTTTCTCCCAAAAAGCCGGTTCAAAGCGTTTTCGATACTTTCGGCGTTCTTCTGCTGTCCAGCTGGTAAAATGTAGTGGTCTAATACTTGTTGGGCTTGTTCACGTGTTCGAATTTTTGTTTTCGGGAGTAGTATAGCACAATCATCAAGGTCTTTCTTGCGTCCGGCGGCGATTTTGAGTGCAAGAATGTACTCTCTGGCCGAGCCAGAAGATGTCTATGTCTTTGGTGGAACGGGGCGCGTTTGCGAGCAGGAGCATATACGCGCCGCCTATCAGGAGGATACGAACTGGCTTCTTGATACCTCGATTTTTTAGTTCTGGTCCTCAGCTCAGCCAAGTAACGCTCTATATCATCTGCTTCCATCTTTGCCTCTGAGGTTATCTATTACCTAAAAAAGATTGGCTTTACTATACCACAGCCTGGCATTTGTTATCTTCCACTTTAGCCGAGCGAAAAATTTGCTTCATTCTTCTCATTCAGGATGCTCTGGTGGGTGAGAAATTGACAGCAGAATCTGAGACACGGAGGATGGGTAGCAAAGGTATTGTCAACTTAATGGGAACGGCGGAACTTGCTCCTCCTGTTCTGAAGTGAAGAGGCCACTTGGCAAGGGGAAGGAGCACCATGGGAAGGAAAACCCATCAGCGCAAAAACCATTAAGTTGACAATACCCCTGGGGGGCATCTCGCGAGCGGATAAGCGCGGGCAGTGCCCAGAAGAGCATATCCAGGCAGGCATCTCCCTGCCCGACTTCTGGGCGCCTCGCCCCCATTTCCTTCGCGCTCTTTTCTATGAGCCGGGAAAGCTCTTGCCCCGCTTGATCGAGATTGTACCCTTTTGCCAGGAGCTGCCGCGTCCTTAAAAATAGGTCTTGGTCGCTCTCCCCTGGGCGCTCTTCGTTGCTGTGCACGCTGCTCTCGCTTTCCGCCTTACAATCCCAGCAGGTCGGCAATCTGCTCCTGATACTTGTTTGTGCCGCGCTCCAGTTGCTTATCATAAATTTGCGTCGTCACAGGACTGCTGTGCATCAGCATTCCTTGACGCTCTTCCAGGCTTGCCCCAACCTGCTTGGCGAGTTTGTTAAAGGTGTACCGGGCCGTATGGGTCCTGCTTACCTGCATATATTTCTGACAGACCTTGCGAATGGTCTGGTACTCCAATGGGAGGTGTTGTGGTCTGCCCAGGCGTTCCCAGCGGGCCAGTTGCTTGGTGTTCATCGGGACTTCAGACAGATACACCCATCGGCGCATCGGGTGGTAGGGTCAGCAGCGCTGGCCCATAGTACGACCGCAGGTAGCTCAGCAGAATGGCCGAGACGCGAGCGCTCAGCGGAAGCACCAGGCTCTTGCCTTGTTTCATGTTGGCAAAGGTAAGTGTTACCAGCTCCTCGGCTCTCCCTCACTTTAAGTGAGCCTGCTTGCTTCCTTAGCTTCATCTTAGCCTCTTCACAGGGTCAGTTCATCCAGACATGCTATGCTTGTTCAGTCGAACGCGTCAAATTTTCGCCAAGAAAGGAAGCACCTTATGACAACCTCTATCTTTGCACTCTTCTAAAATGAGCTTGAAGGAAGAGACGCGATGCGCTATCAAGCGGGTGATTTTGGAACCTTTTGAGCACGGAAGTGTTCAATAACTTGGCCTTCTAATCATCATCGTTCCAAAAAGTGCAAAGATAGAGGACAACTTCTAATTCAACAAAGTTAATCGAAGCATGGGCTCAAGCGTGGTCTTCGCCCAATGGTCTGGAGAAGTTATTCTCCCTTCTCACAGATGACTGTGTCTATGAGGACCTGGGAACCGAGTATGTACCCATAGTAAGGCAGAACTCAAGGCTTTTTTCGAGGCCTGCTTTCATGCTATCCCGGATTTCAAAATAGAGCTGACCTCTCATTTTGTTGCTGGTAACTGGGCAGGGGCAGAGTGGACCTGGTCGGGGACACAGACTGGCGACTTTCCCGGAATACCAGCGACCAACAAGTACGCCTCCGTGCGTGCCGCCAGTGTGTTTGAACTGCAAGGCAACAAGTTCAAGCGCTGCTCCGACTACTGGGATATGGCCACGGTTCTCAAACAGGTCGGCCTGATGCCTTCAGAGTAGCAGCAGCAGCCTCTTGATGAGAAGCTGTTCCTGTTCGGATCTCCCACCGATTAAGTGAGTTCGCTTGCTTACAGCAGGAAAGGGAATCAGCGCCTCGCTCAGAATGAGCAAGAACGACAGTAGTTTCCCTCACAACGTGCCTCGCAAAGCAAGCGAACTCACTTAATGTGAGGATGAGCCACTCTCATGATAGCATTTACATCTTGTTTCCCTCGCTCTTTTTTATGGGTCTGGTCACCTTTGAGCGAGTAATTCAAAGCACCTATGCCGTGATCGTTTATGCTCGCGGCATCAATCGCATTCCTCACCTCTATGTAGAGTATGCACCTCAGATGCAATCCTACTTTATCCTTTCCTCGCATGATGATAGCGAAAGTGTCGTAGGGAGCGTGGGGATACGCGTATCCTGGTGGCAGATCTTCGTCATCGCACCTGGAATCCTAGCCGTCATCAACAGTGTGATTGCGGGAGTCTTTGTGGGCTTGCTACTGTATGCCTTTTTCGCCTTACCCTTGCTGGCCTGTACGAGTGCCGGAGTCGTGACATTCCTGGTGAGCGTTGTGACACTTCAACGCTATCATTGGAAACGCTTCAAGCAGACGGAGCAAATTCCTGTCCTCTTTCCACGTGGAGAGCGACGGTAGAAGCTGGAAAAAGGGTTCTTCTCGTTGCTGTTCTCTGGTAACTTTCCTTTTTGAAGAAGTGCTACTCTAACAAGAGGTGGTATACTGAGCCCAAACGGAGGGTTTCCGCATCACCATATCAAGGGACGTCAGGAATCGTGCTGGCTTCGCTTTTATGGTAGGATTGATGAGAGCAAGTGCTCTCTCATGCGGTAGACGAAGCTGCGCAAGATAGTTAGCAAAGGGAAAAGGGCAGATGGTGCCTTCCGACTATTCAGTGTGTAAATCTTTTTATTCCATGGGCGGAATTTTGATAATTAAATGGGCGGTAAAACGGGCAATAGGGTATAGGAACGTTTTTGTTCATCGCCAGAAGAGAGCTCCTTCCGCTCTGCTGGCCGTTTCTGGCTTCCTGCGAACTCGCCCATTTAATTGTCAAATTTCTTCAGAATCCGCCCATTTAATTCCAAAATTTACACCTTACGAGCGACACAGCAGAAAGAAAACGCCTCGAACACGGATGCAGCCAATTCAGTGACCGACCTCAAAAAAAGGGAAGCTGAAGAGATGCTCATCACAAAGACAAGCAGAATTGTCGTACCTCAAGCCTCCCCAAATGCATCAAACGCCTTACCATAGATGAGCAATAGCCTATCATCCCCTAAAACCTAACTGAACTGACCACTAGTAATAGTTAGTATCTATTGGTATAATGATAAGAAGCACAGATAAGAACACGGAAGCAAAAGGAGGACAAAATGTCAGGCAGTTATTCACTAGGTGAACATCTTGACAGTTTCGTAAAGTCTCAGGTGGCATCCGGCCTCTACAACAATGAAAGCGAGGTTGTACGTGATGCTCTGAGACAGTTTGAAATACGACAACTAAAATTAAAAGCCCTGCGTGACCACGTTAATAATGCAATCAAGCGAGGTGGAAACTATACTGATGATGACATTGCCGCAATTCTGGCGGCTGATGTAGAGCAGTAAATTTCATGTATCAGTTACGTTACCTTGAGCAAGCCAGGGATGACCTTATCCAGATAAAACGCTATATCGCCAGGGAAAGCGGTAGCAATGCGATTGCTATCAGGTATATGGAAAAGCTCCGGCAACAATGCCGGGAACTAGCGGAGCTTCCTGGCACAATGGGAAGGGCCAGACCGGAATTAATGGAAGGGCTGCGAAGTATCCCACATGGCAATTATGTCATACTTTTCAGGTATAGCGGATCTTTCGTCGAAATTGTCTCAATCATCGAAGGACACAGGGATATAGAAGGGCTATTCCACTAACAACCCCGGATTGCAATGGGTGCGGCAAGGATTTTGGCAACTCTCGTACAGGAAGCTTCACCCCGATAGGGAGTGCTGCTGAACAGGCGTTTGTCGCTCACGGTAGGCACGTTGGCGACACCGATCAGAACAGTACTCTCTCATTCGGCCTCCAAGTGATTGCACCAGGGGCGTTCCACAGGGGCACGTTTCTCCCTTCACTCCACCTGATCCTTGAGGTGAGCAGTTCACTTGTTTCGTATCGCCATACGTCCCTCTTTTCCGCTGATGATGAGCGAAAGGACGAGAGGAACCGAGGTGCGTTGTCGCAAGCACTGGAAGTGATGGCTGCTGAACAGGCGTTTGTCGCTTGCGGTAGGCATGCTGGTGGCACCAATCCGAACAGTACCGTTTGGGCCGGCGGCCCTTGAACCGCACCAGAGGCGTTCCACACAAGCACACTTCTGCACGCACCTCGCCTGATCTTTGATGTGAATAGTTTACCCGATTCCTGGTAGTAAATGCCCTGAAATGTGAGCAGGTTTGGCCCTCAAACATCAGCACTTGCCCCGAAGAGTGAGCACCGAGAGGAGGGTGCGTTTCATTTTTTTGCACAAAGGCGGGAGGTGGTAAACTAGGGGAAAAAGCCAGGAGAAAGAGAAGTGAGCATGAAAGCCAAGAAGAACAAACGGGAGCGCAGTGAGCAGATGCAACAGGTGAGTGCAGGACTGCGAGATGTGCTGGGGATGACCCAATGGCGCAAAGAGCACCCGCACGCGACGTGGGCCGAGATCGAAGCGGCAGTGGATGAGCAGATCAACCAGTTGCGGGCCCAACTGATCCAGGACTTGGTGCAGCCGGGTGAGGACTGGAGTAAGCTCTCGCAGGAGGAGCGTCCCAGGTGTGCGACCTGCGGCCAGCCGTTGTGGGCACGTGGGGAGCAGACGCGCTACATCCAAACGACCGGAGGAGAAGCGGTCAAGTTGACGCGCACCTATGGCACCTGCCCGACCTGTGGGGTGGGCTTTTTTCCCCCTGGATGAGCAGTTAGGACTGCTGGCGGGAGGGCTGACGCCGCGTGGGGAGGAAACCCTGGTGCGGCTGGCCTGCTGGATGTCTTTTGAGGCTGCGCAGGAGTTGCTGCAAGACCTGCTGGGCGTGCGGGTGAGCAAGGCGACGGCCCACCGAGCCACCCTGGCGAGCGGGGAGGCAGCACTGGCGGTGTGTGAGCGTGAGGAGGAGCGCCTCAAGCAGCAGGCGCCCCAAGCGCCTGCGGGAGCGGAGAAACAAGCGATGAGTGGGGATGGAGCGATGGTGCATCTGGTCGGAGGCGAGTGGGCCGAAGTCAAGACGCTGGCCATCGGGGAGGTCACGCGCAACTCGCGAGGGGAGGTCTGCACACAGCACCTCTCGTACTGCTCGCGCCTCTGTGATGCAGCGAGTTTTGAGCAAGCAACGCTGGTCGAAACGCATCGACGAGGACTGGAACGGGCCACTGAGGTGTGCGCGGTGCAAGATGGCGCGGAGTGGCTGCAAGGACTGGTGGATTACCACCGTGCGGATGCGGTCCGCATTCTCGATTTTGCGCATGCCGCCGAATATATCAACGACATCGGGCAGGCGGTGCAGGCAGCAGGAGGCCGATTGCCTGCTCACTGGCTGGAGGGAGTGCTGCACCGGCTCAAGCACCAGGGCCCAGCACGAGTGCTCACCCACCTGGCCTGGTTGGCCACTCGCTATCCCAGCCCACTGATGCAGGAGAAATTGACCTATTTGCAGAAGCGAGAAGCGCACATGCAGTATCCGACCTATCAGGAGGCGGGCTGGCCCATTGGCTCAGGCAGTGTGGAAAGCGCCAATAAGCTGGTTGTCGAAGCACGCCTCAAAGGTGCTGGCATGCGCTGGGGTCGGCAGAACGTCAACCCGATGCTGGTGCTGCGCAATGCGGTATGCAATCGAGAGTGGAAGCAGGCCTGGGCGACGTCGGTGGCGCATCGACAAACGCTGCGCACCCAGCGTCGGCAAGCAAAGAGCCAGCAACGGCTGGACAGGGCCTTTTGGTTCCTCGTCATCTGGGGAACGCGGGTGTATCGGCTGTCTCACCCCCCTGTTGCTGCTGCCACTGCTACCACGGCTGAGGTCTTCGCGAAGCAATCAACTGCTCGTCTTGGCTCTGGCTACTCCTGGCACAAACCGTTTCTCCGATGTCCTCCTTCCATCCTTGTTGCTACAGAAGAGGTCGGTGCAAAAAAATGAAACGCACCCCCGAGAGGAGGGTGCCTGGGCAAACCACTCCACATCTGGTATACTTTTCCTAGAGTTGTAAATTGTGTACGCGTGTCTCAGACTGTCCATTTTGGAATTCCATGGGCGGATTTGGAGAAATTGGATCATGAAATGGGCGAGTGTGTAGAAATCCAGAGACGGCGTGGCCTCGCGGGACGAGTTCTTTTTCTGCACAAATACACCTCATATGACCCGTTTTCCCGCCCACTTCCTTCTCCAATTTCGGCCCACAGAAGAAAATGATTGACAGGCAGCACACTCTGAAAGCGCTTACTCACCGCCCTCATCGGCTTTCGCCCGGCTGACCCAATCAGAGGCTCCATCAATGGCGTTCTGTCCGAGAAACAGGTTCAACTGGGCCGCATGTTCCTGCACGTGGCGCATGGTGTACAACAGCAGCTCTAAAAAGCTAACGGCTTTCCCTCCATCCAGGGGAAATCGACTGTTGGTGCGCTTTCTCGTCTGACAACCCAGCAATCGTTGTCTGGCACTTCTTGCGCAGTATCTACAAGATAGGCGTGTAGCTCATCCCTAGTATAGGGCCGTTCGGGACGGACACCTGCTGGGTCAAGCTCATCCAGGGTGAAGGGCGTAGGGGGAGCGAATCCCTTCAAGTGAGCCTGTTAGATATAAGTCGAGCCAGAAGAGTGTATGATAAGTGATGTACCAGAATTCTGCGGATTCCGGTGGCAGAGGGTGGTCTGAGTGGTCGCGCCAGAGGCGCGGTTCCAAGCGTGCTGGGACAGGCGAGCAAGGCGTTTTCAAGCATGTCGATAGCCGCGCCGAACTGCTGCCAGAGGGCGGTCCTCCACAAGGGATCCATCTGTATGCCTCCAAGTGTAATAATGATTGACAGATTGACACTCCAGCTCGATTCACGCGCGTCGCTCCCGATCTGGGATGAACTGATGAAGATCGTGGACAACGGATCAGGCATGGGCGCTCCGCTCCGACACAGCGAGAGCGCTTAATCAAGCCGTTCGATGCAAGAACTCAATGGTACGCTCCCAGGCAATGCGAGCAGCCTCGGCGTCATACTCAGGGCGATTCTCCTCGAAGAACCAATGTTTGGTCCCCGGATACGTATAGACAGGTGACCGGCCTCCCCGCAGCCTGGAGCGCCTGCTCCATCTACGCTCCCGACTCAGCCGGCTCCCAGGGGTCATCCTCCGCGAAGTGGCAGAGGTATGCGGCCTTCGCGCCGCTATAGTCCAGTCCGGGGTAGGAGGCATAAAAGGTAACGACTGCGGCGATCTCCTCGGCCAGGTTGACGGACATGTCTAGCGCGTAGGCGCCTCCCAGCGAGAAGCCGACGAGGGCGAGCTTGCCGCGACCGTCCGCCAGATGTGTCGCATCGTGTTGGCGCAGGAACTGCACTGCCCCCGCGATGTCGCCGCGCACCCGCTCCAAATCCCGATCCAGCGCCTCGCCCAACGCTTGCGCTTCCTCGACCGCCGCGGTCGTCTTGCCGCGGTAGAGGTCGGGGGCGAGTGCCACGAAGCCCGCCTCCGCGAGCCGGTCGCAGACCTGCCGAAACGGCTCCGTCAGTCCCCACCAGGCATGCAGGACCAACACACCTGGTCCACTGCCATGCTCGGGAACTGCCAGATGGGCGCTGATCGTTCTCCCATCAGCCTGAAATTCTCTCATTCTGCTCTCCTTAAACACTCAAGAAAACTCAAGAAACGCTGTGCTTCAAGAAGCATAGCACAGATGTTCTTTTTTGTACACCCCAACTTTCTTCCCGTCACAACCCCACTCGTGTGACAAAACCATCTTCGAGAGTTTCTTCTGGAAAGGGCTCTCTCATGATGTAAATCCCAAGATTTTGCGGCTCATGGCCACTCTTGGTACTGGTGGCGAAGTCGAAGCCCCCATCTCAGGCTGCCTGCTGTATGACCCGCTTGAAAGGAGAGGTGCGGGTCTGTTCCGGGGCTTCTCCTTGCAGCCAACTCATCAATTGAATGACATTGATCGCGGCAGCAACAGCCACATGGCTCAGATGGGTTTTGCGCAGACCGATATAGCGCGAGCGGCGTAAGCCCATCGTGCGCACTCCTTGAGAATGGGTCCCTTCAATGCCCGCCCGATGACGATAGGCGTCCTTGAACTCATCCGTCTCCTCCCGCTTGCGCGCTGCAAAAAGTGCCTGCATCTGCTCTTTGGGATGCAAGGTCATGCTGCGCCGCGTCGTTCCCGTACAGGACGTCCGACTGGGGCAGACCTTACAGTCGCTTTGAGAGAACTTCACTTTGATCAGCGATTTGCCTGCATCCTGGACCGGTGTCCAGCTCGAACTGATTCGGCCCTCTGGACAGGTGACGGTCTCGGCTTCCCAATCGATGGAGAAGTGCGTGAGGTCGTAGCCGGTCTCAGCCTGATACCAGTGGGTCTTGAGGGTGGGACCAACCAGATCGACTCCATAGCCGGATTGGCTCTCAACAAGATTGGCGATCGTCACATATCCAGAGTCCACCAGATGTTGGCCTGGGAGCAATTCCTTCTGAGTCAGATCGGCATGAATCGTGGACAGGACCCCCTCATCGCTCAGGGGAGCAGGGGTGGTCTGGACGTGGGTGATGAGTTGTGGAGCATCTTCCTCGCAGGTCTGGGTAACATGTACTTTATACCCGAGCCAGACGGTGGCTCTCTTCTTCCCATTGCGCGCGTCGAGGTCATAGGGAGAGGCGATGAGCTGAGCCGCGGGCAAGTCTGGTTCTTGCCGCCACCGTCCGCCTTGTTCTCTTGGCTCAAATTGTTGCTCCCACATGGTACGCAGTGTGATGATTGCTGGCAGCGTCCTCATCCAGTCCGGAGTATCAGGTGCCTCTAGTGCAGTGAGCAACATCCAGCCATCAGCTCCCACCTGGGTGGCATACGCTTTGCGCTCTTGCTCCTCTTTGGGCAACCGCTCATGCTCCAACCGCTCACCATACCGCTCCACCCATTCGGGTGGCACATGAGCGAGAATCCACTCGGGAGCTACCTCGGAGAGCACATTCAAGACATAGACCATGGTCTGAGCCACACACAGCGTGCGGTTGAGTGCGCGGACCTTGGCCAGGACATGGGTCGAGTCGGTGCGTTGTCGCCCTCCGGCTTTGAGCCACCCACCTTCTCGGCAGCGCTCCAGGAGCAGATCCAACAAACGCTGTTCAGCATTTTCCGCAACCAGACGCGAGCGAAATTCGGAAAGCACGGTATGGTCAAAGCCAAGATCGGTCAGTTCCAGGCTGAGCGCGTACTTCCAAGCCAACCGATCACCCACGGCCTCAGCAGCCTGCCGATCCGTCAAGCCTTCCATGAATTGAAACACCGTCACCAGTGCCAGACGCCATGGTGCTAAAGCGGGTTGACCATGAGTAGGAAACAGGTCAGCAAAGGCCTCATCGGTGTAGATGGTTCCCAGCGTGTCACGCAACTGCATGAAAACATTGCCGTGGGGAAAAACGGCGTGAGCCACACGAGCCGTTTCTTCTGGAGCCGGTGGGATCGGTAGGGATTTGAGTGACATAGATAACCTCCTTCTTGGCAAGCAACACATTGTTCATTTTCTCCATGCTACTGGATGAGGTCTAGTCACTCCTTTTCGACTTCGCCACCAGTACCCGAAGTGGCCATGAGCCATTCTGCGGGAGATTTCTGTATAATTATTCGGGCCGATCTGATGCCTTCTTCTTACGGAGATGCTTGAGGAATGAATTCGTGACAACAAAAACGGTGGAATCAGTGAGTGGTGGCCCGGTATCATACTTTGAGAATCGGCGTCTGGTCTCTGCTCTGAGCGTACCAGAAGGGGAAGAGAAAAGCAAGTCAGCCATGGGAAAGCCCTGGGTGGTGAAGGGCAAGAAAATAGCCCCTTTGGGCTATTGGTCTCACTCAATTTTCTGCGTCTACCCTACACAAAATCCGGTTTTACCTGCAACGGGGGAGTGCAACAATATGTACCCCAGGTCTTGAGCAAGTATCCCACAAGGGTCCCCACCCCGCGCCACATCCACCCGCCGACGATCACCGTTTGCAGTTGGCAAAGAGGATCTGGACAAGAGATGCGGGTTACGGCATGCGGCCTGCTCACACGCTAAATATCTGGAGCGGTGAGGCCGTGTATGCCGAGGGAGTAGGCAATCTCGCCACCGTGGTGGATATCATGCTCGATGACGTGCCAGATGACCCATCCGCGGGTGTAGGTATATATCTGGCCTTCCCACTCATCCTGGACAGTAGACTGCAAATCTGAGAGCGTATAGCGTCCCAATACCTCCTGCATGACCTGCCAGGTCTTCTCCAATCCGCTTACCAGTTCACTTGCGGAGCGCGGTGGGCTACCAGGTTCATCCCACTCGTGAAAAGCGCCGAAGTCCTCATCGCCCTCTTCCAGGTTATAGTGGAACCACCCTGCACGCACCGCGATCACGTGGCGTGCCAGCTCATCGATTGAGCGCAGGTCGGGCGCGGCGCGGAGGGCAAGCTGTTCCGGTGAGAGCCGGGCGAGAGCTATGCTCAATTGGTTCTGGTAGTTTTGCCAGCCCTGGATAAAGAATGCCAGAGTTTCACTTGTTTCGCTCATTTTTTCACTCCTCGTAACTAAAATAACGCGATGTTACAGGTTTGCTTCTGCCGCCTGCGGCGGCGAAACAAGGAGAAGGAGGGGCGGGGACACCCCTGATTACCTGTCCCCCGGACAGGGTGCCTGCCAGGGGACTGCCGTCCCCTGGACCCCTGCTCAACAACCTCCACCTGAAAGGGGCTGGCCGCCCTCCTGCACCTCCCGCTCCAATCCTTGCGGATTAGAGATTTTGCAGCGACCTCTGCTATTTTACACGACGAGGCAACGTTTGTACATATGTACTACAGCAACAAGCCATTTTCGTAGATGCGGCGAATCACATCTTCGATCTCCGGCTCCTGGAAAGTGACCTCGCACAGTGTATAGCGGCTTCCCAGCCAGGCTACCAGTTCATGGGCGGCGATAGCATCGCGCTCGAAAGCGAGCCAGACGCGTGGGACTTCGGCCTGTACCTGCCGCACTCCGGCTGGAAGTTCTTTTAGCAGAGGTTGGCCTGTATCGTCATGAGGTAAAGTGGCCAACGCGCCTGGACTGAACTCGGCAATCAGCACGCGCTCGCCGCCAAAACGCGTGCGGATATCATCGACGGTGCCATCGTAGAGTTTGCGCCCGTGGTCGATGATGAGCATGCGCCGGCAGAGGGTTTCGATATCGTCCATGTCATGCGTGGTGAGCAGCACGGTCACACTCTGCTCCTCGTTGATCGCCTGTAAAAATTCGCGGATGCGCGCCTTTGCCACCACGTCGAGCCCGATGGTTGGCTCATCCAGGTAGAGTAGTTCAGGATCATGCAGGAGGGCTGCCGCCAGGTCGCCACGCATGCGCTGGCCAAGCGAAAGCTGGCGCACGGGGATATCGATGAATTCATTGAGCGCGAGCATAGCGCGCAAGCGCCGCAGGTTGGCCGCGTGGCGCTCTTCCGGTACGCGATAGAGAAAGCGCAAAAGGCGCAGCGAATCGATAAGGGGCAAATCCCACCACAACTGTGAGCGCTGTAAATGACGTGAAATGTGAGCAGCTTTTACCCTGAAATGTGAGCACTTGATGCCGATTACCCGAAAGATTGGCCGTTTCCTACCAAAAGTTTGGCCACAAGTACCACCACTGGCAAAAAGCTTTGTTTCATCCGGAAGCTTGTGTTAGGCTGGAGAAAGGGACGTTGGAGACACATCGCTAAAGGGAGGAAACGGCCATGGCAAAAGCTCTTGATGGCACTGGGCTGTACACGTACTTTCGCCGTCTTGGTTTTCCACGAGAAACCCAGGATATGCTCATTCACATCCGCTCATCGCCTCCAAGTCGCACCCCAGGCGCACGTCGAGGCAACATGCCTGCCTGGTACCCCTCCCCAAAGATGCACTGCATCATCAAGGCAGAGAGTACCAAAGTCGAATTTCCGTTTTTGCTGCAAGCTGAACACGATGATGATGTCCTGGAGATGTGGGATCAGCCCCCATCCATTCCCCTGGAATATCTCAACAAACGTGGCCGCTTGCAACGACCAATGCATACGGCAGACTACTTTGTTTTTCGGTATCGGGAGTGTGGATGGATTGAGTGTAAGCCAGCGCAAGAACTCAGCCGACTGGTGGAGAAGCAGCTCAACCGCTATGTGCTCGATGAAGAGGGCATTTGGCGGTGTCCGCCTGGCGAGGCGTTCGCTACCCAATATGGACTCACCTATCAGATTTGGTCTTCTGACACCATTAAAACCTTATTCGGAAACTATGTGATAAAATACAAGGAAAACAGACGAAGATGGGAGAAGAGAGATGGAACGAACACAACCATGGGAAGTGAGCGATGCCTTGTGGGAGCGAGTGTGCCCCTTGATACCAGAACGACAGCCCCATCCAAAGGGAGGCCGTCCCGCCACTGATGACCGCGCGATGGTCTATGTGCTGCGTACCGGCATCCAATGGAATGCGCTGCCCCGCGAACTGGGAGCCTCGACAACCGTGTATGATCGGTTTCGACTGTGGGAAAAGCAAGGGTTTTTTGACCACCTCTGGCAGGCCGGACTGCAGGAATATGACGAACTGGTAGGAATTGACTGGCAATGGCAGAGTTTGGATGGGGTCAAGACGAAAGCCCCTTTCGGAGGCGCCGCGACCGGAGCCAATCCCACCGATCGCGGCAAACGGGGAACCAAGCGCAGTGAACTGTCGGATGGGCGGGGTCTGCCGCTGGCGATTGCGGTCGCGGGAGCCAATCGGCATGATATGAAGCTCGTGGAAGCGACCTTGGATCACATCATGATTGAGCGGCCCGAACCCACCGAGGAATACCCGCACCATCTGTGCTTGGATGCTGGCTATGATTACGACGAGATCTTTGAAGCCGCTCGAGACCGTCACTATGTGCCTCATATTCGCCCGAACCGCTACAATCGAGCCCATGGCAAGCCAAACCCCGAGACGTCGGAGCAACCGGTCCGCAACCCTCTGGAATCGACCAAGAAGCCGCGTCGATGGGTGGTCGAGCGCCTGCATTCCTGGCTCAACCGGTCCCGACGGCTCCTGGTACGCTGGGAGAAGCTTTCGCAGACCTACGAAGCCTTTCTGCATTTGGCCTGCGCGCTCATCTGCTTTCAACAGTGTGCTCGCTTTCGCTCTTGTCTGGTTTCCGAATAAGAACTTAATGGGGTGAAAGGGATCCGAGAAGTCAACAGGTCTTGAAGTGACCAGAGATGATCAGTCACTCCAAGAGCCATCGCTGGAGACCGATGCGGATAGCGATGTACCCCCTCCCCAAGCGGCAGGCGCAAGCAGCGATGAGCCCGCTGAAAATTGTGATCGAAGAGCTGCAAGCCAATGAGTGCATCCCAGGTCGCGTCCCGTTTGGCAAACGCAGGGGTCTTGCGAGTGAGCGCATTGAGCCGATCGCGCAACGCGCCGCCCGGCCGTTCCACATGCACCGTCCCGGCTGGTCCTCCGCTGAGTCCCAGCGCGGCCCGGATCTCCCCGACAAGAGGCGCCTATGCTCATCACGAGGCTTGACGCTTTGCGTCAATGTCACGGTCTCGGGACCTACCCACGGCGGACGTCCGCGCTTGCCCGTCCATATCCGCTCACGATAGGCTCGCACACGTATGGATGCCTACCCATGCCAGCCATCGCTGAACCAGGAGAGGGGTAGGTCCGGGGCTGGACAAGAGTCACTCGGCTCTAACTTGTGAGATTGCCTTTCTTGTGTGGGTCCGCTCCCTCCGAGCCTGCAGGTCACGCGGAACCACGAGTTTCGTCTCGGAGGGAAGTGGGATGAGTTCCACGGTATCCGGACTCCATTATAGATTGAAAAACGCGGTTTCACCCGCACCTTGCAGGACGATGTCAA
Organism: uncultured Chloroflexia bacterium; assembly: GCA_963767625.1. Classification (GTDB taxonomy): domain Bacteria; phylum Chloroflexota; class Ktedonobacteria; order Ktedonobacterales; family Ktedonobacteraceae; genus CAVYFB01. The sequence goes on from CAVYFB010000024.1 coordinate 1,079,078, forward strand.
AGCGGTAGACGACCGCCGTCTCTTCCCTTTGGCGTCTGGCCAGCAGCGTTGCCCGGCGGTCTTCAGGGACACGTTGCAGGACCGGATCAGTGGCGTTGGTGGGCTCGTCTTCGAAGTACAGGCGCGTCACGAGGTGATTGGGGAGCCCGAGGACAAACAGGGTGACGCAGATGTGGGGAGCCTGCAGCCGTTCCGCATCGAATGGAACAGGGCCTAGCTTGACCGTCTCGAACCAGTAGCTTCCGTCCTCCGCTGTGCCGGAGCGACCAAACCCGATGAAGGACGGGGCCAGCGGCGCTGGCCCCGAATCTGCGAGATGGTGGTAGCGACCATGCGCATTGGCCTGCCAGCTTTCGACCAGAGCATCAGGTACCGGCACGCCACCGCCGTCGAGGACGTGCCCCTCGATGCGAAAGCGCGAACCTTCAGTCTCCGGCCGGGTCACAGCACGTTGCAGCGGACGTCCTCCCGTAGGAGCCCAGGTGCGAAGAATAGGCCCATGGACTGTGAATCGGTCAGATGGAATGTACTCATGATCTTGCCTCTCCTGACTGTGACGACAAGAAGGGCTTGGCGTATAGAGCTCCTTTGAATTCGTCACACAGCGGCCCAAGCCCAGGAAGTTCGGTATGTGCCGCATTGGACATGCGCCCAACGGCGAGCCAATGCTCTCCTGTTTCGCGCATTGCTCACCCTCTCTTGTACACTACTCACCGATGGTCATCAATACTCGTAACATGGAGCCGAGGCAGCGTACCGTTACGAACAGTCGCAGATGGACCTATCATTCCTCTACTCTCGCAGCCAACACACTCTCCTGAGGGCCATGGAGTTCAAGTGTCCCGGGTCTAGCCGGTAAAGCTGCAGCTGGTGAACCCAGAAAGATCACCTGTCCAGGCCGCAGTCCACCAACCTCTCCCGAGAGCCAGCTCAAGCGTTCCCCAATGTCTCCTAAGGCCTCCACTGGACCTTCAGTCAGCAATTCTCCGTTCACAAACAGGCTAAGTTGGCCTGTGTATGGCTCACTCAGCCGTTGCTCCCCAAGCAGGAAACCACCACCGGAGGCGTTATCAGCTACAACCTCGGCAATGCTGAAACGGTATCCTTCCCAGATGCTATCCAGAAAATCCACACCCAGAAAGATACCAGCGATGGCTAGCCATGCCGCTTCCGGTGACGATTGTACGGGCAGACCATCACGCAGCACCACAACCAGTTCTGGCTCGATCCGCGGTTGGATGAATCGGCTCAACTGTACCGGGCTTTCGAGGAGCATCTCGGCATAGACGTGACCATAGATGGGCGCACTGATGCCCATCTGCGCTTGTTTGGCCGGACTGATTAACCCAAATTTATATCCTTTCAGTTCCCAATTCTCGCCCAAAACAGCCTGGATTCGGTAGGCCCCATCAAGATTCACCCCTACAGACTCCGCCTGCGAGATAGTTGTTTTTCTGCTTGTTCGTGCCTGTCGTACGCGAGTGAGCAAACTCTCTTCAGCTAGGTTCATGTTCATCTGGCTTTACCTTCCTTGAAACGCTGCTTTGCGTTTCTCCATAAAGGCTTTCATGCCTTCACGCATATCTTCTGTGGCGAACAGCAAGCAGAAGTTCTTGCGTTCTACTGCCAGTCCCGCTTCCAGCGAGGTCTCAAACGCTGCCAGGACCGACTCCTTTGCCAGGCGTATGGCGATAGGAGGTTGTGCCACTATCGTCTGCGCCAGTTTCATCGCCTCGCTCAAGTGCTCGCCCTTGGGAACCACGCGATTCACCAGACCATGGTTCGCCATCTCCTGTGCGCTGATCTGTGCGCCAGTCAGCACCATCTCCATCGCACGGTACTTGCCCAGCGTTCGCGCCAGGCGCTGAGTCCCACCTGCTCCAGGAATAACACCGAGCAGAATTTCGGGTTGCCCAAAGCGTGCGTTCTCCGAGGCGACGATCATATCGCAGTGCATCGCCAGTTCGCACCCACCGCCGAGAGCATAACCGCCAACGGCTGCAATCATTGGCGTGCGGATACGTCGAATGCGTTCCCACGCCTCGAACTGTCCTACCATCATGTCAATCGGCGATTTGTCGGACATCTCCTTAATATCTGCCCCTGCGGCAAAGGCCTTCTCTCCTGCTCCAGTGACGACAATACAGCGAATTGTTTGATCTCGGTCCAGTTCCTCCAGGGCATCAACCAGCTCGCTCACCAGCGAGAAATTGAGCGCATTCAACTCCTTCGGACAATTCAGGGTGACAATACCAATATGCTCATTCTGCTCGACAAGGATGTGTTGGTAGTCTGACATAATTCTCCTCACAGTTCGGTGCTCGTATGCATCTCGGTATATGTTCTACAAAATATCGATAAAGGCAAGACATTCGGAGTATCCCCTATCGTGATTGGCATACACAAAAGAGAGCATGTTGACGATGATTTCATGACTCTCCCCTTCCTTCACTTGCCCCGGCGGCCTGCTCACGAGCGTGATAGGAACTGCGCACGAAGGGACCAGACCCCACATGACGGAAGCCCATCTTCTTTCCCTCGACCTTTAGCGCAGCAAATTCTTCCAACGGAACATAGCGCTGAATAGGAAGATGCTGAAACAAGGGGCGCAGATACTGTCCAATCGTCAGAATATCGACCTCGTGCTCGCGCAGACCGTGCATCACCTCGACCACCTCATCCCATGTTTCGCCCAGTCCCAGCATGAAGCCGGACTTGGTTGGCGCGGCAGTATTCATCTCTTTCGCCCACTTGAGTACCTGGAGCGAACGCTTGTAGATCGCCTGTGGACGCACCCGCCTGTAGAGTCTGGGAACCGTCTCCACATTGTGATTGTACACATCGGGCCTGGCATCGATGACCACCTGTAACGCCTCGTAGACTCCCTTAAAGTCGGGGGTTAACACCTCGATGGTACAGTGCGGGTTCAGCCGACAAATCCAGCGAATGGTGGCAGCAAAAATAGCCGCCCCGCCATCCTTTAACTCATCACGGTTCACTGAGGTGACCACAGCATGGCGCAGCCCCATCTGCTGTACCGCCTCGGCGACCCGTTTTGGTTCTTCCCAATCGAGTCCGATGGGACGCCCTGTCTCCACTGCACAGAAGCCACAACTGCGCGTGCAGACACGTCCCAGGATCATGAAGGTGGCTGTCTTCTGGCCCCAACACTCGCCAATATTCGGACAGCGGGCCTCCTCACACACGGTATGCAACTCTTGACTGCGCATCAGTTGCTTGAGCTGTTCGTAGTTTTCCCCCTTGGGGGGACGTACTCTCAACCATGTAGGACGGCGTTCTGGAATGATTGTTGCCATACTTATTCCCTCGTTCTGCTATTCTGCGAATCACTCATGCAAGTCACGAGGATGGTGCTCATGTACTCCCCCACCCACGAGCTCCCCCGACGATAACTGATGCGCTCCTTTGACCAATGCCTCAGTAGCATAGATCAGGTGGGAGGCAGCAGGTGGCTCCTCACCAAAATGGAAAGCGCGCACCCGTTCCTCAATGATTTGATCTTCCTTTGTCATTCGTTCGTGTTGTCGCAAGTGCTCGTTCCATGACCCAATCACAAAAGTTTCGACATAGCGCTCTGGGTTGAGAGGATCTACGTAGATACCCCCACGAATTGCTCCATCGCGCAGACGAACCTTATGAAGGTCTCGCATCGCCTTGAGAAAGGATAGCGCCTGCTGTGGATCAATCCGATACTCGACGGTCACCAGCACTGGAGCATCCATAGGCCGCTCCTCAATCAGCACATGGGGTTCAACCCAGGGAGCCCACACTTGAGTCGTATCCAATCCCTCGCTTGTCTGCAACCGCCACCGTAGAACTGCTGCGAGTCCCACCACCATCCCGATTGCTGAGCAGAGCAGAGCGAGAGGGTCGTCATCAGCCACACCCCACTCACATTCTGCATCCACACACCGATATTGGCGACAAGCGAAGCCATCCAGAGTGCCCGGAAGACGGGCACGAGCAGTGGACTCTACACTGATGGACGCACTGCACGATTGTCTTCCATAGCTCACCTGTTACGTCTGCCTGATGGCAAGCTAAGTGAAGGCAACACCTGTTCAAGCTCTGATCGATACTGCTCCAACCGATGAATGCCGAGAATATCTCCACTCATAGTCTGTATCCTTCTCCCTCCTTCTTGAACGGAGCATGCACACTAGGACTTGGCTCTAAAGCACCTGAAGGGCAGCTTTTCTTCAGGTCTCCAGGAAACCTCCTACGAGCTTTGTTGCTCATTCATCTTCTGTTCAGTACCCTGTACCTGTTGCGTCGCTTTCCGAAAATTCTCGAGTCCTTGCCGTGTGAGGTTCTCAGCAGCAGCAAGCGTCTGCTGATAGTAGGAGAGCGGAGTGCGCAGAAAGTCGGTATAGCTCTCCACCGACTCGTGCGCGAGCGTTTGGAGCGCTTCTTGCTGTTTCTTGGCTTGCCGCTCCAACTCCTGCATCAGCGTACGCATACTCTCTGCCTGACGCTCGAGGATCTCCACCCCGTCGCTAAAGAAACGCTGGGCATCTTGGACGTATTCCTCATTCTAGGAGATGACCTACTGGCTGGCCTGTCGTATCCGTATCACGGCTTATTAGATGTAGACGCCGCCGTTGATGCTCATCACTTGACCCGTCATGTAGACGCCTTCGGTGACAATGTAGCGGACACAGGTTGCTATTTCTTCGGCTGTCCCAAAACGGGCCAGGGGAATGCGCTCGAGGATGCGCTGGCGCACGTCCTCTGGCACCTCCAAGAGCATATCGGTTTCGATGAAACCGGGGCAGACAGCGTTCACGGTAACGCCATGGCGGGCTACCTCCAGCGCCAACGACTTGGTGAAGCCAATGATCCCCGCTTTGGTCGTCGCGTAGTTCGTCTGCCCAATGTTGCCTGCCAGGCCCACAAACGAGCTGATGTTGACAATTCTGCCACTTTCGTGTTCCAGCATAAACGGCAGGACCTGCTTAGTACAGTTGAACAGTCCGCTGAGATTGACGTGGATCACTTCGTCCCACTGATCCTTGGTCATATTTCTCAGCTTCATGTCACGTGTGATGCCGGCGTTGTTGACCAGGATGTCAATCTGTCCGAAGGTTTTGATCGCCTGTCGTATCATCTTGCCTACCTGCTCGTAGTCGGTCACATCAGCCTGGAGCACCAATGCATTCGATCCATACTCCTCAATTTCTCTAGCCAACGCCAGCGCTGGGAGAGCATGAGTGTTGTAGCTAATGACAACATTGGCACCCGTTACGGCTAATTCTTTGACAATGGCCCGGCCGATCCCCCGACCTGCACCGGTTACCATCGCTGTTTTTCCATCCAGTCGTTTACACAAACCCTCCTCCTATTGAGGAATCCATCACCTGGTTAGCCCGCTCAAGCTTCACCTAGATATTTGACGGTCGCCTCCCCCGTAAGCACCAACTTGCCATCTTGATTCGTACAATCAGTACGCAGCGTGACCAGGCGTTTCTCCTCGCGAACTCCAATCACCTCGACACTCACCGTCACTGTGTCGCCTATGTAGACAGGAGCGAGAAATTTCAGCGTCTGCCCCAAATAGATGCTCCCTGGACCAGGCAACTCCATGCCGATTACCGCGGAGATCAGTGAGCCTGTGAGGAATCCGTGGGCAACGCGCCGCCCAAAGGGAGAACGTGCAGCATAGGCGTCATCCAGATGAACAGGATTGCGATCGCCGCTCACCTCGGCGAAGCGTACAATATCGGCATCCGTGAACGTGCGGACACATGTCGCTCGGGCTCCAACTGCTGGAAGCGGTGCTGAATTTTTCGTTTCCTCGCTCATGCTTTTCGTTCCTTTTCCATGATCTTGCTCCTCTTCTTGTTCTTTCACATGCGCCACGTGCTTTATCAAGGCATGACACTACCATACAAACGAGAGAGTTTCCTCACTTCTCCAACACATATGTCCCCGGCGCTGGCGTAATCGGCGGGTGCGCCGTGCCGCCCACCGGTGGTGGCGCTACCTGCTCCCCCGAGCGAGGCTCCAGCCACTCCAGCCAGTCGCCCCACCAGCTCCCCTTGTAGCTCTCAGCGCTCTCCAACCACTCGTCAGCGTTCTTCACCGGCTTGTCATTTGTCCAGTAGCCGCGGCCTTTGCTGGGGGGGCTGATGACCCCTGCAATATGACCGCTACCGCCAAGCACAAAGCGCACCTGGCCCCCGCTCAGTTGCGAGATCCGCCAAGCCGACTTCCAGGGCACGATATGATCCTGCTCTGCACCCACCGCATAGATGTCCTGGCGAATCCGGCCAAGGTCAATGGGAACGCCTTTGAGCACAATCGTTTTAGGCTTGATCAGATTATTCTCCAGGTAGGTGTTGCGCAGGTAGAACGAGTGCGCCGCACGGGTCATGCGCGTCCCATCCGCGTTCCAGTAGAGCAAGTCGAAGGCCGGTGGCTCCTTGCCCAACAAGTAGTTGTTCACTACGTTGCTCCAGATCAAGTCATTGGCACGCAACATGTTGAACATCGTCGCCATCGCACGACTATCCAGATAGCCCCGCTTCATCATTTGCTCCTCGGCATAGCTCACCTGCGGTTCATCAATGAAGACTGAGGTATCGCCAACCTCCGTGAAATCTTGCAAGGAGACGAAGAAGGTGGCAGAGTTGACCGTCTCATCCTTTTTGGCCACCAAATAGGGCAAGGCCATCGAGAGTAACGTGCCACCGATGCAGTAGCCAATGGCGTTGACCTTCGGCGAGCCGGTGATCTCTTTGATGACATCGAGCGCATTCAGCGGTCCCAACGTGAGATAGTCCTCGAAACCGATCTCTTCCATGGATGCATCAGGGTTCTTCCAACTGACGACAAAGACGGTAAAGCCGTGATCCACCAGGAACTTGAAGAGGCTATTCTGCGGCTGCATATCCAGGATGTAGTATTTGTTAATCCAGGGTGGAAGGAAGAGCAAGGGGAAGGCGTAGACCTTCTCGGTCGTTGGCGTGTACTGTATCAGTTCGATCAGCTTATTGCGGTAGATCACCTGGCCGGGCGTCAAGGCCAGGTTGCGTCCGGGGGCAAACGCCTCGGTATCGGTCATTTTGATCTTCCCGGCTTGGACATCGCGCAAGAGATGCTCCATGCCACGCGTCAGGTTCTGCCCTCCGCTCTAAATCGTCTCGTGGATCACCTGCGGATTGGTGAAGGCCAGGTTGGTGGGACTGATGGCATCCAGGAACTGGCGCAGGTAGAAGGTCAGCTTGCGCTGCTGGTGCTCATCCAGCCCCTCGACCTGAGAGGCGGTCTTGAGCAAGGTGGTGGCGGCCAGCAGGTAGCTTTGTTTGAGCGCATCGAAGGCGGGATTCTGCTGCCAGTCGGGGGCGCTGAAGCGTTTGTCGCCTTTTTCAGGAGAGACGGTCGGCTCGACATCCTTGCCTTGTCCCCAGAATTTGAGGGCTGCCCCCGTCATCATTTGTGTGTAGCTCTGGACGAAGTCAGCGTAGTTGGCCCAGGCCCGGTCAGGGTGACGCAGTGCATCGGTCCAGATCTGCTGAAAGGCGTGGGTAACCTCAGCGGGATCGATGGGGAGGAGTTTGCTGGACGGGTTGGCCTGCCAGAGTTGGTCAATCAAGGTCATCCAGGGGTCTTTCCCACTCTGGCGTGCCTGCTCGGCAGTCATGTGGAGAGCTGGATGGACCTGCATGGTGCTCTCAATAAGCTGGTTCCAAGCATCGATGGGACCCTGCCCAGTAGACGATACATCTGCCATAGTCGTGCTACTCCCTTCATAGTAGTCCCCCTCAGCGAAGCTTGCGGAGCGCGTTTAAATCCTTCGCGGGGAATTCCTTATATATTATCTCGCCCGCGCCGCCTGCTTGGGGGGGATATGGATCGGACAACCCTCCGCTGCCAGGACCGCCTCGCGCAGCCCCTCGCTGAGTGTTGGGTGCGGATGGATCGTCTCAATAAGCTCATCACCCGTGAGTTCACCACGCATGGCGACTGAGTATTCCGTAATCAGGTTGGTCGCATCTGGTCCGATGATATGCGCACCGAGAATCTCGTTGTGCTTGCCCAGGATGACTTTGGTGAACCCCTCGGTATTGGCACTGCCTACGGCCTTCCCATTGGCGGCCCAGGGGAAGCGCTCGACATGCAGGTCGGAATAGTGCTCTTTTGCCTGGGACTCGGTTAGGCCCACAAACGCAATCTCCGGGAAGGTATAGATGGGGTTGGGGACAACGTCGTAATCCATCCTCGCTCTATGGCCCATGGCGTTCTCAGCGGCCACTTCCCCCTCGGTTGATGCGACGTGGGCCAGGCCAGCGCCATGCACCAGGTCGCCGATGGCATAGATGCCAGGTAAGTTCGTCTCCATCCGGTCGTTGACCTGGACACGTCCCCGGTCATGTGCCAGTCCTTGCTCCATGAGCCGCTCCAGTCCACTTGTGTTTGCGCGCCGACTTACCGCCATCAGCACGTACTCGCCGGTGAAGCCCTGCTCTCCCTTCGGCGTACTGGCCGTCACTTTCTTCAGGTTGCCCTCATCAGCGATGGACTCCACTTTCGCATTCGTTGCAATCGTGATGCCGCGCTTGCCGAGCGAACGCACGAGGAGGGCGCGTACCTCGTCATCCACCGGGGCCAGGACACTCGGCAGCATTTCGACAATGGTGACCTGAGAGCCAATGCCATGGAACATGCACGCCAGTTCGACGCCGATCACGCCGCCACCCACACAGATGATACTTTCAGGCAGCTTTGGCAGGTTCCAGCAGGTATCGCTGTTGATCACATTGCGCCCGTCAACACCGGGAAATGGAGGTATGAGCGGTACAGAGCCGGTTGCGAGAATGATCTTTTGCGCACTGAATTGCTGTGGCGACTCATCACTCTTGGTGCTCTCACCCCCGGTGACGGTCACGCTACGCGAGGCATCGACAGTCCCCAATCCATCGAACACATCAATACGGTTGCCCTTCATCAACGCACCAATGCCGCCAGTCATACGCTTGACAACGCTGTCGGTATATGCAACGGCCTTGCGCATGTCAAAGGTCGGTGGCTGTGGAAAGTTGATGCCCAATTCTCCCATCGAGGCCACGCTATGCATCACCTCGGCAATGTGCAACATTGCTTTAGATGGGATACAGCCCACGTTGAGACAGGTGCCACCTAAATACTGCTTCTCAACAATGGCGACCTTGGCACCAAGTTGTGCAGCGCGAATAGCGGCGACGTAGCCGCCAGGACCCGCACCGATTACTGCGATATCATACTGGTTGTTTGCCATGACTTTCTCCTGCTCTCCGTACTAAGCCGTTGTAAAGGTGATCAGCACTGCTTCGATGTCCTTGGAGGTAGGATAGAACGCCATTTCCTCTGGCCCGTTATAGGGCACAGAAGGGATGTTCCCCTTCCCACAGATAAAGGCCGCGGGCAGATCCATATCCTCGAAGTGGTGCTGCAGAATCCAGGAGTGGACATGGCGACCAAAGGTCGTGTAGTCCGGCTCCTCGGTCACAACTACCACGCGGTTGGCTTCACGTACCGCCGCTGAGATCGTCTCTTCGTCAAAGGGCATGAGCGTGCGCAGGTCCACAATGTCGAAGGCCCCTCCATACTGCGCCACCACGTTGGAAGCAGCGATGGCTGCTTCGAGCATCATCGTACCCCACGTCACAATGGCCCCGGTCAGATAACCTGCACCTATACGGATGCGGCGCGCCTGGCGCATTGGGATGGTATAGTAGCCATCAGGCACTTGCCACAATTCAGCCACCGGCCCAATGACGTTGCCCTGTGCGTCTTTGGGCGGCGCGGAGCGATAGAGGCGACCGCGCTCCAGGTAGATCACGGGCGATTCGGTGCGCGAGGCCTCGATCAGCAGGCCCTTGGCGTCATACGGTGTGCTGGGGCAGAGCACGATCAACCCTGGGATGTCCGTAAACCAGTGCTCGCCTGAGTGCGAATGCCCGAAGCCGCCACCACCTGCTCCAGAGGAGATGGGTCCGCCACCGCCGCCACCTGCTTTCATGCGGATGAGCACCGGGCAGTTCCAGTCGCCGAAGGACTGATACTCGATTTGCCCTGCCAGGCGCACCGTCTGCGCCATCGACTGGTGATATTCGATGAACTGGATTTCGCCGCAGCGCGCTCGGCCATCGACCATCGATGCGCCCGCAGCAATGCCAAAGATGAGTTGCTCGTTGAGCGGGGCACTGATGGCTGTCCCTGGGAATTTGCTCACAAGCGATTGCGTCGTGCCAAAGACGCCGCCACGTGGACTGCCGACGTCCTGGCCATAGACAAAGAAGCCCGGGTCGCGGCTGGCGATCTCTGCCAGGGCATCGTTGACGGCATCGAGCATATTCGTCGACTTTGGGGCACCGGTCGGCTCGATGGTGGGCTCCTTGGGGAAGCTAAACAAATGCTTCAGGAAACGGTCCCCACTGGGCAGTGGCTCCCCCTGCACCTGCTCATCGATCGCAGTGACCTGCGCCCGAGCCTCCTTCTTGAGTCGCTCGATGTCCTCTTTGGTCAGCAGTCCCATCTGGATGAGGCGATTGCCGGTGTTGGTGATCGGGTCGCGCGTCTCCTTGGTCTTGTTGACCTCGGCGCGGTCCCGGTACCCATAGATGTCGGTGCTGCTCGAGTGCGCGTCTAGCAACCCCATCTTCAGATGCAGTAAGACCGGGCCTTTTGTACGCGTGTGCTCCGCCAGGGAGACCGTGGCTTCATAGAGGGCCACCGCATCGCTGCCGTCCATCTCGACGGCTTCAGCTCCACCTCCGCGTGCCCATTCGACCAGGCTTCCACCCCATTGTCTGCCTGAGTTGGTGATGGCCCAGCCGTTCTCCTCCACCACCATCAGCACCGGCAATTGATGGACGGTCGCGGCCCGGTAGAGCACGTTGAAGTCGTTGGTGGCCACACCACCATCGCCACAGTGGAAGGAGACGAGCTGACCGGTCTGCTCGCGCTTGAAGGCGAAACCGACGCCCGCGCAGAAGGGAGCCAGAGCCGCGATCTCGCTGAAGTACGGCAGGACGTGAAAGTGGCGGCTGCTGAATTGCTCCGATAAGCTGCGCCCAGAGGTCATCGGATCGGTCGCTCGCGCATAGGCCCCGCGAATAGGGGAATAAGGGTCGTGTGTGCGCTGCAGCCAGCCGGCCAGGTCACGATAGTATAAGGTGAGCCAGTCATCAGGCTGCAGAGCGGCGATGACACCCGCAATCGCCTCGTGGCCGGCACAGCCGATATAGAAATCAAATTTGCCTTGCGTCTTGCGCGTCTTGAGGATGTCGTTGATGGTGCGTGCCAGGATCATCTGCTTGAAGCAGTCGACGGGGTCGAAAGGTCTGCGCCTGCTCGCTCACGGGAGCTTCTCTCGTCGCTTGACTACCTGGGTTCACGTTCTGTTGCTCTGGCATGCCTTCCTCCTTGCAAACGGTTCGTGCGAAATGCTACGCATCTCACGCTTCATGCAGCTTCCAATACGCGTACAGCACATGTGCCATGCAGCATGTGCATCCTCTCCCCTAATAGACATCGATGTCTGTTCCATAGCTCTGTAATTTGATGCGGACGGCCTGGAGGAACCCATTAGCCCCCGCGCCATCAAGGATACGGTGATCGAAGGTGAAGGAGAGGAACATCATGTGCCGGATCGCAATCGAATCGTCCTCCATCACCATAGGCCGCTTGACCACCGCTTCCATGCTCAGAATACCGGCATGGGGCTGATTGATGAGCGGGGTCGAGAACATGGTGCCAAAGGTGCCCGTATTATTGACGGAAAACGTGCTGCCCTGCATGTCCTGCACCGTCAGCTTATTGGTGCGGGCTTTCTGTGCAATGATCGAGACCTGTTTAGCCAGGCCAGCAAGCGTATACTGATCGGCATCGTGGACCGTCGGGACTACCAACCCGGTCTCTGTAGCAACTGCCAGGCCCAGGTTGATGCGCTTCTTCAGGATGATCTTGTTGTCTTCCGTCCAGCTGGCATTCGCCATCGGGAACTTGCGCAGCCCCTCGCATGTTGCTTTCATCACAAAAGCGACGTAACTAATACCATATCCGTTCTTTCGTCTGAATTCATCTTTGTTCTTCTCTAACCACCTGGCAATGTTGGTCATATCGACCTCCATAAAGGTGGTTGCATGGGGTGCGGTACGCTTCGTGCGCAGCATATGCTCGGCGATGGCCAGGCGCATGCGGCTGGGCGTCACCAGCTCTTCGTCCTCTCCTGCGGTGGCCGGCGCGGGAGCCGCTTTCGGTGCAGCAGGTGGAGCAGCGGGTGGCGGCGCGGGTGCAGCCGCTGGCTGTGGTTGTGCCGAGCGCGAGGCGACATACGCTAAAATATCCTCTTTGCGAATACGGCCACCGTTGCCCGTTCCGGCAATCGTGTTCAGATCAATGCCATGCTCATCGGCAAGGCGTCGTGCCAGGGGAGAAATCCGCTGACCTGTCTCTGCGCCTGCAGAGGGTGCCCTCGCACCATCACCTGCACGTGCAGGTACCGGCTCCATTATAGGAGCCGCTGCCGGTACAGAACTTGCCGCAGCAGCCGCACTTGGCGCTGGAGTAGCTTGCGCGGGTGGTGCGGCTGAAACATCCGCGCTCTCCTCGATCAGAGCGATATCGGTCCCCACCGCCACGGTTTCGTCCGCTTTCACCAGGATTTTTGCAAGACGACCTGCAAACGGCGAGGGGAGTTCGGCGGTGATTTTATCGGTAATCACTTCGGCCAGGGCTTCGTCCTTCTCGACCATCTCCCCCTCTTGCTTGAGCCAGGACCCGATCGTCCCCTCGGCGACCGATTCTCCCAGCCGGGGCATTTTAATTGGCGTTGGCATACATTCACTCCTTTACTTCTCACAAGGTGGCACCTATGTCGTTTCATGCGAAACTGATGGACACCTCACCCAGTCTCGTATAAACTGCGCGGTATGTCTTCCCTGGCACCACGGACACAGATGCACACATGGCACCAGGAAGCAGGACTTGTCCCTTGAGCAGACTTACGCCAAACTCCGCGAGTTTATTCGCTAACCACGCAGCCGCTATGGCCGGGTGCCCAAGCACGGCTGCGCCCGTCCCTGATCCAACGGTTTCACCATCGCACAGCAACTCAACCCCTTCGGCTTCCAGGTCCAGTTCTTGTGGTGAGACACGCTGCTGGCTGACAATCAAGCGCGCTGACGAGGCATTATCAGCAATGGTGTCGACGAGCTTGATGCGCCAGTTCTCGATGCGACTGTCCACCAGTTCCAATGCGGCGCTCACCCCTTGTGTCGCTGCCAACACCTGTTGCGCCGTCACCCCCGGCCCGTGGAGGTCTTCCGCCAGCCAGAAAGCAATCTCGGGTTCGATGCGGGGCAGCAGAAACGCGCCGCGGGGCAGGGCACCGCCCGAGGACACCACCATGGTATCGAGGATGAAGCCGTAGTCAGGTTCATCCACGCCGAGCTGCTCCTGCATGGCCTTGCTGGTCAGCCCAATCTTGTGTCCCACGATCTGTGCACCTTCCGTGCGCAACAGCTTGAGCCATGCGCTTTGAATCGCGTAGGATTGGGCGGGAGTCAGTGAAGGATACCGCTCGCTCAGTGGCGCGATGGGCACACGGCTCCGCTCGGCATCATGCAATGCTCTCGCACTCTCCTCAATCATCGGATCCATATGTCACACCGTTTCCGTTAAGAAATCCCGCACGAGGCGGTTAAACTGATCTCGAGGTTCGAGTTGCGTCCAGTGGCCGCAGTGACCGAACACATGCAACTGCGCATTGGGTATCACGTTGAGCAACTTGAGGCTGGTTTCAAGTGGAATCACACGATCTTCGCGCCCATGGATAATGAGGGTGGGATTCGTGACGGCGGAGAGGCGACCTTCGTAGGCGGCCAGCGCATCCACTTGCTGCTGACGTGGTTCCGGGAACATGCTGGAGAACGCCTCTTGCGCTCCTGGGCGAATGCTGGCTTCGTAGCGTAGTTCGGCTAACTGATCGGTTGGGAACTTCCCTGGGTCATAGGCAAAGATATCTATCAAGCGCCTCATATTCGCGACACTTGGCGTATAGCTCCACACGGCATCCAGCCCCTCTCCTGGCCTGAGCTGGAAGCGAACGCCCATCGCTCCCATGAGCACCAGGCGGTTCACGACCTCAGGGTGCGTCACGGCGGCAGCCAAGGCGACGGCAGCTCCCATCGAGTTGCCGACGAGGTGCGCCCGCTTGACTCCCACGGCTTGCATGAAGCTGAGCAGATGATTCGTCCAAAGCTCCAGGCTGTAGTGCTGATTGGGAGCTGGTTCGGTATAGCCGAAGCCAAGCTGGTCGTAGGCGAAGACATGCAACCGCTCGGCTAAATAGGGGATGGCGAATTGCCAGTTGGCCCAGGCCGAGACACCCGGTCCAGAGCCGTGAATGAGGATCACAGGCGTCCCGCTGCCCGCCTCATGATAGTTCGTTTGCACGCCACCCGCCTGAATGGATTTGCCGATTTCAGGCGATGCTTTTGCTTGTGTCATAGATTTCCTTTTTGTCCTGCTGTAGGGGCGATGCCTTGTGCTCGCCCGCGTTTCATCATCAAGCCATAGCGCAAGGAGCACTCACGCTTACGCCGGATCAAAGACAAACAGATCTTCTTTGCTCACCATAGAGACATCGACAACCGGCGTCCCGTAGGTCTTGAAACTTTCCGGTAAGGTGCCGCCCCAGTACACGCCCCTGCCGCGATCGGTCTTCCTCCACGTGATCGGTTCCCAGTCCGGGGAAAAAATCATGTAGCCAGTCTGAGAAGAGTTCGAAGCGGTTGCCACCGGGCTCATACGCGTAGAGGTAGAACGCCTGCGTGATGTTGTGCTTGGCGGGGCCGGCCTCAATGAAAACGTCGTTATCCGACATAATATCGGCGGCTCGCAGCACATCTTCCTGGTTATCTACCCAGTACGAGATATGGTGCAGCCTGCCGCGATTGCCCGTAAAGTCACGCGTGTAGGCGATATCATGCACCAGAGATGTGACACTGAGCCAGGCCCCCTCTTCGGGCGCGCCCTCTTCGGTTTGCAAGCGTTCGCGCAGGTGAAAGCCCAGAGTGTTCTGGACAAACTCCCGGTTCGGCGTGACACTGCTGCACATCATGTTGACATGGTCGATGCGCTTGACGGCGGTCCCACGCCCCGTAAACTTTTGCGGCTGATTGATGAGTTTTGGACGTAGGTGTGGAGGAGCCACGTACTTCTGCACGTCGTAATAGACCTCCATCCGGTGACCATCGGGGTCGTCGAACTGGTAGGCACGGCCATGCCCGATATCCCCATCAATCCACCCTATCCCACAGCCGGCAGCCTTGAGGGCCTGCACCCGCCGATCGAGGGCCTGCGGGCTCCAGGTGCGGAAGCCTACGTGCCCTAACCCCGCTTGTTCGGCTTCCGTGATCTTGAGGGTGCAGTGATCGTAATCGCCCCAGGCCCGCATGTACACGGACTGGCCCTGGCGATCCGTTTCTTCCATCCCGAGAATCTCTTGGAAGAACCAGACGCTCTCGTCAGGTTTGGGGGTAAAGATCTCAAAATGTCCCAGTTGAGCAATATCATGGATAGGCTCTGGACTCTCTGTCATGGGATAACCTCCTCTCTCCAGTAGGAGAAGCTAGACTAACAACATGTCCTGATGCACAACTCATAAACGTGCAGCTTTGTTCATCACGAACCAACCGTTTCTCATGCGAGAAACAATGCACTACGTGTCTCCTTAGAACATATCCTGACCTGACCCTTCGAGCAACGAATGGCTCACCCAGGGTTTTTGGCAAGCTCTTGAATAATCTGTGCTCCGAGATTGGCAGCCGAGAGGCCGCGGAACAGGAAGGCCAGGCCGACGACGGCACTCAGTTCCTCCCAGGTGGCTCCTGCACGGTAGGCTGCTCGTGCATGCAGATGGGCCGCGTCAGATAACTGGACCATGAGCATGCCAAAAAGCATGAGTTGTGCCGTTTTCGTGTCAAAGCATTCCGGGTACATCGCGTGCGCGCGCGTCGCTTCTTGCAGGGACAAGAGTTCTGGATCTAGCCGAGCAAGCAGGTCGGTACGGGCCTGAATACGCGGTGGAACATACCCGATCAGTTCCACGTATCTGCGACGTAGCTCTTCTAACTCCGTTGCATCCATTTGTAATTCGGGAAGCTTCCGCTCGTCTTCACTCTGACTCATGTTGTTCTCCGCCACTAGGCAATATCAACATTTCCTAAGCAAGGATGGGAGAGATGTTTCTTTCCTATCTAAGAGTGTAGCTTACCAAAGAGCAAATTTAGGGCTAAAAGTCCCTCTGCTTCGGGAGAACAATCCCCTTATTTCAGAGAACAGTTCCTTTATTTTAGAGAACAATTCTCAATGAGGAAGTCACATCACCATAGGGATAGTTACAATGCAAGGAGTACCCTTACGATCAAACACTAGGGATACTCACAACGCGAACACTCATAAGCTTATATTAAGAGCCAAAGATGAACTATTCCACATATCCTTCGCTTCATTAATGAGAAAAGGGAAGTGAGATGAGCGCATAGGCTCATCTCGCTCCCCTTCACCATGACGAAGTAAGGCGTAATATGACATAATGTAGAGAGAGATCATGTTGTTGGAGAACTCTTCCTGCATGCATGCGTCGGGGAGGATGCGCCTTGAGCATTCAAAAATGGCCTGTCCAGCCGTTCTAAATAGAAGTGATATGTTCCCCAACACGCATCGCACTCGAGCTGTTGGAGAACTGCTTCAGCAGAGAAGGAAGCAGAGACATGGCACAACGTAGAACGCCACTCGTGCGAGACGAGCCCCTGCTCTGGAGGGAGGATGAGGCCTCCCAGACGATCCGTATCGGAACCCCGGCCTGGTATGCCTGGCTGACCGATACGACCACCTTCTCTTTTGAGAGCAGCGATGGAAAGTTCACTGCTCGCAAGGACCGGGTTCAGCGAGGTGGGGAGTATTGGAAGGCCTATCGGCGCTCCCACGGCAAACTGCTGCACAGTTACCTGGGCAAGAGCGAAGATCTGACCCTCACCCGGCTCACTGAGGTTGCACGGCTCCTGGCCTGGCGCGTTGAAAACCGCGAAGGCGTACCGATCGACAAAGACACGGAAGCTCCTGCTCAGCCTGTGCCGCGTCGATTGGGGCGAGGCCGGTGATGGAAGGATTTTCTACGGGCGGGGAGAGGAACTGGCGCAGCTAGAGGAGTGGATTCTGGCAGAGGGCTGTCGGCTGATCGTCTTGCTGGGGATGGGAGGCATTGGCAAGACCGCCCTGGCTACCCATCTCGCGCGGAACCTCCAACCTTCCTTTGATTTCATTTTCTGGCGTTCCTTGCTCAATGCACCACCCATTGAAGATGTCCTGGCAGAAGGCATCGCTTTTTTGTCAGGACCACAGGTCGCCGACGAAGCGTCAAGCCTGAGTAGGAAGATAGAGTACTTCCTCAATGCCTTGCGCACTGCGCGTTGCTTGATTGTGCTCGATAACGTCGAAGCCGTATTACAGGGGGGCACCAAGGGGCAGGTGGGTCATTATCGTGCAGGCTATGAGGCGTACGGCACGCTTCTTCAACTGGTCGGAGAGGCTACTCATCGAAGTTGCCTGGTGCTCACGAGCCGCGAGAAGCCCAAAGAGGTGGGGCTGCTAGAAGGCAGGCGTTCCCCTGTCCGATCCTTGCAACTGCCGCCCCTGGAAGAGGAAGCGTGCCAGCACGTGCTCCAAGTCAGAGCTTTGGTCGGGCCAGAAAAGGCCTGGAAAACGCTGATATGCTACTATACAGGCAATCCACTCGCGTTGAAGCTCGTGGCAGGGACGATTGAAGAAGTGTTTGGGGGGAGTATCCTGAGCTTTCTTCAGCAGGGAGGCAGCCTGCTGGGTGACATTCGTGAGCTGCTCAACCAGCAGTTTGAGCGGCTCTCCACCATGGAGCGTGGCTTACTGTACTGGCTGGCGATTGAGCGCGAGGGTATCGCGCCCCAAAGCCTGCTCGCCAACGTGGTCACCTCGGTCTCCAAAGACCGCCTGCTGGAGGCCCTGGATTATCTTGTCCGGCGACGCTCCTGGATCGAAAAAGAGGAAGCGCGAGCCACGTTTACATTACAGCCAGTGATCATGCAGTATGTTACCGATCGGTTGATCGAGCAAGTCTATGATGAGATTGCCACTGAGTCAATGAGTGTATTTCTTAGTCACGCACTCGTCAAAGCTCAGGCCAAAGACGAGGTGAGGCTCAGCCAGACCCGCCTCATTCTTGAGCCATTGGCGGACAGATTGCTCTCCACATGGGGGAAACAGCGCGTGGAAGAAAAGGTGAGGAACATGCTCACGGCCTTGCGGGAACGCTACCCTCAGATGCCAGGATATGCAGGTGGGAATGCCCTGCATCTGTTATGCCAGCTCAAGAGTGAGCTACGGAACACAGACTTCTCTGACCTGGCCATTTGGCAAGCCTACCTGCGGGGGGTGGATCTGCGCGACGTCAATTTTAGCCGGTGCGATTTGGCTACCTCAATTTTTACAGAAACCTTCGGCAATGTCATGTCCGTGGCCTTCAGCTCCGATGGCACGCTGCTCGCTGCGGGAACGACCAATAGTGAAACGCGCGTGTGGCACATCCCTGATGGCAAACCGCTCCTGGCCTGTGAGGGGCATGCGAATTTGGTCATGTCCGTGGCCTTCAGCCCCGCTAGCACGCTGCTCGCCACTGGTGGGAGCGATCATACTATCAAACTGTGGGACGTGCGCACGGGGCAGTGCCTGAGCACATTGCGAGGCCACACCGGCTGGGTCAGGTCTGTCGCCTTTCACCCTGATGGCACGCTGCTAGCCAGCGGCAGCGATGACCAGACGATTTCAGCTCTGGAACCTCAGCACGGGGCAGTGCCTGAGCACATTGCGAGGCCACACCGGCTGGGTCAGGTCTGTCGCCTTTCACCCTGATGGCACGCTGCTAGCCAGCGGCAGCGATGACCAGACGAATTCAGCTCTGGAACCTCAGCACGGGGCAGGTCTTCAAGACGCTCCATGATCACACCGGGTATGTCGTCTCTGTGGCTTTCAGCCCCGCTGGCACGCTGCTCGCCAGTGGCGGGAGCGATCATACCATCAAGCTGTGGGATGTGCGCACGGGGCAGTGCCTGAGCATATTGCGAGGCCACACCGGCCGGGTCAGATCCGTCGCCTTTCACCCTGATGGCACGCTGCTAGCCAGCGGCAGCGATGACCAGAGCGGTAGGCTGTGGAGAGTTGAGGAGGGAGAGAACAGGGCAGATTATCTGAGAACGCTCCAGGGCCACTCTGGCTCCGTATGGTCTGTGGCCTTTAGTCCCGATGGCAGGATGCTGGCCAGTGGCAGCTATGACCAGGTGATCAAGCTCTGGGAAGTTGAGCAAGGGGGGAGTGGGCGCTGTCTGAATACCTTGCAGGGCTATAGAGATGATGTCTGGTCCGTGGCCTTTAGTCCCGATGGCAGGATACTGGCCGGCGGCAGTGATGACCAGAGCGTCAAGCTGTGGGATGTGCGCAGCGGCCAATGCTGCATGAGGCTTCAGGGGCATACCGACCTGGTCCGTTCGGTTGCCTTTAGTCCCGATGGCAGGATACTGGCCAGCGGCAGTGATGACCAGAGCGTCAAGTTGTGGGACGTCAGCAGCGGCCAATGCCTCTCGACGCTGCGAGGGCATACCGACTGGGTTAGATGTGTCACCTTTAGTCCCGATGGCAGGATGCTGGCCAGCGGCAGCTATGACAAGAGCATCAAGTTGTGGGACGTCAGCAGCGGCCAATGCCTCTCGACACTCCAGGGCCACAGCGGACGTGTCTGGTCCCTGGTCTTTAGTCCCGATGGCAGGATGCTGGCCAGTAGCGGCAATGATCAGGGCGTCAAGCTGTGGGATGTGCGCAGCGGCCAATGCTGCATGAGGCTTCAGGGGCATACCGACCTGGTCCGTTCGGTCACCTTTAGTCCCGATGGCAGGATGCTGGCCAGCGGCAGCTATGACCAGAGCGTCAAGTTGTGGGACATCAGCAGCGGCCAATGCCTCTCGACGCTGCAAGGGCATATCAACTATGTGTTGTCCGTCGCCTTCAGCCCCGATGGCAGGACGCTTGCCAGTGGCAGTGATGACCAGAGCGTCAAGCTGTGGGATGTGCGTACGGGACAGTGCCGCAAGACGCTGCGAGGGCATACCAATGCCGTACGGTCAGTTGCCTTCCGTCCGACGAGTACCATGCTTGCGAGCGGGAGTCAAGATGAGACGATCAAGCTATGGGATACGCGGACAGGGGGGTGTCTGAGCACCCTCAGAGGCGAGCGACCCTACGAGCGCTTGAATATCAGCGGTGTGACAGGCCTCACTGAGGCAGAAAAAGTCTCAATGAGAGCCTTGGGAGCCAGAGAGCAGAAAGCAGAGCCCTTTGAGAAGAGGGGGCAGGACAGGGACCAGTTGCCTCTCGAACCGTTCAGTGAGCGAGAGCTTCAGGTGCTGCGACTCGTCGCTCACGGAGCATCAACCAAGGAGATTGCACAACAGCTCGTTGTTGCGGTCAGTACCGTCAAGACGCACCTCAAAGGCATTTATAGGAAGCTGGACGTACATACTCGCGCCCAAGCGGTGGCACAAGCCGCACAGTTGAACATCCTGTAAGTCGAGGAGAGAAGGGGTTCCGCATCTCTCCTCAAACCCCCCATTCGTTCTCTAAAATTCCCCCGTTTGGATGGTGACAGGGGAACGCTTTCCGTTTACATTTAATGATATTAGGAACGGTCTGCCGTGGTGTTATTGCAGTCGCACCAAACAAGGGAGATCACATGAACATGAAGAAAGCAATCGATGTATCGCCGTTCACTGGCCAGCGGGAAGACGAACTTCCCTTGTTTTTCCTCGACGGATTGCTGCCTCCTGGCCAGGCGCTTAGCGTGAATACGGACTGCCTGGTCGTCTCGCTGGTGTCGACGAACTCAGTGCGGGGGAACCCGATCCTGCTGCAGAGACCGTTGACCGACCTCCAAATGCGTATTTTGCTTCCCCTGCTGCAATCCTCGCACTACTGTCCGCATGAAGTCCTTTATTCGAGCCTCTTCTGTTCGTACCAGGGACTACTCGCCGGGCTCTTCTCACCTCAGAGAGCCGCGGGGGAAGAGTGGTTGACTGTCATGCAGGGGGCACGATCACACCTGGAGTGTGCCCAGGCGCGGGGCACATGGAGAAAGGAATTGAAGCAACTCTACAATGTACTCTCCGAGCTGCGTACTAAATTACGCCCGTTCGGCTTGGGCATCACCATCTTCACCTCGGGGTCAGCCTATGCACTCATCGCGCTCTCGCCTTTTTATCAGCAAGCGAAAAGACCAACAGGAGTCCCCGTTTAACTGCCTACAGAAGAAGCCACCTTCCCACATGTTTGCTTGTAGGAAGGCGGATTGCTTCAAAGATGAATGACCATTGGTTATCCCTGACACTGGCGGTCCCAACATTTCCCTAAAAAAGGCGAACTGCCCCTCTAAAATAGAGGACTGTTCACCTGAACAGAGGAACTTTTTTCCCATATTTGATCTTTCAGTCAGCTACACTTCTCTATAGTTAAGGAACAAAACATGTAGCGACCTACCCTGAGGAGGATTAACGATGTCATTAGAAAAGAATAAGGCTCTTGCTCGTCGCTATCAGGAAGAGGTT
This sequence comes from uncultured Chloroflexia bacterium, assembly GCA_963767625.1. Lineage (GTDB taxonomy): Bacteria > Chloroflexota > Ktedonobacteria > Ktedonobacterales > Ktedonobacteraceae > CAVYFB01. The sequence goes on from CAVYFB010000024.1 coordinate 1,100,770, forward strand.
TGGGGGAAAGGGGACCTCGCGCTGATTGACGAACTGGTTGCTGCTGATTTCGTCGATCATAGTTTACCCGCGGGGATGGACCCAACTTTTGCTGGTGCCAAGCGCGCTGTAAAAGGAGCCCTTGACGCCTTCCCCGAAGGACAGTGGACGGTAGAGGACCTGATCGCCGAGGGGGATAAGGTGGTCATTCGCTGGAAGATGCAGGCCACTCACGAGCATGAGTTCAGGGGCATCGCCCCAGGTGGGAAACCCGTGACGATAACCGGCACCACCATTCTGCGCATCGCAGGTGGCAAGATCGCGGAACGCTGGGTCAACTGGGATTTACTGGCCCTGCGGCAGCCATCTGAAACTGTGAACCTGGGAGCAGTTTAGCGACTTATCTTATGGAGAGAGGCTGGGCAAAGAACGATGGGAGGGAGCGAACATGAAGCGCAACAAGATCATTGCTGCAGACGAAGCGGTGCGCGTCATCCTGAATAATGACACCGTGACGATCTCGGGATTTGGGGGAACCGGCGTCCCGGAGGAACTGGCCCTGGCTCTAGAAACGCGGTTTCTCGAGACGGGGACTCCGCGCGACCTGACCCTGATCTATGCGGCTGGCATGGGTGACCGCAAAACCAGGGGGCTCAATCGCTTTGCCCACGAGGGCATGATCAAACGCGTCATTGGCGGATATTGGGGACAGGCCCCATCACTGGCGGCACTCGCCCTGGCAAACAAGATCGAGGCCTACTGCTTCCCCCAGGGGGTCGTCAGCCACTTTTTCCGCGACATCGCCGCTGGTAAGCCGGGTACGATCACCTCGGTCGGACTCGATACCTTTATCGATCCGCGCCTGGAAGGAGGCCGCTTGAATGAGGTGACTACCGAGCCCCTCATCGAGCTGATCCAGATACATGGACAGACCTATCTGTTCTTTCCGGCTTTCCCCATCAATGTTGCCCTGCTACGCGGAACCACCTCGGACGAGGAAGGCAACATTACCATGGAGAAGGAAGCGCTTACGCTGGACGTGGTCTCGATCGCCCAGGCGGTGAAAAACTCGGGTGGCATCGTGATGGTGCAGGTGGAACGGGTCACCACCGAACGTATCTTGAGTCCGAAAGCAGTGCGCCTGCCGGGCATTCTCGTCGATTGCGTGGTGCTCGCTCGCCCCCAACACCATATGCAGACGTTCTCCGAAAGCTACAACCCGGCCTACACCGGCGAGATCAGGGTCCCCACGAGTACCATCAAGCCGATGCCCTTCGATATTCGCAAAGTGATTGCCAGGCGGGCTACCATGTTCCTCAAGATCAATGCGATTGTCAACCTGGGGGTTGGCATGCCCGAGGGGGTAGCCTCGGTGGCCAACGAAGAGAACATCCTGGACATGATCACGCTGACCGTGGACACAGGGGGTATTGGCGGCATACCCGCTGTTGGCCCGAGCTTCGGTGCGGTCGCCAACGCCCAGGCGATCATCGATCAGCCCTATCAGTTCGACTTCTATGATGGTGGTGGCCTCGATCAGGCCTTCCTTGGACTGGCTGAAGTGGATGCCGAGGGCAACGTGAATGTGAGCCGGTTCGGTCCCAAGTTTACTGGGGCAGGCGCTTTCATCAACATCAGTCAGAACTCCAAGGCCGTCTACTTCATGGGTGCCTTCACAGCTGGCAGCAAGATTGCCATCGAGGACGGCAGGCTGCACATTCTAGAGGAAGGAAAAGGCAAAAAATTCGTCCGCAAGGTGCAACAGGTCACCTTCAGCGCTCTCAAAGCGCTCCAGCGTAAGCAAACCATCTATTACATCACGGAACGTTGCGTCTTCCGCTTGACTGCTGGCGGTCTGGAGCTGGTAGAAATTGCGCCCGGCGTCGGTCTTGAGCGGGATATCCTGGCACACATGGAGTTTGTGCCATTAGTTGCAAGCCCCGTGCGCGAGATGGACCCGGCCATCTTCCGCGACGCGTTGATGGGGCTGCAGCAGCGTTCGCCCCTGAGCTTGGAAGAACGCTTGCATTACAATGAGGCCGACAATGTGCTCTACATCAACTTAGAAGGACTGAGCATTGAGACAGTAGAGGATGCCCAGAAACTGGCGGACTTCTTCGATAGAAAACTGGCAAGCTTTGGCAAACGGGTCAATGCGGTTACCAACTATGATAACTTCCATCTGAACCCGCTCGCCGCGGAGAGGTTCTTTGCCATGGTCAAGCATAACCATGAGTATTTTCTGTCTTACACGCGCTATTCCACCAATGCCTTTTTCCGCCACCAGCTCGGCAAGGAGTTCACGCAGGCCAGTCTCGAGAACAACATTTACGAGAGCTTCGAAGAGGCAAAGGAACATCTCTAGCAGGACCCCGACATTTTTCACTCCCAAATTCCCCGCTAAGCCATTCCTGCTGTATTATGGAGGTCATCTGTCCTTATGAGCATCGACACGATTATTCGCACGATTAGCCTGATCCTGGCTCCCGTGGTGATGATTAGCAGTTGCGAGATTTTTTTGAACGGCCTCTTCGGGCACTACCAGAACATCGCTGCCCGTCTACGTGACATGCATCGTGAGCGTCTTGAACTCCTACAGACCGTCGGCAAGAGCACAACTGCAGAGGTGACAGCCAGCATCATCGTCCAACGGATTCTTGAGATTGATACACAACTACCCAATATGCTGCGACGGCATAAGTTGATCCGTGATGCTGTGGTGGCTATTGGCGTGGCTATTTCAATCTTTATCACCAGCATGTTCATTATCGCGCTGGCAACAACGACCAACTCCCCACTCGCAGCAGTCATAGCGCTCCTTGCTTTCCTCCTCGGGACGGGTGCACTGCTGGTGGGAGTCATCACCACTACCGTTGAACTCTATCGATCACATCGCGAAGTGTCCTATGAAATTCAACACGGGCTGAGCTTGAAGCAAGAGAACCTGGTGCAGTACGGTCAGCTCGTCGACAAAGACGAATAGCAGGCGCAGCGCCCAAATGATACTGCGCTCGAAAATGGTTGAAAAAGCTTACAAGAGCCCGTCGCAACTTTCCCCAAATGGAACCACCGGTTCTCTCCTCAAGGGATGACCCATAAAAAATTGGTACATAGCCAGGCTGGCGTTCGGGCCCAGCGGGTCAGTATACGAACCGTTGGCACTGCCCCCTGACCACGCATGTCCTAGACCCTGGACCTTCCAATAGGCTTGGACTTCATCCCCATAGGTATCAGTCCAGCTGAAAATAGTGTATGCATGTCCATCCGGTACCTGTCCGGCTGTCGTACTGCTGGGACGGTGAAAGTCTGCTTGATACGTACCGTTTGACGTCAGATGGTCGGTCTGCATCCATTGCTGTACGGTCTGGTCACCATTGATGGGAGAGATGATGGGGTCATATGTACCATGAAACACAATCGTCGGAATGCGACGTGAGAACCTTCCCATCGCTTCATGCGCTCTCTGTCCTTGCAGGACCGGATCAGGACCACCTTGCTGCATGGCCTCGATGGAATGAGTTAGACTCGTTGCTGCCTGATACTCTACTCCTGAGTGCACGCCGATGGCCGCGAAGAGATCCGGGTAGGTGGCTCCGAGGATAACAGCCATTGCCGCTCCAGCCGAGATACCCGCGACATAGATGCGGCTGGTATCAATTGTCCATTGGGCGGTCTGCTCTACGATGGTCTGGACAATGCCGGCAATACTTGCTGGTTCTCCACGACCACGCGTTTGATTTGAAGGGGTAAACCAGTCCCAACACAGGTTTGGGTTATAGGTAGGTGTCTGCTGCGGATACACGACAATGAAACCATACTGTTCTGCTAACTGATTCATTTGTGTGCCTGCGGCGAAGTCTCCGGCTGTCTGAGCGCATCCATGCAACATCACGAGCAGCGGGACGGCTGTTCCAACCTGGTAGCTCGTCGGGGTATAGATAAAATATGGACGACTGCCAGCAGAACCATCAGACGTGTACTGTTCCATTCTCAAGGGACCTAGTAGCCTTCCGTCTGCGTCAGTTTTACCTTGCCACGGAAGAGGCGATAGGTGAGGCTGAAGTAGATGGCGACCAGGATCATTGCGATGATCCACCACACCAAACCGACGGTTAACCCATACTGGGATGCCGAGGCATTGTCGATGGTCAGGCTATTGGCACCGTTGGTGGCAGGTAAGACGATCGGATACAGGCCAAAGGCCGAACTGGAGAGCATGCCTACAATGAACGCTCCTGAAGAGAAGAAGGAGAGCAGGTCATGTTGTCTGAAGCTCGCATAGCCCATGCCGATCAAACCGATGAGCGCGATAATCGGGAAGATGAAGCCCCAGGGCCGACTGAGGAAGCTAGCCGCAACGTGCGGCTGCACGGAGAACGTCGCGATGGTGCTGGGCACAGCGAGCACTATTGTCACTATCCAGGCCAGCCTGGCGATACTCCGGGCGCGGGCGTTGACAGCGTTCTCGGTCTTCACAGCGATGAAGTTGGCTCCATGCATCGTCAAGGTCGTGAACGCCATCAGCCCGATCAGAACCGTATACCAGTCCAGAATACCTGGATTCTGGCTGTATGGGCTCAAATCGGTCCACAGGGCCTCGAAGAAGTAGCCGTTCTGGTTGAGCGGAACGCCGCGCAGCACATTTGCCAGGGCGGCTCCAAAGAAGATGGCCAGCAGCGCACTGCCTAGAAAAAACAGCCCATCCCAGAAGGCAGTCCACACCGGATTGGCAATGCGCGAACGCAGTTCAATGGAGACCCCACGCAGCATTAAGAGCCAGAGCACGATAATCAGAGGCAGGTAGAACCCGCTGAAGCTGGAGGCATAGAGTAAGGGGAAGGTAAAGAACAAGGTGGCTCCTGCCGCGATCAGCCACACCTCGTTGCCATCCCAAACCGGCCCAATCGCCTGTATGACCATGCGGCGCTCGTCGTTGGTTCTGGCAACGAGAAGATGGATGATCCCGGCTCCCAGATCAAACCCGTCCAACAGAATGTACATGCTGAGCATGAAAGCGACCAGAATAAACCACAGTGTTTGCATAGTATCCTCCTCGGACACGATAGATCGAGCACCCTGTCTGGGGGACAGGTATCCTACGCTCCCTGAGTAAGTCCCTCAGGCTGCTGTGTCTCCTCCCCTGTCTCTATTCTTGGGCCGCGTAGGGCTTCAAAGACCGTCAGGACGACATAGAGCAAGCCGAGCAGTAGATACATGCCCATAAAGCCGATTAACGTAAAGAGCACATTCCCCGATGAGAGGGTCGTTGAGGATCCCTGGGCGGTACGGAGAAGGCCGAACGCAATCCAGGGTTGACGTCCAAGTTCAGCTGTAAACCAACCGGCAGTATTGGCGAGAAAGGGAAAGGGTGTGGCAAGCATCACCAGCCAGAGCATCCAGCGTGCCCGGAAGAGTCGTTTGCGCCAGAGCAGGAGGAACGCAAGGCCCATAATGGCAATGAAAATGGTACCTAACCCGACCATGATGTGATAGCTATAGTAGAGCAGGTCGATTTGATCGGGAAGCTGATTGGACGGAAAGGCGTTCAGGCCTTTAACCTGGGCGGTCCACTGCCGGTAGGTCAGAAAACTGAGTACGTTGGGGACGATGATGGGGTTGTCAAGTCGAGCATTGACCGTATCGGGTTGTCCGATAATGACAATGCCTGCTCCTTGTTCTGTCTTGAACAGCCCCTCCATTGCAGCAAGCTTGGTGGGCTGGTAAACCGCGACCTGTCGTCCCTCCAAATCGCCACTAGGGAAGAGTTGGATCGCACTGGCTATCAGTCCGACGATGACTCCCAACGTTATGAAGATGCGGCCATACTCGACATGGATCTTTGAGAGGAGATAGAAAGCACCCAGTCCGGCCATAAAAAAGGAGCCGGTGATCACTGCCCCGCTCATGGTGTGTAGGTACTGCGGGAAAATCCAGGGATTGGTGAGCACGGCCCAGTAATTGGCGATGTGCAATCGGCCATTAGCGGCCATAGTGTAGCCAACCGGGTGCTGCATCCAGGCATTGGTGGCGATGATGAAGAAACCGGAAGCCCATGTACCGATCCAGACCATGATGGCCGAGAACAGGTGCATCTTCTGTCCAAAGACGTGCTCGCCGAAGAGGAAGATGCCAAGAAAGGCCGATTCGAGAAAGAAGGCGAAGGCACCTTCCATCGCCAGGGTCTGCGCGATGATATCGCCAGCGTAGGTGGAGAAGCGTGCCCAGTTGGTACCGAACTGAAACTCCATCGGAATGCCTGTCACCACTCCGACGATAAAGGTGACAGCGAAGATGTGGGCCCAGAAGCGAGCACTGATGTTGTAGCGGTCATCTTTGCGCCACAGATACAGCACTTTGAGGATCACCAGCAGCAGAGCCAGCCCCATGGTGAGCTGGGGAAAGAGATAGTGAAAGGAGATCGTAAAGGCAAATTGTAATCGCGACAAGATCGTTGACGCATCCATACTACACCTGGTCTTTCTCGTTGCCGATGGCGACAGACCCTTCGCTGCGCTCAGGGTGACATTACTTGAGAGGTGTCCTGGCTGTCATCCTGAGCGCAGCGAAGGATCTCTGCGTCCGTCGAGCTAGACCCTTCGCTGCGCTCAGGGTGACAGGGCTGGACCTCTACATAGGTATTGACGTGTCCTGAAAGGTGATAAGCCGCGCACCCCGGTGGAATGTCGTGTAGAACAGCATCCATTGAAACAGGACCACCACGCGGTTGCGAAAGCCGATCAGGAACATGAGGTGCAGGACTAGCCACATGAAAAAGGCCACAAGACCGCCGGAGCGAAACTTGCCAATTGAGACGATGCCATAGTAGCGTCCGATTGTGGCCATACTCCCTTTATCGACGTAGTGAAAGGCCTTGGGGTGTGGTTGGCCAGCAACCCGGTCAGCAATGACGGAAGCCACATACTTTCCTTGCTGCATCGCGACCTGAGCCACTCCTGGTAGGGGCTTGCCATCCTGGGTGAGGCTGGCCGTATCCCCAATCACAAAAATGTTGGGATGCCCTGGGACAGATGCATCGCTGCCAATCTTGACGCGGCCCGCCCGATCCGTCTCGGTACCCAGCCACTGACCGGCAGGCGAGGCCGCCACACCCGCCGTCCAAATGACCGTTTTGGCGGGAATACGTTCTCCTGCGACCACGACGCCCTCACTGTCGATCGCTTCTACAGGAGAACTCGTTCGAACTTCGATCCCCAGACGATTGAGGGCTTGCTGCGCTTTGTTCGATAATCGCTCATCAAAGGCCAGCAGAACGCGCGGGAGCGCTTCAACCAGCACAATACGCGCTTGTTTTGGGTCGATATGACGAAAGTCAGAAGCCAGGGTTTTGTGGGCCAGGCCCCCAATCGCTCCTGCCATCTCGACGCCTGTTGGACCAGCACCCACCAGCACAAACGTTAACAATGCTTTGCGCTTCTCCGGGTCCTTCTCCCGTTCTGCCATCTCAAACGCCAGCAGAATCTTGCGTCGAATGGTGGTTGCCTGGACTACCGATTTGAGGCCAGGAGCGAATTGCGCCCAGTCGTTGTGCCCAAAGTAGAAATCCCGCGCACCAGTCGCCAGGATCAAGTAGTCATAGGGGATGGATTCATCCCCCATGAGCACCCGCTGGGCCTGTGTATCCACCCCCGTCACCTCCCCCATCAGCACCTCGGCGTTCTTTTGTTTGCGCAGCACGCCCCGGATGGGGGCACAGATATCAGCAGGGGATAACGATGCAGTCGCTACCTGGTACAACAGAGGTTGAAACAGGTGATGGTTATTGCGGTCAATCACCGTCACCTGCACGGGGGCGTCTCGTAAGGCACGTGCCGCGTGTAAACCGCCAAAGCCAGATCCAACAATCACGACACGAGGCTTGACTGTAGGAACCGATTCTCGTGCAGGCTCAACACTCTGCGGTGCGGCCAGTTGTTCATTAGTAGTATTCGTCTCTGTATTGGGTACGTCCTTCATGTACAGCTACCTCCTCTGGAAGGATATACTCGTGCCCTTGTTGCTCACCCATTCTCTTGCATAGCATGGTTGCGGGGGCTGATGATCGGTTTGGCGTTCAGTTTGCCAGTCTGCCATAGCCTCCAGGAGCGAGGCCGCGCTTTCCAGCGACTGTGGTTCACTGGCAGTAGCTCCTGGTGCGAGCTTACCAGAGGCGATGAGGCCAATGGTTACCGGGTAATCCGTCGGATGTTCGTAGATGAGCGTACCCCTGATCTCCAGTTCCTGACGCACAAAACGCAGTGGATTGAAGTTGACATCCTCCATAGCCAGGCCCACCAGCACGATGCGCGTCCCCGGAGGTGCGGCATCGAGGGCGAGTTGCGTGGTGGCGTGTATGCCCGCGCATTCAAAGATGGCAACGGCTCCCTCCTGCTCAAAAAAGGCACGTGCCTCATTGGCATTGCGCGCCTCTGAATACTGCACCGCTCCTGCTGCCAGGGCCGCGGCGCGACGTGCGGGGTTTGGCTCCATCACCACCACACGGTTGCCAGAGGCGACTGCTATGGTAACGATCAAAAGTCCCACGCCCCCGCAGCCGATCACCGCGATCGTCGCTCCAGGCGCGGCCTGCGCCCGGCTAAACGCGTGTACCCCCACAGTTGTCGGTTCGATGGTGGCAGCATCGCGCAGGGCAAACGTCTCAGGGATCGACCAGGCATAGTCATGGGGCACCGCCACATACTCGGCCAGCCCTCCCCAGCGTGTTATGCCGATCGTCTGTTTGCGCAGACAGATACGTTCCAGCGCACGGGCGCAAAGCGCACACTCTCCGCATCCAAAGTTCGGTTCAACGGACACTCGTTCACCTATGCGCTCTGACGGCACATTTGCTCCCACGGCGACAATGTGCCCAGCGATCTCATGGCCGAGCACCATCGGGTATTCCAGGACTCGTTCACCGGTGTAGCAATGAACATCGCTACCACAGAGCCCGTTCGCCTCGACTTCGACCAACACCTCATTAGAGGCAAGTTGAGGTAGGGGGACGCTCTCAATGCTCATCTCTCGCGGACCGCGCAGGACTGCTGCCCGCATCGTAGTTGGCAGATGGTTTGTGTTCAATTACCTACTCTCCTCTCGGCATGCCTGATTAGCGCAATAGCTACTCATGGCAGTGCCCTGTCTTTTTCTGTCATACTGCATTGGCTGATCAGCATCTTTTTGTCAAGGTTTCTGACGATGAGTCTGTGATACACTCTCACTCCGTTGCGCCGAGGCCTCTATCTCACACATGCCCGCCTGGCGCGAGCTGGGTGCCCTCTCCCTGGTGCAACTCGATGAGAGCCTCTAGCGCGTGCAGATAGCCGCGCCAGCCCAGCCCGGCGATCTGAGCGACGCAGATGGGTGCGATGAGCGATTTGTGGCGGAATGCCTCGCGTGCGTGTACATTCGACATATGTATCTCGATGATCGGGCGATTGGTGTCCTTGAGTGCATCACGCAGGCTGTAACTGGTATGCGTCAGCCCGCCCGGGTTGATCACAATGCCCACTATGGTTGCCGCCTCCTCCTGCATGCAATCGATGAGGGCTCCCTCATGGTTCGATTGGAAGGTCACTACCTCGTATCCCAGTTCAGCTCCGCGGGCATGCAACCGGTCGTTGATCTCTGGCAGTGTCGTGTGCCCATAGATACCGGGATCGCGCTTCCCCAAATTGTTGAGATTCGGCCCATGCAGCACGAGGATGCGCCCTTTCGGCTCGTTCGCTTTGCTTTCAGTCATGTTGTCTCTCTCCTTTCCTAAGAAACTCTATTTTTTGCTGTGTTGCTCAATAAGATCCTTTGATAAAACTTCCTTTGTTAGTTCGTATCAAGCGAACGACTCGAACTATAGCTGCTTCCCTAAGCAAGGAGTGTGAGGGAAGAAATATCTCTCCAAAGAGTGTAGCTGATGCACCGAGGCCTGCCACACTGTCCCCCGGACAGCGTCTCACACATGTCCGCCTGGCGCGAGCTGGGTGCCCTCCCCCTGGCTCAACTCGATGAGAGCCTCTAGCGCGTGCAGATAGCCGCGCCACCCCAGACCAGCGATCTGAGCGACAGAGATGGGTGCGATGAACGATTCATGGCGGAATGCCTCGCGCGCATGAATGTTGGAAAGATGCACCTGAATGATTGGTAGGTTGGTGTCCTTGAGTGCATCACGCAGGCTGTAACTGGTATGCGTCAGCCCGCCCGGGTTGATCACAATGCCCACGATGGTTGCCGCCTCCTCCTGCATGCAATCGATGAGGGCTCCCTCATGGTTCGATTGGAAGGTCACTACCTCGTATCCCAGTTCAGCTCCGCGGGCATGCAACCGCTCGTTGATCTCTGCCAATGTCATGTGCCCATAGATACCGGGCTCGAATTTTCCCAAATTGTTGAGATTCGGCCCGTGCAGTACCAGGATGCGCCCTTTCCGCTCGTTCGCTTTGCTTTCGGTCATGTTGTCTCCCTCCTTATGAGTCTAGCTGGGGAGGTAACCACATCGTAGGCTTTTCTTGCTCGTATGCCCTGCCGTTGGGGAAGCTGATGAGTTCGAGAACCAGACCCCAGGGCGTTTTGAAGTGGACAAAGGTTGAATCTTTCCCCGCCTCTGCCCCATAACCATACCGCTTTTCACCGAACAGGTAGACGCCTTTGCTCTTGAGATAAGCGATGGCCGCATCCATGTCATCGACATAAAACGTCACATGGTGACCACCGAAATCACTGGATTTGGGCATATGCTTGTTCTGGTCCGGTGCCGTGTACTCGAAGAGTTCAAAGTGTGCGCCATTACGGCAACTCAATGTGCGTATCTTGCGGTCCGTCTCCGGATGGATGTCGAGATAGTTATCCGTGCGCCGGGGCGGTGTCAACGAATAGACCACCTCGCAGCCAAGCACATCCACGAAAAACTCCGTGGCCTCATCCAGATTGGGTACCGTCAGCCCAACGTGTTCGATGCCACGCATGCCGGGGAGGCCACCTTTGCTGGGAGCTGCTACATTGTCAGATTCCATCGGATATTCCTCCAAACTTCAGGACTTTGTTGAACCCGGTTGCTGTTGCCTCTCAAGCGGCAACTCCAAAGAGCGGGCATCCGGCGAACAACCCACCGCCTGTTCTTACAGCAGCGCCTCCAGAAACTCTATTTTTGGGAAAAAGCGACTAGCGACAATGCAAGAGCCGTGTGTTGTTCCTTCACTAAGAGAGAAGTGTAGCCGACCGAACGAGCAAATATGGGTAAAAAGTTCCTTGGTTCAGGGGAACAGTCCTCTCTTTTAGAGGGGCAGTTCCTCTGAACTGAGGAACTTTTTGCCCGTATTTGTGCTTGCTGTCAGTTACACTTCTCTCTAGTAGCATCCGTTGGTTCCTCTCAAGGTATTTTCTTAACCAGACTCATGAAGAGAGAGGAAAATGAGTTCTGATCTAAAAGGAGTAACGAGTATGGAAACAAATCCACGTGACCCAATAGCTGTTGAAGAAGCGAACGCTATCAACAGAATAAGTCCCGCTGCCGAGAGAGCAGGACAGCTAGCTCGCACACGCGTCCGCTATTTTATCCTCGCGCTTCTCTTCATTGGCGTCGTCATCAACTATCTCGACCGCGCGAATCTGGCGCTCGCCATTCCGTCTATTGGTGTAGATCTGCACTTGAATGCAGTTGAAAAAGGGCTGATCTTGTCGACCTTTGGCTGGACGTATGCCTTTATGCAGATTCCAGGTGGTTTTGTGATCGACCGTCTCGGACCACGCCTGACCTATGCATTTTCCCTTGCTATTTGGTCTCCCCTGGTGATTGGGTTCATTCTCGCTACTACCAACTCATTCAACGCATCTTTGGTGTACATGAGTGTGCTGGCACTGGTGGGAGCGTTCTCGTACATCTTCGCCATTGGCAAGGTATACCGCATCGAACTGAAACAACGACCTGCACCGGGTCTATGAATTATCGCTGAGAGTGGAAGGCTTTATCTCACCAGATGCTTGCGTCTTACACTCATTGTGCAATTAGCTATACTGCCTCTAACAGAGCCCTTTTGGTTCCGTTATTCGTCAGAGGCCATTGTGTATTCGAGTAACTCATAAAAATGGCACAGGAGGATTCGGACAATGCCAACAAATTCTCGTGGACCAAACGATAGGGATAGTGGTGACCCCATGATCAGGACTCCACAGGTAGGGATCGACCACCTCACGTTGCTCGACGTGTCACCTCCTGAGCTGGTCACCATCGCGAGCGAAACGGGCTTCGACGCGGTTGGCTTTCGCGTGGGCACCGCCGGACCAGGTGAGGAGCCCTACCCTATGGCCGTCGGCTCGCCGATGTTGGAGGAGACCCTCCACCGAATGGAAGACACCGGCGTCCGGGTACTCGAAGTGGAGGTCATCCGCCTCGGTCCAGACATCACACGGAAGGACTACGAGGCTCTGCTGGAGTCAGGACAACGGCTGGGGGCCCGCTTCATCAACGTCATGGGCGACGATACCGACATCGATCGGATTTCCGACAACTTCGCCCAGTTGACCGCCGATGCTCGCCCCTACGGCTTACGCCCGCTGATCGAGCCGATGGCCTACCGGCCAGTGCATAACCTCGAACTCGCCGTCCGGATCGCCCAACGCTCCGGCGGAGGTGGAGTGCTCGTCGACTGCCTGCACTTTCAACGTTGCGGCGACAATCTCAACTATCTGCGCTCGGTCAACCCCGCGTTGCTCCCCATCCTCCAGCTGTGCGATGCACCGTTGGCACAGCCCACCGGACTCCCACGTCCCCGCTGGCTGCCTCGCGGCCAGGGAACGGATATCCCCGACACCCAACTCGAGAGTCGTGCCATGCGCCTGCTGCCAGGCGATGGCGAGCTGCCGGTGGTGGAACTACTCGCAGCCATGCCGGCTGGGATCCCGATCAGCGTGGAGGCTCCCGTGCTGTCACTGTGGGAGACCCTGCCTCCGGTGGACATCGCCCGGCGCGCTCGTCAGGCGGTGTCCCGCCTGCTCGACAAGGTGTCAAACCTACACAGTGGACCGCGGGACGAGCAGTCGAATCCGAAGGAGCATAAACCAATGACAGTCGAAGAATCCTGGGTGCCCCAACGGGCGGACGTCCTAGTCGTCGGTGGCGGCATGGGGGGGCTGGCTGCCGCAGCGGCCGCATCCGAGGCTGGTGCACAGGTCGTAGTCGTTGAGAGGGGCGCACACCCCGGCGGCTCGGCAGCGATCTCGGTCGGGATGTTCTGGGCCCCTCCCGACTTTGAGTCGCTGCGAGCGCGGGTGCCACTGGGCAACCCCGCCCTCGGCCGGGCGTTCGTGGAGGCGTACCCGTCAGCAGTCGAGGAGATACGAGGCATGGGCATTGCGGTCGGCAAGCAGGTCCAGGGAGTAATGACGATTGGAATCGGATACTCGATTGATGTGCGTGCGCTGTTGAGCCACGAGGTGGCCGTTGTTGAGAAGGCTGGCGGACGGGTCATATGTGAGACGGCTGCGCGGCGCCTGCTTATCGACGACAAGGGCGCGGTGGTCGGCGCGGAGGTGCGTGGTCCGGGCGGGCGGACCGCCACCGTCTCGGCAAGGGCGACGATCCTTGCCACCGGGGGCTTCCAGGGTGATCCAGATCTTCTCACCACACATATGGGGCCAAACGCGGATCACCTGGTGCTGCGTTCAAATCGGGGCAGTGTGGGCGACGGCTTGCGACTGAGTGGGGCGGTTGGCGGGGCCACGAGCCGGTCCATGAGCACCTTCTACGGCCATCTCATGCCCAGCCCAGTACCTCACTTTGCCGAGCACCAGTTCATGCCGCTAGCCCAGTACCATTCCAACCATTGCATCCTGGTGAACCTGCGTGGGCGTCGCTTCTGCGACGAGTCCCAGGGCGACGAAGTGTCCAACCAGGCCCTGCTCCCGCAGCCGGAAGCCCGCGGAGTGTTGCTGTGCGACCAGCGTGTCCGGACGACGTATGTCGTGGCCGAGCCATTCCCGAACGCCGGGGGCATCGACCGCTTCGCTGAAGCAGTAGCGGCGGGCGCTCACTTCACGAGAGCGAACACTGTGGAGGCACTGGCGAGCCAGGTCGCGGGATGGGGCGTGGACGCAGTCCAACTCCTGGCCACCATACAAGCGTACGCAGCGGCGGCTCGGGGCGAGTCCGTCAGCCTGGACGCGCCGCTGCCTGTTACGCCCGAGCCGCTGACCCAGCCGCCGTTCTATGCCCTTGAGGTGGTGCCGTCGATCACGTTCACCTACGGAGGGCTGCGCAGCGACCTTGAGGGACGCGTCTTGGACCACAACAACGTACCTGTTTCTGGCCTGTGGGTGGGTGGCGTCGACGCTGGCGGGTTGTCGAACTGGACGTATGCCGGCGGTCTGGCAGCAGCCTACTTCACCGGTCGGCGTGCAGGAGCGTCGGCGGCGAGGCAAGGCGTGTCGTCGTAGGGCAGCCCGGTCACAGCACCTTCTCTGTGCTCGGGAAGTCCCGGACCACCCACCAGCCGAACACGCCGTCGGGCCAGCGCGCCCGCTCAGCCTGCCTCCGTACCTCGTGGTACGCGAGGTAGGCGAGGAGCCTGTATAAAACCTACCGAAGGCATAGGGGTTATCAACTATAGGGTTCCCCAAAATAGGCGAACTGTCCCTCTAAAAGAGGGGACTGTTCCCTTGAACCGAGGAACTTTTCGCCCGTATTTGAGCTTTTGGTCAGCTACACTTCCCTATAGTAGCATCGGTGGGACTCCTCTCAAGGTATATTCTTAACCAGACTCATGAAGAGAGAGGAATAATGAGTTCTGAATCTGAAAGGAGTAACGAGTATGGAAAGAAATCCACGTGACCCAATAGCTGTTGAAGAAGCGAGCGCTACCAACAGAATAAGTCCCGCTGCCGAGAGAGCAGGACAGCTAGCTCGCACACGCGTCCGCTATGCTATCCTTGCACTTCTCTTCATTGGCGTCGTCATCAACTATCTCGACCGGGCGAATCTGGCACTCGCCCTCCCAGTTATAGGTGTAGACTTGCACCTGGACCCTGTTACAAAAGGGCTGATCTTGTCGGCCTTTGGCTGGTCTTATGTGCTCATGCAGATTCCAGGCGGCATTGTAATCGACCGCTTCGGACCGCGCCTGACCTTTGCGGTTTCGCTTTTTACGTGGTCCGTTGTTACCATGCTACAAGGACTGGCACGTAGCCTTGGCGCTGTTTTCTTGATCGGGGCGCGTGTGACTCTCGGCATCACTGAGGCCCCTGCCTTTCCCCTGAACAGCCGGGTGGTAGCAACCTGGTTTCCCAGGAACGAGCGAGGGTTCGCGATTGGGGTCTACACCGCAGGGGAGTTTGGCGGGCTCGCTATATTCACGCCCGTCCTCGCCTTCATACTCACAAATTTGGGCTGGCCTTGGATGTTTGGCATCTGCGGCGCTATAGGGGTTGTCTTCGCCGTGTTCTGGTTCATAGCGTACCGGGACCCCAGACAGAGCCGCAGTGTCAATCAAGCCGAACTCGACTACATTCGAGAAGGAGGAGGTCTGGCTGAGACCGTCACCGCGGGGGGTAGGAGATTCTCATGGGCTGACGTGTTCGAGCTCCTCAGGCACCGTCAGCTCTGGGGCATCTACATCGGGCAGTTTGCGGTAGGGGTCACACTCTGGTTCTTCCTGACCTGGTTTCCCTCCTACCTGGTCGAAGCTCGACACCTCTCCATCCTCCACGCAGGGTTCTATGCGAGCATTCCCTATATCTCGGCTATGCTTGGGGTGCTGTTCGGAGGCGTGTTCTCGGATGGGCTAATTCGCCGGGGTCTCCCTGTTGGTCCGGCTCGCAAGACCCCCGTCATTTTGGGTCTGCTAGGAGCAAGCACCATCATGCTAGCTAATTTTGTGCCCACTAGCAATATCAACCTGGTGATTGGGATTATGTCCATCGCGTTCTTTTGTCAGGGGATGTCCAATATGTCGTGGACGCTAGTTACCGAGATGGCCCCAAGGGAACTGCAGGGTCTGACGGGTGGGGTCTTCAACCTTTTTGCGAACATACCATCAATTGTGACTCCCATCGTGATCGGGATCATTCTCGCTGCCACCAACGGCGACTTCAGCGGAGCTCTGATATTCATAACTGTGGTGGACCTGATAGGGGTACTGTCGTACATCTTCGTCATCGGCAAGGTATACCGCATCGAACTGGAACGGCGACCTGTGCTGGGTCTATGAATTATCGCTGAGAGTGGCATGCTTTATCTTACCAGATGCTTGCGTCTTCCACTCTCAGCAAGCATTCCCAGACCTTGCATCATACCGCTGCTCGGAGAGAAGGAGCATGACCATGCTAGCCCTCTTCAGGAGGGAGCCAGCGTGAAGCCAGCAAGACCCCTGAGGCCACGGTAACCAGTGACTTTTCTTGATGGTAACTGTAAACCTTTAGCATGATTAAGGAGGGATGAATCCCATGCCATTCTACATGTGTCAATTTGCTTACACGTCTGAAGCGTGGACATCGATGACGAAAAACCCACAAGACCGTAGCAAACCCGTGAGTGAGTTAGCGCAGAAGCTCGAGAGTCGCGTGGTTGGCTTATACTACTACTTTGGTGATTTCGATGGGGTTTTGCTTTTTGAAGCGCCCGATGACATCACCGCCAACGCAGTCATCGTGGCCTCCATGGCACCTGGGCATCTCAAAGTAACAAGAACCACCAGGCTATTTACCCCCCAGGAGACGGTGGAAATCATGCGCAAAGCAGGAGGTGTCAATTTCGAAGCAGCACCAACCCAGCAATGGTTTAATATATACTGACAGGTGGGACAGTTGGCCGAAGCGGCTGAGTAGCCAGGAGGCAGTAATGCCTCCAAGCCTTTCTAAGAAACCAGCAGGTTGCTGTTACAGCTACTTTTCGTTTGCTGCTGGAGTCGGGGAAGAGGCATAAGTGCATAGGCTGAACACGATACGCAGATAGCGATCTCTAAACCAAATGGATGCAGTTTGAAACGAAGCTTGGAGAGCGCATTGTAGAGCGGTTTTAATGCCTTTCTCCAGGTCCCCAGTTCCTGGGCGCACTGCAGGAGTCGGCACTGCTCCTCTATGCTACTCTGCCACTCTGCTCTGGCAGCAGTTTCGGGGGAAAAAAGCCCGGCGAGCAATCCTGAATAGGAACAGAAGAGGCTGGCGCGAAGAATTTCCTGCGGACAGTAGGATGGTGATTCCAGTAATAGGAGTAGTAAACGCATGTCAGTTTCATTCACTAACTGCTGCCGCAGAATCGGGCTGCTGTTCACTGAGTTTGTGGACACGAGTGAGAGGATCAGATTGGTCGTATTCACGCTCAATGCTTGACCGGATGGGAGCAATCCTCCTAAAGGAAAGAAGCGCAGATCTTCTTCCCTACCTTGTTGTACTTGTATTGCTTTTTTCATAGACTTTTCTCTTCATCTTCCTAGTGAACGTCGACTCTGCTTCCAAAGGCTACATGTGCTTTACTGAGCCTAGATATCGAGTAAATAATCTGATTACCCACATTCTTGACAATCTACTTTGTTCATCTCGAAGATCGTATATGATCTTGAATATATTATAATATATGGTTTTCACGACTGTCAAGAAGTTTGGAGACGAATTCTGTAATGAAAAGATATATGCTATACTATATAATAAAGAGCAAAGCTACTATGCCTTATGTGAGAGAAGAGGAGATGCCGATGAGTGTAAGACAAGCCAATAAAAGGAATAAACAGGAGCAGGCATACTGTATTATCCGTGAGCGGATCTTCAATGGTACCTATGTACCGGGATACCGCCTTGTTATCGATGGGCTTGCTCGTGAACTGGGCGTCAGCCCGGTTCCAATTCGAGAGGCGATCCGGCGACTGGAAGCAGAAGGTTGGGTGGAATATCGTGCTAATGCCGGTGCGCAAGTGGCCGCGGTTGATGCGAGCAAGTATGGGGAAGAGATGACTGTGCTTGCTCTTCTCGAAGCCTATGCAACTGCACTTGCTTCAACGCATTTGAATACGGAAGGTGTAAAACACCTGCGAGAGGTAAATGCCAGCATGCACCATGCGCTGCAATCTGCTGATATACCCATGTTCAGTCGTCTGAATAGAGAGTTTCACTTTTACATCTACGACCGTTGCCAGAATAGCTATCTGGTTGAACTGTTGCGCGAAACGTGGGACCGCCTAGCGGTGAGGGGACACACTGATTTTAGCTACATCCCGCAGCGTAGCTGGGTCTCTATCGAAGAACACACGCAATTACTTGACATGATCGAGCGACATGCATCTCAGAACGAGATCGAACAGATGCTTCGTCATCACAAACTGCGCACCTACGAAGCGTACCGAAGCAGCCCGAGGTATACATCCCGTTCGACAACACTGCTCGAGGCAGGAGAGAATGTCTGGGATACTGTGTAGAGGGAAGCGGAATACCCCTATTGGAGTATAAGTGGCGGATTTCTTGTAGCGCATGGCGGATATGTCAGGTTTGAAGATGATCTTGCACCGGTTTGAAGGAAGAGGCAAATGTGGAATATACTCTGACCTCGCGCTGATTTAGTGGAGTCTTGAAACATAAGACGTGAATAGCATGATCCGAATAGACGTTGCATTATGTCGACCAAGGTATGTTTGTAATATCTCTTCCCATTGCTGTCAGTTTTGCTGTCAACTCGGAAAAACGCCAAAAATAAAAACGCCCCAAACCGCTTCTCAATTGGTTTGAGACGCATCCTATGTCCTCAGAGGTGCCGGTGGAGAGATTCGAACCCTCAACCCTTGCGGGACTTGTTTTTGAGACAAGCGCGTATACCGTTCCGCCACACCGGCTTGTGGATAGTATCATAGCGCATCAGCACTGAGAAGTCAACACATCGCATTCCCCGGGTCATTCCCCCCTCTAACATACACTCACAACTTACATCGAAGAGGAGTGCAGTTCGTTCAGTGAAGGAAAGAGAGAAGCTTGCAGGTACACCCTTTGTACTCCCAGAAACGACGGAACAATTACGATGCTTGGCCGAACTTTCCGATGGTACGGAACTTCTGGTAGCGCCTCTCCAGGAGCTCATCAATTGGAAGTCGCTGCAGTTCGACCAGGTGTTTGAGTAGTGCTGCCTTGAGGTTATCGGCGGCGATACGATGATTGCGATGCGCCCCGCCCAGTGGTTCTGGAACCAGTTCATCTACTAGATTAAGAGCTTTCAACTCACGAGCGCTGATGCGCATGGCTTCAGCGGCCTGGGGAGCAAAGGCATTGTCACGCCAGAGAATAGAGGCAGCTGCCTCTGGAGAAGCAACAGTGTAAATACTATGCTCCAACATCAGGATGCGGTCAGCAATGCTGATGGCAAGTGCACCACCACTACCGCCTTCGCCAATTACTGCTGCAATGATAGGCACACACAAGCGTGGCATCAAATAGAGGTTAAAAGCAATAGCCTCGGCCTGCCCACGCTCTTCATCTGGCATGGCAGGGGATGCTCCAGATGTATCTATTAAACAAATAATAGGAAAACCAAACTTCTCAGCCTGTTGCATTACGCGGGCTGATTTGCGGTACCCTTCGGGATGTGCCAGACCAAAGTTATGAAACTGCTTCTCCTTCATGTCACGTCCCTTCTGGTGGCAAACCAGGATCACTGAGTTGCCATCCAGTTTTGCTGGACCAGCCATAATTGCATGGTCATCTCCGAAGGAGCGATCACCATGTAACTCGAAGAAGTCATCACACATGAGACGAATGTAGTCGGCAGCGTAGGGGCGATCTTTGTGGCGCGCTACCTGGACCGTCTGCCATGCTGTGAGGTGTTTATAGATCTCCTCGGTACGATTGTGCAGTTCTTGCTCTGCCTTGTGCAATTGCAAACGTTCGTCCGGTTTCAGGTGCTCACCTTTGCGCTGCAGTGCATGCATCTTTTTTTCAAGTTCAGCCAGAGGTTTCTCAAACTCTAGATCATAAGCCATGCTTGTTCTTAGCTCCTATTGCACTTATAGAGGCGCAGTAGTCGTGCGAGTGTTTGCCGCAACTCGCGCCTGTGTACCACGGTATCTATCATACCATGCTGGAGCGCGAACTCTGAGTTGACAGCCCCTTCAGGAAGTTTGATATGCATGAATTGCTCAATCACACGTGGGCCGGTGAAACAGACTAAAGCACCCGGCTCGGCGATAATGACGTCGCCAAGCATGGCGAAGCTGGCCGTTACACCACCAGTCGTGGGGTCGGTCAGTAAGCTAAAGAAAGGAATTTGGGCCTCACCTAGCCTGGCGAGCGCGGCAGAGGTTTTCGCCATTTGCATAAGCGAGTACAAACCTTCCTGCATGCGTGCGCCGCCAGAAGCAGAGGAAATGAGTACTGGTATGCGTTGCTTGATGCTTAACTCAATTGTGCGGGTAATTTTTTCTCCAACGACGGATCCCATACTGCCGCCGATGAAGCGGAAATCCATTACGGCGAGTGCCACCGGCATTGCTTCAATGCTGGCGTGACCTACCACTACTGCCTCATTCAATCCTGCATTCTGTCGCTCCTCGTCGAGCTTGGCGGCGTATACTTGTAAACGACTGACGAAGTTGAGCGGGTCTACAGAGATAATGTCGGCATCCATTTCGACGAAGCTGCCGGGGTCCACCAGCAGATCGATGCGTTCATGGGCTGTGAGTTTGAAATGGTAGTTGCAATGCGAACACACCTTGAGGTCTTTTTCCCATTCCCGTCCATAGAGGAGTGCTTTACACTTTGGGCATTTGAGTGCCAGATTTCCCGATACGGGCAACCCCGGTTTGGGTTGGTTACCGAAGGATGTCGATGGGGGAATAGCTTCCTTGACCATGAGATACCTCCTCGTCAATCTGGCGCGAAGAGCGCAGCCACGAAACTTTGTGGATCAAAGGGAGCGAGATGCTCGACCTTTTCTCCAGTGCCAACAAATTTGATGGGTACTCCTAGGTCGTCGGCAACGGCAAATGCAAAACCACCTTTGGCAGTGCTATCCAGCTTTGTGATGATTACTCCAGTCAGGCCGATATCCTCTGCAAACTTGCGTGCTTGAAGGAGGGCATTCTGACCGGTCGTTGCGTCAACGACCATCAACAGTTCGTGAGGCCCATCTGGCAAAAGTTTCTGAATAACCTTGTTGATCTTCTTCAACTCTTCCATGAGGTTATACTTGGTGTGGAGACGACCTGCGGTATCTACAATGAGAACATCACTTCCGCGTGTGCCTGCTGCCTGGATTGCATCATAGACCACTGCGCCTGGATCGGAGCCGGGGTTCTGGCTGATCACTGGCACACCTACGCGCTCGCCCCAAACTTTTAGTTGGTCAATCGCAGCAGCACGGAAGGTATCGGCAGCAGCCAGAATAACTTTATGGCCTTCTTTTGTGAGGCGATAGGCCAGTTTGGCGATGCTGGTGGTCTTGCCGGAGCCATTAACCCCGATGATCAAAATGACGGTCAAAGGAGATTGACTGGCAAAACGTAAAGAAGAAGGTTTTCCAAGGAGCTTCACAAGTTCCTCACGCAGAGCTTGTTGCACTTGTGCCCCGGTCCGCATGTGCTCCTCAGCAGCGCGCTTACGTAATTGTTCTATGAGCCACGTACTGGTGCTTGGACCGACATCGGCACTGATGAGGGCTTCCTCTAGTTCATCCCACAACTCATCAGTAATGTCATATTGTTTGAAGGCATTCCCCATGCGACTAAAGAGCTGTCGGGTGCGGCTCAAGCTAGTTTTGAAGGGGTTAGAGCGTTCGGAGATAGAGTCTCCTCCTACGTGCTCCTGATCGGCTATGGGGTCTTGTTTTTGTTCATCTTGAGATTTCTGCCCAAAAAAACGGTTGAGCACGTTAGTACTGACTCCTTATGACGAAATCTTCATGACAAGTTCCTTCGTTTTGAGAAGCAACCAAACTCGATGTGCTAATCGTTCGACAGAGAGAAATCCATCCACCTGGTCTGCTATGTGGTACCTGGCTCTCTTTCATAAGACAAAAGGCAAAAGGAGTGAGAGACACACTCTTGCCTTTTGCCTTTCACTGCTCTCGAAAATGTGCACAAACATCCCCGTTGCGGTGAATACGCCGCACATCGCATGTCATCGGACATGTATGGCCCGAGCCGGGCAAGATACCTCATTATGAGCGGTTACTGCGATACGAATGAAGTGACCCGTCACTAATGGGTTCGTTAATGATGATGTCGCCGTTACGGATTTTTATGTTGTACAAGCAAGAAGGGTTGGTGCAAACCCAAGCCTTGTACTCGATAGAAGCTCCCTGGCTACCGAAATCCGAAAGCGGAACCAGATCACCTTCACTACATTTGCGACAGCGGGGAAAAGCGTTTTCCACGAAATCGCCTCCTTCCTTCTCTCTGGAGGATAATATTCGCCTACCCAGCCAGGCAAGCGAAGAAGTTAGCCGAGGGGGAGCCTCCGCCGCTGCATCCGCATCCCCACAGCAGTTAAGTCAATACCATTACTATCATACCACATTTGGCATCATGTGTCAGCATTCAGATCATGTGGGTGAAAAAATATTCATCTACAGTCTGAAATGAGAGCGAACATTGCCTGAGGTTTTGCCACTTTCTAGTTGGACTATCCAGATGGCACGATGCTCTGGACATGAGTATAGCATACAGTTTCATTGCTCGCAAGCTGTGGAAAATTCCGCACAGATGGAAATCTCTTCATCTCCTGGTAATGTAGAAGCCAATAGATTGGTCTGCCTTGTTAGACGGTCAGGCCTTTTTTCTCTGAAAAACTCTTCAGAGTCAAGACTGAATATCGATTGATATAGTGCTATCTCTGCTATGCAAGGATGACACACAGTGCATGTTATGCGTTTTGGCACGGTTGTTGCAGTATAGAACGGTAGGGAGAGTTAATGAACGAGTTTTTCCTCAAAGCTGTGTGAATACATGTTGAAGAAGGAGCATCCATGATGGGAGCGAGAGCAGTATATATTGTCGATCGCCTAAACGATGCCGGTCCTGTTCGGCTCAGGAAGAGTCGCGAGCGGGATTGCGATACCTACCTGGAAAGTGACATATATAGCGAACCCTACTTGCAGGATAAGGATGATGAATTCGAGGACGGTGAGGAAGATAAAAGGGGTGCCATTGATGATGCAGTGAAGCAGTACCTAAAGGAGATTGGCACCTTCCCTCTCCTGACAGCAGAGCAAGAATTGTTATTAGCCGAACGTGTTGCCAACGGGGATTTGCGTGCTCACCAAAAGCTTATCGAGGCTAATTTACGGCTCGTTGTAAGCATTGCGAAACACTACTCGAATCGGGGTTTGCCCCTACTGGACATGATTCAGGAGGGGAATATGGGTCTAATGCGTGCTGCACAAAAATTTGACTATAAGCGTGGTTTCCGCTTCAGCACGTATGCCACATGGTGGATTCGTCAGGCTATCAGTCGTGCCATTGCGGAGCAATCGCGCACAATTCACATTCCGGTGCATGTTGTTGAGTTAATTTACAAAATGAGGCGCATCACTCGTCGTATATATCAAGAGCAAGGGCTGGAAGCGCTACCGGAACAACTCGCTGCTGAAGTTGGGCTTTCAAAAGAGCGGGTTGTGGAACTTTTGAATCTGTCTGAACAACCTATTTCGCTTGATGCGCCGGTGGCCGATGACGAACAGTATCATCTGGCCGATACGCTGGAGGATATGAGCATGATGGCGCCGGCGGATCAAGTATCGCAGCAACTGCTACGCGACTATGTTGAGAACGCGATGACAGTCCTAAGTCCACGCGAACGTCTCATCATCGAGTTGCGCTATGGCTTGCAGGATGGCCACTATCACACCCTGGATGAGGTAAGTGCGGAGTTTAAGCTGACGCGAGAGCGCATTCGGCAGATCGAGGTCAAGGCACTACGTAAATTGCGCTATCCAGAGCGATTTTGTGGTTTGCATGATTACGTGCATGTATAGATTTTTTCATGTCCTCGTTGCTACTCCGTTAGCCATCAAGCGCAGATATACCTGGATAAAAGGATCGACGTCACCATCCAGGTAGCCCTCCGTATCACCTGACTCGTAGTTTGTACGGTGGTCCTTCACGATGTTATAGGGATGTACTGTCACCGAGCGAATCTGTGTGCCGAAGTCAGCCTGCACGTACTCACCTTTGAGCCTGGCCGTTTCTTCCTCACGCTTCTTTTGTTCGCGTTCATAGAGGCGCGCCTTCAGCAGTTTCATGGCCACCTCGCGGTTTTGAATTTGTGAGCGTTCGTTTTGGCAGGTGACTACGATGCCTGTGGGAATGTGGCGGATGCGCACGGCTGAGTCGGTCTTGTTGACATGCTGTCCGCCAGCACCTGTCGAACGATAGGTGTCCACGTCAATGTCTTCGGGGCGGATGGTAATCTCGATGGTATCTTCGATGTCAGGCATGACCTCGACTCTGGCAAATGAGGTGTGCCGACGATGTGCTGCATCAAAGCGGGATAGCCTGATGAGTCGATGTGTGCCAGCTTCTGAACGAAGATAACCGTATGCATATCGCCCGGTGATTTCGACGGTGGCACTTTTGATGCCAGCTTCTTCACCCTCGTTGTACTCGTAGACCTCGGTTTTAAAGTTATGACGTTCGGCCCAGCGCAGATACATGCGCAAGAGCATCTCGGCCCAATCCTGTGCATCAACACCACCACTGCCTGCGTGAATGCTGACGATGGCGTCACGCTCATCGTGTTCTCCACTCAGCATCAACGCGAATTGGAGTCTGCTCTACCTCTTGTTCGAGTGTGGCTAAGGATTGTACGATCTCTGTTTGCATGTCTTCATCCGGATCCTCCTCTAGCAGTCCTGCCAATGCGTGCAGGTCGTTGAGTTGTGTGGCGATACTTTCCCAGGTGGAGACTTCTTCTCGCAGGGCGTTGAGCTGTTGCATTTGCGCCTGAGCTTTGCGGTTATCCGACCAAAAATCCTCGGCCATGCTCTCTTCTTCGAGTTTGGTTATCTGTGTTGCTTTGTTCGCCAGGTCAAAGACGCACCATAGTTTCGTGGACGCGCTCTTGTAGACGTTCGATCTGTGTTATAAGTTCGTTCATTTATGTTTTGTTCTTCTTTGCGTTGCTATCTAGCGTTACGAGTGATTGGACAGTTTTGTACAGTGCACATATCCTACGCTAAGTGTAGCATAGTGGCTCAACACCCACAAGGGGTACAGTGATCTGATGGAAAGCCTCCACTTACTCACATCTCTTCAGGCAATAGCTGTAAAAGGCTATTAGATTGAGTAATCAATTACTTGATGCTCACCAACGTGATGTCAAAAATCAGCGTGGCGTTAGGCGGAATCACTGGAGGCGACCCCTGCGCGCCATAACCTAGCTTCGCCGGAATAATAAGGCGACGAGTTCCACCCAACCTCATGCCAATCAGTCCTAGATCAAATCCTCTGATAACCTTTCCCTGACCAACTTGCACGCTAAAGGGTGTACCACCATGATCATAGGAACTATCAAATTTCTTACCGTTTGCCAACCAGCCTGTGTACTGGATTGATACGGTATTTCCGGTCACTACAGGAGCACTACTGCCAACCTTGAGATCTATACATTCCAGCCCATTTAACTGCGTACCTGGAGACAGTAGTCACCGGCGGAGGTGCCAAAGGTCCTGAAGGAAATCCAGGTATGCCACCAGGTGTAGAAATTGCTGTCGACGTTGAATTGTAAATATTATTCCCAGTGGCAACGGAGCAATTGTTGACACTTTGCACAATCACGTCAAAAATCAGTGTTGCACTGGCTGGAATGTTGGGAGGCTGGCCCTGGTCACCATAACCCAATGCCGGTGGAATGATCAGACGGCGTATGCTACCGGCTTTTAGCCCGGTCAACCCATCCTCCAGTCCTACGACAACTGCCTTTCCACCAAGCAATACCTGGAAGGGGGCCGCATGGTGGTCATAGGAACTATCGAACTTCCGATTGGTTTCAGCGAGCCAACCTGTATACTCAAACGATACCACACTCCCTATCTGAGCAGCAGGGCCACTGCCGATTTTCAGGTCTATACACTGGAGTCCATCGGCAAACAGACCTGGCGTAGTATCCACAACCGGTGGGGTCGCCGGTCCCGCTGAAGGTGTTGAAGTATATAACCTGGTGCTAGCGGGAGCAACAGAGCAAGCATTAGTAACAGGAATATGGTGAAACAAGGCAATGATACGCGGATATTGCCAAATACCCACTCCTGTTAGAGCAATTAAGATTACGCCGAGCAGGCTGCCCCCTATGAGAAGACGTTGACGGCGACGGCGCGCCTGGCGCATCAGCCGATCTTGTTGACGCTGTCCTGGTCGAGATTGTTTCTGGGGTGGTAGTAAACCTTGGACGCCCACCTTGGTAAAGAAGTTTCTTGGCTGTCCTGGTCGAGATTGTTTCTGGAGTGGTAGTGAACCCTTCTGTCCTTTCACGGTTTGAGTCATTGGGATGGTTTCTCCTCGCATGTTCGTTTCAGAATAATTGCAAGGTGAGATTACCA
This sequence comes from uncultured Chloroflexia bacterium, assembly GCA_963767625.1. Classification (GTDB taxonomy): domain Bacteria; phylum Chloroflexota; class Ktedonobacteria; order Ktedonobacterales; family Ktedonobacteraceae; genus CAVYFB01. Next base: position 1,127,237 of record CAVYFB010000024.1, read on the forward strand.
TTACCTGAGTTATCTGGCAAGAGGAGAAGGAAGCTCGACGCCTTTAGTACTGTCGTGCTACAATGCTATTTACAATCAAGAATTGTATCATGCATCAGAACATCTGATACTTTAGAAAAAGTGTTGCCTCCCTCGCGCACACCGATGCCCGCCAGATAGGATATCTGGCCACGGGCGAGCGTAACTCACTGCCTTGGATAGATGTTCTGGACAATAAAGGAGAAAGTATGCCATCACAGGGATATGTACGCTTCCCAACAATCCATCAAGACCAGATCGTATTCGTTTCTGAGGATGACCTGTGGTTGATACCAAGTGAAGGAGGCCGGGCTGAACGTCTCACGGCCGGTACGAGTGAGGTGAGCTATCCGCAATTTTCACCCGATGGCGAACAACTGGCATTCGTGGGTCGCGAAGAGGGTCCCAGCGAGGTCTATGTAATGCCGGCAGCTCGGTGGCCCTGCCCAACGCCTTACTTTCCAATCCGCGTCTTGTCATGTGTTGGGCTGGTCACCCGATGGTGATAGCATCTTGTACGCCAGCAATGCCGGTCAAATCAATCGTCGCTTTGAGGCCATCTTTGCCATCAGTCCAAAGGGGGGACAACCTCGCCAGGTTCCCGTTGGCATGGCAAATGCGATCTCTTATGGTCCAACGGGGGGAGTTGTGCTTGGTCGCAACATTCGAGAGCCGGCACACTGGAAGCGCTACCGGGGTGGGACGGTAGGACATTTATGGTGTGATGCCAGTGGCAACGGTACATTCCAGCGTTTGCTCAGGCTCAACGGAAACCTGGCCGATCCTTGTTGGGTGGGCGAACGTATCTACTTTCTCTCAGATCATGAAGGGGTGGGCAACATTTACTCTTGCACGGCTCTGGGTGGGGATGTACGCCGCCACACCGATCACCGTGATTTTTATGCACGCCATCTTTCTAGTGATGGCCAACGCATGGTCTATCAATCAGGTGCCGACCTTTATCTGTTTGATCCCAGCACCGACAGTGCTCGCCATCTTGATGTCGCATTACCCAGCTTACGTACACAGCGTAGCCGTAAGTTCGTCTTAGCCAGTCACTACCTTGATTCCTATGCATTGCACCCCCAGGGCCACTCTGTAGCCATAACAACACGAGGCAAAGCTTTCTCTATGGCCGACTGGGAAGGAGCTGTCCTCCAGCATGGTGAACCGGATGGCGTACGGTATCGTTTGCTGGAATGGCTCAATGATGGCAAGCGACTAGTCGCAATTAGCGATGCCACTGGACGCGAAGCACTGGTTATCTTCAGCCTAGAAGATGCCAGCGAACCAAAAACATTCAAGGACATCGAGTTTGGACGGGCCACCAGTTTGACCGTCTCGCCCGCCGACGATGTGGTTGCGATTACAAATCATCGTAACGAACTGATCGTGGTTAATCTGGAGGAGGGTGCATCTGTCGTGGTCGACCGCAGTGACTACGGTCGCATTCATGATGTCTCCTGGTCCCCGGACGGACGCTGGTTGGCATACAGTTTTTCGCAAACAGCGCAAAACATTGCGATCAAACTTTGTAATATGGAGAACGGTGAGACCCATTTTGCGACTGAGCCAGTGCGCTACGATACCTCACCAGCATTTGATCCGGAAGGCAAGTTTCTCTACTTTTTAGGATATCGTACCTTCAACCCTGTATACGACAACCTGCAATTTGATCTTGGCTTTCCTCGTGGTGTACGCCCCTATGCTATCACACTACAACGCGACCAGGGTTCTCCCTTTATTCCACAACCGAAAGCGCCTGGCGAGAAGGAGAAGGATAAAGACAAGGAGAAGGTCAAAGAGGACAGTACAGAAGCAACTTCCGAAAAACAGAGTGATGGCGAGGAGAAAACGAGTAAAAAACCGGCTCCTACTCCTATCATTATTGACCTGGAAGGGATTACGACACGCGCAGTTCCTTTCCCGGTAAACGAGGCCCGCTTTAGCGATGTGTTTGCTATTAAAGGGAAAGTGCTGCTGCTGTCGTCTCCTATCGAAGGAACGCTGCCATCTCCTCTAGAGGAGCATCCTGAGCCAAAGGGAAATCTTCATATGTATGACTTGGAGACGCTGAAATACGAATGGCTTGCTGATGGCATAAGCGACTTCGATCTCTCACGTGACAGCAAAACGCTGATTTATCGCTCATATCATCGTCTGCGCGTGCTGAAAGCAGGTGAAAAAGTTCCCAGGTCGGATGATAGTGACAACCCCAGCCGAGAAAATGGTTGGCTCGATCTGCGTCGTATCAAAGTCTCGGTGCAACCTGCGGCAGAGTGGAAGCAAATGTTTGCTGAGGCATGGCGTCTGCAACGGGAGCAATTCTGGGCTGAAGACATGGCAGGCGTCGATTGGGATGCCATTTATGCTCAGTACGCCCCTCTAGTCGAGCGTGTCAGTTCACGCTCGGAACTTTCTGACCTCGTGTGGGAACTTCAGGGAGAACTCGGCACCTCGCATGCATACGAGGGGGGAGGCGAGTATCGTCATGGGCCACACTACCGGCAGGGATTCCTGGGTGTGGTCTGGGCTTATGACGTCGATAGTAATCGCTATCGCATCGCACATATTGTGCAGGGTGATCCCTGGGACAGCAAGGCAACCTCACCACTCATCGGACCCGGTTTGAATGTTGCCGAAGGTGATGCAGTGCTGGCAATCAATGGACAGCGTGTGGGTCCCAATCGCAGTCCACAAGAATTGCTGGTGAATCAAGCAAGGAACGAAGTACAACTGACGATAGAGCAGGCAGAAAATAAAGAGACCCGTGTAATCACGGTTAAGGCGCTGTCGGATGAAGCCCCTGCACGCTATCGAGAGTGGGTTGAGAACAACCGAAGCATAGTGCATACCCTTTCCCAGGGACGGGTGGGCTACATCCACATCCCCAACATGATGGGCGAAGGGTACGCCGAGTTTCATCGCAGCTACCTGACGGAGTATGACTATCCAGCATTGCTGGTCGATGTGCGTTGGAATGGTGGAGGGCATGTCTCCGGGCTCTTACTAAGCAAGTTAGCGAGGAAGCGCGTCGGTTATGATTTTCCGCGCTGGGGCCAACCTACGCCGTATCCTGAAGGGTCACCACGTGGGCCAATGGTGGCACTTACCAATGAGCAGGCTGGCTCGGACGGCGATATCTTTAGCCATACCTTCAAACTGATGGGCCTGGGTCCGTTAATCGGCAAGCGCACCTGGGGTGGTGTTATCGGCATTTCTCCTAGCCATAAGCTGGTCGATGGTACGGTGACCACACAGCCAGAGTTTGCCTTCTGGTTCAAGGATGTTGGCTGGAATGTTGAGAACTATGGTACCGACCCGGATATTGAGGTGGACATCGCTCCGCAAGATTATGTCAACGAGCTTGATCCGCAACTGGAGCGTGCGATTGCCGAGGCCCTGCGCCTGATCGACGAATATCCGGCGCTGGAGCCGAAACCGGAGGAACGCCCACGCCGGGGACGGTAATCTACTCCTCCGATGAAAATCCTGTCTCCATACCGAGAAAAGACGCTCTAAAGAACACACCCTACACACGAGGCAGCACCATCATGATGCTGCCTTTGCCTTTCTGCCTTGATCCGCCTTCCCCTGTTATGCTGCTTTCTTCTTGCCTTGGATTAGGAGATTGAAACACTTTGCGAATATTTCTGGGACACTTCAGCTCTTTATCATTGTTTCGACAAGATGGATATTAGGAGAATGCTGGTTAGGTTACGGGTTCACCAAGAGATCTCCTTCACTGAGAGAAGAAGCGTAAGTTCCCGCAGGTCTTGCGTTTCTGTCAGATAGAATGATAAATAACAGTATACAGATAACGCACCTCACTTGGAAAGGACGACAACATTTATGGCCCATTCTACTCATCTCTCGCATGACCATCAGCCAACTCAAGGCGAGTATCTGAGCGGCCAGCAGATTATACCACGTCGCGTACATCCGCAAATGACAGTAGCAGAACTGATTGATCAACAGTTCCAGGCTTATAACTCAGCACGGCTATATGAAGCTGCACGGCTGTATGCTGAAGAGATGCTTGCACCGGAAAAAGATGTGACGATTGGCCTGACGATGGCAGGCGCACTCACTCCGGCAGGTCTGGGTGGGTGCATCCTAACGTTGATGGAATATGGATTCGTTGATTTCATCATCAGCACTGGCGCAAACCTGTACCACGATATGCATCATGCCCTGGCCATGGCGATGCATCGTGGCGATTTCCGCCTGGACGATACGAAGCTTCAGCAAGAGGGTGTGATTCGCATCTATGACATTCTCTTTGAAGACAAGGTGCTGCTTGATACAGACGCTTTTGTGCGAGAGTGTCTGCTCAGCCTACCTAATCGGCCAATCGCGACATCGGAGTTGCACCACCATCTGGGAACACAGTTGCTCAAGGCAGGTGTACAACCAGAATATTCGGTGCTCGCACAAGCAGCGGCATGGAATGTGCCGATCTACACGTCGTCACCCGGCGACTCATCGATTGGTATGAATGTAGCACGCCATGCATTAGATGGCAGCCTGCTCACACTCGATCCGCTGGCTGATGTCAATGAAACAACCGCTATTGTCCATCATGCTACGCGCAATGGAGTGATTATCCTGGGTGGCGGAAGCCCTAAGAACTTCTACCTGCAGACGCAGCCACAACTGTGGGAGGTGCTAGGTATTCAGAAAGGTGGTCATGATTACTTTATCCAGATCACGGCAGATGCACCACATTGGGGTGGTCTTTCGGGAGCGACACCATCTGAAGCCGTCTCGTGGGGCAAAATCAAGCCTGACCAATTGAAAAGTACGGTTGTGATCTACAGCGACTCAACTATTGCTCTCCCACTGCTAACCGCTTATGTTGTAAGTAAAGCACAGCCGCGTCCCCGTAGAGAACTGTTTGCCAAACGCGAGGAGGTGCTTAACGAACTGCGGGAGGCGTACAAGCGCGAGAAAGGATCGATCTAATCACAACTGATTCCTATATTAGGTGGAGCTATTCCTCCGGTTTAGATAGAAGCAACCTGCCTATTAGATAGAAGCATCGCACAGTCTTTTTTGCATTAGCTTGACAACCTAATGTATAATACTGTTCGGCGTGAAAAAACACACCGAGCAGTGGCTTCTGGGACTATAATGAACTGGAGGTTCGTTCGATGCTTGTCCATTTGATGCTTGAGCTTTACGGCTGCAACCGACAGTTGTTGAGCGATGAGAAGTTGATACGGCGTGTACTAAATGAATTCCCTGGCCAGGTAGGTATGGAAAAAGTGAGTCCTGTCTATCTGAGCCAGATTGAAACGTCTAATCCATTAGATGCTGGCCTGTCGGGTTTTGTGATCATTGCCCAAAGCCACATCAGTTTACATGCCTGGCCAGAGTATGGCGAGGTCGACATAGACATTTGCTCGTGCAAGGAATTCAGCCAGGAGGATGCTATTGCCTTTGCTAAGCAGATGTTCCAAACGGAGGATGTAGAGACACATTTCGTAGTACGTGGGGCACGTTCTCTGCGCCCCGAGACTCCTGATCCCTCGCGCTACGTAGCTGCTCTTGCAGCACGTAGAGAGAAACAGGGGGTGCGCTAAAAAGAAGGATTACGACTATATGAACAACTCGCTTGTGACCCAATTCGGTGCGCCGGACGCCCCTTACTGTGACCCAGCCACTGCCCGTGTGACGATTATTCCGGCACCGTTAGAGTATAGCGTTTGCTATATGAAAGGCACCGAACATGGGCCACAAGCGATCCTCAATGCATCGAGCCAGATGGAACTCTATGATGAGGAACTAGATTGGTGCCCCATCGAGATTGGCGTGTATACTCACCCTTCTCTGAACTATCGAGGAATGGATCATGCCACAGCCCTTACAGCTACAGGTGAGGCCGTACGAGAAGTCCTACATCGCGGTCAGCTTCCCTTTACTATCGGCGGTGAGCACTCCCTCTCTGCCCCGCCTATTGCCGCCGTGCGGGAGTATTTTCCCGATCTGACTGTTGTCCATATCGATGCTCACGGCGACTTGCGTAACGAATATGAAGGGACTTTGCTCTCCCATGCCTCGATTGAGCGACGTGTTGTCGATATGGGTATACCGCTGACCGAGATTGGTGTGCGCAGTTTTAGCCCCGAAGAGGCTGAATTCATGAAGACAAGGCCAGATGTAGCTATAGTCTGGGGCTACCAACTGGCAAAAGGCATTGCCACTATTCCCTGGGAACGTATGAGTCAGCATACCTATGTCACCATCGATCTGGATGCACTCGATCCCAGTGAAATGCCTGCAGTGGGAACACCAGAACCCGGTGGTTTGCACTGGTATCAACTGCTCGACCTTTTCCGTGAGATCTGCCGCCGTACTACTATCGTTGGCATGGATGTAGTCGAACTTTGTCCGAGAGCAGGGCAGGCACATGCCGATTTTCTCGCAGCCAAGCTGGTGTATAAGATGATTGGCTATCGTTTCTGTGAGAAAGGCTAGCATATGGCTTGGCAGCCTCCACTTTTTGGTACACCCCCCAAAGGGCTATGGCTATCGCTACTTCTTGTAGCTATGTGGTATATTATATATGGGTGCTAATTTCTATGACATGTTAATGCGCCAGTCCTTCATCTTTGAGGGGAAGTACCTGGGCTATGTAGACGTTTTTCATCAGGTCAAGCACACCGAGGCCTACTAAGCGCAAAGCAGAGGTACAGAGCAAGTTCAAAGACGCACGTTTCACCGCCCGCATGGAGCGTATAACCACCAAACGCACACGGTGTATCGATCACTATCTGCATACGGCGTCCCGTCGCATAATTGATCTGCAAGTAATGGACGCACGTTCAATGCCGATGTCAGGTACCCTATCCCCTTAAAGAGGATGGGCTTGCAGATGAGGTGGCTTTACATCCGTCTTCTGCACGTCTGGACTTGACCAGACTCAGCCAGGGCCTATGGCTTGGATAGAATCAAGCCAGCCATCGGGCTACGTTACTGGAGAAATAGGTACCAGTGGACGCCTCCTCAATCCGCTGCTCTACGGTCAAGGGTTAAACAGGGCTACAGGGTTAACCCAGTGCTCTTGACGCCAAACCTTCGGATAACCTTGTCGAGAGGAGCCACCTGGAAACAGGTGCGTCACACAGCCCCTTACGGGGGAGTTTAGCCGTTCTCTCAAAACGGCTCCCCGCGGGGGGTACAAATCGCTGTCTGCGGACAGCCTTTCTTTCCTCCCGTCCCAAGAATGGAGGCGACCATCCAGAAAGGATTTTTGGTGAAACGGATTGGCAAGGTCCTTCGTTTCATTCCGTGAGTCGTCCTACACCTCCTCATAGGCCAAATTGGAAAGGAAATATGACCAAAGATTTTAATGAGCAACGGCGAGGCGACGTGCACCCGTCATCTCGCAATCAATCCTCAGGCAGGCACGGAGAAGAGCGCTCTCCTCGCCCTGCTCGACCTCGTCTCAACCGCGAAACAGTAGATCGCGCATGGGAGTCTGGAGCTTCTCGTAATCATGCCGACTACCGTCCACGCACCACCAATGGACAGCCACCACGCGACAACCGGCGGCGCTATCAGTATGGAAATTCACCTTCCGCTGAAAATGGTCGCAGGCCTTACAGCAACCAGCAGAATAACTACCGGCGATCTGAACGCACACCTGACGACAACCACAAACCAGGTCCTCAGTCTTCAGACTCTCGACGTTTCGATGACAGGCGCTCTAGTGATCGTCGAAACTATGCAGAAAGGCCAGCTGGGGCACACCCACGATCACGGTCTGGTCCAGGATTCCGCGATAATGAGCGATATCGTGATCAACGCCCGCCGTACCGTGATGGCGACCGTGATCGAAGCCGAGGCGACGAGCGAAGAGGCTTCGACCGCGACAATCGTTCGCAACGCACGTTCAATGATAGTAATCGGCAACAGCGAGACTTTCAGCGGCCGAATACACAAAACCCGCGTTGGCGTAGCCGTCCCATGGCGCAAAACGACGATCAGCCTCGTGGACGACAAGATTTCAACAGGAATGGGCGTTTCGAGGGTGATTACGAACGCTTTGAAACACCCGAGGCATCCCGGCCACAGCGTCCCTTAAACCGCTTGTCGGAAGGCAACTCGGCTAAGGAAAGCGAAGAACGTCATGTGACACGCCTCCCAGATGGACGTGTCCTGAAGGGACCTCGTCCAGTCCAACGTAAGCAAGCGCAATTCTGGACAGAAATTTCCGATGACGTCGAGGCCCTGGTTGAGCCGATTGATGCTTCGAGCCCGGCAGAGAAAGCTCCTACTCAGGATAACGCGGAAGCTAGTAAGACAACGGTTACAAGAAGGCCACGTACACGTACTGAAGGTACTGCTGCCCGCGGAAGAAACCGTGGGACGAAGCAGAGTAAGCCCAAGGCGCGCTCTACTGGCCCTAAACCTTCACAACGTGGCTTCAAGTGGCCAACATCGTAGGGTAAGGATCAGATAATCCGTATGTTCTATCCTGGTTACCTGAATCTCTATGAAACAGGAGAATTGGCGGAACGTGCTGCCTCTGCTTGGGAAATCTTGCGCAGTTGCACTATCTGCCCGCAGAATTGTCGCTGCAACCGCATTGCTGGAAAAACTGGCGTGTGTCGCTCTGGTACAGAGGCAATTGTTGCGTCGTGGAATGTGCATCGGCGCGAGGAACCTCCGATCAGTGGCCCACGTGGAGCAGGGACCATCTTCTTTGGTTACTGCCAGGCACGTTGCACCTACTGCCAGAACTTCTCATTGAGCCAAGGAGGGCTGGGGCATCGCGTTGGGCCAGAACGCCTGGCAGAGATGATGCTGTACTTGCAGAAGAAACGCTGCCATAATCTGGATCTCGTCACGCCCACACATTTTGTGCCGCAGATTCTGGCAGCCCTGGTCATTGCATGCAGTAAAGGGTTACGTCTGCCCATTGTGTACAACTGTGCCGGCTACGAGAATTTCGAAACTCTGAAGCTCTTGGACGGTGTTGTCGATATCTATCTCCCCAATTCCAAGTACTCCGACAATAAGCACGCATTGCGTACCTCAAAAATGCCCCATTATGTTGAGTCCAATCGGATCACATTGCGCGAAATGCATCGTCAGGTTGGTCCGCTCCAACTCGACGAAGAGGGTATCGCTCGACGCGGATTGCTCATCCGCCATCTCGTGCTGCCGGAGGATCTAGCAGGAACACGTGAGGTATTGCGCTGGATCGCAGAAGAACTAGGGCCGGATACGCCAGTTAGCCTGATGGATCAGTACTTTCCCGCCTGGAAAGCGGTGAACGATCCTGTGTTAAATCGCCGTCTCAGCTGGACTGAGTATCGAGCGGCGATGGATGCATTGGAGGAGTTTGAGTTGACTGCGGGGTATGTGCAAGAGGATCTGATGGAGATCGATACAACCGCCAATGTGTAGGATACCTGCCCCCCAGACAGGGATACCGATTTATCGCGTCTGCGGGGTGGTGCTGGAGTGTGGCTATGGAAACGCAGTGCTATAATCTGATGTGACAAAGAAAAATCGGTACAGGAGAGGCGGCGTACCCCAAGTACAGACCGCCTTTCTTTTAGCCAGTAGTCAGATACAGGTGAGGGAGATGCCACATCACGTGCTCGATGATGCCCAGAATGAGAAGCCCCCTATGAATGATACGGCAAGATTAAATCGACTATTTGCCAACATCCAGGCTGACCTCGATCAGGTGGATGCCACGTTTCAAGAGCGAGCGACTTCAGGGCTAGACATCCTTAATTCTGCTTCGATGCACGTACTGGGAGCGCCAGGTAAGCGTTTGAGAACTGCGCTGACGCTGCTCTCGGGGAAGTTACATGAATATCGCCTTGATAAGCTCCTTCCTTTAAGCGTCGCCTTTGAAATGGTGCACCTGGCAACGCTGATACATGATGACATTGTAGACAATGCATCGACTCGACGTGGCCATTCTACCGTCAACGCTTTGTGGGGAAACAACATAGCAATCCTGCTTGGTGATTACTATTTTGCTAAAACAGCAGGTTTAATCGCCGACATCAATGATAATCGCATTGACCGACTCTTCTCGGAGACAGTAGCTATTGTCTGCGAAGGTACGATCATGGAACTGATGGGTGCCGGTCGCATCGATCTGACTTTCGAGAATTATTACGACAAAATCACGCACAAGACGGCTTGTCTAATTGCCGCCTGTAGCAAGGGAGGAGCGATCGTCAGCGGAGCCTCTGCTGACCAGATTGCCAATCTGTATGAATACGGCATAAATCTGGGTATTGCCTTTCAAATCATAGACGACATACTGGACTACACGGAAGACCAGACGACGATCGGAAAGCCCGCAGGCAATGACTTGCGCCAGGGTATGGTGACGTTGCCACTAATCTACGCTTTGCAGGAACAGCCGCGTAACGGTCATTATCAGCAGGTGCATCAGCTACTGAATGGAGCTAAGCAGAAGGAAGAGGATATCCTTGCGGTCGTCAATTGGGTAGCACGGGGCAACGGTGTGGAGCGATCATTCTCTGATGCATGCTATTATGCCGACAAAGCGCGGGTGGCATTATATCACTCGCCTGCTTCGAGCGACCGCGAAGTCTTGGACGAACTGATCGACTTCGTGGTAGAACGCAAACGCTAGAATAATTAGCATCCGATTATACACTGAGCCAAACGAGGGCAACTCTGTCAGGCTCAGTGCAAAAAAGTATCTTACCCTGTCATTCAGAATAGCCTGCCGCTCCAAATCACAATTAAGAGCAAACACACCAACAGAATGCCCAACCAGATAGCAGCATTGCGACGATCATTGCCATCTGCCAGGGGTGGCAATTCTTCTGGACGGGGCAACAGAAGTGCCCGCTCTTCTATATCCTCAACGGGAGTCAAGAGCATCGGCAGAGCTTGCGCAGCAGTGGTACTGGTATTTGTAGCCGAGGCGGATAGCTCAGTCTTGGGAGACGAAGGTTGCACCGATATTTGCTCAGTTCTTCCAGCTTTAGAGACTAGGGAACCACTCACAGATCGTATGGCCAGCAAATCTTGAAGCAGTTCAGCCGGACGCTGATAGCGTTGGTTGGCACTAGGACGTAGACCTCGCGCCAGAATAGCCTCAAACTGTGCTGAAACATTGGGGTTGAGTCGTTGTGCTTGAGGAATGTTCCCACCAATCTCTGTCGGAGCACTACCCGTCACCAGATAATAGGCGGTTGCCAGTAATGAGTACATATCAGAGCGCACATCCACCACCCCACGAACCAGTTCTGGAGCTATATAAGGCGACGTACGTTCGGTACCGGAGATGAACTGTGTTGCACCCCCAGCCAGCACAATAGAGAAATGCGTAAGGATATATTCTGAGCCGGTACGCCTGACGATGATGTGTTCAGGTCGAATGAGACCATGCACCAGGGGGGACGCCTGGTGAGAAAGCAGTTCCAGCAGCTCTGTTATTTGGAGACAACACTCGATCACATCTTGCTCTGGCAGAGCACGTCCAGTACGGCGCATACGAGTGAGTAAGGACTCACCATCAATGGGTTCAAAAACAAAGAACGTTCGCTCTTGCTCGCTAAAGGCATCCCAAAGTGTAGGAAGATGTGGATGTCGGCCTACGGCAGCTAATGCCATGGTCGCAGCACGCAATTTAGATTGTGTGGTGATTGATCCCGGATTTGGCAGCACCACTTCACAGATCATGACCTGTGAGGCTCCTCGCCAAGCATCCTGGCCAATCCACATAGCTTCAAACACACCCGGAGCCCACTCCTGGCGGTCCTCCAGTTCGTGTAGACGATAACGACCATTATGTAGAATTGTGCCAGGAAAGAGTACATGGGTATCTGCCGATGAAGAGTTCAGCGTAGGCTGGGATAGCGGGCCAGATGACCGCTGCAACAATGGCGGTGGTTGTAGATGTTGCGCTTGATCCCTGAGCATATCCGAGACTAATCGACGCGACCGCAATGGTGACTGTGGAGACCGCCTTTCCTGTGGAAGCGGATCAGTAAACCGATTCACGCGAGGTGGTAAGGGCGTACGTGGTGTAGCACTTTTGGACAATATATCTGTGGTGGGCACGCCCGCTTGTGACCGAACCTGCCCAGGCATTTGTAACCCTTGAGCTTCTCCCTTGGCGGGCCTTGTTCCCAGGATTTCGCCTTTCGGTGATAGATTGAGTGATGTGGCAGAAGGAGGAAATGACGCTCCTGATAGTGGAGTTGAAGGAGGAGCAGAAGGACGAGGTGTATTTGGGAAAGCCGTAGATGCAGGCGAACGTTGCGTACCTGGTATAGGTCCACGTTGGGAAGTAGGCGCTGATATTGCCGGACGCGATGTATTTAGTGGTAACATAGATGACGACCCGCCTGACGGTTGCTTGAAAGTGGACAATCCATCAGATGGTCCTGTACCCTTTTGCATAGGCACTGGCGAAGGCGTTGTTGGTTTAGACTGTCCAGGCATTCGTATCATAAGGCCACAACGTGTGCAAGGACCCTGGCTTAGATCCCACTCATTACCACAACGTGGACATATCATGCTACACCCCTCTCATATCCGCGTGGAACGACGTTCAGTTAGCTGTTGTTCCACAATCCAGCATAATTGCCTGTCCTGCTCTATAACTCGACTCAGTGGATACAAAAAATATCGCCGGGATGTCCACAAGACTGAATGATTGTAACGTACACAAGTTCACGTCGAGTTACGTTATGAGACGTGCAAATAAACAAAACCCGCGGCCAAAATTACTTCGGGATCATGCATCGATCTGTGTAACAGTCATGCATCGACCTGATTAGCAGTATAGAGGAGGATAGCATAACTGTCAACACTGATAACCCGTTTTAGCTACTACGATTCTCTCAACGCTTCAGATTACGTCCAATGGGTGCCAGAGCGTCCAAGAACCCCTCCAGAGCCTTGGCTAGCTCATATAGTTGAGTCGCTTCATGTACTGAGATTTCATGGCCAGCGTGAGCGACCTGGTAGAGCAAGAGCACGGCGGAATGCTTCGTGGTGGCAGTTGTCTCATGGGAAGCAGTGCCGAAGAGGGAAGCGCGCATAGCCTCTACGTTCGCATTCACCTCATCCAGATTCGCAATATCGATAAAACTAGCAGGCTTAGGCTGACCTTTCCCTCGATTTGCCGTGGGGTTGGGGCGACTGGCTTCCCATTGGCGGCGCGCCTGTTTACCGGCAGAGCAGTAACAGAACTCAGGATGGGCTGAGTCAGAATTCATCAGGCCAGTATCATCGCAGATAGAACAAATAGGCATTGCTCGCCTCCTTATCGTGTCGCATAGTATGAACTGCTCTCAGTATATCACGCATGGCTACATGATATGCTGCTGGCCATTGAGGTAGTCCTTGAGCATGGCTTCACAGTCAAAAGCCAGGTGCCCAAAGACTTCCCTGGGTTCGCGCCAGCATGGTCTCCCTTCGCCAGAGCCATGTTCTGACCCGCTCACAATGGATCCCCTGTAGGCGATGGCAATAGCACGAAAACGCGGATCGCGCCGTGGCGCGGAATAGATACCGACGAGCCCGGTGATAGCGATTGTGTAGCCCGTTTCCTCGCGTACCTCGCGCAACACACATTGCTCTACCGTCTCCTTATAGCGGACAATGCCACCAGGAATGGTATATCCCAAACCATCTGAGCGGTCTATCAATAAGACTTTGCCATCCTGCTCGATAATGACGCCCGCACCCAGCATCGGCGAGATCTGTCCCAGCGTAAGTAAAGCTATGACGCGAAAGATCAAACCCGCCAGCCATCCCTTAATCTTCTCTTTCATCGCTATTGTGTTCTTCCTTTCATGAAACGCTGCTAAACGTATTGACTTGCAAGATCACAAGAACAAAGAATATACTGAAGCAAGTAGATAACGCACAGCATTACTGCGTCAACCCAGGAGCAATGCATGTATCGTCTCATCGCTATTGACCTTGATGGCACCTTACTGACGCCGCAAAAACTGATTACCCCGCGTACACATCAAGCATTATGTCAGGCGGCAGAGAGAGGTATGATCATCGTCATTGCGACAGGACAGACTTTACAGGTGCTACGCCATACCTGCGCAGACCTGCCACTTACTGCGCCACAAATCATTGAGAATGGGGCCATCATTGCGGATATACAAAGTGGTACCGTTCTGCATGAGCGACTTCTACCAACCGAGTATATCTTACCTATACTCGACACACTTCGTGCTCTTGGCTTGTATCGAGCATATCATACTCACCAACGTGTCTATGTCGATAATGATACACCGCGTGCTCGCAACTGGTACCGACCACCAATCCCGCCACCGATAGAGGTTGCAGATGTAGCCAGTATCTACCCACAGCCATGTATTAAGGTTGTTGGGATCGGAGGAGCCGATACATTACGCGAAAAGCGACGAGAACTCGAACGCATCTTTTCCAGAAAAGTCTACGTCACCCAATCCTCTTTCGACCTGGTGGAGCTGCTCCACCCACACGTTTCTAAGGGCAATGCGCTTAGGGTCATTACAGAAGATTTAGCTATCCCGCCAGAGGAGGTTGTGGCTATTGGAGATAACCACAACGACATTGGTATGCTGCGTTTCGCCGGACTTGGTGTGGCAATGGGTAACGCGCATGCCGAGGTTAAGGCGGCAGCTGATTTTGTGACGCTGAGCAATGCTGAGGACGGGGTTGCTATGGTGGTTGAGGAGATCATATTAGTATGACTCATCGGGTTGGACAACAACGAGGCATCTCCCGGCGTACTGTCTTGAGAGAATTGGCAGGATTGGCTGTCGTGGGCATAACAGGCGGTTCTCTTGTCTGGTTGATGCACGTCCAGGAATCACATGGCTCAACCTTCCTAACGAATGCTACACCTTCTGCGATCGCTGCTCAATCCATCACCTCCTCAGGTATGATGTTTGGTTTCGATCCTCAGCATTCTCACGTTAACCCTGGGGAACACTTCCTTTCACCAGCGAATGTCTCCCAATTGCGGGTATACTGGACTGCCTCCACCGGGGGTTTCATCGAGTCCTCACCCACAGTCGTCAACGGAGTGGTCTATGTTGGTTCTGGTGACTCCAAGCTATATGCCTTCAATGCTTTTACAGGAAATACACTCTGGTCTGCCACCATCGGTGGCCCCATCAGATCCTCGCCCGCCGTTGCTAATGATGTGGTCTATGTTGGTTGCGATGACCACAAGCTGTATGTCTTCGACGCGCCCACGGGCAATACCTTCTGGGCTGCCGCTACCGGGGGTTTCATCAGGTCCTCGCCAGCGATTACCAACAGCATCTTCTATGTTGGCTCGGATGACCACACGCTGTACGCCTTCAACACTGCTGCGGGAGGGTCCCTCTGGAATGCCTTTGCCGGGGGTTTCATCGAGTCCTCGCCCGCCGTCGCCAAAGGCGTGGTCTATGTTGGTTCCGGTGACTTCAAGCTGTACGCTTTCAATGCCTCCACTGGAGCATTCCTCTGGGCTGCCTCTACCGGCAATCACATTTTCTCCTCGCCCGCTGCGGCTAACGGTGTCGTTTACATTGGTTCCGATGACCATAAGCTCTATGCCTTCAACGCCTCCACTGGCGCACTCGTGTGGGTTGCTTCAACCGGGGGGTTCGTCAGGTCTTCGCCTGCTGTGGCTAATGGGGTGGTCTATGTGGGTAGCGATGACACTAAGTTATACGCCTTCAACGCCTCCACTGGCACACTCGTGTGGGTTGCCTCCACCAGGGGGTTCGTCAGGTCTTCGCCTGCTGTGGCTAATGGTGTCGTTTACGTTGGCTCTGATGATCATAAGCTCTATGCCTTCGATGCTTCTACCGGGGCGCTTTTGTGGTCTGCCGCCACAGGAGATTACGTCAGGTCTTCGCCCGCTGTTGCTAACGGCGTGGTCTACGTCGGTTCCGATGATCATAAGCTCTATGCGTTTCATATGCCTGGCACGGTACCATGAGAAGCTGGTTAAAAAGAGCAAGAAAAAACATCACCTCAACAAGCTTTGTACACTGTAGTACAGTGGTAGTGATTTATTATGATAGACTATACAGCGTCACGAACTCCATCTCCTTCCAGGGGATGAGCTTGCGAAAGCTGGCTCGTAGTGTCCAGCCTCAGCACCCAATGGCACAGGCTGCCAGATGCGGATGCTTCGTTGGATCGGTCATGGCACCGGCAAATGCTTCCTCAGTTTGCCGCTCTGCCGCTCTTGCGTTAAAAGCCCGTCAGGAGTCCGGGTGGTGCGCAGAGCCCCACAAGCCGACCCAACTTTGGCGAGGGGAGATGTCTGAGAAGGCCGTCTCAGACACGTTACACAGCCCTGTAAAGGGCCCCGAAAGGGGAAACGAATCATGGTCTTCGTCCTGGACAAACACAAGCAACCGCTGATGCCATGTACGCCAAAGAAGGCGCGACTGTTGCTCTCACGCGGACGAGCGGTGGTGCACCGGCGGTACCCTTTTGTCATTCGTCTCAAAGATCGCCTGTTGGAGGAGTCGGTGGTACAGCCTCTTGTTTTGAAGATCGATCCTGGGTCAAGAACGAGCGGGATGGCCGTGGCGCGGGTGGAAGAAACCCCACAGGGCGAGGTCCATCACGCCGTCCACCTCGCGGAGGTATGCCACCGTGGCGAGCAGGTGCATGAAGCGATGGGCACCAGAGCGCGTGCCCGGCGCCGTCGCCGGAGCGCTCACCTGCGCTACCGCCCACCACGCTTTGAGAACCGCACACGTCCCAAAGGGTGGTTACCCCCATCGCTGCGCTCGCGGATTGGCAATGTGCTGACCTGGGCGCGCCGGTATGGCCGATGGACACCCATCACCCGCTTGGAGGTGGAACGTGTCAAATTTGACCTGCACCTCATGCAGAACCCTGAAATAGCCGGGATCGAGTATCAAAGGGGAGAGTTAGCGGGGTGGGAGTTGCGAGCCTATTTCTTAGAAAAATTCCAGCATCGGTGCGCCTACTGTCACAGGAGGGATGTGCCCTTCGAGATCGATCACCAGGTCCCGCGCAGCCAAGGAGGTTCCCATCGAGCGAGCAATTTAGTGCTCTCGTGTCACGACTGCAACGTGGCCAAAGGGAATCAGACGGCGGCGGAATTCGGCCACCCGGAAGTGGAGGCGCAGGCGAAAACCCCGCTCAAAGATGCGGCCGCGGTCAATGCGACGCGCTACGCTCTGGTGCGGGCGCTTGGAGCGCTCGGCTTGCCGATAGGCATCTGGAGTGGCGGACGGACGCGCTGGAACCGGGATCGGTTTGGTATCCACAAGACACACGCTCTTGATGCGCTCTGCGTGGGTGAGCTCGCCCGGGCGCACACCAGCACCCTGCGCACATTGCGTATCACTGCCAGGGGGCGCGGGCAGTATTGCCGGACGCTCTTTACCAAACACGGCTTTCCACGAGGCTATCTCTTGCGGCAGAAACAGGTGAACGGGTTGCAAACAGGGGACCTGGTACTGGCAGTGGTTCCCCCACCGTACCAAGCGCAGGGAACGCACAAAGGACGTGTCGCGGTCAGGAAAAGCGGGTTCTTTCGTATCAATGGGGTCGATTCCATCCCCGCGCGCTGCTGTACGTTGCTCCAGCGCGGTGACGGCTACGAATATGCGCTCGTCTAGGCAGTCAGGGCTGGTTCCTTCCCCCACAATAAGGAACGCCTGCTTCCTCCCCTGGATAAATGCCAGGGGTATCCGCAGGCGGAGGTTTTATGAATTCTGAGCATTTACCCTGGAAGCTTGACACACTCCTCGTACATGGTAGCGGACCCAAGGGAACCATGAACGCAGCAGGTGAACCTACGGTGCAGCCTATCTATGCAAGTACGACGTACCTGCATCCTGATGCCATGACACTTGACTATGCTCTTGACGGCCGCCTTCCTTCTGGCGAGCCAGCATTTGCCTATGGACGACAAGGGAACCCAAACGCCTATGCGCTCGAAGATTTGATGGGAAAGCTTGAGGGTGGTGTTGGAGCAGCGGTGTTCAGCTCTGGCATGGCAGCCATTCACGCTGCGCTGCTGGCTGCGGGTCTCGCACCTGGAACCAAGGTTGTAGCAGCCCAAGACCTCTATGGCACGACGATTACACTGCTACGTAAAGTCTTCATACCTATAGGTGTTGAAGTTGTGTTGTGTGATCTCTATAATTCCGACGTGGCAGCCCTCATCCAGACTGAGCAGCCCGACGTTGTCTATGTGGAAATCATCTCCAATCCATTGGTCAAGGTGATTGACCTGGATACTGTTGCGGCTGCCGCTCGTGCTGTGGGTGCAGTAGGCATTGTTGATAGCACCTTCGCTACTCCCTACCTGCTTCGGCCCATTGAACACGGCTTTGATCTGGTTGTCCATAGCGCGACCAAGTACCTGGGTGGACATGGTGATAGCACCGCCGGGGTTGTCATCAGCGCGAAGAACAGCTTGCTCGAGTCGTTACACATGTATGCGAACACGTTAGGGGCGATGCTCAGTCCTTTTGAGTCATACCTGATTATGCGTGGATTGAAGACATTGGCACTGCGCATGGAACGGCACTGTGCTAATGCTTTGCAAGTTGCGCATTTCCTGCAACAACACGCAGCCGTTGAGCGCGTTCATTATCCAGGATTGTCCGGCCATCCCCAACATGAACTGGCCACCCGATTGCTTGGTCACAAAGGATATGGAGGACTACTCTCTTTTGAGTTGAAGCTACAGGCTCGCGAAGCAGCCTACCGCTTCATTGATCATCTCCAGCTCTGCCTACCGGCGACGACACTGGGCGATGTGTTCTCAGAGGTGAGCTACCCACCGATGTCATCACACCGCAGTCTGACAGAAGCGGATCGTCAGAACATCGGTATCACAGCGGGCTGCATCAGATTGTCGGTGGGTATAGAAAATGTTGAGGATATTATCAACGACCTGGATCAAGCACTCATCAAGTGATGAGCCACCATATTCACTCCAAGCTCGGCTTTCGCGACCGGTTTGCCTCGTGTGACCTGGTGCAAAATCTGGAGGCAGAGGTTATCCTGCTCACAGCGTAACTGCTCTGACAGGTGCCTGGCAATCACGTCAAGTGGGAGGCAGTTCATCGGTTTCCTTCCTCCTAACTCGCACAGCAACTGAGCCGGTTCACGTCCCTAGTGAACGAGATGGCAACGAGCTTGAGCGCCTCGGCCATCGTTGGGTAGACATGAATCAGATCGATGAAGTCATCCGTTGTCGCCCCAAACCGCATCGCCATCGCCGCCTCACCGATCACCTCGCCCGCGTTCACACCTAGCATGGAGACCCCTACGACCCGTCGCGTCGGGTGTTCAAGCACCATCTTGATTACGCCGCGGGTGTCGCGGATGGCCCCGGCTCGCGGTACGACGCTCAGAGGGGGATGGTGTTGCACTCGCAGATGATGCCCGCGGCATTGGCTTCCTCGTCTGGTAACCCCACGACCGCCACCTGGGGGTCGGTGAAGATGGTGCGCGGGATGACGCTATGATCGACCTTTTGCAGCGGCTCTCTGGAGAGGGCGTTGTGAACGGCGATCTTACCGTCGTGGGCGCCAACGGGCGTAGCCATCTGGCTCTCGGTTTCCCGTCCGATCACGTCACCCGCTGCCCAGATATGCGGGACGCTCGTCCGCAGGTGGCATGGTCAACGCGCACGGCTCCAGTCCCATCGAGCGCGACGCCTACTCGCTCGAGTCCAAGGTTTCGTGGGTATTGGGGCGCCGGGACGTGGCCACAAGCAACTTTTCTGCCGGAAAGGTCCGACTGCTGCCATGTACGCTGGATGACCAGTGCCACCCGCGTCCCCTTCGAGGCGCACCGCAGGCGCCTGTGCCTCGGTGACGATCTGCAGGCCCTCCTCGCGCAAGAATCCTGGTCAGGGTCAGGGTGATTTCTGGCTCGTAGCCGGACAAGATGCTTGGTCCGCGGGTGATGAGGGTCACCTGGCTACCAAAGCGAGCAAACATCTGGCCCAATTCAAGGGCAATGTAGCCCCCACCCAGGATGAGCAACGAGCGGGGCAGTTCTGTCAGTTCCATCTCTTCCTGGCTGGTCAGCAGGTCGCTCGTGAGATACGGGGTCTCGGCCAGACCAGGGATGTCGGGGATGAGCGGCGAGGACCCGGTGGCAATGAGCACCTGGGAGCCTGTCGAGCTGGCGCACCGTTCCATCGGGAGCGGCGACCTTGGCAGTATGCGCATCCACCAGCACCGCACGTCCTGCGACCACATCAATGGGAGGCTGCCCTTCCTCGTCAGCGTCAGCAAGGAGACTGGCGTAGTGCTGATCGCGGTAGTCGAGGATGACCTCATCCTTCTGGGCGATGAGCGACGGAAAATCGACGCCCAGGTGTGCAGGCGTGAGGCCTGGATAGCGGGGGTGGGCGGAATCGTAGACGAGACGGGCCGCCTCGATCAGGTTCTTGGAGGGCAGGCAGCCCCGGTTGACGCAGGTGCCCCCCAGAGTACGCCCCTCGGTCATCACCGCTGTTTTGCCCAGGTCTTTGGCATGAATGGCGGCTGCGAAGGCCGTCGAGCCACTGCCCAGAATAACAAGATCATACCACTCTTGCGTTGACGTCATCGTATCTCTTATCTCCTTAGGTCGCGGCTCTTCCACCTCCACCGAGAATCACCAGATCGGCGTGGTGTGGTGTTGACTTCATTGACGTTGTTCACTCCGCCTTTGGTTCAGCCTGATCAAGCATCTCTTGCCTGTCGAGCGCATCAAGCATGGGACAGGCACTGGCCGGTCCTTGTCCTGTGCATAGTGAGGCAACCTGGAGCAATGCCTGCCGCATGCGTTGTAACTCGATCAATTTCCGCTCCACCTCAGCGATTTTCGCCTCCGCGCGCTGCTTGACCACTTCACAGGACGTCTGTGCGTCAACGCGCAGCAGCAACAGCTCAGTAATTTCTTTGAGCGAGAAGCCAAGAAGCTTGGCGCGTTTAATAAAGTGGATCCGCGTGACTACCTGCTCGGAGTACTGACGATAACCAGAGACACGGCGCGGTGGTTCCTCCAGCAAGCCCTCGCGCTCGTAGAAACGAACCGTTTCCACACCGACCCCGGCCCGCCGTGCCACTTGTCCAATCGAGAGGATATCCATCTCTGTCCCTCCTTCGGAAAAAGTATACACTCTGTACCATACTACAGAGTCAAGAGGAAGAGAGTGGGAAGTTCCGAGTTGCTGATTCGCAAAGGAACTTGACCTATTTTACCCACGTTTGCCTCTTTTTCTTGTGCGTGCTCTTGCTGTTCGATATACTCCCCCTCAGGCCGGCAGTTCCGACACTCCAGCATAGATGCTCTACAAAGGCAACGGGGAGACTCAGCTAAAGGCTACGGCGCAAAGCTGCCTGGGCCGCGAAATAGCCGCACAAACCATGCACACCACCACCGGGAGGGGTGGATGATGAACAGATATAGAGGCCCTTGACTGGAGCCGAGTATGGCACGAGCCGTATAGTGGGCCGGGTGAAGAATTGCCAGAGGTCCTGAACGCCACCATTGATATCGCCGCCGATGTAGTTAGCGTTATACTGCTCAATCTCGACCGGATTCATCTTGTGTCGTGCCAGTATACAGTCACGGAAGCCAGGGGCGAAGCGTTCTATCTGAGCTTCCATGCGGTCGGACATATCGAATGTGGACCTATTGGGCACGTGGCAGTAAGCCCACAGGGTGTGCTTACCTTGTGGTGCCCGCGTCGGATCGAACAGACTCTGCTGGGCGACCAGCACAAATGGTTTTTCGGGATGCTCGCCCTTCGAGACCGCATATTCGGCAGCCGCGACCTCTGGCAGGGTGCCACCAATATGCACGGTTCCGGCACGGGCGCATTCTGGAGCCCTCCAAGGAATGGGGCCGTCGAGGGCATAATCGATCTTGAAGATGCCAGGACCGTAGCGGTAATGCTGGAGTTGGCGCTGGTATGCGTCTGGCAAGCGCTGGCCAGCAATGGTGAGCAACTGGCGGGGGGTCACATCGCATAGAATGGCGCGCGAAGGCGGCAAGGTATCAAGCGATGTAACTTCTGTGCCAGTTATAATCTCACCACCCAGCGAACGCAAATGGGCGGCCATTGCGTCGACGATCTTCTGTGCGCCTCCACGAGGCATGGGCCAGCCGATGGCATGCCCGGCCACTTCGAGCATCATGCCGAACCCGGCGGTGGGCGGTTGTTCGAGAGGCATCATCGAGTGTGCACACAGACCAGCGAAAAGAGCACGAGCACGCTCTCCCTTGAAGAGACTCCGCGCAAGGGCAGTGGCTGAGCGAATAGCGCGCAGACCAAAGGGGGCGAGCACGAAAGGATGAGATAAGAGCGCAGGGCTCAATGGGCCAAGAACGGCAGCGGCGATGATGTCCCAGTGAGCGACGAGGGGGGTCATGAATCTGCGGTATGCAGCGGCATCCGGACCGAGTGCTGCGCTGGTATCCTCTACTGAGCGTTCAAGCACAACGGAGGTACCAATGTCGAGGGCATGTGCCAAGGGAGCCGATGGATGAATCCATTGTAGGCCATATTGCTCAAGGGGCAATGAGCGCATGAATGGCGAACCAAGTCCGAGCGGGTGAATGGCAGAGCAGACGTCATGCATGAAGCCGGGTAGAGTTAGCTCCTTGGAGCGGGAACCGCCTCCTATTGTCTCTTTGGCTTCAAACACGAGGACTGATCGACCTGCACGCGCCAGGGTGATTGCGGCTGCGAGGCCATTTGGTCCTGAGCCGACTACAATTGCATCGTAGGAATGACCTCCTGCCATCACTATCTAGTGTGCCTGGTGTACTTATTAGGCACCAAATCTTCATCGCCTCCCGCCGGGGACATCACATGGAGCATATCGGCCTTTGGGTTGACGCTCAGTTCGTTGATTACCGAACGAACACCTGGGAAACCACGAACGATCTCCTCTGCAGCAACTCGCTGTTGGCTGGTATGTACAGCGCCCTTGAGCCGAACGACACCCAGGCGAGGGTAAACGCCAATTGGCAAATCACGAGTACGTTCATCACTTCCTAAGGCCCTTGCCAGGTCGCCCGCCAGGGTATCATCAGCAACCAGGTTATTTTTAATCTCCAATATGCCAGGTACGCCCAGCACCTGATCCGTTACGATGTCACCACGAAGTGCGCTAGAGATGTTGCCATCAAGATAGAGGATGCTGTCAAGGGCGCGGACGGTGATCGCTTTCATGTCAACATGGAGAGGGGTAAGATCAAAAAGAGTTGCTTCGACTTCTTGCTGAAGTACAGCGTCAGGGCGATAGGGTGGAAAGGAATTGAGCTTTGTATCGTCAACAGTGACCGTCACATGTTCAGTGGCCAGGTTGGTGACAAACTCTGCCCGCAGCAACGTATCCTGCCCTGGAAGGAGGTGATGAGCTACAAGATAAGCCAATTCACTGCTAGTTGGATGGACAGCAACAAGCGCCAGTCCCCCTTTACTACCAGTACCCCCACGCTCTACTGTACATTTGCTGCTGAGCAGCGCGTCCTTGCCCGTTGCCTTATCACTCACAGCCTCTACTTTACTGGCAGCAGCTACATCAGCACTTTTGACGCGGAGCATAACTCCATCACTTGTAGCGCTGATAATGGTATCAAACGGAAGCTGGAAAGTTTTCCCGAAAAGTCGTCCCTGCTTGAGGCCGATATGCGTCATACAGCGTGTGGAGGAGTCGAAAACCACATAGGCGAGGATACCATATTCGCCGTCGGAGCAAATTATTTTACTGCCAAATTGGAACCTATGCATTTCGGAGATGAAGGTTGCTTTATTCATCTGCTTGTCCTCGTATTCCTGGGGATGCAAACATAGCACTGCAATGCACTATGTGCTCTAAAGAGAGTGTAGCATGTTATCATCATCAATGACAAGTCAAACGGCGATACGGCGTTTGGCTATATCGGTCGTACCAAAGACCACGTCGGCGGCCTCCGGTGCATAGCGTTCGACGATCAATTCGGTGATGCCGTTGGCACGGCAGATTTCGCCAAACATGCTAGCACTACGGCGCGGGATGCGCTGCTGAGTCATCGGGTCAACTTCTATCAGGCCGAAGCGCACACCCCAACCTTCATTCCATTCGAAATTGTCAACCAGGGTCCAATATAGATAGCCACGTACGGGAATGCCTTCACCGATTGCACGGTGGATCATCGCGAGATGTTCGAGGATGGCTCGTGGGCGGCGATCATCTAGCGCATCGGAAAAGCCATTTTCAGTGACATAGAGCGGCTTATTGCCGCGCGTCCGCTGATATACGGCCTTCAACACACGATACAGACCCTCTGGATAGATTTCACCGAAGAAACTTTCCTTGCCTGGATCATTGAGAATTGCGCCGGGGCGTGTAAAGCGACGACCAAAGAAGTCCACAGGTACGGTCTGATCGAAGCGAACCATTTCACGGGTATAGTAGTTGACGCCGTGAAAATCGCGCGCACCGGAGGCGCGCGCAATTGGGGTAAGGAGCACATTAAAGGGAAATGTGAAATGCCCCGTCTCAGCGGCTTGCAGAGTTGCCCAGTTGAAGAATGTGTCTTGCAAGCCTGCAACGCTGCGATCGAGCAAAGAGTTGGTGTTGGCGGAGTCGAAGAGATGATAGTGCAGGCTGTAGCCAATCTGCGCCTGTGGTTGGAGGCTGCAAATGGCATAAAATGCTTCGACATGAGCCTGCACCATGTTACGCAAGACCTGCATGCAGAGCAGGAAGTTGCTTTCACCAGGAGGGTATGCGCCGAGTTGATACCCCAGGATAGCGTAGATGTTTGGCTCATTGATCGTTAGCCAAAAGTCGCACAGATCACGCAATGCTTGCACCACGTGGGTGACGTAGCGAACAAAGAAATGAATATTGGCCTCGCGCGTAAAGCCCCCGCGCTCTGCAAACCAGAGTGGATCGGTGAAATGATGCAGCGTTACGATGGGCTTTATGCCACGCCGGCGCAAGCCTATGAGCATGGCGCGGTAACGATCCATGGCGGCGCTATCCCACCATCCTTCTGCAGGCTCAATACGACTCCACTCCAGGCTGAGCCGCAGAGCATTGTTCTCCATCTGCTCAGCCCGGTCAAAGTCGGCTTCTGCTGCCTTCCACCAGTTACTTGCATCGCCACACCGTTCTCCGGTGAGGATATGCCCCTGCTGCTCCCAGCGATACCACTGGTTGTTCGTGTTGCCTCCCTCACATTGATACGCTGAAGAAGCTGTTCCCCATAAAAATCCCTTGGGAAAGCGCAGACCACGCCGTATTGCCATATATACTTCCTTATTCGCGGATACCGCGTGCGGGCAATGGACGCACCAGTGGACTCATCACCGGCAGATCCTTCTTCCCGCGTGGGAGGCGCTGGCGCACCAGGTAGTTTGGCGCAACCGCCAGATCGCCTTTCTCCAAGGTTACATCTGAACCAAAGCGATTGAAGAAAGACAACTCGAAGTTTGGGGTCTCACCCAAGGCACCATGGGGGCAGACCTCAACACAGTCACCGCAGAAGATACAGCGATCGAGTGCGAATGCATAGCGTGTCAGGTAGCGCTCTGCCATCATCAGCGAACCAGTGGGACAAACCTGGACACACGCGCCACAAGAGACACAGTCGGTATCGTGCAGGCTGACATTGAAGGGTGTAGCAACGATAGTATCGAAGCCTTTACCGAACATACCATAGCAGTCTGGCCCTATCACGTCGTGGCAGACACGCACACACTGCGTGCAGTTGATGCACTTGTTGGGATCACGCAGGATGAAACTATGCGATAGGTCAACTTCATAGTCATGGTAGTCGCTGGGTTCGCCGTCATGGAAACGGTTATCTGACAGGCCGTGCTCGATGCTATACTTCTGCAAGTCGCACTGACCGGCAGCAGGGCAGGCACACTGTAAGCAACGAGCTGAATTCACGCTCTGCTTGCTCGTCAAGGTAGCCCAACTCGATTAGCTTGAAGTTGCGTTTACGCTGCTCGTAAGGCAGCATGGGCATCTTTACCTTCGGTTCGACAGGTTTATAAGGCACAATGTCAAAGAGGTCGGGCTTGCGCTCTTCCAGTTCGAGGCGACGGGCGACTTCCTTCATTTCTTCGCCATTGAGGAAAGCATGGATCGAACGGGCACCCAATTTGCCCTGGGCAACACATTCGATGATGGTTTTAGCACCCATCTGAGCATCGCCCCCGGCAAAGACGGCGTAGCGGTCTGTCATATAGTTATGCGGGTCGGTCTGGATGGTTGTCCACCTGGTCCACTTCACACCAGACTTCTCGTCGAGTACCTTCTTATCAGCGGCTTGACCAATGGCGGGAATGGCTGTATCACACGCTACGACAAACTCAGAGCCTGGAATAGGCACCGGACGACGGCGACCACTGGCATCCGGCTCACCAAGCCTGTTTTTCTGGAATTCGACGCCTGTCACCTTACCATTCTCGGTCACGATGCGCGTCGGACTGACATAGAGCTGCAGGTCGGTCCCCTCCGCCTCGCCATCCTCAACCTCTTCGAAGGTAGCACCCATCTCTACGCGCGAACGACGATACATCGTATGTACCTTCGCACCCAGACGCAAAGAAGTGCGCGTACAGTCGAAAGCGGTAAATCCACCGCCAACCACAACAACCTCATTACCTTCCTTCACAGGTACAGGCTTGCCTTCCACCTTTTCACCCAGATAGGAGATAGCGTTCACAACGCCTTCGGCATCTTCGCCAGGCACATTCATCGCATTACTCGTCCAACAGCCAATGCCCAGGTAGACAGCATCGAAGCCTTCAGCGAACAGGTCATCGATGGTGAAGTCGACACCGAGTTTGACGTTGCTTTGCAGGTCTACGCCAAGCTGCCAGACATGATTGATTTCCAGGTCCATCAAGTCCTTCTGTAAACGGTACTCAGGGATGCCGTAACGTAGCATGCCACCGGGCTGCGGCATCATCTCGAATATTTTGCAGTAGTGGCCCTTGAGTGCAAGGTAGTACGCGCAGGTGAGACCGGCAGGGCCAGCCCCGACAATGGCTACCTTCTTGCCTGTGGGCGGGTCTTGAACGAAGGGTATAGGTGGATCAAGCAGGCATGCCTCGGCGGCATGCCCATGCATACGGCAGATGGCGATATCTTCTTCAACCAGAGCACGACGGCAGGCCTTCTGGCAGGGGTTCGGGCAGGTCAGGCCCAGGATGTATGGGAATGGCAACACCTCTTTCACCAGGCGCGTTGCTTCCTTCATCGAACCTTTGGCAATCAGTTCGAGATAGCCGGGGATATCGATGTGTGTGGGACAATCTATCTGGCAAGGCGGCTGGCAATAGGCATTGTGGTCAGAGAGTATCATTTCGAGGTTGGTGCGACGAATGCGGAACAATTGGTCCGAATTTGTTGTTACCACCATGCCTGGAAGTGCTGCTGTGCTACACGCAGGCAAGGGACGTGGCTCGCCTTCAATATGCACAACGCACATACGGCAGGTGGCGGCTGGCTCCAGTTTCTCGTCATCACACAGATTTGGAATATCGGTAATACCATTATCAATGGCAACACTCAGGAGAGTCTGACCTTCATAGGCCTGGACGGTCTTGCCATCAATGGTGAGCGTGAAGCTGGGATGGCCAACTTCATTGCGCACCACTGGTCCGGTCGGCTCCTGAACTATTGGTGAGAGATTATCTCTAATCGATATAGCCATGAAATCTCCTCGTCCCATGATAAATCGGGATACCTGCCCTCCAGGCAGGGTGCCTACTATGGCAAGACATGTTTGGTCACAAAACGATGAGCACGTAGCGGGACGCAGGTGCCGGTAGGACACTGCTGCTCCTCAATATGCTTACTGAAATGATCGGGCCAGTAGCGCCTGGCTGTCTTGAGTGGATTAGGGGCTTGCACGCCAAATCCGCAGAGCGAGCCGTCGGGTACATACCTGGCAAATTCATCCAATAGACCTAAGTCTGCATTGACCCCAAGATCACTGACAATCCCTTCTAAAATACCCGCGATACGCTTCACACCTACTCGACATGGTACACATTTGCCGCATGATTCTTTGGACAGATAATGGCTGCGTTCCATTGCCCATGCCACCATACAAGTATTGGCCGGCAGCAACTCGATTACGCCTGAACCGACAATGGCACCTGCCTCCTCGATGGGATCGTAGTCAAATGGCATATCGAGTAGAGATGTGGGTAGGGCACCGCCCTCCGCTCCACCGACAACGATGGCACGTAGTTCCCCATCAGCACGGCTGTAGCCTGCATGGCGCAAGATTTCGCGCAAGGTTGCTCCAAATGGCGCTTCAATCACTTTTGGCTCGCTATCGGGTATGTAATCGTAGATCGTCAGGACTTTGGTACCACTTGTTGTGCTGGTGCCGACACTGCTGAATGCTGCGGCTCCATCACGGACGATGATTGGTACATTCGCTAACGTCTCGATGCAATTAATCGCGGTGGGTTTATCCCACAAGCCATACTGCGCCGGGTAGGGAGGACGCTGCTCGGGCATGCCACGACGGCCTTTAATCAGGGCTATCTGGACGGTCTCCTCGCCACCCATAAAGCCCATGTCGACGCCCAGCACATTGATGTTGCAACTAAATTCGGTGCCCAGAATATCGCGTCCGACGAGATTGGCATCTACGGCCTCGTTCAAGGCACGCTGCACCGAGGCAACCCCTTCGAGATAGAAGCTACGTGTGAAGAGGTACGCTTCTGAGGCTCCTACGGCATAGGCCGCGAGTACGATGCCTTCGATGACCTGGTGGGGGTTGCGTTCCAACATGGAACGTGCTGCCCTGGCACGCGGGTCAGCGTCGTAGGCATTGCAAATGACGTACCTCTGATCTTCGTCGGAACGGCGGACGATACGCCACTTCTCTGCGGCCAAGCGACCAGCGCCGCCGCGTCCACGAAGTTTGGCATCGGCGACCTGCTGAATCAACTGTTCGGGTGTCTGTTCGCGAATTGCTTTCTCTAAGGCCGTGTAGCCACCAGCACGACGGTAAGCGTCCAGTGAGCGTACATCGGGCTCACCGCGTCGTCGTAGCACACGATAAGAAGTATCAAATTCAGGCATTTGGCTGCCTCACATGATGAATATTACCCCACACACCACGCTTATCAGGGGCCAGGCCGCGTTCAGGCTGATCATCGCGCTTAATACCCTTGACAGCAGGGGCGGGTTTGAATTTTGGACTCATGGTAGCGATGCCGAAAATGTCGCTCAGGTCTACTCCACGCACTTGGACGATACGTTTTGCGGCTGGTAAGGGTAAATAGCCATAGAGGTCCATGACGGCATCCAGGAGCGCGGGTAGCGTCCCTGCCTCTTGCGGCCAGGTCTCCAGGAGTTCATCCACTTTGCTCAGGTCCAGTTCGGGTTCCAGGTAATCCTTGACGGGCATGGCAACACAGGGAGCGACAGGCTTATTGTGATACTCTACAGCGTATTCAGAGATACGCTGGGCGTAATAGCTGGCCTTTGAAGCACCTGTTGCTGGCGGTATGGGGTGTGAGGTGTATTTCTCAGCACCTTCGCGAACGTAGGACTGGAACCAGGGCCGCTCTTTCCAATGATGCAAAGGTTCGTACTCAATAGTTATGGCACGTGGGGGACAGGCTTTTTCACAGAGCAGGCAGGCTTCACACTTGAGGTTAAACTCGGTGCCAAGGCCTTCTTCTGCGATAAGTTGGATGAGGCCGCGGCTGCGCGGCGGCAACTTCGGCTTCTCATAAGGATAGAGCCGGGTGACCTTCGGTCGGGCGAGATGGCTAAATGTGAGGCCCATGCCTTCAAGGATGCCACGCATACGCTACACCTCTATTTCCTGCTCACCACGGACTTTGAGACCCTGTTTGAGAATTTTCTCACGCAGTTTGAGAATGCCTTCAATGAGAGCCTCTGGACGCGGAGGGCAACCAGGGACGTAGACATCCACCGGTACGATGGTATCGACACCCTGGACGGTATAGTAACTATCGTAGAATTCACCGCCAGAGTTCGCGCATTGCCCCATGCTGATGACCCACTTGGGCTCTGGCATTTGCTCCCAGAGCAGCCGCAGGCGTGGCCCCATCTTTATTGAGACTGTACCGGCTACGATCATCAAGTCGGCCTGGCGCGGGCTGGAACGAAAGACCTCCGAACCAAAACGCGAAAGGTCATATTGGGGTGCAGATGCACTCGCTATCATCTCGATAGCGCAGCAGGCCAGGCCATAGCCCAAAGGCCAGACAGAGCGCGAACGTGACCAGTTGCGCGCCCATATCAACATGTCCGCAACGCTGGTGAGCGCGACCGGCATTTCCTGATCTCCTGGGGTATACTCATGAGGACCGGAAGCCATAGCAATTGGCACCGGTTTACGTCGTGTCCCAGGAACCGACGTGCCTCCCTTATTATCGCTGCTCATAAGTAATAACTCCTGTGCAAAGGTTTAGCAGCACCTCTTGCTCGGTTTGAGTATTAGTGGGTTGGTGATCTGGTTATCGTGACGAAGGTGAGCAGTTAGTTCACTCTCCACCTCGCCCCTATTATAGCACGCAGTGCTCAAAATGACCACCAGGTGGAAGCCAGCCAACAGGCAACGAAACAGACTCCGATCACGTATGGTATCCTGGGCTTGCTGGCGTTTTGGGGACCCCTGTCTGGCTACGATCTGAAGCGGTTATTTGATCATACGCTTGCCACTATGTGGGCAGCGGCACAGAGTCAGATTTATAAAGAGCTGCGACAAATGAAAGAGCTTGGCTGGGTAGAGATGGAGCGTGAAGAGCAGGAAGCACGACCCGATCGCAAGATCTATTCGATTACGGATCAAGGCTATATCGCGTTACGCACGTGGCAGGCACAACCACCTGAGGTCTTTCAAGTACGTGATGAATTGCTGCTCAAGGTACTGTTTGGGACCTTTGCCACGCCTTCTGACCTGGCTCAGAACGTGCGCTCGAGGATCGCCACTCATGAGATGCGTCTGCTGGCGTATCGCCAAAATGCGCTCTATATTCCAACACGAGGAGCGTTCCAGCAGGGAAAAAAACGCCCGAACCCGTATGGAGCTGAAAGTCGAGAGGACCCCTATTTCAGTTTGATTGTCCACTTCGCCATTGAATTTGAGAAGACCTACGTACGCTGGTTGTATGAAGTGTTAGATGTGGTCGAAAATCGTCAGAAGCAAGCACCGTTGGATGATGGAAGGGCAAGCTTTCAGTAATTCAGAAGAAGAAGTAAGAGGACTTTCAGATCACAAGTTTGAAGATCTGAGCGGCACGGCCTGCTTAAGGGCACATTGCACTGCCATTAACATGAATGGCAACTCCAGTGTCTGTTCAAGTTCCCAACTGACGACATAGCGCGAATACCAATCCAGTACCATGGTTCCTTTTTCTGTTGCTCTGCGTGCTGACAGGTGGTATACTCGTTCCAGCTAAGAATAAGCTACGAGGATCATTGGTAGATATGAGAAAATACACTATTATTCTGGAGCCTGATACTGAAGAAGGTGGGTATACGGTAACGGTTCCTGCATTGCCAGGGAGCATTACACAAGGTGAAACCATCGAGCAATGCATTGAACGTGCCCGGGAGGCAATCGCTGGTTATATCGAGAGCCTAATTGCTGATGGTGAGCCAGTACCCGAGGAAACCGAGCGTCCACAGATGATTACTATTGATGTGGCGGCATGAGAGCTTGGTGATTTTCTGAATCGCGCAGCTACGCTTATTTCTACACTTATGAGAGGAAGGTAACTTAATTATGGGAACTTATACTATCGCGGTATTGCCGGGTGACGGCATTGGGCCAGAGGTTACAGAGCAGGCGATGCGCGTACTGCAAAGGGTCGCCAACCGTTATGGGCATACTTTCAACACTACTCAGGCACTGGTTGGAGTTGCGGCCATCGAGGCTGAGGGGGATGCTATTTCTGATGCGACTATGCAACTCTGCCAGGGCAGCGATGCTATATTATTTGGCGCAGTCGGTGGATTGCCTCGTTACGAGGGGCCGAATGCTAAGGTACAACCTGAACGTGCCCTGTTCCGTTTGCGTAAAGAGCTGGAACTCTTTGCCAATTTGCGCCCGGTACGACCACTGAAGGCTCTGCTCAATGCCTCTACGATCAAAGCAGAGATATTGCAAGGAACGGATTTGCTGGTTGTGCGTGAATTGACTGGCGGCATCTATTTTGGCAAACCAAGCGAGATCAGGGAGACAGCACATGGGTACGATGCTATCGATACGCTGATTTATACAGAGGCGGAGATCGAGCGTATTCTACGCACGGCATTTGAGTTGGCACAAGGCAGGCGGAAGAAGGTGACGTCGGTGGATAAGGCGAATGTACTCAGTTCATCGCGGCTCTGGCGGCGGACTGCCGACCGCGTTGCGGCTGATTATGCTGATGTTGCCTTTGATCATCTGCTGGTGGATGCCTGCGCCATGCATCTGATCCGGCGTCCTGCGAGTTTCGATGTGATCGTTACTGAGAATATGTTTGGCGATATCCTCACCGATGAGGCGTCTATGTTGGCTGGTTCTATGGGGATGCTGCCTTCGGCCAGCCTGGGGACACGGCGTACGGCCTACGGCGTCTTTGGCCTCTACGAGCCGATTCACGGCTCTGCTCCTGACATTGCAGGGCAGAACAAGGCCAATCCTATTGCGGCGATCCTGACCGTTGCGATGATGCTCCGCCTGTCACTGGGCTTGCAACAAGAGGCGGATGCAGTTGAGAGAGCGGTCGAGGATGTCATCAATGCTGGATACCGTACGGAGGACTTGCGTGAGGCGGGCAAAGAGGTTACTGGAACAAGGGAGATGGGGAGATTGATAGTGGAGGCTATTTAGCGGGGCCATGTTTTAACCCATCATCGGCTTTGGGCAAGGCCCGAGCGTTCGTAGTTTAGCATGCAAGGATGCAAGTCGTTTTTCGATTTCTACGGCACTCCCAGGGCTTTGCTGTTCAGCTTGAATTTGTGCGAGTTTTGCTTCTAATGCTGTTATCTCGCCGGTGATGCGTTGTCGCTGGATGTGCCAGCGTGTCACTGCACGTTCGACTCCCATGTTAAAGATGCTTTCGAGCTAGGAAGTTGTTGCTCCGTAGACAAGGGCGTTGAGGGTGTTGAGCAGTTCTTCGTCCTGATATGGTTTGACGACATAAGCACTTGCGCCCAGTTGCATTGCACGCTGTTTGTGTTTGGCAGCAGCGCGAGAGGTCAATATAACCAGAGGGAGAGTGCGGTACTGCTCTTGAGCACGTACGGTTGCCATGAGTTCATAGCCATCCATGCGAGGCATTTCGATATCAAGCAACACTGCTGCCGGTGCCTCATTGGTGATCATCTCCAACGCTTCTACCCCGTCACGGGATGTCTGCACCTGCCAACCGTGCTGTTTGAGCATATTGCCAACGACGCGACGTACACTGGGGCTATCATCGACTACGAGCAAATAATTGCCTCGTTTTGCCATGACTTTTGTCGCAGAAGGAGGTGCAAATACTGTTACACCGCGACGCTCTGCGGTCGGGGAAGCCACCACCGTTGCAGTCGATTGAGCCGCTCCCTGTGGCGTTGACACCACAACACCTTCACGCCATGTCGGTATAGCCGCCGAGCCTACCAAGCCGGGACGGTTGGCAATAAGCTCCATCAGTTCAAGAATCAAAACTACACGTCCATTACCGAGGACAGTACCACCGGCAACACCACGCACATGACGCAAATGTGGCCCCAGGCTCTTCATCACCACATCCATTTTACCCTTGATTTCATCGACAACTAATGCTACTTTGTGACCACCTGCATTTACGAGCAGTAGTGGGACCTTTTCATCAATCGCACTCACTGGCAACCCCAACAATTGTGCCAGTATACTGAGCGGGTAGAGTTCATTGCGCACGGCGATAACCGGTCGCCCGTTAAGTGTTGAGCGTTTGAAGTTGTCCAATCGGCCGATCAATTCGACTACCACCATAGGAATAGCAAACTGCTGCGTAGCAGCACGCGCGATCATGGTATTTTGGATCGCCAGACTGGTTGGGAACTTCATGGTAAAGGCTGTACCCTGACCCGGCATAAACTCGATCTCAAGCGTGCCTTTCAGGCGCGCTACACTATCACGTACCACATCCAAGCCAACGCCACGGCCACTTTCCTCGCTCAACACCGCGGCGGTTGAGAAGCCGGGCTGAAAGATGAGGCCGAAGACATCATTATCACTAAGAACCTGATCTGGTTTAATCAGGCCACGGGCAATAGCCGCATTACGTACACGTTCGGGATCGATGCCAGCACCATCGTCACGCACAGTAATGACTACCAGGTTGCCCTCATATGCAGCCGACAACTTAATCTGCCCGACAGGGGACTTACCCTTCTGTTGACGAACTTCTGGCGTCTCAATGCCATGGTTGATTGCGTTCCGTATGAGGTGCAACAATGGTCCGGCAATCTCTTCAGAAACGGTGCGATCTATCTCCGTAGATTCACCTTCCAACAGGAACTCAAACTCTTTATGCTGCTTGAGGGCGACCGAGCGAGCGGAACGATAGAGACGCGGAGTCATCACGGAGAGTGGCACCAGACGGGCCTTGAGCAGGCGGTCCTGGAAGGTGGTGTTCAGGCGGCTCTCACGGGCAAAGACGCTTTCACACTCACGAATAATGGCTTCCATCTCAGCACTGAGTGTCGTCATATCCGATATGCCTTCGCTCAAACCACGAGTGAGCTGATGGAATTCAGTGTAGCGGTCCATTTCCAGCTCATCGAACTCTGCCAAATGCGATGCTCCAGCAAGGTCTCTTGGGCTGCCACCACGATAACCATCCAGGGTATACACAGTGTTCTGGTTACCGTTTCCAGGTACTACTTGCAATGCGCGTCCGCTTGGCAAGGTCGCAGCTTCAAAACGGGTCTCCAACTTCTGGCCTACATCACGCAGACGTGTACTACTTATACCGACATCTGCAACAAGGCGCACCAGGCGTTCAATGCGCTCCTCCAGGACATTGCGATTCACGAGTAGCTCACCAAAGAGATTGACGAGCTCATCCAACTTCTGCAGACGGACGCGCACACTCAGATCGCCCCGGCTGGCTGCTTGCGCATGGGTTTCAGTAGGAAGAGTACCAGCAAGCACGCCGGTAACCGGGGAAGATTCGAGTATGGCCTCCTCATCGGCATCAAGCTCTTCCTCAGAAACACTGCTTACTTCGCCAAGAAGCGCTACATAGCGGGTACGAAGGGCTTGTGCCATAGACTCAGCATTGGCACGTTCAGCCTCTCCACCATTGATGAGCACATCGAGGGCTTCTGCTGTATCCAGAATGATGCTGAGGACGGCCGGTGAGATGGATGTATTGCCTTCCATTACACTGTCAAAGAGATCCTCTGAAACATGGCACAGGTCGGCAATTGTACGAAACCCCATCATACCCGCTGCACCTTTGAGTGTATGGGTGGCACGACGAATGCCCTGGATGAGATCAAGATCCTCAGGTGATTTTTCAAGAGCTGCCACACGCATGCTAATCGTTTGTAGGTGCTCTTCCGCCTCGAGGCGGAAAATCTCGGCCGCTTCTTCGCCAAACTCACCGCCAAAGGTTACCTGCCCCGGTGTCGAAAAGCCCACAGGGGCAGATTGAAAGGTAGACTGAGTAGGAACTGATATTGATGTAACGGAGGATGCTGGCTGTGCTGTTTGTGTTGGTGCAGGAGCGTCTAATTCCTCTGCCTCTCGTGCCTGATCTGCAAAATTTGCGGTGTGGGGTGTAGACAACTCAGCAGGCACAGATGACAATGCATTTTCGGCTCCTATCAGCCTGTCAGTGAGATTGTTGAGGAACTCACGACGTACCTGGATCTCTATTTCGTTGCGTACTCGGGCCTCAATCTGCTGGAGTGTTTCGCGCTTCTCAGAGCCGGACAGGCGTTCCTGTAACTGTCTGCTTGCTTCGAGTTCTTGAAGCACTTCATTACGTATTTGCCGCTCTAATTCAGCACGTGCCGCCAGGGTAGATGAACGGGATTCGTACTCATGGCGTAGTTCTTCACGTACCTGCGCCTCAATTTCGGCACGTAGAGATTCCACATCACCTCGTCGCTCAAAGGTCACACGTTCTTGCAGCATTCCAGGCTCACGGGCAACGCGCATTTCCCAGGGTGTCCAACCAGGATCTTGTGTGAGTATGCGAGCAGACGTTTCTGCCTGCAATTGTTCAAAAGCAGTCCCACAAGCACCTACGGAGGTTTGCAACTGGTGCAAGATGCTCTGCATCTGTTCATCCGTTGTCACTACACCATTTGTCATTTGGGTAAGCAATTCGAGCACCTTCTTCAACTTGCTATTGGCCACCCACATAACGGAAAGCGGCAGGTAGCGCCGCACTTGCTCGGGACTATTGCGCAAGTTCAGGCCCATAGCTTGGCCTGCCCAATCCTCCATACGATCCAATGCATCTTTTGAACCATCCAGGAAGCTTCTAAACTCAAC
The DNA here is from genome assembly GCA_963767625.1 of uncultured Chloroflexia bacterium. Classification (GTDB taxonomy): domain Bacteria; phylum Chloroflexota; class Ktedonobacteria; order Ktedonobacterales; family Ktedonobacteraceae; genus CAVYFB01. The sequence goes on from CAVYFB010000024.1 coordinate 1,163,741, forward strand.
ACGTTGCGTCTCAATGACCGAAGCAATCATGCGTAGCTGTGTCAACAAGCTCTTCAGCGAGGTAGTTTGAACCTCTAATGCCCGAGTTTCTTCTTGCATTTCAGTATAAACACGAGCAAACGAAGCCCCCGAAGTGGCGGGGTGTGCATTTAGAGGGAGAAGCTCTGTTTGTTTGCCTCCGCTCACAGTTTGCGACTGAGAGTCCGAAACTGGTTCACCTTTAATTTCTGACGACGACGTTGGTACAAGAGGTGCAGTTTTGGCATTAGATGGCTGACCTGACGTTGCAGCTAGTCTCTCTAAGGCACTGGACTTTTCAGGCTTAGACGGTGTAAGGGCTTCAGGTTGGGTATCCTGCTCGGTCTGCTCTGCGACATGCGATACCGGGACGGGTTCTTCTGGCCAGCCGATCTCTTCACCTGCAGCCATAGTTGGAGTACGGAAGGAGGCCAGCATTTCATCAATCGATGGTATCGAAAACTCAGCAGACGCTCGCTTTTGGGTTATGTCTGGTTGCTGCTGATCACTGTGATCAACAACCTGCTTCTGTTCTAACTGAGCGGACGACTCAATCATGATGCGATATTGAGTATAATCGGCATCGTCTTCTGTAATGACTGCCTGCTCGTCGACACCGTCGTGAATACCCCGCAGAAGGTGCTGCATGCGACCGAGAGATCGCTGTAAGAGGCCGATTGTGGGCGCGTCAAGTGTGGCCACACCATCTAGCACATCGCCCAGGATATCCTCCATGCCATGGGCCACATGGGCTAAACCAGGAAATTCCATCATCGAAGCAGAGCCGCCAATGGTGTGGGTGCGGCGATACGTCTCCTCAAGGGCATCTATATCGTCGGGTGACTGAGCCAAACGCCCAAGGTTTGTCTCGATCTCCGGCAAATAACTATTTACCTCTTCGATAAACGATTCGAGGACTGATAGTTTGTCAAATGCATTCGACATGCTGCGCGCACCAACTCATTCTAGTCTCATCCAACATGGGAGACCGGCTTAGCTACTGACCATTGTTTGGGAAAGACCATTGGTCAGAGTCATACGAGGATTGATTTTGTTGAGGGCCAGCCAGGCGTCGCTGACGAGATGTCGGCCCTTGTCCTGTTTGTCCTGGTTGCTGTGATTGTTGCAATGGACCAGAGTTCAGCTGTTGTGAAAATCCGGCCTGGCTTGGATGGGTATAGAATGACTGAATTTGACCTCCACCCCCCCCTCCGGTGCCAAATTGCTGCTGCCCGTTAAAACTCTGCTGGCTCTCGAAGTCGTTCAACTCAGCAAAATTTGATTGACTCCCAAATTGCTGTTGTCCCCCAAAGCCGGGTTGAGCGGTGAACGATTGCTGCCCACCAAAGCCGGGTTGACTAGGAAACTGCTGTTGTCCTCCAAAGCTGGGCTGACTGGATAAAGATTGTTGCCCACTAAAGCCTGGCTGGCTAGTGAATTGCTGTTGTCCCCCAAAGTTGGGCTGACTGCTAAACTGCTGTTGTTCACCGAAGCCGGGTTGACTGGGTAAAGATTGTTGCCCACCAAAGCCTGGCTGGCTAGTGAATTGCTGTTGCCCACCTAAGCCGGGTTGGCTGGGGAATGATTGCTGGCCACCAAAGCCTGGCTGGCTAGTGAATTGCTGTTGCCCACCTAAGCCAGGTTGGCTGGGGAATGATTGCTGATTGCCGAAAGGAAACTGTCCAGAACGGGCAGCCAATGCTGCTACGGAACCTGAATTTCTCGGCTCTGAAAGGGGCGGGAAGTTCATAGAGAAGTTTTGTCCCCAATCGTTGCCCATGCTAGCCCCTACGCCTACAAGATCGGTATGCTCCTCAGGCAGCGCAGTGATAGAGGTCATACCAGGGAACAGATCCATCATCTCATTACCACGATCGGGCAGACGGAAGGTAGAGACGGAGGCACGCAATTGTTCAGAAAGTTCCGAGAGGTAGCTCACGCTTGCTGCGGCCTCCTGTGTGCCCACATTGGTCTGGCGGGTAATTTCTGATATCTGACCCATTGCAACAGCGACTGCTTCAGAAACCGCCGCCTGCTCATTGGCAGCGTGGGCTATACTCTCAATCATCTGTGCCTGTCGCTCGACAGCACCGTAGATAGAGTTCAATGAACGCCCGGCATCATCTGCCAGTTGGGAGCCCCTGACAACCTCCTGTGTGCTATCTTCCATAGCGACAACTGCTTCATAGGTATCGCCTTGGATGCTTTTGACGAGTGTGGCAATACGCTTGGTGGATTCGGTAGAGCGTTCTGCCAATAGACGGATTTCGTCAGCGACCACGGCAAATCCGCGGCCGTGCTCACCAGCCATAGCGGACTGAATAGCAGCATTGAGAGCGAGAAGGTTAGTCTGATCAGCAATGTCTTCGATGATACGGACGATTTCGCCGATTTCGTTGGAACGTTCACCCAGACGCTTGATCTTCTTAGCGGTTTCCTGCACATTCTCGCGAATGAGCAGCATACCCTCGATTGTCTGGCGCACAGCTTGCTGGCCACTGCTGGCGTTGTTCAGGGCCTCTTGTGCAGCTTCGGCACTGAGTTGGGCATTACGAGCGACGTTCTGAATAAAGATTGCCAGGGCTTCCACGGCCTCGGTGGTATGTGAAATTTGGGCCACCTGAGTTTCGGATGCCTGGGCGAGTTCAGCGGAGTTATCAAGGATACGGCGAGTTGCATTGGTGACCTGGACAGCAGTGGCTTGCACCCGTCCGACAACCTTGGCAAGTTCCTCTATCATGTAATTGAAGGAGTCAGCCAAGACACCCAGGGTGTCAGGTGTTACCTCAGCCTGGACACGAAGATCACCGTCACCGACGGCACTCACCTCTTGGAGGAGTTTTTCAATTTGTGCTTGTAATGCTGAGGCATCGCCGCTACCGCTTCCTAGTGAGACTCCCCCTTGCGCAGTCCCCTGGCCGTCGAGTAGGGTGTTCAGCGACATCGAGAGCATAGCGAACTCGTCCTCACCGCCGACTGGAGCACGTATCGTACGATCACCGCTGGCATAGTCACGACAGACATCGACGAGTCCCAGCAGTCGATCCTTGATCTGACGCTGGACAAAGTAATTGATGGTCAGCACCCCAAGCAACACCACAATCGCACAAGAGATGACCGCCAACACGAACGATGTTGCATCACTGGCATTGAGCCGCTGAGAGGCATACCATCCGAGCAAAGCAATAAAAACGACAGGGATAGCGGCTGAAGCATACATTCCTATCTGCATCAGCACATTGATAGTCCATCCACTTCTGTTACGATCAGGATTTATGCCCCTGGCCTCCTAAATTATGAACTTACTCCGCAGGAAAATACACGAACAAAAACATACATGACACTAGAGCCTCCAAGCTCTGATCTTGCTTGTACCATCTATAGTTCTGCTGCATAATGCTGCATTTTGTCAGCAAACAGCAAGCGTGCAGCATCGAGCAAGACAATTACACGTTTACCGAGTAATGCGCTCCCAGAGACATAGGGCATAGCCCATGCTGGAATAGTGGCCTGACGTGCACTCGCATTGGTGATAGAGGTTTCAGGGATCTGCAGCATTTCACTGACACTATCCACAACCAGGCAAATCACCATTTCATTGTATTGCACCGACAATAGGCGAGTGAGAGGATCGTAGGGAAGCTTCTCTAAAGCTAGAAAAGCACGCAGGTCGACCACAGAAGCGATGGAACCACGCAGATTGATCACGCCATTGACCCAGGAGACGACGTTAGGAACAGGGGTGACATCAGCAAGACGTTCGACACCCTGGACATATTGAGCTTTGATGGCAAACTCACGTTCAACGAGTGAGAAGACGAGATAGTGCTCACCAGCAAGAGCTGGCATCGCTGCTACAGCGGCACCATCTGTCTGTAATTGCCTATTTTGTACAGGCTGCGATGGCAATGCAGGTACAGAAGAGGACGATAAAGTCCTCGCCTGCTGGATGAGCGCATTGCGTTGCAGCGCTTTCAGTTCTTCGCTGGCCACTAGACCACTCCCTACTCGTCTGTGGGACGTTGCCGGAGCATCCTGTCTGATGCAAAACTATGCACAACAGGATGTCGTCTCCTATGACGATTGTCCATTAACTAAACGAGGCGCCGAACACTTGCGACCAGTTCATCCCCGTTGAACGGTTTTGTTACGTACAAGTCAGCACCCTGTCTCAGTCCCCAGGACTTGTCCAATGGGGTATTTTTACTTGTCAATAAAATGATCGGTATATGTTTACTTGCCTCCATACTCTTGAGCCTCCGACACAGCTGAAACCCATTCTGTTTAGGCAAGACCACATCAAGTACAATGCACTGAGGACGTTCTCTGAACACTTTTTCCATGGCCTCGTCGCCATCAACAGCAGTAACGACCTCAAAACCACTGTTGCGCAACGGGGTAACAATCATTGTCAATTCCGTCCAACTATCATCCACAACAAGGATCTTTTGCCCTGGCATCCTATTATACCTTTCTCCTCGACCGCATCAGTAGTAGTGGGAGAAAAAGGCTACTGTACTGATGCATCGATACCTGATTCTTCTCACCAGGTATAGCATGAAAACGACCTAACTGCGACGTCTGAGGCGAGGTCGCATGGCCTCATACTGTGGAGGCATGCGCTCCTGCCAATCGACAAGATACTTCTTCACGGTTTGGATCAACTCTTCCGAGTCAAACGGCTTAGTTAAATATTCCGTTGAGCCGGCGAGGCGACCACGCATCTTGTCAAACAAACCATCTTTCCCACTGAGCATAATAATCGGTATTTGGCGAAACTGCAAGTTTTTGCGTATGATATGGCAAATATAGTACCCATCCATGCGCGGTAACTGAATATCGAGCAGAATCAGAGCGGGGATTTCATCGGCTACAGCGCTGAGAGCACTTAGGCCATCACCAACAGAAATGACCCTTATATGCTCGCGCTGCAAGGTCATTTGGACGATTTTGCGAACTGTGGGACTGTCATCTACCACCAGCACTGTTGGTATATCCATGCGAATCTAACCTCCTTCACGTTTCAAGTAATGAGAGCGCCGGTCATGCTCATTGAGAAGCATGACTGGCTATTTCCAATTCTGCACAATGCCAATGCGCAATGCCTGCTGGGGTTGTGTGCGCTCGCGACTACGTGCTAAGCGTGTATGCTGATAAGCGCGTTCGATCTGGTACTTTTGGATTTCCTGTTCAATTTCGGTGAGAAATGCACGCCAGACAAGATCGAGTTGACGGCCTGTGTGGGAATTTCCTACTTCATCGCGCAGCAAGGTTGAGAAGATTTCACGAAGGAACACGGTGAGTCCCTGGACAGCTTCCCAATAAAATTCTGCAAGTTTCTCGCCTTTGACCAATTTATTAAGAGTAAGGATATCAGTACAATCTAGCTGACCATTGACGAAGCTGGTTGTCTCCAGGATAGGATATTGGTTTCTGGCCATGAGCTGTAAAGGCTGGGCAAAACGGCGTTCCAGGTAGTGTATAATCTCTGAAGCGGGGACCTGGCCACGTCCACGCAAACTTTTCGCGTACCGGCCATGATGAATGAGCAAGCCATTGATGCATTCGGCTAAGGTGCTGATCAGGCCGAGGAGATGTTGCTCAGCATTGGAACTTTGCTGACGCTGGGCCAGGATGTGCTGGCATTTGATGATAATGTTTGAGAGGTCTTGTTGCAACTCTCGCTCTAAGATTGGATCGACAACCTCGATCAAACGAAATTCTAGCAGGCGAGTCATAATACGTACGATACGTGACTCTGCGGACATAAGTACGAGGGCCATAGCTTGGAGTGGGAGTTCACCGTTCGAGAGGCAGAGAACCTCGATGTACTCCTGGCTCAAGCCCAAAGTGCGAACGTCTTTATTCACTTCTGGCAACCAGCGGGCCACGGTTGTGCGAGTTAGCTGCGTCCCCATCTCGCCTGCCATCTCCTCCCATTCATCAGCCTGGCGCAAGGCCTCCAGCAAGACAGAATCAACGTCTAGAGGCTGCATTTTGCTTTCCATCGTTACTAACTGACGATGGAAGGCGAAACGTCCGTCTACCCAACGGAGGGCGTGGCCGATCGATTGTGTGACAGTGAACTCCAGGCGTTGCTGCATCTCAGCGGCACTCATCCAATTGCGCTCCACCATCAAAGCCAGTGCCACCTGTGTATTGCCATGGGACATCTCGCGTAGAGCCTGCGCACGAGGTGGATCAAGTCGATTGATCAGACAGAGCATACTGAGCAAATCTGGTTGTGGCACACCTTCTTCACGTAATGCGACAATCTGGCCCTTGCGAAGGGAGATCGAGAGTGTTTCTGGGCCCGAATGAACTAATAACGTCCCAGTTTTTCCACTCAGCGCGAGCATCTTTAAGATGGATTGGAGACCTAGTGTTTGTAAATCCCCATCCATTATGCGGTCTTGCTGATCCATTATGTCTCTACTCCCTTTCTGCAATGCCTGTGAGAGCTCTCCCAAGCTCAAAGTTAGAGGCACTTACACGGTATGTCTTGTAGCGTCGTTTGGCTAGGCAGTTGCAGTGACTTGCGGTACATTGTGCAATGCTTGCTCGACGGCTGCTAGCAAATGGTCGATATGAAATGGCTTATCAACGTAGGCCACCACGTTTCCTTTGAGATAGGATCGGTTCAGCGGAACTTCGAATTGGGTGAGGGCACTCATTACGACGAAAGCAGGTACCGTATGCAGTGATCCTGCCATCAGGCAGCGCATGACCTGATAGCCATTCATCCAAGGCATGATCAGGTCGGTGACTATACAGTGCGGATGCCAGGCCAAATATTGCTCCAAAGCCTCTACACCATCATGCGCTACAACTACCTCATATCCAGCTTCCTCAACTAAACACTGTTGTACGGCTTCGGCAACTTGCACATCATCATCCACCACCAAAATGCGCGCATTCGTGCCACCGATAGCAGGCCATGAGGTGGCACGAAAAGACGCTTCATCATCTGGGCATGCAATGAACAGTCTTTGCAGAACCCGTAAATATCGTTGCAGTCGCCCCATTTCAAAGGGCTTATATAGCAACGCTACAGCCCCTATCTGTTCAAGTGTGAAGCGAGATACCGAACGGCTACTCAATGCTATCACCAGGCGTACATGTGGCCATCGCTCCTTGCCATTCATCTCGAGAAGAGTAGAAGTGTCTCTGCCGCCCATGAGTGTAGAGATGCGAAACGCCTCATCCAGGTCATACAAAAGCACATCGGCCTCAAGCTCTTCTCCTGCCAATCTACTGCCCTTTCCGGCGAGCATAGCTAGCGTAGAAGAGAGTAAAACCGCTTCATACCCCCAGCAGCGAACGTTAGCCGCCAGTATCTGGCCGAAACTGTTCTGTTGGCCTATGATGAGCACTCTTAGTGGTCGGCGCTGATCCATACTACCTCACATCTAGAATATTTACAAGCACGATACCCCAGATACTAGTGTACGGTAAAACGAATTAGACGAATATAAAAAAAACACTAATTTTATTAAAATTGTATTAAGAAGACCAAATTACTATTACTGCACTTCCACACCAGGACGAAAGACATAACCAATACCGGGTTCGGTCAAGATGTAACGTGGGCTTGAAGGCTCTATTTCGATTTTGATCCGTAACTGTCGCACATATACACGCAAATAGTCGGCCTCCTCACCATACTCGGGACCCCAGACTGCTTGTAACAACGAGCGATGTGTCAACACCTTGCCAGCATACAGCATTAAGTGACGCAACAGCTCAAACTCAGTGCGCGTTAGTCGTACATCGCTATCGCCAACACGCACCTGATGGCGCATGACGTCCATAGAGAGATACCCATCATCAGTACGCAGAATCTGTGATGGCTGATCATTTGTCCCTTCTGTGGAGCTAGAACGCCTCAGGCAGACGCGCACACGTGCCTGGAGTTCACCGTTACTAAAGGGCTTTGTCAAATAATCGTCGGCGCCCAAATCCAGGGCCTCTACCTTGTGTCCCTCCTCTGTCCTGGCTGACAAGATAATGATTGGTGTTTGTGTCCACTCACGTACTTGCCGACAGACTTCCATGCCGTCCACCTCACCAGGAAGGCCCAAGTCGAGTAGTATGAGGTCTGGTTTATGTACGTGCACCATCTCCAGAGCATCCTCGCCATTATTGGCAACCAGGACTTCATAGCCGCTTACAGAGAGATTGCGGCGTAATATGCGTTGAATGGGAGGATCATCATCAACAACCAGAATACGTTTCCCTTTGGCTTTCATCGAAGCTCCTCCAGCGAAGTTCTTGTAGATGGAAAGACGTGAACAGGAAGGGTGAAGACAAAGCATGTTCCAGAGTCAGGAGTCGACTCAACCCAGATCTGCCCTTGATGAGCTTCAATAATACCGCGACAGATTGCCAACCCTAGACCACTACCCGACGCACTTTCCTGAGCATAAAACGTTTTGAAAATGCGCTCACGCTCGCTCTCCGGCACTTGTGGTCCGTGATCGATGATTCGCGCACGCAACATTTTCTTACGGGACTCCGTCTCATGATCGGCATCAATAACATCCAGGTTAATTACAATCTCCGATCGGTTCGGCTCCCCGTCTTCGAGAAACGGAGTACGGCGGGCAGCATTTTCTATGAGGTTATAAAAAACTCGTTCCAGTTGCACATAGTCTACCTGAATGAGGGGCAGAGGTGACCGATGATGAGAAGGTACATGTATCCTGACCGGTCGGCCGGCCAATACGCGCTCAACACGAGCAAGGGCACTATGGACGATCTCGACTACATCACACAATTCCTTCTCCAGCACCAATGCGCCCATTTCTATGCGGGACATTTCTACCAATGCATTGATAAGCACGGTCAGGTGATCGGTCTCGCAGTCAACTTCTTCGAGAATTTCTTGCCGTGTCTGTTCGTCCCAGACGACACCAGGTTGTAAGAGACCAGTAACGGCAGCCTTAATGGTGGTGAGCGGAGTACGCAAATCATGTGAGACCGAGGAGAGCAAGGCTGACTTATTTTTTTCGTCATGCACCTGCTCCGTGATATCATGGACCTGCAAGGCGTTTGCCAAGAGCTGTCCGCTCCGATTGTAGAGAGGATAGCGCGTCAGTTGGTAGTAATGGTCTGTGGAGGATTTGCTCACCTCTTTGGAACGTGATGCATTCAGGCTGCCTTTGGATTGCTGGGAGGCTTTTCGCTTCAGGTTGCTTTCTTGCGCCGACAAGGATGAGCTGGTGAGGCGGTGCGGCTTCCCCTGTTTTACACGCTCCACGGCTAGCACGCAGCGGATGGTGCCATTGTTAAAGTTTTGCCTGGCTTTTGCCAATGCTTCAGTTTGGGCTTTCTTGTTCGTAGCAAAATCTTGTAAGTATAAGCTCACTTCATTGACGTTGCGAACATGCGGCAGCACTGCTGCGAACACATCTTCCAGGGTACTGTTGCTGACGGCAGCATCCTTCCATGCATTGAGCAGGCGCATACCACAAAATACTTCTGCCGCTGGATTCATATAGATACAACGTCCGTTGAGGTTAATAAGAAACCAGGCATCTGTTCTACCGCCGCTTGATCGCTCATACAATTGGCGCAATCGACTCAATTCACGCAATATTTCTGTATCGTCCAGAGCAGCTTCAGCAGTTTGTGTGAGCCATGCCAGACTAGTTTCCTGCAGGCCAGGACGTATAGGAACCTCCGCACTTTGTCGCGAAGCTTGGGAACGCTCTATGCTCTGCAACTGAGGGGTGTAAAGCGAGGATTGATCTGCATTTTCTTTGCGTGTTGTTTGCAGGAGGGCCTGAAAGTTACGTTCATTGCGTGTCAACAGATGGTCGCTGATGAAGCGCAAAAGGCTACTAAAACTTACACCAAAGGTACGCTCAGTTTCGGCATGTAAACGCTCGAACAATTCACGCTCATCAACTTGCTGCACATGGGCTTGCTCCAACTGTTCGATGGCCTCTTGGAAGCGACTACGTTGTTGAGCTGCTTCAAGGAGCATGGCATTGTGAATGGCAATGGTGGCTTGACCGGCAAAGAGCGAGAGGATATCGGCTTTGAGAGGTGTAAAACCGCCAGGTTCAGGTGAACACAGCAGCAACACCCCGTAGACGATGGTATCTGTCACCAGTGGATAACTGAAGATGGAGTGGATAGCCATTTCAGAGGCGAAGATATGGCTGAAGGGAAACCGTTCATCTGCGCTAATATCTTGTGATACAAAGGGCTGACGTCGCTGCAGGGTATAGCCAATGATGGACAGATCACTCAAGACGGTATCGCTTTCAACGATCTTACGCAGGATGAGCGGGTCGAGTCCCGACTGGGCTTCCAGGCACAGTGCCTGCTCACCCCGACCGAGAGTGAAGATGGCGGATGCCACTTGCAAAGCCTCAGAGATGCCGACGACGATGCGCTCAAGGATGATGGCGAGATCCATTGTGGAGGTGAGAGCGTTTGAGACCTGTTTGAGGGCCTGACGTTGCCGATCTTGTATTTCTACATTGCCACCGGTCTGAGCACTTTCGATAGCGGCTGCCAAGACATGTACCACAGCCTTGATCAGGCGTTGTAATGTTTCATCTGTATAGGTGTCAGGGACAGCACTGCCGAGTTCAAGTGTTCCTAAAACGCGATCGCCCACTATCAGGGGAGCTATCAGCGTAGCTCGCAGGTGAGGATAGCCACTGAGGACATCACCACTTTGGGCAGGAGGGCCATCTAGTCCATCGGGGTAGTTCTGCACCACCATTTCGGGATGCTGCAAGAGTTGTTCCATTTTCGAGTCTTCAAGTGGATGTTGCTGATAGTGGGCAACCCAGAAAATCTGCTTCGCGTCTGCAGGCTGTGACGCGGACAGCCTGGCGATCATGACGCAACAAGACAACCCCAAAGACATCAAAAGGTATAGCCGGCTCCAATTCAGCAGCCAAGCGGGTATAGTCAGGTTTTGCTCCGCGCCATTCGTGTCCACCGGACACGATACGTGCAACACGCTCAACAATGGCGTATTCTTCTAGAGTGGGCGTTTGTATCTTCGTCTCTATCTGCTCCCTCTCTCAAGTTGTAGGTCAGGACCACACAGCCCCCGGTTATGGTCGGAATCTTCCCTAGTGCTTTGCTGTCAACTACCGAAGTATAACACATCCGATAAAACTGAACAATAGCACACACATTGTAGAATATGTTATACAACAATGTTCGTACGTGTTTATACTATGCCTGTGTGGTACTAAAGTACCTCAATTTCACCGTCTGGTAGTATATCAAACAAATGATGAAGCTAGTGAGGACCACATAAGGACTTATCCGAACGCACCCATACGTGTGTGCATAGCGGGGTAGTGCTTGACCGTGACTATAATGCCGTGATAAACATTCTCACGGCCTGGAAGAGGCCCACAGCCAGTAGGCGGTTGCATGGAGACCGTAGATTGGCTGTAGAAGCCCCTTGCTTTTTGGCATGGGGAACTTCACTGCCATAGTACACCGATCATAGCAAGCAGGCAGGGAAAAAAGCATGAGTCAGCGCAAACATGGCCAAAGTAATATACCGGTATCAGTCCTGCCAATGGCGGACCTCGTACTTGCCACGCCTACCGACTTTGCCCCCTTCAGGAGTTTCTTGCTCTACACTGTCCCAACGTTACTGCGCTCCCGGTGATCAATAAAACGTAGACCCAAAATGTTATTGTGCGCAGGTAAGGTTAATTCAAGGTAGCCTTCTATCAGGTGCTCGGCATAGGGACGCATCGGTTCTGTTGGCTCAAGTACACGCCAGGAACGCCGGCCCGGTTGATCAGTAGGGCTGGTCAAGACGTTCACTCCCATTTTATTCATGACGGTCATGTTGCGCTGGGCCAGTGCCTGGTGAGGTACGTATGAGTAGAGTGGGGTGTCCATTGCGGCAAGTTGCTTCTCGATCTGGTCGGGCTGATGCCCATATTGAGTACATGCTATTTGCACTTCCTTGAGCAGTTCATCTTCGGACAGTGCGAAGATGGCGGTGAGAGCTTGCATGAGGTTCATGCCTCGATTAAGCAAGATGAGCCGTCCATGAACAAGGCGTTGCGCAAGGCCTTCCTCTCCACCAAGTTGTCGCGCGTGGTGGATCTGTTGGGTGAGATCGGCGAAAGGCAGCATGTCCAGTTTGCGTTGCAGGAATGCCACGACGTCAGCAGTCTCCCCTTCCTGCCAACGTCGTAGGAGTTCCAGGCAGTGGAGTCCTTCATAGCGGGTGATGTTCTTGTAGACGCTGAGTAAGCGGTCTTTGCATTCGCATATCCAGAGGGCATGAAGATAATGCACTGAGTCAGCAACTGAAAGTAAGGGGAAGCGTTGCTGTCCATGCATGTCTTGAACATACTGGAAGCTCATCTCAAATTCTGTCAGAAGTCGCTCGAAAGCTTCTAGCTTCTGGTTGACCAGGTTTTGGGTTGCTTGGGTCGTCATCGTGGTGGTCTCCTCAAATAGACTCTTCGATGTTTTGTCTGTTCATATGATAACACGCCTCAGGAGGCAAAAGTGGGACTTGTTCTTGTTTTGCACAGCCTGGCTGAGAGTTCCCCAAACTCTCTTGCCCCTTGCGGGTGCTCAGGCCGCCTTCTACACGAACTTGGTTTGTCTCGCTCAACGCAAAAATAATACGCGCGCTACTGACCTGTTTTCCTGCATCAGGATGGTCGAACGTGCTACACTTATAAGGGGTCCCCCACGATAAATCGGGGGGGCTACGATGCTTCAATCGGGTATTTGTCCTGTAGTCATGAACTCCCGCATAAATGACGGGAGCTTGCAGTATCCCTTAACCGACACGGCGATTATTCCGCCGTCTCTCAGAACCCACAATAGGCACCATGACGGGTGCCCTTGAAATGTTGATCGCAGCATTCCGGTCAGCGTTATCGGCATGACTGCACTGTTGACAGACAAAGCAGGCTTGACTCTTACGGTTGGCTTTCTCGCAGTGTCCACACACACTACACGTTCTGGAGGTGTAGGCAGGGTCTACTGTATGGAGAGGCACACCCGCAAGAGCGGCCTTGTAGGAGAGGAAGAAACGAAGTTGCCAGAAGGACCAGGAGGAATGCTTCGCTCGCTGGGATTTCCTAACCGTGCGTTCCGTGCGTGTACGGATGTGCCTTAAATCCTCGAGAGCTATTCCTTGCCCATTGGCTTTGGCCTTTTGAACAATGCGTTTGGAGATGATATGGTTGGTGTTTTTCCTGAACCGTTTTTCGCGTCCAGAGAGTCTCTTGAGATGCCGCCTGGCAGACTGTGTGCCTCGCTTTTGCAGATGCTGACGCAAGGTATGGAAGCGTTGCCGCGTCTTCTCAACGGCTTGCCCACTGAACGTTTCACCAAAGCTGTCAGTAGCCAGGTTGATGATGCCAAGATCGACGCCGAGTGTGCCTGTGACTTCATCGGGCATAGGTTCAGGAACATCCAGTGTCACCGCCAGGTAGAACGTGCCGTTGCGATAGAGCAGATCGGCTTGCCCTTTGATGGCATCCATGCGGGACTGCTGATAGGCACCGAAACGGAATGGGACAAGCATACGGCCAGAGAGCGTCAAGAGCGAGACGGTATCAATGCCCTTAAAGTTCATGATGCGCTCGTCATACACCACGGCTCCCTCTGGCCTGAACGTAGGCTTGATGCTCTTATCTCGCTTGTAGGCTTCACTGGCCTTGCTGATGCACCGGATAGCCAACTGAGCAGCAAGTTTGTACGTGGTACGCAGCTCGCCATACACCAGCTTCTGCAACGCAAATTTGTTGGCTGTCTTTTCAGCAAAGGCGACATCAGCTACGTAGTTGGCAGCCTCATTGAATGTGTGCATGGTGTCAAGCAGAGCTTGGGCCTGTTCAGGTGTAGGAGCAAGTTTCAAGAGCATCGTTTGTTTCATAGAACGAGTGTACACCCATTGATAGAAGTTGTCAATAGGCACGGGTCCCACCCTACCCCTGCCCCAAATAAGGTAGGCCCATTCCTCCCCCGCATGAATGACGGGGGCATCCTGGGCCGTTTTGGTGAGGAGAAGATACTTTGGCTGATAACATACAAGACAATGCGGGTGTGATTGCACCGCCGCCGCTGATTTACGCAGGAGCACTGGCTGCTGGTTTGCTGCTGCATGGGACATTTCCAGTGAAATTCTTGCCGCGTGGGGTTGCACGAGTATTGGGCGCGACCCTGATTGGGATTTCAGGAGTTGTTGTAACTTCTGCCGTCCGTGAGATGAGACGTGCCGGTACAACCGTGAGCCCGGCTGAGCCGACAAGGGCACTGGTTGTCGAGGGGCCATTCAGTTTCACGCGCAATCCGTTATATTTGTCTCTTACGCTGTTTTATGCGGGGATTGCGTCTTTTGTGAATGCGCTTTGGGCGATGCTGCTGTTGCCGGTGGTGCTGATCGTGATCAATCGCGGGGTGATCGATCGCGAGGAGCAATACCTGGAGCGAAAGTTCGGCGAGGAGTACGTAAGTTATAAGAAGAGGGTGCGGCGCTGGCTTTGATGGATAGTCGTTATAGCGGTGCGGCCATCACCGTATCGTAGAACATCAACTCGAACTCGTGGCTCAGGCGTACAGCACGAGTGATGCGGCCACGGTCAGCAGGGGTATTGTAGCGAGCTAGCAGAATGTCGTCAACAGGGGCGACACGAGTACCGATTTCCTTGTGTGCTGTGAAGAATGCGACCTGTTCAGCACTCAGCCCATAATTGCGCATCAACGCCGGACCAATGCGAACGCAAATCTGGATGAAGATGTCTTCGCTGGCACTGACTGCCGCCAGTTTTTCACCTGGGGAGCTGTAGGCGAGCATCCAGTAGAAGAAGTTGGTCAAGGCCATGCAGCCGGCCAATGGTTCAACGGCGTCAAAATCGGCTCTGGATAAGCCGAGGGCTTCGCCGAAGCGTAGGAGTAACTTATACCCACCAAGTTTGGGCATGAGCTTGGCGAGCAGTAACTCCTGTACTTCCAGGTCGGTTACGGCTGCAACGGCAAGCGCATCCAGACGATAGGCTTCACGTACGAGCCACCAATCTTGTAAGGCAAACAGGCGCAGGCGGGACTGCTCTAGTGTTCCAGCCTCTATGCCTGCCCAGAGGGGATGGTATAACAGTCGTTGGCGTAGTGGCTCCAGATTCTCAGTTAGGATGGTGTCGGCAAAGCTCATATCTTGATTCCTCATCTTTCTCGGAGGGGTATAGTTCAGATTTTTGCGTCGAGCCAGGCCACCCCAACCTCCACCCTGGTTCTCCCCGTGCAAAAAAAGAAATGCACCCTCCTCGAAGTTTAAGAAACTTGGAGCACCTCTGGTGGCAGCACGGCCAGACCCGCCTCAGTCATACGCTCTTCCTCTATCAGGCGGGCAACGCGGGCACGGTTGGAGGCGGACCAGGGACTTTTAGGGCGACGAGGAGTAAAACGCCCTGCGTATGTCTCTTCATTGATGCCTTTGTTGGCCCCATCGATCCAGCCGAAGCAGAGGGCCTCTTCTACCGATGCTTCATAGGAGATGCCCGTTTTGCCAGAGCTCTTCTTGTAGTAGATCAGCCAGATTTCCTTGCGGTCGCGATGGTGCTGAGCCAGCCACTCACGCCATTCCTGGCGGGTTGTGACCAGCAGGGTTTCGCCGATTTCCATTGGTGTCTCCTCTTCATCACTTTATCATGCTATCATAAAATTAAGAGGAAAACCATATCAAGCCAAAGGAGTTCAAAGCCGCCCTCTTAGGCAAACCGCAGCTCTTCCCCGAACAAGATCTCGAGCAAGCGAAAAAGCACTATCTCTCCTTCATCCTGGGAACCAACAACTTTTCTCCTTCCTAGATATTTTCCACAGACGAGTTCACTATAAGGGTGATGGAGTCCCTGTACAGCATTATGCACAACGCTTCTTTACAACTTTGAGCATCGACCTGAGAAACCTGAGAGACATTGGAGACATCGGAGACATTGGAGACATCGGAGACATTGGAGACATTGGAGACCTGTTGATTACACAAGAAGCGGCTGAGCAGGCTATAAAACACTTACATTCTGGCGCCCTCTCCGATGCTACAGAAATGTACTGGTGCCCCTTGCGGGTACCAGGGGTGGGGCGAGACACATGTGCCACGCCCTGCCCACGTTATCTACACAGCATGAACCTCCACAGCCTCAGGCTCCGTCTTGACTGGCTTCTCGCGGAAGTGCGGCATGACTTCATTGGCCATCAGTTCCTGGTTTCGGAGGACGAGGTAATCAGGCATATCGCCGACATGGCCCCCGGTGACCAGCATGCTAGCATGCAACACATCGGTGTAGTAGGCGAGCTTTTCGACTACGGTAGCCGGGCTACCGACGATGATGACGCCAGTGTCGAGCAGTTCCTGGAAGCTGCCCCATTGGCCGTACGCGCGACCAGTGTCGAGCATGGCCTTGATGCTTCTCTCGCTCATGTAGCCAGGCGGGGCAAAGAACTGAGGGCGCACTTTGAGGCCCTTTTTGAAGAGCCACATGATGTATTTCTCGCCTTCCTTCATGGCGATGTCATCGGTCTCTGCTAAGAAGCAGGGGACGCAGAAGGCCAATTGGCCGGGCGTCGCCTCGTAGTCGTACTTTTCTTCGGCGACACGACGATACATATCATAGGCACGCTTGCGCTGGTCCATTGGCATGAAAACGGTCATGTATGGATACTTGTACTTGGCGGCGAAGTCGATGGTCTCCAGGCTGGCAGTGCCAGGGAGCCAGATGGGAGGATGAGGCTGCTGTATAGGGCGCGGCCAGGTATTGACATAGGGGTAATTGTAGTGTTCCCCCTCGAAGGCGAAGGGGCCTGGACGCGTCCAGGCCTGGATAATCAGGTCGTGGGCCTCTTCCATACGTTCACGACTGATGGTGGGGTTGATATTGTAGCTGAAGTACTCCATGCCAGTGCCGCGTACAAAGCCTGAGATGATGCGCCCGCCACTGATGACGTCGAGCATGGCGATCTCTTCGGCCACGCGCAGCGGGTCATCGTGTAGAGGAAGTGCGTTGCCTATGATGCCGATTTTGGCTCGCTTAACACGCTGGGTCAGGACGGCGGCCATGACGTTTGGGGATGGCATCGTGCCATAGGCGTTCTGGTGATGCTCATTTACGCAAACACTGTCCCAACCCAGCTTATCGGCTCGCTCCATCTCGTCGAAGTAGCGGTTGTAGAGTTCGTGACCTTTGATGGGGTCATAGATGGAATTTGGCAAGGTGACCCATGCTGAGTCGTATTTTTCGTCAAAGTCGGCGGGCAGATAGGGCCAGGGCATGAGGTGGAAATAGTGGAAGGTGAGTTTGTTCATGTGTTTTCTCCTGATTCTGAAAAAAGGGAGTAGCTATTCAGGTTCCCACTTCATGCCGCCTGCGGCGGCACAGGAAAGAGCAAAGGTAAAGGTGGGGACACCCCACACCCTGGCAAGGGCACACCGTCCCCCAGACGGCGTCTGCGTCCCCCTGCACCCCCTATACAGGTCTGCTGAGAAATTCAGAGATAGCCCTGCTCCATTCGGCAGGCATTTCGAACATGGGCATGTGGCCGGTACCTTCTAGCTTGACGAGTTCGGAATGGGCTATGAGCTGGTGGAAGGCATCGCCGTAGACTACTGGAATGAGTCGATCGTTCTGGCCCCAGATGATCAGAGTTGGGCAGTTGACGCGCTGCAAGCGCCGCTCCAATTTGGGATCATAGTTGGGGTTCCATGCTAGCGATGCCAGGGTCGTAAGCTGGCGATATTGCGAAAGCAGATAGTCCGTATTGACTTCAGCAGGCATCAGGGGCACTGCAACTGCAAAGTTATCGAAGCAGACGCTCATCACCTCTTGCGGACTCATGGCAAAGATGTGAGCGATAGGTGCGCCTTTGACTCTGATACCGGTGGCATTGGATAATACCAACTTCTTGACTCGCTCGGGATACCAGACAGCTATTTCTGCCGCCATCCAACCACCCAGTGAGTGTCCCACAAACATGGGCTTGTCCAGGCCTAACGCATCGAGCAGATCACGGAAATACAGGACGTAGTCGCTCATGTCGCGCATCCAATCGGGCCGCTCGGTCAGGCCGAAGCCGGGCGTATCAGGCGCGAAGACGTGGAAGTGTTGGGACAGCGCCTGGTGAAATTCCAGCCAGAGGTTGCCCAGGAAGGTTCCGTGGAGGTAGAGTAAGGCGGGGGCAGTTGGTGGGCCAGCCTCGAAAATGTGGGTTGCAATGCCCTGGATGTTTATGGTACGTTCTACTTTCTCAACCGGTGCAGCTACGCTGGATGCATCGTCGGATGTCATTGCGCATTCTTCTCCTTTGGTCAGGTGACAACTATCTTGGAGATTTACCAGGTAAGCTTTGTGCCTTTATCATACCATATACCCGAGAAAATGCTGAGGTACCGTTGCATATCAAATGGATACGCTGAAAAGTTCCGAAACATGCTCGATTTTTCGCTATACTTCCTGGAACCAGTATTGTATACTGAGGCAGGCCATTTCATTTTAGATGCGAACAGAAGTACTAGCGAAAGGAAAACGAGGCATGAGCGATCAATCACCGTATTCTCAATATCCTCAAAATCCTTATTCAGGGGATCCCCAATGGCCGAGCCAGCCACAGGAAGGCTATCCACCTGCTAGCGAACAAAATCAATCATCTATCCCACCAACACAGTATGCACAACCATCTTCAAGCGATCCATATCAATCATCTATCCCACCAACACAGTATGCACAACCCTTTCCAAGCTCACCCTCGCCATACCCTTCGCAGCCGAACCAGCCAGGAATGTATGGGGCACCAAACCCTTATGCACCTCAAGCTCCTTACCCAGGTGGCGTACCGTTGAGCCAGCCACAACAAGGGAATGGTCTAGCAATTGCAGGTCTCGTGCTTGGTATTATCGGCCTGATTATTTGTTGGATACCGTTCTTCGGGTTTCTGTTGCCCATCGTAGGGATAATCCTATCAGCTCTTGGGCGTCGTTCAGCTACGGGTCGTACCATAGGCACTGTGGGACTCGTACTCTCTATCATCGCACTGGTACTTGCAATAGTCATTTTTGCTGTTCTTATCATTATTGGTGCTTCTCAGAGGACAACCCCGTAAATTATCACGGTTTACTGAAAATCGGTTTTAGCGCAGGGTAGAGCGCCCGGTAGGTTGCATATGCATCGGCGTAGACGCGCTGGACCTCGGGGCGAGGTTCGGTGCGTTCTATGACATGTACTGTTGTGTCGCATGCTTGTTCGATCGACGAGTAGACTCCACTTGCTACGCCTGCGAGTAGTGCTGCGCCAAAAGCTGGCCCTTCGGTAGCATTCGTTGTCACCAACTCGACGCCAAGTACGTCGGCGATGATCTGTCGCCAGAGCGGACTTTTGGCTCCGCCGCCGGTGGCACGCATCTGGGTGAGCTGCAAACCTTGCTCACGAATGATGGCGAAGCAATCGTTGAGGCTAAAGGCGACCCCTTCAAGCACGGCACGGATGAGATGGCGTCGATCATGACTCGCCGTCAAGCCAATCCAGCCGCCACGAGCATACGCATCCAAGTGCGGCGTACGCTCACCTTGAAGATATGGCAAGAAGATAAGTCCGTCGCTCCCCGCAGGCACACTTTCGGCCTCTTTGGCCAGGAGTTCGTAAGCATCCTGCCCTGTCCACCGTTCGAGTGCACGCTCTGGCAAGCCGATGTTATCTCGTACCCATCGCAGTGAGAGCCCCGCTCCTTGCGTCACTCCCATCAGGTACCAGGCGTGCGGGACGGCATGGTTGAAGGTGTGGACTCGTGGCACCGGGCCAGAAGTATCAACTTGAGGAGAGGCGGCATGGGCAAGCACAACTCCACTCGTGCCGATGGAGACGAGGGCTAGCCCCGGTCGCACAACCCCGTTACCAACAGCGCCACAAGCATTATCGGCTCCTCCACCAGCTACGGGAGTACCAGGTTGTAAGCCTGTCAGGAATGCGACTTCGCCGGTGATTGTGCCGCAGACGGCATCGGCGGGAACGACTGGTGGCAAGAGCGCAGGATCAAATTCAATCGCCTCAAGCACTTCACGCGACCACGTTCCGCGTTTCACATCCAGTAAGCAGGTTCCTGCAGCGTCGGAAATCTCCATTGCGATTACTCCGGTCAGACGGAAGCGGATGTAATCTTTAGGGAGGATGATAGTATGGGCGCGTGCGAAAATATCCGGTTCGTTGTCGCGGACCCAAAGTGCTTTAGGGGCGGAGAAGCCGGGGAGGGCCGGATTACTGACAAGTTCGATGAGCCGGGCTGCTCCCACACGCTCGGTCATCCAGCGGCACTGGGCATCACTGCGCTGGTCAGCCCAGATGATGCATGGCCGCAAAACCTTGTACTCAGCGTCTAGTAAGACGACACCGTGCATTTGACCAGATAGGCCTATGCCGCGTATGTCCGCGGGCGATAGACCATCGCTGACGCCGCCCGCCAGGCAAGTACGAATGGCGGTGATGGTGGCCTGCCACCAGTCGGCAGGGTCTTGTTCTGCCCAACCAGGATGGGGATGCAGAAGTGGGTAATCGACAAAGGCCGAGGCGAGTACATGCCCATCATTTGCTGCAAACAGGGCGGCTTTGACGCCTGTTGTGCCGAGATCGATGCCGAGGAGTGCTTGCTGCATGTGTGGCTCCTTTAGGATTTGTAGGGGTAGGAATTATTTGCCTGCCCCTGAGCCGGTGATGAACGTGAATTCATTCATCCGGCCAAGGAGTGGATTTCCCAAGGGCCGATAAATCGGCGATGGGCACGATGAATCGGCCCCTACAACCGAAATCATACGCTCGATTTGCGACGGGCAATGATACGCTCGGTGTATGCCTTGTCAAGGCCAAGTACCGCGTAGATGATACGGTAGCCTTCGACGGCGTCGGCGTTGGCACGGGCCTGGGCGAGGGCTTTGCGGTCGATCTTGCGAGCCAGGTCGTCGATGAATTCCCATTGCAGCGCTGAACGGCGTACGGCTGCTACCTGGTCTTCGGTGTAAGGGTAGAGGTCGAAGCCGACACGTTCGCCTTTGGAGCCGTAGCCAACATCCTGCAGGGTCATGGCTAATTCGAGTGTCTGCATGAAGAAGGAGGCACCTACCATGTTGTCGTCGTCAAATGTGCCCCAGCCGGAGTTGCCGTGCTGGTGACCCAGTTTGCCCTCGGAATGCAGCAGGGCTGCGTACTCAGCCAGGTTCTCGCCGTTCATGATGAGGTGCTGCCAATCCATGTTGACCGAGAGGTGCGAGGTATCGACTCCCAGGCGGCGCACGCGATCGATTGTGTAGAGGGTGGCGGCAATGTTACGCATGAGGATGTTCATGGCCGGTTCACTGTTCTTGTGCTCCAGGAAAACTGTCACTTCTTTGGACGCAGCATGTGCCACGATCTCACCTACGCCAGCGATGAATTGATCCCAGGTGTAGGCGTAGTCGCGTTGGAAGTTGTAGTTGTAGCCCTCGGCACCAGGCCAGATGATGAAGTGTGCTCCCAGGGCGGCGGCAAGGTCCACGCCTCGCTTGAGAATATCAATACCTTTGCGGCGCAGGGCTTTGTCAGGGTTGATGAAGACGCCCAGTTTGTAGGTGGGGTCGGGATGCAGACCGGCCGCGAGACAATAAATATCCATCGGACCTAGCGCTGCTTTGATCGCATCAACGGTATCTTCGTTGATCTCACCGGGATAATGGTATTCGAGACCATCGATGACGTCGGCGAGGCCATCAACGACACGATGGGTACGAGTTACCATATCCTCGTTGGCCACTTCAGGGTGGTAGCCAGGAGGTACAAAACGGGTGACATTGGGGCCAAATGCCCAGATACCAAGGCTGTTCTTTACGCGAGTATTTGCCAATTTTCGCTCCTTTGCTGCAAACTAACAGGACAACTGGACCTGGCGCCCACAAGGGCCCATCCACCCCCAACACCACCTCGTGCCACTACATTACGCAGGTCTCCCCTACCTCACCGTCATTTCACCACTCGATGTATGGTTACCAAAAAAGGTCAGGGAGAGGGTGCCATTTGCGGCTGCGCTGTCACGATATTAACAAAGCGGCGCGGGAAGTCCCGGCTCCGTTCACGGGACGGGATGAAAGCGCCGTTCCTTATTTGGGGCAAGGGTGGCTGGGTTTCCGTTTTCCGATGAGTGTGATAGAATAGTTCTCTAGAGCTTATGCGGATAACCGTGTTGGTTGTGCTCGCAGGTATGGTACAAGCCCATTGGCCTGCTCCTCCAAAGATACACGGCACAGAAGTGTTTCGCTTGCTCGACAGACGCCTCCTGTGTTGGCGCCGGGTCAAGGCGCAGACTTGTAGCACCAACGTATCTACGTCACCTGGCTTGTCCAGGGAAGTAGTAGGAGGGCCGACACGCCCCTGAGAACTTTGGTTCTCTGTTGTCTGAGTCAGGTTGTACATGCAGCCACTCACCTTTCGTGAGGTTCCTTCGGGAATACGGTCATTGTGCCTCCGATGCTCAGAAGCCCGTCCCGTTCTACGGGACGAGGAGTGTCACTACAAAGACAAGGTGATAGCATTATTGTACGCCAAATTTATGCGTTCTGGAATCCCAAGGGTCGGTAAAGGTTCCAGCACACATGAGAAACGTCATGAGCCGCTCACATAGGGTTTTCCGGCACGGCAAAGATAGTGCGCTCTCGTTCATAAATGACCATGCCGGGGCCACCACCCTTGATATGGCGCACGTAACGTTGCAGCGTATAGTCAACGGGAGCCGTGGTGCTTCCCCGCGCCTGGCTGTAGTAGGCGGCGAGGCTTGCGGCCTGTTCGATCGTACTGCGTGGGATTTCACGTCCTGCGGCTTTGATGATGACATGGGCACCAGGAACCCCACGCGCATGCAGCCAGACATCGTTGGCAGTGGCCTGGTGGAACGTTACTTCCTCATTCTGGCGACTATTCTTGCCGATCAGCAGCGTAAAACCATCGCTGCTCTGCACACGTAGTGGCACACCACCGCCTGGAGGTACAGGCTTCCCTTTGGTGAGTTTCCCGCCCTTGCCTTTGTGGAGCTTCTGTGCCTTCTTCTGATTTGCCTGCACAGGCCGAGCGCCACGCACCAGGCCGGCAGCCTGCACCTCCGCCTTGACCAGTGCCACCTCGGCGGGAGTATCGGCAAGCATGAGGTCAGCCAGTAACTGTTCGATGGTCGCCAATTCCAGCGCGTTCTGCTCGATCTGAGCGGGTATGAGCGTAGTGGCACGACGCAGCTTATGATACTTGTTGAAGAGGCGATTAGCATTCCCGACGGCATCAAAACGAGGATCGAGGGGGATCGTCACCTCTGATGGGCTCTCTCCAGCCGCACCCTCGTCCTCGAAGAAGTTGTGCAGAGTAACGCTACTCTGACCGCGCTGCACGTCATGTTGGTACGCCAGCAGCAATTCAGCCTGCAGACGAAGCTGGGCGGCATCTTCAGAGGTGGCAAGCACTCGCTGCAGCACGTCGGCCTTACGTAGACAACGCTCACGTTGTGTCTGTAACACTTTACGTAGTGGCGCACGCACATTCTCCATGGCATCTCGCCACTCTGCACCGGCATAGTATTCATCGATGAGTACGTTTATCGACGATGAGTGACGCACCTGCGCACCCGCTACATTGGTGTATTGTTCGAGCGCATAGGGGGCAAAGGCTACAGGCACAGGCGAAGACGAGCGAAGCGACGTCGTAGGGACCCTCAGCGAAGCTTGCGGAGCGCGTTTCAATTCCTTCGCGCCCGCGGGATGGGGCGGGGCCAACGCCTCCCCATTTGCCGACCCTTGTCCATCACCCTTTCCCGTTCCCGCGCTCACAAGTTCCACCAACTGCGGTTGCCAGGCACGGGTATCATACAATGCAGCCAACTCCCGCACGTTCCGGGCTAATTTATCCCAGACTGCTTCGTCCTGCAAGGTCTGATGTAGCAGTGTCTCGGTATCACCTGTGGCACGATAGACGGCTTCACGCGCCAGCAGTGGGCTGAAGCCAAGCAGGTGTTTCGTCAGTAGTTGCCAGAGCTTCGGCTGCTCCAGAGGACGCTGGCGCGCTTTTTTGTTGGCAGACGGAGGCGAAGCGGACGGTTCTTCACTATGAATGGCGCTGGTGACAAGCTGGGCTACGGTGACGGTGGTTGGCTCCAGGCGCGGCAACGATTGGCCTGCAACGGCGTGTTGTTGCGGCGGTGGCGGGATATACTGCACATTCGCGGCGATGACACGATAGCGGTTCACTTCTGCGCCGACACGCTTGAGGCTGCCAAGAATCAGGCCATGTTCGTCGCAGAAGATGATGTTGCTGAGTCGTCCCATGATCTCGACGATCAGGCGATAGTGGATGCGTTCATCGCTATCAGGTGCAGCGCGATGACCGGCGATAATCTCCAACACACGCTCCCAGCGCGGCTGCTGAATAGACTCAATACGCGCACCCTCCAGGTATTTGCGCAGCAACATTACAAAGGACGGTGGTTCGCTGGCAATCCTGGCTGGTTTGCGCGTGGTCAGGTGCGCCCGCGCCAGTTGAGGATGAGCGGAGAGGTAGAGCCAGTGATTCTGGCCTCCTTGTCCCTGCATACCTGGCGCATAACATTGCATGGCAATGGCGTGCTCTGTTGGCTGAATAATAGTATCGATACGTGCGCCGGTTAAGAGTATGCGCCACTCATCGGCGATGGCGGCAAGGGTTATGGCATCTATGTACATATGCTAATTGCTGCTTTCATTTTTATTTCACAAATATCTTCATGTCGAACGTTGGTCGCACCTGACCTGGCCTCACGGCGCACCGTTCGATGCATCGCTACCCATTCACGGAGAATACTCATATGCTCCACTATCGCAGCCCTTCCCCTGCGGTCGTCTCACGCCGCGCTGGTCATTGTACACCTTGAACATCATACATACATCGGGCGGGATGAGATCGATAGCCGGACTCCCTTGGAGCAGCGCATGGGTCCGGGTGTGCGGTTGGGCCGATCCACCGTTATCCCGCAGCATAGGATCAATCCCCAGGTCGGTGGAGGACACCCCTAACACATCCGTGGACTGCACCTTGGGTGAACCGAGAAACGTTGCACCGGAGCGGTCCCCGACCAGGTTGTAGCCCAAGGTGGTGAGAGGTCCCACGATGTCGGGATCGGTGTGAGCTTTGTTCCCATCGACGATGCTAGCTCCCATGATCACATGACCTTTTGTAAGATTTCCAACCCAGATGCCGCCGCCCACGTCCGCGGTATTGCCATACACGGTACAATAGAGGAGCATGAGCGAGGGAGGGGGCTGGTTGTAGCTGGTATCCTCGGAGACCGCGATGCCGCCGCCGTCCTTATTCGCCGTGTTGCCCGAGACGGTGCTATTGGTGAGCGTGAGCAAACTATCATAACTGAGGATGCCGCCGCCAGAGGAGGCCGTATTGTGCGAGACGGTGCTGTTGCTCAGCGTGAGCGTGGTGGACCTGTAGCGCGAATCATTGAGGATGCCGCCGCCGTCGCCGCTAGTCGCCGTATTGCCCGAGATGGTGCTATTGCTTAGCGTGAGCGTGCCGAGATTGTAGATGCCGCCGCCGCCGTTGCCGTTGCCAGTCGCCGTATTGCCCGAGATGGTGCTGTTGATGAGGCTGAGCGTGCCGCCTTGGGTATTGAAGATGCCGCCGCCGCCGTAGCCAGTCGCCGTATTGCCCGAGACGGTGCTGTTGCTCAGCGTGAGCGTGCCATAATTGGAGATGCCGCCGCCAGTGTTGCCCGAGACGATGCTGTTGCTCAGCGTGAGCGTGCCGAGATTGTAGATGCCGCCGCCAGTGTTGCCCGAGACGGTGCTGTTGCTCAGTGTGAGCGTGCCACCATAATTGAAGATGCCGCCGCCGTTGCCGTTGCCAGTCGTCGTGTTGCCCGAGATGGTACTGTTGCTCAGCGTGAGCGTGCCGAATTCATTGATGATGCCGCCGCCGCCGCCGTAGCCAGTCGTCGTGTTGCCCGAAATGGTGCTGTTGATGAGGCTGAGCGTGCCGCCTTGGGTATTGAAGATGCCGCCGCCGCCGTAGCCAGTCGCCGTATTGCCCGAGACGGTGCTGTTGATGAGGCTGAGCGTGCCTTCATTACTCAATAAGGACGTGGTATTGAACGTGCTTCCTTTGAAGGACAGACCGGAAATGCTGATGGAGGCACCGCGGCGCACATCAATTTGATGCGTACTGCTGCTGATGGTCAGCAGATGCACACCTGGACCTTGAATACTCAAGTGCTTCTGGGTAATGGGCAGATCGCCGGTCAGCACAATGGTGTGCCCCCACAGGCTTGGGTCAAAGGTGATCGTACTTCCTGAAGGGGCGTTCGCACTATCCCAGCGCAGTGATCCAGGTCCAACGTCATTGAGCGTGGTGACGCGGGTCGGATCAGGGGGGATGAGGGAATGAAACCAATCGGCTAGCCCTATCGTTGAGAGCAGCAGGAGCACTGCTACCATCACACTCGCAATAGAGAACCTACGCCGTGCAACACTGGCTCGGAGAAATGCTACCTCGTTTCCACTTGGTGTGTTGCGCCTGGCCCATGCTCGTGCCTCTTTGAGTTGGGAGCCACGATAAAGGCGGCCTCCGGGCTTTTTGCGCTGCTCCCAGTTGGCGGCATCTTCGCTGATGGTATGTTGGAGACGGATGTCATCGCGTGCCACACGCAGCCAGCCTGCCAGGCGTGGCCACTCGCGAATCAAGGCCTCGTGGCTGACTTCAATGGTGGTCGTCCCGGCGATCTCGTTGGTCGTCAGCAGACGGACAGCAATAAAGACATCAGCGACCTCTTGCAACAGGCGCGTCTGGCTGGCCTCCGCCAGGGAGAACTCTGAGAGGGTCGCTCGACGGCGCGTGGTGTCCTGTTCCGTCACACCAGGGTCGATCAAGCGCACGAATAACGCCCGCGCCAGCTTGCGGTGCTCTTCAGAGGGTAACGCGGTATAGATCTGCTCAGCCTGCCTGGTCAGTGCGCCTTTGACGCCACCGAGCTCACGATAGGCCGAGAGAGTCAACTGGCGTCCGCTACGTCGCTGGAAAAGCTGCTCGAGAGTGAACTGCAAGAGGGGCAAGGCTCCCACCTGTCCCTGCACCTCGAAAAGCAGATCGCCCACCAGGTCACCCTCGAAGGTCAGCCGCACGTCTGGCAACGCAGCAGGCTTCTCGATCACCTCTCGTAGATCAGGGATCGCCATCGGCAGCACGGAGATCTGGTGTGCCTGCATGAGTTGGTGCAAGAGTGGATAGCGCATCAGGCAGTCGTAGAAATCAGCACGCAGCGTGAGCAGGACAATGACCGGACCGCGCGGCTCAGTAGTAGCAGTTACCAGCAGATCAAGGAAGTGACGTCGCTCATCCTCAGAGGACGTCTGGGTGAACAGTTCCTCGAACTGGTCCACCAGCAGCACCACTTTTGTCCCCTTTGACTTTACAAGCTTCGTGGCGAGCAGGTGCAGACCACGCGCCGAGTCATCTTCCAGGTCTTCACGGATCGCTTTCAGGCTCTTATCGGGCAAATGCTCCGAGAGCGCCAGCGTGAGGGATTCGATGGGACGGGTACCCGGCACGATGGGGTCCAGGTACACCCACTGTTCGCTTCCAGGCAACCTGCCTTCGCGCAGACGAGGCAGCAGACCGGCCATCACGACACTCGATTTGCCCGATCCACTCGGTCCAACCACCGCCAGCAGGCGTGTACATTGCTGGCTCTTTTCTTCTGAGACAAGCGGCCCCTCTAGGGTAGCCGCGAGTTCGTTGATGAGCGAATCACGGCCGAAGAAATCGTGGGCATCTTCACCGCTGAACGCACGCAGGCCCTTGTAGGGGTTGCGCGGCTCGAAGTTCAGCTCTGGAGCCTTCGGAGGTATCGAGGAAGCCTTGTTGAGTGCCTCTACCAGTTCAGGCACAGCCGTTTTATAGCGGCCCTCGCGAGCATCGATGTACTGTGCTCCACCCCAGCCAAGCGGAACGGCTTCCATCCATTGCGTCCCCGCGATCCAGAGTGGGTAGACGGGACGCTGGTACAGCTCGGCGATGCGCAGTTCGTCCCGGACGTAGCGGGAACTGTGCGCATTGGGTGAGGCGATGAGCAGCACCGCCTGTGCGGCACGAATGGCCGTGCGCAAGGCTTCTTCCCAATCGAGCGTGCCCGGCTGGAGGCCTTTACGGTCGATCCAGACATGGATGCCCTGCTTCAGCATGTCGGTTTTCAGGTGTGCGACGAGTTCGCTATCGGCGCGTGCATAGCAGAGAAAAACGAACGGGTGGATGAGCGACTCGAGCAATGGCCAGCTACCGGCCAGGACATCGACTGGAATGGCGAAGGCTGTTTTGAGGTTCGTACGCCTTTCGGCCGCCACGACCATGCCCACCACCGCCTGCACCTGGCTATCCCACACGGGCGTGCCGCTGAAGCCCGGTTCCACCGCAAAACCCGTCTCTTTCACATCTTCGATCTGCACCCTGTTGGTTACCTGGCGACCCAGCAGCCGTCCCGTCGCCCACAGGCCGGTGTCCTGGCCTCTGGGAAAGCCAAACGCCCGAAAGGAGTGTTCCCAGAGATCCCCGACCTGGGCCAGCGAGGCTGCCTGTGCTCCTTGCGGTAGATCGCCCTCCAGTTCAAGGCCAGCGATATCGTCGCCCCCACCCTCGCCGGCTCGCTGAGGTCGCCACAGGACGACGCGAGCGGTGAGCAACTGCTTGGGGGCAACCAAAGGGATATCGAGATGCACTGGAGCTTGCGGCTTCTCTGGTGTGTCATCAGGAAGGCCGAGGGCTTCAGCCACGACATGTGCGCAGGTGAGGACTTGCCGTTCCCCTACGAGGAATCCGGCACCCACAACGGCTCCATCTGCGCGACAGATGCGCACAATCGATGACTCAAGTGTGCTGCTCATGGGTCCATCCCTCTCTTCTGGGTGTAAGAATTGGTTGTGGGGGCCGATAAATCGGCGATGGGCACTCGATCCCTGTCCCCCAGACAGGGAGATCGGCCCCTACGCTCGTTTGCCCACAACCATTTCATGACTCTGTTGGGAAATTCGGAATTCTAGGGCCAGTGGAATTGTCAGCACGAAATGCGTAGACACTTCCCCACTTTGCCAAAAAGGTCTTTTATGGAAGGGAATTCCCCACTTTTTGAATTTCCCAACAAGTCCATCCCGCTCTTCAATAAATAACAGGACTCTTGCATCGTGTATGTTGTACAATAATCATATGAAGTAGCTTATGTGGCAGTATAGCAAAGAGTGACCTGTTCGTATACTATCAACGAGGGTGCGTTTCATTTTTTGTGAGCAAGGATGAGGGGAAGGTGCCCCACCCCGCGGGCGCGATAAATCGGGCCCCTACGGCATCGCTTCGCTCGGCCGCGCAAAATGTGAACCGCATACGCCAGCGACAGCAGGAATAGCCGCATGCAACTTGAGACGGAGCCAACTGTGCCCAAGCAGCGCCAGACGCCAAGGCCATCATCCAGGCAGGGACTTCTCTTTGTGCTCTCAGCGCCATCTGGTACGGGCAAAGACAGTGTTATCAATGCACTGAAACAGCAAGGTATGGATTTTTATGTTGTCCCTTCTGTAACTGCACGCGCGCCCCGACCGGGTGAAAGCGAAGGTAACCCATATCACTTCATCAGTCAGGAAGAGTTCGATCGCATGGTCGCTAACGATGAACTGCTCGAGTACGCAAAGGTACACGGGAACTGGTATGGGCAGCCACGCCAGCGCATTCGAGACAACCTGCGAGCCGGGCGTGATGTGCTCCTCAAGATTGATGTGCAGGGTGCAGCGACAGTGCGCAGGAAAGTGCCACAAGCTATCTTCATCTTTCTGGTTCCCGAATCCCTGGATGAACTCACGCTGCGGTTGAGCGAGCGTAATACAGAGACGGAGGGAGAACTTCAGCGAAGGCTAGCCGATGCCCGTACAGAATTGACCGAACAATACTGGTATGATTACGTGGTTCTCAATCGGCGGGACCACTTGCAAGAGGCGGTGGATAATATACGGGCGATCATAATGGCTGAGCACTGTCGTACTCAGCCTCGTCAGGTAGAAATTTGATGACAAAAAGGAGGTCGTATGTCCGAGGAACGTTTTGAGCAATCTGGTACAAGAGAACGAAACCTGGCGGTGGAGTTGGTGCGAGTCACAGAGGCAGCGGCATTGAGCGCGGGACGTGGGATGGGCAAGGGCAACAAGGAGATGGTGGATCAAGCGGCAGTCAATGCGATGCGGGCAGCAATAGATGGTGTCGATATGGACGGTATTGTCGTCATTGGTGAAGGTGAGAAGGACGAGGCCCCCATGCTCTATATCGGTGAGCGGGTGGGCAATGGTCTGCCACCGGAAGTGGATGTCGCCGTGGACCCGGTCGAGGGAACTACGCTGCTCGCGCTCGGTCAGCCTGGTGCGCTGGCGGTTATAGCTACCGCCGAACGAGGGTCGATGTATGCAGCTCCTCCAGGCGTGTTCTATATGGAAAAGATCGCCGTCGGGCCTGCTGCTAGAGATGTAATAGATATCAATGCGCCCATTGCTACGAATTTGGCGTATCTTGCTCGCGCACGCGATGCGCACATTGAGGATCTGACTGTCGTTGTGATGAATTGGCCACGACATCAAGAGCTTATCCGCCAAATCCGCGAAGCGGGTGCGCGCATTCGCTTGATTGAGCATGGTGACGTAGCAGCCGCCATCCAAGCCGCCATGGAAGATTACACCGCCGTCGATGCGCTCATTGGCATCGGAGGAGCAACAGAAGCTGTACTGGCAGCGGCAGCCATCAAGTGTATCGGGGGAACAATTCAGTGTAAGATCTGGCCACGCGATGACAAGGAACGTGCTAAGTTCAAAGCTGATGGCATCGATCTCAACCAGGTACTGGATACGGATGACCTGGTGAAGGGCAATGATGTATCGTTCGCCGCAACGGGCATCACGAGCGGTGAGTTGCTGGATGGCGTACAGTATTTCGGTTGGGGTGCTCGCACCTCTTCGGTGATGATGCGTTCACACTCTGGGACGATCCGCTATATTCATGCACGTCACAAATGGCACAAGAGTAGCACGCTAGAGGTTGCTGAAACACAGTAAATGTTACAATTTCCGCAGCTTTTCGATCACAGCGTCTGCAACCTGGGAGGTGCCAACAGCCGTTGGATCATCGGGACGAGGCTTGAGGTCGTAGGTCAGCCACTTGCCTTCTACGATGACCTGTGCTATGGCCTTCTCCAGGCGGTTGGCGGCATCCTCCTCGCCCAGGTGACGGAGCAAGAGCACACCTGAGAACATCATCGCCATGGGGTTGACTTTGTTCTGCTTCGCATACTTGGGAGCGCTGCCATGTACAGGCTCGAAGACGGCATATTGAGTGCCAATGTTGGCGCCCGGCGCTACGCCTAGCCCACCTATCAGGCCCGCCGAAAGATCAGAAATAATGTCACCATAGAGATTGGGTAAGACAAGCACATCATACAACTCTGGCTTCTGTACCAATTGCATACACATGTTGTCCACAATGCGATCCTCAAACTGAATTTCAGGATACTCCTTGGCGACTTCATTGGCAGTGGCAAGGAAGAGGCCGTCAGAACATTTCATGATGTTGGACTTATGGACTGCGGTGACCTTGCGGCGACCATGGCAGCGGGCATATTCAAAAGCAAATTTCACAATGCGGCGACTTGCCTGTTCAGAAATGCATTTGATGCTAATCGCGGAGTCATTACTGAGGCGGATACCGGTGATACGGGCGATTGTCTCGATCATCTCTTCCATTTCAGGCGTTCCTCGCTGGAACTCAATACCAGCGTACAGGTCTTCAGTGTTTTCACGTACGATGATCAAGTCTATATGCTCATAGCGTGAACGTAATCCTTTATATGTCTTAGCCGGTCGAAGATTCGCATACAGATCGAGCTTCTTGCGGAGCGAAACGTTTGCGCTACGAAAGCCTTTCCCAACGGGAGTGGTAATTGGACCCTTCAGTGCTACTTTTGTCTGCTTAATCAATTCGAGCACCTCGTCAGGTAAGATAGTGCCATACTTAGCCAACATGTCTATGCCGGCCTGGCGTACGTCCCAGTCAAATTGAACCCCAGTACCTTCGAGAACCCGGCGTGTCGCCTCGGTAATTTCCGGTCCTGTACCATCGCCAGGGATCAGGGTAACGGCATGCAACATGAATTCCTCCAAACAGCAGAGTTTTATGTACGTGCGTGAAGTGTTGTCACATTTTTCATCAAAAAACCTTTCTGGATACCCACCATCGTTCACGTGGTGGGAGGAAAGAAAGGCTGCGTGAGCAGCGCTCCCTTGCGGGAGGCCTTTTTAGCAGAAAGGCCCTGAAAACTGTTGCCGGATTTCCGGCCACCGTGTCAAGCACGGGTGATAAAACCCTTCGAGACTGCGATACAGGCATAGGGATGATCCCATCTGCTTGGGCGCGGCAGGCAGTGGTCCGCACTAGGGTGGCATGCGGACATGCTTTCGCTACTTTCCCTAGCACATAAGCCTGGGATTTCGCTATTTCTTAGCCCGTAACGCTGCTGCTTGTGCAGTCAGGACAAGCCTAACGGAACAAGCCCTCTAGTCAGTGCTTACGATGCGCTAGCCCTCCACGCAAGCCCATCCCGTTCACGGGATGGGTCACTGACTTTATCACGAAGCTGTGCTCTTCTTCGTACGCGAAGGACTCGCTGAGGTTTTCTTAGCCGTCGTTGTTTTCCGGGTAGTCGTTGCCGTGCTTCGTATTGTTTTTGACTTTGCTGTCGCAGTTTTCCTTGCGACAGGTCGTGTTGTTTTTGATTTGGCCGGCACTACCTGTTGATCTGGAACAGCCACTTTCTTTCGTGGAACACGTTTTGTCGTCGTATCGTTTTGGTGGGGTTTCTCCTCGGCAGTACGTTGCAAGGCCACAACTTCGGTGTAGCAGACAGGGTCTTGTCCAGCACGCGGAATGACCATCAGTCCCCCACAATTGGGACAGGGATCAGGGACGGGACGCTCCCAGATGGCGAAATTGCAGGTGGGATAATTGTTGCACCCATAGAAGATACGCTTCTTTTGCTTGGTCTTGCGCTCAACCAGGTCGCCACCACACTGTGGGCACAACGCGCCCGTTTTATTGACGAAAGAACGACGATAACGGCATTCAGGGAAGCCGGAACAAGAGATGAAACGCCCAAAACGGCCTGTACGAATAACGAGGTTACGTCCGCAATCGGGGCAGCGTTCATCGATCTCCTCCACTGGCTTCTGCACGCGATCCATCTCGGCCTCGGCCTTCTCCATGCTCACCTTGAAATCGCCATAGAAGCCGTGCAGGAATTCCGTCCATGACTGCCTTCCCTCCTCAACATCGTCCAGTTTGCGCTCCATCTCAGCCGTGAAGCCGGTGTCTACGATATCAGGGAAGTGCTTATTCATGATCTCGTTGACCGTCACACCCAACCAGGTCGGCACAAAGCGGCGCTGCTCCTGCTGAACATAGCCGCGGTCCTGAATGGTGCTAAGGATCGGTACATACGTGCTAGGGCGACCAATGCCCTGTTCTTCTAACTCTTTGATCAAGCTTGCCTCCGTAAAACGTGGCGGAGGCTGGGTGAAGTGCTGATCCGGTTTCAATTGATGCAGGTCAAGCACTTCGTTGGCGCTGAGTGAAGGGAGCGATTTTTCATCTTCTTCACGCGGCCAGACAGCATAAAAGCCGGGGAATTTGAGCACGGAACCGTTTGCACGAAAGATATACTGCCCTGCGACAATATCGACACGTACTGTATCAAAGACGGCAGGGGTCATAAAGCTAGCAACGAAACGTTGCCAGATGAGGTTGTAGAGCTTCAACTGGTCAGCGGACAGGTAGGGCTTGACGATCTGTGGTGTCAGACTCACTTCAGTAGGACGTATTGCCTCATGCGCGTCCTGCGTTGTTGCTTTTACCTTGCCCATACGTCCTGACCCAACATACGGTTGACCAAATACTTCAGCGATGTAGGCTTTCACCTTTGCCTGTGCTTCATCAGAGATACGTGTTGAGTCGGTGCGCATATAGGTGATGAGTCCTTGATGGCCTCGCTCGCCTAATTCAATGCCTTCATACAGTTGCTGGGCCAGGCTCATCGTTTTCTTGGGCTTGAAGGAGAGCCGAACCGAAGCGTCCTGTTGCATAGTGCTGGTTATGTAGGGTGGGTTGGGCTGGCGACGCTGTTCTTTCTCCTCCACCTTCAAAACGTTATAGGTTGCACCCTGTAGTTCGGCCAGAATCGCGTCTGCTTCTTCTTTTGAGGAGATTTTGATGCGCCCTTTTTCCGTTTGCAGTTTTTTCGCACCATTACCATTTTGTGCCGTCGATGCCGACTGGTCTTCACTTTCGGATGGGTTCTCGTCCCCGTTCAAGGTAGCTATGTCTTTGAGACGTGTGATCAGATTGGCCTCGAAACGCTCTTGCTGCTTTTGCTTGCTGAGCAATGCGGTGATGCTCCAGTACTCCTCTGGTATAAATGCGCGAATCTCGGCCTCGCGGTCGCAGATAAGTCTGAGGGCAACGGATTGCACACGCCCGGCGCTGGTACCCGATTGCACACGTCGCCAGAGCAAGGGGCTGATTTTATAGCCAACGAGACGATCCAGTACGCGACGGGCTTGTTGAGCGTTGAAGAGGTCTTCGTTGATGTCACGAGGTCTTTTGATGGCTTCCTGTACGGCCCCTTTGGTGATTTCGTTGAACACGGCGCGGCGTGGATTCTGCAATCCCAATGTATTTTTCAGGGACCATGCAATAAACTCGCCTTCACGGTCCGGGTCTGGTGCCAGGTACACTTCATCAGCGCGCCTGGAGGCGGCTTTCAGTTCGTCTATCAGTTTATCTTTCTTTTCGATGATTTCATACTTTGGGGTAAAGCCCTTGCGCGTATCGACGCCCAGGCCCTTTTGGGCAGGTCAATAATGTGTCCCATTGAGGCTCGTACTTCGAAGCCGCGTCCGAGGAATTTCTCGATCGTTTTCGCTTTTGCCGGTGACTCTACGATTACTAATTTCTTTGCCATGTGCCTAACTCTGATCCTTAGTACTACTGCATATTCTTGAGCATTTCATCTCACAGCATAGAATAGCACATGTTGGCAAGAGTCTTATTCTTCTCTTCTTTTCCTCTTGACCCATTTGTGCTTGCATGCTATGCTGCGTCAAACATATGAAGGTTGTTTGGAAAGGCAGAACAGCATGCGAAAAAAGAAGCCCGCTCAGTCAAAGCAAAGAGATGTGAATGTCATACGATGGCGCAGGGGCAACGCAAGTCGCATGCAGCCGACGGCTGGCAGTGAGAAGACGAAGAGCAAGCTACAGAAGAAGCGACGCATATCTCTGCGAGCTGGACTGGCAGTAGTCGGAGGACGGGCAGCGGGCGCATTGAGTCGTCGTCTCCACCTGGGCGGCGGAACCAGTATCACTGGTATCGTGGCACAATGTGTCTACCCCAACATCGTCGGTCACCTGGCGGCAGAGTTAGAGCATGGCAGTGTGGTGGTCACGGGCACCAACGGTAAAACGACTACCAGTGGCTTTATCGCTGCCATTCTGCGTGATGCCGGTTTGCGCGTGTGGCACAACCGCGAAGGTTCAAACCTTATGGGTGGTGTGGCCAGCACTCTGATCATGCGTGCTCTTCCCTCAGGTCACTTGCGTGGTGAGGGGCGGGCCATCTCGATCTTTGAAGTCGATGAGGCAGTCGTACCTCAGGCGGTGCAGGCTGTCCCACCGCGCGTCGCTGTGTTTACGAATCTTTTTCGCGACCAACTTGATCGCTACGGTGAAGTCGATAGTGTGGCGGCACGATGGCGCCAGGCGGTGGAGACGCTGCCTCAAAGTACGACACTTGTACTTAACGCTGACGATCCGACTATTGCGCATCTGGGTGCGTCTTTTCGCGGCCGGGTGCTTTACTTCGGCATCGATGATCCTTCACTTGATCTCAGCACGCAGGGTGCCTCAACTGGAAGACACCAGGTTATTGATACACGCACCTGCCCGCGTTGTGGAAGTGACTACACGTACACAGTACGTCTTTACAGCCATATGGGTCACTACATCTGCACCAACTGCGGGCTTGCTCGCCCCCAGCCTGACGTACGAGTTGTGAACGTCCATCCGGAGAGCTTTGATCGCTTGCGCATCCAGGTGGCCATTGCAAACCAGCAACACGAAGTCGTTATCCCTTTACCTGGTCTCTATAATATATACAACGCCATGGCAGCCATCACGGCAGCTCATGCGTTACAGATAAATTGGGATGCATTAGTGAGCGGCATCGAACAGTTTAAGCCAGTCTTTGGACGTGGTGAGCGGGTGCAAATAGAGGGGCGCAGCGTGCGTTTGCTGCTGGCGAAGAATCCTACCGGATTCAATGAGGTGCTGCGTACACTCTTCAGCGACGGCACAACGCGTCATGTGCTGTTCGTGCTCAATGACAATACTGCCGACGGTCGCGATGTCTCGTGGATCTGGGATGTGGACTTTGAGCGGGCAGTTGGGCAAACTGCTTCACTCGTCGTGGCAGGGACACGCGCAAGGGACCTGGCTCTACGCCTGAAGTATGCCGGGATTGCAGAGCGGGATATGACCATTGTGACATCGTCACCTTTGCGGGTGATGAAACGCGAGGCCGTAGGTAAGCGTATCAAACAAGGAGGGAAGGCTTTTGAGCAAAAGACAGAAGCCGCGACTCCACGTCGCTATGGCATTGCTGAGGCGTTGAACGAGGCAGTTCGTCAGACGCCTGTAGGCGAGACGTTGTTTATTGTACCGACGTATACCGGCCTTTTGGAACTACATCATGAACTGGAACGTCGCGGACTGACGCCCCACTACTGGGAAGGATGAAGATGTTGAACGATGTCACTGCATCTGGCCTTAAGCTCACGCTGGGGCATTTGTACCCCGATCAACTGAATCTGTATGGGGATCGCGGCAATATTCTGACGCTGCGTCAACGTTGCCAGCGGCGTGGGATCGAATTGCGCGTGGTTGGTTTGGGTATTGGTGATGCGCTGGCACCCGACGAATACGATATGTTGTTTATCGGAGGCGGCCAGGATAAAGAGCAGGCTCCTGTCGCCCAGGATTTGCATGATATGAAGGGGATAGGCCTATGGGCTGCTATTGAAGATGACATGCCTGTCCTGGCCGTGTGTGGAGGCTATCAGTTGCTTGCACACTACTATCGTCCAGCTAGTGGACCAGACATGCGAGGTCTTGGGGTGTTCGATGCCTGGACGATCCATAAAGGGGCGCATGTCCCACGTTGTATCGGAGACGTAGCCATCAGTTGGAACGAGAGCACGCTGGTCGGCTTCGAGAACCACGGCGGACGCACCTACCTTGGGACCGCCAAACCGCTAGGAAAAGTGTTGAAGGGGTATGGGAACAATGCGGAAGATGGCACGGAGGGAGCAGTCTATCGCAACACGTATGGGACGTATCTGCACGGGTCGCTCCTGCCTAAAAATCCGCATTTTGCCGACTACTTGATTGAGTTAGCGTTACGGCGTACTTATGGCAAAAACAACGTATCGACTGAACTCCAGCCTCTGGATGATACACTTGAATGGGAAGCCCATACCTCCATGCTTGAACGGATGGGATTATACAATAAGGCTGTTGTTGCATTAAGTACACATAAGGTTTGAAATTGGAGCTGTGACTAAAAGAGTGCCCATACTACACTAGGGCGACTACAAGAGTCGCTCTCTAGAACTAATCCAAAGGATGACTCATGAGCTATGATCGCTTTCAGGCCCGCTGTTCTTTCTGTGGTCGCCGCCCACCAGAAGTCCGGCAGATGGTGGCTGGGCCGGGCGCGGCTTATA
Source organism: uncultured Chloroflexia bacterium (assembly GCA_963767625.1). Classification (GTDB taxonomy): domain Bacteria; phylum Chloroflexota; class Ktedonobacteria; order Ktedonobacterales; family Ktedonobacteraceae; genus CAVYFB01. The sequence continues at coordinate 1,201,649 of CAVYFB010000024.1, forward strand.
TCTGTGATGCCTGCTTACAGCTCTGTAATGATATTCTACACGATCCCGCGCCCTTTTCTGCCAAAGCTTTGGAACTGGCCTCGCGGCCACCCGTGGTGATTGCTGCACCGGTACCAGATGAACTTGAGGCGCCATCAATGCGGCGTGAACCTTTGCGCAGCGTAACGGTGGAACTAGAACAGAAGCAGCAAGGGATGACACTGGTGTTGCAACAGGTGCAATTCTATCAGGATCACTTTGAACTTCATTATTACTGGATGAGACCGCCTCTTATGGGAGGTTTTGCATTTGTGCCGCGTCTCATCTTCCTCGTGAAGGACAATACGGGAACGCAGTGGATGGGAGATCGCGGCGGTATGCTGCTGGCACGTCCAGAGCTGGCCAGCGATCCGAGCCTGGCTGTTTATCAGGGGAGTGCGCGTTTCCGCCCACTTCCCCCATCCTATGCTCGCGTATTGACGATACGCGCTGCTGATCCGCTTGGCCAGTTTGAAGATCTGGTACCTACGCCATGGCAGTTTGAAGTCACGCTTTAGGATGGCTCTCCAATTATTGTTCCAGGTCAGGCACAAGTAATCCGTAGCCGCCGGTGTCAAGGCGATACATGACGTTGATGCTGTTGGTAGCCTCATTAAAGAACGGATAGAAGGAGATGCCGAGGGACACCATTTGGGCTATCGCTTCCTGGTCATTCATCGGCTTGGTTTGGATGCGGCGAATTTCCATTACCCTGGACCAAATTTCTTCGTTGCGCTCTTCTGTAATGATTGGGTGGAATTGTTCATTTAGGCCGTCGATGTCTTGATCGCTAATTTGCTTATCCAGGGTATCTTGCTCATCTTCGACTGGTGAGAGTTCCCCAGAGCGCGAGAGGGAGAGAATTTTCATTGCCGGTGTACGGTGCCGTAGTGTCGATTTTTGACGATCTTTCTGACGACCAAGCTGTGCAGTGATTTTGTCCAGTACCAGATCAAGGGCCATGTTCGCATTTTGTGCACTAACCTCGCTACGGATGGGGTGGGAAGCTCCAGAAATTGCGAGTTGCACCGAATAGCGGTCATGAGCGCTGCGCGTGTGCTCTTCTGCAACGATCACCTCGACACGGGTATCCTGGTTGACGAGCCGGGAGAGTCGCTGCACTTTGTGCTCAATGTATTGACGTAATCGGGGTGAAATTTCCATCTGCTTACTTGTAATGATGATTTGCATAGTTTGCCTTCACTTTCCGATCCAAGCAACATGACAAAACAAACGGAACAGATGTTTCCTACGAAGTAGGGTAGTGACACCAATACTATTATATCACTACAAATGGCGAGTTGGGTATGATCGTGGTTGGAGGTCTCCATCCTTGAGAGTGAAATGAGAGAGAAATGGAACGGGATAGCTTTCCCCGGTTTGTGGTAAAATAGCTTTATTACTTGTACGGAGGCCAGGCCTGAAATGAAATGTCCATTCTGCGGATGGAACGAGTCGCGGGTAAAAGATTCGCGCGATATTGGCGATGCTATTCACCGGCGGCGTGAGTGCGAGCAGTGCAAAGGGCGCTTCAGCACGTTTGAGCGGGTGGAAACATTCCACCTGATGGTAGTCAAGCGCGACCAGCGACGTGAAGCCTTCGATCGTGAGAAACTCTACATTGGCATTCGTAAAGCCTGTGAGAAACGCCCGCTGCCTGTGGGTGAGATCGAAAACGCAGTAGAGGAGATCGAACAGGAGCTATACCGCCAGGGAAGACAAGAAGTGCAGAGCAGCGTTATCGGTGAACTGGTTATGGAACGCCTGCGACGCATGGACAAAATCGCCTATATCCGCTTTGCCAGCGTTTATCGTTCATTTGGAGACGTTGAGACGATGTTCGAGGAGATCCAAAGCCTGCTTAATCGAGATAAAAGCGAATAGGGGTGAGGTGCAATCCATCGTACACGACCAAGGAGCATCGCCCCACCCCACGGGCGCGATAATGAATTTTAACAAAATACGTGAGCCATGTGTAGGGGCCTCAGCGAAGCTTGCGGAGCAGCGACGCAGTCTGGGGATACCTGTCCCCCAGACAGGGTGCTGTGTATCAATATTTCGTGCCCATCGCCTCAGCGAAGCGAAGCGGAGCGCGTACCAATACTTCGGACCCGGGAAGCCCATCCGCATGTCCGTATTAAAAAGTTAAAGTTCATAATCGGGCCCCTACCGATCGTGGGTACGGTGCTCAGCATTACGTAGTCGGCGACTGAGAGTAGCAAGCATGTGTAACGCGATATCAGGATTGTTGCGCAAAACTGCGCGGAACTCCCAAACCGGCAGCAGCAGGGCAGTCACATCGTCCACCGCAGTAACAGTGGCCGAACGCGGCAAGTCATCAAGGAGAGCCATTTCACCCAAAACATCTCCCGCACCAGCCGTGCCAATTTCCTCCTCTGCTCTATCAGGGTTATTGGCTTGCGTGATACGGACCTTGCCACTGGTGATAACATACAGTCCCGCTCCTGTATCACCTTGTGAGATCAAGACCTCACCAGCGTTATACTTACGTTCCTTGCAGCTCTGTGCGAGTAGGCGTAAGTCCTTCTTCCCTAAGCCGGAAAAGAGTTCAACATGTGCCAGGGTGTCTTCGTACATAATCTTGAAAGCTCCTTTGTACCAAGTGATACGTGGTGACACTCCTCGTCCCATAGAATGGGACGGGCTTCTGAGCATCGGTGGCACACTGACCGCGTTCTCGAAAGAACCCCACGAAAGGTAGGTGGCTGCATGTACAACCTGACTCAGACAACAGGGAACCAGCGTTCCCAGGGGCGTGCCTGCCCTCCTACTACTTCCCTGGACAAGCCAGGTGACGTAGATACGTTGGTGCTACAAGTCTCCGCCTTGATCCTGCACCAACACAGGAGGCGAATGTCAAGCAAGCGAAACACTTCAGTGCCGTGTATCTTTGGAGGAGCAGGCCAACGGGCTTGTACCGTACCTACGAGCACAACCAACACGGTTATCCGCATAAGCTCTAGAGAACTATTCTATCACACTCATCGGAAAACGGAAACCCAACCACCCTTGCCCCAACTAAGGAACGGCGCTTTCATCCCGTCCCATGAATGGAGACGGGACTTCCCGCGCCGCTATGTTAAATTCAGGGATACAAGGTATGACCATTGCGTCTATAGGATGTATTTTATCATAACTGTTGTGATAAGCCTATAGGCCACTTTTTGACTTTCTGCGAGCTACGGACTACAATGGAGAAGACGATAAATACTGATAAACGCAGCAAACAGAGCGATTCTTGGGAAGCAAATTCTAGCAATGACAACACAGGACAAAGAAAAGGATAAAACAGCAGCAGAGCAGCGTTTACAGGCTGGCATCGATGCCTACAACGATGGCAATTTGGAAGCAGCAGCCGAGGCCTTCGGAGACGCGGAAATTCGTTTTCGCTTACTGGGCGACCTCAAGCGTGCTGGGGACAGCCGGTCAATGCTGGCCGATGTACAACGGCAGAACAACAAGCTTGAACAAGCGGTAAACAGCTACCAGCAGGCCATGAAGCTATACCGAGAGGCGGGTCGTCCTTTGAACGAGGCGCATGCTGCACTGGCGATGGGACATATCGAGCGACAACAAGCGCACCTCGATCGTGCACAGCAAGTGTATGAGAGTGCGCAACAACTCTACAGCGCACAAAGTAATGCACAAGGACAGGGCAATGTGGCGTTAGCTCTGGGGCACATTGAGCTACAGCGCGGCCGAACTGAGCGGGCTGCTGACTATTACCGGCAAGCTATCGCATATTACAATAGTGCAAAAGACAACATCAACGAGGCGGACGCTCGACGCAGTCTGGCCGATATACAGCGTTTAGAACGGCACTTCGACCAGGCAACCGCAAACTACGATCAAGCTTTGGAGATTTACAAATCAAGCAGGGATACCTTTGGCGTTGTCGAGGGGTTGCTGGGTTTGGGACGCATTTACCTTGACCAGTGGCAAGCAGACAAGGCTGCCGAGACCTTCGCCGATGCGGTAAAGCAAGCACGCTCGGTAGAATATGAGCTAGGTGAGGCTGATGGAAACCTGGGGCTGGCAGAGGTTGCCCTGCTGCTTAACCGTGTTGACCAGGCCCTTACAAGTGCACAATTGGCGTATCAGAAATACACTGACAAGCAGAACGGGCTGGGCGCAGCCGATGCGAACCGCCTTTTGGGCGAGATCAACATGCGGCGAGGGCAACTTGCTTACGCTAACTCGATGATAGAACGTGCCTTGCGCACCTATAAGGCCATCGCTTACCGCATGGGGCTGGCAGAGACGACGGCCGTCTTGGGCGAGATTCAGCGCCGGCGAGGCTTTCTAGAGAGGGCCGTAGAAACGTTTAACGAAGCGCGTAAACTAGCACAATCGCTGCAGAATGAAGTGGTCGAGAGTAACGCATTACTGGGAATTGGCGATGCCTACCGCCAACAAGGACGCACCGTTCAGGCAGAGACATGCTATCGTGACGCTCAAGTACGTTTGGAACAGCTCAGGGAATCCGCGGGAGCGGAAGGAATACCTGGGGTTGCACAGGCTGCCGTGCGTCGGGCACGCCTGGCCGTCTTTGGTGGGCGTCTTGATGAAGCAGCCTCACAGCTGGCAAAAGCGAACGAAGCAGCTTCAACCAGCTCGCTTGCTTCTGTTGAGTTTCCCATGTTATTACTTGTAGAGGGTCAGTTGTTGTTGACACAAGGTAACTTTGCGCAGGCCGAAGCACGCTTTAGTGATGCCCATAACCAGGCTGAAGGGCAACAGGAGCCATTGCTCGCTGCTGAGGCACTACTGGGACTGGCACAGACACGGTTATCGCGCGGGGAACCCGAGACAGCCTTAAAAACGTACATGGAGGCAGGACGGCAGTTTCAGTTAGTAGAGAGCACAGACGGTGATGGAGCGGCAGTCCTGGGTACAGCACAAGTGCTGATCGGCCAGACAGCATGGGAGGAGGCGATTGTGCGCTGTGAAGCAGCATTAACCCGCTTCGATAAGAGCGATGATCTGATTGGTCAGGCCGATGCCATGCTTACTTTGGGGCTGGCGCATCGTGGTAACGATGAACTGGATGAGGCATCAACAAACTTCGAGCAGGCTATTACGCTGTATCAACAGCAGCGACAACCTTTAGGCCTTGCTGATGCCTATTACGAACGTGCCGGTATCTTGCTGGTACGCGACGAACTTGATGCGGCTATGGATGAACTAACGAAGGCTATTGGACTGGTTGAGCAGGTCATGAACACCTTGAGAACACCACAGCAATGGAGTATGTTCTTGCGTCAGTATGCAGACCTCTATGCACAAGCTGCTATTACCCAGGTGCAACGACACGAGGATACGCAGGCAAGTACATTGCTCACGTCCTTCGTTCGCATCGCCGGAGCCTCCGAAATTGTACAACGTATCAAAGCCTATGAGACTACTCTCAGCAGTGGTGACGAACTAACAGAAGACCAGATAAGGACCAATAAAGACCTGCTAAAGCGGCTGGTACAGTTGCGCAAAGGATTAAAGCGATGAGCATGACGTTTTCGCACACTACGGATACCGCGAATGCCAGGCCAGGAAGGAATTTATTATGAGTATACAATTCTTGCGTGGAAACTCACAAACACCAAGGGGACATGCTATTCTTATCGCACGCAGTACGAATGACCCACACACCATCTTGTTCACCTACTGTATAGTAACACCCATGCCGTTGTCGATGGGCAAGTACCTGCCTGCTTTTTTGGCTGCACAACTGCCACCAGAGGAGATGCGCGAAGCTGCGAGCGTTTCCGTTGTGCCTATCCCACCTATGCTTGAGGAAGCTGGCAGCTTTGAATATCTCGAGATGCTGGCCGAACGTCGTGACGACGACCTGTGCGATATCGGCTCGATCAACCCGAAAGATGAAATGGCACGTATGCAACAGGCAGTAGAGAAGTGCCAGGAGTACGGGCAGTTGTATCTGAACTATGCCTCGAGCTTCGCTTCGACGCCCATGATTGCAGAAGCAGAGCCAGAAGAATCGCTTCCACCTCTAGACGATCTGGATACTGAAGAACTGCTGATGCAGACCATGAGCGACCGGCAGCGTCTGGCAGAACTAGGCAAACTGGTCGGCGTTGCACGATATGCATTAGAGGGACGTGACACCCGCCAGCTCCAGGAAACAAAGCAGCGCATGCAACGTATTGCCAGGCCGCTCCCTGAGAAGTACCGCAGTGCTGAACTATTAGCTGCTGCCTTCGAGCCTGGTGAACGTGGGGCCAAACTGACACAGCTGTATCTTGAGCGAGGTTTCAAACTGCTTGACGAAGAATACGCGGAAATTCCCGGCATCGAGCGAGCCATTCGCGACTTGCGTGGAGTGTAGTCACTTACATGTTTTAGGAGTTGTTTTTATGCCGATGATAGGAATGGGAGCCGATATTTCGGCACTGATCGATGCCACTGTTGCTGGCGACAGCAACCAAATAATTACCACTGCACGTGCCCTTTTGCGGCAGGGTGCGCCAGCCGCTGTGTTACTAGCGCGTGTAGGTATGATCGCAGCTCACGGTGATAGTGACGGACACGGTATTCTCATCATCAATGCCGCCGCGGAACTTAGTCGCTGGCTCAATGTGCTGCCCCGGAACCCGGCGGAAGATCCCCGGAGCCGCGAACGGGAACTGCCGCTTCTAGTGCAAGCACTGGTCGCCACAGCAGCGGCGGTCCGCGCGGGCCAGGCTGCGCATGATACCTATCCTGAACCCTTCTTCCCCAGCGAATTGCCGGAAGGGGAGACAGTAAATGAGAAGATGCATGAAGCTATTTATGGAAATGATGCTGCCCTCGTCGAGCGTCTTCTGTTTGGTCTCTACGGAACCGGCGCCGACTATCGCACCATGCAGGTGCGCATCTACGATGGCATCTCTACGACGTTCCAGAACGACGGGCATCCGTTGATATTCGCAGTACGAGGCACGCAACTGCTGGATGCTGTCGAGTGGGGAGACCGGGCACCAAATATTTTGCACTGGCTGACTCCTCATCTACCTCTACATGGCGATGAACCGGTCTGGGTCAATAGTGTACGTACTTTTCTTGCTGACCCTGGCCATAGCCTGGCCAGTTATCGCACACGTCTGGTTGCCCCGAAAGAAGAGAGTGCGCTTCCCTTGCGCCGCCAGCTCCCCAGTAATGCCGACACAACGCAGGTTTGTCAGGGTGTTTATGATGCCCTCATCAAGAGAGGGGCTTCGGCTCGTGGCGTAGGCTCTGCCATCGCGCTGGCCGCCGCCGATACGATGGAACTGGTCAGTGACGCTGACCGCGATGCATTCGTACGTGCCGCGCATGGGCTCCTCTTCTCGGCTGCGGTACGACTAGTGTTCACCCAGGTGCAGGATCCCGAAGCTCTCCCACTGCTGTTCACTTCGGCTGCCTTCATCAATACTCTCCACAAGGAGTTGGGAGAACAGGGCACTGCTGCTCAAACTCAGCCAGTTGCTCGCTCTGCCTCTCTCGGCGGAGGTCTCATCGCTTCGGCACTCTTAGAGACGCTGAGCCAACAACTGCAGGGGCAGGACCTCGCTGGCAGCCTCTCCACTGCGCGCCGCTATCTCCAGCTTGGACATGATAAGCGCGCTCTTTGGGCCATCATTGGGCTGGCTGCTGCGCAAGCAGACGCAGCTGCAGATCAGGGCCACACGCTGCAAATCGCACATGCTGCCGGTGAAGAATTTATGGCATGGCCTGCAACTCTTCCTGATACCAACATCGATGGGTTTTTGCAGGTGGCGCTGCGCGCTGTTGTTTTTGCTGAACGCAATACATTGGTGGCAGGTTTGTAGGAATAGAAACAAGAATACCGGCACAAACGTTCCCGGGGACGTTTGTGCCGGTATTCTTGTTTCCTCCACCTTATGCGAGAGATTTTGCCAGCGTCAGACGTAATAGTTATGTGTGCCGCCATTCGTAGCGGTTTACATCTCATGATATTTTTCAAGCACAACCCCCTGCGAATCGCATGCCTCCACAGCATGGAGGTATAGGTGCCACACAAACTATTCATTTTATTACCAACCAAGGAGAAGTCACATATGCGACTTGGCAAAAAATTCACGCGCGGGTTTTTACCGAGCCTGCTCTGCCTCATAACAATGCTCGTAGTAGCCTGTGGAGGGAGTTCCAGCACCGGCCCAGGACAGCCATCGCCTGGTTCCGCGGGCAAGGCTCCCGCTAACCAGCAAATAGCTATCCTGCCCTTGTCTGGTTTCTCCGACATCGCTACCTTCGATCCTGGCCTGTCAACTGACGTTTACTCTACCGCCGCCATTGATATGGTGTTCACAGGCCTGGTTCAGTTGAACGGCCAACTTCAGGTAACAGACCAGCTAGCCGCCTCCCATCAGCTGATGCCCGATGGCGTGACCTGGAAGTTCACCCTCCGTCCCAACTTAAAGTTTAGTGACGGTACCCCGCTGACCTCAGCAGACGTAGCTTATAGCATTGACCGTGCCTTGCAACCCGCTGAGAAGTCAACGGTTGGTCCGATCTATTTGGCGTTGATCAAGGACTCCGACAAGCTGGTAGCCGGCAAGATCAAGACCATCATCGGTGACAGCCTGATGACGCCCGATCCAAATACTGTCATCATCGTCACCAACAAGAAAGCGGCGTACTTCCTGGATGCGCTGACCTACTCCTGCTCCTATGTCCTCGAGAAAAGCTTAGTCGACAAATATGGCACGAAATTTACGGATCACCTGACCGAGGGCGGTGGTGATGGTCCCTTCAAGGTGGCCTCCTATACCCATGGCCAGAACATCGTCTTCGTGCCTAACCCCAACTACTATGGTCCCATTCCGCAGTTGAAGAAGGTAGTCTTCCCGTTCTACAAGCAAGCGGACACTACTTACAAAGCATACCAGGTTGGGCAGGTCGATAGCGCAGGTGTTCCTACACAGAATCTTGCACAAGCAAGGTCGCTCACCACAGAGTTTCACCAGGAGCCGCAACTGTGGATCAACTACTACGCGATGAACTACCTGGTCAAGCCCTTTGACAACATCCATATTCGGCAGGCGTTCGAACTGGCCATCAACAAAGACCTGATCGCGCATGCCGTCTGGCATGACCTGTACACGCCCACTAACCACATTGTGCCCAAAGGCATGCCTGGTTACAGCCCGAATCTGACCGGGCCGGATGGCGTCGCAAGTACCGCCGGTGACCCGGCCAAAGCCAAGGCGCTTTTACAACAGGGCTTGCAGGAAGAAGGGTGGTCGAGTGTGACACAGATGCCACCCGTCACTCTGACCTACGCAAGTGTTGGCGCAGCTGACATCCGCAATGAAGTTTCTGCCCTGCAACAGATGTGGCAAAGTGTGCTGGGCGTCAGTGTCAAAGGGGATGACATCGACTTCAACAAGGAGTTGACCGAGATCACGGCGGCGACCAATAACCCCAAGGGCTTGCAGTTCTGGGGCATTGCCTGGATCGCCGACTATCCTGATCCGCAGGACTGGACGACCTTGCAGTTCGACAAGGGCGCGCCCAACAACAGCTGGAACTACGGTCAGAACAATAGCTCTGATGCCGCCCAGCAGCAAGCCGTGCAGCAGCAGTTGGAAGCGGCTGATGCCATGCCTCCTGGGGACGCGCGTCTGCTACAGTACATGAATGCTGAGCAACAGTTGGTCAATGATGTCGCCTGGCTGCCGATGGAGCAGGTCAATGCAGCCATCTTGCGCAAGCCGTGCCTGACTGGCTTGGTAGACAATGCGCAGGGTCTGGTTCCACCGAACGACTGGGGCAACATTTACATCTCCACGGCTACACCATGCGCTGATACCTCCAGTTTCCAGTAGTTCGTCCTTGCTGCGTCCAAAGATCATCTTTGATGCGCAGGTCTCAGGTCATGCTTGTGTGAGAGATTTTGTGAGCATCAGACGTAATAGTTATGTGCGCCATCGTTCGCAGCGGTTTACATCTCATGATATTTTTCCAGCTCAACCCCCTGCCTGGTGGCAGTACCTAGGCGCAAGGTATAGACACAAACTATCCTAGGACAACGAAAGGAGGACACGATCTAGCACAAGAGAAGCTAACCGGGGTCGTGACAGCCCCTATGGTGTTTCCTACTGACCACGAATCGCATGCCTTCACAGCATGGAGGTATAGATGTCACACAAACCATTCATTTTTCATACCAACTAAGGAGAAGTCACATATGCGACTTGGCAAAAAATTTACGCGAGGGGTTTTACCGAGCCTGTTATGCCTGGTAGCAATGCTCGTTGTTGCCTGCGGAGGTGGTACCGGCAGCAGTTCGGGAGCATCGACATCCGGTGCTGTGAGCAAGGCTCCTGCCAACCAACAGATTTATGTCTACCCAGAGGACGCCGTCTCAGACATTGCCACCTTTGATCCGGGGCTTTCTACCGACCTGCCTTCCATCCAAGCCATTGATATGGTGTTCACGGGCCTGGTGCAGTTGAACGACCAGCTCCAGGTGACCGACCAGCTCGCGGCCTCCCACCAGTTGATGCCCGATGGCGTGACCTGGAAGTTCACCCTGCGTCCCAACTTGAAGTTTAGTGATGGCACCCCGCTGACCTCAGCAGACGTAGCCTATAGTATTGACCGCGCCCTGCAGCCCGCTGAGAAGTCGACTGTGGGTCCGATCTATTTGGCGCTGATCAAGGATTCCGACAAGTTGGTGGCCGGCAAGATCAAGACTATCATCGGTGACAGCCTGATGACGCCTGATCCCAACACCATCATCATTGTTGCCAACAAGAAGGCCGCGTACTTCCTGGATGCGTTGACCTACTCGTGCTCCTACGTCATCGAGAAGAGCTTAATCGACAAGTATAGCACGAAATTCGCCGATCATCTGACAGAGGGCGGTGGCGACGGTCCCTTCAAGGTGGCATCCTATACCCATGGCCAGAATATCGTCTTTGTGCCCAATCCCCTCTACTACGGGCCGATCCCGCAATTGAAGAAGGTGATCTATCCCTTCTACAAAGACACGGATACCGTCTACAAGGCCTACCAGGCAAATCAAGTTGATAACACAGGGGCTCTAACTATTCCTTCGACGGACTTAGCAGCAGCCAAACAGCTCACTCAAGAGTTCCACCAGGTCCCGCAATTGTGGATCAACTACTACACGATGAACTACCTGGTCAAACCCTTTGACAACATCAAGATTCGTCAGGCCTTCGAACTGGCCATCAACAAAGACCTGATCGCGCATGCCGTCTGGAAGGATTCGGTGATTGCTTCCAACCACATCGTGCCCAAGGGCATGCCTGGCTACACCCCGAACCTGACCGAGCCCGGTGGCGTCGCAGGCACCTCAGGTAACCCGGCCATGGCCAAGCAACTGTTCCAGCAGGGCTTGCAGGAAGAAGGGTGGTCCAGTGTGTCGCAGGTGCCACCCATCACCCTGACCTATCCCAGTGGCAACAAAGATGCGGACAACGAAGTCGCTGCGCTGCAACAAATGTGGCAGACGGCGCTGGGCGTCAGTGTCAAAGCCGATCCCATTGACTTCAACAAGCTGCTGACCGAGATCACGGCGGCGACCAACAATCCCAAGGGCTTGCAGTTCTGGGGCATTGCCTGGATTGCCGACTATCCTGATCCGCAGGACTGGACAACCTTGCAGTTCGACAAGGGCGTGCCCAACAACAACATGAACTACGGGCAGAACAGCACCTCCGATGCCGCCCAGCAGCAAGCCGTGCAGCAGTCGTTGGAAGCGGCTGATGGCATGGCTCCTGGGGATGCGCGCCTGCAGCAGTACATGAATGCCGAGCAGCAATTGGTCAATGATGTCGCCTGGCTGCCGATGGAGCAGGTCACCATTAACTTGCTGGCCAAGCCGTGTGTATCCGGCGTGATATACAACGCGGGTGGTCTGACCCCGCCGAACGACTGGGGCGCTGTATACATCTCCACGGCTACCCCATGCGCTGATACCTCGAGTTTCCAGTAGCTCGTCCTTTCTGCGTCCAAAGATGATCTTTGATGCGCAGTTCTCAAGGAGGGAGCGATCACATGATCGCTCCCTCCTTGAGAACTGCGCATCATTCGACAAACTGGCTTGACAATACAAGTCAGGTCACATACAATTAATAAAAGTCAATCTCTACAGCTTCTCATATTAGTACCCGGCGCGTTTTGTCTGTGGAAAGGTGCTGCTTCGAGGACAGAAAGCGACCATAATATGGGATGTGTCACGAGCGCGGAGATGGCCTTTCAAATTATCTCGCAGACAATGACGACCTCGATCAAGAGAGTGAGGGGTAAAGCATGGTTCAATTTTTGATCAAGAGGTTTATTGGCCTCATTTTTGTGGTGATCGGGGTAACCTTTATCACCTTCATCCTGGGGTACTTTGCCCCAGGAGATCCTATTCGCACCATGTTGGGTGAACATTTCGACGCGACGATCTACGCAGAACTGAGGCACGCCTATGGATTGGACCTGCCCTGGTACCAGCAGTACTTCAACTTCCTCATCGGCCTGCTCCACTTCGATTTCGGCACCTCTTTTCACTATCAAGGTCGTGCCGTCTGGGATATTCTCAGTACAGGTCTGCCTTTCTCACTTGAACTGGGCTTCTGGGCGCTGATCTTAACCTTCCTGATAGGAATCCCAACCGGCATAGTCTCGGCGCTGAGAGCGAATACCTGGATCGATACAACCAACATGACAGTCGCGCTGACCCTGTATTCGCTGCCTACCTTTGTTATCGCCGTTTTCGCCCAGGTTATCATCGTCACGGTAGATCAGCATTCCGCCCTCAACTGGCCTGTCTCCAACTGGGGCGTGCCCTGGCATTATACCTGGACGGACCTGCAGTTCAAGATCGCTCCCATTCTGGTGTTCACGGCAGCCAGCTTTGCCTACATCACCCGCCTGGCGCGCAACCAGATGCTGGAGGTCTTGCGCCAGGATTATGTGCGCACGGCGAGGGCCAAAGGCTTACGTGAACAGGCCGTCGTCTATCGCCACGCCCTCCGCAATGCGATGATCCCGCTGGTCACTGTCTTTGGTCTCTCCCTTGGCTTTCTGGTCGCCGGGGTCTTCTTCATCGAGCAAATCTTCAATATCCCTGGTATCGGTCAAACCGCCCTCAATGCTATTGGGGACCGCGACTACCCCGTCATTCAAGCCACCACGGTCTTACTGGCCGTTGGTGTGGTATTAGGCAACCTGATCTCCGACCTGTTGTATAGTGTGGTCGACCCGCGCATCAAAGCCGCCTAGGAGGTATGCAGACAGATGGATACCAAGGAACAGAATGCAGATCTCGCCTCGTCCCAGGGGACATTCGCCGACAGCAACGTGGCTCCGGTGCCAGTGGAACCCGAACTCCTAGCAGTAACAGGATACGACGAGGTTCCCACCTTTGCCGGACAACCACAGCCGCAGAAGAAATCGCCGACGCCACTACAAGACTCGTTGCGCCGGCTACGGCGCGACTACCGGGCGATGGCCAGTCTGGTAGTGATCCTGCTCTTCTTCATTATCCCCCTTGTCGGCCCTGTCATCTACCAGCACATTGGCGGCCCCTACCAGAGCACCTTCAACGGCACCATCGGCCCCAGCGTCTATCACAGCCCCTACCACCAGGAACTAGACCGCCAGGATGAAGGCCCTTCAGCGCAGTACTGGTTGGGCACCGACGATATCGGCCGTGACCTGCTGGCCCGCCTGATGCAAGGCATGCTCATTTCCATTAGCGTGGCACTGCTGGTGGAAGTTGTCGATATTGGACTGGGCGTCCTGGTGGGCACGCTGGCCGGCTTTTATGGCGGCTGGATCGACCAGTTCCTGGCGCGCTTCACCGATATCATGTTTGCCTTCCCCGGCCTGCTCTTCGCCATCCTGCTCACCGGAATCTTTGGCACCGCCGCCGACCAGTCTTTGAGCAATCTGCCCATCGTGGGAGCCAATGGCAACGCCCGCCTGGTGCTGGTCTCGTTGGCCCTGGCCTTCACGGCCTGGCCGCTGATGGCACGCTATGTGCGCGGGCAGACCCTGCAACTGAAAGAACAACAATTTGTGGAGGCGGCTCGCACCTGCGGGACCTCCAATGCGCGCATCATCTGGCGCCACATCATCCCCAACCTGTTCAGTATTGTGGTGATCGCCTCCACCCTCAACATTGCCGGGACCGTGATCGGTGAAGCCGGACTGAGCTTCCTGGGTTTAGGGGTGCAGCCACCGGGGTCGAGCATCGGGCTGATGATTAACGATGCCTTGAACCTGACCGAAACCCATCCCTGGGAGGTGCTGCTGCCTTCGATCACCCTGACGTTGGTCGTGCTGTCCTTTTCCTTCCTGGGCGATGGCTTGCGCGATGCCTTTGATCCTCGTTCCAAAGATTAATTAAGTGGAGAGATAACTATGGCAGAGAACCTGCTGGAAGTCAACAATCTCAAAACCTACTTTTTCACACGTGGAGGCGTGGTCAAAGCCGTCGATGACGTCTCCTTCGTGGTGAAGCCAGGTGAAGCCCTGGGCGTGGTAGGCGAGAGCGGCTGCGGGAAGAGCGTAACAGCGCTCTCAGTAATACGTCTGGTAGCCAATCCTCCCGGTAAGATAGTCGGTGGGGAAATCAATTTCAGTGGCGAGAACATCCTGGAAAAGAACCAGGAAGAACTTACGGAACTGCGCGGCAGGAAGATTTCCATGATCTTCCAGGACCCGATGACCTCGCTCAATCCGGTCTTTACCGTGGGCTACCAAATCGCAGAAACCGTCAAACGGCACCGCAAGGATGTCAGTAACGATCAGGCCTGGAAACGGGCTGTTGAGATGCTGGAACTGGTGCATATTTCAGATGCCAAGAGACGGGCGAAAAACTATCCACATGAGTTCAGTGGTGGCATGCGCCAGCGTGTGATGATCGCGATTGCCCTGGCCTGCAATCCTCAATTGCTGATTGCAGACGAACCCACGACGGCGCTAGACGTGACCATACAGGCGCAGATTCTAGACCTGGTGAAGGGACTTTCAAAAGAATTTGGCACTGCTGTGATGTTGATTACGCATGATCTGGGTGTGGTGGCGGGCACCTGCCAGAATGTCAACGTGATGTACGCCGGCCACATCGTGGAGTCTGCGCCTGTCAAGCAGATTTTCGAAACGCCAGCACATCCGTATACAACGGGGCTACTCCGCTCGATACCCCGTCTCAATGAGGCACGTGGGGCCAAACTCACGCCCATCGGCGGTCAACCACCTGATCTGCTGAACCCACCGGTCGGCTGTCCCTATTCACCACGTTGCCCCAAGGTGCAAAACCGCTGTCGGCGAGAACGGCCAGAGTTAAAGCCCGTCGGGCGTGGCGAACAAGTTGCTGCGTGTTTCTATCCAAATTAAGGGAAAGAGGAATGCTATGATGCAAGAAGTAGAAACGCCCGCGACAACAGGAACAACCCTGGTTGATGTCAAGGGCTTAAAAGTCCACTTTCCCATTAGGGGAGGCTTGCTGGGCCGCACGGTGGCAAACGTCAAGGCCGTGGACGGCGTTGACCTGTTCGTTCGCCGCGGCGAGACGCTTGGACTTGTTGGAGAAAGCGGCTGCGGGAAATCGACGACTGGTCGTGCAATCTTACAGTTGATCAAACCTACGGCAGGAAGCGTCAAATTGGATGGGGCGGAACTGACCACACTGTCATCTGGGGAAATCCGTAAGAAGCGCGAGCAGATGACGATGATATTCCAGGACCCCTATGGGTCACTTGATCCGCGTTACACGGTGGGACAGATTGTTGCGGAGCCACTGGAGGCTTTCAAGCGCGGGAACAAGAAGGAAATTGAAGAACAGGTCGCAGACTTGCTACAAGTGGTAGGACTGAACCCGTTCTTCGTCAATCGCTTCTCGCACGAGTTCAGTGGTGGTCAGCGCCAGCGCATTGGTATTGCGCGTGCACTGGCTTTGAGACCATCCTTCGTCGTAGCCGATGAGCCGGTATCTGCACTTGACGTATCCATCCAGGCGCAGGTATTGAATCTCTTGAAAGATTTGCAAGGTAAATTTGGCCTGACGTATCTATTTGTCGCCCACAACCTCTCGGTGGTGAAGCACATTAGTGACCGGGTGGCGGTAATGTACCTTGGGCGTGTGGTGGAGTTGACGGAGAGTGAAGCTTTGTATGAGTTGCCATTACATCCCTACACTCAGGCACTCCTATCGGCCATTCCTGTGCCCGATCCTGAGATTGAGTCCCGGCGCAAGCGTATCATTCTCGAAGGTGATGTGCCCAGTCCTGTCAACCCACCGAGTGGATGCAACTTCCATCCACGCTGCTGGAAGGCTCAGGCGATCTGCCGCGAGGTGATCCCTGTTTTGGAGGAGAAGCAGCAGGATCACTTCGCCGCCTGCCATTTCCCGGGCTAACGCCACCCTACCCCGCCGAGCGCGAAAATGAACGGTTACGGGTGTTGTTCAAGGCGTTTGATGCGTGCCAATAAACGGATGCGTGCCAGTAAATGGCGCGCATCAAAAGGTTTTACGACGTAATCATCAGCGCCGGCATCGAACCCCGCTACTTTGTCTTGAATTGTTGTGAGAGAGGTGAGCAGCATGATAGGCAAATGGCGAAGCGACGGCGTACTGCGAATACTGCGGCACAAGTCCAGGCCGTTCCCTTCAGCAAGAAGCACTTCACTGATGATGATATCTGGACTGTAGGCGACAAGAAACTGCCTGGCCTCTGTCAGCGATGCAGCACACTCAACGATAGCCCCGTTCCCTAGAGCCTGTTGTAGCCTGTCGCATGTATTCTGATCACTATCTACAAAGAGAATTTGTAACCTACGCACAATAGCATGATCCTGGGCATTCCTTCCGGATGGCAGGCAGTCTCTCTACTCGCGTTCTGCCTGTATCTGCACCAAACGATCCATACGACGCCGACGCTCAGACCGGGGTCAGACGTAGTACTCGTTCAATCGCTCCGTTGAGCGCACTCGGCTTAAATGGCTTGGTGAGGTACTCATCAACGCCTGAGAGCAGGCCGGTCACCTGGTCTTGCTCTCGTGTCATCGCGCTCAAAATTATCATTGGAATGTCGGCAGTACGAGCATCACCACGCAGAGAGCGTACCAGCTGATACCCATCCATGCGGGGCATCTTTACGTCGATAATTACGCAATCGGGATGTTCCGTATAAACGCTCTCTAACCCTTGTACACCATCGTAGGCGACGAGTACATGGTATGCTCCTTGCAAATTGACAGCATACTTGATGAGTTCTACGATAGTTGGGTTGTCGTCGATAACCAATACTTTCTTCATGGTGTCCCTATTATCCTATGTATAACCTTGCACAATGTACTGGTATCCAGCAAGAATAGACTATTTGCTGGCATTGTAACACAGTTATTTGCTTCTGCCAACAAGAATTTCATTCCTGAAAGTACTTCGCGTTTGTGCTAGAATACAAGGAACGGTATATCTCAGCACAATACGAAGGAACACATCCTATGCCTATCATGCCTACGCTCGATCGTTATTCAAGACAAACCCTATTTGGGCCAATTGGCAAGCAAGGTCAAGAGCGTCTACGATCCTCGTCAGCCGCAATCATTGGCTGCGGCGCACTGGGTACTGCTCTGGCCAATAATCTCTGCCGGGCCGGAATCGGACGATTGGTGATCGCCGACCGCGATTATATCGAACTGAACAACCTACAGCGACAACTCCTCTTCGATGAGGATGATATCACACGAAGACTGCCGAAAGCCGTTGCCGCCGCCGAAAAATTACGTCGTATCAATAGTGATAGCAGTATAGAAGCGCTAGTGGAAGATATCAATACCGATGGTATTAAATCACTGGTACGCAGTGTAGACCTGGTGCTTGACGCAACGGACAACTTTGAGACACGCTACCTGCTTAATGATGTGTGTGTAAAACACCGGCGTCCGTGGATTTATAGTGCTGTCATCGCTTCCTATGGGGTAACGATGAATATTCTCCCTGGTGATACTCCATGCCTACGCTGTATCTTCCCTGAGATGCCACAGCCCGGTACCACACCGACGTGTGATACAGCAGGCGTACTCAACGGGATAGTGGGGGCGATTACCGGTGTTGCATCGACAGAAGCGCTGAAGATTCTGCTGGACAGTGAGAAGGTGAGCCGGGAGATGTTCTGGATGGATGTGTGGGAGAATACGAGCGAGCGTATCGAGTTACCACGTCAGCCTGACTGCCCCACTTGTGGGCAACATCACTTCGAATTTCTTGACTCACTTGCTGGCACCAGCAGTACGAGCCTATGCGGACGAAATGCAGTCCAGGTACGCTCTGGCAGACGCGGAGCCTCACTCGACCTACCAGGGTTGGCTGAACGACTTCAACCCGTAGGACAGGTGAGTTACAACGAATTTCTCCTGCGCTTCACGGTCGACGACTATGAACTGACGGTTTTCCCTGATGCGCGGGCAATCATCAAAGGGACAGACGACCAGCAGGTGGCACGTTCTGTGTACGCACGGTATATTGGGACGTGAGAAAGTGGCATAGGAAGCCTCTCGACACCTGATTTCCACTATGTTACACTCTCACGAGGCACAACACTATCTCCTGGATTGGCCTGATTCCCAGGAGACGCACAGTCAGTAACCCAATCCGCCTTTCGGGGATAGGCTTGCGTACTGTTCGGCGTTTTAGTCGAGGCTGTAGCAAGTTTCTGCTGACTAGCCTGAGTATCGAAAGATACTACGTTCGAGAGGTCACGATACCTTTGAATGCTTGTCCTAGTTTGAAGCTCTATCGCTTGTGGTTAAAAGCCCTGGTTGGGAAGGGGCAGTGCTGCAAGCTTGACAAGCCTCTTGAACATTGGCGAAGGGCACCTTACATCTGTGCGGAGATGGACTTCACACTTTTTGAAGTCACCTGAGTGCCAGACCGCATTTCTGGTTCTCCCCTTCGGGGCTTTCTTTCCTCCCTCGCAGATTTTGCGGCCTGGCCAAGAGTGGGGAAGTGTGGAGTTGGGAGCCAGGCCAGCACAATCAGCCTGAAGGCGTGAGGGTATCCAGAAAGGATTTCTGATGATGAAGTTACCCACTAATAAGGAGACTTGTAATACATGACCGAACGTATACTCGTCTGCGTGGCATGGCCATATGCGAAAAGTTCCACCCATGTTGGGCAGATCGTTGGTGCATACCTACCGGCAGACACTTTTGCACGCTATCACCGCATGGCAGGGAACGAAGTGCTCATGGTTTCGGGCAGTGATGAGCATGGCACGCCTATTCTCGTCGATGCGGAACGCGAGGGGATTAGCCCGCGTGAGTTCGTGGCACGCTACCACCGGCAGATTTGTGAAGTGTGGGATAGGCTGGGAATATCCTGGGATCTTTATACCGAGACGGGCACGGAAAACCACTATCGCATTACCCAAGATTTCTTCCTGACGCTCTATGACAAGGGTTATATCTTCAAAGATACGATGCAATCTCCCTACTGCCCGACCGACCGCCGCTTTTTACCTGACCGCTATGTTGAAGGGACATGCCCACATTGTGGTTATACGTCGGCACGTGGTGATCAGTGCGACAATTGTGGTCGCACACTCGACCCGATAGACCTGATAGAGCCACGCTGCCGCCTATGTGGCAGCAAGCAAAGCCCACTGGAGATCCGCTTCACAGATCATTTCTTCCTGGATTTACCCAAATTTCAGGAGCCATTACTGGCATGGTTGTCGGAAGGTAAAGATCACTGGCGTAGCAACACGCTGGGATTTGCGATGAACTGGCTCAAGGAAGGACTGAGGCCACGTGCTATCACTCGTGACCTGGACTGGGGTGTACCAATACCTTTAGAAGGTTATGAAGACAAACGTATCTACGTCTGGTTTGATGCTGTGATTGGCTACTTTTCAGCTTCGGTCGAATGGGCTGTGCGACAAGGCACTCCCGAAGCGTGGAAAACCTGGTGGGTGCCAGGGCAGTCTACCCCGGCGGTTAAGTCCTACTACTTCATTGGCAAGGATAACATCCCGTTCCATACGATCATCTGGCCCGCTATGCTGATTGGTTACGGCAACCGCAACTTACCCTACGATGTGCCAGCGAATGAATTCATGACGATGAGTGGAGCAAAGGCTTCAAGCAGTCGCGGAAACGTCATCTGGACACGCGAGGTATTGGATCACTATAGCGCGGATGCCCTGCGCTACTACCTGTCGGCGACTTCACCCGAAGGACGAGACACAGACTTCACCTATGAGGAACTGATTCGCCGCAATAATGATGAACTGGTGGCAACATATGGGAATGCGGTGCATCGCACATTGACCTTTGTGCAGAGCAAGTTTGACGGCATTGTCCCACAACCGCAGACCCTGCGCGAGGAAGATCGCGAGATACTCGCCGAGGTGGAGCGCGGATTTGCGTTGGTAGGACACAACATCGCCAACTGCCATTTCAAAGAAGGTATCAACGCCGCCATGGCGGTAGCACGGGCAGCAAATCGCTATTTGGATGAGCAGGCACCGTGGAAACAAATCAAGCAGGACCGCCAGGGAGCAGGCACAAGTATCTATGTAATGCTCCAGGTGCTCAGTGGCTTGCGGGTGCTCTTCTGCCCCTACCTGCCCTTCTCATCTCAGAAGCTACACGGTTACCTGGGGTTCACAGGCGATGTGAGCGCCGTGAGTTGGCGACCGACTCCTGTTCCAGCAGGTACCAGGTTGCCCATTCCCGCACCACTTTTCCCGAAGCTCGAAGAGTTGGCCATTGTGTAGGGACTACCTGCGCCCGTGTGTTGTCTAACACCTGGCCAGCAGGCACGTTATCCCGCGTACGAAGTAGCGTAGGCCTCGGGGAAGTCAGCGTTGGTGTAGACATTGCGTACATCGTCAAGGTCTTCGAGCTTATCCACCATACGCATGACCTGGTGCGCTACCTTCTCATCGGCCAATTCGACCTTGGTTTTCGGGAGAAGTGCACTTTCGGCCTTTAGGATCTTGTACTTTTTTTTCTCCAAGGCTGCACGAATCCTTTCAAGGTCCGAGGGATCGGTATAAATAACGAGCACCTCGTCGTCAGCAGCTACCGGGTCGACATCATCAGCGCCTAGATCGATGGCCTCCAGGGTGAGTTCGTCGGGGTCGTGTCCCTTCAATTCGACCTCGATGATCCCTTTGGCCTCGAAAAGCCAGTCAACGCATCCATTCTCACCCAGGTTACCCCCATTGCGGTTGAATGCGTTGCGAACCTCGGCGACGGTACGGTTGCGGTTCTCGGTGAGGACTTCGACCAGAACTGCAGTGCCCCCGGGTCCATACCCTTCGTAAGAAACTTCTTCGAGAGAAGCACCCTCGGCGCCACCAACTGCACGTTTGATCGTACGTTCAATGTTGTCCATAGGCATGTTGGCGTCGCGAGCGCGCTGAATTGCCATGCGTAAGCGGGAGTTTGCGTTGGGATCGCCACTGCCTCCTTCGCGCACGGCTACAACGATTTCACGCCCCAAGCGGGTAAAGAGTTGTCCTCTGCGGGCGTCGTTAACGCCTTTCGAGCGGCGAATCTGCGCCCATTTTGAATGACCTGACATACCATTGCCCCCTACTTATCTTTTCTGGCTAACTGGTTGTGGAAATATGCACAATGCACAAGTCAAGTGAGTGTTGCGAAAAATCTGATGGCGATATTGTAACACGAATGGGCGCTGAGCGTCGAGGGGGGTATTTTGCTGCCAGGCTCGCACAAAGCATACCCGAGTCGACGGAGGCGTGAGGAATCAGGAATACGAAGAGTTACCATTTCTGTTAGTTGGTGGTAAGATAGTAAGCACACAGAAAGAGGAGGCTGTTCTGCATGGAACATTCCTCGTGTCAAACCGTATTATTTTACAGACAGAAGGACCATGTCTTATCGAGAACAATAGTGTTAGCTGGCACAAGAAAATGAAGGGCGCACGACAGGGATTGGGTAGAACAGGTGAGCGCCTGGCGGCAGAAACATTGACGGGCAGGGGATATCGTATCCTGGAGCGCAACTTCCGTTGTAGTTATGGCGAGATTGATCTTGTTGCCGAAGATGAGTATGATCTCATCTTCATTGAGGTAAAAACGCGCCGGGGAACGGCATATGGTCGGCCTGAAGAGGCGGTGACACAGCGCAAACAGCGCAAGCTGCTGGAGATAGCCAGCTACTATCTCGACCTTCATGCTTGTTCGGATCGGTCATGGCGTATTGATGTCGTTGCAGTGCAGTTGAGTGCGCGTGGCGCGTTCGAGGAGATACGCATCTATCAACATGCTGTGCAGGGTTGACAGGATGGATACTTCGTCAACGGCGCCTAAAGATAAAAAGGGAGACAGACAATGAGTGATATCGTGGAGTCCGCAAAGAGTTCGATGAATGCAGCCGTCAGCCGTATAAGCTGGGAGGCGCAGAAACAGCTGCGCGTTCGTAGTAAACAGAGTGAGATCGATAAGCTCATGACGCAGCGGCGGCAGTTGGTCGATGATTTGGCGCAGGTGGCAATGAGGCTGTACCAACAAGGTATGTTGTCGGACCAGCAACTCTCGCGCTTATGTGCCAGTATTATAGAATTAGATCAAGACGCCAGGAATTGCGAGGCCCAATTGCAAGAGCTGAAAAACGAAGCATATCCGGCAAGTCAGTTTGCCCCTGCTCCGACTTTGAACTATAATCCTCCCCCGCCAGCGCCGCCTCCGGCAGGAGCACCGCACATGCCAGGAGCGGGCACTCAAGGGCCAACATGTCCAACCTGCGGGAGTCCGATACGTGCTAATGCTCTTTACTGCCGAGGGTGCGGCACAAAACTACGCTAATGTCTTTCCACTCTTCCGTAAGCATGATATACTCTCAGTAGTCCACGTGCATCTTGAAGAAAGGAGGGCGGCGCTTCCTCTCCACATCAGGGGCATCCGCGCCGTAGCGTAGGTCTGGTGAGTAGTATTCTTGATATCATCAGTCACAGTTCTGCGCAGACGCAGCGCCTGGGAGCACGATTAGGAGAGTTGCTGCAAGGAGGCGAACTTATTCTACTTGATGGGCAACTGGGAACGGGAAAGACGACATTCACGCAGGGACTAGCGCAGGGGTTGGGCATCACCGAGGTTGTCAATAGCCCCACCTTTACGTTACTCAAGGAATATCCAGGCCAACCTCGTCCCGTTCCTGAAGGGCGACCCAATGGCCCACAGCGTGTGGGACTCTCACTCTATCATTTTGACCTCTATCGACTGGATAACCCTGAAGAGATACTGGACCTCGGTTTCGAGGATTACTTCTATGGCACGGGCGTCTGTGTGGTCGAGTGGGCTGATAAAGCCGATGCGTTTTGGCCGAATGAGCATCTACGAATTCGCATGAAAATGATGAGTGAGACGAAGCGAGGCCTCTTGTTCACAGCGACAAGTGTGCGTTATGGTGAATTGTTACGGCAATTCCAGAAAAACACCTATGCTACTACTGGCTCTTGACACTTCTACCCGCCAGGCTAGCATTGCCCTCTGCTCAGAGGACGAGCTAGTCGGCGAAAATAGCTGGCAGGTTGGCAATGCTGGCAACAACCACAGTGTGGAGTTGCTAGATCGCATCCGGCGTCTGATGGTTGAATGCGGTAAGGCCATGTCTGAGCTTGATGGGATAGCAGTTGCCAAGGGACCAGGATCATTTAATGGGCTGCGTGTAGCGTTGGCAACTGCTAAAGCTCTGGCGTTCGCACTAAAAATACCGTTGGTGGGAATGAGCACGCTCGACAGCATTGCAACCCAAGAGCGACAATGGCGTGGTCCCGTGTGCGCTGTTTTGGAAGCAGGACGTTCTGAACTCTTCGCCGCTTGCTATGTCTTCGACGAGGTTCAAAACGACGATGGGGTTATCACACACCAGATGCTACAACTCAGTGATTATCTGCTGGACACTCCGCAACACCTGGCAGCCTATTTGCAAGCACAGGCAAATGATTGGCTTGGAGTGCCAGGTGAACGTCAACTACCACCATTCCTCTTTTGTGGTGAATTGAGCGATACATCGCGCCAGACACTGCATGCACAGATGCGAGAGACGGGGCTCTTTGTCACTGGTATTGCGGCGACCAGACACGCTTCTACCCTGGCGGTACTTGCATTGCAACGATTGCATGAGGGGAAAGGGGATGACCTTTACTGCTTGAACCACTCTATCTACGTCGTCCTTCGATTACAACCAGTACGCGTAAACAGCCGCTGTTAGGTGGTCTGTCAGATCAACCTGGCGGTAAGAGTACAACAGAAAGGGAAGAAGGTGCGTTACGTCATTGATCGGATGATGATTTCAGACGTGCCTCGTGTGATCGAGATTGAGCGTCTGGCTTATCCATCCACCTGGCCTCCCAGCGCCTACCGCAAGGAGTTACAGGATAACCGATGGGCGCATTACATCGTACTGCGAGATAAGAAGATTGTCGAACAGCACATGGCTATAGGTGTGCAGGAACCTGAGAAGCCGCGTCGTTTCTTCCCACTCTCGTTGTTGCCTGGTCGCGCTAGCGCGACAGCCACGGCGCCGGAATTGGGTTCGATTATTGGCTTCGCTGGTCTATGGCTGATGGTTGATGAGGCGCATATTACCACCATTGCCATGCATCCTGACTTTCGCCGTAAAGGGTTAGGGGAGTTTATGCTGGTCAACCTGATCGATATTGCATATAACATTGGCGCGAATTGGGTCACGCTCGAAGTACGTGTCTCAAATCACACTGCACAGAATCTCTATCGTAAGTATGGCTTCCGCGAGAAAGGTTTGCGCCAGAAATATTACAGTGATAACCAGGAAGATGCGTTGATCATGTGGACGGATGAGATCAATTCCCCTGGTTACAAGCAGCAATTTCAACGGCTGAAGGCAACCCTCTCGAGGAAATTAGAAATCAGTAATCGGAATTTGTAGTATGCTCGTACTTGGTATTGAAAGCTCATGCGATGAGACAGGAGCGGCCATGGTCAGAGATGGGCGTTATCTGTGCTCGAATGTTGTGGCTTCACAGGTTGAGATGCATAACCGCTATGGCGGAGTAGTACCCGAGGTTGCGTCACGACAGCAACTAGCTACGATCATTCCGGTGATAGAAACGGCACTGGACCAAGCTGCGTGCCGTTGGGAAGATATTGATGCCATTGCTGCCACCTATGGTCCAGGACTTGCAGGATCATTGTTAGTGGGCTTGACGGTGGGCAAGACGCTGGCACTGGCATGGAATCTACCCTTTCTTGGCGTGAATCACCTTGAAGCGCATATCTACGCAAACTGGTTGCGTGGGCAAAATGGGCGAAGCGGAGGAAGCGGTGAATCATGGGAGTACCAGGAAGGGGATCCCATCTTTCCTTTGATTGCCCTGGTGATTTCTGGGGCGCATAGTGAGCTTGTGCTTGTGCGAGACCATGCACAATACGAGTTGTTTGGTCGCACACGTGATGATGCGGCTGGGGAGGCTTTTGATAAGGTGGCACGTATTTTGGGTTTCGGATACCCTGGTGGACCAGCTATTCAGCGTGCGGCACAGCGAGCGGAAGAGGAATTTCAACAGCAGAGTCGGCCTGCATCCAGGCACTCAACGCCTATCGATTGCCTCGCGCCTGGTTACGCGGTACCTATGATTTCAGTTTTAGCGGCTTGAAAACAGCGATGCTCCACCTGGCAGAAGGGGCAAGTGACGATCAACAGCACCCACGTACCCCGGCAAAGGGCAGGAGAAGCAAGGCAGTCAGTACACTCGCATGGGAGCCCAGGCAGCACAGCGCGGATGGGTTAATATAGGCTTACTCGCAGCTAGCTTTCAAGAGGCGGTGGTTGATGTACTGGCGGTCAAGACACGTCTGGCGACACAAGAGTACCATGTGAAGCAAGTGGTACTAGCAGGAGGAGTAGCGGCAAATATCAGCTTACGCGCACGTCTGGAGCAAGAACTGCGACCACTTAATATTCGTCTCCATTATCCGCCCATCGAGTTCTGTACTGATAATGCGGCGATGATTGCCGGCACGGCCTTCTTTCATCTGTGTAAGGGTGAGCGGCATGATTTGGATCTAGATGTTCAGCCTGGATTGAGTCTACCATTCAAGAGGTGAGGATTGTATGTCGAAACAGAAAGCGTATGCCCTTGGTATCGATCTGGGGGGAACCAAGGCCCTGGCAGCGGTTGTGGATATCACTACAGGTCAAGTGATTGCCTCGGAGCGCAAACGTACCCGTGCTGAACGTGGACAGGAATTTATCGCCCAGCGCTCTATAGAGATCGCAACAGCAGCCCTCAATGCCGCGAAATTATCTGCGGGATGTCAGCATTGTGGCCGTCGGCATAGGGGCAGCGGGACAAATTGATCGTAAAGCGGGGGTTGTCGTAGATGCCCCAAACCTGGGCGTTAAGGATATGCCTTTAGGTGCAATACTTAACAAGCAGTTTGGCAAGCCGATTGCAGTTGGCAATGATGTTGAGGTGGCTGCCCTGGGCGAATATCTCTATGGTTCCGGACAAGGTTGAGTAACTTTGTCTGCATGTTCGTTGGCACGGGGATTGGGTTCGGCATTGTGCAGAATGGGCGTCTCTATTCAGGACTGACGGGTACCGC
The DNA here is from genome assembly GCA_963767625.1 of uncultured Chloroflexia bacterium. GTDB lineage: Bacteria > Chloroflexota > Ktedonobacteria > Ktedonobacterales > Ktedonobacteraceae > CAVYFB01. Next base: position 1,228,273 of record CAVYFB010000024.1, read on the forward strand.
AGGTGAGGCTGGTCATATGATTATCCAGGCAGGTGGACGCATTTGTGGTTGCGGAAACCGTGGCTGCCTGGAAGCATATGCCTCACGCACTGCTATTACGAAAGCGATCATGGCCGAGATTCATCATGGGCGTTCGACACTACTGGCGGAGGATGCGGAGCACCAACTCAAAGAAGGCGAGGTCGTCATTCGTTCAGGCTTGCTTGCTCACGCCATTGAGCAGCGTGATGAACTGGTGATCGAGATAGTGACTGAGGCGGCAGACTACCTGGGTTATGGCCTGGGGTCAATCATGAACTTCTATAACCCAGAGCGAATTGTGCTGGGTGGGGGTGTTATCGAGGCTATTGATCTGCTTTTTGAGCGTGCTGTCCATCGTGCACGTACCATTGCCCTGGCTGCACCTGCGAAAAAGACCGAAATCGTACGTGCCAAGTTGGGAGACTTCTCAGGTGTCGTAGGTGCAGCGTGTCTTGGTGCAGAGGCGGCAGGATACCGTTTTCCTATTCAGTAACCACAAGACCAAAGAAGCTGGTGGGTATGGACGAAGCAACAACCCGCATTGATGTGCGCGCAGTTGGCGCCGACGACGCTCTGGCTCTACACCAACTCGACTATAGTTTCGAGACAGATCGAATCTATACCCTGCGCGTGCATGGTCCACTGGCGCAAGGTGATGTTGGGACGAATAGAGTAGGAATACCTGCTCTGGCCTTTGAGCTACTCGAAACACCGGTCTGATCCACCGCTTTACAAGGATCATCGTGCATTCGAACGTACATTAGAGGACGTTGAGGCGAGGCTGCATAACGTCGATGGTGGTTATGTCGCTATGGCTGATGGACAAGTGGCGGGAGCAGTTTTGCTGAATGTAGAGGAGTGGCGTTCGGTAGCGCGCATAGAGGATATCATCGTCGGTCGCCAGTTCCGACGCTATGGTATCGGTTCATTGTTGCTTAGTTGCGCCTGCGATTGGGCACGCAATCATGGTTGTTGGGCTATCCTGCTAGAGACACAGAACGTCAATTATCCGGCGATCCAGTTCTACCTACGCAACGGCTTGGAGATATGGAGTATTAACCGGCACTTCTACCCGCCGGGCCCGGTTGAGCATGAGGTTGCTATTTTTATGGGAAAGCGCTTGTCAAGCCGGTAGGGCCTCAGCGAAGCTTGCGGAGAGCGACGCAGTCTGGGCGTGTGTCAATCCTTCGCGGTCACGCCGATTTATCGGCCTACGGGGTGCTCGACCTCTCACCTCTTCGCGCGAGGAGCCGATGCCCATTTCCTCTCGGTACTTCGTCACTGTGCGCCGAGCCATGGGGATGCCGCGAGCGTTGAGCAGTCGTGCGAGTTCTTCATCACTCAAGCGATGTTTTGGCTTCTCGGCCATAATCAATTCGCGCAGGATATCCTTGACGCCCAGGGAACCATCGAAGAAGTCTGACAGCGAGAGAAGACGCCCGTTGGGGAGGAGCGCATATTTGTTAGCCGTTGCGCGACTAACTGTGCCTTCATCCAGGTTCAGGCGAGTGGAAACCTCTGCGCGAGTGAGGGGACGCAGGTAGCGCACTCCCTTCTCTAAAAACTCACGCTGGTAATCCACTACCAGCTCGGCAACACGCTTAAGGGTGCGCCAGCGACGTTGTATGCAGTCAACAAAGAACCTTGCCTGCTCACCGCGATGATGCATATACTGTTGTAGCTCATCGCTGATAGGGCCTTGATCTAGACCTAGAGGTTGGGTGCCATAGCCTCCACCAATGCGGAAACGATAGCGTTTCTCCTCGATCAGCTCTACCTCAAAGCCCGTCTCTCCCCTACGGATAATCACATCGGGGCGCACATACGCTGCATCGCTACCTTCACGAGTGTAACTGGCATCAGCTCTGTAGGCATGAGCCGGAAAAGGATGGAGTGTGTTGCGGATGTACTGGCTGGCCTGACGTACCTCCCGTTCTGAAACTTTCAGTTGACGGGCAATCTCATGAAACTGATTGTGTCCCAATTGGTTCAGGTAGTGATCAATCAGCGTAAATGCCAGCGGGTGGGGCATCTCCTGCTCATTGAGAGCTGCTAACTGGATCAGTAGGCATTCACGAAGGTTGCGCGCGCCGATGCCCAGGGGTTCCAATGTTTGTAACTGGCTTAACACATATTCGACGCGCTCTGACGGGACTTGCAGTTGTTCAGCAATCTCGCTGACACTCACCTCCAGGTAGCCACGTTCATTGAGATTTCCTACCAGTTGTTCAGCAATCAGCGCATCATCCGGAGTGACTAGAGCCTCTAGTTGCTGCAGCAGCACCTCTGCTAGGGTTTCCCCGGTGGGAATGCTTGCCAGAGGGTCAAATTCATCGTCGTCGTCAGCATCAGCAGTGCTATAGTCGTAGACTTCACGCATCTCGCGGATTTCGAAAAAGTGCTGCTGATCATCCTCCGCTGAACTTTCGTAGTTGAGAAAAGATTCATTGATCGTTAAAGCTGGTTGGGCAAAGTGTCCGCAGACTGTGCAGGTCTGCCCATTCAGTGGGGCGCCACAAAGGAGACAGATACGGGACTCGACCACTTCAAGTGCAGGATTCTCAATTTGTTCCTGATTGATTGCACGTTCCAATTCATCCGCTGAAAGGTGCAGAATAGTACTCGATGTGATGAGTTTTGCACTGACCCGTAAGACGTGATCGGGTCTTGGTATTGGTTCCAGGCGCATATATCCTCCCTATCTTCATACCTTACCATACATTATCTCACACCCATCCTCGACGGCGCAGGGCAACATGGGCAGCCTCTTGCTCTGCGGCCTGTTTATTGCGGCCTTGCCCCCTGCCAACCACCTGTTCACCCAACATCACCTCTACTGTAAACTCGCGATCGTGGGATGGCCCTTCCTGGCTGACAAGACGATAGGAAGGTGTAATGCCATCGTGTGCCTGTGCGAGTTCCTGAAAGAGAGACTTGTTATCCTTAAATAAGCGCTTTTTGACAACGTCACGCGCTAAAGGTTCCAGTCGAGGTACCAGAAAGTGTTTTACTACCTCCATGCCCTGATCGAGGTAGATGGCACCCAGCAGTGCTTCAAACGCGGAAGCCAGTATGCGCTGACTGCCACCGCTACTCTGCTCCCCTTTACCCAAGAGTAGGAAGCTGCCCAACTGCATGTCGCGTGCAAAAGTTGCCAGCGTCCCCATCTTGACTAATGCAGCCCGCACATCGCTCAATTCTCCTTCGCTTAATTCGGGAAAGGTGCGATAGAGGAAATCTGCACTGATAAAGGCGAGCACGGAGTCGCCCAGGAATTCAATTCGCTCGTTGGAGCTCAGCCCAGCACCTGCGGTCTCGTAAATGTAGGAGCGGTGCGTAAGGGCCAGGCGTAAGAATGCCTGGTTCTGGAAATGGACACCCAGTGCCTCCTCCAGCAGTTCATACATTAGTATACCTCCAACAACACATGTGCCTCATCCTGTTTTCGTTCGGTGACCTTGCCGATACGCCAGAAAACGACTTCAGGCGCCAGTGCGGCTAGCGTTGGCCACACGGTAGGGTCGATGGCCGCGAAAAGCCCACCAGAGGTCTGTGGGTCCCACAGAATTTCGCGATCAATGGCGTCCAGGCGCTCATCGATGCGAATATGCGGGGCCAGGTACGTTTCGTTGCGCCGTGCTCCTCCAGTGATATAGCCTCGTTCCGCATAGCGGCGTGCGCCGGGGAGCAGTGGGAGCGCATCGTACTCAATACGCATGCCTGCTAGACTCTGCCCAGCCATCTCCCAGGCATGTCCGAGTAGACCAAAGCCGGTGATGTCAGTCACGGCGTGTACGGCTACACCGGCACGTGCAAGTGCCTGGCTCGCGTTGCGATTTAACTGCATCATAGACTGAATGGCAACTTCCAGATCACTTGCCTGCACCTGGTCGAATTTATGCGCTGTCGTAATCAGCCCCGTGCCAAGTGGTTTGCTGAGAACGAGCAGATCACCCGGCTGTGCACCACCCTTCGTCAGAATATGCTCCGGATGCACTATCCCTGTGACGGCAAGTCCGTATTTAGGTTCCTTATCGGTAACGGTATGGCCGCCAGCGATGACTGCTCCGGCCTGCGCGGTGATATCTGCGCCGCCACGCAAGATTTCGCTGAGGAGAGCCAGCTCCAGGTTATCGGGCCATGCTATCAGGTTGATGGCCATCAAGACCTGGCCACCCATGGCGTATACGTCGCTCAGGGCGTTGGCGGCGGCGATTGCTCCGAAGACATATGGGTCGTCGACGACAGGCGGAAAGAAATCTGCTGTGCTGATGACCGCCTGCTGGTCGTTCACGCGATAGACCGCGGCATCATCTGCGGCATGCAGGCCGACGAGCAACCCGGCCGGGGCAGCTTGTAATGTGAGTGGACGCAGGACCTGCGCCAGGGCTTCAGGGCCCATTTTTGAGGCTCAGCCAGCGCAACTTGCGAGCGATGTCAGGCGGATTCGTCTGCCTGTGGTCATGTAAAGTATCTCAACTCTGTTCAAACAATAGACAGCATATAAGGGTAAGGTTATTGTAGCGTGTTTGCCCTTGACTCGTCAATGTGCTAAACTCTGAAATGGACAAGGATGCTATGGTGAAAGGAGAGAGCAGTGCCAACAGTGCTGAGGGTTGATGGTCACCGGTTTTTCTTTTATAGCAACGAGGGAAATGAACCTCCTCATATTCACGTACAAAAGGCAGAAAAGTACGCCAAGTTTTGGCTCCAACCCATTCAATTGGCTGAGTCCATCGGCTACACAAGTAAGGAAATACACCACGTGCAAGATATCATCACTGAGTATTCAGAACTACTCCTGGAGGCATGGCATGAGCACTTTACACACTAGGACATCTAAAGCAACACATGTCTACTTTGATGCAGAACGCATTCATGTACGTCTTTCCGACGGACGCGAGATTAGTGCTCCTCTTGACTGGTTCCCACGTCTACATCACGCTACTGACGCACAACGCCAGCAGTGGGAGTTGATTGGACGAGGCATTGGGATTCATTGGGAGGCCATTGACGAGGATATTTCTGTAGCTGGCCTCCTCGGTTTACCTAACGATTAGGCTTGTTCAGATTTTCAGATTTGTCAATCTAGACATGCTTGCTCTCATATGTTAATCTAACATGAGGGTGTGAGTAAGACAGGCAATCGCGGGCGGCAACGTCCGAGGAAAGTCCGAACTCCGCAGAGCAGGATGCTGGCTAACGGCCAGTGAGGGTGACCTCAAGGAAAGTGCCACAGAAACATACCGCCCGGCACCTCCAATGCTGCCGGGTAAGGGTGAAATGGTGAGGTAAGAGCTTACCAGCGGTCGGGTGACTGGTCGGCTGGGTAAACCCCATCTGGAGCAAGACCAAATAGGAGGGGTAGTACTTCTGCCCAGGCAGGGTACTTGCAGGCTGCTCGTTTGTAAACCTCCGGGTTGGTTGCTTGAGGCAGTAGGTAACTGCTGTCCTAGAGAGATGATTGCCACCTGCACGGCCGCAAGACCGAGCAGGCACAGAATTCGGCTTATGGCTTGCTCACACCTTCCACCACCCACCACTCGGTATTTACAACATAAAAAAAGCGGGAGGCACAAATGCCCCCCGCTTCTCGATGCGATTATATTAGCGGCTTATGCGGTCATGTTCGATAAGCCAGCGGATAAAAGCGAGACGACGAGTTTCTTCGACCAATTCGCGATATTCGACCTGTTCGTGAACATGGGTTTTCATGTAGACGATACGAGCAGCTTCGGTTTCGGAAAAACCCTGCGAGAGCAGATACTCAAAGTCAGCATTATCGGTAGCATAAAGGTGTTCTGGCATACGATGACACTCCCTCGGTGGTAGCGGGACGAACTACAAACTGGGCTATCCCAGTCTTCCAACGGCTTACACTTATATATACGTGTATACGTTCTAAACCTCACACTAGTTACAACTTCTTTTTGGGAGGAAATATTCCGGTATTCAAGACCTATTGATGTTAGTCCCCACGCGCAGTATCCTGAGCGTACGTTCAGTAGCATCACTCATCAGCTCGGAGGCGTGCTCCATCGCGTATTCCAGCGTCATGGGACCCGACGGTAGCACCGCCACAGCATCAACGCCGAGCGCATAGATGGTCTGATAGTTGTCACCCAGGCCGCCTGCGAGTGCCAGTACAGGCAAGCCATAGCGTTTTGCGACGGCTGCCACGGCCCCGACGCTCTTCCCGTAGGCTGTCTGCATATCGAGTTGTCCCTCCGCCGTAATCACCAGATTTGCCGTGCGCACTCGTTCTTCGAAACGGACTGCCTCCAGCACGATCTGTGCTCCAGGTCGCAGTGTGGCATGCAGAAAGGCCATCAATCCTGCACCCAGTCCGCCAGCAGCACCAGCGCCAGGGACTTCACGCACAGATTGCCCCAGGTCTCGTTCGATGATCTGGGCATAGTGAGCGAGTGCCGCATCGAGTTGGGTCACCATCGCAGGAGTTGCGCCTTTTTGCGGACCGTAGACTGCCGATGCTCCCGTTGGGCCACACAGAGGGTTGGAGACATCGCTTGCAACCTCTATTACACAGTGTTGTAGACGAGGATCCAGTGTTGCCGTCGAAATATGCGCGAGTGTCGCCAGTGCTGCTCCCCCTGGCGCGATCTCCTTTCCATCGTCTGTCAGGAGCGAGGCTCCCAGCGCCAGCGCCATGCCCGCACCGCCATCGTTGGTAGCGCTGCCTCCAATGCCGATGATAAAGTGACGGCATCCGCGATCCAGGGCTGCCAGGATCAGCTCTCCCACTCCGTAGGTTGTGGTGATGCGCGGGTCGCGTCGTTCGGGAGGCACAAGCGGCAGGCCAGCGGCGGCAGCCATTTCAATTGCTGCTGTGCGACCGTTGCCGACCAGTCCGAAGAAGGCTATTACTGGTTCACCCAATGGGCCTGTCACGGTCTGCTGTATAAACTCGCCACCTGTGGCGTCTACCAGCGCCTGCACCGTTCCCTCGCCACCATCTGCAACGGGCACGATGTCGAGGTCTGCCGCTGGGTAAACGGCTCGTACGCCGTGCGCAATGGCCTGTCCAGCTTCAGCCGCCGTCAGGCTTCCTTTCAGCGATTGAGGAGCGATGACGATACGCATAGGGTAACCTCCCTTGTCTATCATTTGCGTGCCGAGTCTCCTTGCATTATACTCTAGAAGTAGACACGCTCGTTAGACGCATGAACTGCGTAGGGGCCGATTTATACGCCCTTTCATATTTTCTATAGAACTCGGAGACCTCATATGTTGAATGGTTTAGATTTCTCATGGCATTGGAGTCCTGGAGCACTCATCGTCATCATACTATTGTGCCTGTTTTATGGTCTGGGTATAAGGCGAGCACGTAAGAACGATGCCCAGGATAAACCTTTGAAAAATCGCCAGGTGGTTGCCTTTGTCGTTGCGGTTGTAGCTATGGCATGTGTGCTGCTCACACCTATAGATACTATCGCCAGGACACAATCGTTTTTCGCTCATATGGTGCAGGTTGTGGTTCTGACGACGTTGTGTGCGCCACTGCTATTGTTTGCATTCCCGGATTGGTTTTTGCAGCCACTACTGCTACAACCCATCGTACGACGTAATGCCTCGGCGCTCACCAACCCTATCGTCGCCTCGCTCATCTTCAATGCCACCTTTTTTCTCTGGCATGTGCCAGGAGTATTTTATTTCGCGATTGTCCATGGGACGCTCTATCATGTTGAATTACTGAGTCTGTTGTTTACTGCTTTACTCAACTGGTGGCCGTTGATTGGGCCGGTGCGTGAGCTGCGCCGTATGAGTTATCCTTTGCAAATGCTCTACGCTTTCCTGGATGGGCAGCCCGTTGATATTTACGCTTTCTTGCTGGTGTTTTCCGGTACGGTGATCTATACGCATTATACTGTACCACCACAGTTGGGTATCACTGCATTTGGCGATCAGGCGGCCGGTGGGGCTTTCTTGTTGATACCTGGTCTGGTTGATCTTGTGGTGATGTCCCCATTGTTCATCCGTTGGCTCGCGCAGATGGAGGAGCAGGCGAAGAAGAATGACCCGCGATTGCAGGAGCTAGCAGAGGCTGCAAGGTTGCGAGAAGAGGAAGAGGAGGAAGAGGAGGAGAGCCTCCAGGGCAACCGCGAGGGTCGCCCCTACCATACACAGCCTTCGTAGGCCGATCCGTAGTATGGTAGGGGCAAGAGTGGGGGGTAGTGCGGGGTGGGTCCTTGCGGACGCAATCCGGGGGATTGTGTAGCCCTGGGTGGAGAGGTCATCTATCCCCCTCCACCACACGAAACGTATTTGTAATCCCCGCCGTCTTTCCCAGCATCGCACTAGCTCCGCAGTATTTCGTCTCGGCTAACTCGATTGATCGGCGTACCGCCTCGTTCTGCACACCATGACCCGTCACGATATGCTCAATCGTGATTTCCGTAAACACCTTCGGATGCTCCGGAGCACGCACCCCGTGAATACGCAACTCATAATATTAACACCGATCCCGCATTTATCAACGCTCATACACCAGTTGCCCACAACAAACGCAGCAACACAACGTACATAAAAAATGTACTGGTGCCCCTTGCGGGTACCAGGGGGCGGGGCCGGGCAAGCTACGCTCCCGTCGACGCCTGCCCCGGAGGCGGGTTAATCGGCAGAATCAATGGTGGCCGAGGCGGCTGGTTGAAGTCGAAGTCCGCCAGCAGGTTGCCGAGAATTGAGGCATCTTCACGCACATCAGGCCGTGGATCAGGGCGACCATCCGTCCTGGGGTCGATGCGCTGACCATTCAGAAAATCATCTTCAATAAACTTGAGATATGCATCAAAGCTGAGCGTCTGATGATCAATATAGCCTTGTTTGGCATAGGGACTGATGACCAGGCTGGGTACCCGCAGGCCATAGCCGTTCTCATCAACCACTGGTGGCACAACATGGTCGTAGAACCCACCCCAGTCGTCCCAGGCGAGGAAGATGGCCGTGCTGTCCCAATCCGGTCCCTGCATGATGTCGTTGATGAGGCCTGTGACGTAGGTCTGGCCAACGCTGACGAGGGCAGGTGGATGTTCGCTCTCGTTCCCATTTGGCGTCACCCACGAAACGGCGGGCAGTGTGCCATTCTTGGCGGCCGTGTAGAAATTGTTCACCGATTGGATGTTGGAGAGTTGTCCATCTTGTTGGACGGTGTCGAAATTCGGCAGGGGGTTCCAAATCCCCGGCGTCTTCGCCCCTTGCCTCACCGGAGCACACGATGCCGCGTCATCATCGCAGTCCGGTTGTGTTCCTGGTGCGACATAATAGGCCCAACTCACGTTGGCCTTATGTAGCAAGTAGGTGAGGTCTGTCCAGGCATAATCGGCGTTGTAGTTATCGGCCCTTTGTAGGGTCACAGGCCCCTGGATGTTGTTCACACAACTCGCCGGGTCTCCTTTTATGCTGCACCTCGCCGACCACGCTGACACCAGGAAGAGATGGGAGGGAAGACTCCAGGACGCATCCGGCTCAAACATATGGTCTTGCAGGACAAAGTTTTTTGCATAGGCCCAGTAGTTGGGAATTTCGTGAAAGTCATGGTATCCCATCACATCCGTTTGCCCATTCCCACTGCATGCCGGGTCCTCTGGGTTGACACAACTGCCCTTTCCATTTTCGGCTTGCGCGATGAAACCATCCATCTTCCCATGATCGATATCAGCTCTGGCGTTTGGCGCTCCATGTGGTCCCCCATGATTCAGGTCTTGTGCATCATGATAGGGTCTCATGCACTGGCCCGTCAGTGGATCATTGACACATACTGTGGGAACGCCGTTCTGCATCGGAATGCCATCTGCACCTGGAAACGTGCCGAAGTAGCTGTCGAACGACCAATTCTCTTGCATAATCACGACGATATGCTTGATCTTGTGGATATCGCTGTTCTGAAGTTGGGAAGCAGGACTGCTACTCCCGCTGGGATTGGCGTTACTGTTGGGAGTGGTCATAGTGCAGGCCGCAAGCGTCGTTGTGGCTAGAAGAAAGGCCAGGACAATGGTGAATACATTCTTGGAAGGTTTACCGTGATTATCCATGGTTATTTTCATGTGTGTACCTCGCTCATAATAAATCCAGTTGAGGTGAGGAAATTTGGTGAACACCTTCACACCCTAACTAAGGGTTCCGCATGATAGAACTCTGATTGAGGATTCTCTATGAGAGATTGTACCCGCCGCAGTTCAAGAAACTCTCAAGACAAGGTTAGGATAGGATAAATGTTTGGAGACTGCCTGCTGCTGCCACAAGCACAAACGTTGCTGAGATGAAGGCTATAAGAAGCCAGGTAAGTGTCAACGTTATTAGTGCTGGGATGAATATGGTTACTACGGCGGTTCTGGCATCCAGGCGATGTACTGCTATGACTGCGAAGATCTGTAACAACATGCCATAGATGAACGCTCCAAAGCCGAAGACGATACCAAGCAAGATGCCAACGGTAGGAATGAAGGTTAGTAAACTACCTATGGTGCCGAGTGGTATCTGAAAGAGGAGGCATGTGTAACTCTGAACTGCTAACGTCCCCCGTCCACCGAAAGCCCTGGCAAGCAGATAGACGAGAACTGTATCGACAAGCAGGAGCATAGGTATGAAGAGAGCCAGGAGCAGTGTCAGGCCAAAGGTCGAACCTAGCCCTGTGAGGTCAAGGCTTCCTGTGAGGCCGAGGACGATAGCTTTGATCAATATGATGAGCAATCCACATATGCCAAGAAACGTCATCCAGCTGAGGACTTGTACCCCTACAAGTCTCCACGTGGCTCTACCCATCTCTTCAGAGAAGGTTGCTATTGATGGTCTGCTGAGCACTTTGATGTATTGGCGAGGTAGTGCGCGCAAGACCTCTTCCAGGGTGTGATGTTCTTGCCTTCCGGGTGGCGGTTTCTGACTTTGCATGTTGAGATGCTCTGTGATAAGCAATGCTATATCTATTTATAGGACGCTCTAACGCATGTTTTCTAACGGATGGAGAAACGAGCTGAGAAATGCGGCAATTGACGGCAGGCGAAAAGCTTGATACACTTGTTCGAGAGAGATAAAGGCATAGAGGAGAAGTTTTCATGGGCAGTGCATCCAGTACGCGTATCGTTTTGGGGATCGACCCAGGCATGGCCATTGTCGGTTATGCGGTGGTGGAGGCGCGAGGTGATGAACTGAGTATGATTACCTGCGATGTGATTACAACTCCTGCCGGTATGCCCCTGGCGCAACGCTTGCAGCTCATCTATCGCGGCCTGGGCGAGATCATAGCAACCTATAGTCCAAATGAAGCTGCAATGGAGGAACTCTTCTTCGCAAAGAACGCACGCACGGCCTTAACAGTGGGACAGGCACGCGGAGTGGCGATGCTGGCATTGGCTAATGGCGGCCTCTCAATCGCCGAGTATACGCCCCTGCAAGTCAAACAGGCGGTGACCGGCTACGGCAGTGCTAAAAAGGACCAGGTAGGGGAGATGGTGCGTATCCTACTGCATATTCCGTCAATTCCCCGGCCAGATGATGCTGCCGATGCTGCTGCTGTGGCCATCTGTCACCTCCACACGGCTCGATACACGCTCCAACTGGGCTTCCCAACAACCCAGGAAGGTACTTCACACGGGTATCCCGTCACGGAGTCAACCACCCCATGATTAACTCAGGGGCTTGTCCCTACCTTTACATGCGCACTTGATTATTCCAAGCGTGCTACCGGATGAGACAATAGGCCGGTTGACGGCGGCCCATTACCAGTTGGGTCAACATTTTTACACAGCAAACCCATTAGTTGCTGAAACCCGTATGTTGCTAAGGTGCAAGCCGTTTCACCGCACTGGTACGGTGTGCCTAAGCAAGCACATTGTAGCACAAATGTACAAAAGATGCAAGGAGGTACATCATGCAGACCCAACCCATCTCACCCCATAAGGACTCGCCATTCCTCCCCGCGCATGAATGCGGGGGCATCCTGGCTCGGTTTGGTGAACGGTTTGTACATGCTCCCATCCAAATTTCCTACCGGCGATGCGGATTCTTGCGTCAGCCGTTAATCTTTAGTATAGAAGGGTAAGACCAGAGACGATGATTACGAGCATTCACGGCAACCTCGAAGCATCTCGGGCAGATCATGTCATTATACGTGTTGGCGGTTTTAGTGTGCGCGTCTTCGTCCCGGTGTCGACGCTCAACCGCCTGGGCGATGCCGGTGGGGAGATCACCCTTCAGACACATTTTCAGGTGCGAGAGGATGGCATGGCGCTCTACGGCTTTTTCGCTGAAGAGGAGCGGAATGCTTTTGAACAACTCCTGGCTGTGAGCGGCGTCGGACCTAAAGTTGCTCTTTCGTTGCTTTCGGTGATGGACGCAAAGACGCTCTATAAAGCAATTGCAGATGAGGACCAGCAACGTCTTGCTCTCGCTTCAGGTGTTGGCAAGCGCCTGGCGGCACGATTGATCCTTGAGCTGAAAGGGAAACTTCCCTCACTGGTTGCTCTGGGCGGTACCAGTGTCTCACCATCTGGCAAGCTGCAATCCGAGGCGCTAGAGGCATTGATGGGCCTGGGATATTCTGCCGCCGAAGCGCAGGCAGCATTAAGCAAAATTCCCCAGGATCGAGCCATGACGTTGGAAGAGCAAATTACGTTTGCTTTGCGCTCGTTTGCGCGTGAATAGTCAGCTTATTTTTCTTAGGAGAGGTTGCTGATGGCAAAGGAAAAACTGCCTCCAGCGTGTGCTTTTGCGGTTTCTGTATTGAAAGAATACAATTTAGACCCTGATGCGGTGCCAGAGGAAGCGGTGGAAGCAGCCGAACAGCATGTGGCAACGTGTGTGCGCTGTTTGAGTAATACGTCTATAGACACTACAACTATGGCTGGCAAGAAGAAAAAAGTGCGGAAGTCGGCTTATGCATCCCAGTCAGATATGAAAACTTCACTGTATGAACCTATGCCTTCTACAATAGTACAAATGGTACAAACACCACCACGAAGTTCGGCACCACCGGCGACTGCATCGGCTGCGGTGACAGTTGATCCCTCTCCTCTCTCCCCACCTCATCCGACACCGCACTCACCATCCCATCCGGCATCTCAGCCTGCTCCTCGATCAATTGCTCCCATACCAATGCCTTCCGAGGCTCCAATCGAAGGGCCCATAGATTGTCAACAGTGCCGTCAAATTCTGCCGGAGTACGCTGAAGCGATGGATAGCGGCCAGAATATTGCCTTTCTTTACCCGGATGTACAGGAACATCTTTTGAGTTGTGAGGCCGGTTGCCTGGTATTGTTAGATTTATTCCGCCAGGAAGCGAAGGCGAGCCGCAAAAATCGTCGTCGCCCCGTGCGTGACCCGTTCAGCGTGATCGGCTGGGAAATCAGCGGCTTCTTCCGTGGTGGGCAGATAGCGATCTCTCCACGTGCACTCTCCTTCGGCACGCTGATCTTCCTGTTGTTTGTTGCGTCAATCAGTTCCTACCTTACCATACGTTGGGACGATTTACTTTACAATCACCCAGTTCATGTACACACTATTCCCACACCAGATGGCATCGGATTGAGCGACGGGCTGAAAATCTACGATGCCTGCAATGCCAGCGGCTATCAAGATAAACGAGAGGCGGCGCAAGCATTGCAACATGGCGACCTGGCCAGGGCAGATAGATTGCTCTCGTCGGCCATAGATGTGGTGGATACAACAGGCTGCAATAGCGGTGAGGCAGCTATTTATCGTGAAGACATGCATGTACGTCAGTCTGGTCGTCCATTTGGCGTAGTAGTCGTCAGCTTCGACAGCGGGCCAGGCAATGCTGACCCACAAGGAGGAACAGACCGTCATATCCTCTATGCTGCCTATACACAGGAACTGGTGGGAGCTTTCATCAGTCAACAGCAGTACAATTCCGCGCAGATGCGGACCCCTGGTGCGTCACTGTTGTACCTTGTACTGGCAAATACGACAGGAGTTGAGGAGGGGGCATTGCAGGTCGCGAATGCTATCGCCGCTCTGTCCACCACCCCAGACCTGGAACAATTTGGCCTGCTGGCGCATGGGAAAGCTCCCTTGCTGGCAGTGTTAGGTCTGGGGCCAAGCAGGCTGACACAGATCGTTCTACCGGTGCTCTGCCGTGCGGGAGTGCCCCTGCTTGCACCAACGGCGACAGGTCGCTTCATTATCGATCTCTTGTCCCAGACATCATTGTATCGCCACTGCACTCCCGGATTTGCATTTGTGCGTTTCTCCCCTGATGACCTGGCGCAGAGCCGCTTGGGTGCTGCCTATGCCTACAACCAGCTCTCAGCACGCAACGCTGCTGTTTTCTATGATCCCAGTAATCCGTCATCGAATGGCTCTGCCATGGGCTTTATCGATGGCTTTACCAGCTATGGCGATGCTCGCATTGTGGCTGAGGAGACAGCAGTTGCCAGTGGCCTGCTCGATGCCAACGGGCGACCACAGGCTTCACGTGAGGACTTACTTGCAGGTCTCAACGATGCACTGCAAGCAAAGCCACAACCTGATATTATCTTTGCGCCATTACTCACCAACGATGTGATAACGCTGGCGGAGGCCATTGCACATTTGCCGGTAAGCCAGCAGCCTATCTTGATGATTGGCGGCGAATTCGTGCAGCCTGCTCCTCTACAGGGATTGGTGCCCTGGGCACGTGAGTATCAGTTAACGCTGCCACACATCTTCATTGCGTTGTCTTCGGCAGCTCGTCCACCGACTGATGGGGACTGGCAAAAGCAGTTCTATGCCAGTTTCTGCGCCTCGTTTGCCACGCCTGGCACGTTCTGCAGTGGGGCAGCAGCCTTAGACCAGGGGGCACTCTTATTTGCCGATGGAGTAGAGCTGGTCGTGAAGGGTATGGGACCTATCGCGCAGGCCAGCCGGTTTCCGACAACCGCTCAACTGGTACAACGCATGAGCAAAGAGCATTTCGCTGGGGTCAGTAGTCCCATTGCGCTCCAGCTCGGAGATGATGTGCTGGTGACCAGCACGGTCGTCGCACCGGTCGTGCTTGGCTTGCAACAAGATGGCAGCATCCAAATCGTTTCATAGGGTCAGGGCACCTACTCCTCAGGAATCAAGGAAGCGGACCTGTCTTTCTAAGCATGCTTTCTGCCTCGATATAGGTCGGGCCAGCCTCAACAAACCCGAGCCTATGGTAGAGACCTACGGCAGGGATACCGAGCGTGACATAAAGGATGACGGTTGGGTAACCAAGTTCGTGCAAGCATTGCATAGCTTTTACCGCTAACAATTGACCCATGCCCACATGACGGAATAGAGGTGCCACAACCATGTGGTGGATTCGCGGCATGCCACGCTCTAAGTGAACCAGGATCCCACCTGCCAGGTGAAAGCGATCGAGAGCATGCTCTACCACGAAGCAGCTTTCGGGGATGAGCGGACCATAGTGCCCTTCTTGAATATTGCGAACCTCTGTACGCCAACCTGCTAAGTCCAAGTGTTTATCATCAGGCCCGCCAGCATAGGCACGTTGGAGCAGAGTACCAATCTGTTCAGTATCACTATCGTTCATCTGGCGGATACGGAGGGAAGCAGGCAGTCTTGTCTGTGGTACCGCTACATTGGTAGCTGCCATCATGCCGGTACGACGGCGTAGCTCCTGAAAGCCTGCCGTTGCAAACGAGGCAATATAGGCGGCGGGATAAGTGGCCTTGAAATGACGCGCATCGAGTGCTGCAGCCCGCACGAGGGCCTCGGACACTACTTGAGCTGCCACACTTCCGCCGGCTTCTGGCAATAGTACAAGCCCGTCCAGCTCGACGGTGTCGTCGTAGGGGAAGAAGCGTAAGCGTCCGATAGGGTCGTCACCGCGCCAGAGCAGGAAGCGTTGCGTTTGCTTTCTTCTTTCTTCTTTGTAGCGAGTAATTTGCGAGTCTTCATTTTCAAAGACTATCTGGTCAGCACTGCGCCGAGTGACTGAGACCCAGATGGCGGCATCTTCGGGTCCGGCCCGTCTCCATTCCACGGTGCTGCGGGTTGTCTCCGGATCAAGCATAGCTCTGCTCCTCGATAAACTGTGATTTGGTATATGCTCTTTTATCGACTTCTCTGTTAGAATGGTTCACTTAAGAGAAGTATACTAGACGAAACGGTAATGCTCAAGAGTTTGGACAGGTACTTTTATCAATCCGCTAGAGGATAACCCTGTTAAAAGTTTGAGGACTATGCTATGCTACGGGAACATATTCAGGCCCGATCCGGTAGTGTCATGCTGAGCGAAGCGAAGCATCTGTCGGCCCATCGAGACAGACCCTTCGCTTCGCTCAGGGTGACAAAGCTGAGGAGATAACTTGGAATTACTCGTGGTAACACTGGCGCATGCCGCGCCGGACACAGATGTAGACGGTTTGTCCCACATGCGCTTCGTCCTGGGAACAATTCGCAATGCGCAAGGGGTTGTCAGCATACGCTCATATTATAGTAGAGAAGAGGATCCCTATTATTTGACGCTGACCACCTGGGAAGATGAAGAATACTGGCAGAAAGCACAGGACCGCTATAGCCCTAAACGACTGCTGTTGAGGTCAGCTCCTGATCTGCTAGTCTCGCCACCCAGGCAATGGTTGATGCATTATCTGTGGGGCTACAGGCGCCCAGCTGCGCCATCTGTTTTAGCAGCAGCACACGTAGCATCTATTCGTCCAGAGCAAGCCGAATATGCACGCCGCGGCTGGATAGAGAGCCTGCGACGACAAGTTGTGCAACCAACCCTGACACTAGCATCTGCCTTATTAGCGCGGGGTGTAGAGGAAGAGAACGTGACAGCAACGTACGAGAAGACAAGCGAAGACCTTGCGAATGGCTCTATCTTCCTGAATATGGTGAGCTGGCCCGATGAAGCTAACCGCGAAGAATTCTATGCCGACCAGGACTATCAGGCCATCAATCGCTTTTTGAATAGTGTAGGTGTCGTCCAGATGATCAAACTCGAACCTATCTAGTCGTCTGAGCTTTCTGCGACCGGTTTAGCATAGTACTTTTGCAACTCAGTGTACAGCAGGTGCCGATCTGCCCACATAGCACTTGTGAAGATATGATATTCTCCATCGCATTCGGGGACTGGCGCAGCACACTGACGATGTGGAGATAGTCTGAACCGGATGGTGTTGCCACTGATCTCGACCCAAATATGGCGACGAGTGTAGCCGGTGCCCCATTTGAAGAGGACGATGGAATCATACTCTTCAAATTTGCCTCTTCCTTTGAGTTGGTCTTTGTTGATAGCTCGTAGCATCTCAGCCAGGCCGCTCTCTCGCAGCACTCGTTTGGCGTTTTCGCGCACAACTCGACGCCTGGCCTCGAACTCCTCGTCACTTAAGAGGCGCTCTACTTCTTTCTCTTCCTCGTTCGTGGTAATCATCGCCTTTCATAAGCAAATTTGGTTGACGAGAAAATCATAGCATAAACAAGGTGCAGGAGGCTAGAGAGACTTTTCTCAGTGTACTCGCTGTTCAAATTCGGCCACGGCCTCACTGTCGAGGATGTCTGACAGGTTATGATGCAAGTGGCCAATAGCAGACAGAAAAGGTGGGAGCTGAGAGGTTGACGAGAGAAGAGCGGAAGGAGCATGTTCCTGGTACATATTGTCTTGCCGAGGAGGAGTATAGGAGATATTGCTCGTCGATTGTTTGGCAAGGTACTTGGCTTCAGCCATCAAATAACTCATCTCCTGTATACTATGAGGCTGTCGTAGTTGATTACTCACTTCACCGATGGATAACGAGACTAAGGGGAACTGATACGGTCAACCTTTCCGATCTACACCACTGATGTAGCCACGTTCGCGGTCCTCAGGTCGGTAATGGGCCATACTCTCTTCTTTATAACTTATATGAATACGCAAGCTGAGTGTTTTAGCACGATCGGGAGTCGTCATAACCACAAAATCATCCCCACCAATATGCCCGACAAAGTCATCCACGTTGCCATGTTCACGGACAATATATCGGCAAATGTGCCCAACTAAACAGATCAAATCATTGCCGGCCAGGAAACCATAGACGTCGTTGAAGGCCTTGAAGTTATCAAGGTCGAGATAAAGAACACTCCAGGGATCTGGCCGACTAATGTTGTATTTGATAGCTTGCTCTACCTGTAACCCACCCGGCAGGCCGGTGAGCGGGGATAGAACTCTCTGTGTCATACGACGTAGTTGTACGCGCACACGTGCGAGCAACTCATCATAGTGACAGGGTTTCGTGATGTAGTCATCTACACCTACCTCGAAGGCTCGTACCTTAATCGCTAGCTCAACTTGCTCGCTCAAGACAATAACGGGAATATGCATGCTTTTCGGATGACTTCGTAGCCGCCGAATTAGTTCATACCCATCAACGCCTGTCAGCATACCATTTAGTATAACGAGGTGTGGCGTTTCACGTAGCACGAACTGCACGGCACTCTCGCCGTCAAGGACAACTGTGATTTTGTACCCATCGATTTCTAGGGCTGACCTGAGTAAAGTGGTAATCAAGCGATCGTCCTTAACGACAAGTATGTTAGCCATATGTGCTCCTGACTTTACGTTTGGCTGCTGTTAGTTGTAGTGTTGACCAAATATAGTAATATGTCTCCTCTACACGAGAAGACCTGCATACTAGTGGAGTTAGGCGAAGGTGTCTACACCTCTCCTGCACTGCACATAAGTAAACCCTATAGCCTGCAATCGGTTGCGTAAAGCAACATTCCCCAGATGTTAGTCCAGGAGTGCGCCAGGCATAACACTCGCTGCAAGTTATACTATTGCAGAAGCGCAAACTGCATAAGCACCGGCAAAACGCCGATGCCCACAGACACCGTCAGCAAGAGGCAGTCGAGATCCATCCCCCCAGAAGGATATCGTACAGGCAAGGAGCGTTTCAGAGGGAGAGCTAAAATATCGAAGCTCCTAAGATTGCTCTGGCCTCTCATCGCTTACGATTAGCGAACGCTCAAAAATCATTGATTCAGTTTTATGAGCTAACGGAAAATAAGGAATGAACCCTACTGCCTGGAACGCACTACCGAGACCTATTCTACGCAACTATGCGTATCTTTATGGTACCTAGTATACCATCCTTCTGCACATAAGCAAGAGCTTCTGTTCATTATACATCGGCGTGTCTAATGAAAATCGACGAACTCCGCTGAATACACAACTCCTTGCTGCATAGTATAACATATTTCTTCTCGGCTAGGACTGTTTACTGAAGTGGTTGACGCACGATCAACGCTGCGATAAGATGGATGGACACATTGAAGTAGACAAGAACAGAGCAAAGGGTTGGTAATGGTCTTATCTTCAGCACATGTCGAGCGATCTATCACATTTTACAATCGAGGACAACCTTCATTCCTTCTGGAGGGGATACTGCACGAACCAGCGCGAGTAGAGCGTGCTCCGGTGATCGTGCTATGTCATCCCCAACCGGCGAGCAGCGATATGCATGATGTGCTGACTGCAAGCCTGGCCTGCAAAATAGCCAGTGCCGGTATGCTTGCACTACGCTTTAACTTCCGTGGAGTGGGCAATAGCCAGGGACAACAGGCAGATGGACGCTTGGAGCCGCTCGACCTTGCAGGAGCTATCGACGCTGTCCTGACGCGACCGGGGGTGAACCCGACCAAAGTCTGCGTGATTGGCCACAGTTTTGGAGCATACGTTGCGCTCCTCTATGCGCCCTTCGATCCACGCATACGTACACTCGTGGCTATCAGCCTACCACTCTTCCGCGCGGCCGGCGGCTTTCCCAAGCCATTTGAGCGCCCCAAGCTGTTCGTGACCGGCGAATTCGATGAGATTTGTCCACTGTATAAATTAGAGCCATTTGTCGAGCAACAAAAAGGCCCCAAGGGTATTAAAGTCATTACCGGCGCTCGTCACCTGATGCACGGTTATGAAGAGGCAACCATGAATACGATCATGAAATATGTGACCACTTGGGCCGAGATGCCTGGAGTATGACGGTTGATGAATCCAAATAATCCAATGATTGTGCAAAGCGATCGCACCATTTTACTAGAAGTAGATCACCCCCAACATGCTGAAGCCAGAGATGCTCTTGCGCAATTCGCGGAATTAGAGAAATCACCAGAGCATATTCATACCTATCGGCTTTCACCACTCTCGCTGTGGAATGCCGCAGCTGGTGGGATGAGTGCACAAGAAATACTTGAACTATTGACACGCTATAGCAAGTATGACATTCCATCCAATATCGCCGTCGATATCCGTGAATATATCAGCCGGTATGGGCGTATCAAGCTGATTCGCGAAGGTGATGCGTTGCTGCTCACATCGAGTGATGCAGCTCTCATGGCCGAAATTATCCACCATAAGCGCACTCAGCCGTATATTTTGCATCAATTGAACAGTCACACCATTCAGGTGGATGCGTCTCGCCGAGGCCATATCAAGCAGGCGCTGATCCACATAGGCTTTCCTGCCGAGGACTTAGCCGGCTATGCGGATGGTTTTCCATTGTCTATCAAATTGAGGTCGACGACATTCCAAGGAAAAGAATTCGAGCCACGCAAGTACCAGTACGCCGCCTCGGCAGCGTTCTATGCAGGCGGTGCACCTAGCGGCGGCAGTGGTGTCATCGTCCTTCCCTGCGGCGCTGGTAAGACCATTGTCGGGCTGGTCACGATGTCTGATATCCAGCGCGCTACACTGATCCTTACGCCCAATACCGTGGCGGTACGCCAGTGGATCAGTGAAATTATCGACAGGACCGATATCCCGCCGGAGATGGTGGGTGAATATACCGGCGAACGCAAAGAAATTCGTCCGATCACAGTCAGCACCTACCAGATTCTGACCTACCGTCCCTCTGAGGGAGAGGATTTCCCACACTTTGCCCTCTTCACAAGTTTCGATTGGGGACTGATCATCTACGACGAAGTACACTTGTTGCCTGCACCCGTCTTCCGTATTACAGCGGAGATCCAGGCGCGTCGTCGCCTCGGCCTGACTGCGACACTAGTACGCGAAGATGGTCGGGAGGCGGACGTGTTCAGCTTGATTGGCCCCAAGAAATTTGATGTTCCCTGGCGTGAACTAGAGCGGCAAGGGTGGATAGCTACCGCCGAATGTCACGAGATTCGTGTCAGCATGACCGAAGAAGAACAACTGAACTACGCCGTAGCAGAGGAACGCGAGAAATATCGCCTGGCTGCCGAGAGTCCTGCCAAGTTGACAGTGACACGTTACCTGGCTGAGCGCCATCGCGATGATCAGGTACTGATTATTGGGCAGTACATCGACCAGTTGAAAATCCTTGCCAGCGAGCTAGAAGCGCCGCTCTTGACCGGACGAACCCCGACGGTGCAGCGCGAAAAGCTTTACGAGCAGTTCCGCCAGGGAGAACTCAAACGACTGGTAGTCAGCAAAGTGGCTAATTTCGCGATTGATCTGCCTGACGCAAACGTCGCCATTCAAGTCTCCGGCACCTTCGGTTCGCGCCAGGAGGAGGCGCAACGTCTAGGGCGTATTCTTCGTCCCAAGAGTGACGGTGGCTTGGCGTACTTCTACTCTATTGTCACCCGCGATTCGCGTGACCAGGATTTCTCTGCAAACCGCCAGCTTTTCCTCACTGAGCAGGGCTATCGCTACGTGATAGAGGATGCCGAAGCATTGTTAGATCACCAAACTCTTTCTTGACATGTACACTGAGAGAGTGATACCCTTTTAGCACCACCTCGATCATACCGTTTGTAACGAAATGTTTGATGAAAGAAGGGTGTCAAGGCATCATATGGCAGATAATTACATTGACGTAACACAACAAGACTTTGCTGAAAAGGTGCTCAATTCGCCACAAATGGTGATTGTTAATTTTTCGGCACCATGGAGCAGCTCATGCCAGATACTTGACCCAGAGTTTGAGGCCGTGAGCAAACAATACCATGAACGCGTAACGTTCGCCAAGTTGAATGTCGATCAGAATGAGGAACTGGTCAGCCGATGGAATATAGATGGTGTCCCCACCCTGGTCTTCTTCAAAGGTGGACAGGAGATCAACCGCATCAAAGGCATAGTCATGCGTGAGAAACTGCGCCGCCAGATCGAAGGAACCTTGCTGGCGATCTAAATTGCAATCTAGAGGTGTCAATGGATGCCCTTGATGCCTTGCAGTATATTAGGAGGGGTTCGTGAAGGGTATGCATCCTATTCGATTAGAGGCCTCACTGCACGAAACGATCTGGGGGGGGCGCAGATTGGAGCGTGATGGGTGGAAATCACTGCCACCTGGCGATATTCTCATCGGTGAGTCCTGGGAGACTGAGATCAGCACAGTTGCTCAGAACGAGCCCTACAAAGGCAAAATGTTGGGAACATTGGTAGAAGAGTTGGGACCAGCACTCCTTGGCGA
The DNA here is from genome assembly GCA_963767625.1 of uncultured Chloroflexia bacterium. Taxonomy (GTDB): domain Bacteria; phylum Chloroflexota; class Ktedonobacteria; order Ktedonobacterales; family Ktedonobacteraceae; genus CAVYFB01. The sequence goes on from CAVYFB010000024.1 coordinate 1,250,664, forward strand.
GCAGGCCAGAGCGCTCTTCGGACATCGCTTCCCACTACTGGCAAAGTTCATTGACGCCAACGATAAACTCTCCGTGCAGGTACATCCAGACGACACCTATGCTGCACAGCATGAAGATGGCAAATTAGGCAAGACCGAATTTTGGTATGTACTTGCCGCCGAGCCGGGTGCCACAATTGTCCATGGATTTAAGGCTCCTACCACACGAACGCAGGTACAACAGGCAATTGAGCAGACAACCTTAGATACCTTCCTTCACCAGGAAATTGTTCAAGCAGGTGATGTCATTTTTGTCCCTGCCGGGACGGTACATGCGATTGGCCGGGGCGTGATGCTTTACGAACTACAAGAGTACTCGGACATCACCTATCGCATGTACGATTATGGTCGTCTTACCACTAGCGGTGTGCCCCGTGAGCTACACATCGAACGCGCCCTCGACGTCGCACATTATGGCATTTCTCCGCATGTGAAGGTCCGACCTGTGCTATTGAAGGGTGGACCAGGATATGCTGAGCGTTGTCTTGCTGCTTGCCGCTATTTCGTTACACGTGAACTCACCTTCAAGCAAGATGACAGTACCCATGGCTATATGAATGGGAAAACGTCGGGAAGCTGTATCGTCCTCACTTCCCTGGGGGCTGATGTGCAGGTTCGCTATGGTGCCTCACTTGAGTGGAATGTGCACCTTGCTCGCGGTCAAACTATGGTGCTACCGGCAGCGTTAGGAGACTATCGCATTGAAGGCACAGGTCTGCTGCTGTTCTCTTATGTGCCTATGCCTGGTGATGAGGCCTGGCGCTTATGGGAAGCGGAGAATGGGTAGCCCTACCGCACGCCTATAGCTCTTGGCGGCGTTTTTTGCGTTCTTCTTCCAAATTGGTCACGGTGCCTTCGACAATCTTGCCTTTCATATCGGATTCGTCGAAATTGTTGAAGGGGGAACGTGGCGGCAAGCCTTGTTGCATCCGGCTTATGCCCGAAATCCCTTGCGAGACGGTGGTACCGATGTTGAACAAGAGCAATACGACTGCGAGTCCAGCCCACACACCCAGGCCAACCAACAAGGTTACAACCCCGCCAACAATATGGTTGACGATGCTTTCATAGATGACTCCTGCCAACACAGGTACGTAAAAGAAACGTACAAGCACCTTCAATGACCAGTGTATGAACCAGAACACGGCCTTCACTGGATCCGCGGGCATGTCCCAGCGCGGAATTAACTCTCGTTTGCGTTTTAATGCGCCCATAGCTTTGTCTCGCCTCTCGCTGCATTGGTATTGCTGTACATATTTTAGCAGCATAGAGTCGCTTATGCTAGTGTAACGTCAAGTACCCCCGGCGTGAGCACCGGAGGCTTGTAACTACCCACATACGGGTGAAACCTTCGGCTGCTTGACATCAGCCCGTGAGATATTGATGGCCGCATTGAGGTCGGCGTTACAGCAGAAACCGCACTGCTGACACTTGAAGGAGGCTTGAGTTTGGCGATTGGCTTTGGCGCAATGTCCACACTCACTACAGGTTCGCGATGTATTGGCAGGGTCGACGAACCGCACGTCTACGCTTGCCCAAGCGGCCTTGTAGGCGATGTACATGCGAAGTTGTGAGAAGGCCCAGCAATGCCGTTCGTAACGGTTTTCGCGGCGAACCGTTGTCCTCTCTCGAATACCCGTGAGGTCTTCAAGTGCGAGTGCCTTGCGCGATACGACGGCTTTGTGTACCAGGGTCTTCGCTATCGTGTGGTTCGTATCTTTCTGGAAGCGCTTTTCACGTCCAGAAAGTTTCTTGAGACGGCGTTTCGCAGAGCGGGTTCCGACCCGTTGCAATTCTTGACGACGCTTGTAATAACGCTGGCGAACTTCGTGAACTTTGGTCCCTGCGAAGGTTTGTCCCGAACTCACGGTAGCCAGGTTCACAATGCCCAGGTCTACACCGATCGTCTCCGGGGTCTCTCGAACTTTGGGCGTATCGGTGCTCTGAGTGATATGCAGGTAGTAGGTCCCTTGACGCCACACAAGATCAGCACTGCCAATAGTCCACATGGAATCAATCAGCATGTCATGTTGCCTCTGTCCCAGGATCAGGCGGCAAATCACACGTCCCCGCATGGTATTGAGCGAGACGCGATCCAGACTCAGCAAGCGATAGGTACGGGCATCATAACGAACAGAACCACGAGGGCCAAACTCTGGACAAGTGAGAGGTTTCTGATGGGACTTGTGCTCTTGCTCTTTGGCGCGTGTAGCTTTCACCGCCTCAACGGCTTTCGCTCGTGCACAGCAGGCCAATTGCGAACCGAGCCCAAAGCGAGAACGAGTCTCACCGTAAACGCGATGGTGTGCGGTATTCGTATTGGTGATACGTTCATCCCAACACACGCTAGCAATCCAGGATGCTGCTTCGTTGAAATGCCGTTGCGTCTCTTGCAAGGCCGCATCGTGACCGTTCACATCAAGCTTTATGCAGATAGTTCTAGTGAGTGTTTCGTTCATGAGAGAATGATACCAGATACACAGCAAGAAGTCGAGGGTTTTCCTGCCTGCGGGCAGCCAATTTTTCCTCCCACGGCTGAACCCGTGGGTATAAAATTGGAGGCATACATGAATCATTTTCTTCCAGAACCCTCTACTCAGCAGGAACAGTTATACTCTCCCCACCTTCCATCGTCTGCAATCTCACTCGCCCCGTATTCAAACTACCATTCGTCTCCGCGCGAAGGGGACCATACACTGGATTATTGGGTACCGTCAAAAAAGATTGGGCCTCAATCGTCACGGATGCAGGCACCGAAGCGTCTGAGGGCAAAGCGAAGGCAACCAACAACTGATCACCTACTCGCATCGACGTAAAGGTACACAGACTTTGCATGCTCTGTTCACTATTGCCATTGGGCAGCACAGTCAGGGCATAATTATACGTCGTGCGAAAACGCGGTTGCTCAGACCGTATGAAACTCCAGCGAGTAACCAGCCACGACGAGTTGTCGAAAGTGAGGTGTTGTACTCGACCATCCAGCAGTTGCAGATCCTGCACAAACGAGTCCTGTGAAGAGAGTTGTCCTGCAATGGGTGTGACAAGATACAGTCGAAACGGAGGTCCACCCAAACGCACAGGTTGATCGATCAGCGTTGCAGAAGCGAACTGGCTCAGGAGAGCATTCGTTAAGCCATCGTATGGTCCCACCAGCAGCACGGCTGGGCCAGTAGCAAGATTGGGCAGCACAAGGCAGTCTGTAGCGTCAAAGAGCGTGGTGGGAGTCTGCATTTGTTCGGCCAGGTAACGCAGTGCTGTTTGCGTGGCAGCATCGGTGGTAATGTAGACCCTGTTAAGATGACGTTGTTGCGCTAACTGGTCGGCCTCGCTAAGCGCATGTTGCAGAGAGCGGAGATCGTTGTGGTAGGGGTATGGAGGGAAGTCGCGGTCGCTGAAATTCCCACTAGCTGTGTCAACGATGGAAGCGGTACAGTTGATTATTTGCACGACAATCAAGAGGCTGATCAGGACATATGTGCCGTAGCGCAGAATATTCCACCTCTTTCCATGATTTCGCAACCATCCGATCATTGTGCTGACAAAGAGACCCATTAAAATAAAAGGGCCAGGCATGAGTATCAAGAAGTAATGCCAGGTCAGTCCGATTTTATGCAATAAGAGGAGCGTTAGCGGAATAATCTGCCAAACGAGCAGCAGGAACAAGCCGCATCGGTAGGGCACTGCACGAAGAGTCGTACACCAACGGCACACAAAGCCCCACCCTAATCCTAGAGCGATTCTCAGGGCGACCGCAAGGGTCGCCCCTACTATACTATGACTTCGCATCTCTGTTGCTCCTTGCGAAAGAGATTTAGTTTCTTCGTGTATGGTAGGGGCGGTCCCTTGCGGCATCGTCTGGGGGACAGGTATGTCCTGGATGGGCCGGGGTGGCCCGGTATGGGAACCACATCACCACCATCCCTACGGTTACAAACCCTCCTGCGGCCAATAGTGGCATAACAACACTGAGCCAGGAGAGTAGAGGAGCAAGCATACGTACCACTGAATGCACGTTTGCCGGGGGACCGCTATAAGAACTGATGAAAAATAGGTAGAAGCCGATGCCTTCGAGATAAAGGCGACCATGCTTCTCTAGTGTATAGAGCATGAGCAGGTCGGCAAACTTTGTAGAGAACTCCCAAAGCAAATATGGTGAGAAGATGATCAGCAACAGGACAAAGGCGTAAGCGAGATCACGCCTACGTATCGTTTCTGGAGTCAGCATGATTGCTACGAGAAGCGGCACAAGCAGCAATATGGCTGTTTCGTGCATCTGATAGAGTATGCCCAACAGCAGCAAAGCGGGAAATAGCCAACCCTTTCGTCGCTCGACAACACCCCAGAAGAGAGCAAATATGAAGAAGACCACGAATGGCGGCATCAGGTTGGGCTGCCAGATGAAGCGTCCATACGTCAGCGGTTTGAGAGCAGTTGCGTAAAGGAAGGCGGCAACGGCTCCCGCCAGCCGTCCATAGTAACGACGAGTGAAGAGGTACGTCAGCAAAACCGCTATCATATTGCATATGCCCACGAACACTACAGCCCAGAGTGGATTGGCACTCAGCGCTGCTGGCAGCATGAAGAGGTAGATCACGCCAGGAGGATGGGCAATATTGATGGAAGCGGTATTGCTGGTAATTGGCAACAAGCCATGATAAATGGCATCGTGAGCCATGCGGAAGAGTATCGCCTGGTCGTCGTCGAATTCAGATGTATCGATCTGGTAGAAGCGCAAGAAACCGGCTACCAAAAGGATAAGGTAGATTTCCCAGGTTTTAGCGACAAGCAAACTGAAGGGCACACCTGGAATACGAGGCCGAAGCAACCATGGGCGGTTTGGCATTTGGACATCGGTATCTGACGCGCTGGTTTTCGGCATAGCGAACTTTAATTTCTAGGCCAGTCTCTACGAAGTAGGGATGGTGATGCTATCTCCGCCATTGGTTGTCTGTAGTATCGTCCTGGCTATATTCTGATCGCCATCTGTCTCCAGGTGGAATGGACCATATACCGGATTATCAGGGATCGTCGTGAAGGATTGTGCTTCTATCGTCACCGAGGTAGATGCAGAACTGTCCTTAGGCAAGCCGAAAGCAACCAGGAGTTGATCACCGGCCCGTATGGCTGTAAAAGTACACTTGCTCTGACTGCTCTGAGCACTATTGCCATTGGGCAGCACCTTCAGCGTATAACTGTACGTCTTGCGAAAGCTCGGTTGCTCTGCATGCATGAAACTCCAGCGTGTGACCAACCATGGCGAATTATTGAAGCTCATCTGTTGTACTTGCGTACCAAGCAGTTGCAGGTTGCCGGTAAATGTGTTCTGCGAAGAGGGTTGTGCGGGTGTAGATGTGACAATATACAAGCGAAATGGGGCACCCGCCGGGCGCACAGGCTGATCAACCAACGTCGCCGAAGCGAACTGGCTCAAGAGAGCGTTGGTCAATCCATCGTAAGGTCCCACCAGCAGCACAGCCGAACCAGCAGCAGGATTGGGCAGCACAAGGCAATTTGTGGCATCAAAGAGTGTAGTGGGGGTCTGCATTTGTTCGGCCAGATAGCGCAGTGCCGTTTGCGTGGCCGCATCGGTGGTGATATAGACTCTGCTGAGATGACGTTGTTGCGCCAACTGGTCGGCCTCGCCGAGCGCATGTTGCAGGGAGTGGAGATCGTTGTGGTAAGGGTAGGGTTGAAAACCACGATCATCGAAATTCCCGCTGCTGGTGTCAATCGCTGCCGCCGTACTGCCTACCAATTGTGCGATGATTACAAGGCCGGCTATGGCATATACAGCGTAACGTAGGAGGCTCCATTGGCGTCTCTGCTCTCGTCCTCGCAACCACTCGACTACTTTAGCCAGGAACAAACCGATCAGGATAAACGGCCCGGGCAGAAACATGAAAAAGTACTGTGAGTGGAGAGGGATGGCATGACGCGAGAGAATCAGCAGCGGCACGATCTGCCAGACGAGTAGCAGGATCAGCCCGCATCGGTAGGGCGTGGCACGCAGGTCTGCCCACCAATGACGCAGCGAAGACAGGCTTTGCCCACCCGCTGACCGCAACGCCAATAAACCCGCCGTGGCGAATCCGCCTAGCGTAAGGAGAGGCACTGCGATAGAGAGCCAGGAGAGCATGGGAGCAAACATACGCACAAGCGACCGCATGTCCGTTGGCGGGGCATCAAAGGGACTGAGGAAGGAGCGATACAGGTGGATCGCTTGAGTATCAATATGGGCATGTTGCTTTGCCAGCATGAATACGGTGCGTATATCAGCAAAACCTGTGTACGCTTCCCAGATGAGATAGGGAAAGAAGATGATGAGCAATAAGGCGCAGGCAAAAGCGAGGTCACGCCAACGCAACGTTCCAGGTGCAAGTACGACTGCTGCGAGCAGAGGCGCGGCGAGCAAGAGCGTGGTTGGATGCATCTGGTAGAGGACGCCGAACAAAAAGAGGGCGGGAAACAGCCAACCTTTACGTCGATCGACGACACCCCAGAAGAGAGCGAACATAAACAAGACCACGAATGGCGGCATCAGGTTGGGCTGCCAGATGAAGCGTGCATACGTGAGTGGTCGGGCAGCGGTAGCATAGAGTAGCGCAGCAACGATACCCGCGAAACGTCCGTAATAGCGGCGCGTAAAGAAATAAGTGAGCAAAGCCGTTGCTGTCGTAAATGTACCTACCAGCATTGCTCCCCAGAGCGGATTTGCACTCAACGCGGCCAATGGTATAAAAAGATAGATTACTCCCGGCGGGTTGGAGATACCAATGGAAGCGGCATTGCTCGTCGTGGGCAGTAGAGCATGATGCACTGCGTCATAGGCCATGCGGAAAAGCTGCGCCTGGTCCTCATCGAACTCGGTTGTATTGATCTGGTAGAAGCGCAGGAAGCCAGCTACCAGTAGAATAAGAAAGACTTCCCAGGCTCTGTCAATGGATGAGGCAAGCAATAAACGCATTGGGAACCCACGAAAGTGCGATGGTGGAGTATCAGTATTTGATGTTTGTTTACTTGGTAGTTTTAGACTCATTCTCTAATACGCTCCTGACTGCATCTATGTTTGCTTCCACCACAACACCATTGTTGTGCTGAACACTGCCCGTTTGGCCGTCTTTTAGCAGGTGGCCGGTCAGGATGCCGACGACACATGTACCACGTTTGATGATGCCACGGGCGACAAGCTTGCGCATTCCTGCCAATGTTGCAGCGGAAGCGGGTTCACAGCCGATGCCGGACCGATCAATCACGGTTTTCGCGGCCAGTATTTCCTCGTCGCTCACTTCTTCAACAATTCCATCGCTTTCTTCGATGATGCGACGGGCGCGTGTATAGCTCACGGGATTGCCAATCTTAATGGCTGAAGCAATAGTGTGGGCCTGGACGCGTTCTTGTTTGGTAAAGCCATGCATGAAACTGCGGTAGAAGGGATTCGCTCCCGCTGCCTGAATGGCGGCAATGCGCGGCATATGCCCAATAAGACCGAGCTGGTGAGCCTGGCGGAACGCTTTACCAATGGCTGACGTGTTGCCCAGGTTGCCTGCTGGGAGCACAAGCCAGTCGGGAGCCTGCCAGTTAAGCTGTTGCAACAATTCAAAGCCAATGGCCTTCTGACCTTCGATACGAAAAGGATTGAGTGAGTTCAGCAGATAGATACCCAGTTCGTTACACACTTGTTCGACCAGGCGCATAGCATCATCAAAATCGCCGTTAATTTGAATGGTTGTTGCACCATAGGCAAGTGACTGGGCTAGCTTGCCGGCAGCAACGTTGCCAGCAGGCAAAAAGACAATACTGCGCATACCGGCTTGGGCAGCATACGAGGCTAACGAAGCAGAGGTGTTCCCGGTTGAAGCGCAGGCAACCGTATGCGCTCCAAGCAGGTTTGCCATTGTTACGCCCACGGTCATACCTCGATCTTTGAAGCTGCCTGTGGGGTTCTCCCCCTCGTGCTTGAGAAAACATCGCTCAAGTCCTGCAAAGAGGCCAATCTGCCGATGTCCAGCACGACCGGGTCCGTAATTTTCTGAGCCAACGGGGTAGAGTCCTGTGTTACCTTCCGGTCGACTAATGATATACTGCCCAGGTATGGGCAAAATCAATTCGCGATAGCGCCAGACGCCGCTGCAGTCCAGTAATACATCGAGTTCGTCAGTGCTGATGGGCCAGGTAGGAGGATGTGAGGCACGTTCGTCAAAAAGCTGACGCCAGGCTGCACCTGCTGGCAGGGCAGCTTGTTCGGGGAAACGAACCATCGTCTCGACATCAAGTACCCCCCCGCAACCACAACGATAGCGGGGAGGACACCCAGTCTCGACCGCAGGGTAGAGTGCCTTGCATTCCACACAACGCAACGAGAATGTCGATAACTCTGCATCGTTGGCCTTACTCATCACAATGGAAACTCGCTTCCTTGACTGCGTGCACTCACTTCTTTACGTACGCGGCTACGAGCTGTGTTGAGTACACGCGCGCCAACGTGATCCGCCCGCAAAATCATACCCGTTCCTTCTACACCTAAAGTGCGGGCAGTTTCCTGCATCGCTTGTAGCACTCCATGAAAATTGGAACTGGCCAGGGCGATCAACGATGAACCGCCGCCGGAAAGACAAGCGCCGTGCGCACCTGCAGCAATGGCCGCATCAATGATATCGGGCATGGCAGGGAAAAGCGCTTGACGGTAGGGCTGATGCAAGCGATCCCGCATCGCCTCGCCGATTAGTTCGTAGCGTTTCGTTTGCAATGCCGTTAAGAGGAGCGCCACACGTCCGGTGTTAAAGGTCACATCGGCCTTTGAGTAGTTGGCGGGCAACAGCTTCCTACCCGCCACAGTGTCCATGGGAAACGCAGGAGTGAAGATGACGGCTTTAAGTGCGTCTGGGAACTGCGTTTTTATTGCATGGACCTTCCCCTCAACCTTGGTGGTTGCGACAAGTCCTCCTAGCAGTGCCGGTGCGACATTGTCAGGATGGTTTCCTGCTTCGACCTCCACAGCCAACTCTAGCAGGTCTTCTTTAGCAAGAGCCAATCCCTGCGAACGAAGGAACTCATTCGCCGCTATTAACCCGCCGACGACCGCAGTAGCACTGCTCCCCAAACCGCATCCTGGTGGAACGTTGATAGACATACGAATGCGTACAGCAGGTAGATCAGCCTGCTGGCGTTGGAAGAGCGCAGCAAAGGCACGGAAAAACAAGTTATCCGGGCCGGTGGAGAGGTTCGCGCCTAATGTCCCCTGAATCTCAATAGATGGCTGCGAGGATCGTGCGGAGGCAATCGCGCGCCAGGATACTTCCTCCACTTCAAATCGATTGTAGAGTTGTAGTGCTAATCCAAGGCTATCAAAGCCCGGTCCCAAATTAGCTGACGTGGCTGGGACCTGAACAGTAACTGAGGCAGGTAATACCAGTGCCATCGGTGGCAACCTGCCTTTCTGATGAAGCACGCATGATGTATCCTTTCTTGATTGTGTGCCTATTCTATCATCTTTATCATCGAATGTAACTACGATACGACGAAAGTAACAATGTTCTTCCTCCTCTCCCAAATAATAAAAATGAGGATCATCCACGTTAGGAGATCCTCGTTTAGATACTGCATTGGATTGTGGTTGCTGCGTTGCCCCCTTTAATCTCCCTGTGCTATGCTTGCGTCTATCCGTCCTGTAGTCAGCCCTACCAGGCCACGTAGCCCAGTAAGGCCAATAATGGTGATGGTTGTGTAGTCCCCCGATTTATCGAGGGGAATTCCGAAGCCGACAAGGAATGGGGACATATGTTACTCCAAAGATGTCCAAGCTGAAACGTAATGCTCGTGATGAGTGAGCCGCATGGAGGCCACATCGGCGGCATTGCCTGAATGTTCTATTCCTTCATTGGTTATGAGGATACACGATAGGGTGGAGGTTTGTCAAGCCTTACAGTTAACGGGCTTGAAAGCCCCCGCGATTCATCCGGGGGATGAAAAGCCGTTCCTTCGTGGGAGCAGGGTAGCGGGGAGTACCCCGCCAGGCCTGTCTCCAGGCTGATTGATGCTTGACATTTCATGCTCATTGTAGTATACTTGTTCTAGTACCTTGACAACAGAATCGCGTTTCGGTGGGTTCTCTGGCGTAGGGCCAGAAGTAAAAACACGACTGTGTTGACCAAAGAACGAGCGAGATGTACCACTCGCTGAGTCCCTTGGACTCGCACAAACACCAGGAAATGTACGCGGGGCGTGTACTTCCTCAGTCGCAGGACTGGCCGATGTGGTAATAGCATCGGTGCCACAGGAGCGTGATGCTCGGCCTGTGGACGGGCCACCTGAGATGGCCCTCAACTGTGAAGCGTTTGGACCCTGAAGGTGAAAGCAATTGAGGGGGAGCCGATCAGAACCCCTGTCATTCATGGCAGGGAGTCTCAGTCACCCGCGTTCCCCACCGAGAAGATAATTCCTCAGATATGTATACCTTGCACCCGACCGCAAAAGTTCGCTTTTCATTACGCACAATTGATCGACACGATGCACAGGTGAAGAAGCTGTCATCTTCGTTTCTACGAGCAGATGCCGCAAACGCTGTTGCTCATCAGGTTTAAGGGATACTTTTATGCGTGCCAGCGTCAAATGAGGTGAAAATGGTCGCGTTTCGACGGTGAATTTCCCCTGCTCAAGCTCCTGATTGAGCGCACGGTGCAGTTGCTGTAGGTTGCCGGATGGTTCATCAATGCCCATCCAGAGCACACGAGGATGAAGCAGCGAATTGAAGACCCCCAGGTGCGAGAGACGACACGCAAAAGGCGCCACCTGGTGCGCTGCCGTTTCGGCAGCTTGCATCGCCTCATTTAACCGTTCATCGGTCAAATCGCCCAGGAATGCAAGCGTGAGATGAATACTCGCCGGATCAACCCAACGTATAACAGGCAACTCCTTTGCCATCTTACGGATGATACTAGCTAGCTCATGTCGCACAGACTCACCCAAATCGAGAGCGATGAATGTACGCGTCACACTTCCCATAGCTGGGTTCTCTTCTGTAGCTCCCCGATTCATCGTGGGAGAAACAGCATTGCGTCGAGCTCTGTGCCGTCAATCGTTTCGACCTCGATCAGATGTTGGGCGATGGCGACCAGTTTGTCCTTTTTCTCACGCAAGATAGTGAGGGCAGTATCATAGGCTTGTGCAACCAGCTGTGACACTTCTTTATCAATTCTGGCTGCCGTCTCTGGACTGATTGTTGCGCTACCTTCTGACTCCATCTTAAGCAGGACATTGCCTAAAGGACTCATGCCGAATTCGCAGACCATACGCCGGGCCATATTTGTGACATACTCAATATCCTGGCTGGCCCCCGTCGTAATATCGCCGAAGATGATCTCCTCAGCAGCACGCCCGCCCATTGCACCGGCCATCCTTGCCTGTAACTCCGAACGACGCAACAGGTAGCGGTCCTCAGTCGGTGCTTGCACTGTGATGCCAAGGGCCATCCCTCTTGCAATCGCCGTCACCTTCCGCACAGGGTCTGCTCCAGGCATCGAGCGCATCACGATTGCATGCCCCACCTCGTGATAGGCGATTATGGCTTTCTCAGCATCGGTGATAACGCGGCTCTTGCGCTCTGGACCTGCCATGACGCGCAAAATCGACTCCTCAAGTTCGGGCTTGTTAATCACGTTCTGCCCACGACGCGCAGCCAGCAACGCAGCCTCATTCAGCAGATTGGCCAGGTCTGCACCGGAGAAGCCGGCGGTCTGACGCGCTATTTCGGACAAGGCAACAGTCTCGGCCAGTGGTTTATCTTTTGCATGCACTTCCAGGATGGCAAGACGACCTCGAATGTCGGGTTTATCGAGCATCACCTGGCGATCAAAGCGTCCAGGGCGTAGCAGCGCAGGGTCGAGCACATCCGGGCGGTTGGTGGCAGCAATGACAATGACGTTGGTGTGCTTGTCAAAGCCATCCATCTCGACTAGCAACTGATTGAGCGTCTGCTCGCGTTCGTCATTGCCTCCGGTGCCAGAAGCATTACGCTGGCGGCCAACAGCATCAATTTCATCGATGAAGACAATGCACGGAGCGTGCGCTTTGGCTTCTTTGAACAGATCGCGCACTCGTGCCGCGCCAACACCAACGAACATCTCTACGAACTCAGAGCCACTAATGTTATAGAAGGATACATTGGCTTCGCCTGCCACCGCACGCGAGATGAGCGTCTTCCCTGTCCCCGGCGCACCAACTAAGAGCACACCCTTGGGGATACGCGCACCCATAGCGATAAAACGCGCAGGGTATTTCAGAAATTCAACGATCTCCTCCAACTCCATTTTTGCCTCTTCGACACCGGCAACATCGCTAAAGAGGGTAGAAGGCCGTGACTCATTGAACCGTCTGGCTCTTGAACGTGTAAAAGTAGCAGCCTGACCGCTTGCACCACCGCGCCGCAAGAAGAACAGCAACGCACCAACGATCAGACCCACCAGGAGTACATCTATCACCACCTGTTCCCATTGCGTACGCTGCCCATTGTCAACATTGACGGTGACGCCATCACGGCGAAATATCTCTGTGACCGCCTGCCCATCTTCTTTGGTTGCATGATACTGTTGACCTGTAGTACCAGTAGCAAAAATATCATCTCCGCTGATCGTCACCGATATCAATTGATGGTGATCTGCGAGATTGAGCACATCACTGATCGGCCTTTCCTGTGGGTTGCTGATGCCAAAGTTGAGGCTCATTGCATGTGTTTTCACCAGCGCAAAAATAGCTACAATCAAAAGTATGACCAGTATTGGCACACCGTAGCGTATCAAGCTGGTTCGCCTCTTCGTTGTTTTCTGTGGTGAACGGGGCGAATCTGGCCCTGTTTGCTCAGGGTTATTTTGTGGCGGTATTTCCATGAAGCGCTGTTCTATCCTTCTAGATTTGTTAGGCATATCCTACGATTGTAGCTGTTTCATGCTGTATCTTTGCGTGTAAGCACAACAAGTTTGATGTCAGTATAGCCCATGAGGTATAATGAATCAAGAGCTATTTCGTATAAGATTCGATGAAAATAGTACTTACGTCAATTACTACGTGACTGTCGTAGTATCTCCCCCAAACGGTCATGTGCTGAGGACTACAGCATGAAACTCACCGTAAACGGAACAGAACTTTATTTCGACGTGGTGGGCAGCGAGTTGGACGCTGCATCGGGCTTTCGCAAGAAACCGACACTGATCATATTGCATGGCGGGCCAGGGTTCGACCATACTTACCTGCGTCCCTGGCTCGATCCGGTAAGTGAGAGTGCGCAACTGGTCTATGTCGATGAGCGTGGTTGCGGTCGATCACAGCGCCATACGCATGAATACTACCAACTTGGCATCATGGCTGATGATATCGTCCTGTTCTGCAAGACACTGGATATCGAACATCCGATCATCCTTGGCCAATCATTTGGGGGCTTCGTAGCACTGAGTATCGCGCATCGTCATCCTGAGTTTGCCAGGGGCATCATCCTCTTCGACACCTCACCTGCGTGGACTGGCAGTTACGACCTTGATGCACTGGAGCACTTGGTCGGCGGTGAGCACGGCAAAGAACTGCGCGAGATCGCCTACCGAGAATCAACCGGGCAGGCGACAGAAGCAGAATTGAATTGTTTCGTGCAGGAAGTCATGCCCTTTTACTGGCACCAGGGACACAAACCAGAGTACATTTCTGAGTTGTATAACAACCCGCTGGTGAACATGGATATCGCCATGTACATGATGGGAACGCTGAGCAAAGAGTACAACCTGCGCCCCCATCTGTCAGAGGTTTCGATACCCGCGCTCGTCTTGCAAGGACGCTACGACTGGGTCACACCGATGGCAGGCGCGCAAGAGATGGCACAACAAATACCAAATGCTCAACTGCATGTGTTTGAACATTCGGGTCACATGGTGTTTATGGAAGAGCCAGAAGAGTTGGTCTTTGTCATCAAACAGTGGATCGCTTCGATCAGTAGCTCCAATTGACGCCGCATTGCGAACAATGGAGCGAAGTCGGAATGGCTGGCAAGTTCAGCCATTCCGACTTCGCTCATTGAGGTTCATTTCAGACTATCATTGCTGGTCGGGGTCTATCCCTAGTGCGCGCAATTTCTCAGCCAGCACATCTGCTCGCCTGGTTTCGGCGTCTGCTCGCCTGGTCTCAGCTCGCCTGGCCTCTGCCTCGGCTTCTTCTCCAGTGAGACGTAGTTGCCCGGCGCTGTCATAGAGTCGCAGATACTTCGTGTCCGGCACCAACAAGCTCTCCAGGTACTGACTCCATACACTCTCATCAGGACGCACGGGCATCTCCCGCATCACTCGTCCCCCTTTATCCAGTTGCCAGCCAAACAGTCTGCGCGATGTCCCTCTTAGGAGGGGACGATCGTTCGGGTTGTAGGCAAAGTATTCTTTCACTCCCATGAGCGCATACTTTCCCGGCTTCTTTTCCAGGTCATTCTCCCATGTCTCTTCGGAGGCAATTTCGAAGACCACTTGGGGAGCCGATCCTGTCTTGCCCACCCGCCAACTGCGCACATCCCGAAAGTCCACCCCCTTGATCACCGCGATGTCGGGGGCTAGCGGATACTCCTTGGCGTTGTCGGTCTGGTAGAAGTTGAGATTTTCGTAGATTGCACAGGGTTGCCCACGAAACTGCCAGGTGAGCACCTCCATCAGATAGCGCACCAGATACGAATGTACTGAGGTTTCCCCCATCAAATCCTCCTCGGTGGGGTGGAAATCGTAGTAGTACGCTACCTCATCTTCAAAGTGCTGAAATTGTTGGGCCATGATACTCTCCTTCGTGCGTTCAGGTGGCTTACCCAGGTCTCCTACGCCCATCTGTCTCCTGTTGTGTTTTCGCCTCCCTGGCGAGTTGGTGGTATTGCCAACCCTATGATACCATACCCCCAGAGGACCCACAAGCAGCCCTGTTCAACTACAGTGATTGTACATACCCGATACGAGACACAGGATACTTGGAGATGAAGAGCATATGTTCACCATACAACAACAACTACAAGATGCCACCGAATTAATACAGCAAGCCACGCGCATTGTCGCGCTCACGGGAGCAGGCATCAGCACAGAATTGGGCATACCCGATTTTCGCAGCCATGGCTCGATCTGGCAGCGACAGCCAACGGTCAGCTACCAGGAGTTTCTCAACAACTCCCAGGCTCGCCAGAGGTATTGGCAAACGCGGCGCAACCTCTCCGCCCAGGTGGCCGCAGCACGACCTAATGCCGCCCACCGAGCATTAGTCGAATTGGAGCACAGGCAGATGCTGCTGGGCGTTATCACGCAGAATTTCGATGGGTTGCATCAGGACGCAGGTCACCTACCTGAGCACGTCACCGAACTGCATGGCACCTCACGCTTTGCGGCCTGTACACTCTGCAGTGCGCGCTCCTCCATGCAAGAGCTTCAGCAGCGTATCGACGCTGGCGAAGTTGACCCAAGCTGCTCTGTCTGTGGAGGCTTCCTTAAGTCCGCCACCATCTTATTTGGCCAGCGCTTGCCAGAGGCAGAACTCACACACGCAAAGACCCTTAGCGCCGAGTGTGATCTGTTTCTCGTCGTTGGCTCATCGCTCAAAGTTACACCAGCCGCAACGCTTCCGCGCCTGGCCCTTGAGCTTGATGTGCCCTTGATTATCATCAATCTGCAACCCACGCCACTCGATGACTATGCTGACGTTGTCATCCACGAAAAGGCTGGACTTGTCTTACCCCCCTTGTTGCAATGATATAGGGACTTTACGCAACGCTTCGCAAGGAAAGTTTTTGTTTCATCTCACCAGCACGAATTGGCACATTGAGACGGTTTTCCACGGGAGCCAATGGGCAAACCCACCGATCATTGTAGGCGCAGGAAGGGTTATAGGCATAGTTGAAATCGAGCATGATACAGTCCCATCCGCTTACTCCTGGTACAGGCAAGAAATCGCTGCCTTTGATAGTATCAAAGAGGTAGCGGCCACCTCCATAGCTCTCTACGGGACAGGTCGCATCGCGAAAGGGGAAAAACAACCCACCGCCATAGATATTAAGCCAGTAGAGCGAGAGAGCCACTGGCTCACCCTTAACGGTGAAATGTACACGGCCCACCGTTGTCATGCTCATTGTCTCCTCAGCATTCATCACTACCGTGAGACGCGTTGACTCAACATTAGTATCAACGTCGACAACGAAACGCATAGCAGGATTGTATGGAAAGTAAGGTAGTCCTTGAAAGTGGCGGCGTTGTTCTTCGTCCAGGGGAGACTGTGGATGGTGCGCGAAAAGTTCATTCCTCACCGCACAGAAACGCTGCCAGGTAGCCATGGGTTCTGCACCTGCCATAATGGCTTGTGTGCGCTCACGATACATAGCCGCAACACGGTGACGGTAGTCATAGAGGTCCATAAACTCCGACATGCCATATCTCCTGATAACTGAAACCATTATAGAGGTGCAGGGACTTTGACCCATCAGTTATGAGCTATAAGTGGATGTCAGTCCAGGTGAGCCTTGACACGAATTTGCACATTGTTGCGCAAAGCATTTGAAACTGGGCATCCTTGTTCGGCTTGCTGGGCCGCTTTTTCAAAGCCAGCCTCATCCAGTCCCGGAACCTTACCCCGCACATCAAGATCCATCATCGTTATCTTGAACCCAGCTTCTACCTGCTCAAAAGTGCACACGGCATTGACCAATAACCTCTCTGCAGGCGTACCTGCCTGAGCCAGCGTGTGCGAGAAAGCCATAGCATAGCATGCTGCATGAGCTGCCGCAATCAACTCTTCCGGGCTGGTTTTACCATCGGAGCGCTCCGTACGTGAAGCCCAGGTAATTGGTAGTTCCCCTATTGCTCCACTACCAACACTAACAACCTTTCCGCTACCCTGGATCAGATTTCCTTCCCACACCGCCTCGGCTCGTCTCTCTGCTTTTACCATAAAGTCCTCCTTGCAAAAGATAATCCTGAAAGCCGCTCAAATCGAAGCAGCCTTGCCTGGAACCAAATTAAACACATCATCTTTCTCTTGGGCTCTAGCCCAAGAAGGAGTATATCATCACAGAGAAGCTCTAACAAGCTCAAGAGGTGTTCATCATTTCAAATGTCGCTCATATTCCCATGCCGCCCATACTCTTCCACGAAACGATGAGCACCCTTCAGCGTCTCTCCGGATAAAATTACCTCAAGACCTCGGCAGGTCTCGTTGTGCAACGCATCTTCCGTAGAGAGCGACCACTGCTCGTAGGACGAGAGGCGATCGGATCGCAGGCACTCCTGTGGAAAGCGCGCGAGGTCCGCCGCCAGCGAGATTGCTGCACGAAGTGCCTCTCCTCGAGGCACCAGGCGGTTAGCAAGCCCCATTGTGAGAGCTTCCTGCCCTGACACACCACGACCGGTCAGAATCAGATCAAGCGCATGACTATGACCAATGAGGCGCGGCAACCGCACCGTTCCTCCATCTATGAGTGGGACTCCCCAACGACGGCAATAAACGCCAAAGACAGCATCTTCTGCAGCGACCCGCAGGTCACACCACAGCGCGAGTTCGAGACCGCCAGCGACGGCGTAGCCTTCTACCGCAGCAATTACCGGCTTGCCGAGAAGTATGCGCGAGACGCCTAAAGGTGCATCACCATCCACAGCAACGTGCAGTCCTCGTAAGTCATCCGAGACTGCTGTGAGATCAGCACCAGAGCAAAACGTGCCACTAGCTCCAGTGAGCACGGCAACGGAAAGTGATGGGTCCGCATCGAAGGAGCGAAAGGCCTGTGCCAGTGCGGCCGCTGTTGGGCCATCGATGGCGTTGCGCACCTTTGGTCGATCGATGGTCACAATGAAAACTGCGTCAATGCGCTCGGTCCGCACATTGTTTAGTTTGGTATGTTCGCCTGGTTGCCGGTTCTGATGTCCGTGATCTCTATCCATGGTAAATCCTCCTGGATGGCGTAACAAGGGATACCCTTCTTTTATAACTCTATTCATGATACACTGCTTACGAGCATCTTACCAAGGAAATCAAGCAGGACAAATACCAGGCGACACAAAAACCGTTGGACAGTAATGTACGGGCGAAGATTGAAACACGCTACGTATCCCACGATAATGAACTTTCACGACCAAAGCCGGTCCTGTCACGCCTCCGCGCAGTGAGCCGAAGCCCTGAGGGCAGCGAAGGGGAAGGGTCTGGCTCGATGGGCACAGAGATGCTTCGCTGCCCTCAGCATGACATTACCGGTGTTGCTTGTGAAAGTTCATTATCGGGGATCTACTACGCTCCATCACGCCCGTGGGACGGGAGATTGAATGAGCTTCCTCGACCGTATCAAGCAATCCATAGGCTTACGTTCAACATCCAAAAAAGCAATTCGACTGGCCTATGGACCCGAAACGTTGCAATTCGGCGATTTATATCTACCAGCAAGCTCCGGTCCGCACCCCACGATAATACTGATCCACGGCGGATACTGGCGTGCACGTTACGGCCTCAATCTCATGACAGGCCTGGCTGAAGACCTTACGGCCCGCGGGTTCGCCGCCTGGAATATTGAGTACCGGCGTGTGGGCAACCCTGGCGGCGGCTGGCCAGGGACGTTTTTGGATGTAGCTCGTGCCACCGATTACCTCCACATCATAGAATCCACCTATGACCTCGATCTGGAGCGAGTTGTACCTATTGGACATTCTGCCGGTGGTCATCTCGCGTTCTGGCTGGCAGCACGTCCACGTATTTCAGCAGGAGACCCGCTGGCAGGAACCAGTATCAACGAAGTTCATGCACATAACGGCCCACTCATCCCCAGAGGGGCCATTAGCTTGGCAGGTGTCCTCGATCTCATGCTGGCGTGGCAGCTCCATCTGAGCATGGACGCCGTTGTGGATTTGCTGGGAGGGACCCCCAACGATGTACCTGAACGCTATACATCGGCCTCACCTGCCGCGCTCTTGCCGCTTGGGATACCGCAGGTGCTCATTCATGGCACGGAGGATGCCAACGTACCTCTCGAAGTCAGTCAATCATATGCAGAGGCAGCTAAAACTGCCAAAGACCAGGTAACCTTGATAGTGTTGCCTGGAGTTGACCACTTTGACGTCATCAATGCTCGCTCTGCCGCCTGGGCCAAAACGATCGAAGCATTACGCAGATTTGCTGGCTCCAGCCTAAGCCAGATTATTGGCGAAGGTAGTAAAACTAAGAATTTGCATCATTCGTGTATACTAACAGATACTGCTTTGATCGACATGAGAAGTTAAACTGGCAAATAAGGTAAGGAGGCCTCCATGACTATCCCTATAACCTTCGGCTGGCCGCAGGTCATCCTCTTTATCATCGGTCTTGTAGGTTTGGTTCTGCTTATTTCTATGATCACCAGCCTCTTCATCGGAGAAGAAATAGAGCGAGAGGAAGAAGATCGGGAGGGTACACGCCGGATAAGAAAGTACGCACGGCGGCGGCGCTTCAGAGCAGGACGTGGTCTCAGTGGTATCATACTGCTGTTGATAGCGATTTCGCTGTTGTGGGCGACATTCCTGGTGCAGACCTACCTTGGGCTCTCGGCAAATATTATGGTCGCAAGAGTACATGCCACGTCCTTCGTCAATCTGCCACACCTCATGAGCGTTGAGATCATTCTCTACGATAAAGATGGTCATCAAACCTCTGATAACACTTACGGTGTAATGGGCGATGAGTGGGAGTTACAGGGCGATATTATTAAATTTCCTACATGGCTTAATATCCTCGGCTTGCATTCGGGCTACAAACTGACTCGCTTGGAAGGGCGCTACGATGATCCCAACCTCGAGCGTAATAATAAACATAGCGTGATTTTGCTCAACGGCGGCGACGATACCTTCTTCAAGACGGCGCAAACGCAAACCTGGCTTACTCCCCTGATAGAAGCCAGCTATGGCAATGCCGTCATCTTGCCAGCAGATGGGCACACTTATGATGTGCTCGTGTCCCAAACGGGATTGTTTGCTGAACCAGTAAGGTAGAATGCTACTTTCCTGGGCTTTACACGTTTATGAAGTTAAGGGCAGGAGTGAGAAACCTGGCAAACTATTATTGTAAATCGGAGAGAGCTCTCTATCATGCAAAGACCAAAGTATTACCGACGCTGGCCAACAAACATTTACAAGAACAATTAGACTAGGAGGACATCCCATCAGTGAATCCCTGGCATGTGAACGAAAACACCTTCGACCCCGCAAAGCTCTCTACGCAGGAAACGGTGTATACCATCGGCAATGGCTATTTCGGCACACGTGGCACACTCGAGGAAAACTATCCTGGCGATAACCCCGCTACACTGCTCTTTGGCGTCTTTGACAGCATCCCTGTCGGGAAAGAGGAACTGGCGAACGCCCCTGATTGGCTTCCGCTCAAACTGTTCGTCAACGACGAGCGTTTTCGCCTGGATAGAGGCAAAATTCTTGCATACGACCGCACCCTGGATATGCACAACGGCCTGCTCAGCCGAACAGTGCGCTGGGAAAGTCCCAGCGGCTTGCAACTCACAGTACGCAGCGAACGATTCGCCAGCCTGGCTGATGAGCATGTCGGAGCCATTCGGTACAGCGTCACCATCGATGATCAACCGGCCGCACCAGGAAGTAATGACAGACAAGACCTCGAGGTGGTATTATGGGCGACCTTCAACATGGCAGTGGGCAACCATGATCGTATGCATTGGGAGAGCGTCGACCAGGGACACGAAGGTGACCTCATCTGGCTACATTCGCGGACTCGTCATACGCTGGTTCAACTGGTGCAGACGATGAGTTTTACAACCCAGGCGCACGGCTTCCAGAAAGAGAGGTTTGCCTCAGACATTGCACCAGGCATTCGGTTGCGTGGGACACTGGCCACTGGGGAAACACTCACCGCTGTGAAACTCGTCGAAATGTACACATCCCGTGATGTGCCAGACCCGCTCCACACTGCACTTGAGTGTCACCGTCAGATTATCGCTGACAGCCAGCTAACACCTCAAACGGGCAAATCTACTACTGACCCGCAGGGGACGGATACTTCGACCAGTTCAGACATGCAGGTTAGCCCTTTCGTAACCTTGCTCGCACAAAACGAAGAGGTCTGGCAGAGCTTCTGGCAACAAGCAGACGTTCTCATTGAAGGCGACGAGAAGGCTCAGCAAGCCATGCGTTACAACATCTACCAATTGCGCATCAGTGCCTCATCACACGACAGTCGCTATAGTATAGCTGCCAAGGGATTGACAGGTTTCGGCTACCACGGTCACGTCTTCCACGATACCGAAATATTCATGCTGCCCTTCTTCACTTATACCCAACCCACCATCGCACGTAACCTGCTGCTTTACCGCTATAGGCTACTGCCAGCTGCACGTAAGAAGGCAGCAGATATTGGCTATGAAGGAGCACAGTATCCTTGGGAGAGCACACTAGATGGTCAAGAGGCCACTCCAGAGGTAATCTTTCATCCAGAAAGTCGGGAACTCATCCCTGTGCTGAATGGTCAGCTCGAACTGCATATTACTGCCAGTATTGCGTATGCAGTCTGGCAATACTGGCACGTTACCGGCGATGACAAATTTATGCATGATTTTGGCGCGGAGATACTCCTGAGTACAGCAGCATTCTGGGCCAGCCGGGTCCAATTCAACCCGGCACGCAATGGTTATGAGATCAACAACGTGATTGGCCCTGATGAGTGGCACGAACACGTTAACAATAACGCCTATACCAACTACATGGCAAAATGGAATATTCAGACCGCCATCGATATCCTACCCTGGCTCAGTTCAACAGCACCAAGTAAAGCGGAGGAACTGGTTCAGCAACTTGACCTGAATACCAAGAAACTAGATCATTGGCAGGACGTAAGTGCTCGAATGTGTATCCCGCAAGACAAACATACGGGGCTTTTTGAGCAGTCTGATGGTTTTTTCCAGCTCGAACATCTCGATCAGAGTAAGTATACGGGGCGCACCACCTCCTACCAGGGTTTGTTGGGAATGAGGTCTGTACAGCATTATCAGATCATCAAGCAGGCTGACGTGTTGATGTTGCTGACCGTGCTGGATGACCAGTTCGATCTGGAGACCAAGCGCGTTAACTGGAACTATTACTATCCCATCACCGACCATGATTATGGTTCATCACTCACCCCAGCGCTCCACACCATTCTTGCGTGCGAGTTGGGGTTAACCAATATCGCTTACGAACTCTTTATGAAAGGAGCCTTAACAGACCTGGAGAACCTACGCGGAAACACCTCAGAAGGTATCCATGATGCCTGTTGCGGTGCGGTCTGGCAGGCAGCTATATTCGGTTTTGCCGGCTTGCGCTTGACCGATAATGGTTATAGTACTAATCCATCTTTGCCTGCCGGTTGGACATGCCTGGCTTTCAACTTCTTTCATAAAGGCAGGCCTTTCCATGTGGATTTGCGACGTCCAGTATAGGTGTTACCAGCTAGAAGATGCTATTGACAATCCGCTTAGAGACAGGTAATATAAGAGTCGTGGCAAAGCTAATGGAAAATGCCAGGAAACAGAATGAGGCGCATTCGTCTAGCGGCCTAGGACATCGCCCTCTCAAGGCGGGGATCACGGGTTCGAATCCCGTATGCGCTACCCAACACCGATTTTGAAACGCCTCAAGCCGCTTCTGATGGGGCTTGAGGCGTTTCAGTTTTTGGGCTATGGCTCAAATGATAGCAAATCTATAGCAAAACCGTACTCTCTCTACAACTGAACCTCCTTGCTGCTCACACCTTCTTTCAAAAGGTCATTCAACCTGTTTACGGCATCTACCTGCATGCTCGGCAACACATGTGAATAGATATCCATGGTCATACTGATCTGATTGACGTTTAGACTAAAGTAGACATTTGGGCAGCCCTCTTTACAAAGGATTGCCCAAGCGAGTAATGTTCTGAATACCTTAGAAAAAGGGAGTATCCTCATCTGTAAGGCAAGGTAGGGACCTTGCCGAAAAACCAAAGAGCAGAGAGGAGTTCCTGCAAATGGAAACGAACGAGACAGCCAAAAGAGAACACTACCAAGAAGCAGAGAAAGAATTGTCCCTTCTGCATTTGAAGGAGTTTTGCTTTGTCTTTGTTCACCAGTAGCTCCTGGGGTAACATTCCCCTGGAATTCAGTGGGGCAGGGATCGCAGAGGCGCTCTTCCTGAGCGCGGTGCTAGCCGGAAGTACCGGCCAGGTGGTCATGCTCGAAGAACCCGCGCTCAACCTGCAGTTGGCCCTGGAAGTCTTCAGCCTGATCAGGCATCTCCTCGAATTTGCACGACCTGACCACTCCACTGTCGCCATTGTGCTAGGCCTGGTCCTTCCTGTAGTAATCCTGCTCTACTTCCTCGTAGACCCTAACGTTCGAGCCGCCTTCTTCCGTAGATAACGCCCGGAAGCGCTCCAGGCCAATGGCTTTCCCTCTGAACGAGCGAAGAAGCTAGCCAAACAGGTGAGGGAGACGAGTCTGACCCCTTGTTGGCGTGTACCGGGGCAGAGACATCTACCAACAATGGCAGCGTCTGGATGCTGGAACGGGAGCAGGGAAGGCACAGGTGGCACTCCTCGAGGAGCGCGTGCTCGAACCTGGAGATGTCGCGATTGTGCCTCCGCCTCCGCAAGATATACACGCCCAGCAAGGCTTCGTCGGTGAAGTGGCCTATGAGCTGGTTCTCTTCGGAACCAACCCGGCAGGCAAACGTCGACTCTACTTCGATCCTGCACGAGGCATCGCCTACACTTCCCAGCCCCGGTAGAAGCAGGTAGGAGTGATCTCGCCTGAAGATGGCACACCACAGGTCACGTGGTAGAAAGCACACCTACTACTGTGAACACATTAGAAAGATACGATAGGGGGTAGCGTATCCTTTGCTAAGGGTTGGTTTTGCAGGGCAGCTTCACAGGCTATGCGAAATCTTCGACCCTTAGAGATTGATACGCTACCCGATAGGGGAAAGGGTTGTTTCTTCACATCAATTGCGGTATCATGTTTCACGTTGATCGTATCGACTTGCAAAGCGTTTGGAGAAGGAAATGCAGGCCCGTTCGGGCAACCCGGCTCTACACAATGGACTGCTCTTTGGCATGATCCTCGGAATTGTCGAAATCGTCCTCTACTTTTTATTCGGGACGCTGGGTTTGATTCTCAGCCTCCTTCTTTTTCTGTTCCTCGTTGGGTACGCGGGCTATCGCGCCTCTACGTGTACTGGCAAGGTCAGCACAGGTGGAGTGGCGGGTGTCCTGGTCGGACTGCTCAGTTCCGTGATTGCCTCTCTCCCGCTGCTTCTCTACATTCTGACAAATAGTGATGCAATTCGTGTGCAGGTGCAGCAGCAGATAGCAGGAAACAGCATGTATCATGGGGTCACGGTAACAAACACCCTGATGTTGGCAAGTGTGATTCTATTCCTGGTGGTGGTGGTGGCAGGAGCCACCTTGCTGGGACTGGGTGTCGGCTCGATAGGTGGTGTTCTTGGCAAGCGACAGGCACCATCACCCCCGGTGCCACAGTCTCACTCTTCTCTGCCGCCTTACCCGCCGCAGGCAAATCTCCCACCCCCGCCGCACGTATATACGCCGCTCTCCCCTCCGCTAGACTACACGTCACCAGAGGCATACATGCTCCCGCAAGAACATACCCCACCCCCACCTCCGGCGGAATCAGGGCCTTTGAGAAGTCAGGAGTCAAATTCTCCCTAGCGAAAGCCAGGGGCATCCTGCGGCGGTTTTGGTGAAAAGGCGAGATTGCCAAAGTATCCTCGTTGCCAGAGTGCAAGGGAACAGCATCAGTGAGCCTCCCTGTCAGCAGGAAGCGGGCTTATTCATCCCGGACTGCGAGACGAACTTCTCTTCTCTGCAGATGTCTGTCATCATCCATGTGTTGCTGCAAGCACCAGAGAAATATGCTACCATAGAAGAGAGGATGTACCATCTCCAGACGCCCGCCTACATGGTCAAACAGCGGCAAAGAACACGAGACGACAAAGTGGGTGTGGAAGGGTGCATGCAGAATGTGTCCGCCCGGTTAGGAGACGGTGATCGCCGTTCCATTGGTCGCGTCAATCCAGGGAGAGGGGATAGCCACTTGTTCTCTTCTTGCAGGAGTAGAGGACGTCTCAGAAAAGGAAGACCGCATGACCGCAGGCTCACAGATACATGGTGAGGCAGATGATCCTTTTGCCTACGTGTATCCCTACGAGTTTGTCCTCCTGACCACCTTTCGTGACAGCGGCGTTGGCGTCCCAACCGCCATGTGATTTGCTCATGAGCAGGGCAAGCTCTACATGGTCACGAGCCGCAGGAGCGGCAAAATCAAGCGCATTCGCCACACCAGGCGAGTGTTGCTGGCTCCATGTGACCTGATGGGCAACGTCCTTGGGCAACAGATCGAAGCCATTGCGCACGAATTACCAGATGCACAACATGCCGATGCCCTTTTAGCCAGGAAATATGGGGCAGCGTATGAAGTGGATTCCTCATGCCGCAGATGTTGCAGGTCGGCGAATACAGCAGGCGTTCGGTCTGCACAACGGGGTCGTCGCTGGGGCCGAGCAGGTGATTGATCTTCCAACTCTGGCGCAGGAAAGACGTGTCGATCGGAAAGCGTGCCATCAAGCGGCGCTCAGGTTCTGTCGGTGGCCGGACAGCGAAGCACAAGCATGTGGTGGAAGTGTGCAATTTTGTGGATGCGGGAACTTCCATCGCGTTATGGGCGCAAGCCAGGGAAGATTTCCGGGAACACACAGCCATGAAGACGGTGATCACCGTCTTACAAACGTATGGGTATACACGCCTTTCTGGGGAACACCTGCCTCCCTTGTTTTTTCTGAAAGCATGGTTTATAGTTGCTCTAGAAGCAGTTCCAGGTACGAACAACCTGCCTATGCGAGGGAGCGAACACTTCTATCAACAAGTGGAACGCGAGGCATGTGGTTGCGACACGTAAAGGCAGATTGTCATGTATCAACATGCTTGTGAACACTTTTGCTGGGCATGCTCCCATTGAATGCGGTGATGCGAAAGCCCTGTGTGAAGCCATTTTATAAGAAGCGAGCGGTGATCTTGTGGCAACCTGCCTTCCAAGCAGGCTGTCACAAGTTTGAATTTCACCTTTCTGTACTGGATGCGTAGGAGGTCCGTTCCCAAAAAGAGCGTCACTGATGGCTCTCCCAAATCCTTTTCACTGCCATCTACACACTCGACAGGTGGCGAGAAGGTTTCCCCTATGACTGTTTCCTGCTTCGTTTTGGAACGGATCTCTTAAGTAGCCTGGACACCTATCAGATTCGCCCTGTTGACTCTCTGCTTCGCTGATCCATACTAGCACACGACATTCTCCTCTTTTAGATCGGGTTTGCTGACCTGTAACGTGATATATTACTGATGATGAGAGATATGAAAAGGGATTTTTCTCCCAGAAAAGAGACTAAGGTTCGCAATGATTAGCTTTTGGACCCTCTTGAAGCGAATACTGCTGGTTCGTTGCCCCAGATGTGGCAAAGGAAAGTTATTCCGCCGGTGGTTCACCATGTACGAACAATGTCCCGTGTGTCACCTGGTCTATGAACGTGAGGAAGGATTCTATACAGGTGCATGGGCTATCAACTTAATCATCAGCGAACTCTTGGTCGCTGCCTTCATTGTTCTTGTGGCGATATGGGCAGCTACGCACCCGGGCACGCCACTCATTCTTCTTGTGATCGTGGGAGCCCTTTTCTCGGTCCTTTTGCCCTTCCTCTTCTTTCATCATAGTAGAAGTGTGTGGATCAGCATGAATTACTGGCTCAATCCTCCCGAGTTGGAGCAAGAGTAAAGTCCTGGAGCATCCCCTGGAAGATCGACCCTACTCACGAGATCGATGATCTTGCAGAGCTAGCGTTTGCGGTGTGATATAATAATGCGTACTATTTTTGATAGCAGTTGAAAGCCAATCAACCCCCTTGAGTCCCTGGAGTCTTCGCGCTATATTACTAGATAGGTAGCATCGTCCAAGCACTTTGGAAATCGGTGCTACTGGCTCATAGGAAACACACATCACTCAACTCGAAAGGAATCCCTATGCATAAAAAGATGCTTATTGGATTGGCACTATTTGGCCTACTCACCATCTTGCTTTCCGCCTGTGGCATCAAAGACCTCAGCACTGCTTCAGGTCCATCCGCTCATATGAGCGGAACCAATTTCGTGCAGAATTCGGTCACCATCCAAAAAGGTGACATGCTCAACCTGATTGATGATGCAGCATCAACTCACATCATCGTCAATGGTTCGTGGATCAATGGTACCGCCAAGCCAGCAATAGAACCCGGTGCCCCAACCGTAAACCAACAATACGTCGGGAACGACAGTGCCCCTATTGGCCCATTCAATACGGCAGGCACCTTTCACCTGTACTGTACTATCCATCAAAACATGAACTTGACGGTCATCGTCCAATAGCTTGGTGCTCACACCCAG
The DNA here is from genome assembly GCA_963767625.1 of uncultured Chloroflexia bacterium. Taxonomy (GTDB): domain Bacteria; phylum Chloroflexota; class Ktedonobacteria; order Ktedonobacterales; family Ktedonobacteraceae; genus CAVYFB01. The sequence continues at coordinate 1,278,168 of CAVYFB010000024.1, forward strand.
CCCCCTGGTACCCGCAAGGGGCGCCACTACACCTAAACGTAGTGGCGCCCCTTGCGGGTACCAGGATACTCTAGTACTTTTATGGCAGACAGTTCCTGAGTCTAGCAACGATCATGGTATACTGTTCAAAGATACCCTATGGCGTATTCAATAACTATTGATAAGCTTATTTTGATATCGACATGGCAGAGTACTAAAGGCGGTTTATAGCATATGCGGTTGCATTCAACGGAACAATGGCAGATAGTATTTTCTTTCTCCTTCTATTTGAAGTGTGGAGCTATTGCGCTACTGTTCTTGTTGTGTGCGCTTATTGCGGCTTGCAGCAGTGATGGCAGTGGCAGCCAGTCAAACCCGAACAACCCACTTGCTACCGGCACTATCGACCTCAGTGGGTCTAACAGCTCACCAACGCCGCCAATGCCACCATATCTTTGCGGAGCCTGGGTGACGAATAACTCACCTGCATTCAGTCCGGACCGTCCGATAAGCATCTTCGCTAAATTTGTCCAAACCAACACTCCCCAGGACCCCGGCAATCCGGTCGGCGTGGATGGCGCTACCGGCACAGCAACGATACAATGGCCCGACGGCAGCACCGAGACGGTGACAGCAAAAACCACCTCCGATGGGCTGGCCGTTTTTCCTATAACGATAAAACCAGATGCAGCAAACAAGATTGTCCTTGTCGAGATCACCTTCACGAAGGATGGCGTTGATCCCTGTACCGCGCCACAACCGGCTTACTTCACCCCTATACTCGTCTCGCCGACGCCAACACCAACGCCGGCAGATATTATACAACCCGGTATACCGACGCCGACACCCACACTATATGTGAAAAGATAGCCTTGATGCACGTTCCTGATCGGCAGAGGCTCGGTCTATGCTGGTGACCTATGTGCTACAGTACAAACACTGAACTATGTATTAGCGGGAGTTCTCATGGACATTAATATCATCGGCAGTGGCCTCAGCGCCTTTACTTCGTCGGCGCAGGCATTCACCTTGGAGCAGGGCTACCCAGCGTGATGAGCTCAGGAAAGATCTTGGCGGACATGATTTCTTAAGCAAAGGCACGGCTTACAGGCACGATCAATCGAGCCCCCAGATGATGCTTTCATGATATAATGTGGAGCCTCTTCTCGTCATCTCCCCTCTTAACTTAATGCCTATAGAGCCCGATCAATAGGGTCTCTACGGCTGCGTGAGTAAAAACAGCACAACACCTCCACTGATCAGCATGACTACAAGACATGCCAGAATAACTACGGTGAACAGATAGCTGGAAGGAGGAGCTGCAGCCGTCGCCGGCAGCTTTCCGCTAGGTCGTCGTTCGACTAGGGAAGGAACCTCTCGCTTTGCGGTTAATGTCTTCAAACCACCAGTTGCCAGGTCCCAGGAGGAAGCTGCAAAATCAGTCGCATCGTTGTCATCATCATCATCCGCAGCAATCTTCCCAGATCGTCCTGTGAGAGACATCGAAGCAACTGAGGACAAAGAGGCAGAAGAATATGCCGGAGCAAGGGTCAAGGAGGCAGCAGGGGGCGAGTGTGGGTGATCAGACTGAAGCCTGGAAGAATGAGCGTCAGATGGAGGCAATTTCACAGCTTTTCTCCGCCAAGAAGGCACGCAAAGGCCAACCGCTTCTCTCAACAGCCAGTATAGGGTGAACACACTAAAGATGCTTACTTCTTCTGATTCTATTGTAACCAATAGACACAAAGAATCAAGGGAACCATGACTAATGGATGTGTTACCTCAGCCACCCAACACCCCCAGAAGTGTATTGAGCATACGAGCGGTCGCGCCCCAAATAGTGTAGTGGCCGTACTCATAAAAATGCACAATGCGTGTCAGGCCGCCTCGTGTCCATTCCTCGGTATGTAAGATGGCCGGATTAGCAAGACCGCGTAATGGAGCAAGAATAAGTTCGGTGACCTCACTTGCCTGCAAGTGCAGCGTACCCAATCCTTGTGGCAGAAAGGCAACAACCGGCATAATCAAGAAATTGCTTACGACGGTGAAGACAGGCGGCAAGACACCTAACACATCCACCCTTGCCGGGTCCAGTCCTATTTCCTCCTGTGCTTCGCGCAGCGCCGTCATGACCGGTGAGCTATCCCCGACATCGACAGCACCGCCTGGGAAGGCAATTTCACCACTATGTGCGCGCAAAGTACTGGCACGGCGAATAAAGACTAGCTGCATCTCACCGTCCTGGTCAAACAGCACCAATAGGACTGCTGCCTTGCGCGCCTGGGGATGTCGGCCTTCAAGTATGTCGGACAAGGCATCTGCACACTCTACCGGCTCCAATCGCTGCCGTAGGGTCGCAATGACTTCGCTGCTATTCTGTAAATTCATGCCTTTCATTTTAACATAATTCGCATATAACCCAAAATTCGCATGATACGTAGGAGTACCCCCCTTGCATTGCTGTGGTACAATGTGACAAACAAAAACACATCGGGGTGATCTGCTGAAAGGTCAGATTTTGCCTTGCATTCGCGGGCGGCTTTTGGTATAATGAGAGCATCGAGTGGGGTATGCTTTGTTCGGGCTGATTTTTGTGTTCGCGCCAGGGCTTCCCTGTCCGCTTGCATCGTTTCGTATGAACGTTTTCGAAATTTAGGGCGAGAGTAGTCGTATAGCCGACCTTATGAGCGTCTGAGATTGCAGAAGCCTGAAATAGACTGAAACGATCACGGCCTACAGCATCCTCCTCCGATAAGCCAATGTCCAGAAGCGTACTCCCCAAGGTCCAGGCGTGAAGTCAATGTGTTCCTTTCCGGTTCACCAGGATTTCATCCGACGCGAGGCTGCAGCACACGTCCGGCAGGATCAGTGGCGAGAAGGCTCTCACAGGGCAAGGTAAAAACCGTGGATCGAAGGGGGTATTTTACCCATGCAAGTACAAAAGCACGGCGACCTTTCGACAATGCCAGCGACAAATCTGAAGAGCGGACGGGTACAGACAATGTTCGAAGAAAATGACCTAGAAGGTCAAAGCAACAACCTCGAGGAGACGGGCGACATCAATGAGATGGAGGTGTTGTTACGCGAATTTGCCAACCCCATCAATATTAAACGCGGCGATGTAGTCGAGGGCGTAATTGTGCGCATAGACCAGGATGAGATTCTGGTCGATATTGGCCTCAAATCTGAGGGTGTGCTCTCGACAAAAGAATTGCCGGCCAACGGCTATGGCTCTTTCAACGAGCTGCATCTGAACGACAAAGTGCTCGTGTATGTCATTCAGCCTGAAACGCCCGATGGACATGCGGTCCTCTCGCTTAAACGCGCCAACGCCGAGCGTCAATGGCGCATCGCCGATGAACAATACAGGAACGGCGAACTGCTCAAGGCGCGAGTCATCGACTACAACAAAGGTGGCCTCATCGTCGACGTCGCGGGCATTCGTGGGTTCGTGCCCATCTCACAAATCCTCAACCTCAAGCGCGAAGAAGTTGCCTCGGGCGGCGAAAGCCAGGAGACGGCAGCAAAGCTGCAGAGCATGAAGGACAAAGAACTCACCCTCAAGATCATCGAGATCAACCGCACGCGCAACCGCTTGATTCTCTCTGAGCGATTGGCTGTGCAGGAGTGGCGTCAGCGTCGCCGTGAAGAACTCCTTGATGAGTTGAAACCCGGCGAAGTCCGGCATGGCGTGGTCAGTAACCTCGCCAATTTTGGCGCCTTTGTCGATCTGGGAGGGGCAGACGGACTGGTGCATATCAGCCAATTGGCATGGAGTCGCGTCAATCATCCCAGCGAGGTGTTGCACGTCGGCCAGGAGGTCGAGGTACAGGTTCTGAGTGTTGACAAAGACAAGAAGAAGATTGCTTTGTCCATCAAGCGCGCTGAGGTCGATCCCTGGACGACGGTAGAGCAGCGTTATACACCCGGCCAGGTTGTTACAGGCACAATTACCAAGATCGCGCCATTTGGTGCCTTTGCACGTATCGAAGATGGTATCGAGGGGCTCATCCATCTGTCAGAATTGACACCCGGCATGGACCCCAAGCAAAATCTGCATGAGGGCTTGCAGCTCCAACTTCGTATCCTGCGCATCGATGCCGAACGCCGCCGCCTGGGGCTGAGCCTGCGCCAGGCTGATGAGCCTGACACAAAAGAGTCAGCACCAGAGCCACAAACATCAGAGGCTGGCAATGGTGGTAAGGGTGCTTCAAATAATGTGTTGTCATTGGAAGAGACTTCTACTCACCAGGAAGCTGCTCCTTCACAGGCGGAGAGTGGCGCACCGGCACCGAACGCACGTCGCAATGAACGGCGTGAGCGGGCCAGTGATCGGCAAGCGCTGAGTAACTTGCCTAAGGATGTTGAGGAAGAGACAACGGCTATGGCTGAAGCATTCCGCCGGGCCGACCGCCAACGTAGTAAAGAAGATACCGAGACATCCGAATAGGAAATAATAGTAGGCATCTCATAGCAATATGGCAGCACACCACACGGTATGCTGCCATGTCGCTACACGATACATGACGATATAACGATACTTGTTTCTGTCGACCTAAAATGATATACTCTTACCATAACCAAATTGTTTTCGTAAAGGTAACAAAGGGGAGGCATCTTAAGAGCAGACGTTCATTACTTATCTAATGTAGATTGTACCTGAACAAATGACCATCAGACCTCCTTTCTGCATATATACTACTGTATAGCAGGAGGAGGTCGACTGTTTCAAGTTAAGGATAGACGGGCACGAACGTGTTTTCCAACGATGTGAGGAGGTTTCCTTGACGCCATATATTGCGTATTGTATGATGAAGTGCGTAGTTTACCTGAGCGACACAGAGGGCTCGGTTCCACCCTCTGCCACTGAAAGGGGGGTGACAAACAGGTGAACGATAAAGATAGGTTTGATAAGTTCACAGAGCGGGCCAGGCGAGTCTTGAGCCTTGCTCAGGAAGAGGCCCAACGCTTCCAACACAATTACATTGGGACAGAACATCTTCTGCTTGGCCTTGTGCGTGAAGGAGAAGGTGTCGCGGCAAAAGTATTGAGTAACCTCGGCGTCGAGTTGAATAAGGTTCGCAGCGCCGTTGAATTTATTATTGGCCGTGGTGACCGCATCGTACTCGGCGAGATAGGTCTCACCCCGCGTGCCAAAAAGGTGATTGAGCTGGCCGTCGACGAAGCTCGTCGCCTGAACCATCACTATATCGGCACCGAGCATCTCCTGTTAGGATTAGTGCGTGAGGGTGAAGGCATCGCCGCCGGTGTCCTGGAGAGCCTGGGTATCAACCTGGAGAAAGTCCGCACACAGACGATCCAGGTCCTCAGCCAATCCAGTGCCCCACACGAGCGTGACCCAAAGCACTCCAAGACACCCACCATCGACCAGATGGGCATGGATCTGACAGCCGCTGCCCGCGCTGGTACGCTGGACCCTGTCATCGGTCGGCATCAAGAGATCGAGCGTGTGATCCAGATACTTTCTCGACGCACCAAGAACAACCCCGCGCTCATCGGTGAGCCTGGTGTTGGGAAGTCTGCCATCGTTGAAGGCCTGGCGCAACGTCTCGTCGCTGGTGAAGTACCAGAGACGCTCTCAGGCAAACGCTTGCTAACGCTGGATGTTGGGTCGCTGGTGGCCGGCACGAAGTATCGTGGCGAGTTCGAAGAGCGCCTCAAGAAGATTATCGAGGAAATCCGCAGCAGTAAGGATTGTATCATCTTTATCGATGAGGTGCATACGCTGGTTGGTGCCGGGGCAGCGGAAGGTGCGGTTGACGCCGCGAACATCCTGAAACCTGCGCTGGCTCGTGGCGAATTGCAGTGTATTGGCGCCACCACGCTGGATGAGTACCGCAAGTACATCGAGCGTGATGCCGCTTTGCAGCGCCGCTTCCAAGAGGTGATTGTGCGCGAACCTACCCTTGAAGAGACGCTCGAAATCCTCAAAGGTATTCGCGAACGCTACGAGTCGCATCATCGCCTGGTGATTACTGATGAGGCGCTTAAGGCTGCTACCGAAATGGCGAGTCGCTACATCACTGATCGCTTTATGCCTGACAAAGCCATTGACTTGATTGACGAAGCGGCCAGCCGCGTTCGTATGCAGAACTCACTCGCGCCCCTCAACCTCAAAGAGGCCAAGAAGGGACTGGAGTCGGTACTGCGCGAAAAAGAAGCTGCCATTCAGCAACAGGAGTATGAGTTGGCTGCCGAACTGCGTGACCGCGAGGTGAAGCTGCGCGATCGCATTGCCAAGCTGGAATCGGGTTGGCATCGTGAGCGTGGCACCGACAAACCCTCAGTCGGGGAAGAGGAAATCGCCCAGATCGTTTCGATGTGGACTGGTATCCCCGTCATGCGTATCGCTCAGGAAGAGTCGCAGCGTCTGCTCCAGATGGAAGATGCCTTGCATGCTCGTGTCATCGCTCAAAATGAGGCTATCGAGAAGGTCTCCCGCGCCGTACGACGTGCACGCGCAGGTTTGAAAGATCCCAAACGTCCGATTGGATCGTTCATCTTCATGGGGCCGACGGGGGTTGGTAAGACTGAGCTAGCACGTACCCTGGCCGAATTCATGTTTGGTAGTGAAGATGCACTTATCAAAATTGATATGTCAGAGTTTATGGAGCGCCATGCAGCCGCACGCCTGGTCGGTGCTCCGCCCGGATATGTTGGCTACGAGGAGGGAGGACAGCTCACCGAAGCGGTACGACGTAAGTCTTATAGCGTGATCCTGCTCGATGAGATCGAGAAGGCTCATCCTGACGTCTTCAACATGCTGCTCCAGATTTCTGGAAGATGGCAAGTTGACCGATGCTAAGGGGCGCACCGTAGACTTCCGGAATACCATCGTGATCATGACCTCCAACGTTGGCGCGTCCTTGCTGAACAGGGAAGCCTCGATCGGTTTCAAACAGTCCAAAGATAAGGCCAAAGCCCACCAGAGCGAGTATGAGGCGATGAAGAGCAAGGTACTCGGCGAATTGAAGAATACCTTCAAACCCGAGTTCCTGAACCGTATTGATGAGGTCGTTGTCTTCCATTCGTTGCGGATTGAGGAGATGTACTCCATCGTCGATCTACTGCTCAACCGCGTTCGCACGCAACTGACCGAGCAACAGTTGGAACTGGTTGTGCCACCAGCTTCGAAGGACTTTTTGATCGAAAAGGGCTTTGATCCGCAATATGGTGCCCGTCCACTCCGTCGCACCATTCAGCGTATGGTCGAGGACCCGCTAGCGGAAGGGCTACTCCAGGGCAAGTTCCACCCAGGTGACCTGGTGGAAGCAGTGGTCATCGATGATGACCTTGTCCTGCAGGTGCGTAACCGCATCGAACAGTTACCTGCACCTGCTACACCCGAAGCTGCCCTCTCAGCTGGTGCGGACAGCAGTGCCGGTAGTGAAGTAATCTAACCAGGGCAAAACTTGCCCTGGTTAGTAGAGGCCCGATTTATCGCGCCCAGGGGGTAGGGAAGTGGGGCCATCCGTGGTCGTACACGACGGCCTATCTCCCACTCAACGGGCGCGAAGGATTTGAAACGCGCTCCGCAAGCTTCGCTGAGGGCCCCTACGCCCTCTCATATAACGTTTGATAGAAAGTTTCAGAACGACGTTCATGCCAAAACCACGCACAAAGTATGTCTGCCAGCAATGTGGTGGAGAACAGAGCAAGTGGATGGGCAGGTGTCCCGATTGCGGGGCATGGAACACCCTGGAAGAAGTGGTAGACCTCCCGCAAAGTCCCTCTCAACAGCGCCGCCAAACATTGATGGGCACCTCCTCTGTAGCTCAAGGGACGAGAGTCCCGCTTGTCATCCCGCATATCAAGCCCCTTGCTCAAGAACGTATCTCGGTCGGCTATGCAGAGATGGATCGTGTGCTCGGCGGAGGCCTGGTTGCAGGCTCACTCACCCTGATTGGAGGCGAACCAGGTATTGGAAAATCTACCTTGCTCCTCCAGGTCTCCGGCGCTATCGCTAAAAACGAGGGTTCTGTCCTGTATGTCTCGGGCGAAGAGTCAATCGAGCAGGTCAAGATGCGTGCTGAACGTCTAAAGATCACAGGTGAACGGCTCTACCTGCTGGCTTCCATCGAGATGGAAGTGATCGCTGAGGCGATTGGTCAACTCAAACCCGCCTTGGTCGTCGTTGATTCGATTCAGACAGTCCTCACCAGCCACCTGACCGCTGCACCTGGTAGCATCAGCCAGGTGCGTGAATGCACACTCCAATTGATGCAGTTGGCCAAAAATACCCATACACCTATCTTCATCATTGGACATGTCACCAAAGAGGGCACGGTCGCAGGCCCTAAGGCGCTAGAGCATATCGCTGATGCCGTGCTCTACCTCGAAGGTGAACGCTATCACACTTATCGCCTGCTGCGTGGCGTGAAGAATCGCTTTGGGGCCACCCACGAGATAGGTGTTTTCGAGATGCATGGTGAAGGGCTATTAGAAGTGCCTAATCCGTCTGCTGTGCTTCTGGCTGATCGCGTCGCTGAGGCTAGCGGCTCCGCTGTCGTTGTGAGTATGGAGGGGACACGGCCACTGCTGGTAGAAGTGCAGGCGTTGGTGACGCCCAGCAATTTTGGTATTGCACGCTGCACCACCAACGGCATCGAACATAACCGCCTGCTGATGTTACTGGCGGTGCTGATCAAACGGGTCGGGCTGGCGGTTGGGAATCACGACGTCTACGCAAACGTGGTTGGCGGGTTCACTTTAGAGGAACCAGCCATCGATCTTGGCGTAGCCGTTGCTATTGCCTCAAGCTATCGTGAGAAACGTATCGCACCCGAAAATGTCCTGATTGGCGAGGTAGGTCTTTCTGGCGAACTACGTGCTGTGAGTCGCCTAGCCCTGCGTGTGCGCGAGGCAGCTAAACTTGGCTTCAAACGCTGTATCGTGCCTAAAGCAGGCGGAGGTGCATATGTGCGCGCCGAACTGGATGGCTCAGGCATACCTTCGGATTTCGAGGTCTTCCCCGCCAGTTCACTTGCAGTTGCATTGGAAGTTGCGCTACACTAGATAGAGAACCTGGTGGAGGGACCCTCGCGGGCGAAGCCCCCCAGGAATAATTCACTATTGATTCTCACGCTTTAACGGTGTATACTCCGTAATCGACATAGGCAATTTTAAGGCTTTCATGGGCGCGTTTCGTAGAGTGGCACAGCAGGCCAGGAAACAATTTCTCGCAATTATCATTTTTGTCATCATCACCGACCTTGCCAGCATGCCCCGCCTCTTGCCGCCCCTCATTAGGTGCTTTGGTAGGTACCCGCAGGTGACTCACCTAAAGCACTGCATTGGAGGATGCAGGGATGTCCACTAATTCTGTTGCCCGCATCGTTGGGGCTGTGATTGCTATCGCTATCGTCATCGCGTTACTCCTTTTCAACAACCATGTGCCGGCTCTTGAGCGACTCGTTCCTAACGACGTTTGGTGGCGCGTAGGAGTTATTGGTGTCAGCGCATTCATCGCTGCTGTTATTGCCTTTCTCATCACCCCCTACATCAGCATCATTCCTTATCGCTGGGTACGTCACCAGATTCGTGTTGCTGCCGCAAGCGATCTCGTTGCAGCGGCCATCGGCCTCACCATCGGCCTGATCATCTCGGCCCTGCTCGCTATCCCTCTGGCTAACCTGCCCGATAACCTGGGACGTGTCCTTCCCTTCGTAGGTGCCGTCCTCTTCGGCTACCTTGGCGTCGCTGTTGCAGTGCTACGCAAAAATGATATCGCACACCTCTTTCAAACATCCCTCCTTTCTCGCCGTGGTCGTGACCGCGACCGCGATGAGGAGCGTGAAAAGGACCGCGACCGCAGTAAAGACCGCGATAAAGACCGGGTGGCACAGCTCCCAACAACCACACCGATACTGCTAGATACCAGCGCCATCATCGATGGACGCATCGCTGATATCAGCCAGACAGGGTTTGTCTCCGGTTCGCTGCTCGTTCCCCGTTTTGTGCTGAACGAACTACAACACATCGCCGACTCTGCCGACACAATGCGTCGCAATCGTGGACGGCGTGGACTGGATATGTTGAACCGTCTACAAAAAGACGCCACCGTTCCCGTCGAGATTACCGATGCCGATGTAGAAGGCATAGCTGAGGTCGATAGCAAGCTTGTCAAGATAGCACGCACATTACATTGTCCCATCATCACCAATGACTACAACCTCAACCGGGTTGCAGAGTTGCAGGGCGTGAAAGTGCTCAACATTAACGAACTTGCCAACGCTGTCAAACCTATGCTACTGCCTGGCGAGGATACTTCAATCAAGATCATGCAAGATGGCAAAGAACTGGGCCAGGGCGTGGGATATCTGGACGATGGCACCATGATCGTTGTTGAAGGTGGCCGCCAATTCATGAACATGACCATCGATGTTACCGTGACTCGTGTGCTGCAAACCGTTGCCGGGCGTATGATTTTTGCTCACCCCAAGCAGGTTAGTGGTGGCAGCAGTTCATCGTCCCAATCGCCTACCAGACAAAGACAGAACTGAAACATGCAAGATAGCGCTGCTGTCGTGATCGTGGATGGTCCTGACCCCGCCAGGCCTTTGCTCTGGACGCCTCTGGCTGGACGAATCATCCTGGCGCGTACCGTCGATGTGTTTGAAGCCTCGCCTCTGATACAGAGCATTATACTGGTACTTGCTGCTGAGGACATTGAACGTGCTAATACGCTTTGCCGAGACGAAGGCTGGCACAAGATCGCTGCCATCATTGCAGGAGGCACCAGCAGGCAAGCCTCCGTTCGTAGCAGCCTCGATACCTTAGCAGAAGCAGCACCCGGCAACGATTGGGTCATGATTCATGATGCGGCTCGTCCACTCGTCCCACCCCCTTTACTTGAGGCAGGCCTTCGAGCGGCACAGGAGCACCATGCCGCCGCCGCCGCGGTACCGGTGAAAGAAACGATCAAACACGTGCAGCATAGACAAATCGCTGAAACGCTTGATCGCTCCCAGCTCTGGGCCGTACAAACTCCCCAGGTCTTCTCGTATCCACTCATTCACCAGGCACACCGGCAGGTTACGGCACAGGAACAGCAGAACGTGACCGACGAGGCGGCTCTATTGGAACAGCTAGGGCAGCGCGTCGTCATCTTCCCTGGCTCGTACACGAATATCAAGATCATGACCGCGGAAGACCTGCTGCTTGCAGAGGCACTGCTACAAGGGAGCCTATGACGACACGCATTGGTTTCGGCTATGACGTTCACGCCTTCGCTCCTGACCGCCCATTAGTCCTGGGAGGTGTGGCCATCCCCTATGAACGCGGCCTGTCTGGCCACTCTGACGCCGACACGGTCATCCATGCTATCGTGGATGCTCTGCTGGGAGCTGCGGCCTTCGGCGACATTGGCAGACATTTCCCTTCAAGCGACACGCGCTGGCACAACCAGCCCAGTGTGGTCTTCCTCGACTATACCTACGATTTATTGCATGAACACCATTGGAAGATAGGCAATATCGACGCAACCATCGTCGCAGAACGCCCCAAATTAGCTCCCTATATACCGACCATGCGTACCCACCTGGCTGAACATTTGCACCTGAAACTAGAGCAGGTGAGTGTGAAGGCAACCACCACCGATGGTCTCGGTTTTGCAGGTCACGGCGAAGGTATTGCTTGCTATGCCGTAGCATTGATCGAGAAGTGACGAACTGGAACACAGTGCTTGAGACTGGTGGAGTCGCGGTGAGCGATAAAGTTACCATCGAGATCGACCTCGCAGCAGTCCAGAAGCCAGTTGCGGTGCCGTCGTAAGGTACAAAGAGCCTGAAACTGACCACGCCTTCTACTTTGGCATGAATTACCCTTCGCGGGAAGGAATTTAAACCTTCCCGCTTTACTTCATATGCAGTAAGTTCTTTGCTAGCCCTGCTCTTTCTCTTTCTCAGGTGTAATCAGCATCTGGATAGCCTGTTGGGGATTCATCGGAACCTTTTGTGCCACTTTGGATAAATCCTCCAGAGGCAACTCGGCCATTACTTTCTCCTTAGCTGTCTTGGCCTGTCCCACACCCTTACCAGCATTGCGCGCTATCGACTGCAGAGCCTTCGGGCCAAAGAGTGCCAGGCCAATGATGGCAATGACCACCAGATCAAGAATGTGAAACCCACCCATAGGGGGCCTCCTTTGTAAGCGAGTTAACGTCGTCAATTCTTTGTTCCAGATCACCTTTATCATATCATATCAGTAAGTACCTACCAAATTTGGCCATATGCTGCCCTTGAAAGCAGAGATAGCACCATGACTATGCTATGATGGGGTTACTACATATACAGAGGAGCTAGAAGAGAAAGCCACATGAATAATATTTCCGCACAAGGTGCGTTGAATAACTTGAGTTCACCACCACGCGCAGTTGCCGTCATCGCCATCCTTCTCTTCGCCTTTTCTGGCCTCATCAGCGGCTTTGCAGTAGGAGCGTTTGTGCGGCCCAACTTTGCATTACCTTCTCACGATACAGGTACGATCCCGGTCATACAAAGAAACCAGACACCAGCAACATCGCTAACCCAAAGTCCCATACCCCTGGCACCGCCTGTTATCAATTCTTTCGACAGCCCAGAAATAGCAGATGGCACGACAGTTTATACATTTTCTTCCCAAGCGGTAGATCAATCAATCGATAAGAGCCATGGCAAACCCGTTCACTCTCTTGGTATTACGTGCAGACTCTGGCTCATCTCGACGACGCAAAACCCTTTTAATATTCCGATAGACAGCCTGAAGTCGCCAAGTACTCTACAAAATGTCCTATTGCCTGGAGAGGTTCAGGCATTGATTTTCGATCCGACAACAGCTCAGACACAACCATGTAATGCAAATGGCCAGGGGGTATGGAAGTACCATCTAGACCCATCGATGAGCCCCGGGACATATTATCTCATGATACTGACCGATTGGCAGGGAGTACACTACAATTGGAGTTGGATCATGGTCACCATCAAGAAGCAAGGTCAGTAGCCATTCCGAGGCATTGCGCGTACAATCCCGCGTACCAGTGCCGCGAACTTTGGACGGACAACATCGGCCACCGCCAATACCTCGGCATGCTTGATCTCTTCCGTCTCCTCACCCGTCGCAGAGTTGGTAATCAAGCTCATACCTAATACGCGCATGCTCATATGCCGTGCCACCACCACCTCCGGCACAGTAGACATGCCAACGGCGTCGGCGCCAAGCGCATGGAGCAGGCGCAATTCTGCACTCGTCTCATAGCTCGGCCCCGTCACCATCACATACACTCCTTCGTGCAAGGTGGTTTCCGGCTGTGTAGCGGCAACTGAGCGGACCAACGCACGCAATGTCACGTCGTATGCTCCAGCGAGTGGCGGGAAGCGCGCACCGAAACGTTCATCGTTCGGGCCCACCAGTGGGTTCAGTCCTGCCATTCCCGGTAGGTTGATGTGGTCGCGTATCAGCATGAAGTCACCGGGATGATATGCAGCGTTCACCCCTCCCGCGGCATTGGTGACGATCAGGGTATGCGCGCCAAGTCGATACATGACACGCACCGGTAGCGTTACTATTTGCAGGGAGTATCCTTCATAGAAGTGGAAACGGCCTTGCATTGCCACAATCGGCTGACCTTCCAGCATACCGATGACCAGGCGACCTGCATGACCGGGGACGCTTGACTGTGCAAAGTGAGGAATCTCGGCATAAGGAATAGCGGTGGCATCGCCTATTTCATCTGCCATATCTCCCAAACCGGAGCCAAGAATCAAGGCTACGGCAGGTTTGAGCGTCGTATGTGACTGAATGCTGACGACTGACTCGGTTACTTGATCATAAAGTGTCATGCTGGCTCCTGAAAGACTGGAATTATTCATATTATATCCATTGTGCGGTGAAGGGTACAAGGAGGAGAAGAAGAAGATAACCCACATCGCCTTTCTCAAAGTGCTATAATAAAGCACTAATAGAAGATACATGCTACATCACGGCTTAACTGATGAAATGTCCGTGGTGAAATAAGGAGAAACAAACACAATGAGTAAGCTGCTGGACATGTTTTCACGAGTGCGTCGAGCACAAAGCAGCAGTGGAATAGGTTTTGTAGGGAAGAACAAGACCACGACGAAGCCGCGAGCCACTGCACTGATCATCGAATTTGCTGATATCGATGTTGCCAGTGCAGAGGCTGCTATCAAAGCTGGAGCGGATGGCCTGCTTTTCCTGTGGGATGGCAAGGAAACATCCGAGTTTGAAACGCTCAAACAAGCAATTGACGCTGCTAAAACGAGCGACAGTAATGCCGTCTGCGGACTACAGATCACTGGCGGCTGGGATACACTCGAACGCGACCGTCTCGAACAGCTAAAAAATGCCGGGGTACAGTACGTCATGCTGCCGCTGCAGGCTCCTGCGCGTTTACTTGCACTGAAGATCAAGGACCTGGACCTGGTGGTGAGCGTGCCGATGCGAGAAGGGGATATGTACCCCACCTTCATACGCAACTTGACGGCTTTCGACACGATCACAGCGGTACGCCTTGATTTCTGGTTAACAGGGGAAGTCGGCACAATGAGCATTGAGGATGTCCTCCACTATCGTGCTGTGCGTGAAGCGGTACGTTTCCCCGCACTCCTCAACGTGCGAGGAGACGTGGACGAGTCTGATGTATTGACATTCGCGACGCTGGGTGTTCAGGCTGTGATATTGATGGTAGGTGACATGGGACCAAAGACACAGAAACAGGTCAAGGCGCTGCGAGAACTCCTGGAAAAGGTGTACCAGGAGGAGAAGGATGCAACCACTGTACCCTCACCAGGTAAAATGGGTCTACAGGCCTAACTATTCATATGCCTGTAGAGAACTCTGAAAAGTTCTCTACAGGCATAACCTATCCTGCCAGATGCTTGTTTTCCGCGATCCCAGAGTAAACTTCCGCATTCTCCTGTTAACTTCCGCACGCTTATGCGCATTTCCGCGCTCTTTCCACAGTGCTTTGGGTATGCTGTCTCTATACTCTGCTTCAGCGCATGGGTGTAGAGCATCAGGGGGACATGAGACTGGCCATCTGGAATGCTGACAGACAGGAAGGAGAACTCCTGCACTTGCCAAGTCGCCAGGACTTCTCTCCAGTTCCTTAGCGTGCCCCTGATCAATATGACATCATCTTCGGTCCTCTTGGAACGTATTTGCACGGCTCCAGACATGCCCTGGAGCTAGATAACCACAATAGTTACACAAAGGAGAAGGCACTTTATGCAATCTCGCAAGAAAATCTCTTTGCGGTTATTACCCGCCTTGTTCTGCCTGCTTTCCATGCTCATCGTGGCATGTGGTAGTTCCACACAACAGGCGGGACCTATTAACTCAACGAGGGCTACCCCCGACAAACAGATCTATATCTATCCAGAAGTTGGCGTCTCGGATATCGCCACATTCGATCCAGGCCTTTCAACGGACACACCTTCTATTCAAGCCATTGACATGGTCTTCACGGGCCTTGTGCAACTAGATGATAACCTCAAGGTGCAGCCGCAGCTAGCACAGTCATACCAGCTGATGCCCGATGGCGTGACCTGGAAGTTCATTCTACGTCCCAACTTGAAGTTTAGTGATGGCACCCCGCTGACCTCAATAGATGTGGCCTATAGTATTGACCGTGCCCTGCAACCCGCCGAGAAGTCGACCGTCGGTCCGATCTATTTGGCGCTGATCAAGGACTCAGACAAGCTGGTGGCCGGCAAGATCAAGACCATTATCGGCGACAGCGTGTTGACGCCCGATCCCAACACGATCATCCTCGTTGCCAACAAGAAGGCAGCGTACTTCCTGGACGCGCTGACCTACTCGTGCTCCTATGTCCTCGAGAAGAGTTTAATCGACAAGTATGGCACGAAATTCACCGATCACCTGACCGAGGGCGGCGGCGACGGACCCTTCAAGGTGGCGTCCTACACTTCTAACCAAAATATCGTCTTCGTGCCTAACCCCAACTACTATGGTCCCATTCCGCAGTTGAAGAAGGTGGTCTCCCCGTTCTATAAGGACACTAATACCGCCTACAAGGCTTATCAGGTTGGTCAGATTGATAGCACAGGCATCTTGAGTATTCCTTCTCCTCAATTTGCTGCCTCAAGGCAGCTCACGAGCGAGTTCCACCAGGTTCCGCAACTGTGGATCAACTACTACACGATGAACTACCTGGTCAAGCCTTTTGACAACATCAAGATCCGCCAGGCCTTCGCACTGGCCGTCAACAAGGGCCTGATCGTGCACTCAGTTTGGAAAGATTCGTTGATTGCCACCAACCATATCGTGCCACAAGGCATGCCGGGTTATAACCCGAATCTCACAGAGCCAGATGGTATCAAGGGAACTTCAGGGAATCCGGCCCTGGCAAAGATGCTCTTCCAACAGGGCCTGCAGGAAGATGGCATGACCCTGGCCACTATGCCACCGATCACGCTAACCTATGCCGCTGGCCAAAAGGATTTAGATAACGAAGCCACAGTGCTGCAACAGATGTGGCAGACGACGCTGGGCGTCAGTGTCAAAGCCGATCCCATTGACTTCAACAAGCTGCTTACCGAGACCACAGCGGCGACCAACAACCCCAAAGGTCTGCAGTTCTGGGGCATTGCCTGGATCGCCGACTATCCCGATCCACAGGACTGGACGACCTTGCAATTCGATAAGGGTGTGCCCAATAATAACTCGAACTACGGCCAGAACAACACCTCTGATGCCGCTCAGCAGCAAGCCGTGCAGCAGCAGTTGGAAGCGGCTGATATCAACCCTGACCCAACTACTCGTTTGCAAGCCTACATGAATGCCGAACAACAGTTGGTCAATGATGTCGCCTGGTTGCCTATGGAGCAGGTCAGCTTAAATCTGCTGCGAAAGCCGTGCGTGGTTGGGGTGATCGACAATCCACAGGAACTACCCCCACCGAATGACTGGGGCTCTGTCTACATCTCCACAGCTACACCATGCGCTGATACTTCAAGTTATCAATAGTAGGAATCCTTGAAAATCTGGCAGTACTGGGCTACAAGGTCAGTTCTGCCAGGTTCTTTTTGTTACTCCTCAAGTAACTCTTTCTCCTCCTCTACTCCCCCAACCCTGGTGCAATCAGTCTGTGATATTCAGGCGGTTGGTTACGTACATTTATACGAAAGTATGTTCAACCGCGTGATTTGCAAACCTGAGACGCGTATCGGGTCATCCAGTCATCCGGGAACAGAGGAAGAGATCAGCCAATGGATGCAGTACGCTTCGGTCGCTGGATCAGTCAGCGTCGCCATGGAGGTGGCTGGCGCAGTCAAAGGGCCTTCGTAGAGATGGCACGCCAGGACCCGTTTCTCCGTACATATAACATCTCCGAAGATTTTCTTGCACGCCTGGAAGCTGGGCGATTAGCGCATCCGTTTCGCAAGAGTATAAGACGGCGCGTATTGGCGCTGGCAGGGCTCTTGTGCAAGACGCCACGCGAGCTACGCACCTATCTGCAAGCGGCGGAACTCACCGATCTCAACCCCGACGAAAATGACTATGTGAACCGCTTGAACGAGCAGTTGGCGGCACGGCGCACAACTACGACACTCTTCTTACCGCCTCGTCCCTCTAGACTCGTTGGTCGAACAGCCCAGGTACACGAGCTGATACAGACATTATGGACACTTGAATCTGGTATTTGCGCCGTCACAGGCATGCCGGGTGTGGGTAAAAGTGCGCTTGCTGCCGAAGCTGTACATCAAGTAGCCATCAATGAACGCGAACGTTTGCGTATTTTCCCCGACGGCATAGCCATCTTTAGCGGAACAGGGCGGCGAGGCGTACGTGGCCTGATTGCGCTGCTGCAGGAAATCATTGCCGTATTCTCTCCCTCAGCTGCATCTACCTCTCAAGCTGCAGGAGCAGTACTGATCGGCTCCAGGGTACCTTTCTCCTCTGGTGACGATAGATTGGTTCGCCTATCAACCACCCACACTGCTAGAGCTGCATCCAATGGACATGATGCCATGCTAGACATGCTCGAGGCTGACCTCGCGGGAGCGATTGACCGCGCGCGCCAGGTGCTGGCCGGGAAACGTGTCCTGCTGGTGCTGGATGACATGGATGCACAGTTTCCCTTGCGCCAGGCCTGTGAGGCTCTACTGGCGCAGGAACAGAAGAACGCTATAAGCCGTGGGGGTGGGGGCGGCAATGGTGGACAGTGCTCTCGCGTCGTGCTCATTACGAGTCGCTACATCCCTGCTCCAACTCTGCTGATGCATCGTCTCCACCTTGAGCCGCTGGAGCCGCATGCCGCACTCGAACTCTTTATCGCCCTTATAGGCCACGCACTCTCCAATGACGAGCGTTCTTGCGTAGAGCAGATTTGCGCCGCGGTTGGCTATCTGCCGTTGGCTATCGAAGCGGCAGCCACTGCTGCCACAGTAGCCGGGATTCCACTCTCGCTTCTCGCCGAGCGTGTCATGGATAGTCCGCTCGATGCTCTGCTGGACGGAGAAGGTGAGCTACACTCCAAGCTAGCACAAGCACTTGCCAACTTTGATCCACAGATGCAGCAACGTTTCGCCTTACTCTCCGCCTTAGGTACTCAGGTATTCGCATTGGAGAGCGCAGCTGCCATTCGTACAATGCATCCTGAGGTGAATAGGGCTGAGTCTTACAAGGTTCATGCACATGGTCAGTACCTGCCTGAGCATAGCGTAGGGACCCAATTTATTGCGGCTGAAGGACACCGTGAAACAGCCCAGAGCGTCGTTGATGTCTCATCTACCCACCTCGCGAGCACAGCAGCAGACCTGGGACAATTCGTGCGTCACTCGTTAGTGAAAATCGTTCCGCACAACGCACCAACCTCATTTCCGCCGGCATGCCGCAGTACGCATCTCGATGAGTCCTTCTATCAGCTCCATCCCCTGCTCTACGCTTATGCCATGGACCGCTTAGAACAACTTGAGCCGGAAGTCGTCCATACCGCTCAACGCAACCTCCAATCTTACGCGCTCGCCTATGTAGAGCACTATTGTCACGATGTACCGCACCTTGAACGCGAACGCGCGTTCTTGCTGTCCGTCCTGGCGCGCATGTGGCGCCAGGAGCAGTATTCGCTCATAGTGCCTTTTTTAGCCGACCTCTTGCCTCTTATTTGTCGCCTTAGCAACTACGAGCAAGGTGAGCGCATGCTCAACTGGGGAATATATGCCAGCCAGCAGACTCAGGATCAACAACACCTGGCACATTTCCTGGGTCAGCTGGGTAAGTTGTATATTCATCATGGGCAACTCATATCGGCCAGGCGTGTGTTAGAGCAAAGTCTCGCCATAGCAGAATCGCTGAATCGCCCTAAGTACCTGTTGGGACCCTTTGGTGAATTAGCACACATTGCCCACATACTCGGCGATGTTGGTGCAGCACGAGATTTTACTGAGACCTATGTTCAGCGTGCTCTTGATACGGATGATCCCATCTGTAGCGTCATAGCGCGCTACTTAAGAGGATTTTACGAGCGTCTGGAAGGTGATCTGGACAAGGCCTACGACGACCTCCATTCTTCATTGTGCCTGTTCTCGGAGCTCAGTCCTGATATGTGCTTCTACAAGGACACTTTTGGCATGTCCTTACGAGCCGAACTCGCTCGCATAGAAGGTGACTATGCTCGCTCAAAAGAGTACACCGAGACAGTGGTATCGCTTGAACAAGCTACAGACCCGCCCTACATGATTGCTGATCTACTCTACGACCAGGCATGCTTTGCCAATCAACAAGGCATGCTTGACGATGCCAGAACACTGGCATTGCGTGTAATGGATATGGCCAGTCAGATAGGAGCACCTCACCTGCATTCACGTGCTGTTACCCTGTTGCGCCAGGAAGGATTGGAGCCAAGATAATATTATCTCATCACAAGGTGATGAATGGGGACTGTATGTTCATGAGACATCTTTCCTTCGCTGTTGGCCTGCTGTGCCAACTTGCCAATGCAACTGGCGGCGTGGTATGCGCCGTAGCAACTCTAGCGTTGTTTGCCAGACTTTCATCGGATTTGCATTATTGCGCCAATAGTAATAGCATGCCAATTCATCCGGCTCAGCACTCACCAACTGCGTAAAAGCAGGCTCCAATTGCATTTCAGCACCTTCATCCAGGTTGAAGTTCCGCAACCACAGTTGACTCCGTTTCTTGTTCTGGCGGGTCACTTCAACCACAGTGTTCCCCCACTTTTCTATTGCCATAATATCCTCATTGAGCGAGTGCGAGAAAAGGTGGCAGCCTATCATATCCAGATCGGGAATCGCTGCCAGCTCGTCCAACTGTTGCAGATCGTTAGGTAATAGCACGATCGTTGTTTTCGCGTGAGCATCGACGCGTTTGACACATGCACATAGTTCACTTAGGAAATCAATCATCGAACGGCGACGGAAGCGCGAGATGTCAGTCACATCAGGGCAAAGCGCCCGGCATACCGAGCAGAAACAGGTGATATCTAGACTGCGAGGCTCATCGATGAAAATACCGTTGACAGGATAGGTAGTCAGGTAGTGCTCGATTTCTTTGAAGAGCCAGGAGCGAAATGGAGCATGATTGAAGCAAACAATATCATGGTAGCGCCCATGGCGGTCCATCACACGAGAATGTGGATGACGGAAAGTATACCAGCTCGGCATGAACGCCGGTCCTGCAAATAGATTGCCATAGCATCCGAGGCTCAAATGCACCTTTAAACCTGCATCCTGGGCCTGGTGCAGCCCGCGCTCCAGGTCACGCTGCAAACGTTGTTCCTCTTTTTCATGTATAGCGTAGACTATACTTCCTGCACCCGCAGCACGGATCCGACTGAAATCACGCTTCACCGTCTCCGGGTGAAGCAGGGGATGAAAGTACGCTACGGTTATATCCATGATAAATACCATTACCGATGATGAGCAGAATCACAGGAAAATATGGCAGATCATTTACCTGTGTCTAGCATTGAGTATACCACAGATGAGGTATATATGACTCTTAAGAGGTACCTTTAGGAGTGAATAGCAGATTGAGGTCATTTGAGCATAGTATCTTTAGGTCATTCATCCCTTGAGCTTGACAAGCGTGCCATTTCTATGCACAATGCACGCATGAGTCACGCACAGCGAGCACAAAATTCTGGCAATACGTGCTTTGTCCAGGCGTATGCAAAGATTAACCTCACACTTGACGTCTTGGGGCGTCGGGCTGATGGCTATCATGCATTGGCAACGGTCATACAGACCATAGACCTGTACGATACCATCTGCCTTACCGTTACTGACGACGAGCGTGTGCAAGTGATCTGTACGACGCCGACACTCAGCAATGATGAGAACCTGGCTGCCCGCGCCGCACAAATGGTGCGCCAGCGCCTCGCGCTCACACAAGGGGTCAGAATTGAATTGCACAAACGTATCCCTGTCGCTGCTGGATTAGGTGGTGGAAGTAGCAATGCCGCTGCTATTCTGCTTGCACTCCAAAGGTGGTGGCAATTGCCGTTGTCACCGGTAGATTTGCTCAATATGGCAGCCTCACTCGGGTCAGATGTTCCATTTTTTCTGACAGGTGGTCTCGCACTTTGTGAGGGGCGCGGTGAGCAGGTGACCCGGCTTGCTCCATATTGGCCGGCTGCGATGCGCTGGTTGCTGCTCCTCAAACCTGCCATCAGTATAGCGACAGCAGAGGTCTTTCGTTCTCTGCCTGCCAGTGACTACACCGATGGCACCTACAGCCGGGCAGTTTGTTCAGCATTAAATGCAGGTACAATGCCACGCGCGGAAGACCTGCATAATAGTTTGGAGCGGAGCGTGCTGGAGCGCTATCCTGAGGTTGCTCAGGCCAGGAAAGACCTGCTGCGAGCAGGAGCTTCACTCGTACGGCTCTCTGGAAGTGGGCCAACCCTCTTCGCGCCATTTCCTGAACTGGCTCACGCTATACGAGCGCAGCAGGAACTACAGACACAAGGATACGAAGTGTATTTGTCGCATGTGACTCACTCCCATGCGGGGAGTGTAAGTTTTTTCTAGTGTGGAAGTAAGGAGACACAACTACTATGGCCGATACTTACTATTGTGTGAAGTGCAAAAAGAAGACCGAGATGAAAGATGCACAGCGCGTCACAATGAAGAACGGAAAACCCGCTCTCAGGGGTCAATGTGCAGTCTGCGGCACTACGGTCAATGCAATTCTTGGTTCAGAGAAAAAGGCGTAAGGGTCCCACGATAAATCGGGGACCTACTAGTCACCAGGGCATACCGTACAGGATGCCCTGGTTTTTCTGCTCGACTCATCAGTCAATTAGGCATCGCCGAACGCGGTATAGTGCCAACCCTTGCGAGCCTCGCCGAACAGTTCAATCATCACATGTTTGATCTGGGTATACTCTTCAAAGGCGAACATCGACATATCCTTGCCGATGCCGCTCTCCTTATACCCGCCGTGCGGCATCTCCGATGTTAATGGCAGATGGTCGTTGACCCAGACTGTGCCAAACTGAAGCACGCGGCTGGCATGCATCGCCTTGAAGATATCCTTCGTCCAGACGGAAGCGGCCAGACCATAGACGACATCGTTAGCCTTCGCCAACACTTCTTCCTCCGTCTCAAAGCGGCACACGACGACGACCGGACCGAACACCTCACACTGCACAATCTCAGCGTCGTTGCGGTCCTGCGCAATCACCGTCGGCTCGAAGAAGTAGCCCTTCTCTAAACCTGCCACCGTGGCACGTTTGCCGCCCGTCACAATATTTGCTCCCTCACGCAGCGCACGCTCCACAAAGCCCTCGACGGTGCCTCGCTGGGTGGCAGAGATTAACGGTCCCATGTCCGTGCTCTCCCTGGATGGGTCGCCGACACGAATCTGCTTGACCTTGCTCAAGAACGAATCCATGAAGGTATCATAGACGCTGTCCTGGACATACACACGTGTGGCAGCAGTGCAGTCCTGGCCACAGTTGACATAGCCACCGACGATAGCACCGTTGGCAGCGGCTTCGATATCGGCATCATCAAAGACGATAAACGGAGCTTTGCCGCCAAGCTCGAGGTGGACGCGCCTGATCGCTTCGGATGCGGCACTCATGATATGTTTGCCACTCTCCGTACTGCCCGTGACCGAGACCATGTTCACCTTCTTGTGGCTGGCAAGCGCCTGTGCCACCCCGGGGCCACTGGTGATGATATTGAGAACGCCAGGGGGCAAGCCAGCCTCCTGGGCAATTTCACCAAGCTTGAGCGTGGTCAGTGGCGTTTCAACCGATGGCTTGAGTACAACAGTGTTGCCTGCCGCTAGCGCTGGGCCTATCTTCCAGGCTGCCATCATGAAGGGATAGTTCCACGGAGCTAATGACGCTACAACCCCGATAGGTTCGCGGCGGATGATGCTGGTATGCCCACCGCTGTACTCACTTGCGGCTGTGCCAGTAAGGTGGCGAGCCGCTCCGGCGAAGAAATGCAGGTTATCGATAGCGAAGGGTATATCGCCGTCGCGTGCCAGCTTGATCGGCTTGCCCGCATCCTTCGACTCCAATTCAGCTAGCTCCGCTGCGTGTGCTTCTACCAGTGTCGCCAGTTTCTCCAAAGACGCAGCGCGTGCTGAATGAGTGAGGCCAGACCAGCGACCATCATCAAACGCCTCGCGTGCCGCAGCAACCGCACGCTCTACATCCTGCAGTGAACTTTCGGGAACCTGGGCTATTGGCTCGCCACTGGCCGGGCCAATGTCGTTCACCAGTTTGCCCGAACTGCCATCTACCAGTTCGCCATTGATAAACAGCTTATACTCGGACATCGGGACAACTCCTTTCAATGGTCAGAAATAACAAAAACTTCGCAACAATATCTGCTCGATCTCTCGATATTCGTTGCAAAACCATGAGATTGGCACGAATTTTACGATGGCTGGCCATCTACTACCGCTATTTTATCACGGCAACACGGAAGTTTGCACCGTCTCGTCTTGACAACTCAGCTTGTGCATTATTGGTTTGCGGCGTCTCTCAAACTGTCGCCAGGACCAACAAAGCAGTGCTAGCAACCTCTTCCCACGGGTTGTGCAACGAGATAAAGAGAGCCACAGCCTGCTTCGCCGATGCCCTTGGCGCCCAGCGGATTGCACGGGGAAGGCGTCTCGACGCTGTCGGTGACAAACCCTGGGACTTGCTCGGCCCTCGGCAATGCGTAGTCCATCAGAGTGCTGGTCAAAAGCTCTCCGCTGGCTTCGTCGTAGCGCACTCCTTCGTACAGGGCCTGCCCGATCCCCTGGGCCAGCCCACCCTGGATCTGGGCCTCGACAAGATAAGGGTTCAGGATGTGCTATCTCAAAGTTCGAAACCGACTATCTGCTCATCCTCGCTTCTCATCTCCTCCTCGTCAGCAAGGCTCCATTCTATCTGTTGACATTGTCGAGTTGCTGGCTCAGGGGCCACCTGAACCACCTGTTGACTGATGATCACCAGGGCCTCCTGTTGTTCAGAGAGCCATTGCAGCAGATCAAGAGCTTCTCGAGCTGATAGGTACTTCTCGCCTATCGTTATACCCCATCGTGTGCGTTCGAAATTCATAGGTCACCTTTTTCTCAATTGGCACCGGAAACTCACACATAAGTCACAGTGCTTCTACTCTCCTGGCTATCCAATAGGCATTTTGATAACCCACTGGCGGCAAATCCTCGTACCGCCGAACCTGTTCCAGTCTCAAGCGCTGTGCTTATCTTCGCTAGATGGCGGTATAGCGAAACACCGCTGCAAGCGGCGTCTCGGCTGGCATCTGAGCCTGCTCGACTGCATAAACCGAGCCACCATGCAACAGCGTCTGGGTCGCGGCCAGATCCAATAGATCCTCATCACCTGGCTCTGCTTGCTGGTGTATCTGGAGCGTAGCAGTCGCTGGATCAAACGTTCCCCATTGCTCCTGGTCAATAGCAACAAACAAGCTCGCCACTCGCC
Organism: uncultured Chloroflexia bacterium; assembly: GCA_963767625.1. GTDB lineage: Bacteria > Chloroflexota > Ktedonobacteria > Ktedonobacterales > Ktedonobacteraceae > CAVYFB01. The sequence continues at coordinate 1,303,102 of CAVYFB010000024.1, forward strand.
CATAATAGGCGGCGGGAACAATCTCGCTACTATTGCTAGAAGCTCGCTCGGTACTTGCAAAGTCTCTATATTGAGCGGCAGCTTCTTGCTGTGCTTGCAAGACAGCGGGCTCTACGACGGCCCACGCCTTCTCACGCAGCGGTTCCGCCTTCAGCCTATCAGGATTGCCAGCGATACCTTGCTCCAACAGGTGAGGATAGGTATTTGCCTCGCGGTAGATCGGAAAGAGAAATTCGACACCGGCCAGCACCAGTGGCGCTGTTTCCTCCTTCAGCAGTTCATGCAGCCCTCGATTGATGTGCTGAAAGTAGCGCAGGATGTCGTCTTTGGCATCATCAATGCCCACTCCTTGCCCGTGGAAAATGGTGGGGTGCCGTCCGCCTTTGCCCATCGTCCCAAACGATGCCGAGCCATGAGATTGGAGGTCGTTTTCACGCTCTTCAAACCTGAGGAAGTCGGCAAGACTGGTCGGCACCTGTGCTGGCAATTTCAGCTCAGTGACGATGTAGTGTGTACTTTCAAGCAGCCGAACCGCATTTTGGGAGAGGGCCAGAATGTAGAAACGCCCATCATAGGTAAGAAGCGGTAGCAGAGGCTTGAGGTAGAAATGGGTGCTGACGACGACCTGTTCTTTGAAGTGATCAGGCAGCCGATAAGCGCGAAACACCTTTCGTGAGCGGAAGATCGCCAGTCCATCACTAGCATGCAACCAGAACTGCTCATTCTCTAAAAGTGCCCGTATGGGTTCTAGCAAGTCCTCCACCTGTGCTGAGTGAAGTTGCCCTTCTGGCTATCACCAGGCTCTCGACTTCGCGGATGAGCCGGCGAATGCTGAGCTGGTCCTGTTGCCTTTCCACTCCTGTCCGATCGGTGGGCATCATTAACGAGATACATGGGCCATCCTGTATCTCCATCAAGGTTTGCAGGCTTTCTTTGGATAGTCTATCTAGTATCATCGAATTCACCTCTTCTTGTTTGAAATGCTCCTGAACTCTTCCGCTGACGAAAGACTCGCCTGTCAGGAGCATCAGTGCCATCTTCCCATGAGGCTCATGCTATCGCGGCTGACCTCAAAACATGTGCCTCGCAGCGCTTTCTAAGGAAGGTGTCATCTCTGTCAAGGGATCAGCTCACTGATAATAAAGCAGCTGATTACGGTATAGGCGAGATCACGATATGGTCTTCAACATTGCTGACCCCCGGCGCAGACCAGACGCAGTCCTCCGCCGCCTGCTTTTCCGCATAGGAACGCACCGTCCCCCGCAGGATGACCGTGCTCTCCTGCACTTCGACCATGATCTGCCTGGCATCTGTCTGCGCATTGCGCACCAGCGCCTTCTCGATGTTCTGCTTGAGTTCGGTCGGCTGCAGGTGCGGTTTGACCATGATCTGATTACTGACCCCTTTGATGCCTGCTAAGCGACGTATGGCCCGCTCTGCGTCCCCTTTCTGGAAGCCGTATGCGACCTCGCCCTTCAGCGTCACCCAGCCTTGGCTGACCGTCACTTCAAGATTGTCAGCCGGCACGGCAGCATCCCACTTGAAGGTGTTGAGGACCGCGGCGGCCAGGTCAGCATCGGTACGCTCGGCAAAGCCAGGCAGGCGCACCTCGATGTCGTTGGCGACCGCCCTGACAGTGCGAACACGATGGGCGGCGTCCTGGGCCGCCATCCGTTGGATGTAGGAATCAACCGAACCGGTCAAGGTGACGATCCCATCCTTGACCGCGACGCCGATTTCGTTCGATTGGATGTGGGTATCCCAGCGCAATTCTTCCAGGACGTCGGCCTGGATGTCTTCATCCGTACGAGTATGTATTGTCATCTTGCTTCTTTCCTTTCCTTTGCCAGGCGGATCGTCTGAGCATATGATCACCAGGAGGATGAGCTGTGTACTCTCTACTCATCCTCCAGCCAGAGATAAGTATAGGATCTTGCTGTTACAATACCATCACAGCGACAGGTCCCAGTGTCACAGACAGATCACAGAAGACCAGCCTGTTGCCAACTTTCCGTGAAATGTGTGTTGTGAACTACTCGTGATGCTCGTCTCACTCTCTGTGACGTCATTGTGATAGTGCTGGTGTATCCTCGAAGTAGTGGAGCATCGTGACGATGCTCATCAATGCTCAAGAAGGAGAAATAGAATGTTTCAGCGAATTCTCATCCCTTTGGATGGCTCCCCGCGTGCAGAGCAAGCTATTCCCGTTGCCGCACGCATCGCTCATACATCTGGAGGCACTCTCGTCTTGCTGCAAGTAGCAGGTATTCCACTCGAGTACGAACCAGCGCTCTACGCATCGTATGTGGCACAGACCCCCTTCTATGCTCAAGAACTGCTGAATGCAGAACTGGCGAAAGCACGGTATTACCTCGTTGATCTCACTCAATCGGAACATCTGAAGGGTATCACCACAGAAACGGAAGTACGTTCTGGCGCAGCCGCACCAGCCATTCTCGAGTTTGCTCGTGCTCAACAGGTTGATTTGATCGTCATGTGTAGTCACGGGCGAACCGGGTTCACGCGTTGGGCATTAGGAAGTGTGGCGCAGAAAATTGCACGGCATAGTCCTGCGCCTGTGCTTGTCCTGCGTGAAGGCAATTTTGAGCATACGGACCGGGTTGCAGAAGCTGCACAGCCTGTGCGCGCATTGGTCACCCTGGATGGCTCTCCATTAGCCGAGGCTGCACTCGTGCCAGCAGCACAACTTGTAGCCTCCTTGGCAGCTCCTGCACAAGGAGCACTGCACCTCGCACAGATCGTGACACTGCCGATGCTCCGAAGCGAGCAAGATTACAAGCAGCACGATGGTGAAGCGAGGAAGCAAGCTCTGCAAGAGGCAATAGGCTATCTCAGCACTGTCGTAGACAACCTCCGCAACAGGTGGGCAGTAGCCCTTGATCTGAAGGTCACCTGGTCGGTGGCCGTGAACGAAGATGTGGCAGATGCAATCATTCGTATGGCGGAGCTTGGCGAAGAGACTGGAGCGTACGAGGTCCAGGGGTGCGACCTGATCGCGATGGTGACCCATGGGCGTGGGGGTCTACAGCGATGGATGCTGGGCAGTATCACCGAGCGCGTGCTCGATGGCACAAAACTGCCCCTCCTGATCGTACGACCACAGGGGCTGATTACACCCGCGACTAGTGGCTAGACGATCGTCTTATCCATGGGTAAACTGCCGGATGCAGCAGTATCTCCGCCGGGAGACTGACGAACCCCAGCAAGACGAGATCGTACCCCTAGAAGCACGTCTGTGTCTTGCGAGGTAGATACAGGCTCCCAGAATCAACACTAGAGAGCAGCTTCCGTTTCTTGGTGGGACCCGTGCGTTCCACGCGTTGGATGGACCACCAGGAGCGGCAGTTTGGTGGAATGAAGCACCCGTTCGGCCACACTCCCCAGTACCCAACGCTCTAACCCCCCCCGGCCATGGGTCGCCATAGCAATCAAGCAAGAGCCGAAACGTTCGGCCCTCGCAGCCTGCTCTGCTGTCTGGACAATGGCTTCTGCCACGTCTGGGTCAATTGCCACGGCGGTAGTGACAGCCAGGTGGTACTGCGCCAGTTCGCCTTCCGCAAAGCGTTTGGCCACAGCTTGCAGGTATTGCTCGTCCTCTCGTTTGGCCTCCGCTCTCATATCGACATCGAAGTACGAATCCGCTATAGTCCTGAATTTGCCGTAGCTCGAGGGGATATCCACGACCCGCAGCAAGTGCATGGCCCCTTGCGTTGCTGGAGCCAGAGCTGCGACGAGTTGGGCTGCTGGTTCCAGCGCAGACTCTGACAGCGAGGATCCATCCAGTGGCACGACCGCACGCAGAGGGCGCCCAGATGCTATCGCGAGACCAGGTCCCCCATCATGCAGGAGAAGAACCGGCACAAGGCTGTGGTGTACGACTTTCTGCGCGACGCTGCCCAGCGCCCAGCGCTGGAAGCCTGTATACCCATGGCTACACAGAACGACCAGGTCGGACTGAAGGGAGTGCATAGCTGCAAGGATTGAGGGAGCCACAGCACCTGTCACGACCGTCGTTTCTGCTTTCGTTCCTGCCAGCTTATCTGAGGTGGCAACGCCGTCCAGGTAACGCTTAGCGCTGGCAATGCCTTTGTCAACGACGTCTTGTGAGTAAATTTCCGCCGGTTTCTTGTCCGATGCCAGGTCAATCGGGATAGCTGCGACTTGCAGCAGGAAGACAGAACCGCCTGAGAACTGCGCAATACGTGCGGCGATGGGGACAGCGCTTTCAGCTCGTGTGGAGCCATCCAGTGGGACAAGGATTCGTTGAAACATCGTGATACTCCTTCCTTTCAAGGACAAGAAACAACTGTGTCGAAAGGCCGACACGTCGAAACTTCATTGGCCTCTGCCATCGATCAAGAATGCCCTGGATGGAGCTCTTCTCCTTCCTCCAGCCTGTTGGCTCCTGAAGGCTGTACGTGATAGAGTATGCGCCATACACATCACAGGAGCGTCACAAACGTTATAGACGGCATCACGAAACACTAACAAAAATCCAACCCGTTGTAAAAGGTAGACTGTCAAACAAGTCAGTGCCTGAATGCTACTTGTCTCTGCCGCATCAGACCAGATCTCGGCACTGTGCTTCTAATGCCGCCCGCAGCAGTGGCTTGGCACGCCGGAAATGCATTCGTGCTGTTCCCTCTGCCATGTTGAGCATCTGCCCGATCTCGGCATAGCTCAGTTGCACTGCATAGCGCAGTAAGACGACGGAGCGAAACCGGGGTGGTAAGGCCTGGATAGCCTGTTGGATGCGTTGTTGGATGTCATGAGACTCTGCCACCTCCTCTGGGGAAGGACTCGTATCGGGGATGGCCGCCCAGGCTGGCACCGTGTCCTCATCATCTACCGACTCGAACGCCGAAAAAGGGATCGATTGCTTCTGACGCAGGTGATCCACACTGCAATTGTGCGCCACCCGGAAGAGCCAGGGCAGCAGGGGCCTCACCGCGGAGAGCGTCGGTAACGAAAGGAAGAGCCGCAGGAATACCTGCTGCATCACATCAGAGACTTCCTGCTCATCTCCCAGGAGACGGAAGATGGCTTGAGAGAGCGGAGCCCGATAACGGAGAAGCAGAACTTCAAACGCGTGCTGATCGCCCGCCCGTGTACGTTCTATCAGATCACCATCCGCATTGTTTGCGTAGTACTCTGGGGTGAGTGCTCGTCTGTTCATGAAGACCCTCTCACATGCTAGTCCGGTTATAGGTTTGCATTGGCCTGGGTACCTTTTCTGCATGGTTTCATGGTATCGTCAACTTCTTTATATTCCTCCTTCTTGATTTAGCGTGTCTACATATAGACACTTCTCTGCCTGTGTACTAGCTCGTAGTCAGCACAAGCACAGTACTGGCATGTGACATACTCTGCAATCGTTTTTCCCGATGCGATGGGGTGCAATCGCCGCAATAAATCCAAAACGCGGGGATTTCGCGAGATTCTCCCTCGAGATAGATCGTGCTTTCTTGCGCATTGATCACCAGGCACGCTGGTGTGTCCAATATCTGCGGAGCATGGATGTGCAACAACTCGAGCATCCGTACAGGGCTGCATGCGTCTGTCCAGAAGCTTTGGTGGCTGAGCACGGCCTGGTTGATTTCTACCACACTGTCGGGGTACCTGCTATCAAGGGCCCAGAGGCAATTTTTGAGGATCTCGTTCAACCTCAGCCCCTTACTGGGCATGGTGAGAAAGTCTGTTTTCAACTGGCATGGATAACAGGTCCTCTCTGGTGTGTCATTAAACCAGAGGTGAAAGTCATCGCTATGCTCATCGCAGACCGCTACCCCGCAATTCCGGCACCTCTTGTCCGTCTCCCGCTTGCAATCCTTCACCTGGCATTTCATAGTAGCCCTCTACCCTTTCATCCTCTCAGAACGCCAACGGCATAGGAACGCTCCTTTTTCGATCTTGCTCAGTCGTTCACTCCTGTAGCGCAGTCATGGTTGCTACCTTCGGCGTCGGGTGTCCCTTGTCGAGCAGATCTTGCGGTCGCACGATCAAGAGTGGGAGCCTGGTCGCATGCAGAACGCGCTCGGTAACACTGCCCAGTGTCCAGCGTTGGAACCCACTATAACCATGAGTAGCCATCGCAATCAGGCCCGAGCTGCCGGTCACGCCCGTATCTTGCGTATCCTCGCCGTTCTCCGCCACGCGGATGATGCCCGAAACGATATCATCATTGATGGTAACGGACCACGTAATGACGAGCTTTAGGTCCGCAACCGGGCTGGCAACAAGCCCTTCACGCAGGTGTTCCACCGTCGCGCCCAAGTACTGTTTCGCCTTGTGCATAATGGCGTCTCGCTCGCTCGTGCTGATCTTCGCCGCATCTTGGAGCACTACCACCCGCGTGAGATGGAGCGCACCGGGTCCTGGAGCCGCCAAAGCCGCGACAAGTTGGGGGCCGCAGGGATCAGAGCCGCTTTGGCTTGCACAGACCCATCCAGTGGCACCAGTGCACGCACAGGGCCTTCCGCATGGGGAGGTGTGCCTACAAGGACAGGCCCGCCTTCGCGCAGCACAAGCACCGGAACGGGTGCGTGATGGGTGACTTTTTCTGCCACACTGCCCAACACCCAGCGTTTCATGCCGGTGTAGCCATGGCTGCACATGACAATGAGATCACTGTGTCGTGTCTTGATCTCCGAGAGAATGGTGGTCGCTGCTGAGCCTATGATCACGTCGGTTTCCGTATGGACATCCATAAGACTACTCAGCCCTGTCATGCGCCGTACGTATTGCTTCGCCTCTTCCAGGTTAGCATCGATGATCGTCCATATGGTCGATGGGTCTACTGCTGGATACGGCACTACCTCGGTCGCAAAGTGCACGACCCGCAGCAATACTACCGCACCCCTGGAGAAGTGTGCGAGGCGTGCCGCGACCGGGATGGCCTGTTCTGCACGAGCTGAGCCATCCAGAGGAACTAAAATGCGCTGAAACATACGGTTTTACTCCTTTCTTGCCTTCGCTGTGTCTGCAGCTCTCGCCTGCTCCTGCGCTTGTGGCTGATGCGACCCCACGATGATCGACGTCAGTGTAGTAGCACCGAACGCTTGCTCTGTGATGCTTTTCACGAACCAGCGTTGTAGCCCACTTCGTCCGTGCGTTACCATCACGATCGCATCCAATCCTCGAGCCCTGCGTTGTCCTGGACGAACTCGCCATCTTCTGCCACGCGGATGAGGGTATCGGTGAGGCCTGTGTGGACTACGATAGACGAGGTAACCGTGAGATCGAGCTGTGCCAGATCGCCCTCATGTAGTTGTCGCGTGATCGTGTTGAGATACCCTGTCACGTGAGACGCTGCCAACTCCCGCGCCGCCAGGATCATCGTTTGTGCCACTATTTACACGGTACGGAGCAGAGTTCCTGGCTCAGACGCCACAGCTGCAGGAAGGCTCATTCCCCTACTCCCGTGCCAGTGTGTCATAGATGTCGGTCTCACCTTCCACCAGAAAGACAATGCTCTCGCAGATATTCGTACAATGATCTGCCATGCGTTCAAGCTTATACGCCATCCAGAGCATGTAGGTCACCTGTTGCAGCATAGAAGGATCACGTTGGAGAGCAGGAATGGCTTGAGAACCTTCGAGCATCGCCAGCAAGTCCTGACTCACCAGGTAGTGACGTTTATTGACCACTTGATCCTCCTGCCAAATGGACCGTGCAAATTGCGCATCGCGGTCCGTGAATGCTTTCATCGTTCTTTGCAGCAAGGATCGCACTTCTTGACCCAGATCCAGGATCCGTCGCATGAAGGGCTTCTCTGGAAATTGGGTGACGCCACCTGCAGTGCTGGTGGGACGACTCTCATCGTGTGTCTGTCGCAGTTGGCCTCCTTGTCCACCAGGTTCTGCTCCTACCTCTGCATAATGATAGAGCCCCATACGCAAGAAGATTTGCGCAATGCCCTCAGCCTCATCTGCGATACGTTCAAGATCATTGGTGATCGGCACCAGAGAAGTGAGGTAGCGCAAATGCCGTCCAGCAAGTGGCTGGTGGAAGATCAAGGTGCGAAAGGCATGCTGCTGAATAGCCAGGTGCAAGTCATCAATAGTCGTATCACCTACCACGACTGCGCATGCCTTGTCCCGGTCGCCCATCTCTAACGCCGTAAGGACCTGGGTTAAGGCATTCTCCACCAGAGACCCCAGGCGTGTCGTCTGGGCATCCAGTTCTTGTAACTCTGTAGCAAGCGGTGTTGTTGTCATATGATTCCTCTTCCTTTGCAATGCCGGATGTCATCACACTGTGGTACCCTTATGCGGTGCCGTGGTACTGGCTCATGCTTCGGCAATCTCAATATCCATCGATATCTACAAGCAAAGCATATGCTCCTGACCTCACAATACCGTCACTAGAGTCAGTCAAACTATCACAAAAAGATCACACTATCTGCACCCTTTCGAGTCAGAAATCCTTTCCGCCGACTGATACCGAGACCCATCCAGGCGTAAGAAGCCTCTTGAACGCGTAGAATGCAACATAAAAAAGGCTGGCAATCTGATGCCAGCCTGAAGTAAAGACTATTCACGATCCTAAGCCCGGGCAGTACTCTTGGGACGTCGGCGACTAATCGAACCTCCTTTGCGGCCTGCGACCTGTGCCTCTTCACTTGTCCACTTGTGTGCTGTCCCCAGTGCATGGGCGGCCTTTCCACCCTTACTGGCGATCTCACGCTTTTTCTCTGGACTCATCGATGCAAAGCCTCGGCCATGACCTTTTTGTACGTGCATTGCCATATTCCTTTCTTTTCCTTTCATTTCCTGAGAACTTAGAACCATTGCTTCATCTGCTTCTGAAGGCAATGGATCTCCCACTACTTAGAGCATAACAGGCTGGCGAAGCAGATACAAGAGAACATTAAAAAGACTCAGCCATTTCTAATGTTGACTCAGCCATTTCTAAGGAAAAGAAGAGTTAACGAACCACAGCCATGTGTGCAACCAGGAGCTCTAGGTTCTCCATCCCCCTTAAAAGCAGCAGCAACTATCACATCGTTGTGATGGGATTTTGCATGAGCTTATCCAACGTCGATTGCTTGATCCGGTACGCCTGCCTTCGACCCCTGTGCGGCAGGGTAATTGCTTCTAGCGCCCCACTCTTGATCCACCTTCTCACCGTCGTATCATCTACACGTAAGCGTCGTGCAACTTCACGCACAGTGTACAACTTTTCCTCTTCTTCTGTCATCGCAGTATCTCCTATAATGTTGTTAGTATGTCCCAAGGTAGTTACGTTACGATCAGACATGTTTTCCCTTTACGTCTAAAACTATCGCCTAATTCGCGCATCTCACGCCTCAACGAAAGATGTTACTATACATCTCGTCAAAAAGCGGTTAAAATGAAGTCATAGAGATCACAGTTTTGAACTAACGAGACGTGTTAAGTAAGCCTTTACTGTCATAAAGTCATTATTAGTGCTTTTCAAGAGATGCCTTCGAAAGGGTACATATGTCGACAACCAAACTTATTATCAGCGATCTCCATCTTGCTGATGGTCACCCGGTTCTCGACGGTTTCGGCGACTACCAACAATCGACCCTGGAAGGTCTACTCAATGCCGCAGGTCCTAACGGCCCACTGGGCCACGCCCAGGATGTTGAATTGATCATCAACGGTGACTGCTTCGACTTCCTGGTGACGCCACCTCACGACACCGGTGGCACCATGAACGCTTCCTTGGCGCTAGAGAAACTCAACAGGATCATCGCTGCTCATCACTCTTTCTTCGAAGCCCTGCGCATATTCATCAAGCTACCCGGACGCCATATCACATTCCTCACAGGCAATCATGACTTGGAACTTTGTTTTGCGCAGGTACGTGCGCGCATCTACGAGGCCATCGGCGTCGAGAAAGGCTCGCAAGCACTATATTTCTGCCCAACGCGCTTCTATCGTCCACTGCCTGATGTGTATATCGAGCATGGCAATCACTACGATTTTTGGAATCGCTATACCAACGGACTCTGGGATACACAGGGCCAACCGCTCACGCTCGATCCGGTAACCATTACCTTACCCGTTGGCTCGCATTATGTGCAGCACGCTGCTATTCCCATCAGCATCCACTATCCCTACTTTGATCATTTCGAGCCATCCATGAATATCACCCGCCAGATGGCTCTCCTTTGCCTGTTCAACCCGGCCATGGTCATGCAGACGGTGCAACACACGATGGAGTTGCTCTATCAGCCACACAAGGGGCTGAGCCACCTCGCACCAGGAGAAGAACAAATACCGGCCAGGCTCTTTGAACAGGTAATGTTCGACCTCGCAGAGTTTGAACAGGATACGCTCATACGCAATCCTGGCTGGACCGAGCCATCAGACGAGGAGGATAACCAGGCGCAAACGAACTCCATCATGGAATTTGTCGCATTGCACGAAACACTGGCTCTACCACTCATGGAAGCTATTGCAGCAATCTGTGTACCAACCACGTACCAGATGGGAGAAAGTGTAGCCGCTGGCATGCATAAAGTGCTGCGGAATGACCCTACACTCCGCTATGGTATTGCTGGGCACACTCACATGACACGCATTGATCCTATTAACAATGGAGCGCAAACCTATCTCAATACTGCAAGTTGGACAACACGTGTAGCTCTGCCTGTTCCTGACGAGATCACAACAGAACTGGTCGAATGGCTACGTCAACCCGATTGGCAGCATATTGCCCTACGTGATATCACACAACTGGTATTTGCCCTGGTCAACGCTACCACTAATGAGCCATCTAGCGCCAGCCTATATGTTTGGGAAGGCGGCATTAATAGGAACTACCGTAAAATCGAGGTATAGAAGGAACAAGCTGTTATGACAACACAATACACCGAGCAGGTACAAGACACACCTGATAAAACTTCTACACGTAAAACCCTCATCTTAATCGACGGGCACGCCATGATTCACCGTGCCTTTCACGCCTTGCCAGAAACTCTCACAACCAAGAGTGGCGAGGTAGTCAACGCAACCTTTGGCTTCACCAATATTTTGCTCAAGGCGCTGGGTGATATCAAACCCGATTACATCGCCGTCACTTTCGACCGCCCTACACCGACCTTCCGCCATGAACAATTTACCCAATATAAAGCGCACCGACCGGCATTGCCTGATAACATGAGGCCGCAATTTGGTCGCATCCGTGAGGTAGTCGAAGCCTTTGGCATCCCTATCTATGAAAAAGATGGCTTTGAGGCCGACGATGTACTGGGTACGCTCTCGGTACAGGCTACGCAACAGGGAGTCGATACCATCATCTTCACAGGTGACATGGACACGCTGCAACTCGTCAACGAGCATGTGAAAGTCATGACTGCCAAACGAGGCATAACCGAAGTGGCAGAATATGATGAAGCGGCAGTAAAAGCACGTTATGGCATTACTCCGCATCAAATACCCGACTTCAAAGGGCTGGTAGGCGACAAATCCGACAATATCCCCGGCGTTCCCGGCATTGGCGAGAAGACCGCCAGCAAACTGCTCATCGACTACAGCGACCTGGAAGGCGTACTCGCCCACATCGATGAATTATCACCAAAAGAGCAGAGGCTATTACGTGATGCAGCCGATCAAGCCCGCCAGAGCAAGTACCTGGCTACCATTATCCTCGCTGCTCCCGTACAACTCGATCTGCAAGCCTGCCGCACTGGCAACATACACCGCGACAGGGTGATTGCCCTCTTCCGCGAACTGGAATTTCGCTCGCTCATCGAAAAAGTGCTGGCTCTCGTGCGCGAACAGGAGTCTGGGCAATCGCAAGGTTCGCCTTCAGTCTTCCCGCAATCCGTTGAAGAGATTCCTGCTAGTGCAGACAGCGAGGGTGGAGCAACACCACCTGAGTCAATGGAAGATGCCGGGGCGAGGAGAACCTCATCACCCGACGTAGAGGCCCTCAGCGGAGTGCCTATCAATTCCTTCGCACCCGCCACCGTTCAGGATGACACGCAACAAGAAAACCTACTCTTAGCCCCGCCCGTCGGAGTTGTACCCATCATGTCACCCCCACCTCCTCCCGTCACCGTCCTACATGCATCCGCAACCCAGAACACTCAGTACAGAACGCCAGGTGACTCATCGGAAAGTTCAACCACGGAGCCATTGCAACTCAATCTCTTCGATCTACCGGGGCTTGCAACCGAAGTCGTGCGCAGACTTCACCTGCCTGGTACCTATGCCGAACCTCTCTTCTTGCCGGATGAATCCGCTAAGACAACCAACACTATGATCGTCGACACCGAACAAGCCCTCCTTGTGCTGGTCAAGAGCCTGCGCGATGCTAGAGCTTTTGCATTAGACACGGAGACGACCTCGGACGATGTGTGGCATGCAGAACTGGTCGGCATTTCTTGTTCTATGGCTGCAGGCGAGGCATACTACATCCCTGTCGGCCATATCCGCACGCTCGACGGCCAGGACCCTGGGACACAATTGCCACTCTCCTATGTGATAGAGCAGTTGCGTCCCGTCCTCGAGGATTTGTCTATAAGAAAATACATGCACAATGCCAAGTATGATATGGAGATCCTGGCACACTACGGCGTCAAGATGGGTGGCCTGGCCTTTGACAGCATGCTGGGAGCCTACCTGGTAGACCCTGGTAGACGTGGGTTAGGATTGAAAGACCAGGTCTTCCAACGCCTGGGCCATATCATGACACCCATTACACAACTCATCGGCAGCGGTAGTAAGATGATCAGCATGGCACAGGTGCCCATACGCCTTGCCGCTGACTATGCAGGGGCCGATGCCGACATGACTCTGCGCCTGGTCGAACCTATCCTGTCTGAACTCCGTCGTCACAACCTGCTCGCACTCTACAATAACATTGAGCTACCACTCCTGCCCGTGCTGATGCAGATGGAACAATACGGCGTGGCACTTGACACTGACTTCCTGCGCAGCCTCGACGAGAAACTGAGCGAGCAGATTAGCGCGCTGGAAAAAGCCATCTACGATTCTGTCGGTCATCGCTTCAACATCAACTCCACGAAGCAACTCGGCGATATCCTCTTCGAGGAACTGAAACTGCCCAGAGGCAAGAAGACGAAGACCGGCTATTCTGTCAGTGCCGATGTAATCGAGAGCCTGCGCGGCAAACACCCAATGGTCGATCATCTACTAGAATACCGCCAGCTGACCAAGCTCAAATCAACCTACGTGGATGGTCTGCTGGCATTGGTAGACCCGGTAACCGGGCGAGTGCATACGTCGTTCAACCAGGCCGTTGCCTCCAGTGGACGCCTGTCATCAAGCAACCCGAACTTGCAAAATATTCCCATACGTACCGAGGTTGGACGGCAAATCCGCCGTGCCTTCATCGCGGACCCCAGCTATGTTCTGCTCACCGCCGACTACTCGCAGTTCGAGCTGCGCATCCTGGCCCATATCACACACGAGCCACGCCTGGTCGAGGCCTTCAGCAAAGATGAGGATATTCACACCATCATCGCTGCTACACTCTTCAATGTACCCGTATCAGAGGTGACGAAGGATCAGCGCAGGTTGGCGAAAACCGTTGTGTATGCTACACTCTATGGACAGTCGGCCTTTGGTCTGGCCAACATCACAGGCATGAGCAACGCCGAGGCCACAGCTTTCATCAAGCGTTATCACGAGACATTTCCCAGTATTAAAGGCTACGTCGACCGAACGCTCCATCAAGCTCGTACGCAGGGCTATGTCAACACGCTCTACGGACGGAAACGCTTCTTGCCGGACCTGCTTTCCCTACCCACCAACGAGCGCCAGGCAGTCGAGCGTGAAGCTATCAACATGCCCATTCAAGGCGCAAATGCCGATCTAATTAAAATAGCCATGATTCGCTTGCAGCATGCCATTGAGGAGCAGCGCTTAAAGACACGCATGATCCTGCAGGTACATGACGAACTCGTCTTCGAGGTGCCCGTTGAAGAGCTTGAACGAGCCAAGAGCCTGGTCAAACGCATTATGGAGGGCGTGGCAAACCTGGATGTCCCGATTCGGGTCGAGTTGAAAGTTGGGAAGAATTGGTATGAGGCGGAGCCAATGGCTTAAGAGCTTAGAGGCATATACAATGCTAGCGAAATACATTATAATGAAACGAGACGATGCAAGGAGGAGAACCGTGGAAGAAACCATGATCATATCAGACCCTAAAATTATGGTAGGAAAGCCAGTCATCAAGGGAACTCGTATTACAGTTGAACATATTCTCACAGAGCTTGCCAATGGTCTAACGGTTGAGCAAATTCTCACAGAGTATCCGCATCTGACCCGTCAAGATATACAAGCTGCTCTACAATTCGCAGCCGAATCGGTACGGATGGATTTCGTACACCCTATTGACAAGGCATCTGCGTGAACATCCTTGCAGATGAGAATATTGCTCAGACAATTGTGTCGCTTCTCCAGGCAGAAGGACACCAAGTCAGGCACATCAGTGAAATAGCCGCTAGCAGTCCAGATACAGATGTACTAGCGATAGCAAACCAGTATGAAGCTTTGCTGTTGACAGAGGATAAAGATTTTGGGGAATTAGTCATCCGTCATCGCAGTGAGGCAACAGGTGTACTGCTTGTTCGACTCGAAGGGTTTACTCCGCTCGAAAGAGCCGTAGTGATCTCCAGAGTTGTCCGAGAACATGGCGAAAATTTGCTGGGAGCTTTCACTGTCATAAAGCCTCGCTTAGTACGTATTCGTCCCAACCCAAAGAAACTGTAGGAGCAAGGCAATTGCTAGAGAGTTGTTGGCTTCGCAACAGCTCCGCTCTAAAGTACTTATCTTTCCCAAAGCCACAGATCGCCAGCTTTATTTTGTCAGGAGCAACCATCGTGCAACTGTCCAACTTAATTAACAACATGCCACCCTACCCCTTCAGCGATACGAAAAGGAAAATAGCCGAACGTAGAGCCGCCGGTGTCGATGTCATTAGCCTCTCAATCGGCGATCCTGATTTGCCCGCGCCACAGGCGGTGATCGACCGCCTGTGTGCAGCCATGCAGGAGACCGAAAACCACCGCTATCCAGAGTACGGCGGCATGGGTGCGCTCCACGAAGCCATAGCGGCCTGGTTTGAGCAGCGTTTTGACGTTCACCTTACCCCTGAACGCGATATCCTGCCACTGCTCGGCTCAAAAGAAGGCCTGGCCTACGTCGGCACGGCCGTGCTCAATGCCGGTGATGTCTCCCTCATCCCCGACCCGTATTATCCCGTCTATATCACCGCGAGCACCTCGGTTGGTGCACACCCATATATGCTCCCGCTACTGGCACAGAACAACTACCTGCCCGACCTGGACAGCATTCCGCAGGATGTCCTGGCGAAGTCCCGCCTGCTCTGGCTCAACTACCCAAATAACCCCACTGCCGCGTGTGCAGACCGCAGGTTCTTCGAGCATGCCATCACATTTGCCCATCGCCATAACCTCATCATCGTCCACGATATGGCCTATGCCGAGGTTTATTTCGACGACTTCCGTCCCATGAGCATCCTTCAGATTCCAGGAGCCAGCGAGGTCGCGGTTGAACTCCACTCGCTCAGCAAAACCTATAACATGGCCGGATTCCGCATCGGCATGCTGGTAGGCAACCCTGAACTTGTCAATGCTGTAGGTCGCTTGAAGAGCAACATCGATAGTGGCATCTTCCGCCCCATCCAGTATGCCGCCATCGAAGCACTACACTTGCCCGTCTCCTGGTTACAGCAACGCAACGCCATCTACCGCCGTCGTCGCGATCTGCTCGTGGATGGCTGCAACGCCATTGGCATGCATACCCGTACATCCAAAGCAGGACTCTACATCTGGGCATCCATTCCTAAAAGCTTCTTATACACCACATCCCGCGACTTCTGTACCTGGTTATTTGACAAAACGGGAGTTTTCCTCACCCCTGGCACAAACTTTGGCGATCTTGGTGAAGGCTATCTGCGTATCTCAATCACAGCACCTGATGAGCGCATCGAAACAGCGCTAGAACGGATGAAATCAGCGATGGAGGCTTAGGCTATGATTGTCGAAGACGACACTGGTGCATTGCTTCGCACACCCACGAACGCATGGAATCTCTATGTAGGCCGCGATATCTGTGCCGACGTACAAGCTGGACTCAACCACGAGTGGTTGGTGACCAACGGCCTGGGAGGCTATGCCGCTGGCTCCATCCTAGGGGCTACGACCCGTAGCTATCACGGTCTGCTAGTAGCTGCGCTACGTCCTCCTGTCGAACGTACCGTGCTGGTCACAAAGATAGATGAAGAGGTTGAGCTTCCCGGTGGGCAACGCTGCAAACTCGGTGTCAACGAATACCAGGACGGCACCATCGACCCACAGGGCTTCTTGTATCTTGACTCAGTCTCGCTGGAAGGCGATATACCATGCTTTACCTATCGCTTAGGCGACTATCTCACGCTGGATAAACGCATCTGGATGGAATATGGGCAGAACACAACCTATGTGCAGTACATAGCCCATGGTACAACCGATGCTGAGGCGAGCGACGCGCCGATTTGGCTGACGTTGTCCCCCTTCTGTCTCTCGCGTGATCACCACAGCATAACGCAGGGCGCACCCGATTGGCATTTCCTTGTAGAGAACCAGGGCAATCGTTGTCGCGTGCGTGCTTTTGAGGGTGCACCCATCTACTATCTTATTGCAGGACCATCTGCAAATCTCACGCCCACTGGGTACTGGTATTGGCATGTGCGGCATCGACGTGATACTGAACGTGGTCTGCCTGACCTGGAAGACGTCTATCAGCCGGGAAACTTTCGTTTGCAAATCACCCCCGGCCAGCGCGTAACGTTCGTGCTTAGTGCTGAAGCCGAGCCGCAAACCGAGCTAGGTGGACCGCAACATGAAGGAATTGTGGCGCAGGCCCTCACCCGCCACCAGCGCCGTATCAAACAACTATTAGCCGTGGCAGATCGTACAACGAATGACTTGTCAGGCAACGACCCAGTACGAGCGCGCCTGGTCATCGCCGCCGATCAATTCATCGTTGCCCGTCCAGAGTACACCCAGGATACGGCTGGAAACAGGCAACTGCACCTCTCACCCGACCGCAAAACGATTATCGCAGGCTATCCCTGGTTTACCGACTGGGGACGTGACAGTATGATAGCCCTGCCCGGCTTGCTTCTTGCTACAGGTAGGTACAGCGAGGCACGCGGTTTACTCAAAGCTTTCGCCTCCTTTTCCCATCAAGGGCTTATCCCGAACCGCTTCCCTGATAGTGGTGCAGCACCTGAGTATAACACCGCCGATGCCACACTCTGGATGTTCCACGCCATTGCTCGCTACCTGGCAATAACAGGCGATCAGACACTGCTCAAAGACCTGTTTCCTACACTTAGTGACATCATTCAGTGGCATATTCGCGGGACAGACTATGGCATCGGCCTCGACCCGAGTGATGGATTACTACGTGCGGGAGTTCCTGGTATTCAGCTCACCTGGATGGATGCTAAAGTAATCGATCGTGTGATCACGCCTCGTCACGGCAAACCGGTTGAGGTGAACGCCCTTTGGTACTGTGCGCTCACCTATATGGAAATCTGGGCGGTACGTCTCTCAACCGATGCAACCCAATACGTTCAACTCCGCTCCCAGGTCAGTCAGAACTTCGCTGCACGTTTCTGGTACGAGGCTGGCGGCTATCTATACGATGTGGTCGATATAGAGGGGGTAGCAGGCCAGAACGATGCCTCGCTGCGACCCAACCAGTTGTTTGCGGCTTCGCTGACAAGAAATTTGCTCTCCGATGCACAAATACGCGGCATGTTGCAGCAAGTGACCGACCACTTACTCACACCCATGGGCTTACGTTCGCTGAGTCCCACCGACCCCGCCTATCGCAACCATTTCAATGGTGATCGCGTGCAGCGCGATAGTGCCTATCATCAGGGTACTGTCTGGCAATGGCTGATCGGCCCCTATATCGATGTCCACTTGCGCGTCAACAACGACCGCAAGGACTTACAACCCCTACTACAACCGCTCATAGAGCATCTATGGGATACGTGCCTGGGAACAATCAGCGAGGTTGCCGAGCCAGAGCCCCCCTTTACACCGGCGGGCTGTTTCGCCCAGGCGTGGAGTGTCGCCGAACTCTTGCGCTGCTGGCTGCTGGCAGTAGGGTGACAGGCTTACTGCACTTTCACCACAATCGCACTCACATTCCCTTTGCCGCCTGCCAGATTTGCGGCGTCAACCAGCGTCCTCGCCAGCTTCTGCGGATCGCCACCTTGACCTTGCGCCAGAATTTCCGCCAGGCGGTCATCATACACCATCTGCCATAAGCCATTCGTGCAGAGCAAGATCAGGTCGTTCACCTCCATAGCATGCTGAAACATATCCACTCGCACCTGGTTAATCTCTCCAAGAATCCGATAGAACTGCTTGCGCTTTTCGCTTTTATACACATCGTCAGGTGTGAAGAGGTGAGCATCAACCAGGTTAGCGGCCAATGTATGATCCGTCGTAATGCGATGAATGCCCTTGCCTGCACTGTAGTGGTATGCCCGGCTATCACCGACGTTCGCTACATAGATATGGCGTTTATACATGAACACTACCGTCAACGTACTTGCCATATTCGTTTCATAGTCGGCATTACAGTGGTAAATGACCTGGTTTGCTCGTTGTACTGCCTCGATCAACCACTCTTCGACAACAGCGTCTGGCGGAGGCAGCGCTTTATAGGAGCCACTAGGCTGCTTCTACGGCGAATTTATCGACGCCCTAGGGGCGGATGTGGGGGCAGTGGGGATCCAGAAGGAGGGTGCTGAGTCCGCCCTTGCACCTTGTACGAGGTAGAATGCGCGGGTGCTGTAAGCAGTGGCAGCAGAACATCGGCCACCGTCTCTATCGCCAGCCGACTCGCCTCATGCCCGCCAGTGGGCCTGCCATGCTCCCCACGCAATCCATCAGCCACGGCAAACAAACCAAATGGACGAGGCGGCGGTGCAAGGTTGGCACACAACCCCTCCACAACCAGCAGCATGTCCTCATTCTCGTGTGCAACATAACGACGGCCTGTATCACTGAAGTAGCCAACCTGACAGACATCGGTTACAAGTGGTGAGGTATCATCCAGGCTCTGCCCACAACGACGGCAGAAGCGCGAATTACTGCGATTTTCTTGTCCGCAGGCTCCACAGGGATTCTCAGGAATGACGGTACGCACAATCATATTAGCATTCCCCAATTGAGGAAGTTGCGTTGGTGTTACCATCTTTGGCGACAATTGCAGCGCGTTATTGAGCGCGTCTGCAAACTCACGCCCCGAACTGTGGCGTTTCGCAGGATCGATCTCCATCGCTCCTAGAATGACTGCATCCGCCGCCGACGGCAAAGATGCATTCAGTTTACTGGGAGCTGGAAGTTCGGCTGCTCGGCTGCGCACAACCGCCTGGAAAGGGAGCAGGCCGGTGAACATTTGATAGGCCACCACCCCCATCGAATAGATATCGCTGGCAGGCTCCGCCTTCCCTTTCTCCTGCTCTGGTGCAACATAGTGCTCAGTGCCCAGGGCCCATCCTCGCTGTGTCAGCGCATGCTCCTGTATAGCGCGAGCAATACCAAAATCGGCCACAACCAGCCGTCCATCATCCTGGTGAATAAGCAGGTTGGAGGGTTTAATATCACGGTGGACTATCTGCTTTGGATGTGCATGGATTTCATCAATCGCCTCCGCCAGGTCATTCAGATAGCGTTGCGCCAGCGCCGTAGGCAACGGCTGTTCTGCCTTTAACAAGGATTTGAGTGTACCACCGGTGATAAGAGGCATCACCAGGTAGAGCAGTGTGCCATCTTGACCGAAGTTCAGCACCGGCACAATGTTCTTGTGGCGCAATTGGTGCGCATAACGCGCCTCACGGCGAAACCTCTCTATCGCCGTCGTCAATTCCATATTGTTCCCAACTGCCGAGATCACCTTGAGGGCTACTTGCTGCCCCTCAAAGCTGTCATTGACGCGATACACCGCGCCCATCCCACCCAGGCCCAGTAGTGTCTCGACGGTATAGCGGCCCGCGACAACCGCTCCAGGCAATATGCAGCGACAAAATGGATTGGTACACTGGAGCGTTCCAGGAGGATAGTCAGCCTGACACCGAGGATTGGGGCAGCGCGGCATGCGGTTTCCTCCACACGATTAGAACACGAAAGGTGAGCTTTTTTCACAGCATAGTATAAAGGGATGTCGTCAGTTGCTTTGCTCATCCGTAATAATCGGCTCTGTATGGGGGTCTATGTCACGTCTGATAGTCATCAATGTCTGCCGGTAAGCGTTGATGAAATCCCAAAGTTCTAACGTCTCGTCCACCGTCATGTCAAAACTGATGCCCGCTGTATGTTTGAGGACGAGTCCCGTCCCCTCCATGCTCGCCCTATACCTCCCGATAATAGCCTCCATATTCCTCTCCTTCTTTACAATACGTGATGTACCTAAGACTTGCTATCAGTAACAGCTTGCTACTCATCTTTTCTGCTGCCTCAACTGCTGTTTTGTCTGTTGTTTGATAATGATAACATCAATCAAGGTTAGCATCAATAGCAATAATCTTCTCGGTAGGAAGCTATATTAGCGGAAGCATCAGCTTTAGTTAGCCCATTTGCCCTCACACACGAACAGATGTATAATCTGCTTTGTAACAGCAACAAAGCGGGCATCACTCCGCAAACTTGCTTGATTGACACAACAAGAGGGATAACCATACTATGCTATTGACACTTCCACTTACCCTGTTCATCGTAATGACAGAACTTTCCGTAGGAGCATTCACCGTACTCTTTGTGCTTGACTGGCGCAACGAAGTCAAACGCAGCTTCCTCATTACCTACGCAATCATTTACTTGTTCCTGACCGGCCTCACCTACTTATTCCAGCAGAGCTTCTCGCCACCTGAACTTCTCAATACCTACGCACAACTTGACAAAACCTGGACAGGCTACCTATCTCTTCCACTGCTCCTCTTCCTGCTGCTCATGCTTCCCTATAATCTCTTCCTCTGGCTTGACCGCAACGCAGGAGTAGACGGCAAGGGCAAGCAAAAAGAGCAGGCCCAGCCTTCTCGGCTACGCCTGTTACGCCTCATCAGTGGAGCATTGACGGTCCTGGCAGGCTTGACCACACTCTTGGTCATGGCCATGATCTACCGACCCCTCGCAGCCGCAAACCTGGGGGGTGTATTCACCATCGCCAGCTTCTTCGCCGCTGCACTTGCACTCGGTGGCGTCATGACAGCCATGTGGCTTGGACACTGGTACCTTGTCACCCCAGCCCTCTCGGAAAAGCCACTGCAATTCGCTACCACGCTCGTTCTACTCGGCGTACTAGCACAGGTTATCTTCGCCCTCACTGCTGGCCCCAGCACAACATACGCCAATGCTGCCAACACAGCTACTCCTACTGTCACTGCAACTCCAACCACAACAGCTCCAGCTGCTACACCACCGGCAAACTCACAGACCAGGCCAGCCGGTATACCCGTTGTCGCACCACTGAGCACAAACGCCATTGGTTGGCTGCGCATCCTGGTCAGTTTCGTGATACCGCTTGTCCTCGGGGGCCTCGCCTGGAAGTTGATCCGTGATCGTTCATTTCAGTCCGCCACCGGCATGCTCTACCTGGTCGTCGTCTGCGCACTCGCAGGTGAAGCCATCGCACGTGGGCTATTTCTGCGAGGCCTGTGATATTTTCCTATTCATCCTCTATGGGCGTGTGCCCGACGGCAGAATTGTGCTGCGACCACTCGTTCTTTGCGACGACGCGCGTACCATACAATGGGAGAGCGCTCATACAACCTCTTCTTAGAACGAGCGAGGCATGCTCAGCACATGCTCGCCCAGGTAGGACAGGATGAGATTAGTGGATATGGGCGCGACTTGATACAATCGTGTCTCACGGAACTTCCGTTCAACGTCATATTCCGCCGCAAAACCATACCCTCCGTGGGTTTGTAAACACACATTGGCCGCCTGCCATGAAGCGTCAGCAGCCAACAACTTCGCTATGTTCGCCTCAGCGCCGCAGGCTTGTCCCGCGTCGAAGAGGCGCGCAGCTTCGTAGCGCATCAAGTCTGCCGCTCGCACATGGGCATACGCCTGCGCAATCGGAAACTGGATGCCCTGGTTCTGTCCGATGGGGCGATCGAACACAATGCGCTCGTTGGCATACGTGCGCGCTTTGTCGATAAACCAGTAGCCGTCGCCGATACACTCTGCCGCGATCAGAATGCGCTCGGCGTTCATGCCATCCAGAATGTACGGAGAAGCCCTTGCCTTCTTCCCCAATCAGGTTCTCGGCAGGGACCTCGACGTTGTCGAAAAAGACTTCGTTGGTCTCATGATTGACCATGTTGCGGATTGGCCGCACCGTCAGTCCCTTGCCCATACTCTCACGTAGATCCACCAGGAAAAGTGATAAACCGTCGGTTTTCTTCTTGATGTGCGGCAGAGGTGTCGTACGCGCCAGGAGCAACATCAAATCCGAATGCTGGACGCGCGATATCCAGACCTTCTGACCGTTCACGATATAGCGATCACCGTGCTTCTCAGCAACGGTTTTGGTTTTGGTCGTGTCAGTGCCGGTGGTAGGTTCGGTGACCGCAAATGACTGGAGGCGCAATGCGCCCGAGGCAATCTGCGGCAAATACCTGCGTTTCTGCTCAGGCGAGCCATGTCGCAGCAGGGCACCCATTGTGTACATTTGCGCGTGACAGGCACCCGAGTTCGCGCCGGAACGATTGATCTCTTCGAGGATGACCGACGCTTCGGTCAGGCTAACACCGCCGCCACCGAATTCTTCGGGGATCAGCGCCGAAAGCCACCCTGCCTGGGTCAGTGCCAGCACAAACGTTTCGGGATAGCCGGACGATTCCTCAACGTTCTGCCAGTACGCACTGTCAAACACCCTGCACACGTCGCGCACGGCCTGACGTATGTCGGCGTGCTGTTGCGCGAGAGGATTGATATCGTTCAAGTCTTGCAACTCCTTCTCTAGTATCCCTCCTGAATGCGCAGCACTAGCCACGCAGTGGCGTTGGAGGAATAGATTGGTGCCGAGATGATGTTATCACATTTCATAGATATCTATCCCATCTCACGCTGAACAGATCGATGAAAATGGCTACGTTATCTTCCACATGTCGCTCGTCGTATGGGATAGACAGAGCTATGTGCATAAAGGTATCTGATTGGTCAAACCACCGTTTGTTCTCAAGACACAGGAGGAGTAAAATGATGCACTTAGGTGGCATCCATCATGTGACCGCCGTTACGGGGAATGCGTCCCGCAACGTCGCATTTTATACACAGGTGCTTGGTATGCGCTTGACGAAGAAGACCGTGAATCAGGACGATGTTTCGGCCTATCACCTCTTTTACGGAGATGAACTGGGTCGTCCAGGCACAGACCTGACCTTCTTTGAATGGCCAGACATTGGATATCACCGCCAGGGCGTCGGCACCATCTCAACGATCTCGCTAGGTGTGACCGGTCGGGATGCACTCGATTGGTGGGTTAAGCGCTTTGATGATTTGAACGTTGCCCATGATGACATTCAAACGCGCGGTGCAGATAATCTGCTGGTGTTGCCCTTCCGCGACCCTGAGGGACAGCGTCTCGAACTGGTAGATGATAAGGGGAGATTGGAGAGTACGCCCTGGCGCAGGAGCCCAGTGCCCGTCGAGATGGCGATTCATGGTTTCTACGCGGTTCGGCTCACGCTGCGCAATCTCGAACCTTCGGAGCGCTTTCTAACCGAAGTTCTTGGTTTCCGACGCAGTATCACCTATAAGACGCCACAGCAGACCTCCGTGACCGTCTTCGAGGTAGGTCCTGGTGGACCCGGTGCAGAAGTACATGTGGAGATTCATCCTGAATGGCCTTACCACCGCTTCGTTGGGATAGGTGGCGTTCACCACGTGGCATTCCGCACTCCAAACGAAGAGGAGCACAGGCAATGGAGGAGTAGGATCGCCGGGGTCAATTCAACGGTGACTTCTGTGATCGACCGGTTCTACTTTCGTTCGATCTACTTCCGTGAGCCGGGCGGGGTGTTGTTCGAAATTGCTACCGATGGGCCAGGTTTCGCCATAGACGAGGATGTTGCAACGTTGGGGGAACGGCTCTCACTTCCCCCTTTCCTTGAGCCAAGACGCCAGGTCATCGAGTCCCATTTGAGACCGATCATGCCAATTGATCTGACCGCTCATCAATAGTACCTGTGAAAGCTTCCCTATTCGATTGGGAGGCTTCAACATTCCATAGAAACTCTTCCAAAGGGTATAGCAAAGGAACGATAATACGCCATCTGCTGGCGTTTTGTCCATCGGGAGAGAACAGCACATGGATCTCATTATTCGACACGCACATCTCCGGGGCCGTGAGGGCACCTGGGATATCGGTATCAGTGGCAATCGCATCAGCGCTGTGATGACACAGATCCCCGAGTCTGCACCATCTGAAGTGGACGCTGCTGGAAACCTGGTGCTGCCCACCTACGTCAATGGACACATCCACCTCGACAAGTGCCATCTTCAGGACATTATGCGTCCCAACAAGGATTACACCTTCAGTGAATGCCTCGAACTGACATGGGAACATAAGGCGCGCTACACCGTCGAAGACATCCTGCAGCGAGCAGGTCGGGCCATCGAAGAAGGTATCCTCAACGGCACTACCGTCTTCCGTGCGTTTGCAGATGTGGACAGTGTGGGCCACCTGCGAGGGCTGAACGGTTTGCTGGCACTACGTGAACAGTGGCGCGAACTGGTTCACCTTGAGGTGGTTGCCTTTCCTCAAGAGGGGATCATCCGCGATCCAGGTACGCGTGATCTCATGGAGGAGGCGATGCGCCTGGGGGCAGATGTCGTGGGCGGCCTTCCCTGGTTTGAGCTACTCGACGAGGATGCCAGGACCCACATCGACTACTGCTTCGAGCTGGCCAAGCGCTACGACAAAGACATCCATATGTTGGTGGACGATACGGATAACCCACTGAGCCGTTCGCTGGAATACCTGGCTGTCAAGACCATCCGGGAAGCCTATCAAGGGCGGGTCTCGGCCAGCCATTGTGGTGCACTGGCAGCCTATAACGAAGTCCACGCCCAGAAAGTCATAGACCTGCTCAAACAAGCCAGTGTGAACATCAGTAGCAATCCCCACATCAGCCTGGTGGTGCAAGGGCGCTATGACCTGGAGCCCATCCGTCGGGGCATCACCCGTGTCAAGCAGCTCTGGCGACACGGCGTCAACGTCTTTTCCTCCCAGGATGACGTGGCCGATCCCTTCTACCCCTTCGGACGCAATGATCAGCAGGAAGTGGTTGCCTACCTATGCCACACTGCGCACCTGGCTGCTCCCAGCGAGATGGAAGCTGCCTTCGATTTCGTCACCTACAATGCGGCGCGTGCGCTCCGCCTGCCCGATTATGGTCTGGAGCCTGGATGCAGGGCGGACCTTAATGTACTCGCGGCCCCTACTGTGCGCCACGTGCTGCGCCTTCAGCAACCGCCGCATTGCGTAGTGCGAAATGGGAAGGTGCTTGCGCGTAACCAGTTACAGCGGGAGCTTATCACCTCTTAAGTGGCAGAGCTACTTTCAGAGGAAACAAGGATTCTCAGTAGACCATTTGTTTGTGAGGAGTTTACATATGCAGATAGGTGTTGTGTTCCCTCAGAACGAGATCGGCGTTGACCCGGTGGGGATCCGTGACTATGTACAAGCCATCGAAGGATTGGGGTATAGCCACCTCGTGGTGTATGACCACGTCCTGGGAGCTGACCCCACCCACCGACCTGGCTGGCAGGGGTATACGTCAGAGGACCTGTTCCACGAACCGTTCGTGCTCTTTGGCTACCTGGCGGCGCTGACGCAACTGGAACTGGTCACCGGGGTCATCATCCTACCTCAGCGGCAGACGGTACTCGTCGCCAAGCAGGCAGCAGAAGTGGACGTGCTGAGTGGCGGGAAGCTGCGTTTGGGCGTGGGGGTGGGCTGGAACCCGGTGGAGTACGAAGCACTGGGGATGGACTTCCACACGCGCGGGCGGGTCGTCGAGGAGCAGATTGAGGTGCTGCGGCTGTTATGGAGCCACGAGATCGTCACCTACCACGGCCAGTATCATACCATCACTGAGGCAGGACTCAATCCCCTTCCGCTGCGGCACGTGATCCCCATCTGGACAGGTGGCCGAGCAGAGGCGCTGTTGCAGCGTACGGCGCGCCTCGCCGACGGCTGGTTCCCTCTAGGACGGCCGGATGAGCAGATGCAGCAGACCATCGAGCGCTTGCACCGCTACATTCGGGAGGCTGGGCGCGATCCCAGCATGGTGGGCATCCAGGCGCAGGTAAATACGAAGGATGGTACTCCCGACGAGTGGATGCGCCAGACGAAGCGGTGGCGAGATCTGGGTGCAACGCATATCGCCATCAACACGATGGACGCAGGCTTTGCCTCCCTTCAGCAGCATCTCGAGGCAATCAGCCGTTACAAAGAGGTTGTTGGCTGAACCTGCAAGCACGGTATCCGCGCGCTGCTTGCCTCTGGCGGTGACAGCGTCATCTGCACCGCATCTCCAACTGGGCTTTTCGGCTGCGCTCCAGGTTACTCAGCATACAGTGCAAGCAAGGCAGGCGTCTATGGCCTGACCAGGGTTATGGCTAACGATTATGCCCGCCACGGAATCCGTGTGAATGCTGTCATACCAGGCTTCACGAATACATCCATGACGAAATATTTCATGGAGAACGACCAGGAGCGCGAAGGTCTCCTGCGCACCATTCCCCTGGGGCGACCTGGTGAGCCAGAAGAGGTTGCTGCTGGTGAGCACCTGTCGCGTTGCCTGGCAGCGGAGCTGGCCAGCGATGGCATCTGCGTCAATGCCATTGCTCCCGGTCCTGCCGCTACTTCTATCCTTGACACCCTTGGAGATGATATCACCAAGGTTCACGAGGAGCTGACGGCAACCATACCTTTGGGCCGCATGGGTGCTCCGGAAGAGCTTGCGTGGGGGATTGTGCAGTTGGTTGATCCGCATGCATTCTGGGTCACAGGCGCCGTGATTCCTGTTGATGGTGGTCAGACCCTGGGTGTTGGTCAGCGCCTGCCAACCATCAGATTCGGTATGGCGAGTCATGGCGCATCACTGACTACTCGCGAGCTTGAACTCTTGTGTAGGCTGCGGCCCGATCACCTGCGGGCCGATCTCCATCTCACAACCGAGTACCCGGCTGCCATGGAACGTGCCATAGCAACCTGCCAGGCTCTAAACTGCGCTCTCGAACCCGCTCCTGATCTGCGCGTGCGAAAAGCTCATGCTGCCATGGACAAGCTTATAGTTACAGTTGATTTCCTTGCTCTGGCCGGCTTCGAGTCGAAAGTGATATCTGGCGGAGGCACTGGCACGTACAATATCACGGGCGCGCACCCTCGTGTGACCGAGCTACAAGCCGGATCGTCCATAGTCATGGACGCTTTCCATGCACAGCTAGCTCCCGGTTTCCCTGTGGCGCTGACGGTTCTGGCAACCGTGATCAGCCGCCAGGGAAACAGAATTGTCCTTGATTCGGGACGAAAGGCCGTCGGCAGCGAACTTGGATTGCCGCGCCTGATGGACGTAGCATCCACCACAGTGGCAATCGCCGAGGAGCATTTGCTCGTTGACGTGGACCCGGGGTCGCCAATGAAGGTTGGAGATCACATTGAGGTCATTTCCGGCTACGGTCCTACGACGGTCAACCTTCACGATGTCTACTACATTGTCGAGAACGACGTAGTGACCGATATTTGGCCTATCCGCTCGCGTGGTGCCGGCCTAGGATCACCTTACTAGTGCAGAATCAAGGCATATCTATGATAGCTATTGGATGATTGTGGTGCGGCGAATTTGCGGATCGGTGAAAATATCGAACTCATCGCGGCTGCGCGTTGAAAACTCCGAGACAATGGCGCCTTCATCAGCTGCCTGAAACCAGTGCAAGGTATCGGGCGGAATCGTATATTGCTGGCCGGGTTGCAGCACGATCTCATGCCAGACAGTATAGGTGTGTTCGTGCCCAACTGGAAGTCGCGCCTCAGTTGTTGCGTGGTAAGCATGCTGTAGCTCCTTTCCTTAAACTGGTCGTCAGATATATTTACCTGCTGGAAGAGCTGGATCAGCCTGGACAGCTCTAACGCTACTCATGTGTGTATACTCCCTCATCGAATGGTTCTAGCACCACTGTTCTGTCTGTTGTTAAACAGTTGTCCCAAGTAGCCATTACAGCCCTCTACACTAAATACAGCGCATCACTAGCCGCGGCGAAAGCCAGAAGGGGGACAGATAGGCCGGGATGTTTGAGAATGGCAATACTTCTGGATTGAGCTGGATACCCAGAACATCCCGCATGAAAGCGCGGCGCTGCTGGATACGTTTCCAGGCATCCGGGTACTTCTGCTCGAATACCCGCCGCAACTCCTCGTCAGCCAGCGCAATGCCGTCTTCAATGTTGGTAGTGTGATAGGAGGTATTTGTTGCCGGGATGATATCAACTTGTAGCGCCATTCCCGAACGCAGTTGTTGAGTTGAGCCGCGATAGATGGGCGAACTGACCCATTCATCCAGGTGGATCAGGTGACCGGGATTCAGGCTAACGCCGAAGAACGGGTCGCCCAGGTGCCGGTCAATGATATCGAACAATTCACCCCCCATTACGCCGATCCCGACATGCTCGTACCATTCCACAACGGCACGGAAATAGGGAGCAACCAGTTTGTCAACATAGTCGCTGATGCCGACTGGAAGTATCTCCGCTCTCTCGACCAGGAAACCCGCGCGCGCGTTATTGCTGCCCCAGTATCCCAGCGCGGCGAAAACCGGGTCACCTGTTTTCAACGTACGGCTGGACGCGCTGGCCAGTCCCAGCGCCGTACGCTCACCGCTGAACAGAACGGGGTGATAGCACAATGGCAGGCCAATCGGAGCCAGTAGCTTGAACGCATCGAACTCGGTCATTCCGGGACGTATGTTGAAGAGTACGTTGCGTAGCCCTTGCGAGCCGTGCGTGGCCGCAAATTCAAAATAGGCCAGTTGATCGACATCGTTGACCACGCGCAGTCCATGCTCTGGCTCCATAAAGATTTGACCGGCATTATATGCCTCGCAACCCATACTACGAAGCGTATCAACCAGATACGCCGGAACTTCCAGCCATTGATCCGGTACTGGCGTTTCGATAGGGATAAAATATTTCCAGCCTGCGAGGCCGATCCGTTTGCTGCCCGTTGCGCCTATGCCAGCATCACCTAAGATCGTCGCCAATGGGGCGCTTGACGAACGTGGCTGACTAAGCAAACTGAATGTCTGGAACAGGACGGTTTGCAAAAGTAAGGGGCTGATGGCAGTATATGCTATGTCTTCGTTACCGACCAGCAGCGTTGGCATACGGCCTGGTACAAGGATCAACAACGCTTCTTCAAAACGCGGGTCGAATCCTGTGAGGTATGCCATGTTGGCGAAGTGTTCACGGTCTGCGTAAACTATCAGCGCGTCGTACCCGGCGTCGGCTGCGCGCTGGCGGGCCGCGTTGATGCGAGCCTCATAGGTTGCTGCCGGAATGGTCGGTTCTTCACGCGGTAAGCCAAATTCCGGCAGATCTATCTCGGCAAGCTCAACGCGGGCGTCAGACATCTCTACTCTCCTTTGTGGGTACTGCATTGCTCTGATAGGGAAAGCTATGCAGGGGTCTCGTTGATTTGTGGCTCTCCTGCTTGTGCCTTGGTCTCAACGGTGCTGATAAGCATCGCGCTACCCTTTGCCAGCGCCTGCGGGCGTCTCACCTCCAGCACCTTCATAACCACAAAACCGACGATCATCATTGCCACAAAGATATACGGCGTCAGGTTAAGCGGATAGGGGGGAATTGGCCAGATGGTGACGAACATAACTGGTAACAACAGCAACGTTCCTAATACCGGTAGCATGACATGCTGCCACAGGTTAAAGTCCGCGCGGTGTTCACGCTTCACAAAGGTAGTGAGGGCAAAATTAGCCAGCACGTACAGCACAATCACGGCAAGGGTAGCAATGGTGCCCAGGAAGCCGAAGATCTGGCTCGCTCCGAAGAAAATGCCGACGAGCAAGAAACTCACAATCTGGAAAATTTGCTCGACATGCACAGCCACAATGGGGGTCTTATGCACTGGATGGATCGTTTTCAGGGCTGATGGAAGCGTTCCAGCTTGCGCCATCGTATACATCACGCGAGTAGCAGCGTTGGTGCATGCGATGCCTACCGCCAGCGTGCTATTGATGATGGCAAAGAAAACAAGCCACCAGCCTATTCCCCACAGCTTCTGAGCCAACGTGTAGTACGGATTGGCGTTCGCGGCAAACGCTGCTATGTTTCCAGTACCCCAGCCAATGGCGCTGGCATAGGCCATGAAGATGTAAAAGACTCCAACGATTATCAGCGATGAAAAGATTGCCTGGTAGATGAACTTGTTCGGTCGCTTCGTCTCTTCGGCGAGAGGAGCTGGAGCCTCGAAACCGCTGAGAGCCAGGATCGAAAACACCATACCGCCGAGCACGCCGCCCCATCCCGTCGGTGCAGCCGCCGGATTGAGAGGTGCAACCGCCGATGATCCTGGACCAGGATTTAGCAGGAAGGTGATACCGAGCGCAAGCATAATCAACATCTCGAGTCCGCCGAGGATAACTGTCGTGCGTGTCGAAAGGCGGATGCCCAAGTAGGTGAGCACCCATACGATAAGAGCGGTGGCAATAGAAAAAATCCACCAGGGGATATTGATGCCGGTGCCACTCTGCAAGAAGCCGGAGACCGCGAAGCCCAAGAAGCCGACTGCTGCCGCGGGTCCGATGATATCGTAGATCAGATAGCTCCACGTGGTCAGGAAACCGTAGCGTGGCCCCAGGCCGCGTGAGACGAAGGTATAGTATCCTCCACTCGACGGCACATAGCGCGCAAACTGGGCCACCGTGTTTGCGATGAAGAAACAGACGATGACGGAGAGGAGCAAGGAAAGGGGCATAGTCGCCCCTGCCTGGGCTGCAATCACGGGCAAGGTGAACACGACGTTGATGGCCGGGGCGATATGCGTGATGCCCTGAAACACGACGTCGCGCAGGCCGAGCGCCTCGCGTTGGAGTTGAGCCGGTTGTGTAGCCATGGTGTTGTACCTCATATTATACTGATCCAACCTCCGAGGTTGGACCGGGATTTCCAGATTATCAGGTTCCCCATGCTCCCAGCATCACATCTCTTGTTGTGCTTTCTCTTCTGCATTCACCAGCATCGTGACTACTCAGGTTACTTTCTTGTGCCTCCGCAGGCGGCAGCGAAGGAAAAGGAAAGGAAGCGAGGACAACTCGCGCTCCAGCCAGGAGACTATGTCTCCCGGCACCCCCTGCTGAGGAGTTACGATTTATTATTACGTTATACCAATTATAAACTCATCAGACACGTGGCGTCAATCCTCTCCCTCTTACGCTGAAGGCTTCGATACGCTATACTACTTTCATAGAGGAGATCATGCTCCTCCTGAGAATCCAGAGTGGGTTAAGAGAAGAGGTCTACCGTGGAGAGTAACGAACAGGAAGAGGACGAGTATTCACGCGAACCAGAACCGGACGAGCACTCCAATAATACACCCGATCATCGATCTCGGTACGTGTTCGCCACGATGAGTTTTCTTATTGCGCTCCTCTTCCTCAGTATCTATCTCAATACCGCTTTTGAGCTCGCTTCCGGTTGGCTGCTCCTCCTCGGTGTTTTCGCCTTTGGGACGGTAGGAGTCCTCTTTCTCTGGCGAAAGAGCATCTTCAACCGCGCTGGAAGCGTAAGAGAAAATGAGCAGGATGACTCGGCTCCGAACGATTTCATGTCTGGAGATGAACGCCTGGAGGGAGATGCAGAAGGTGGGGAAGATACCGAAAAAGGCGAGCTCAGTTCGTTCGAACGCCTCGTTGAGGAAGCGCTGGCTGCTATCCCAGAGGAGTTCCAGCAGCGTATGGAAAACGTGTTGGTGCGAGTACAGGATAAACCAGGCAAAGAGGTACTGAAGCGGGTAGGTATCAAAAAGGGCTACACGCTGCTGGGACTCTATGAAGGGGTCCCATTGACTGCCTATGGCCATAACAGAACCCCACAGCCCGAGATCATTACCATTTACCAGAGCACCATTGAATCCTACTGTCATGGCGACCCTGACCGCATGGGCGAGCAGGTGCGGCACACCGTCCTGCATGAAGTGGCCCATCATTTTGGCATCGACCACGAGGAAATGCCGATCTGGA
Source organism: uncultured Chloroflexia bacterium (assembly GCA_963767625.1). Lineage (GTDB taxonomy): Bacteria > Chloroflexota > Ktedonobacteria > Ktedonobacterales > Ktedonobacteraceae > CAVYFB01. The sequence continues at coordinate 1,335,412 of CAVYFB010000024.1, forward strand.
TTCGCTAAAACATGAGTCATTCACGCTGCTACCGAAAGCTGCATTTTACCTATTGTTATCTCACCTACTTCCTTCTACGCCTGAAGGAGCCAGAAGCCAGGAAGCCAAGTCGCCCGAGCCTGGAAGTGAGCCATTGATCTACACCATAATAGCGTCCAGCAGAAACACAAAGCAGTACGGCAAAGAGTATCGCGTAGGGAAAGGCTGCCCCTATATCTGTACTTTGACCTGGTATGTAGGGTCCTCCAAAACCTTCAGGGATGGACCAGATGCCCAGTGACAGGAATATGCCCACGATAGACGTCAAGTTGCTCAAGATGCCAAAGATCACGAAGACCGCTAGCGCCGTCTCTGTCGTGGCTTCGATACGAGCAAAGAGCAACGGATTGACACTGACAAGGTGAGCCCAGAAGGAGATCCACCCCTGAACGAGCGCTGGTTGACCAGCCTGCGCTGCTGAGACCTGCGCAACAAAGGTGTTCTGAAATTGCGGTTGCCACTTCAACGTTGCGGCAACAACCAAAACAAAACCGAAGATGATTCGCAAGACGACGATCCCCCACTGTTGCCAGTTCAGAGGTGCGGGACGATATGACGATATACGGGTTCCAGGTAAAGGTCTTGTTGTTGTATTGTTGATCATGAAAGTTCCTCCATTAAATCTAAATCAAGTTGGCACGAATATCATATATTCATGCAGCTGAAATCGGCTTTCTACCAGCCCCTTCGCGCGATATGGCGATCACCATGCCTTGTCAGTCATTGGTGACTCTGAAAGCTCAGGGTGTCAGAGACAGAATCGCCTATCTAGCTGCATCGTCAAAGGGATATTCAGTAGCATTCTAGCCGGTTTGGGCATTCTTGTAGCCCAATACCAGGGGCTTCTATCTAGTGAATGATGCGGTGTAGTATCGTTCTTTCACAAGTAGATACGTCGGAGGTTACAGCGTCCTCATTCGGGGAAGACCTTCGTCCTCACGATCACGTTCTAAACGAACTTGCACATCAGGTTAGCACTCCCTCATTGGTTTCGGAAAAATGGCTCCACAGGCCGCTTGTGGAAATACTTCCTCACAGCGTTCAAAAGCGAAGGCCCATATGATCAAAGCAGCTAGGTAATTCTGTCTAGAGAGTTCCCAGAGCAATAAACGGAATGAATTACACGATTTTATCGATGTGCTCTACTCTTCCTGCGGAGTATAACTGGTGGTATGGCGATTAGCATAGAAATATGTTCGAGCTAGTGTTCTGTCCATCAGGAAGTGATGGGTGAGCCATCAGGTGAAGAGAGGAGGAACCAGGGGGTATTCTTGAAGAGCAAAAACAGAAAGATCTCTGCTCATCAAGGAGAAGCCCCCATGAAGAAGTCTATCGTAAAGCTCGCGAAGGAAGAACGAGCGTCCCTGTCCAAACTGATCGCCCAGGGCGAGGCATCGGCGCGAAAATTGATACATGCGCGCATTTTACTCAAAGCCGATAGCAGCGAGGGCGGCCCCGGCTGGACGGATCAAGCGATCAGTGAGGCGTTGGAAATCGGGACGGCGACAGTCGAGCGGGTGCGGCAGCGCCTGGTGGAAGAGGGAGTGGCCGCCGCGCTCAATCGGCACCGGCCTCACACGCCGCGCCTGCGCAAATTGGATGGAGAACAGGAAGCGCATTTGATTGCGCTGGTGTGCAGCCAGCCAGAAGAGGGGCAGGAGCGCTGGACCTTGCAACTGCTGGCAGACAAGCTGGTGCAATTACATATTGTTGAGAGCATTTCACGCGAAACGATCCGGCAGGTGTTAGAGCACAACGAACTCAAGCCGTGGCTCAACAAGCAGTGGTGTATTCCCCCCAAGAGCAATGCCGAGTTTGTCTGCCAGATGGAGGAGGTGCTGACGGTCTACACGCGACCCTATGATGAGCGACGCCCACAGGTCTGTTTGGACGAAACGAGTAAGCAGTTGGTGAGTGAAACCCGTGTCCCCTTGCCAATGCAACCAGGACAGCCAGAATGCTCCGACTATGAGTATGAGCGGCAAGGCACCTGCAATCTGTTTGTGGCCTGCGAGCCACTGGCGGGCAAGCGCTATTTGCACGTGACCGAGCATCGCACCAAACGAGACTTTGCGCTTTTCATTCGCGACCTGGTGGACGTGTACTATCCCACTGCCGAGCAGATCGTGCTGGTGATGGATAACTTGAACACGCATACCCTGGCGGCCTTGTATGAGGTGTTTGAGCCAGCCGAGGCTCGCCGCCTGATCGAGAAGCTGGAACTGCATTACACCCCCAAGCACGGCAGTTGGTTGAACATGGCTGAGATCGAATTCTCGGTCCTCACGCGGCAGTGTTTGGATCGTCGCATCGGCTCGCGCACGGAACTGGAACAAGAGGTGGCTGCTTGGCAAACCAAACGCAATGGGCAGGCCGTCGGCATCAACTGGCGCTTCACCACGGCCGATGCTCGCATCAAGCTCAAGCAACCTAAAAGCTACTGCTATAAGCATGGGCTGACATTGACAGAACACAAGTATCGCAATCGGCGCCAGAACGCTGATATGGAAAGAAGTTAAAAGCCTATGCAAACGCTAATGCCCAGGTGTACTAGACAGAGAGATAACTTCTCTACAATGGGTAGAGCCACACTAACCAGTGAAATTGGGGGGGAGGCTTGAAAAAAACTAGGATCGTAAACTATCCTTGATGAGTTTGGCCTCAAGATCAACCAGATAGGTGGCCGGGTCTCTGCGAAAGCGCGATTGCTTGCAGCGACTCTCCTGCCGAAACGAGACTTGGGCGCGTAGGCCCCGCCAGACTTGAACGTCGTAGGGTGCGAGTTGCTGAGCAGTGAAGACGTGCAAGCGAGAAGCCAGTGCCGCCTGCACGCGCACTGCCCCCTGCACAACCAGCCCAGGAAGCGCACCTTTTCGCCCCGTGGCTCTGCGTTCATGGAAACGTACCTGACCGAAGGATTGCTCCAGATCATTGTTAGTCCGTGGTAAATCAGGAACCTGATAACAGAAAAAGAGATGTGGGCCATAGCTCTGCGTCACCTTCAGAAAATGTGCAATAGCTTGCGGCCAAGCCCCTCTCAATTGTGCTGCATGCCGTTGCATATGCCACAAGACGACCTGAAACCCGAGCTGTCGCTCTTCTACTGACCTCTCTTTGGTGTCATCAAGTATTTGGGCGAGTTGGTGAACCCATCCATACACACAGGCCAGCGTTTCCCAATCGGTTCCCGTGGCTTGTAGCCCCTTTTTCAGCAGTCGTTGCAAGCGTTCAAGCGGGACGGGAAGCCCCTTTTTTCCGCGACCCGATCAATCGAGGCGCTAATCTGTGTGAGACGATCATGCAACATGAGTCCTGATGCCGACAGTGGCGGATGCCCATCGTCGGTTAACGAACTGCGCACCGCCAAACAATAATCATGCACGGTTTGTGCTTCTTCTCCACTCTCTTCTTCCAGACTCCGCTCGATAGCACGGATTCCTCGTATCCGCTTCTTCAGTTCCTTTTTCGCATGACGATCCGCTTCATAGATGGGCTTGGCCGCTTCACGCAGGTAATGGAAGTGGCACAACTGGTGGGGCAGATGCGGCAAAGACTGCAAGACCACCGCTTTACGGATGGAGAGCTGCCCATCAGAGATTATTCCACTCACTGCGACTTCGGCGGGCAGCATTTCTTTGGCTTCTCTCAGCAAAACCGCAAGATCCTCCTGTGATGAGCTCAAGAGGGCACGCGCCACCAGAATCTCTCCCGAAATCACCTCACGAACGACCCAGAGCACCTCATGGCCGACATCTGGTTGCAAGCCATCCAGCGCCAGGATCACCCGGCCTTGCATGCATCATACGATCGCTTGCAAGCGATCTTTGTGATGCAAATGCACCGTCACCAACTCTTCATAGCGATGCATCAGATGCTCAACAGTCCGTTCGCACACCTCCTACCTAACGCTCCTTCAACTGCTGGTGGATTTCGCTCACACTCCTGTGCTCTCGATAGCGCAACTGTCCTACCAATGCGATCACATCCAATCCACATTCTCCATGCGGCAGTGCCCATCGGCCTTCTTCTTCTGGACGGTAGGGTAGAAACGAGTAACGTGGGCAGGTTGGGGTACGGCACCGACGGACCACGATGGTCAAGCCACACCATCCTTGCAAGGTCATGAGCGTTCGATGGATATGATAGGCTACCCACATCGGTTGCTCGCAGGCCACACAGACCTTCCTTTGTGGTTCTAACCTGTAGTGTTGCTTAGCTGGGGGGACGTTGTTCTTTTCGAGACATTATTGCTTCTTCTACCTTCCACCATTTTTTGTCTTTACTTTACACCTCCTGTCAAGGTCTGTTTACGATCCTTGAAAAAAAGGACGGTCCTGGGCATGATGTGCTTATGAAAAAGAGTACAACAGAGCCAATGGACGCGTCGAAACAATTTTGCCCCAATGAGACGTGTCGCGCAAGAGGCCACATCGGAGCGGGCAACATTCGTATTCACTCGTATGACCCCCAACGCTATCGCTGCTGGACGTGCAAGAAGACCTTTAGCGCACGCAGAGGCACGATGCTGGAAGGATTGCGGACAGATGAGGAAACGGTCACAAGGGTGGTGACCTTATTAGCCTATGGATGTCCGACACAAGCGATCGTGCATGCCTATGGCTTGGATGAACGGACCGTAGCGGATTGGCAAAAACGAGCAGGAAAGCAGTGTCAACGGGTGCATCAGGCCATTGTGGAACAAGGACAGATCAAGAGTCAACATATCCAGGCCGATGAAATTCGCGCCAGAGGAAGAAAACTGATCATCTGGATCGCTTTGGCGATGGATGTCACGACGCGCTTATGGCTGGCAGGAGTGGTGAGCACGAGTCGAGATCGCAGGCTCATTGACTGTCTCTTCCAACACGTGCGTGCGTGCTGTCAGTTCGTGCAAGCCCTGCTCGTATGCACAGATGGGTTTGCAGCCTATCCAAAGAGCATCGTACGCGCATTTAGAGAGAAGGTGAAACAGCAAGAAGGGCCAGGGCGATGCCGTTTGGAAGCGTGGCCGGATCTGTGTATTGCTACCGTGATTAAGCGCACAGCAAAGAAACGCGTGGTAGAAGTCACACGAAAGATCACCAGAGGCGCACTGACGAAAGCACAAGAATTGCTCCAGAGGGCCGTCGGATGCAAAGAGTTCAATACCTCTTTTATTGAGCGATTGAACGCAACGATGCGTGAACGTCTGGCTTCTTTGACACGTAAGTGTCGTCATGCTGTCCAGCGCGTGGAAACGTTAGAAGCGGGCATGTTTTTAATTGGATGGACCTATAACTTTTGCTTTCCACATCAGGAGTTAAGCAAAGCAACGCATTTTGGGTATCGTTGCACACCAGCTATGGCGGCAGGACTGACGGATCACATCTGGCCTATCCGAGAACTTTTGATGTATCAGGTCGCTCCTGTTGCTTGGGTTGAACCCAAAAGACCAGGACGACCTCGCAAAGCAACGGGAGCAAGTCCTCCACTTCCTAAACGACCACGAGGGCGCCCTCGGTAAGGTCGCTTGAGCCTTTTCACCGATTAGTGTGGCTCTACCGGAGTCGGTTGGGCTGGGCGAAATTGCCCAGATCATCCACTTGCCTGATCCTGCAGGCCCACTCAGACACGTTTGAGATTGCGGCCATCTGTGGTATTTCGCAGGAACTGCTCAGCACCTTGGGAGAGCGCTATAACGTCCCTGCCGAACACCGGGACACTGACTATACGGATCTGGCCGACCAGAAAGATCTCGACGCGGTTCTCGTGTTGAATAGCGATGAATACCATACGGATTTGCTCTTTGTGGCTCTTGGGTGTGGCAAACATGTCCTGATCGAGAAACCCATGCGCCTGACTCGCCAGGAGGCTAAAGATACTCCACCGGAGGCGGGGCGAGATCGTGCGCAGCGGGCCAGCCGACTCGTCAAGGCCGCCATCGGGGATGCTCCCCCGGAGCTGGTGCTTGCCTATCGTCTGCTGTGTAGCTTGAGTGCCCACGATCTCTCAGCGATGCGCGAGCTGCTCGGCATGCCCAGACTGGTCGTTGCCGCGCGACACTGGGGCACCTTCCTGACCGCTCTCTTTGACTATGAGAGCTTCACGGTCAGCTTTGAAACCGGCATCGATCACAACCGCCGTTTCGATGCTCACATTGCCGTCTATGGCGAGACCAAAGAGATCCTCTTCCAATATTACACGCCTTACATTCGCCATCTGCCCACCCAGCTCTCTCCTCACCGAGACTCGAGGCGAGGCATCGAGAGAGCGAAGTAATTCGACCGACCTTCACTGATCCGTACACCCTTGAGCTGCTGCACTTTCACGAGGTTGTCACCCACAACATGCAACCCAAGACTGCCGCCGAGGATTTCCTGCACGATCTCGATCTCTTTGACATGATAATCAACGCGCTGTGCGAGTAACGTCGCTTGCCGCTTTGAGGGAGGAGCGTCCGATCGAATTGATTGGACGCGACAGTAGAAGAGAACATGAGAAAGGGACAGGAAGAATGGATCAAAAACCACTCAACATTGCCATCGTCGGCTGTGGCAATATCGCCGGAGCCTACGGAAGAACATTGCGGCCCTATCCACATCGAAGTTGCTGGGAGCAACCTCTCGCACGCTCAAACGCGCCGAGGACTTTGTGGCCACGTTCGGTGGAAAGGTGTATCCCTCCCTGAAGCGATTTTAGCAGATGATGCAGTTGACCTGGTCATTAATCTGACCATTCACAACGCGCACGTCGAGGTGATTGCGCAATGTCTGAATGCAGGCAAGCACGTGTACAGCGAAAAACCTATCGCGCTCACATCAGAGGAAGCCTGGAAGCTGGTGGCGCTGGCAGAGGAAAAAGGCCGCTGTTTCGGGTGTGCTCCCATCACGATGCTGGGTGAGGCGCAGCAGACCGCGTGGAAGGCGATTCGCGATGGTTTACTCGGCACTGTGCGTGTGGCCTACGTGGAGGTCAACTGGGGGCGCATCGAGGCATGGCACCCGGCTCCGGTGCCCTTTTATATAGAACAGAAAAAGAAGCCGGAGTAGTTGCCTTTCAGTGGGGGTTCGACGCGTGGCGTGAGGTTGTCAGTGCTCAGGGAATTGAGCCTTCTGAGGAGACTCATGGGTAGAACAGACGCTGAAGAGAGAAGCAGCCACACGTCCTTGTGCCTTTCGAACAAGAGAACAGAATCCTTGAATTGTTATATAAGAACTTGGTATTCTCGTATTATTGTATGATCAAGCTGGACGCGCAATAAGATACCTGCCATTGCCCACTGAGAACAAGCTTCACTCAAACCGCCTTTCAAGCAGAGAGTAGAGAACAGGAAGAGGAGAAAGACATGAGAGCCACCGTTTACCACGGACCTAAGATATGCGCATTGACCAGGTACCCGATTCCACCCATTCAGGCACCCACCGATGTAGTTGCCCGTATTACCCATGCATGTATTTGTGGCTCGGATCTGTGGCCCTATCGAGGCTTCGATCAAATTGAGCCGGGAGATCGCATGGGACACGAGTGGATGGGAATTGTCGAGGAGGGTAGAATTGGAGGTGCGCACCATCAAAAAAGGGGATCGCGTGATCTCCCCTTTCACGACATCGGATGGCACGTGCGAGTTCTGCCGCGAAGGCTTGCAGTCATCATGCGTGCAGAGAGAGTTCTGGGGCGGTTCCAATGACGGCGGCCAGGCTGAAGCCATTAGAGTCCCCTACGCCGACGGCACCCTGGTGGTGGTTTCCACCCTGGGTTGAAGGCGACGAGCACCTGCTCAAGGCGATCCTTACCCTGGACCGATGTCATGGGGACAGGCTATCATGCTGCTCTGACCGCGGGGGTCAGGGCAGGAAGCACGGCGGCAGTGATCGGCGATGGAGTAGTCCGGCTCTGTGGGGTCATTGCCGCCAAACGTCTGGGGGCCGAACGCATCTTTATCATCGGACACCGGGAACACCGTCTGAAACTGGCGCAGGAATTTGGGGCAACCGATGTCATCAAGACGAGAGATGAGCAGGCGGTGCAGGAAGTGCTTGATAAGACGCGAGGGGGTGTGCAAGCTCGCTAGAGTGGTCGGCACGCTTGAGAGCATCAACATGGCGCTCCATATGACACGACCGGGCAGATCACTAAGGTCTCGTTGGCGTTCCCCATGCCAGCCAAGCTCCTGA